>NZ_JACHUZ010000001.1 GCF_019903425.1 Vreelandella halophila
CCGGTGTCTGTCAACGTAGATGTCGCGTTTAAGTCATCAGCTCTTTAACAATTGACCGCCGTTTCCGGATTCAGAGTCACTGATTCCGGCAAGCTGAGTTTTCGAATATCACCGGACCAGCGGCGCGGGTTTTCAGCTTTCGCAGCCTCGATAACCCGTTGACGCTGGAACAGGATCTGGTCAGCTTCGCCGTTATGGCGCTGCTGTGGTGTCACGTAATTCAGGGCGCTGTGGCGATGCTCGGTGTTGTACCAACGCACGAACGCCAACACCCAGTCCCGGGCCTGTTCGATTGTTGTGAAGCCGTTTGTCGGAAACCCCGGGCGGAACTTCAGCGTTTTGAACAGCGACTCCGAGTAGGCATTGTCATTGCTCACTCTGGGGCGGCTTTTCGAGGGCGTAATGCCCAAGTCGTACAGTTTCTCCAGGAAGGTCGACGCCTTCATGGGGCTGCCATTGTCCGAGTGCAGCACCAGTGGTTTGTCCTTCGTTGCCAGATGCTCACGCCAGTACGCCTTTTCGATGAACTCACTGGCCAGCTCTCCGGTTTCGCTGTCGTAGACCTCATGGCCAACGATCTTGCGGCTGTACACATCCAGCATCAGGTACAGGTAGAACCAGGTGCCTCTGGCCGGGCCCGGTAACCATGAGATATCCCACGACCACAGTTGGTTTGGTTGTGTCGCCTTGTGTGTGGTCGCTTGGCGCCTGCTCTCAGGTGCTTTCTGTCGGCCTCTGGGGTGCACCTGATCGTACTCACGCAGAACCCGATAGAACGTTGACTCCGAGGCCAGGTAGCGTCCCTGATCCAGCTGATCGGCCACGATAAACGCCGGCGGGCAGCTTCGATATTCTTTCTGATTGCACAGCGATACCACGGCCTGGCGCTCCTGGTTCGTCAGTTTATTGCTCGGCGCCGCTCTGGGCACCAATGGCCTCTGGTCCGCTTTGACACCCTTGTCAGTCGTCCAGCGCTGATAAGTGCGTACAGTCAGGTTCAGCAAGGCACAAGCCTTCTCCAGCCGGGCTCCGCTACTCTGCGCTTGTTCAATCAGAGTAATGGCCTGCTGGCGATCCGGGAGGCTGGTCATTCGTCCTCGTCTTTGGGGCCCCAGATCGCCTCGGCTTTTTTTGACAGCGTCAGCAGAGCCGCCGTTTCCGCAAGCGCCTTGTCCTTGCGTCGCAATTCCGACTCAAGTTTTTTGGTTCGTTTCTTCTCGGCTTTGGTCGCTTGCCGGTTCCTTTTGGCCTGCTCATCAGACTGGGCATTAGCCCCCGCACAGGCGGCTTTCCAGGCCTCGATCTGCTCCGGGTACAGACCGTGTTTGCGGCAATATTCACCGAGCTCCGCCTCCGTCATTGGGGCGGTCTCCAGCACAATGCGGAACTTCTCTTCGCTACTCCACTTCTCGGGGGTGGCTGAGTTCGATGGCAAAACGGCACCTTGCTCTCTGGCGGCTTTACGCCAATTGTACAAGGTTACCGTACTGATGCCTTCCTGGCTGGCCAACTCGGCCACAGTCAAGCTGCGCGGTGGCGCCATCTTCTGGAGGATGGCTTCCTTACGTTCCGGTGAATAATGGGGCATGGTTGTCCTCTGAAATCATCAGGCGACAACTACCTTGACGCATAGGG
>NZ_JACHUZ010000002.1 GCF_019903425.1 Vreelandella halophila
TGGAGTTCCCCCAAAAAAGTGGACACGCGCCATCAGCTTAACCCCTCGTACTCCAGTGGGGTCCTGTAACCAAGGCTGCTGTGGAGCCGTTGGGTATTATAAAAGACTTCAATATAGCGATTTATATGTTTCCGTAATTGTCGCATCGTCACGAAGCTGGTGGCGTGCAGCAATTCTCCCTTCAGCGTCTTGAAGAAGGACTCAACCTCGGCGTTGTCGGTGCATTGGCCCGGTCGGTTCATGCTGTGGTGGACCTGGTGCTGTTTCAGCAATGCCTGAGTCTTGTGGGCCCTGTATTCGATCCCCCGATCAGTATGAAGCAACAGGCCAGCGGCAGGATTTCGGCTTTTGAAGGCCTCCCTCAGGGTCGCTCTGGAGAAATCCGCATCCAGGCTTTCGCCCAATCGCCAACTGAGTACTCGACGGGAGAAAAGATCCAACACCACCGCCAGGAAAACGTATTTCTGACCGAGCTTGATGTAGGTCACGTCACTGCTCCATTGCTGATCCACGGCGGCCGGAGCAGGGGCTCCGAGGCGATAATTGGGCAGGGCTTTCAGTTCGTGACGCCGCCGCGCCAGGCGCCGGTAGACGTGGGTTACACGGGCCCGCATTCCCCACTGCTGCATCACCTTTGCAACCCGGTTTTCGCCCACTGTCACTCCCTCACGGCACAGCGCCTGATGGACCCGCGGACTGCCGTAGCGCCCCTTGCTATCATCATAGATCCTTCGGATCTGGGACAGCAGCACGGCTCGCTCTGCGTCTCTTTTGCCGGGCTTTCGATTGGCCCAGGCATAGTAGCCGGAACGCGAAACGCTCAGGTGCTGACAAAGTGCCTTTACGCTGTACTGCCGTCGGTGTTTCCAGACGAACCGGAACGCTTCCGTCGTTCCTCGGCCTGAAAACGTTGAAACTTTTTTAGGACGTCGTTTTCCTCCTCAAGCTCCGCGATCCGGCGTTTGAGGCGGGTGACCTCATCCTGGTCTTTGATCTTCTCCTTGGCCTCGGGGGGCGCTTTCTTGACCCGTTTCATGGCAAATTTCCCCTCGCGGTACTCTTTGCGCCAGCGTGACAGCATGAATGGGTGAATATCCAGCGCTTGCGCTACGCCCTGAACGCTTCGATGGGCCTGGTGACTCCACTCTACCGCCTTGACCTTAAACTCGGTGCTGTAGCGTTGTGTCTTCTTCCCCGTGATCATCGCGGGCATCGGTTTTCTCCTTCGTGGGAGTTATCGATGCGTGTCCATTAAAGTGGGGGAACTCCA
>NZ_JACHUZ010000003.1 GCF_019903425.1 Vreelandella halophila
TGGATTGAAAATCCTCGTGTCGGTGGTTCGATTCCGCCTCCGGGCACCAAGAATATCAAAGACTTAGCCCGCCTCGTGCGGGCTTTGTTGTTTCTGGATGTCAACCAAGTGTCAACACAGCTTCTCTTAGTTCTTTAAGCGCCCAATAGTATTTCCCCATGATTACCTGCTACGTTTAACCGTGCGAAGAAGCAAACAGAAAAGAGGGAAGTCCAATGAGCAAAGATTCAGCCCAACAAGCATTAGAAGCTGTCATTGCGGAAGCCCAAAAAAGCGGCTGCGATATTGAACAACTTGCTCAAGATGCTAAAGCTGGAATCATGGGGAACTCGGTGTATTCATGGATCCCCACCGACCAAAAGACGGAAGCCACCTCGGCACTCGATGCAGCCGTTACGACAATCTCTGAACTGCCAGCCTCATAACTGAGATCACAAAAAACCTTTTGTATGGAAAAATACACGCCCCTAAACCACAGGCTTGTACCATTAAAGCTTAGGGGCGTATTCCACTGCATCCCTCAGATGCTCCGGCGACAGGTGAGCATAGCGCATCGTCAGCTTGATATCCGAATGGCCCAGAATCCGCTGAAGCGTCAGGATATCCCCGCCGTTCATCATGAAGTGACTCGCGAACGTGTGCCGGCATATGTGCGTCAGCTGTCCCTGGGGGAGCTCGATGCCAGCCCGTCGGATTGCGTGCCGGAAAGCAGCGGCGCAGCTGACAAAGGGCACTTCCTGGATCAGCTCTTTGTAGAGTGATTCATCCAGGGGAACTGATCGAGACTTCCCGGACTTCGTGTAGTTGTACGTCACCCGGTAGGGCGTGAAGTTTGCCCTGGTCACGCCTTCAGCTTCCGACCAGCGGGCACCGGTTGCCAATGCCAGGCGTGCCACGTAATACACACTCGGGTTCGATGATGCCTGGCATTCTTCCAGGAGTGCATTGATCTCGTCCTGGGTCAGAAAGGCGAGTTCCGGCTCGTCGATCTTGAACTTGCGGATACCGCTTAATGGGTTCGGGTAATCCCACTTATCGAAGCGCGCCAGTTCATTGAACACAGCCGACAGATAAGCCTGTTCCCGGTTCACCGTGTTCTGGCTGACCCCATCCATATCCAGCCGGCGCTGCCGGTAGGCGGCAAAGTCCGAGGCCGTGAAATCCGTTGCCCTGGGGTTGCCCAGCAACCGCGCCATCATGTCCAGCTTGCGCTTTCGCTTGGTACCGTCCTTCAGGCTGTAGCCGTAAGCGCTGTACCATTCCTGGACCAGATCCGCGATCGAGCGCCGATCCGGGGCCGGGTTCCAGTCCTGGTTTTCGGCCTGGCGTGATTCCACGTGCTGTTCAAACCGTTTCGCTTCCGCCTTGGTCGCAAAGGTTTTGCGGATACGACGACGCCCACGGCCGCCAGGTTGAATGTCGACCTGCCAGCGTCCCGATTTGAGCTTGCGGATCATGCCGCCACTTTCCCCTGCAGCCGTCGCTGCGTCAGCCCGTCCCTGACCATCTCGTACAGCATTCGTTCGGTGATTTCCCGCCTTCGGTAGTACGATTTCAGGTCATTCCATAGGCCGGACTTCTTGAGGCAGTGCCACGCCTGCTGAGCGTTAAACCGGTTGCGCGCATAAATGCTCAGCAGATTGCCGAAGGCAAGGGCGACGTTCTTTTCGTTGCCGCAACCCGGGGTCTTTTTTTCGCGTTTGTACGCAATCGGCGGGGCCTTGTGGCCGAAGCTCACTTCATCCCGCAGGAAGGTCCAGATGGGGTGAACCCAGTCCTTGCGGTACTCATAGCGGTTCGATCTGAGCGCGTACTGCCACAGTCCCGTGAGGTGCTTGTCCGCTTCCAGATAGGTGTAAATGGGCCCGACAGCCTCAGTCCCGCGCCACAGTTCGTTGATGATGCGTTGATGAAATCGCACCTCAAGCCGCCATACGGGCGCCTCCTCGTCGTAACAGGTGGCCGGGAAGGTGTCGTCATTGGTGGCCGTGCGCCAGATCGATTCCATGAAGTCGCGCTTGTCGGAGACGTCCACTTCCTCGGACTTGTTGTAGAGACAGAACTGTAAGCTGTTGGCTTTACCGAAGGTGAAGGATGTCCCGCGGCCGTGGACAATGGCACTGTCACAGCCCTGGAAGCGGAATTCCGCCATACCGTCATAACGCTGGACCCGGCGAGCCTTGGTGACGAAGTGGCTGTCGAAGTCCTGGGGCGGTTCCCAGCCCTGGAAGTCCACAGCCAGGTGAACGGCCACGGCGTTGGGTTTCGGGTTCTTCAGCAGTTTCTCAGCCCACAGGAACAGCTCATCGTTGATCTGGTACTTGTCCCGCTCATAGAGCCACTGGGGCGAACACTCAATTTTCAGGTGCGTCGAGATGGCGTCCACTTCGGCGTAGAAGTGCTTATACAGCAGCGTGAGCCCCAGCTGGTTGTTCTGGAGCATGTACTTGAAGCCACCCTGTTTCCCGCTTTTCACAGCGAACTCATGGCCGCCAATGGTCACCGTTGACCCCACACCGGCTTCGTAGGCGTCCGCGATCTCGTGGAACTGGTGTTCTTCGGGGCGGCCCTCGAACATCTGGCGGATGGTGTCGGTGCCGGCCCACAGGACATTCACTCGATCCAGGTTGAGCTGTGACCCGTCAGGGCCGACGAACAGCCGACCGGTTCCCAGTTCCCCGGTCATCACGTCGAGGCGTTCAAAATCCTTTATGGTCATCTGTGGTTCTCCGTGGTCTTGTTTGGCTTTCAAAGAAAGACTGTGAGACGTGCTACAGGGACGTCTCGCGCCGGTCGGCATCCCCTAGCGGTCCGGCAGGTCCGCAAGGGGATGCCGACCGGCGCGCTGATGCCCTAACCCGGTTTCCAGGGCATCTGTGTAATGCCCACAAGCGCCACCAGGTGCACCCCATACGCCGTCAGTGGATACCGTCCCGCCCAGGTCAGCCACTGGGGCCAGTCACGGTGTCGGATCTGGATGCCGGCCTGGCGTGCGAACTGGCCCAGCACCAGGAACGCGAGCAGGTAACCCGGCTGGTAACCGTTCCAGGGAATCGGCCAGTTGTAGGTCTGCAGCAGGCCGACACAGGCCAGGGTAAGCAGCGTCCCGGGGGAGGCCCGGAGTAGTGGCAGCACCAGCGCATAAACAATCAGCACATGCACCAGCGCCAGTTCCAGGATGACGACCATCGGCCAGGTCATCGCCGCTGTTGTCCATACATCCCAGTAGCGCTTTCCAAGCTTGCCCGTGAACAGGTACCCCGATGTGACCATGAACAGCGGCATGGCCGGGCGGGTAATGTCGCGAATGATCGGCGGCAACTCATACACCACCGCGACGTGATCCAGGATCATCAGCGCGATCCCGGCGGCCCTGGCTGCATCAAGCGTGGCGTTGCGCATCAGCCCACCTCACAGATTCGCACTGGTGCTGTCCGGTACCGATCCGAACGGCTCAACAGGCCAGGGCCGCACAACATGCGAAACCGTGCGCTGATCCCCCGTCTTTTCGACTTTCAGGCCGTAACCGGTGCGCTCAACGGACCACCCCAGCGCCTCGATCGCGGTTAAACGGAACTGCTCCTGGACCCGGTAGGACCCATCCAGCGCCTGCACTCGGCCCACCAACTTGTCATCGCTTTCAACCACGCCGGACAGGCGCAGCCGGTACTTGTCCGCCATCCGGTCAAAGTAATCCAGCGGTTCCGGCTCTTTCTCTTTCCTGGGCGCATTCACGCCATCACGTCGCTCACTGTTTGACTGATCCGCTTCCCTGCTGACGGTCACGACTTCTTGCGATTGGGTTTTATTGCCTGCCTGCTGTTGCTCCGTTTCGGTTTGTTCCTTCTCGACAAAACCCGGATCATTGAGGAACGACACCAGGTAATTAACCGCCATAAACCCAACCAATACCGCCGCCGGAAGGCCGTACTTAAAGCCTGGCGTTTTCAGAATGTTCGCCCGGTCGTCCTTGAAGTCGTCCGTGTTTTCGGTGTCCTGCGTGTGGCTGGCGTAAATCCCGAAATACTTCGGGTCATACTTGCGGCGACCGCTGCGGATCTTCTCGAACTTCTCGCCGGCTTTCGCTTTGTAAACCGTCCAGTTGTAACGGCTGGCCGCACCCACCGCATCAAGCTTGGTGAACACGACTTTCTGAGACACGCGGCGCTTCCAGAGGTTGTGACAGTCCCGGATATCCTGGCCGATACCGAGAATGTCCAAACCGCGGTGACGGTGCTCTGTGACAAACTGAGTGACGCCGTCTGAAAGCTTCTGGCGACCGGCCGGGAAGAAGTTCTGGAGTTCGTCCAGGACCACCAACGAGTCATTTTCAACATGCTTGTGCACTTCCGGGACCTGGTCTTCCGAAAGCGGGATGAGCAAAGACCGGACACGCTCTTCGGATTCATCAAGCACGCCCGCTATCTTTTTATGATCAATCCCATTGATGTAGGCATACACTTTTCGGCCTTTCTCGATAGCGGGGAGCACCTGATAGACCATTGCTTCATACGTTTTTCCGGCCCCAGGCAAGCCCTCGTGAAATATGATCATTACCACTGCCCCAGCGTTAACAGTTTGCGCGTCAGCCGAAACATCACCCCGGCGCCGATCAACTCAAGTCCTGCCCCCAGGCCTGATTTCGACAGAAAATACATCACGGCCGGATCAATGCCGCCCAGGAATTCGGAAAGTCCACCCGCAAAGAAAGACGGCAACGTTAAAAACGAGAT
>NZ_JACHUZ010000004.1 GCF_019903425.1 Vreelandella halophila
AACAACAAAGCCCGCACGAGGCGGGCTAAGTCTTTGATATTCTTGGTGCCCGGAGGCGGAATCGAACCACCGACACGAGGATTTTCAATCCAGAGCTTAGCAATCACAGTAAACCATAATCCTTCACAGTCAGTCTTTTAGCAAATTGTAGTTCCTTACTGAATCACTGTAAGCCGCAGTTATGTTGACAGCTCGTTGACACTGTTTAGTCGTTAATCGCTATGGATGTCGCAGACAAAAAAAAGCCTGGCTCATGGAACCAGGCTTAGAAATTCTTTAATGATTTACGCGGCTTTGCGGCTTTCTTGCTTAGAGTTACCAGCAAACCAATCGATGCGCTTAGCGTCATCTCCCATCTGGGTTAACGCTTTTGCAAAGGCATTGGAGAAGTCTTTCCTAAGAGCTTCTTTATGAGCTGCAAAGGCAGCATGCTTGGTAGTCATTTTATCCTCCAGTTGACACTTTCAGCTATCTATCAGCCGATTGTGAAGACAAGCCAGTTACCGTGGGAGTCCACATCCAGTTGGGCTCGCTCCAGTAGTTGCTCGTCCATGTGCGAGATCACCAGCTCGAAGAAATCGAGCGTGATCTCAGAACTCGCGTAAATTTTGACCTTAGGTACCTTAACAGTAGTTGCTAATTCGAGGGATTCAAGTACCAAAGCGGCCGCTATGTCGCCAAACTCCTTCCCTCGTGTCCACTTATTGAGCGCTTCTGTGTTCGGCTGTCGAAGGTCGTAGCGCGGTGCCACGACGATATTCATCACCTTTAGCCAGCCATTTTCCTGCCCTGGAAACACTTGGCGGATATCAACTAGCGCCAGGGGTTCTTCACCACCATAAACAGCATAAGCTGTTGAATTGTCGTGAGAATTCCGTGATTTTTCCGCCCATGATACAGCCATCTCGTATGGTGTATCTGGGATGTTTTCCTCATCTTTCAGAGGATCTAGCCAGTTGTTATGCAGATCCTCGATAACTTTGGGGCCAACCTGTATAAGGCTATAGCTCATCGCCTTTGCTCTCCCTGCCTATATTACGGCTTGGCGACTCTACAGGACCAGTACGCACATGTCACCACATAGTTGCACAGAAAGATACTGGTTATTTTTACACCACTTTTTAGGGCCAGCGTCAGCGTTGAGAGCTTTGTTAGGGATTTATACATAATTCATTGAGTTAGTCATATGACGGATTTGTCAGATACAGAATCTGTCACTGTCAAAAAGTGTCACAAACATTAACGCTAAGTAAGCCAGTACCCCTATGCACTCTGGCCGTTTCCCTCTTGTCCTTGTTATTCCCTGGGCGTTCCCTGGTGCCATCGTTGTCGGATTGTTGCGGCTAACCGGAAGCCTCTCCGTGTCCGAGGGCGTTGGTGCGCCTCGCTAGCTCTTCCTTGGGACTGATTTGCCCCTGCTCAGGCATCGTCTCGCCGGTCATTAACCAATAGGCGAACTGCGGAAATTCCTTGGTTAGAGCATCCAGGTGATCTTCGTTCACCTTCTGTTTTTTGCCGCGGATATTTCCCCACTTGTATCGATCTATCCCAGTTCTGGCCTCCATCTCCTTTGAGGAGAGGTCCAGACAATCGAATAGCTCAATAACCCGGTCACGAATCATAGCCACGCTCAATTAGTAGTATTTACTCTTGGTGGCTACCATGAGTAATATGTACTTAGTAAGTTATTTAGTCTTTAACCGTAAATAGTGTAGCAGGGTGTAAAAAAGTGGACGAGCATAAGCAAATCGTGATGATCCCGGTGCCGGTCATGAGCAAGGAACGCTTCGCTGAGATGACAGGGCTCAGTGAAGGCCAGGTCCGCGGCATGATCGACAAAGGCCACCTTCCCTCCATGAAGTGCGGCAAGGCCCGGATGGTCAACATCGCCCGCCTTTCCCAGGAAGCCATCAACCTGGAGGACTGGACGGCATGAACCCGGCCACGCACGACGCCGCCCAGCCGGACCTGATCGGCTTCACCTCGATTGAGGCGCAGAACGCTGAGTTCCTGGCCCGTGAGGACGTACAGAAGCGCCTGCGCTCAAACAAGCGCCACCCGGATCGCCTGAACCTGTCCGTGAATGGGGTGCGCTGGCGGGCTGTGCGTGGTGACTGGTGCCTCAAGAGCACCCGCGAGAAAGGCTACCCGGTCGTCTGGTGGCACCTCTTCCAGGTTGAACAGCCCGAACGGGGCTTCTTCGTGACCGTCTCTTCCGCCATCTGTGCTGACTGGCTGCGCCAGGGCTTCCGCAATGCGATCCAGGAACGGAACCAGCCAGGGCAACCGGAGACTGTAGAAAAGGAGAACCAGGCATGAGTCACGCGACTGCCGATCCGAATCAGTACCTGGTCCAGGTCACCCAACAGGCCCGTGATGTCATGGACCTGTACCACCAGGGGCGTTTTCAGGCTGCTGACATCCACGAGCACCGCCTGTCCGGACTGATCAATGCCGCTATGACGCTCAAACCGGAATGGTATGTCCCGCTGACCGGATTCCGCCAGATCGTCATTGAGTACAGCCTCACTCCAAGCCGCCAGATGCCCCCGGAGGCTTACCTGATGCAGCGGGCCTGCCTCGCACTTTCCGCCCTTTCAGACCAACAGGAGGCCGCATGAGCCGCAGAAAGCAAAGCGTCCGGCTCTACCTGGACGTCGACACCTATCGCCAGCTGCTGGTCCAGGCCGCCAACACCCAGGACGTGAAGACCCCGTCCGACTACGCGGCCCAGCTCCTGGCAGAAGGACTGAATCACAAAGCGTCAGAACAAGCACTGAATCAGAAAGCTGGGGAGTCTGCTGCCAATGAGTAGGCCCGTAAGAGCTGCCCCCGTCATCCGTCGCCGTCGGTATAGAGGCGCCCGACCCAGATCGTGCGCAGGGCAAGGGGCGCCCGAAGGGCGCAGCGAAGCGGCCCTTGCGCTGCGCAGGAGCTGGGTCATGTTGGCGCCGCCGACGGCAGAGGATGACGGGGGTAGCGACGCCTGCCCCTTGATTCCCGAGCCCGAGGTCCCGGACCGGCGCCCGCAGGGCGCCCCCGAGCAACCGGACTCCCCGGAGTCCACAAGTGAAAACCGCCGCTAAGCGGCCAAAAGCTGGAGAAAGAACCATGTCCAAACAGCAACTGACCATCACCGTCATCGGTGCGCGTCGTTTCGACATCGACGGCAACAAGATCGGCCAGATTTTCACCATGGAACCGGCCGACCCGGACGATGCCGACCGCATCGGCAACGACGTCATGAAGTGGGGTTGTGATCACGCCCTGGTCGAAAAGATCGAGCAATACGAATCCGAGTTGCCCTGCGAGTTCGACGCCGAAGCGATGATGAAAGCCGGCGGCGGACAGAAGGCGCAGTTCAAGCTGCTCAATCTCGCCAAGCGCCAGATCTCAGGCAGTGCCAAATCCAGTGGCGGCAGCGGCGGCAGTCAGACCGCCCAGGCCAGCCAGTAACCGCCGTTCCAAGCAGCGGGGATTCCGGTGATGCGCTTGATGCTTCTGATCCTGGTTTGTGCCTTCTCAGCCCCGGCGATATCCGGCGGCTGTCTGGTCGAAACCACAAGCGGCAGTTTGCGCATCACCACCGAATCGGTTTCCGAATGCTCCGGGTACGTCGTGCTCGATGCCCAGGAGTATTCACAGTATCCGACCCTTAAATCGTTGTTCGCATTCCCGGATGCCAAGGATTTGGGGAAGGTGTGGAGCATCGGTGCCGGCTTACCGATGTTCTC
>NZ_JACHUZ010000005.1 GCF_019903425.1 Vreelandella halophila
GAGGAGACTATCGTGGAACGCGAATCGATGGAGTTTGACGTCCTGATCGTGGGGGCGGGCCCGGCGGGCCTTTCAGCGGCCTGCCGCATCCAGCAGCTGGCCAACGAGGCGGAGCAGGAACTGACCGTTTGCGTCGTGGAAAAGGGCTCGGAGGTCGGCGCCCACATCATCGCCGGCACGGTGTTCGAGCCCACGAGCCTCAATGAGCTGTTCCCGGACTGGAAGGAGCGCGGTGCGCCGCTGAACACCCCGGTCACCCGGGACGACATCTACTTCCTGCGCGGCCCCGAAGGCGCCCGCAAGGCCCCCAACGCCTTCGTGCCGAAGAACATGCACAACCACGGCAACTACATCATCAGCCTGGCCAACCTGTGCCGCTGGCTGGGTGAGCAGGCCGAGCAGCTGGGCGTGGAGATCTATCCCGGCTTCCCGGCCGCCGAGGTGCTGTATGAGGACGGCGTGGTCAAGGGCATCCTCACCGGTGAGTTCGGTGTCGACAGCGAAGGCAACCAGAAAGACGGCTACATGCCGCCCATGGAGCTGCGGGCGAAGTACACCCTGTTCAGCGAGGGCTGCCGCGGCCACCTGGGCAAGGAGCTGCTGCAGCAGTTCAACCTGGACGAGGGCAAGGACCCGCAGCATTACGGCCTGGGCATCAAGGAGCTGTGGGACATCGACCCGGCGAAGCACGAGCCGGGGCTGGTGGTGCACACCGCCGGCTGGCCGCTGTCCGAGAGCGGCTCCACCGGGGGTGGCTTCCTCTACCACCTGGAAAACGGCCAGGTCTATGTGGGGCTGATCACCGACCTGTCCTACTC
>NZ_JACHUZ010000006.1 GCF_019903425.1 Vreelandella halophila
GGAACCTCTGAATAACCAGTTTTGAACGCCAATTCCCGATTTCGATCCGGAGATGAACCGATTTCGGCGATAAATGCCCGGTCTATTTGTTCATCTTTTGTCCGGTTAACGCCTTTTTGGCGGCCACCGGACACACTTCCCCTACGCGGGGAGGTATCGTTCACCGACAAGCATGTTGCTGAACGCTGCCAACAGGTAAAGCCGATTGGCGTTCTTCGCCAGGCCGCGGTAGCGGACCTTAGCGTAACCAAACTGACGCTTGATGGTACGAAACGGATGCTCGACCTTCGCCCGAACACTGGCCTTGATCTTTTCCGCCCTGGCAAGGTTGCTGCCTTCCGCCAGCTGTCGGGTAACACCAGGGCGCCGGGCGATGAACCAGTCGACGTTCCGGTGCCGGTGCTCTTTGCGCTTCTCAATGCCCCGGTAACCGGAATCGCCAAAAACCCGTGTTTCATCGCCGTGGAGCAACGCGCCAGCCGCATTGAGATCGTGCTCATTGGCAGCAGTCACTTCCAGCGAATGGATCATCCCAAAACCGTCATCCACACCAGTGTGCATCTTCATTCCGAAATACCACTGGTTGCCCTTGCGGGTCTGGTGCATTTCCGGATCCCTCTCGCCGCTTTTGTTCTTGGTCGAGCTGGGCGCGGAGATGATGCTGGCATCCACGATGCTGCCTTCGCGCAGCATCAGGCCCTGGCGCTCCAGGTGCTTGTTCACTTCCTTGAACATCGCCTTGCCCAGGTTGTGCTGCTCCAGAAAATGGCGGAAGTTGAGAATGGTGGTTTCGTCCGGAATCGAATCGGCCAGGGTCAGGCCGGCAAAGCGGCGCATGGACTCGATCTCGTAGAGTTCGTCTTCCATCGCTGGATCGGAAAGGTTGTAGAACAGCTGCATGCAGTGGATGCGAAGCATCACCTGCAATGGATACGGCCGGCGGCCGTTCTCGCCCTTGGGATAGTAGCGGGCAACCTTGTTCTCCAGCTTCTTCCAGGGGATCAGCTGATCCATGCGCTCCAGGAACTTCTCGCGGCGGGTCTTGCGCTTTTTGTTCTGGTATTCGGCTTCGGCAAAGCTGATCTGGCTCATGGCGTGAAGACCTTCCCGATTGGTGGCTCTGGCGCTATTGTCGCAAATCCGGGGGCTTTTTCAGAGGTTCC
>NZ_JACHUZ010000007.1 GCF_019903425.1 Vreelandella halophila
CCATAACACCCTCACAAAACCGCTATACGAAAGGCGTAAAACCCACAGGTCGCAATAATGATCGCCGCAATACCCGGCCAGACCTGGTTCATGGCGCTGGAACATTGCTGATCAATCGTGATCGCGGGCATCTTCATGACACTGGGGATGGTCCAAACCGGGCAGGAATAGCCATTGATGTCCACGTCAAAAAAACCATCAATGGATTTCATCAACTGCGTTTCTTCGATTTCTGACTTGAAATCGGACATGACTTTTTCAACGCCATCGGGGTTCTTGCTTTCATAAAAATCCCCGGCATCGACCCCAGGAGTACCTACCCCTTCACCATCACCGTCGCCACCCGTACCGTCACCACCAGAGCCGCCACCAGTGCCCGAGTCATCGCCAGAGCCGTCACTACCATCAGAACCATCGCCGGAATCACCGCCAGTACCGGAACCGTCATCACCGCCAGAGCCATCGCCACCATCGCCGCCACCGTCGCTTCCATCGTCCGATCCGTCGCCGGTAGAGCCATCATCACCAGAGCCATCACCACTGCCATCATCACTGCCCCCATCATCACCAGTTGGTTGGCACGAATACTCACCATTAACTGTCCCCAGCTGCTCACCATCCCCGCAGGTCGGTGCATCAGGTTCGCCCCCATCAGGATTATCTACCGGATCAGACGAATCAGGGGACGGCAACGAATCACTTTGAGAACAACTAGAACCAGTTGATTTCATATTCTGCATCCAAGACCCATCAGCCATACCGACACTAATAGACCCTGTCTTTGTATATTCACAACCACTAAAACAAGTAGTTTCAGGGGAAGAGCCATCATTAAAAGTCATAGAACGATGATTACCGGATTCGCAATTATTTTCCGGGTTTTTATACTTATAAACAGAATAATATAATTCATCTCCGCCCTCATGGCTTTCAGTTACTGAATCACATCCATCATAATCACTAAGCTGGCCCTCACATTCAGACACATAATCTGCAACATAGGACTCACAATCATTTGTATCACACCTCAAAGAGTTACCGGAATCATATTCAGACATAGCTGAATACTTAGAAATGGGAACAGTTACACTGCCAGCAGGTAGAAAAATCTCCCAATAATCACCCTTATTATAAATATCTGCGCTAACTGGCAGCGACAAAAAGAGAAAGGCAAATAACACAAATAAAGAGGGAATACGGGTCATTGATAAACACCTTTTACCCCTGGAAAAGAGGTTCAAAGACTTGTGAAGCCTTTGACGATCGCAAAACCGCACAAACTTCCCGA
>NZ_JACHUZ010000008.1 GCF_019903425.1 Vreelandella halophila
GTCGCCCTTGCGAAACCCGCCTTTCAGGCGGTCGCCGGTTTGAGCTGTGGCGTTGATCCGGGAACATCATTCCCGGATTGATGGATTGCGGCCAGCAGATCCCGAACGAATTGAAGGCCAAAAAGCCGCGCCAGCCGGCGCAGGACCTTCCTCAGGTTGAACCCGACTGCGCACAGCACCGCGTGGACCCGATCGCCTTCGCGCCCGCGCAGGTGGCAGCGGTCCAGCAGGCCTTCGTGTTTCATGTGGCCGATGATCGGCTCAACGCTGTTGCGCCGGTGCTGGTAGCGGGCGTGGGCGGTGCCGTTGCCTTTCTTCTTGCCGGTGATGTGCACGTTGGTCAGCGGCGTGCTCTCGCTGCCGCGATAGCCCCGGTCGACCAGGGTGTTCACCGGCAGCTGGCCGCAGTGTTTGTGCACCCGCTCCAGCCCCTGGTGCAGCGTGTGACCATCGTAGGCGTTGCCGCGCAGGGCCTGGCAGTCGAGCACGAAGCCCTCCCGTGCGGTGGTGATCACACTGACCTTGCTGCCGAACTCATAGGGGGTGCGGGCCTTGCCCTTGGCGATGCAGTCCACCTCCGGCTCGTGCAGGCTGTAGAGCTTGGGCCGGTGTTGAGGCTCGGCGTACTGGCGCCACAGGTACAGTGCCTGGTAAAGCGCTTCATCCAGCCCGTGGTGGCGTTGGCCGCGAGGCTGTTGTCGGATCACGTCGTTGCACACCCGCCCAAGGTAACCGTGGAGCTTGCGAAGGCGTTTGTGCATGCGCCGGAACTGGCGGGCGTGGGCGTAGCGCCCGATCTGGATGACCAACCCATCGAGCGAGCGCTCGTAGGTCTGGCGGAACTTCACACCGTCCGCTTTGGCCCGGCTCACCAGGCGCCGGTGGGCGCGCACCATCAGCCGCGCCTCGCTGGGGTGCTCGATGGCCTTGGGCATCACGGTTGTATCGGCCACCGCCACTCGGAAACTCTCGGGAGCAACCGTGCCCGTGCCTTCACCCAGATCAACCGTCATCTTCAAAAGCGCTCGCGCGCCGTCCTCACCAATACGCCGGCGGAACCGACCCATGGTGGACTCGTCCATCGGCGGCTCATGCTGGAACACCGACTCGCCGCAGAAATACTGCCAGTACGGGTTCTCCACCCACTGATCGAGCAGCTCGCGGTCGGACAGCCCCTGCATGTGCTTGAGCATCTGCAGCCCGGCGTGAAGCCGGATGGGATGGCCTGGGCGACCGTTATCCGGACACCAATAGGGACCGAACTGTGCTTCGCACTGTTGCCAGTCGATGCGTTCGGCCATGCGCACCAGTGGATGGCGCAGGTTGATCATGTCTTCGAGATAGAGCTCAAAGAGCCCTTTCTGGAGCTGCTGGCGGTCGTCGGTGGGAATCATGGCGATGAAAACTACACGGTTTTGGGTCTGTGGGTGCATTTCCGGGGAGAAATTATACCGGAAAACGCGTCCAGGGTCCTGTTTTTGTTATCAAATTGGGTTTTGCAGGGGCGACTA
>NZ_JACHUZ010000009.1 GCF_019903425.1 Vreelandella halophila
ACAAAAAAAAGCCCCGCACGGCGAGTACCGGCGGGGCTTTGGGTGTAGGGGCCTGACGATGACCTACTCTCACATGGGATCTCCCACACTACCATCGGCGCTGAGTCGTTTCACTTCTGAGTTCGGCATGGGATCAGGTGGTTCCGACTCGCTGTGGTCGTCAGGCGAAAGGGGGTGGCAAGCAATTGGCTCTGGTGTTGGTGGCACTGGCTCAAGCGTTGGATCCGGAGCATGCGCTGGGGTGTTATATAGTCAAGCCTCACGAGCCATTAGTACCGGTTAGCTTAACGCCTCGCAGCGCTTCCACACCCGGCCTATCCACGTCCTGGTCTTGGACGGCTCTTGAGGGGCCTCGAGGGCCCGGGGAGATTTCATCTTGGAAGGGGCTTCCCGCTTAGATGCCTTCAGCGGTTATCCTGTCCGAACTTAGCTACCCGGCAATGCCACGGGCGTGACAACCGGAACACCAGAGGTTCGTCCACTCCGGTCCTCTCGTACTAGGAGCAGCTTTCCTCAAATCTCCAACGTCCACGGCAGATAGGGACCGAACTGTCTCACGACGTTCTAAACCCAGCTCGCGTACCACTTTAAATGGCGAACAGCCATACCCTTGGGACCGGCTTCAGCCCCAGGATGTGATGAGCCGACATCGAGGTGCCAAACACCGCCGTCGATGTGAACTCTTGGGCGGTATCAGCCTGTTATCCCCGGAGTACCT
Organism: Vreelandella halophila; assembly: GCF_019903425.1. GTDB lineage: Bacteria > Pseudomonadota > Gammaproteobacteria > Pseudomonadales > Oleiphilaceae > Halospina > Halospina halophila. The sequence continues at coordinate 719 of NZ_JACHUZ010000009.1, forward strand.
TTTATCCGTTGAGCGATGGCCCTTCCATACAGAACCACCGGATCACTAAGACCTGCTTTCGCACCTGCTCGACGAGTATGTCTCGCAGTCAAGCGGGCTTGTGCCTTTACACAAACCGCACGATGTCCGACCGTGCTTAGCCCACCTTTGTGCTCCTCCGTTACGCTTTGGGAGGAGACCGCCCCAGTCAAACTACCCACCACACAGTGTCCTCGTCCCGGGTAACGGGACTGAGTTAGAACCTCAAACAACCCAGGCTGGTATTTCAAGGGCGGCTCCACGATGACTGGCGTCATCGCTTCGAAGCCTCCCAGCTATCCTACACAAGACTGCTCAAAGTTCACTGTGAAGCTATAGTAAAGGTTCACGGGGTCTTTCCGTCTGGCCGCGGATACACTGCATCTTAACAGCGATTTCAATTTCACTGAGTCTCGGGTAGAGACAGCGCCCCCATCGTTACGCCATTCGTGCAGGTCGGAACTTACCCGACAAGGAATTTCGCTACCTTAGGACCGTTATAGTTACGGCCGCCGTTTACCGGGGCTTCGATCAAGGGCTTCGCACGGATGCTAACCCCATCAATTAACCTTCCGGCACCGGGCAGGCGTCACACCGTATACATCCTCTTTCGAGTTCGCACAGTGCTGTGTTTTTAGTAAACAGTCGCAGGGGCCTGGTATCTTCGACCGCCTCGAGCTCGGGGAGCGAGTCCCGTCACCCTAGCGCGGCGTGCCTTCTCCCGAAGTTACGGCACCATTTTGCCTAGTTCCTTTACCCGAGTTCTCTCAAGCGCCTTGGGATTCTCACCCTGACCACCTGTGTTGGTTTGGGGTACGGTCCCACGTGACCTGAAGCTTAGAGGCTTTTCCTGGAAGCATGGCATCAGCGGCTTCGCGCCCTTGGGCGCTCGTCATCGCGTCTCGACGTTGTGGCTGCGGATTTGCCTGCAGCCACTGCCTACTCGCTTGAACCGGGACAACCACTCGCCCGGCTCCGCCTAGCCTTCTCCGTCCCCCCATCGCAGTCACGCGAGGTACGGGAATATTAACCCGTTTCCCATCGACTACACCTTTCGGTCTCGTCTTAGGGGCCGACTCACCCTGCGCCGATTGGCGTTGCGCAGGAAACCTTGGTCATCCGGCGAGGAGGGTTTTCACCTCCTTGATCGTTACTCATGTCAGCATTCGCACTTGTGATACCTCCAGCCAACCTCTCGATTGACCTTCGCAGGCGTACACAACGCTCCTCTACCACGCCTTAAAAAAGGCGTCCGCAGCTTCGGTGACCGGTTTAGCCCCGTTACATCTTCCGCGCAGGCCGACTCGACTAGTGAGCTATTACGCTTTCTTTAAAGGATGGCTGCTTCTAAGCCAACCTCCTAGCTGTCTGTGCCTTCCCACATCGTTTCCCACTGAACCGGTACTTGGGGACCTTAGCTGGCGGTCTGGGTTGTTTCCCTCTTGAGCACGGACGTTAGCACCCATGCTCTGTCTCCCGTGATTGCACTTGGCGGTATTCGGAGTTTGCAAGGGGTTGGTAAGCCGAGATGGCCCCCGAGCCCAAACAGTGCTCTACCCCCGCCAGTGACACACGAGGCGCTACCTAAATAGCTTTCGAGGAGAACCAGCTATCTCCGGGCTTGATTAGCCTTTCACTCCGATCCACAACTCATCCCCCCATTTTTCAACATAGGTGGGTTCGGGCCTCCAGTCGGTGTTACCCGACCTTCACCCTGGCCATGGATAGATCGCCCGGTTTCGGGTCTACTCCCAGCGACTGTGTTCGCCCATTTAAGACTCGGTTTCCCTGCGGCTCCCCTAGACGGTTAACCTTGCCACTGAAAGTAAGTCGCTGACCCATTATACAAAAGGTACGCGGTCACACCCCGCAGGGTGCTCCCACTGCTTGTACGCAAACGGTTTCAGGGTCTATTTCACTCCCCTCACAGGGGTTCTTTTCGCCTTTCCCTCACGGTACTGGTTCACTATCGGTCAGTCAGGAGTATTTAGCCTTGGAGGATGGTCCCCCCGTATTCAGACAGGTTTCCACGATCCCCGTCCTACTCGATTTCACTTATGGGCGCGTTTCGCGTACGAGACTATCACTCTCTATGGTGTGACTTTCCAGACACTTCCACTACCCACCCACAAGCTTAAGGGCTAATCCCCGTTCGCTCGTCGCTACTTGGGGAATCTCGGTTGATTTCTTTTCCTCCGGGTACTTAGATATTTCAGTTCCCCGGGTTCGCCTCGAGCGCCTATGTATTCAGCACCCGATACCTGGCCGAAACCAGGTGGGTTTCCCCATTCGGAAATCGCCGGATCGAAGGTTGTTTGCCACCTCCCCGACGCTTATCGCAGGCTGCCACGTCCTTCATCGCCTCTGACTGCCAAGGCATCCACCGTTTGCGCTTATTCGCTTGACTATATAACCCGCAGCACACGCTCGGCGTGCGCGCAGGCTACTGCCATTACGCCGGATTCAACGCTTGAGTCAGTGCCACGATCGCGATTGGCCTTTCGACAACACCGCTTCGGTTTTCCAAAAAACCGCCACTGGTGTCATCAAACGGTCATCGCCATCGATGAACATCAGACTTTCAATTCATTGCTTGCCACTTTGTTAAAGAGCATTGTGATGCGAAATCACAGATCAGTTTTCTCAGCGCGAAAAAACTCATCTTTGATCACGTTCTGGATCACGCCGGCCACCGCCGGTGCCGAAACTGGTGGAGCCGAGGAGAATCGAACTCCTGACCTCCTGCGTGCAAGGCAGGCGCTCTCCCAACTGAGCTACGGCCCCTTTGCCACCAACCAGAAGCACCTGAGGGCAATTCTGGTGGGTCTGGGTGGACTTGAACCACCGACCTCACCCTTATCAGGGGTGCGCTCTGACCAACTGAGCTACAGACCCAAACTCAACAAGGGCTTTCACCCTTCCGGGCCCAGCCCAGATCTCGTTCATGCTCTTACAACGGGTCAGATTATTTGTTGTGGACGCTGGCGTGGCGCCGGCGTGTCGATAAGGAGGTGATCCAGCCGCAGGTTCCCCTACGGCTACCTTGTTACGACTTCACCCCAGTCGTGAACCACACCGTGGCGATCGTCCTCCCGAAGGTTAGACTAACCGCTTCTGGTGCAGTCCACTCCCATGGTGTGACGGGCGGTGTGTACAAGGCCCGGGAACGTATTCACCGCAGCATTCTGATCTGCGATTACTAGCGATTCCGACTTCACGGAGTCGAGTTGCAGACTCCGATCCGGACTACGAGGCGTTTTAAGGGATTCGCTTGCACTCGCGCGCTTGCTGCCCTCTGTGCGCCCCATTGTAGCACGTGTGTAGCCCTGGCCGTAAGGGCCATGATGACCTGACGTCATCCCCACCTTCCTCCGGTTTGTCACCGGCAGTCTCCCTAGAGTTCCCGGCCGGACCGCTGGCAACTAAGGACAAGGGTTGCGCTCGTTACGGGACTTAACCCAACATCTCACGACACGAGCTGACGACGGCCATGCAGCACCTGTCACTGCGCTCCCGAAGGCACCAAGCTATCTCTAGCAAGTTCGCAGGATGTCAAGACCAGGTAAGGTTCTTCGCGTTGCGTCGAATTAAACCACATGCTCCACCGCTTGTGCGGGCCCCCGTCAATTCATTTGAGTTTTAACCTTGCGGCCGTACTCCCCAGGCGGAGAACTTATCGCGTTAGCTGCGTCACTAAGGCTCTAATAGCCCCAACGACTAGTTCTCAGCGTTTACAGCGTGGACTACCAGGGTATCTAATCCTGTTTGCTACCCACGCTTTCGCACCTCAGCGTCAATGTCAGCCCAGGCAGTCGCCTTCGCCACTGGTGTTCCTCCAGATATCTACGCATTTCACCGCTACACCTGGAATTCCACTGCCCTCTGCTGCATTCTAGCTTGGCAGTTCGAATTGCCATTCCCAGGTTGAGCCCGGGGCTTTCACAACTCGCTTACCAAACCGCCTACGCGCCCTTTACGCCCAGTAATTCCGATTAACGCTTGCACCCTCCGTATTACCGCGGCTGCTGGCACGGAGTTAGCCGGTGCTTCTTCTGCAGGTAACGTCAACACTGACCGGTATTAACGATCAGCTTTTCCTCCCTGCTGAAAGTGCTTTACAACCCTAAGGCCTTCTTCACACACGCGGCATGGCTGGATCAGGGTTGCCCCCATTGTCCAATATTCCCCACTGCTGCCTCCCGTAGGAGTCCGGGCCGTGTCTCAGTCCCGGTGTGGCTGATCATCCTCTCAGACCAGCTACGGATCGTCGCCTTGGTAGGCCATTACCCCACCAACTAACTAATCCGACATGGGCCCATCCAATAGCGCGAGCCGGAGCCCGCTTTCCCCCTCAGGGCGTATGCGGTATTAATCCGGGTTTCCCCGGGCTATCCCCCACTACTGGGTAAGTTCCCATGCGTTACTCACCCGTCCGCCGCTCGCCAGCCTCCCGAAGGAGCTGCTGCCGCTCGACTTGCATGTGTTAGGCCTGCCGCCAGCGTTCAATCTGAGCCATGATCAAACTCTTCAGTTTAAATCATTCCGATGGCGTACCATCGTTATACAAGCTCAAAGACCGCACTCGAATCAACGAGCACTGACTTTGATGATCGCACCGACCACCACAGCCAGCGCCCACACAAATAATCTGACCCACTTGTTAAAGAACCTCAGAAGGCGTTAAGCCCCTGATTGGAGAGACAAAATTCTAAAGCATTTCAGAAAATTGTCAATCCCCGGAACAACTCATCTAACGCTCGAAAGCGCCGCCGCTGTGGGCCGTTGCCCCGAAAGAGATGCGTATTCTACACCCGCACAGGTTGGCGTCAACACGTTT
>NZ_JACHUZ010000010.1 GCF_019903425.1 Vreelandella halophila
ATTACTCGATAATCTTGGTCACCACGCCGGCGCCGACAGTCCGGCCGCCTTCGCGTACCGCAAAGCGCAGCCCGTCTTCCATCGCGATCGGCGCGATCAGTGTGGCTACCAGCTTCACGTTATCACCCGGCATCACCATCTCAACGCCTTCGGGCAGCTCACAGGTGCCGGTCACGTCCGTGGTCCGGAAGTAGAACTGCGGGCGATAGCCGGTGAAGAACGGCGTGTGGCGACCACCCTCGTCCTTGCTCAGGACGTAGATCTCGCCCTCGAACTTCGTGTGAGGCGTGATGCTGCCCGGCTTGGCCAGAACCTGGCCACGCTCAACGTCGTCACGCTTGGTGCCACGCAGCAGCGCGCCAATGTTCTCACCCGCACGACCTTCGTCGAGCATCTTGCGGAACATCTCAACACCGGTGCAAACGGTCTTCTGCGTCTCGCGCAGACCCACGATCTCCACCTCGGAGCCGGTCTTGACCACACCGCGCTCAACACGGCCGGTGACAACGGTACCGCGACCGGAGATCGAGAATACGTCCTCGATCGGCATCAGGAACGGCTGATCGATGGCGCGCTCGGGCTCGGGAATGTGCGCGTCCATTTCCTTGATCAGGTTCGCCACCGCGGTGGTGCCGTAGCCGTTGTCATCCTTTCCTTCCATCGCCATCAGCGCGGAGCCGGTCACGATCGGCGTGTCGTCGCCCGGGAAGTCGTATTCGTTGAGCAGCTCCCGCACTTCCATCTCAACCAGCTCGAGCAGCTCCTCATCATCGACCATGTCGGCCTTGTTGAGGAACACCACGATGTGCGGCACGCCAACCTGGCGTGACAGCAGGATGTGCTCGCGGGTCTGCGGCATGGGGCCGTCAGCGGCGGACACCACCAGGATCGCGCCGTCCATCTGCGCCGCGCCAGTGATCATGTTCTTCACATAGTCCGCGTGGCCGGGGCAGTCAACGTGCGCATAGTGGCGGCTCTCGGAGCCGTACTCCACGTGGGACGTGGCGATTGTGATTCCGCGGTTTTTCTCTTCCGGCGCGTTGTCGATCTGGTCAAACGCACGCGCCTCACCGCCGAACACTTCCGCGCTCACGCGCGTCAACGCCGCCGTCAGCGTCGTCTTGCCGTGGTCGACGTGACCAATGGTGCCCACGTTGATGTGCGGCTTATCTCTTTCGAATTTTTCCTTAGACAC
>NZ_JACHUZ010000011.1:0-157681 GCF_019903425.1 Vreelandella halophila
GTAGTGTGGGAGATCCCATGTGAGAGTAGGTCATCGTCAGGCCCCTACACCCAAAGCCCCGCCGGTACTCGCCGTGCGGGGCTTTTTTTTGTGTGTGATAATGACGCCATGGATGAACGTCTGCGCCGCTATTACCTGACCGCCCTGGGGATTGAGCCTTGGTGTGCCCGCTGGCCCCTGCCGGGTGCGGCACCGTCTCCTGAGTTTCCTCCTGAGCCCGTGGCGCCGGCGCAGCCTGATAAACCAACGGCGGCGAAAGGTGTTATCCGCCAGCCGCCCCGGCCTGCACCTGCGGGGCAGGGTGTTTCCCTGGATGCAGTCCGAGAAGCACTGGGTTCCGGTGACGATGCGCAACCGGCGGAGCCCTCTGTAGAGGAAGCGCCTGTAGAAGAGGCCAGCGCCACTTCCGTTGCGGGTCAACAGGCGTTCAGCGCCATGGTCTGGCATGGGGGGCACTTCAGCCTCGCCGCCTCGGCCGCCGGGGATCTTCCGTATAAGCTTGCAAACAGGCTTGGTGTCAATATCCTTTGTGCGCTCGGGGAAGTCGTGCAGGATGGAGCTACCGTTTTCCGTTGGCCGCCGTTCGATAATCCTGAACTTCCCGGCAGTGATGACGCCACTTTTGAGAATGTGCTGGAACGCCTTACGGGTGGGTCAGCCTCAGGGCAGTGGATCCTCCTTGGCGAGGAGGTGGGGGCTGCGATGGGGTCCATGCTGTCATCGAAAGGGCATACTGTATTGCTGTCGTCTGAGCAGATACTCGGTGAGCTTCTGGCGGAACCGGCCGCCAAGCGTGCGCTCTGGGAGCATATGAAACCCCTGGTGCAGCAGGGGCAGAACCGATGACCCACGGCATGCATGAACTCCGTCTGGATCAGAGCCAGCTGGCGATGACAGCGTTGGATGAGGCTGACGTTCCCGGGATGATGGCTCTTGAGGAGGCAGCCTCCGGCCATCCCTGGACCCAGGGGCAGTACCTGACCTGTATGGGCGCTGAATACCGGTTCCATGGTGCCTGGTATGGCGATGCCCTTGTGGGGTTCATCGTGGACTGGCGCATGCTGGACGAAGGGCACCTGATGAACCTGTGCGTTCATGGGCAGTTCCAGCAGCAGGGAATCGGCCGCTGCCTTTTGCGGTACTGGCTTGCCACCATGCAGCGCGAGGGTATGGCAACGCTCACGCTGGAAGTCCGTGAGTCCAACCAGGCGGCCCTGCGCCTCTATGCCAGTGAAGGGTTCGAGGACCAGGGGAGCCGCCCCGGGTACTACCGTACAGCCGATGGGACCGAGGCTGCGCGGATCATGTCGCTGAGGCTTTACGCCGGTTCGTGCCGGTAACGCCTGAACTGCTACAATCGCCGTCCTTTCGCCGGAGCGTACCAGAGAGAGAGCAGACCCGACGCCATGAGCGATTTCACCGAGGAAGTCCGTAAACGCCGTACCTTTGCGATCATTTCGCACCCTGACGCGGGTAAGACCACCATCACCGAGAAGGTCCTGCTGTTCGGCAATGCGCTGCAGAGTGCGGGAACCGTCAAAGGCAAGAAGTCCGGGCAGCATGCCAAGTCCGACTGGATGGAGATGGAGAAACAGCGGGGGATCTCCGTAACCACCTCCGTCATGCAGTTCCCGTATCAGGACTGCCTGGTGAACCTGCTTGATACCCCGGGGCACGCGGACTTCTCCGAGGATACCTACCGTACGCTCACCGCCGTGGATTCCTGCCTGATGGTGATCGACGCGGCCAAGGGCGTGGAGGAGCGTACCATCAAGCTGATGGAGGTGACGCGCCTGCGGGATACGCCCATCCTGACCTTCATGAACAAACTGGATCGCGATGTCAGGGATCCGGTGGAGCTCATGGATGAGGTCGAGGACGTGCTCAATATTGCCTGCGCCCCCATCACCTGGCCCATCGGCATGGGCAAGCAGTTCCAGGGGGTCTATCACCTGCTCCGGGACGAGGTGGTCCTGTATCAATCCGGCCAGGGGCATCGCATCCAGGACACCCGCGTGATCAAGGGGCTGGATAACCCGGAACTGGACCAGACGATCGGTACCTACGCGGAGGAGCTGCGCGAGGAAATCGAACTGGTCAAGGGTGCTTCCCATGAGTTCGACCTGGATGCCTTTCTCCGGGGCGAGCTCACCCCTGTTTACTTCGGTACGGCGTTGGGGAACTTCGGCGTGGATCACATGCTCGACGGGCTGGTTGAGTGGGCACCGTCGCCCCAGACCCGGGAGCTCACGCAGCGCCCGGTTGAGGCTACCGAAGAGAAGTTCTCCGGCTTTGTGTTCAAGATCCAGGCGAACATGGACCCCCGGCACCGTGACCGGATCGCATTCCTAAGGATCGTCTCCGGGCGCTACCAGCAGGGCATGAAGATCCATCATGTGCGGATCGGCAAGGATGTGCGCATCAGCGACGCACTGACTTTCATGGCCGGTGACCGGGAGCGGGCCGAGGAGGCCGTTGCGGGCGACATCATCGGGCTGCACAACCATGGCACCATTCAGCTTGGTGATACCTTCACCGAGGGTGAGAAGGATCGGTTCACGGGTATTCCCAACTTTGCGCCGGAGCTGTTCCGTCGTATCCAGCTGCGTGACCCGATGAAGGCCAAGCAGCTCCAGAAGGGGCTGATCCAGCTTTCCGAAGAGGGCGCCGTGCAGGTATTCCGGCCGGTGCGCAACAACGACCTCATCGTGGGTGCCGTGGGCACGCTGCAGTTTGACGTGGTTGTGGCCCGGCTTAAGAACGAGTACGGGGTGGATGCCGTCTATGAGCCCATCAACGTAGCAACGGCGCGCTGGATTACCTGCGATGACCCGAAAAAGCTGGAAGAATTTGAGCGCAAAAACCAGGATAATCTGGCCCTTGATGGCAGCGACAACCTGACCTATATCGCGCCCACCATGGTCAATCTCCAGCTGGCGCAGGAGCGTTACCCGGATGTGTCCTTCCACAAGACCAAGGAGCGGTGAAACGCCCGCGCAGGGGTTGATCGATGCCCACTGCCACATTGATTTCCCCTGTTTTGACGAAGGGCGGGAGCAGCTTCTGGCCGAATGCGCCGCAAGCGGGATCCGCAGGATTGTGGTGCCCGGGACGGTGCCGGACGGCTGGTCGAAGATCCTGGAGCTGGCATGCACCTATCCCATTCTGGCTCCGGCAGCCGGCCTTCATCCCTGGTGGGCGGATGAATTCGGGGACGACAGCCTCGAGCAGCTGGACCAGCTTCTGGCCGCCAACAGTGATCTGGTGGCGGTGGGGGAATGCGGGCTGGACCGGAAGCGGGGAGCGGCTCTGGAACCGCAGCAGGCGGTTTTTGAGGCCCAGATCCGGTTGGCCGCACGCCATGGTCGGCCGTTGCTAATCCACAGTGTGGGAACCCATGACACCGTGCTGTCATTGCTGCGCCGGACCGGATTCACGGCCCCCTTTCTGATGCACGGTTTTAGTGGCTCCCTGGAGCAGGCCAAAGCGCTGGTCCGTCAGGGCGGGTTTATCGGTGTCAGCGGCATCATCACGCACCCGCAGGCCAGCAGGGCGCGGCGTGTCATGGCTCAGCTGCCTCTGGAAGCGCTGGTGCTGGAGACGGATGCACCGGGCCTGCCACCCCACGGGGTGCCCAGGGATAGCAATACGCCACTTAATCTACCCTGGGTCCTGAATGTCCTCTGTGGCCTCCGGGAAGAACCCCGGGCGGCGATTGTGGCCGCAATCCGGGACAATACCCGGCGGCTGTTCATGCAGCGACTGGGTACCGAGGGTTTGCAGAAGCGGGGCGCTCCGGTATAATGCCGCACCTGGCTTTTGGCGGGATCCGCAGCCCAGCCCCGATGCGGACCCGTTCGATACCTGGTTGTGATTACACGTCGCGGCCCTCGCAGGACGTGACGTCATAGCTTATTGATTCAAGGCGGGATTCATGAAAACTCAGAGTGCAAAACCGGAAAGCGTTACACGCGACTGGTTCGTGGTGGACGCGGCTGACAAGACGCTGGGGCGTCTTTCAACGGAAATTGCCCGTCGTCTTCGGGGCAAGCATAAACCGGAATTTACCCCTCATGTGGACACGGGTGACTACATCGTGGTCATCAATGCGGAGAAAGTGCGCGTGACTGGCAGAAAGAGCACGCAGAAGCACTACTATCGCCATACCGGCTATCCGGGTGGGCTGCGTTCGATGAACTTCGAGGAGATGATCCAGCGTCATCCCGAACGTGTCATCGAGTACTCAGTGAAGGGCATGCTGCCGCGTGGTCCGCTGGGTCGTGCCATGTTCCGGAAGCTCAAGGTCTATGCCGGCGACGAGCATCCGCACGCCGCTCAGCAGCCCCAGCAACTCGAGATTTAAACGGAAGGCGATTATGTCAGCTACTTATAACTACGGTACCGGTCGTCGCAAGATGTCGTCCGCACGGGTGTTTATCAAGCCCGGCAGCGGTAACATTGAAGTCAACGGGCAGTCCCTGGAACACTTCTTCGGTCGTGATACCCTCCGGATGATCGTCAAGCAGCCACTGGTGGTTGCCGACGCCGAGAACCGGTTCGATATCAAGATCACCGTCAGCGGTGGTGGTTCCAGCGGCCAGGCCGGCGCGGTCCGCCACGGCCTGACGCGCGCGCTGATGGACTACGATGAGACGCTGCGCCCTGCGCTGCGCCGTGCCGGCTACGTGACGCGTGATGATCGCGCGGTTGAGCGTAAGAAAGTCGGTCTCCGCAAGGCTCGTAAGCGGCCGCAGTACTCCAAGCGCTAAGCCGCCTTCGGCGGCAGCCCCGGAAGGCCCGATTTGCAGATCGGGCCTTTTTGTGTCGGGCAGTGCAAGGTTGCAAACTTGTAAGCGGTGACTGATTTAAATAACATTTGGTCGTTTTGATGCGGGTTGAACGCGACCGAATCAGGAGCGAACCGAGTGCGTCGAATGACCGCCTCGGCACGCGAATGCTTAATGGGAGAAGGCCAGTATGAACAATGGCGACGTGAACCACGGTCGGCGGCGCTTTCTGGTGGGCGCAACGACGGTTGTTGGTGGCGTCGGGGCTGTTGGAGCCGCGGTGCCGTTTGTCAGTTCCTGGTGGCCCAGTGCCAAAGCTGAGGCAGCTGGGGCCCCACGCAGGGTGGATATCTCAAAAATCGATGCTGGTCAACGGATAACCGTTGAGTGGCGTGGGAAGCCGGTTTGGGTGGTAAGGCGCACATCGGTAATGCTGGAAAACCTTGAAGGGATTTCTGATCGCCTTGAGGATCCGGAGTCCAAGGAGCCTCAGCAGCCTCCCTACATCGAGGGCCATGCCCGTGCGATCAAGCCGGAGTTCCTGGTTGTAGTTGGTATCTGCACCCATCTGGGCTGCTCGCCCAGCTTCAGACCTACGGAAGGCGCTGAAGGTCTCGGTGATGATTGGCCCGGCGGATTCTTCTGCGCCTGTCACGGATCCAAGTTTGATCTTTCGGGGCGGGTCTTCACGGGCGTTCCTGCACCGACCAATCTCGAAGTCCCGCCGTACCGATATGAGGATGACGGTCAGACCATCGCCATTGGCCTGGATCCGGAGGATGCAGCATGAATAAACTTCTTCAGTGGGTCGACGAACGGTTGCCGGTTGTGGACGCTTTCGAGCGCCACATGAGCAAGTACTACGCCCCCAAAAACTTCAACGTCTGGTACGTCTTTGGCGTTCTCTCGATGCTGGTGCTGGTCAACCAGCTTCTGACAGGCATCTGGCTGACTATGATGTACACGCCGACTGCCGAGGGCGCGTTCGCCTCGGTTGAATACATCATGCGGGATGTGGAATACGGCTGGCTGCTGCGCTACATGCACTCCACCGGCGCCTCCATGTTCTTTCTGGTGGTCTACCTCCACATGTTCCGGGGCCTCATGTACGGCTCCTACCAGAAGCCACGTGAGCTGATCTGGGTCTTCGGCATGGCGATCTACCTGATCCTCATGGCGGAGGCGTTCATGGGCTACGTGCTTCCCTGGGGACAGATGTCCTACTGGGGCGCCCAGGTCATCATCAACCTGTTCAGTGCCATTCCCGGCATCGGCGAAGACCTGGCGTTGTGGATCCGGGGTGACTACCTGATCTCGGGCGCTACCCTCAACCGCTTCTTCGCGTTGCACGTGGTGGCGATGCCGATGGTGCTTATCGGGCTGGTGATCCTGCACATCCTTGCTCTGCACGAGGTTGGGTCCAACAATCCTGATGGCATCGATATCAAGAAGAACAAGGACGCTGACGGCAAGCCGAAAGACGGCATCCCGTTCCACCCCTATTACACGGTGCATGACCTGGTACCGATTGCGGTCTTTCTTGCGGTGTTTGCCATCGTTGTTTTTTACTTCCCGGAAATGGGCGGGTACTTCATTGAGAAACCGAACTTCCAGGAGGCGGACCCGCTGCAGACCCCGGATCACATCGCGCCAGTGTGGTACTTTACACCCTTCTACGCGATGCTGCGGGCAATCACCTTCAATCTGTTGGGCCTTTCCTCGCAGTTCTGGGGTGTTGTCGTGATGGGCGCTGCCGTAGCCATCCTCTTTGTGCTGCCCTGGCTTGACCGGAGCCCGGTGCGGTCGATGCGCTACAAGGGGTGGTTCAGTCGTGGCGCGCTGGCGCTGTTCGCGGTCAGTTTCGTGATGCTCGGCTATCTGGGGGCTGAACCGGCGACGCCGATCAAGACGATGCTCGCGCAGCTCGGCACTGCCATCTACTTCGGTTACTTCATCCTCATGCCGTTCTATACACGGATGGAGTCCACAAAACCGGTTCCGGAGAGGGTGACAACCAAATGAAACAGCTTCTGACCATAATACTGGTGATGTGCATGCCGGTCGTCGCCCTGGCGGCTGGTGGTGGTGGCGGCAACCTCGACAGTATGGAGCCGGACCTGAGTGATCAGGCCTCGCTCCAACGTGGTGCCCAGCTCTTCACCAACAACTGCATGGGTTGCCATTCGGCGGAGTATTCCCGCTACAAGCGGGTGGCCAAGGACCTCGGGATTCCGAAGGAGCTTTACGAAAAGAACCTGATCTTCACGGATGCCCGTTTCGGTGAACTGATGAACATCGCCATGCCCGAGGAGCAGGCCGCTTCCTGGTTCGGCACAGCACCGCCGGACCTGACCCTGACTGCAAGGGTGAATGGGCCGGACTGGCTCTACTCGTACCTGCGCGCTTTCTATAAGGATGAAAGTCGGCCGCATGGCGTGAATAACGCGGTGTTCGACAACGTGGGCATGCCCCATGTAATGGTCAACCAGGGCGGGCTCTGCGCCGAGCCGCCTCATCTTGGCCAGGAACCGGAAGTGGATCCCTCCACCGGCGAAGTGGTCGGGGATAAGATCTGCGATGACTGGGCGATTGAAGGTAGCATGGAGCCGGAAGAATTCGACCGGGCCATGTATGACCTTACGAACTTTTTGGTCTATCTTGGTGAGCCGGCCCTGATGGATCGCAAGCGTATTGGCGTTTACGTGCTGATCTTCATCGGTGTCTTCTTCATCTTCGCGTACCTGCTGAACCGCGAATACTGGAAAGACATCCACTGAGGGAGTCCGGTATAATCCCGCCTCCAGCGCCCGGTACGCCGTACCGGGCCATCCGCGTTCAGTCCCTTCTTTCCGATCGGCGATATCATGGGGTAATACTATGGCGGCTGTGACCAAACGGTCCTCAATGACCTTCTTTTCCGACCCGCAGAGCCATTACAGCCACCGGGTGAGAATTGTACTGGCTGAGAAAGGGGTGACCGTTGATGTGGTCAATGTCGACCCCTCAAATCCGCCTGCGGAGCTTGCCGACCTGAATCCCTATAATGCGCTGCCGACTCTGGTGGATCGGGATCTGGTGCTCTACGAACCCAATATCATGATGGAATACCTGGATGAGCGGTTCCCGCACCCGCCGCTGCTTCCGGTGTATCCGGTAGCACGGGCCCAGAGTCGGTTGATGATGTGGCGTGTGGGGCGCGACTGGTGCTCCCTGGTGGACCGGATTGAGGTGGGCGGCAGCAACAGTGATGCCGAGCAGGCGCGGAAGGAGTTACGGGAAAGTCTGGTAGCCTCGGCCCCGCTGTTCCAGGAGATGCCGTTCTTCCTCAGTGAGGAGTTCACCATGGCGGACTGTTGCATTGGGCCACTGCTCTGGCGCCTGCCAGTGTTGGGCGTTGAGTTGCCGGAAAAGCGCATCAAGCCGCTGGAACAGTACATGGATCGGCTTTTCGAGCGTCGGGGATTCAAGGCCAGCCTTTCCGATTCGGAAGAGGACATGCGAACCTGATCCAATTGATCGGGCAGACCGGGAGTGAGTAATGAAATCGAGCCGACCCTATCTGATTCGGGCGCTCAATGAATGGGTTCTGGATAATGATGCGACACCGCATCTGGTTGTTGATGCAGGTATGAATGGCGTCCAGGTTCCGGCGGATTACGTCTCCAACGGTCAGATCGTGCTCAATATCAGTCCTTCCGCGGTCAAGGAGCTGATGCTGGGTGATGACGCCGTTTCCTTCACTGCTCGCTTTGGGGGCGTTCCGGTCAGTATTTACGTGCCGGTGTACGCCGTCATGGCCATCTATGCCCGGGAGAACGGCGAGGGTATGGTCTTCGGGCAGGAGCCTGGCGACCCCGAACCTCCGGATGGGCCTTCAGGGGAGCCTGGAGAGCAGAGCGATGAGGGCGGCAGTGCCGCGGATTCCGGCTCGAAGCGCCCGAATCTCAAGGTGGTTAAGTAGCCCCCGGAGTCAGCTGTCGCTGAAAAGGTGAGCCTCAATCTCGGCGCAGAGCGTATTGAGGATCACCACCATCAGTTCCGCAGTGCAGGCTGTGCCCATATCCGGAAGCGTGATGTCGATATCGTCTTCGTGGAACAGTGCGTGGATGTCGGTCTCCGAGCGACCGGTTACCGCGATGACCCTGATACCTCTGTCGTGGGCAGCCTGAAGGGCCTGGATCAGGCTTGAGCGGTTCCCATCATCGGTCAGAAGAAGCAGTGAGTCCCCCTCGTGGCCGAGTGCCTGGATCTGCCGTGAAAACACTTCCTGAATCCGGTTGCTGAGACCGATTGCGGCCAGCGTCGTGGCATCCGCTCCCAGGTTCAGGACCGGCAATGCCGGCCTTTCCGTCTCGTGATAGGCAAGCATGCAGCTGGCGAAATACTGGGCAAAGGCATTGGCCTTGCCACTCCCGCATACCAGAACCTGGCGTTCACTGAGCAGTGTTTCCACTATGGCCTCGGCGGCCTGACCCAGCACAGGCGCAACGATGCTGGCTGTCTCGCCGATGCATTCCATGTGGGTGGCAATGTGCTGGTTGAAGCGCTGTTCTGTGTCACTCATGGCGTAGCATCAAAGGCATTGGGTATCCATTCAAACTCATAGTGGTGCTCCCGGGAGATGGTGACCGCAAGCATATCAAAACGGCAGAAACAGTCGTTGAGGCCGTTACGGTGCAGGTAGAATCGGGCTGCCTGGATCAGCTTGCGCCGCTTGCGCCCATCCACGGAGGCAGCCCCGTCCACAAGGGCGCCTTCCTGGCGGGCTCGGACCTCTATGAAAACAAGCGATTCCCCATCATGTCCGATCAGGTCAATCTCGCCGGCGCGGCAGTTGAAGTTCCGTTCAAGGATGTGTAGACCCTGGGATTCCAGATAGTCCGCCGCTGCTGTTTCCGCATCCCGTCCCTGGCTGCGTCTGTCCATCCCTGCCTCTCCTGTTTTCCTTTACTCGTTGTCAGTGGTGTCCGGCAGCACGCCCTTTTCTTCCGTTGGCAGAGGGGTGGGCTCTCCCTTGCGGAACACTGCCCAATCGGGAGTTCGTTCAAAACTGCCATTACCGCTGTTGCGGATCATGCCGGTAACCCCCTGGTAGCGGTAGGCCTCGATCTCCTGCAGAGGCTGGATCTGGTGGGTCAGGCGATAGCTGTCAAAGCCAAGGGCAAACAGCCGGTCGTAGTTGTTTCCCAGTGCGGGAAACAGCGACTGCAGCGTGTCGCGCTTCGGCGGTGCGTCGCCCAGAACCCAGGGGATATCGGTAAACCGGATTCCATCCAGGTCGCTGTCCCTTGACGGGTTGGGGGAGCCGCGATAGAGCAGGGAACTGCCGTAAACCGGCAGGTCGCCTCCGTAATAGAAAGCGAAGAGCGGGTTGATCTGGCGTGCGTTCTCCGGAGACGCCAGCAGAACGATCGCATCCATGTCCTGGCGACGGCGTGGTTCGAAACGCATTGTGGTGCCGGTCAGACGCATCAGGGCATTGGCACGCCGACGACTCTGGTTGATATTGAAACCGTCCGCCACAACACGGTTGAGGTTGCTGTCCCCGGCGTATTGAACCGTCTCCAGCAGAGTGATGCCTTGATTCTCCGCTGCC
This sequence comes from Vreelandella halophila, assembly GCF_019903425.1. GTDB lineage: Bacteria > Pseudomonadota > Gammaproteobacteria > Pseudomonadales > Oleiphilaceae > Halospina > Halospina halophila. Next base: position 10,384 of record NZ_JACHUZ010000011.1, read on the forward strand.
CTGCGCAGGGCCTTTTCCATCCGTATGCCCCAGTCGCCTTCGGGCAGGAAGGCAAGCACGTTACTGTGGCCGTCCTGTTTCAGGCGCCGTGCGATAGCCTGCATCTCGTCTTCGCTGCCCAATCCGAACTGGAGCAGGTTGTCCGGCGTAATGAGCGCATCACGGTCGTAGTTCAGTGCCAGGACGGGGATGCTCAGCGCCGGCAATGCGGTCAGTTCCTGAACGCCCTCCTTGCTGAGCGGCCCGACTACGAGGTCCGGGTCTGTGTTGAGCAGGTTCCCGTAGATAGCGCTGAAAGTGCTGGCGTGGGTATCATGCAGGGTAATGGTGGGTGTTGTGCGGTCAGGGTCTTCAAGGTCCTGATAATAGGCAGCGAGGAACCCTTCGCGTACGGCTTCTCCCGCGCCTGCAAGAGGCCCGCTCAGTGGCAGTGCCAGTGCTACTGAGTCCGGGCGGAGTTCGTCCAGTTCACGCAGCAGTGCGAGCTCTCCCGGGAAAGGGTCCGCAGCACCGTGGTCAGGCCATACCTTCTTCCAGTCCCGGATGGCCCGGGAGCGGGCTTCAACCTCATGCTGGTCATGGGCTGCCAGTGCCAGTGCGAGCTCCAGCCAGCCGCGTGCCTGGTAGTCCGAGCTGCGCTCGGCGACCGGCTCCAGCTCCGCCCGGGGGACCTCGCGCAATGCACTCCAGATACGCTCATTGAGCGCTTCCGGCTGGCGCGTGTCGCTGCCACTCCAGAGAATCAGGGTCCGGGCGCCGGGCAGGTGGCGTTCTGCAAGTTCATAGACGCCAGCAACCGAGTCAAAGGCGCCGGCCCTCTGATCCAGGGGCAGCCGCAGCGGTAGTTTCGGATCCAGCTGGTCAGCCAGCGCCCGGGCAGCATCCGCGTCGCCGCGCTCAACCGCATCACGGCTGCTCAGCCACAGGTAACGGTCCCGGAGCTCGTCGTCGAGTTGATCCGGGTCCATCGCATCCAGAAGCGAGCGTGCGGTGGCATATTCCCCGTCAGCCTGCAGCATTTCGGCTGCCTTGAGCTGATATTGTCGGCGAAGGCTGGCATCATTGGTGTCCGCTGCGCCACTGAGCAGGCCCTGGATGGTGGTGGGTTGCTGCTCGGGAGTGGAGACCGGCTCCACGGCACAGCCGGCAACGAACAGCAGCAGGAAAACAGTCAGGACCGGCAAACGGATTGTCATGGGCGTCTCGGCTGGCGTTGTTGCAGGTGATTCGGCTTCATTGGAATCCGGCGATTCTAACAGGTAATGGCAGTCTGAGCATGGCCGAGACTTTACAGAAAGGTACCCTCTATGTCGTGGCGACGCCCATCGGCAATCTCGCAGATATAAGTACGCGCGCAGCCTGGGTGCTGTCGGGTGTGGATCGGGTGCTGGCCGAGGATACCCGCCAGACCCGGCGGCTTCTTGAGCACCTGGATCTGCACAAGACACTGACTCCGCTCCACGAACACAATGAGGATCGTCAGCTCGCACAGGTACTGGAATGGCTTCGCGGTGGCGAAATGCTGGCGCTGGTCTCTGATGCCGGGACGCCATTGATCTCTGATCCGGGCTTCGCCCTGGTCAGGGCGGCACGGGAGCAGGGGCTGCCGCTGGTCACGATTCCTGGTGCCAGTGCTGTAACGGCGGCACTGGCGGTGGCGGGGCTGCCCACGGACAGGTTCGTGTTTGAAGGCTTTCTGCCCGCGAAAGCGGGGGCGCGCAGGCGGGCGCTCGAGGCCCTGGGTCGGGAAACCCGAACCATGGTGTTCTATGAATCCCCCCGCCGGGTGGCGGGCGCACTTGCGGACATGGCCGCCGCTTTCGGCGATACCCGTGTCGCGGTGGTGGCCCGCGAGCTCACCAAGGCTCACGAACAGTCGGTTCAGGGCACGCTGGCGGAACTTGCAGAGCAGGTCGCGGTTGGCACGATTCCGTTAAAAGGGGAGTTTGTGATTATGGTTGCGGGCGCTGAGGTGGAGACAACCGGCCTGGATGTAGAGGCGGATCATCTGCTCACGCAGCTGATGACGCGGCTCAGTGTCAGTGATGCCGCCCGCATGGCCGCCCGTATCACGGGCCAGGGGCGCAGTGGGCTCTATCAGCGGGCCCTCGCGCTGCAGGGCCGGGAATAAAGCCCTTGTAAAACGCTGCAGAAGCCGTTAATTTCCCCGCTGAGTCCGCTATGCAGTCGCTGTTCCCGTTTCGTACGGGGATGGAGGAAAGTCCGGGCTCCACAGGGCGGAGTGCCAGGTAACGCCTGGGCGGCGCGAGCCGACGGAAAGTGCAGCAGAAAGGAAACCGCCTAAGCGGCCCATGGGCCGCCGGCAAGGTTGAAAAGGTGCGGTAAGAGCGCACCGCGTGGCTGGCAACAGTCCACGGCGACGGTAAACCCCACTCGGAGCAAGGCCAAATAGGAGTCCAGAGGTGTGGCCCGCACCGGACTCGGGTAGGCTGCTTGAGGTCTGCGGCGACGCAGATCCCAGAGGAATGACTGCACGCGACAGAACCCGGCTTACAGGTGGACTCGAACAGGCCCGTAGCTTCTCACTCAGGGAAGCGCGGGCCACCCCTTCTATTCCGATCCTTTCTTTTGAAGTACCTCTCTTATAGCAAAAAAGTCTTGACCTTGACGTGAATTCTTGGAGTTTTCTCCAGGTTTCTGAAAAGGCGGCATTTGTTGCCTGCGTGTTACCTTCCGTTCATCGCTTATTCCTCTAAATCACTGGCACAACGGCATTTTTTCCTGATCCAGGCGGTCTGGGTTTTCTTGCATTGCCCGGGGAGTCTTCTTATAGTGTCGCCAAGTGGTAAAAAGTGGCATCAAGTGGTGTCTTGTGGGTGATGAGTGGTGGCAATGGGTCAGTTGATGACCCGGCCACTGAATCGGGGTAGCGAATCGACCATGACGAATTTTCTCGGCAGTCATGCGATCAATATGGACGCCAAGGGGCGCCTGGCGATCCCCGCTCGTGTGCGCGAGGACCTCGAGACCCTCTGTGGTGGCCGAATTGTTCTGACTGCTCACACCGAGGAACGCTGCCTGCTGGTCTACCCCGAGCCGCAGTGGGAGGAGATCCTGCCCAAGATCGAAGCGTTGCCGAGCTTCAACAAGGCGGTACGTCGCACCCAGCGGCTGCTTATTGGTTATGCAACACCACTGGAACTGGATGGCGCGGGCCGGATTCTGGTACCGCAGCCACTGCGTGATTACGCCGGCCTGGAGAAAAAGCTCTACCTGGTCGGCCAGGGCCGCAAGCTGGAACTCTGGAGCGAGGATCGCTGGATGGCCTGGCTTGAGGAGGATGATGGCGATGAGGAAATCCCCGAGGAAATGAAGTCCCTGTCGCTTTAGCGGGGGCTGGAGAATTGGCCATGGCTCATGAGTCCGTACTGCAAGAGGAAGCCGTTGATGCGTTGGTGACCACGCCGGCGGGCCGGTATGTGGATGCGACTTTCGGTCGGGGCGGCCACAGTCGGGCCATTCTGGAGCAGTTGGATGATACCGGCCGACTCCTGGTTCTGGACCGTGATCCCGAGGCGATCCACGTGGCGAGGAAGCTGGCGGATGAGGATCACCGGGTCAGCGTGCAGCGTGGCGACTTCGGTAGCCTGGCCGGACTTCTGAATGAGGCCGGCTGGTCCTGGGTGGATGGGGTCCTTCTCGACCTGGGCGTCTCCTCCCCGCAGCTGGATGAACCGGAGCGTGGCTTCAGTTTCCGTCACGACGGCCCGTTGGATATGCGCATGGACCCGGATGCTGGCCAGAGTGCTGCCGACTGGTTGGCGCATGAGGATGAGAAGGAGATTGCGCGGGTCCTGCGTGACTACGGCGAAGAGCGGTTCGCGAAGCGTATCGCCCGCCGCATTGTGGAGGCACGGCAGGAACAGCCAGTTACCCGTACTACGCAGCTGGCCGAACTGATCCGTGAGGCGGTGCCGTTCGAGGACCGTTACAAGCACCCGGCGACCCGCTCGTTCCAGGCGATTCGCATCCGGGTGAATGAGGAATTGCCACAGCTGGACGAAGCACTCCGTCAGGCGGCGGACCACCTCGCCCCAGGAGGGCGGCTTGTGGTGATCAGTTTCCATTCGCTGGAGGACCGCCGCGTGAAGCGTTTCATGCGCGACCTCAGCCGGGGGCCGAAACTGCCGCGCGGCGTGCCGGTGACGGCCGAGATGGAAGAGACCGGATTCCGGACGATTGGCCGTGCCGTGCAGGCATCAGAGGCCGAACGCAGCGTGAATGTGCGTGCGCGCAGCGCAGTGATGCGTGTGCTCGAGCGCAGCAGCGCGGGGGAGGCCTGACCATGGGTGCAACAGCAGTCAGAACAGAGACCGGAGGGCGTGCGCTGCGCTGGCGGGAAGTGCTGGACGCTGCGGCACGTATTTCCGGTCGCATATTCCGGGGGCTCTGGGACTCCAGGGTTCTGGTGACGCTGCTGATGCTGCTGGTGCTGACGGTTTCGGCACTGGCGGTGGTGCATGCGTCCCATCTCAACCGGACCCTGTACGGCACCCTCAATGACCTCCGGGATGAGCGGGATGCCTATCAGCGGCAGTGGACACAGCTGCTTCTGGAACAGAGTGCGCTAAGCGCGCACAGCCATGTGGAAGGGCGCGCGGCGCGGGAACTGGATATGAAGGTTCCCGCCCGCGATGACATTGTAGTCGTGACAACGCGGTAGATTCATGGCGGGAAAAAAACACCAACAGACCGCTCGCAGGCACGACCGCGTGGCCATGGCATCGTGGCGGCACCTGCTGGTGCTCGTTGCGGTACTGGGCTCCGCCGTCGCCGTCGCCGGTCGGCTGGTGGAGCTGCAGGTGCTGGACCATGAATTCCTGCGCAAGCAGGGCGAGGAGCGCACCGCCCGTGTTGAACCCATTGACGCCAACCGCGGCGTGATCCGCGACCGTCACGGCGAGCCCCTGGCCATCAGCACCCCGGTGAAGACCCTCTGGGCCAACCCCGGTGAACTGCCCCCGGATCATCCCGCGATCCCCCGCCTCGCGGAGGTGGCGGAACTGGATGCGGAACAGCTGCGCGAACGCCTTGCCAGCAACAGCGAGCGTGAATTCCTCTACCTGCGTCGTAAGGTTCAGCCCGCCCTCGCGCGGGAAGTCATGGATCTGGGCGTTCCCGGCGTCTACAGCCGGCGTGAATACCGCCGCTATTACCCGGCCGGGGAGGTGGCTTCACACGTGGTCGGGTTTACCAATATTGATGAGCAGGGCCAGGAGGGGCTGGAGCTCTCCTTCAATCACTGGCTGGCCGGTGAGAAGGGCAGCAAGCGCGTTCTCCGGGATAACCGTGGGCGCACCATCCGTGATCTCGGCCCCATCAAGGAAGCCCACCCCGGTAACGATCTCAGCCTGAGCCTTGATCTCAGGCTCCAGTACCTCGCCTACCGTGAGCTCAAGGCGGCGGTGGAGGCCCACGAGGCACGCGGCGGTACCGTTGTAATGCTGGATGCCGACACTGGCGAGATCCTGGCAATGGCCAACCAGCCCGCGCTCAACCCGAATGATCGTGAGCAGAGGGATCCGGCTCGTGTCCGCAACCGCGCGATTACCGACCTTTACGAGCCGGGCTCAACCGTCAAGCCCTTTACGGCTGCAGCAGCACTTGAGTCCGGCGAGTTCACCCCGGAAACCGTCATCAACACCAGCCCCGGCTACCGCCAGATGGGCGCCTACACCATCCGGGACCACCGTGATTATGGCCGGCTGTCGCTCAGCGAGATCATCGTCCGCTCTTCCAATGTTGGCATCAGCCGCGTCGCCTCCGAGCTTTCCGGGGAGCGGCTCCAGAACCTGTTCTACGGCGTGGGTTTCGGGCAGTCCACGGGCATCGGCTTCCCCGGGGAGTCGGTTGGCATCCTGCCGGCGAGCATGAACCTGCGGCCGGTGGAGGTGGCAGCACTCTCCTATGGCTATGGACTCAGCGTGAACGCACTGCAGATGGCCCAGGCTTACATGACCCTGGCCAATGGCGGCATCCGTTACCCGGTGACCCTGCTTAAAAACGATGAGGCCCCCAAGGGCCAGCGGGTGATGTCGAAAGAGACCGCACGCCAGGTCCGGGGGATGCTCGCCAGTGTTGTGGAAGAGGGTACCGGGACCCGGGCGGACCAGGGCATCTACCGCCTGGCGGGCAAGACCGGGACGGTCCACCTGGTTGGTGCCAGCGGCTATGAATCCGATCAGTACAAAGCCCTGTTCGCCGGCATGGGCCCGGTTGATGATCCGCAGGTGGTGACCGTGGTCACCGTTGATGCGCCTTCGCGTACCGAATACTACGGCGGTGAAGTGGCCGCGCCCATTTTTGGGCGCATCATGGGTGATGCGCTGCGGCTGCTGAATGTGAGCCCCTCCGGGGGTGCATCCATGGCCGACGAATCCAGCGGTGCTGAGGGAGGTCAGGGATGAGCCACGTCGCGCACAGTCTCAAGAACCTTCTCCGGGACCGGGTTGCCATTCCCTCGGTACTGGATGTCTGGGTCCATGGGCTCAGTGCCGATAGCCGGCGTGTCCGTCCGGGGGATGCCTTCATCGCCCTGGCCGGCTCTCGGGAAGACGCCTGGGCGCATGTGGATGAGGCCGTGGCGAAGGGAGCGGCGGCGATCCTGCTTGAAGCCGACGCCGGAGAAAACCCAAGGGAGTACCTGGGGGCCGTTCTGGTGCCGGTTGCCGACCTGCCGGACTGTGTTGCGGGCCTGGCGGACTATTTCCATGGCCACCCATCCGCCCACCTCACCGTGGTCGGAGTGACCGGCACCAATGGCAAAACCTCGGTTACCGGCTTCATCGCGGCCATTCTGGAGGCAGGCGGTGTTCCCACGGCGACCATGGGAACGCTTGGCTACGCCTTCCGGGAATTCCAGGAAGAAGCCAGTCATACAACGCCGGACGTGGCCCGGGGTCATGATCTGCTTGCACGCTTCCTGGAGCAGGGGGCTAAAGCAGTGGTCATGGAGGTCTCATCCCATGCCCTCGTTCAGGGCCGTGTGGGCCGGGTGCGGTTTGATGCCGGTGTGTTCACCAATCTGTCGCCGGAACACCTGGACTACCACAGCGACATGGCCGCCTATGGCGCCGCCAAGGCGCGCCTGTTCACCGATCACGAACCGGAAATCGGCATCGTGAACGCGGACGATGAATTTGGCCGGCAACTGCCCGGTCAGCTGCCGGCCGAAACCCGTCTTTGGCGTTATGGCCACACCGCGGAGCAGCTCGAGTGCCGCATCCGTGATCCCCGGCCCGCCTCCGAGGGCATGGCCGCGACCCTGGATACCCGCCTGGGACGGCTGTCATTGGAGACCCGTCTCATGGGCCATTTCAATATTGAGAACCTGGCGGCCGCCAGCGCCACGGCACTGGCCCTGGGCGTTCCGCCCAGGGTGGTCGAGGCCGCTGCCGGCGAGGTGGCAGCGCCGCCGGGGCGCCTCGAGCCCCATACGGCGGCCAATGGCCTGAAGCTGGTGATTGATTACGCCCACACCGCAGCGGCACTCGAACAGGCGCTCACAGCGCTCAGGCCCCATGTCAACGGCGAGCTCTGGTGCGTGTTCGGTTGCGGTGGCAATCGCGACCAGGGCAAGCGCCCGGCGATGGGCGAGGTCGCGGTGCGGTTGGCGGATCATGTGATCCTGACGGATGACAATCCACGGGACGAAGCCCCAGAGGCTATCGTGGAGGGAATCCTTTCCGGAATGGCCGATGGCGTTGGCGTCCGGGTTATCCATGACCGGGATGAGGCCATTACCACCGCCTTCCGTGAAGCGGAACCGGCGGATCTGGTTCTGATTGCGGGCAAAGGGCATGAAACCACCCAGGAGCGTAACGGCGTCCGTATCGCCTTCAGCGATGCCGGGGTGGTACGCAGGCTGATCAGTAAGGGAGGGGAAGCAGCATGATGCGTGCATTCTCCCTGGCGGAAATCACCCCCCTGGTCCAGGGCACCCTGCGCGGTGAGGACCTGTTCTTCACTCGTGTAGGCATTGATACCCGCACGCTGCCAAAAGGGGCCCTCTATGTGGCCCTGAGTGGTGACCGGTTCGACGGTCACGATTTCGTGCGCGAAGCCGAAAAGGCGGGGGCCTGCGCCATCATCGCCGAGAAGGAGGTGGACGCCAGCATGCCGGTGATCCAGGTGCGGGACAGCCGGTATGCACTGGGGCGCCTTGCCGGGCTCAACCGTTCCGAATTCGCGGGGAAGCTGGTGGCTATTACCGGTAGCTCCGGTAAGACCACTACCCGGCAGATGATGCAGACGGTGCTGGCGGAAGCCGGCTCCGTGATGGCAACCGAGGGCAACCTGAACAATGAGATCGGTGCGCCGCTGACCCTTTTCCGGCTTGGGCCGGATACGGATTACGCGGTTGTGGAGCTGGGGGCCAGCGGGCTCGGCGAGATCGCCTGGACCGGATCCCTGTCCGCGCCGGATGTCGGCATCATCGCCAACGCCAGCGAGGCGCACCTGGAGGGCTTTGGCAGCCTTGAGAACATCATCTCCGCCAAGGGCGAGATCATTGACTCAGTGCGCGCCGGGGGCACCGTCATCCTGAACCACGACGACGACGCCTTTGAGGAATGGCGCGCACGCGCCGGCATGCGCCGGGTGCTCAGCGTCTCTGCGGACGGGCGTCAGGATGCCAGCTTCCGGGCGGAAGCCATGCGTGAGGATGCCGATGGCATTGCCTTCACACTGCTCGGGGATGCCGTGACCGCCACCGACATCCGGCTGCCCATTCCGGGCCGGCACAACGTGGCCAACGCCCTTCTGGTGGCGGCCGCAGCGCACAGCCTGGGGCTGGATATGGACCGGGTTTCCTGGGGGCTGGCAAAAACACCGGCCGTTTCCGGTCGGCTGGAGCCGATAACACTGCGGCCCGGCATCCGGATTCTCAACGACAGCTACAACGCCAATCCGGCCTCCATGGCGGCCGCGCTCAGGACACTCGCTGCTATGCCGGCACCGCGTATGGCGCTGTTGGGGGATATGGCGGAACTGGGGTCGGAAGCTGCCAGCCAGCACCGGGCTCTGGGAGAGCTGGCCCGGCAGCTGGGTATTGAACAACTGATGGTCACCGGAAGCCATACCAGCGATTACGCCGATGGCTTCGGTGACGGGACCCATACCGGTGATGCCCCGGAAGCACTGGCGGACCGGGTATGGGACGAACTGGGGGAGACCGCCTCGATCTTGGTCAAGGGCTCGCGCAGCGCGGGCATGGACCGGGCGGTTACCCGTCTCAAAGAGAGGAACGACGACGCATGCTAGTCTGGCTGACTGATTTTCTGGCGCAGTACATCAGCGGCTTTGCCGTGTTCCAGTACATTACGCTCCGGGGCATTATGGGCGTGCTGACGGCACTGCTGACCTCGCTGCTTATCGGCCCCGCCATGATCCGGCATCTGGCCCAGTACCAGATCGGCCAGGCGGTGCGGGATGACGGTCCCGAAACACACCTCAGCAAGGCCGGTACCCCTACCATGGGCGGTGCGCTCATCCTGGTGGCGGTGGCGCTGAGTACCCTCCTGTGGTCGGACCTGACCAACCGCTATGTCTGGATCACGCTGGGCGTGACGCTGGCATTCGGCGCTATTGGCTGGGTTGATGACTACCGCAAGGTGGTGGAGCGCAATCCCAAAGGGCTGCCGGCGCGCTGGAAATACTTCTGGCAGTCAGTGACCGGGTTTCTGGCAGCCGTGGCCCTCTACGCCACCGCCACGTTGCCCCAGGAGATCACCCTGATCATGCCGTTCTTCAAGGACTTCGGCCTGTTGATGGGGCCGATTGCCTTTGTGGTACTGAGCTACCTGGTGATTGTCGGCAGCAGCAACGCCGTCAACCTCACCGACGGACTGGATGGGTTGGCCATCATGCCGACGGTCATGGTCGGCGCCGCCCTGGGAATCTTTGCCTATGCCTCCGGTCACGCTAATTTTGCGGACTACCTGCAGATTCCGAACCTGCCGGGCACCGGCGAACTGCTTGTCTACTGCGGCGCCCTGGTCGGGGCTGGTCTGGGCTTTCTGTGGTTCAACACCTATCCCGCGCAGGTCTTCATGGGGGATGTGGGCTCCCTGGCGCTGGGTGCGGGCCTTGGCGTTCTGGCGGTCATCGTCCGCCAGGAGATCGTGCTGTTCATCATGGGCGGCATCTTTGTGGTGGAAACCCTCTCAGTCATCGTCCAGGTGGCGTCGTTCAAGCTCACCGGGCGGCGGGTCTTCCGCATGGCGCCACTGCATCACCACTTTGAACTCAAGGGCTGGCCGGAGCCGCGCGTGATTGTGCGGTTCTGGGTCATCACGGTCATTCTCGTACTCGTGGGTCTCGCGACCCTCAAGCTGAGGTAGGGCAGACAGTCATGGCACTGATCGCATCGGATCGTCGCACACTGATCGTTGGGCTGGGAGCTACCGGCCTTTCGTGTGTGCGTCATTGCCATGCGCTCGGCCGTCAGCTGGCCGTGACGGACAGCCGTGCCCAGCCACCCGGGCTTGATGAAGTGCGGGCGCACTGGCCGGACGTGGAAGTGGCGACCGGGGAATTCGACCCTGACTGGTTCCGCAGCTTCGATGAACTCATCGTCAGTCCCGGGGTCAGCCTTGATGAACCAGCGATTGTGGCGGCCGCCGACGCGGGCGCGCGCATTTCCGGCGATCTTGACCTGTTCCGCGAGGCGGTGGAGGCACCGGTGGTGGCCATCACCGGCTCCAACGGCAAGAGCACGGTTACCACGCTGCTCGGAGAGATGACCGCGGAGGCCGGCGTGAACGCCGGGTTTGGCGGCAATCTGGGTACGCCCGCGCTGGATCTGATTGCGCCGGATGTGCCGCTCTACATCCTGGAGGTTTCCAGCTTCCAGCTGGAACGCACCACCGACCTGAAAGCCGAGGTGGCCACCGTCCTGAATGTCAGCGATGACCACATGGACCGCTACCCGGACCGCATGAGCTACTTCCAGGCTAAGCACCGGATCTTCCAGGGCGCGCGCAACGCCGTGGTGAACCTGGACGATCCCCTGAGCCAGCCCCTGCTCAACGAGGGCATGGTGCCGCACTTCTTCGGCCTCTTCCGGGTGGATCTCGGGGTCTTCAGCACCCGCGAGGACGAAACCGGTCTCTGGCTGACCCATGGCCTGGACAACCTGATGCACGCCCGCGAGCTGGCCGTGGCCGGCATGCACAACATCGCCAACGTGCTGGCGGCACTGGCACTGGGCAATGCCATCGGGCTGCCGATGGAGCCCATGCTGGCGGCGGCCCGCCGGTTCCGGGGCCTGCCGCACCGCAGCCAGAGCCTGCGGGAATTCAACGGTGTGCTCTGGGTGAACGATTCCAAGGCTACCAATGTGGGTGCCACCCGCGCGGCGATCGAAAGCCTGGCTCCCTCCGATGGCCAGCTGGTGCTGATCGCCGGGGGCGATGCCAAGGGCGCGGACCTGTCCCCTCTGGTAGAGGCGGTTACGGGCCGGGTCCGCCATCTGGTGCTCATGGGTCAGGATGCGCCGATCCTGGAAGAAGCTTTCGGTGATCGTGTAGCCAGTACACGCGTCGGCACCATGGAGGAAGCGGTCAGGGTTGCGGCGGGCCAGGCATGTGCCGGCGACCGGGTATTGCTTTCCCCGGCGTGCTCGAGTCTGGATCAGTACAGTAGCTATGAGGCCCGTGGCGATGCCTTCGCCCGGGCCGTGGAGGCGCTATGACGGCGGTTGCGGGAAACATGCCCATCCGTGCACCGCGGCGCGAACTCACGGCGCTGCTGTTGAGCGCGGGTGTGCTGCTGACACTGGGCATTGTGATGATTGGCTCGGCTTCCATGGACGTGGCGGCACAGAACTACGGCAACCCGCTGCATTTTGTCCTGCGCCAGAGCGTCTATGTGGTGCTGGGCTGTCTGGCGGGGCTGGTTGCGGCCAACATTCCGCTGGTGTGGTGGCTGCGTGGTGCCTGGCTGTGGCTGGCCGGCGCCTTTCTGCTGCTGATCCTGGTGCTTACGCCGCTGGGAGTCACTGTCAATGGCAGCACCCGCTGGATTTCCCTGGGCGCCGCGAACCTTCAGGTATCAGAGGCGGCCAAGTGGCTGCTGGTGGTCTATCTGGCCGGCTATGTGGTCCGGCGCCATGCGGAAGTGGTGGATACCTGGCCCGGCGTGCTCAAGCCCCTGGCCATACTGGGGGCTGCCAGCGGGCTTCTGCTGGCCCAGCCGGACTTCGGTGCCGTGGTGGTCCTGATGGCGGCTGCCTTTGGCGTTATCTTCGTCAGCGGTGTCGGGCTGGGCCGTTTCCTGGTGGTGAGCCTGACCGGTCTGGCCCTGGGCGCCGCGGCGCTGTTCAGCCAGCCGTACCGGATTGAGCGCCTTGTGGCCTACCTCGATCCCTGGAAGGACCAGTTCAATTCCGGCTATCAGCTGACCCAGGCGCTGATCGCCTTCGGTCGTGGCGAATGGACTGGCGCCGGCCTGGGCAACTCGATCCAGAAACTGTTCTACCTGCCGGAAGCCCACACGGATTTCATCTTTGCCATCGCTGCCGAGGAATTCGGTCTGCTGGGGGCGCTGGGCATCCTGGTGACATTCACGGTGCTCGTTCTCAGTGGTCTGCGTATTGCGCGCCAGGCCCGGGATGCCGGCATGACGTTCGGCGCCTGCCTGGCCTACGGCCTGACGCTTCTGATCGCGCTCCAGGCCTACATCAACATGGCGGTGAACACGGGGCTGCTTCCCACCAAGGGCCTGACCCTGCCGCTCGTCAGCTATGGCGGCTCCAGCCTGGTTGTGACCTGCGTCACCATTGGTGTGATCGCCCGGGTCCAGATGGAAGTGGAAGATCAGCGGGCGCAGGAGGGCGAGGCATCATGAGCCAGCGTTTCCTGATCATGGCGGGTGGCACAGGTGGGCATGTTTTCCCGGCACTGGCCACTGCGGAAGCCCTTCGCGAGAAGGGCCATGAAGTCGCCTGGCTCGGATCCAGTGGCGGTATGGAAGCCGACCTGATCGGTGGCAGGGACATTCCCCTTTACCTGATCGAGGTTTCGGGGCTGCGGGGCAAGGGCGATCTCACCCGCCTGGCGGCACCGGTGAAGCTGGTGCGGGCCCTGTGGCAGGCGTTTGCGGTGGTCCGCCGTTTCCGCCCTGACTGCGTGCTCGGCATGGGTGGTTTCGCAGCCGGGCCGGGCGGTCTTGCGGCCTGGCTGCTGCGCCGGCCACTGGTGATCCACGAACAGAATGCGATTGCCGGTATGACCAACCAGTGGCTCTCGCACCTGGCCGAGATCACGCTGGAGGCATTCCCCGGCGCCTATGGAACGAAGACCGTGACCCGCTGCACCGGTAATCCGGTGCGTCAGGACCTGACGGGGCTCCCTGAACCGGCGGAACGTGTCGGTCGTGGGCAGAAGCTGAAACTGCTGGTACTCGGGGGCAGCCGCGGTGCCCGAGCCATCAATGAGGTGGTGCCGGAGGCGCTGAAAACGCTGGAGGCCGGTCGACAGCCGGAGGTCCGCCATCAGTGTGGCCGGGATCATCTGGAAAGCACCCGGGAGACCTACGCGGATGCGGGCGTCCCGGCGGACGTGGTGCCCTTTATCGGGAACATGGCCGAAGCCTACGGCTGGGCCGACCTGGTGGTCTGCCGGGCGGGCGCCCTGACGCTGGCGGAGCTCGCCTGTGTAGGCGTGGGGTCCGTGCTGGTGCCTTTCCCGCATGCAGTGGATGACCATCAGACGGCCAACGCGCGCCATCTCAGCGATGCAGGGGCAGCCCTTCTGATGCCCCAGTCCCAGCTGGATGCGGCGGGGCTGGCGCGCGAAATCCAGCGTCTCAGTGAAGACCGTGAGGCGCTGCGCACCATGGCGGAACGGGCCCGCGAGCTGGCGGTCCCGGACGCCACCGAACGTGTTGTCAATTACTGTCTGGAGGCGGCTCATGGCCGAGCGTAATACCAGCCCCATGGTCCATGACGTGCCCGAGATGCGGCGTATCCGCGGGATCCACTTCGTGGGTATCGGCGGCGCCGGTATGAGCGGGATCGCGGAAGTGCTCTACAACCAGGGCTATGAGGTCACCGGCTCCGATATCCGCGAAAGCGCCGTGACCCGGCACCTGGGAGGGCTGGGGATCCGGGTGGCCATCGGGCACCGTGGCGAGAACAGTGCCGATGCGGACGTGGTCGTGGTTTCCAGCGCCGTCGATGAATCCAATCCCGAGGTCGTCACGGCCCGCGAAAACCGTGTTCCGGTGGTTCCGCGGGCGGAGATGCTGGCCGAGATCATGCGCTACCGCCACGGCATTGCGGTGGCGGGCACCCATGGCAAGACCACGACCACCAGCCTGATCGCCTCGATTCTGGGCGAGGGCGGCCTGGACCCCACTTTCGTGATCGGCGGCAAGCTCAACAGCGCCGGCACCAATGCCCAGCTCGGGCGTTCGCGTTACCTGGTGGCGGAGGCCGACGAGAGCGATGCCTCCTTCCTGCACCTGACACCGGTGATCAGCGTGGTGACCAACATCGATGCGGATCACATGCATACGTACGGCGGGGATTTCGAGAAGCTCAAGCAGACCTTCGTGGAGTTCCTGCACAGCCTTCCGTTCTACGGTGTGGCCATCATGTGCTGTGACGATCCCCGCGTGCGGGAAGTGGCGGAGCGCATCTCGCGGGCCGTGATCACCTATGGTTTCAGCGAGGATGCCGACTACCGCGCCGTGGACGTGAGCACGGACGGCTTCAGTACCGGTTTCCGCGCCCTGCGTCCCGACGGTTATGCGGACCTGCAGGTACGCCTGCGCATGCCGGGCCGGCACAACGTCCTCAATGCCATGGCAGCCATTGCCGTTGCCACGGATGAGGGCGTCGGGGATGAGGATATTCTGAGGGCGCTGGAGCATTTCTCCGGTGTCGGCCGTCGCTTCCAGGTCTACGGCGACTACCCGGTAGCCGGGGGCGAGGTCACGCTGGTGGACGACTACGGGCACCATCCACGTGAGGTGGAGGCGGTGATCCAGGGTGTGCGCGATGCCTGGCCCGGTCGTCGCCTGGTCATGATCTACCAGCCGCACCGGTTCAGCCGGACCAGTGATCTCTATGACGATTTTGTGCGGGTGCTGTCCACCGTGGACGTGCTGCTGATGCTGGATGTCTACGCGGCGGGCGAGCAGCCGATTCCGGGCGCGGACAGCCGCAGCCTGTGCCGGAGCATGCGCCAGCGGGGCCAGCTGGATCCGGTGTTCGTGGAGGATACGGATCGTGTTGAGGACCTGCTGGGGAACCTGCTCCAGCCCGGCGACCTGCTTATTACCCAGGGGGCTGGCGACATCGGAGGCCTGTCGGCACGCCTTGCGGCCAACGGACTGACGGGCAGTGGAGGTGATCATGACGGTCACTGACGATTACCGCGTCAGCGCTGAACAGGCACAGGCCCTGGGCCGTGTTGCCGTCCTGATGGGTGGCGATTCGGCGGAGCGCAGTGTTTCCCTCAAGAGCGGTCAGGCCGTGACGGACGCGCTCCAGGCGGCCGGGGTGGATGCCTATGCCGTGGATGTGCAGGGCAATGCCATTCTCAGGCTGGCCGCCGAAGGCGGATTTGACCGGTGCTTCATCGCCCTTCACGGACGTGGCGGAGAGGACGGCACCCCCCAGGCCATACTGGATCAGGCGGGGCTCCCCTATACCGGTAGTGGGGTCCTGGCCTCGGCGCTGGGCATGGACAAGCTGCGCACCAAGTACGCGTTCGCGGGTGCTGGGCTTCCCACGCCGGCTTTCCGATTCATGCGTTCGGTCGGGGAGGCCGAGGCCATCCTGGGCGAGCTGCGCGCGCCACTCGGCGTCAAGCCGGCGCGGGAGGGGTCGAGTATTGGTATCCGCAAGGTGGAAACGGTCGCCGAACTGAAGGATGCCTACATCCAGGCCTGTGAACTCGATCCACTGGTGCTGGTGGAGGAATGGATAACGGGTAGCGAATACACCGTCAGCATTCTGGGTGACCAGGCACTGCCGGTGATCGGGCTGGCCACCGACCATATCTTCTACGACTTCGAAGCCAAATACCTCTCGGACGACACCCACTACATGCTTCCCAGTGGCCTGGACAGCACCCACGAGCAGCGAATCCGGGAGCTGTCGCTCGAGGCCTTCGGGGTCATTGATGGCTGCGGATGGGGACGGGTGGATGTCATGCAGGACGCCGCGGGGGATTTCTGGCTGCTGGAAGTGAACACCATTCCCGGCATGACCGACCACAGCCTGGTGCCCATGGCCGCCGAGGCGGCCGGTATCGGGTTCCGGGAACTCTGTGTCCGGATCCTGGAACAATCACTGGAGGTGCGGGCATGAACGGGCTTCTGTCGCCATTGCGGATCCGGGATACGCGTGCGAAGACGGCGCGTCAGCGCGGCGCCAGCCCCATGGTGGAGGACCCCTCCGCGCTGCGCCTGGCCCTGCGCATGGCCGGCAGTGCCGTGGCGCGGGTGCCCTGGAGCCAGGTGTCGCTCGGGATGGTAGTGGCGATTACCGCCGCCATGCTGCCCTGGGCCATTGGCCAAGGAGTTCAGTTCCTGGATCAGGACTTCAGTCGGGTCCAGGTGCAGGGCGATCTGACGCGGGTGACGGAGCCGGCGCTTCAGAATCATCTGGAGCCCTTCATCGGGACCAGCTATTTCGCCACCGACCTTTCCCGCGTGAAGGCCCAGCTCGAGATGCTGCCCTGGGTTGAGAGCGCGGCCGTCGAGCGCGAATGGCCCGGAACCCTGTCCGTCAGCGTGCGCGAGCATGACCCCGTGGCCCTGTGGAACGGGCGGGCCCTGATCAGCGACGAGGGTGCGGTATTCCGGCCCGCCGCCCCGGCGGCCCTGGACCTGCCCCGGCTCAACGGTCCGCCGGGGCGCGCGGACGAGGTGCTGGAGCGGGCCCGGGCCTTCCGCAGCGAACTGGCGGCGCTGGGTCTGGGGCTTGAGAGCATCAGCCTGGAGGCCAGGGGCGCCTGGACGCTGCTCCTGGACAACGGCATCAGCGTCTCGCTGGGCCGGGACCGGGTCCGGGAGCGCTTTGAACGCTTCATGACGGTTTATGAATCCCGGCTGTCGCCTGTGGCGGCGGATATCACCGGGGTGGATGCGCGCTATGGCAACGGGGTTGCGGTGCGCTGGAGAGATTCTTGAATCACGGGACTCAGGTTATGTCATCGGCAGACACAGAGAACATGATCGTCGGGCTTGATATCGGCACCTCAAAGGTGGTGGCGCTGGTCGGCAAGCAGAATCCGGACGGTTCCATCGAGGTTGCCGGCATCGGCTCGCATCCGTCGCGCGGCCTCAAGCGCGGGGTGGTGGTCAACATCGAGACCACTGTCCAGGCCATCCAGCGCGCGGTCGAGGAAGCGGAGCTGATGGCCGGCTGCCGGATCCACTCCGTGTATGCCGGTATCGCGGGGAGCCACATCCGCAGCATGAACTCCCACGGCATTGTCGCCATCCGTGACCGGGAAGTGACCCAGGCCGATATCGACCGGGTCATTGATGCCGCCCAAGCGGTGGCGATCCCGGCGGACCAGAAAGTGCTGCACATCCTGCCCCAGGAGTTCGTGATCGATAACCAGGAGGGCATCAAGGAGCCCCTGGGCATGTCCGGAGTACGGCTCGAGGCGAAGGTTCATCTGGTGACCTGCGCGGTGAACGCGGTCCAGAACATCGACAAGTGCGTGCGCCGCTGCGGCTTGGATGTGGACGACATCATCCTGGAGCAGCTGGCATCGAGCTATTCGGTGCTGACGGACGACGAACGCGAGCTGGGCGTGTGCATGGTGGACATCGGTGGCGGCACCACCGATATCGCCATCTTCACCGGCGGAGCCATCCGTCACACGGCGGTGATTCCCATTGCCGGCGACCAGGTGACCAACGACATCGCCATGGCACTGCGTACGCCCACTCAGAACGCGGAAGAGATCAAGACCCGCTACGCCTGCGCCCTGACACAGCTTGCCGGCGCCGAGGAAACCATCAAGGTCCCGGGGGTCGGCGACCGTGCGCCCCGGGATCTTTCCCGGGCGGCGCTGGCGGAGGTGGTCGAGCCCCGTTACGAGGAGCTCTTCACCCTGGTCCAGTCCGAGCTGCGGCGCAGCGGATTTGAGGATCTGATTCCGGCGGGGATCGTGGTGACCGGCGGCTCTTCCATGATGGAAGGCGCGGTGGAACTGGCGGAAGAGATCTTTCACGCGCCCGTGCGCCTGGCGATACCGTCAGGCGTGACGGGCATGAGCGACGTTATCGGCACCCCGGTGTACGCCACCGGCGCGGGGCTGCTGATGTACGGCTTCCGGCAGGCGGAGAAAGGGCGCGGGGGCGGCCCCTCTCCGGCTGCGGGGGATTCACTCCTGGCACGAATCAAGCAATGGTTCACCGGGAATTTCTGAATCGATCATCAATGAATCCAAATAAAGCGGCATGAGCTGCTGGATAGAAGGAAGGAGAAGGGGAATGTTCGAACTGGTAGACAACGTAGAGCAGAGCGCAGTGATCAAGGTCGTCGGCGTCGGCGGGGGTGGCGGTAACGCTGTCCGTCACATGCTGGCAAGCGAGATCGAGGGCGTTGAGTTCCTGTGCGCCAACACCGACGCCCAGGCACTGAAGGATCTGGACAGCAAGTCCCTGATCCAGCTGGGTGGCAACATCACCAAGGGTCTGGGCGCCGGGGCGAACCCGGAGATCGGGCGTCAGTCCGCTATGGAGGACCGTGATCGCATAGCCGAAGCCCTGAAAGGCTCGGACATGGTCTTCATCACCGCGGGCATGGGTGGTGGCACCGGCACAGGGGCGGCACCCATCGTGGCCGAAGTGGCCCGCGAGATGGGCATCCTGACGGTGGCCGTGGTCACCAAGCCGTTCGGCTTCGAGGGCGGCAAGCGCATGAAGGTTGCCGATGCCGGCCTCAAGGCGCTTGAGGATACCGTGGATTCGCTGATCACGATCCCCAATGAAAAACTGCTGACCGTGATGGGCAAGAACACCAGCCTGCTGGATGCCTTCGCCTCGGCGAACGATGTGCTGCTGGGCGCCGTCCAGGGCATCGCCGATCTGATCACCCGCAACGGCATGATCAATGTCGACTTTGCGGACGTGAAGACGGTCATGTCCGAGATGGGCAACGCCATGATGGGTACCGCCCGTGCCACCGGCGACGAGCGCGCCCGCGAGGCGGCCGAGGGTGCCATCCGCAGCCCGCTGTTGGACGACATCAACCTTCAGGGCGCGCGCGGCATCCTGGTGAACATCACCGCGGGCATGGACCTGAACCTGGGCGAGTTCAGCGAGGTCGGCGACATTGTGCGCGAATTCGCTTCCGAATCCGCCACCGTTGTGGTCGGCACCGTGATTGATCCGGAAATGGAGAACGAGCTGAAGGTGACCGTGGTCGCCACGGGGCTCAATGCCGAGGGAGATTCGCCCCAGAAGGTGGTGGACAACACCCGCAGTATGGATGGCAAGACCGACTACAACCAGCTGGACCGCCCGGCGGTACTGCGTCGGCGTGCCGTGGCCAGCGAGGGGAATGCGGCCGTGGATCAGGACAGCCAGGGCGAGCAGGATACCAATGTCGACTACCTCGACATCCCGGCATTCCTGCGTCGGCAGGCAGACTGAGGCCGAGGGGATCCCGGGGCAGTGGGCGTCGATGCGGCCAATGTCTCGGTTTTCCACAGACTGTACAAATGGCGTCTAAGCACGCCATCTGTTACGGTATGAGCTATATTACGGCTTCAGTTTAAGCCGTTTCCATGACGGAACAATGACATCATGATCAGACAACGCACCCTGAAGAACACCATCAGAGCCACCGGCGTCGGACTCCATTCCGGCGAAAAGGTGTTTCTGACACTGAAGCCGGCGCCGGTGGATACGGGCATCGTGTTCCGGCGCGTGGACCTGGACCCGGTTGTGGAGGTGGCAGCGAGAGCCGAATACGTCGGCGAGACCATGCTATCCACCACCCTGGTGAAAGAGGGTGTCCGTGTGGCGACGGTTGAGCACCTGATGTCGGCCATGGCCGGCCTGGGGCTCGATAACTGCTTGGTGGAGCTGAGTGCGGCGGAAGTGCCGATCATGGATGGCAGCGCGGGGCCCTTTGTGTTCCTGTTGCAGTCCGCCGGCATCGCCGAGCAGGAAGCGCCCAAGAAGTTTACCCGCATCAAGCGTGAGGTGACCGTCGAGGAAGAGGGCAAGTGGGCCACGTTCACACCCTTTGACGGCTTCAAGGTGAGCTTCACCATTGAGTTCAATCACCCGGTGTTCGAGGGTCGCAACCAGAATGCCACGGTTGATTTCTCAAGCACCTCCTTCGTCAAGGAGGTGAGCCGGGCGCGGACCTTTGGCTTCATGCGCGATATCGAGGCATTGCGTTCCATGAACCTGGCCCTCGGTGGCAGTGTGGATAACGCCATTGTGGTGGACGATTACCGCATCCTGAACGAGGACGGCCTGCGCTACGACGATGAGTTCGTCCGTCACAAGATGCTCGATGCCATTGGCGACCTCTATCTGATGGGCAGCAGTCTGATCGGTGAGTTCCGTGGCTTCAAATCGGGACACGACCTGAACAACAAGCTTCTCCGCAAGCTCATTGCGGAAGAGGACGCGTGGGAGGTCGTGACCTTCGACGATGAGGCCAAAGCCCCTATCTCCTACTTCAAGCCGAGTCTGGCCGCCACAGGCTGAACCGGCTACTGGCCCTCCCCGGCATGTGAGGACAGGCGTCTCAGTACTCCGCTGAGGCCGCTGTCCTCCGTTTCCTCCGCAATTTCCCGAAGAAGTTGGGCGTTATCCGCTGTCATTGCCGGTCGTTCCCGTGCTGTTCGCGGGCGCGGGTCATGCCAGGGCTGAACCCTTGCGCGGACACGCCACACCTGACTGAAGCGTTCATCCTGTCGCAGATTCTGGACGATGGCGCGCTGCTGGAAGCGAACCTGGCTGGCGCGGGTGCTGTCGGGCACCAGAAGTGTCAGTTCGCCGTTCGCATAACCGCCGAAACGGCAGCATTCGGCCAGGTTGCCGGGAAGTGCTTCAAGGATGACGGTTTCTACACGCCGGTGCTGTTCGGCCTGTCTGAGAAGCCGGCTGAGCGGGCCTTCCGAGCCACTGTCGAGGGGATGGGCGGGGCGGTTTTCCCGGGGCATCAGCGCTACCTGCAGAGGGAGAATACCTTAAAATTGTAACGGAACCTTTCCGTGACCTGTCCCACAGTTAAGATTCCGTTAGACTCTCACTTGGAGTATGCTCGGCATCCATCCTACGATCAACAACCGGTCGAGGGATGCTGCAGGGTCTCAGAACACAGAGTCGCAAGACGGAGAGTTCGGGTGAACCTATGAACATACTTTTTGTGGGCCGCCATCACGGCAGAGCCCGGGTCTTTTCTCCGGGTCGAAGCACGCTGTTTGCCGCGGGTGCCAGTCTCGCACTGATGATGGCCGGCGCCGGCTGGGGTGGTTACCAGCTGGCAGTCCAGTCCGGGGCCACTGGCACCGTTGCGGAGAGTCACATGGTTGACCGCTGGAAAGAGCGGCTGGATCAGACCCAAGCGGAGCTGGACCGGATAGAGTCCAGTGCCGAGAACGAGATCTCGGCACTGACACGGCGTGTGGGCGAGCTTCAGGCCCGCGCCATGCGGGTGGATGCGCTGGGCCAGAACCTGATGGCGTCCGCGGATCTGTCCGGCGAGGAGTTCGACTTTGAGTCCCGCCCGGCGATGGGCGGCCCGGAACCCGAGATGGCGGGGGAAAGTCAGACCACGACCGCCCTTGAGCATCAGATCAGCGCCCTTGAAAGCCGGCTGAGCTCCCGCGAGAAGCAGCTGACGCTTCTGGACCGGCTGATTGCCAATCGTGAGCTCAAGAGCCAGCGTGAAGTGGATGGCAGGCCAGTGAACTGGGGCTGGACCTCGTCGCCCTATGGCTACCGGACTGATCCCTTCAATGGCCGTCGGGCGTGGCACACAGGGGTTGATATCGCAGGCCGTGAAGGTGGCGATGTCATCTCGGTCGGCGCCGGTGTTGTGACAGAGGCCCGCAAGAAGGGCGGCTATGGCTATATTGTTGAGATTGACCATGGTGATGGCTATAAGACCCGTTATGCCCATGCTAAGAAACTGCTGGTCGAGAAGGGCGACATCGTGGAGAAGGGCCAGAAGATCGCCGCCATGGGATCAACAGGCCGTTCCACCGGGCCGCATGTGCATTTCGAGGTGGTCAAGGACGGCACCCGCAAGAATCCCACCGACTTCATGTAACGCCCCGGCCGGGCCAGCCCCCGGCCACTGCTTTTCCCTCTCAGTTAATTGGCGTTAGAATGCAGTGCCTTATTGTGTTCGACAGCGCCGACTCCATCTGTTCCGCCCTGTCCCTTTTCGCGGCGCCCGTCCAGGCAGGGCTTTTAGGGAAATGAATCAGGATTATGTTCTCACAGCTGGCCACCCGTCTTTTCGGAAGTAAGAACGCCCGTGAAATCAAGCGCATGCAGAAACTGGTTGATCAGATCAACCAGTTCGGAGAGGGCCTCGGGGAGCTCTCGGATGAGGCGCTCAAAGCGAAGACCGGAGAACTCCGGGAAAAGCTCGGTAACGGCGCCGAGCTGGAGGACATACTGCCGGAAGCGTTCGCGGTGGTGCGCGAGGCCAGTGACCGGGTTCTCGGCCTGCGCCATTTCGATGTCCAGCTGATCGGGGGCATTACCCTGCACGAGGGACGCATTGCCGAGATGCGCACCGGTGAGGGCAAGACGCTGGTGGCGACCCTGCCGATCTACCTCAACGCGCTTACCGGTAACGGTGTTCACCTGGTCACCGTGAACGACTACCTGGCCCGGCGTGATGCGGCCTGGATGGGCCAGCTGTACAACTTCCTGGGGCTGAGTGTGGGCGTGATCAACTCCGGCCAGCCCTCGGAGGATAAGCGCGCGGCCTATGCCTGTGATGTCATCTACGGCACCAACAACGAGTTCGGCTTCGACTACCTGCGCGACAACATGGCGTTCAGCCTGGAGGACAAGGTCCAGCGTGGGCTCCACTACGCCATTGTGGACGAGGTTGACTCCATCCTGATCGACGAGGCGCGTACACCGCTGATCATCTCTGGTGCGGCGGAAAGCGATACGGACATTTATCGGCGGGTGAACGAACTCATTCCCCATCTGGAGAAATCCTCCGAGGATGCGGAAGAGGAGCCGGACGGCGACTTCACCATTGATGAGAAGTCCCGTTCCGTGGAGCTCACGGAGAAGGGTCATGAGAAGGTGGAGGCCCTGCTGCGCGAGGCCGGGCTTCTGGAGGAGGACTCCAGCCTCTATTCGGCGGCCAACCTGAGCCTTCTGCATCACATCCACTCCGGGCTGCGGGCCCACCACCTGTTCCATCGCAACGTGGATTACATCATCAGTGAGGGCCAGGTGGTCATCGTGGACGAGCACACCGGCCGCACCATGCCCGGCCGGCGCTGGAGCGAGGGCCTGCACCAGGCGGTGGAGGCCAAGGAAGGCGTCGAGATCAAGGCCGAGAGCCAGACGCTGGCCTCGACCACCTTCCAGAATTTCTTCCGTCTCTACGACAAGCTGGCCGGCATGACCGGTACGGCGGATACAGAGGCGTTCGAGTTCCGCCAGATCTATGGCCTGGATGTGGTCTGCATCCCCACCAACAAGCCGGTCAACCGCACGGACTACAACGATCTGATCTACCTGACCAAGGAAGAGAAGTATCAGGCGATTATCGACGAGATCCGGGATGAGGTTTCCGCAGGGCGTCCTGTGCTGGTGGGTACGGCCTCCATCGATACCTCCGAGGTGATGTCGAAGCTCCTCAGCGAGGCAGGCATTCCCCATAACGTGCTCAACGCCAAGCAGCACGAGAAGGAGGCCCATGTCATCGCCCGGGCGGGTAAGCCCGGCACCGTTACCATCGCCACCAACATGGCGGGCCGTGGTACCGATATTGTATTGGGTGGCAACCTGGATGCGGAGCTGGCCGATCTCGGCGAGAATACCTCCGAAGCCGATGTCGAGGCCCTGAAGCAGGACTGGCAGCGCCGCCATGACGCGGTGGTTGAGGCCGGTGGCCTACACATCATCGGTACCGAGCGCCATGAATCCCGCCGGATCGACAACCAGCTGCGTGGCCGTGCCGGCCGCCAGGGCGATCCGGGCTCCTCCCGGTTCTTCCTGTCCCTGGAGGACGACCTGATGCGCATCTTCGCGCCGGATCGGGTCAAGAACCTGATGCAGGCGCTGGGTATGCAGAAGGGGGAGGCCATTGAGCACCGCATGGTCACCAACTCCATCGAGAAGGCCCAGCGCAAGGTCGAGGGGCGCAACTTCGACGTGCGCAAGCAGCTGCTCGAGTACGACGACGTGGCCAACGACCAGCGCCGCGTGGTATATGAGCAGCGCAATGAGGTGATGGAGTCCGAGGATATCTCGGGGCTCATCCAGCAGGTGCGCGAGGATGTGGTCGACTCGGTCATAAGCCAGCACATTCCGCCCCAGAGCATGCCCGAGCAGTGGGACATTCCCGGCCTGGAGCAGCAGCTCGAGAGCGAACTGGGCCTGCAGGTGCCGGTACGCGACTGGCTTGAGGAAGAGGGCATGTACGAGGAGAAGCTGCGCCAGCGGATCCTCGATGAGCACATCCGTGTCTATCAGGAGAAAGAAGAGGTGGTCGGTGCCGAGACCATGCGCCGCTTCGAGAAGCAGGTGTTCCTGCAGACACTGGATACCCTCTGGAAGGAGCATCTGGCGAACATGGATCACCTGCGCCGGGGCATTCACCTGCGTGGCTATGCCCAGCGTAACCCCAAGCAGGAATACAAGCGCGAGGCCTTCAACCTCTTCCAGAACATGCTGGAGTCGATCAAGTTTGACGTCGTGCGGGTGATCTCGCGCGTTCGCGTCCAGCGTCAGGAAGAGCTGGATGAGATGGAGCGCCGTCGGCGTGAAGAACTGCAGCAGGAGCTGGCCAGGGCCCAGGCGCGCCATGACGAGGCCAGCGGCCAGGCCGCTGGCCGCGCGGATGACAGCGAGGCTGGTGAAGGCCAGGATGACGGCGATGAGGACAGTGCCGGTGTTGGCCAGCAGCCGTTCGTTCGTGATAACCGCAAGATCGGCCGTAACGAGCCCTGCTACTGCGGTTCCGGCAAGAAATACAAGCACTGTCACGGTAAGGCGGAATAAGCGTTATGGCGGTCAATCCCGCACCTCTTCCCGAATTCCACGCGGTACCGGGCGTGCGTCTGGGTACCGCGGATGCGGCCATCAAGAAGCCGGGTAGTGACGATCTGGTGCTGGTGGAGCTGGCCGAAGGCAGTGCCGCTGGTGCCGTCTTTACCCGCAATGCCTTCCGTGCCGCACCGGTGCTCGTGGCTGAGCAGGCGCTGGCGGCCGGACGACCGCGCTATCTGCTGATCAACACTGGCAACGCCAATGCCGGCAATGGCGAGCAGGGCCTTTCGGACGCCCGCGCCTGCTGTCGGGCCGTGGCGGAAGCCGCAGGTGTGGGCGCCGAGCAGGTCCTGCCGTTTTCCACCGGTGTGATCGGCGAGCCGCTGCCCCTGGCACGCATGCTTGAGGCCATCCCGAACGCCGTCACGGCGCTGGATGCCAGCGGCTGGGCAAAAGCGGCGCCTGCCATCATGACCACAGACACGGTGTCCAAGGGGGCCACGCGCCGGGTGATGATTAACGGCGAACCGGTGCACATCTCCGGCATCAGCAAGGGCGCTGGCATGATCCGCCCCAACATGGCCACCATGCTCGCCTTTGTCACCACGGACGCTGCCATTCCGGCGGACGTTCTCAAATCGCTGGTGCGCGAGCTGGCGGACACCAGTTTCAACCGCATCACGATTGACGGTGACACCTCCACCAATGACGCCTGTCTGCTGGCGGCCACGGGTCGGAGTAACGCCGAGGTCCTGGATTCACAGGGTCGGATCGTAGCGGAGCTGCGCGAGGCGCTGGCATCCGTGTTCCTTGAGCTCTCCCAGGCCATTGTCCGGGATGCGGAAGGCGCAACCCGCTTCGTGACCGTGGAGGTTGGCGGGGCCGCCGACGCCGATGAGGCCTGCCGTGTGGCTTTCGCCGTGGCCGAGTCGCCGCTGGTCAAAACGGCGCTCTACGCAGCCGACCCCAACTGGGGCCGGATACTTGCGGCCGTGGGGCGTGCAGGCATCGAGAACCTCGCTATCGACGGTGTTGCGATCCATCTCGATGATGTCTGCATCGTGCGTCATGGCGGGCGGGCCCCGGAGTACACCGAGGAGGCCGGCCAGGCCGTGATGGACCAGCAGGAGCTGACCATCCGCATTGACCTGGGGCGTGGCAGCGCACTGGAACGGGTCTGGACCTGCGATTTCTCCCATGAGTACGTCACCATCAACGCCGAATACCGCACCTGAGCCCGTGAAAACGGTGCATGTGGCCGTTGCGGCGGTCTGTCGCCAACAGGCCGGGCGCGAGCAGGTACTGGTGGCCCGCCGGCACGCCCAGCAGCATCAGGGCGGCCTTCTGGAGTTCCCGGGCGGCAAGGTCGAGCCCGGCGAGTCCCCTGCGGCCGCGCTTGTCCGTGAGCTTGATGAGGAGGTCGGCCTCCGGGTGCTGGAGAGCGGCCTGGGCTTTGAATTGAGCCTGACCCACGACTATGGCGACCGCCGTGTCCAGCTGGATCTCTACCGCGCCACCGGATTCTCGGGAGAACCGCAGGGTCGGGAAGATCAGCCGCTGATGTGGCTCGATGTGGCCACCCTGGATCCAGGTGACTTTCCGGCCGCCAACCGCCGCATGATCCAGGTGCTGGCGCTGCCGGCACGCACGCTGGTTACCGGTGCCGGCGTGACAGCGGATGGTCTCGCAGACCGGCTTCAGGGCTGGGCGGGCAGCCAGTGCCTGCTGCGCTGTCCGGAGCTCGATGATGCGGCGTATCAGGGGCTGGCTTCGGCCTGTTTACCTGTGGCCCGAAACGCGGGTTGTCCGCTGCTGCTTCACGGCGCACCGGAACGCCTGACGGCGGTTCCCGATGCCGACGGCTTGCACCTGCCCTGGCTGGAGGCACGTGCTCTCATGGAGCGCCCTGTCAGTAGGGCGTACCGCCTTGGGGTGTCTTGCCATGACCGCGCCAGCCTGGAGCATGCACAGAGGCTGGACGCGGACTATGCCTTTGTCTCGCCGGTCAGGCCCACGGCCAGCCACCCGGATCGCCCGCCACTGGGCTGGGACGGTTTCCGGGCGCTGTTGAGGGATCTGGATCTTCCAGTCTATGCACTGGGCGGGGTTGGTGGCGATGATGTGGCAGAGAGCCGCCGGCATGGCGGCTGTGGAATTGCCGGTATCGGCTTCTGGTGGCATTGAAGGAGGAATGATGAGCGGTCTCAGTCATGTGGACGAAACCGGTGCGGCCAATATGGTCGATGTCGGGGACAAAGCGGTGACCCAGCGCGAGGCGAGAGCGGGGGGGACCATCCGGATGCAGCCGGAAACACTGGACATGATCCTGGCGGGTGAGCACCCCAAGGGAGATGTGCTGGCCACCGCGCGGATCGCCGGCATCATGGCCGCCAAGCGCACCCATGAGCTGATTCCCTTGTGCCATTCGCTGAATCTGAGCTCGGTCAAGGTCTGGCTCACGCCCCGGGAGGAGCGTGACGGCATCGACATTGAAAGCCGGTGTCGCCTCAACGCCGCCACGGGTGTAGAAATGGAGGCGCTCACAGCTGTATCCGTGGCGGCTTTGACGCTCTATGACATGTGCAAGGCAGTGGATCGTGGCATGGTCATGGACGGTATCCGGCTCCTGGAAAAGCAAGGCGGTCAGTCCGGTCACTGGCAGGCACCTGAGCAAGGCGGGGCCTGACCCCGTTCAGCGGCGCTGCGCCTTCTGTTAAACTGCCGCCTCTTTTCATGCTGTGAGGATCGCCCGTGGTCGTCCGATTCATCGAGAGCTGTCGCCTCCCCACGCCTTTCGGTGTGTTCGATATGCATGGGTTCGAGGAGATCGACACCGGCCAGGAGCATGTGGTGCTCAGTCTGGGCGAGGTTTCGGACGGCAGGCCTGTGCTCGGGCGCACCCACTCCGAGTGCCTCACCGGTGACGCCCTTTACAGCATGCGCTGCGACTGCGGCTACCAGCTTGAGGAGGCCCTGCGCAGCATCGCCATCGAAGGGCGCGGAGTGCTTCTCTATCTGCGCCAGGAAGGGCGGGGTATCGGGCTTCTGAACAAGATCCGGGCCTACCGGCTGCAGGATGAAGGTGCGGATACCGTGGAGGCGAACGAGCGCCTGGGCTTTGCGGCGGATCTGCGGGACTACAGCATGTGCCTGGACATGCTTGAGCATCTGGGCATCAAACAGCTGCGGCTGATGACCAACAACCCGGTCAAGGTGGATGCACTCAGGGATCTGGGTGTGGACGTGGTCGAGCGCGTACCACTGGAAGTGGGCCGTAACCCCCACAATGAGTCCTATCTGGACACCAAACGCTCACGCATGGGCCACTGGTTCCATACCCATCAAGACGACGACCCGCCACCCTCCGGGGGCTGACGGGTCAGGTCTGGGCGACGGCGAGGCCGCTGTCGCTGCCCCCGGAAAGACGTTTGCTGATGGCGCTGTGGATGCTCTGCGCATCCAGCCCGGCATCCGCGAGCTGTTCTGCGGGCTTGCCGTGGTCGATGAAGCGGTCGGGCAGGCCCAGCTGCAGAAGATCCACGCCAACCCCGGCGGCATGCAGGTGTTCCGACACGCCACTGCCGGCACCACCGGCCACCATATTCTCCTCGATGGTCACCAGCAGGTCATGGCTGGCCGCCAGTTTCTCCACCAGTGCCGTGTCCAGCGGTTTCACGAAGCGCATGTCCGCCACGCTGGCATCCAGTGATTCAGCAACTTCAAGTGCAGGCGTAACCATGGCCCCGAAGGCCAGTATCGCCACCCGCTTGCCCTCGCGGCGCATCACGCCCCGACCGAGCGGCAATGCCTCCATGTGCTCATCCACGACAGCCCCGGGGCCTGTCCCTCGCGGATAGCGCACCGCGGCGGGCCCTTCATGGCACCAGCCGGTATAGAGCATGTGCCGGGTCTCGTTTTCGTCCGAGGGCGCCATGACCACCATGTTGGGCACGCAGCGCAGATAGGTCAGATCGAAGGCCCCGGCGTGGGTTGGGCCGTCTTCGCCCACCTGGCCGGCACGGTCCAGTGCGAAGAGCACATCCAGGTTCTGCAGGGCCACATCGTGGATCAGCTGGTCGTAGGCCCGCTGCAGGAAGGTGGAGTAGATGGCCACCACCGGCTTGGCGCCGTCACAGGCCATGCCGGCCGCCAGGGTGACCGCGTGCTGCTCGGCGATGGCGACATCGAAGTAGCGCTCCGGGAAGCGCTCGGAGAAGGCCACCAGGTCCGAGCCCTCGCGCATGGCGGGGGTGATGCCCATGACCCGGTTATCCTGTTCGGCCATGTCGCACAGCCACTGGCCGAAGATGTTGGAGTACTTGGGCTTCTTGGGCGCGTCCGCGGGCTGCACGGGTGGCGCGGGTTCGATCTTGTTGATGGCGTGGTAGCCCACCGGATCGGACTCCGCCGGGCCGAAGCCCTTGCCCTTGGTGGTGACCACGTGCAGGAACTGGGGGCCGTCGAGCTGGCTGATGGTATCCAGTGTTTCCAGCAGCAGCGGCAGGTCGTGGCCATCGATGGGGCCGATGTAGTTGAAGCCCATCTCCTCGAACAGGGTGCCCGGGGCCAGCATGCCCTTGAAGTGTTCCTCGGTGCGGCGTACCAGGGCCTTGAGCCCCGGGGTGTTGGCCAGCGCACGCTTGCTGCTGTCGCGCACCTGATTGTAGGTCCGGCTTGCCAGAAGGCGCCCGAAGTAGTTGGAAAGCCCGCCCACGTTGTGGGAGATGGACATCTCGTTGTCGTTCAGTACCACCAGCAGGTTGGCGCGTACATCCGCGGCATGGGTCAGGGCCTCAAAGGCCATGCCCGCCGTCATGGCGCCATCACCCATGACGGCGATGCCTTTGCGGTTGTGGCCCTGCTGGCGTGCGGCCAGCGCCATGCCCAGGGCGGCACTGATGGAGGTGCTGGAGTGGCCCACACCGAAGTGGTCGTACGGGCTTTCATCGCGGTTGGGGAACGCAGCCAGGCCGTCCTTCTTGCGGATGGTGCGCAGCTGCTCGCGGCGCCCGGTCAGGATCTTGTGGGGATAGGCCTGATGGCCGACGTCCCAGACCAGGCGGTCCCCTGGGGTTTCAAAGATGTAGTGCAGGGCCAGTGTCAGCTCCACCACGCCCAGGCCGGCACCGAAGTGCCCGCCGGACTGGCCCACGGACCATAGCAGGAAGGCCCGCAGTTCGCGCGCCAGCGGTACCAGCTGGTCACGGCTGAGTGTGCGCAGCTGCTCCGGTGTGTTGATGCGGTCCAGCAGGGGCGTCTCCGGGCGCTGCGTGGGTATGCTGTTGAAAACGGTCTTGTCCTGCATCCGGGCCTTGCTGCCTTGGCGGTTCCTGACGGTAATCCCGCATTATAGTGAAATCGGCGCGGAAGATCAGTCCCGCGTTTCCTGGCACAATAAGCCTGCGGCCGAGGCAGTGACAACAGCGTGACGTCAGTGGTTACGCTCGATGATAAAAGCGGCCAGTGCGGCGAGCAGGGAGGCGTCGCCGGGAATCCGCTCCAGGTGCTCCAGGGCATCACGATGGAGGTCATCCAGCCGCGCGCGGGCGCCATCCAGGCCCAGCAGGGCGGTGTAGGTGGCCTTGTCCGCGGCCGTGTCCGACCCCTGGGGCTTGCCGGTCACGGCGGAGCTGCCTTCCACATCCAGGATGTCATCCTGCACCTGGAAGGCGAGCCCGATACTGCGCCCGAAGGCACGCAGGGAGGTGATGAGCCGTTCATCGCCACCGGCGCAGTGGGCGCCGAGCACCAGCGAAGCCTCGATGAGCGCGCCGGTCTTGCGTCGATGCAGCGCCTCAAGGGCATCCATGGAGGGATGGGCGCCGGTGGCGTCCAGATCCAGTGCCTGCCCTCCCGCCATGCCCCTGTGGCCGGAGGCGGTGGACAGTTCCCGGACCATGGCCACAACTGCTTCGGCAGGCCGGTCAGTGCCGGAAAGCGTCTCGAAGGCCAGTGTCTGCAGGGCATCCCCGGTGAGGATGGCGGTGGCCTCATCAAACGCCACGTGGCAGGTGGGCTGGCCACGGCGGAGGTCGTCGTCGTCCATTGCCGGCAGGTCATCGTGCACCAGGGAATAGGCATGGATGAGTTCAACGGCTACTGCCGCGGGCAGGGCCTGCTCATCACTGCTTTCCCCGGCGCAGCGGTACGCGGCCAGCACCAGTGCGGGGCGCAGGCGTTTGCCGCCACCGAGTACCGCATGGCGCATGGCCTGGTGAAGGCGGCGGGGCTCGGTGTCCGGGTCCGGAAGGGCGCGCTCCAGGGCGTCTTCCAGACGCTCACGGGTGTCGTTGAGGAAAGCGTCGACTGTCATGCCTCGGAGCTGTCCTCCGGGAAGGGGTGTGTCTCAAGTTCGCCCTGGCTGTTCTCGATCACCTGCTCCACGCGCTGTTCCGCATCACGCAGGGACTGCTGACATGAGCGGGTAAGCTGGACCCCGCGCTCGAACGCCTTCAGGGATTCCTCCAGCGGCATGTCGCCCTGTTCGAGCTTGCGCACCAGGGATTCCAGCTCCTGGATGCTCGCCTCGAAGCTGGCGGCGTTGCCGCTGTCACTGTTGCTGTTGTCGCTGTCACTTTCGCTCATGCATCCACTCCCGTCGCTGCCGGTGCCACCATCGGGTGAACGGCCGGATTGTAGCATGCCCTCTGTCCCCGTCACCCAGCCTGCGGCTACTTCCATCCTCTGGTACCATGCCGGGCTTTATCGGACAACGGAACGGAATCGGATGGGCATCCTCGAAGCACTGGTTTTCTATCTGGGGCTGGGCGCCGTCGCCGGAACGCTGGCGGGCCTGTTCGGGATCGGTGGCGGGCTCATCATCGTGCCCGCGCTGGTGTTCGCTTTTGGCTGGCAGGGTGTCAGCGGCAGTGTTACGGCGCATCTGGCGGTCGGTACCTCCCTGGCGACGGTCGTATTCACGTCCCTGAGCTCCATCCGGACCCATCACGGCAAAGGCGCCGTACGCTGGGACCTGTTCCGGCCCATGGCCGCGGGTATACTGCTGGGGGCAGCGCTGGGCGCGGTCACGGCCGGACTTCTCAGCGGGGAAATCCTTCAGGGCATCATCGGTGTCTTTGTGCTGCTGGTCGCCGTTAAGATGGTGACCGGCTGGTCTCCCATGGCCTCCGACCGCCAGCCCGCGAAAGCGGAACTCGGGGGCGTGGGCGGTGGCATCGGCTGGCTTTCCGCGATTGTCGGCATCGGTGGTGGCACACTGACGGTGCCGTACCTGACGTGGGTCGGCGTGCGCATGCAGCATGCCGTGGGCACATCGGCGGCCTGTGGCCTGCCCATTGCGGTTTCCGGGGCGCTGACCAACATGGCCGTGGGCTGGGGGCGTGAAGGGCTTCCGGCGTACAGTGTCGGGTTCGTGTTCCTGCCTGCGCTGCTGGGTATTGTATTGATGAGCGTTCCCTTTGCCCGCGTTGGGGCGCTGTTGGCACACCGGTTGGATGAGCGCTGGCTCAAGCGCCTGTTCGCGCTGCTGCTGGTGGTGATTGGTGTGCGGTTTCTGATTTCAGGTTGAAGGTCTCATGCTGGTACATCCGCAATTCGATCCGGTCGCTGTTTCCCTGGGTCCTCTGGACATCCACTGGTACGGGCTGACCTATCTGGTCGCCTTTGTCGGGGGCTGGGCACTGGCGCGGCTGCGCACCAGCCGCCCGGATTCGCCGGTCAACGCCGAACAGCTGGGGGATCTGCTTTTCTATATGGCGCTGGGCGTGATCCTGGGTGGGCGCTTCGGCTATGTGCTTTTCTATCACTTTGAACGCTTTTTCGCGGAACCGCTCTGGCTTATCCAGATCTGGGAAGGGGGCATGTCCTTCCACGGGGGGCTCATCGGTGTTCTGGCCGCCATGCTGGTGTTCGCCCGGCGCATCGGCACCGGTTTCTTCAACATCGCGGATTTCATCGCGCCGGTGATTCCCGTGGGCCTGGCCCTTGGGCGGCTGGGCAATTTCATCAACGGTGAACTCTGGGGGCGCCCCACGTCGCCGGAACTGCCTTGGGCGATGGTCTTTCCCCAGGCCGGGGATGCCCTGCCGCGCCATCCCTCGCAGCTCTACCAGTTCGCGCTCGAGGGCGTGCTGCTGTTCGTGGTGCTCTGGTGGTTCTCCGCCAGACCCCGCCCGCGAATGGCGGTCTCCGGGCTCTTCCTGGCCGGTTACGGGGTTCTGCGTTCCGTGGCCGAGTTCTACCGCGAGCCCGACGCTCACCTTGGTTTTGTGCTGCTGGACTGGATGACCATGGGGCAGGTCCTGTCCGCGCCCATGATCGTGGCCGGCGCCATACTGCTGTTTCTGGCCTATCGACAGGGGAGGCCCGCCTGAATGGAGTCCTATCTGGCGCTGATGCGCGATGTGATTGATAACGGCGTTGACCGGGGCGACCGTACCGGTGTTGGTACCCGTTCGGTGTTTGGGCGCCAGCTGCGCTTTGACCTGGGCCAGGGCTTTCCGCTGCTGACCACCAAGAAGGTCCATGTGCGCAGCATCATCCATGAGCTCCTGTGGTTCCTTCGTGGATCAACCGACAACCGGGAACTGCAACAGCACAATGTCTCCATCTGGAATGAATGGGCCACCGACGACGGGGACCTGGGGCCGATCTACGGCAAGCAATGGCGCAGCTGGCAGTGCCCGGATGGCAGTACGGTGGACCAGATCAGTGAGGTTCTGGACGGCATCTGCAGCCGGCCCGAGTCCCGGCGGCTGGTGGTGACGGCGTGGAACCCGGCGGAGCTGCCGGATGAGTCCATGGGTCCCCAGGAGAACGTGCACGCGGGTTGCATGGCACTGGCGCCCTGTCACTGCCTGTTCCAGTTCTTTGTCGCGGACGGGCGGCTTTCCTGTCAGCTCTATCAGCG
Organism: Vreelandella halophila; assembly: GCF_019903425.1. Lineage (GTDB taxonomy): Bacteria > Pseudomonadota > Gammaproteobacteria > Pseudomonadales > Oleiphilaceae > Halospina > Halospina halophila. The sequence continues at coordinate 44,456 of NZ_JACHUZ010000011.1, forward strand.
GAGCGCCGATCTGTTCCTGGGGGTACCGTTCAACATCGCCTCCTACAGCCTGCTCACCTGCATGATGGCGCAGCAGGCGGGGCTGGAGCCCGGTGATTTCGTGCATACCTTCGGGGACGTGCATCTCTATCAGAACCATCTGACGGAGGACATTGTCTACGAGCAGTTGCGCCGCACACCGGGGGCGCTGCCGGTGCTGGAGCTGCAGCGTCGTCCGCCCAGCCTGTTCGAATACAGGGAGGTGGATTTCCGGATCTCCGGTTATGATCCGTATCCGGTGATCCGCGCGCCCATCGCCATCTGAGGTCTTTCATGCGTATAGCACTGATCGTGGCCATGGCCCGCAACCGGGTGATTGGCCGGAATAACCGACTTCCCTGGTATCTCCCGGAGGAGCTGCAGTATTTCAAGCGGGCCACCATGGGTAAGTCCATCATCATGGGGCGCCGCACCCACGGATCCATCGGGCGACCGCTGCCCGGTCGCAGCAACATCGTGGTAACAAGGGATCCCGCCTGGTCCGCGGAAGGGGTATCGGTTGTGCATTCCCTGGAGGAGGCCTTCGAGCAGGCGGAGCGTCAGGCTCTGATTGACGGTACCGAAGAGTGCGTGGTGATCGGGGGGGCTCAGCTCTACGCCGAGGCGCTGCCGGAAGCGGACCGGCTCTACATGACGGAGGTTCACGCGGAAGTGGAGGGCGATACTTTCTTTCCGGAAGTGGATCTCAGCCTCTGGGAGGAGGTGTCGCGCGTGGATCATGCCGGTGGCGAGGAAGCCAACCGCTACCCTTACAGCATTGTTGTCTATGACCGGGGAGAGGTCTGAATGAGTGATTTTGACAGCCTGATGCATGCTGCCCGGGAGGGGCGGGCCGATCTGACGCCGGACTGGAGCCAGGGGCGGGCCACTTTTGGCGGGCTTCTGGCGGCCATGGCCCATGAGGCCATGCGGGGACAACTGGTGGATGAGCGGCCAATGCGCTCGCTGGCGGTTTCCTTCGTGGGGCCGGCGGCGCCGGACCAGCCTGTTGATGTGAGTGCGGAGATCCTGCGCCAGGGCAAGGCGGTGACCCAGGTGGAGAGTCGTATCCACCAGGGTGGTGACACCGTGATGGTGGCCATGGGCAGCTTCGGTTCCGGCCGCGATTCCGTGGTCTCGGTTGATCAGGAGGCAGCCCCGGAAGCGCCGGATGCCGGTTCCGCGCAGCCGATGCCGCAGATCGAGGGCGTAACCCCGGACTTCATGCGCCACTACGATCTGCGGTTCTGTCTCGGCGGGTTTCCGCTCAGTGGCTCAAGCGACCGCACCATGGGAGGTTGGATGCGCTTCCACGAGGCGCCGCAGGCCATCACCCACTCGCATCTGGTGGCTCTGGTAGATACCTGGCCCCCGGCGGTGCTGCCGCACCTCAGCCAGCCCGCGCCTGCCAGCACCCTGAGCTGGACCATGGAACTGGTGCACCCCATGCCCTCCATTGGTCCCTCAGACTGGCTGCTCTATCGTGCCACCATTGATCAGGCCAGGGACGGCTATGGCCTTACCCGGGCTGGGATCTGGACCGCCGAGGGCGAGCTGGTGGCTCGCAGCCAGCAGACGGTCACGGTTTTCGCCTGACATGAAGGATCAGCGCCAGGCCATGATCCTGGGGGTGACCACGGTCCTGCTGTGGTCGACGGCGGCAACGGCCTTCAAGATCTCGTTGGAACACCTGTCGCGCACCGGTCTCATGTTCTGGGGTGTTACCTTTTCCATACTGGTGCTGGTCGTCTGGCAGGCCTGGCAGGGGCGTCTGGGTGAAACCCTGCGCCCGGGGCGGCGAGGGCTTCAGCTGTCCCTCGGATTCGGGCTCATCAATCCGATCCTCTACTACACCCTGCTGTTCGGGGCCTATGACCTGCTGCCGGCGCAGGAGGCCATGGCCATCAACTACACCTGGGCGCTCACGCTCGCCTATCTGGCGGTACCGTTTCTGGGGCACAGGCTGAAGGCGGTGGACGCCTTTGCCGGGCTGATCTGCTATAGCGGTGTCTTCATCATCGCCACGCGCGGGGATCCGCTGGCATTTGATCTCTCGAATGGGCTGGGCGTGGCGCTGGCCCTCGGGAGCACACTGGTCTGGGCGTTCTACTGGATCTTCAATACCCGTGATACGCGTGAGCCGGTTGCCGGTCTGCTGCTGAACTTCCTGGTGGCCTGGCCGCTGATCCTGGTTCTGGCCCTCTGGGATGGCTGGCATTGGCCCGCGTGGCAGGGGCTGGCCGGCGCCGCCTGGGTGGGGGCCTTTGAGATGGGGATTGCCTTTGTGCTCTGGCTGCTGGCCATGAAGAAGGCGACCAACACCTCGCGCCTGAGCAACCTGATCTTCCTGTCGCCGCCGCTGTCGCTGGGCTTCATCGCGCTCATCGTGGGCGAGCCGATTCTGGGGTCAACGGTGGTGGGGCTGGCCCTGGTCATTACCGGGCTCTACCTGCAGCAGTACGTGCACTCGCGCAGTCAGTGATCCTCGACCGGGCGGCGGTTGGAGCGCGGATCCTCCCAGTGGAGTTCGCGCGGGTCGTACCAGCCGAGCGCCTCGCGGACGCGCTGGCGTGACCGTTCCGAGAGTGTGTCCCAGATGGCTTCGAAGCGTTCCGTGGCCTCGCTGCGGACCGGGCCGCTGCGGCTCTGAAGGCGGTGGATGATGACAGGAAGGCCTAGTGCCTCGCCAAGCTGGCCGGGCACGATGCGCTCCTCGCCCAGAACCTTGCGCTTGTGGGTACGGCTGGCGAGCACATGCTGGAGCGCCTCGGCGGCGCTCAGGGCGCTTTCCTCGGAGAAACGGTTGTCAGTCACGATGGTATGACCCGGATTCAGAGCCGATCCAAAAACTATAACGCGTCTGTAATCCAGCTGTCTCCCCCCGCGGGAGATGACGAGCGAACCCTTGATTGGTACTGTATCAACCTTCGTGAATCGAGGGAGTACAGAAAGTGGACAACGACAGCATCAAGGGTGCCTATAAGCGTTACGCACCGGTGTACGACTGGGTGTTCGGGCTTGTGTTTCGGAACGGGCGGCATGTGGCCATGGATTCTCTTGAGTTTAAATCCGGTGACCAGGTTCTGGAACTGGGCGTGGGTACTGGCCTTTCGCTGCCGGAATACCCCGATGACGTGGACATCCACGTGACTGGCGTTGATATTTCACAGGACATGCTCGACAAGGCCGAAAAGCGCATCCAAAAGCACGGGCTGAACAACTGCGAGCTGTACAACATGGACGCCGAAGCGCTGGACTTCCCGGACAACAGCTTCGACAAGATCATGGTTCTGTACGTGCTCTCCGTGGTGCCCGATCCCTATAAGGTGATGAGTGAGGTCCGCAGGGTTGCCAAGCCGGGGGCGGACGTGATCTTCGTCAACCACTTCGCCAAGGAAAACCCCCTGGTCCGCCGGTTTGAATCCACGCTTTCGCGCTGGGCCGCTCCCCTTGGGTTTGATCCGGATTTCCCCATGGAGCCGGTGCTTGAGAATGTGGGCCTGAACGTGGAGAAGATTGAGTCCGTGAACCTGTTCGGTTACTGGACTATGCTGCACGGTCGCTGCCCCGAAGAGTAACACCAGCCCGCCGGGAGTCACGGCCATGAATCGAGCGCTGTTCCCCCTCAACTCGGTGGTGCTTCCCGGCGGCCGCCTTCCCCTGCGGCTCTTCGAGCGCCGCTATATGGACATGCTGACCCATTCACTGCGCGCCCGGGAGCCTTTTGTACTGGTGCTTCTGGAACAAGGCGGCAGTGACACCCGGGCGGATGTCGCATTCCATCCCATTGGCTGTGAGGTCTCGGTGGTGGATTTCTCGCCGCTGGAGAATGGCTTCCTGGGCATTACGGTAGAGGGCCTGAGCAAGGTGTCCGTGGCACGGAACTGGCGGGAGACGGACGGCCTCAACCGTGGGGACGTGGTGGTTCTTCCTGAGGAGCCCCGAACGCCGACGCCGCTGCGTCACGAGGATCTTTCCGAGCTTCTGGCGGCGCTTTGCCGCCACCCTTCCGTGGCGGAACTCGATCTCAGTATTGATTACGACGATGCGCGTCAGGTCGGATGGCGGCTGACAGAGCTGCTGCCCATGGTCACTGAGCAGCGTCAGTCACTGGTGGAGATGGATGATCCATTGGAGCGGCTGGAAATTCTTTCACGATTGGTCGAAGACATGGAATGACCCGAACCGCCCAGGTGCCAGACCTGGTCTTGGCCTCGCTTTTGAGCCTCTCTGAGTGCCTGCTCACAGCGCTCACGCAGTGACTCCACCGAGTTTTCCCCGGGCGAGCGCGTTGTACAGCCGATGCTGGCCGTGATGCTTTCCACCGTGGGCCAGCGTGACTCGCCCAGCAGCCGCCGCACGCGTTCGGCGATCACCCGCAGTCCCTCTTCGGGGGTGAACGGCAGCAGCAGGACGAAGCGACCATCGCCCAGGTGGTAATGACTGTCTCCGGCCCGGATGGTGGTGCGCAGACTGCGACTGATGGCGGCACTGAGCCCGGACATTGCCTCCTCACCGTGAACGCCGGTGAGTTCCTCCCGGTGATCGATGCTCAGGAGGGCCAGTGACAGGGGGTGGCCTGTGGCCTCTGAGCGGCTGATCTCCCTGCTGAGGGTCTCGTTGAGGCTGCGCTCGTTGTAGGCCCCGGTTTCCGGGTCCACGATGGTCAGCGTGTCCACATAGCGGGCACTGGCATGGTAGTGGCGCGCGAACCAGCCGGCACCGGCGCCCAGCAACAGGGCAGTGCCGGCGAGCGCCAGCTGTTCCTGCGCCGGCAGATTCCAGGCCGCCACCAGGCTGAGAAGCAGGCCGACTGTACAGAGAGCGCCTGCCTGGTGGACCCTGAGGAGCAGGAAAGCCGCCATCAGCAACGGATAGAGCCAGTAGAAGGCGAGCGAGGGTTCCCGGGCGATGGCCTGGAGGATGGTGATGGCCATCAGAACCAGGATCAGAAGGTGGCTGCGGGTCTGCAGCTGGCGGTGTCGCCGGATCATGGTGACGGCGATGCCGGCGATCGCCAGGGCAGCAATGGCCAGGCCGCAGAAGAAGAGCTCATAGAATCCGTAGCGCAGGCTGCGCTCTGCCAAAACCATGAAGCACAGTAGCATCAGCGCATAGGCAACGCTGTTGGTGCGGGTACGCAGTGCGGTTTCAGTCATGGCCCGCGCCTCCGGCGTCCGTCCATGTCAGCGTCCGGCCGCCCCCCTGTTTCTCGGCCCGGCGCAGGGTTTCCTGGGCCTTTTCCGAAAGGCTGCGGGCATCATCACCCACATTGGCGCCCACCACGCCGGCCGAGAGCGTCAGCTCCATCCCTTCACGGGAGAGCATGTCCCGGGCTTGGTCGCGGATCGCCTCTATCGTCTGGACGGAATCGGGCGTCGCGGTGGCAGGCAGCACGATGATGAAGCCAGCCTCATCACTACGGTAGTAGCTGTCGAAGTCCCTAAGGGAGCGATGCAGCAGGCGGCCGAGCCGCACCATCAGGTTGCTCTGGTCCTGTTCCGGCAACGGGGTTTCGGGGTCATCAAGATGCAGGATACCTACGGTCACCGGTGTGCCTTCGCGTTCCCCGCGCCGGATCTCACGGTTGAGGTCGCTGTCGAGGTAGTCCCGGGTGGAGGCCAGGGTGAGTGAGTCGGTACGCCGCAGCGGGGCAAGCTGGGCGGCCTTGTACTCGCGCAGGTAAACGAATACCGCAGCCAGTCCGGTGGCAAGGATCAGCATGGGCACGAACTGGTGGCGGGCCATGCCAAGCTCGGGGGACAGGCCCAGGCTGAGTGTGCCGATGAGGAATAGCGCGCAGCCGGCGCCGGCCAGCCACAGGCCCCAGCCGGCAAACAGTGCCAGCGGCACCAGGAACGCCACAGGCGTCAGCCAGGGCCAGTGCCCGGCGAAGACCGCCAGAGTCAGAAGCAACAGCAGCAGGGATCCGGCCCGCAGCGTCCACCGCAGTGGCAGGGGCATTGTTGTTTCCGTTTCCATGATCAGCTCCCGGTGTTGCAATGCGAGGCTGTATCCGCTGCCCCACGCACGGGTATAATAGCCTACTTTTCCCGCAGAGCCCTGAAAACAGATGCGGAATCCGATTGGGAGGGATATGAGCACAGAATCCATGATGCGGGCCCTGGGCGAACAGGCCAGGGCGGCAAGCCGCGAACTGGCCCGTTCCAGTACCGGCATGCGTAATGAGGCCCTTCTTGCCACAGCCCGGGCGCTTGATGCCAGCCGGGAGACGCTGCAGGTGGAGAATCGGAAAGACCTGGAAGTGGGCCGTGAAAAGGGGCTTGATGAGGCCATGCTGGACCGGCTGGCGCTCACTGGTGGGCGCATCGATACCATGATCGAGGGCCTGCGCCAGATCGCCGGGCTCACGGATCCGGTGGGGGTGATCACGGACATGGAATATCGCCCGTCCGGTATCCAGGTCGGGCGCATGCGGGTGCCGCTCGGGGTGATCGGCATCATCTACGAGTCCCGTCCCAACGTCACCGTGGATGCGGCCAGTCTCTGCATCAAATCCGGCAACGCCACGGTTCTGCGTGGTGGCTCCGAGGCCTCGCACTCGAATCAGGCCATTGCCGGATGCGTGGCGCAGGGGCTGCGGGAAGCTGGCCTGCCCGAGACCGGGGTGCAGGTGGTCGGAACCACCGACCGCGAGGCCGTGGGTCACCTGATCCGGATGCCGGAGTATGTGGATGTGATCGTCCCCCGTGGTGGTAAGAGCCTGATCGAACGCATCAGCAATGAGGCATCGGTGCCCGTCATCAAGCACCTGGACGGCATCTGCCACAGTTTCCTGGACCGTGATGCGGATCCGGAGAAGGCCGTGAGCGTGACGGTCAATGCCAAGACCCAGCGTTACGGCACTTGCAACACCCTGGAAACCCTGCTGGTGGACGCCCCCGTGGCCGAATCCCTGCTGCCACCCATCGCGGAGCAGCTCCGTGGCATTGGCGTGGAGCTGCGGGGCTGTGCCGCTGCCTGCAAAATCCTGCCGGAGGCTGGAGAAGCGTCGGAGGAGGACTGGGCCACGGAGTACCTGGCTCCCGTTCTGTCCATCCGGGTGGTGGACGGGCTGGATGAGGCCATGGCGCACATCAACCGTTACAGCTCCCAGCATACTGACAGTATCATTACCGAGAACTACACCCGGGCCCGGCGCTTTCTGACGGAGGTGGATTCAAGTTCCGTGATGGTCAACGCCTCCACGCGTTTCGCGGACGGCTTTGAGTACGGGCTGGGCGCCGAGATCGGCATCTCCACCGACAAGCTCCACGCTCGGGGCCCGGTAGGGCTGGAGGGGCTGACCAGCCAGAAATACGTTGTATTCGGGGATGGCCATGTCCGTGAATGACCAGGAGCCGGCATGCTGCACGTGATGCTGGGTGGCACCTTTGACCCCGTCCACAATGGCCATCTGCGGATGGCGGTGGAACTGCATGAACGTCTTGAGGGGGCCCGGATCCGGCTCCTGCCCTGCCACCGCCCGCCGCACCGTGATCAGCCAGGAGCCGAGGGCGACACCCGGCTGGGCATGCTGCGGGATGCGGTGGCGGAAGAGCCGGGGCTTATGGTGGATTCCCGTGAACTGGACCAGGACCGGGTGTCCTATAGCGGGGAAACACTCCAGCAGCTGCGCTCCGAGCTGGGGGCGCAAACGCCGCTGGCGATGGTCGTGGGAACCGACGCTTTCAATACCCTTGATCAGTGGCGTGGCTGGATGCAACTGCCTGAGCTCGCCCATATAATCGTGGTCAACAGACCCGGATTTCCTCTGGCGCCAACGGAGCCCGTTGCAGCCATGCTGCAGGAACGCCGGGCAGCGGACGCGGCTGATCTCCAGCACAATGCCAGTGGTTCCATCCTGGTGATGGAGCTGCCGCTGCTGGAGATTGCGGCCACGGAAGTCCGGAGCCGGGCCGCTGCCGGGCGATCAATCCGCTACCTGGTGCCGGACGCGGTCTGGCGGACCATTCGGGATCAGGGGCTGTATCGACTTGAAACAGGATGATTATGGAATCTGAACAACTGAAGTCACTGGCGGTGGATGCCGTCGAATCAATGAAGGGCCAGGACGTGGCTGTACTGGACGTGCGCGACCGTACCAGCATGACGGATTACATGGTCATCGTCTCGGGCAACTCCAATCGCCATATCCATTCGCTGGCCGAGGAAGTGGTGCAGCGCGCCAAGCAGGAAGCGGACAGCAAGCCGAAACTCGAGGGCGGTGAAACCAGCGATTGGGTGCTGGTGGACATGGGTGACGTGATCGTTCACCTGATGCTGCCGGCGACCCGTGAGTTCTACGACCTGGAACGGTTCTGGCGGGATGCTCCGGGGCTGGGCGTCTCGGGTACGGAGTAGCATGCATCTGAAGGTCATCAGCGCCGGGCAGAAGCTGCCCGACTGGCTCAACGCGGGCTTTGAAGAGTACCGTAGGCGTTTTCCCCGAGAGATGCGGCTGGAACTGACGGAAGTCCCCCTCGGAGGCCGGGGGCGGCAGGCCGATACGGCACGCGCGGTTCGGGATGAAGGCGACCGGATGCTGAAGGCGCTGCGTGGTCCCGAATGGGTGATCGCCCTTGAGATTGACGGTCGCCAGTGGTCCACGGAGAAACTCGCGGAGCGCCTTGAGCACTGGCGCATGGAGGGGCAGGACGTTGCCTTCCTGATCGGTGGGCCGGAAGGGCTCTCGGATGCGTGCCGGGAGCGTGCCAACCAGACCTGGTCACTGTCGCCTCTGACGCTTCCCCATCCACTGGTGCGGGTGATGCTGGCGGAGCAGCTCTATCGCGCCTGGAGCATCAACTGCAACCACCCTTACCACAGGGCCGGCTGACCATGAGCTGGGGAACGCTCCGCAATACCGGTCAGGAACGGGAGCTCTTCCAGCGAAGGTCGTTCGTAGCGGTCATAGCAGTGCTCATAGTGATCGGGGTTCTGATCGGGCGCTTCTATTATCTCCAGGTCATCGAGCATGAGACTTACTCTACGATCTCTGACCGCAACCGCCTTCAGGTGCAGCCGGTGCCTCCCACCCGCGGACTGATCTATGACCGCAATGGTGTACTTCTGGCGGAAAACCGGCCGGTTTTCAGCCTGACGGTTATTCCGGAGCAGGTATCGGACATGGATGCCCTGATCGGTGAGATCCGGGATATTGTGGATGTTCGCCCGGAGGATGTTGAGAACTTCCGGCAGCGGATGGATGAACGGCGCCGACCCTTCGAGCCCGTGCCACTGCGCTACCATCTGACCGAAGCCGAAATGGCCCGGCTCGCGGTGAACCGCCACAGCCTGCCCGGTGTGGAAATGGAAGCACGGCTGGTGCGGTACTATCCCTATGGCCGGCTGACCTCCCATGTACTGGGTTACGTGGGCAGGATCAATGAGCAGGATGCGCGACGCATCGACCAGGTGGCATATGCGGGGACCCATTACATCGGCAAGACTGGCCTTGAGCGGGTCTATGAGGAAGAGCTGCACGGTGAGGTGGGGTACCAGAATGTCGAGACCAATGCCCGTGGTCGCGTAATGCGGGTGCTGGAACGAGAGGATCCGAGCCCCGGGCGGGATCTGACCCTGAGCCTGGACATCCGGCTTCAGCAGGTGGCCCAGGAGGCTCTGGGCGATCGGCGGGGTGCGGTTGTGGCCATCAATCCGGAAACCGGTGGGTTGCTCGCCCAGGTCAGTACGCCGGGTTTTGACACCAACAAATTCGTCACCGGCATTGATCACAAGAGTTACGCCGCGTTGCGCGACTCGCCTGACAAGCCCCTGTTCAACCGCGCCACCCGCGGCCAGTACCCGCCGGGGTCCACCATCAAGCCCATGATGGCGCTGGCCGGGCTGGCGTCGGATACCGTGACCAAGTCCGAAATTGTCCATGACCCTGGTTACTATCAACTGCCCAACAGCAGTCAGGTCTTTCGCAACTGGAAGCGGCAGGGGCATGGGGATACCACCCTCTATGACGCCATTGTGCTTTCCAGTGATACCTACTTCTACAAGATGGCCTACGAAATGGGCGGCAGCAGGATGGCCGATTATCTGGGACGCTTTGGTTTTGGCTCCGTGACGTCGCTTGATGTGCGGGATGAGCGCTCCGGGATTCTGCCGAGCCCTGAGTGGAAGCGCCGCGTTCACGACGCGCCCTGGTATCCGGGGGATTCGGTGAACATGGGGATTGGCCAGGGCTATTTCCTCTCCACGCCCCTGCAGCTGGCCGCCACCACCAGCGTGCTCGCCAACCGCGGGGAGCGGCACCCGCCCCGGCATCTGCGCTACATCGATGGCAATATCCCGGCACAGCACCTACTGCCGGACATTGTCCGCCCGCCCGTCGATATGGGGAGCGAATCGGACTGGGAATACGTGATCAATGCCATGGAGGATGTGGTGCATGGCTCCGAGGGCACGGCGCGCCGCATCAGCCCGGGCCTCAATTACCGTATGGCCGGCAAGACCGGAACCTCTCAGGTCTTCAGCCTGGATGGTGAGGAGTACGATGAGGATGAGGTTGCCGAACGCATGCGGGATCATGCCCTGTTTGTGGCCTTTGCACCTGCTGATGATCCGGAAATTGTTGTGTCTGTACTGGTTGAGAACGGCGGCAGTGGCAGTGCCACGGCGGCGCCGGTGGCACGCCAGGTAACAGATGCCTGGATCAATGGTTTCCCGGACGTACTGACCAGACAGGCCCTGCCTGGAAGTATGGAGAGTGATGGCGGGACCGCGGGAGGTCAGCCATGAGACAGGAATTCGTACGCCAGATCGCCATGGATCCGGACTACCTGCAGCGTCGTGGCGGCTGGCTGAGCCGTCTGCACCTGGATCCCTGGCTGCTCCTGCTGCTGATGCTCATCATGGGGTTCGGGCTGGTGGTTCTCTACAGTGCGGGGGAAAATGGCATGGCCATTGTCCGGAGTCAGGCGCTGCGCATTGGTGTGGGATTGCTGGTGATGCTGTTCTTTGCGCAGTTGGATCCCATGCTCTATCGGCGTTGGTCGCCCTGGCTGTATCTGGCGGGCATCGTCGCTCTGGTGCTGGTTCTGCTTTTCGGCGCCGGCGCCCAGGGCGCGCAACGCTGGCTGGCGCTACCCGGGCTGCCGCGCTTCCAGCCATCGGAGGCCATGAAGATAGGTGTTCCGCTGATGGTGGCCTGGTTCCTTTCACAGCTGGTGCTGCCTCCCCGGCTGTTACCGATTCTCATGGCTCTGGTCCTGACGGCGTTGCCCGGAGCACTGATTATTGCGCAGCCGGATCTGGGGACGGCGGTGCTCGTCATTGCATCCGGCTTGGCGGTGCTGTTTCTCGCGGGACTGAGCTGGAAGTTGATCATGCTGATGGTGACGGCGGGAGGGGCTTCCATTCCCGTACTCTGGCTTTTTGTGATGCGTGATTACCAGAAGGAGCGCGTGCTGACCCTGTTGAACCCCGGTAGTGACCCGCTCGGGGCGGGCTGGAACATCACCCAGTCCAAGGCCGCAATCGGCTCTGGAGGGCTGCACGGCAAGGGATGGGGCGAGGGAACCCAGTCTCACCTGGATTTCCTGCCGGAAAGCCACACGGATTTCATACTTGCGGTTCTGGCCGAAGAGTTTGGTTTTATCGGTGTAACCTTTCTGCTGGCGCTGTACGCGCTGGTTGTAGTTCGCAGTTTGTTTATCGCCTCTGCGGCCCAGACCTCTTTCAGTCGGCTTCTCTCCGGAGGTCTGGCCATAATTTTCTTTATGTATGTGGTGGTTAACGTGGCCATGGTCAGTGGACTGATGCCGGTGGTAGGGGTGCCGCTGCCGCTGGTTAGTTTCGGCGGCACATCAATCGTGACGCTGCTGGCGGGCTTCGGTATTCTGATGGCTGTCCATACCCACCGACGTATGCTGGAGTCCTGACCCTGCCCATGGCGCGATTCACCGTATTGCTGCTTGCTCTGTTCAGCTTTGCTGCATTCGGGGCCTCCTCCGAACGCGAGCGCTTCATTGAGCGCATGGTTGAGGAGGAAGGCTTTGAGCGTGACCGGGTTATCGCGTGGCTCGAAGACGCCCGCCATGACGAAGAGGTGATTGAGCGCATCAGCGCGCCCGCTGAAAAGGTGCTGGATTGGGGGGAGTATCGGGAGATCTTCCTGACCCCTGAGCGCCTGAAGCAGGGCCGGGCCTTCATGCTGGAGCACCGGGAAACCCTGGCGCGTGCGGAGCGCACCTATGGGGTGCCGGCGGAACTGGTGACCGCCATCATCGGCATCGAAACCTACTATGGGCGCCACGCCGGCAATGACCGGGTTCTGGATGCGCTCGTCACCCTGGGGTTTGGCTATCCGCCGAGAGCGGATTTTTTCCGGGACGAGTTGCGCCATTTCCTGCTGCTGGCAAGGGAGCAGGGGTTTGACCCGCGGGAACCCATGGGCTCTTACGCGGGGGCCATGGGATATGGCCAGTTCATCGCCAGCAGCTACCGGCATTACGCGGTGGATTTCAATGGTGACGGAACCGTTGACCTTTTCGACGACCCGGTGGACGCCATTGGCAGCGTGGCCCACTACTTCCATGCCCATGACTGGCAGCGGGGGGCACCCGTAGCCATGCCTCTGGCGGAATGGCGCGGTCCGGTCGGCAACACCCGCCTGCTGTGCTTGCGCGTGGAGGATAGCGTCCGGCACTGGATTGTCCATGGCAACTTCGACGTGATCACGCGCTACAACCACAGTGACCTGTACGCGATGGCGGCCTGGTCTCTGGCGCAGCGCCTTAAGGAGGCCCCCTGATTATGGGCGGCAGCCGTCATCTCCTGGTGGGGCTGCTGGTGCTGGCGCTTGCCGGCTGTGCTGGAAACGGTCAACAGCGCCAATCGGACTCCCGTTACACGCTTTCCCAGGACACCGGCCCGGACCGCGAGCTGGATGTTGCCAGTGTAAGCGAACCCGAGCCACAGTATGAACCGCCCAGCAGGTCAGGCAATAAATCCCCCTACGAGGTCTGGGGCAAGAGCTATGAGGTGATGCCGTCCGCACAGGGCTATGAGGCGACCGGAACCGCCAGCTGGTACGGGCGCAAATTCCATGGGCATCTCACCTCCAATGGTGAGACCTATGACATGTACGAACTCAGCGCGGCCCATCGCAGCCTGCCCCTGCCCACGTACGTGCGGGTTACGAATCTTGCGAACGACCGCTCCACCATTGTTCGGGTGAATGACCGGGGACCTTTCCACGGGGATCGTCTGATCGATCTGTCCTATGCGGCGGCCCGAGTACTCGGGTTTGATGGTCAAGGAACGGCGCGGGTTCATATCGAGGCGGTGGCAACCCGGCCGCCGGAGGAGCAACCGGAAACGAAAAAAAATGGGTCCGCTCAGGACGGTAATACGGAACCCGAAAAGAAATCCGCATTACCATCCAGCAAAAAAGAGGATCGCCTCTTTGTTCAGGTGGGTGCGTTTGGTAATTTAACGGCCGCTACCCAGCTCAAGGCCCAGCTGCTCATGGTCACGGCCAGTGATGTGCACCTGGTCAGAAGCAGTGATGATTCCCGGGTCCACCGGGTCTGGGTGGGCCCATTCCGGGAGCGGAGCGCTGCGGAACAGGCTCAGCGGGCCATTGAGCGTAATGATCTGGGGCAGTCCATCATCATCAAGCGGCCCGCCGGAAGCGCGGGCTGACACATCAGGACGATTCAACCATGCGCAAGCTGTTCTCGATTCTTCTGGTTTTCGGTATGACCCTGGCGGCCACGCCGCTGCAGGCTGACAGCCTGATTCCCTCGCCCCCCGAACTCGGGGCCAATGCCTATATTCTCATGGATGCCCAGAGCGGACGGGTGTTGGTGGAGAAAAACGCGGATGAGCGTGTGGCCCCCGCCAGCCTGACGAAGATGATGACGGCCTATATCGCTGATCGCGAGATGGAAGAGGGCCGCCTGAGCATGGATGAGGAGACCACCGTCAGTGTCAATGCCTGGAAGACCGGCGGCTCGCGCATGTTCCTGCGTGAGGGAACGAAGATCTCGGTCCGGGAACTGATGAATGGGATCATCGTCCAGTCCGGCAATGATGCTAGTGTGGCGCTGGCGGAACACATCGCCGGAGGCGAGGGCTCTTTCGCGCAGATGATGAACCAGCAGGCGAGCCAGCTGGGGATGGAGAACACCAACTTCACCAACGCCACCGGCATGCCGGATCCGGACATGTACACCACGGCTCGGGACATGGCGATTCTGGCCCGGGCCAAAATCCGGGATTTTCCGGACACCTATGATCTCTACTCCAAGCGTTACTATACCTATAACGGCATCCGTCAGCCGAACCGCAACCGTCTGCTTTGGCGGGATAAGTCCGTGGATGGCCTCAAGACCGGCCACACGGACGAAGCGGGCTACTGCCTGGCGTCCTCGGCCGAACGTGATGGCATGCGCCTGGTGAGTGTTGTCATGGGGACTTCCAGTTCCGAGGCACGGGCCCGGGAGTCCCAGCAGCTGCTCAACTACGGCTTCCGCTATTACGAGACCTTCCGCCTCTACGAGGGGGGGGAGAAGATTACCGAGTCCCGTGTGTGGAAGGGCGCCAGCGACCAGCTTGATCTGGGGCTGCAGGAGGATCTCTATCTCACCGTGCCCAATGGAGCGCGGGAGAATCTGGAGCCGAAGATATCCGTGGAATCCGTTCTGGAGGCGCCCATCGAGCGTGGCAGCGTGCTCGGCGAGCTGACGGTGACCCATGAGGGTACAACCCTGGCCGAGCGCGAGCTGGTGGCACTGCATTCGGTGGAAGAGGGCGGTTTCTTCCGGCGGATCTGGGACGCCATCAAGCTGTTCTTCCTGGAGCTCTTCCAGTAACCTGTGAGGTATGACTCAAGGCCAGAATCCCCAGATCGAGTTCCCCTGTGACTACCCGATCAAGGTGATCGGGGATCACAGTGAAGATTTCGCACTGACGGTAACCCGGGTCGTGCAGCAGTTCGATCCGGCGTTTGACCCGGCGACCCTTACCGCCCAGCCGAGCCGTAACGGCCGGTTCATCTCGGTTCGTGTAACCCTCAGGGCCACCGGTGAGGAGCAGCTGCGGAACCTGTTCACGGCACTTAAGGCCACCGGCCAGGTTCATATGGTGGTCTGATGGCGCAACCCGCCCCCATTGCCGACGAGCCGCGGTTTGAGTGGCTCGGTCAGCGCACCTATGAGCCCGTTTTTGAAGCCATGAAGGCTTTTACTGAGCGGCGCGATTGCGACACCCGTGATGAGTGCTGGCTGCTGGAGCACGAGCCTGTTTTTACGCAGGGCCAAGCGGGCCGTGCCGAGCATCTTCTCTGGCCAGGCGATATACCAGTGGTGCAGGTGGACCGCGGCGGCCAGGTCACCTATCACGGGCCCGGTCAGGTCATGCTCTACACACTGATCGACATTCGCCGCCGCGGACTGGGCGTGCGCCAGCTTGTCAGCCTTCTGGAAGACACTACCGTGGCCGTGCTGGCACACTGGGGTATCGAGGGCGCCCCGCGCCGGGATGCGCCCGGCGTCTATGTGGCGGGTGAGAAGATTGCATCACTGGGGCTCAGGGTGCGGCGTGGCTGTGCCTATCATGGGCTGGCGCTCAATGTTGACATGGATCTCTCGCCCTTCCAGCGGATCAACCCCTGCGGGTACGCGGGCATGCCCGTGACCCAGATGCGGGATCAGCTGGGTGAGGCGGTGCCCCTGGGAGCGGTGTCGGATGTACTCCAGCGACTGCTGCTGGAGCGGTTGCAACAGGCTGGGAGCGAGTGAATGGGCTCCGAGAAGAAACGCAGTTCGGTGTCGCGGATCAAAACCGGCAGCTTTGAGCGCCGCCTGAGCCTGACCCGGGCCGGGCTTTTTGCCGGCACCCGCATGGCTTCCCATTACGCCACCAACTGGTTCGGGAGCCGCGAAAGTCGAGACAAGCGCCGCAGTGACATGCTGTCGCGCCAGGCGCAGTATCTGGTGGAGGAGCTGGGGCAGCTCAAGGGCAGTGTGGTCAAGATCGGTCAGATCATGGCCCTTTATGGCGAGCACTTCCTGCCGGAGGAGGTTACTGAGGCCCTGCATACCCTTGAGGACCAGACGACGTCGCTGGAATGGGGAACCATCGAGCGCACCCTTACGGCCGAGCTGGGTGAACAGCGGCTTTCCGAACTGGAGGTTGACCCGGAGCCCATTGGCGCCGCCTCCCTGGGGCAGGTGCACCGGGCCCGCCGCCGTGAGGATGGCGAGGAACTGGTTCTCAAGATCCAGTACCCCGGCGTGGCCGATGCCGTGGATTCCGACCTGAATTCCGTGGCCCAGGTACTGAAGATGGCCCGCGTGGTCTCCTGGGGGCCGGCCTTTGATGAGTGGCTCGAGGAAGTCCGCGCCATGATGCACCGGGAGGTGGACTACCGTCTGGAAGCCCGGACCACCGAGTCCTTCCGGCAGAAACTGATGGATGATCCACGTTTCATCGTGCCACGGGTGGTTGAGGCCTACTCCAGCGACCACGTCATTGCCTCGACCTTTGAGTCCGGCCATTCGGTGAGCTCCGACACGGTACAGTCCCTGTCACTGGAGCGGCGTTCCGCGCTGGGCCGGGGGGCGCTGGAACTTTTCCTTAGTGAACTCTTCATCTGGAACGAGATCCAGACGGATCCCAATTTCGGCAATTACCGCATCCGGCTGGCCGAGGAAACCGGTGACCGTGACTGCATTGTGCTTCTGGATTTCGGGGCCGTTCAGCGGTATTCGGATGAGTTTCTGGGGCCAGTCCGGGATATGATCCGGGCATCCTATGAACAGGATCTGGATGCGGTCATTGAAGGGGGTATCAAGCTTAACTTCATGCAGGCGGATTGGCCCCGGCCGGTCCTGGAGCGGTTTGGCGGCGTCTGTATGCGGGTGCTGGAGCCACTGAGCGGCGAGGCCATGGAAAAACCGGATTACGCCGTGAACGAGCGGGGCGAATACCGCTGGAAGCAGAGCGACCTGCCCAACCGCGTGGCGCGCGAGGCCACCCGTTCCGCCATCAACCGATACTTCCGTATTCCCCCTAAAGAGTTCGTGTTCCTCAACCGCAAGCTGGTGGGCGTCTACACCTTCATCGCCGTGCTGGCGGCAGAGTTCGATGGCGAACCGGTGCTGCGCCACTACCTCTATGGGGAATCCGAAAGCACCACCGGTTGAGTGCGGATTCCATGCTATCCTTGCGCCCGAAACATGTACGACCCGAGGAGTCATTGATGGAGAAAGTTACGATCTATGGCCGTATGTCCTGCGGTTTCTGCAGCGGAGCCCGCCGGCTTTGCGAGACACAGGGCCTTGAGCACGAATGGGTCGATATGGTCTCGGAAGGGCTGGACAAGCAGGATCTCAGCGAGATCGCGGGAACGCCCGTGCATACCGTGCCGCAGATCTTCGTCGGAGACCGCCACATCGGTGGTTTTGACGAGTTTACCCAGTACATGGAACAGAATCAGGCCTGAATCACCACGACGGAGGAAATGCGGGTATGGCCGACGACGAAAACATGAAGCGCCCGGAAACGATTCCGGAGGAACGCTGGAAGCAGCACCTGGACTGGATGCAGGTTACCGGTAGCACCCTGGATGAACACCTGAAGGAGCAGAGCACCGGTGAGCTCTGGAAACAGTTCCAGCGTCGCTCCATGACCCGGCGCCGCAGCGACGACACCGGGTCCTGACCCGCCTCAGAGCTTGAAGTCGGCCTTGAGCTTCTTCTCCACGGGCCGGTTCTCAAGCTTGGCCACCTTGGGCAGGCCATTCTCGAACGGCGGGAAGGCTTCGCCCTGGATCAGTGGCTCCAGGTATTCGCGGCAGTCCGCCGTGATGCCGAAGCCTTCATCCGTGGTGTAGTGGATCGGCATCTTCTTCTCCTGGTTGGCCACCTCGTTCAGCGGCGCCTCGCTGATGTGCCAGCGATAGGGGTTGGAAGACTCGCGCTTGATGATGGGCATGATGCCGTTACGGCCTTCGAGGGCGTAGTTGACGGCCGCCTCACCCACGGCATAAGCCTGCTCCACATCCGTCTGTGAGGCGATGTGGCGCGCCGAGCGCTGGAGATAGTCCGCCACCGCCCAGTGGTACTTGTGCCCCAGTGACTGTTTCACCATGTTGGCCAGCGTGGGTGCCACACCGCCCAGCTGGGTATGGCCGAAGGCGTCCTTCTGGCCGGCTTCCGCGAGGAAACGGCCGTCCTCGTACTGGGCACCCTCGGAGGCCACCACCACACAGAACCCGTGATCCTTCACGCACTGGTCGACCTTGTTCAGGAACGCCTCACGCTCGAAGGGGTGCTCCGGGAAGACGATGATATGCGGCGCGTCGCCCGGGTTCTTTCCGGCCAGCCCGCCGGCGGCGGCAATCCAGCCCGCGTGGCGGCCCATGACCTCCAGGATGAAGACCTTGGTGGAGGTGTCGCACATGGACTGGATGTCCAGGCTCGCCTCCAGCGTGGAGGTGGCCACGTACTTGGCCACGGAGCCGAAGCCGGGGCAGCAGTCCGTGAAGGGCAGGTCGTTGTCGACCGTCTTGGGAATGCCGATGCAGTTGAGCGGGTAGCCCATGCGCTCGGCCATCTGGGACACCTTGAAGGCGGTGTCCTGGGAGTCGCCGCCGCCGTTGTAGAAGAAATAGCCGATGTCGTGGGCACGGAAAACCTCGATCAGGCGTTCGTACTCGTGCCGGTTCTCATCGATGTTGCGCAGCTTGTGGCGGCAGGAGCCGAAAGCGCCACCGGGCGTGTGGATCAGGGCACGGATCTCGTCATCGGTCTCATGGCTGGTGTCGATCAGCTCCTCCTTGAGGGCGCCAGTAATACCGTTGCGGCCGGCGAATACCTTGCCGATACGGTCGCCGTGTTTGCGCGCGGTTTCGATCACCCCCGCGGCGCTGGCATTGATAACCGCGGTCACGCCTCCGGACTGGGCATAGAAAGCGTTCTTGGGCGCCATGGTGTTGAGTCTCCTGCAATCGACTGAATGGTGACGCATGATACTTGAAAGCACCGCGGTTGTGCATGATCCAGATGACAGCGGATTGGGTTTATCCGGGATTTCCAATACCATGGCGTGATCCATGGGCAACGGGCCGGAACGGCGGACTATGCACATCCATATCCTTGGCATCTGCGGTACCTTCATGGGCAGCCTGGCGCTGCTCGCGCGTGAGCTCGGGCACGAGGTCACGGGCTCGGACGAGAACGTCTACCCGCCCATGAGTACCCAGCTGGAGCAGGCGGGCATCCGGCTGCACGAGGGGTACGACCGTGAGGCCCTAAAGCCCGCCCCGGATCTGGTGGTGGTGGGCAATGCCCTGGGGCGGGGCAATGCGGCCGTGGAATACATGCTCAACCGGAATATGCCCTATGTCTCCGGCCCGGAGTTCCTGTCCCGGGAGGTGCTGCACGGCCGCTGGGTGCTGGCCGCCGCGGGCACCCATGGCAAGACCACCACCGCCTCGATGATGCTCTGGATCCTGGAGCAGGCCGGGTTTGATCCTGGATACCTGATTGGCGGGGTGCCAAACGACTTTGAGCACTCGGCGCGCCTGGGCAGCAGTGATTTCTTCGTGGTGGAGGCGGACGAGTACGACAGCGCCTTCTTCGACAAGCGCTCCAAGTTCGTCCACTACCGCCCCCGGACTCTGATCCTCAACAACCTGGAGTTCGATCACGCAGACATCTTTGACAGTATCGAGGCTATTGAGCGCCAGGTGCACCATCTGGTGCGTACTGTGCCGGCCACGGGCCTGATCGTACGACCGGCGCGTGACCGTAACCTGGATTCGGCCCTGGCGCTGGGCTGCTGGACGCCTATCCAGAGCACCGCCATCGGCGGGGAATCGGACCTGGCGAGCTGGCGCGCGGAGCTGACCGCTTCGGATGGCAGTGAGTTCATGGTGGTCCACAACGAGCAGCCCGTGGCCCGGCTGCGCTGGAATCTGACCGGCCAGCACAATGTGCGCAACGCCCTGGCCGCCATTGCCGCCGCCAAGCACGTGGGCGTCACCCCGGACCACGCCATCGCTGCCCTCCAGCGCTTCGGCGGAGTCAAGCGGCGCATGGAGCTGATCGCGGACGTGGGCGGCATCCGGCTTTACGACGACTTTGCCCATCATCCAACGGCCATCGCCACGACCTTGGACGGCCTTCGCCACCAGGTGGGCGATGAGCCGGTGGTGGCCGTGGTTGAGCCGCGCTCCAACACCATGAGGCAGGGCCATCACAGTGCCCGCCTCCTGGAGTCCACCATGCTGGCGAATCGCGTGGTATGGGTGGACTACGATGAACAGGACTGGCTCGCCGCCATGCTGGAGGGCGCGGACGGGCGCCACAGCCGGTACACCGTGATGGAAGAGCTCGTGACCGGCCTCTGCGGGGAACTGCCCCGGCCCTGCCATATCGTGCTCATGAGCAATGGCGGCATGGGTGGGTTGCGGGAACGGCTCAGGAACCAGCTGGAGACCTGTTTTGGCTGAACGACCTGTGATCAATGTGGCCATGACCGGCGCATCCGGCGCGCCCTACGGTCTGCGGCTGCTGGAGCAGTTGATGGCGGCCGGCTGCGAGGTGCGCCTGATGATCTCGAAGGCGGCCCAGGTGGTGATCAGCACCGAGACGGACCTGCGCCTGCCGGGCAGCACGGATGCTGCCACACGGCTCTTAACGGAGCGCTGTGGTGGTGAGGCAGGGCAGCTGACCCTGTTCGGCCGGGAGGACTGGTTCGCGCCACCGGCCTCGGGCTCGGGTCCGAAGGCACCGCTGGTGATCTGCCCCTGCAGCACCGGCACACTTTCGGCGCTGGCCAACGGTGCCAGTGACAACCTCATTGAGCGGGCCGGGGATGTGGCCCTCAAGGAACGGCGCCAGCTGATCCTGGTGCCGCGCGAGTCCCCCTACTCCGAGGTCCACCTGCAGAACATGCTCACGCTCACCCGCATGGGCGCCACCATCATGCCCGCGAGCCCGGGCTTCTATCACGAACCGCAGAGCGTGGGCGACCTGGTGGATTTCATCGTGGCGCGCCTCCTGGATCACCTGGGCCTTGAGCAGACCCTGGTCGGGCGTTGGGGCGAGGCACGCCTGGCCATGAAACGCGATACGGCAGGAGAAAAGAACACCGATGAGCGGGATTGACTGGCAGCAGGTTCCGGCGGCCATCTGGCGCTCCCAGCGCCAGGAACTGAGAGGGGTCACCCACCCGGACCCGGTGCGCTTGGAGGATCTGCATGGTATCGAGTCGCAGAAGGCGCAGCTGGCCCACAACACCGAACGCTTTCTCGCCGGTCAGCCGGCCAACCACGCGCTGCTCTGGGGCTCCCGGGGCACGGGTAAGTCATCCCTCGTGAAGGCCCTGCTCAATCGCTACCGGGAGCAGGGTCTGCGGGTGATTGAAGTGGACAAGGACGACCTGGTCCACCTGCACGAGATCGTGGACCCGATCCGTGAATGCCGCGAGCGTTTCATCATCTACTGCGATGACCTCTCCTTCGGCACTGACGATCCGGGCTACAAGCCGCTCAAGAGCGTCATGGAAGGCTCCATCGAGCTGCCGCCGGAGAACGTACGGGTCTATGCCACCTCCAACCGGCGCCACCTGATGCCGGAGTACATGAAGGACAACCAGGACACCACCATGGTCAACGGTGAGATCCATCCCTCGGAGGCGGTGGAGGAGCAGGTCTCGCTCTCGGACCGCTTCGGGCTCTGGCTGTCGTTCTACCCCTTTGACCAGAAGACCTACCTGGAGACCGTGGATGCGCTGTTCCCGGAGGTTCAGGACCGGGAAGCCCTGCACCGGGTCGCTCTCCAGTTCGCGCTGGCCCGCGGCGGGCGCAGCGGGCGCACGGCGGAGCAGTTCCGGCGTGCCTACAGCGGTGAATTCGAGTAGTACTTCCAGCCAACCCGATTGAACGCTTTGGTCATTGTGGCGGCCTCGGCGCATCGCGACACTGAGCGCGACTGAAACAACAATAGCGGAGTTCGCCCCGATGCTTTCACGCCCGATCTACGACAGCGACGTCCACCAGTTCCGGGACACCGTCGTCCGCTTCCTCCAGAACGAGGCCGTGCCCTACCACGACCAGTGGGAAAAGGATGGCCAGGTCAGCCGCGAGCTCTGGAAAAAAGGCGCTGAACTGGGCCTGCTGTGCCCGTCGTTGCCGGAAGAGTACGGCGGTGCCGGAGTGGACTTCCGCTACAGTGCCGTGGTCATGGAAGAGGTCAGTCGGCTCGGGCTCTCGGGCATCGGGTTCTTCCTGCACTCGGACATCGTTGCCCCCTATATCCACCATTACGGCACCGAGGAACAGAAGCAGAAGTACCTGCCGAAGATGGCCCGGGGCGAGATGATCACCGCCATTGCCATGACCGAGCCCGGCGCCGGCTCCGACCTCCAGGGCATCCGGACCTCCGCCATCTGGGATGGCGAGCACTACGTGCTCAACGGCTCCAAGACCTTTATTACCAACGGCCAGATGGCAGACCTGGTGATCGTCGTGGCCAAGACCGATCCCAAGGAGGGCGCCAAGGGCACCAGCCTCTTCCTGGTCGAGGCGGACTGGCCCGGGTTCGACAAGGGCCGCAACCTGGACAAGGTGGGCATGAAGGCCCAGGACACCTCGGAGCTCTTCTTCCAGGACGTGAAGGTGCCGAAGGAGAACCTTCTGGGCAGCGCGGAAGGGCAGGGCTTCATGCAGCTGATGCAGGAGCTGCCCCAGGAACGCCTGCTGGTGGGGCTGGTGGCCCTGGCCGCCTGCGAGGGCGCCTTCGAGTGGACCCTGGATTACGTGAAAGAGCGCCAGGCCTTCGGCAAGCCGGTGATCGGCTTCCAGAACACCCGCTTCAAGCTGGCCGAGCTCAAAGCGGACATCACGGCCGGGCGTACCTTCGTGGACCGCTGCCTGGAGATGCACCTGGAGGGTAAGCTGGATGTGCCCACCGCCGCCATGCTCAAGCAGTGGACCACCGACCTGCAGTGCCGGGTGATGGACGAATGCCTGCAGCTGTTCGGCGGCTACGGCTACATGACCGAGTACCCCATCGCCCGGGCCTGGGCGGATTCCCGCGTGCAGCGCATCTACGCGGGCACCAACGAGATCATGAAGGAGATCGTTGCCCGCTCGCTCTGATCCGGCCTCCATATTTGCCAAGCGCATCAAGGTACAGGCTGCGCCCATCCGTTAGAGTCGCGTCAGGACAATGGCGCAATGCGGACAGCGGGTGGCGCATCCATGATCAGAATCATACTCCGGGCCGGTTTCGCCCTTATGGTGGCTACAGCCCTTGCCGGCTGCCTCGGGGACAGTGACTCCGACGAATACGGTGAGGACATCACGCGCTACGAGAGCAATCCCGAGGCGGGCGATCCCGATA
Source organism: Vreelandella halophila (assembly GCF_019903425.1). Classification (GTDB taxonomy): domain Bacteria; phylum Pseudomonadota; class Gammaproteobacteria; order Pseudomonadales; family Oleiphilaceae; genus Halospina; species Halospina halophila. The sequence continues at coordinate 67,846 of NZ_JACHUZ010000011.1, forward strand.
CCTATCCGGTGCAGGCCCGCAACGGCAGACTGGAACGGGCGCTGGTCTGGCTTGATATGGATGGTGACCAGGCTCTTTCCGTTTACGACGACCAGGATTATGAGGCCGACGTCCTGGCCGATGCCGACGACGAGACAAAGGCGAGACGGGACGTTGGTGACGATTTCGAGCTGACGGAACCCTGGGGCATCACGGACGCCGATGGCAATCTGGACCTCGATGTGAGCGCGCTGGATCTTCCGGAAAGCGTTGCCGCTGATCTGGATCCTTCCGATTACTCCCTGATGGTCGTCGCAGTACCCAATGAGACACACAACGACGGTGAGCTGGTAGATCGGGCTTTCTTTCTCAGTGCACCGCCCGGTATCAGCACTGTCTCGCCGTTCACTACACTCACAGAAACCATCCGCTGGCTTCGCGGCGGCAGCCTTGATGCGGCCTCTGCGGCGAGCCGTCTACAGCAGCAGAACCTCCTGGACGCCCAGGAGCCGGTCAGCATCTACCAGGATTATCTGAACGCGCAGGGAACTACCCGAACTCCCCATTATGCGACGGCGTTACGGCGACTGCAGCAGAAGCAGGTTACCGGGGAGCGCAGTGAGGCGGTTGCGCAGGCTGCCGGGAACCTGGACAGCCTGTCTCCTGGAGAGGGTGACATCACATTCTTTCAGCCGGAGGATCTGCAGGTCCTCGGGTCCGTGGTGCTGGATCAGGCATCAAACGTCATCAGGGATGTGGACGCTGACATTGAAGCCAGGGGACTTGATGGCTACGCCCTGCCAGCGGACGGGCAGTTGGACAGTATCCGGGACTTTGAGCCGAATCTCGCAAACCCGCTGGTTCCCGTGGAACAGCGTTATTTCACGCCCCTGGACAACCCGGAGAATGAAGAGAACTTTGCTCCGGGCGCCCTGGAAATCGTGGAGGGGGGTGATGGTGAGCAAGTCCGCATGGGGCGTCTGACAGCTGAGGACGCTGAACTCAACGCGCAGGTCTTTTTTGATTACGGTCCGGGGGGCAGGATCAGCCGTATCAGCGTGCGGGGTCAGACCCGTCCGTCCATGAGTGCTTTCCGCTTCCTCACCAGTGGTGGCAGCGCCGCTGGGAACCCAGTGGATCTTGGGTATGCTCCCTATCTGGATATGGAGACGGGGCCAGTCCTGAGTCAGGCGGTGGAGCGGGATGCACTTTCATCCGAGGTCTTGGATGAACGTTTTGGCAACGGGAATGGTGCCATTGACTGGGCCACTCCGAGCATCGGTCTGGATTCCGGGCGCTTCGGGAATGACAGCACAGAGACGTATCCGGATGGCACCCTGGAGCGGGTGTATGTGAAAGCTGGGGATGGTTCAGGACTGGTGCGCAGGCCTCCGGGAACCAGTGGTCAGGATATTGTGGATGCGGCGATAACGGTACCTTCGGAGGGGGTGCCTGAGGGGGCTGTGGGTTTGCCGGTTACACGTGATCCGCTGGAGGGTGCCAGCCGTCTGGAGGTCCAGTACGGAACGACCCAGGAGGTGACGGGCTGCAGCACGACTTCGACAATTCAGCATGTCACCCATCAACAGACTGTGACGGTCAGTGATACGGACCCTGAAACTGGAATCAAATTCCAGATCACGCGTTATGGCCATCTGCGCAACGAGGGCGAAGAGAACGCCACACTCAGGGTCCTTGCTGAGAGCTATCCGCAGGCTGCGGATGGAACCGGCGTTACCGTGCGCGAATATGAGTACCCGACAGACGGTGTTGAGGAGCCGTGGAAGATTGATCAACCGGATCGGCTGCTTTCCATGCGGGTGTTTACGCTGGATTCGCTTGAGGCTGGCAACAGATTCTGTGGAAGTAATGGCGAGGAAGCGTTCTCTGTCGCCGGAAGTCCCGCGAATCTCCAGTATTACATCGGCTACGAATACATGCGCTTCGCTGACTACCTGGAATCCATAGGCACCCGGAGCCAGTAGCCTGGAATCCAAAAAATGTTTGACAGCCCCGCGAGCGCCCATTAAAGTACGCATCACATTCGGGCAGTGCCCGAACACAATCAGATGCCTCGTGCCGAGGTGGCGGAAATGGTAGACGCGCTAGCTTCAGGTGCTAGTGTCCGTAAGGACGTGGTGGTTCAAGTCCACTCCTCGGCACCACTCTTTTATCCTCCCCTTCTCTCCTGTCTCATTAATTGAGATCCAAGAACAAACAGTCACAGGCGGAATCAATGGCCTCAGGAACCCCTCAGGACGACCCAAGCGCGGATCGTGAATCCCAGAAATATGAAAAACCAGTCCACGGCCGGGAAACCATCCTGGAACACCTGAAAAAGCGCGGTGCTCCGGCGACCCACCAGAAACTCTGTGAAGAGTTCGACCTGGACGACGAGGACCGCATTGAGGGGCTGCGTCGGCGCTTGATCGCCATGGCGCGGGATGGCCAGCTTATCTGCAACCGCCGTGGCGCCTATCTGCCCATTTCCGAGGCGGATCTCACCCGGGGGCATGTTCAGGGCCACCGGGATGGTTTCGGTTTTGTGGTTCCTGAAGGCGGTGGTGATGACCTTTTTCTGAATGCCCGCCAGATGCGGCAGGTCTTCCACGGCGACCGGGTACTGGTGCGCGAGGATCAGAGGGACGCCCGGGGCAAGCGCGAAGCGGTCATCGTGGAGGTGCTGGAACGCAACACGGCCCAGGTTGTGGGTCGCATGCAGCGCGAGGACGGTGTTTCCATGGTGATTCCGGAGAACAGCCGGATCAACCAGGAGATTCTGGTCCCGGAGGAGGCCTGCCAGGGGGCGGGCCATGGCCAGTACGTCACCGTTACCATCGAGAAGCAGCCCACAGTGCGCAACAAGCCGGTCGGGCGCGTGGTCGAGATTCTGGGCGACCATATGGCGCCGGGCATGGAGATTACCGTGGCCATCCGTTCCTATGGCCTCCCGGATCAGTGGCCGCCGGCGGTCACGGAGCAGGCACGCAGCATTCCGGACGAGGTCTCTGAACAAGCCAAGCAGGGCCGGGTGGATCTGCGCGATCTGCCCCTGGTCACCATCGACGATGAAAGCGCCCGTGACTTTGACGACGCGGTCTACGCGGAGAAGCGCAGGGGCGGCGGCTACCGGCTGATTGTGGCCATCGCGGACGTGGCCTGGTACGTGCGGCCGGAGACGCCTCTGGACCTGGAAGCCCAGAACCGGGGCAATTCGGTCTACTTCCCGGACCACGTGGTCCCCATGCTGCCGGAGAAACTCTCCAATGGCCTCTGTTCGCTGAACCCCGGCGTTGATCGTCTGTGCATGGTTGCGGACATGAATCTGAGCCGGGAAGGCAAGATCACCCAGTACTGCTTCTACGAAGCGGTTATGCACTCCCATGCGCGCCTGACCTACAACAAGGTCAGCTCCATTCTGGAGCACCCGGAGTCGGATGATGGCCAGAAGCTGCGCGGTGAGTACAGCAAGGTGGTGCCCCATCTGGAAACGCTCTACAGCTGTTACCAGATGCTGCGCGAGGCGCGTGAGCGGCGTGGTGCCATCGACTTTGAGACCACGGATACCCAGATCCGGTTTGATCGTGACCGCAAGATCAGCGAGATCGTGCCGGTGGAGCGCAACGCCGCGCACAAGCTGATTGAGGAGTGCATGCTGTGCGCCAATGTGGCCACGGCACGCTTCCTGAAACAGCACAAGATCCCGACGCTCTTCCGCGTGCACGACTCACCCTCGCCGGAACGGCTGGCGGACGTGCGCCAGTTCCTGAGCGGGCTGGGCCTGGATCTTCCGGGCGGGGATGACCCGGAACCCCAGGATTATCAGCAGGTACTCAGCCAGGTGCAGAACCGCCCGGACGCGCACATCATCCAGACGGTGATGCTGCGCTCCATGAAGCAGGCGGTCTATACCTCCGAGCAGCGGGGCCACTTCGGTCTCGGGTTTGAGGAGTACACGCACTTCACGTCGCCCATCCGCCGCTATCCGGACCTGCTGATCCACCGGGGCATCAAGTCGGTGATCCATCGCAAGGCCAGAGGCGGTGCCATGGCCGGAATCAAGGCTCTGTTCGGCAGTCAGAAGAAGGCGAAGACCATAGTGCCGGCGGAGAAGCCGGACCCGGAACTCGCCCAGTACGGCTATACCCAGGAACGCGTCCAGCAGCTGGGCGAACACTGCTCCATGACGGAGCGCCGGGCCGACGATGCCACCCGTGATGTGGAGGCCTGGCTCAAATGTGAGTTCCTGCAGGGCAACGTGGGCGAGGTATTTGATGGTGTGATCGCCTCGGTCACCGGCTTCGGGCTGTTCGTGCAGCTGGGCGGCGTCTACACCGAGGGCCTGGTGCACATCTCGGCACTGGGTGGCGACTTCTTCCACTTCGACCGTATCCGCCACACACTGATCGGCGAGCATACCGGGCGGACCTTCCGTCTGGGGGATCAGGTGCGGGTGCGCGTTGTCCGGGTGGACCTGGATGACCGCAAGATTGACCTGGAGCTGGAAGAGTCCCTTCCGGACGCCAAGAAGGGCGGCGGCAAGGGTTCGGGCAACCGCAGGAAAGGCGGTGGCAAGGGCCAGCAGGGTGGCCGCAAACAACAGGGCGGTGACCAGCAGAAGCAGGCGAAAGAATCCGAGTCGGGCGACGAGGCGGCACCGAAGAAGAAATCCGGTGGGCGTCGCCGTCGGCGTGGCGGCCGTGGTGGTGGCGGCAACAAGAGCGAAGGCTGATCCGGGGACGGCTTGATGGCGCAACATACCCTCTTTGGCTGGCACGCAGTCACCACACTGTTGGAGCGGCATCCGGAACGGGTGCGCAGCCTCAAGCTGCAGCAGGGCCGTGAGGACGGCCGCCAGAAGCGGGTGCGCCAGCTGGCCGATGATTTCGGGGTTGCCGTGGAGCAGTGCCAGCGCCGGGTTCTGGATGAGGCCAGCGACGGCGGCAACCACCAGGGGGTGGTGGCCGTCATCAAGCCTCCGGTTGCCCTGGGCGAAGACGAGCTCCTGGAGCGCCTGGAAACACCGGACCACCCGCCCTTCATTCTCCTTCTGGATGGCGTCACGGATCCACACAATCTGGGTGCCTGCCTGCGCACGGCCGATGCGGCCGGCGTGGATGCGGTGGTGGTTCCCAAGGACCATTCGGCCCCGCTCAACGGTGTCGCCATGAAGGTCGCCAGCGGTGCGGCGGAGTCCGTGCCGCTGGTACGGGTCACCAACCTGGCGCGTTTCATGCGCCGGTGCCAGGAGCAGGGCATCTGGTTCACCGGCACCTCGGATGCCGCCGAGGCGGGCATCCACGACCTGGATCTAACCGGCCCCATGGCTCTGGTCATGGGTGCCGAGGGCAAGGGCATGCGCCGCCTCACCCGCGAGCACTGTGATCAGCTGGGCCATCTCCCCATGGCCGGACTGGTCAGCTCACTCAATGTCTCCGTGGCCGCTGGCGTCTGCCTTTTTGAGGCCCGTCGCCAGCGTACGATTGCATCAGCCGCACACGGGGCATAAAATGTGCGATCCCGTTTTGCGGGGTCAATACCACTCCTTGCTTCCGGCAATGGATCGGAAGCTGCCCAAACCGTAAGGAGCGATAATGCGTCATTACGAAATCGTGACACTGGTTCATCCTGACCAGAGCGAACAGGTGCCCGCCATGATCGAGCGCTACTCCAAGCTCGTCACCGACGATGGCGGTACAGTCCACCGGGTCGAGGACTGGGGGCGGCGTCAGCTGGCCTATCCGATCAACAAGATCCACAAGGCCCACTATATCCTCATGAACATCGAGTGCACCCAGGAGGCGCTGGGTGAACTGCAGCACAACTTCCGGTTCAATGACGCGGTCATCCGCGATCTGATCGTGCGCAAGGATGAGGCGGTGACTGAACCCTCGCCCATGAAGGCAGCCGAGAACCGTGAGGAACGCGGCGACGACAAACCGCGCCGGCAGACAACCTCCGGTGGCTCCGGGGATACGGAATCAGAGGGTTCCGACTCCGAGACCGAAGAAGCCGGCGAAAGCGCCGAATAACACGCATCAGAGAACTGAGGATACCGATTCATGGCTCGTTTTTTCAGACGTCGTAAGTTCTGCCGTTTCACCGCGGAAGGGGTCAAGGAGATCGACTACAAGGATCTCGACACCCTGCGCGGCTACATCACTGAAACCGGTAAGATTGTACCCAGCCGGATCACCGGTACACGTGCCCGCTATCAGCGGCAGCTGGCAAGCGCCGTGAAGCGCGCCCGTTATCTGGCTCTGCTGCCCTACGCCGACAGCCACGACCAGTAACGGCCATCGGGTTCAGCTGATGCAGCGTCTGGCCGAGTTCATACTGCGGGGCCCCATGCCTGCGGCCGCTGTGGCGGTCGGGGGCATGGTCCTGCCGTTCCTGTTCTGGCTGGGTGCTGCGGCGGTCGGGCTCGTGACGCTCAGGCTGGGGCCCCAGAGAGGGCTGATTACCGGGCTCTGGGCAATGCTTCCGGGCGCGGCCTGGCTCTGGGTCGGGATGGATCCGGCACCATTGGTGGTGCTGCTGATCACAATGGTCATCTGCACTGTGCTGCAGATGACCATTTCCTGGGAAAAGGCCCTGATGGCCGGGGCCGCGCTTGCAATAGGGATTGCCCAGGCCCTGCCGGTGGTGGCACCGGCATTTTTTGATCAGCTGATCACAACGGCCCAGCAGGTGTACGGCGAGATGAACGCCGGCATGATGGAGAACCTGCCCGAGGATGTGGATCCGGAAAATGTGATCCGCACCATGATGATCGCGGTGCTGGGGGTTCTCAACTACGCACTGGCCATTGCGGCGTCCCTGCTTGCCAGGGGCTGGCAGGCCCGGCTCTTCAATCCGGGTGGGCTGCAGTCGGAGTTCCATGAATTCCGGCTCTCGGCACCAACGGCGCTGGGGCTGCTGGTGCTCATGGCGGTCGGGGAGTTCGTGGGGATCAATGGAACCCTGCTCCTGCTTGTGCTGGGTCTTCCGTTGCTGCTTGCGGGGCTCGCCCTGGTGCACGGCACGCTCGCAAAGCGTGGGCTCGGCACCGGCTGGCTTGTGGGCTTTTACATTGCGCTGGCGGTGCTGGTTCCATGGTTGTTCCTGGTGCTGGTTTTCGCGGCCGTCATCGACAGCTGGCTTGATATCAGACAGCGACTTTAGACAGAGGTTATTGGGATGAACGTTATACTGCTCGAAAAAATGCACAAGCTCGGTGATCTGGGTGACCAGGTGAAGGTCAAGCCGGGCTTCGGGCGTAATTACCTTGTTCCCTACGGCAAGGCGGTTCCCGCCACCGAGGCGAACATCAAGGCATTTGAGGAACGCCGTGCGGAGCTTGAGAAGGCTGCTGCTGAACGCCTGAAGGCCGCTCAGACCCGTGGCGAGAAACTTGATGGCAGCTCCGTCACCATCGAAGCCAAGGCCGGTGAGGAAGGCAAGCTGTTCGGCTCCATCGGCGTCCGCGATATTGCGGAAGCGGTATCCGCCAACGGCACCGCTGTCGAAAAGAGCGAAGTGCTGCTGCCGGAAGGCCCCATCCGCATGACCGGCGAGTACGGGATCACGCTGCAGCTGCACACCGATGTGCAGGCAACGATCCAGCTGAACATCGTCAAGGGCTGAATCCGGCCCGGAGCAGGGGAGTGCCCGGCTGATGGCGCAGGAACCGGAAGCTGACGAGCGCACCAGCCGCGTCAAGGTGCCCCCGCATTCGATCGAAGCGGAACAGGCCGTGCTTGGCGGCCTGATGCTCGATAATGCGGGGTGGGAGCTTGTGGAAGGGCTCATCACCTCCGGGGACTTCTACCGCTCCGAACACCGCCTGATATTCCACGCCAGCGAGCGGCTCATCGCCAACGACAAGCCGCTTGATATGGTCACGGTGGGCGAATGGCTTGAACAGGCCGGGGATCTTGATGCCTGTGGCGGGCTTGAGTACCTGGGCCGTCTGGTCGAACAGACCCCCGGTGCGGCCAACCTCCGAAGTTACGCCGAGATCGTCAAGGAACGGTCTGTTTTCCGGCAACTGATCGAGGTGTCCGGCCACATTGCCGATTCCGCTTTCAATCCCCAGGGGCGCTCCAGCGCCGAGATTTTGGATGCCGCCGAAAGCCAGGTGTTCCAGATTGCCGAGCACCAGGTCCAGCAGGGTGGCGGCCCGCGTGAGATCAATCCCATCCTCAGGGAAACCCTGGAGCGGATCGAGTCGCTGTTCGAGACCGAGGGTGGGCTTACAGGCCTGACGTCCGGCTTCAAGGATCTGGACGACATCACCTCCGGCTGGCAGCCCTCGGATCTGGTGATCGTGGCGGCGCGTCCCTCCATGGGCAAGACCGCGTTTGCCATGAACCTGGTCGAGAACATGCTGATGGCGACTGATAAGGGCTGTCTGGTGTTCAGCATGGAGATGCCGGCGGATGCCATCGTGATGCGGATGCTCTCATCCATTGGCCGGATTGATCAGACCCGGATCCGCAACGGCAGCCTGGAGCAGGATGACTGGCCGCGTCTCACCTCAGCAATCAGTCTGCTCAAGGACAAGCCACTCTATATCGATGACACGCCGGCACTGAGCCCAACTGATATGCGTTCGCGGGCGCGGCGTATTGCCCGGGAGATGGACAGCCAGGGCAAGGAACTCGGCATGATTATGGTGGACTACCTGCAGCTGATGCGGGCACCGGGCAACAATGAGGGCCGTACCGCCGAGATCTCCGAGATCTCGCGGGCTCTCAAGGGGCTTGCGAAGGAGCTCAACTGCCCCGTGATCGCGCTGTCCCAGCTCAACCGGAGCCTGGAGCAGCGGCCTAACAAGCGTCCGGTCAATTCGGACCTGCGGGAATCCGGCGCGATCGAACAGGACGCTGATGTGATCGCCTTCATCTACCGCGATGAGGTCTATAATGAGGACAGCACCGACAAGGGCATCGCTGAGATCATCATCGGCAAGCAGCGTAATGGCCCTGTCGGGAGTGTCCGGCTGGCATTCCTCGGTCAGTACACCAAGTTCGAGGATCTGGCTTACGGGGATTATGGAGGCGACTATTAATGCCGCGGCACACCCGGGCCCGTATCGATCTGGACGCGCTCAGAAGCAACTTCCGTAGGGCCCGGGAACTTGCCCCCCATTCGGCCTCGATGGCCGTGGTCAAGGCGGACGGTTACGGTCACGGTCTTGAGCCGGTGGCACGGGTTCTGGCCGGGGAGACCGATTGCCTGACCGTTGCCACCATCGGGGAGGCAAAGAGGCTGCGTGATGGCGGCATCGAATCCGCCATTGTTCTGCTGGAAGGGGTGCATGAGGCGGCGGACTGGTCGGCTGTTTCGGAGCTGGGGTTGCACCCGGTCCTGCACAGCCCTCACCAGCTGGCGGGCTCCGAGGCCCTGGACGCGGAGGTGCCGGTCTGGATCAAATGCAACACCGGCATGAACCGGTTGGGCGTGGAACCGCGGGACGTGGCGGCTTTCCGGCAACGGCTGGCGTTCCGGCCCGGTCTGCGGGTCGTCGGTCTTCTCTCTCACTACGCCTGCGCGGATGACCTCAGGGATCCGATGACCCGCCGACAGAAGGAGTGCCTTCAACGCATCCGGCGTGATCACCCGGATCTGCAGGTCAGCCTCGCCAACTCCGCGGCCCACTTCCATGATCCGGCCCCAGACTGTGACTGGACGCGGCCTGGCATCATGCTCTATGGCGGAACCCCCCTGATCGGAACCACCGGCCCGGCGCTCGGCCTGAAGCCGGTCATGAGCCTGGAGTCCCGGATTATCGCCGTGCGTGATCTGGGGGCGGGCGAGTCAGTGGGCTATGGCGCAACCTGGGTCGCGGAAGCCCCCTGCCGTATGGGGATTGTGGAGATCGGCTACGGCGACGGTTACCCCAGGCATGCTCCCAGTGGGACTCCAGTGGCTGTGGCCGGGCAGCGGTGTAAACTGATCGGGCGGGTGTCCATGGATATGATCGCCGTGGACCTGAGCCAGTGTCCGGGCGCAGAGGTCGGCGCGCCGGTTGAGCTCTGGGGCCACCATGTGGGTATTGATGAGGTGGCCGGCATGGCCGGCACCATCAGTTATGAACTGCTGACCGGGGTTTCCCCGCGCGTCCCCCGGGTCCATGAGGGCGACCGCTGATCAGGCGTCGCTCTCGGGTTCGAACAGAACCTCTTCCAGGAAGACCAGAATCCCCTCAATGTGCTCATCGTCCGCCTTCTTGAGTACGTTGTGGATGACCATCCGGGTGCCCTTGAGCATGCTGCTGATGCCCATCTTGGCCATTTTCTGAAGCATGGCACCCGCGTTCATGCGCCGCAGTGGCTCGAGGAAGAAGAAATCCGTACCCGTTTCCGTGAGTTCCATGATCAGGTTGTAGAGGTCATCGCGCCGTTCCTTGGTGACACCGTTGGTCCGGATATCGCTGATCACCTGGTGGGCTCTCTGGTACTGGGGTTCGGGCAGGGGGGCCACCAGATGGTGCTGATGTTTTGGCATTGGTCATACTCCTTTGTGTACAGATGTTTTCTGGGTTCGTCATTACACGCATTGCATCAATCTTGGGCATTGGCTGAAATGGCGGTTATGCTGTCGTATCGTGCAACCCGTCACATTCCGGACCTGCAAGCGACCCTGTTTTGAAGATACTGGTGGTTTACGAACCGGGCGAACTCGGTGAAGCACTGCTGTCACGGCTCGCGGGGGCTGGCTTGGAGCCCACGCCGCTGCTGCTCAGCCGTCCCTCGGATGTGGCCCTGGATCAGCTTCAGTCCTGGGTTGAGCCCTGTTTCGACCTGGTCATCAATGCCATTACTGGTGTGGATCCGGAACAGGCTGAGCAGGTACCGGGCGAGACGCGGCGTCGTCTGCATGACCTGCCGGTAGCACTGGCGGAACGGGCCGCGTTTCACGCCATTGCGATGATGAATCTCTCCAGCAGCCAGGTCTTTGACGGACGCAAGCAGCAGCCCTATATCGCCAGTAACCCGGGCAACCCGCTGTCGGTTCTGGGCCAGTGCCAGTGGGACTGTGAGCAGTCACTGCGCAGCCGGCTGCCGCGGCACCTGATCCTACGTATCGGCTGGTCGCTGGAACGGTTCCTGGAGCGTGTTCGCGGCCACAATCCGAGCGAACCGCTGTATCTGAGCAGTCGTTATCGGGGGCAACCCACTACCTGGTCGGACTGTGCCCGGGTCATGACCGCCGTTGTCCAGCAGTTGGACTGTGGCGCGGAGGCCTGGGGAACCTACCAGTACGCTAGCAGTGACACCGTTTCCCTCTACGATCTGGGGCTCGAGCTTCTGGAGCAGCTGTCAGAAGCGCAGCGCCCGCACCTGATTGACGAGGAGGACGCCTGGATGCGACTGGAGCCGGCCAATGCCGTGCTCAACTGCAAGAAGATCCGCCATACCTTCGGCATCCAGCAGTTGTCCTGGCGCCACTCCCGCGCGGCAACGAAGGCATGACGAGTCTGTAACGGAAGGGTAGACTAAGCGTACTTTTTGCGGGCGCAGTGGTCGCCCTACATCAACGGGTCAGGATGACGTTATGTCTACTACAAGCCGATTCATCGTCGTCACCATCGGGCTGGTGATCGTTTTTGGCGGAATCTTTGGCTGGAAAGCTTTTGAATTCCGGATGATGCAGCAGCACCTCAATCAGGAAGATCCGCCCGCCGTCATCGACGCTGCCCGGGCCGAGACGCGCGAGTGGGTGCCGTCCCTGCACTCCGTTGGCAGCATCCGGGCCGTCAATGGTATCCGTGTCGCCAATGAACTTCCCGGGGTGGTTGAGACCATCCGCTTTGAATCCGGAGACATGGTCGAGAAGGGCGATGTGCTGGTGGAGCTGGATGTGGAATCCGACAAAGCCGCACTGGAAACCCGGCGGGCGGAAGCCGAGAGTGCCCGTCGGACCTTTGAGCGGGTGTCGAACCTGGTTGATCGGAATGCGGTGTCCCAGGCCGAATTCGATGAAGCCGAGGCGGCCTACGACGCGGCCCGGGCAAGGGTAAGGGAGCAGGAAGCGCTTGTGCGCAAGAAGATCCTGCGCGCCCCTTTCGATGGCAAGACCGGCCTGCGCCTGGTGGATCAGGGCGAGTACATGCCCACCGGGACTCCCGCTGTGGAGATCAACATGGTGGATCCCATCTACGCGGAGTATTCGATTGCCGAAAAGCACCTCAGCAGCGTTGAGGTGGGCGATGACGTAACCGTATCGGTGGCGGCCTACCCGGATCGCCTGTTCGAGGGTGAGATCAGCGCCATCAACAGCTCCGTCAGTACCGAGAACCGCACGGTCCGTGTCCGTGCCACCCTTGCAAACGACGACGGCGCGCTGCAGCCGGGCATGTTCGCGGATGTGCGCACACTGGAATCCGAGCCTCGGAAAGCGGTGGTGGTGCCGCGTACGGCGGTCTCCTTCAACACCTACGGAGACTTCGTGTACGTGCTCAATGAGAATGATAAGGGTGAGCTGGTCACCGAGCGTCGCAGCATCCAGACCGGACCGGAACGCGATGGGGTTGTCGAGGTCGAGTCCGGCCTTGAGGCCGGTGAGCGGATTGTTGCCACCGGACTGCTGCGTCTGCGGGCGGGGCAGCGTGTGCAGATCGCCGACGAGGATGACGAGCCGGGCGCCACTGTTGAGGATGACGGCAGCGGTGCAGAGCAGGGAGACGGCTGATGCGATTCACCGATATTTTCGTCCACCGGCCGGTGCTGGCCACGGTGGTCAGCCTGCTGATCCTGCTGCTGGGCGTGCGCTCGGCCATGGAAATGGAGATCCGGCAGTACCCCGAGCTCGAAAGCACCACTGTCACCGTCACCACCGCCTATCCGGGCGCGAGCTCCGATCTGGTTCAGGGCTTCGTAACCACGCCCCTGCAGCAGGCGATTGCGGAAGCGGATGGTATTGACTACCTGACGGCGACCAGCCGCCAGGGCAGTTCCATCATCGAAGCCAAGATGGATCTCAACTACGACGCCAATGACGCGCTCTCCGAGATCCAGGCGAAAGTGGCCAGCCAGCGCAACGAGCTGCCGGACGCCTCCCGGGACCCGGTGATCGAGTCCGAGACCGGGGACTCCACGGCGCTGATGTACATCGCCTTCCACAGCGAGTCGCTGCCGGTGTCCCAGATCACCGATTACCTGACACGGGTCGTGCAGCCCCAGCTCCAGGCGCTCAGTGGCGTCGGCAAGGCGGACCTGCTCGGGCGCACCTATGCCATGCGCGTATGGCTGGACCCCACCCGCCTGGCCAGCCTCGACATCACACCCCGTGAGGTGGCCGATGTACTGCGGGCGAACAACTACCAGGCGGCGGTGGGGTCCATTGAGAGTGACCTGATCCGCGTGGACCTGGATGCGGAAACGGACATCGCGGATCCGGAGCAGTTCCGTAATCTCGTGGTCCGGGAGGTGGATGGCAGTCTCATCCGGCTCGAGGACATCGCGGATGTGGAGCTGGGTGCCGAGAACAATGACCAGATCTCCTATTACGCGGGCAGCCCGGCTACCTATCTCGCCATTGAGCTGGCCCCCGGCGCCAACCCGCTGGATGTGGCCGAAAGGGTGCGTAACGAACTCCCTGGCATCGAGGCCCAGCTGCCTGCGGGCCTGAAGGTTGACCTGCCCTATGACGCCTCGGAATTCATCGAGGATTCCATCAATGAGGTGATCTACACGCTGGTCGAGGCGCTGATCATCGTTCTGGTGGTGATTTTCCTGAGTCTCGGCAGCATCAGGGCCGCTGTGGTGCCCTCCGTGGCCGTGCCCCTTTCCATGATCGGTGGCGCCTTCCTGATGCTGTTCATGGGCTTTTCCGTGAACCTCCTGACGTTGCTGGCCATGGTGCTGGCCATCGGCCTGGTGGTGGATGATGCCATCATCATGGTGGAAAACGTGCACCGGCACGTGGAGCGTGGCGAGAAACGGTTTGATGCCGCCATTAACGGGGCACGGGAAATGGCGGTGCCCATCATCGCCATGACCACCACCCTGGTCGCGGTGTTTGCCCCTATCGGCTTCATGGGCGGCCTGGTGGGGGCGCTGTTCACGGAATTCGCCTTCACCCTGGCGGCTACAGTGGTTATCTCCGGGGTGGTGGCGCTGACCCTGTCACCGGTGCTCTCCGCCAATGTGCTCAAGCCCGCCGGCGAAGCGGGGCGCTTCGAGCGCATGGCGGAAAACTTCTTCGAGAAGCTGTCCAATGGTTACCGCCGGGCGCTGACCAGCGTGGTCAGCAGTCTGTCTGTGATTGCCTATTTCGGTGTGGCCATACTGGTGGCGATCTACTTCATGGTGACCTTCAGCCAGAGCGAGCTGGCCCCGGATGAGGACCAGGGGATCGTGTTCTACCAGGGCACGGGCCCGCAGACGGCAAACCTGGACTATCTGGAGCGCTATGGCGCCGAGATGCAGGAACGGTTCGAGGCGCTGCCGGGGTACGAGGAATCCTTCATGCTGATGGGCGTTACGGCGCCCAACGAAGTATTTGGTGGCTTCAAGCTCAAGCCCAGCAGTGAACGTGAGATCTCACAGTTCGAGGTCCAGCCCATGCTTCAGGAGGAGATGGACCGGGTGACCGGGCTGCGCGTGGCCACTTTCCCACGGCCACCACTGCCGGCCTCTGGCGGTGGGCTGCCGTTCCAGTTGGTGCTGACCACGGGCAGCGATTTCGAGCAGCTCAACGAGGTGGCCGATGAGATGCTGCAGAAAGCTAATGAGAGCGGCAACTTCATCGTCCTGGAAAAGAGCATCGACTATGACCGTCCGGTAACCGGCATCAGCGTGGACCGCGAGCGCGTGGCGGACCTGGGGCTGTCCATGGCAGAAGTTGGGGAGACGCTGTCCACCATGCTGGGCGAGGGCTTCGTGAATCGGTTCAACATGGACGGGCGGGCCTACGATGTCATTCCGCAGGTGGCGCGGCCCTTCCGCAGCGACCAGGAGAAACTGAGGGATTACTATGTTCGGGCAGCCTCAGGCCAGCTGGTCTCCCTGGACCAGGTGATCGACTTTGAGCAGCGGGTGGAGCCTTCAAGCCGGACCCAGTTCAATCAGCTCAACTCCATTACCCTGCAGGGTGTGCCTATGCCTGGGGTTGCCATGGGGGATGCCATGGACTATATGGAAGGGTTGGCCGGTTCGACCCTGCCCCAGGGCTTCGGCACGGACTACAAGGGCCAGTCGCGCCAGTTGGCGCAGCAGGGCAGTGCGCTCATGGTAACCTTCTTCCTGTCGCTTCTGGTGATCTACCTGGTGCTGGCGGCGCAGTTCGAGAGCTGGCGGGATCCCGTCATCATTCTGGTATCGGTGCCGCTGTCCGTTGCCGGGGCGATGATCTTCATCGTGCTGGGTGCGGCCTCCATGAACATCTACACCCAGGTGGGTCTGATCACCCTGATCGGGGTTGTGGCCAAGAACGGCATCCTGATCGTGGAGTTCGCGAACCTGTTGCAGAAGGATCGTGGCATGGGCGTCCGTGAGGCGGCCATTGAGGCGTCCGCGATCCGTCTGCGTCCGATCATCATGACGTCCCTGGCATTGATCGTGGCCATGGTGCCGCTGTTGCTGGCTTCGGGGCCGGGTGCCGTGAGCCGTTTCGCCATCGGCCTGACCGTGGCCACCGGCCTGGGCTTCGGCACCTTCTTTACGCTCTTCGTGCTGCCCGGGTTCTACATCATGCTGGCCCGGGACCATAATGCGCCGACGCGCGCTGAAGCGGCGAGCTGATAACAATAAACGGAGGACCGGTTATGCAACCGGAGGAATACACCAGGGAGGATGCCACCGGGCTGGCGAGCCTGATCCGCAAGGGCCAGGTTCAGCTGGGTGAGGTGGTGGATGCGGCCATCAACCGCGCCGAAAAGCTTAACCCGGCGCTCAACGCCATCTGCCAGCCGCGTTTCGAAAAAATCCGGCACGAAAAGCCCGAAGCCGACGGTGCTTTTGCCGGAGTTCCCTTTCTCGCTAAGGACCTGGCTCAGGAAATGGCGGGGATGCCCAGTACCATGGGCAGCAGGGCGCTGTTGGGGTACGTCCCGGAGCAGGATTCCGAGTACATCCGGCGGGCCCGCAAGGCCGGTCTGCTGATGATGGGGCGCACAGCCACGCCGGAGCTTGGGCTCAAGGCCATCACCGAGTCCCGTCTCTGGGGGCCGACCCGCAACCCCTGGGCTAATGAACGCACACCCGGTGGCTCCAGTGGCGGCTCCGGTGCGGCCGTGGCGGCTGGAGTCGTGCCCATGGCGGGCGCCAATGACGGCGGTGGATCGATCCGTATTCCAGCGGCCTACAATGGGCTTTTTGGCCTCAAGCCCTCGCGTGGGCGTGTGTCACCCGGCCCCTATCTGGGCGAGGCCTGGACGGGAGCAAGCGTGGATCACGTGGTCAGCCGCAGCGTGCGCGACAGCGCGGCGATGCTGGACGCGATTGCCGGTAACCCCAAGGGTGACCCCTTTACCATACCGGCGCCCGAGCAACCCTGGCTGGAAGCCATCCAGTCATCGCCCCGGCCTCTGCGCATCGGTTTCTTCACCGAGTCTCCCTATGGTTCCGAGGTGGATGCCGAGTGCGTGGAAGCGGTGAACACAACCGCCCGCCAGCTCGAGGCTCTTGGGCATCATGTGGAACCGGCCATGCCCGCCTTTGATGGTATGGCAATGGCCCGCGCCTACCTGACGCTGTATTTCGGGGAGGTCTCGACCATTATGGAAGAGGCCAGGGCGAAGACCGGAGCCAGCGACAGCGATTTCGAGATCGAGACCCGTCTGCTTGGGGCGCTTGGCCGCAGCATGCGGGCTGTCGACTACGTGCGCACCCGTCGCGGCTGGAACGATTTTGCCCGTGCCCTGGGGCGATTCTTCGGTGATTACGACCTGTACCTGTCACCCACCACAGGGCAGCCACCGGCGCGGATCGGGGAACTGGAAACGCCGGCGCACCTCAAGTTCGCGGCGCGGATGCTGGTGGGGCTGCGCGCGGGCAGCCTGGCGCTGAAGAGTGGCATGGTTGAGGAGCTGGCACAGGAGAGCCTGGCGCGCACGCCCTTCACCCAGCTTGCCAACCTCACCGGCACGCCGGCGATGTCGGTGCCGTTGCACTGGTCGCAGGAGGGGCTGCCGATCGGCGTCCAGTTCGGCGCGCCCCACGGGGATGAGAGCACGCTCTTCCAGCTGGCCGCCCAGCTGGAAGCCGCCCATGCCTGGTGGCCACGCTACCAGTCCCTGTGGCAGCGTCTGTAGAGCGGATCAGGCCTTGCTGTAGGGCTTCTGTTCCCGGAACAGCTGATCCAGCTCGCCCTCGTAGTAGGCCTCCACCCGCGGGTTCATCACCTTTTTCCACAGCGGCGGCACCAGCGCCAGGACAAACATGGCCGCGTAGCCGCCGGGCAGCTGCGGGCTTTCATCGTAGTGGCGCAGCACCTGGTAGCGCCGGCGCGGGAAGGCGTGATGATCCGAGTGGCGCTGCAGGTGGAACAGGAAGAGGTTGGTCAGCAGGTAGTTGCTGTTCCAGCTGTGAGCCGGTGTGACCCGCTCAAAACGGCCGTTCTCCTGAACCCGGCGATGCAGCCCGTAGTGTTCGATGTAGTTGATTACCTCAAGTGTGGCGGCGGCGAAGAAGCTCTGCGCCAGGAAGAACACCAGCCCGGCCCAGCCCAGGGCCATCGTGAACGCGACCGCGAACAGGGCTGAAATCGCATACCACCAGATCAGTTCATTGGCCGGTCCCCAGGGGGTCTTGCCCTTGCGGCGCAGTTTCCTGGCCTCCAGCCTCCAGGCGTTCATGAAGTTACGCGGGAAGGCTTGCAGCAGGAAGGCGTAAACCCCCTGATTGTAGCGTGAGGAGCTGGCGTCCTCCGGCGTGGACACGTGCACATGGTGACCCATGATGTGTTCCACCTTGAATCCCGCATAGGTCACGCTGGCAAGGGCAAGCCCGCCGGTCCAGGTCTCGATCTTTGTGTCCTTGTGGATCAGTTCGTGGCCGATGTTGATGGCCATGATGCCACCGACCACCCCGATTGAGATGACCCAGCCGATCTGTGCCGCCAGTCCCATTTCCACCGTTGCAAAGGCCCAGCCGGCATAGACCAGAACGGCCAGGTGGATGGGCACGCACACCAGGGTCAGGGCCCGGTAGTACCAGTCCTTCGTCATGTCCGGTACCTCGGAATCCTCATCCGGATTGGCCGGGTCCTTGCCGACGATGTAGTCGAGTATCGGGATGAATCCGAAGATGAAGAGAGCCGGGAACCAGGCCCAGAACAGCGTGTTCCCGCCCAGTGTCAGTCGCCAGGTTACCCAGGCGCCGATGGCCGGGACCACCAGTACCAGCAGGTAGGCGTAGCGCTTGATGCGCACCATGATTTCCGGGGGCACTCGGGAAAGCATCGGGGCATCCTCCTGTCGTTGTTGTAAGCGGTTTGTGTGATTGTGCTTTTAGACTAATTCTTGATTTAGTGAATTGTCAAACAACTCATGTATAAAAAAGCGATGCTTTCCTGTAGAATGCCGGTATCCGCATCAGAAGGACGCACGCAGAATGGCCCTACCGCAGCAGCTCAGTCTCAGCGAGCGAATTGCCCATCATCTGTCGCTGGAGATCATACGGGGCAGGCGCCAGCCTCTGGAGCGCTTACCGGAGACAGAACTGGCCGGCGAGCTTGAGGTCAGCACCAATTCCCTGCGGGAAGCGTTCCGGCTTCTACAGGGGTGGCACCTGGTGGAAATCCAGCCCCGACGTGGGGCCCGAGTGTGTGACGTGGGAGAGGCGGATGTACGTGATCTCTATGATTTTCTGTTCCTGCTTCTGGGGCGTCTGGCCAGCGACGTCGCCCACAACTGGCAGCCCGGGCAGTTGGAGCCCTTCCTGGCTATCAGCAGGGAGTTTGAGGTACAGGCGCAACACCAGGACCGTGAGCGGGTCCACGAACTGGCGTTCGAGCTTGCCCGTGAAGGGTTGAAACTGACCACCAACCGGTATCTGACGGATGCCATCGAGGATCTGCTGCCACTTCTGCAGCGTTACTCCTTCATGGCACTGCGTGAGGAAACCACGGAGCTGACCCAGTCCGTTGACTGCATGCGCGAAACCATCGAGGCGGTGCTGGCGAGGGATGCGGCACGGGCCGCGCAGTGCCTGAAAACCTATGGGGAGAACCAGTGCCAGGTGGTGCTCAGGGCGCTGGCCAAGAGGCAGGCCGCCTAGTATCCCAGTACGGTTGGGTATCCCCAGAAGTAGCCCTGGCCCTTAAGGCCCTTGAACTGTCTGAGCCACTGTACCGTCTGCTCATTCTCCACGCCCTCAATAACCGTACGCAGGTTCAGCGACTGGGCCAGCTCCACCGTCGCCCGGAATACTTTCTGGCGCTCCTCATCCCAGAGTATCCGGGTCAGGAAACTGCGGTCGATCTTCACCTCATCCAGCGGAAACTCAGTCAGGGCCGAAAGGGAGGAGGTGCCGGTACCGAAGTCGTCCAGCGCAATACCGAAACCGCAGCGCCGGAGCTGGCCCAGGCGCTCGATGGTGAGGGCCAGGTTCCGGATGACGCTGGTCTCGGTTATTTCCAGGATGAAATCCTCCGGTGTGTAGCCGCGGTGCCGGACGATCCGCTCCAGGTCCTCCGCGAGTTCCGGGATCGCAAGATCCCGGGAAGAGATGTTGATGGCCGTGCGGGTCTGCTGCCCGTAGTGCGCCCGGATCTGTGCAAGGTCTGCCGCCGCGCGGTCCAGTACCCAGCGTGTCACACGGGTGATGCTTCCGAGTTCCTCGACAAGCGGAATCCAGTCACCCGGTGGGATCATCCGGAACTCGGGGTGGTACCAGCGCACCAGGGCTTCCACGGATTCGATTCGCCCCGAACCGATGTCCACCTTGGGCTGATAGGCAAGCTGGATCTGGTCTGATCGGAAGGCATCTTCCAGATCCAGCATCAGAAGCTGCTGGTGTTTCTGGTGTTCATGAACCGTGTTGTCATAGAAGTTGATGGGCTCCTTCTGGAGACTGGCATAGCCAGCCGCGGAAAGAACCTCCTGGATACTGTCCCCGTGATGGGGCAGGCTGGCGACCCCGATGGAGCATCGCCAGTTGAACGTGTACCCCTGATAGCGGCAGTCCGGGGCTGCAAAGTCAACAAGCTGCTGCCAGAACGGATCCTGCCTGTCGATCGCCCTGGCAAGAACGAATGCCGCATCCATGGTGTTGATTGAGACGACAGGCGCATTGTCGATGTGAAGGATGGTATCCGGACCGACATGCCGGAGGTGTTCTTCCAGGCTGGTCAGGTAATCCCGCACGAAGCCTTCGGCAATCTGATGGCCAACGACATGCTCAATCTCGTGAAACCGGTTGAGTCTCAGAACCACGATCTGGAGCTTTCCGGAAGGCCGATCGGTGAGGCAGGCTTCCAGGGCGGAACGATTGGGTCTTCCGGTGACCTTGTGTCTCCGGAGGCTGTCTTCCAGGCGGTTCTGAATGGCCAGGCGGCGTTCCTGTTCCGCAGCCCTGTCGCTGGCGGCGACCCGCCTCAGCCATTGTTCGCGCCAGAAGAAATGGACGGCAGCGGCGAGAAGAACAACAGCCGAGAGGATGGTCCCCAGTGAGAAGGCCGAGTCCGAGAGCACGTTAACCGGCACAACCCCCACGGTCCGCAGAGTGCTCACAATAATGCCGGCTGTCAGGATCAGTACTGCCGCCGTGAAATACCGTGCATAGAGCGAGTGCCGGAAACAGCTGACCGCAATGACCAGGGACAGCCCACAACCGGCAATACCCAGAACAATGGTGAGTGCCTGTATCGGAAGCTCGGCTCGGGCGAACTCGAGAAGAATGAGCATGAGCGCGGCGAGTGAGAGGCCGTTAAGCAGATGCCTGTAAAGGCGCGGTGGCTGCAGGGCCGCCAGGGTATGCTGAGCGAATGCGATCAGGGTGGTCAGCATGGATGTGGTGATGACTGCATCGAGCGCGGGTACCCCACGCCAGAAGATCCATGCTCCGAAACCATTGAGAACCAGCTGGATGTGCATGACGGAAACCGTGAGGACCGTCAGCCAGGCCAGCATGAGCGTGCGGAACCTCAGGGTCAGGAACAGGTTGATAGCCAGCAGGAACAGGGATAGACCCAGGAGTGTACCGTTGACCGTTGCCCGTGTAACGCTGCTGTGCACCAGGTCGTCATCCCCCTGCACCGACACCGGAAAGACGGTGGGGCCT
This sequence comes from Vreelandella halophila, assembly GCF_019903425.1. Lineage (GTDB taxonomy): Bacteria > Pseudomonadota > Gammaproteobacteria > Pseudomonadales > Oleiphilaceae > Halospina > Halospina halophila. The sequence continues at coordinate 89,037 of NZ_JACHUZ010000011.1, forward strand.
GCATCGGACACCTCAAAAAACAGGGTGATGGTGTCATTGGCAGGGATGATCACCGGCCAATGGAAGGAAGGCAGGGAGATCAGACGGCTGGAGAATGGCCAAAGACTGCCCTGGGTTCGCATGGGCAGGAGCGGTTCGGTGGTTGCGTTCAGGCGCGCTGCGCGAATCCGGTCAATGTAGGGGGCTGGCACAGAGACCCACAGCTGAAGCGGGCGCCTGGATGTGTTGCTCAGTTTCAGCCGGAACGTGATTGGCTGAGAGGCGAAGCCGACCGCGGCATGGGAGGGGCTGGTGGCACGCCATCCGTTATCGGAACGCAACAGACCTTTCTGATGGAGTTCCGCAATGGAGCCTGTCCTGTGGCTCAGAGCGAACGAATCGGTATGCTGGTCTGTAGTGGTATGCTGCGGGAGAGACGGCGAATACTCCGCATGCTGGATCAGGGTTGCCGCAGCCATGACTGCGATCAGGAGCAGTATGGGAACAAATGGGTGATCTGCAAATGGCAGGCTGGCTATGCCGCTGGGTACATCATATTGCCCATTGGGCATGATCAGAGCTGTCCTTGCTGGTGGATGGGGCGCTCTGATTAAAGTTCAAAGTGTCAATTTATGCAAAAATCCGGCACCCGCTGGGCAATGGGTGCCGGGATGAAATCCGGTGTCAGGAATCGTCAGGCAGGTAGGCGCCGTCCTTGTCGTGCACTTCGCGGCCGGTAACCGGCGGGTTGAAGGAGCAGATCAGGCGCATGTCCTCGGTGCCACCGCGCAGGATGTGGCGGTCGTTGTTGTTCAGGGCGTACATGACGCCATCGTAGATCTGGTGGGTCTCGCCGGTCGCCAGATCCTCAATGCTGCCGTTACCGGCAACGCAGTAGACCGCTTCCAGGTGGTACTTGTACCACAGGTGGAGTTCGGCACCGGCGGGAATGATGGTCTCGTGGAAGGAGAAGCCCATGCCATCCTTCTTGAGCAGCATCCGGCGGCTAACCCAGCCCGGTCCCTCAACCTCTCGCTCGGTTCCGATGATGTCCTTGATGTCCCGTACAATCATAGTCTGTCCCACCTGTTGAATCTGTGATCGGTAAAGGCCGCTGTATTGGGGCCTGCCGTCTGAGTGTAGCGCGTGCGGGCGCCGGTACAATAGCGTAAAACCCCTAGCTGACCGTATTTCAAATACTGTCAGAACCCTCATCGGGGGCGGGGCATTCATGTAGAATGGGGCTTTCACGCCAGTAATCATGCATCAACCCAGAAGGCAGCGTTGCCATGACGGAGCCTGAGAAACGCCGGCGCCGCAGGCTCGATTTTCTGATTGCACGGCTGACCGGCATTACCCGCAAAGAAGCCAAGCAGCTGATCAAGGCGGATCGGATCGAGGTCGACGGTCACGAAAACGGGGGGCTGAAGCCACAGTCCCGGATCGGGGTTGAGGAAGCGATCCTCCTGGACGGTCAGCAGCTTGAGAGGGAATCCGGCGAGCGGTACCTGATGCTGAACAAGCCAACCGGCGTGGTCAGCGCCACGAAAGACGACTACGATCCCACGGTGCTCGACCTGCTGGAACCGGAACTGCGCCGTGGTCTGCATCCGGTGGGGCGCCTCGACAAGGACACCACTGGCCTGCTGCTGCTCACCACTGACGGCGAGTGGAGTCATCGCATCACCTCGCCGCGCCACGGATTCCCCAAGACCTACCGGGTCTGGGTTGCCGATCCCATTGATGATGAAACCCTCGCGAGCCTGGAAGAAGGCATCATGCTCAGGGGAGAGGACACCGCCGCCGTGGCCCACGACATCGAGCGTCTCGGCAGGGCTGAACTGCGGCTCACCCTGACCCAGGGGCGTTACCACCAGATCAAGCGCATGATGGGGGCGGTTGGTAACCGCGTGGTCCGGCTCCACCGTGAGCGGGTCGGCCCCATTGATCTGGATCCGGACCTGGAGCCGGGGAGGTATCGCGAGCTGACCGAGGCGGAGGTCAACACCTTTCTGCCGGCAGATGATCCGCCACAATGATGGTGTCACGGCCGTTGGTCTTGGCCTCGTAGACGGCATTGTCCGCCCGGTGCAGCCAGCTCTCCCAGTCATCGTGGGGAGCGGCGAGGGCGGCTCCAATTGAGCATGTTACGGAATGGGCGTGAATGCTGAGCCGGTCCCTTATGGTCTGCTGGATATGGCGTGCCGCCAGGATCATGCTTTCTGCCCGGACGCTATTGAGCAGCAGCACGAACTCCTCGCCCCCGAATCGGAACAGTCGGTCCTCGTGTCGTGAATGGGTGCGCACAAGCTCAGCGAATTGCTTGAGCACTTCATCGCCGTTGGCGTGGCCGTAACGGTCGTTGATCTCCTTGAAGTGGTCCAGATCCAGCATCAGGAGACCGGCACCTGCCTCGCCCCGCTGGACCCTGGCAATGGCGATGCACAGCTCCTCCTCCAGGGCCCGCCGGTTGCCGGCGCCGGTCAACGGGTCACGGATGGCCTGTTCCTCCAACAGGCGGGCCTGGGCGCGCGATCGGCGAGCGAAGGAGAAGGCGAAGATCGAAACCACGAACACCGTGGTTGCGAATGAGATCAGCGCCAGCGGATCCAGCCCGTTGGCGGCTCCCAGGGCGACACTGGCAACCACCATGAGCAGGGCCTTGGGGATGGCAAAGGCGGGCGGTGACAGGAAAAAAGTGGCAATGATGTCCACGTAGGCCCAGAAAAGCCCTACAAGTCCCACCAGGTAGAGCACAGTGAGAACACCGATGCCGGTACAGATCACCAGCAGGATGCCAGCGACCACCGTATTGCCGGTAATCCAGACAAAACCGGAGATGCTGATCAGCACCGCTACCAGCAGGGCGTCCACCAGGGTCATCACCCAGTCTCCCTGCAGGAAGCGATAGACGCCAAAACCACCAATGGCGGTTGCCGCGGGAATGCAGAACATCATGATAATGGACAGGCGGAAGTCATTCGCCAGCCTCATACGGATGGTGTCGTATTGATTTCCAAGTTTTTTCAGCATCATGCGGCCACAATAGCCGGTGACCGGGTAAAATGCATCTACTAACGACCCGTAATGGCCCTGGAATGCGAACGGAAACAGACGCACTGATGCTTTCGGCCGGGATGGCACTCTTCCTCGGGGTGACCGGCCTGGTCCTGTCGGTGATCACGGGATCCCAGGTGATTCTGCTCGATGGGCTCTTCAATCTCATCTACAGCGTCATGGCTTTTCTGAGTGTGCGGGTCGCCCGCCTGCTGGCCATGCCGGACAATGAGAAATACCCATTCGGCCACGCCTACTTCGAGTCCCTGGTCAATGCCGCCAAGGGGCTGCTGATTCTGGGAATCTCACTGCTGGCCCTTGGGGATTCCGTGCTTGTGCTCCTGTCCGGGGGCCGCGAGATTGCTGCCGGGCTGGCCATCCTGTATTCGGTGATTGCCACCGCCAGCAGTGCCACCACCTTCATGCTGCTACGCCGGGCCCGGCGTCATACCACCAGTCCCCTGGTGGAGGCGGACTTCGCCAACTGGTGGATCAACACGGTGATCTCCGCCTCAGTGCTGCTGGCCTTCTGTCTGATTCCGGTGGCGGATGCGGTGGGTTTTTCGCCGATCACCCCCTATGTGGATCCACTGATGGTGGCTGCGGTAGTAGTGCTGTTCTGCCTGAGCACGCCTTTCCGAATGGCTTCGGATGCCATCAAGGAGCTGCTTAACCGGGCGCCACCGAAGCGTGTGCGTCAGCCGGTACATGATGTGGTTGAGAATGTGGCGGCTGAGTGGGGAGCGCGGGATTTTTCCCTGCGGATGGTGCGGCCGGGCCGGACCCTCTATCTGCTGGTGCACGTGGTGCTGCCGGAGGGGAGTGATCATGAAGCCTTGGGCCAGCAGGATCGTATCCGCACCGATCTGGACAGGCGCCTGCGTCGTATTGTCCCATCACTGGTGCTGGATGTGGTGTTCACAGCCGACCCTCGATGGGCAGCCCCAACGAATGGTTATGAACCTGTCTGAAGGGCCAGTGCCGGTACGGGTGTGATACCCTTTGCAGCGCTGCCAGCAATTGAGGTGACCCGTGAGCTCCATCCTCTCCATTGAGAATCTCGACAAGACCTACCGGGACGGATTCCAGGCACTTAAAGACATCAACCTGGATATTCACAAAGGGGAGATCTTTGCGCTTCTGGGGCCTAATGGCGCCGGCAAGACCACGCTGATCAGCATCATCTGCGGTATCGTCAACGCCACGGGCGGCCGGGTCACGGTGGATGGTTACGACATTCAACGCAATTACCGCCAGACCCGCTCCCGTATCGGCCTGGTTCCCCAGGAGCTCACCCGGGACGCCTTCGAGACGGTCTGGGCCAAGGTCAGCTTCAGCCGCATGCTGTTCGGCAAGCCGCGTGATGATGCCTACCTCGAAAGGGTGCTGCGGGATCTGTCGCTGTGGGAGAAACGCAACAGCCAGCTGCGCATGCTCTCCGGTGGCATGAAACGGCGGTTGCTCATCGCCAAGGCTCTGGCCCATGAGCCGTCAGTGCTGTTTCTGGATGAGCCCACGGCCGGCGTGGATGTGGAGCTGCGCCAGGGGATGTGGGAGACGGTGGACTATCTGCGCCAGACCGGTGTGACCGTGATCCTCACCACCCATTACATCGAGGAAGCCGAGGAGATGGCGGACCGTATCGGCGTCATCAACCAGGGCGAGATCGTGCTGGTCGAGAACAAGCAGCAGCTGATGCGTAAGCTGGGCACCAAACAGCTGGTACTGCAGCTGCGTGAACCGCTGGAGGCGGTTCCTGCGGCGCTGTCGGATTATGGGCTCAGGCTGACCGAGGATGGCAGCGGGCTCATCTATACCTATGAAACCCAGTCAGCCCATACCGGCATTGACGATCTTCTCCAGGCACTGGGCGAGGCAGGGATCCGCTTCACGGACCTGCATACCTCCCAGAGTTCGCTGGAGGACATTTTCCTGGATCTGGTGAACGGCTCATGAACCTGCGCGGCATGTACGCCATCTATCATTTTGAACTGGCCCGGGCCCTGCGCACCTGGCTGCAGTCAATCATCTCGCCCGTTGTGACCACGTCGCTCTATTTCGTGGTCTTCGGGGCAGCTATCGGCTCGCGGGTGGAACAGGTGGATGGGGTTCCCTACGGGGCCTTCATCGTACCCGGCCTGATCATGCTCATGCTGCTGACCCAGAGTGTGACCAACGCCTCCTTCGGCATCTTCTTTCCGCGCTTCACGGGCACCATCTACGAGCTGCTGTCCGCACCGGTCTCCTACCTTGAGGTGGTGGTGGGCTATGTAGGCGCGGCCGCGACCAAGTCACTGGTGCTGGGGCTGATCATCCTGTTCACCGCCCAGCTGTTCGTGGACGTGCCCATAGCGCATCCATTCCTGATGGCGACCTTCCTGGTGCTGACTTCCTTCACCTTCAGCCTGTTCGGCTTCATTGTGGGCATCTGGGCCGAGGACTTTGAGCAGCTCCAGATCGTGCCCCTGCTGCTGGTGATTCCGCTGACCTTCCTCGGGGGCACCTTCTACTCCATCGATGTGCTGCCGGAATTCTGGCAAACCGTCTCGCTGTTCAACCCGGTGGTCTACCTGGTCAGCGGCTTCCGCTGGAGCTTCTACGAGGTCTCGGATGTGCCACTGCTGGTCAGCCTGGGCATGACGTTTTTCTTCATGCTGCTCTGCCTGACGCTCATCTGGTGGATCTTCCGCACGGGGTACCGCCTCAAGTCCTGAGCCATCAACAGTGGCCTCAGAAATAGAGCTGCGCGCCCACGGAAAAACCATTCAGGCGATGACCGCTTTTTTCCATGAAGCGGTTGTACTCAAGGTTGAGCCCGACCTGTCGGCTCAGATTGATCTGATAACCGGCCCCATAGGAGCCGGAGAACTCGGTTTCATTCAGCTGACGGTCCGGCCGCTCGAAGCGGGACTTGAATTCACTGAACCCACCGAAGATGTAGAAAGAGGAGCGCCTGCCGAGCGGTACATGGCCGGTAACGTAGGCACTGCCGAAATGCTGCACGCTGGCCCGGACCAGTTCCCCGTCCCTGGCCATGGCCTGGTCGCTCTCAACGCCTGTCCCGTACCGGGCTTCGACCGCAATATTGTCGAGCAGGAACGCGCCGCCGCGCAGCATCACCATGGAAGGTGTTGCCGAGGTGACGAGTCTGTCCGAAGAGAACGTCAGCCGGGAATACTGGGCGCCCAGGTAAGTGGTTCCCTGTGTTACGGGCCGTTGAGGGCCGGCCATGGCCAGTGGGTGGATGGCCAGCAAGAGCAGGGTCAGGGCGACAATACGTTTCATGGGAAGGGTCCGTGTCAGTGGCTGAAGCTCCTTTGCTCCGGAATCATGCCAGCCCAGGCTTCCCGGTCAATGCTGAAGCCGTACTGTCGCTCATAATTGACGACGACGCCACATATTGCAGGGGGGGTGACCGGGGCAGCAGGCGGCAGCGGCATCCGGGTCAATGGCAGCGCCGGCAGTTGCGGCATAATCGGATTGTCAGCCACAGTCCGAGGAGGCCGCCATGGCGCGCGATGCAATGGGATACGCCCTGAGCGCCCTCAACCACCTTGCCGGTTCCGGGGTGCTTGATCACCTGGGAATGAGGCGTACTGCCGAGAACATCAGCTATTACCTGAGCCGTTCCAGCTTCAGTGCCATCAGCACCAGCGCCCGCCAGTTCCGCAACCTCAACCCCCTCAGGCGCCCTCAGAGGCTGCATGCCCCTGGCAGGACCCAGGATCTTTTTGATCTGAACATCACCGATGAACAGCGCATGATCCGCGAGAGTGTCCAGGACTTTGCGCGTGAGATTCTGCGGGAGACAGCTGAAAGCGCGGATGCCGGGCGCGCCACGGCCTCTGGCACCCTCGAGCAGGCCGCAGAGCTCGGGCTGACTCTGTTCTCCGTGCCCGAGGCTCTGGGCGGCGCGGCAACGGAACGTTCGCCCGTGACCTCCATGCTGCTGGCGGAGGATCTGGCCTACGGTGACATGGGGCAGGCCGCCGCGATCCTGGCGCCCATGTCCGTGGCCAATGCCCTGACGCAGTGGGGCAATGCCCATCAGCAGGGGACCTACCTGGTGGCGTTTGCCGGGGACAATCCACCCCAGGCCAGCATCGCGGTGGCCGAGCCCACACCGCTGTTCGATCCGCTGCAGCCGGCATGCACCGCGACCCGCCAGGGCGATCACTATGTTCTCAACGGCACCAAGACCCTGGTTCCCCTCGCCGCGCAGGCGGAACTCTTTCTGGTGGCGGCCATGACCGGGGATGGCCCCGGCGTCTTCATTGTGGAGGGTGGCAGCGCGGGATTACGCGTCGGAGAGGACCGGCCCATGGGCATCCGTGCCAGTGGCCAGGGGCGGGTGCATCTGGACGGCGTAAAGGTTCCCGCAGGTAACCGCCTGAGTGCCGGGGACTTCGACTACCGCGCCTTTGTCGACCTGGGAACCCTGGCCTGGTGCAGCCTCGCCATCGGAACCTGCCAGGCGGTCCTGGACTACGTCATTCCCTATGCCAACGAACGCACTGCCTTTGGCGAACCCATCAGCCACAGGCAGGGGGTTGCTTTCCTGATCTCGGACATGGCCATCGAACTGGACGCCATGCGCATGCTCACATGGCGGGCGGTCTGCCGGGCCGAGCAGGGCCTTTCCTTCCGGCGCGAGGCGCACCTGGCGCGCACCCTGGTCAAGGACAAGGCCATGGGTATTGGAACCAATGGCGTACAGGTCCTGGGTGGCCACGGCTACACCCACGAGTACCCGGTGGAGCGCTGGTACCGGGACCTGCGGGCCACTGGTATCGCCTTCGGCGGGCTGCACCTGTAAGGAGGGGCCATGAACCTGGAGATACCCAAAAAGTTCCGTTCCCTGATCAACAATGCCCACCAGGTGGCCGTGGGCACCTTCCGGCCCATTTCGCGCTATTACGACCGGCACGAGCATGAGCGCCCGAAAGAGCTCGATATGCTGGCCTCCATCCTGGATGGGTTCAACGAGGGTGATCCCTCGAATTCCGCCGGGGCCGCCACCACTGGCGCCAGTGGTGGAGCCGGCTCCGGGGATGTGCGCAATGGCTCGAACATGGCCGTCTGCCTGGGAACCATGGAGCTGTGCTACGGCGACGTGGCGCTGATGCTCTCGCTGCCGCGCCAGGGCCTGGGCAACGCGGCCATCTCCGCCGTTGCCACGGACGAACAGAAGCAGCGCTTTGAAGGCAAGTGGGCGGCCATGGCCATTACCGAACCCGGCTGTGGTTCGGACTCCGGCGCCATCCGCACCACGGCCCGCCGCGAGGGTGATGAGTACGTGCTCAACGGCGAGAAGATCTACGTCACTGCCGGTGAACGGGCGGACTGCGTGGTGGTCTGGGCAACGCTGGATCCATCCATGGGCAAGGCCGCCATCAAGTCCTTCGTGGTGGAGTGGGGCACGCCGGGAATGGAGCTGGCACGGCTGGAGAAAAAACTGGGTATCCGCGCCTCGGACACCGCCGCCATCCACTTCCAGAATTGCCGTGTGCCGGCGGAGAACCTGCTCGGTACTCCGGAGATCGACACCGCCAAGGGCTTTGCCGGGGCCATGCAGACCTTCGACAACACCCGCCCGCTGGTGGCCGCCATGGCAGTGGGCTGTGGCCGCGCGGCACTGGAACGCCTGAAGGAACTACTGGCGGATCAGGTGAATCTGGACTACGACCGCCCGGTGGATAATGCGTCCGCTGTCGAGGCCGAGATCTACCGCATGGAGGCGGAGTGGGAATCTGCGTACTGGCTGACGGTGCGCGCCGCCTGGATGGCCGACAACCACCAGCCCAATTCGGTCCAGGCCTCCATGTGCAAGGCCAAGGCCGGACGTGTGGGCAACAGCATCACCCTGCGCTGCGCGGAACTGGCGGGGACCCTGGGTTACAGCGAGGAGGAACTGCTGGAGAAATGGGCCCGGGATTCCAAGATCCTGGACATCTTCGAAGGCACCCAGCAGATCCAGAACCTGATCATTGCCCGGAGGCTGTTGGGCCTCAGCTCGAGTGAGTTGCGGTGACCGGCTGATTGCCTCAACAGGGGCCAGCGGTGACAATAACGGACTGTCATCGCTGTGCCTGATCAGGAGGAAACATCACCGTGAAAGCTGTTTTCCTGGACGCCGATACCCTTGGCTCGGACGTGGACCTTGGCCCGATGCAGGCCGCCGCGGATCTCACCCTCTACGGAACCACAACGCCGGCCCAGGTGGCCGAACGCATCGCGGATGTCGAGGCGGTGGTTACCAACAAGGTGGTTCTCGGCGAGGCGCACTTTGCAGCAGCGCCGAAGCTCCGGGTGGTGGTTGTGACCGCGACGGGCGTGAACAACATTGATCTGGAGGCTGCAGCGGCCAGGGGCATCCGGGTGGTCAATGCCATCCGGTATGCCCGGCCGGTCCTCGTGCAGCATACCTTCTCCCTGATCCTCGCCCTGGCTAACCGGCTGGTGGATTACGTCCAGGACGTACGTGCCGGGTGGTGGCAGCAGAGCCCCATGTTCTGCCGTATGGATCACCCCATCATCGAGCTGGAGGGCAGAACCCTGGTGGTGCTTGGGTATGGTGATCTGGGGCAGGGCGTGGCCCGGCTGGGCCAGGCCTTCGGGATGGATGTACGGGTTGCGGCCAGACCCGGGCAGCCGGAAGGGGAAGTGGATGGCTTCCCGCGGCAGTCGCTGGAGACGCTGCTCCCTGTTGCGGATGTGCTGTCCGTGCACTGCCTTCTGAGCGACGAGACCCGGGATCTGATCGATGCGCAGGCCCTGAGGACGATGAAGGATTCCGCGCTGCTGGTGAACACCTCCCGGGGTGGCATTGTGAACGAGCAGGCGCTGGCGGATGCGCTGCGCCAGGGTGATATTGCCGGCGCCGGCGTGGACGTCCTGACACAGGAGCCGCCGGTGGACGGCAACCCACTGCTTGCCGACGATATTCCCAACCTGCTGGTGACCCCGCACTGCGCCTGGGCAAGCCAGGAGGCCCGGCAACGCATGGTGCAGCAGAGCGCCGACAATCTGCGGGCCTTCGCCGCCGGCACCCTGGAACGGTGGGTGGTGTGAGGCTGACCCACCAGGCCCATGAAGCCGTTGCCGGGGTGCTGGGCGAGGGTGGCCTGGCGCTGGACGCTACGGCGGGAAATGGCCATGACACGCGTTTCCTGGCGGAGCAGGTGGGCGCCAGTGGCCATGTATGGGCACTGGATGTACAGCCCGCCGCCATTGAGACCACCCGCAACCGGCTTGTCGAAGCCGGGCTCGGTGAACGCGTAACCCTGCTGTGTGAAAGCCATGCCCATATCCGGGATCAGGTGACGCCGCCGGGGGAGCGGAAACTGGACGCCGTTATGTTCAATCTGGGCTATCTCCCCGGCAGTGACCGCACCCGTACCACAGGGGCGGTCACCACAATCCCCGCCCTGGAGCAGTCGATGGAAATGCTGACCTCCGGCGGCTGTCTGTCGCTGATGGTATACCGTGGGCATGACGGTGGTGACGCCGAATGGAACGCCATCCGCGAGTGGCTGACTGGGAGCGGTCATGAGTGGCGTATTCCGGTTGACCCGTCCGACCACAAGGGCCCGGTCCTGGTGCTGCTTACACGTTGAAGCACCATTTCGGTGGACAGCTGTACCGGGTATTGCCACCCTGTCGGTGCGGGGTGTTTTACTGGAATTCCGGCAGCGCCGCTGGAGGAGGGCATCATGGTATGGCTGAGAACGGTGCTCCTGGCACTGACTATGATGGTGCCAGCGTTAGCGCTCGCCGGGGAGACAACTGAGGACCGCACGGTGAGCATCACCAATGGCGAGTGGCCGCCCTATCTGGGCAGGGAAGAGCCCGGTTACGGCATCGCCTCCCGGATTGTGAGCCGAGCGTTCGAGCGTGCCGGCTATCAGGTCGAGTATGAATTCCACCCCTGGGCCCGCTCCCTCTACCTGGCCCGTCGGGGCGAGCGTGACGGCACGGCGGTCTGGGTGCCCTCCAGTGAGCGCCGTGAGGACTTCTTCATCAGTCGGCCCGTGATCGTCACCGAATACGTCTTCTTTCATAGGGCGGACATGCCGTTCGACTGGGAAACCACCACCGATCTTGCCGACTACCGCATTGGGCTGACCCGTGGCTACGACTATGGTGAAGTGCTGGACCGGGTGAGGACCCTGGGGGTTGCCACCACTGAAACCGTGTCATCGGATGAGCTGAATTTCCATAAACTCCTGGCGGGCCGCATTGATCTGTTTCCATTGGATCGGGTTGTCGGCCAGCGGATGATCAGTGAGCTTTTCAGTGAGGAAGAGGCGAAGGCGCTGACCTGGCATCCCGAACCGGTCCGTGAGGACCGGCTCCATCTGCTTCTTTCCCGTGAGGTGGAGGGCAATGCCAAGCGCATCGAGGACTTCAATCGGGCGCTCAAGGCCATGCGCCGGGAAGGAGGGATCGAGAAGATCCTGGTGGAGGCGCTGGGTAATGAAATGCCCGCCGTGGACCGGCTCACCCCCGCTCAGGCGGACTGACGCGCCCGGGTCAGCAGGGCCCCGGCGATCCGGTCCAGTGCCAGGGTGTCGCTGACCGCCTCCATCTCCACCGCCGTTCCAGGCATACCCCAGACCACACTGGTGTCCTCGTTCTGGGCCACGGTGTAGGCGCCCAGGTCGTGCAACTCCTTCATGCCCCGGGCGCCGTCATCGCCCATGCCGGTGAGCAGGGCGGCCACGGCGTTTTTTCCGGCCTCATTGGCGACACTGCGGAACAGCACATCCACAGAGGGCCTGTGTCGGTTCACGGGGTCACCGTCATGGAGCTGGCAGGTATAGCGGGCGCCATCACGCTTGACGGTCAGGTGGCGGTTGCCGGGGGCTACATAGACGTGGCCGGGAATGATTCGCTGGCCATGCTGGGCTTCGGTGACCGTCACTGCACAGGTGCCATCCATGCGGTTGGCGAATGCCCGGCTGAACTCCTGGGGAATGTGCTGGGTGATGACCACCCCCGGGCTGTCCGGGGGCAGCTGTTCCAGAACGTGGCGCAGGGCCTCGGTGCCGCCGGTGGAGGCCCCCAGGGCGATCAGTCGTTCGGTGCTCTTGAGGTCACCGGGGCGGCGTTTGGGCAGCACTGCGCCGGCACTGTGCTTTTCGCCCGCCGGCCGTGAGCCGCCCTTTACCCGGGCGGAGGCGGCCATGCGGATCTTGTCCTGGATCTCGCGGGCGTAATCCTGGAACTCACTGGCCAGGTTGACCTGGGGTTTGGCCACATAGTCCACGGCGCCGATATCCAGTGCCTCCAGGGTGACCTCAGCGCCATCCTGGGTCAGCGATGACACCATGATCACCGGCATGGGCCGCAGCCGCATGATGTTGCGCAGGAAGGTGATGCCGTCCATCTTCGGCATCTCCACGTCCAGCGTGATCACATCCGGGTTGTGGGCCTTGATCTTCTCGCGCGCGTCATAGGGATCATGCGCGGTGTCCACCACTTCAATGTCCGGGGCATCGTTGAGCATCTCCGTCAGCATCTGGCGGATAAGCGCCGAATCATCGACCACAATGGTGCGGATCATCTGGTACTCCCAGTCTTCTGTTATTCGAAAAGGTCCACATCGCCACCGGACACGGGCTCTTCCTCGAGCTCGTGGAGGTAGTGCTCTTCGCGTTCGATGAGGGTCTGGTTGCGCGTGCGGTAGAGTTTCTTGCTGAAGGCGCGCCCGGTATCCGGGAAGAACTGCACCTTGCGCGGGTAGGCCCCTCCGAGGTCCCGGCTGATCAGTCTCAGGGATTCGGTTGCGCAGTATTCCATGGCGAACTCGATGTTGCGTTTACCAATGTCCGTGGTGACGCCTTTGAGAACGCGTCCGCCGCCAAAAAGCTTGATTTCGAGATCCTCGCGGCGGGCGCCGAGTTTCAGGATGCGGTTGATCAGCTGCTCCATGGCATTGTTGCCGTAGCGGGTCGCCAGGTTGACCGGATCGTCCACCCAGCTCTCCGGGTCGCCGCCACGGGTTGGCAGCATAAAGTGGTTCATGCCGCCAACCCCACGCCTTGGATCCCGGATACACGCTGCCACACAGGAGCCGAGGGTGGTGACGATCATCTCGTCACCCCGGTTCACGTAGAACTCGCCGGGAAGCAGCTTGGCCGCCCAGACCCGGTGTGCCGGGTCCCAGTAGCGCCGGATCCGCTCAAAGCCGGGCAGGGCGCGGGGCTGTCGCGATTGGGTCGTGATCGTTGCTTCCGCCATGGTCAGTCCACTCGTTCGTAAATGGTACGGCCATGGGAGACAAAGCGTTCAGTGACCTTCCACAGGGATTCCGAATGGCCGATGTAGAGCCACGCGCCGGGGGCGGTATAGCGGTGCAGCCGCTCGAAAAGATGTGCCTGCAGCTCCTTGTTGAAATAGATCACAGTATTGCGGCAGAACACGATCTGGAAGCGCTCGCTGAAGGGCCAGTCGTGAAGCAGGTTCTGTGTGTCAAAGGTGACCATACGCCTCAGCGGCTCCTTCACCTTCGCCTTGCCGGCATTCCGGCCTGTGCCGCGCAGGAAGTAGCGCTTTTTCTGCAGGGCGGGGACACCGGAAAGCCGGCCCTCGTCGTAGATGCCCCGGCGGCCGTGCTCCACCACGCTGCTGTCCAGGTCGGTGGCGGTGATCGTGACCCTTTCGGCGTCCTGCTCACTGAGGTTCTCCAGTACCGTCATGGCGATGGAGTAGGCCTCTTCGCCGGTGGAGCAGCCAGCGGACCAGATGTTGATGGGCCCTCCGGCCAGTTCCGGCAGGATTTCCGCCAGATGGTCGAAATGGTGGGATTCCCGGAAGAAGGCCGTAAGGTTGGTGGTCAGGGCGTTGACAAACTGGCCCATCTCCTCGCCGTTGTCCTGTTCCAGTACCTTCCGGTAGGAGGCGAAATCCGGCAGGCCCAGCGCCCTCAGGCGCCGGGCGAGCCGGGAATACACCATCTGGTCCTTGGAGGGGTTGAGCTGGATGCCGGTCTCACCGGTTACCTTCTCCCGGATCCACTCAAAGTCCTTGCGGGTGAACTGGAACTCCCGTTCTCGGGACACTAAGGCCTACTCCCGCTCAGAACTCTTCCCATTCACCGTCATCCCCGGAGGCTTCCGCCTGGCCGGCGGCACTGCCTGCTGGCGCGCCTGAGGCGTTATTGCCCCTGCTGGCCGCAGCTCCCTGAGCGGGCCTTGCACCTGAACCCGCGCCGTTGTTGCCGCGCTGGGCAAGTGTGGAGCGCTGGTTCTGGGTTCCGGCGCCGGCATTCTGCTGCCGCTGACCGCCGGTGCTCCGGTTGCCACTGGACGCCTGCTGGTTGCTGGCGCCGCTGTCACCGAAGAAGCTCATCAGGTCCACCAGGGACGTGGTCTGCTCATCCAGGGATTCAGAGGCCGCCGCCGCTTCCTCCACCAGTGCCGCGTTCTGCTGGGTGACCTCATCCAGCTGCGAGACGGCCTTGTTGATCTCGTCGATGCCCGAGGACTGCTGGTTGCTGGCTGCCGCAATCTCGGCAATCTTGTCGGTGACCGTCTGAACCGAATTGATGATCTCGTTCAGGGTCTCGGTGGACTCGTCCACCAACTTGGTACCGTGCTCGACCTTCTCGCTGGAATCCTTGATCAGCTTCTTGATGTCCTTGGCGGCGGAAGCGCTGCGCTGGGCCAGGTTGCGGACCTCGGCAGCCACCACCCCGAAGCCGCGCCCGTGCTCACCGGCACGCGCCGCCTCGACGGCGGCGTTCAGGGCCAGAAGGTTGGTCTGGAAGGCGATCTCGTCGATGACGGTAATGATGTCGTTGATCTCGCTGGACGAGCTCTTGATCTCGCCCATGGCGTCCACCACCTGACGGGCGATCTCGCCGCCACGCTCGGCTTTTTCACGGGCCGCCGTGGCCAGCTGGTTGGACTCCTGGGCGTTGTCCGCGTTCTGCTTCACGGTGGAGGTGATCTCCTCCATGGATGAGGCAGTCTCTTCCAGTGAGCTGGCCTGTTCCTCGGTGCGCTGGGACAGATCCTGGTTGCCCTGGGCGATCTCCTTGGCCGCCGAATTGATGTTGCCGGTGGCGTCGGTGATCTGCTCGACCGTATTGCGCAGCACGTCCACGGTTTCGTTGACGGCTTCCTGTAGGCGGCCGAAATCGCCCTCGAACTCGCCCTGCATCTTGTCGTGCAGGTTGCCGTCCGCCAGGTTCTTCATGACGCGGATGACTTCCTGGGTGGGCCGCTGGGCGGCATCCACCACGTTGTTCACGTCCGCGCTCAGGTCCTTCACGAAGCCTTCGCTCATGGCGTCGGTATCCACCCGCTCGTCCAGCCGGCCCTCACGGACCTGGCTGATCATGTCCTTGAGCTCCGAGCGGACCCGCTCCTCATTCTCTTCGCGTTCGCGGTCCTCGGTCTGGTCGAACCATTCAATGGTGTTGCCGAGGAACTCGCCCTGTTCGTTTTCTTCGCCGGTGATGGCGATGGCAAGGCGTACCCGGCCAATGTCCACCGTGTCGTGTATGGCGTCATTGCGAACCTTGTTCATCTGGCGGGCAATCGAGCGCAGCTGGGGGAAGGTATCCACCAGATCCTCGCCTTCCAGACCCCTGGCGCGGAAGCCCCGATTATCCTCGGCGATGTCGCGCTCGTAGTCGCGCAGCAGGTCCTGCATGCGCTCATTGAGGTAGTCGATACGGCCTTCTGAGTCCGTCGTCATCATCGCCGTGGTCGCGGTATGCAGGGCCAGCTTCATGCGCTGGAGGGCCTCGTATTCCGCCGGGTCAATGGTGACCTGGTTAGTCTGGTTGTTGCTGGCCATGGTCTTGCTCTCCCGTGACTCGGTCTGCTGTTTGTCTTGCGGTTCGGATGTCAGTGTTGATTCAGGTTCCGTCTCCGACGGTGTTCCACTGCTGTCGGAGGTATTACCGCCGCCTTCCATCCATGCCAGCGGATCGTTGCCCAGTTTCTGCCGCCGGCCTCCGCCGCGGCGCCCGGAGCCGCCGTTGCGGTTACTGCGGTTGTTTTCGGCCATCAGCGCACTCTCCCCAATCTCAGATCCTCCACCAGGGCCGCGTAGTCGACGGCGCCGTTACTGGTGGCCTGGTACTCAAAAACCGTTCTGCCGAAGCCTGGCGCTTCCGCCAGGGCCGCGTTCTCCCGGATCGGCGTCTCCAGCAGCTGCCCGGGGAAATGGTTCACCAGGGTCTCCTGCACCTCGCGCGACAGTCGCCGCCGGGTCTGGAAGCGGGTCAGGACCAGCCACTTGCGGCTGGCCGCCTGCATCCGTTCCTCTACTTTCGCCAGGGTCTGCATCAGCGTGGACAGCCCCTGTAGTGACAGGAAATCGCAGGCCACTGGTATCACCAGGTCATCGGCGGCCAGCAGGGCGTTCATCACCAGCAGGCCGGATGACGGCGGGCAGTCCATGACCACCCACTCGGGTGCTTCCGCCGCGCTTTCCGTTTCCAGTTCGTACAGCGCCTCGTTCAGCCACCAGCCGCGTTCCGGGCCGCCCTCGTCCAGGGTCTCGAAGCTGCGCAGGCCGGGGCCGGCGCAGACCACGTCCAGGTGTTCGCGAACGTTCTGGCGGTGATCAACCAGCCGTTCCTCGTTGAGCAGCACCTGGTCCAGCCCGGCCCGGCGGTTGTCCGCGCCCAGGCTGGTGCCCATGTGCCCCTGCGGGTCCATGTCGATACCCAGGACCCGTTCACCCAGCCGCGCCATACCGTGGGCGAGGTGAACGCTGGTGGTGGTCTTACCCACGCCACCCTTCTGATTCAGGACTGCGACGGCGCGCATGGGTCAGTCACTGGCCCCGCCCACCCCGGCGTCCTCGCCGAGCAGGCTGTCCACGTCCAGAACGATCACCATCTTGTCTTCCATGGTGGCCAGACCGCGGATGAAGTCCGTGCGGATCACGGTGCCGAACTCGGGCGGTGGCCGGAGCTGGTCCTCGTTGATGCCGTAGACCTCGGAAAGCGCATCCACGATCAGGCCCATGATCCGCTCGCGGTCGCCATGGATGACCTTGACCAGAACCACCACGGTGAACTGTGTGTACTCCAGCGTCTCCATGCCAAAGCGTTCGCGCAGGTCCACCACCGGCACGATGGTGCCGCGCATGTTGATGACCCCCTTCACGTAGGGCGGGGTGTTGGGAATGGGCGTGGCGGTATCCCAGGCCCGGATTTCCTGGACCCGGAGGATGTCCACGCCGTATTCCTCATCTCCCAGTGTGAAGGTGAGGTATTGGTCGCCGTCGCCAACAGTGCCCTGGAGTGCAGCATCCTGCTGTGTCGTGGCGGTGCTGTTGGTCTTGTCGCTTGCGGATTCGCTCATCAGTTATTGGCTCCGTTCGTGAGCACTTCGTCGCGCGCCTGGGCCAGCTCCAGGAGTCCGGCAATGTCGAGGATCAGGGCCACAGTGCCATTGCCGAGGATGGTTGCGCCGGCAAAGCCGGTCACTGGCCGGTAGTTGCTCTTGAGGCTCTTGATGACCACCTGCTGCTGGCCGAGGAGTTCGTCCACGTGCAGCCCGACGTAGCGGTCGTCCTCCTCGACCACCACCATCAGTTCATTCTCCAGGTCGCCACCCCCGGCCTCGTTGAACAGTTCCCGCAGGCGGATGATGGGGATGTAGTCGTCACGCCATTCGTAGAGTTCCGAGGTGCCGGCCATGCGCTTGATCTTGCCGCCCTGCATCTGCAGCGACTCCATGATCGAGATCAGCGGCACTACATAGACCTGGTCACCAACCCGGAACAGCTGCCCGTCAAGGATGGACAGGGTCAGCGGCAGGTGGATGGCGAAGCGCGTCCCCTTACCCGGGGTGGAGTTCACCGTGATGTTGCCGCCCAGCGCCTTGATGTTGCGCTTGACCACGTCCATGCCCACGCCACGGCCGGAAACATCGGTGGCCTCATCATGGGTGGACAGGCCGGGGTGGAAGATGAAATCGAACACCTGCTCGTCGGAGAGCTCCGCGCCGTTTTCCACCAGCCCCGCGTCGCGGGCCTTGTTGAGCAGCCTGTCGCGGCTTATGCCGCCGCCGTCATCGTTGATCTCGATCACGATGTAGCCGCCCTTGTGGTAGGCGTTCATCTCCAGGGTGCCGGTCTCCGGCTTGCCCAGTTCGACGCGTTTTTCCGGCGGCTCGATGCCGTGGTCCATGGCGTTGCGGACCAGGTGAACAAGCGGGTCAATGATCTTCTCCATCACCGTCTTGTCCAGCTCCGTCTCTTCGCCATTGAGCTGCAGATCTACCTTCTTGCCCAGCTGGCGCATCAAGTCATGGACCATGCGCGGCAGGCGTGAGTAGGCGAAGCTGATCGGCACCATGCGGATGCGCATGACGTTTTCCTGCAGCTCGCGGGTGTTGCGCTCGAGCTGGGCGAGGCCGTCCTGGAGCTTCTCCAGCCTGTCCATGGTGAAGTTCTCGCCCAGTTCGTTAAGCATGGACTGGGTGATGACCAGCTCACCGACCATGTCGATGAGGTTGTCGATCTTGCCGGTATCCACCCGGATGGAGCTGCTGGTGCTGGCATTGCCGCCACCGCCACTCTGCTGGGCTGGTTTCTGTTGCTGGGTCTCATCCGCCACTTCCCCGGCGCCGGCCGCCTGGGATTCAGGTGCTGTTTCCAGCTCCGTGGCAGCGGTATTCCCGCTAACAGGCTCCAGGGGGGCGATGGTCAGGGAACAGTCATCCTCGACCCACTCGAAAACTTCTTCAATGGCCTCCCGCTGGACATCCCCATAAAGCTCAATGGTCCAGCTCAGGACACACTGTTCTGGATCCAGGTCGGGCAGGGCGGGGAGGCTGCTGCTGTCGCAACGCACCTGGATCTCCCCGAGTTCGCTCAGTTCCTCGAGCAGCCGCAACGGGTCGTTGCCGGTCATGAACAGATGGGGCTCAGGTGTGAAGCTGATTCGCCAGCCACCGCCGGGGCCGCTGCCGCCACCGCCGTTGCCTTCGTCAGCGCTGCCTGCGTCCTCGTGGGCACCAGCACTGTCGTCGCCATTGTCACCATCGACCATGGCGGCCAGCCGGGTGGTGATGTCGGCGGCCTGCTCGGGGTCCGCCTCGCTGCCGTCACGCTCGGCCTGAAGCAGAGACCGAAGGCAGTCCACGGACTCCAGAAGAAGGTTGATCCCGTCGGTGGTAACCTCGCTTTCGCCTTCACGCAGGCGGTCAAGCAGTGTTTCGAGCTTGTGGGTCAGGTCGGTTACAGACGTCAGGCCGAAGGTCCCGGCGCCGCCTTTGATTGAGTGGGCGGCCCGGAAGATGTCGTTGAGCTGTTCCACGTCCGGCTCGCCGGCCGTCATGTTGAGCAGGCCGTTTTCCATGTCGTCCAGTCCCTCGAAGCTTTCTTCGAAGAAGGTCTGCAGGAACTGGTTCATGTCGATGCTCATAGCCACTCCGGCCTGTGATTCCGGTGAATTCGGTGTTTACCGTACAACCTTGCGGACAGCGCCCATCAGTTTTTCCGGGTCAAAGGGTTTGACCAGCCAGCCGGTGGCACCGGCGGCCTTGCCTTCCTGCTTCTTTTCCGGAGCCGATTCCGTGGTCAGGAGCAGAAGTGGCGTGAACTTGTAGTTGGGCAGCTTTCGCAGTTCCTTGATCAGCGTGATGCCGTCCATATTGGGCATGTTCACGTCCGTGATCACCGCATCGAACTTCTGCTGTTTGGCTTTGTCCAGTGCGGCCTTGCCATCCGGTGCATCCACCACGCTGTGGCCGTTCTGCTTGAGCGTGTGGGAAACCATCTGCCGCATCGAGGCGGAATCATCCACCGCGAGAATGTTTGCCATCGTCAACTCCTTGCCGCTTTCGGCGTTTCAAAAAGGTCAGGCAGTTTCTATGCCAAGAAGGGATTCCGCTTCGGCCAGGCACGCAGGGCGGTTGCGCCACTGCCATTCACGGCCCTGCATCTCCGCCTGTCGGCGGAACGCCAGCAGGAGCTGGACGCCCGCAGTGTCGATCCGTTGGGTGTCGGTGCCGTCCAGGATGGGGGGGGCGTCCGCATCGAGGGCGCTGGAAAGCTGCTGGTACAGCATGCCTGCCATGGAAATGTCCACTTGGCTTCCCAAGGCGACCGTATTGGCGGACTCTTCGTTCATCCGGGTTTACCTCCGGTTTAAATGTTTATTGTAGCTACGGCACGTTACATCAGCGGGTTCAGCGTGAATCCGTTCACACTCCGCGTTATGACATCGTTTAACGGCCGGGCGCGCCAGAGCTTGAGCTGATCACCCATATCCGACTTTTGGAAGATTAGCAGGCGCATGCAATTCCTGCCCCTGTTGATGCATCAGTCATTTTGAACAGGGCGCTCGAAATGTTCCGCTTTGATGGGGACGGGCCGCGCGCTAGTCTGCTCAGCAGTAACAGATCACACGCAACACCACAGGAGATGGAAAATGGCGAAAGTACTGGTACTTTACTATTCGATGTACGGCCACATGGAAGACTTCGCGAACACCGTGGCCGAGGGGGCCGGCAGCGTTGATGGCGCCGAAGTGACGGTCAAGCGGGTTCCTGAGACCATAGACTCCGACGCCTTCGCGAACGCTGGCGGCAAGGCTGACCAGCAGGCGTCGGTGGCAACCCCGAACGAGCTGGCGGATTATGACGCCATCCTTTTCGGCACGCCCACCCGCTTCGGCAACATGGCCGGTCAGATGCGGACCTTCATGGACCAGACCGGCGGGCTCTGGGCCAAGGGTGCGCTGTTCGGCAAGCTCGCCAGCGTGTTCGGTTCAACCGGTACCGGTGGCGGTGAGGAACAGACCCTGACCACCTTCTGGGTCACGCTGGCCCACCATGGCATGACCATTGTGCCGATCGGCTATGGTACTGGAGAGCTGTTCGATATCTCCCAGCCCGGCGGCGGCACGCCCTATGGCGCCACCATGCTCGCCGGCGGTGACGGTTCCCGGCAGGCGGATGAGCGCGAGAAGGCCATTGCCCGGTTCCAGGGCAAGCATGTGGCGGAGCAGGCGGTGAAGCTGTTCGGCTGATTCAGGAAGGCCCCGGCAGAGCCGGGGCCAGTGCGCGCTCGGCGCGCCCCTACCTCTGGCTTTCCGGAGTGACCCGCATCACTTCTTCAACAGTGGTCAGCCCTGCGGCCACTTTCTGGGCGCCGGACAGGCGCAGTGACATCATCCCCTGCCTGTAGGCTTCCCGTCGCAACTGGTTCACGTCGCAGTCAGCAGTGATCAGATCCTCGACCGCGCCCTCCACGGGCATGATCTCGTAGACTCCGGAACGGCCCAGGTAACCGGTATTGCGGCACTGCAGGCAGCCCACCGGCTCGCAGGGGTGTTCCGGAGTGGGCGCCTTCCAAGGTTTGGTGAGGGTTCGCCAGGCCTCGGTGTCGATGCTGCCTTCCGTCTTGCACCCGGTACACAGTGTCCGCACCAAGCGCTGGGCCATGACCCCGATCACGGTGGCACGGATCAGGTAGCTGGGCAGGCCCAGCTCAAGCAGCCGGGTGATGGCGCTGGGCGCATCGTTGGTGTGCAGGGTGGAGAGCACCAGGTGGCCGGTCAGCGCGCCCTGGACCGCCATGTCCGCGGTTTCCTGGTCGCGGATCTCGCCGATCATGATGATGTCCGGGTCCTGGCGCAGCAGCGCGCGCACGCCGTGGGCGAAGGTCAGGTCGATGCCGTGCTGCACCTGCATCTGGTTGAACGCCGGCTCCACCATCTCGATGGGGTCCTCGATGGTGCAGATGTTCACGTCGTCCGAGGCCATCTGGCGCAGCGTGGAATAGAGGGTGGTGGTCTTGCCGGAGCCGGTAGGGCCCGTGACCAGGATGATGCCATAGGGATTGTCGGTAATGCGCTGCCAGCGCTCACGATCATCCCGGGAGAAGCCCATCTGCTCAAAGGGCTTGAGCAGAACATCCGGGTCAAAGATCCGGAGAACCATCTTTTCGCCGAACGCGGTGGGCATGGTCGCGATGCGCAGCTCCACCTCGCTTTCGTCCTGTTTACGGGTCTTGATGCGGCCGTCCTGGGGGCGGCGCTTTTCGGCCACGTTCAGCCGGCCCAGGATCTTGAGGCGGCTGAGTACCGCAATGCCCACGTTGATCGGGAATTCGTAGACGGTGTGCAGGACGCCGTCGATGCGGAAGCGCACCTGGGACATTTCCCGGCGCGGCTCGATGTGGATGTCGCTGGCGCGCTGCTCAAAGGCATAGTGGAGCAACCAGTCCACGATGCTGACCACGTGCTGGTCGTTGGCGTCCGCCTTGCCATCGCTCAGGTCGAGCAGCTGCTCGAAGCTCTGGACGTGCTTGCTCGCATCCTCACCACCGGCTTTGCTGACGGAGTTGGCGAGCTGGTAGAACTCCACCGTGAAGCGGCGGATGGCGGCCGGATTGGCGACCACCGGTGTCACTGTCCGCCGGGTGATGTGTTCCAGGTTGCTGATCCACTCGCGCTGGAAGGGCTGGGTCGTGGCAACCTGGACCTCGTCGCGCGTGACCTTCACCGCCAGGATGCCGTTGCGCTGGGCGTAGGCGTAGGACATCACGTCCGCCACCGAGGGCACGTCCACCTTGAGCGGGTCGATGTGCACGTAGTCCAGCCCTGACCAGTGGGCCAGCCACTCCGTGAGGGTATCCAGGTACAGGAGCTTTCCGGTGGTGGCGTCCTGCAACTGGGCATCGGCCAGCATTTCCAGGGGATGCTTCTGGCCATCCGAGCCCAGGTTGGCGTTACGGACGTCGCGGGCCTCCTCCTCGGTGATGCGCTCGTCCTGTACCAGGGCGTCGCAGACCTGGTGAAGGCTCAGTGGCTGGTCACGGCCGGGTTTCGGTGCCTTCGCCATACAGGATCAACCCGTGCTGATGCCGGGGTTCCGTGGATCATGGCGCAGCTTGAACAGCGCTGCCACGAAGAACACCAGTGTCAGCACCATCGGAATAACACTGGTCAGGGGCCACCCGTAAAGGTAGGAGCTGACCGACAGGGGCGCGAAGTAGATCATCATCATGAAGCAGGCCCAGATGTAGGTCAGATTGCGGCCCCGGAGCAGCCCGGGCACAAAGATAAGCAGCGGCGCCAGCTTGATGATCAGGACAGCGGTCTTCGAGGCTTCAACCGGTTCCGGCCAGAAGGTGGTCAGGGCCAGGATGCCCATCAGGGCGAAGAAACTGGCGAGGCCGATCCAGTGGGCCAGGGGAAGGTCGGAGTAGCGGCGCGCGGTTTCGGTCATTACGGGCGGTTCACCTGAGCGGGCATGGATTACGGAGGCCGGTTTTGCCGTTACAATGTTTGATCCGGCTTTGCCCGTTACTCTATCAGGAGGTTGGCGGTGATTCATCTCATACGCGCGACAGTGGTCGTGCTGATCCTTGCGCTCGCGGGTTGTGACGGCATGCCCGGCGGCCTGGGTGGCAGTACCGAGTTTGCGTCCGCGGAGGGCGAACCGGTGGGCACCGCCGATCTGCAGGGGCAGTGGGTCTTCGTCAACTACTGGGCCGAGTGGTGCAAGCCCTGCTATGAAGAGATCCCGGAGCTGAACGCGCTGGACCAGCGTGACGGCGTGCGCGTCCTCGGCGTCAACTTTGACGAGGTTGAGGGTGACGCGTTGCGCACGCTCATGGACGACATGGGCATTGATTTCACCGTCGTTACCGATGACCCCCAGGCCCACTACGGCTGGGAGCACCCGGTCTCGCTTCCTGCTACCTTTGTGATCAACCCTGAGGGTGATGTGGTGGAGGCCCGCTTCGGGGAGCAGACCGAGGAGGAACTGGTCGAGGTTATGGAGTAGCCCTGTGTCGCGCACATTCGTTCATCTTCGCGTCCATTCGGAGTATTCCCTGGTCGATGGCCTGATCCGGATCAAGCCACTGATCGAACGTGCGGCGGAAATGGGCATGCCCGCCATCGGGCTGACCGAACAGTCCAACATGTGCTCGCTGGTGAAGTTCTACGAGGGCACCACCAGCGCCGGCATCAAGCCGGTCATCGGCGCGGACCTCTGGTTGCGCAACACCGAGGACCCGAACAAGCCCTTCCGCATCACCCTGCTGGCGCGTAACCAGACCGGCTTCGGCAACCTCACCGAGATCATTTCCCTGGGCTACACCGATGGTCTGGCCACCGGTATTCCAGTCGTGGAGCGGGAGTGGATCGAGCAGCGGGCGGAAGGGCTGCTCATGCTCTCCGGTGCCCGGGAAGGGGATATCGGCCGTGCGATCCTGGCCGGGAAAGAAGGGCTGGCCGAGGAGCGGGCGCGCTACTGGGCCGGCCTTTTCCCCGGCGCTTTCTATTTTGAGCTCCAGCGCACCGGTCGCCCCTATGACGAGGACTGTGTGCACGGGCAGGTGGCCCTGGCCCAAACGCTGGAGCTGCCGGTGGTGGCCACCAACGACGTTCACTTCCTGGAGGCCGACGACTTCGAGGCCCACGAGGCCCGGGTCTGTATCGGCGAGAGCAAGACTCTGGACGATCCCCGCCGGGAACGGCGCTTCAGCGACCAGCAGTACCTCCGTTCCCAGGAGGAGATGATCGAGCTGTTCGAGGACATCCCGGAGGCGATCGACAACACCATTGAGATTGCACGCCGGTGCACGGTCCCGGTCAAGCTGGGCGAGATCTCGCTGCCCCAGTACCCCATCCCGGACGGGATGACAATGGATGAGTACTTCCGCAAGGTCTCGGAAGAGGGGCTTGAGAAGCGCCTTGAGCGCATCCTGGACCGCACGGACCCCAACTATGAGGAGAAGCGGGCGCGCTATTACGAACGCCTGGATTTCGAGCTCAACATCGTCAACCAGATGGGCTTCCCGGGCTACTTCCTGATCGTGATGGATTTCATCCAGTGGGCCAAGGACAACGGCGTGCCCGTGGGGCCGGGGCGTGGTTCCGGCGCCGGCTCGCTGGTGGCCTATGCGCTGCTGATCACCAACATCGACCCGATGCAGTACGACCTGCTGTTTGAGCGCTTCCTCAATCCGGAACGGGTCTCGATGCCTGACTTTGACGTGGACTTCTGCATGGAAGGCCGCGACCGGGTCATCCACTATGTGGCCGAACGCTACGGTAAGAACGCCGTTTCCCAGATCATTACCTTCGGCACCATGGCGGCCAAGGCCGTGGTACGCGACGTCGCCCGGGTCCAGGGCAAGTCCTACGGGCTGGCGGACCGCATGTCCAAGCTCATTCCCTTCGATCCGGGAATGACCCTGGAACGGGCCCATGAGGAAGAAGAGCCGCTGCGCGAGTTCCTGGAGCAGGATGAGGAAGCCCAGGAAATCTGGGAGATGGCGAAGAAGCTCGAGGGCATCTGCCGTAACGCAGGCAAGCACGCCGGCGGCGTGGTGATCGCGCCCACCAAGCTGACCGATTTCGCCCCGCTGTACTGTGAAGAAGACGGCGGCAGTGTCGTCACCCAGTTCGACAAGAACGACGTGGAGGAGGCCGGACTGGTCAAGTTCGACTTCCTCGGCCTGCGGACCCTGACCATCATCGACTGGGCCCTAGCCATGGTGAATCGCCGCCGGCGCGAGCGCGGCGAGTCGGACATCGACATCGACGAGATCCCGCTGGACGACCAACCCTCCTTCGAGCTGCTCAAGAAGGCCGAGACCACCGCCGTGTTCCAGCTGGAATCCCGGGGCATGAAGGACCTGATCCGGCGACTGGAACCGGCCAGCCTGGAGGACATGATCGCGCTGGTGGCGCTGTTCCGCCCGGGCCCTCTGCAGTCCGGCATGGTGGACGACTTCATCGACCGCAAGCACGGCCGCCAGCCCGAGGCCTACCCGCATCCGGATTTCCAGTACGACGGTCTCAAGCCGGTGCTCAAGCCCACTCACGGCATCATCCTCTATCAGGAGCAGGTGATGCAGATCGCGCAGGTCATGGCGGGCTTCTCCCTCGGCCAGGCGGACCTGCTGCGCCGGGCTATGGGCAAGAAGAAAGCCTCCGAGATGGAGAAGCAGAAGAAGGCGTTCCTGGAGGGCTGCGAGAACAACGGCATCAGCAAGGAACTGGCGGACAACATCTTCGATCTGGTGGAAAAATTCGCCGGTTACGGCTTCAACAAGTCGCACTCGGCGGCCTACGCGCTGGTGTCCTATCAGACGCTCTGGCTCAAGGCCCACTACCCGGCCGAATTCATGGCGGCGGTGCTGACCGCAGACATGCAGAACACCGACAAGGTGGTGACACTGGTCGAGGAATGCCGCCGCATGGGGCTGGACCTGGTCCTGCCGGATGTGAACACCAGTGAGTTCAGCTTCACCGTCAATGACGACGGCCAGGTGGTCTACGGTCTTGGCGCGATCAAGGGCCTGGGTGAAGGGCCCATTGAAAGCATCACGGCGGCGCGCCAGGAAGACGGTGCCTTCCGCGACATGTTCGATTTCTGCGCACGCGTGGAGATGCGCAAGGTCAACAAGCGCGCCATCGAGGCACTGATCCGCGCCGGCGCCCTGGATAACCTGGGCCCGAGCCGGGCGAAGATGATGGCCAGTATCGACAAGGCCATCCAGCAGGCCGGCCAGCTCAGCCGCAATGCCAATGCCGGCATGGGCGACCTGTTCGGTGAGGATCTGGTCTCCACCGGGGATGAAAATCCCTTCGCGGATGTGGCCCACCTGCGCGAGTGGAGCGACAAGCAGCGCCTCCAGGCGGAGAAGGAAACCCTGGGGCTCTACCTGACGGGTCATCCCTTCGATGCCTACGAGAGCGAGGTCCGCCATTTCGTGCCTACGCCCATCGCCAACCTGCAGCAGGGCAAAGGCACCCAGCGGATTGCCGGCCTGGTGGTGGCGGTGCGCACCATGAAGAACCGCCGTGGCCAGCCCATGGCGTTCGTCACTCTGGACGATCGCAGCGCCCGCATTGAGGCGACCCTTTTCACGGACGCCTTCATGGAGTACAAGGATCTTCTGCAGGCGGACAATGTGCTGATCCTGGAAGGGCGCATCAGCTACGATGACTACAGCGGATCGCTCAAGATGACTGCGGACGGTGTGATGGACATCAATGCTGCCCGCCGCCAGTACAGCCACGGCATCCGCCTTGCGGTGGACCGCCCCCAGTGCGCCAACGGCTTTCTGGATCACCTGGAGGAAGTGCTGCGGCCCTATCGCGGCAACGGCTGCCCGGTTAATCTAGCCTATTACAGCCCGGAGGCGAGCACGCTTATCCGCCTGGGTGAGGACTGGCAGGTGCAGCCGGACGACGAATTGCTGTTGAGCCTGCGCCACCTGCTGGGCGACGATCGCGTGACTTTGGTATACGATGAATAAACGGTTGCAAGAAACAACAGATGGAGCGCCATGAACCCCCAATACCTGGATTTCGAACAGCCCATCGCCGAACTCGAGGACAAGATCGAGGAACTCCGTCTGGTCGGCAATGATGCCGACGTCAACATCTCGGAGGAGATCAACAGGCTCCGCAACAAGAGCATCAGCCTGACCGAGAGCATATTCGGCGACCTCAAGGCATGGGACATCGCGCGGCTGGCGCGCCATCCCCAACGTCCCTACACTCTCGACTACATCGATGAAGTGTTCACGGATTTCGATGAACTCCACGGTGATCGCAGCTTTGCGGATGACCCGGCCATTGTGGGTGGCCTGGCACGGCTTGATGGCCGGCCCGTGATGGTCATCGGTCACCAGAAGGGGCGTGAGATCAAGGACAAGGTCTACCGCAATTTCGGCATGCCCAAGCCCGAGGGCTACCGCAAGGCGGCACGGCTCATGCGTATGGCTGAGCGGTTCCAGCTGCCACTGATAACACTGATCGACACACCCGGTGCCTATCCGGGTATCGGTGCCGAGGAACGTGGCCAGAGCGAAGCGATCGCCAGCAACCTCGCGCTGATGTCCCGGTTGCAGACGCCCATCATCTGCACCGTCATCGGTGAGGGCGGCTCCGGGGGTGCGCTGGCCATCGGCGTCGGTGATCGGCTCTGCATGCTCCAGTATTCCACCTACGCGGTTATCTCGCCCGAGGGCTGTGCCTCAATACTGTGGAAGAGCGCCGACCACGCGGCCGACGCAGCCGCTGCCATGGGGGTGACGGCGGACCGGCTCAAGTCCCTGGGTGTCTCCGACCGCATCATCCCGGAGCCGCTGGGTGGAGCCCATCGCGACCAGTCCACCGTGGGGGCGAGCCTGCGGCAGGCCCTGGTTGAGGAGCTGGAAGCACTGGAGCAGCTCTCCATTC
This sequence comes from Vreelandella halophila, assembly GCF_019903425.1. Lineage (GTDB taxonomy): Bacteria > Pseudomonadota > Gammaproteobacteria > Pseudomonadales > Oleiphilaceae > Halospina > Halospina halophila. Next base: position 117,259 of record NZ_JACHUZ010000011.1, read on the forward strand.
CGGATCTTCTGGAACAGCGTTACGAGCGTCTGACCTACTACAATGCCAGCAAGCAGTGACCAGCTGGCACTGGAGAACTGGCCGCCGGATCTGACGGCAGCCTTCAAGGATCTTCCCGAAAGCCGCCGCTGGTGGATTGCCCTCAGCGGCGGCTGTGACTCCCTCTTTCTTCTGCACTGTCTGGCAACACTAGCGCCGCGTCACGGCGTCACCCTCCATGCGATTCACCTTCACCATGGGCTGAACGCCGAGGCGGATCAGTGGCAGCAGCACTGTGAGCAGGTCTGTGAGGGGCTGGCTGTGCCGCTGGTGAGCGAGCGCCTGGCACTGGATCCGGACCAGCCGGATCTGGAAGCCCGGGCCAGAGAGGCACGGTACGAATGCTTTGAATCCCTGCTGGAACCCGGGGATCTGCTGTTCATGGCCCACCATGGGGACGACCAGGCCGAAACCGTGCTGCTGCGACTGCTGCGCGGCAGTGGTGTGCGCGGTCTGGCCGGGATGCCGGCGGAAAGGGAACTGGGCAACGGCCGTCTGGTGCGGCCCCTGTTGGGTCTGGAACGGCGGCGCATCGAGGCCCTGGCCCGTGACTGGATGCTGGACTGGTGCGAAGACGGCTCCAACCGGGACACCCGATTTGACCGCAACTACCTGCGCCACGAGATCATGCCGCGCCTGGAAGCGCGCTGGCCCCGAAGCGGCCGGCGCATGGGCCGCAGCGCTGAGCACTGCCGGGAAGCGGAGCAGCTGCTTTCGGAGCTGGCCGATATGGATGCCCGGAGCACTGCCAGCGGGCAGGGCATCAGCGTACAGGCACTGGCGCAGCTGAGCGGGCCCCGGCGCCAACAGCTTCTGCGCCACCTGCTGATTGGCCATGGCTGCCAGCCCCCGGGTGAACGGCGCCTGGCGTCCGGGCTGGAAGCACTGCTGTACGCACCAGATGACGGTCAACCGGAACTGCGAGGGGAGGATTGGCGGGTCTGTCGCTTCCGGGACCAACTCTGGCTGGTTCCGGATCTTCCGGTAGTCCGCATGGATGCAGACGCCGAGTGGTCGGTGAACGGCAGTCTGGAGTGGTTTGGAACCCTGCTTACCTCCGCGCGGCGTGAGGGAAGCGGTCTGGCCATTGAGGCGGGAGAGCGGTTGCGTATCCAGGCCCGCAGGGGTGGTGAGCGCTTCCGCCCCGGTCCCGGCCAGCCCCATCGCCCGTTGAGCAAGTGGCTGCAGGAACAACGGATTCCGCCCTGGGAAAGGGCCCATCTCCCCCTGGTTTTCAGTGACGGGGAATTGGTTGCGATTGCGGATCTGTGGCTCGCGCCGGAGTGGCGCGCTGGGGAAGGCCAGACCGGCTGGATGCCGGTCTGGTGCCGCCCCTGGCAGTTGCTGAAGGCGGCGCCGTAATCCGGATTACTTGCGGCGCTTGAGCACCCAGATTTCCAGCATGACCCATTCCTCGCCCGGGTAGTTGGAGCGTTCCAGCTCGGACATCAGGCGGTGACGCGACGCCATGCTGCCAACGAACTCAAAGCGTTCCAGCAGGATGCGCTTGGTGGCGTCCGCCGCTTCCAGCGCGAAGGGGTTGAGGAAGTTCACCAGCATATAGCCTTCGTCATCCCCGGCGGCGAACTCATCCATCAGCCGCTCTACCGCATCCGGCTGCAGGTAGACCAGCGCTGCCGTGGAGATCAGGATGTTGGCGTTCTTCATGGTGCGTTCGAGTTCCGCCTGGGTCGCGGCATCCGGCGTGTTCAGGTCCGCCTGGATGGTGTTGTCGTAGATGCCGGCGGACTGGCCGTAGGCCAGGGCGTTGGCGGAGATGTCGATGCCGGTGACGTTGGCGTTGAAGCGCCTCGGCTGGGCCACCTTCTTACAGGTTTCCGCGTTCTTCCAGTTCTCGCGGATGCCGTCATAGTCCATGCCGTTGATGGTCGCCATGGTGGTGTTGCCGAAGCAGCCGGCGAGGTCAACAACATTGAGGGCACCGCTGGCGGCCTTCTTCTCGGCCCAGGGCTTGATCAGGCGATCGAAGGTCAGGCGGTTGAAGTTGTCCGAGACGTATTGCAGGTCGTCGAGGATGCGTTCCTTGAAGGGGACGGGCGTTTCCGCCACGTAGATATCGTCAAAGTGCTGTTTTTTCTCGTCGGTTTGTACGCCTGAATCACTCATGCGCTCATTTCCATATTGCGAAAGGGGCACTTATGATCGTTGGGGGTGGGGTACCGGGTCAAGTCGGCCAGGTGATGACGGCCTGCACCATGCCTTCCTGTAGCCGCCGGAATTCGAACCGGGCATCGAACCGTTCCGTGACCGCTCGCACAATGGTCAGCCCGAGACCTTCGCTGCGCTCGGGGTCTCCCGTGGCGTCCTCCCCGGCTGGATTGGTTACCGTCATCACAAGGTCGGCACCGCTGCGCTGGAACCGCAGCTCGACGGTTTCACCGCCGGTGCCGTGGCGCAGTGCGTTCTCCAGCAGGTTGCGCAGTGCTGTTGCGGCCAGTGGCGCGGGCAGCGGCAGATCCGGCAGTGATGGCTCCGACTCGACCCGGATGCGGTCGCGCTCCGGCAGGTCCGCAATGGCCTGGTGGATCACGGTTTCCACAGCTGCCCTCTCATCGCTGTGTATGCCCGAGCGTTCCACCCGGGCGAGCATCAGCAGCTGTTCAATGATGCGCTGCATGCGCTGGATGCCGGCCTCCGCCTGGTCCAAGGCCCGGGTGGCGCCGGGTGCCTGGCGTGTTGCCACCTGCAGGTTTGTCTTGATGGCGGTCAGTGGCGTGCGCAGCTCATGGGCCGCCTGGCTGGCGAAGCGTTGCTCGCGCCGTATCGCCTCGTCCACCCGTGTCAGGAGATCGTTCAGGGTTGAGACCACGGGCTGGAGTTCCGCCGGGGCCGAGCCGATATCCACGGGCGTGAGCATGGAGGGGCTGCGCCGGGAGACCTCACGGCTGAGTCGCTCAAGTGGGGCCAGGCCACGGCTGATGCCGAACCAGACCACGCCAGTGCCGCCGGCAAGGGCCAGCGCGAAGGGCGCCACCAGTACCAGCAGGATGCCCTCACGCAGTTCGCCGCGTTCCGCCATGCGGTCCGCCGTGGTGATGTGCAGCCCGTTGTGCTCAAGGGTATAGAGCCGCCAGCGCTCCCCGTTGATCGCCGTGTTCCGGTAGCCTGGCTCGCGGGCGCTCAGGGCCTGGCTGTCGGCGCCTTCGGTGCGCACCAGCACCTCGCCACTGGCTGCCTGGATCTGGCAGGCCACGCCCTCGGATTCCGGCTGCACCAGCTCCGTATCACTCCGGGAGCCTTCCAGGAGGCCGGGCTGGCGGGCGACCAGGCCCGCGACCATCCGGGCGGAGGCAGCCAGGCGTTCATCCAGGGTATCGGAGACCTGGCTGCGCAGATCCACGAACAGCAGGGCGGCGGCGGAGGCCCACAGAATCCCCAGGGCCAGCCCCACGCCCAGAACCAGTCGCCGCTTCAGGGTCATGGGGCTTCCCCGCCGTCATCGCCGGGCGGCGGGCCCAGCCGGTACCCCATGCCACGGACCGTCTGGATCAGATCCCGGCCCAGTTTCTGGCGCAGGTGGTGGATGTGGACATTGAGGGCATTACTGCCGATTTCCGTTTCCATACCGTAGAGGGCGTCCTTCAGCTGGTCCTCCGTCAGCAGGCTGTCGCCGGAGCGCAGGAACTTCTCCAGAAGCAGGAGTTCCCGGCGCGAGAGGCTGATGGGCACCCCGTTCAGTGTTACTTCGCCGCGTTCCGGCAGAAAGCGCAGGCTGCCATGTTCGAATACGGGCGAGGCCTGCCCCGAGGCGCGGCGCAGAAGGGCCCGGAGGCGGGCGCTGAGCTCGTCCAGGTCAAACGGTTTGAGCACGTAGTCGTCCGCTCCGGATTCCAGCCCGGTTACACGGTCATCCATGGCATCCCTCGCCGTCAGAACCAGTACCGGTACGCTCAGTCCGCGTGCCCGCCACTGGCGCAGCAGTTCCAGGCCGTCCCTGTCTGGAAGGCCCAGGTCCAGGATCACGATGTCGGTATTCACCGTCGCCATGGCGTGCTCCGCGCCCCTGGCGCTGGTCACCCGGTCGACCACGAAGGGCTCCATCTCCAGGCCGCTGATTAGGCCGGAGGCCACCAGATCGTCGTCTTCAATCAGCAACACATGCATCTTAATGCCCACTTAATCGGTGCCCTGCACAATCCCGCGAGTTGTACGAACAGCAGGGAGATGGAATGAGACACACCCGGTCTGCAGTGACCCTCATGGCAGCCCTGTTCCTCATGCTTGCCGGCATGATACCGGTTCAGGCCACCATTGATCAGTCGGATTTCCTGTCGCCGGAGGAGGCGTTCCAGTACGAGCTGGTTCCGGACGGTGACCAGTATCGTCTGGAATGGGAGATCGCGGACGATTACTACCTTTACCGCAAGCGCATGACGGTAACCGGCCAGGACGCGGATCCCGCGGATGTGAGCTACCCGGAAGGCGAGATCATCACGGACGAATATTTCGGGGAGTCCGAAGTCTATTACGGTCAGGCCGAGGTGATGATCGACCCGGGGGAGGTCCAGACCCTGGAGCTCAGCTGGCAGGGTTGCGCTGACGAGGGGCTGTGCTATCCGCCCCAGAATGCAACTGTGACGCTGGACGGTGAACCGGCCAGTGCGAATGGCAGTGATGGCGGGGATCCAGATGCCGCGCAGAGCGTAGACCCGTCACCCCAGGCGGAGGATGAATACCTGGCCGGTAGCCTCGCGGACAGCAGCCTGGCCTGGAACCTGGCCCTGTTCTTCGGGCTAGGCCTGCTCCTGGTCTTCACGCCCTGTGTACTGCCCATGGTGCCCATCCTGTCCGCGGTCATCGTGGGCAGCCAGGCCGGGCGCGGGCGTGCCTTCCAACTGTCGCTGGCCTTTGTGGTCACCATGGCCGCCACCTATGCCGTCCTTGGCGCAGTGGCGGGGCTGATCGGCGCCAATCTGCAGGCCGCGTTCCAGGTGCCGCTGTTCATCGGTGGCCTCGCGGTGATCTTTGTGCTGCTGGCGCTGTCGATGTTCGGTGTTTACGAGCTGCAGCTGCCGGCCTTTATCCGGGAGCGCCTTGAGGCGATGAACAGCCGCCAGACCGGGGGCCATCTGGGCGGCGCCGCCCTGATGGGCTTCTTCTCGGCCCTGCTGGCCAGCCCCTGCATGACCGCGCCGCTGGCCGGGGCCCTCCTGTACATCGCCGAGTCCGGAGACGCGTTCAACGGCGGTTTGGGCCTGTTCGCCCTGGGACTGGGCATGGGCGCGCCGCTGGTGGCCTTCGGAACCCTGGGAGCCAGTTTCCTCCCGAACCCCGGCACCTGGATGAACGGCGTCAAGGCGGTGTTCGGTGTCATTCTTCTGGGTACCGCCGTGTGGTTCCTGGAGCGTATCCTTCCCGCTCACGTCATCATGGCCCTCTGGGGCGTTCTGGCGGCCATTGCCTCGGCCTTGGTGCTGAATGCAGTGCGTCATGCCGCCCTGGCCGAGCCGGCGCGGGCGCTGGCAGCGGCACTGGCCCTGGTGGTGGGGCTCTGGGGCGGTCTGATGCTGGTGGGTGCAGCTGGCGGCGGCGGTGCTCCGTACTCTCCCCTGAAGCCCTTTGTGGGCGGGGGAGAGCCTGCAGGCACCGCCGGGGTTGCGGAGGAAGGGATGGCCGGTTTCGAGGTCATCAAGTCACCCCGGGATCTGGATCAGGCGCTGGCCAGTGCCGGGGAGCAAAGCCGATGGACGCTGCTGGAGTTCTACGCGGACTGGTGCATCAGCTGCGAGGTGATTGAGGAAGAGGTCTTCGGTGATCCTGAGGTCCAGAAGGCGCTGGCGGACGTGCAGCTGCTGCAGGCGGATGTCACCGCCAATGACAGCACCGACCAGGCACTGATGGATGAGCTGAAGGTGGTGGGCCCGCCCACCATCATGCTGATCGGCCCGGATGGGCAGGAGCGCCGTGGCTATCGTGTCACCGGTGAGATCAGCAGCGAGGCCTTTCTGGAAAGGCTTTCCGCTACTGGCGCGTCGTCACTCTGAAGGAGGTATGAATGTCATCAATCGCCGTGGGGCCGCTGAGTCTTCCGGTTGCCCAGGTCCTGATGATCGTGGCCTTTGCCGTGGCGCTGTTTGCCGGGGCCGTGGCAGGGCGCCGTGAGCAGGTGAGCGTGGGTGGGCCGCTGACGGATATTCTGTTCTGGTCGCTGGTCTGTGCGCGGATTGGGTTTGTAGTGCTCTACTTCGATCACTACCGGGATGACCTGCTGGGCATGATCGATATCCGCGACGGCGGCTTCCATCTGATTTCCGGCCTGATTGGCTGTGTAGCGGCAACCGCCTGGCAGCTCTGGCGTCATCCGGCGCTGCGCCAGGCGCTTGGGATTGCGGTGACCGTCGGTGTGCTGGTCTGGGTGCTTCCGTTTGGCCTGATCAAGCTGATGCAGGTCCAAGGGCAGGGTATTCCGGATGTGGCAGTGGAATCACGCGAAGGCAGTGATCAGCCACTGGAGGCGCTGGCGGACGGCCGCCCCATGGTGGTCAACCTCTGGGCCTCCTGGTGTCCTCCCTGTGTGCGTGAGATGCCGGTGCTGGAAGAGGCCCAGGAAACCCACGGGGATATCGCCTTTGTGTTCGTCAATCAGGGCGAAGGCACGCCGACCATCAACAGCTTCCTGGATGAGCATGACCTGACCCTGCGCAACGTGGTTCTGGACCGCAAACGCGAGGTCGCTTCCAATACCGGCAGCCAGGGGCTGCCCACGACGCTTTTCTACGACGCATCAGGGCAGCTGGCAACCGTCCATCACGGTGAGCTCTCCAGCGCGACCCTCACGGATAACCTTTCCGAATTCGAAACCAACAAAGGAGATAACAACCGATGACCCCCAACCATACAGGAGCCCTCCAGCTTGCCGCCGGCCTCCTGCTGATCCTGGCCCTGGCTCTGCCGGCCCACGCCCAGCAGCAGACCATGGATGGCGAAGCCATCTGGCAGACCCTGGAGGACAGCAATTGGGTGAAGGATGGAGCCGATGATGCGGAAAGGATCATCTACACCTTTACCGATCCCAACTGCCCCTACTGCGACCAGTTCCGGGAACAGGCCGCGCCCTGGATCGAAGCGGGCCGGGTCCAGCTGCGCCACATCATGGTCGGGATCATCAAGAAAAGCAGCACGCCCAAGGCGGCCACGATTCTCGGTAGCGAGAACCCTGAAGCGAAACTGGCGGTAAACCGTAAGGCCTATGAAAGCGGGGGGATCGAGCCCGAGGAGGCGATCGTGAAGGAAACCGAAGGTCAGGTCAGAGAGAATAACTTCCTGATGCGCGATCTGGGGGCCAGGGCCACGCCCACCACCATCTACTGGGATGGGAATGACGAGCTTGCGGCGAAGCAGGGTGCACCCCGGCCCCGGGAGATGCCCGATATCATGGGCAGCCCGAAGCCGGAGTGACACGCGTCAGTGCTTTGGCACAACCAGGATCTTGCCGTCGCGCTCACCCGAGGCGGCGGCCGCCACGGCCTGTTTGATGTCGCTGACATCGTATTCGCCCGCGATCGGTGCCTTCAGGGCGCCGCTGGCGATCTGGCGGGTTATTTCGCTGTAGATCGCCATCTGCTGGTCCCTGGTAGCCTGGCTGAACCAGCGTGACAGCCAGAAACCGCGCAGCGAGATGTCGCGGAAGACCACGTTCGCCGGGGACATCTGGCAGGGCTGGCCGCTCATCATGCCGTAGTTGACCACCGGGGAACCGGCCGCCAGGCAGTTGGCGAGGTGATCGGTGGCATCACCGCCCACAGCGTCGATGCCCAGACGGATCTCGGCGCCGCCCGTGGCTTCCTTCACGCGTTTGTGGAGGTCCGGGCCGTCCACCAGGGTGACATCGCCGCCCTGGGCCTCAACACCGGCAACTGCGGATTCTCGCCGCACAACATTGACGGTGTGCAGCCCACGCTGGGCCGCCAGCCGGATCAGGTAACCGCCCACGCCCGAGTTGGCGGCGTTCTGGATGACCCAGTCGCCTTCCTTCAGATCCACGAACTCCTGCAGCATGAGCAGGGCGGTGGGCGGGTTGATGGTCATCATGCTGAGCTGCTTCGGGTCTGCGTCATTGGGCAGCGGCACCAGGTCCTTCGCCTCTGCCAGCACGTGGCTGGACCAGGTGCCCGAGCCCACTGGCAGAAGCACCGTCTGGCCCTGGTCGAGACCGGAGACGCCATCACCGGTTTCGGCAACGCGACCAACCCCTTCATTGCCGCCCACGGCCGGCAGCGGGGGCAGGATGCCGTACTCGCCGGTCAGGGTCAGGACATCGGAGGGGTTGATAGGGGCAGCCAGTACCTCGAGCAGTACCTGGCCACTGCCGGGCTTCGGGGTGTCTTCGGAAACGGCTTCGATCACGTCCTGGGGGACGGGGCCGCGACTGTTGTATTGCGCCTTGAGCATGGGAAGCTCCCTGCTGGTGTGTGTCTGTTCAGCGTATTCCGTTGTACTCTCGTAGGGAACGGATGGATTTCCGGCCGGGGCGACGAGTGGCATCTTCGACCAAGGTCGGACGCATTATGAGGCCGGAGCGCGTATAATGGGGCACCGGAAACCGGAGCGAAACCGGGTCTTTCGGTGATCCGCAAAGGCAGATTCGCCGGACGTCTATTATGATGAGGGCTGAGTAAGTTCCGATCCGAGCACCGAACACTGCCAAAGGAGTCCGCCGTGAAAGCATTCTTCCATCCCGCGCAGAACCGGCACCGGCCGCTGACGTACCTGACGCGCGGCAAGATGCGTCCGCCCCAGGAGATCCCGGAGCGCACGCCGGAGCTGCTTACGGGCCTGGAAAACGTGGGCATGCAGGTAGCGGAGCCTGTGGATCACGGCATGGCTCCCATAGGCGCGGTGCATGACCTGGGGTACCTACGGTTTCTCGAGTCCGCACACCGGCGCTGGCCGGAGGACTGGGGCGAGGAGGTGATGTCCAACATCTTCGTGCGCGCGCCCAACCACATGCACGGCATCCTGGCCGAATGCGCTCGTTACCAGGCGGATGGCAGCTGCCCCATTGGCGAAGGCACCTGGGAGGCGGCCTACTGGTCGGCCCAGAGCGCGCTTTCCGGGGCGGATGAGCTGCTCGGTGGCGAGCAGCGGGCCTATGCCATGTCACGCCCACCGGGTCACCATGCCCGCCGTGACGCCGCTGGTGGCTTCTGCTACCTGAACAACGCGGCCATCGCCGCCCAGGCCCTGCGCAGCCGCTTCCAGCGCGTGGCCATCCTGGATCCGGACATGCACCACGGTCAGGGTATCCAGGAGATCTTCTATGATCGCGACGACGTGCTCTATATCTCCATCCATGGCGATACCACCAATTTCTACCCGGTGGTCAGCGGCCATGAGACCGAGCGCGGTGAGGGCGCGGGCTTCGGTTACAATATCAATATGCCCATGCCGCACGGTTCACCGGAGTCGAGCTTCTTTGAGCGTCTGGAAGAAGCGCGCAGCGCCATCCGCCTGTTTGATGCGGACGTGCTGGTCGTCTCGCTCGGCTTTGACGTCTATCAGGACGACCCGCAGGCGAAAGTGGCCGTCTCACAGAGCGGCTTCGAGCGCATGGGCGGGCTGATCAGTGAGCTGGGCCTGCCCACGCTCGTGGTCCAGGAAGGCGGCTACCACCTGGAGTCGCTGGCGGACAACGCAACGGCTTTCTTCACCGGGCTGAAGTGACGCCGCCCGGTGTCATCTACAAACGGGAGGCGCGCAATGCCCTCCCGCCACAACGCTGAAGGACAGAGGCACTCATGACAGATAAACAGCCAACCATCACCTATACCGAGACCGACGAAGCACCTGCGCTGGCCACCTACTCCTTTCTGCCCATTGTCAGGGCCTTTGTCTCGCCCGCAGGCATTAAGGTCGAATCCTCCGACATCTCTCTTGCCTCCCGCATTCTTGCCCAGTTCCCCGACTACCTTCCGAAGGACAAGCAGGTACCTGATTACCTGGAACAGCTCGGCGAACTGACCCAGGATCCGGACGCCAACATCATCAAAACGCCCAACATCAGCGCCTCCGTTCCCCAGCTCCGGGCGGCGGTGAAGGAGCTGCAGGAAAAGGGCTACCCGCTGCCGGAGTACCCCGAGGACCCGCAGACCGATGACGAGAAGGCCCTCAAGGACCGTTACGCCAAGGTACTGGGCAGTAACGTGAACCCGGTGCTGCGCCAGGGCAACTCCGACCGCCGTGCCTCCAAGGCGGTGAAGGAGTACGCCAAGAAGCATCCCCACCGCATGGGCAAGTGGAGCCAGGCCTCGCGCACCCATGTGGCGCACATGCGCAAGGGCGACTTCTACCACAGTGAACAGTCGACCACCATGGATAAAGCGGGCAATGTCCGCATCCAGCTCGAAGGCAAGGAAACCGGCAAGACTACGGTCCTGAAGGACAAAGTGCCGGTGCTGGAAGGCGAGGTCATCGACGGCATGTTCATGAGCGTGGCTCAGCTGCGCCAGTTCCTGGAAGAGGAGATCGAGGGGGCACGCCGTGCCGGCCTTTTGTTCTCGCTGCACGTGAAGGCGACCATGATGAAGGTCTCGCACCCGATCGTGTTCGGCCACGCCGTAACCGTCTACTTCAAGGACGTGTTCGAGAAGCACAGGGAACTGTTCGAGCAGATCGGCGTGAACCCGAACGACGGTATGAGCCACCTGTACCAGAAGATCCAGGATCTCTCCTTCTCTGAGCGTTCCGAGATCGAGGAGGACATCCGGGACTGCTTCATCAACCGCCCGGAAATGGCGATGGTCGACGCCGACCGGGGCATCTCCAACCTGCACACGCCCAGTGATGTGATCGTGGATGCCTCCATGCCCGCCATGATCCGCGACGGCGGCAAGATGTGGGGCACGGATGGCAAGCTCAAGGACACCAAGGCGGTCATCCCCGAGAGCACCTACGCCACCATCTATCAGGAGGTGATCAACTTCTGTAAGCACCACGACGCCTTCGATCCCAGCACCATCGGCACCGTGCCCAACGTGGGCCTGATGGCTCAGAAGGCCGAGGAATACGGCTCCCACGACAAAACCTTCGAGCTGCCGGAGGACGGCATCGTCCGCGTTGTGGACGACGACGGCAACACCGTCTTCGAGCACGAGGTGGAGAAAGGTGATATCTGGCGCATGTGCCAGACCAAGGACGAGCCGATCCGCGACTGGGTCCGCCTGGCGGTCGAGCGTTCCCGCGCCAGTGGCATGCCGGCGGTGTTCTGGCTGGATCCCGAGCGGGCCCACGACGCCCAGCTCATCCAGAAGGTGGAGCACTACCTCAAGGAGCATGACACCGAAGGCCTGGATATCCGCATCATGGGCTATGACCAGGCCATCCGCTGGACCATGGAACGCATGGTCCGTGGCAAGGACACCATCTCGGTGACCGGCAACGTGCTGCGTGACTACCTCACGGACCTGTTCCCGATCATTGAGCTGGGCACCAGCGCGAAGATGCTCTCCGTGGTTCCGCTGCTCAAGGGCGGTGGCCTGTTCGAGACCGGTGCCGGCGGTTCTGCGCCGCGCCACGTGCAACAGTTCCTGGAGGAGGACCACCTGCGCTGGGACTCCATGGGTGAGTTCATGGCCATGATGGTGTCGCTCGAGCACATGGGCGACAAGCAGGGCAACCCGCGCGCCGCGGTGCTGTCGAAGACCCTGGACCAGGCAACGGCCCGCTTCCTGGAGGAAGATCGCTCGCCCTCGCGCAAGTCCGGTGAGCTGGACAACCGGGGCAGCCACGTCTGGCTGGCGCGGTACTGGGCCGAGGAACTGGCGAACCAGGATGAGGACAAGGACCTGAAAGAGCACTTCCAGAAGATGTCGAAGAAGCTGGAAGACAACGCCGATCAGATCCTGCAGGAACTGATCGACATCCAGGGGCAGTCCGTGGACATTGATGGCTACTATTACCCGGATGGCCAGAAGATCAAGCAGGCCATGCGGCCCAGCGAGACCCTGAACGCCATCATCGACGAGTTTGTGGACTGATATGAGCGAAGTGTCCATCCCCGAGACCATGGCGGCGATGCAGCTGATGGGCCACGGGGGCGTGGACCAGCTGCAGTACCGCACGGATGTGGCCACACCCCGCCCGGGGCCGGGCGAGGTGCTGGTCAGGGTCAGTGCCACGGCCAAGAACAACACCGACCGCAAGGCCCGCGAGGGCCTGTACCCCACGAAGGATAAAGATGAGGTGGCCTCGTTCGCCATGGGCGGCGAGCCCACGCTCACTTTTCCCCGTATCCAGGGGGCCGACGTGGCCGGCCGTGTTGTGGCTGTGGGTGATGGAGTGGACGAAGGCCGCGTCGGTGAACGCGGCCTTCTTGATTTCAACCTCTATCCGGATGACCGCCGGGACATCAACCTGACGCCGGACTACTACGGTCATGGGGCCGAAGGCGGCTTTGCCGAATACATCGCGGTGCCCTCGGACCAGTTTCACCGGGTGGACAACCCGGAGCTGGCGGATGCTGAGCTCGCGGCCCTGGGCATGTGTTCCTACCAGACGGCGGTGCACATGCTGAATGTGGCCGGCGTGACCGCTGGCGAGCGGGTCCTGGTGACCGGTGCCAGTGGTGGCGTGGGTACGGCGCTGATCCAGCTCTGCCGTGTCATGGGAGCCATCCCCTATGCGCTCAGCCAGCAGGATAAGGCACAGGCGCTGAAGGAGCTGGGGGCCGAGGCGGTACTGGATCGTTCGGACATGGACAGCTTTACGGACCGGGTCATGGCTGAGACCGGTGGCGAGCCCATCGACGCGGTCATGGATCTTGCCGGTGGCGAGATGACCGATCGCTTTATCGACACCATGATCACGGACATGACCCGCCGCAGCACTTACCCACGGCTCAGCATTGCCGGCGCCAGCGCCGGTAACGTCAGCGAGGTGCTGTGGACGCGGATCTACCTCTACCAGGTGCAGATCTTCGGGGTGTCTCACGGGACCCGCGAGGAAGCCGAACAACTGGTGGCCTGGATCCGATCCGGACAGCTGAAACCGGTGCTGCACGGGGCGTTCCGGCTTTCGGCGCTGCGCGAGGCGGAGCACTACTTCGTCAATCGTGGCAGTGGTTACTTGGGCAAGATCGTGATCGTTCCCGACAGTGAGTGGGATGAATACGGTGCACCCTATGCCATTGAGGCCCAATCATGAGCAATGACTTGAACCTGCGGCTGATGGATACCCATGCCGGCGGGGACGTGAGCCGTATCGTGACCGGCGGCATCATTGATCTGCCCGGCGCCACCGTGCGCGAGCAGATGGAGTACCTCCAGCGGGACGCGGACGGCCTGCGCAAGCTGCTGCTGTTCGAGCCCTACGGCATCCCCGAGATGTCCGTGGACCTGCTGGTGCCGCCGACGGACCCGAATGCGGCCGCCGGCTACATCATCATGGAGGTGATGGGCTATCCCATCTACTCCGGATCCAACACCATCTGTACCGCCACCGCCGTGCTGGAGCAGGGCATTGTGCCCAAGCATGAGGGCCGCCAGACCTTCCAACTGGAAGCGCCAGCGGACCTGGTTCAGGTGGAAGCCCTGGTGGAGAACGGAGTGGTCGAGGCGATTACCTGCGAGGGCCTGCCCAGCTACATCGACAGCTATCGCCATACCATCCACGTGCCCTCACTGGGCGACATCACCTACAGCGTGGCCTACAGTGGCGGGTTCTATGCACTGGTGGACGCCACTGAGCTGGGCTTTGACCTGACCCTTGATGAAGAAGACGAGCTCTCCGACTGCGCCCACCGCATCGTTGAGGCCATACAGGCGGAACGCGGCTTCTCCCACTACACCCTGGGGGATGTGGGGCCATTGCCGTTCCTGCACTTCATGGGCCCGGTGGAGCAGGTGGCGGACAACTTCTACCGCTCCCGCTCCACCACCTATGTGCATCCGGGGGTGATCTGCCGCAGCACCACCGGGACCGGCACGTCCGCGCGCCTGGCGCTGATGAACTACGAAGGCCGCATCCAGCCCGGCGACCGCCTGGAGACCATCTCCCTGCGCGAGACCGGGTTCATCGGCAATTTCACCGGCACCCATCAGGAAGGCCCGCACCAGGTGGTGGAGAACACCATCACGGGCAAGAGCTACGTGCTGGCCCACTCGGACATCGTGGTCAACTGCGATGATCCCATGGTCGAGTGCAGTGGATTGCAGCACATTGTGTCGTCCTAGGTTCCGGTGGTCTGGGCGTTGCGGCGATAGCTGCTGAAGCGGCCCAGAACCTCCCCCATCTGATCGTCATCCAGCAGCACCGGTTCGCCGATGGGCAGCAGCTGCCCGTAGCAGCGGGCCAGGTGCTCCACCTCCTGCGCCAGTTCCAGTGCCGCGGCCGGCGTGTCCGCCAGCGCCACCTGCCCGTGGTTGGCCATCAGGCAGGCATCCCGGTCCGCGAGCCCCGCGGCAACGTGCTGCGCCAGCTCCTCCGTGCCGAAGGTGGCGTAGGGAACGCACGGAACGTCCGTGCCACCGGCAACCGCCACCATGTAATGGAAGGGCGGAATCCGGTGGCGCAGGCAGGCCAGGCTCATGGCCCAGGGGGAGTGCACGTGGATGACGGCGCCGGCATCCGGGCGCTGGCGGTAGATGGCCGCGTGGAAGGAGGCCTCGCTGGAGGGCTTGAGGGGGCCGCGCCATTGCCCGTCCAGATCGGTTTCCACCAGGTGTTCCGGGGTGATGTCGTCAAAATGGCAGCCGGAGGCCGTGATCAGCATGCCATCGCCACAACGGGCACTGACATTGCCTGACCGGCCCTGGTTGAGACCCGTGGCGTTCATTGCCCGGGCTGTGGCTACAAGCTGTGCGTCCAGAGTCATGACGCACACTCTCCCTGATCGGCCGGTGGCGTTCAAGGGCCGGAGGGGGTACTTCCGACACCCGGTTCCTTCAGGCTGACCACATAGACGTGATTGCGCCCGTGTTCCTTGGCGCCATAGCAGGCCTGGTCGGCGGCCTCCATGACCGATTCCGGGTCGCGGTGATGACTGCGGACCTCCGTAACACCGATGGAGGCGCTCAGTCGGAAGGTTGCGCTGCCGGAGCTGAACGGGTGGTCCGCGATCCGTTGGCGCAGTTCCTCGGCAAGGCGTTTGGCCACATCCACGGGGCAGTAGGTGAAAATGAGGGCAAACTCGTCGCCGCCAAGGCGTGCCAGGATATCGCCTTCGCGCAGCTGGGAACGGATGATCCGGCACAGCTGGACGAGGCAGTCATCCCCAGCCTGGTGGCCGTGGGTGTCATTGATCTCCTTGAAATAGTCCAGGTCCACAAAGCACAGGGCATGGCGGCTGCGTTCGTAATGGCTGTTCTCGAGACAGATGGCCAGACGGTTAAGGAATTCCCGGCGGTTGATGGCGCCGGTCAGTTCGTCGTGGCTGGCCTCATAGCTGAGCTTTTCCACCTGGCTGCGATGGTGGGAGATGTCGTCCACCACCACGATATAGTCCGCGATACGCCCCCGGTGATCGTGCACCGCGCTGAAGGTGAACTCCAGCCAGAGCGGCGTGCCGTCCTCGCGGGTCCAGGGTTCGTCCCGGGTCAGGGTCCATGTGCCGTTACGCTCCACCTTATGGCGCAGGCTGGGCATATCCAGGGCGGTGTCGCCTTCATTGAGCAGCAGAAGCTGGTCCAGCTGCATGCCCTCAAGTCCATCCCGGGGATAGCCCAGGGTCTGCGCGAAGCGCTGGTTGGCAGACCGGATGACGCCGGAGAGCGAGAGCCGGGCCATACCCACGGCCGCCTGCTCCAGCGTGGTGCGCAGCTCATCCTCGGTGCGGGCCATGCGGCGTGCGGCACTGACGAACAGCATTGTCACCAGCACGCCGCCCAGTGCCAGAACCGTGATCACGGTCAGCAGAAGAAGTCCGTTCAGGGTTCTGTCGATGCGGCCCAGATCCGAAGAGAAGTTGGACTCCATGGCCACCAGCTTCTGGTTGAGGCGGTCAATCTCTTCCCGGAGATTTGGGAAATCAACCCTGTCGAACTCGTCCTCCGACAGCAGGTCCAGAATTTCCTCAAGGCGCAGGATATGCGGGTCCGCATCGCGCCAGATCTGCATTGGAGAATGGAACAGGCTCGAGTACCCCATATAGCGGTACACGCTGATCAGGCGAGGAATGTCATCGGCATGGCTGCCCGCCTGCCGGAAATTCGCGGTAGCG
Organism: Vreelandella halophila; assembly: GCF_019903425.1. Taxonomy (GTDB): domain Bacteria; phylum Pseudomonadota; class Gammaproteobacteria; order Pseudomonadales; family Oleiphilaceae; genus Halospina; species Halospina halophila. Next base: position 133,472 of record NZ_JACHUZ010000011.1, read on the forward strand.
CGCTGGGCCTCCATGGGGTTGGCCGTCATCGCCTGACGTGCCTTGCGGTAGGCCAGTGGCGTAACCAGACCCTCACGGGCCTGGCGCAGGTGTTCGGGGTCGGCGGTTTCCGTGTAGCGGTTCAGATGGTAGACGGCGGCTTGGCGCCCCTTGGACCAGAGGCTTTCTCCGGTCACGTAGGCGCGCACACCGGTCTTGAACTCAATCAGTGCCATCGCGGCTCCGAGAGCCAGAACCAGCAGCAGGACAATACAGCCCAGCCCCACCCGCATCAGGACGTGGGAAGACAGAGCCCGCTGGCCGCCCGACATTACCATTGCCAAACCTCCCTGTTGGTTTGGTTTCAAGTCTGGTTCCAGCCTACTCCCGACTCGCTGTCAGCGCCGATTACAGAGTGTGAGTATCATTGCCTTCCCTGTGACGGAATGTAGCGCTGAGTCCGCCGGGCGGTTCAGGCGCCCGGGTGGCGCAGCAGGTCATGCAGGACAAGTCCGGCATCAATGCCATCGTCACCGAACTCTATGCCGTCATCCATGTCCAGCAGAGTGCCCGCACGCTGGCGGCGCAGCAGGTCATGGGCCCATTCCGGGGTGCGCGGGTCATCCTCCTCGCGGCGCAGATCCTCCATCAGCATCTCGGAGGCCTCGGGCGGCAGCCAGTAGAGCACGGGGCGGCGCTGTTCGCAGGCCAGGCGGTAGACTGCCGGTCCGGCAATCCTGTCCCAGCTTACCGGCTCGATACGTACGCCCATGGCCTCCAGCAGGCGCTGGGCGCTGCGGGTGAGCCTGCTCTGCAGGATCAGGGTATCCAGGCCACCGGCATCATCGCTGGTCGCCATGCTGGCGGTGTGAACGGATTCGGGATTGGATGGGATGGTAGCTTCCAACACGGGCTTCTCCTTGAGTCTTTGGCGGATTATTGGAGAAGCCAACGCGGAGTCGAAACGGAGGGTAGGGGCACACTGTGGCCGTGATGCAGTGCCCTTTCCGACCTTTCACCCTTGACGCGAAGGCTCCAGTCTCTGTTCCGAGGAGGTAATCGGGCTTAGTGGCGGAACCACCATACCGTTGCGCGACAGCCCCGGATTCTCACCGGAGTTCCCCTCGCTGCGGAACGCGACCAATGTAGGTCAGCAGGGTGGTCCAAAGCAAGTGGTGAAGGGATGAATAAACGGCAATCAGCTGTGACTTTCAGTGCTGGAGGGCTCTGGTAGGATAGGGGCGATTTCCGGAAAGGGAGTAACTCAATGAGCACAGGCAAGCAGTTAGCCGGCGTGTTTCTGGCAGGTGTAATGCTCGCGGCTGCCGGTTGCGCCAGTGTCGGGAAAGACTTTGCGACGCACAAGGTGGAAGAGATCAAGATCGGCGAGACGACCCGTTCGGACATTGAAGCCATGTTCGGCGACCCGTGGCGCACCGGCCTCGAGGACGGCAAGCGGACCTGGACCTATGCCCAGTACCGCTGGTCCGCCTTCCGCGAGGCGGAAACCACGGATCTGGTGGTGCGTTTCAACGAGGACGGCACAGTCGACTCCTACGTCTACAACACCACCCAGTAACCCTGCACGGGCCCTGCCGGGCCCGTTACTGCTCCAGGGTGTTCAGAACCGCTTTCGCGGTTTCCGCGGATGAGGTCGGATTCTGGCCGGTCACGAGCCTGCCGTCCCGGACCACGAACGAGCTCCAGTCATCCCCGCAGCGGTAATCGGCGCCGTTGGCCTCCAGCATGTCCTCCACCAGGAAGGGCACAACCTTCGAAAGACCCACCGCTTCTTCTTCAGTATTGGTGAAACCGGTTACTTCACGGCCCTTGACCAGCGGCTCGCCGTTGGCCCCTTTCACGTGCCGGAAGACACCGGGCGCGTGGCATACGGCGCCAATAACTTTGTCCTGGCTGGCAGCGTTCTCGATCAGGCGGATGCTGTCGGCGTCCTCCGCCAAGTCCCAGAGCGGGCCATGGCCGCCGGGGTAGAAGACGGCATCGAACCCGTCAATGGACACGTCAGAAAGCTTCTGCGTGTTCGCGAGGGCCGATTTCGCGTGTTCATCGGCCTGGAAGCGGTGTGTGGTTTCGGTCTGGGCATCCTCCGCTTCGCTGTTGGGGTCCACCGGGGGCTGACCGCCGGCGGGGCTGGCCAGGGTCACCTCGGCTCCGGCATCACGGAATGCGTAGTAAGGCGCCGTGAACTCTTCCAGCCAGAATCCGGTCCTGTGACCGGTGTTGCCCATCTCGCTGTGCGATGTCAGGACCATCAGGATCTTCATGGGGTTCCCCCTGTCTGTTCGTGTGGGTGATCACGCTGTGGTGATTTGCCGATCCCGTCAGTGGGATCGGGCTGGCTACGGGCGGCCAATGGGCTATGCTCTCCCCGGACCCAGGTCCAAAGGAAGCCGGACACAGAAAAGGACGCCCAGCCATGCTGATCATTCCGCTCCACAAAGCTGTCTCGCGGAACAACTTTCCGCTCGTAACCCTGTTGCTTGTACTTGTGAATGGTGCCGTGTTCACGATCTTTCAAGGTGGCGACACCAAAGTCATGCAGCAGGCCGCCTCGTACTACCAGGAGAGCGGCCTCGAGGAGCGGGAGTGGGCCTGGCTGGAGGATTACGTGCCGGGGTATGAAATGGATTTCCGCCAGCAGATGGAGCAGCTCGACAGGGCGGCAGAGAACGGTGTGGCCGAGCGGCGCATCGCGCTTGCCCGCTCGCGGATGGTGGAATCCCATCCGGATTTCCTGCCGGCGCTGCGATCCGGCGACATCATTGACCCGGACAGCGACCGTTATGCCGACTGGCAGGCCGACAGAGCCGAGTTCGAGCAGCTCATGGACCAGAGCTTCACGCGCCAGTACATGATGCACTACGACGATGTGGAGCCGGTGACCCTGCTCAGCCACATGTTCATGCACGGTGGTGTGGGGCACCTGGTGGGGAACATGCTGTTCCTGCTGCTGCTGGGGATCCTGGTGGAAGGGGCGCTCGGGGCGGGTCTGTTTCTTGCGGCCTACCTGGTGGCGGGGCTTGGAGGCTCGGCCCTGTCCCTGGCGGTCCACTGGGGGACGCCCACGGGCATGCTCGGGGCGTCGGGCGCCATTGCCGGGCTCATGGGGCTGTTCACGGTTCTGTACGGGCGGCTCCGGGTGCGCTTTTTCTACTGGGTCTGGGTCTATTTCGATTACGTGCGTGCGCCTGCGATTGTACTCCTGCCGGTATGGCTGGGCTGGGAGCTGCTGCAGTTCCTGCTGGCGGAAGGCAGCAACGTGGCCTATGAGGCCCATGCTGGCGGTATCGTCACCGGGGCCCTGATCGCCGCCGGCGTGCGGGCCCTGGGATGGCAGCGGGATGAGTTCCTAAAGGAGGAGTCCCAGCGTGAGGATGACCGGGAAACGCTGGAGGCGGCCCAACAGGACCTGGCCGCCCTGAACGTGACCCGCGCCAAGCACCGGCTCCGGCCTCTGCTGGCGCGTAATCCTGGGGACCTCGCTGTGCTGCAGAGCTGGTATCACGCCTGCAAGGTTCAGAAGGAGGACCCGGATCTGCACGACGCCGCCGGCCGCATCCTGGCCCTGCCCGGGGATACGGCCGAGGAGCGCGCGTTGGTTATGGAGACGTTCACGGATTATCGCCAGCGCGCCAGCCTGAAGCTGACGGCCAGCCAGGCCACGGACCTGTGCTGCCGCCTGCTGCGCTGGGAGGCGCTGGAGGAGGGGCTGCTGCTTCTGGATCGGTTGATGCGGCTGAAGAAGACGCCGGAGGAACTGCCCCGGGCCTGTCTGATCGCCGCTCAGCAGCTCCGGCGCCAGGGCCGCAGCGACGACGCCCGGCCGTATATGGAAGCCGTGCAGCGGCTGACCAGTGACCCGGCCATGATGCGGGCGCTGCGCCAGCTCCAGGACTGAGGCGGTCCCGCGGAGTACGGCCCGTCAGCTGGCCGCGATGCGCTCCGCCCGTTCCGCCAGTTCGTCCACGCGCTCACTCAGCTCGTGGTCCGGGAAGTGCTTCTGGAGCTGGCGGAGGATCTTCAGTGCCTTCTGCTCATCCCCCCGCCCCTCGAACAGCGCCTTGGCGCCCAGGAAGTAGTTCTCCGGCAGGTGAGGGTGCTTCGGGTTCTGCTTGCCGAAGGGGCTGGTCAGCCGGATGACCAGCTCATGGTGATCGTACTGGTCCGCGAGTCGGGCGAGGTCGCGAACCTGCTTGGGATGCTCCGGCTGGAAGCCGGCGTCCACCCGCAGCGCCTCCTCCGCAATGCTCATGGCCTTCTTGGGCTGCTCCAGCCCGTAGAGCAGGGTGGAGATGTATTCCCGGGAGTGGGCAAGGAACTCCTCTGTGCGGCCCTGGAGGCGCAGCAGTTTACGGTAGCGCTCGTGTTCCTCCGGCTGGAGGCCGCTCTGGCGGAGTTCCTTCTGCAGGCGTTCAATGGCCTCGTCCACACCGCCTTCGGCCACCAGCCCTTCCACCTCCTGAAGCAGCGGGCTGAGGTCCGGGTTGGCGGCACGAGCCCGGTCGGCTGCCGTAACCTCCTGTTCCACGCCCAGCATGTCGTGGTGCTGGTAAACCAGATAGCCCATCAGGTGAAAGGAAGCGATGAGGAAGTAGCCGCCAATCAGGAATACCCCGACGTGACCCGCCAGGCTGGGCCCGAAGAGGCCCGCTACCAGGGACTCCGCCATGCCCTGACTGACCGAGAGCATGAACAGCAGCAGTGAGGCGATGAAATAGGGAAAGCCCACCGAACGCATGATACTGATCCAGGTTCCGGGGTTGAGCGCCGACATCAGGCTGTTGCTCATGGCCAGGGTGATGATGGCCGCCGGCAGCGCCAGCACGATGAAAAGTGCCGCAGCCGCCACCAGCGCAAGGGAACCCGTGACCATGGCAATGCCGGTAACCGCGAAGCCCAGCAGCACAAAAAGCCCGAAGGTCTTCACCAATACCCAGCTGTTGCTCTTGCGCTGGATCTCGGGCGGGTCCATCCAGCCCCGGGCCGTGGCCTCGAGCACGTCATACGCGAACTTGTAGAGCACCACCCAGGCGGCAATCACCAGGATCAGGCCGAGCAGCGGCACCATCATGCCGATCAGGTAGAGAATGGCGGCGAGCCCCAGCGTGGTCAGGCAGGCGGTCTTGAACGGGTAGCCGAAGATCTGTGGCAGACGTTCCCAGACCGGGGGGACCCGGCTGCTGTCCCTGGCGATTGAACTCATGGATCCTCCGTGGATGTTGTGCGTTCAGACGATGATCCCCGGCCCGTAATGCCCTTTCGGGTCATGGGGATCTGGATAGGAAGATAGAATGTCCCGTGCTGAACGGCAAATCCGCCCGCGTTCCGGGACCAGCGCCGGATCCTTCAGCCGGCGTTGAGCCGTTTCTCCAGAACCAGGAACCAGAGATCGTTCACCCTGGGTTCGCCAAAGCGCGGGGAGGTGGGGAAGGGCGCGGTCTCACCGGTGTGTTCGAACCCCAGGGATTCGTACCAGCGCAGCAGCTCCGAGCGCTGGTGGAGGACACGGATTCGCAGTGTGCGGCAGCCGAGGCGGTCCCTGGCGGTTGCTTCCGCATCGGCGACCATGCGGCGGCCCAGCCCTGCTCCCTGGCGGTCCGGGGCAACCGCGAGCATGCCCAGCTCGGCGGTGTGTTCGTCCAGGTGCTCGATCTGCTGGGTGGCGACCAGGGTGTCGTCCTCCCAGGCCAGCCGGAACAGGGTGTCATCGAGTAGTTCCCGGATCATGGCGGCATCGGTGCGCTGGCCGCCGAGCAGGTCCGCTTCCGTGGTCCAGCCCTTGCGGCTGATGTCGCCGCGGTAGGCGCTGTTCACGCGTTCGGCGATGGCCTCAGCGTCCTCCTCGGTGGCGTCGCGCACCCCAAGCGTGCTGGAAGCGTGGAGCAGCTCATGCGCCCGTGAGAAATCCACGCCGCCACTGAGTTCTTCGGGGTCATACCGGAAGCCACAGCCGGAGCGGCGCATGGCCGGTTCCCGGATGGCACCGGGGCTGGGACGGGTATCGTCATCCTCGCTCATCATCACCTCATCAGGGCATGTCAGGGGTATTATGGTCGCTCACGCCGGTACTGCACAGGGCGGCGCGCGAGGGGCACCCATGATAGGCTTTGGGCCACTGAGCGTGCGTCGAGGGAGTGAAACGTGAGAGGCAATCCGTTCCGTGGCATGGGCTACCTGGGCGAGGGGTTCCGGCTGATCCGCCAGCCGGGGCTGCGCCTGTTCGTGGTCCTGCCGCTGATCCTGAATGTGGTGGTTTTCGCCCTGCTGATCTGGCTGCTGGGCGAGGGCTATGCCGTGATGGTGGACGCCGCCATGGGGTGGCTGCCCGACTGGGAGTGGCTTCAGGTTCTGGACTGGGTCTTCTGGATTCTCTACGGCCTGGTGATCCTTCTGTTGCTGGCCTACGGCTTCGTGATGCTGGCGAACCTCATCGGCTCGCCCTTTTACGGCTATCTCTGCGAACTGGTGGAAAAGGAGATCGCTGGCGAGACCCTGACGCCGGACGACGGCTGGCTCCAGATCGTGAAGGACGTGCCCCGCGCGCTTTACCGGGAAGTGCGGAAGATTCTCTACTACCTGCCCCGGGCCTTGGTGCTGTTCGTGCTGGGGCTGATCCCGGTGGTGAACCTGGTGGCGGCGGTGCTGTGGTTCCTGTTCAACAGCTGGATGATGGCGCTGCAGTACGTGGACTACCCGGCGGACAACCACCGCGTCTCCTTCGACGGTCTGCGTAAGCGCGTAGCGGGCCAGCGGCTGACGGCGCTGGGCTTCGGGATGCCGGTGGCGGTTCTGGCCATGGTGCCACTGGTCAACCTGGTGCTGGTGCCGGCGGCGGTCTGCGGCGCCACGGTGTACTGGACCCGCGAGATGCGCGCTGAGGACCAGCGAGGGGCTGCCTAGGTATGCCGAGCGAGACCCGCTACCTGCTGTATTTCGGCGGCTTCTGGCTGGTGCTGATCGGCGGTGCCACCTGGTTCTTCGGCGGCATCACGGAAAGCCAGCGGAACCCGAACCAGGCGCCCACAACCGAGATGGTTAACGGGGCCCAGACCATTGAGCTGGAGGCCAACCAGCAGGGTCACTATGTTGCCGGGGGTGCCATCAACGGGGCCGACGTGACCTTCATCCTGGACACCGGGGCGACCCGGGTCACGGTCTCGGATGCGATTGCCCAGCGGGCCGGGCTGGAACGCGAGAGTCGGGGCAGGGCGCGCACCGCCGCCGGAACGGTCACGGTCTGGAGCACCACGATCCCGGAGCTGCGTCTCGGGGATATGCGCTTCCGCAATGTGCCGGGCACCATCAGTCCCTCCATGGACGCCGACATGGCGCTGCTGGGCATGACCGCCCTGGGGCAGGTGGACTTCTCCCAGGAGAACGGCGTGCTGACGCTTCGCCGCGCCGGCCCCTGAGCGATCAGGCGGATTCCAGGAAGCCGTTCAGGTGCTCCGCCACGGCTTCCGGCTGCTCCTCCTGCAGGAAATGCCCGGCTTCCACCTCGCGTACTCTGATGGATTCAAAGCAGTCCTCGATGTGGTTGAGGTACTCCGGCAGGATCACGTGGTCCCGGTTGCCGTAGATGTAGAGGCCGGGCATGGGCCAGACGTGGTCGGCGAGGGTTGCCCAGCGCTTGGCGTCGTTGTGGAAGGTGCGGTAGTAGTTGGCGCTGGCATGGGGCGTGCCCGGTATCCGGAAGGTGCGCACATACTCGTTGAAGGCTGCTTCCGGGAAGGGCTCGCGGTTGGACAGCTTGAGGAAAGTGCCCAGCCATTCCGCCTCGGCGCCGGGGATCATGGCCTCGGGCAGCCCCTTCGTCTGCATGAAGTGCTGGTACCAGTACTGGGCACCGCTTGAGCCCCGGACCTTCTCAATCACCTCCTGGTTGCCGCGCAGGTTGTTGATGATGGCGATGTTCAGGATCACCATCCGCTGCACGCGCTCGGGCTCCGCCAGGGCCATCTCCTGGGCCACCACGCCGCCCCAGTCGTGCCCCACCAACTGGAACCGTTCGATCCCCAGGGCATCCAGTAGGGCGATCGCGTCCTGGGCAAGATTCTGCTTGCGGTAGTGTTCCGCCCCTTCCGTGCGCTCGCTGTCACCCAGGCCGCGCAGGTCCGGGGCGATCACTCGCAGTCCCGGTTTCAGGTGCTCATTCACTGCCGCCCAGCACCAGGAACTCTCCGGCCAGCCGTGGATCATCACCACCGGGGTTCCGGCGGGGTCGCCGCCCTCGCGCCAGGCAAAGTGGCCACGTTCGGTATCAATGGAGCGGGCAGGGCTCAGGGGCATGGGGCCTCCTCCTGGTTTGGATCAGAAGAAATAGAGGATGGACTGGCCGATCACCACGGTGAACAGCAGTGACGCCAGGGTCCCGATGAGGACGTATTCCGCGAACTCCCGCTCCTCCAGCTGGCGGAACCGGGCAAAGCCCTTGGCGGCCAGTATGAGCGCGATCACGTTGTAGTTCTGGGCAAAAACCACGACCAGGTAGATGAGCCAGCGTTCCAGCATGCCGATGACGCGCCCGGCGTTGTACTCACGGTCGTCAACGGTATCCGGCTCGCCGTGGCTGGAGGTGGTGGGCTCCATCTGGAAGCGGTGGAGCAGGGAGCGGATGGCGAGGTTGGTCTCGTTCGCCACCAGCAGGAAGCCGAGCAGACCCAGTAGGGCCGGCTGCAATGCCTCCGGGGGGTGATCCGGCAGCAGCCAGGAGTCCGGCGCCCCGTAGTAGGCGGCAAGGAACGCCACCACCGCCACCAGGGCCCCGCCGGCCAGGCGCCCCTCGTTGAGCCGCTCCTTCGGGCTCCAGGCCTCGGAAAGGGCAAGCGAGGCGATCACGGCGGGGATCAGCGCCAGGGTGTGCAGTCCCGGTGTCAGCAGGCCGATCAGCACCACCTGGACCAGTGCCAGGATGGTCCACTCGCGCGTGGGCAGGGGCCGGTCCCGGAAGGTGAACCAGAGCCGGGTGAGCAGCCAGGCATTGAGGAAGAGCAGAATGGCCATGGGAACTCCGTTTCAGTCGGTGCGCGCCAGGGCGTCGTTCATGCGCCGGGTCAGGGCCTGGGTCAGCTGGATGGCATGTTCAAGTCCGCCCTCACGAATGTTCTTGTACACACTCCTTTCGGTGATGTCGAGGTGCCGGGCAATCTCCGGAAGATCCTGGTCTTCCAGCAGCCGCTGCAGTATTTCGAGCCGGTTGGGGCGCCACTTCCGTAGCTGGAGGTTGAACAGCCCGAGCGCGGCCTCCTGAAGCCCATCATCCTGGGGCAGGCCGGTGATGGCCAGAGTGCGGCTGTCATGTTTCATGCTGGTGAGCAGGTCCCGGGCCTGGTGGAAGGCGGGGCCGTCCATGCCAATCGCCTGTTCCGGGTTGATGGCGGTGGAAAGGGGCCCGACACCGAGCGCGAACCGCAGTTCCACCGGATGGAGCTGGCGCATGATGGCAAGGATGTCCGGAAAGAGTTGATCGGCGCCGCTGAACACGGCCTGGAACTCGTCGCCCAGGGTAATGGTATAGGGAGACAGCAACTGGCTGTTCTGGTGGTTCAGCACGCCGAGCATCGATTCAAGCCCCTGCTGGATCGCGCCGCGGTTGATCAGCTGTCTTGAATCAATGATGTCGGCGATCATCACAAGGCGGTTCATGGCCTTGATCCTCGGTTAACCGGGAGTGATTTTTGAACTTTATCAGTTCATTTTTGGATTGTGAACCAATAAGGTTCATTTTTGGTTTATGAACTGATTTGGGACATCTGGGTATCAATCCGGTCGCCAGGCCAGCCCCTGGAGCTTGGCAAGGCTGTGGACGTACTCAACCTGTTCTGCATTCTCCACGGTTCCCTGGCGTGCCCGGCGCACGGTGGCTATGGCGGCTTCCGGCTCATGCCCGAACTCAACCAGCAGGCGCGCTGCCACAGTTCCCGTGCGCCCGAGCCCGGCACGGCAGTGGAGCAGTATGTCTTCGCCATCACGCAGTCGTTCCCGGATGATGGGGCCCGCTTCAGCCCAGGCCAGTTCAAAGGCGCTACCCGGCGCACTGAAATCCCGGATGGGCGCGTGGAACCAGTCGACCCCCCGGGTGGGCACAGTCTCTGCCATGTGTGGCACGCCCAGCGTCCGGAGTTCGGGCTCCTGGACCAGTGTCACCATGGTCCGGGCACCCCAGCGGCGGATGTGCTCCAGATCCTTTTCCAGATCCCGCTGGCCGCCCATCAGGCCCCAGCCGCGCAGGTAGCGGCCCGGGCAGTAGCTCATACCAATACGCCCCCGGGTGTTCGGGGCGCGGACAACATCAATGGGCAGCGGTTCCAGCCAGGACAGCGACATGGGCCAATAATGGCCTTAGTCTGGGGGGATGTGAAGCCACAATACCGGAGGCACAATGAAATACCTGTTTGAGGTCCATATCCGCGAAGGCCACACGGCGGAGGAGTACGCTGATGCCTGGGTGCGGGCGAGCGAGATCATCCAGCAGGCCGCCGGCGCTCGGGGCACAGCGCTGCACCGGAAGATGGACGACCCCAATGTGCTGATCGCCATTGCCGAATGGGACAGCAAGGCGGACCGGGATGCCATGGAGTCGGAGCAGCATCCCAGGGTGGCCGAGATCATCCGGAGTGCCTCCCACCTGTGCGATATCCGCCCCATCGGTGAGTTCGATGAGCCCGAATGGGTGGTGATGCCGCCGGGCGGAGGTGAATCGTAACTTGTCAGCCTCGCCGTTACGGCTAACATGGGGTTACAGAACACGGAAATCTGAGCTATGACCCGACAGATCCTCTGCGCCCTGGCGCTTCTCACCCTTGCTGGCTGCGCCAGCACCGGCGGTTCCCTTCAGAAGCCCACTCCTGTCACGTCCCGGGGCGATGCCGTGGACCTGACCGAGCGGCAGACCGTGCACAGCATCCTGATGGACCAGTACGCCAAGTGGAAGGGCACACCGCACCGCATGGGCGGCATGAGCCAGAATGGCGTGGACTGCTCCGGGCTCGTGCACCGGACCTTCCTGGCCCGCCTCGGGCATGATATCCCCCGCACCACCCGGCGACAGGCCACAGTGGGGCGCACCATAAGCCGTGACCAGTTGCGCCCGGGGGACCTGGTGTTCTTCAAGACCGGTTACAAGACGCGCCATGTGGGCATCTACATGGGGGATCAGCAGTTCTTCCACGTTTCCTCGAGCCAGGGTGTCTCCCTGTCCAACCTCAACAACCGCTACTGGGCCTCCAACTACTGGCATTCGCGCCGGTTGAGCGGCGATTAACGGCCAGAACAAGCCTTCTATGAGTGCCAATGCCGGATCTGCGTGTGGTACCGAACGGACACCGGTCCGGCATTCTTCTACGATCCTGATTTCAGATCCCATTTCAGGGGTGCTCGGAGGTCGAAGGCATGACCCACTATGCAGGTTTTGTACCCTATACGCCGGATGGCGCCAATCCCCACAGGCTGCTGGAGCCCTCCCGTTCCTGTATTGAGGCCATGCTGTTCGAGGAGCGTGAGCGGGCCCGGGTAACGCTTGATTCAATTGGTGATGCCGTGATCAGCACGGATGTCGCCGGTCGCATTACCTACATGAACGTCGTCGCGCAACAGATGACCGGCTGGTTGTTCGAAGACGCCAGGGGGAAGCCGTTTACCACGATCTTCCGGGTTCTGGATGCCACCACCCGAGAGCCCGTCGGTAATCCGGCCGAGAGGGCCATTCAGGAAGACTGCATCGTTGCGCTCGCCGCCAACACCCTCCTCATCGACCGAGAAGGTGAGGAAGTGGCGATCGAGGATTCGGCAGCGCCCATCCATAATCGGCAGGGGCGGGTCTGTGGGGCTGTCATCGTGTTTCACGACGTGAAGTTCTCCCAGGCGATGACGGACCGGATGGCCTATCTGGCCCGCCATGATGCGCTGACCGGACTGCTCAACCGCACCGCCCTCAGCGAAAGCTTCGACCATGCCACAGCACTTGCCAAGCGGCATCAGCGCAAGGTGGCGCTGCTGTTCGTGGATCTCGACAACTTCAAGGAAGTGAACGACACACTGGGTCATCAGGCTGGAGATGAGCTGCTGGTGAGCCTGGCGCGGATTCTGTCGAGCTGTGTTCGGAAAACCGACACTGTCTGCCGTTACGGGGGTGATGAGTTTATCGTGCTGCTCAGTGACATAGACCGCCTCGGTCACCCTGGGCGGATGGCCAGGAAACTGCGGCGGGCCATTTCGGAGCCCGGCCTGCTGGAAGGGTATGGAACTACACTGACACTGAGCATTGGCATCAGCGTCTTCCCCGATGATGGCCTCACCATGGAGACACTGCTGCACCGAGCGGATGACGCCATGTACGCTCGCAAGTCCCTGTCCCGGGCGAAGGTGGCAGCCGCTACCACGCCGCGGAGCACCGGGAGTCCATCACGGATGGCGGGTTCACTGGTCCGGCGCTCATGAGGGTGCCGGGATCCCCTGCAGCCGATCCGTTTCACGCTTGACGGTGGCATAGCATTCACAGCACATCTGCTCCAGGGTCTCCCGGTCCAGTACCCAGATGCGGCCACGTGAATACTCAATAACCCCGGAACGCTGAAGCTTGCCGGCCGCCTCTGTGACGCCCTCACGCCTGACGCCGAGCATATTGGCGATCAACTCCTGAGTCATGACCAGTTCATTGGTCGGCAGACGATCCAGGGAAAGCAGCAGCCAACGGCACAGCTGCTGTTCAATGGTGTGGTGACGGTTGCATACCGCAGTCTGTGACATCTGCGTGATCAGCGCCTGTGTGTAGCGGAGCAAGGTCATGCGCATATCCGGATCCCGGTTGAACCCCCGCTTCAGCTCAGCGGCTGGCAGGCGGTAGGCGGAACCGGCACTCTGGACCACGGCCCGGCTCGGGGTACTCTCCCCACCCATGAAGACAGCAATGCCCACCAGTCCCTCGTAGCCGACGACCGCGATTTCCGCCGAGGCACCATTGGTCATGACATAGAGCAGGGAAATGATGCTGTCTGTGGGGAAGTAGACGTACTCCAGATCCTGGTCGGCCTCATAGATAACATCGCCCAGCTTGAGCTCGACCAGCTTGAGATGCGGAATGAGGCTTTCCCGGGCTTCCGGCGTCAATTGAGCAAGCAGGCGATTGTCGGTTGGCTCCGCAGCGGGCGGTCTGTAGGGCGACATGCTGACCTCGATACGTCGGGGGTACCCGGCACCGGGTATCCGAATCATTCAGGGGAGACTTAATGCGAGAAGCGCTCTTCTGGTGTCACTATAGGACAGTTTATGGTCCATTATGGGGGATTATTTGCGATAGAGACCACAAATCGAGTGGTTTGAGCCCTTAACGTCATGAGCGGGCATCTTATGCGGGGTGGGAAATGCCGGAGCCGAATGGATCGGCCCCGGCTGATGCGTTAAAGATTGACTGGCCGTCCGGCATCCACGCGCTCGACCTGTTCCGGTGTGAAGCGGCGGCTGCCGTAGGTACCGTCATTCAGCGCCCTGGAGACTGGCTTGAGCTGGCACTTGAATACGTCCCCGGTGATCGGGCCACCCGCCTCAATGCGTGACGTGGTGTAGACCGGGAATTCCCGGGTGCAGGCGCCTTCGCCACCGTTATCCAGGATGGTTGGCGAGAAAGCTTCTGGATTTTGAGGGGTATGCATATTGAATGCACACTAAATCTCATGGAGATACAGTTTGGTCTGAAGAAGGCGAGTCCGGGAGAAGCGAGGCAATACCATGCGCATGCGTGAGGAGGACGATTTCAGTCAGGCAAAACGGGGGGCGGTCTCATCGCCGACGGGCAAAACCCGGATTACGATCATGCTGGACGACGATGTGATCAAAGCTTTCCGGGAACGGGCCGAGGAGAAAGGCGTTGGTTATCAGACGGCGATCAACCAGGCCCTAAGGGCGGCGATTTTTGAGACGGAACCCGAGCTTTCAGAGGAACGGCTTCGAACCGTGATTCGTGAAGAGATGGCACCTTACAGGTTCCGGGAATCCGGTTCTGCCGGGGATTAAAATCGATCAGGTATCCTGATGCTGTTCACGATTGGCTATGAGAAATCCGGGTTCCCGGAGTTTGCGCAGGCGCTGAGCCGGGCGGGCGTTACGCGCCTGATCGATGTGCGCGCTCAGCCCCATTCCCGGCGTCGTGAATTCGCCTATAAGCATCTTGGGCCCGCGTTGGCCGAGCATGGTATTGGCTATGAAAGCTGGCCGGTACTGGGCGCACCGGAAACCGCCCGGGATGCGGCCCGGCAGGGCGATACGGCCACCTTCAACCGGCTTTACGAAGCACACCTGGATACGGCGCCTGCCGATCAGGCGCTCAACCGCCTGATCGAACTGGCCCGGACTGAATCCCCCTGCATGATGTGTTACGAGCGTGATCCCCGGCAGTGCCACCGGTTGCTGATCGGGGAGCGGGTGCAGGCCATGGCGGATGTGACCGTTCGGGATCTGTTGCCATGAAACTGATCCTGAGCCGGAAAGGCTTTGATTCCACAGCGGGTGGCTGCCCCAGCCCCGTGTTTCCGGATGGGCGTTTCCTGGCCCTGCCGATACCGGATGACCAGTCCCCGGTCTGTTATCAGGAGCTGACGTTCGATGGGTTCAATGTGGGCGAGCTGGTGGCGGATCTGACCGGTGAGCCCGCACGGGCACCCGAGGGGGCGCACCTGGATCCGGATATCATCCCCGATCTCCGCCCACGACTTTCGGGTTGGCGGCCCTCGCTGGGTCAGGCCGGGCAGGCCCAGGCGCACCTTCGGAACGAGGGTGTTGGCGAGGGGGATCTGTTCCTGTTCTTTGGTCTGTTCCGTGAGGTTGAGCCGGTGGCAGGGAAGTGGCGGTTCCGGCGGGACAGCAATCCCTTTCACGCCTTCTGGGGATGGCTTCAGGTTGAGGCCGTCCGGTCGGTCGAGGATGCCCTGATCGAGGAATTTCCATGGGTTCGGGAGCATCCCCATTATCCACAGTCACTGCGCGCCAATACGCTTTACATTGGTGGGGATGAGACTGAGTTCCGTGCTGGTGTCTTTGACGCTTTCCGGGAAGAGCTGCGGTTGACGGTGCCGGGAAGCCGCAAGGTTACTAACTGGCGCCTGCCGGCCTGTTTCTACCCCGAGGGTGACCGGACGCCGATGAGTTACCACCGGAATCGTGAGCGATGGGCGCTGGTGGAGGGGGAGTGCCACCTCCGGAGTGCGTCCCGTGGCCAGGAATTCGTGCTGGACGGGGCGCAGTACCCGGAGGCCTTGGAATGGGCAGCGTCGCTGATCCGCTAGGGTTTGCGGATGGAGCCTGCCTCCAGCATCTGCTGGAACATCTCGTCCACGGTTTCCGGAAGCGGCCGGTAGGCCATGCCCAGCTCTTTTTTGCTCTTCGTGTTATCGAATGAGGCCGGGTAGCCCACGTTACGGCTGATGAATCTGCGGGTGAGCGCCTTGTTGGCCAGTGGGCCCACCAGCCAGAGGAGCGGTTTGGGCAGGGTGCGCTTGGGGAAGGGCCAGGCGTCCCCGAAGGACTCCCGCAGGATGGAAGCGATTTCCATCAGGCTCGAGTCATGGCCTGAGGCGATGTAACGGCCTTTCGCCTCGGGGGTGAAGGCGGCGCGTACATGGGCCTCGGCCACATCGCGGACATCCACCAGGCCGAACGCCAGATCCGGCGCACCGGGCTTGAGGGTGCCATCCGCCATCTGCTTGAAGATGGAGAAAGACTCGGAGGTGGCGTCGGGCTTGATGCCCGGGCCAAGTACCAGTGAGGGGTTCACCGTCACCAGGTCCCACCGGCTTTGCTGCTCCGCGATTTCCCAGGCTGCCTTTTCCGCTTCGGTCTTGGAGTAGGAGTAGGGCTGGTGCTCCAGGTTCGAGGAGGTGTTCCAGTCCGCCTCGGTGAAGACGCCGGTCTTGCTGCTGGCCATGTCCGCGTTGTCGCCGTAGATGGCCGCACAGCTTGAGGTCAGCACCACGCGACTCACACTGTCGGTGGCGTTCACGCTGTTGAGCACGTTGCGCGTGCCCTTGACGGCCGGGTCGACCAGGTCCCGCTGCGGGTCCGCCACGCTGGCAATGAAGGGCGAGGCCGTGTGGAACACGATCTCGCAGCCCTGCATGGCCTCGTGATAGGAGGCTTCCTCCAGCAGATCGCCCCGGAAATACCGGATTTCGCCGGGTTGCTCGGCCGCCAGGGCATCCAGGTGCGCCACCTTCTCCTTGTTCGAGGGATCGCGCACCGCCGCGTGAACGGTATGTCCCTCCTTGAGAAGCGCCTTCACCAGCCAGCCGGCGACATAGCCGGTCGCGCCGGTCACCAGTACCGTGGTGGGGTGTGTCTGATCCGTCATGAACCGGTCTCCTTAGGGCATCTCAAAGTGCGTCGAGGGTTCGTGAAGCGTGTCGCTGGACAGCATACCGGTTCTTTTTGTCTAAGCCGACCGTCAGTCCGGACATGGGAAATGATGCAGATTTCGTGAAAGGATGAGCCGATTATGAGTGCTATTCGGCTCATTGGGTGAGCCGAATAGGTCCTTTTTTCGGCTCACATCGAGTGAATCGCTCAGGAATAACACCAATGCCCCTTGCAGAAAAAATCAGCCTCACGGCAGCCTTCATCTTCCTCATGACCGGCCTGTTGACCGGGATCTGGAAGTACGCGGCCATGACCGCCAGCCCCAAGGCGACCGCGCCGCGGTACGTGGACATCGCCCATCGCAGCTCACTGATGTACAGCTTCGCCGCGCTGGTGCTGGCCACCTTTGCGCGCTACAGCATCTATCCCGGCTGGCTGAACACCCTGGCAGCGGTGGCGGCATTGAGTTTCTTTGCGTTCGCGATCAGCACCTACATCGTTCATGGCCTCCTGCAGGACACCAGCAACCAGATGCGCAAGCCGCACCGCCTGGGTAAGACAACCCTGCCACCCTGGGTGATTCACGGGTTCATGGGGCTGTTGATCGTGGCGGAAGTGGGCGGGGCCCTGGTGCTGGGGTCCGGGGCCCTGATCGCGATCTGGTAGCCCGTTGCCGTTGGGCTGCGGTGTTCTCTGCTATGCTCAGGCAGCTTGAAAGCTGAGGATCCTGAATGCGCGCCCGCCTCTACGAACACATCGAGTCCTCCTCATGGCCCGGCCGGGGGCTCTCGCCCTTCAACATGGTCGTCTGTGTCCTGATTTTGCTGTCAGTCATGGTTGCGGTGCTGGAGACCGAACCATTACTGCGCCATGGGCATGCGGTCCTGTTCCAGACGCTGGAAGCGACCTTCTTCATCCTGTTCAGTATCGAATACGGCCTGCGGGTCTGGGTGGCCGGGGAGAACCCCCGTTACCGGGGGCTGACGGGTCGGCTGCGTTACATGGTCAGCTTCTGGGCGCTGATCGACCTGATCGCACTGGTTCCCTTCCTGCTGTCACTGGGAGACGTGAATGCATTCCTGCTGCGGCTGATGCGGGTCGTTCGCCTGTTGCGTGTCGCGCGGCTGGGCCGTTTCAGCCAGGCGATCGAGGCACTGGGTAAGGCCCTTTACCAACGGCGGCAGGAGCTGTTGCTCAGTGGCGGTGCCGCCTTCATGCTGCTGCTGTTCAGCGCCGCCATGCTGTACGTGTTTGAGGCCGAGCGCCAGCCCGAAGCCTTCGGCAGCATCCCCAGGGCCCTCTGGTGGAGCGTGGCCACCCTGACCACCGTTGGCTATGGCGATGTGACACCCGTAACGGTCCTCGGCCGGATCTTTGCCGGCATCACTGCCTTCGCCGGTATCGGCCTGGTGGCCCTCCCAGCCGGGATCCTGGCGGCTGCGTTCAGTGATGTATTCCAGGACGAGAAAAAGCGGGAGTTCAGCGAGGAATAAGGCCCGGATTCGCCTGGATTACGAATCAGTAGCGCCTCGTTTGCGAAGCAGGGTGAGGCCATCCCCGATCGGCACCAGGCTCAGGTCAACGCGGTCATCCCCGTGCACATGGGCATTGAAGGCGCGGATCGCCTGCGTATCCTCATCGTCCACTGCCGGATCGGCGACGTTGCCGTTCCACAGGGTGTTGTCCGCCAGGATCAGGCCGCCCGGGCGCACCAGCGTGAGGCAGGCTTCGTAATAGTCGATGTATTCCGCCTTGTCGGCGTCGATGAAGGCCACGTCCCACTGGCCGGCTTCGCCCGCATCAATCCGGCTTTTCAGCGTCTCCAGCGCCGGCGCCAGGACCAGATCGATCCTCTCCGAGATGCCGGCGGCCTCCCAGTGCCTGCGGGCGATGTCCGTCCAGGAGGACTCCAGGTCACACCCCAGGATCCGCCCGTTCGCGGGCAGCACCTCGGCCATCACCAGGCTGCTGTAGCCGGTAAACACGCCCACATCGATGTAGGACGTGGCGCCGATCAGCCGCGCCAGCATCTGCATGAACTGACCCTGTTCGGGCGCAATCTGCATGTTGTGCTTTGAGAGGGTGGCGGTTTCCTCGCGCAGGGCGCGGGCGGCCTCTGACTCGCGCAGGCTGTGATCCAGGAGGTAGTCGTAAAGGGGCTCTGTCAGCGGGGTGGTGCGGTTGGACATAGGGCGTATCCTTTTCTGGTGGTAATCTTCCCTCCGCAGATTCAACCAGAATCCCCGGTTTGTTTTGAAGGTTTGAGTGGCCTGCACTCATCTTCAGAATCTCTGCTACGCTCACAACGCGTTGCTTATCGTGACCACCTGCGTCACCGGAGCGTTGCCGTGTTTAAAGAAAAATGGATTATTGGATAACAGGGAGAATTCGATGAGTGAGAATCCAGACAGTCATCAGGCTTATCAGGCTGGTCCCGTGGAACTACCGCTGGGCGATCCCCGGCGCCGGCCCATTGGGCACGGTTGGCGATGGATCAAGGAAGCCTGGCCGTTGTTCGCGCCTGCCTGGGGCCGTTGGCTCCTGGCCATGCTGTTGTTTGTTGCCATCTTCATCGGTCTTGAGGTCATTCCGCTGATTGGGTCCGTGATCAGTATGCTGCTAACCCCGGTTCTCAGTGCCGGGATGCTCTATATGGCCTATCAGGCGCGGGAAGGGGGAGAGGTCAACGTTGCCGACCTATTTGCCGCTTTCCGCCAGCGTCCCTGGCCCCTGGTGGGTCTGGGTGCCATTAATATTGCCGTCTCGTTCGTCATCATGGTCGTTGTGATGGGAGGCATTTTCGGGACTTCGAGTATGAACGGTATGGCCGGGATGCATGGGGGTGGTGGGTTTGAGCCACACCAGATGGCCAACGCCTCTATGGCACTGATGCTCGGGCCTCTGATCATCCTGGCATTGATGGTCCCCTGGATGATGGCCTACTGGTTCAGCGTGCCCCTGGTGTTCTTTGGCAACTACGGCATTGGCGAGGCGCTCAAGACCAGCTTCAGGGCCTGCCTCCGGAACATTCTGCCCATGTTCTGGTGGAGCCTGATCGGCGTGCTTCTGGGGATCGTTGCCGCCATTCCGCTCCTTCTGGGCCTGCTGGTGCTATTTCCAGTTCTCCTGATCGCTAACTACATCATGTTCCGGGATATTTTCAGCGAGACCTGAGCGGAATCTTGCTCAAGAGGACGCGAAGCGCCGAATCGGCGCTTCTGCAGTCCTGGGGTGAACCGAGTTCCGACAGGCGCGCCGTGTCGCGTGCCTGGCTGAGGCATTCGCCCTGGGCTTCCGCATTCAGAGTCACCGCCCGTGCTTTCCCAACACTCCAAGCATACCGCCAGGCCATAACCGGTTTTGGTCACTGATTGAACTGCCTTTGCCGAAGAGCTACTTTGGCTAGAGGAGCTGGGATTGACCAAGGACGTTGACCGGGAGCGGGTGGTATTCATGAATCTAATCCAGAACAGCTTGACCAGCAGTGATCCCGGGCCGGGATCCAGCGCGGGCTCAGGCGGCGGGCATGGGCACCCTTTCACGATTCTGTTGATTGAGGATAACCCCGCGGATGCGGATCTGTGCCAGTTCTATCTGGCCGATGCGTTCGGTCCCCGGGTCAGTGTTCTGCAAGCCACCCAGCTCGCACAGGTCGAGGCGCTGCTTGAACAGCACGCCATCGATATCGTGTTGCTGGATCTGGGCCTGCCCGACAGCTCCGGCGTAACCTCCGTAATCAAACTGCGGGCCATCACGCCGGACATTCCCATCATCGTGCTCACCGGCAGCCGCGACCAACAGCTTGGCGTCCGTGTTATCCGTGAGCATGCTCAGGATTTCTGTGCCAAACAGGATCTCAGTTCCGCGGTTCTTTCCCAGGCCATCCGCCATGCCATGGAGCGTCATCGTATGCAGGCCCAGTATGCACGGATCCTGGAAACAAACCCGGATGGCATGGTGGTCATGAGTAATGACCTGCGGCTTCTCTTTTTCAACCAGGCGGCCAGCACTATGCTCGGGGTCAGGGCACCGGATGACATCGGCACCCCGCTCAGCCAGGATCTGATGGGAGAAGAAGGAGATGAGCTGGAGCTGCCCGGGGGTCGTGTGGCCGAGGTGCGCAGGGCAACGCTTGACTGGAATGAGGCACCGGCAACACTCATCGCCTACCACGACATCACCGAACGCAAGAAAGTCGAATGGAAGCTGAAACAGCTGGTGCAGTTCGACCAGCTGACAGGGCTCAACAGCCGGAACCATTTCTTCGATCATACCGACCGCCTGATCGCCCATGTGGACCGTGAAGGCGGCATGGTGGCCGTACTTTACATCGACCTGGATCACTTCAAGAACATCAACGACACAATGGGCCACAGTGCCGGTGACGAGCTGTTGCAGCACGTTGGGGAGCGCCTGTGCGAGAGCAGCCGCAGCAGTGACTTTATTGCCCGGCTGGGAGGCGATGAATTCGCGCTGGTGCTTTCGGACGTTGAACAGCCCGATGATGCGGCGCATGTGGCGGAGAAACTGATTGAAGTGTTTCGCGAGCCCGTGAGAGTGGGCGAGAGCAGTGTTGGGATCGGGCTGAGCATCGGCATCGCCACCTATCCCCACTGCGGCAGTTGTGCCCAGGAGCTCTATTCCGCGGCCGATACCGCCATGTATCAGGCCAAGGAGCGCGGGCAGAACCACTATCACTTCTTCTCCGAACAGCTGCAGCGCGAGGTGGAGAGCCGTCTCCTGAGGGAACAGGCCGTGCGCCAGGTCGTTGCGGACGAGACGCTGTGGCTGGCCTACCAGCCCCAGATACGCGCGTCGGACGGCCAGGCCGTGGGTGTTGAGGCCCTGTTGCGCTGGCCCAGCGACACCATTCCGGTCCTGTCCCCGGCGG
Organism: Vreelandella halophila; assembly: GCF_019903425.1. Lineage (GTDB taxonomy): Bacteria > Pseudomonadota > Gammaproteobacteria > Pseudomonadales > Oleiphilaceae > Halospina > Halospina halophila. The sequence continues at coordinate 154,707 of NZ_JACHUZ010000011.1, forward strand.
ACTTCATCCCGGTCATGGAGGATGTGGGGCTGATCGAGCGGGTTGGTTACTGGGTCATGAAGCAGGCGGCGCTGATGGCCGTCGAAACCCAGCGGGATCTGGGCATAACGCTGCGTATGGCCGTCAATGTGTCCATGCGCCAGCTGTACGACCCGGGGCTTTTTGACCAGATTGCCGGAATCCTCGAGTCCACTGGACTGCCTCCGGGGAACTTCGAGGTGGAGCTGACCGAAAGCTCCATCATGGCGGATCTTGACCGGACCTGCGAAACCCTTCGGCGGTTGCGGCAACTCGGCGTCTCCATTGCCATTGACGATTTCGGAACCGGCTACTCGTCGCTCAGCTACCTCCGCAAGCTGCCCGTAGACGTGCTCAAGATCGACCGCAGCTTTGTCATGGAGATCGGCAGCAACCGCCAGACGGAAGCCATCCTCGAAAACCTTCTGGGCCTGACCCGGGCATTGGGGCTGTGTGTGGTCGCTGAAGGTGTGGAAAACGATGAACAACAGGCATTCCTGCGCGGAATCGGGTGTGATGTTCTGCAAGGCTTCCATATCGGCAGGCCCGTCGGGCTTTCCCAGTTCCATGGCTGGCTTAAGTCGGCCGGGAGGGAGAGCAATGAGTGAGCTTGAGGCCGAAATACAGCGATACCGGGACATCATCGACGCCTCACCCTCCGCCCTGGTCCTGGTGAACCCCACCGGAGAAATCGTGCTGGTCAATCGCGCCACGGAGCGGCTTTTCGGGTACGCGCGCGAGGAACTCCTGGGCAACTCCGTCGAAATGCTGGTTCCCGCCTCCGTTCGGGGATCCCACCACAAGTACCGGGAAAGTTACCTGGCCACGCCCGAGCCCCGAATGATGGGGCAGGGCCGAGACCTTTACGGCATGGGCCGGGATGGTGAGGAAATTCCCATCGAAGTGGGCCTCACGCCCATCCACATGCCGGATGGCACCCATGTACTCAGTGCCATCATCGATCTCACCTACCGCAAACAGGCCGAGGAGGCACTGGCCCGGCAGGCCGATGAGCTGGCGCGCTCCAATGCCGAGCTGGAGCAGTTCGCATATGTTGCCTCCCACGACCTCCAGGAGCCGTTGCGCATGGTGCGCAGCTACACCGAACTGATGGAACGCCACCTGGGCCAGGATCTGGACGAAAAGAGCGCCAAGGCCATGAAGTACGTGGTGGAAGGGGCCGAGCGGATGCAGCTGCTCATTGATGACCTGCTGCTGTATTCACGGGTGGGGCGGGGTGAGCTGGATATTGCCCGCGTGGACGTCAACGCCGTGGTCAACCACGTGGTGAATCTGCTCAGTGTCACGCTGACTGAACAGCCCGGGGCGAGCATAACCTGGGATGAGCTGCCAACGGTCAGGGCCTCCGAATCCATGCTGGTCCAGCTGTTCCAGAACCTTATCTTCAACGGCCTGAAATTCCACGGCGAAGAGCCGGCCCGGGTTCATGTCTCCTGTGAGGAAAAGCCGGCCGAATGGCTCTTCCATGTTCAGGACAACGGCATCGGCATCGATCCCCAGTATGCGGAGCGTGTCTTCCAGGTGTTCCAGCGTCTGCACGAACGGGACCGCTATCCCGGCACCGGTATTGGGCTGGCGGTGGCCAAGCGCATCGTGGAGCGCCACGGCGGCAGAATCGGGTTTGAGTCCCAGCCCGGCGCGGGCACCCGCTTCCATGTCACGCTCCCAAGGACGCCCCGAACTGGAAAAGGGGAATCCCCATGAAACCGCACACCAACGCGCTCGAAATCCTGCTGGTTGAGGACAACCCTGCGGATGTGGACCTGATCCTGGAAAGCTTCAGAGAGACCGGCAGGGGCACGCGCCTGCACCCGGTCCGCAATGGCGAGGACGCCATGCGTTTCCTGCGCCAGGAGGGCGAATATGGGGACGCGGTGACCCCGGATCTTGTCCTGCTCGACCTTAACCTGCCCCGTATGGATGGCCGCGAATTCCTGGAGGTCATTAAGAGCGATCCGGAGTTCAGGGCATTGCCGGTGATTGTGCTTACTTCCTCCCAGGCCCGGAAGGACATCACCACCAGCTATCAGCTGCATGCCAACTGCTACATCACCAAGCCACTCGGACTGTCACAGTTCTACCGGATCGCGGAAGCCATTGAGGGGTTCTGGCTGGATGTGGCGGTTCTGCCAAACGGGCGCTGAGCCCGATATGCTTCCAGGGCAGTGAGCCTAGTTCCCGCTGGCGTTCCCCCAGTGGGGATAGTCAGACCGCAGCTTCCGGACCCCGTAGTGAGCCTCGATCCACTCGATGAGCCGCGGGGTAAGGTTGAGGTCTCGGGGCTCGTTGGCGCCGCTGAGATCGAAAGTCCGCTCCGTACCGTCCGGTGCCTGCAGCCGCAGGCGTCGTGGCAGGCGAGTCACCGACAGATCAATGGCCCCGGCACCGTAATGATTGGAATGGCGCGCGCCGTGGCGTGTGGCATAGACCACGTTATAGGCCTCGGCCATTTGGCTGGCGGCCTCAATGGTGGCCCGCCAGCCATCCGGATGCTGCCACTGGATGGGGATATCCAGATCCCATTCCTGGTTGAGTCGATTCAGTTCCTCGGTCCGTTGCTCCACCTGTGCCCGGGTGCTGGCCCGGCTCAGGGTGAAGGCTCCGTACATCAGGTACCCCCGCTCGCGCCGTCGTACCGTGGCTAGCACGTGGACCTCGGCACCCTGGTCACGCAGCTGCTCAATCAGTTGTTCGATGCGTTCTCGGAAGTCGCCGCCGCCTTCCGCCTCCAGCGCCCGGAGGCGCTCCGTCTCATCGGGTGGATTGGGATAACGTGCGCTCCAGCGCTCACCAAGCGGCGCGCCGTCCGGTGCGGGATCGAGATCGGGGGGCCGAGGAGGCGGTGCGATAGCCAGCGTCTGCCCGCCGTAACGGCGGGGGGCGCCTTTTAAAGTGTCCCCTTTTTACATCTCGATGTGTATAAGAAAAAAGGCCGG
>NZ_JACHUZ010000011.1:157858-190997 GCF_019903425.1 Vreelandella halophila
CCCGCCGTAACGGCGGGGCTCGCTTTTGAAGACGTCATTGGGGTGCAGAAGGATGCCCGCCCGCCGCGCACGCCCGGAGTGCACGCGCACGCGTTCCGGCTGAGCCCGGGCCACATCGTCCAGGAACAACAGGAAGTCCCGCCGATCAATGGCCTGGCCGAGTGACTCCCGCAGCGCTCGGATGAGGGGGGCGTCCGCTGGTGTGGACGCCAACCGGCTCAGCCGTTGCTCTATCAGTGGCTCCGCCGCCAGCGTCACATCCAGCGAGGCCAGGGATTGCGCGGCCGCCTTGAGTGTTTGCCGCCCCTCGTCCCCGTTCGGTGCGGGTAACGCATCCCACTGGCGATTGGTGTCGAGCGTATCCGCGGCCCAGGTGGAGGCGGCGGAGACGCTCAGGATCACGGTGAACCTTGCCAGGATTTGCAGGTATCGCATCTCTTGCAGTCTACCAATCAGTGTGCCCTGAAGGCGCTTGGAAGTGCCGTTGTCCTGGTCGCCCTGGCTCGTGTTCTTTTTGATGTATTCGAGCGCATATCCCTGACTTCGGACATGATGAACGTTTTCTCGCTTACCAATACCAAAAAAGACCACACTTTTCAGCGTAGTCGATTCTGGCATCACCTGAGAGCAATGAGCGCTACTGCCCCTACCGCGGAATCCCACCGGGGAGGATCGGGCGCATTCCTAGCGTACACCAGCTGCTGGCGCGGCCTGGGTATTGCCGATAACAATCTCCACCCGGCGGTTCTGTTGTCGGCCGCTGGGCGTGCTGTTATCAGCGACCGGGCGCTCCATGCCGATCCCCTTGCTGGTCAGGCGTTCCTCGGCAATGCCTTTTTCAACCAGGTAATTGTGGACTGCTTCAGAGCGTCGCAGCGACAGCGTCTGATTCAGTTCCTTTCCGCCCACATTGTCCGTGTGCCCTTCTACCATAACCTTGTGCTCCGGGTGAGCATTGAGAAAGGTCACAAGCTTATCCAGGTTGGCGTTCGCGCCGTGCTGAAGGTCAGCACTGCCGGTTGCGAAAAGCACGTCACCCAATGTCAGCACCAGCCCGCGATCAGTGACCTTGGCTTTCAGGTCTTCAATCTCCCGCTGCATTTCCTCGGCCATGCGCTGGGCCTCGGCAGCCGATGCGGCGGCTGATGCCGTCTGTGACGCCCTGGCGGCATCTGACTCATCCCGTGCGCTTCGGGCACGTTCTACTTCGCCAGTCCGCGCTGCCAACCGTGCCGTATCACGCTCCTGGCTGAGCCGCTCACGCTGGGCTTCGGCATGCAGTGTGGTGGCCCGGGCTTTGGCGATTTCCACCCTCCGTTCAGCCATGTAGACCCGGTGTTCGCCCAGGTCGGACTGAGCCTCTGGCAGGGGCTGCTCGGCGAGTTGTACAGCTTGCTCGGCGGCTCTCAGTTCAACCCGGGTGCGATTCGCCAGGTCCGGGTTGCCTTTAAGAGTGTTCAGTTTATTGCGTACCTCGGCAGAGCCGTCCGGGCTCTCCGGCGTGGCAGCACAGCCGCCCAGCACAAGCGATAATGAGATAGCGACGGCCAGCAGCGACCTTTTATTGGTTGAATGGTTCATTGCTGTTCTCCTTTACGGCCCATTTCTTCGGTGAGGGCCTCGGCACTCCGCTTCATTTCGCGGTTAATAGCGAGGGCCTTGGACGACTCAGTGTTTGCTGCCGCGAGTTCTGCTGACACGCGTGCCTGATAGGCATGACGCTCCGCCTTGACCATGTCTCCGTCACTCACGGCCTGCTCTGCCTTCACCAACTGTTGGCGAGCTTCGTCCAGTTCCGATCCAGCATACTGGCGTGCCCCGGATGACTCAGCCGTCGCGATGGCATCGCGTGCTGAAAGCAGGGCATTGTTGGGTGGCGATGGTTGGGAGGCACAGGCGCCAAGCATCAGCAGCATCAGGAACAGGGCCGTACAAAGGCGCACCTGTTGGCTTAGTTTGTCCAGGGGTAGCTTGCTCATTGTGAATCTCCTTATGGCGCGGTCCTGGCACGATGATCACGTACCACCTCGCACCTTGAGCCTGCTCGCATCCCTGTGCTGTGTCGGTGCGCTAGAACACTTATGATCGAATAGATGTTCCCGAGGGGGTAGGGGAAACGTGCGCTGATTGCCTGACAACACCGTGGAACAGTCAGGTACTCAGCGGACGTTTACTGCGGCTGGTCAGGTGCTCTTTTTCTGGCTGCTGGCGGGCTTCTTCCTAGCGGTAGTACTGTTACCACTGCCGCCATCACCACGCCACTGCTCAAGCTCGCGTGCAGCCAGGTCGCGGCCGCCCAGGCCAAAGGCGATAGCAGCGGCCACGGCAACAGAGCCGAGCGTCAGACCAAAGGCCAGATTGATGATTTCCTCACCAAAGCCCATCTGGTGAAGCCCCATGGCAACGGCCAGGGCAATGATCGCGATGCGCGCAATCATGGCCAGTCTATCGGCGTTGCTGGAGGTACTCGTGCGGATGGTATTGGCGGCCAGGTTCGCCAGATAGAGCCCCAGGCCGATGACGACCAGCCCAACCACAACCTGCCCGAAGAACACCAGCATTTCTGAGATCAGCTCTGCCATATGCTCAAACTGCATCAAAGACAGTGCCTCCATGGAGGCGAAGAGCATGAGCGCAATCAGCAGCAGTGACCCGACCAGTTGCGACGGCGTGCGGCCACCGGTTTCCTGAACCTCCTCGGTTTTTATGCCCAGACACCGCATGTGCTGATCGAAGCTGGACGCGCCCAGAAGCTGTGCCACCAGGCCTGAGATAAACCGGCCTACAAAGTAGGTAATGCCCAGCAACAGCGCCGCGGCAAAGACAGCGGGAATGGCGTTGAGAACAAGCGCCAGCACGTTCTGGGTCGGGGCGGTGAGCGCCTCCAGCTGCAGGGCGTTCAGGGCTGCGACCACCACCGGAAGCAGGATGATGATGTAGATGACCGTGCCCAGCGCACGCGCTGCGGTATAGCCTTCACCCAATACCCGTGTGGCCCCGTAGGTCTCGGCCAGTTCATTCACACGGCTGGACTCCAGCAGCCGGGTCACGATCTGCCGAACAAAGCCGGCTGCCAGCCAGCCAATGGTGAAGATCAGCGCGGCCACCGCCAGATTCGGCAGATAGTCCAGCACCTTCTGGAGCATGGTCTCCACCGGACCCAGCAAGCCATGAAGCTGAAGGATGCCCAGTACCGCGGGCAGGAACAGCAGGAAGATCAGCCAGTAAACCGTGCTGGACAGCGTTTTGGCAAGATCCGGGCCCTGGGGCGGGGTCTCGCTGACATCGCGAAAGCGTTCGTCCAGGCGCAGAGCCCCAACACCACGGCTGACCAGAGCGCGGGAGACAGTTGCCAGCCCCCAGGCGATGCCAATGAGCAACAGCGCACCGGCCGCACGCGGCAGGTAATCCAGCACGATGGCCAGCATTTCACTGAGGGGAGCGGTGATGGATTGAAGCAGCAGGACTTCAAAAACGGCGATGACCACAAAGAGCATCAAGATCGCAAAGACAAGCTGCGCGGCCCAGTTCCCGATCTGGTTCGCGCTGGTGCCATCCCCGGCAAGCTCTGTCGCCACGCGCTTGTGGAGGGAGGTGTGTTTGAGGGCGCGCCCCACAAGCCCGGATAGAACCCAGGCGGCGATCCAGCCGACCACCAGGATGGCGAGAGCCGCCAATACGTTCAAGCCATATTGCGACGCCAAATAGCCTATTTCTGACCAAGTCTCCATAACGTCCTCCGGAGCTTTTTATTATCCAAGTGTTAGTGCCGTTCCCAGGCACACGGGACAGGACAACTGGTCAAATCCGACTCCATCATGTGCCGGACACGCATCCAATTACAAGCAGGACAGGTTCTTTCAGTCGGTGTGGCGTTAGCCAGTGCCTGAAGCAATGCCACATTGATCCTTGTGCCTACTCATCGAACAATGGGCATCTGCTGGCGAGCAGCTATAGTGGGAGAGGGCCATATCATTAATCCGGGAGCATTCATGTTGAGTCAGAAAGGGCGCCAATGCCTGTGGGCCGCGATCATGGTCGGTTATGTGATCGCTCTGTCCGCCTGTGATAACGGCGTGGAAGAAAGCGAGGTACAGGAGAGCCAGGAAGCCACGACACCGGAATCCGAGCAGGTTGCCATTCCACCCCGGATTGACGAGGGTGGCGGAGCCCAATCGATGCCGGCCTTTCTGGATATCCCCGCTGGGCCCGAGCGCAAGGAGGCGTTCTTCGATTACCTTGCACCTGTTGTGCGCGATATCAACACGGAGGTGGAGAAGCGCCGTGAAGCGCTGTTTGCGCTGGAGGAACAGCTTGAGGCCGGAGAGGCTCCAGGCCAGGAGGCCGAGGAATGGCTGCTGCGGATGACGGAGCGCTACCGGGTGGATGCGGGCGAGCCGGCCCAGCAGGTGCAGGCCCTCAAGCGCCGGATCGACATCATTCCTGTCTCTCTGGCCCTGGCACAGGGCGCCCTGGAGTCAGCCTGGGGTACCTCGCGCTTCGCCCGCCAGGGGAGGAACATCTTCGGCAAATGGTGCTTCACCGAGGGCTGCGGCATTGTGCCCGCCCAGCGCCGAGCGGATGCCACCCACGAGGTTGCGAGTTACGACAACGTGGCCGATGCAGTGCGGGACTACATGCACCACCTGAACAGCCACCCGGTCTACGAACCGCTCCGGGAGCGCCGGGCACAGGCACGCGCGAAGGGGCGTTCACCCGAAGGGGCGGACCTTGCCGCGGGACTTGAGAAATACTCCGCCAAGGGGGAAGGCTACATCATGCTCATCCGCCGGGTGATCAGTGCCAATGACCTGGGGCAACGGGAAGGGCCCGAAGAACAGGATGCTTGATACGGGCGCAGTGGAAAGGGATGCAAGGGCACTGGCGTAAATCCTATACTCCAGTCCTGGGATTATGAAGAAAGAGCTGGAGGGAATCATGCATAGCGTTGGAGAAAAACCGGGGGCTGGTCGGTATTGCTGCACAAACTGTGACTGGAGCGTGACGCTGGACAATAACCATGACCGGCTTCCTCCATGCGGCAACTGCAACATAGGCCAGCATACGAGGTATCGGCGCTGCTAGCCTGTAAAAACAGGATCTGCCTCCTGCAGTAGATCCATTGATCTATGGCCAGTGTCGTCGAACAATGGCGCTATTCATTCGACGGCCGGTCTGCACTATGCTCAATTTCCTGCCCAAGCCTCTGCTCGGTGTACTCAACTCCCTGCTGCTCGCCGTAAACACGGTTTTCTGGTGTGTGCTGCTCTACATCCCGGGAATATTGAAGCTGATCATTCCCATACGCCCCTTGCGGGTGTTCTGCACCCGACTGATCATCTGGATTTCGCAGTGCTGGGTGGCCTGTAACACTGGCTGGATGCGCCTTACCCATCGCACCACGTGGGATGTCTCCGGTGTGGAGGGGCTCAGCCGGGAGGGCTGGTACCTGGTGATGTCCAACCACCAGAGCTGGGTGGATATCTTCGCGCTGCAGCATATCTTCAACCGGCGGATTCCCTTCCTGAAGTTCTTCATCAAGCAGGAACTCATCTGGGTGCCGGTGATCGGAATTGCGTGGTGGGCGCTCGATTTTCCCTTCATGAAGCGTTATTCCCCGGAGTATCTGAAAAAACATCCGGAGAAGCGCGGCGAGGACATGGAGGCTACCCGGCGGGCCTGCGAGAAATTCCGGTATACCCCGGTCAGCGTGATGAACTTCCCGGAAGGCACCCGTTTCACCCCGGCAAAACACGCCGGCCAGCAATCCCCCCACAAGCACCTGCTGCGCCCCAAGGCCGGCGGCACCGCCTTCGTCCTGGAAGCCATGGGCGACACCCTCTCCACGCTGCTCGACGTCACCATTGCCTACCCCAACGGGCGCCCCGGGCTCTGGGAATTCATGTGCGGGCGGGTCACCCACATCGTTATCCGTGTCGAGGAGGTGCCCATTCCGGAGCATCTTCTGGGGGGCAGCAACAGAGGTAACGAAAACCACCGCCAGCAGGTCAAGCAGTGGCAGGAAGATCTGTGGGAACGCAAGGACCGGCTGCTGGAGGAACTGAAATCTCAATCCCGCCAGGAGCACGGCTGAAACAGTGGCGGGCGGCATCTGCTGGTGCTTTGCCCGTCGCCGAGGCCTGGTGAGCAAATAGTAACCATCTTCCGGGGCGATAGGAGTAGAATAGGTCTTGAGCGCCGGAAGTAGCTTGAGAAACTGGCAGTAAAGTGGGTGTATCCGGGCGCCAATGTTGAGATCTTTGTTCTCTAACAGGAGTGCCCCCATGCAGCCCAATAATACCAGCCCCAGGTCCATTCCTCTGGCTGACCTGGATATTCCACTGGAACGGGAGAGTTTTCAGGCCGATCTCATCAGTGAGCTTTCCGGTGTGCTGGAAGACGTTGTCGGTCTGGAAGAAGCCTCCGGATTCATCAGCATCGTCGGCCAGAACATCGGCGTCCGACTGGACTCCGATTACAGGAAAGCGCTGGGGGTTGCCAGTCTGACGAGATCCCAAGTTGCGGATGTACTGGTCGATTTCAAGGCCCGGATCAAGGGCGATTTCTACATCATTGAGCAGGATGATGAGCGCGTCGTTCTGGGCAACCGGGTCTGCCCCTTCGGCGACAAAGTCCGTGGGCACTCCTCCATGTGCATGATGACCAGCAACGTGTTTGGTGCTATAGCCTCTGAAAATCTGGGATTTGCCAAGGTGTCACTGGAAGAAACCATAGCCCGGGGCAATGCGGGTTGCCGGGTGGTTATCTATCTGCGCGAGAGCCAGGAATCGGACACCGCGCCCGGCCAGGAATATTTCCGGGTGGGAGCTGGCAATGCTGAACGATCTTAAACGCCCTATTGAGGATATCCAGCCCGAACCACTGCTTCTGCTGTCCGCCGAGGGTGAGGTGATCGACAGCAACCTGGCGGCACGTCGCATATTCCCGTCGATTGCACAGGGGGGTCGCCTGGAGGATCTGGTGGAGGGTGACCCAGCGAAAGTGAGGGAGTCGCTCCAAGTGTGGCTGCGTAATGGCAGTCTTGCTCGTGGGCTGGTGAGTCTGGTCGGCAATGATGGTACTCGTTATGCAACCTATGGTGCCCGGACCCGGTATGGCGATGGGGAACCCGCTCAACTCCTGCTGCGATGCGAAGTCACTCAGTCCGTCAATCGGCGTTTTATTGAGCTGACCCGTCGCATCAACGAACTGAATTGGGAGGTGTCCCGCCGTAAGCGGGTTGAGGGCATGCTGGCCGCCGAAAAAGAGTGGCTCAGGGTCACGCTGCACTCGATTGGGGACGGCGTCATTACGACGGATATCGAGGGTCGGGTTACCTACCTGAACCCGATGGCGGAGGCCCTGACCGGCTGGGCCGATGCCGATGCTTCTGGAAAGCCCTTGCTGACGGTATTCCGTATTGCCGATGAGTATTCGGGGGAGCCGGTGGAAGGTCCCGTTGCCCGTGTTCTCAAGGAAGGTGCCATCCAGACTCTGGGCAACCATACCGTGCTGACCCACAGCGATGGGAGTGAATTCTCGATTGAGGATTCGGCAGCCCCGATCCGCGATTCGGATGGCAGCATACTCGGGGTTGTGCTGGTGTTCCATGATGTGACCGAAACGCGCCGGCTCAACGCGAAGCTCTCCCATCAGGCAACCCATGATTGCCTGACCGGCCTTTTCAATCGCAAGGCATTCGAGCAGCGCCTGCAGGAGGTTCTGAGGTCACCGGAGACAAGGGATCGGCCCCATTCGCTGTTGTTCCTGGATCTCGACCACTTCAAGCTTATTAACGATACCGGTGGCCATATCGCGGGTGATGCGGTGCTTCGCGCCCTGGGCCCGGTGCTGGAGCATCACATGCGCCAGTCCGATATGCTGGCGCGCCTTGGCGGCGACGAGTTCGCGGTCCTGCTCCAGAACTGCCCTCCGGATGTGGCTGAAACCATTGCGGCCAAGCTTCAGCAGGCCATTATGGAATTCAATTTCGCGTGGGAAGGGAAACCCTGCAACGTCGGCGTGAGCATCGGCCAGGTTAATTTCAGTGACGGTGGATGGTCGATGGTTGAGCTGCTCAGTGCCGCTGACAGGGCATGCTACATCGCCAAGGACAGCGGTCGTAACCGCATCCATGTCTATGGAAGCGATGACAGTGAGCTGGCGCATCGCCATGGTCAGATGGAGTGGGTCGGCGAGATCCGCAAGGCGCTGCGGGAAGACCGCTTCCGCCTCTTCTATCAGCCCATCGTGTCCGTCAAGGAGAAACGGGCTGATCAGCACGGCATCATGCCGAGCCATTGTGAGCTCCTGCTGCGCCTCTATGACCCCAAACGCGGATTCCTCTCCCCGAGATCGTTCATTCCCGCTGCCGAACGCTACGACCTGATGGGAATGGTGGATCGCTGGGTTCTCGAGGCGGCATTCTCCCGGCTTGCGCGCCTGGACTGTGCGGATATTGATACCTGTGCAATCAACCTCTCCGGAGCCTCCCTGGGGGACGGGCAATTTCTGCAATTTGTCTTTGATCTGTTTGAACGCTACCCCGTATCACCCAAGCGGATCTGCTTTGAAATTACTGAAACAGCCGCAATTGCCAATCTGAAAAACGCCCAGCATATGATCGGCGCACTCCGACAGCTTGGCTGTTTCTTCGCGCTCGACGATTTCGGCAGCGGGATGTCCTCATTCGGATACCTGAAGTACCTCCACGTTGATTATCTGAAGATCGATGGCGATTTCGTGAAAGACATGCTGGAAGACCCCGTTGATCGGGTCATGGTGGAGTCGATTCACCACATAGGCCATGTCATGGGGCTCAAGACGATCGCCGAGTTCGTCGAGAATGACAGGGTCCTGGAACAGCTGAATGTGCTTGGGATTGACCATGCCCAGGGATTCGGCATAGCACGGCCACAATCGTTCGATGACCTTCTGGGTGAACTGGCCTAGGTAATCTGTTCCCGGTTTCAAGGGCGGCGTAGAATGGAAAACGCCCCTCAGACAACCGTCTGGTGGGGCAGCAGCAAACGGAGGGCAGAGCCATGCATATCGCAAAAAAGGATGTTCCCGTTCGGATTGATGTACCCGGAGCCATCGCCAGGCAGCAGGGTGATTTCGGTGATGTATCGGGATATGGAAAGATGGGCGCCGAATACTTCTCCTTCGGGGCCGGAACCGATATCACGGAGTTGTTGCAGGGGCTTGAGGGCGATCGGTGCCAGAGCCCGCACTGGGGTTATGTGATCGAAGGGGCAATAACCGCGTTGTACGCCGATGGTGGCTAGGAAACCTCACGCACTGGTGACCTGTTCTATTGGCCACCCGGGCACAGCGTCCGGGCCGAAGAGAGTACGGATATCGTGATGTTCAGCCCGCAGCACGAACACGGTGCGGTTATTGACCATATACGGCAGAAAGCGGGCGGCTGAGCCCAGCAGTGGCAGTACGCCCTGGCTCGCCAGGCGGGTCAGGGCGTTACATCGACGAAACGGATCCCGTCAAACTTGCAGAAGCGCAAAAGTGGGGAAGGCAAACCGTGCGCATCAGCAGTGATATTGGCGTCATTTCGGATACCCATGGCCAGGTGAGGCCCGAGGCCCTGAACGCTCTGGCCGATTGTGAGCTGATCCTCCACGTGGGGGACATCGGCAAGCCTGGGGTGATGGATGCGCTGAGCGAGCAGGCGCAGGTGGTGGCGATACGGGGCAACGTGGATCACGAGGAGTGGGCCCTGGTCTATCCTGAAACGCAGGAACTCACCGTTAACGGCATAACCATCCAGATGGTGCATCGCCACCAGGACATCAAGACCCTGCTCCCGGCAAGGCCCTGCGATGTCGTCCTGTTCGGGCACTCCCACAAACCCTTCAATGGGACCCAGGAGGGCGTGCTCTATTTCAATCCGGGGAGCGCGGGTCCACGCCGTTTCAGCCTCCCCGTGACGGTCGGGCGACTACGGGTTACCGATAGCGGCGTGGAGGGGCATATCCAGGAACTGGATGTTCCCGGGCCTCGAAAGCGTAAGAAATAGCCGAACCGGCCGCGCTTTCGATCAGCGCGAGCTCGGTCGCGGTTCAGCTGTCGCTGGGCTCCTTATTGAGGTACTCCGCAATCTGGTCCTTAAGCGCCAGGCGCTTTTTGCGGGCATCTTCCTCTGTGGGCGTGGATACCGGCTCAACTTCCGTTTCCATACGGTGAATGGTTCGGTTTATTTCGTGGTACTCATCCACCAGTTCGGCGAAGTGTGCGTCCGATTGTTTGAGCTCAGAGATGCGATCGGTGTGTTCCGGGAATTCTTCCGCCAGTTCGTGGGGGGTGTGACTCATAGGGTCTCCGTCTTACTCGGTGATTGGCGTCAAAGCTTTTTGACCGCAATTCCAGTCTGCCACTACTGCGGAGAGCTGTCGTTGCAGATTCTCAATGCTGTTGAGCCTCTATGACCTGAAAACGGAACTGATGGTCGTTACCCTCGACAAGTCCGCCGCCAGGTACGAAGGCGTGGCCTACGACGACTATGCCTTCCGCGTCTGCGCCTCATGCAGCTCGTATTCCATCTGCAGGTTCAGCCAGAACTGTTCGCTGGTGTTGAAATAACGGGCCAGCATACGAGGTACCGGCGCTGCCAGCCTGTAAAAACAGGCTCCGTTTATCAGAGTTGTCCAACCGGACTGCAGCCGCGCGTGGCAAGTGCCAGGTTCGTGCTGAGCCGGATCTGCTCGTAGTACTCGTTAGCGGAGCCGATGCCTTTCGATGCAAGGGAGCCGGCGGTTGGGCTGAGAACCTGAGCCAGTTGCTGGTAAGCCTCGGCAGACTGCCGGTCCTGCTCATACGCGCTGAACGCTTGGTGGATCTCACCGCACGTCACCCCATCGCTGTCAGTGACTGAGGAGGTCAGTTGGCTGGATGTCTGGCAGCCTGCCATTGCGAGTGTTAACAGGGCGATAATTGGGGCAGTGGTTTTCAATCCTGGAAACTCCGGTTGGTGCATGCTCTTTCGGATGAAAGGTGACGATATCATCTTAACGAAGATGGCGCGGAGCGAAGCTCAGGGCAGATCCCGTAGGTGGGCCCCGAAAGCGTAGATGATTGCGGATCGTGTGATCCTTCTTGCCGGGGCTTCGATCCCCGTTATTCCTGGATACCCGCATCAAGTATTGTACGGGGCGACTTCCTCCGCGATACGCGAACCACGCTCCATCTGCGCCTCACGCAGCTCGTATTCCATCTGCAGGTTCAGCCAGAACCGTTCGCTGGTGTTGAAATAACGGGCCAGGCGCATGGCGGTATCCGCCGTAATGCCCCGGTTTTCGCGCACGATCTCATTCATGCGCGTAGCCGGAACGCGGAGCGCCTTGGAGAGCGCATTCACGCTCATGCCCGTGGGCTCCAGATACTCTTCGCGGAGGATCTCACCCGGGTGGATAGGGCGCATGCCGTTGTCCGTCATCAGTCTTACCCCTCAGTGGTAGTCCACAATCTCAACGTCTTCCGGCCCCTGACTGCTCCAGCGAAAACACAGCCGCCATTGGTTGTTGATCCGAATACTGTGCTGGCCGTTGCGCTTACCGGCTAAAGCTTCCAGTCGATTGCCCGGTGGTGATTCCAGATCCCGGAGTTCTTCTGCGGCATGGAGTTGGATCAGCTTGCGTTCCGCTGCCTTCTGGATGGCGGTAAACCGTTTCGTCTTGCCCGTCCGGAAAAGCGCCTGTGTTTCCTTACACCGAAAGCTCCTGATCATGGGGTGAGCGTATAACGTTTAACGGTAAGCGTCAAAGTCAGGAAGGGTGACTGAGAAGAGCTGAAAACTCCTCATAGAGTTTGGGGCAGGTCAGGGGAAGTACACAGCCGTTCTAAAACCGTCCATTGAAACGGGGTAGAACCCGTAATAAGTATCGCAGCGGCAGCGGTCGCACTTCTGGTTTTTTTTCGAAGGTCGTTCCCTATCTTCCGAAAGTGGTTGCCCGCTGGGGAGCTCTTAATGAGTTTACCGACCACAGTATCGATGAGTATCTAAGAAAGATCCCCTGAAAAACAAAAGGCCCCGGTGACTCCACCGGGGCCTTTTGTCGACCGGGCATCCCCAATCCTTTCTAAACAGAATGGGTGGTAAAAAGGTTGTCCGCAACGGTTCTGGGCGTAAGCTTTCGATCAGCTTGAGCTGGCCTGCCTCGAGTGAATTGAGACAGCCGTATGTTCCCGCTCCTTCCGCTTTCCTATTCTCGTTTCTCTTGTAACAGTGTCACCATCCTCGACAGATCCTTTTCCGGATTCCGCTCTTCAATAGCGGACAGCAGCTCACGCGCCGTCATCCCCTTGTTCTGATCCTCTATCTCGGGATCTGCTCCTCTCTGCAGGAGGAACTCAGCAAGCCGTGGCTCGTTGAGCAGCACCGCCTCATGCAATGGGGGATAACCGGTCACCGGCGAGAAACCATTGATCTGTGCGCCCTCAGAAAGGGCAAGCTCCATAATCTTCTGCGCTTGCTCGGGGTCTGTTGGGTAAGCGCCGATTGCCAGGTGAAGCACGCTCTGAGCATCGCCGTTTGCTTTTGCACTGGTGAGTTGATGCTCAAGATACCAGCGGCAGGCGAATTGAGGGATACGAGTTCCGCTGTCACCGATAGCGCAGGATGCATTGGTGTCAGTGCTGCTTGCCTGTAGGACGTAAAAACCCAGGCCGGAATAGCCGAGAAGGCCAACAATCAACAGGCCGACCAGTGAGAATAACCATTTACGCATCATTACCCCCAAACCTTTGCCATGGCAGGACGTTTCGCATAAGCGAGAAGCTCGACATTGGGGGTTAACGATCACAACGCCAGCTGGCCACCTTTTCTTCCAGAAGCCTGTCGACGTGGGAATGATAGGGGAGGTTTTCTTCGTGCAGCTCGTAGGCGAATCGGACCTCACCGATTTCCAGATATTCCCGCATGCATCTAAGGGCGTCCTCGCCGCCCCAGGATGTTTCAGTACAGTAGCCCCACTTCCTGTAATCATCATCGTCTTTTTGAAGAACTTCCCGCAGTTGCCAGGGCTCCCGTTGGGGTTCGCTCAGAATCAGTTCTGGGGCGGACGGAAGCGGTTTTGACTGCTTGGGCTTATCGACTTCCAGGTTGTTTTGGGCCGGTGACAGCTTGACGTAGATCGATTGGAATCTCGGGTTATCCTCAGCAACGTAGAGCTTTTCGTGATAGTTAGGTATCTCAGTGCCAACTTCCTTCTCATCTATTCGGAAGTTAATACCGAATCCGGCGGAAGTGTCGAAATTGCTGTCGCCATTTTCGCCCTCGGAAGGCAGTTGAACGGCATACTCCTCGGGGATGCAGAGGTTGGTTTGCCCGACTCTAACGGTGCCGTTCTTTGGTCCCCCTGCCTGGGCGACCATCCAGATTCCTGTAATAAGGACTGGAATGGCTACGAGAGCTTTCAAGCTAGATGGTTTCGTCAGTCGCATGCCACTGATTAAGTTTCTTCTGTACAAAACGATCCACTGTGTCGTGCAGGTGAAGGTTCGCTTCCTCCTATGCACAGCCGTTTTAAAACCGTCCATGGAAACGGGTAGAACCCGCTCGAATCTATTTCGAGGAGATCAAAGCAAGTACGTGCAGACTCCGTAAATGAAGCTCAGTAATGCCCATATGAAGAGCAGCAACACATAGAACCAGCTTAGAATCAGCTGAGAGATCGTCGCCTCACTCCGGAAGTCGATATGGCCATAAGTGCGAATCGTGGGGCCCATTGGATTCACGTCTGGATTACGGCGGGTGGCACGCTCCTCCAGTTTGTTCCAATCGACGTTTACAACGATGAAAAACGCATAAGCAACTGGGCGCGCGATGTATTTGCCTATAGGGCCCAACCAGAAATCGAGGGATTCACGGTGATGAATCCTAGGGTCGAAGTGGCGCCCCAGCATTGGGTACGCCAGGATCATCAAGGGAATAATCGGCAGGCCCACAACAGGAATCAAATATCCCAGGATAAGGCTGTTGCATGGATTGGATACGAATATCATCTGGGCACCTTAATCCAGCAAAGCATCAGCAGTGTCGTCGAATAGGTTACGAGCCATTTCATCGCTGAGATAAGCAGCGAGGCCGGTTAGTGCCGCCACGCTTACGACAAGGACAAGACCACCGGAACCCAATACCAGAGTTAGCCCAAATGCCGCGCCACGGGCAACGACGAAGGCTGTTCCCGAGGAGAACGCAAAGCTCGTTGCCTCCTTGGCCAGTTGGTAATCCTTGTTGTCACTGTACATTACCCGAGTCCCACGACTCACAAGATCAAGCGCAAACGTCCCTTTACCCAGAACCCGTGTTGCACCAAGACCCAGGTTGAGCCTTTTTGTCTCGGGAAGGGAACTGATGGGGCTACCACTGGTATTGAAGGAGGCTTCAACCCCGCCAGCGAAACTCCGGAAAGGGTTGTGGACCCAGTTTTTGTAGCGGGAACTCTGAGCCATTGTCTCCAGTTCCCCCGCAAAGCGCCCGTTGAGATCCTTAAAAGCTCGCTGAGCTGCCTCTCTTGCTTTAGCACGCTGGGCAGCCGGGGAATGCTTACTGAGCAGGTAAGTGTTGAGGGCATCCTCGTACTGGGCCAAGGATTTGCCGAACTCATCCAGTCGGCTTTTTGCACCGGAAGCCGCGCCACCCGTCAGCCCCAGGCCCATAGACAGTGAATCTTTATGCTTCTGAACCCAACGTTCGGCCGCCATAACGACGCTGAGCGCCTCCGGCCCGGCAGTGTTGGTAAGCTCAACCAGTTTGCGGTAGTTCTCCTGGCCAAGCCGCCTCTGGAGGCGGTCCAGGTCCTTGCTCAGGCGTTCGCACTCGGTTTCCTCCTGCTCGCTCACCCGGGTTCCATCCGGCGTCACGATCAGCGCCGGCATCTTGGTGGTGCCATTACTGAGCTTGCTTGAGTTATTCCGTTCGAGGTTTTCCTGGAGTTGCCGGGTGGTCTCGTCGTCCTTGCTTCGAAGGTGGCGTTCCGCCAGCCGGCGACTGCTCATTCCACAGGGGGCGCTTACGACGTGGGCCATGGTGGGTCGCTCCTTGAATCTGTTTCGTCCTTGGGGTGCCGTCTTCCCTGTTTCCGTGACGACAGGCGTATCTTCCAAACCGCTGATTCCGGTGTCAAGCGAAGGCCCTACCGCAGTGGCCTTTTATGATCCCCATCACGCGGATCTCTGCTACGCTGAATCAAGGCCAGTTTGCAAGGCAGGGTGCTCGACCGCTGCATTGCACAGCGATGTGAGAACCCACCAACTAGGGACAAGCAGCCATGATCGACCTGCCGGATTGCGTTACCCGTGGCGAAGTCGCCCGCCTCATCCCCGTTACTGCCGACTCAAACAAGGATCAACGCGCCGCCTCCATCCTGTTGGCCGCGTTCCGGGGTGTGCATGAATTCCAGAAGACCATGCTCAACTCCCTGGGCATACGAGTCGGGAAGAAGGCGAAGGTGGAGGCGTGGACGGAGGTGGTCTTTCAGTCCGATCCCAAAGTGCCCAAGCAGGAGCGGCCGGATGGGTTGCTGGTGCTGGACACTGGCAAGAAGCAGTGGCGGGCGTTGATTGAAGCCAAGATCGGCAACGCCGAGGTGGGGGAGGAGCAGCTCAAGCAGTACCTGCAGATCGCCAAGGACAACAAGCTGGACGCCGTCATCACCATCTCCAACCAGTTTGTCGCGCTGCCCACCCATCACCCCATCAAGCTCCCCAAGAAATACCTCAAGAACGTCGAGCTCTATCACTGGTCCTGGATGTATGCTCTCACCCAGGCGACCCTGCTGCTGGAACAGGAAGGCGTTGAATCCGAGGACCAGCAGTTCCTGCTGGAAGAAGTCCAGCGTTACCTCAGCCACGACTCCAGCGGCGTTTCCAACTTCGACCGCATGAACCCGGAATGGAAGGACGTGATCGGGCACGTGAAGAGTAGGGCGTCGCTGGGCAAGAACTCCGAGGACGTGATCAACACCGTCTCCTGCTGGCATCAGGAACAGCGCGACCTCTGCCTGATCATGAGCCCCAAGCTGGGCCAGAACGTCGGCCTCAAGCTCTCACGCGCGCACCGCACCGACCCGCAGGCACGACATAAGGAGCAATCCGAGCCCCTAGCGAAGAAAAACGCATTGCGTTTCGTGCTGGATGTGCCCGACGCCCCTAAGAACATCAGGGTGCGCAACTACTTCACCAAGCGGTCCGGCTCATATTTTTGATGCTACGCGCACCCACGGACGATAAGCAAATTTGGAACGTGCCACGTTAGGTAATCATTTATGATTTTCCGCCGGAGCATACTCATCTTGCTTACGCTATCGCATATTAATTAAACATATCTAACCAAAACACTAAGGGATCAAGATAACATGAAATATTGGAACAATGAATTTTGGCGACGGTTACCATTAACGGATTACAGAGCGCGATTCTTCATTGAAGTGTACCGCGAAAAGCTCCATATGCAGACACCGCACTTTAAGCAAGCGCGTCTAATGAATATTTTTAGTAGTTCCAGAGAAGCGTTAGATTACATCGCGGAACAACGTAACAATGAAAAGAATGCAGGATATTTGCACTTGGCATTGGACGAGATCGAGAATTGTTTAAGAGTGGATTTCTTGGCCAAAGAAATGTTCGCTTCTCACAAGCCGATTCTGGATGATCTTATCAAAGATCTTAGATCAGGAAGTGCAGGGGAAAATAAGCTTCAACGTTTTCAAATTATCGCAGAACATATTCTACAGAGAAGGGCTGAATATGAGAATCAACTTCTTGTCCAGTTGAGAGATGCCGTTGTTGGTGATCGAGATCTTGGTAAGAAAGCTAGAGTTCTGGACGATATATATACTCTTACGGGGCTTTACATAACCAATCTCCTGGATCGCGGATACTCGCCTACCTATTTATATAATCGCGCAGAGATGTTTACTCGGCCTACTAGTTATGGGAGCAAGACATTCTCTGAGCAGTTTGACTCTGTTACAAATAAGTTAAAGAGCCGAGATGACATTTATAGAGTGCATTTTGCGTTGCAGACAAATAAAATGGACTCTCTTTTTCAATTGGCAGAAATCTCGGACTGCAATATCCGAAAAGGAATCCCTGATGAGGTTTATGGGAAGCAGCTTGAGAAAGTAAGGATAGATTTTAGCCCGAAACTGTTCGCAACGCTGGAAGTAAACTCTACGGATTATGTGAGGGCTGCTTGGTTAGGCAAAGAAGTTCTCAACCAGTTTGTGGAGTTCGCATCCGCATTAGAGGTAAATCCACAGATTAAGGTTGCATCCCACTGCGTCGTTGTATGGGAGTCAGACCGAGCTACACACAAAAAGGCTCTAAATATCGATCTCCTAACACGACTTATGGTTTCTGAAGCAGGAACTTATCTTCCACATTCAAAGGCTACCCTTTATAATGTATTTGAACGCCTCGAGGATTCTAGTCGGCAGAGTTTGATGAGGTCGTTGCGATATCTACGTATCGGAAGGGATTCAGTATCTATTGAACAGAAACTCCTCAACCTATGGATTGCTTTTGAATCTTTGTTTGAAAACGGATCACAAGGATTAGTTCAAATAATCAATGATGTTATTCCCCAGATATACGCTGTTATTGCTTTAAGACGGAGATTGTCTTACTTACGAGAGCTTCTTGGTGCAAATTCAATCCCAGTTCCATCTGGCGCCTGTGAGGGATACATGGGTACTGATAAAGAGTTCTCGCTTTCCGTTGATGATGAACAAGTTTTCAGATTGATCAGGGATGACCAGGCAGCCAAGGAATTGTTTAATAGTCTAGGTGATCGAGAACATCTCAAGTATACTCTAAAGGAAACTACTGAAACTTTTAGAGAAAACAGGTCAATAAAAAGAAGAATAGAGAGATCCGAGGCCGATGTGGCTAGACAAATAAAACGTATTTATTATCTTAGGAATAAAATTGCACATACTGGACATTATTCCAATATTCGTCCGGCTTTGGTGACTCATTTGGTCGATTATCTAGTGTCCTGTTATATCGCGATTGATCGCTCAGCAGAGGGCAAAGCGGGGAATGATGATGTTTCCATTGCAGCCTGTCTCCAAGCGTATAAGATGGGTGCGGAGAGTGTAGTACATAGGTGCGAAGCCCAAGAAGAAATAGATAGTATCGCCGACATTACGGCTACACCGGTCATATAAAAGGATTGAAATAGCTATTTTACGCTATTACCTGTTAGTGCAGTCTTAAAAAGATTATTTTGGCGGGAGATTAGATCGATGTGGAATAAGCTTCTGAATCCGAACAGGAGAAGAGATAAACACAAAGGTAAAGGTCTTAACTTAGGTACGGCATCTGGCAGAGAAGAAATTGAGCGGGATTATGATCGAATCCTCTTTGCTACACCTACTAGACGATTGGCTGATAAAACACAGGTTTTCCCACTGGACAAGAATGATAGCGTTAGGGAACCTCTGAAAAAGCCCCCGGATTTGCGACAATAGCGCCAGAGCCACCAATCGGGAAGGTCTTCACGCCATGAGCCAGATCAGCTTTGCCGAAGCCGAATACCAGAACAAAAAGCGCAAGACCCGCCGCGAGAAGTTCCTGGAGCGCATGGATCAGCTGATCCCCTGGAAGAAGCTGGAGAACAAGGTTGCCCGCTACTATCCCAAGGGCGAGAACGGCCGCCGGCCGTATCCATTGCAGGTGATGCTTCGCATCCACTGCATGCAGCTGTTCTACAACCTTTCCGATCCAGCGATGGAAGACGAACTCTACGAGATCGAGTCCATGCGCCGCTTTGCCGGCCTGACCCTGGCCGATTCGATTCCGGACGAAACCACCATTCTCAACTTCCGCCATTTTCTGGAGCAGCACAACCTGGGCAAGGCGATGTTCAAGGAAGTGAACAAGCACCTGGAGCGCCAGGGCCTGATGCTGCGCGAAGGCAGCATCGTGGATGCCAGCATCATCTCCGCGCCCAGCTCGACCAAGAACAAAAGCGGCGAGAGGGATCCGGAAATGCACCAGACCCGCAAGGGCAACCAGTGGTATTTCGGAATGAAGATGCACACTGGTGTGGATGACGGTTTTGGGATGATCCATTCGCTGGAAGTGACTGCTGCCAATGAGCACGATCTCAATGCGGCTGGCGCGTTGCTCCACGGCGATGAAACACGGGTTTTTGGCGATTCCGGTTACCGGGGCATTGAGAAGCGCAAAGAGCACCGGCACCGGAACGTCGACTGGTTCATCGCCCGGCGCCCTGGTGTTACCCGACAGCTGGCGGAAGGCAGCAACCTTGCCAGGGCGGAAAAGATCAAGGCCAGTGTTCGGGCGAAGGTCGAGCATCCGTTTCGTACCATCAAGCGTCAGTTTGGTTACGCTAAGGTCCGCTACCGCGGCCTGGCGAAGAACGCCAATCGGCTTTACCTGTTGGCAGCGTTCAGCAACATGCTTGTCGGTGAACGATACCTCCCCGCGTAGGGGAAGTGTGTCCGGTGGCCGCCAAAAAGGCGTTAACCGGACAAAAGATGAACAAATAGACCGGGCATTTATCGCCGAAATCGGTTCATCTCCGGATCGAAATCGGGAATTGGCGTTCAAAACTGGTTATTCAGAGGTTCCTTAGAACGAGACTTACGCACTCTCATGAAGTCTCCAATTTGGCGAGAAGCATTGGAATCCGACTAGCTTTCGAATTTCCTGTGCAAATTTTTGGAGAAGACCACGAGAAACTGAACGTCAAGAGAACAGTTCCGGCCCTTATGGCGGCTATTGGGTTAGCGCACGACCTGGGAAACCCACCTTTCGGGCATCAAGGGGAATTAGCTATACGTGATTGGTTTGTAAGAAACTCGAAGGATACCTTTCGGCGTGAGGATATCAAAGACTTTGAAAACTTTGATGGGAACGCGCAGACATTTCGGTTGGTTACTCGGCTTCAAATATTAAACGATGATTTTGGGCTAAATTTGACGTATGCAATGCTTTCAGCTCTCTTGAAATATCCAACCTTCTGGAGCTCAATTGACGAGAGTCCTTACAAAAAAGCTGGGATTTTTAAATCTGAAGAAGATATTGCCAACGATGTTTGGAAGGAGACCGGTCTAAAACAAGAGGCGCGCCATCCATTGACATATTTGATGGAAGCTTGTGATGACATTGCGTATTCCGTCCTAGATGCAGAGGATACCGTAAAAAAAGGGTATGCATCCTTCTATGACCTGATTGATTTTCTTCAGCATAATGGTCTGGGGGATCGTGTTACCGAGGATTTGATTGATTCCTCATTGGAGAAGAATAGGGAGTTTAAGAACGAAAATCTCAGCCCAAGAGAGTTGAACGATATTTCTATGCAGATGTTTAGGGTTAAAGCTATATCTTCGATGATTAATCCAATAGTTGAAGAATTCGCCTCTAACTCTTCAATGATAATGGCAAATGAATATGAAGGGACGCTCATCGAATCAACCATCGCTAGCAATCTTTGTAAACAATTAAAGAAGTTTGATTTCGAGTTAGGCTACAAAAATAAAAATGTTTTAGAGTTGGAGCTGAGGGGTGCCAACTACATCCACAGTTTGATGGATATGCTTTGGCACGCTATTGAAAGCGAAGGAAATGAAACCGGTGATCTTTTCACAGTCTATGCGATGGAGAGCATCTCAGAAAATTATAAAAGGATCTACAAGAGGGAGTTAAGAGAAGGCAAGCATTCCAAGAGCTATATTCAAGCGCAGTTGCTCGCTGATACGATATCTGGAATGACGGATTCCTATCTGATTTCTCTGCATGACGAGTTGAGGCCGCTATATGACGGTTCACACCATACGTGTAGCTAAGGATCTTCGCGCTCTTGAGAAAAGGTTGAGAAGGTTTTTTGATCCTTTTCGAGAAGATAAAAGGGAGTTGTGTCATTTTATCGATGCAGTATCTGAATGGAGGGAGGTCTTTATATTTGGTGGGTGTGTTCGAGATATTGCACTTTTTGGAGCTAGAAGTTTTGATTCGGATATAGATATCGTTTACGACGGGACCCCAACTGAGCTCAGTTCGGCATTGAAAGGCTATAGTACAATCAAAAATAGATATGGAGGGTATAAGGTAAGTTTGGGGTTCTGGGAGTTGGATATTTGGCCCATCGCTGAGACATGGGCTTTTAAGGAAGGGCTGGTGAGTTTTTTGGGTGTAGAGTCGCTTCTGGATACGACGATAACAAATTGGGATTCAGCATTGTTTTCCTGGAGCAAAAAAAGGGTTGTTTGCCTTGAAAATTATCTGACCGATCTTGATAAAGGGTATTTAGATATCGTTTTGAGGGAGAACCCGAACCGAGTTGGTGCACTAATAAAGATACTTAGAACAATTATCTTGAAAAACACGGTCTGGCTTTCACCCAATATATGTCATTATATTGATGAAGGTCTAAATGAGGTTGGGTGGGAGAAAATCGAGAAGGAGGAAGGTCGTTCCTATAATGAGGTGTATATTAATGAGAGGCTTATAAGCTACATAAAACAGGTGGTAGAGAGTAATAAGGACTCCATTGTTGATGCGCAAATAGGTGAGTTTTATAAAACAGAGAGGTTGGTTTGAAAATGATATGCATAGGGGGTGTTTTAGGTTTTATTTTACGATAGTCAGTGTATTTTCTGCAGTTTTAGAAGATCTTGGTTTTGTCGGGTTTCCGTTAACCGGTATTGTTGCTAGCCCGAATAGTAAATTTTGAATTTCCTCTGGACCTATTTTTAAGTCTTTTGCAATAGTGAAGATTCCGATGCCGTCTTTGCGCAGTATATTGAATATCTTAGAAATTATTTGAGATGATTCTCTTGGGATTGGCTCTGGTTCTTGAGTACGCATGCCCCTAGTGGACATTTCAATGCAGATACTTCGATATACCCAGTCAGTTAAAAGGCCTAGACGGTTTAAGCGGAAAGCTAATGCTATTGCGGACACGCCCCACGATTTTTTACTGACTAAAATCTGATCAACAGATTTTACGCTCGACGCGTGCCTAAGGATCGATGTTGCCGGCATTAAAAATGCGGAGGCGAAAGCATTGGCCTCATTTTCAATTCCTTTTCCTTTGTTGTCTCCGTGCCGATGAAGAACTAAATGACCTAGTTCATGGGCGGCGTCGAAACGACTGGATTCGGCGGATTTGTATGTGTTTAAGAACACAAAAGGAGTATGGCCACCTTTCCAGCAAGAGAAGGCGTTGACCTCTTTGGTATCTTCCATAAGTGAGAATACTCGTACCCCTTTTGACTCTAGCAGATGAACCACATTGGCTATGGGTTTATCACCTATCCCCCATTCGGTGCGAATTATTTCAGCTGCTTCTTCCGCTCTGAACCCGGATAAGTCAGGGACGGAGAAAGGGGGAAGGTTAAAACGATCTTCGATCCAGTCATTCAGGAGAAATGCGATAGACCCGGAAGCTAGGGCAGAGTCTCTTTGAGTTGCAGTTAATCGGGAGAATGAACGAAAACTCGCGTTGTCTGGAGTTGGAGATTCGGTTTCATCTTGAAAGAAAAAGTCTATCGGGAAATCTAAAATATTTGACAGTTTTTCCAATGTTGCATTTGAAGGCACGTCATTGCTGGCTGGTGACTCATAACTAGTGAGCGAACGAACTGTTAACCCGCATATCTTTGATAGGCTCGTTTTGGTATGGTGACGGCGTTTTCTTGCCAGAGTTAGACGAGATTTATTAAATTCGAGTTTACTCATTATCTTTTGGTGTTATCGGGATGTTGACGTCGTAAGAGGCTTCGCCATTATAGAAAATAGGTGGATTAGTTGCACCTTCTGGAGTCTCGAATGCCATGGGTGGCATTATTATTCGCTCTGCCCAATCATTGATCTTGCCATTAAGAGCTATGTTAATGGGGCGTGATAGCTCCCACCGGATTTCTTTAGTGGAAAAGTCAATGTAGAAGAGTAAAATCCAGAATTCCGAACGCTCGCCAGTGCTTTCAAGTTCTCGTCTGATTTGATCGGCTTTCTCAGTCTCGAATAGATCCGATTGAGCGTTAGTAGCGATTCCTAAGCGAGTTTGAGTCCCTTTAACTCCGCGCGTTTGAGGACATCGAAATCGGATACCGGTATCTGGATTGCCACTACTAACGGTTATAGCGAACTGTTGGTCATCCGAGATAACTCTAGGTTGGTTATTGACGTCTTTCGGTTCCCAGCCCTTCGTGAGTAATTGCGCACGGAGGGCTTGGACCGCGTCGCTCCAAGCAGCTGACCCAGGGAAAGTTAAAGGGTGGAGTTCAGATGTTGCGCTGAATGCTCGATATGCTGCCTGAGGCACGCTTTCAAGCTCTTGTAATGTTAATCCTAGACGAGCGAGTGCGGGCTCAATAGAATTTTGCTGCGGAAAGGATTGTTGTTGGGTACCGGCTACCATAATCTCGCCTCGTCACAGATTTCCTAAATTTATACATCAAATGATGCTAAAAAACAAGAAGTGCTCAACGAATTTTGGCAGGGCGTTCTGTTGGAGACGACGTATGAGGAGGCACTTGGCTACTGCAAGTTCGGTTGGATAGGGTGGGGATCTACTGAATGGTTAGTTTGTTTTGGCGCTTAAGTGGGACAACTACATATTCCTCCGATAAGCCCCTCCAGCCCCATAAAACACCTCCGAAACCTCCCCCAACGAACAATGCTTAACCGCCTCCATCAACACCTCAAAGGTGTTCCCCCGGTTGGCGGCCACCTGCTGTAGCTGCTCCAGCCAGTGGTCCCGCTTGCTTTCGTGGATGCCCTGGAAGGCGCGGAGCTGGTCGATCTGTTGGTGTTTTTCGTCGTCGTTGGAGCGCATCAGCTCCAGTTCGCCGCCGGCTTCCTGGCCTTCCTTCGGGAGGTAGGTGTTCACGCCGATGATGGGCAGGGTGCCGTCGTGTTTCTTGTGTTCGTACACCATGGATTCGTCCTGGATCTTGCCGCGCTGGTACATGGTGTCCATCGCGCCGAGCACGCCGCCGCGTTCGTTGAGGCGCTCGAATTCCTCCAGTACCGCTTCTTCCACCTTGTCCGTGAGCTGCTCGATGATGTGGGAGCCCTGCCAGGGGTTTTCGCAGGCGTTCAGGCCGAGTTCGCGGTTGATGATGAGCTGGATGGCGACGGCGCGGCGCACGGAGTCTTCCGTTGGGGTGGTGATGGCTTCGTCGAAGGCGTTGGTGTGCAGGCTGTTGCAGTTGTCGAAGAGGGCGTAGAGCGCCTGCAGGGTGGTGCGGATGTCGTTGAACTGGATCTCCTGGGCGTGGAGGCTGCGGCCGCTGGTCTGGATGTGGTACTTGAGCTTCTGGGAGCGTTCGCTGGCGCCGTAGCGGTGTTTCATGGCGCGGGCCCAGATGCGGCGTGCGACGCGGCCGATGACGGCGTATTCCGGGTCCATGCCGTTGCTGAAGAAGAAGCTGAGGTTGGGCGCGAAGTCGTCGATGTGCATGCCGCGTGAGAGGTAGTACTCGACGATGGTGAAGCCGTTGGCCAGGGTGAAGGCGAGCTGGGTGACGGGCGTCGCGCCGGCCTCGGCGATGTGGTAGCCGCTGATGGAGACGCTGTAGAAGTTGCGCACGTCGTGGTCGGTGAAGTACTGCTGCACGTCGCCCATCATGTGCAGGGCGAATTCGGTGGAGAAGATGCAGGTGTTCTGGGCCTGGTCTTCCTTGAGGATGTCCGCCTGCACGGTGCCGCGCACCTGTTTCAGGGTGTGGGCGCGGATGCGTTGGTAGGTCTCGGCGTCCACCACTTCCTCGCCGCTGATGCCGAGCAGGCCGAGGCCCAGGCCGTTGTGGCCTTCGGGGAGTTCGTCCTGGTAGACGGGTCGTTCCCGCTCGGCGATCCGTTGTTGTACCTGCTCCCACTGGCCGGTGTCGCGCAGGTGTTGTTCCACCTGTTGGTCGATGGCGGCGTTCATGAAGAAGGCCAGGATCGTGGGCGCCGGGCCGTTGATGGTCATGGAGACGGAGGTGGTGGGGTCGCACAGGTCGAAGCCGGAGAAGAGCTTCTTCATGTCGTCCAGGGTGGCGATGGAGACGCCGCTGTTGCCGACCTTGCCGTAGATGTCCGGCCGGGGCGCGGGGTTTTCGCCGTAGAGGGTGACGGAGTCGAAGGCGGTAGAGAGCCGCGCCGCGGGCTGGTTCAGGGCCAGGTAGTGGAAGCGGCGGTTGGTGCGCTCGGGGGTGCCTTCGCCGGCGAACATGCGCGTGGGGTCTTCGCCTTCGCGCCGGTAGGGGAAGACGCCGGCGGTGTAGGGGTAGTGGCCGGGGAGGTTTTCCCTTCCGAGAAAGCGCACCAGTTCGCCCCAGTTGTTGGTCTGGGGTGGGGCGACCTTGGGGATGGTCAGGTCACTCAGGGTGGTTTTGTAGTTGTCGCCTTCAATAACCTTGTCGCGCACCTGGTACTGGTAGCGTTCCTGTTCCACGCCGGCTTTGCGTTCGGGCCAGTTGCGGAGCTCGGTGAGCAGTTGCGGGTCGAGCTGGTTCAGGGCGTCGTTGTACTGGCGGCGCAGGGTGGCGAAGGCGTCGTTCTCGTGTTCGGTGTTGTCAAAGGCGGTGAGGGCTTCGGGCAGTTCCGGGTCCTTCAATGTGTGCAGGGCGTTCCAGGCGGTCTGGGCCTGGTTGGCGGCCTCGGCCATGGCTTCAATGCGGTCGCGTTGGGCGCGGCTGTTCTCGGCGATGTCGGCGAGGTAGCGGGTGCGTTCGGCGGCGATCAGGGGGTTGCTGTCCGGCAGGGCCCAGGGGAAGCGTTCGGTGGCGTCCCACTGGAGCCAGTCGGCCAGGCGCGTGAAGAGGCCGCTGACGCCGGCGTCGTTGAACTGGCTGGCGTTGGTGGCGAAGACGGGGATCTGTTCGCCATCCACGTCGAAGCGGTTGTGGTTGCGTTTCCATTGTTTGCGAACGTCGCGCAGGGCGTCCAGGGAGCCGCCGCGTTCGAACTTGTTGATGACGATGACTTCGGCCAGGTCGAGCATGTCGATCTTCTCGAGCTGGCTGGCGGCGCCGAAGTCGCTGGTCATGACGTAGAGGGGCAGGTCGACCAGGTCGACGATCTCGGAGTCGGACTGGCCGATGCCGGCGGTTTCCACGATCACCAGGTCGAAGCCGGCCTGTTTGAGGTAGCGGATAGCGTCGTTGAGTTCGGCGCTGGTGGCGAGGTTCTGGCGCCTTGTGGCCATGGAGCGGAAGAAGGCGCGCTCGCTCTGGAGGCTGTTCATGCGGATGCGGTCGCCGAGCAGGGCGCCGCCGGTGCGCCGGCGTGTGGGGTCGATGGCGAGCACGGCGACGCGTTTGTCCGGGCAGAAGCGCAGGAAGCGGTTGAGGAGTTCGTCGGTGAGGCTGGACTTGCCGGAGCCGCCCGTGCCGGTGATGCCGATGACGGGTGTTGTGCTTTCCGGGATCGGGTGGTTGTAGTCGCCGCGTTCAATGGCGGAGAGGTCCTGAGCCAGGGCAGCCACCTCGGAGGGGGGCTGGTTGCGCGTCTGGTTCCGGCGCTGCTCGGCGCGTTGGACGACGTCGTCGATCATGGCGACGAGGCCGGTGTGCATGGTGTCGTTGGGGTGGTAAAGGCGTTCGACGCCGTAGGCTTCCAGCTCGGTGATTTCCTCGGGGGTGATGGTGCCGCCTCCGCCACCGAAGACGGCGACATGGCCGATGCCTTCTTCATTCAGGCGGTCGATGAGGTAGCGGAAGTATTCGTTGTGGCCGCCCTGGTAGGAGGAGATGGCGATGGCGTCCGCGTCTTCCTGGAGGGCGGCCTTAACAACGTCATCAACGCTGCGGTTGTGGCCGAGGTGGATGACTTCAGCGCCTTTCTGCTGGATCAGGCGGCGCATGATGTTGATGGCGGCGTCGTGGCCATCGAACAGGGAGGTGGAGGTGATGAAGCGCAGTGGTGTTGTTGTCATTATCCTTCCAGTTTACGTCCAGCCCGTAGGAGCTTGCCTTGCAAGCGATTCTGGGATTATCGCGAGCGGGGCTCGCTCCTGCGGGAGCAATCCAGGTCAGCGTCTCCGGTGCCCTGAAAATCGGCATTTGTTTTCAGTTTGAAGCGTAGGGATATCGCCATCCATGGCGTTTTGGACCAAAAAAATGGTCATTGAGTGACGGTTACGGGGGTGGTGTTAAGGCAAATCTCATGTGGTGTTGATAATTGTTAACATCCGTAGTAGTGTTCCATCCGATCTCTGGCCGGCCCTGGTGGCCCCGGCTTGGCGAGTTTTGCTGGCGCTGACTGAAAAGAAAAGGAGAACCAATGCAATCGAACCCCCGACGACGCCGTTTGTTGGCCATGGCTGTCGCTTCTACCCTGTCGCCTTTGTGGGTTATGGCGACGGCTGCATCTGCCCAGACCGAGGAGGGCTCATTCTCATTGTCACCCCTTACGATTTCCGCTACCCGTGGCAAGACGGTTGAGGGGGAGTCGCCGCAGAAGATCACGGTAATCACGCGGGAACAGATTGAGCGGCAGCAGAAGTTCACCCAGGATCGCGGGCAGATCCTCAATAACCTGATTCCGGGTTATTCCCCGGGTCGCCAGAAGCTGACTAACTCCGGCGAGACCTTCCGGGGGCGGGAGGCGCTGATCATGGTTGACGGGGTTCCCCAATCGAATCCGCTGCGTGACAGCGCGCGGGATGGCTACACCATTGACCTGAACATGGTGGAGCGCATTGAGGTTATACACGGGGCCAGCGCCGAACACGGCCTGGGCGCGACCGGTGGCATCATCAACTATGTGACCAGGCGCCCCGAGAGCGGGCAGGTGAACCAGCACGCCGGTGCCCGGGTTACCACTGACGACGGCGTTCATGGTGATGGGACCGGCTATAAGCTGGACTATCAGGTGAGCGGTCAGCAGGGGGATTGGGACTATCTAACCGGCGTTACCTGGCATGAGCGCGGCCTGTTCTACGACGGCAAGGGGCGCACTGTGGGGATCGACGAGATCTCGGGCGAGGTCCAGGACTCCTCCAGCTACGATCTCTTCACCAAGCTGGGGCACTGGCTCGACGACGAGCAGAATGTCGAGTTCTCGGTTAACCATTTCAACCTCGAGGGCAACAACGATTATGTTGCCGTACCGGGCGATCGGGACCGGAAAATACCCACGACATCACGGAAAGGCACGCCCACCGGTGATGCCCCGTTCAATCGGTCCACCACCGCCAACCTGAAGTACAGTCATGGCGATTGGCGTGGCAACCAGGTTGATGCGCAGGTCTACTACCAGCGTTTCCGCGCCCAGTTCGGGACCCACCCCACGGCTTTCCCCTATGAGGACGAGGCGGGTAATGAGCGCCTGGACCAGACCCGGACCGAGTCGGACAAGGTGGGCGCCAAGTTCACGTTGACCCGGGAAGGGATGATCAATGACCGTCTTGATCTGACCACTGGGGTTGATCTGCTGCAGGACGAAACGCAGCAGATGCTGGTGCAGACAGGGCGTACCTATGTGCCCGAGTCCCAGTTGCATAACCTGGCCGCCTTCCTCCAGGCCGATGTGGCGGTGACGGACGCGCTTACCCTGCATGCCGGGGTACGCCATGAGTACGCGCGGCTCAACGTCGACAGCTATGAAACCATTGACCGTAGTGACGTCACCCAGGACCTGGTCCAGGTTGACGGCGGCAGTCCCGACTTCGAGGAGACCCTGTTCAATGCGGGTGCTGTGTATCAGGTGACGCCGGGAGTCCAGGTATTTGGCAACATCTCGGAAGGGTTCGGGATACCGGATGCGGGTCGTGTGCTGCGCAGCATCGATCAACCCAACCGGGACGTGGACACACTGGTGCAGCTTGTTCCCATCGTTACCGACAACCGTGAGGTTGGCGTTCGCTTCAAGGGGCGGAACTACGGGTTGGAGGTGAGTTACTACGAGTCCAATTCCGATCTCGGTGAGCGTCTGACCCAGGAGGGCACCACCTTTGTCGGCAAGCGCGAGAAGGTCGAGATCCAGGGCGTCGACGTCAATGGTGAATGGGAACTGAGTGATGCCCACACCCTGGAACTGCTCTACGCGTTCAACCAGGGTGAGTCCGATACCGACGGTGATGGCAGGGTCGATACCGACCTCACGGGCTTCAATGTCGCGCCCGAGCGATTGACGCTCAAGTGGCAGGCACTCTGGGGCGAGCGGTTGTCGACCCAGCTGCAGGGGAGCCACAACTTCAGCAAGACCTTCGAGGACCAGTCCAATCCCAACCTGCGTCGTTTCCACGGCTATACGCTGGTTGACGCTGCCATGAGCTACCGTCTGCCGGTGGGCGAGGCAAGCCTTGGGATCGAGAACCTGCTGGATGAGGACTACATCACCTATTATTCGCAGACTGCGCGTGATGGAGCGAACCAGTACTTCGCGGGACGTGGGCGCACGTTCACGCTTGGCTACCAGGTGGATTTCTGAAGCGCCAATAGGGGCGAGAGGTAATATGGCCCGGCAATGGTCTCGCACGGTTCAGAGGGTTGGGCTCGCGGCGGCGGGTGGCTACGGGTTCAGCCTGGCGGCGGTGGTGCTGCTGGGTTGGCTCCTGAGTGCCGTACTGCCCCGCAGCGAAGCCGTCGTGCTGGCTGCCATGCTGGGCTTCCTGGTCTACCTGGGAGTGTCGCTCTGGGCTTTCGCCGAACAACGCCTGCTCACCTTGTGGCTGGTGCTGGGCGGTGGGAGTGTGGCTGCCTGGCTGATGGTGGGCCTGGCGCCGGAGGTGGCCTGAATGGTGGCTTCCTGGCGTGAATCCATGCGCTGGCAGCATACCTGGGTCGGCGTGGTCTTGGGGGCGCTGCTGTTCGCCATCTTCTGGATGGGCACCCTGAGCGTGTTCGATAAGGAAATCGACCGCTGGATGATGCCGGCCACACGGCTGGCGCCGCCGGAGTCGGTAGCCCTGCAGTCGGCCGTGGCCAGCGCCCGGCAGGTGGCGCCGGATTCTCCGCGTTGGCGCTTCATGCTGCCCACTTCCCGGGCGCCCCAGGTGCGGCTGTATCATCCGGATGCCGACGGTCGCCTGCAATCCGTTGACCTGGATCCACGCACCGGCCGCCCGCTGCCCGAACAGGGCACGCTCGCCGGCAGTGGCTTTATCTTTCCCTTCCACTTTTCCCTGCACCTGAAGGCGGGGCAGCTGGGGTATTGGCTGGTGGGGCTGGCCGGCATGGCCATGCTGACGCTGTTGGTTTCCGGCCTGGTGGTGCATCGCAAACCGATCCGGGATCTGTTTACCTTCCGGCCGCACAAGCGGCTGGGACGCGCCAACCTGGACCTTCACAACCTGACCGGCGTGGTCGGTCTGCCGTTCCATTTCATCATGACGCTGTCCGGGCTGATCATCTTCGTTAATATCTACTTCCCCGATGCGGCCGCGCTGGCCTACGACGACACAGCCGACCCCCAGGGGACCTTCCTTGAGGAGGGATTGGGCCGTTTCAATCGTCCGCCCGCCGGCGAGCCCGGTAGCCTGGCCTCGCTTGATATCATGCTTTCCCGGGCCCGCGCCGAGTGGTCGGGCGAGGGTCCGGCTTTTATCCGGGTTTGGCATCCGGGCGATGCCGCCTCCTATGTGGAAATGCGGCGCTCCAACCAGAACATGGTGCGCATCAATCGCGACCAGATCTATTTCGATGGGGGCACCGGCGAAGTGCTGTATCGTTTTGAAGCCAAACCGCTGATGAAGACCCAGCGCTTCATTGCCGGCCTGCATTTCATCCAGTTCGAGCACTGGCCGTTGCGGTGGCTGTATTTCGGCGGAGGGTTGTCGGGCTGCGTCATGATCGTCACCGGCTTCATCTTCTGGCTGCAGGCCCGGCGCAAGCGCCATGGCCGGCAGGGTGCGGTGCGGGTTGTTGAAGGGCTCACGGTTGGCTCGGTAACCGGCCTTATCCTGGCTACAGTGGCATTCTTTATCGCCAACCGGCTGTTGCCACTGGAGGCCCGCTGGGCCGGTTATGAGCGTGCGGCGCTGGAGGTCTGGGTCTTCTTCCTGGTATGGCTCGGTGCCTTCGTCCATGGCTGGCTGCAAGGGAGCAACGCCTGGCGCGGGCAGTGCTGGGCCATAGCGGGGCTGGCCGTGGGGGCGGTGGCCTTGAATGCCGTCACCACCGGTGATCACCTGCTGAAGACCCTGGCCGAGGGCTATTGGCCAGTCGCGGGCATGGACCTGGTGCTGCTCGCCGGCGCTGCCCTGGCAGCCTGGTGTGCACGACGCCTGACACAACGGCAAACGGCTGGTTCCGGGGAGGTGGATTTTGGGTGATGCGTTCCTGTTACTGGCGGTATTTGGTTGTGCCTGCATCGGTCTGGCCTGGCTGGCGCTCAGCCAGAACCGGCACTGGCGCGCCATCAGGGGCGGTAGCCATGACCGGGCACCCGTAAAGCGGCTTCGGGTGGGGGGTGCCCTGTGGTTAGTGCTCTCGCTGGTGGGGGCGCTGCTGCGTGATGGAGCTCATTTCGGGGTGCCGCTATGGGTGATGGCGCTCATTACCAGTGGGGTTGCGGTGGCCTTGACCCTGGCCTGGAGCCCCCGGTGTATTGAGGTGGTTGCTGTATTGCCCTTGCCAGGTACAGGTTTCCATCGGAGTGGCCAATGAGCACCATCACAGTCTCAGTCCGCATGATCGAGGCCGCACTGGCCCATTATCAGGGCAGTG
This sequence comes from Vreelandella halophila, assembly GCF_019903425.1. GTDB lineage: Bacteria > Pseudomonadota > Gammaproteobacteria > Pseudomonadales > Oleiphilaceae > Halospina > Halospina halophila. Next base: position 189,505 of record NZ_JACHUZ010000011.1, read on the forward strand.
ACGAACAGCTGGACGAGCTGTTCCGTAAGCATGGCGTGCCGCGCGGTCTGCTGGCCGAGGGCCAGGCGCGGATCGCGGCGGCGCAGTATTCCGGGCTGCTGCAGGACATCATGATCGCCATGGGCGATGAGATGCTTGGGTACACCCGGGTGCCGCACCGGCTGGGCACCTGGAAGATGATGTGCCACGCGGTGATCACGGCCGAGACCCTGGGCGAGGCGCTGCGGCGGTACTGCCATTTCTTCAGCCTGTTTGACTGGGGCATGACACCCCGGTTGCGCGTTGAGAGTGCGGAGGCGGTTCTGACGCTGACCCCGACGGATCCGGATCGGCCCCTCGCGCATTACGCCCACGTTTCCACGCTCTTCTATTATCACCGCTTCGCCTGCTGGCTGTTGGATTATTCCATTCCCATCCTGGGCGTGGACTTCAGCTTCCCGGCGCCGTTCTATGCCGAGGAGTTCCGGCCCATGTACCGTTATGCACCGGTGCATTGCGAACAGCCGGTGACGCGCATGCGGTTCTCAGCGGCGATGCTGGATGAGCCGGTCCGCCAGGATCGTCGCTCGCTGGAGGAATTCCTGACCAACCCGAACCTGGTGATGGTGGCCCGCCAGTTCGACCACAGTAGCTGGCAGGCGCGGGTGCGCGGCATCATCGGGCGTGACCCGGTGTCGATGCCGTCTTTCGAGACGGTGGCGGACGAGCTGCACCTGAACCCCCAGACCCTTCGGCGCCGGCTCAGGCGCGAGGGGCTGACGTTCAACGAGATCCGCAACCAGCTTCGCCGGGACCTGGCCATTGATCTGCTTTCCCGCACCCGGCATTCGGTGGAGGAGATCGGGTACCGGGTGGGGTTTGCCGACCCGAGTAATTTCATCCGTGCTTTTCGGCAGTGGACGGGGGTGACGCCTTACACTTACCGGAAACGGGGGTGAAGGAGCGTATCGCGCGCGAGGCGCGCTCCTACATCAGGGAAGTGCAGCTGTAGGAGTTTGCCGCTGATGAACATAGCGTGGGTAATGGATTATAATCAGATGTAAATATCTGATGCCGGGAGACGGTTATGGAAACGAAGACTGCGCGCCTCACCGTTCTGGTGGATCCGGAAAAGAAGAAAGCGTTCGAAAACCTGTGCGCGTCCCAGGACCTGACCACCTCCCAGGTGGTGCGCCAGCTGATCCGGGATTATCTCGCCCGCCATGGTGTGGACTACCCCACACGCGCGACAGTCTCCGGTGAGGAGAAATAGGTCAGAACCGTACTTCCGCCCATTTGAACCCGAGTGCCTGCAGTTCCTCTATGGCGCTGTCCACGGTCTCGAGCTGGGAGACATCCCCGTCCCCATTGAGAAGGAAGTAACTGCGTCCTTATCCCGGCTTCCCCGTTGTGTCCGCAAGGTGAACTCCCGCCTCTCCAATGATAGTATGCGTATCATATGTTAATGGCATTAACATTCAGTGAAATCACCAGAGGCGGGGCCCGTTTTTCCT
>NZ_JACHUZ010000011.1:191140-272588 GCF_019903425.1 Vreelandella halophila
CCCGCCTCTCCAATGATAGTATGCGTATCATATGTTAATGGCATTAACATTCAGTGAAATCACCAGAGGCGGGTCCGTTTTCCCATGACTGTTCGATCGTTGCTGAGGCATGTTCCCGGCATCGCCACTGGCCTGCGTGCCGCCTGGGCACAGGGTTATGGCCTTGCCGATCTGCGCCACGATGTGATGGCGGGGCTGACCATTGGCACCGTGGCCGTGCCACTGTCCATGGCACTGGCGATTGCCACGGGCGTGGCGCCCCAGCATGGTCTCTATACGGCGATTGTCGCCGGCGCGCTGATCGCTTTGACCGGCGGTTCACGCTTCAATGTGTCCGGCCCTACTGCCGCCTTTGTGGTGATTCTCTTCCCCATTGTTCAGCAGCATGGGCTGGGTGGGCTTCTGATCGCAACGATGATGGCTGGCGCTATGCTGGTGGCACTGGGCATGGCGCGGCTTGGGCGGTTGATCGAGTTTGTTCCCTATCCGGTGATTCTGGGGTTTACCGCGGGTATTGCCGTGGTCATTGCGGTGCTGCAGGTGCCGGACTTTCTGGGTCTCAGCGTGGGGATGGGGGAGCATTTTCTGGCCAACCTGGGGCGGATACTGTCGGCACTGCCACGCCTTGACCCGGTTGAGCTGGGGATTGGTGTTCTGACGCTTGCGGTGCTGCTGCTGTGGCCACGCCTGAAACTGCCGGTGCCCGCGCCCCTGGTGGGGTTGGTTGTGGGGGCGGCTGCGGCCTATGCGGTTAATCACTGGTTCGCTGCTGGCACAGCGGTGGATACCATTGCCTCACGTTTCACCTGGGAGTCCGGTGGCGAGAGCGGCACCGGGATCCCTCCCATTGCGCCTGCTCTGGTGGCGCCGTGGTCCCTTCCTGGTCCTGACGGCCAGCCGCTGACGGTGGACTTCCAGCTGATCCAGGCGTTGATCGGGCCGGCGCTTGCCATTGCCATGCTTGGCGCCATTGAGTCCCTGCTGTGCTCGGTGGTGGCGGATGGCATGACCCGCACCCGGCATGACCCCAATGCGGAGCTGATCGGCCAGGGGCTGGGGAATATCGCGGCGCCGCTTTTCGGCGGTATTACCGCCACGGCGGCCATAGCCCGTACCGCCACCAATATCCGCAGTGGTGCCCGCTCGCCAATCGCGGCGTTGGTCCATGCAATGGTGGTGCTGCTTGCGGTTGTGGCACTGGCCGGCGTGCTGGGGATGGTGCCCATGGCCGCTTTGGCGGCGCTGCTGTTTGTGGTGGCCTGGAACATGAGTGAGGCGCGGCTGTTCGTGCGCACGCTGCGTTCCGCGCCGGCAGGGGATGTGACCATCCTGCTGGTGTGTTTCACCCTGACCGTGGTATTCGACATGGTGCTGGCCGTGGCTGTTGGCGTGGGCCTGGCCGCCGCGCTGTTCATCCGCCGTATGGCGCTGCTCACGGAGGTGGAGCAGGTTAGTGCCGATGACCATTCCCTGGTGGAGGGGCTGCCTCCGGAGGTGACGGTCTATGATGTGGATGGGCCCATGTTCTTCGGTGCCGCCGAGAAGGCCGTGACGTCCTTGCGTCTGGTGGATCCGAAGATCCGTATTGTGATCCTGGATATGCACGATGTGCCCAGCATGGATGGAACGGCTATCGTGGCACTGGAGACGTTGATCCGGGAAATGCACGAGGACGGTGTCTCCCTGATTCTGGCCGGGCTGCCCGCGCGCATCATCCTGAAGCTGCGCCGCGCGGGGCTGCGCAGCGTGCAGGGGCGGCTCGGCTACTGTTCCGGGGTGCCCGCTGCGCGTGCACTGGCTCTGCGCTGGCTTGACACCAATAAAAACTGATTCCCGCCTGCTGAGGCACAGGTAATCCCACAATTGGCGGCCAAGCCTTTATACTGTTTTCACATTTCGATGTGCGGTTACCGGAGTCCGTGAATGCGAGTGCGCTTAGCGACCCTTGCCCTGTTGTCCTCGGTGCTGGTTCTGCCGGCCTGTCAGTTGATGCCGGAGGGGGCTGAGCCGGCGGATCACCAGCTGCGCTGTGGGGATCGTACCCTCGGTTACAGCCTGGCCGGGGACCGGGTGCAACTGCACCTGGAGGATGGTAAGCGCGAGCTCAGGCGTGAGGAGAGTGCCACGGGGGCCCTGTATCGGAGCCGTTCTGGTGACACTGAGTTCTGGAGCAAGGGCGAGCGGGTGACAGTGACCCTGGCCGGGGAGCGCCTCCCCGAATGCCGGCACACGGACCGGGCGAGTCTGGAGCCTCCCCGCTGGCAGGTGGTTGCGGTGGAGGACAATCCAGTGCCGGAGCAGGCGCGGCCGGTCAGCCTGAATTTCATGCCGGAAGGCCGTCTTGCGGGGCGCTCGGGCTGTAACCACTTCATGGCGGCCTGGGAACGTGTCGGGAATCGCCTGATCATCGAGCGGGCGGCAATCACCCGGATGGCCTGCCCGCCTTCCGTTATGAACTTCGAGGAAGCGTTTCTTGCGTCTCTGAGCAGGGTTGAGAATGCTCGTATGGAAGAGGATGGAACCCTGGTGCTTGTCGGCCGTGAGGATAACGGGTTGATCAGGGCCAAGGCGGCCGCGGAGGAAGCCGAATGACGGATCGGATCAGGACCCGGCGTATCCATGATGCCGTGTCCGATGACGATGGTTACCGCGTGCTGGTGGACCGGGTCTGGCCCCGGGGCATCAGCAAGCAGGCGGCGGCACTGGATGAATGGTGCCGCGAGCTGGCGCCTTCCACGGAACTGCGTAAATGGTTCGCGCATGATCCGGAACGCTGGCAGGGCTTCCGGGAAGCCTACCGGGATGAGCTGGCCCATTGCCCAGAGGCGCTCTCCCGGCTTATTGAACAGATGGAGAAGGGCCGCGTGACCCTCCTGTATTCCGCCCGCGACCGCGAGCACAACCAGGCGGTGGTACTGGCGGAGGTTCTGGCACAGGAGTGGGCGGAGACCATGAGCCCCAATGAATCCAGTTCACCGGTGTGTTACGCGGACCAGGTCCGCGACACCGGTGCCAATCGAGGTTGAATCGTTGTTGACAGCAGATACGAGTCGGGCACTGGCGCTGGCGGCGCTGGTGCTGGTGAGCCTGACGGGATGCAGTCTCCGCGCACCGGATGTGGAACCGGAGATTGTGCGGGTGGATCAGGCGGCACAACAGAGCGAGCAGTCCCGTGAATCCGAGGGTAAGGCCGCCCGCGAGCCGGCCTCCGAGGAAAAGGAGGACAGCACGGAAGGCGGTGAGCAGGATGCAAAGCCTTCCTTTGCTGAGAAACGCGAGCAGTTTTCCGGCCCAGCGACGCTCGAGGAGCCGGAGGCTCTGGGTCAGGCACTGGCGGTGTTCTATCGCATGCGTTCACGGGCCTTCATGGCGCCCGTGGCCAGTCATGTTCAGGGTGCCGTGAATCTTGGGGGCTCAGGTGGTGATCGCGAGACGCGGCGTTGCCCTGCCGGGGGTGTTTTCCACCTGGAGTGGCAGGGAGCGGACGGTGAGCGCTCGGACTCCCGGGACCTGCTGTACCGGTTTGATGAGTGTCGTGGTCACTTCGGGAATGGCCCCATGCTCTCGCTCAACGGTCATTACCGGCGTGACTTCCAGCCGCTGGTGGGGCGTGAGCAGGTGACCGAGTCCTTTGATGTTCATGGCTACCAGGGAGAAGGCAGCGACCGCCAGCCGATCGCTCTGCGCGGTAAGCAGCGGATCCGGCGCCCGGCCGAGGGTGGTGTGGTGCGCAGCACTGAGCACATGGAGATGATGCGGGGCGGGACCTATACGGCTCTCGAGGGGGTGCGTGATGAGATCACCCCGGAGGAAGGTGAGGGCGACAGCGACTTTGCCTCCTTCAATACCCGCTTCGTGACCATGATCGAGGGCCGCCTGTTCAGTTCCGAGCTTGGGGGCTGGGTGGATATTGCCACCGGCATGGGCCTGGTGGAACAACAGGAACCCTGCTCTGCCAGTGGCGTTCTGGCATTCAGCGCCGGGCGTAATGGTGAAGTGCGCTTCGGGCCCCATACCGGTACCCATCACCGGGTGGCGTTGGAACTGGAAAGCGGCGAGGTGGCCCGGTATGAGCGCTGCTCCAGCTTCGGGGAGGCGTTCGGCTTCGGGCGCTAGCGTTCCTTCGCCATCCAGTCCAGAAGCTGTTCGGCCATGCGGTCGGTAGCCGTGCCCATGGCTCGGGCTGCGGCCGTAGGGCTGTTTTCAGCCAGCGGTTCGGCTACCTCGAATCGGCGAGTGGCTCTGGCACCCTCTTCCCGTCTGTCGAGTAGTTGCGCATCGAACCGGATTACGGCTTTCGGTGTTGGCCCGGTCTGATCCACGAGGAAGGCGCGCAGATGGCCGTTCAGGGTCAGATCCGCGTTCAGGTTGTCATCACGGATGCCCAGTGCGTGGAAGGCGCCGGTGTTGTGGAAGGCGTCCAACAGCTGGTCGCGCCAGAGTTCCGGAGCCGGGGCGGTCCAGCGGATGCCGGACCAGGCGCTCAGGCGCTGCCCCTCGCGGAGTACGACCACCCGGTTGCTGCTGGTCAGGTCGTCCGCCCTGGGTGCCTGGATCTCCAGTGTCGTTGCTCCTGACACCGTGCCCTGTTCGCCTAGGCTGGAGGGCGGCAGCCGGTAGAGTTCGTAGCGATTGGGTTCCGGCAGTATGCTGCAGGCCCCCACCAGGGTGAGAGCGAGCAGCGTCAGAAGCCGTGCGGGCAGGCGGGCGGTGTGCCTCATGGCTGGTATTCCTCGAGTTTGTCCCGGTTGAAGAGAGTGCCGGCCGCGTCGGATTCCAGCCGCTGGCTGAGATTACGCAGCGTGCGCAGGGTGCGGCGCATCTCTTCCAGGGTCGGACCAACCTCGGCCGAGCCCTGCATGGCTTTTTCCAGGGCGTCCCTGTTGCCGCTGACCAGTGCTTCCACCTCCGTGACCGCCCGGCGCGTGGCCCGCGCGGCTTCGGCGGTATCCGCCAGTGCCTGGGGTGCGTCCTTTTCCAGGATCTTGCGGGTATCGGTGATCAGCGCCCGTGCTTCGCGCAGGGTGGTACCGGCCTGCTCGCCGGTCCGGTTCCAGGTCTCCAGGGTACTGCTGATCCGCTCCTGCTGGTTGTTCAGGTTGTGGGTCAGTTCCGCCATCCCGTTCAGGGTCTGGTCGATGTTCTCCAGGTTCCGTCTGGAGAGCAGGGACTCCATGCGTTTCACCAGCTGGTTGATGTTGGCAAGAATGTCACCGCTCTGTTCGCGCAGCTGGGAGAAGGGTGAGGGACGGGCAGGAATCTCTGGCGTGGTTCCGGGTTTCGACAGCAGCGCCAGGCTGCCCGGTGTGCCGCCACTGAGCCGGATATGGGCGGTTCCGGAGAGCAGGCCCGTGGGCTGGATCTGGGCATGGGTATTCTGTTTGACGGGCGTGCTCGGGTCCACCGCGATGCGTGAAAGCACCCGGCGGGGGTCGCGCGGGTCGAGCTCGAGCTCAGTGACCTGACCCACCGTGATGCCGTTGTATTTGACGTTGCTGCCAACGGTCAGTCCCGAGACGGCTTCATTGAAGATGATCCGGTACTCGGCCTGTTTCTGCTGCAGGCCGCCTTCCGACAGCCACCATCCGAACAGCAGCACGCCGGCCAGCATCAGGATGGCAAAGAGCCCGACCAGGATGTGATGGGCGCGGGTCTCCATTCAGGCGTTCTCCAGGTTGGTGGATGATTGGCGCAGGGCCGCCCGGCCACGGGCACCGTGGAAGTAGGCCCGGATCCAGTCGTCGTTCGTGTCGGCAACTTCATCAAGGGTGCCGATGGTCATGACGTGGCCCTGGCCGAGCACGGCTACCCGGTCACATACGCGGTGGAGTGTGTCCAGATCATGGGTCACCAGGAACACGGTCAGGCCCAGGGCATCGCGCAGGGTCAGGATCAGTTCGTCGAAGGCGGCGGCGCTGATGGGATCAAGGCCGGCCGTGGGCTCATCGAGAAAGAGCAGGTCCGGATCCAGAGCCAGCGCCCGTGCCAGGGCGGCGCGTTTGACCATGCCGCCGGAGAGGGCTTCCGGGTAGAGTCTGGCGGTCTTGGCCTCCAGGCCGGTGAGCCGGATCCGGGTGAGTGCCAGTGCTTCGGCGTCGGCTTTTCCGAGGCCCGCCTTTTCCCGCAGGGGCAGCACGATGTTCTCGCACAGGGTAAGCGAGGAATAGAGGGCACCACGCTGGAACAGCACCCCGGTGCGCCGGGTCAGGCGTGGATCCGGAGCGCCCTGGTGATCCAGGGGGGCGCCCTCCAGGCTGATGCGGCCGGCGCTGGGCTCGTGCAGGCCGATGATGCTGCGCAGCAGCACCGACTTGCCGGAGCCGGAGCCGCCGACCACGCCCAGGATTTCGCCCCTGTTCAGGCTCAGGTCCAGGTTCTCATGGACCCTGTGCTCCCCGAAGCGGTTGCTCAGGCCGCTGACCTCGATGAGGGCGCCGTGCGATGTACCCATCACCATCCGATCTCCATGAAGTACATGGCCGCCAGGGCATCCAGAAGGATCACCACAAAAATCGACTGTACCACGCTGGAGGTGGTGTGTACCCCGACCGAGCGGGCGCTGCCGCCGGCCTTGAAGCCTTCCAGGCAGCCGATGACGGCGATCAGGAAGGCGAAGAAGGGAGCTTTGACCAGGCCGGCCAGGAAGTGGTTGAGCGGCACTTCACTGATGACGGTGATGAAGCGTGTCATCGGGATATCCACCACGGTCAGGGCAATGAGGCCACCGCCGCCAAGGCCGGCGATTACGGCAATGAAGCTGAGCATGGGCAGCACCAGCACCACGGCCAGCACCCGTGGCAGGACCTCCAGCTCTATCGGATCCAGGCCCTGGGCGCGTAGGGCGTCAAGCTCTTCGTTGGCGTTCATGGCGCCAATGTGGGCGGTGAAGGCGCTGGCGGTGCGCCCGGCCATGACGATGGCGGTGATCAGAACACCGAATTCCCGCAGAAAGGAGTAGGCGACCAGGTTGATGGTGTAGACGCTGGCGCCGAACTGGCCCAGCACCGTGGCGCCCAGGTAGGCGATGACGGCGCCCACGGCAAAGGTGAGCAGGGCGACGATCGGCACCGCGTTGAGGCCGGTGGTCTCCATGTGGTGCAGCAGTGCGGTGAACCGCCAGCGCCGGGGCGAGATCAGGCAGCGGCCGGCGCAGGCAATCACGGCCCCCATGAACCCGATCAGAAGCCGTGCCTTGCCGGCCGCATCGGTCAGCGCCTTGCCCATGCGGGCGAGAGGCTCCAGCAGGCCCCAGCGGGTTTCCGGTGGCAGCGCGCCACAGTCGGCCATGGCATCCGCCACGGTGATCAGCAGGGCCCGGCGTGCTTCCGGGAGTTGCGGGCTGTTTTCGGCGATTCGGCGCAGGCGTTCCCCGCCTACCAGTTCCGCCAGAAGGGTGGCGCCCGCTGTATCCAGGCGCTGGATGCCATCAAGGATCAGGTGGGTCGGGGCATTGGCGCGGGCCCTGGTGCTGCGGCGAAGGGCGCTGTAATGAGCCAGTGTCCAGTCGCCTGTGGCCCTGAGGGTCTGCCCGTCGTCCCCGCGCTGGAGCTGCCCCGGCTCAGCGCCCGCCATGAGCGCTCCGGGGCTGTGCCCGGTCAGTCGAAGATCTCGTCATAGAAACGCAGGGTCCCTTCCCAGGCCGTTTCCGCCGCGTGTTCGTCATAGCCCACGGGCATGTCGAATTTCCTGGCGTACTGGTCCGCTTTCGGGTTCATGAAGGAGTGCTGGACACCCGGGAAGCTGCGCAGAACGTAGTCCACATTGGCGGTGTGCATCTCCTGCACGAAACCTGAAACCTGCTCGGCGGGGACCATCTGGTCGGCACCGCCAGTGTAGGCGCGCACGGCTGCGTCCACCTCACCGGATTCCGCCTCGATGGGGCTGCCCAGGCTGCCGTGGAAGCTCACCACACCCTCCAGGTCCATGCCCAGGCGGGCCATGTTCAGCACCACGGCGCCGCCGAAGCAGTAGCCCTGGGCGGCAATCTGGTCAGGGTCGACGGTATCGTGTTCCTGCAGCTGCTGCATGGCGGTCCGGAAGCGGGCCTGCATCAGGTCCATGTTGCTGCTGGCCTGTTCCATGAATTCTTTGGCCTTTTCAGGATGGTCGGCGTGTTTGCCCTCGCCATACATATCCAGCGCCAGAGCGGTATAGCCTTCTTCCGCCAGCTTTTCCGCCTGGTTGCGGCTGAATTCACCGTGGCCCCACCACTCATGAACCACCAGAACCCCGGGGCGTTCCCCGCTGACGCTGTCATCCCAGGCCATGTAGCCTGTGTGGGTCTGACCCTGGACGCTGTACTCGATCTCCTGGGTCTGGATGGCCGCTGTTGCCGGCGTGGCGATGAAGGCGGTGAGAAGAAGCGGAATACCCGCACGGGTCAATGTGCCTGTCATGATCAACTCCCCTGTTTTGGGCTTGTTTCCGAGACCATACGTCAGATGAGGGGGGTTCGACCAGTCTGACCTCTGGGGTAGGGGCTGTCGTCCTCCTGCTGCTGCAGGAGGACGACATGCCGGGGCAGTGTCGGCTCAGCCGTTGCTGAGCTGGTCCCGGATCAGTTTCTTGTTCACCTTGCCGACGCTGGTCTTGGGGATGTCCTCAACGAAGTCGACCCCTTGTGGGATGGCCCATTTGTTGATGGTGCCGTTGTCCACGAAGCCCTGAAGATGGCTCTTGATGGTCTCGGCATCGGCGCTCTCACCGGGGTTCAGGACCACAAGGGCGTGCGGGCGCTCGCCCCACTTGTCGTCCGGAAGGCCGACGACCGCGGCGGCGGCCACGGCAGGGTGCTGGCTGATCAGGTTCTCCAGGTCCAGCGAAGAGATCCACTCGCCGCCGGTCTTGATCACGTCCTTGATGCGGTCCTTGATCACCAGGGTGTTGTCCGGCTCGATGCTGGCAACATCGCCGGTGTGCAGCCAGCCGCCGGCCCACAGTTCCTCGCCTTTTTCGGGATTCTTGAGGTAGCTGGCGGTCAGCCAGGGTGCCCGGGCCACGACTTCGCCCTGGGCCACGCCGTCCTTCGGCAGCGGGTTGCCGTCCTCGTCGTGGATCTCGATCTCCGCCATGGGGACCGGTACGCCGGTCTTGATGCGCTTGGCGGTCTGCTGTTCGGGCGGCAGCTCCAGATCCTCGGGCTTGAGGTGGGTGGCGGTGAGCAGTGGGCCGGTCTCGGACATGCCGTAGCCGGTGTACATGCTGATGCCCATCTTCGCCGCTGCATCGCACAGGCCCTTGGGCAGGGCGCTGCCGCCGATCAGCACGTGCCAGTTGCTCAGGTCCGCGCTCTTGATGCCCTCGGTGGCCATCAGCATCTGCATGATGGTGGGCACACAGTGGGAGAAGGTCACGTTGTGGGTCTTGAGCAGTTCCACCAGCAGTTCCGGCTCATAGCGGCCCGGGTAGACCTGCTTTACGCCCATCATGGTGGCGGCGTAAGGCACGCCCCAGGCATGGACGTGGAACATGGGCGTGATCGGCATGTAGACGTCGCTTGAGCGCAGCAGCGGCTGCTCGTCGAAGTGCGAGAGCGTCCCGGTGGCGACCAGCGTATGCAGCACCAGCTGCCGGTGCGTGAAGAACACGCCCTTGGGATTGCCCGTGGTGCCGGTGGTGTAGAAGGTGGTGGCAATGGCGTTCTCGTCGAAGTCCGGAAACTCGAAGCAGGGCCTGGCCTTGCTCAACAGGGCTTCGTATTCTCCGTGGGTTTCCAGCTGGGTCTTCTTCGGGGCGTCGTTGTCCGTGAGCTGGATGGTGCCCTTGACGGTTTCGAGCTGGCCGCTGACTTCCTCGACCAGCGGCAGGAAGTCATCGTGGATCAGAACCAGGTCGTCTTCGGCATGGTTCATGGTGTAGAGGATCTGCTCCGGCGACAGACGCACATTCACCGTGTGCAGTACGGCACCGATCATGGGAATGGCGAAGAAGCATTCCAGGTAGCGCGGGGTGTCCCAGTCCAGTACCGCCACCGTGTCGCCTGGTTTGACGCCGGCATCCGTGAGCACATGGGCGAGGCGGTGGATGCGCTCGACCAGGTCGGTGTAGGTGTAGCGGCTGCGGTTGGCGTAGATGATCTCCTGGTCCGGGTTGTAGCGCGGACCGGAAAGCAGGAGCTGTTTGATCAGCAGCGGGTAACTGTGTGCGTTCTCGGCGGCGGGCAGGGTTTTGGGCTGTGCCATTTGGGCGCCTCTCTAGCTTGTTGTTGGATGTGCACCCAACAAGCCTAATACAAAACGCCGTGTATTCACTCCCAATGTAGGGATTTTAATTGCAGTCCGTCACCAGAGAACGAGAACCAGAAGGGCTCCAAGGGCGAGCCGGTAGATGACGTAGGGCATGAACCCGATCCGTTCCAGGAAGCGCAGGAACAGGTGGATGCACAGCAGGGCGCTGATGAAGGAAAGCACGGTGCCCCAGGCGATGGCGTGCCAGTCCGTGGGGCCGCCTTCGGTCATGAGCTCCAGGGTCTTGAAGGCACCGGCGGCGGCGATCAGGGGCATGGACAGCCAGAAGGAGAAGCGTGCGGCGTCGTCCTGGCGCAGGCCCAGAAAGAGGGCGGCGGTAATGGTGATGCCCGAGCGGGACGTACCCGGGATCAGGGCCAGCATCTGGGCGAGGCCGATGAGCAGGGCGTCTTTCAGGCTCAATGCGCTCAGCGTGCGCTGTCGGGTGCCAGCGGCATCCGACCACCACAGGAGCAGGCCAAAGCCAATGGTGGTGGCGGCAATGACCCAGCCCGAGCGCAGGTGGTCGGCCACAATATCATTGAACAGAAGTCCCGCCAGACCGGCAGGGATGGTGCCGAGGATGACGGCCCAGGCAAGGCGGCTGTCCTCGGTGACGGTGAACTGGGCGGTGTCCCGGAACCAGGCTCTGCCCATGCGGACAACGTCCTGGCGGAAGTAGGTGAGCACAGCACAGAGTGAGCCCACGTGCACGGCCACATCGAAGGCGAGGCCCTGATCCTGCCAGTTGAGCAGAGCGGACGGGAGGATAAGATGGGCGGAGCTGCTGATCGGAAGGAATTCCGTCAGACCCTGGATAATGGCCAGTACGATGATATGCCAGAGTTCCATGGCATGATTACCCATAAAAAAGCCGCAGCGTCCACTGCGGCTTTCTGAATACTGGTAGCAAGGGGCGGATTCGAACCGCCGACCCCGGCATTATGAGTGGCCGGAACTAGCTATCAGGATTCGTAAATAACTGAATTCACGGTTTGCCGCAGCCCGTGAAGCGAGGTTGAACGATAGTGTCCGGTGTTTTGGTAGTCAAGTAGTCAACGGGGGCAAAGCGGGCTTATTGCCAGTTTCCGGATTACGTTTCCGGGCTGGTTTGACCAGCTTCCGGGATCACTTCCCCAGTCATCAGCCAGTAGGAATACTGCGGATATATCTCCTTGAGCACTTCCAGTTCTTGGGTGCTCATTCTGATTCCTTTGTATAGAACACTCTTCCATCGGGAGAACCCGATAGAGCTTGATCGAACTAGCGTGTCGATGCCTGCTGATTTAATCAGCATTTTTGCTCGATCTTCTATCGATTCCATATCGGTATACGCATTACGTTTCCGGGCTGGTTTGGCCTGCTTCTGGTATGACCTCACCTGTCATCAGCCAATAGATGTGGTTGGGATAAACCTCCTTCAGCACTTCCATTTCTTCGGTGCTTAGACGTACGTCTTTATACAGGATGTTTTTCCACCTTGAGCTGCTGATTACGCCTGATCTGACCAGGGTGTCTATTCCAGCCAGGTTGATTAGTAACTTTGCTCGGTCATGGATTGATTCCATTCTGTTGGCTCCTTTGGTTCTGAGTTCAACAAAGCAGCGTTAGCGCCGTCGATACCAGCGGTCCAATACTTCCTTAGTGATGCTTATCCCTCGGCGGGTCCCGCTAACTTTGAATCTACTGAGTCGTAGTCTGGGCTTGTCTGACCGGCTTCCGGGATGACTTCTCCTGTGATCAGCCAGTATGCGTACTGAGGGAACAACCTTTTCAGTTCGTCCAGTTCCTCTGTGCTCATTCGGACGTTTTTATAGGTCACGCTGACCCATCTGGAATACGGGATCGCCGTTTCCTTTCCAATCCTGTCCACCCCGTACTGCTTAATCAGGGTTCTAGCACGGTTCTGGGTTGATTCCATATCGATCTAAGCAGACCTTCAAAAAGTGATTTCAATAGTTGAAAGCTCGGCCTGCGCTTGCTATCTTTCAAATAGTGAAATCAAAGATGCAAAGAGCTAAGCCTCACTCAAAACCCGCAAAACGCGGAAAGTGACTGTTAATAAGGCTCCTTACGCCATGGTAGATCAAACTTTACCGGAAAGCATTTCTGACCCCGAAAACCGGGACTGGCCCCCTCTCATGGAGTGGCGCGAGTTCGCGGACTGGATCCGTGTTCGGCGCAGCATCGTGGAAGGCTGGATCCGCCTGGCTTACATCCCGACGTTCAAGATTGGCCGTCATCGCCTGGTGAACGTCGCCCGCCTCATCGAACAGATCCAGGAAGGGGAGTTCTCGTGATGACCTTTTTTGAAATGATGCTTCTGCGTGAGGCCAGGTTGCATGCCTATGAGGGGATCACCCTCAAATTTGAAGGTAATCACCTGGGGGCATCCGGTCGGTTTGATTACCTGCGGGGGATGAAGACTGCCGCATTTTACCTCGATGCCAGGGTGTATCAGGACATTGACCGGGCCATGGATCTTTATCTGGCTTACTTCGATGACGCCTACCAGTGCACGCCGGATGCCTTCCTCGCCGGTTATGCCATGCAGCCTTTCCGGGGCCTGTGCCAGCAGGAGGCGGCAGCATGAAACGGGTTCAGCCAGTCGCCAGGGAAGGGCAGAGCGTCCACGAGCGCACGGATGCGGCGGAGCAGGTGAGCCTGTCCCCGCTGCCTCAGACGCCACGTTCTGTGGCTGAACATCAGTGCTCCTGGTTTGTCGCTCCGTCTGGCGAACTCTGGCGCGTCGAGTACTACCGCACGGAATACCGCTTTTCCGGTTCGATTGCTTTCCCGCTCGTGTCCTGGTGGATCGCGACCAGGGATTGGGATGGTGGTCGAACCTTCCTTTTCCCGGCGCCGGTGGGGATCGAATACGCCTCGCATGACCTGTGGTGGCTGTTCGACCAGGCATGGCGGGCGCACGTCTTCGGTGATGTGGAGGCAGCGGCATGATGGATTGCCAGACCATGCAGCAGTTAGCCCTGCCATTGCGTTTCTCTCTTTCTGGATCACTTCCCGAGTCAGCGGAAGTGGGTCATTGCATGCCGGAACTGCTCCGGTACTGCCACGAATACCAACGGCAAAAGCAGGAGGACCCGTCATGAGCCGCATTCCTCCGCGCCAGCAGAACCTGGAAGACCCGGATAAGCGCTTCTATGTCGTCGCGCCCGCGTCTGTCCGGTTGGCGCTGCAACAGGAGGCATTCCGACGCGATACAGACCTGTGGGATCTCGGTGGTGCGGTGCTGTCCGCCTGGTTGGCGGCAGGCTGCCCGGATTTCTGTGATTTCCCCCAGGAGTCAGATGGTGATGAGAGCCCGTCCCCGTCATCGTCGCCGCTCGCGGACTCGGAAGGAGGTGAGGCGTGAGCCGCGCAAGGCCGCGAAGCGCCGTAAGGCTTGGCCTTGCGCGGCTCACGGCTCGCCTCAGAGTCCGCATAGAGAGCGGCGGCGCTGACGGGGACGGGCTCCGTCCCTTGATTCCGAGCCGTGAGCACAGGACGGCAAGCGGAGCGCGCAGGGAGCGCAGCGACCGGAGGCGGCAGGGATCGTTACCCGTAAGGGCAACGGCCTTAGCCGTTGTTGGCCAGGTCACTGGCCAATAGAGCCCGGCCCGAAGGGGCCGCAATCATTAATGAAACCGGAGTATGAACGATGAAACAGACACTTACCCTGACAGTCCTCGGTGCGCGTCGTTTCGACATCGACGGGAATAAAATCGGCCAGATTTTCACCATGGAACCGGCCGACCCGGACGATGCCGACCGCATCGGTCACGACGTCATGAAGTGGGGCTGTGATTACGACCTGGTTGAGAAGATCGAGCAGTACGCGGATCAACTCCCGTGCGAGTTCGACGCGGAAGCCCTTATGAAGGCCGGGAGCCGCCAGTCAGCGCAGTTCAAGCTGCTGAGCCTCGCCAAGCGCCAGATCAGCGGGGGTAAATCCAGTGGCGGCAGCGGCGCCAGTCAGAGCGCCCAGGCCAGCCAGTAACGGCAGTCTCAAGAAACGGTGATTCCAGTGATGCGCTTAATGCTTCTGTTCCTGGTTTGTGCCTTCTCAGCCCCGGCGATATCCGGCGGCTGCCTGGTTGAAACCACAAGCGGCGATCTGCGCATCACCACCCAACCGGTTTCCGAATGCTCCGGGTACGTCGTGCTCGACGCCCAGGAGTATTCCCAGTATCCGACCCTTAAATCGTTGTTCGCATTCCCGGATGCCAAGGATTTGGGGAAGGTGTGGAGCATCGGTGCCGGCTTACCGATGTTCTCGTACTTGATCGCCTGGGCCTTCGGGTCGGTGATCAACTTTATCAATCCAAGAGAATGAAGGAGGTGCGTTATGCGCATTCGTGCACTGTTCGCGGCGCTGTCGCTGATGCTGTTTTCAGCGGTGGCAGCAGCATCCGGCGGCGGCGGTGGTGGTGGCTCACTCGACATGTCGGGTGTGACCTCGGCGGTCGATGCTTCAACCATCGTCGCCGCGATTTCGTCCATCGCCGCCATCAAGATCCTGCCCGGCGTTGCCCGGTGGGGTTATAACAAGGTGATTGGTTGGTTCAACTGACACACACGTATGGCCGGGGCTCCCGGCCATACGTGTTTTGAGGGGCTGACATGTTATGGCTTGGGCTTTTTTTTCTGTCGGGCAGTTTGTGCGGTTTTGCGATCGTCAAAGGCTTCACAAGTCTTTGAACCTCTTTTCTAGGGGTAAAAGGTGTTTATCAATGACCCGTATTCCCTCGTTATTTGTGCTATTTGCCTTTCTCTTTTTGTTGCTACTAGTTGATGTAACTAGTCCGGTTTTTTCTGCTCAGGATTCATATACTCCTGAGGTTGTTTGTAGTCAGGCATACTATAGCTCTAGCTATAAAAATACAGATCTTTGTTCCGGCCCTAATTCTCGGCAAGATCATCATAACTCAGGCGGTGGTGATTATCCCTGGTCGGGATGGTCTATTGGGTATGCTTCTTGTAATGAGGGGTATTCTCCTGAATGGTCTGATGTAGGTGTGGCTGATCCACTTCAGGAACAAAAAATGGAATGTGTTGCTGATCAATGTCCTCCTGGTCAGACTAAGGAAATTTCTTTTGAATCGTCTGAATTAAATGATGGTCAATTTCCCGCCACTACTTGCAATTCTGGTTGTCAGTATTCTTTAGATCCTGGTCCGGGTGTTATCGGCGATTCCGGTGTAGCGTCTTATACGTCTACCGGTGAGCAGTGTGATTCCTCCGATGATGGTTCAGACGGTGGCTCCGATGGTGGTTCTGACGGCGGTTCCGATGGCGGCTCGGACGGTGGCTCCGACGACGGCTCTGATGGCGGTTCTGATGGCGGTTCTGATGGCGGTTCTGATGGCGGTTCTGATGGTGGCTCCGATGGCGGCTCCGATGGCGGCTCCGATGGCGGCTCCGATGGCGGTTCCGACGGTGGCTCTGATGGCGGTTCTGATGGGGGCTCCGATGGCGGTTCCGACGGTGGTTCCGATGGTGGCTCCGATGGCGGCTCTGATGGGGGCTCCGATGGCGGTTCCGATGGCGGTTCTGACGGCGGTTTCGATGGCGGTTCCGATGGCGGTTCCGATGGCGGCTCTGATGGGGGCTCCGATGGCGGCTCTGACGGCGGTTCTGATGGCGGTTCCGATGGCGGCTCTGATGGCGGCTCTGATGGCGGCTCTGATGGCGGCTCTGACGGCGGTTCCGATGGCGGTTCCGATGGCGGTTCCGATGGCGGTTCCGATGGTGGCTCCGATGGAGGTTCAGGCGGTAACGGTGATGGAGATGGAGATGGAGATGGAGATGGTGAAGATGAAGGTGAAGGCGTAGGTACCCCAGGGGTTGATGCGGGTGACTTTTATGAAAGTAAGAATCCCGATGGTGTTGAAAAAGTCATGTCCGATTTTAACGCCGAAATCGGGAAAACGGAGTTAATGAAATCCGTTGATGGTTTTTTTGATGTGGACATCAATGGGTATTCCTGCCCGGTATGGACCATCCCCAGTGTCATGAAGATGCCCGCGATTACGATTGATCAGCAATGTTCCAGCGCTATGAATCAAATCTGGCCCGGAATTGCGGCGATTATTATCGCGACCTGTGGGTTTTATGCGTTTCGGATAGCGGTGTTGTGAGGCTGTTATGGATTGGGTGTCGGATGTACTTGAGTGGATAAAAGAGCTGATCAAAGCGATCTTTGATGCCTTCTGGGATTTGCTTTCGGATATCGGCCTGATACTGCTTTCGGCAATACTCGATATTTTTCTTCTGATTATCTCGTTTTTGACGTTGCCGTCCTTTTTTGCGGGTGGGCTGTCCGAGTTCCTGGGCGGCATTGATCCGGCCGTGATGTATTTTCTGTCGAAATCAGGCCTGGGGGCAGGACTTGAGTTGATCGGCGCCGGGGTGATGTTTCGGCTGACGCGCAAACTGTTAACGCTGGGGCAGTGGTAATGATCATATTTCACGAGGGCTTGCCTGGGGCCGGAAAAACGTATGAAGCAATGGTCTATCAGGTGCTCCCCGCTATCGAGAAAGGCCGAAAAGTGTATGCCTACATCAATGGGATTGATCATAAAAAGATAGCGGGCGTGCTTGATGAATCCGAAGAGCGTGTCCGGTCTTTGCTCATCCCGCTTTCGGAAGACCAGGTCCCGGAAGTGCACAAGCATGTTGAAAATGACTCGTTGGTGGTCCTGGACGAACTCCAGAACTTCTTCCCGGCCGGTCGCCAGAAGCTTTCAGACGGCGTCACTCAGTTTGTCACAGAGCACCGTCACCGCGGTTTGGACATTCTCGGTATCGGCCAGGATATCCGGGACTGTCACAACCTCTGGAAGCGCCGCGTGTCTCAGAAAGTCGTGTTCACCAAGCTTGATGCGGTGGGTGCGGCCAGCCGTTACAACTGGACGGTTTACAAAGCGAAAGCCGGCGAGAAGTTCGAGAAGATCCGCAGCGGTCGCCGCAAGTATGACCCGAAGTATTTCGGGATTTACGCCAGCCACACGCAGGACACCGAAAACACGGACGACTTCAAGGACGACCGGGCGAACATTCTGAAAACGCCAGGCTTTAAGTACGGCCTTCCGGCGGCGGTATTGGTTGGGTTTATGGCGGTTAATTACCTGGTGTCGTTCCTCAATGATCCGGGTTTTGTCGAGAAGGAACAAACCGAAACGGAGCAACAGCAGGCAGGCAATAAAACCCAGTCGCAAGAAGTCGTGACAGTCAGCCGGGAATCGGATCAGTCAAACAGTGAGCGACGTGATGGCGTGAATGTGCCCAGGAAAGACAAAGAGCCGGAGCCGCTGGATTACTTCGATCGGATGGCGGACAAGTACCGGCTGCGCCTGTCCGGTGTGGTTGAAAGCGATGACAAGTTAGTCGGCCGAGTGCAGGCGCTGGATGGGTCCTACCGGGTCCAGGAGCAGTTCCGATTAACCGCGATTGAGGCGCTGGGGTGGTCCGTTGAGCGCACGGGTTACGGCCTGAAAGTCGAAAAGACGGATGATCAGCGCACGGTGTCACACGTGGTGCGGCCCTGGCCTGTTGAGCCGTTCGGATCGGTACCGGACAGCACCAGTGCGAATCTGTGAGGTGGGCTGATGCGCAACGCTACGCTTGATGCAGCCAGGGCCGCTGGGATCGCGCTGATGATCCTGGATCACGTCGCAGTGGTGTACGAGTGGCCGCCGATTGTCCGGGACATCACACGCCTGGCGATGCCGCTGTTCATGGTCACGTCCGGGTATCTGTTCACGGGCAAGCTTGGAAAGCGGTACTGGGATGTATGGACAACAGCGGCGATGACCTGGCCGATGGTCGTCATCCTGGAACTGGCGCTGGTGCATGTACTGATCGTTTATGCCCTGGTGCTGCCACTGCTCAGGGCCTCCCCCGGAGCGCTGCTTACCCTGGCCTGTGTCGGCCTGCTGCAGACCTACAACTGGCCGATTCCCTGGAACGGCTACCAGCCCGGCTATCTGCTCGCGTTCCTGGTCCTGGGCCAATTCGCACGCCAGGCCGGCATCCAGATCCAACACCGCGACTGGCCCCAGTGGCTGACCTGGCCGGGGCGGTATCCACTGACGGCGTATGGGGTTCACTTGGTGGCTCTGGTGGGCCTTACACAGATGCCCTGGAAGCCGGGTTAGGGAATCAGTGCGCCGGTCGGCATCCCCTTGCGGACCTGCCGGACCGCTAGGGGATGCCGACCGGCGCGAGACGTCCCTGTAACACGTCTTTAAGGAATCCATTAAAACGCCCAAAAGGCGTCATTAACCGATAGTGAGGTGAGAGGATGAAGAACGCACCGCAGCATTGGGTATCACTGGATAGCATGATGCAGGAGTCCGATGAAGGTCGGCTGTTTGTGGATCCAGGGAATGCAACGGTTCGGGATATGTCCGATGTTCGGATCTTGTCCTTTCGTCCGGACACGGTGCGCCAGCTCTATCGGGGCAAGTTGAAGGCGGATGTTCTGGACCTGTTCCATGAACCAGGACTGGTGACGTTCATGGGCAAGCGTTGGCATGCAGGCCGGATCAGCCGGGATTCCGGATACCAGTACAAGCTCCAGAACGCGGACCTGGGCATTCTGCTGTTGATCAAGTCGTTCCACGCGAATAAGGAAACGGAAGGGAATCACCTCAAGATCGAGCTTTCGCCCCAGTTCCTGCACTCGTATTCCGAACAGGAGGTGCAGCAGCGCATAGATGAACTGGCGCAGGGGGTTCTGGAGAACTGGTGTCATGGCGGCTGTGCGGTCCATATAGCGGCGGACGTTCAGGGCTGGGAGCCGCCGAGCGATTTTGAAGCCAGGCTTCACTGTCGCTCCAAGAAGGTGCGCACGTATAACGGCCTGGATGAATGGGACATAGACAGTCACGCGGTCCGTTACGGCCGGGGGGAATCCTTCCTTTTTGGAGCACCGAACCAGACCCAGTTGGCGGTCTACAACAAGACGGACGAGGCCAGGGCAGGGGATAAGCTGGATTACTGGCGCAACGTCTGGAATCAGTCCGGTGAGTATGACCCGGAAGAAGCGGTGTATCGGATCGAGATCCGTTATCACCATAACGTGGTGAATCAGTTCGCCAGGGCAACGGTGGACCATGAGACCGGGGAGCTGTTTGATCTGACCAGCTATGAGGGCCTGTATCCGCACCTGACGGGCCTGTGGGGCTATGGTTTCCGGTCGTTCCGGTATCTGGCGCGTCCTGGTTGGTTTGATCCGTTCTGGACGATTCTGACGCGGCTCAGGATGCCTGAGCATTCGGACACGGTGGAATATCGGCGCGGGTACAAGTCGGCGGACGGGTTCAGTGGCAAGAACATAGAATTGCTCCTGGGGAACTTCGTCAGCTGCTGTGCCCGTTGGAATCTGAGCAAGAACAAGAGCTGGCAGGCCCTCCAGGATATGCCGTTCTTCGATATGATCCGGGAGCACTACGCTAACAAGGGTAAGGGTGAGCGTGAGCTAAGGAACCATATGCGAAAGCTCCTTGAGGAGCGATGGGTACGGTACGGGCGCGCTGTATGATCAAGAAGTATGAAAACGGCTGGATGGTGGATTTCTACCCGGAAGGCAAATTCGGCCCACGGGTGAGAAAGCGGGGATTCCGGACCAGGATTGACGCGCTTAACTATGAGCGGAACTACTTCAATCAGCCCACGGCCCCAAAGCGTCGGCTCCTGGATCTCGTGCGGCTGTGGTACGACTTGCATGGTAATGGCCTCAAGGATCACCAGGACCGGTTCTCCAAGACCATGGCGATCGCGCAGCGCCTGGGGAATCCGCGGGTGAAGGATTTCAAGACGTCGGATTGGGCTGAGTACCGGACCAGGCGTCTGGAAGCAGTGAAGCCAGCGACCGTGAATCATGAGCAGCGGTACCTGTCGGCGGTGTTCTCCGAGATGCGCCGCCTTGGCTACTGTGACCATAACCCGCTGGCCGATGTCCGTCAGATCCAGGTGGACGAAACCGAATTGACCTTCCTTAGCTTGGCGCAGTGCCAGCAGCTGCTCCAGGAGTGCCAGCGTAGCAGGAACACTCATGCTTACCCGGTCGCGGTGATCTGCCTGGCGACGGGTGCCCGTTGGGGCGAAGCTGAGGCGCTGACGCATTCCAGGTGGCTACCGGGCAAGGTCGTGTTCAGCGGGACGAAGAACGGCAAGACCAGGACGGTTCCGATTGATCCGGATCTACAGGCGCAGTTGACCAGGATGGCGTTCCCTGGAACTGGGAGGATGTGGGATTCGTGCCGTGCGGCATTCCGGAAGGCTTACGAGCGGTGTGGTTTCAATACGCCAAAGCAGCTCACGCACATTCTGCGCCATACCTTCGCCAGTCACTACATGATGGCCGGGGGTGACCTGCTGTCGCTACAGCGGATCCTGGGGCATTCGAACATCCAGATGACTATGCGCTACGCGCACCTGTCGCCGGATTACCTGGAATCAGCGGTGCGGCTGTCGCCGTTGGCCCAGATGGGCGAGAGTAGTCAAAAGGTAGTCAAGGAAGGGGGCGAGGGTCAGGGCGAAGCCCGTAACCCTCTGAATACTGGTAGCAAGGGGCGGATTCGAACCGCCGACCCCGGCATTATGAGTGCCGTGCTCTAACCAACTGAGCTACCTTGCCGCAAACCCATGCAACGCCTGACCTTCGGCGTTGAGGCGCGTATTCTCTGGATTTTTCCCCGGGGTGTCAAGACACCCCGGGGACTGCGGCCGGAACGGCCGATCAGCCTGAGTGCCCCTCAGCACCCTCTTTGGCGAAGTGCTCCTTGGTAATAGCGAACACCGTGCCGGAGAGGGCGAGCAGTGCGATCAGGTTGGGGATGGCCATCAGGGCGTTGAGCACGTCCGCGATCAGCCAGATCAGTTCCAGGTTGGCGACTGCGCCCACGACAAGAAGGACAACCCACAGGTAGCGGTAGGGCATGATGACCTTCACGCCGAACAGGAACTCCGCGCTGCGCTCACCGTAGTAGCTCCAGGCGACGATGGTGGTGAAGGCGAAGAAGATCATGCCGAAGGTGACCACCCAGTTACCGCCAGGGATGCCCTGGTTGAATGCCATGGAGGTGAGGGCCGCGCCGGACTCGCCAGTCTCCCATGCCCCGGTCAGCACAATCACCAGGGCCGTCATGGTGCACACCACGATGGTGTCGATGAAGGTCCCCATCATGCCCACTGTGCCCTGGCGTACCGGGCTGTTGGTCTGTGCCGCCGCGTGCGCGATGGGCGCTGAGCCCAGGCCGGCCTCGTTGGAAAAGACGCCGCGTGCCACACCGAACCGGATCGCCGCCCATACAGCAGCTCCGGCAAAGCCGCCCGTGGCTGCCGTTCCGGTGAAAGCCCCGGTGACAATGTTCGCGAGCGCGCCGGGTACCTCGGGAAGGTTCCAGAGGATGACGGCGAGTGCGCCGAGGATGTAGATCACGGCCATCAGCGGAACCACCTTCTCGGTGAGCTGGGCGATGCGGCGGATCCCGCCGATGATCACCAAGAATACCAGCACGGCCAGTACGACACCGGTTACCCAGGCGGGCACTGAGAGGTTGGTCTCCACGACGTCCGCCACGGCGTTGGCCTGGACTGTATTACCGATCCCGAAAGCCGCCACCATGGCAAAGAATGCGAACAGGATCCCCAGCCAGTGCCAGTGGGCACCCAGGCCGTTCTTGATGTAGTACATGGGCCCGCCGACATAGCGTCCGTCCTCATCAACTTCGCGGTACTTCACGGCGAGGACGGCCTCCGCGTACTTGGTGGCCATGCCCACCAGTGCTGTCATCCACATCCAGAACACGGCGCCCGGCCCACCCAGTGCAATGGCCGTGGCCACGCCGCCGATATTGCCGGTACCGATGGTTGCGGAAAGGCTTGTGGAAAGGGCCTGGAAGGGCGTGATCTCGCCCTCATCCTTGGATTGACGGCCCAGGAGTATCTGCCGGAAGCCGTAACCGATCCGGCGTATGGGCATGCCGCGCAGCCCCAGCGTGAGGTAAAGGCCGGTGCCAAGCAGCAAAGCCAGCATCGCGGGTCCCCAGACGACGCTGCTGATGCTGCTCAGGATGTTCATTACTGTTTCCATGTAATCCTCCAGCTTCTGGTGCTTCTGTGGGAATGACGGCCTCAGCCGAGCATTTCTTCAGGGGAGGTGGCGTTCCGCCCCTGGCTTTGCGCCACCGGTACGCAGGTCAGTGCGCCATTCGCTATGTTCAGGCCATTGCGCAGGTTGGGATCCGCCCGCAAGGCTTCGCGCCACCCCAGATCCGCAAGGCGAAGGACATGCGGCAGTGTGGCGTTGGTCAGAGCAAACGCGGAGGTCCTGGGAACGGCACCTGGCATGTTGGCCACGCAGTAGTGAACGACGCCGTCCACCAGGTAGGTGGGGTCAGCATGGGTCGTGGGCTGACTGGTCTCGAAGCAGCCGCCCTGGTCGATGGCAACATCCACTAACACCGCACCGCTGTGCATACGACTCACCATATCCCTGGTAACAAGCTTGGGAGCGCCGGCTCCACTGACAAGGACAGCGCCGATCACCAGGTCACTGTCCAGAACAGCGCCCTCAAGACCGGTCCCTGTAGCATAGAGCGTTTTCAGGGCAGGGCCAAATTGATGGGACAGGCGCTCGAGAACCTCCGGACTGCGATCCAGGACCGTGACGTCCGCGCCCATACCGAGCGCGATCTGGATGGCATTCTGCCCCACCACGCCACCTCCAATAACGGTTACCCGAGCGGGCATTACACCGGGCACACCTCCCATAAGCAGGCCACGGCCACCGAATACACTCTCCAGAGCCTGTGCCCCGGCCTGGACGGACAGCCTGCCGGCTACCTGGGACATTGGGCGCAGAAGTGGCAGGCGCCCATGGTCATCCGTGACTGTTTCATAGGCGATACAGGTGGCGCCGGAATTCATGAGGGATTCGGTCAGCGCCCGGTCCGGTGCCAAATGGAGATAGGTGAACAGTATGTGCTGTGGCCCCAGCAGCTCACATTCACTGGGTTGGGGCTCTTTGACCTTAACGATGAGTTCCGCCGTGCTGAATACTGCCTCAGCATGGGGCAGGATATGAGCGCCTGCCTGCTGGTAGTGCTCGTCGCTGGCGCCAATACCCTGCCCGGCGCCGGTCTCCACGTACACGTGATGCCCGTGCGCTGCCAGTTCCCCTACGGCTTCTGGCGTCAGCCCAACCCGAAACTCCTGGCTCTTGATTTCCCTGGGAACCCCAATATACATGTTGTCGCCCTCGGTTCTCTGGCATGGGAGCCTTCATGCTAATGCGTTTGCATAAGCAATGTCTCTGCCAAAAAACAAGCTTATAGCGGAGGGGAATGCAAGGAGTGCTGAAAAAAAGGAACCGGCGGGGGTTGCCGGTACCGGGTCTGGCAACGGGGGTGATGCCAGACCCGGTGGGCAGATCTAGACGTTGAAGCGGAAGTGGATCACGTCGCCGTCCTGGACGATGTATTCCTTGCCTTCCAATCGCCACTTGCCGGCTTCCTTGGCGCCGTGCTCGCCGTTGTAGGCGATGAAGTCCTCGTAGCTGACCACCTCGGCCCGGATGAAACCGCGCTCGAAGTCCGTGTGGATCACCCCGGCCGCCTGGGGAGCGGTGGAGCCTTTGGGGAAGGTCCAGGCGCGGACTTCCTTTGGACCGGCGGTGAAGTAGGTCTCCAGCCCGAGGAGGTTGTAACCGGCGCGAATCACGCGGTCCAGGCCCGCTTCCTCCATGCCCATCTCGGCGAGGAATTCGGTTTTCTCCTCGTCCTCGAGCTCGGCGATCTCGGATTCGATTTTGTTGCAGATCGCAACCACGCCGGCGCCCTCGCGTTCGGCAATGGCATTGACGGCGTCCAGGTGCGGGTTGTTCTGGAAGCCGTCCTCGTTGACGTTGGCGATGTAGACCGTGGGCTTGGCCGTGAGCAGGTGCAGCTCGCGAATCAGGGCGTGATCGTCCTCGGACAGCTCCATGGAGCGTACCGGGTCACCCTGGTCGAGCACCGGCTTGATGCGCTCGAACAGTTCCAGTTGGGCCTTGGCGGTCTTGTCGCCACCCTTGGCGGCGCGCTCGGTCTTCTTGGTGGTGTTCTCGATGGTGGCCAGGTCCGCCAGCGCCAGCTCGGTGTTGATCACCTCGATGTCCGTGGCCGGGTCGATGCTGTTGGAGACGTGCATGATGTCCTCGTCCTCAAAGCACCGAACCACATGGGCAATGGCTTCCGTCTCGCGGATGTTGGCCAGGAACTGGTTGCCCAGGCCTTCGCCCTTGGAGGCGCCGGAGACCAGGCCTGCGATATCGACGAATTCCATGGTGGTGGGAATGGTCTTTTCCGGCTTGACGATCTCCGCGATGCGATAGAGGCGCGGGTCGGGTACGGAAACCACGCCGGCGTTGGGCTCGATGGTGCAGAACGGGAAGTTCTCCGCGTCGATGCCCGCGCTGGTGAGTGCGTTGAAAAGCGTGGACTTACCCACGTTGGGCAGTCCGACGATGCCGCATTTGAATCCCATAGCCTGTGATCCCTAACGGAGTTCGTGATGAATGATGGTTATTCGTGGCGGAACGCGTGCAGGCGGTTCATGGCCGCGCTCCAGTCCCCGCGGAGGGCGTCCGGCAGGGCGCGCACGGTCTCGTCCAGTGCCGCCTCGATCGCGTTCATTTCCCGCTTGCCGGCGTTGCTGAGCACGTAGTTGATGACCTGCTTGCTGTCGCCGGGGTGACCCACGCCCACGCGCAACCGGTGGAAGTCCGAACTGCCGAGATGGCTGATGATGTCCCGCAGCCCGTTATGGCCACCATGGCCGCCGCCTTTCTTGAACCGTGCCGTGCCCGGAGGCAGGTCCAGCTCGTCATGGGCGACCAGAATGGATTCAGGGGGGATACGGAAGAAATCACTCAGCGCCTTCAGGGAGCGGCCGCTGTGGTTCATGTAGGTCGTGGGGAAGAGCAGGTGGAGATCCTGCCCCTGCCAGATCACCTTGCTGTGGTAACCCAGGAACTTGCGCTCCTCGCGCAGGGGCTGCCCGGCTTCCCGGGCGAGCATCTCCACCAGCCAGGCCCCGGCATTGTGGCGGGTTCCGGCGTATTTGGGCCCGGGGTTGCCGAGCCCGGCAATGAGCCTGACCGCATCGGATGCCATAGCGGGGCCTGAAAGGGCGGCTTAGTTCTCGCCGCCTTCCTCTTCGTCGCTGTCGTCGGAGCTGCCGCCGCCGTTTTCCTCGGCCTTCTTGCCCTTGGGCTTGTGCACGGAGACAACCGGCTGGTCGTGGTCTTCGCCATGCTGCAGGGCAACGATCTCAACGCCCTTGGGCAGCTTGAGGTCCGACAGGTGTACGATCTGCTCGAGTTCCACCTTGGTCATGTCCACTTCGAGGTATTCGGGCAGGTCGTCCGGCAGACAGGTCACTTCGACTTCCATGGCGTCGTGGGAGACGACACCGCCCTCAAGCTTGATGGCAGGCGCACTTTCCTCGTTGAGGAAGTGGACCGGGACCGTGACGTTGATCTTGTGACCTTTTTCAACGCGCTGGAAGTCGGCGTGGGTCAGGATCGGCTTGTAGGGATGACGCTGCAGATCCTTGATGATCACGTCTTCCTTTTTGCCGTCGATGCTCAGGGAAATGATGTGCGTGAAGAAGGCTTCGTTCTCGATCGCCTTTTTCAGGTCATTGTGCCAGAGCGTGATCGGCATCGGCTCCTTGCCTTCACCGCCGTAGACGATGGCCGGGATCTTGCGCTCAACGCGACGCAGGCGGCGGCTCGCACCCTTCCCTTTGACGTCGCGCTGGAATGCTTCAAGTTCAAATGCTTGTGCCATGGTTCCTCCTGGGCATCCACGGGGCCCGCGACCAGGCTCTGGTCCGTGGACGGTTCGAATCGGCCCTTTTGGGCCTGTTAACAGTCAATAACGCCGTACGACCACGGCACCGAATCACTCGATGTTGTAGTCGAACATGGCGCTGATGGATTCCTCGTTGCAGACCCGGCGAATGGACTCCGCGAGCAGGCCCGACATATCGAGGGAGCGGATTTTACCACACTCAGCGCCTTTGTCACTCAGCGGGATGGTATCCGTGACGACGAGCTCATCCAGCTGGGAAGCCTGGATGTTGTCGATGGCGGGACCCGAGAGGACCGGGTGCACGATGTAGGAGCGCACACTGGTGGCGCCGTGCTCCTTGAGGGCGTTGGCGGCCTTGCACAGGGTGCCGGCGGTATCGACGATGTCGTCGACCAGGATGCAGGTCTTGTCCTTCACATCACCGATGATGTGCATGACCTGTGAGTCGTTGGCACGCGGGCGGCGCTTGTCGATGATCGCCAGGTCTGCATCCAGCAGCTTGGCGATGGCGCGGGCCCGGACCACGCCGCCGACGTCCGGCGAGACGATCACGTAGTCCTCGTTGATGTGCTGGCGTTCAATGTCGTCCAGCAGCACCGGCGTGGCGTAGATGTTATCCACCGGAATGTCGAAGAAGCCCTGGATCTGGTCCGCGTGCAGGTCGACGGTCAGAACGCGGTCGATACCAGCGCTGGTGACCATGTCCGCGACGAGCTTGGCGGTGATGGAGACGCGGCTGGAACGCGGGCGGCGATCCTGGCGCGCGTACCCGAAGTAGGGCACAACGGCCGTGATGCGTGCCGCCGAGGCGCGACGCAGGGCATCCACCATGACCAGCAGTTCCATCAGGTTGTCGTTGGTCGGGGCGCAGGTGGACTGCAGGATGAAGACGTCACGGCCACGTACATTCTCGTTGAGTTCGACCGTGGTTTCGCCATCACTGAACTTCGCGACGGTGGCGTCACCGAGCGGGATATTCAGGCGTTTTGAGACATTGCGGGCCAGTCGGGGATTGGCATTCCCCGCGAACACCATCAGGTTGGACACGATTGAATCCCTCTGCGGTTCGTCTGAGCGTTCGTGCGGTTCGGAAGGGGGAAGATGGCTGGGGTGGCAGGATTCGAACCTGCGAATGACGGGATCAAAACCCGCTGCCTTACCACTTGGCGACACCCCATCTGATCGTTTATACGGCATCAATCCAGTTCACCCAGTTGCGTGTACAGTGGAGACCGGTTTCTGCTCTGGGCGATGAAACCGTTGATGCCTGAGGGTTTCTCCGCGTGTGCGTCAATGGCTGCGGATTGTGTCTCGAAAGGACAGAAAACGCAACCCCCTGTGCCCGTGAGCCGGGCTTCGCCGTATTGGCCAAGCCATTCAAGGGCCTGGTCCACGGCCGGGTAGAGCTGACGCACAATGGGTTCGCAATCGTTGCGGAACCCGTCGCTACCCTCAAAAGCGGTGCGTATTCTGCGTCTCGGGGTGTCCCGTGTCAAGTCGGGATGGCTAAAGATTCGGGCGGTACTGACCTCCACCTCCGGCACCAGCACGAGATACCAGCGTTCCGGCGGCAGAACCGGGGTGAGCTGCTCGCCCACGCCTTCGCCCCAGGCGGCAACACCATGGATGAACACGGGCACGTCGGCCCCCAGCTCCAGACCCAGTGTGGCCAGTTGCGGCCGGCTCAGGCCGGTCTCCCAGAGATGGTTGAGGCCCACCAGGGCGGTGGCCGCATCGGAGCTCCCGCCACCCAGGCCGCCGCCGGTAGGCAGGATCTTGGTCAGCTCGATATCCGCACCCAGGCCGGTGCCGGCGCGTGCCCGGAGGTGTTCTGCGGCGCGCGTGATGAGGTTGTCGCCGGGTGGCAGCCACTCCGGCCCGTGGACCTGGATACGACCGTCACTGCGGGGGGTGATCCGCAGCCGGTCGCTGTGGTCCAGGAACTGGAATAGGGTCTGGAGCTCGTGATAGCCGTCATCCCGGCGTCCGGTGATGTGCAGGAAGAGGTTGAGTTTGGCCGGAGCCGGCAGGTCCAGGGTGTTCATCCGGGGGCAGGGTTCCACTGGGTGATGACCAGCCGCAGCCGCAGTTCGTCGCGGGTCGCCGTGAGGCTGTGAGGCACCTCTTCCACGCCGGCCAGGGTGGCGTAGTTGCCGTAGTGGATCTCCCAGCCCCGCTGGCGCAGGTGGCTGATCCGGCCCTGTTCATCGAAGAATATGTCGGAAGGGCTGTCCTGCAGGGGCAGGCCACGTACCCAGACGTACAGCGCTTCGACCGGCAGTGACCATCCCAGGGTCTTGCGGATCAGGGCGTCCGGATCGTCGGAAAGGTACTGCTGGCCATCGGAGTCCGTAATGGTCAGGAAGGTGGGGGAGCCTTCCAGGCGGACGCTGCCCATGCCCATGAAGGCGGAAGACATCTCGATCAGGAACTGATCGCCGTTCTGGACCCACTCGCGGATGACCGCGGAGTCGTTGCCCTGCTCATGGCGCACGGCCACCTTGCCCTGGAGGGTCCACTGGTTGAGGTCGCGCAGTTCGGCCTGGCGGGCCTGCCAGCCTTCCGGTTGTTGGCGGGTCAGGCTGTCATCAGGGGCTGGCGCCGGGGGCGCGGTCATACAGCCATGGAGCAGAAGCCCCAGGACCGCCATCCCGAGCAGGCGTGGGGCCCGTTTCATTGCAGCGCCTCCGGGTCGAGATCCAGTTCCTCAAGGATCTCGAGGAGCGGCTTCAGTGCCTCCGTGCTTTCCGTCTCCTCCAGGGTGCGGCGCCACAGGGTGCGCGCTTCTTCCCGGCGGTCCACCGCCCATAGCACCCGACCGAGGTGGGCCGCGATCTCCGGGTCCTGGAGGCGTTCATAGGCTTTGCCCAGATACTCCAGGGCTTCCTCATGCTGGCCCCGGTGGTAGTGGATCCAGCCGGCGCTGTCGAGGATGGCCGGATTGTCCGGATCCAGTTCAAGCGCCTGCATGATCAGCTTTTCCGCCTCGTCATAGCGTTTGGTGTGCACGGTCAGGGTGTAGCCCAGTGCGTTCAGGGCCACGGCATTTTCTGGCTCGGCTTCGAGCACCTGACGGAGGTCGGATTCCATGCCTTCAATGTCACCGGTGCGCTCGCGCAGCATGGCGCGAGTGTAACGGATCTCGGTGTTGTCCGGGTTCTGTTCGAGGGCATTACTGGCAACGCCCAGAGCCTTCTCCGGGCTGCCGAGATCCAGCAGGAGGTTGATCTCCATCTGCCATAGTCGGGCGCTCTGGTCCGGCAGTTGCGAGCGGAGGTTCTCCAGGTTGCTGCGCACCGCCCCCAGCTCACCCTGATCGGCCCGGATGTAGCTGGCTCGGGCCAGCGCCTGGAAGAAATGGTTGCCGCCCTCCACCTGGGCGTAGTGGTGCAGCGCCTCGTTGGGGGTGTCGCGCTGGTCCGCGAGCCGGCCCAGGTAGAAGTGCGCCTGATTGGTGTGAACCCCTTCGGTAAGGAGTTCATTGAGGAGGGTCTCGGCGGTGTCCGGGTGATCGTTCTCCAGTGCCACCAGCGCCCGAGAGAGTTTGAGGCCGGTGGCTTCAGGGAAGCGCCCCATCAGTGCCTCGAATTCATCCTCCGCGGCCTGCAGCTTACCTTCGTTGACCAGGACGCGGGCGTAGAGCGTGCCCAGGCGGCGGTTGTCCGGGAAGCGCCGGGCCTGCTCGCGCAGGTAGTCGATGGCCTCTTCGCCCCGGTCCAGGTCATAGAGGAGCTTGCCCTTGAGGGTGACGGCGGGCTGGTAGTTGCTCTCTTTCGCCAGCAGTGATTCCGTCAACTCCAGGGCGCGTTCGCTGTTGCCGGTGTTGTCGTTGAGCAGCGCCAGGCTGTAGGTGATGCCGCTGGCGTCGGGGTGACGTTCGTGCATGCGCCCGTAGAGCTCCAGCATCTGTTGCTGCTGCTCGGCCGGGAGCGCGCGTGCCTGGTTGGCGAGGGTGTCGAACTGGGCTTCGCCGCCCTGTTCATGGAGCTTCTCCAGGTAGGCCAGTGCCTGCTCCAGGTTGCCCTCGCGCAGTTCTGCCAGTGCCGCAATGCGCAGAGCCTGGGGGTGGTCGGGTTCCTTCTTGAGCCAGACTTCGGCGATCTGGCGTTGGGCATTGGTGGCATCCAGGGCCTGAGCGATCTGCATGGCACGGCGGATGACTGCAGGGTCCTGGGTGTCGGCGGCGGACTGGGCGTAGTTCATTAGCGTGACGTCGTAGCGGCCGCGCTGGGCGGCCAGCTCCGCGCTCAGTAGGGCAAAGAGTACATCCGGTGGGAAATCCCGGTACTCGATCTCCTCGGAGTCCATGACCGCGGATTCCACGGATTCCTCTGTGGTCCCATCAGTATCACCAGTACCACTGCCGGAGGAGTCGGCGGGTTGCTCTTCGCGGGAAGTGTCCCCCTCTCCGGGATCGGTGGCCAGGCCGGAGCAGCCCCCGAGGATGAGGGTCAGTGCAAGGGCGGGGACATGGAACCAGGCGAGTTTCTGCATCTCTAATCCACTGCGGTGAAAGGCTTCCAATAATGGCACAGCCCGGCCTCTACGCCCAAGTGCGTACAGGTGCATCAGTAGCACTCAGGCCCGTCGATCGTTACACTAGGCAGCGTACATTCAGAGGGGGCTGAATACCAGTCTATGGCGTTGTGGGTCCTGGGCATAAACCACCGCACGGCAAGTGTGGAAAAGCGCGAGCGCGTGTCCTTTCCGGAGAGTGAAATGGCACCGGCGCTGCAGAATGCGTTGCAGCTCCCTGGTGTTCATGAACTTGCGGTCATGTCCACCTGCAACCGCACCGAGTTCTACGTGGTCGGCGATGAGCACATCAACCGCCAGTCACTGGTGGAGTGGTGGGGCGCCTGGCTGGACGTGGAGCCGAGCAGCTTTGATGAATGCGTCTACCTCCACGAGGAACAGCACGCGGCCCAGCATGTGATGCGGGTCGCCTGTGGGCTGGATTCCATGGTGCTGGGCGAGCCCCAGGTGCTGGGCCAGCTCAAGGAGGCCTATAACCAGGCCTACGCCGCCGGCACCACGGGCACTATCCTCTCCCGCCTGTTCGAGCATGCCTTCTCCGTGGCCAAACGGGTGCGCACCGATACCGCCATTGGCGAGAACCCGGTATCCGTGGCTTACGCGGCGGTGTCCATGTCGCGCCATATTTTTTCCGACATGCGCCGCAAGTCGGCCCTGCTGATCGGCGCCGGTGAGACCATGGAGCTTGTGGCGCAGCATCTGTCCCAGGCCGGTATTCGCGATCTGACCGTGGCCAACCGGTCCATCGAGCGGGCCGAACAGCTGGCATCACGCTTTGAGGGCAGGGCGGTTTCACTGTCTGCTGTGCCGGATGAGCTTCCGGGCGCGGATATCGTGATCGCCTCCACCGGCAGCCAGCTGCCCATTCTGGGCAAGGGCGCGGTGGAGCATGCGATCCGCCGGCGCAAGCACAAGCCCATTTTCATGGTGGATCTGGCCGTACCCCGGGACATTGAACCGGAGGTGGGCGAACTGGATGACATCTTCCTCTACACCGTGGACGACCTGCACAGCGTGATCGAGGAGAACCGGCGCTCCCGCGAAGGGGCGGCGCAGGAGGCAGAGCACCTGGTACAGGAGGGCGCCTCCGAGTTCATGTATCAGCTGCGGGCCCTGGATGCCGTGGCCACGCTCAAACAGTTCCGTGGCGAGGTGGAGTCGGTGCGTGACGCGGAGCTGGATAAGGCTCTGCGCTCACTGGCCTCCGGGGGCGACCCTGAAACCCTGCTGCGCAGCATGGCGCGGACACTGACCAACAAGTTCCTGCACCATCCCACCGTCCAGGTGCGCAAGGCCACCGCCGAAGGGCGTGTCGAGGTGACCGACTGGCTGCGCGAGCTCCACGGCATGGAGCCCATCTCCGGGGAGACCGAGAACGCCGGTACTGGTGACGGCTCATCACAGAGCGCATCTGTTCCCTCAACCGAGTCCAGCACCCGGAACCCATCATGAAGGAATCCATCGCGCGGCGACTCGACCAGCTGGTGGAGCGCCACGAGGAGATCAGTGCCCTGTTGGCGGACCCCGCCACCATTAGTGACCAGAAACAGTTCCGCAACCTTTCCCGCGAATACGCGGAGATCGAGCCCGTTGTCGAGGCCTACCGGGAGTACCGGCAGGTGAAGGAGAACATGGCCGAGGCCGAGGCACTGCAGAACGACGGTGACCCGGACATGCGCGAGATGGCGGAAGACGAGCTGCGCCGTGGGCGCGAGCGGCTGGAAGAGCTTGAGACCTCCCTGCAGACCCTGATGCTCCCGCGCGACCCGAATGAGCGCAACAACGCCTACCTGGAGATCCGTGCTGGTGCCGGCGGGGACGAGGCGGCCCTGTTCGCCGGCGACCTGTTCCGCATGTATTCGCGTTACGCCGAGAACCAGGGCTGGCGGGTGAGCGTGCTCAGTCAGAGCCCGGGCGAGCACGGGGGTTACAAGGAGCTGATTGCGCTGGTGGAAGGCGAGGGCGTCTACGGCCAGCTACGCTTTGAATCCGGTGGTCACCGCGTCCAGCGCGTGCCCGAGACCGAATCCCAGGGGCGCATTCACACCTCGGCCTGTACCGTGGCCGTTCTGCCGGAGGTGGATGAACCCGAGGACGTCACCCTCGATAAGAACGACCTGCGGGTGGATACGTTCCGCAGTTCCGGTGCCGGCGGCCAGCACGTGAACACCACGGACTCCGCCATCCGCATCACGCACCTGCCCACGGGGCTGGTGGTCGAGTGCCAGGAGGAGCGGTCCCAGCACAAGAACCGTGACCGGGCCATGAGCTTTCTCCAGTCCCGCCTCCAGCAGATGGAGCAGGACAGGCGCGCCGCCGAGGAGGCGGACACCCGTCGCAACCTGGTGGGCAGCGGCGACCGCTCGGAACGCATCCGCACCTATAACTTTCCCCAGGGCCGGGTGACGGACCACCGCATCAACCTGACCCTGTACCGGCTGGACGAGGTGATCCAGGGCAACCTGAGCGAGATCATCGGGGCACTGCAGCAGGAGCACCAGGCCGACCAGCTTGCCGCCCTCGGAGCCGAATCGGCATGAACGGGGCGGATCGGGTGGACGCGCTGCTGGATGACGCGGCGTGCCGGCTTGAAGCCGCCGGGGTCATCAACGCGGCGGGAGAGGCCCGGATGCTGCTGGCGCACCAGCTTGACTGCAGCCCGAGCCGCTTCCGCATCTGGCCCGAGGCCCTGGTCGGGGACGACGACGCCGAAACCTTCCGCAGCCTGGTGGCGGCTCGCGCCGGTGGCAGGCCGCTGGCCTACATCACCGGCGAACGTGAGTTCTGGTCCCTGCCTCTGAAGGTTACCCCCGATACCCTCATCCCCAGGCCGGATACCGAAACCCTGGTGGAGGCTGCGCTGGCCTGCCCGCTGCCGGAGTCGGCGCGGGTTCTGGACGTGGGTACCGGCAGCGGTGCCGTGGCTCTGGCGCTGGCCCGGGAACGCCCGGGCTGGCATATCACGGCCAGTGAGACGTCCAGTGAGGCTCTGGCGGTGGCGGCAACGAATGCGCGTGCCCTGGGGCTGGACCTGGCGTGCGTGGAAGGGAATGGACTGGCACCTTTTGAGGGTGAACACTGGGATCTCATCGTTTCCAATCCGCCGTACATCCCCGAGGATGACCCGCATCTCTCCGAGGGGGATCTGCCCTATGAGCCCCGGGGAGCACTGGCGGCCGGCAAGGATGGGCTGGACGTGATCCGGCCGTTGATTGCTGGAGCGCCGGCCCAGCTCAACCCGGGCGGCTGGCTGCTCCTGGAACACGGTTACGACCAGTCGGCGACGGTGGCGGAACTGCTGGCAGAAGCGGGCTTCCGGGACTGTTTCATGCAGCGCGACCTGGCGGGTAATCCCAGGGTGAGCGGCGGACGCCGGGAGGAGTGACGGCATGGATTCACTGACTGACAGGGATCTGGAGCGCTACAGCCGCCAGATCCTGATGCCCGAATTCGATGTGGCCGGCCAGCAGGCGCTGGCGGACAGCCGTGTTCTGGTGGTGGGCGCCGGCGGACTGGGCTGCCCGGTGGTGCTTTATCTGGCGGCCGCCGGCGTCGGCCACATTGAAGTCGTGGACGACGATCATGTGGAACTGGCCAACCTCCAGCGCCAGATCGCTTTTACTGAGGCGGATATCGGCCGCCCCAAGGCACAGGCGCTGGCTGAGCGGGCGATGGCGCTGAACCCGGGCGTCACTGTTGAACCGGTGGAGGGGCGGGCCAGACAGCGCTGGCTTTCCCGTGCCGCGACCCGTAACCACCTGGTCCTGGACGCCACGGACAACTTCCAGACCCGGTTCGCCGTGAACCAGGTCTGTGTGGATGCCTCCGTGCCGCTGGTTTCCGGCGCCGCCATCCGCGCCGAAGGCCAGGTGGCGGTGTTCGACAGCGGTCAGAAGGGGGCACCCTGCTACCAGTGTCTGTACGCGGACGTGGGCGAAGCCACGCTGAGCTGTTCCGAGGCCGGTGTTATCGGGCCCCTGGTGGGCATGATCGGGGCCGCTCAGGCCATGGAAGCCATCAAGCTTCTGGCGGGTGTGGGCCAATCTCTCACCGGCCGTCTTCTGCTGCTGGATGCCTGGCGCATGCAGTGGCGTGAGATCCGTGTTCCCAGGGACCCTGCCTGCCCCATCTGCGGCGACTGATCCGGGAGTGGCTCAGCCCTTCCCCAGGCTCTTGAAGCGCTCGATTGCCCGCTGCCGGCTTTCCTTGAGGTCCACGATGGGGGCGGGATAACCCGCCACCGCCCCATTCGGGTTGAACAGTTTCTTTCCCTGAAGATGGGCGATTTCCGGCACCCAGTGCCGGATGAAGGTGCCTTCCGGATCAAAACGCTCGCTCTGGGTCACCGGATTGAAGATGCGGAAGTAGGGCGCCGCATCCGTGCCGGTCGAGGCGCTCCACTGCCACCCGCCATTGTTCGAGGGCAGGTAGCCGTCCACCAGCTGCTGCATGAAGTACTGCTCGCCCAGCCGCCAGTCCACGAACAGGTTCTTGGTCAGGAACATGGCGGTGACCATGCGCAGGCGGTTGTGCATCCAGCCGGTGGCGTTGAGCTGTCGCATGGCGGCGTCCACCAGCGGGATGCCGGTCCGGCCGGCCTTCCAGGCCTCCAGTTCTTCTCCCGCGGGCTCCCAGGGCAGGGCCTCGGTTTCCGGCTTGAAGGCCTGGTGACGGGAAAGGCGCGGGAACTGGTAGAGCAGCTGGATGTAGAAGTCCCGCCAGGCGATCTCGCTGAGCCAGGTACGGGCGGCGCTGGCCGGCGATTCCGTGCCCGTCCGCTGCTGCACTGCGACCAGGCACTGGCGGGGCGAGAGCACGCCCAGCGCCAGATAGGGGGAGATCTGGCTGGTGGCCGGGCTTGCGGGGTAATCCCGCTGATCCGCATAGGCGCCGAGACGCTGGTCGATGAACCGTTCCAGCATCATGTGGGCGGGTCCTTCGCCGCCGGCCAGCCAATCGGTCTGGCCGCTGCGCCATCCGGTCAATTCCGGGATCTTCGGAGGGGGCAAGGGGTTCCCTCTGGGTGCCGGCGCAGGATACAGCCGGGGTGGGTGGCTTTCCACCCAGCGCCACCACTGGCGGGAGTATGGAGTGAAGACGGTATAGGGCGTGCCGTTGCCGGTTTTCAGCTGATCCACGGGGACCACGGTCTGGTCCCGGTAGATATTGAGCGTGATGCCCTGCTGCCTGAGCTCCCGGGTCAGCCGGTGATCCCGCGCGCGTTCATTGACGGCGTACTCCTCATTGGCGTGAACCTGCGCGATCCCCCGCTCCCGGCACAGTTCCCGCAGTGCGGTGTCCGTTTCATCGAACCGGTCAATGGTGCGGATGTGCAGGGGAATACCCAGATCCGCCAGTGCCTGCCCCAGGCTCTCCAGACTGCGCAGAAGCAGGTCGGTGCGGTTGGGCGACCAGTCGTGTGACTGCCACTGGCCGGGGGCGGCCAGGAAACAGGCTTCTACCGGCGTATCGCCGGCGCAGGCGGCGGCCAGGGCAGGGTTGTCGCCGAGGCGGAGGTCGTTGCGGAACCAGACGAGTTCGGTCACGGGCGTCTCTGTGTCGTTGTGTTGGTGATGCTGGTTTGTTCGCTGAGCGCCGCGCTTTGGATTATAGTGATCCGCAATTCGCGTTCAGGAGCCTGTATGGCCCCGACCCAGACAAACCCTGACAGTACCGCTGCCGCCTGGGGCGAGGCAGTTGCACTGGCATCCGGCCAGACGCTGTGTAACGGTCTCAGTGACCTGACCCTGGCCGTGACCCTTCTGGACCATGAATGGCAGGTGCGGGTGGCGCGTCACCCCTCACCCGGGGAAGAAGCGGTCTGGCGCCAGTGGCTCGAGTCCGGTGTCCCGGACCATGATGAGGGGCTTGAGCGCTTTGCACGCGGTGGCGAAGCTGAAACCCTGACGCTTCGCCCGGCCCTGGCGGACCGCCCGCTGGTGATCCGTCCGAATCACCCCCTGCATCTTCCTCCGGGCACGGATACCACCATCTATGTGAGTACGCTGCTCTGGCTCCAACTGGTGGTGGGCAATGACCGCATGCTGATGGAAGTGCCGGTGCATCGACCATCCTGGACCTGGATGGGGGCGGATACCATGGGCGGGGAGGTCTGTTACGCCAGTCAGACCTCGGCCCGCCTTGAACATGAAACACTGCCTCGCCGGCCGTGGCGCGCGCTTTCAGCGGTGCAGTTCCGCCATGAGGGCAGTGATTACCTGACGCTGGAGCGCTTCAGTTTTCCCGCTCCCATGATGCCGCTGTTCCGCCAGACAGAGCCGGATGCGGAGGGTGTGCATTCTCTCTGGACGCCCACGCTCAGCATCCGGTGTGAGCAGGACCTGACAACCGCTTCCCTGAAAGTGGCGTCCGCGCCGCCGCGCGAGGCCGGTTCCTGTGCATCGCTGGCCCCGGCGCGTCAGCCAGTGGAGCGCAATCATCTGGTGCGCACCATGGACCGGATATTTGGATAGGATGCTGCCATGCCTGAATGGATGACACTGGAAACCCTGGGGCTCTGGTTACGGCCCCTGATATGGATTGTCCTGGGCCTGACCCTGGCGACGGTGCTGGGGCGACTGGTGGAGCGCATGGGGCAGCAGCGCCTGACCCGGCACCAGAGGGTTCTGTTCCGGCGCCTGGTGTTCTATACCATTCTGGGTGTGACCGTGGCCCTGGCCCTGCAGCAGTCCGGTTTCCAGATCGGTGTGCTGCTGGGGGCGGCGGGCATTCTCACGGTAGCCCTGGGTTTTGCCTCCCAGACCTCCGCCAGCAATGTGATCAGTGGCCTGTTCCTGCTCGCGGAGCGGCCGTTTGAGCTGGGGCATTTTATTGAGGTGGATAGTGTCCGGGGTGAAGTCGTCGGCATTGACCTGTTGAGCGTGAAGCTCCGGAGCCTGGACAACCTCTACATCCGGGTGCCGAACGAGACCCTGATCAAAACCCGGGTGACCAACTTCACCCGTTTTCCGGTGCGGCGTCTGGATCTGTCCATCGGCGTGGCCTATGGCGAGGATCTGGACCGGGTGCAGCGGGTCCTGCTCGGCCTGGTGCACGACAATCCCGACTGCATGGAAGAGCCCGAGCCTTTTGTCTATCTGCTGGAATTCGGGGCCTCGTCGGTCGATCTTCAGCTTTCATTCTGGGTGCGGGCGACCGATCTCCGCCAGGTGCGCAGTGATGTGATGTTTGGTGTGAAGAAGGCCTTTGACCGCGAGGGCATCGAAATCCCATTCCCGCACACCACGCTTTACGCCGGTCAGCATTCGGCACCGATACCGGTCTCCATTCACCACAATCAGGATAAACCATGACGGACAGGGCTGAGACGCAGGGCCTACACTGGGTTGGCTGGCGCGAGTGGGTCAGTCTGCCGGATCTTGGCATACCGCGCCTGCGGGCCAAGGTCGACACTGGAGCAAGGACCTCCTGCCTCCATACCTTTGACCTGGAGGCCTATGAACAGGGGGGCGAGCGCCGGGTGGCGTTCTCAATCCATCCGAGTCGCCGCAACCTGAACCGGGTGATCCACTGTGACGCGCCCCTGCTGGATGAGCGTGTTGTCACCGATTCCGGGGGACACCGGGAAATGCGCTATGTCATTCTGACGCAGATGCGCATGGGGCCCTGGTGCTGGCCCGCCGAGATGACGCTTACCAATCGCGATACAATGCGCTTTCGTATGCTGATCGGTCGCACTGCCATGAAGGAGCGTCTGTTGGTGGATCCATCCGCTTCGTTCCTGGCCGGTAAACCGCGTGAGGAGTAATCAATGAAAATCGCCATCATGTCGCGCAACAAGCGCCTCTATTCCACCCGTCGTCTGGTGGAGGAGGCCAAGAAACGCGATCACGAGGTACAGGTGCTGGATTTCCTGCACTGCTACATGAACATCACGCCGGCCAGCCCGACCATGCATTACCGGGGTGAGAAACTGCCCGAATTCGATGTGGTCATTCCCCGGATCGGTGCCTCGGTGACCTTCTACGGTGCCGCCGTGCTGCGCCAGTTCGAGATGATGGGTGTGTTCCCGGCGAACGAGTCGGTGGCGATCACCCGGTCCCGCGACAAACTGCGCTCGCTGCAGCTGCTGGGCCGCAAAGGCCTGGGCATGCCGATCACGGGCTTCGCCAGCAAACCGGACGATGTGCCCGACCTGATCCGGATGGTGGGCGGCACGCCGGTGGTCATCAAGCTTCTGGAAGGCACCCAGGGCATCGGTGTGGTCCTGGCCGAGACGCGCAAGGCGGCGGAAAGCGTGATCGAGGCCTTCATGGGGCTGAAGGCGGACATCCTGGTGCAGGAGTACATCAAGGAGTCAGCGGGCGCGGACATCCGCTGCTTCGTGATCGGCGACAAGGTGATCGCGGCCATGAAGCGCCAGGCCGGGGAAGGGGAGTTCCGTTCCAACCTGCACCGGGGCGGCCAGGCTTCGCTGGTGCGTATCACGCCCACGGAGCGCAAGACGGCGGTGATGGCGGCCAAGGCCATGGGCCTGAACGTGGCCGGCGTGGATCTGCTGCGTTCCAGCCGTGGGCCGCTGATCATGGAGGTGAACTCCTCGCCCGGTCTGCAGGGCATTGAAGCGGCCACCAACAAGAACGTCGCCGGTATGATCATCGACTTCATCGAGAAGCGGGCCCGCCCCTGGCGTACCGCCACCAAAGGGGCAAGGGGCTGAGCATGGTAAAACGTGCGGCCTTCCGCCTCGGCGGTGAGCGGATTCCGGCGGGTGAGCGCCTTCAGGTGGAGGTGCCCATAGGGCGCCTGTACACTCAGACGCCGCTGCACATTCCGGTGGAGGTGATCCATGGGCGCCGGCCGGGGCCCACGCTGCTGGTCTGTGGCGCTATTCATGGTGACGAGATCAACGGCGTGGAGATCGCCCGCCGGCTGCTTCGGACCTCCGGTCTCAAGCGCCTGCGGGGGACGCTTCTGGTGGTGCCCATCGTCAACGTGTTCGGGTTCCTGCACCAGTCACGCTACATGCCGGACCGCCGCGACCTGAACCGTTGCTTCCCGGGCACCGAGAAGGGCTCGCTGGCCGGGCGTATCGCCTACCTGTTCCGGACCCAGGTTCTGGAGCAGGCCACCCATGTGATTGACCTGCATACCGGGGCCAGTCACCGCTTCAACCTGCCCCAGATCCGGGCGGAACTGCGGAACCCGGTGACGGCGGACATGGCCGAGACCTTCGCCGCGCCCATTGTGATCAACGCCTCCCTGCGCGAGGGCAGCCTAAGGGCCTGTGCGGATGCGGCAGATGTCCCCGTGATCACCTATGAGGCCGGCGAGGCGTTGCGGTTCGACGAGGTGGCCATCAACACCGGGGTGCGGGGTATCCTGCGGGTCATGCGCATGCTGGAGATGCTGCCCAGCCGCCGGCGCGGCCGGCACCGGCCCGCGAAGCGCTCTGAAGTGGCTTCAAACTCCACCTGGATGCGCGCCGAAACCGACGGCATCATGCGCCCCATTGCGGGCATTGGCCACCGGGTGAAGGAAGGGCAGAGACTGGCGGTGGTCGCGGATCCCTTTGGTCGGCTGGAGTCCTCTGTGACCAGCAGCGTCAATGGCATCGTCATCGGTATGAACAACCTGCCCATGGTCAATGAGGGGGAAGCCCTTTACCACGTGGCGCTGTTCGATGAGCTGGATGAGGCCATGAAGACCATGGACGCCTTCCGCGACCGCTACAAGCCGCTCCAGGGCGAGGAGCCCATGGCGGACCATCCCTGGGACAATGACCTGGGCCAGGAGAGCAACAACAGCGACTCCTGACCCGGGGTGGCGTGGCTACAGGTGTTCCTCGGCGTATTCCGCCAGCGGCGAGCGGGGAACGCCCTGCAGGTGGATGTGGCCGCCGTGCTTGAAGCCCTTGAAGCGTTCGGTCATGTAGGTGAGGCCGGAACTCAGGGGGTTGAGGTAGGCGGTATCAATCTGCGAGAGGTTGCCCAGGCACACCACCTTGCTGCCCGTGCCCGCCCGCGTGATGATCGTCTTGAGCTGGTGCGGGGTCAGGTTCTGGCTTTCATCGATGATGATCAGGCTGTGCTGGAAGCTTCGGCCCCGGATGTAGTTCAGTGACTTGAACTGCATGGGAACCTTGCTGAGGATGTAGTCCACGCTGCTGGTCATGTTCTCGTCATCCTCGTGCAGCGCCTCGAGGTTGTCCACGATCGCGCCCAGCCAGGGTTCCATCTTTTCGGATTCGGTACCCGGCAGAAAGCCGATGTCTTCATCCAGCCCCTGGGTACTGCGGGTGGTGATGATGCGCTTGTAGGTCTTGCTCGCAACGGTCAGCTCGATCGCGGCCGCCAGAGCCAGGATGGTCTTGCCGGAGCCGGCGGAGCCGGTGAGGTTCACCAGGTGTACATTCGGATCCATCAACAGTTCCAGCGCCAGCCCCTGGTAGATGTCGCGGGGTGACAGGCCCCAGACCTGCTGGTGCATGAGGTCGTCCTGGAACAGGTCCTCCACCACCAGCCGCTCCGGTTCAGTTTCCGTGATCCGGCCGATAAACCCCTGCTGGTCCAGGATGAACTCGTTGATCTGGTAATCCGCCATGGCTTCGGTGCGCGGGATCAGGTGTTCGGTGATGCCCTCGCGCTGGACCGTTTCCACCTTCTCCACACCGTCCCAGAAGGACCCTTCGAACTCGTGGTAGCCCGTGGGCAGGTAGCGCACGTCGTCCACCAGCTGGTCGGTCTGGTAGTCCTCGGCCTCCAGGCCGCAGCCGCGCGCCTTGAGGCGCATGTTGATGTCCTTGCTCACCAGGATGATGGGCTTGTCGCGGTGCTGGCGCTGGAGCCGGGCGAGCAGGTTGATGATGCGGTTGTCGTTGAGATGGTCCGGCAGGCCGTGCTCAACGTCGTCCTGCCCGCCCATGGCAATGGAGAGGGTACCCAGTGGCTCCGATTTCTCGCCGCGGCGGATGGGCACGCCGTTGTCGATGTCATGCGGGTCCGCGTCGCCGATCAGCCGGTCGATGGTGCGTATGGCCTGGCGGCAGTCGGCGGCCACGGCCTGCTTGCCGTTCTTCAGCTGGTCCAGCTCTTCGAGCACGGTCATGGGGATGACCACGTGGTGCTCTTCGAAATTGAGGACGGCGGTGGGATCGTGGATCAGGACATTGGTGTCGACGACGTAGGTCTTGATCTGGGACTCGTCTTCCCGGGGCATGGGCTTGGTTACCTCAGGGCCGGTTGCTGGGCGTCAGGTGGGGGTGCCGGAGTCGTCGGCATCGAGACAACGCCGGGTCAGTTCCGGTTCCGCCACCAGCTTGAGCATGTCATAGGTGGTGATGATGCCGGTAATGGTCTCCTTTTCCGTCACGAAGATGCGGTGCAGGTGCTCCGCCATCATGATGTCGGCGATGGTCCGGACACTGGTGTCCGAGCTTACGGACATCACACTCGGGGTCATGATGTCACGAACTTCCACGGGCATGCGAGTCATGCCCTCGAACATCATCTGCCGGATCTGGCGGGCCTGTTGTTTCTCGTCGTCCGACAGTTCCTTTTCCGGCTCGCCGCTGACCTGGTTCCAGCGGAATTCAGCAATGTCTTTGAGGGTGACGATGCCGATGATGCGCTCGCTGTCATCGCAGACCGGGCTGCCGGTGATCTCGTTTTCCGTAAGGAATTCCGCCAGTTGCTGCATGGTCCAGTCCTGGGGCACAGCCTTCACGCTGGGGGTCATGATGTCTTGTGCGGTTACGGCCATGGGTCAGCCTTCTTCCGGGGGGATGACGTCCACGAGCCGGCCTTGTTCATCGAACGCCAGTTCGTGGCCCTGGTAGCGCTCTTTCTGGACCACGTCGTTGAGCGTGCGCAGGGATTCGTAGGGAATATCCGTAGCCAGGCGGTTGACCAGCCAGTTGGGTAGGGAACCGCCTGGCGCCGCGTGCTGGTACCAGACAAGCCGGGTTCGGTTATCATCCCGACGGAAGAGCTCGTAGACCGTGGAGGATTCCGGCATCCGGACGTAATCGTCCTTCTTTTCGACCCTGCCATCCACGGATTCCATCTCGATGATGATGTGGTCCCGGTTCCTGCCGGTGTGCGTCCGGATATGCAGCACATAGTCGCGGTCGCTGACCGGCCAGGGCATGTCGTTGATGGAGTAGGCGTAACGGTCCCTGAAGCTGCCGCCCTCAAGGTTTTCGGCGTGCGAACACTGGTGGACCCATTCCATGCAGGATTCCGGTTTGGCCATTACCGCCATGACGGCTTCCAGTGGGGCGTCCAGCACCGTCTCCGCGCGGAAGGCATCGATTCTTGAGTCCTCGAGGTTGCGGGTGTGGATCTCGATTCCGTCCGAGTTCAGGGCCTGTTCCCAGTTCTCGTCATTGGTCGGGACTTCCGCGTGGAGGCTGGTGGCGGTCAGTACAAGGACCAGTGTCTGAAGAGCGGTCAGTACGGTTCGCATGGGCGCATCCGGACAGTGAGA
Source organism: Vreelandella halophila (assembly GCF_019903425.1). Taxonomy (GTDB): domain Bacteria; phylum Pseudomonadota; class Gammaproteobacteria; order Pseudomonadales; family Oleiphilaceae; genus Halospina; species Halospina halophila. The sequence goes on from NZ_JACHUZ010000011.1 coordinate 234,213, forward strand.
GAGGACCCTGATGATGGCAGGGACACCGTACCGGTTCTGCCGATTCTTCCGCAGCATGGCCAGCCGGTGCCCTGTGCCGTCCTACTGGGGATCGGTGATCTCCTCGGGCAGGGTGACGTTGAGTTCCAGCACTGAACAGCTGTCGTTGCGGTCGAGCTGCACCTGGACCTGGTCGTCGTCGATCTCCACATAGCGCCGGATCACCTCGAGCAGCTCCTGCTGGAGCGCGGGCAGGTAGTCCGGTTGGTCCCGGGTGTTGCGTTCGTGCGCGACGATGATCTGAAGTCGTTCCTTGGCGACGGACGCGGACGACTTCTTCTTGGTCTTGAAATAGTCAAAGAAACTCATCTCAGCCCCCGAACATGCGCTTGAGGAAGCCTTTCTTCTGCCCGTCGAGAAACCGCAGGGGGCGTTCCTCGCCGAGAAGCCGCGCCACGGCATCCGCGTAGGCGCCGCCGGCTTCGCTGTCGTCCTCCAGGATGACCGGGGTGCCCTGGTTGGAAGCATTGAGCACGGCCTGTGATTCCGGGATGACGCCCAGCAGGGAAATGCTGAGGATGTCGTTGACGTCTTCGAGCGAGAGCATCTCGCCGCGCTCGACCCGTTCGTTGTTGTAGCGGGTGAGCAGCAGATGCTCCTTCACCGGTTCCCTGCCTTCTTCCGCGCGGCGGGACTTGCTCTGCAGGATGCCGAGGATCCGGTCGGAGTCGCGCACGGAGGACACTTCCGGGTTGGTGACCACGATGGCCTCGTCCGCGTGGTAGAGCGCCATCAGGGCGCCGTGTTCAATGCCCGCCGGGGAGTCGCACACGAGGTAGTCGAAGGTTTCGCTCATCTCATCCAGGACCTTCTGAACCCCCTCCGCGGTGAGCGCTTCCTTGTCCCGGGTCTGGGAGGCGGGAAGGATGAAGAGGTTTTCAACCCGCTTGTCGCGGATCAGGGCCTGATTGAGGGTGGCCTCGCCCTGGATGACGTTGACGAAGTCGTAGACCACACGACGTTCGCAGTTCATGATCAGGTCCAGGTTGCGCAGGCCCACATCGAAGTCGATGACGGCTGTCTTGTAGCCGCGCTGCGCAAGGCCGGTGCTGATGGAGGCGCTGGTGGTGGTCTTGCCCACCCCGCCCTTGCCGGATGTCACTACTATGATTCGTGCCAAGGTTGTCGTCCTGTTGGTTGTGCTGTCGTTCCGTTAACGGGTCAGTGGGTCCACTGTCAGTACGTCACCCTCAAGCCGGACCCGGGCCGGGGTCCGCCAGTCATCGCCCTGCAGATCCTCGGAGATTTTATAGTGCCCGGCCACGGACACAAGCTCCGCCTCCAGTGACTGGCAGAAAATGCTCGCGCTGGTGTCGCCGTGCACGCCGGCGAGCGCCCGCCCGCGGAGCGGGCCATAGATGTGGATATGGCCGGCTGCGAGCACTTCCGCCCCGGCGCCAACCGGCGCCATGATAATGAGATCACCTTCAGGGGCATAGACCTGCTGGCCGGAGCGTACCGGCTGTGTAACCAATCGACCGGCACCGGTACTGGTGGTCTCCGGGGCGCTTTCCTCCGTGTTCTCCGCCGTTTCCTGTTCGGGGTCGGGAACGGGCCTGGGAGCGCTAGTCTGGCCGCCAGGAAGCCAGGCGAGGGCAGCGTTGCGGGCGAGGCGGCGGATATCGTCGTCGCCCCCGCGGACCCCCAATACCTGGATGGAGTGCGTACGGCAGATGCCGATCAGCTGGAAAAAGTCCAGATCGGCCGCATTGCCCTCGTAGTGATCCAGGCCGATCACCAGCGGCAGGTCGCGGAAGAAGTTCGGGGCCTGTCGGATCTTGTCGCGCAGATCCCGCTCCAGAGCATCCGGGTCGAAATGGTGCAGTTCCATTACGGTCAGCGTCTGGCTGGCACCGCGCAGTTCAAAGCAGGCGCGGTTCTCGGTCGCCGTGGCGGCGGGTTCGCTCATCGGGCTATCCTTTATAGGGTTGATCGCTGTCCTGACACGGGCTCCATGGCGCCCTAAGATACAGCCTGCACTGAATCCACGGCAACTCCGGAGACGCCCTTTGAGCCGCAAGATCATCCATTGCGACGCGGACTGCTTCTATGCCGCCGTGGAAATACGGGACAATCCGGCCCTGGCGGGCCGCCCGATCGCGGTGGGTGGGGCCACCGGACGCGGTGTTGTGGCCACCTGCAGCTACGAGGCGCGGGCCTTTGGCGTGCGCTCGGCCATGCCGGTTTCCGAGGCCCTGCGCCTGTGCCCGCACCTGGAGCTTCTGCCCACGGACATGCCCCGCTACCAGGCGGTTTCGCGCGAATTCATGGCCATCCTGCGCGAGACCTCGCCGATCCTGGAGCCGCTCTCCCTGGACGAGGCCTACCTGGATGTTACCGGCATTGACCACTTCCAGGGCAGTGCCACGCGCATGGCCGAGCACATCCGGGCCCGGGTGCGGGATGAACTGGGTATTACGGTTTCTGCAGGTGTGGCCCCGAACAAGTTCTTGGCCAAGATTGCCAGCGACTGGCACAAGCCGGATGGCCTCTGCGTGATCACGCCCGAGGATGTGGCGGCGTTCGTGCCCCGTTTGCCGGTTACCTCGTTGCATGGCGTGGGGCCACGGACCGCGGAAAAGCTGCACGGACTGGGTATCCATACCTGTGCGGACCTCCGGGAATGGTCGGAACTGGCGCTGCGCGAACGCTTCGGGCGTTACGGCGCCCGCCTGTACGGCCTGGCCCGGGGTGAGGACGACCGGCCGGTGCAGGTGACGCGGCCACGCAAGTCGATCAGCGTGGAGAACACCTACCGCCAGGATCTCGAGACGCTCGCCGAATGCCGGCGTGCCCTGGACGGACTGGTGTCGGACCTGCAGCGGCGGATGCGGCGCAAGGGCCTGGATAGTGCCGATGCGGGCCAGTTTGAGAAGCTGTTCGTGAAGCTGCGTTTTTCCGATTTCGAGACCCATACCCGCGAGATGGTCTGGCGGCGCCCTGAACAGCCGGAAGTGGCCGACTTCACGCCTCTTCTGGATACCCTCTACGGCGATGTGCCCCGCCCCGTGCGGCTGCTCGGGCTGGGCGTGCGGCTGCCCGAGGTCAGTCGCGGTGGCCGCCAGCTGGCCCTGTTCGATGCCGGCGGCCGGCCCGTTATGCCGCGTTCAGGTGGGCAGCAGCGGGAGCAGGGCGATGAGTGCGGGGGAGAAGTGCAGGGCGATGAAAGCGCACCCAGCCCCGATGAGGCTGCCGGCGAGGACATCTGAGGGGTAGTGCAGCCCAAGCACCACGCGTGAGGCCAGCACTGCCAGAGAAAACGGCAGCACCGCCCATCCCAACAGCGGCATGCCATGGAACAGAAGAACCGTGAAGCAGACCGCATGCAGGCTGTGGCCAGAGGGGAAGCTACCCCGATCCAGCGGCGGCGAGCCGCAGTGGATCGCCGGGAAGCTGATGAAGGGGCGCTCGCGCACAAGGTGGGTCTTGAGGAGCTTGTAGAGAAGGGTGCAGGCGGCGCCGGTGAGCGTCATCAGGGCTGCAAGCGCCCAGCCCTGGAGGCCATTGATGGCCGGCAGTGCCAGGATGAGGGCGTACCAGAGCCAGCCGTCTCCCAGCCGGCTTACAACCCGGAAGAAGGGCGTGACCGCCGGAAAGGCGAGACTGCGGTTCAGGCGCAGGCACCAGCGCAGTTCACTGTGATCAATACGGGTGAATACCCGCGACAGGCGTTGCGGACTCATGGCGAGCAGCCTCCTCTGTAGGGCCCAGAAGGACCTGTTCGAACCGTTCCGCGAGTACGGACCAGTCCAGTGTTTCCGCGTGGGCTCTGGCGTTGTCGCCTATCTGGCGGCGCAATCCGGGTCTGTCCGCCAGTTCGAGCGCGGCGGTGGTGAAGCCTTCGGCGTCCCCGGGCGCCACTTTCATGCCGTTGACCCTGTTCCGGATGTGTTCCCGGGCGGCCGCCTGATCAAACGCCACCACGGCCAGGCCCGAGGCCAGCGCTTCCGTTACCACATTGCCGAAAGTGTCCGACTCGCTGGGGAACAGGAAGATATCCGCGGAGGCAAAGTGGCGAGCCAGGTCCTGGCCGCGGCGGGCTCCACGGAAGATGAACTCCGGGTGGGCCTGTTCCAGGCTCTGCCGCATCGGTCCGTCACCGACCAGCACAAAGCGGGCGGAGGGGTGGCAGTCGCGCAGACGCTCAAAGGTGGTGACGGCCTGCATCAGGTTCTTCTCCGCCGCCAGCCGTCCAACGTAAAGCACCACTGGGGCGTCGTCCGCGCCCCACTGTTTCCGGAAAGTTCGGCTGCGCCGCTCCGGGCTGAACAGTTGGCTGTCGACGCCACGGCTCCAGCGGTGGGTATTGCGGATGCCCCAGTTCGCGAGCTGCTGGCAGAGGCCGGTGGTGGGAGCGAGGGTACCTCCGGTGCGGTTATGGAAGGCTACCAGGTAGCGCCGGATCAGGGGTTCCAGAAAACCGGCCCGATAGTAGCTGCTGTATTGGTGGAAGTTGGTGTGGAAGCCGGAGAGGCAGCGGATGCCCAGTTCCTTTGAGACGGCTGCGGCGCTCCAGCCCAGTGGCCCCTGGGTGGCCACGTAGACCGCGTCCGGGGGGCTGTGGCGCCAGAGCCTGCGCAGCCGGCAGCGTGCTCCCAGGCCGAAGCGCAATTCCGGGTAGCCGGGCAGGGGCAGGCCCCGTACGTGCAGGGTCCGTTCACCAAACAGTGGTGTGTGACCCCGGGGCGGTTCATTGCGCTGGCTGGGGCGGATGATGGTCAGCCGGTGGCCGCGCCGGGCGAGCTCCCGGCAGAGGTTGCCCAGGGTGCCCGCGACGCCGTTGATCTCGGGCGGGAAGGTCTCGGTGACCAGTGCAATGTGTTGTGCCGGCATGCTTGCTTCTCCGGGGCTGAACGGACAGTGCCAGTGTCACCGGTGGGCGTTACCGTTTTCTGACATTGGTGTGATGTTCTGATGACGGCCGGTGGCATTGCGGTGACCCCGGGATGGACTTAGCATGCGGGGACAACCAGCAGGAGGTGACTGTAATGGAGAAGCGCCAGCTAGGCCGGACGGGTATAGACGTGAGTGTGATCGGCCTCGGGACCATGACCTGGGGAGAGCAGAACACCGAACAGCAGGCCTTTGAACAGCTGGATTACGCGGTGGATCAGGGGATCAACCTGATTGACGCCGCCGAGATGTATCCGGTGCCGCCACAGGCCGAAACCCAGGGGCTCACCGAGACCTACCTGGGGAACTGGCTGAAGCAACGCGGCAAGCGGGATGACCTGGTGATCGCCACCAAGGTGACCGGGCGCAGCGACATGGACTACATCCGTGGCGGGCCGCGCCTGACCCGGGAGCAGATCCACCAGGCGGTGAACGACAGTCTCAAGCGGCTCCAGACCGACTACATCGACCTCTACCAGGTGCACTGGCCCGAGCGTAAGGCCAATTTCTTCGGTAAGCTCGGCTATAACCCAGTGGAGGATTCTGACGCCGTGCCCATCGAGGAGACCCTCGAGGCGCTGAATGAGCTGGTGGAAGCTGGCAAGGTCCGTCACATCGGCCTCTCGAACGAGACAGCCTGGGGTGCGATGACCTGGCTGAAGGAGGCTGAACGCCGGGGCTGGACCCGGCCGGTGAGCATCCAGAACCCCTACAGCCTGCTGAACCGCTCCTACGAAGTGGGCCTTGCCGAGGTGTCGCTGCGCGAGGACTGCGGACTTCTGGCCTATTCACCACTTGCCTTCGGGGCCCTGAGCGGCAAGTACCTTGGTGGACAGAAGCCAAGCGGGGCGCGGCTCACCGAGTTCTCGCGCTTTACCCGTTACACCTCCGAGCAGGCCCAGGAGGCCACCCAGGCGTACGTGAACCTAGCGGGTGAGCACGGGCTGTCTCCGGCACAGATGGCGCTGGCCTGGGTGAATTCGCGCCCCTTCCTGACCAGCAACCTGGTGGGGGCCACGACCATGGAGCAGCTTTCCGAGAACATCGGCAGTGCCAGCATCCAGCTTTCCGACGAGCTGCTGGATCGGATCGAGGCGCTGCACCAGCGCTACACCTACCCCTGTCCGTGAGCTGCCCATGAACGAGGAACGCGCAGGTACGCATTTCCGTCAGGCGGAGCGGTGTGCCGGGGAACTGATCCGGCGCCTGGGGGGCGATGTCCGGATTGCCCTGCCGCTGGGGCTGGGAAAGCCGGTGCATCTGATCAACGCCCTCTACCGGCGTGCCTGTGAAGACCCGAAGATCCGGCTGCACATCATGACGGCGCTGTCGCTGGAGAAGCCCGGTGGCGGGAGCTCCCTGCAGAAGCGCCTGATGGAACCCTTTGTGGAGCGGGTCTTTGAGGGTGTGCCGGAGCTTGACTACGCGAAGGCGGTAAGCCGCGGTGAGCTGCCGGAGAACGTGACCGTTACCGAGTTCTTCTTCAAGGCGGGCAGCCGCCTGGGGAATTCGGACCAGCAGCAGCGCGTGGTGCTGACCAACTACACTCATGTGGTGCGGGATCTGATGGCGCTTGGGGTCAATGCGGTGGGGCAGATGCTGGCGCCGGATGGCGAGGGGCGCCAGGTGAGCCTGAGCTGCAATCCGGACCTCACCCTCGACATCCTGCCGGAGCTGCACAAACAGCGCGAATCCGGACAGGCGGTTGTGATCGCCGGGGAGCTCAATCCGGAGCTTCCCTGGTTCGGTAATGACGCCGCCCTGGATCGCGACACCTTTGATCTCATGCTCGAGCCCCACAACCAGCCCATGCGCCTGTTCCCGGTGCCGGATCTGCCGGTGGAGCCGGCGGACTACCTGATCGGGTTCTACGCCGCCAACCTGGTCCGCGATGGCGGTACCCTGCAGGTGGGCATCGGCGCCCTGGGCTCGGCGGTGGTGTACAACATCCTCTTCCGGCACCGGGATAATGGGCTGTTCAACGAGCTTTCCCGGCGCCTGGATGCCCAGGCGCGCTTCCCGGAGCTTGCGGAGATCGGCGGTACCGGGCGTTTCGAAGAGGGGCTCTACGGCTGCAGCGAAATGATGGTGGAGGGTTTCCTGCACCTCTACCAGGCGGGCATCCTGAAACGTCAGGTGGTGGCTGACCGGGTACTGCAGCAGCTGCTGGATGACGGACTCATTCCGGATCCACTGGATATCACCGCCCTGGACCGCCTGTGCGAGGCGGGCTGTATTGATAATGTGCTGAAGGCACGCGACGTGCAGTGGCTGGTGCGCTTCGGTGTCTTCGATGAGGTGTGCGAGCTCAAGGGCGGGCGCCTGACCCTGGGCGAGGAGGCGGTGCGCCCGGATCTGGGCGACGAACAGGCGCGTGCGCTGATCGAGCAGCATGCCCTCAGGGAACGGCTGGAGGGCGGCGTGGTCATGCATGGCGGCTTCTTCCTGGGGCCGGAACGCTTCTATCAGGGGCTGCGGGAGCTGGACGACTCGCAGCGCGCCCGCTTTGACATGACCAGTGTCGGGTTCGTGAACCACCTCTACGACCACCCACTGGGCGATCAGGCGCTCAAGACCGTCCAGCGCCGCCGCAGCCGTTTCATCAACTCGATCATGATGCAGACCCTGAACGGCGCTGCCGTTTCCGATGGGCTCGAGGACGGTCGCGTGGTCAGTGGTGTGGGCGGGCAGTACAATTTTGTGGCCATGGCCCATGAGCTGCCCGAGGGGCGTTCGATACTGACGCTGCGGGCAACGCGCATCAGCGCCGGGCGGCCGGAATCCAACATTCGCTTCAGCTATGGTCACTGCACCATACCGCGCCATCTGCGGGACATTGTAGTTACTGAATACGGTATGGCCGATGTGCGTGGGCAGCCCGATGCGGAAGTCTACAGACGGTTGATCTGCATCGCGGACTCACGCTTCCAGAACGAGCTCATGCGTGAGGCGAAGAAGGCCGGCAAGATCCCGAAGGAATGGAAGGTTCCCCGGGCGCACCGCAATAACTACCCGCAGCGCATCGCAGAAGCGGTGGCGCCGCTGCGGGATCACCACCAGCTGTTTCCGGCGTTTCCCTTCGGGACGGACTTCACGGAGGTGGAGCAGGGGCTGGTCCAGGCCCTCCAGTGGCTGCGCGACGCGACCGGCTCAAGGCGTGGTCTGCTGGCGGTGCTGTGGCGCGCCCTGCGCCAGTCCGCCCCGGGAGCGGCGGAGCGGCCGGCACTGGAGCGCATGGGGCTGACGCAGCCCGGCGGATGGCGCGAACGGCTGGAACAGCGGCTTGTCATACACGCACTGCGGGTCACCGGGGTGACCCGCACACAATGATCCATACAGGGGAAAGCACGACAGCATGGCGGAACAACGGGTTTATCGACTGGGCTATCAGCTGAAGAATCGCGAGGGCGAGGTAGTGGACAGCTCCGCGGGAGCGGAACCGCTGCACTTTGTCAGCGGCTGCGGGCAGATGATCGAGGGCATCGAACGCGCCGTGGACGGGCGCGAAGTGGGCGAGTGCCTGGAAGTGACCATTCCGCCGGCCCTGGCCTACGGCGAACACCAGCCCGAGAAGGTCCGGAAGATGCCGCGCAGCATGTTCCAGGGCGTGGAAAAGCTTGAGGAGGGCATGAAGTTCCAGACGGATTCCGGCGACGAGGCCCAGGTGGTGAAAGTCGTGGGCTTCGAGGACGATCAGGTGCTGGTGGATGCCAATCATCCCCTGGCCGGGATCACCCTCTATTTTGATCTGGAAATACTGGAAGCCCGGGATGCCAGCCCGGAGGAAATCGAGGCTGGCGAGCCGCTGGCCTGAAGTCAGCGCTGACATGCAAACTCCCATTCAGTGTGTATACTTGTGTTACACAATGTTTGATGTACGACCCGGCGCCTGCGCCTCAATCCCGCGACAGGACTGACAATGGAAACAACAACGAACGAGACGGATGCCGTGGAACAGACCAGTGAAGCCTCCCGTGTTCTCATTGTTGAGGACGATGAGCGACTGGCGGAGCTGACCCGGGATTTTCTGGAGAAGAACGGTCTGGTGGTGTCGCTGGAAACCAACGGCGCCCATGCCGTGGAGCGGATACGGGATGAAACCCCGGATCTGGTGGTTCTCGACCTGATGCTCCCGGGGGAGGATGGCCTGGCCATCTGCCGCCGTGTTCGCCCGTTCTACAACGGGCCTATTCTGATGCTGACCGCCCGCACGGATGACCTGGATCAAGTGCTGGGGCTGGAGATGGGGGCGGACGACTACATGTCCAAGCCCGTGCGCCCGCGGGTGTTGCTGGCCCGGATCCGGGCCCTGCTGCGCCGCATCACTGAGCCGTCCGCCCAGGCCGGTGGTGGGTCGGCCAAGTCCGGCGGCGACAGTGCGCCGGAACGGCTGGTCTTCAACAACCTGGTTGTGGATCACTCCATGCGCGAGGCTTGGCTGGACGATGAGAGCATTGACCTGACCAGTGCCGAGTTCGACCTGCTCTGGCTGCTGGCCAGCAGCGCGGGGCGTGTGCTCAGCCGTGAGGAGATCTTTACCTCCCTGCGTGGCATTGAGTATGACGGCCAGGATCGTTCCATCGACGTACGCGTATCGCGCATCCGGCCCAAGATCGGTGACGATCCGGTGCACCCGCGCCGCATCAAGACGGTGCGCAGCAAGGGGTACCTGTTCGTTCGCGACGTCTAGGCATCAATGTCTCTTGGGCGCTACTACCTCCGCGTCTACGGTGCCCTGATCCTTGTGGCGCTCGGCGTCACTCTGGTGGGTGCCGCACTGGTGGTGACCATCAACGGTGTGCGGGAGCAGGCATTTCTCGAACACCATCCCCGGCCGGTTCTGGACTGGCTGGCCGAGCATCCCCGGGTGGTTGATCCCCTCAACGCCCGTACAGCGTCCTCCCGGCTGCGCCTGCTGCCCAGACAGGCGGTCTCCCTGAACGATGTGGCGCGGGAGCGCCTTGAATACGGCCAGGTGCTGGCCCAGCGCCGGGGGGATGCGGTCTATTTCTACCGTCTGGCGCCGGATGCCGGGGTGCTGGAGCTGCGCACCGAGGATCCCTACCGGCATGTTTCGGAACTGGCAGCCAGGACGCTGGTTTATGTGGCTGAGCGCTCACGCGGCTCGGATCCCGCCGCGATGGGGGCCGCTCTGGGGATGCATGTAACCCCGCTGGAGAGTGCTGGGCAGCTGCCGGGGACGTCGTCACTGAACCGGATTGCCAACGGCGGCATTGTCTACCATCAGCCCAGGCCCCGTGAGGCTGCTCACAGCTACGCCGCGCTGGGCGACGGGACCCTGGTCTCGATCGCCCATCCGCCGCCCTTCCATTACTGGTCCTGGCCGCTGGCACTGGTGCTGGCAGGGCTGGTGGCCGCGGTTCTGGGCGCGGTGGTCTACTACCTTCTGGCTGGCCTGCACCGGCGCCTGCGTGGCATCGAGGGGGCGGTATCGCGTATCGCCCGTGGAGAGCTGGATGCCCGCGTCAGTGAGGAGGGGGATTACCTGGGCGGGCGGCTTGCCGGCGCCTTCAACCGCATGGCGGATCATATCCAGCGGCTGGTCAGCGTCCAGAGTGAAATGATCCACGGCGTCTCCCATGAACTACGCACGCCGGTGGCCCGGATCCGTTTCGGGGTCCAGATGATCGAGGACTGTGAGGACCCGGAGATGCTGCGCTCCCAGCTTGGTGCCATTGACGGGGATATCCAGGAACTGGATGAGCTGATTGATGAGATCCTGACCTACGCCCGCCTGGAGCAGGGCGGGCCCATCATGGCGGTGCAGCGGCTCGATATCGCCGAGATCGTGGATCAGGTGGTCGAGGAACAGCAGAGTATCCGCCCGGAACTGCAAGTGGAGGCCGACATCCCGGAGGCGTCGCGGAGCCACGCGGAGGCGGATGCGGAACCCCGCTACATACACAGGGCCATACAGAACCTGGTGGGCAACGCCACCCGCTACGCCAGTGAGCGGGTTCTGGTGGCCTGCCATTTCGAGGACCAGACCATGCGCATTGACGTCCAGGATGACGGCAAGGGCATTCCCGAGGAGGACTGGGACAAGGTGTTCACCGCCTTTGCCCGGCTGGACGACAGCCGCACGCGCAGCTCCGGGGGGTATGGCCTGGGCCTGTCGATTGTCCGGCGCATCCTTTACTGGCACGGTGGCCAGGCGTTTGTGGGGCGTTCGGATGCTCTGGGCGGGGCCTGTTTCACGCTGGTCTGGCCACGCCACCAGCCCCGGGATCAGCATGAGGGCAGCGCGCGAACGGAGGATCCGTCATGACCCGAATACTCGCCATTGACCAGGGCACCACCAGCTCGCGGGCCATCCTGTTCGATGAAGGCGGTCAGCCCCGCCAGATCGCCCAGCATGAGTTCCAGCAGTTCTACCCGGGGGATGGCTGGGTGGAGCACGATCCGCTGGAGATCTGGAACACCACCCACAGGGCCTGCCTGGAAGTGCTGCAGCAGGAGGGTATTTCGGCCCGTGAGGTGGCCGGTATCGGCATCACCAACCAGCGCGAGACCACCATCGTCTGGGACCGGGCCACGGGCGAGCCCATCCATCGTGCCATTGTCTGGCAGGACCGCCGGACCACGCCCCAGTGCGAGACGCTCAAGCGCCAGGGCTGGGAGTCAACGCTGGTGGAGCGCACCGGTCTGCTGATGGATCCCTATTTCTCGGCCACCAAACTGAGCTGGATCCTGGATCACGTTGAGGGCGCGCGGACGCGGGCCGAACGCGGTGAACTGGCATTCGGTACCATCGACACCTGGGTTCTCTGGAATCTCACCAATGGCCGTGTGCACGCCACCGACGCCACCAATGCCTCGCGCACGGCCCTGTTCAACATCCACGAGCAGCAGTGGGACGAGCACCTTCTGGAGCTTTTCCGGATCCCCGCCTCCTTATTGCCGGAGGTGCAGGACAGTGCCTCGGACTTCGGGCGCACGGATCCCTCGGTTCTGGGCGAGGCGGTCACCGTGGGCGGCATCGCCGGGGACCAGCAGGCCTCACTGTTCGGCCAGACCTGCTTTGAGCGCGGTATGGCCAAGAGTACCTACGGTACCGGCTGTTTCCTGATGCTCAACACCGGCAGCGAAGCCATCCGCTCCGAGAACCGGCTCCTGACCACCGTCGGCTACCGGCTGGAAGGGCAGACCACCTACGCCATGGAGGGCAGCATCTTTGTGGCCGGCGCGGCCATCCAGTGGCTGCGGGATGGCATCCGGCTGATCCGGAGTGCGGATGAGTGCGAGGCCATGGCGGAGTCCGTGGGTGTGGAGAATCCGGTCTACCTGGTGCCCGCTTTCACCGGCCTGGGCGCCCCCTACTGGGATCCGCACGCCCGTGGCGCCATCCTGGGCCTGACCCGGGATACGGGCATCGAGGACATCGTTACTGCCGGTCTGCAGTCGGTGTGCTACCAGACCAAGGACCTGGTCCGGGCCATCCAGAACGATGGCGCGCCGTTGGAGGAGCTGCGCGTGGACGGCGGCATGGTGGTGAACAACTGGTTGATGCAGTTCCTGGCCGATATCCTCAACGTGGCCGTGGACAGGCCCGCGATCACCGAAACCACGGCCCTGGGCGCAGCCTGTCTGGCCGGGCTCCAGACCGGTGTGTACGACGGGCTGGACCGCATCCGCGAGCGCTGGCATGTGGACCGCCGGTTCGAACCGGCCATGGCCCCGGCGGTGCGTGAGCGCGCCTACCAGGGCTGGCTGGATGCGGTGGAGAAGGTGACGCGCTCGCGCTGAGGGGCTCAGTCGAGCCGGTCGAAGCCCAGGATCAGGCCCTCGAGCAGTGCCTTCTGGGCATGCAGCCGGTTTTCCGCCTCGTCCCAGACCACGCTGCTGCGGTGCTCCAGCATGTGCTCCGAGATCTCCTCGCCACGGTGGGCCGGGAGGCAGTGCATGAAGAGCGCATCCCTGTCCGCACGCTCCATCAGCTCCGGTGACACCTGGTAGCGGCTGAAGTCCCTCAGGCGTTTCTGCTGTTCCTCCTCCTGGCCCATGGAGGCCCAGACGTCGGTCACCACCAGGTTGGCGTCGCGGACCGCCTCTTCCGGGTCGTTCACGATCCGCACCCGGTCCTGGTTGGCTGCCACCAGGGCGCTGTTGGGCTCGTAGCCCTCGGGGCAGGCCACCACCAGCTCGAAATCGAACTGCAGGGCGGCGTTGATGTAGGAGTTGCACATGTTGTTGCCGTCGCCCACCCAGACGACTTTCGCCCCCTTTATGGAACCCCGGTGTTCTCGCCAGGTCTGCATGTCCGCCAGCAGCTGGCAGGGGTGGAAATCATCGGTCAGCGCGTTGATGACCGGTGTGCTGGAGAAGGTGGCAAAGCGCTCGAGCGTCTCGTGACTGAAGGTGCGGATCATGACCGCGTCCACCATGCGCGAGATGACGCGCGCGCTGTCCTCCACGGGCTCGCCGCGGCCAAGCTGGGTATCCCGGGGGGAGAGGAAGATGGCGCCGCCGCCGAGCTGGGTCATGCCCGCCTCGAAGGAGACACGGGTCCGGGTGGAGGACTTCTCGAAGATCATACCCAGGCTGCGGTTGTGCAGGGTGTCCCGCTGGAGGCCCTGGTCACGCTCCCGGCGCAGGGCCGTTGCGTGGTCCAGTACACGCGTCAGTTCATCGGTGTCCAGATCCAGCAGTGTCAGGAAGTGTCGGACGGTCATGCTGTTTTCCCTTGTTGGCAGGCAGCGTTACTGGCGCGGGCGGTCACGGTCATCGGCGGCGTACAGCTTGATGATCCGGATGACCTGGTCCGCCAGGTAATCCGCTTCGTCGTCGGTCATGGTCAGTGGTGGCAGCAGCCGGATCACCCGTTCCCGGGTGATGTTGAGCAGGATGCCCTGGACCTTGGCCAGCAGCACCAGTTCCGAGCAGGGCTCGGTGAGCTCGATGCCCAGCATCAGGCCCTGGCCCCGGATGTCGTGTATGTATTCAGCCCCTTCCAGATGCTCCCGGAAACGGTCGAGCAGCCGTTGGCCAAGAACCCGAGCGCGGTCGGTGAGCGTATCCTGTTCAATGGCGTCCAGAACGGCCAAGGCGGCGGCACATCCCAGGGGGTTGCCGCCAAAGGTGGAACCGTGGCTGCCGGGCCCGAAGACCTGCGCGGCCTCGCCACGGGCCAGGCAGGCCCCGATGGGGTAGCCATTGCCAAAGCCCTTGGCCAGGGTGACCACATCCGGCTCAACCCCGGCCTGCTGGCAGGCGAGGTAGGTGCCGGTGCGGGCGTTGCCGGTCTGGACTTCGTCCAGCATCAGCAGCCAGTTGTTGCGGTCGCAGATGGCGCGCAGCCCGGGCAGGTAATCCGGGTCCGGAATGGCAACGCCGCCTTCGCCCTGGACGGGTTCGACCAGTATGGCGACTACGTCATGATTGGCCTCCGCGATGGCCTCGACCGCCGCCAGATCATCAAAGGGGGCACGCACGAAGCCGCTGACCAGTGGCTCGAAGCCGGCCTGGACGCGACGGTTGCCGGTTGCCGTCAGGGTGGCGAGGGTGCGCCCGTGAAAGGCGTTTTCCATCACAATGATGCTGGGATTGGTTACGCCACGCTGGTGGCCGTAATGGCGGGCCAGTTTGATGGCGGTCTCGTTGACCTCGGCGCCGGAGTTGGCGAAGAAAGCGCCATCCATGCCGGTCAGGTTGCAGACGCGGTGCGCCAGCTCCTGCTGGAGCTTGCAGTGGAACAGGTTTGAACAGTGGGTCAGGCGTTCCGCCTGCTGGCTGATGGCGCCGGCGACTCCGGGATGGCTGTGCCCAAGACCGCATACAGCGATCCCCGTGAAGGTGTCCAGGTAGCGCTGGCCCTCGGTATCGTAGAGCCACATCCCGCGACCGTGTTCAAAGACCACGGGCAGGCGACCATAGGTGTTGAGCAATGGCTGATTCGCCATGGCAGAGGGCCTCATTGAAACAAAAAAGGCAGCCTTAAAAGCTGCCTCCGTCTGGAACCAATACTAGCGTTAAACTCGGGGACTGGCAAACCGCACACCGGCTGAACGCCCGCCGGCAGGGCGAAGCGAATAACCCAGTACAATGGTCAGGTATGGGTATATTCTGTAGAATAGGATCCGGTAACGATCAGCGTGTTCCAGCTGGAGGATCAATGGACATCAACGACACCATCAAGCAACAGCTCAGCGAAAACCCCATTCTGCTGTATATGAAGGGAACGCCCCAGGCGCCCCAGTGCGGGTTCTCGGCCAAGACGGTCCAGGCCCTGATGGCCTGCGGCCAGCGTTTCGCCTATGTGAACATTCTCGATAACGACGAGCTGCGCGAAGCGCTCAAGGTCTATTCCAACTGGCCAACCTATCCGCAGCTGTACGTCAACGGTGAGCTGGTCGGTGGCTGCGACATCATTCTGGAGATGCACGAAAGCGGTGAACTCCAGGAAGTGGTGGACGGCGCTGCCGAGGCAACCGAGGACAGCTCCGGCGGCTGAGATCACTCCGGTCGGGCCGGCTCGAAAATGAGCCGGACACTGAAGCGGCGGCGCCCCTCCGGGGGTTCCGGGAAGGGGGTTGCCGCCAGGGCGGCCTCCCGGGCAACCCCGTCAAGCTCCGGGATTCCCGAGGAGGTGCTCACCTGTGCCCGCCTCAGGGCGCCATTGACCATCAGCCTCAGATTCAGCACCACCTCTTTGGGCCCTTCCAGTTCCGCCAGCAGCGGCGTGTACTCCACTTCCCGGGCAATCCGTTCCCACAGGGCGATTTCGTAGTCTGAGCGCTCACGCCTGTCGTTCTGGCTGAGCCGGGTGACTGGCGTATTCGTGTCGGTATCGGATTCAGGCGCATCCGTGCCGGCAGTGGTGGCCGGTGCCGTCCTGGGGGTGGACGTCCGGGGCTGACGGCTGGTCTCCGGGGGGAGGCGCTGTTCGCTGGTTTCTCCCTCTGATGCGGCTACCGGCTCTGCGGACCTCTCCGTGTCACCCTGCGTATTGGCGTCCGCTCTGGGGGCGCTGGATTCCGCGGGCTCCCCTGGCCGGGCTTGCCGCTCCGTCTTCCGGGGCACAGGGTTGGAGTGCACTGGTGAGGGTTGGGGGCTGCTTCCGGAAGGCGCGATGCGGACGCTGACAGCCGGTGTGGGATTATCGGGAGTCGGCAGGGAAAGCCACGCATTGACCAGGGTGCCCAGGACCACATGGATAAAGAGGGCCACCGACAGCGCCAGTATAAGCGGGTAAGGGGTCTGTTGGTTCGGGGGCTCCGTCATGTACTCCAGGGCCGTTGGCCGCCCGTGCTCTAGCCGGCCTTGCGGTTCAGGCCTCCGACAACGGCATGCAGTGCCCGGTCGATCAGTGCGCCCTGCTCGAGCAGGGCCATACGTCCGCGTCTGAGCTCGTGGGCCAGTTCAGAGCGGCTTTTCTCCGCCACCTTCAGGCCCATGCGGTTGACGAACACAAAGCTGTCGGCATCCTCAATAACTGCGGACAGCTTACAGCGGAAGTGGGTACCGTTGACAAGGTGAAACTCCACCCAGTCACCGATGCCGATGGTTTCCAGTGTCTCGTAGTGTTCTGCCATGGCGGCGTCCTCGACGGCCTGGCTCTTCTTGACTGCTGTCTGCACAAGCGGTTCCGGAGGCGGGCCATCCTCGGCCGCTTCCGCCAGGGCCTGCTGGCGAAAGGCCTGTGTGAGCTCGCGCTTGAGGCTGGTCATGGTCTCGTCCAGACGGCTGGCATTATAGGAGACCTCCTCCAGTCCGGCGCGGATGGTCTTGATCAGGGTGGGGACGAGGCGTACCCACTGCTCACGGCCATTGCTTTCCGGTTGCGGACGCAGGCACCACAGGAGGTCGTCAACAACTCTTACTGTGTGGGCCCAGCGGTGCTCGTTATCGTCCCGTAGATAGGCCAGGAACATGACCCGGCTCCAGCCCTGGGTCAGCAGCTGGTGCACGTTTTCCGGGACGTCGCGGCCATTCAGTCGTTCCCGCAGGACCTGGTCGACCGTCTCCTGTGCGCGACGGGACTTGATGCGGCCTCTTTCGGATTCCCGTGTGCGCTGCTCAACCAGGGTAGCCTTGCGGGTCTCGCGCTGTAGGAACTGTTCGAACTCGTCATAAAGCGACTCGAAGAGGGCGATATCGCCGTCGTATTCCGCCAGGATCCGCTGCACCACCCGGTGGATCTCGTTGTACAGGCGGTCCCGGTTTTTCTCGCTGTGGTCGCTCCAGCCGATCCCGGCCCGCGCGAGGGCGTTGAGCAGCTTTCGCGCCGGGTGGGAGGGGTTGCTGAGAAAGGAGCGGTCACGCACCACCACCTTGAGCACCGGAATCTGGAGTCGGCTGATCAGTGCCTGGATCGGGGTCGACAGGTTGCGGTCGTCGAGTATGAACTCGAACAACAGAGCGACCAGGTTGATCAGGTCCTCGTCCATGGTCTCGAGCGCGGCCTGATTGCCCTGCGTCTCGGACTGGCGGTCCAGTAGTTCGCCCACCAGGCCGCGCAGGTCGGGGCGGTCCGGGGCGCCTTGGGTCAGGTCACTTCGGGGCTGAGGGTGGGGGATTCTAGAAAGCAAATCGTACAATTCCCTTTTGGATACGATATGGAAGGAGTCTGAGGGCGCGTTGCCCATGGCGTCGGTACTGTAGCGGCGGTAACCGGACATCATCGAGCTGATGCTCGACAGGAATTCCCTGGCCTCGTCGCTGGCTTCCTGCTCCGAACGGTATCCGGGTTCCTGGCTGGCCCGGGTGTGGACCTCGTAGCGGAAATCCGGGATCACGCCGGCCTGGATCAGGATGCGGTTGGCTTCATCGATCACGATGCCCAGGCTGGCGAGCAGGTGCCGGTCGAAGTGCTTGAGCAAAATAAGCCGTTCCCGGATCTGGATGTCCAGGTCGGAGCAGGCGTCCCGGAACGCGCCACACAGGTGTTCCGGAGCCAGCGGGTTCACCGGGTGGTCACTGTCATGACCGGGGTATAGGGCTGTGAGGCGTGTCTGGAGCTGGAGCAGGGTGCCCTGGAAGCTGACCGTCGCCTTGGTGATCATGGCATTGATGGCAACCTGTTCCTCAAGGGCGTCATTGTCGACCAGTGACAGGCTGTCGGCATCGACGCTCTGTGGCTCGTCTCCGGTTTCCTCGGCATTGCTCCCGGGAGGTGCCCGGAACAGGTTGGCCAGTGCCTCGCGGAACTGCTTCTCTATGCCCTTACGCTTGATGCGGATCTCGCGCATGGTCTCGAAATAGCGATTCTGGTCGTTGTTGCTGCGTGCGCCGTTGGCGAGCTCGAACAGGGCATCATCAATGGCGTCGAAGGTGCCACACAGCAGCTCGCAAAGTCCGGGCATCACCGTATCGCGGACCTGGCGGATCTCTTCGGGAAGGGAGCTGCCGTCACTACGACCCTGACCGGGCGGAACGGGATGAATGCCGGATTGTTCGTTCATGGCGAGTCCCCACTGGCTCTCGTGGCTCACTGGGCGTGTGATGTATGCTCAGTGTACAAACACTAAACCGGAATAACAAAGTGTTACTTGTTCAAATTCTCATTTTCTGATTGAGGTTGACTTGTGGGAAGCTCGATCGGGTGGATGCGGACCGTACGGATGACGTTGTCCTTGATCTGGAGGGTTTCCAGCCGCATGCCGTGCAGTGCCAGGCAGAGGTTGCTTTCCGGGATGGATTCCAGATAGTCCGTGATCAGACCATTGAGGGTCTTGGGGCCGTCGGTGGGCAGGTCCAGGTTCAGTGCGCGGTTGAGGGTCCGGATGGGGGTGGTGCCGTCGACAATGGTGGTGCCGTCACTCTGGGGCAGGATGTCCTGGCTGCTGCTGGAGGCGAAGTCCGTGGTGAACTCGCCCACAATCTCTTCGAGGATGTCCTCAAGGGTAGCGATACCGAGCACGTCACCGTATTCGTCCACCACGATGCCGATGCGGCGGCGTTCCTTCTGGAAATTGAACAGCTGGGTGTGCAGGGGGGTGCTCTCCGGGATGAAGTAGGGCTCCCGGCAGAGCTGCATCAGCATGGCCTTGTTGATCTCGTCAGTGTGCAGCAGCCGGCTGACGTTGCGCAGGTGAAGAATGCCCACGGTGTTGTTGATATCGCTGCGGTAGACCGGCAGGCGCGTGTGCTGGCTGCCGCGAACGAGTCTGAGAATCTCATCCATGGGGTCATCCAGGTCGATGCCCACAATCTCATTACGCGGAACCATGATGTCGTTCACCGTGACCTTTTCCAGGTCCAGAATGCTGAGCAGCATGTCCTGGTGGCGCCCCGGCAGCATGGAGCCGGATTCATTGACCAGTGTGCGCAGTTCCTCCCGGCTCAGGTGGTCGCTGCCCTGGTCACCTTCCAGTCGTACCCCCATCAGGCGCAGCAGGTTGTTGGTGATCAGGTTGAGGATCCACACCACCGGGTAGAGCATTTTCAGCAGCGGGCCGAGTGCGTGCGAGGCGGGGAAGGCGATTTTCTCCGGGTACAGGGCCGCCAGCGTCTTGGGCGTTACTTCGGAGAAGATCAGGATGACGATGGTCAGGCCGATGGTGGCGATGACCACGCCCGCGTCGCCCCAGATGCGGACCGCGATCAGGGTGGCGATGGCCGAAGCCAGGATGTTGACGAAGTTGTTGCCGATCAGAATGACGCCGATCAGCTGGTCCGTGCGCGCCAGAAGCCGGTCCGCGCGAAGAGCGCCGCGATGGCCGGTCCGGCTCAGATGGCGCAGTCGGTACCGGTTGAGTGCCATCATTCCGGTTTCGGAGCTCGAGAAGAACGCCGAGAGAATGATCAGCAGGATCAGAATCGCGCTGAGCGTGGTTAGCGAGGCTTCGTTCAAGGCTGTGGGTCCATGTCCATACGGTGTTCGTCAGAGGATGACGTCAATGACCAGGCGGCTGCCGAAGTAGCCCAGGGCCAGGAGTATGCACCCGGCCAGGGTCCAGCGGCTGGCCACTGCGCCGCGCCAGCCCCGGATCTGGTGTCCGAGGATGAGCGCGGCGAATACCAGCCAGGCGAGCAGTGTGAACACGGTCTTGTGGGCCAGCTGCTGGCTGAAGAGATCCTGGACGAAGATGGCACCAGTGATGATCGCCAGGGTCAGGATGGCAACCCCGGTGTGAATCAGTCCGAACAGCAGGGCTTCCATGGTCTCCAGGGGCGGCAGGGCGCGCACCAGAAAGCCGTTGTGATGGGCCTTCAGGTGATGGTGCTGGAAGTAGAGCAGGACTGCCTGGATTGCGGCCAGTGCCAGCAGGCTGAACGCGGTGATCGCCAGGCTGACGTGCAGCAGTACGCCCAGATTGGAGCCATCAATGATGCGGGGGCCGGTATAGAATGCCAGCTTGACCAGAATGCTCAGAAGGGCGATCGGGTAGGCGATCAGCAGCAGCGGCTGCATTGGGTAGCGCAGTGACAGGATCAGCACCAGCGCCGCCAGGAGCGCGGCTATGGCGGTGCCGGCAACCAGCACGGAAAGGTTGACGCCACCCTCGAGAACCATGAAGCGCAGGGCGAAACTGAGGTGGGCGGCAACGGCCAGAACCCCGGTGAACTGGGCCAGCCAGCCGGCGCGCTGGTTGTCCGAACGGATCCGCAGTGCCTGCAGCAGTGTTCCCGCACCGTAGAGGATGACAGCGGTGAAGGCGATGATGGTCGTGCCCATGTGTGTCGGTATGACCGGCTCCGGTTCGTCTCCAAGCGCTCAGTCTGGTTATAATGGCGTTAAACATCAACCGACAATTGCGGGCGTCCATGTTTGATAATCTGACCGATCGGCTCTCCGGGAGCCTCCGCAAGATCTCCGGCCAGGCGAAGCTGACCGAGAACAATATCAGTGAAACCCTGCGCGAAGTGCGCATGGCGCTGCTCGAGGCGGACGTAGCCCTGCCAGTGGTCAAGGACTTCGTCGAGAACGTACGCCAAAAGGCCATGGGCCAGGAGGTGATGCGCAGCCTCACGCCCGGGCAGGCGTTCATCAAGCTTGTCCAGAGCGAGCTGGAAGCGGTCATGGGGGCTGCCGAGCCGCTGAAGCTCGACGGCAAGCCGCCGGCGGTGATCATGATGGCCGGGCTCCAGGGCGCGGGTAAGACCACGAGCGTTGCCAAACTGGCGCGCTACCTGAAGGAACGCGAGAAGAAGTCGGTGCTGGTGGTCAGCGCCGACGTCTATCGCCCGGCGGCTATCAACCAGCTGGAGACTCTCGCCGGTGAGGTGGATGCCACCTTTTACCCGAGCAGTACGGACCAGGATCCCGTCACCATCGCCAATAACGCGGTAGACGAAGCGCGCCGGCGTTTCATCGACGTGGTGATCGTCGACACGGCGGGTCGTCTGCACGTCGATAACGACATGATGGATGAGATCGGGCGTCTTAATAAGGCGGTCCAGCCCAACGAGACGCTGTTCGTGGTGGACGCCATGAGCGGCCAGGACGCGGCCAACACGGCCAAGGCGTTCAGCGAGGCGCTGCCGCTCAGTGGCGTGATCCTGACCAAGGCGGACGGCGATGCCCGTGGTGGTGCCGCGCTCTCGGTGCGCCACATCACCGGCAGGCCCATCAAGTTCATGGGCGTGGGCGAGAAGAACGATGCCCTGGAGGTGTTCCATCCGGACCGGATTGCCTCGCGCATCCTGGGCATGGGTGATGTGCTCTCCCTGATCGAGGATGCTGAGCAGAAGGTCGACCAGAAGAAGGCCCAGAGGCTCACCAAGAAGATCAAGAAGGGCAAGAAGTTTGACCTGGAGGATTTCCGGGACCAGCTCCAGCAGATGAAGAGCATGGGCGGTATGGGCGCCATGCTCGAGAAGCTGCCGGGCATGGGCCAGTATCAGGAGATGGCCGAGAAACAGGTCAACGACAAGTCCATCGGCCGCATGGAGGCCATCATTTCCTCCATGACCCCGCATGAGCGCCGCTACCCGGACGTCATCAGCAGTTCCCGCAAGCGCCGTATTGCATCCGGCTCCGGTGTGCAGATGCAGGAGATCAATCGCCTGCTCAAGCAGCACAAGCAGATGCAGAAGATGATGAAGAAGATGGGCAAGAAGGGCGGCATGGAGAACATGATGCGCGGCATGCAGGGTATGATGGGTCAGGGCGGCCCCGGTGGACCGGGTGGTGGTCCCGGCGGCATGGGCGGTGGTGGCATGCCACCCATGGGGCGGCGCTGAGGCCTGATATCAACGCTTTTCAGGGGCAGCGTTTTACAGTAGAATGCCAGCCCTTTCGCACGGGCGTAACTTTGTTTGCCTGTGACAGCCGGTTCGCATGCCCAGGCTTGTCGGAACTGATTATTTGAACGCAATAGGACAGTCGCTGAAATGGTAACAATCCGTTTGACACGAGGCGGCGCCAAGAAGCGCCCGTTCTACCACGTCCAGGTCACGGACAGCCGCAAGCCCCGTGATGGCCGCTACATCGAGCGTCTCGGGTTCTTCAACCCGGTGGCTCGCGGCCACGAGGAGCGTCTGCGCCTTGACACCGAGCGTGCACAGTACTGGATCGACCAGGGGGCGCAGCCCACTGAGCGGGTGAGCAGCCTGCTGAAAGAGGCGGCTTCCGAGTAAGGGAGTCGTGTCCATGGGGGTTGGGGAAACCGTACTGGGCCAGATCACCTCGGTTTACGGGGTGCAGGGCTGGGTGAAGGTGTATTCCTACACCGAGCCCCGTGAGAACATCTTCCAGTACAGCAACTGGACCCTGGTGGATGGGCGTGCCTCGTCCCGCGAGCCCCGCAGGGTCCGCCTTGTGACCGGCAAGCCCCACGGCAAGACACTGGTTGCCAAGCTTGAAGGTGTTGAGGACAGGGATCAGGCGGCCAGCCTCTGCGGTCTCGACATCCGTGTTGAGACCAGTGAGCTTCCATCGCTCGGGGAAGGCGAGTACTACTGGTACCAGCTCCAGGGGCTGCGGGTGCGGACTGCCGATGAAGGGCATGACCTGGGGGTGGTGGACCACCTGATCGAGACCGGGTCAAATGACGTGCTGGTGGTGCGTGCCGACGCAGCCAGCATGGATGGCAGGGAGCGGCTGATCCCCTTCCTGCCGGATGAGATTGTCCGATCGGTGAATCTGGAGGATGGCTTCCTCGAGGCTGACTGGGATCCGGAGTTCTGAGAACGGCCCGCGTACCGGATGACCGGTTACGGGCAAGACAAGAGGCGCTCGGGTTGCGGGTTGCGGCCATCAGTATTTTTCCGGAGATGTTCCGGGCGATCACCGACTATGGGGTGAGCGGCCGGGCGGTTTCCGAAGGGCATCTGATGCTGGACTGCATCAACCCCAGGACCTTTACCCACGACCGTCACCGTACGGTTGACGACCGTCCCTACGGGGGCGGGCCGGGCATGGTCATGAAGGCCGAACCGCTGGAGGCCGCCATTGATGAGGCGGTTGAGCGGGTCGGCGGGGAGGCGAAGGTCATCTGTCTTTCGCCCCAGGGCCGGGTGCTTGATCAGGCGATGGTCGAGTCCCTGGCGGCGGAGCCCGGTCTGGTTCTGCTGTCCGGGCGCTATGAAGGCATTGATGAGCGCGTGCTGGAGGCGCGGGTGGATGAAGAGATCTCCATCGGCGACTACGTGCTCAGCGGCGGCGAACTCGCGGCCATGGTGCTGGTGGATGCGGTAGTCCGCCAGATACCGGGGGTTCTGGGGCACAGCCAGTCCGCCGTGGAGGATTCCTTCGCGGATGGGCTACTTGACTGCCCACATTACACGCGCCCGGAGGCGCATCGCGGATCCAGGGTGCCGGAGGTCCTGCTCGGTGGCGATCACGAGCGGATCCGGCGCTGGCGGCTGAAACAGTCGCTGCAGCGGACCCTGATCAGACGCCCTGAACTGCTCCGCGAACGGGAACTGACCGCCGAGGAGCAGCGACTGCTGGCGGAGATTGAAAACGAACGGCCGGATGGCGGGTCGGATTGGTGACACATTCAGGAGTGAGCAAAACGATGAGTGGCAAGAACAGTATCATCCAGGAAATTGAAAACGAGCAGCTCAAGGAATCCGTTCCCGAGTTCGGCCCGGGTGATACCGTGGTCGTTCAGGTGCGGGTGACCGAGGGCAACCGTGAGCGTCTGCAGGCGTTCGAGGGTGTGGTCATCGGCAAGCGCAACCGTGGCCTGAACTCCTCGTTCACTGTGCGCAAGCGCTCCTATGGCATCGGTGTCGAGCGGACCTTCCAGACGCATTCCCGCCTGATCGACAGCATCTCGGTCAAGCGTCGCGGTGATGTGCGCCAGGCGAAGCTGTACCATCTGCGTCAGCTCTCCGGTAAGGCCGCGCGGATCAAGGAAAAGCTTGGCTGAGGAACGCAACGAGCAACTGGTTGCGTCATTCAGTGAGTCGCTCTGGCTGGAATCCGGCCTGAGCGACCGCTCCCGGCTTTCCTACGAAAGCGATCTCAGACAGTTCGGACGCTGGCTTACCGGCCAGTACCCTGGAAAGGATCTGTCCGAGGTGGACCGAACCTGTCTCATGGACTACCTCTCCAGTGTGCTTTCCGCCGGCGCCCGTTCAAGCACCGCGGCCAGGCGCCTCTCCTGCCTCAGACGATTCTACCGCTACCTCCTCCGTGAAGGCCTGATCGACGAGGATCCGACCCTGCGCCTGGACAGTCCGAAACTGGCCCGTCGCCTGCCGGATACGCTTACCGAAGCGGATGTGGAAGCCCTTCTGGATGCCCCCGATACGGGTGAACCCATTGAGCTCCGGGACAGGGCGATGATGGAGCTGCTTTATGCCTGTGGTCTCCGCGTGTCGGAGCTGGTGGCATTGCGGCTTTCCCAGGTGAACCGGCGCCAGGGCGTGGTACGGCTGCTGGGCAAGGGCAACAAGGAACGCCTGGTGCCCATGGGCGAGGAGGCCCTGGAGTGGCTCGACCGGTACCTGCAGGAAGCCCGGCCCGAGCTGACCAGGGGTGCCGGTACCGATGCCCTGTTTCCCGGAGGGCGCGGCGGGCACCTCACCCGCCAGGCCTTCTGGTACCGGATCCGACGCTACGCGGTGCGTGCCGGTATCCGCAAACCTCTCTCTCCTCATACCCTGCGCCATGCCTTTGCCACCCACCTGCTCAACCATGGTGCGGATCTCCGTGTGGTCCAGATGCTGCTGGGGCACAGTGACCTCTCCACCACCCAGATCTATACCCATGTGGCAAGGGAACGGCTGCAGCAGCTGCACCAGACCCACCACCCACGGGGCTGATCAACGACAGGCCAGCGGAAATCCGGTATCCTCCGGGGCATTGAAACGAAGCCGGAGTTGACCATGAGACGTCTATCAGCCGCTTTCCTGCTGCTCGTTGCCGGGCTGCTGGCGACAGCCGCATGCGCGAAATCCGCAGAGGAGCGGATCCGCGAGCGCCTGGAAGAGAGTGTTCCCGACATGCCTGTGGACAGTATCCGGGAAACGGAGCGCGAGGGCCTGTATGCGGTCCAGGGTGGCGGAAACCTGATCTATACCACCGCCGATGGCCGCTATCTGTTCACCGGTCAGATGCTGCGCCTCGGCGATGATGGCATCACCAACCTCACCGAGCAGAGCCGTACCCAACTGCGTCGTGAAACGGTTGCGGAGCTGGACCGCAGCGAGATGATCCGTTTCGGGCCGGAAGAGGACGAGATCAGGGCCGATCTCTATGTATTCACGGACACGACCTGTGGCTACTGTCGCAAGCTGCACCGTGACATGGAGGCGCTGAATGATCTGGGCATCCGCGTGAACTATCTGGCCTATCCCCGTGGCGGGCCCGGCAGCAAGGGCGCCCGGCAGCTGAACGCCGTCTGGTGTTCCGAGGATCGCCGCAGTGCCATGACCCGGGCCAAGCAGGGGGAATCGGTCTCCTCGGAGCAGTGCGATTCGCCGGTGCAGTCCCATTTCCGGATGGGGCGCACGTTTGGTGTGAGTGGAACACCGGCGCTGGTTACCGAATCCGGCCGCATGATCCGGGGCTACAAGCCCCCCAGAGCATTGGCGCAGGAGCTCGGACTCGACGGTTGAAACATCCGTAACGCGGGGAGGCGGTCGAGTTTTTTTCGGCGCGCAAAGCGTATAACATGCGCGTTTCCCCGGTATTGACGTGCATTTCCAAGCGAACAAGAGGTGGCCAGTGAAGGACGTGAACATCGGAATCTGTGGTCTCGGGACCGTTGGTGGCGGAACCTGGGAGGTCCTGCAGCGCAATGCCCGGATCATCGCCGGTCGTGCCGGCTGCAACCTGCGCGTGGCGCGTGTTGCGAACCGGAGCCCGCGCCCGGACCTGGGTCTGGGTGACACGCCGTTCTCCACCGACGTGAACGATGTGGTCAACGACCCGGACATCGATATTGTCGTTGAACTCATCGGTGGCTATGACGACGCCCGTCGGCTGGTGCTGGCCGCCATCGAGCAGGGGAAGCACGTGGTCACGGCCAACAAGGCCCTGATCGCACAGCATGGTAATGAGATCTTCGACGCCGCCCGCGAGAAGAACGTCATCGTCGCCTATGAGGCGGGTGTTGCCGGTGGCATTCCGGTCATCAAGGCGATCCGGGAAGGGCTGGCTGCCAACCGGATCCAGTGGCTTGCGGGCATCATCAACGGTACCGGCAACTACATCCTCACCGAGATGCGGGCCGGGCGCGATTTTGATGAAGTGCTGAAGGAAGCCCAGGACCTGGGGTATGCCGAGGCCGATCCCACCTTCGATGTGGAAGGCATCGATGCCGCCCACAAGCTGACCATCATGGCCTCGGCCGCCTTCGGTGTTCCCCTGCAGTTCGATCGGGCCTATACCGAGGGCATCGCCAATATCACGCCCTACGACATCTCCCACGCCGAAGCCCTGGGTTACCGGGTCAAGCATCTGGGCATCGCCCGTTCCCGCGAGGACGGCATTGAACTGCGTGTGCACCCGACACTGGTGCCGGTGAAAAACCTGATCGCCAGTGTCGACGGTGTGCTCAATGCCGTGCTCGTGGATGGTGACGCGGTCGGCCAGACCATGTACTACGGCCCGGGCGCCGGCGACGAAGCAACAGCCTCAGCCGTGATTGCGGACTTGGTGGACGTGGCGCGCACGGTCTCTACCGGCAGTACGCAACGGGTGCCCTACCTGGGCTTCGAGTCCGAGGCGGTGACCGATCACCGTATCCTGAGCCCGAACGAGATCCGCTCGGCCTACTACCTGCGCATTCAGGCGCTGGACCGGCCCGGTGTGCTCGCCAAGGTGGCCTCCATCATGAGCGAGAACGGCATCAACATCGAATCCATCATGCAGAAGGAGTCCGAGCTGCATGACGGCCAGATCCCGGTGATCCTGCTGACCCATACGGTCCTGGAGAAACAGGTCAACGATGCCATTGCCGAAATGGAAGCGCTGCCTGAAGTGGAAGGCAGGGTGGTGCGCATCCGCGCCGAGAACTTTCTCTGAGAACTGAACCCGGACACTGACGGAATACAGCCTTGAGATACATCAGCACCCGCGGGCAGGCGCCCGCGCTCAGCTTTGAAGACGTGCTCCTGCAGGGGCTTGCCACCGATGGCGGGCTCTATGTGCCGGAAACTCTGCCACGCTACACGCCTGAAGACCTCATGGCGCTGCGGGGGCTTCCCTACGACGAACTGGCCTGTCGGGTGATGTATCCCTTCGTTGAGGAATCCATTGCCGAGGACGACTTCCGCGCGATGGTCCGTGAGACCTATGCCGGTTTTACCCATCGTGCGGTGGCGCCCCTGGTGCAGCTGGATGCCAACGAATGGGTTATGGAACTGTTCCGGGGCCCGACTCTGGCGTTCAAGGATTTCGCCCTGCAGCTGCTCGGTCGGCTCTTGGACCACGTGCTGGAGAAACGCGGTCAGCACGTGGTGATTCTCGGGGCCACTTCCGGTGATACCGGTTCGGCGGCCATTGAGGGTTGCCGCCACTCCAGGCACGTGGATCTGTTCATCCTCCATCCCCACCGGCGGGTCTCCGAAGTGCAGCGGCGCCAGATGACCACCGTGCTCAGCGATAATGTGCACAATATCGCGGTGGACGGGAATTTTGACGACTGCCAGAAGATGGTCAAGGCCAGCTTCGCGGATCAGTCCTTCCTTGAGGGGAAAACCTCGCTGGTCGCCGTCAACTCGATCAACTGGGCCCGAATCATGGCCCAGATCGTCTACTACATCTACGCCTCACTGGCGCTCGGCGGTCCGCACCGTAGCCTGGCGTTCTCGGTGCCAACGGGCAACTTCGGGGACATCTTCGCGGGCTATCTGGCGCGGCAGATGGGCGTACCGGTGCAGCAGCTGGTGGTTGCTACCAACCAGAATGACATCCTGCACCGGTTCATCAGCGGCAATCACTACGAGACCGGCAGGCTGCAGCATACCCTGTCGCCGAGCATGGACATCACCATCTCCAGCAACTTCGAGAGGCTGCTGTTCGATCTCTATGGCCGCCATCCGGAGAGTGTGGTGGAGTTTCTGAAAAACGCCGAGCACGGGGCTGTCTCGCTGGAAAACGACCGCTGGAAATCGGCCCGCGGGCTGTTCGATAGCCTCTCGGTGAACGATGAGCGGACCTGTGAGGTGATCGCCGAGGTCTACGGCGAAACCGAGTACCTGCTGGACCCGCACACGGCCATTGGCGTGGAGGCGGCGCGGCGCTGCCGGCGGGATGCCACCGTGCCGATGGTGACCATGGGTACCGCGCACCCGGTCAAGTTTCCGGACGCCGTGACCCGTTCCGGCGTGCCCCGTGAGGCGGCACTGCCAGAGCACCTCTCCGACCTGATGGAACGGGAGGAGCGGTTCACGGTGCTGGACAATGATCTTGCCACCATTCAGCAGTTCATGGCCCGTAACTGGCGCCACGCCAACAACTGAGCCCTATGCAGCAGACCATAGTACGGCGTGCGGGCGTTGGCGGGGATGCCCTCGCCAGCGCCGACCTCCATCCTCTCCTGCGGCGGCTCTATGCCGCCCGGGGCGTCACCGACACCAACCAGCTCGACTATGGCCTGGCCTCCCTGGCCCGACCGGATGGTTTCCGGGGGATGGAAGCCGCGGCCTCCACACTTGCCAGTGCCGTGATGCAGGGGCAGGGGGTGACGGTTGTCGGTGATTTTGACGCCGATGGTGCCACCAGTACGGCGCTGGCGGTGCTGGCACTCACCCGTTTCGGCGCCCAGAAGGTGGACTACCGTGTGCCCAGCCGCTTTACGGATGGCTATGGCCTGACGCCGGGGATCGTCGATCAACTGGTAGAGGAGGGCAGCCTCCCAGACCTGATCCTGACCGTCGACAATGGCATCGCTGCCCATGAAGGCGTGGCCAGGGCCCGGGAGAAGGGCGTGCGCGTCGTGGTCACGGACCACCACCTGCCCGGGGAGACGCTTCCGGGGGCCGAGGCCATCGTCAATCCCAACCAGCCCGGCTGTGACTTCCCGACAGGCAATACCGCCGGGGTTGCCGTGACCTTCTATGTGATGAGCGCGCTCCGCCGGCATCTGGAGGCAGCGGGATGGTTTGCCCAGGCGCCGCCGGCAATGGCGGAGTACCTGGATCTGGTGGCACTGGGCACGGTGGCGGACGTGGTGCCCCTGGATCACAACAACCGTACCCTGGTGGCCCAGGGGCTGCGCCGGATCCGCGCAGGGCGCACGCGCCCCGGCATCCGGGCACTGCTTGAACTGGCCGGTCGGGATGCGGATGCGCTGGAAGCGACGGATCTGGGGTTTGTACTGGGCCCACGCCTCAACGCGGCAGGGCGCCTGGACGACATGGCCGTGGGCATCGAGTGCCTGCTGACGGAGGATGACAGCGAGGCGCAGCGCCTTGCCTCCGAACTGGACCGCCTGAACCGCGAACGCCGGAGCATTGAGTCGGACATGCGCGGTGAGGCGGAGTCGGCGCTCGCCAGGCTGCATCTCGATGAGGGCGAGCTGCCGCCGGTGCTCTGCCTGCACGATGAGCAGTGGCATGAAGGCGTGATCGGCCTTCTGGCCTCGCGCATCCGGGAGCGCTTCCACCGCCCCGTGATTGCCTTCGCCCGGGGTGGGGAGGGGCTGCTCAAGGGCTCGGCCCGCTCCGTGCCGGGCCTGCATATCCGGGACCTGATCGCGGAGCTGGATGCCCGCCATCCAGAGCTTCTGGAGCGTTATGGCGGGCATGCCATGGCGGCCGGCATGACCCTGACCAGCTCCGGGGTGGAACGGTTCCGGGAGGCGGTGACGCAACTGGTGCGCGAGCGGGTCGAGCCGGAACTCCTGCGCCCGGAGATCCTCAGCGATGGCGAGCTGGAACCGGATTGGCTGACCCTCGAAACCGCCCACCTGCTTGCCAATGGCGGACCCTGGGGGCAGGGCTTCCCCGAGCCGGTGTTCGACGGTGAATTCGAACTCCTGGATCAGCGGATCGTAGGGGAGCGTCACCTCAAGCTGCAGATCGGTGTGCCCGGATGGAATACACCGCTGGATGGCATTGCCTTCAATGTTGATACCGACCAGTGGCCGTGCGAATGCCGGCGGGCCCGGCTGGCCTACCAGCTGGATGCCAACCGCTTCCGGGGGCGCGAGCGGCTGCAGCTGCGCGTTCTGCACCTGGAGCCGCTGTAGGCCGCGTATTCAGTGCCCTGCGCATTCGTTACAATAAGCCATCTTTCTGACATGCCCACTCAACAAGAGGCCGTCGGCTATGGAAACCAATCCGATCATTCAGACCATTCGTGACCTGGAAGCGCGTACGGAAGCGCTTAGGGGGTATCTTTGACTACGACAGCAGGAAGGAACGGCTGACGGAAGTCGAACGCGAACTGGAACAGCCTGAGGTCTGGAACAACCCGGACCGCGCCCAGGCGCTGAACAAGGAACATGCCAGCCTGCATGCCATTGTTTCCACACTGGACCGGCTGAGCAACGGCATCCGTGATGCGGAGGAGCTGCTCCAGATGGCCGAGTCCGAAGAGGATGAGGCGGCCGCCAATGACGTGACCGGCGAACTCCAGACCTTGGAAGGGGAACTGGAGAAGCTGGAATTCCGGCGGATGTTCTCCGGTGACATGGACGCCAGCAACTGCTATCTGGACATCCAGTCGGGGTCCGGTGGCACCGAGGCCCAGGACTGGGCGAACATGCTGCTGCGCATGTACCTGCGCTGGGCCGAGGCCAAGGGCTTCAAGTACGAGGTGCTCGAGGCCCAGGACGGCGATGTGGCCGGTCTCAAGAGCGCCACCATCCGGATCGAGGGCGAGTACGCCTACGGCTGGCTGCGCACCGAGACAGGCGTGCACCGGCTGGTCCGCAAGTCGCCCTTTGATTCGGGCAACCGCCGGCACACCTCCTTTGCTTCCGTGTTTGCCTCGCCGGAGATCGACGACAACATCGAGATCGAGATTGACCCCTCGGATCTGCGGATCGACGTGTACCGGGCCTCGGGCGCCGGTGGTCAGCACGTCAACACCACGGAATCCGCGGTGCGGATCACCCACCAGCCCACAGGCATCGTGGTGGCGAACCAGAGCGGCCGCTCCCAGCACCAGAACAAGGATTACGCGATGAAGCAGCTGCGCGCCAAGCTTTACGAGCTGGAGCTGCAGAAGCGCAACGAGGAGAAACAGGCTGCCGAGAACAACAAGTCGGACATCGGTTGGGGCAGCCAGATCCGCTCCTATGTACTGGACGACCAGCGCATCAAGGATCTGCGCACACGGGTGGAAACGAGCAACACCCAGAACGTGCTCGACGGGAGTCTCGACCAATTCATCATCGCCAGTCTCAAGCAGGGCCTGTAACCGGAGAATCTTTCGCCCATGACCGAAAACACCGACGCAACGCCATCCCAGGACGAGAACCGGCTGATCGCCGAGCGCCGCGAGAAACTGCAGAAGCGCCGTGACGCCAGCGACAACCCGTTCCCCAACGACTTTGAACGTGACAGCACAGCCGCGGAGCTGCAGGCGCGTTACGGCGATTACAGCAAGGAAGAGCTGGCCGAACTGAATATGAAGGTCGCGGTGGCCGGGCGCCTGATGCTGGACCGCAAGCCGTTCTCGGTGATCCAGGACATGAGCGGCCGCATGCAGATCTACAGCACCAAGGAGGTGCAGAAGGAGATCAAGGACTGGGATGTGGGCGACATCGTCGGTGTCAGGGGCACGCTCTCCAAGTCCGGCAAGGGCGACCTCTACGTGGTGATGGAGGAGTACCAGCTCCTGACCAAGTCACTGCGGCCGCTGCCGGA
Source organism: Vreelandella halophila (assembly GCF_019903425.1). Classification (GTDB taxonomy): domain Bacteria; phylum Pseudomonadota; class Gammaproteobacteria; order Pseudomonadales; family Oleiphilaceae; genus Halospina; species Halospina halophila. The sequence goes on from NZ_JACHUZ010000011.1 coordinate 266,322, forward strand.
GAAGCACAAGGGCCTGGTGGACCCGGAGCAGCGCTACCGCCGGCGCTACGTGGACCTCATCATGAACGAGGACACGCGCAGTACCTTCAAGGTGCGCTCCAAGGTCATCAACCAGATGCGCCACTATCTCACCAGCCGCGACTTTATCGAGGCGGAGACGCCCATGCTGCAGGTGATTCCCGGTGGTGCCACGGCCCGGCCCTTCATCACCCATCACAACGCGCTGGACATCGACATGTACCTGCGCGTGGCACCGGAGCTCTATCTCAAGCGCCTGGTGGTCGGTGGCTTTGAGAAGGTCTTCGAGATCAACCGCAACTTCCGCAACGAGGGGCTGTCCACCCGGCACAATCCCGAGTTCACCATGCTCGAGTTCTACCAGGCCTATGCCGACTACAACCACCTGATGGAACTGACCGAGAACCTGCTGCGGGAAGTGGCGGTCAATGTCTTCGGTGAGGCCCACTTCAGCAACGGGGTGCGGGGCGAGAATGGCGAAATCGTGGATCACGTCACCTATGATTTCTCCGGCCCCTTCCGGCGTCTGAGCGTCATGGAGGCCATTCTTGAGCACAACCCGGACCTGACCGAGGCGCAGCTCTCGGACCGGGAGCAGGCGGCGAAGGCCGCCGCAGGCCTGGGCATCAACGTCAAGGACGGCTGGGGGCTGGGGCGCATCCAGACCGAGATTTTCGAGGAGACCGCCGAGCACCGTCTGACCCAGCCCACCTTCATCACCCGTTATCCGACCGAGGTCTCGCCGCTGGCACGTCGCTGTGACGATGACCCGAGCGTGACCGAGCGCTTTGAGCTGTTCGTGGGCGGGCGCGAAATCGCCAATGGTTTCTCGGAGCTCAACGACGCCGAGGACCAGGCGGAGCGTTTCCGTGAACAGGCGCAGGAAAAGGCCGAGGGCGATGATGAGGCCATGTTCTACGACGAGGACTTCATCACCGCGCTGGAGTACGGTCTGCCGCCGACGGCGGGCGAGGGTATCGGGATTGACCGGCTGCTGATGCTGCTGACCGATTCCCCCTCGATCCGTGATGTCATCCTGTTCCCAGCCATGCGACCCGAGAGGGGCTGAATATGCACCCGGCCACGGAAGCGCTGCTGTCGCATCTGAAACCGGGCACAGGCTGGCGGGAGCGCCTGGAGGGCGAGTTCAGCCAGCCGTACATGGAAAAGCTCGGGGAGTTCCTGGCCTCGGAAGAGCAGGCCGGGAAGACCCTGTTCCCGCGCGCCAACCTCTGCTTTAACGCGCTCAACAGCACGCTGTTCGACCGCACCTCCGTGGTCATCCTGGGGCAGGATCCCTACCACGGGCCGGGCCAGGCCCATGGCCTGTGCTTCAGTGTCCGGCCCGGCGTCCAGGTGCCGCCCTCGCTGGTCAATATCTTCAAGGAGCTCAACCAAGACCTGGGCACGCCCATCCCGGACCACGGCTGCCTGCAGCCCTGGGCGGAGCAGGGTGTGCTGCTGCTCAACAGTGTGCTGACGGTGGAGCAGGGCAATGCCGGCGCCCATCGCGGGCAGGGCTGGGAGACCTTCACGGATCGCGTCATCGGGAACCTCAACGAGGAGCGCGAGGGCGTGGTGTTTCTGCTGTGGGGCAGCTATGCCCAGAAGAAGGGTAGCTTTATCGACCGCAACCGGCACCTGGTTCTGGAGGGGCCGCATCCATCGCCTCTTGCTGCCCACCGGGGGTTCTTCGGGCAGAAGTGGTTCTCGCGGACCAACGAGTGGCTGGCGCAGAAGGGGCTGCCAGAGGTGGACTGGGCGCTGCCGGACCAGGCCACCCTGGAAGCCCGTTACCGGGGCGGCAAACAGGCCCAGGGCTGAGCGGGTTCAGCCCTTGAGCAGGGCCATAGCCGCGTCCATCTGCTCCCCCAGGTCCTCGTCATCCTCCATGCCGGATTCCGGATCCAGACCCAGGCGATGGAACGCGGTGACCTCGTGCCAGTTCATTTCCGTGTAGGGGTGGCCGGTTCCCACCAGGGTCTGAAGGCTGGCGACCATGACCACATCCGCGTAATCCGCTTCCGGCACCTGGCGCCCGAAGTTCACGTGCTCTGACGGCACATGGTGCAGTTCCAGTGGGAAGTCCCAGCGCTTGAGAATACGGTCCCCGATCACCGGGTGGAGTTCGTCCACCAGGTTGTCCAGCATGGCGCTGTTGACCTGCAGGTCATGGTCCTCAACAAAACGCAGCACCGGTAGGGCGCCAATCTGGCAGACAAGCCCCGCCAGGGTCGCCTGTTCGGGCCTGAGCCTGGTGTAGTGCTGGGCAAGCACCTGGGCAATGCCGGCGATTTCGGTGCTGCGCTGCCAGATGGTACGCAGGCGCCGGTCCACCATGTCCGAGGTCGCCTGGAACATCTGTTCCATGGCCAGACCCATGGCAAGGCTGCTGGTGTAGTCCATGCCCAGCCGGCTGACCGCCATGTTGAGGGTCTCGATCTCCCGGGAGCCCCGGAACAGGGGGCTGTTCACCACCTTGATGATGCGCGCGGACATGGCCGCATCGTCGCTGATGGTTTTGGTGATGTCATGGATTGTGGAGTCTTCGTCCTCGGCGATGTCCCGGACTTTCAGAGCTACTTCCGGCAGCGTCGGCAGGGTCAGCTGATCCTGGTCGATGGCTGTTAGGAGCTGATCACGGATGCGGTTGGCCAGTTCCGTCATAGCCTTGAGGGCCTCCTGGATGCTTTGGAATGCTGCCCTCTTTATAGCAGGCGCTGGCCCGGCGTGCCGTTATATTTTGTCACGGCTGCTGTTCGGGCACCCCATAGCCCAGCGGTTGCAGCGCCAGCTGTGCGCCGGGCTGGTCCGCGAGCGTGATGGTGGCTTCCATGGCGGCGTGCTTGAGTACCCCGAGCAGCTGCACGGAGCCGTCGTCGGTGGCGATGCTGTCGGTGATTTCTCCCAGGGCATTGCCGTCGCCGTCCACCAGCCGGTCGCCGGGGGCGGGGAGGGTGTCGGTGAAGCGCGCCTCAAGACGGAAAAGGCTCTTCTTGAGCTGCCCCAGGTGATGCATGCGCGCAATGATCTCCTGGCCGGTGTAACAACCCTTGGTAAAGCTCACGCCCTCGTAGGACTGGAGGTTCAGGTTCAGTGGTATGTACTGTTCCGTGGTGGTGTCGTTGAGCAGGGTCAGGCCGCTCATGATTTCCGAAAGCCGCCACGCGGCGCTGTCCTGGTCCGGCTGCGGCGCCTCTTTCGTAGCCGTGTTCCACCAGAGTTCGAAGCGGGCCCGGCCGTCGGGCAGGGGTACCGTGCGCACCAGTACCCCCTCGTCGGTGACGGTGGCGCCGTTGACCTCCGCCGGCAGCGAGGGTGCCAGGGTGGCGGCGCGCTCTTCCCCGATGAGCCCCAGAAGCTGCCAGTCCTCCGCGGCTTTCAGCTCCGCCTGGAAGAAGGCCAGATACTTGCTCAACTGCTGGCTGATCCGGTCGCTCAGGGATTCGGGGAAACGCACCAGGACCCTTTCTGGAGACAGGCGTACCAGCCGGAACAGTGCGTAGGCGCGTCCCTTGGGCGTACAGGCCGCACCGGGCAGGCTGTGTTCACGGGTCAGCTCATCAATGTTGCAGGTGACCTGGCCCTGGAGAAAGCGATCCACATCCGGGCCTTCCAGCAGCATCAGCCGATGGGCGTTGACCGGGGCGGTCATGGCATCGGGCAGGGTGGCGGGGGCCGTTGCGGTCGTCTGGGTCATTCCGTGTCTCCGTGAAAGGGATTCTTGGGCTCACTCATCGCCCGCGCGGGCCGGCCCCAGGCGGAGCCAGCCCGTCAGCCGGCGCAGGTTTCGCGCGTCAGTATTGCGGATACCCGGGAGGGTGCTCAACAGCAGGGGCCGGGCAGGGCCACTTCCACTCAGGCGCAGCCAGAGGAAACGGTGGGCAATACGCGAGCCGGGCCCGACCCGGACCGGGTGCTCGCCACCTCCGGCATGGACGGCTCGCAGTCCGTCCGGTCCGGCGGTGAGCCGCACCGGGCTGTGGCGTGCGCGCAGGAGCTGCTGCCGGACGGCCGCGATGGCGCCGGCCGCGCAGGCAGCAGCCACGCCCACTGTAACGGCGTCGGGAATGCCCTCAAGGCTCAGGACCAGCGCCGCTGGCAGCAGCCAGGGCGTGGCGGCTACGGCTGCGAGGCCGGGGGAAGGGCTGAGCGGGACGTCAATCCGGCTGAACCCGCTGGAGGATGAGGTCGACGATGCGGGCAAGGTCCGGGTCCTCGGGGCGGCTGCGCTGCATGAACCAGGCAAAGAGGTCGTTGTCCTCGCAGTCGATCAGGCTCCGGTAGCGGGCCCGGTCGGCTTCGGGCAGCGAGGGGTAGGCTTCCTTCACAAAGGGCACCAGCAGCAGGTCAAGCTCCAGCATGCCCCTGCGGCTGTGCCAGACAAGGCGTTTGTATTCGCGGTCGTCGGTCATGGGGTCGGTGGTTTCCATCAGAGGGTCAGGCGTCAGAGCGCATATAGGTGGTCGGCACCAGTATGGTGTCTTTGGGTTCCGCCGCAGTGGTGGGGTAGTCCAGGTTGTAGTGGAGCCCCCGGCTTTCCCGCCGCTGCAGTGCCGAGCAGATGATCAGATCCGCCACTGTTACCAGGTTGCGCAGCTCCAGCAGGTCATTGCTCACCCGGTAGTTGCTGTAGAACTCACGGATCTCGCTGTGGAGCATATCCGCCCGGTGCTTGGCCCGCTGCAGTCGCTTGGTGGTGCGCACAATACCCACATAGTCCCACATGAAGTGGCGCAGTTCATCCCAGTTGTGCGCGATCACCACATCCTCGTCCGAATCACGCACCCGGGATTCGTCCCATTCAGGGACTTCAGGCGGCTCCGGTACATGCGGATTCTGTTCGTTGATGTCCCGGGCTGCCGCGCGGCCGTAGACCAGGCATTCCAGCAGTGAATTGCTGGCCATGCGGTTGGCGCCGTGCAGGCCGGTGAAGGAGGTCTCGCCCACCGCGTAGAGCTGGTTGACGTCCGAGCGGGCGTGCTCGTCCACCATGATGCCGCCGCAGGTGTAATGGGCGGCGGGCACGATGGGAATGGGCTCGCGGGTGATGTCGATGCCGTATTCGTGGCAGCGGGCGGCGATGGTGGGGAAGTGTTCCGAAATGAAGTCCGCCGGGCGGTGGCTGATGTCCAAATAGAGACAGTCCGCGCCCAGCCGCTTCATTTCATGGTCAATGGCGCGTGCCACAATGTCCCGAGGCGCCAGTTCCGCGCGCTCGTCGAAGCGGTCCATGAAGCGGCTGCCATCGGGCAGCAGCAGTTTGCCACCTTCCCCGCGCAGCGCCTCGCTGATCAGGAATGACTTGGCCTGTGGGTGGTAGAGGCAGGTGGGGTGGAACTGGTTGAACTCCATGTTGGCCACCCGGCAGCCCGCGCGCCAGGCGATGGCAATGCCGTCGCCGGTGGCGCCATCCGGGTTGCTGGTGTAGAGATAGGCCTTGCTGGCGCCGCCGGTGGCCAGCACCACGAACCGCGCGCGGAAGAGTTCCACTTCCTGGGTGTCGTGGTTGAATATGTAGGCGCCCACGCAGCGGTTGCCCGGCAGGAACAGCTTGCGGTGGGTGACCAGGTCCACTGCAACCCGGTTCTCGAAGATGTCAATGTTGGGCTGCTGTCGGGCGCGCTCGCAAAGGGCCTCGGAGACCGCCTGGCCGGTGGCGTCCGCGGCGTGAATGATACGACGGTGGCTGTGGCCGCCCTCACGGGTGAGGTGGAAATGGCTGCCGTCGGCACGGGTGAACTGGACGCCCTGTTCAATCAGCCAGTCGATGCTTTCCCGCGCCCGGGAGACGGTCAGGCGCACTGTATCCTCGTGGCAGAGTCCAGCCCCGGCCCCCAGGGTGTCGGCGGTGTGCGCCTCTTCACTGTCGCTGTCGTCCAGCACGGCCGCAATGCCGCCCTGGGCCCACTGGGTCGAGCCGCTGTCGAGTTCCGTCTTGCTCAGAACCGCGACGCGCAGCTCGGGGGACAGGGTCAGGGCGGTGCTCAGGCCTGCGGCACCGCTGCCGACGATCAGCACATCGTAATGGTGGAATGCATGCATGGCGGATATTGAACTAAAGTTTGCCTCTGGTGTCACTCTTTACGTACAGGGATGCTCGGGAGATGATCCGGGTATTGGAATGGGGGCGGGCGATGGACGATCAGGCACGACCGGACGATGAACGCCAGGGCGAGGTTCTGGAATGCGCGGGTCAGCGCGCCCGGGTGCGCGTGGCGCCGGCGGCTGGCTGCCCGCGTTGCGCGG
>NZ_JACHUZ010000011.1:272721-482837 GCF_019903425.1 Vreelandella halophila
GGCTGGCTGCCCGCGTTGCGCGGCCGGCGAGGGCTGCGGGCAGGGTTTGCTTGGCGCGATGCGCAGTGGGCCCGCCCCCGGTGAGTTCTGGGTCACCGTTCCCGGGGGCGAACGAGTGGCGCCGGGGGACTGGGTGCTGTTGCGGATGGCGCCTTCGGCACTGGTGGCAGGCGCGGGGCTGGTCTATCTGGTGCCACTTCTGGGGCTGGTTCTGGGGGCTTTACTCGCGGAGGGCCTGGTCGGAGGCGGTGACGGGGTGACGACCGTTGCCGGGATCGGCGGTCTCGCCGCTGGGCTGCTGCTGGCTCGCTACCGGCTGCGTGATGCCCGTTTGGCAGGGCGCTTCGAGCCGGTTTTGGTGAGGCGCTTACCCGTTTGTGAAGTACAGTTCACTTGAAAACCCCGGCGCCCAACTCAATATCATAACGGAGTATTAGAAGCGGGTCTTCGCGGTGCGTCGACCCCTGATTATTCAAACCGGATGGGAGACCCCAATGACGAGGATGCCGCATCGAGTCACACCGCTGTTTGCCCTTGCATTTCTGCTGATGAGCGCCTGTGTACCCGCACAGCAGAGTGGGAGCCAGCTGCCGGATTTCACCGGGCTGGTCGAGGATAATGCGGACGTTGTGGTCAATATCAGTACCACGTCCACGAGCTCCCGGGGCGCAACGCCGTTTGGCGGTCAGATGGAACAGCTGCCCGAGTTCTTCCAGGAATTCTTCAAGGACCGTTTCCGGGGGCAGATGCCGGACCGCCAGCGTGAGCACCAGTCCATGGGGTCCGGTTTCATTGTCTCTTCCGACGGTTATATCCTCACCAACAACCATGTGGTTGAGAACGCGGACGAGATCATCGTACGCATGAACGATCGCCGCGAGATGGAAGCGGAAGTGGTGGGTGCCGATGCCCGTTCCGACATCGCGGTACTGAAGGTGGATGCTGAAGGCCTGCCCACGGCGAAAATCGGCAGCTCCTCGGATCTGTCGGTGGGCGAATGGGTCTTCGCCATTGGTTCGCCTTTTGGCTTCGATTACACCGTGACCTCGGGGATTGTCAGTGCCAAGGGGCGTTCGCTGCCACGTGACAACTACATCCCCTTCATCCAGACCGATGTGGCCATCAATCCCGGCAATTCCGGAGGGCCCCTGTTCAACATGGACGGTGAGGTCATTGGGGTGAATTCCCAGATCTATACCCGTTCCGGTGGTTTCATGGGGGTTTCTTTCGCGATTCCCATGGATGTGGCCATGGATGTGTTTGACCAGCTGCGTGAGGAGGGCAGTGTGACCCGCGGCTGGCTGGGCGTGATGATCCAGGAGGTGAACCGGGACCTGGCCGAGACCTTCGGGCTTGAGCGCCCCCATGGTGCCCTGGTGGCGGATGTGGTGCCGGATTCACCGGCCGCGGAAGCCGGCCTGCAGCAGGGGGACGTGATTCTCGAGTTCAATGGCGAGGAAATCACCCGCTCCTCGGATCTGCCACCCAAGGTCGGACAGGCGGATGTTGGCAGCGAGGCCGAACTGACCGTGATGCGGGGCGGTGAACGGATCACGGTGACCTTCACTGTGGGTGAGCTGCCGGAAGACGGTCAGCAGGCCCAGCAGCAGTCCGCGGAGCCGGATACGGGTAATCCTCTCGGGCTGAGGGTTGAGCCGCTGCCTGAACAGCTGGCACGCCAGTGGGATCTTGACGGCGGTGTACTGGTCACGGAAGTCGGGCGGGGCCCGGCGCGCCAGGCCGGCATCCGGCGTAACGATGTGATCCGCAAGATCGGCAACCAGGGCGTGACCGGCGTTGATGAGTTCCGTGAGGCGGTCTCCGCGCTGCCAGCCGGCAAGCCGGTCGCCGTCACTCTGGTCCGGCAGGGAAATCCGCGGATCGTGGCTCTGCGACTGCCCGAGTAACCCACGCCACAATGCCGGCCGGCTCCGGGGGATTCCACCCCGGGCCGGCCATAGCCTTTCCCTCCCGTGTCCGGTAAAATCCGCCCGGTCATGGCCGCTGCCGCAATGGCAGTCGCCGGAAACCGGATTCTGGAGTTTCAGTGAGCGATCTCAGCCACATACGCAACTTTTCGATCATTGCCCACATCGACCACGGCAAGTCCACACTGGCGGACCGTTTCATCCAGGTCTGCGAAGGACTGACCGACCGGGAAATGAACGAGCAGGTCCTGGATTCCATGGACCTGGAGCGTGAACGCGGGATCACCATCAAGGCCCAGAGCGTGACGCTCAAGTACAAGGCGAAGGATGGCAATGTCTACGAGCTCAACTTCATCGACACCCCGGGTCACGTGGACTTCTCGTATGAGGTCTCGCGGTCGCTGAAGGCCTGCGAGGGCGCGCTGCTGGTGGTGGATGCCGGCCAGGGCGTGGAGGCCCAGTCGGTCGCCAACTGCTACACCGCGATGGATCAGAACCTGGAGGTCATCCCGGTCCTGAACAAGATCGACCTGCCGCAGGCAGACCCCGAGAAGGTCATGTCCGAGATCGAGGACGTGATCGGGATTGATGCCAGCGACGCGGTGCCCTGCAGTGCCAAGAACGGCACCGGGGTCGAGGATGTGCTGGAGGCGCTGATAAAGCGGATTCCATCGCCCCAGGGCGAGGTGGATGACGCCCTTCAGGCGCTTATCATCGACTCCTGGTTCGACAACTACCAGGGCGTGGTCTCGCTGGTGCGGGTCATGCACGGCAGTGTGCGCAAGGGCGAGAAGATTCTGGTCAAGTCCACCGGCAAGACCCACGTTGTGGACAAGGTGGGCTATTTCAACCCGAAGCCCACCACCATCCCCGAGCTCAAGGCCGGGGAGGTGGGTTTTGTTGTGTCCGGCATCAAGGACATCAAGGGTGCACCCGTGGGCGATACCATGACCCACGCCAGCACACCGGACGTCCCCCAGCTCGAAGGCTTCCAGAACGTCAAGCCTCAGGTGTACGCAGGCATCTTCCCGGTCTCTTCCGAGGACTACAACGCTTTCCGGGACGCGCTCGAGAAACTGACCCTCAACGACGCCTCGCTGTTCTTCGAACCGGAGAGTTCGGACGCGCTTGGCTTCGGCTTCCGTTGTGGTTTCCTGGGCATGCTCCACATGGAGATCATCCAGGAGCGGGTGGAGCGCGAGTACGGCATCAACCTTATCACCACCGCGCCCACGGTGGTCTATGAGGTGGTGATGGTGGATGGCAGCGTGGAGTACATCGAGAATCCCTCGCGCCTGCCGGACCCGGCCGAGATCGAGGAGATCCGCGAGCCCATCTGCGAGGCCAACATCCTCGTTCCCCAGGAATTCCTGGGCAACGTGATCGCCCTGTGTGAGGAGCGCCGTGGCCAGCAGACCAACATGAACTTTCTGGCTACCCAGGTTCAGGTGGTGTACGAGCTGCCCATGAGCGAGGTGGTTCTGGACTTCTTTGACCGCCTCAAAAGTGCCACACGCGGCTATGCCTCACTGGATTACCAGTTCCAGCGTTTCCAGGCGGCCAACCTGGCGCGGCTGGACATTCTCATCAACGGTGACCGGGTGGATTCCCTGGCCATCGTGGTGCATCGGGATCAGGCCCACAGCAGGGGCAGGGCCTTTGCCGAGAAGATGAAGGAACTGATTCCCCGCCAGATGTTCGACATCGCCATCCAGGCGGCCATCGGCAATCACGTGGTGGCGCGCCAGACGGTCAAGGCGCTGCGCAAGAACGTCACGGCCAAGTGCTATGGCGGCGACGTCAGCCGCAAGAAGAAGCTGCTGCAGAAGCAGAAGGAAGGCAAGAAGCGCATGAAGCAGGTCGGGAACGTAGAGGTGCCTCAGGAGGCCTTCCTGGCCGTGCTCAGGGTGGACGATGACTAGGGAGTGTCCATGAACATTAATTTCCCGCTGCTGCTGGTGGTACTCACCGCCGTCACTGGCCTCATCTGGCTGATTGATGGCCGGTTCTTCCGGCCGCGCCGGCAGGAGCGCTATGCCCAGAGTGGTGCCCGCAAAAGCGCCGAGGACGCGGCGGACAGCGATGATCCGGACCAGCCCTGGCTCGCCGAGGTCAGTCGTTCCTTCTTCCCCATCCTGCTGGTGGTTCTGGTGCTGCGTTCCTTCCTCGTGGAGCCCTTCCAGATTCCGTCCGGCTCCATGCTGCCCACGCTGGAGGTGGGAGATTTCATCCTGGTGAACAAGTTCACCTATGGGCTGAGGCTGCCGGTGGCGCACTGGGAGATCGTGGACTTTGGCAACCCCGAAAGGGGCGACATCATGGTATTCCGCTACCCGGTGGAGCCCTCGGTCAATTACATCAAGCGTGTGGTCGGGGTGCCGGGCGACCGGATTGCCTATGAGGGCAAGCAGCTCTACGTTAATGGAGAGCCGGTGCCGTCTGCGTTTGTGGCGAGCCTGGGAAACCAGGATCTGCACCGGGAAAAACTGGGGGACGATGGGTTCAGTACCTTTTATGCCCAGCGGCAGACGGATCCGGATGCCGAGGGCGAGTGGACGGTTCCGGAGGGCCACTATTTCGTGATGGGTGACAACCGCGACAATAGCCGGGACAGTCGGTACTGGGGCATGGTGCCCGACCATCATGTGGTGGGTAAGGCGTTCGCGATCTGGATGCACTGGGAGTCTCTCACGAGCCTGCCCAGCTTCCAGCGCGTGGGCTGGATCCAGTAGTAGCGGAGATCCGATATGGAACCTAAGACAGCCAGGCAGCAGCAGGGCTTCTCGATGCTGGCGATCATGCTGTTCATCGCGATCGGCGTTTTTGTGCTGACCGTGGTCGTGCGGGTGGTGCCGGTATACGTCGAGGATTTCACGCTCAGCAGCATCATCGGCTCCCTGGAGGATTCCCGGCCCTACCGCGAGGCGGAAACAGTGGGGGATGTGCGGGAGCTGCTCCGCAAACGTATCCAGATGGAGAACATTGACGGCGTGGAAGTGGATGACATCGCCATGGAACGTGATGGCGAGCGCCTGCTTCTGGAGTTCTCCTATGAAGTCCGCTCTCCGTTCATGGGCAATATTGACACCGTGATCCAATTCGACCACCAGCATGAACTGAGGATGCCGTGACCGAGCAGGAACGCCTCGACCAGCTCCAGAAACGACTGGGGTACCACTTCAGTGATGTGGAACACCTCCGGCTGGCGCTGACCCACCGCAGCTACGGTGGCAATAACAACGAACGGCTTGAGTTCCTGGGGGATTCCATCCTCAACATGGTCATGGCCCAGTACCTGTTTCATCGCTTCCCGGAAGCCCGGGAAGGCCAGCTCAGCCGCCTGCGGGCCCGACTGGTGCGCGGGGCGACGCTGGCGGAGATCGCACTGGAGTTCGAGCTGGGCGACTGCCTGCGCCTGGGCTCCGGGGAGCTCAAGAGCGGTGGTTTCCGGCGGGAGTCGATCCTGGCCGATGCCGTGGAATCGATCGTTGGCGGCATCTATCTGGATTCGGGGCTGGAGCATGCCAGGGAGCGCCTTCTGGCCTGGTTCGGGCCCCGGCTTGACCGGCTGAGCCTGCAGGACACCCAGAAGGATCCCAAGACGCGTTTGCAGGAGTTCCTCCAGTCCCGGCGCGAGGCGCTGCCCAACTACGAGGTGGAGACGGTGCGCGGTGAGGCACACCAGCAGACGTTCTACGTGAACTGCACCGTACCCATACTGCCAGCGGCGACCCGCGGCCAGGGCGGGAGCCGGCGTGCCGCGGAACAGGACGCGGCACGGCTGGCGCTGGAGCAGCTCGATCAGGAGGCCGCCGGCAATGACGGATGAAGCGGTCACCCGCAGTGGTTTTGTCGGCATCCTGGGGCGGCCCAATGTGGGCAAGTCCACCCTGATGAATCACATGCTGGGCCAGAAGCTCAGCATCACCTCGCGCAAGCCCCAGACAACCCGCTACCAGCTGCTGGGGATCCACACGGTGGAGCAGGACCAGATGGTGTTCGTGGATACCCCGGGTCTGCACATCGAGGAACCCAGGGCCCTCAACCGCTACATGAACCGGGAAGCCACCACCGCCCTGCGGGACGTGGACGTGGTGGTGTTCGTGGTTGACCGTGATCTGTGGAATGAGGGCGACGCCAATGTGCTGGAGCGCTTCTCCCATCTCCAGTGCCCGGTTCTGGCGGTGATCAATAAGGTCGACCAGATGTCGGATACGGACCAGCTGCTGCCGCACATCGAATGGCTCAGCCAGCAGTACCCGTTCACCGAGATCGTGCCGGTTTCGGCGTTACGCTCGCGCAACCTGGATCGCCTGGAAGGCGCCATTCGCAGCCATCTGCCGGAAGGGCCGCATCACTTCGGTGACGATGACCTGACCAACCGGAGCTCGCGCTTCCTGGCTGCAGAGATGATCCGCGAGAAGATCACCCGCCAGCTCGGGGCCGAGCTGCCCTACACCATGGCGGTGGAGATCGAGACCTTCGAACAGGAAGGCAACACGCTGCACATCAATGGGCTCATCCTGGTTGAGCGCCAGGGCCAGAAGAAGATCGTCATCGGTGACAAGGGCAGCCGTCTGCGCCAGATCGGCCAGGAGTCGCGGCTGGATATGGAGAGCCTGTTCGGTTCGAAAGTGATGCTCCGCCTCTGGGTCAAGGTACGCAAGGGCTGGGCCGATGATGAGCGCGCCCTGCGCTCCCTGGGGTATGGGGACCAGGGGCGCTGAGCCGTGAGCGACCGCGGCCAGCAGCTGGATCCGGCCTTTGTGCTGCATCGCCGCCCCTATGGTGAAACCAGCCTGATCGTGGACCTATTCACCCTTCACCATGGCCACTTCAGTGCTGTGGCACGCGGCGCCGCCCGGCCCCGGAGCCAGTGGCAGGCGGAGCTCCAGCCCTTCCGGCCGCTCAGGATCTCCTGGTCCGGTCGCCAGTCGCTCAAGACGCTGGGTCACGCCGAGGCCACGGCACCTGCGCTGGCACTGGCCGGTGACCGCCTCTATTGCGGCTTCTACCTGAATGAATTGCTGTTGCGGCTGCTGACCGAGGCGGATCCGGCCCCGGATCTGTTCAGCGCCTATCTGGATACCCTCGAACGGCTGGCGGCTGGCAGTGCGGCGCTGGAGCCCACGCTGCGGCGGTTCGAGTACCGGCTCGCGGGGGAACTGGGTTACGGCATCAGCTGGGACAGGGCGGGAGATACGGGTGAGCCCGTACAGCCCGAGCGTTACTATGCATTCCATCCGGCGCAGGGCGTTCTGGCGGAGGCCCCCGGGCCTGTCGGTGGCATTCCGGGTGAGCACCTGCTGGCGCTGGCTGCGGATGAACTGGATAATCAGGCGGTACTCAGGCTGGCCAAACGGCTTATGCGCAGCCTTGTGGATCATCTGCTACAGGGGCGGCCGCTGCACAGCCGCCGTCTTTTCGTGCGTCAGGGGAGGTCAGAATGAATCATCAGCCGCACCGGGTGCTGCTCGGCGTCAACGTGGATCACGTGGCAACGCTCCGGGAGGCCCGGGGGACGCGTTACCCGGATCCGGTCCAGGCCGCACTGCTTGCCGAGGAGGCCGGAGCCGATGGCATCACGTTGCATCCCCGGGAGGATCGCCGTCATATCCAGGACCGGGATGTGCGGATCCTGAGCGAGACCCTGAACACCCGGATGAACCTGGAGATGGCCGTTACCGATGCCATGCTGGCCTTTGCCGAAACCATCCGCCCCGAGCACTGCTGCTTTGTGCCGGAGAAGCGCGAGGAGTTGACCACCGAGGGCGGGCTGGATGTGGCCGGCCAGCCCGGGCGGGTAAAGGCGGCCTGTGAGCGCATGGCGTCGATGGGGACGGAAGTCTCGCTGTTCATTGATGCCGATCCCGACCAGATCCGGGCGGCGGCGGACTGTGGCGCGCCGGCCATTGAGCTGCACACCGGGGAATACGCGCTGGCGGAGACGCCGGCGGTGATGGAGCGGGAGCTGGGTCGGCTGCGTGAGTGCGTGGACCTTGCCCGGGGACTGGGGCTGACCGTCAACGGCGGCCATGGCCTGCACTACCACAATACGGCTGCCATTGCGGCGCTTGAGGGCATCCATGAGCTCAACATCGGTCATGCCATCATGGCACGGGCGCTGATGGTCGGCATGAAGGAAGCTGTCCGGGACATGCGGGCGCTGATTGATCAGGCCTCAGGTGTCGGCGCTGTGTAGCAGCTGGTGCCAGTGCGTCTGCTCACACCAGCGCAGCAATCGGTCCATGGCCGCGAGCAGGCGTTCCAGTGCCGGTTCGATGCCCTCGGCATCCTGCTTGAGGCGGGTTTCCAGGTCTGCGGCACAGTCGCCCAGCTCCGGAACTCCCGTATAGTGGGTGGCGCCGTGCAGACGGTGGACCCGTTCTAGCAGGGTGGCCCGATCCCCCTGATTGTGGAGTGTTTCAACAGCGTTGCGGTCCTCTTCGACATGGTCCAGCAGCATGCTCAGCATCTCCTCCGCCAGGTCAGGCTTACCATTGGCCAGCCGCAGGCAGGCGTTGGGGTCGACCACCGGGTGCTGGCGGCCCCGTGATGAGGGCCTGATCGCTTCGGGCTCGTGGGGATGAGCTTCCCGCTCCTGCGGGGGCTGCACTTTCAGCCCCAGATGGCGCTGGAGCGTTTGGGCGATCAGGGACGGGTTGATGGGCTTGGTCAGATAGCCGTCGAAACCGGAGGCCAGTAGATGCTCGCGCTCTTCCGACAGGGCGTGGGCCGTGAGGGCAATGACCGGCACATGGCTGTTGGCGTTGCTGAGCTGGCGTATGCGGGTGGTGGCGTCGGTGCCGTCCATGCCGGGCATCTGGACATCCATCAGCACCAGGTCGAAGGTTTCCTGCTGGAGCCGCTGCAGGGCCTCATAGCCGCTGCTAACATCCTCCACATGGAGATTGAACTCCCGCAATAACGTTGTGACCAGTTTGAGATTGGCCTCATTGTCATCCACTGCCAGAACGCGGGCATTTGTCTCCTGGTGGGCTGTGGGCAGCAGCGCCGGCGCCCTTGGCTGTTCCGAGGAATCATCCGTCCCCTGGATCAGTTGCCTGAGGCGCGGCTGGAAAAAAGTGCGGCGCACCGGCTTGGTCATGTGGGCCGAGGCCATGGTCACCAGTGGGCCGGTATCCTCATTGAGCGTGGGGGTCAACAGCAGTACCCGACAGTCGCACTCGTATTCCAGGGTCCGGATCAGTTCCCGGTGCTGGTTCGAGTGCAGCAGGTGGCGGGCCACGCCCAGAATCACCAGAGCAAAGCCCTGGCCGCTGGCCTGGGCGGACTGGACCTGTGTGATCACTTCCTGAGGGTCGTGTGCGTGAGTTACATCCACCCCGGACTCCCGCAGGAGATTGGTGATGGCCAGCCCGGATGTTTCCTGGTATTCCAGATAGAGGACCAACTCGCCGCTGAGCGGGATTTCCGAAGCCGTCTCCGCTGCGCCGGAGGTCTCCAGGGGCAGGCTGAACCAGAAGCTGGAGCCTCTGCCCAGTTCGCTGTCGACGCCGATTTCCCCGCCCATTTCCTCCACCAGCCGGCGTGAGATGACCAGGCCCAGGCCGGTGCCGCCGTACTGGCGTGCGGTGGAAGCATCCGCTTGGTTGAAGGCGTTGAAGATGCTTTCCTGCTGGGAGTCGGAGAGGCCCACACCGGTGTCCGTGACGCTGATCCGGATGCGTTCGTCCTCCGGATCATTCTCATCGAGCATCACCCGCACCACGACCTCGCCGTGCTGGGTGAACTTTATGGCGTTATTCACCAGGTTGGTCAGTACCTGCTTGATGCGCAGCGGGTCACCCATGAAGGCATCGGGAACATCGGTATAGATCAGGGGCGCCAGGTCCAGGTTCTTCTCGTGGGCCGCGGGTGCCAGCATGATCAGGACTTCCTCCACGGTCTCGCGCAGGTGGAAGGGGGTTCTGTCCAGGACCAGCTTGCCTGCTTCGATCTTGGAGAAGTCCAGGATGTCGTTGATGATGGTGAGCAGGATCTCGGAGGACTTGCGGATGGTGTTGAGGTGGTCCCGCTGCTGGGCCGAGGCGGGGGCTTTCAGCAGCAGATCCGTGAAGCCGATGATGCCGTTGAGCGGGGTCCGGATCTCATGGCTCATGTTGGCCAGGAATTCCGACTTGATGCGGCTTGCCTCAAGCGCCTGCTTGCGCGCCAGATCGAGTTCGATATTCTGGACCTCGATGGTTTCCAGGGTCTCGCGCAGATCCTCGGTGGCCTGATCCACGTTCTGCTGCATCTCGTCCCGGGCCTGCTGCAGGCTGCCGGCCATGGCATTGAGCCCGGAAGCCAATTCCTCCAGCTCCGGTCCTGCCGTCATCTCCACCCGGGTGTCGAGATTGCCCTCGCGCAGACGGTTGATGGCACGGGTGAGCTCATGGATGGGGTCGGTGACCGAGCGGCTCAGGTGGATGGCGATCAGGGTGTTCAGGAAGAGGCCGCCCCCGACCAGAAGCAGGCTTACCAGCAGGGCTTCATACTGCTCCTTGCGGGTGGTGGCATGGGAAAGTTCAACGCTTGCCCATCCCAGGGGTTGCTCGCCCCCGGAGTCGTCGTTACGGCGTCGGTCCATGTCCAGGAGGCCGTCAATCATGAGGTCCTGGGGGTAGATGGGGGCAGTGAACAGCGAAGCGTCCTCACCGGTGTGGACTGTCGGGCTGGTTACGTTCTGGAGTGGCTCCCGGCCCTGCAGCCGCTCCCGGCGGCCGGTCTGTACCAGCTTCCGTCCATCGCTGTCATAGATGGTGATAGCGCGGACATCGTCCTCTTCCAGCATGGAACTGGCGATGCCGAACAGGAGGTTACGATTGCCGGTAAAGGCACCGTACTCAGAGGCGGAGGCCAGCTGACGGCTGAGCGACATGCCCCGTTCCTCGAGCATGCGCGACAGATTGCTGACCCAGCTGTGGGTGAAGTACACCCCTACGATCACGATCAGCACCATCGTGGGGATCAGCGACAGAAAGAAGACCTTTTTCTGGACGCCCCAGCGGCGCATCAGTGATCCTGCTTCGTCCTGTGGATGGCTCCGGAGTGGTTGGGCACGGCTCCGGTTCGGCGTATCATGGGCGCCAATCTAACACAAGCGTGTGCTGGCACGCGCTGCCGGTGTCACAAGCCTGAGGAGTCTCCGCCGCCATGGCCTATGCAACCATCGAGGATTATGTGGGTAATACGCCGTTGGTGCGGCTTCAGCGCCTGCCGGGCAATACCAGCAATACCATCCTGGTGAAGCTCGAGGGCAACAACCCGGCGGGGTCGGTCAAGGACAGGCCCGCGCTCAGCATGATCAGCGAGGCGGAAAAGCGGGGTGACATCAGACCGGGGGATACCCTGATCGAGGCCACCAGCGGCAATACCGGCATCGCCCTGGCGATGGCCGCGGCCATCAAGGGCTATCGCATGATCCTGATCATGCCGGAGAATGCCAGTGAGGAACGCCGTGCTTCCATGCGCGCCTACGGCGCCGAGATCATCAGCGTCTCGCGTGAGGCCGGCATGGAGGGCGCGCGGGATACGGCGCAGCAGATGGCGGCTGAGGGACAGGGCCTGATCCTGGACCAGTTCGCCAACCCCGACAATCCGTTGTCGCACTACAAGGGCACGGCGCCCGAGATCTGGCGGGATACCGGCGGTGGCGTTACCCATTTCATCTCTTCCATGGGGACCACGGGTACCATCATGGGCTGTTCCCGGTATTTCCGGGAGCAGAGCCCGGATGTTGAGATCATTGGGCTGCAGCCGGGGGAGGGCGCCGCCATCCCCGGTATCCGCCGCTGGCCGCCGGAGTACCTGCCAGGTATCTTCAACGAAAGCGCGGTCGACCGCATCCTGGAGATGGACCAGCAGGAGGCCGAGGACACTATGCGGGCCCTGGCCGCGAAGGAGGGGATCTTCTGCGGTGTATCCTCCGGGGGCTGCGTCGCCGGTGCACTCCGTCTCTCCCAGGAGGTTGAAAACGCCACCATCGTCGCCATTATCTGCGATCGGGGCGACCGCTATCTGTCCACCGGTGTGTTTTCCAGCCAGTAAGCCGCCGGGCCACGGGTCGTCCCATGAAGTGGGGCGGCCCCGAGGTGGCCAGCCAGCATTCCATTACCAACAAGGTAGCCCAGCATGAGCCGACGCCGGCGAGGTCCGCGCATTCCCGCAGAACCGGTGAGCATCGAGATTGACAGCCTCAGCCATGATGGCCGTGGCGTTGGCCGCATTGAGGGCAAGGCGGCGTTCGTGGCCGGGGCACTGCCGGGGGAGCAGGTGCGGGCCCGTTTCCTGGATCGCCGCCGGCGTTTCGACGCACTGCGCACGCTGGAGGTGGAGGCCAATCCCGCGCCCGACCGGGTAACGTCACCGTGCCCCCATGCGGATCTGTGTGGCGGCTGCAGCCTGCAGCATCTGGCGCCCGCGGCACAGGTCCGGCTCAAGGCGGACACGCTTGCCGAACAGTTTGCCCACTTCGGGGGCATCGAACCGGAGCAGTGGGCTGAACCGCTCACCGGCGAAACCCTCGGGTATCGCCGCAAGGCACGCCTGGGCGTGCGCTATGTGACCAAGCGTGAGGAGGTGCTGGTCGGCTTCCGTGAGAAGGGCAGCAGCTTCATCACCGCCATCAATGACTGCGCGGTGCTCGATCCCCGTGTTGGCCAGCGCATCGAGGCCCTGAAGGAACTGATTGCCGGACTTTCCGTCTACAATCGGCTGGCCCAGATTGAGGTGGCCTGCGGCGATGAGGAGGCGGCGCTGGTGCTGCGGCACCTGGATCCGCTGACGGCGGAGGACGAAGCCACGCTTTGTGAATTCGGCCAGACCCATGACCTGCAGATCTATCTCCAGCCCAAGGGCCCGGATACCGTGCACCGACTCTGGCCGCAACCGGGGAATGGGCCTGACCGGCTGTTCTACCAGCTTCCGGAATGGGATCTGACGCTGGGCTTCCATCCCATGGACTTCACCCAGGTCAACGCGGCCATCAACCAGCGCATGATCAGCCAGGCGCTGGCCTGGCTGGCGCCCGAGCCCCATCACAGGGTGCTGGATCTGTTCTGCGGCCTGGGCAACTTTTCGCTGCCGCTGGCGCGCCAGGCCGGTGATGTGGTCGGTGTCGAGGGTGAGGAGGCGCTGGTGCAGCGTGGTCGCGAGAACGCCGAGCGCAACGGTCTGGGTAACGTCAGCTTCCGGGCCACGGATCTGCAGCAGGATTTCACGGCGGAGCCCTGGGCCGCGGAAGGCTTTGACCGAGTGTTGATTGACCCGCCGCGCTCCGGTGCGGAAGACGTGGTGCGTCATCTCGCCGGTGCCGGTGTGGAGCGCATCGTCTATGTTTCATGCAACCCGGCGACACTGGCCCGGGATGCCGGCATTCTCGTGGCCAATGGCTATCGGCTGGTGCGGGCCGGGATTATGGATATGTTTCCACATACCGCCCATGTGGAGTCCATGGCCCTTTTCGAGCGGGAGTCGCACTGATGGTGAAGGTCCGTGAAAACTACGCCAGCACGGCGGATGGCGGCGTGGATATCGGTGCCTGGGTCGATCATATTGATGCCCAGCATAGGCTGGAGGACCGCGAGACACTGATCCGCGCCTGCCGGCGCAGTCTTGCCATAGACCGCAAGGCCGTGCGCGAGGACCGGCTCTGGGCGCCGGGGGCCAGCAGTTTCCTGACCGGGCTCGAGATGGCCCAGATCCTGACCGAGCTGCGCCTGGACCAGGAAACCCTGGTCGCGGCGGTTCTGTACCGGGCGGTGCGCGAGGAGCGCATGACGCAGGAGGCGGTGCGCGCCGAGTTCGGCGATGCTATCGCACAGCTGATTGATGGCGTGCTCCAGATGGCTGCCATATCCACCCTTCACCGACCCCTCAAGGGCAATGTACTGGGGCAGGCACAGGGGCAACAGGACAATGTCCGCCGCATGCTGGTGACCATGGTGGACGACGTGCGCGTCGCTCTGATCAAGCTGGCCGAGCGCACCTGTGCCATCCGCGCGGTGAAGGACGCTCCGCCGGAAAAACGCCTGCGCGTGGCCCGCGAGGTGTTCGACATCTATGCGCCCCTGGCCCACCGGTTGGGCATTGGCCACATCAAGTGGGAGCTGGAGGACCTGTCCTTCCGCTATCTGCACGAGTCCGCCTACAAGAAGATCGCCAAGCTCCTGGACGAGAAACGCGTTGACCGGGACGCCCATGTCCGGCGCGTGGCGGGGATCCTCGGGGAGGCTCTGGGTGACGCTGGGATCCAGGCGGAAGTAGTGGGGCGCGCCAAGCACATTTACAGCATCTGGCGGAAGATGCGGCGCAAGGGTATTGACTTCTCGGAAGTCTACGACATCCGGGCCCTGCGTGTGCTGGTGCCGGAAGTGCGGGACTGCTACGCCGCCATCGGGGTGGTGCACGGGCTCTGGCGCCATATTCCCCATGAATTCGATGATTACATCGCCAACCCTAAGGAGAACGGCTATCAGTCCCTGCACACGGCCGTGGTGGGCCCCGAGGGCAAGACCATGGAGGTGCAGATCCGCACCCATGAGATGCATGAGGACGCGGAACTGGGCGTGTGTGCGCACTGGCGCTACAAGGGTACGGACAACGGCGGTTCCGAGGCCGCCTATGAAGCCAAAATCAACTGGTTGCGCCAGGTGATCGAGTGGCAGGAGGAACTGGGGGATGCTCAGGGCCTGGTGGAGCAGCTGCGCAGCGATGTGGGCGGTGACCGCATCTATGTCTTCACTCCCGAGGGTCACGTGGTGGATATGCCCCGTGGTGCGACGCCACTGGACTTCGCCTACAAGATCCATACCGAGGTGGGGCACGCGTGCCGTGGCGCGAAGGTCAACGGCCGTATCGTGCCACTGACCCATACCCTGCGGACCGGGGACCAGGTGAACATACTGCGCGGCAGCGAGGCCGCACCCAGCCGTGACTGGCTCAATCCCGGGCTGGGCTACATCCAGACCTCGCGGGCCCGCGCCAAGGTGACCCACTGGTTCAAGATGCAGGACCGGGAACAGAACATCGCCGACGGGAAGGCGGTCCTGGGGGACGAGCTGGGCCGTCTCTCGCTACGGGATCTCGATCTCGATGCCCTGGCCAGGAAGGTCAACTACAGCTCGGCCAGCGACATGTATGCGGCCATCGGGGCTGGGGATCTCAAGCCGGCCCAGGCGGTCAAGGCCGCCCAGCGTATCCTGGAGCCGGCCGATCGCCAGTTGGATTTCCGGTTTGCGCGCGGTCGCAGTGACAAGGCCAGGAAGGACCCGGACATTCACATCCAGGGCGTGGGCAACCTCAAGACCAGCATTGCGCAGTGCTGCAGTCCGGTTCCCGGGGATCCCATTGTCGGCTATGTCACTATTGGTCGTGGTGTGACCGTCCACCGGGACGACTGCATGAACCTGCTGCAGCTGCGTGAACAGGAGGCCAGCCGCATCATTGAGGTGGACTGGGGGCCGGAACCCGAGGCACGTTACCCGGTAACCGTCGACATTGAGGCCTATGACCGTGCGGGGCTGCTGAATGACATCACCTCGGTACTGGCCAACCGCAAGCTCAATGTACTGTCCATGCAGACGCAGTCCCACAGCGACAGCCACATGGCGAGCATGACGCTGACGGTGGAGATCGGCGATATCGACCAGCTCTCGCACCTGCTGGCATCCATCCGTCAGTTGCCCAACGTCATGGATGTGCACCGGCACCGTGAAGCCTGATTGGAGTGACCCAATGAGCCGAACCTATTCGATGGATGATCTGCTGGCGCTGATGGCCCGCCTCCGGGACCCGCAGCAGGGCTGCCCCTGGGATCTGGAACAGGATTTCCGCAGCATTGTGCCGCACACCATCGAGGAGACCTACGAGGTGGCGGATGCCATTGAGCGCGGGGATTTTGACCACCTGCCGGATGAGCTGGGTGATCTCCTGTTCCAGGTGGTGTTCTACGCCCAGCTGGCCCGTGAGGAGGGGCGTTTCGGATTCAGTGACCTGGTGGATCAGGTGACCCGCAAAATGATCCGCCGCCATCCGCATATCTTTCCGGATGGCACCCTGGACAGCCATCCCGGTGATGCCGATGGCATGACCGAAGCGGATGTGCGCGTGAGCTGGGACCGCATCAAGGCGGAGGAAAAGCGTGAGCAGGGAGCGCCGGAAACGCCGGCAAGCGCCCTGGATGATGTGACACCCGGCCTTCCCGCCTTCCAGCGGGCGGCCAAGCTGCAGAAGCGTGCCTCAAGGGTCGGTTTCGACTGGCCCGGGACTGGCATGGTCTTCGACAAGCTCCATGAGGAGGCGGAGGAGCTCAAGGCTGCCTGGCAGGAACAATCCGGCCGGCAGGACAGGGACGCGGTGGAGGATGAACTGGGTGACCTGCTGTTCGTGGCCGTGAATCTCAGCCGCTTCCTGGGCGTGGATGCCGAGCAGGCCCTACGCCGTGCCAACCTCAAGTTCGAGCGCCGCTTCCGGCGTATGGAGGAGCAGCTGGACGATGCCGGGGAAGGGCTGAAAGGCCGGGACATCGATGCCCTGGAGGCCGCCTGGCAACGGGCCAAAAAGGCCTCGGACGCGGAAAACTGAGGCCCGTTCTGCTCAGCGTACGTACAATCCATTACCGATAACCCCTCTCCTCCCGCGCCCGAATGGACTACAGTATTGTCAAAGAGGCGGCATCAACGGGAGGCACTATGCGGCTTGGACAACTCGTCAATCACTGGGAGCAGCATGCCCGCGGCCGACTGGCCGATGAGCAGGTAACAGTACGGCTCCCGGAGGAAGGCGAAAAGCGGCTTGAGGCCCTGGCCCGGCAGTATCCGCTCAAGTCCCGCGAAGCCCTGCTGCGTGATCTGATCAGCGCCGCCCTGACCGATCTTGAGGTCTGCTTCCCCTACCGTGAGGGAAGCCGTGTCGTTGCCCGCGACGAGGACGGGTTCGAGATCTACGAGGATGCCGGTATGACCCCGCGCTTCCTCAACCTCTCCCGCAAGTACATGCAGCAGCTCAAGGGCGACGCCTCACGCGTGGCGTGAGGCTGTACCCGCCGCCTACTTCTGGCGGCCCGGCTCCGGAAGATCGGAGAGGGCCGCATTGAGCAGATCCCGCAGCAGTTCCTCTTCCGAATAGTCCGGATACAGTTCCGCCAGCGCGCGCAGCCGTGCGGCATCCTCCAGTGTGACGTTCACCTCGTACTCGTGCTTGCCGTCGTCTGGCTTACGTTCACCGGCTTCCCACTGTTTCGGCAGATCCGCGATTTTCATGGTATTGCGTCGCTCCGGTCGTGTTGGGTCATACTAAGGGGGTTCAACCGGTTTCATCCTAGCACGGAGCCACCGGCATTGCCCGCAGCGAAAGGGACCCTTTTCAATGACCGAACTGCATCCCGCCCTCAGGGAAAACATCCGTCTTCTTGGTGAAATCCTCGGGGATTGCATCCGCGAAAAACCCGGCCCGGAATGGTATGAGCGGGTGGAAGCGGTGCGCCAAGCCGCCAAGGATGACCGCCTGCAGGAAAGCGGCTCTGGGCAGCGCCTCGCCGAACTTCTGGCAAGCCTGACCGACGACCAGCTGGTGCCCGTGACACGGGCCTTCAACCAGTTCCTGAACCTGACCAACCTGGCCGAGCAGTACCACGGTATCCGGCGCCGGCGTGAGCCCCGGGAAGAGGGGCCGGATGAATCGGTGCATGGGACACTGGCACGCCTGGCGGAGCAGGGTGTGGAGCCGTCCCGGCTGCACGAATGCGTGCGGGACATGCGCATGGAGTTCGTGCTGACGGCCCACCCCACGGAGGTCGCGCGCCGGACACTGATCATGAAATACGACGAGATGTCCGCCTGCCTCCAGCGCCTGGACAGTGAGGACCTCCTGCCGGAAGAGCGTGAGGGTGAGGTGGGGCGCCTGCGCCAGCTCATCACCCAGGCCTGGAATACCGACGAGATCCGTTATGAGCGGCCCACCGCGGTGGACGAGGCCCGCTGGGGCTTCGCCGTGGTCGAGAACAGTCTCTGGCAGGCACTGCCCGACTTCCTGCGGGAGCTGGACGGAGCCCTGATGGAACAGACAGGGGAAGGTCTGCCCATCGAAGCCAGTCCCATCCGGATCGCCTCCTGGATGGGCGGCGACCGGGACGGCAACCCCAACGTCACCGCCGCCGTGACCCGCGAGGTGCTTCTGCTCAGCCGCTGGATGGCGGCGGACCTGTTCCTGCGCGATCTACAGGATTTGCGGGCGGAGCTTTCCATGTGGGAGGCCTCCCCGGAACTGCAGGAAAGGGTCGGGGGCCATCGCGAGCCCTACAGGGCGCTGCTCTCGGAACTCCGGGATCGCCTGAGAGCGACCCGGGACTGGGCGGAAGAGGCGGTAAGAGGAAGTACCGACCCGTCACCGGAGGTGATGCTGGACTCCGGCGAGCTGATCGAACCACTGCAGCTGTGCTACGACTCCCTGGTGGCCTGCGGCATGGAGTCGGTGGCGCGCGGCCCTCTGCTGGACACGCTGCGGCGCGCCCACTGCTTCGGGCTGGAGCTGATCCGACTGGACGTGCGCCAGGAAGCCTCCCGGCACGCCTCCGCCATAGGCGAGATCGTCGAGTGGCTGGGGCTGGGGGATTACACGCAGTGGGACGAGACCGCACGCCAGCAGTTCCTGATCCGGGAGCTGGAAAGCCGCCGCCCGCTGGTGCCGCGCAACTGGGCGCCCTCGGACGAAACACGGGAGGTCCTGGATACCTGCCGTGTGATCGCCGAGCATCCACCCGAGGCCCTGGGCTCCTATGTGATCTCCATGGCGGCCCAGCCCTCGGATGTGCTCGCGGTGATCCTGCTGCTGCGGGAAGCGGGCATGGATCACCCCATGCGCATCGTGCCGCTGTTCGAAACCCTGGCGGACCTGGACCATGCCCCGGAGGCACTGAGGGCGCTTCTGGAACTGGACTGGTACCGCGAGTACACCGGTGGCGCCCAGGAGGTCATGATCGGCTACTCGGATTCGGCCAAGGATGCCGGCCAGATGATGGCGGCCTGGGCCCAGTACCAGGCCCAGGAAGCGCTGACCCAGGTGGCCTCGGATTACGGGGTGCACCTGACGCTGTTCCACGGCCGTGGCGGGACCGTGGGCCGTGGCGGTGGCCCTGCCAACAGGGCCATCCTTTCCCAGCCGCCGGGCTCGGTGAACGGCAGCCTGAGGGTGACCGAGCAGGGCGAGATGATCCGCTTCAAGTTCGGTCTCCCGCGCGTGGCCCAGCGAAGCTTCAACCTCTACACCAGTGCGGTGCTGGAGGCCACGGTGGCGCCGGCGCCGGAACCGAAACCGGAGTGGCGCGAGATGATGCACTCGCTGAGCGGGGAGGCGGTGCGCTCCTATCGCGGGCTGGTGCGCGAGACGGATGAATTCGTCACCTACTTCCGGCAGGCCACCCCGGAGCAGGAGCTGGGTAAGCTCGCGCTGGGCAGCAGGCCGGCCCGACGCAGGCCCACAGGAGGCGTGGAGAGTCTCCGGGCGATCCCCTGGATCTTCGCCTGGACCCAGATGCGCCTGATGCTGCCGGCCTGGCTGGGCAGTGATGCGGCCCTGGGCCAGGCGCTGGAAAACGGGCAGGAAGCCATCCTGAACGAGATGACCCGGGACTGGCCCTTCTTCCGCACCCATATCGACATGCTGGAAATGGTTCTTGCCAAGGCGGATCTGCGGATTGTCAGCTATTATGAACAGAAGCTTGTGGAACCGGACCTCCGCCCTCTGGGTGAGACGCTGCGTGAGCGTCTGCGTGGGTGCGTCGACTCCGTGAACCGGCTCAAGGGGCAGGAGGAACTGCTGACGCAGCAGCCGGACTTCGCCCATTCCATGAGGGTCCGCAACACCTATACGGATCCGCTCCATTATCTGCAGGCGGAACTGCTGCAGCGCGACCGGGATGCAGAAGGGCGGGTTCCGGAAAACGTTGAGAAGGCCATGAAGGTGACCATGGCCGGGATTGCGGCCGGTATGCGCAATACCGGCTGAGGCAGGGGAGAACGGATGACGGAACAGCCGGATATGGACGCACTGGCGGCAAGGGTCCAGCAGCTCTATCGGCTGCCGCCCATGCCGGCCATTGCGCTGCGGGTCATGCAGATGACGGCCGCACCTCAAACCACCGCTGCCGACCTGGCGGGGGTGATTGAGCGTGACCCCAGCCTGGCCGCTCAGGTTCTGCGTTACGCCCGCTCCGCACTCTTCAATTACCGGGGGGAGCTGCACAGTGTCCAGGAGGCGGTGACCCGGGTTCTGGGTTTTGACCGCGTTACCCACCTGGCCGTGGGCATCGCGGCCTCGCGCAGTTTTGAGTTGCCGCGCTCTGGTCCTCTGGGGCTGGAGGCCTTCTGGCACCATTCGCTGCACTGTGCCCGCCTGTCCCTGTCCATCGCCCGCAGCATTCCGCGGAAGGCTGCGAGTCGTCCCGACCCGGAACTGGCCTATCTGTGCGGGCTCCTGCACAACCTGGGTCTGCTGCTGATCGGGCACCTGTTCCCGGAGGGTTTCCGCCAGCTCCGTGAGGCCCGCGAGGCCGAGCCCGACGTGCCATTGGCGGAGCTGGAGGCCCGGGTGTTCCACGGCAGCGGGCAGGAGGAGGGAACGCCGCTGCGGGTGGGCCATGCCAGTGCCGGCGGGCTGCTGCTGCATCTTTGGGAGATGCCCGCACCTGTGGTGACGGTCGCCGGCATGCACGAGACGCCGGACTATCAGGGGCAGCACGAATCCTATGTGTACTGCGTCCAGCTCGCCAACGAACTGCTGAAGGAACGTGGTATCGGCGATGAACAGAGCCGGACGGATCCGGTTGTTGCAGCCCGCGCCCTGGGGCTGGATGAGCCGGACCTGGAGCCGCTGGTGGCCACCATCGACGAGGTCAGCGCTGAAATCGAGGAGCTTGCCCGCGGCCTTGCCGCCTGATTTGCTAGATACGGTCTGCCACGTATAATGAGCCTTCGATTTTTAATGTGCCTGTCCCTGTTCAGGGGGCTGCAAGCCAATGGGAGCAATCAGTATGCGTATTATTCTGCTCGGCCCGCCGGGAGCCGGAAAAGGAACCCAGGCTGCGTACCTCACCGAAGCTTTCGGTATTCCCCAGATCTCCACGGGCGACATGCTCCGTGCCCAGGTGAAGGCTGGAACAGAGCTTGGCAAGAAAGCGGAAGAGGTGATGAACGCGGGTCAGCTGGTATCCGATGACCTGATCATCGGCATGCTCAAGGAACGCATTGCTGAGGATGACTGTAAGAATGGCTATCTGCTGGATGGAGTACCCCGGACGATTCCCCAGGCGGAATCACTCCAGGAGCAGGGCATCAAGATTGACTACGTGGTTGAGATCTCTGTAGACGATGAAGAGATTGTTGAGCGTCTCTCCGGTCGCCGTATCCATGAGCCCAGCGGTCGCGTCTACCATTTGAAACACATGCCGCCGAAAGAGGACGGCAAGGACGACGAGACCGGCGAGCCCCTGATCCAGCGTGAGGACGACAAGGAAGAGACGGTACGCAAGCGCCTCCAGGTCTATCGCGAAGAGACCGAACCGCTGGTGAAGTTCTACCAGGAGCTGGAAGCAAAGAACCCGGGTAACGCTCCCCATTATGTCCGGATCGAGGGTGTTGGTTCCACCGAATCCATCCGTGACCGGATCATTTCCACCCTGAAAGGCTGAATGCCCGCCATGACCCGGCTGCTCGCTGTCGATACCAGTGCTGGCCGGGGTTCCGTTGCCCTCCTTGACGGGGGCAGCGTGCTCACCGATTACAGCGACGAGGCCCGGTCCCACACCCGCCGGCTGGAACCCATGATCAATGGGCTTCTGGCTCAGGCCGGGCTGCGCCTGGGGGATCTTGATGCATTGGCTTTCGGCGCCGGCCCGGGCTCGTTCACCGGCTTGCGGGTGACCGCCGGGCTGGTGCAAGGGCTGGCCTTCGGGCTGCAGCTGCCGGTTGTACCGGTGTCGTCTCTCCGGGCCATGGCCCATGCGGTGCATGGGCAGCTGGAGGTGCCAGCGGATGTCGCCGTGGCCCGCGATGCGCGTATGGGGGAACTCTATTGGGGGCTCTATCGAGTGACACCGGAGGCGGCGGTGGATCCGCTGCTGGCGGATTCCCTGGTTTCACCCGCGGCCGTGGCACTGCCCGGGGATACCGGGGGCTACCTGGGCGTCGGTGACGGCTGGCTTCTGCGGGATGCGATTCCGGAAACCGTGCTTGCGCGCGTGGCGGCGGTCATGCCCGATGTCATGCCTGAGGCTGATGCGATTGCCCGCCTGGCTGAGACATTGTTTCATCAGGGGGAATGGGTTGGGGCAGAGGCTGTTCAGCCGGTTTACCTGCGGGACGACGTGGCCTGGCAGACCAGCGCCTGAGCAGGGTGGGCGGTCAGTGACTATACTGGTATCCGGTTCTCCTTTTTTTGATTCTGACGGGCATTGATCCAATGGTCGGTGGCATCTCCGGAAACACGCCGCTGCCGGTTGCACCGGATCCGGCAAGGCGGCCCGACGGCCCCGGGCGGGAAGCACCCCGTGCGGAGCCCGTCAGTGATCCCCGCAATGCGGTCCGCCAGGAGGGCGGTGAAGCACGCACCAGGCGTGCCCAGGCCGCGGCTGAACCGGAGGTTGTTCGCCCGCGCCGCAGTCCGGATACCGACAGCCTCCCCCTCCGGAATCAGGAAGCGCTCAGCGCCTATGACCGCATTGGCAGTGCTGCTGTGGCTGAGGAGGTGGAGCTGGTCGGCGTGGATATCCGCATCTGATGGAAACCGGACTCAGGGTGGCAGCCACCGCACAGGAATGGCTCCCGGTTGCGGCCGAAGTGGCGCAGAGGCTGGGGCTCGATTGCCTGCCCGAACCGGTGGAGAGACCGACGAAACTGGCCAGCCCCGGGTTGCTGCTTCTGGTTTCCGGTGAGGGCGTCAGTCTTCAGGCGACCGGAAAGAAAGCACCGGGGCCGGTGCGGGTGGACTGGGTCAACGGGCGCAGCGGTCATCGCCGTCGCCAGGGTGGTGCCGAACTGCTGGTCAAGGCCATTGGCGTCGCGCGGGCTTCACGGCCACTCCGGATCCTGGATGCAACCGCCGGCCTGGGGGAGGACGCGCTGGTGCTGGCCGGTTTCGACTGTGAGCTGATGCTGTTCGAGCGCTCCCCGGTCATCGCCGAGCTGCTTGCGGATGGGATGGAGCGGGCCGCACAGGAACCGGCGCTTTCCAGTCGGCTCGCGCGCATGCAGCTGGAACGCAGTGACGCCACGCGCTGGCTCGCGGCGCATCCCGAGGCCGTGGATGTGGTCTACCTGGACCCGATGTTCCCGGAGAAACGCAACAGCGCGGCCGTGCGCAAGGAAATGCAGCTGGCGCGGAGTGTGGTCGGTGATGACGAGGATGCCGCCGCGTTGCTGGAGACGGGCCTGGCCGCCGCGCGCCACCGCGTGGTGGTTAAGCGACCGCGCCGAGCCGAGCCCCTGCCAGGGCCCGAACCCGCCACCTCCGTTGAGGGCCGCAGCAGCCGGTTTGACATCTACAGCCGCCGGGCCCTTCCGTAGCAAGCTGTCAGGACTGGCCCGTTTCGGGAACGTCGGGGGTTTTGACGCCGGGCATGGGAACGCTGACATTCGTTACCTGGAGGATCGACTGGCGCAGCTCCGAACTCAGCACCAGGCGGGCTTCTTCAGCCACTTCCTCAAGTCCCGAGCGCCAGGCCAGCCGGCCATCGTCATCCGTGCTCAGTATGCCATTGGCCCGCAGGTTGGCGATGAAGTTGCGGAACAGGGTCTTGTCGAAGAATTCCGGCGCGCTCAGCCCGAACAGGACGGAGACCCGCTCGGCCAGCAGTGTGGACTGCTCCTCCAGTTCCTCCGGTGTCAGGGTGTTGGGCCCGAAGCGCTGCAGTATGGCGATACTCAGGTAGTAGCGCTGCAGGGTCTGGATCATGCCGTTGGAGAGCACGCCCAGGCGTACCGCGTCCGCCGTTCCGGGCTCCGGCCGGTGCAGCAGGCTGCCTTCACTGATGAGCAGCCCTTCCTCCACCAGCCGGTCGATCCAGGTCTCCAGCACGCTGTCGATGGTCTCTGTCGGCCAGCGCAGGAAGAGCTCGGACTGGATGTAGGGGTAGATGGCGCGGGCCAGGAATACCAGACGCTCACGCTGCAGTGAGCTGTTGTTCTGGAACAGGCTTGCCAGCAATGCCGGGATGGCGAACAGGTGCTGGACGTTGTTGCGGTAGTACGTCATCAGCACCGCGTGGCGGCCTTCCAGCATGATGATGTCGCCCAGCTTCTGCTTGCGGCGCACGATCAGTCCCATCTTCTCGTTGTAGGCGATCCAGTCCTCGCCGGAGCCTTCGGGGAAGGTCATGCGGTCGCTGTAGGGCTGCTTATGCAGAAGGTTGCAGAGGTCTTCCATCAGCCGGGCGAGCAGCTGTTCGTCCATGGCGAGGCGGTCGGTCGCCAGCATCACGGTGGCCAGCAGGTTGACCGGGTTCAGGGCTGCCGCCTCGTTGATGTGCGTCACGGTGCGCCGGGCCAGGGTGTTGACCACGTCCGGCAGCCAGTCAGGGCGGGATTCCTCGTCGTACGCCTGCTCGCGCCACTGCGGCTGCTTTTCATCCAGAACGCTGGCCAGTTCAATGGGGGTACCAAAGTTGACGGAGACCTGCCCGAAAGAGCGCCGCAGGTTACGGACTGATCCGATCAGGCCCAGGAGTCCTTCCTTTTTCTTCTGGGTCCCCTGGAGCTCGCCCAGGTAGGAACGACCCTCCAGCACCTTTTCGTAGCCAAAGTAGACTGGCACGAACACGATGGGTTTGCGAGGGTCACGCAGGAAGCTGCGAACGGTCATCGACAGCATGCCCGGGCGGGGCTGCATTGTGCGACCCGTGCGGCTGCGCCCGCCTTCCACGAAGTATTCCACCGAGAAGCCACGGGTGAACATCACGTGCATGTATTCATTGAATACCGCCGAATACAGCGGATTGTCGCGGAAGCTGCGGCGCATGAAAAAGGCGCCGCCCCGGCGCAGAAGCGGGCCCACGATGGGCATGTTGAGGTTGATCCCCGCCGCGATGTGGGGTGGCATGAGGCCGTTCTTGTAGAGAACGAACGACAGCAGCAGGTAGTCGATGTGCGAGCGGTGGCAGGGCACATAGACCACGGCGTTGTCCCGCGCCGCTTCCTGGGCGGTTTCTATGTTGTTCACCCGGATACCATCGTAGATCCGGTTCCAGAGCCAGCCCAGGACTACTTCCAGAAATCGGATGGTAACCATGGAGAAGTTCGAGGCGATCTCGTGGGCGTACTTGAGGGCCCGCTCCTTTGCCCGTGCCTGGTGAACGTCCTCGTGTTCGGCGGTCTCGCGGATGGCGTCCTTTACCGGCTGGCTGCGCACCAGTGAGTTCACCAGTGTGCGGCGGTGGGACAGGTCGGGGCCGATCACCGCCTGGCGGACGCGCCGGAAGTGCACCCGCAGGATGCGCGCCAGCTTGCGTTGGGCCACGGACTCGCTGCGCGCGTCACTGACGGCTTCCTGGAGGGACAGTGGGCGGTGAAACTGGACAAAGAGATTCCGGCCATGGATGAGGATGGTGAAAAATTTCTGCAGCGGACCGGTAACGGACCAGCTGTCCGAGAGCATGATCTTGAGCAGGGACTTTTCCTTGTCCGGCGAACGGCCCCAGAACAGGGAAACGGGCACAATCTGAACGTCGTTGCCGGTACGGCATCCCTGTGTGACCAGGGCCTCGAAGCGTTCCGTAGGCACAGGTGTCTGGCGGAGCCGGCGGAGACCGCCCCGGCGCCGGTAGAGAAAGAAGAAGGAATGTTTCAGTCCCTGGCCCAGTGGCAAAGGTCTTTCGGCCCGGGGCAAGCTGGCGCGCTTGAGCTCTTCCTCCAGCACCAGTCGGCTCGAGAGGGAGCTGTACTGGAGCACATAGCAGACCGGCTTTTCAGGATCCAGGCCGAGCTGTTCCCGGTCGGCGCCCAGCACACGGCTGCGGACCCAGAGGTACATGAGTCTGCGCAGAAGGGTCAGGATCAGATTTCCGGGGCCTTTCAGGAACGCCATGCCTACTCCGTTCGGGGTCCGTGGTCGAGTCTGCGCCAAGTTTACGCCTCGCGGGGCAGTCGGCAAAGTCCCGTTGCTTGCCGCCATGGCAGGGGCTGATTATAGTGCCTGTCATGGATGATCTGACCGATTTTGTTGCCGATCCCTGGGCGGTTGCTGTTCCCCGGCGTGAGCGGGTAGCCGTTTTCAGTGACGGGCTGGACCTCTGTCCCGCTGCGGACGGTACTCTGTTCCATAGTGCCGCAGCGCTTCCCGCCAGTGCGGGGGAGCTGCTGCCCGTGGGCTGCCTGGGCCCGGACCGCCTGTACGTAGCGCGTGCCAGCGGCGTTGAGGGCCGTAGCCTGCGTTCTGTCTATCCGCACGCCTCGCCGGCCGAACGCGCGGCCCTGGGCGCCGCCCGCCAGCGGCTCCAGTGGGTGCAGGATCATGCCTTCTGTGGCCGCTGCGGTGGTCCCACCCAGTGGTATGAGCACGAGTACACGCTCTACTGCGCCTACTGCGACCACCGCCACTACCCCAGGGTTTCGCCCTGCGTGATCGTGGCCGTTCATGATGGTGACTGGCTCCTGCTCGGGCGCAGCCCGCGCCATCCGCCGGATCTGTGGACCCTGATTGCCGGTTTCATCGAGCCGGGGGAGTCGGCGGAGGCCGCGGTGACGCGGGAAGTCCAGGAGGAGACCGGGGTGCAGCTGGCGGACATCCGCTATCACGGCTCCGAAAGCTGGCCCTTCCCTCACCAGCTCATGCTCGGCTACAGCGCCCAGTTCGCCGGCGGCGAGCTGCGCCGTGCCGAGGATGAGCTGGAGGCTCTGGAGTGGTTCCACCGGGATTCGCTGCCCAGGGTGCCCGGGGACTGGACCATTGCCGGCCGGCTGATCAAGGCCTTCAGCGAGGGGAGCGCCTGATGGAGCAGGGCTGGCCCCGGGTTCTGCTGTTTGACAGCGGCATCGGCGGACTCAGCATCGCGGACGCAATCCGGCTCCGGCTGCCCCATGCGGACATGGTCTATGCCGGCGACAATGCCGGGTTCCCCTATGGCGATCTGCCGGAGCACGAGGTGGTTGCACGCTGTGTGGCGCTGGTGGAAGCGGCGCTGGCCCGGTGGCCCTGTGATCTGGTGGTGGTGGCCTGCAATACCGCCAGCACCGTCGTGCTGCCGGCGCTGCGTTCCCGGCTGCGCCTGCCGGTGGTGGGTGTGGTGCCGGCGATCAAGCCAGCGGCGGCGCTCAGCTGCAGTCGCCGGCTCGGGGTTCTGGCCACGCCAGCGACCGTGGATCGGCCCTACCTGGCGTCGCTGATCGACGAATACGCTGCGGACTGCACGGTGTTGCGGCTGGGCAGTTCCGAGCTGGTCCGACTCGCGGAGGCCGGGCTGGCGCAGGGGCAGGTGGATGATGAGCGGGTCCGCGCCATTCTGCAGCCGCTGGCGGCGGGCGATCCGGACACCGTGGTACTGGGCTGCACGCATTTCCCCCTGATCCAGAAGGCCCTGGCGCGGGCCATGCCCGGCGTGGTGCACTGGGTGGATTCGGGCGATGCCATTGCCCGGCGGGTTGTTCAGCTTCTGGAGGAGGCCGGGGGCAATGGAGCCGGCACCGGACAGGCGAGCAGTACCTTCCTGTTCACCGCCGAACCCCCGGCGGGGCTCCGCAAGTGGCTGGAAGTGAGCCAGCCCGGCGCGTACGGGGACAGCCCTCAGATCAGTCGCGTCAGCCTGAATACCGCCAGGAACTCCAGCATGGGCAACGCCGGCTTGTGGCAGCAGTAGGTTCTCTCGATTTCACCACGGAACCGTGACTTGGTGAACTCCAGCCCCCTGAAGTTGTAGAAGCGGTTGCCGTGCCTGTACACGCCGCGGCATAGGCTCTTGAGGATGCGGCTTTCCTGCGGCTCCGTCTCCTCGGACAGGTGCAACGGAATCAGGCCCATATCGAGGCGTGGTACACCTTCCGCCTGGAAGGTCTCCATGGCGTGCGCCATGATGGTGTAAAAGATGCCCTGCCGGAAATTGGCATTGGCCCGTGAAATGTTCGGAACGTAGCTGACGATCTCGTTGCGTTCGTAGATCGGGTCGAAGTAGATGAACCCCACGGCCTTACCGTCCTGATAGGCATAGAAGTGGCGTTCGTTCTCCCGGTATTCCATGTTCATCGGACGGATCAGGAAGCGGATCTCCTGGCGCTTGCACTGGCGGGTGCGGATCCAGGCGTCCGAGATCTCCCTGGTATGGTCATCGCTGAACCGTTCCTGAACGGTGATACCGGCTTCCCGTGCCTGG
Source organism: Vreelandella halophila (assembly GCF_019903425.1). Classification (GTDB taxonomy): domain Bacteria; phylum Pseudomonadota; class Gammaproteobacteria; order Pseudomonadales; family Oleiphilaceae; genus Halospina; species Halospina halophila. The sequence continues at coordinate 301,006 of NZ_JACHUZ010000011.1, forward strand.
TTGAGCGCGGTGCGGATGACCTGTTTCTTTTTGCCCTTGAGCGACCACTGGCTCAGGTCCACCCGGGATTCAGCACCGAACTGGGTGCCGTAGTAACCAAATCGCTCGTGCAGGATTTCCATGACGGGGCGGGAGACCTGCACGTAGCAGATGTTCGAGACCCGGCGTTCAAACCGCGACAGCATCAGCTCCCGGTCTTCCGGTGCACAGACCGGATCCGAGAGCACGAAGTTCAGTCCCCATTTCTTCATGTAGCCGATGTAGCCGACACCGGGCACGTCGAAGTAGTGCATGTCCGGCTGCAGTGTGGAGAACGACTGCGAGTGGGCGCCGTACTGCTTGAGCAGTGCCACTCGCTCGGAGAAGCTCATGGGGCCGTCCGGGATATCCCGGAAGCCGTCGAACACCAGGGTCTGCTGCGTCATGGCTGGACTCCTTATTGTTATGCGTGCTTCCTCAGCCGCGCTTCTCGGCCAGAATCGACCAGTAGCAGTGGATGTTCAGCAGTGAGAAGCGTTTCTTGTCGCGGATTTCCAGGCCCAGGCTCTCGAGGTAGGCCGGGTAGTTGTAGATGCCGTGAAAGGCATTGTCGGTGAACAGCCAGAAGAAACAGGCGGCGATGTACCAGTAGCCCTTCTTGAACAGGCGGGCGAGAGGATTGCCGCTGGGGTAGATGAAATCCCCCACCACCAGCCGGGCCCTGGGTTTGCCGAGGCTGACCAGATGCTGGAGAACCTGAATCATGGTCGGGCGGTCGAACACATTCAGAAAGAAGTTGGCGACCACCATGTCGTACTGTTCGTACTCGGCGACCTTCATGATGTCGTCGTGGACGGTGCGGACATGGAGCTGGGGCGCCTCCCTGGCCAGCAGCTCCCGGAACCTGTTGAGCATGGTCTCCGAAACATCCACAACCGTGACATCGGCGCCAAGCTCAGCCGCGCGCAGCGCATCCCGGCCATGGCCGACACCGGCGATCAGGACACGGTCCCCGGGGCCGACATTGCCGGAGTGGAGCATGGCCGTCTTGCACTCATGGATGCTCCTGCCGCTGTAGACGCTGCTCAGGAAATCATAAACGGGGCCGACGATTCTGTATTTGTCCTGCATGGTCCGTGCTGCCAGTCCTGAAAGGGGTTGCGGAAGCTTTTGTGGCTACCGGATTCAGGAACCATGCTATACACATCCGGACAGGGTCTCTGTGGAACAGGCCGCAGTTTCCGGTTGCACGAGTTAACGAAAAAACCAAAAAACGCAACATGAATTAGGTATTTAATAGGATCGTCGAACAAAAATGAGAGCGGGTTTTGATGATTCCGGTATTGATCATTCCGGAATGAGAGGAAACCGTTTCCGGGAAAGGGGCTGTCGTGTGCCGATCAGATGACGCTGTAGTAGACCGGTTCTGGTGTGGCTTCTGAAAGTGCCAGTTCGTCCCGGGGGCGGGCTTCACTGAAGTAATGGCCCTGCACGCTGTCGCATCCGAGTTCGCGCAGGTAGGCAAGCTGCTCCCGGGTTTCCACGCCCTCGGCGACGATATCGAGCTGGAGTCCGCGGGCCATGGCGGTAATGGCGTTGACGATGCAGGCGCCTTCCTCGCCGTGGCGGATGCTGCGCACGAAGCTCTGATCCACCTTGAGCGTGTGGATCGGCAGGCGGTGCAGGTAGTTGAGTGAGGAATAGCCAGTGCCGAAATCATCGATCGCGATGCGGATGCCGTAGCTTGAGAGCTGGTCCAGCTTGAAGCTGATCTGTTCAAGATCGCTGATGATCATGTTCTCGGTGATCTCGATCTCCAGGCGCTGAGGAGGCAGGTTGTAGTGCTCCAGCCTCTGGAGAAGGTGATCCACAAAGCGCGGATGTTCCACCTGCATGGGGGAGAAGTTGACCGACAGCCGGATATCCTCATCCGTGCGGTTGAGCCAGGGCCCCATCTCGCGGCAGGCCGTGGCCAGCACCCACTCACTGAGATCACCGATCAGGCGGGTCTCTTCGGCCAGCGGCAGGAATTCCCCGGGCTGCAGTAGGCCGCGCGTGGGATGTTGCCAGCGGACCAGTGCCTCAAGCCCACGGCAGAGCCCGGTACGTAGACAGATCTGGGGCTGATAGAACACCCGCAACTCCCCAGCCTGGAGAGCACGGCGCAGGTCACGTTCCATGCCCAGGCGGTGGGTGGTGTTCACGTTCATGGATTCCGTGAAGAACTGGTAGCCGTCCTTGCCCCGGCCCTTGACGTGGTACATGGCCACATCCGCCTGCTGGATCAGCTCTTCGAGCTTGTGCCCTGAATCAGGGTAGAGGGCAATGCCGATGCTCACCCCGACATAGACCTCGTGCTCACCCAGTTTGAAGGGGCTACGGAGTGCCTCCATCAGCTTGCGGGCGATGGTACGGGCGTCATCGGTATGCCGGATCTCGGGCAGCAGCAGGGTGAATTCGTCGCCACCAAAGCGCGACAGGGTATCGCCCTGGCGCAGGCAGCCCTCCAGGCGCTGCGTCACCGCCTGAAGCAGCCGGTCGCCCATGGCGTGGCCGAGACTGTCGTTGACCACCTTGAAGCGGTCCAGGTCGATGAACATGACCGCCAGTTTCTGGTTGTTGCGTTCGGCCTGGGAAATGCTCAGGCCCAGACGGTCCTTGAACAGGGCCCGGTTGGGAAGCCGGGTGAGCAGGTCGTGATACGCCTGGAAGTTGATGAAAGCCTCGGCTTCCTTGCGTTCGGTGATATCACGGGCGGTTCCGTAGATCTGGGAGGCCATCTCGCCGGGGACGCCGGACTCGTCCTCCATGGGGAACGCGGTGATCTCGAAGTGGCGATTGCCGCGCGCGCTGCCCCGGGACTTGAGCCTGAGTTCAATGGTTCTCGGGTTGTCGGCGCTGATGGTGGGGTCCCGGAAGGCCCACTCCACGCGGCTCACATCCTGCTCTTCGATCAGGTGGCGGATATGCCGGCCTTCAAGGTCTTCCGGCCGATAGCCGAGCAGGGATTCCACCTTGCTGTTGAGGAACCGGAAGTGTCCGTTGCGATCGAGCATGAACACGATGTCCGGCGAGCTGTTCACAATGCAGCGATGGAGCTGCTCGGACTGGCGCAGTCGTGTCTGCGCCTCCTCGTGGCGATGTTCCAGCTGTCGCGTTTCCAGCACGCTTTCAACGGTAGCGGTCAGTTCCTCGCTGTCGTAGGGCTTGCGGAGATAGTCGTAGGCTCCGCGGCGCAGGGCGCGGCTGATGGCATTGAAGGAGGTGTCACCGCTGATGACCACCACGGCGGTATCGATACCCCGACGGTCCAGGAAAGCCATGACCTCGTGCCCGCTGATGTCAGGCAGGCGGAGATCCAGCAGGACCAGTTCATACTGGCCCCCGCTGAGTTTGCGACAGGCCTCATTGCCGTTGGCGGCGGTCTCCGGGTGGTAACCCTGGTGTGCAAGCAGGTTATGGATGCTGCTGCAGACCGCCGTATCGTCATCGACAATGAGCAGAGGCGTACTGCCTGTTTCAACCCTGTGATCGTTATTATCTGGATCCATGACGGAAGCCGGTCGGATCGGATTCAGGCTCCAAGTCTAGCCGGTAATGGGCCCCACTGCGCCATGGCCCTCCGAAACTTTGAACCCATTCTCACTTTTTGTGGTAGGAAGCCTAATCCATATTGCTGAAAAATGAAAGATTTGTAGCTGTCTGTTCAGTCTACACTCCAAGATCCACACCAAACACGCTGGTTGTGCCCCTGCTTCGGTTCGGTGTGGGACTGTCCCGGACTGGTCAGCCGGCGTACAATGATTCCATGCGGTTGGCAGTATCTGCGGTGTCGGAATGAATCATAACAACAGCTCCAGCGCAGTTGACCGCCCGGAATCCGGTTCCCGGGTCCCGCTTACTCTTGCGATAACCGGGGGCAAGGGAGGCGTGGGCAAAACCCAGGTGGCCCTCAATCTGGCCCTGGTCCTGGCACGTCAGGGCTATCGCACACTGCTTCTGGATGGCGATGTGGAACTCGCCAACGTCAACGTGATGCTGGGGGTCTATCCCGGCATGACGCTTGAGCATGTGGTGCTTGGTGAACGGACCCTGGATGAGGTGGTGCTGCCGGTTACTGGCAACCTGGACCTGTTGCCCGGGGCTTCCGGTGTTCCGGGGTGTCTGGAGCTCGACAGTGCCCGGCGAGAGGATTTCCTGGCACAGCTCAGGACGCTTGAGCAGGGCTATGACCGGGTTATCATCGATACCGCCGCCGGTCTGAGTACCCCCGCACTGCACATGGTCGCCGCTTCCCATCTGGCGGCGCTTGTGATCACGCCGGACCCGACCTCCCTTACCGATGCCTTCTCCCTGGTCAAGGTGCTCCATCGCAAGGGGTACCGGCGCACGCCCAGCGTCATCGTTAACATGGCGCGCGGCGCGACCGAAGCGCAGACCGTCTACCGCCGCTTCTCAACTGCCGTGTCCCGTTACATCGGTGTACAGCTGCACTACCTGGGGGCTATCTGGCGGGACGAGACCATAGCCCAGTCCATCAGTACCCAGCGCCCCGTCGCCATGATGGATGACAGCGATCCTTCCTGCCGCCAGTTCTGGACCCTGGCCGATATGCTGGCCGTGCGCTGCTCCCAGGGGGTGGCGCCGGCCAACGGGTTCGCGCGTTACTGGGGGCGGCTGGTGCGCCGCCGTCATCAGCAGCGCGGCGAACAGCAGCAGTCGAGTAAGGCGGAAACAGGTACGATCGGCAGCCCCCAGGAATGGCTTGCGTCACTGGGGGAACACCTGCGTGCAGCTCAGGGGGATCCACTGGCCCGGTATCGCCTGATTACCGGCGTACTTGAGACGCTCGGGGAGTCCGTGGACGAGGATGCGGTGGAAGCGCTCCAGACAGGGCTGGCGGCGATGAAGTGGGAAGAGGCGCCGGCTACCGTGCGGCGGGCCGCCGCCGAGCATTTCCGGCAACTCGCGCGGGTTGTGGCGCCTTCGGAAGGGCTTCGACCCGAGGAGGGCAGGGCGCTGGGAGCCGGAACGGACGCTCCCGGACAGCCGGCTACAGAAGGCTCCGGTTCGGGGTGAGTCTGCCTTACCGATTGCAGGAAAGGGATCACGTTTCAGGGGATGATCAGATCCTGTTCAATGTTACACTCAGGCCTTAACCGCAACCCCGAGACTCACTTCCAGGGAGGTGACCATGGAATCGGAACAGGACAATGCAGCAGCCAGTGAGTCCAATGTGCTCGGCGAGCTCCAGGGCAAACGGGTACTGATCACGGGGGTGACGGGGTTTGTCGGCAAGGTAGTGCTGGAGAAACTGATCCGCACGGTGCCGGATATCGAGGGTATTACCCTTCTGATACGCGGCAACAGGCGGCATGGCACCGCCGGCGAACGTTTTGCAAATGAAGTAGCGACTGCCTCCGTCTTTGATCGGCTGCGCGTGGACGATCCGGAGCGGCTGGATGCCTTCCTGGACAGCCGCATCCAGTGTGTGACCGGAGAAATCACCGAACCCTGCTTTGGCATGACCCGGGCACGCTTCCGGGAGCTGGCGGCGGAAACGGACGGGGTCATCAACGTGGCCGCCAGCGTGGATTTCCGTGAACCGCTTGACCGGGCTCTGGCGATCAATGCCCTGAGCCTGCGTAATGTCACTGAATTTGTGCAGGAAGCCGGGGACATTCCGCTGGTCCAGGTCTCCACCTGTTACGTTAACGGCTACAACCGCGGTCACCGCCACGAGGAACTGGTCACACCCGCTGGCCGGGGAATTACCCGGGATCCGGATGGAACCTGCCGTGTCGAGGATCTGATCGTCACTCTCCAGGATCGTATTGCGGATCTGCGCAGCCGTTACAGCGGTCAGAAGCTGCAGGAGGAGCTGGTCAACCTGGGCCTGCGGGAGGCCAACCGCCTCGGCTGGAACGACACCTACACCCTCACCAAGTGGATCGGTGAACAGCTGCTGGCCCGCAACCTGCGCGGCGGCTCCGTCACCATCCTGCGCCCCTCCATTGTCGAGAGCACACTGGAGGAACCGGTGCCTGGCTGGGTTGAAGGCGTGAAGGTAGCGGATGCCGTCATCATGGCCTATGCCCGCGGCAACGTCATGTTCTTTCCCGGGCGCCGCCGGGGCGTGATCGATGTGATTCCCGCGGACCTGGTGGCCAACGGCATCATCCTCTCGCTGACGGAACAGCTGCAGTCCCCGGGACGGCAGCGCATCTACCAGTGCTGCAGTGGCTCCTCCAACCCGCTGCGACTGGGTGAGTTCATTGACCATGTCATGACGGAAGCCACGGAGAACCATCAGGCCTATGACCATCTCTTCTATCAGAAGCCGCAGCTGCCTTTCCTGGCCGTGAACCGGCGCCTGTTCAATACCGTGAGCTTTGGGGTTGGGATTCCGGTTAACGCTGTCCGTCGGGGCCTGCAGTGGCTGGGCCGTGATGCCGAGCTCAAGACGGTGGAGCACTTCCAGACCACCATGAAGCTGGCAACGACCTTTGGTTTCTACTCATGCCCGGACTACACCTTCCACAATGACCGGCTGCTGGAGATGGCGCAGCGCATGGGCGACGAGGATCGCCGTGTCTTTCCCGTGGATGCGCGGCGTATCAACTGGCGCCGGTATATCCGCAGTGTGCACTTGGCTGGCCTGAACAAATATGCCCTGAAGGAACGCAAACTGTATCGGATGAGGCAGCGCCGGAACCGCCGCCGCGTTGCCTGATGAGCGGCGCTGGTGGTCAGCGCTGCTCAGCTGTCATACAGTCATGGTATCCGCCACCGAAGGAGAACCGTCATGGCTGCCGGCAGCATCTATCCCATCAGCGATTCCATGAAGGACGCCCATATCAACAGGGAACAGTACGAAGCCATGTACCGGGAATCCATTGAGGATCCGGACAGTTTCTGGGGCAGGCATGGCAGGCGTATCGACTGGATGCGCCCCTACACCAAGGTCAAGAACACGAGCTTTGACCGCAACAACCTGAGCATCCGCTGGTTTGAAGACGGCACCCTCAACGCTTCGGTCAACTGTCTGGACCGTCACCTGGCCGAAAGAGGTGATCAGACGGCGATCATCTTCGAAGGGGACGAACCCGATGTCTCCCGCTATGTGAGCTATCGCGAACTGCACGAGAAGACCTGCCGCTTCGCCAATGCCCTGAAGGGGCTGGGGGTGAAGAAGGGAGACGTGGTAACCCTCTACATGCCCATGATCGTGGAAACCGCCGTCGCCATGCTGGCCTGCGCCCGTATCGGCGCCATCCACTCGGTGGTTTTCGCAGGATTCTCACCCGAGGCACTGGCGGCGCGCATCGGCAATGGCGGGTCCCGGTTCGTGATCACGGCGGATGAGGGCGTCCGGGGCGGGAGGCGCATTCCCCTCAAGAACAATGTCGATCAGGCGCTGGAGGAGCCCGCGGCCAGTGTGGTTGAGCGGGTGGTGGTGCTGAACTATACCGGCGGGAGCATGCAGTGGCATGACAGCCGGGACGTGGATTTCAACGCCCTTATGGAGGAGGCAGAACCCTGGTGTGAGCCTGAGGAGATGAGTGCCGAGGACCCGCTGTTCATGCTCTATACCTCCGGTTCAACCGGGGCCCCCAAGGGGGTACTCCATACCACCGGCGGTTACATGGTCTACACCAGCATCACCCATGAGTATGTCTTCGATTACCGCCCCGGCGATGTGTTCTGGTGCACTGCGGACGTGGGCTGGATCACTGGCCACAGCTATACCCTGTACGGCCCCCTTGCGAACGGCGCCACCACCCTGCTTTACGAGGGCATTCCCACCTATCCGGACGAATCCCGTATTGGCCGGATCGTCGACAAGCACCAGGTGGCGACCCTCTATACCGCGCCCACGGGTATCCGGGCGCTGATGGCCGGCGGTGATCACGTGATGGATGGCACCTCGCGGGAAAGCCTGAGGCTGCTGGGAACCGCCGGTGAGCCGATCAACCCCCAGGCCTGGGAATGGTTCTATCGGGTGATCGGCAACGAGCAGGCGCCGATCGTTGATACCTGGTGGCAGACCGAGACCGGGGGTGTGATGATCGGGCCACTGCCCGGCGCCATGGAACTCAAACCCGGTTCGGCCACCCGTCCGTTCTTTGGGGTGCAGCCCGCGCTGTTCGACAGCGAGGGTAATGAGCTGGAGGGCGCCACGGGCGGCAACCTGGTCATCAAGGACAGCTGGCCCGCCCAGATGAGGACCATCTTCGGTGACCATGAACGGTTCATTAAGACCTACTTCAGCACCTATGACGGCGTTTACTTTACCGGTGACGGCGCCAAGCGCGACGAGGACGGCGACTACTGGATCACCGGCCGCGTTGATGACGTGCTCAACGTCTCCGGTCACAGGCTGGGTACCGCGGAAGTGGAGAGTGCCCTGGTGGCCCATGAGAAGGTGGCCGAGGCGGCGGTTGTGGGGTATCCCCATGACGTCAAGGGTGAGGGGATCTACGTCTACGTCACGCTGATGAAAGGTGAGGAGCCCACGGATGCCCTGCGTGATGAGCTGGTGCAGTGGGTGCGCCAGCGGATTGGCCCGATTGCCACGCCGGATGTGATCCAGTGGGCACCGGGCCTGCCCAAGACCCGTTCGGGCAAGATCATGCGCCGCATCCTGCGCAAGATCGCCTCCAACGAGACGGACAACCTGGGCGATACCTCGACACTGGCGGACCCCGGCGTGGTTGATGAGCTCATGGAGTACCGGGCTTTCCGCTGAATGCCGGAGTCGTTCAACAATCTGTGAGCACTGCTTGTGCAGGGAGGACACTCATGCTCAAACGGGCAATCGCCATCCGCCATCTTGCTTTCGAGGACCTGGGGGTTCTGGAGAGCCTGCTGCTGGGCAGTGGCTACAAGGTCTCCTATCGCGAGGCGGGGGTGGATGATCTGGAAGCCATTGAGGAGGCGCAGCCGGATCTGCTGGTGATCCTGGGGGCGCCCATTTCAGCCAATGATATTGAGACCTATCCGTTCGTCGAACAGGAGCTGGCTCTGATCCAGCGCCTGTCCGAGCGTGGTACTGCGGTGCTCGGTATATGCCTCGGGGCACAGCTGATCGCCCGCGCCCTTGGCGCTGGTGTGGAAGCCATGCCGCGGAAGGAAATCGGATTCTCGCCGATTGAACTGACGGAAGAAGGCGGGGCGTCAGTGCTGGCGCCACTGCACGGGATGCCGGTGCTTCACTGGCATGGTGAAGCCTGCGGGCCGGTGACTGGCGCCCCCTCGCTTGCCCGGACACAGATCTGTGACAACCAGGCTTTCCAGCCCGCGTCTCGCATCCTGGGGCTGCAGTTCCATCTGGAGGTGCCACTGAAGCGCTTTGAGCGCTGGCTGATTGGCCACTGTTCGGAACTGGGATCCGCAGGGGTGTCGGTGCCGCAGCTCAGGCGGGATGCGGTGGAATACCTGCCGCAGCTCGAGACTGTTGCCACGGATGTGTTCCGGCGGTGGCTGGATGGCCTCTGAGGGCTATGTTTGGCGCTGTTGCAGCCAGCGGTCCAGCTGGTTGGCGAAGGCCTGCTTCTCGCGTTGCCCGAGCGGGGGCGGCCCCCCACTCTGGATGCCGCTGGCGCGCATGGTGTCCATGAAGTCGCGCATGTTCAGCCGGCTCCGGATGCTGTCACTGGTATAGCGTTCGCCCCTGGGGTTAAGGGCTTCCGCGCCTTTCTCCATGGCTTCCGCTGCCAGGGGGATGTCGGCGGTGATCACCAGGTCACCGGTTGCGACCTGGCGAACGATCTCGTTGTCCGCTTCGTCATACCCGGAGCGCACCTGCATGTGCTCGATGCTGGGCAGCGATGGGGCCGCGACCGGCCGATTGGCGACCAGAACGACCCTGACACCGGTACGCCGTGTGGCTTTGTAAAGGATGTCCCGGATCGGGCCGGGGCAGGCATCGGCATCCACCCAGATCGTCATACCGCCATCTCCTTCGCTTGTCTGACCGCTGCTGGCGCCCCGGAAGCCAGCAGGACACAGCCACCGGAGCAGGCTGCCATGATCAGCACGATGGGCACCAGTGAGCCACCGGCAATGGCCGCCGAACCCGCGCTGATCAACCCGGCAACAGTGAACTGGGAAGCCCCCAGTAGTGCTGAAGCGGTGCCCCCAAGCTTTGGGAAGAACTCCAGCGCATTCGCCATATTATTGGGAACCAGGGCGCCCATGCAGCCGGTGGCGACGATGATGCAGGCAGCAACCGCCCAATAGGGTGCGTCCGCTAGGGCGCAGGCTACCAGGGCTGCCACAGCCGCAGCCTGGATGAAGACGTAGATCCGCAACAGAATCGCGGATTCAAAATGCAGCAGAAGACGGCGGTTGAGCAGGCTGAATACGGCCATGGCGCCGATGTTGGCCGCGAACAGTGCCGAGAACAGGGTGCTTGAGAGCCCGAACCATTCCTGATAAATGAAAGAGGCGTTGGTGATGAACACCAGCATCGTACTGAAGGCCAAGGCCTGCAATGCGATGAAGCGCATGGTGGCCGGGTGCTTCAGCACCAGTAGGTAATTGGTGACCAGCGTATGCACTGGGGTCCTGTCCCGTTGTCGGGGTGTGAGCCGACGGAAGAGGGCAAAGTGCAGCAGTACCGCGAGCAGGAAGGCGTAGCAGGAAAGCATGATGAATATTGTCGGCCAGCCACTGAGCGCTAGCAGCAGGGTTCCGATGGAGGGGGCTGCCGCGGGGGCGACGAACATGATCAGCCCGATGAGCCCGAACAGCCGTGCGGAATCCGTGCCGTCGGCGTGATCTCGTACCAGGGCCGGCACAGAGACCGCGCACAGGGCGCCACCGATGCCCTGGCTGGCGCGCCATGCCAGCATTTCGGCCAGGGAACCGGTCTGGGAAACCATCAGGGCGGAGCCGGCGAAGATGGCCAGGCCGCTGAACAGGATTTTCTGTCGGCCGTACCGGTCTGAAAGTGGGCCGCCGATCAGCTGGGCAAGCCCCAGGGTTGCCACATACGCACTCAGTGTCAGGCCCACATCTGCATTGGCCGTGCCAAGGTCTTCCGCGATCCTGGGAAAGGCGGGTAGGTAGGCATCGAGCGCCAGTGGGCCCAGGGCCACTGTCATTCCCAGAAGAATGGCCAGCTGCAGGTGCGGCATGCAGAGCGTCTCCGGCTGCAAAAACCGCTATTCTAGCACTGTTGCCGGCGCGACGTTTAGGGACCTAACTAAGTAGAGGTACGCAGTTCACCCGAGCGCCGCCGGGTTCAGCTGCCAGACACTTAAGTTGAGCGCCACGGCAAGGCTGACCCAGAGCAGGTAGGGCAGCAGCAGAAGTGCCGCGCCACGGTGGACCCGCCAGAAGCCGATCAGCGTTGCCAGGATCAGTCCCCACAGCAGGAGGATGTTGACAAAAGACCAGGCCCCCTGGTGCCAGACGAAAAAAAGCCAGCTCCAGAGAACGTTGGGCAGCAGCTGGAAGATGAAGAGCCCCAGGGCGAGGGGGGCGCCGCCGAAACGCCAGCGCCGCCAGACCAGCCAGGCCGCGAGAGCCATTAGGGCATAGAGGGTCGTCCAGACTGGACCGAACCAGGCCGCGGGAGGGGCCCAAGCAGGCTGTTCCAGGGACTGATAGAATGCGCCTGCATTGATCGAGGCAACCGCCCCAAGGATCGCGACAATCAGGAGCAGGAGGCACCAGCCGGCAAGGCCGATGATCTGGCGGGTCGGGGAAAGGTTCGACATGGTTCTTCGCAGTCGGTTGTCACTGTGGCTTCCCTGAGTTGATACGCAGCCTGGGTGGCATCAGCTCAGCCGTATTACAGCAGACGCAGTCAGGAGTGTTCTGGATGTTTCATCATCAGATTGAGCCCCGTTTCAGCGATACCGATGGCCTGGGCCATATCGGCAATACCGCCTACCCGACATGGTTCGAGCATGCCCGGATGCCCATTTTCCGTATTTTCCACCCGTCACTGGAGTTGGCGTCGTGGCCGCTGATCGTGGCTCGGGTGGCGATTGACTACCGGGCCCAGTGCCACTGGGGCCTGCCGGTGGATATCCAGACCGGGATCGGTCGCATTGGTAACTCGTCGTTCCAGGCCATCCAGACGGCGCAGCAGAATGGTGTTGAAGTAGCCCGCAGTGAGGCTGTTCTCATCCACTTCGACTACGCCTCTGAGCAGTCGCTGCCAATACCGGACCACATCCGGCAGCAGCTTGAACCCCATATAGTGGAAGCCGGTAGCAACTGACTCTAGCGGATTGAGCGCTGGACGTTGTCCTCAGAGCCGGCTGGCACCAGGGTCAGTCGGCCGGGCTGGACATCGATACGCAGGTTCATCATGCCGAAGAGCCGTGCGCCGGTCTCGTCCTCATCGAGTCGATAGACCGGACGTTCATTGAGGAACTGAGCCGCAATATCCGACAGGGTTCCAGTAATGGACGAGAGGTCAAACGCACTGCCGGCGGCTTCCACATTGGTGGAGAGCACCTTGAGGTTGCGGATGTAGATGGCTTTTTCCTCTGCCTCATAGACAGGCGTGCCCTCAATGCTGAAGTTCAGGTCAATGGGGATTCGTGGTGCCTGCAGCACGGCACGCCCACCGAAATCGACCACCGCCACATCACGCTCTTCCGGGCCAATGGTGACGTCGGCCCTGGTCAGTTCCAGCGTGACGGGGAGGCCGCGGTCACCGAGGTCCCGGGAAAAGTCTGTGATCCGGTCACTGAGATGATTCTCGATGGTGGACTCGTCCACGCTGTAAGGGGAGAAGCTGGCGCAGCCGCCGGCGAATGCCGGCAGCAGCACCAGGAGCAGGGTCTTGGCAATCCGTTTCATCGGAGTCCTTCTGTTGTCGTCAGAGGTTCTGTTTCTTCATCCAGGGGATGATGCGTTCAAAGGCTTCCTCGATCCGCTCGCTCGTGGTGGAGAACGAGAACCGGATCGAGTTGGTGCAGTGTTCCCCGAAGGCATCGCCGGGAACGGCGCACACGCCGGTCTCCTTGAGCATGCGCAGGCAGAGGTCCGACGCGTCCACGTGATCCGGCAGATCCGGGAAGATGAAGAAACCGCCATTGGGCTTATAGCCGGTCAGATACGGTGTCTGGTTCACCAGATCGACGATCAAGTCCCGCCGCTCGCGGTAGATCTCGATCATGTCCCGGACGCTTTGCTGATCGCCTTCCAGGGCTGCCACGCCGGCAAACTGGGCCGGGGTGTTGGCCACCGAGGTGGTGAACATATGATAGCGTCTCAGTTTCTTGATCGCACCCTGGCTGGAGATGATCCAGCCCACGCGCAGCCCTGCCATGCTGTAGGTCTTGGAGAAACTTGAGATGCACATCAGGTGGTCCAGGTCGGTGCCGCAGCTGAGCACGCTGGAATATTCCTCGTCATCCAGAACCAGATGGTCGTAGACCTCGTCACTGAAGACTTGGATACCCCGGAAGGCGCACTCCTCCACGATCCGCTCGATGGTGGACTTGGGGTAGACTGCCCCGGTCGGGTTGTTCGGGGAGTTCAGCACCACGGCGAAGGTGCGCATGCTGATGTTTCTGATGATGTCGTCCGGGTCCAGCTGGTGGCCGTTTTCCGGGCGTGTCGGGATGAATTTCACCTCGCCGCCGTTCATCCGGATCAGCGGTGCGTAAAGCAGGAAGGAGGGGTCCACGACCAGAAACTGACGCCCGGGCGCGGCGGTTGCGGACAGCGCCAGGTACATGGCCTCGGTGGCACCACTGGTGACCAGGATGTTCTCCGTGGAGAGCTTGCGGCCATAGCGGTTGCCGTAATAGTCACGCAGCGCCACCAGCAGCTCGGGCAGTCCGGCGTCCATGGTGTAGCCGGTCTGCCCCGCCTGGATGGCATCCACCATGGCGTCGGTTACGTGCTTGGGCGTGGGCAGGTCTGGCTGGCCGATGGACAGATGGATGACGTCGTCCATTTCGGCGGCCATGTTGACCATACGCCGGATACCCGGAACGGGAATCGCCTGCATCGAGGGATGCCAGCGGGCCTTGGTTTTGCGATAGGTCAGCTTACGCTTGGGCGCGCTCGCGGGTACTGTCTTGCCTGCCGACGTAGCCATTAACCGCTCTCCCATACATCAATCAGTTCAAACAATCGGTCATGATCCACAATGGCCAAGATAGGGGCGGAAAGCAAGAACAGGTAAGGGTAATCCCGTAACGCCAGACTCTGGTGTGGCGCACCCTGAGCATGGCATTCGAAGGGTTCAGGCTCTACCCTGAGAGGACGCCAACCAGCAGGAGAGCATCATGGCCAGCACCGAGACACGTCCCGTGATCACCGTCCTTACAGCGCCGGACGAGGAGCGTCCGCCTGGGCTGGACCCGCTGTTCGAACGGGCCGAGGTCCGCTTTGCTTGGGATGCGGATACCCTGCGACAGACGCTGCCGGGCACCCGCATCATGATGGTGACCGATTTCCGCACCGATGCGCTGCGCGAGGCCTGGCCCTCGGCGGACAGCCTCGAATGGATCCACGCCACCAGTGCCGGCGTGGATGCGCTGATGTTCCCGGAGCTGGTCAACAGCGGGGTGGCCGTCACCAATGCCCAGGGCATCTTTGATCGCAGCATTGCCGAATACGTGCTCTGCACCATCCTGATGTTCGCGAAGGACTTCCCGCATTCCATCCGGCTGCAGATGGCCCATCAGTGGCAGCACCGGGATACCGAGAGGGCCCAGGGGGCACGGGTTCTGGTTGTAGGTGCCGGGTCGATAGGCCGCCAGATCGGGCGTCTGGTCTCGGCCGTGGGCCTGGAGGCGCACGGGGTGGCGCGCCGGGCGCGCAGTGACGATCCGGATTTCGAGGCCGTCCATGACAATGCCGCCATCCCTGAGCAGCTTGGTCTGGCTGATTACGTGGTGATTGCGGCGCCACTGACCCCGGCAACGGAAAAACTGTTTGATGCGAAAGCCTTCCAGGCCATGAAGCCGACAGCCCGGCTGATCAATATCGGTCGCGGTCCCATCGTGGATACCGATGCGCTGGTGGATGCGCTGCAGCGCGGTGAGATTGCCGGCGCGGGGCTGGATGTGTTCGAGGAGGAGCCGCTGCCTTCCGATCACCCACTCTGGGCCATGGAGAATGTGACCATGACCGCTCACATGGCGGGGGATTTCATCGGCTGGAAGAAGGCGCTTACGGAACAGTTCTTCGACAATCTGGATAACTGGCTGGCCGGGCGCGAGTTCTTCAATGTGGTTGATAAAGCGCGGGGATACGTGCCGAACAAGTAGTGGCGATCAAGGTTGTGGGGCCTACCCGTGTCGGGGAAGCCCCGTGGGGTCCGGAGAATTCAGGGGGAGTCACACGCCAGGGAAGCGGTTTCCAGGACGCCATCAAGCTTTTGCTTCTGTTCCCCATCGACCCAGGTCATGATAAAACCGACGGCATGCTCCCCGTTAAGGCAGGTGTAGTACCGCTGACGGATGGTCATTGATCCCATCTGCATCCTCACGGGTTGGGTGCTCATGGTGGTTCCGGCCAAGGTATCCGTCGTGCAGTCGCCGGACGAGCTCACCTGCATCGCGGACTGTTCCATCAGTTTCATGGTATTGGCCAGGTAGCTGCAGCCGGATTCGATGCCGGGATAGCTCTCGATGTTCTCGGCCACACCCTGAATATTGGCATTGAATGGCTTGGGCGTGCCGGGAGGAGCCTCGTAGAAGGCGAACAGAGGCAGGGTGTTGTCCAGCGCTCCATCAATCATTGCCCGCATGTTCTCATCATCACCGGACATTGCCTTCGCGCCCATCTGGAGCATGGCCATCATCTCTTCGAAATCCTGCGCATACCACTCTGTCGGTTTCTGTACCGAGAGTCCGAAGTAATCGTTGGTATGGAGGCCATTTTCCGAGACCTGGGTCAGTGCCTCGGGGTTATCATCGCCGCAGCCGGCGAGGCCGAGAACAGTCAGTAGTGAAAGGCCTGCAAGTCGGTTTGCTGACATCCCTGTTGTCTCCCTTTTTGATCCAATGAACGGTTTATCATCCTAGCAATTGGTGAGCAGCCCCGCCAGAGGCGCCCTACAGCGCTGCCAGTACCGAATCACCAACCTCCACGGTGCTTCTCTGCTCATGGCCATGAGTTGCCAAGTCGGCAGCTACGGCGTTGTACAGGGCTTCGCCGGCGCGCGCCAATTCCGGTCGCTGTTCACCCAGCCAGTCCAGCATGCGCGCGGTAGTGAACAGCATGGCGGTGGGATCCGCCTTGTTCTGGCCGGCGATGTCCGGGGCGCTGCCATGCGTGGGTTCGAACATGGAGGGCTGACTGCGGTCGTCCGGGTTGAGGTTGCATGAGGGCGCCACGCCGAGCCCACCGGAGATGACTGCTGCGAGGTCTGTGAGGATGTCGCCCTGGAGGTTGCTGGCAACCACCACATCGAAGGCCCAGGGGGCCTGAACGAACTTCATGCAGGCGGCGTCCACCAGTTCGTGGTGGGTGGCCACGTCCGGGTAATCCTTGGCGATCTCCGCGAATACCTCGGTGTACATGTCGCCCCAGTGGCGCAGGGCGTTGCGTTTGGTGATCAGGCAGACCTGGCTTTCCAGCCGCTCCCCGTCGGGATTATCAAAGGTGCAAGGTTTACCGGCTTCACGCCGCTCACCGGCGCGCTTGCGGGCCCGTTCAAAGCCGAAGCGGATAATCCGCTCAGTGGCGAAGCGGGTGAAGATCTCCGTCTGCGTGGCGATCTCACCGGGCCTGCCCTGGCGCAGGCGTCCGCCCTGTCCGACGTACTCGCCCTCGCTGTTCTCGCGGATGACCAGCATGTCCGTGTCCGCCGCGCGCGGGTCGGCCAGGTACTGGCGGGCGCCCTTGAGCTGATGAGCCGGGCGCTCGCAGACCCACTGGTCAAAGCCTTTGCGCATCTGCAGCAGGGGGCTGAGGGAAATGCTGTCGGAGAGTACGTAGCGGTGTGCGTTCCGGCTCGGCCCCGGGTCGCCCAGCGCACCCAGGAGAATGGCGTCATAGCCGGCCAGTGTCGTCATGGCATCCGCCGGCATCATGTCGCCGTTGCGGCGATGCCACTCCGTGGAGGGCCAATCGAAGACATCCCATTCGAGGGCGAGTTCGTACTGTTGCCTGAGATGCTCCAGGACTCGCAGGGACTGCTGAATCACATCGGGCCCGATACCGTCGCCAGGGGTGACGGCGATGCGTGTGGGCTTGTCTGAAGTGGCCATGGGCGGATCCTGATTTGACGTCGGGTGACATTTTTTACTGTAGGCGCTCTTGTATCTGTGGCAAGTTCTATACTGCAATCAGGGCAGGGATCCGTGTAAATACCGGTTTCGCCGTCTGAAGCGACTTTTTGGGAAGGGGTATGGAAGAAGAGGAACTGTTTGACCAGTCACACTGTGATCATTGTGCATGCGGTGCTGGCCTGGACTTTGATTTTTCCTTCGCATTCCAGCCAATAGTGGATGCGGACACTGGCGGGATTATGGCTCACGAGGCGCTTGTGCGGGGCCTCAATGGCGAAGGGGCCGGGGAAGTACTTGGCCGGGTGACGCGCAGTAACATGTACCGGTTTGACCAGGCATGCCGGGTCAAGGCGGTGAAGCTGGCATCCGAGCTGGGCATGACGTCCAGGCTGTGCATCAACTTCATGCCCAACGCGGTTTATCGGGCGGAGACCTGCATCCAGACGACACTTGCGGCTGCAAGAAGGTATGATTTCGACACCAGCCGGCTGGTTTTCGAGTTCACGGAAGTGGAAAACCTTGCGGACACGGACCATCTTATCAGTATCGTCGATGCCTATGAGGAGATGGGCTTCGCCATTGCCCTGGATGACTACGGGGCCGGTTATTCCCGGATGAACCTGCTGACGGACACCACGCCGGAGTACCTGAAGCTGGACATGTCGCTCATCCGGGATGTGGAGCAGTATCCACGCAAGCAGGCAGTGATTGAGGGAATCCTTCTGACCAATGACCGCCTGGGTATTGCAACCATCGCCGAGGGCATTGAGACTGAGGCGGAGTACCAGTGGTGCCGTGGCATGGGGATCCGCTATTTTCAGGGCTACCTGCTGGCCAGACCGGGGTTCGAGACGCTGCCGTCCCCCTATATTCCGAGTGACCATTAGTGTTCTATCGCGTGATTATCTTTGTTATCGGGCTGGCTCTGGTTGGACTGACCTTTGCGCTCATGTGGGCAGGCGCGGGGGTCTTCCTCGACCGGATGGGGGAGAAGGAGCGTGTATTCGAGCGTGCCCGGCTCATTGCCGTTTGGACCTTTGCCGGTTTTGGGATCGGGCTGCTGTTCATGGGCCTGGGCGGGCCGGTGCTGGGAACAGTGGCGTTCTACCGCAGTGCCCGGGCCACTGTGCCGCACATCAGTGAAGCCCGGGTCCTGCTCTGGGGCTTTTCAGTGGTCCTCCTGAGTACCCTGGTCGCCGGGGGGCTGCTCTTCGGTGGCCTGGCCCTGGTCGCCTGACCCCGTGGGCGCCTTGAGGGCGTGGAGGCGCTCGCGGAACCAGCTGAGGGCCGGTTCCCGTTCGTATTGACGGTGCCAGTAGAGATGCACGTCCACCTCCGGCATGCCCTCGGGGGGCTGCAGCAGGGCCACATCCAGGTACTGGCCGATGATGTCCGCATAGGCTTCGGGCATGGTCACCAGCAGATCCGTCTCCGCCGCCACCCGGCAGGCGGCGAAATAGTGCTGGCAGCGCAGCGCGATCCGGCGCCGGTGCCCTCGGGCACTGAGCGCGAAGTCTTCCAGCCCCTGACCCTCGGCGCGTGATGAGACCAGCACATGGCCGGCGGCCAGGTAACGCTCCAGGGTCATCCCCTGTCGGGCAATCGCCGAATCCCGCCGTGCCACAACCACCAGCCGGTCCTCATGCAGCCGCTCGTGGGCGGTCTGGTCGCTGACCGGCAGCAGCACATCCACCGCGAAATCCAGCTTGCCAGCCGCCAGCTGCTGCTCCATCTCCCGCCGGGGTACCCGCTGGCTCACCACCTCGATGCCCGGGTATTGCGTCATTTCCTGCATCAGTGGCGGCAGAAAGGTCGCCTCCAGCACATCCCGTAGTGCAATGTTGAACACCCGTGGCTGCTGCTCGGGGCTGAATGCGTGGAAGGCATTCAGGGCGGAATGGATCTCGCTGAGAGCCGGGTGCACGGAACTGGCCAGCCGCTGGGCCAGGGGCGTGGGCACCATGCGGTTGCCCTGGCGTCGGAAGAGGGCATCATCGAACTGTTCCCGGAGCCGTGCCAGGGAGTGGCTGACCGCTGGCTGGGTCAGGTGCAGGATCTCGCTGGCACGGGTGAGGCTGCCTTCGCGGTAGATGGTGATGAAGACGGTGAGGAGGTTCAGGTCGAGGCGGTTACCGGGAATCATGGGGTGCGTCTCTCCGCATTAATATTCTGCATGACATGCAATGAGGATAATTCAGTAGCCTTATCCGGTACAGGTTTCTACACTCTGACTATCAATCTGGAGAGGGAGTATCGGGGAGGGTTTTCCGGGAAGCTCGGTCGCCATGGAAGGCGACCGCGCAGCGTCCAGGGATGGATTCATAGCGTTTCCCGGAAAACCCTCCCCGATGCTCCCGCCCACGTCGGATGGTCTGCAAATACAGGAGGTCCCCCATGGACTTTGAGCTCTCAGAAAAAGGCCAGGATTTCTACAACCGGGTTTGTCAGTTCATGAAGGACGAGATCGAACCCATCGAGGCGGATTATTTCCGCGAACTGAACAGCCTGGACAACCCCTGGGTGGTGCTGCCAGTGATCGAGGAGCTCAAGGCGAAGGCGAAGGCCCAGGGGCTGTGGAATATGTTCCTCCCCAACAGCGATCATGGCGCCGGTCTGAGCAACGCCGACTATGCGGTTATTGCGGAGCAGACCGGACGCAGCTTTATCGCGCCGGAGATCTTCAACTGCAACGCCCCGGATACCGGCAACATGGAGGTGCTGCATTACTACGGTTCGAAAGAGCAGCAGGAGCGCTGGCTCAAGCCGCTGCTTGAGGGAGAGATCCGTTCGGCGTTCTGCATGACCGAGCCGGATGTGGCCTCCTCGGATGCAACCAACATGGAGGCGACCGCCACCATCGAGGGTGACGAGGTGGTTCTGAACGGCCGTAAGTGGTGGAGTACCGGCATCGGCCACCCTAATTGCGAGGTGCTGATTTTCATGGGGCTGACCGATCTGGAGGCCAACCGGCATCAGCGCCATTCCATGGTCGTGGTTCCGAAGGATACGCCCGGTGTGAAAGTGGAGCGGATGCTGAAGGTATTCGGGGATGAGGACCCGCCCGCCGGGCATGGCGAGGTGAGTTTCAACAATGTTCGGCTGCCGAAGAGCGCTATCATCAAGGCGCCAGGCGCGGGCTTCGAGATCGCCCAGGGCCGGCTCGGGCCGGGGCGCGTGCACCACTGCATGCGGGCCATCGGTGCGGCCGAAAGGGCTCTGGAGAAGATGATCCGCCGGGCCAACTCGCGCGAGGCGTTCGGCAAGCCGCTGTCCAAACTCGGCGGTAATCCGGACATCATCGCCCGGGCGCGCATGAACATTGAGCAGGCGCGACTGCTCACGCTCAAGACCGCCTGGCTGCTGGACACCAAGGGTATTGGCGGTGCGTTGAGCGAAGTGTCACAGATCAAGGCCGTGGTTCCGGAGATGCTGTGTACTATTGTGGACCAGGCCATCCAGATGCACGGTGGCGGTGGTGTGAGCGACGACCACGAGCTGGCGGGCATGTACGGCGCGGCCCGCTCGCTGCGGCTGGCGGATGGACCGGATGAGGTTCACCGGGCCATGGTGGCACGGCTGGAACTGGCCAAATACCGATAACGAAGGAAAACAACGCATGAGCCAACGGGTATTCATCACCGGCGGGGCCAGTGGCCTCGGCCGGGCACTGGCACTGAACTACGCCCGCCAGGGCGCGCGCGTGTGCATCGGCGACATCACGCCGGAGCAGGGCGTAGAGACCGAAAGCGCCATCAACGAGGCCGGTGGCGAGGGGCTGTTTGTCGAATGCGACGTACGGCGCCTGAGTGAGTTCGAGAAGGCCAAGGACGTACTGCTGGAGCGCTGGGGCGGCGTGGACGTGGTCGTCAACAACGCGGGCGTGGCCTCCGCTGGCTCTATCGAGGACACCACCATCTCGGACTGGGAGTGGATCCTGGACATCAACGTCATGGGCGTCGTCCGCGGCTGCAAGGTGTTCACGCCGCTCCTCAAGGAGCAGGGCAGTGGCACCATCGTGAACATTGCCTCCATGGCGGGGCTGATGCTGGCGCCGCTGATGTGCAGCTACAACGTCTCCAAGGCGGGCGTGATCGCGCTTTCCGAGACCATGAATCACGAGTTCATCGACACCGGCGTGAACGTCTGTGTGGTCTGCCCGGCCTTCTTCCAGACCAACCTGACCTCGAGCATGCGTTCGAGCATTCCGGGCATCCAGTCCAACGTGAACAAGCTGATGCAGCGCTCCAGCGTCACGGCTGACGACGTGGCGGAAGACATTGCCCGCGCCGTGCGCAAGGGCAGCTTCTGGGTACTGCCCCACAAGACGGAACGCCGACTGTGGTACATCAAGCGCGCCAGCCCGAAGGCCTTTGACTTCCTGCTCGGGATGGAAAGCAAGCGCTGGATGAAAAAGATGCAGAAGAACTGAGCGAGGCGACCATGACCCTGATTGATCAGCCGACGGAAACCCGCGAAGGCGAAGCGCTGGACCCGGCCGCGGTGGACCGCTTCATGAAGCAGCAGCTGCCGGAGCTGGAAGGCGAGCCGGTGATCCGCCAGTACCCGGGCGGCGCCTCGAACCTGACCTACCAGATCGACTACGGCGAGCGCTCCTTCGTGCTGCGGCGCCCGCCGTTCGGCCACAAGGCGAAATCCGCGCACGACATGCTGCGCGAAGCCCGGATCATGCGGGCGCTCAAGCCGGTCTATCCCTATGTGCCGGATATCATTGCCATCTGTGATGA
Source organism: Vreelandella halophila (assembly GCF_019903425.1). Classification (GTDB taxonomy): domain Bacteria; phylum Pseudomonadota; class Gammaproteobacteria; order Pseudomonadales; family Oleiphilaceae; genus Halospina; species Halospina halophila. Next base: position 322,946 of record NZ_JACHUZ010000011.1, read on the forward strand.
CCATGACGTGCTGGGTGATGAGTTCTACGTGATGGAGCGTCTCAAGGGCATCATCCTGCGGCAGGATTTCCCCGAGGGCTTCGAGCTCAGCGAGGCGGATACGCGCAAGCTGTGCGGCAACGTCGTGGACAAGCTCGTGGACCTGCATCGGGTGGACTACCAGGCGGCGGGTCTGGACCAGATCGGCAAGGGCGCGGGCTATGTGAAGCGCCAGATCGATGGCTGGAGTGACCGTTTCCGCAAGGCGCGTACTGAGGATGTGAGCGACTTCGAGCCGGTCATGGAATGGCTGCAGGAGAAGATGCCGGAGGATGTGGCCACCTGCGTCATCCACAATGATTTCCGCTTCGACAACGTGGTCCTGAACCCGGACAACCCCTTCGAGGTGATCGGCATTCTGGACTGGGAGATGGCCACCCTGGGGGATCCGCTGATGGACCTGGGCAACAGCCTGGCTTACTGGGTGCAGGCGGATGATGACCAGTTCTTCCATATGCTGCGGCGCCAGCCCACGCACCGGCCGGGCATGATGACCCGGGACGAGGTGGTGGCCTATTACATGGAACGCTCCGGCTTCCATGCGGACAACTTTGATTTCTACGAGGTCTACGGGCTTTTCCGCCTGGCGGGCATCGTGCAGCAGATCTATTACCGCTATTACCACGGCCAGACCCAGGATAAGCGCTTTGCGGGCTTCGGCCAGGCCGCGAACTATCTTGAGCAGCGCTGTAAGCGCCTGATCGACCAGAGCAGCCTTTAGGAGCGGATGGATGGCGACACTGCATCTGATCCGTCACGGTCAGGCGAGCTTCGGGGCGTCGGACTACGACCGGCTTTCGGAAAGAGGCTGGGAGCAGGGGCGTGTACTTGGCCGTTGGGTCGGTCGGCACACGCATCCGGAGCGCATTTTCGGGGGCGAGCTGCGCCGGCATCGCGAGACGATTGATGCGATGGCGGAGGGCTTTGGTGATGGATTGCCGGAGGCGGCGGTGCATCCGGGGCTGAATGAGTTCGATCACCGGGCGGTTCTGGAGGCTTACCGGCCGGGCTGTGGCGATCCCGAGACCATGGCGCGGGAGCTGGCGAAGGAGTCGGATCCGCGCAAGGCGTTCCAGCATGCCTTCAGCGAGGCGATCCGTCGCTGGATCGGTGGTGAGCACGAGGGGGATTACTCGGAGTCCTGGCGGTCCTTCAAGGGACGGGTTCTGGCTGGGGTCGAGGAGGTGATCCGGGAGGCCGGGGATGCGAAGCATGTGTTCCTGGTGACCTCGGGTGGGCCGATCAGTGTGGTGGCCCAGTCGCTGCTGGATCTGGATGACATGCGGGCGTTCCAGCTGAACGAGGTGCTGGCGAATGCGAGTGTGTCGCGGGTGCTGTTCAGTGGGGCTCGGCGGTCTCTGGCGGTTTTTAACAGTTTTGGGCATCTGGAGGGGGAGGATCCTCGGCTGGTGACGTATCGGTGAGGGGTGTCTCAGGATTGATGCGTGGTTGCTGGCGGCAAATCGGGCACTGCTAATCGGGAATCGCCACGAGTACATCCATGTAGGCTGCGCGGTGGCCATCCATGGCCTCCGAGCTTCCCGCTTAGCAGTGCCCGATTCCCCGCTTCCTGCGCCGCGTAGACTCTCAAATGAATGAATAATCTGGTAAAGCAAAGAGAAGGATTGAGAAATGAGTGATCTGTTTGACCTGACGGGCCGCATTGCCCTGGTAACTGGCGCCAGCCGTGGTATTGGTGAGGAAATTGCCAAGCTGCTGGCGAAGCAGGGGGCGCAGGTGATTGTGTCCAGCCGCAAGATTGATGGCTGTGAGGCGGTGGCCCAGGCGATCCGTGACGAGGGTGGCGAGGCTGAGGCCATTGCGTGCCACATCGGGGAGATGGAGCAGATTGAGGCCATCTTCGCGGATATTGAGGGCCGTTACGGGCGGCTGGATATCCTGGTGAACAACGCGGCGGCAAACCCGTATTTCGGGCCGGTTGAGGATACTGACGAGGCGGCGTTCAACAAGACGGTGGATGTGAATATCCGCGGTTACTTCTTCATGACCAGCAAGGGTGTGAACCTGATGAAGAAGCACGGGGGCGGTTCCATCGTGAATGTGGCCTCGATCAACGGGGTGGTTCCAGGGCATTACCAGGGGATCTATTCGATCTCGAAGGCGGCGGTGATTCAGATGACGAAGTCGTTCGCGACGGAGCTGGGGACCCAGGGCATTCGCGTGAACGCGCTGCTGCCGGGCCTGACGGATACGAAGTTCGCCAGTGCCCTGACCACCAATGATTCCATAAAGCAGCAGGCGCTGGCGCACATTCCGCAGAAACGCATCGCGGAGCCCAGTGAGATGGCTGGGTCCGTGCTGTACCTGGTGTCGGACGCGGCCAGCTACACCACGGGGACCTGCCTGAACGTGGATGGTGGCTACCTCACCGTCTGACCGCTCCCCAACCTGTAGGAGCTTGCCTTGCAAGCGATAGAACCCCGTGATCAATCGCGCGCAAGGCGCGCTCCTACAGGCCTCTTGTCAAACCGTTTGAAATCCACCATCTTGCATTGAAGAACCTGTCTTCAGGGAAGTCCTTCAATGCCGCGACTCTCGCGTACGCTGTCACTGCTCCTGCTGTTTGCCGGTGCCCTGTTGCTGAGCGTCCAGGCTCAGGAAGGGGGTGAAGACGGAGGCGGGGCCGCCGACGTCCGGGTCATGACGATCCAGGAGGCGATCGGGCCGGCGGTGGCGGACTGGTTCCTGCGGACACTGGCGGATGCGGAGGAGCAGGGCGCGGATCTGCTGGTGGTGGCGCTGGATACCCCGGGTGGGCTGGATAAGTCCATGCGGGACATGATCCAGGGTATCCTGTCCTCCAGGGTGCCCGTGGCTACCTATGTCACCCCGCGTGGTGCGCGCGCCGCCAGCGCCGGGACCTACCTTCTCTATGCCTCTCACGTTGCCGCCATGGCACCGGCTACGAACCTGGGTTCGGCCACGCCGGTACAGATGGGGGGCGGCGGTGGTGGTGGGGATGAGGGGAGCGGTTCGCCGTTCAGTCTCCAGAGCGGCGAGGGCGCTGGGAACAATGAGGGGGATGAGAACGGTTCCGGGGAGGCAGCGCCCGAGGCGGGCGATGGCACCTCTTCAGAGGAGAGTGGCGGTAGTGGGGACGCCAGTGCCATGGAGAAGAAGGTAATTAATGATGCGGTTGCCTATATCCGCGGGCTGGCGGAGCTGCGTGGGCGCAATGCGGACTGGGCCGAGCAGGCGGTGCGGGAGGCGGTGAACCTGCCTTCCAGCGAGGCGCTGGAAAAGAACGTGATTGATATCCGTGCCGATACGCTTGAGGCCATGCTGGGCCAGGCGGATGGGATGGAAGTGGATGTGGACGGCGTGATGAAAACGCTGGCACTGGCCGAGCACCGCATCAGCCGTATCGAGAAGGACTGGCGCACCGAGTTCCTGACGGTGATCACGGATCCGAGTGTGGCGTATATCCTGATGCTGGTGGGGATCTATGGGCTGATCCTGGAGTTCTATAATCCGGGTATGGGCGTGCCTGGCGTGGTCGGTGCCATCTGCCTGCTCGTTGGCCTCTATGCACTCCAGATGCTGCCGATCAGCTATGTGGGTCTGGCGCTGATCCTGCTGGGGATCGGTCTCATGGTGGTTGAGGCGGTCTCGCCCAGTTTCGGGATCCTGGGGCTGGGCGGGGCGGTGGCCTTTGTGATCGGATCCGTCATGCTGATGGACACGGATCTGCCGGGCTACCAGATTGCGATGCCTGTGATTGCTGCGTTTTCGGTGTCGACGGTTCTGATCATGGTGCTGGTGCTGCGCATGGCGCTGCAGTCAACGCGCAGGCCCGTGGTGAGTGGGTCCCAGGGTATGGAAGGGAGCACAGCTGTAGCGGTCCATGATTTTGATGAACAGGGGAATGGCTGGGTGCGCGTTCTGGGGGAGATCTGGCAGGCGCATTCGGCGGAATCCGTTGGTGAAGGGGATGTTGTGACAATCCAGAAAGTGGAAGGACTCAAACTGACAGTCAGGTCGGAGGGCCAGTCGAATGATTGAATATTTCACCATAGCCATTGTACTGATCGTCATCAGTCTGCTGGTGAGCATGTTCCGGATCCTGCGGGAATATGAGCGGGGCGTGATCTTCCTGCTGGGCCGGTTCCAGAAAGTGAAGGGACCGGGCCTGATCATCGTGATCCCATTCATCCAGCAGATGGTGAAGACGGATCTGCGCACCATTGTGCTGGATGTGCCCTCCCAGGATGTGATCTCGCGGGATAACGTCTCCGTGAAGGTGAATGCGGTCCTGTATTTCCGGGTCATGGACCCGCAGAACGCGGTCATCAATGTGGAGAACTTCTACGCGGCCACCAGCCAGCTGGCCCAGACCACGCTGCGCTCGGTGCTGGGCAAGCACGAGCTGGATGACATGCTGGCCTCCAGGGATCAGCTCAACGAGGACATCCAGGAGATCCTGGACGCGCAGACCGACGCCTGGGGTATCAAGGTCGCAAACGTTGAGATCAAGCACGTGGATCTGGACGAGTCCATGATCCGCGTGATCGCCCGTCAGGCGGAGGCCGAGCGTACACGGCGGGCCAAGATCATCCATGCCGAGGGTGAGCAGCAAGCCTCCGAGCGGCTGCTGGAGGCGGCGCGGACGCTGTCGAAGCGTTCCGAGGCGCTGCAGCTGCGGTATCTGCAGACTCTCACCGATATCGCCAATGACAAGACCAATACCATTGTCTTCCCTGTGGACCTGCTACGGGATCTCAAGAAGACAGTGGCAGGCATGGAGACGCCGGAGCCGGACGACGGGGAAGAGGCGCCCACGGCTCATTCGTCCTCGGAGTTCCCGGATACCAGTGCTGTTCTCGGTGGTGAGGAGGGCGGCAGGGTATGACGGATGCACCGGAGAAACCCTTTGCTCCGGCCTGTGAGCGCAACCAGGAGCCGATACGGGAGGTTCTTGCCGAGATCCTGACCCAGCCGGCGAAGGTGCTGGAGCTGGGCAGTGGTACCGGCCAGCACGCGGTCTATATGGCCCGTCACCTGCCGCACCTGGAGTGGCAGCCTACGGATATTGCGGAGAACCTTGACGGTATCCGCCAGTGGCGGCGGGAGGCGAAGCTGCGCAATGTGCGTGACCCGTTGGAGGTGGATGCCCTGGATGCCGGGGTCCGTCTGGGAGAGACCTTCGACGCGGTATTCACCGCCAATACTGTGCATTTCGTGTCCTGGCGCATCGTCAACGGGCTGCTGGCGATCAGCGCCGCCCATCTGCGCCAGGGCGGAGACCTGCTGATCTACGGCCCCTTCAACGAGGATGGGGGCTACACCAGCGAGGGCAACGCGGAGCTGGATGCCTGGCTTCAGGAGCGCGATCCCGCCAGCGGCATCAAGGACCGGGCGGTCTTCAATGCACTGGCGGCGGATTACGGCTTCGAGGCCGTGGAGCGTTTCCGCATGCCGGCCAACAACCAGCTCCTGAGGTTTGTGCGCGGCGGCGCCTAGCAGCAGGCGCCGCCTGCATCCTCCCCGGAGGCCGGATCATCGAAGGGAAGGGCGGTGCCGCAGCCCTGGAAGATGCCGAAATGGGTGCTGAAATCGCCGATGAAGCGGAAGTGTCCGGCGAAGCGGGTATCCGCCAGCATCATCCAGGTATTGCCGCAGACCGGGAATACACGGCCACGCTCAATATGGTGGTGCTTGTCCAGCCGGAACACCGCCGCCTCTCCGGGAACCGTGCCCTGGTAGATCACGGCCTGGCCGTAATCCTCGCAGTGGGGCTCCAGTTCCGGCAGCTTGAACAGCCGGTAGGTGGCGGAGAAGAAACGCGCCGGGGCGAGTCGGGCCTCGATGGTCTCGTTCTCGATGGTCAGGGGCCGGTCCTCGACCAGGCGCGGATCGGTGAAGCCGGTCTTCCGCGCCAGGTTCTCGAAATCATTCCAGTAGAGGGCCCCGGACAGGCACTCGCCGTACAGTACCGGATCTTCCTTCAGGTGTGACGGAATGCGCCGGTCGGCGTAGACGTCCGAAAAGTAGAATTCGCCGCCGGGCTTGAGCACGCGCCGAACTTCCGAGAGCACCTTCTCCTTGTCCGGGCTCAGGTTGATCACGCAGTTGGAGATGACGATGTCGAAGTAATCGTCCTCAAGATCGAGCTCGTCCAGCTGCTCAATGTAGCCTTCCAGGAACCGCACATTGGAACGGGCATGACCGAAGGTCTCCCGGTGATATTCCTGGTGACGCCGTGCGATGGCCAGCTGCTCAGGGGTCATGTCCACGCCCACGACTTCGCCCTGTTCGCCGACCAGTTTCGACAGCACGTAGCAGTCCCGGCCGCTGCCGCTGCCGAGATCCAGGATGCGGGCGCCTTCCAGAAGCTGGGGCGCGACCAGGCCACAGCCGTAGTAGTGGGAGAGCACCTCGTCGTGCAGGCTGGCGAGGATGGGCTTGAGCCATTCCGGCGGGGCCTGGTCGCAGCAGGCGTTGGTCTGCAGGTCCTGTGTACCCTGGAGCTGGCGGCCGTAGTAATCCTGAACGTCTTCTCTCATAATTCGCGTCGCTGTTCCGTTCTCTGACTGATCATCCGAGGGACCCATTGTCGGCGCCCATGTTACACAACACTGCCCCTGATTGCCCGGTGTGCGAAAGTGATACGACGGTGGGGTTCATGATGATCGCTGAACGTGACTACTGGCGTTGCCGGCGGTGTGAGGCGACCTTCCTGGAGCCCTCCCAGAGGCCGGATCCGGAGACCGAGAAGACCGAATACGACCAGCATGACAATGATGTCTCGGATCCCGGTTACCGGCGGTTCCTGGCACGCCTGGCGGATGAGCTGGTGCCGCGTCTGGGGCCGGGAGACCGGGTGCTGGATTTCGGTTGTGGTCCCGGCCCCGCGCTGGTGGCCATGCTCAGGGAGGCGGGTCTTGCCGCGTGGGGGTATGACCCCTTCTATGCTCCCGATGACGGGCTGCTTGAAGGCCCCTACGAGGCCATTACCTGTACCGAGGTGGTTGAGCACCTGCACGACCCGGCGGGAACTTTCCGGCTGCTGGACCAGTTGCTGGCACCCGGGGGGTGGCTGGGCGTGATGACCTGCTTCCAGACGGACGACGACCGCTTCGCCAACTGGCATTACCGGCGGGACCCGACCCATGTGGTGTTTTACCGGGAAGCCACGCTGCAGTGGGTGGCGGCGCGGTTCGGCTGGCAGTGTGAGGTGCCGCGCAAGGATGTGGCCCTGATGCGGAAACCACGCTAGGCGCCGTCGCGCTCCAGGTGCTGCTTCTTGCCTTTGACGCCGTCCCATTCCTCGGCGTCCGCCGGTGGGTCCTTCTTCTCGGTGATGTTCGGCCATTTGGCGGCCAGATCAGCGTTGATCTCGAGGAATTCAGCCTGGTCGTCCGGCAGTTCATCCTCGGAGTAGATGGCCTCTGCCGGGCATTCCGGCTCACAGAGCGCACAGTCAATGCACTCGTCCGGATCGATGGCGAGGAAATTAGGGCCCTCATAGAAGCAGTCCACGGGGCAGACTTCCACGCAGTCAGTGTACTTGCACTTGATGCAGTTTTCAGTAACGACAAACGTCATGGTTACGTCCTGGCGATGGTTCAGGCGGCTATTCTAGGGTCAGGCGGCGGGGCCTGCAATGACCGGGCTCAATCGCCGCCAAGGCGTTCACGCAGACGGGCGCGCAGCTCATACAGGGTGTTGAGGGCGTCTCGCGGGGTCATGCCGTCTGTGTCCATCCCAAGGATATCACGTTCCTCCGGCGAGGGTTCCAGGCTGGCGAACATGTCCGCCTGCATGGCCGAGGCGGGTGCCGGTTCGGCACGTGTTGCGCCGGCGCTGCCCTCGAGTTCGTTGAGCTTGCGGCGGGCGTTGTCGATGACATCCGCCGGTACTCCCGCAAGGCGCGCCACCTGCAGACCGTAACTGCGGCTGGCGGCGCCTTCATGGACGCTGTGCAGGAAGACGATGCTGTCCTCGTGCTCGGTGGCCGTCAGGTGCACGTTGCGGGCGTTGCCGGTCTGTTCCGGGAGGCTGGTGAGCTCGAAGTAGTGGGTGGCGAACAGGGTGTAGCTGGCAACCTCCCGGGCCAGGCGCTCCGCCGCCGCCCAGGCCAGGGAGAGACCGTCAAAGGTACTGGTGCCGCGGCCCACCTCGTCCATCAGCACCAGGCTCTCGGGCGTGGCGTTGTGGAGGATGTTGGCGGTTTCGGTCATTTCCACCATGAAGGTCGAGCGGCCGCTGGCGATGTCGTCCGAGGCGCCCATGCGGGTGAAGATGCGGTCCACCGGGCCCAGGGTGGCGCTTTCGGCGGGCACATGGCTGCCGCAGTAGGCCAGCAGGGTAATCAGCGCGGTCTGGCGCATGTAGGTGGATTTACCGCCCATGTTGGGGCCTGTGATCACCAGCATGCGGTTGCTGTCGTCCAGGTGCAGGTCGTTGGGCACAAAGGGGGCATCCTGGAGGTATTCCACCACCGGGTGGCGGCCCTGGCTGATGGCGATGCCGGGCTCGTCACTGAATGCCGGGGCATTGAAACGCAGGCTCTGGGCGCGTTCGGCGAAGTTGGCCAGTACATCCAGCTCGCAGAGGGCACGCGCGGTTTCCTGAAGGCCGGAAAGATCCTCGCCCAGATGCTTCACGAGCTCGTCATAGAGGTACTTTTCCCGGGCCAGGGCGCGGCTTTTCGCGCTCAGGGCCCGGTCCTCGAACTCCTTGAGTTCCGGGGTGATGAACCGCTCCGCGTTCTTCAGAGTCTGGCGGCGGATGTATTCGGTGGGCGCATTGTGGGACTGGGCGCGGCTGATCTCGATGTAGTAGCCGTGCACCCGGTTGTAGCCGACCTTGAGTGTGCTGATGCCGGTGCGCTCCCGCTCACGTTCCTCAACCTGCATCAGGTAGTCGCCGGCGTTCTCGCTGAGGCTGGTCAGTTCGTCCAGTTCCTCGTCATAGCCGGAACGCAGCACGCCACCGTCGCGCACGACGACCGGCGGGTTGTCCACAATGGCCCGCTCCAGAGTCTCGGCCAGTTCCGGATAGGTGCCGATGCGTTCGGCGATTGCGCGCAGGTGGGGCAGCTCCAGGCCGGCCATGTCCTGCTGCAGTTCGGGCAGGGTGATGAGGGCATCGCGCAGCCGCGCCAGGTCCCGGGGGCGGGCGGAGCCCAGGCCGACCCGGGAGAGGATCCGCTCGATATCACCGATACCGCGCAGGCGCTCGTGGATGGCCTCGTGCTGGTGATCGGCGAGCAGGGCGCTGACGCTGTCCCGGCGCTGGCGCACGGTCTCGGCATCCCGCAGGGGGCGATTGAGCCAGCGCCGCAGCAGGCGCCCGCCCATGGCGGTGGCGGTGCGGTCCATGACCGAGGCCAGTGTGTTCTGCTGGCCCCCGGCGAGGTTGGTGTCGATCTCCAGGTTGCGGCGGCTGGCGGCGTCCATGGAGACGCTCTCCTCGCGCCGTTCACGGCTGAGCCGGCGGATGTGCGGCAGGTTGTTGCGCTGGGTGTCGCGCGCGTACTGCAGCAGGCAGCCCGCTGCCTGTATGGCCAGTGTCAGGTCTTCGCAGCCAAAGCCGCGCAGGTCACGCACCTGAAGCTGGCGCGTGAGCAGCCGGTGGGCGGACTCCATCTCGAACAGCCAGGGACCCTGGCGACGGATACCGCTGAAGCCTTCCAGCAGTTCCGGGCTGGGGAAGTCTTCGCTGATCAGGATCTCCGCGGGCTGCAGACGCTCCAGCTCGGCATTCAGGGCCTCTTCCGAATCCAGTTCCTCAACCACGAACTGACCGGAGGAAATCTCCAGGGTGGCCATGCCGAAGGCGCCCCTGTGGGCGTGGATGGCCATGAGCAGGTTGTCGCGGCGTTCCTCGAGCAGGGCCTCGTCGCTCAGGGTCCCCGGGGTAACAATGCGCACGACCTCGCGGTCCACAGGCCCCTTGGCGGTTTCCGGGTCGCCGGTCTGCTCGCAGATGGCGATGGCGTGGCCACCACGGACCAGGCGCGCGATGTAGTTCTCCGCGGAATGATAGGGTACACCCGCCATGGGGATCGGCTGGCCCGCGGACTGGCCACGGGCAGTCAGCGTGATGTCCAGCATTTCCGCGGCGCGGCGGGCATCTTCATAGAACAGTTCGTAGAAATCGCCCATGCGGTAGAACAGCAGCTCGTTCGGGTGCTGGGCCTTGAGCTGCAGATACTGGCGCATCATCGGCGTATGACTGCTGAGATCGGGTTCCGCTGCGGACATGATCTGTTCTTGTGCCTGCTGATCTGGTGGAATGCACGATTCTAGTCCGATGAACCCGCGAACGAAACGGAGAGCCGTATGGTAGAACCATCCGATACCAGCCTGGCGCAGGATGCTGCCTCGCTGGGCGAGTGCCTGCGTGGCCAGGGGCGGGTGATCGCGACCGCCGAATCCTGCACGGGCGGCTGGATCGCCAAGTGCCTGACCGACACGTCGGGCAGTTCCGACTATTTCGAGACCGGACTGGTCACCTACAGCAACACGGCCAAGGAAAACATGCTGGGGGTGCCGGCCGGGATCCTGGCGGGCCATGGCGCGGTTTCCTCTGCCGTGGTCTCCGCCATGGTCTCGGGCACACTTGAGAAAACCGGCGCGGACGTTGCGGTGGCGGTCAGCGGCATTGCCGGGCCCGGCGGGGGCAGTGCTGAGAAGCCTGTAGGAACCGTCTGGTTCGGCTGGGGCGTGGCCGGGAGTACACCGGTAACGGCCTGCAAGCAGTTTGAGGGCGACCGGGAGGAGGTCCGGCGCGCCGCCGTCCATTTCGCTCTGACCCGCGTGAAGGAATGGCTTCAGGGGGACCGTTGAATCACTGATCAGGTCTGTGCATAATACTGTCCATACATACAGTTCGGGTAATCCTGAACACGTCGTGACAACGGCAGGCAGCAACCGACCAGAAGGCAGAAACAATGGATGAGAACCGCAAGAAGGCACTGAACTCCGCGCTTTCGCAGATTGAACGCCAGTTCGGCAAGGGCGCGGTCATGAAGATGGGTGACCAGCCAAGGGAGGCGATGCCGGCGGTGTCCACCGGATCCCTGGGTCTGGATGTGGCCCTGGGTATCGGCGGGCTGCCCCTGGGGCGCGTGGTTGAGATCTTCGGCCCGGAATCCTCGGGTAAGACCACACTCACGCTCCAGGTGATCGCGGAGGCCCAGCGCGAAGGCAAGACCTGCGCCTTTGTGGATGCGGAACACGCCCTGGACCCGGTGTACGCCGAGAAGCTGGGAGTGGATATCAACGAGCTGCTGGTATCACAGCCGGACACCGGCGAACAGGCGCTCGAGATCTGCGATATGCTGGTGCGTTCCGGTGCTGTTGATGCCGTCGTTGTGGATTCCGTGGCCGCGCTCACGCCCAAGGCTGAGATTGAAGGTGAGATGGGCGATTCCCATGTGGGTCTGCAGGCAAGGCTGATGTCCCAGGCACTGCGTAAGCTCACGGCCAGTGTGAAAACCTCGGGCACCATGCTGGTGTTCATCAACCAGATCCGCATGAAGATTGGCGTGATGTTCGGTAGCCCCGAGACCACCACTGGGGGTAACGCGCTCAAGTTCTACTCCTCGGTACGGCTTGATATCCGGCGCACCGGTTCGGTCAAGGAAGGCGAGGAAGTGGTGGGCAACGAGACCCGGGTCAAGGTGGTCAAGAACAAGGTGGCGCCGCCCTTCCGACAGGCTGAGTTCCAGATCATGTACGGCACCGGTATCAACCGCATGGCCGAGATCATCGATATGGGCGTCAAGGAAGGCCTGGTGGAGAAATCCGGTGCCTGGTACAGCTATAAGGGTGACAAGATCGGTCAGGGCAAGGCGAATGCCAGCAAGTTCCTGAGTGATAACCCCGGAATCGCCAATGAGATCGAGACGCAGATCCGCGAGCGGTTGATGCCCAAGCCGAATGAATCAGCCGGCAAGGAAAAGGAAGAGGCCAGTGGCAATGATGCCCTGAGCGAGGACACCAGTGAGGATCTGCTCTGAGACATGGTGATCCCGTCGGATCAGCTTTCCGCTGACGCGCTTGAGGCACTGATCGAGGAATATTGCCTCCGGGAAACCGGGAGTATGGAGGTTGAGGATCCTCTGGCCACCTGCCGCGAGCAGGTGGCCAGTGCGGTTGCCCGCGGACGCCTGGTGGTTCTCTACACGCCCTATAACCCCAACCAGGTGGCGGCACTGGTGCCGGCTGATCAACTGGACGACAATGAGGGTCCAGTGGAACAGCAGGGAGAATCGGCACCGTGAGCAAGTGGTCCACACTCGGCATTGAACAGACCCATGATCCAGAAGCCATTGAAGCCGCTTTCGAGCATCAGCTGAGATTCGTGGATCCCGATTCCACGCCGGAGCGCTACCAGACGCTGGTGCAGGCGTACGAGGCTGCCATGCAGGAGGCGGGAGCAGAACCGCAGGCCCGGGATTTCGGGGTTGATGCCGGAAATGAGGGGGTGGCATCAGAATCAGAAAGTGAGGCTGAGCCTGTACAGATGCCTGAGCTCCCGAGTCAGGAGGCCGAGATTCAGGCGGGCCGGGTGATGACGGAGCTGGAAACCGTGTTCTCCAACCCCGGCTGGCGGGACGATCTGCGCCGCTGGCGGGCCCAGCTTGAAGGCGAGCGGGCTCACAAGCCTGGTGTTACTGAAGTACTGCGCTTCAGTCTGTTTGACTTCCTTTCCCGTCAGGCCAGACCGGGTGAGCCGCCGGTAACCGAGGAGGTTCTGGCCTATCTGGATGAGCGCCTTGGCTGGCACCAGCATCGCGGCCAGCTGGAGCAGGCCTTCCCGCAGGATCGGGTCAGTCTACTGCTCGGCGGCGGTCCTCACAGCGCCGAATCCCCCCTGGATATGGAGGGACCCTTCCCCGAGGCTGGAGAGTCGGAGGGTACGGGTAATCCAATGCCGAACGGTTTCGGGATGGCACTGATCGGATGGGTCATTGCCATGATCATTCTGACCATGCTTTTCAGTGGCATGCGCTGACGTGCTGGCTCAGCGCCGGTAACGGGCCATCTGGCGGCGGCAGAACGCCTCGATCTGGGACAGGGCATTGTCGATGGCGCGGGAGTAATGGCCGCGCATTGAGCAGTAGGTGAACTGGATGCCCAGTCGGTAATGGCCATCCTCTTCCTGGACACAGCTTCTGACCCGACCGTTCACGTTAGACTGTGTGATGTACTCGCCGCGGAAATCCATCCGCAGGTAAGTACCCTCCCGGAGGGCCTCCTCGGTCAGAATGGCAACACCATAGCGGTTGATGTCCAGGCATTCCACGGGCCGGCTCTGACGTTCCCAGTGCAGCAGGCGCCGTGCCCGTACGCGTACACTGAGGCCGGGGGCGGCAAACCTGGGCTGGATCCGCTGCTCGCTGCCATCGGACTGACCGGCCCAGGAGGTAGTCAGTGATGGTTCACTGCGACCCTGTTTGCGGCGCCTGTGCTCCCTGCGCAGCGCAAAGGGCATGTCCGCGAGATGCATTGTGATCCCGGAGGAGTCACGCTGAGTACTCATTGGCGGTTGCTGCCTCTTGAATCGGATCGAGTTTTTTACTTCTTGGTAACATTGGATTGTCGCTCAATCGGTGACCGAGTCAAACCGGGGTCCGGGTGGCCTGTGACGCAGGTCACATTAAAGGGACCGGATGGCAGACCGGAAGGCACTCAGCATGGGGTACTTTGTGAATCCTGTTGAGGCCTGTAAAGTGCGATCTCTGACCGTTCCCCACAGATGACGGATTGACTGAGTTGAAGCCACTTCCCCAGAAACAGCTGTACAGGACCTGTGTCCTGAAGGACCTGCCGTTCCGCAACACGGATGCCCTGGAGCCACTGAATGAGATCGTCGGCCAGGACCGTGCCCGGGAGGCGGTACGATTCGCCCTTGCCATGCCCCACAATGGCTACAACGTCTACGCGCTGGGCCGCTCCGGACTGGGTAAGCGCACCATGATGCTGCGTTACCTGGCACACCGGGATGAAGCCCATGCACCGGCCAGCGACTGGTGCTACGTGGCGAATTATGACGATCCGCGTAATCCCAGAGTCCTGAAGCTGCCGGCTGGCGTCGGTGAACGTCTGCGCCATGACGTGGACCGTCTGGTGTCGCGTCTGGTCAAGGTCATTCCCCAGGCCTTTGACAGCGACACCTTCCAGAGCCGCTATGAGGATCTCAAGCAGAGCTATGCGGCGCGTCAGGAAGAGGCGCTCAATGCTCTGGCACGCGAGGCGCGGGAGCAGGGCGTGGACCTGTCCATGAGCACGCCGGGTGGCTATCGGCTGACGGCCCTCAACGGCAGTGAACCGCATACCAATGAGTCCTTCAGCGCCCTTTCCGAGGACGAGAAGCGCGCGTTCGAGGAAACCATCCGTGAGCTTGAGAAAAAGCTTCGGCGTGTGATGCGCCAGATCGCGGAATGGGAGGAGGAGCACGCCGAGCAGCAGCAGAAGCTGAATGAGGAAACGGTCGAGCACGTCGGGGCCCACCTGATTGATGAGCTGTCCGAGCGCTACAGTGACTATGAAGGCGTACCCGAGCATTTCCGGGCCATGAAGAAAGACATCGCGAACAATCTCGACATTTTCCTGGAGGACAGCGAAGACAAGGCCGCCTTTGCCTATGCCTCCATGGAACAGCGCCTGCCCCGGCGCTATCGCATCAACCTGCTCGTATCACGCCAGGATGAGTCCGTGCCGGTGGTGGTGGAGGACAATCCGACCTACCACAACCTGTTCGGGTTCATAGAGACCGTCACCTACAAGGGCACCGTCTACACGGATTTTTCGCTGATCCGCCCAGGCAGCCTGCACCGGGCCAATGGCGGCTACCTGCTCATGGACGCCACCAAGGTGCTGGAGCAGGGCTTCGTTTGGGATGCGCTCAAGCGCGCCATCCGTTCCCGGGAAATCAGCATCCATTCCCTGGAGCGCGAGCTTACCCTCTCCGGCACCATCTCACTGGAACCGGAAGCGGTGCCGCTGGACGTCAAGCTGGTGCTTTTCGGGGATCGTGAAACCTGGCTGTTGCTCCAGGAGTATGATCCCGAATTCGCGGAGCTGTTCCGGGTGACGGCGGATTTCGAGAATGAGATGCCGCGCACCACCGAGAGCCAGATGCTCTACGCCAAGTTCATCGCCAGTCTGTGCCAGGACAAGGGGCTTCTGCCGTGCAGTAAACAGGCAGTGGCACGGGTGATTGAATACAGTTCCCGGCTGTCGGAGCACCAGAACCGGCTGTCGCTGCACGCGGTGGACATCGCCAATGTGCTGCGTGAGGCGGATTTCCATGCCCGGAGCGGTGGCAAGGACGGCATTGATCCCGAGCATGTGGACACGGCGCTGGTCAGCGCGGACTACCGCAGCGGCCGCATCCGGGATGAGTTCCTGCAGGGCTTTGCTGACGGATCCATGCTGCTGTCGTTCAGCGGCCGTGCCGTAGGGCAGGTTAACGGACTTTCCGTACTCTCCACCGGAGGCTACGAATTCGGGTTGCCCAACCGGATCAGCGCAACCTGTCAGTACGGCGACGGGGATGTGATCCATATCGAACGGGATGTGAAGCTCAGTGGCTCCATCCATTCCAAGGGCGTGATGATCCTTTCCGCATGGCTGTCATCGCACTTTGCCCGGGAACAGCCCATGCCGCTGACCGCGACCCTCACCTTCGAGCAGTCCTACGCCGAGATCGACGGTGACAGCGCCTCACTCGGCGAACTCTGTGCCATCGTGTCGGCCCTGGCGGAGCAGCCGGTGCGCCAGGATATGGCGGTTACGGGGTCGGTCAACCAGCATGGGGACGTGCAGCCTGTCGGGGGGCTCAACGAGAAAGTCGAAGGCTTCCTGGATGCCTGTGTGGCCCGGGGCGATGCGCATGACAAGGCCGTGATCCTGCCGGCGTCGAACGTGCAGAACCTGATGCTGGCCACGCGCGTGCGGGATGCCGTCAAATCCAGCGGCTTCCGGGTGTACGCGGTGTCACGGGTTGAGGAAGTGCTGGAGCTGATGCTGGGGCTCCCGGTTGGCCAGCCGGATTCCAATGGCCATTATCCGGCTGACAGCCTCTATGGCCGCATTGAGCAGCGGCTTGCCGACCTCAGGCGTCGACAAGACGACGAAAAGTCAGATTGACCCGCGGCGACACCGGTTTCCGGGTCTTTGGCAGGGCGTGCTGCCAGTGGGACTGCACGCCTGCCGGCATCACCAGGAGGCTGTTGTGGGGCAGATCGATGCCCAGGGTACGGCCGTGATCCACCCGGTGACGGAAGCGGAAGCGCCGGGTCCCGCCCAGGCTGAGTGAGGCGATTACAGGGGTGGGCCCGAGCTCGGGTTCGTCGTCACTATGCCAGCCCATGCTGTCACTGCCGTCGCGATAACGGTTGGCGAGGACACTGTTGAAATGCTCACCGGCGATGTCACTGACCTGCCGCGCGAGCGGCCTGAGCCAGTCCGGCCACTGGGCCGGTTCCATCGTCTGGCCCGAGTAGCGGTAGGTCAGGCCGTCCTCGGCGATCCAGCACTGTTCCCTGGGGATCAGGTGCTCGCGGCCGAAAAGGGTGATCCGGTCCTGCTTCCAGGGAATGCGCTCAAGCAGCAGCGCCAGCAGTTCATCCGCCTCTTCGGGCGCCAGAAAGGGGTGATGGAAGGGCAGCTGGAAGGGGGGCAGTTCGTACACCGGCACGGCTCCGCGGTTGCAGTTGTTCATCAGGTTCGCTAACAATAACGGGCGTCTGTCCGCTCTCAAACCCGGAGGTTCCGCGTGTCGCGCCTTCTTTGGCTGTTCTGCCTTGTCTTTCTCCCCCTTTCCGGCATGGCACTCGAGCTGGAAGGGCCCAGATCCCGGGGGACCCTGCTCAGGGGCAGCGTGGAGCCTGGCAGCGAGGTCCGTCTCAACGGTGATGCCGTGGCGACCACGGACGCCGGCCGCTTTGCCATCGGTTTCGGGCGTGATGCGGAATTGAGCCATGAACTGGTGGTGATCGGGCCCGATGGTGAGCGCAGCAGTCGCACCATCGAACTGGAAAAGCGGGACTACGACATCCAGCGGGTTGAGGGCGTTCCCCAGGAGACCGTGACGCCCGACGAGGATGCCCTGGAGCGGATCCGGGCGGAAGCGCGGCGGGTTAGCGCGGCCCGCAGGGACCAGTCGCGGCGCGACGACTTTACCGGCTCCTGGATCTGGCCTGTGGCGGGAACCGTCACCGGTGTGTATGGCAGTCAGCGCTTCTACAACGGCGAGCCCCGTCAGCCCCATTACGGTATTGATATAGCCGCGGAAACAGGGCGGCCCGTGGCGGCGCCGGCAGGCGGGCGTGTGGTTCTGGTGGAGCCGGATCTGTATTTCTCGGGGGGGACCCTGATCCTGGATCATGGTTACGGGGTTTCCTCCACCTTCCTGCATCTCAGCGAGATCCATGTGAATGAGGGTGATGAGGTTGCCCAGGGCGAGACCCTGGGAGAAGTGGGTGCCTCCGGCCGTGCCACCGGTCCGCACCTGGACTGGCGCATGAACTGGCAGCAGGAACGGGTGGATCCGATGACGGTGGCGCCGCCACTGGTTGATGGTGCCACCACCATGCCCGGTGCGGGCGACAGTAATCAGTAAAGGAGTATGCCAATGGCGGAGACCCAGCAGACGGTCTACATCGTAGAAGATGACGAGGCGGTCCGGGATTCCCTGTCCATGCTGCTGCGCTCGGAAGGGCTGGCGGTTGAGGGATACGAGCGCGCCACCCGTTTTCTGGAGGACTGGCACGCCGGTATGCAGGGCTGCATCGTGCTGGACATCCGCATGCCCGAGATGGATGGCATGGAGCTCCAGGAGGCGCTTATTGAGCGTGGCTCCCATCTGCCGATCATCTTCGTAACCGGCCATGGTGATGTGCCCCTGGCCGTTGAAGCGATGCGCAAGGGCGCCGTTGACTTCATCGAGAAGCCCTACCGTGAGGATCAACTTCTGGAGAAGATCCGCGGCGCCCTGGCCACGGATGCGGAACAGCACCAGGGCCGCGAGGAAAAGCGGATGATCGAGGAGCAGCTGGCCCAGCTCACGCCCCGTGAGCGCGAGATCATGGACCGTATGGTCGCCGGCCAGGCCAACAAGGTGATTGCGATCGAACTCGATATCAGCCAGCGCACCGTGGAGATCCACCGCTCCCGTGTGATGCACAAGATGGGGACCCACTCACTGGCCCAGCTGGTGCGCATGGTGATGAGCGTGCGGGACGGGGACCCGGAATGAGCACGGTCAGCGAGACGCCCACCGATCCGGAGCAGGCGTGTGTCCTGCTGGTGGACGACAATCCCCAGAACCTCAAGGTGCTGTACGAAACCCTGAGGGACAAGGGCTACCAGCTGCTGATCGCCAATGACGGCGAGAAGGCCCTGCAGCTGGCTCGCCGGCACCATCCGGAGGTCATCCTGCTGGATATCATGATGCCGGGCATGGATGGCTTCGAGGTGTGCCAGCACCTGCGCGCGGACACCGATACGGCCCTGAGCGCCATCATCTTCCTGTCCGCCCTCAATGACATTGACGCCAAGGTCCGGGGCTTCAACATGGGCGGTGCCGACTACATCGCCAAACCCTTCCAGGCCCAGGAGGTCATGGCACGGGTGGATACCCAGATCCGGGTCATCCAGCTCGAACGCGTCATGCAGGCGCGCAATCGCCAGCTTGAAAGCGAACAGGCCAGTCTGCTCAACGCCATCTTCGAGGGCATCTACGGGCTCGACCCCGAGGGAGTGATCACCTTTGCCAATCCGGCGGCGGCCGAGATCGCAGGGGCGGAGCAGGAGGCGCTGGTGGGGCGGCGTATAGGGGATCTGCATTTTTCGCACGACTCCGGTGAGGACCCCTCCCATGCCGGGCGCGTGCTGTGCCGGGACGGCGCGGCGGTACTGCGCCGGGGCGTGACCATGACCCGCGCTGACGGCACCACTTTCCAGGCGGAATACCGGGCGGCGCCACGGTTTGAGAACAATGAGCTGACCGGCAGCGTGCTGGTATTCCGGGACATCACCGAGGAACTGGCCCAGGAGCGGGCACTGGAGGAGACCCGGGACCTGGTTGCGGAACAGCGCGAGCAGCTGGCCCATGCCTCGCGCCTGTCCGTGATGGGCGAGATGGCCGCTGGCGTGGCTCACGAGGTGAACCAGCCGCTGACTGCCATCGCCAATTACGTCAGCCTGGTCTCGCGCATGATGGAAAAGGATACCCTGGATCAGGACGCGCTGTCGGAGGTGCTGGACAAGATCACGGCCCAGTCCCATCGCGCCAGTGAGGTTATCCGCCGCATCCGCCAGTTCGTGCACCAGCCCGCCACCGGCAAGGAGACCGTGGATGTGGCCCGGCTGTTGGCGGAGAGTCGCGAGTTCGCCGAGGTGGATTCACGCAACAATGCGGTTGAGGTCAGCCTGTCGATTCCGCAGCACCTGCCTTACGCGGTTGCTGATCCCGTGCAGGTGCAGCAGGTGGTGCTTAACCTGATCCGCAACGCGCTTGAAGCCTCGCGCAACTGTGGCAGTGAAGAGCCGGTTGAAGTCAGCGCGGAAGCACTGGAAGACAGGGTGTGTGTGCGCGTGGCGGACCGCGGCTGCGGGCTGCCGGAAGACGCGGAGGAGCGCCTCTTCCAGCCCTTCTATTCCAACAAGGATGAGGGTATGGGGATCGGGCTGTCGCTGTGCCGGAGCCTGATCACCGGCCAGAACGGTGAGATCGGGTTCGAGCGCCGTGAGGGCGGGGGCACCGTCTTCTGGTTCTCCCTGCCGCTGGCGGACGGCGCCGTGCCCGAGCCCGACTGACCCCCTCAGCCCCGGCTGAGGCTTCCTTCCAGATGGGGCGCGGAGGCGTCCCTGTTCAGAAGGCGGAACGGTGTTTCGCTGCGGTTGCGCTCCCAGGTGAGGATACCGGTTCCGGGAATGAAGAACGGCTTCTTGAACTGGGTGTCCACCGTAACCGCCTCCAGTGGCCCATCCGCCTTTTCCATCAGTGCCAGGCAGTGCGCCTTGCTCCACATGCCGTGGGCAATATTGCGCGGGAAGCCGAACGCCTTAGCCGAAAGCGGGTGCAGGTGGATCGGGTTCATATCCCCGGAGACCCGACCGTAACGGTAACCGATATTGCCGGGAGCCTGGACCGTTGCCTGCCCGGAAAGCATCTGAGGCGCTTCGGGAGTCTGTTTTTTGCCGCTTTTTCCGCCGCTCTCGGTAGGCTGGCGGTAGAGCAGGGTGCTGTATTCCTTCCAGATGACATGCCCGGAAGAACTGGCTTCTGTCAGGATGTCGAACTCGAGGCCGCGATCGGTGTCCGTGGCGTTGGCGATCCGCGCCTGGAGCTCGAGGGTCTCTCCCTGGCGTATCGCCCGCTGTTGTTCGATGCGGTTGCCGATGTGCACCAGCCCCATCAGGGGCAGGGGGAAGGCGGCATCGGTCATCAGCCGGATGTGCAGCGGAAAGGCCAGAATGTGCGGCCAGGTGATCGGGCACAGGCTGCTGGTCATGAAGCCACAGACCTCGCGGTAACGGCGCAGCTCAGCGGTGTCGGTGCGCACCCCCTCAATGTCGGCACTGAGCTCGGGTATGTCGGCTGCGCAGTGGCGGCCACCCTTGCTGCTGGCCAACAGGGCTTTGCCGTACATGGGCAGCAGCGCGGGGCCGCTGAAACGGTAATGGGCTGTCTGGTTCATAAGCGTCCGGTTTGTGTCTAGACTGAGAGTTGAGTCACAGGTGGATGTCATTTGGGCCAACCGCCCTGTATGATGCCACGAAGAATGCACACGGGCTGTGACAGCGTCAATTGCGCAATGTCCGGCGCTGCACGGCACTCAGGTCAAAACAACAACAGGCCGGGAAACGACAGTATGCAGGAACAGAGGGATTCAGGGGTCCTGTTTCGTCTGGTTTACCAGGCGATGCAGCGGGCCGGAGTCGATACCGACACCATATTCCGTCGCCTGGGGGTGGACGAGAATTACCTCCAGCGGGAAAACCTGAGGACGCCGCACGCGGCCCAGGTACTGTTCTGGCAGGTGGTGGAGGATGTCACCGGGGATCCGGATATTGGCCTGCACCTGGGTCTGCATGTGCCCACCTACAAGGGGCAGGTTCTGGAATACCTGTTCCTGTCCAGCCCCACTTTCGGTGATGGGCTGAGACGGGCCAAGAACTACCAGCGTCTGCTCACCGACGCCGCGGACCTGGAGCTCCACGAGGGCGGGGGCGAGGACTGCTACCTGGTGCTCAACGCCGCCGCCGAGGAGATCCGACGCATCGGGCATTTCTCGGAGTGCTTTGTCCAGGGGGTGCTGACGTTCTTTGATTCGGTCACCGACGGGGAGTTCCGGCCCACCGCCGTTCATTTCGAGCACGAGCGCACCCAGGGCCAGGAGAGGGTGGCCGAGATCCTGGGCTGCCCGGTGAGCTTCGGACAGGGCCAGACGCGGCTGTACTTCCCGCCGAGCCTGCTTGAGCACCCCTCGCCACACCACGAGCCGGGGCTTCTGGCACTGCATGAGCGTTTTGCCAGCGAGCAGGTCGCCGAGCTTGAGAAGCAGGATATTGTCGGGGATGTTGAGCGGCTTGTAGCCGAACAGCTGGACTCGGGAGAGGTCACCCTGGACGCGGTGGCCAGCCGTCTCAACATGAAACCACGCACCCTGCGTACACGCCTGACCGAGGCCAACACGTCCTTCAACCAGGTGGTTTCCCAGTTCCGTTATCGGCTGGCGTGCCGGCTTCTCGCCGCCACGGACGAGTCCATTGACGAGATTGTCTATCTCACCGGCTTCTCCGAGCCCAGTACCTTCTACCGTGCGTTCAAGCGCTGGTCCGGCATGACCCCGATTGAGTACCGGCGCCGCTCCGCGGAGCACGATGAGGAAATGGCCAGCTGAGCCTCTCTTTTGCGGGAGCTGTCACAATGTCGTCACCTCCCGCCGGCATACTGACCGGGAAACTGAACAGTGACCGGGAGGCGGCCATGCGCGAATACGAGGAGGAACTGCTGGAACTCAGCCTGCAGGACGAGGAAGGGGAGGATGCCGAATGCGACGACGGCATCGACCTCTGACTCAGCGGGCCATTCCGTACCGGCGCCGGTACCGCCCTGGGCTGCACCCGTACCACCGCCGGAATGCCCCGTGGAAGGCGCTCGGGTTCGCGAACCCGACCAGTGATGCGATGTCCGAGAACGACAGCGGCGTGCCGCGCACATAGTCCTCGGCCAGCTCTCGTCGGGTACGGTCGAGCAGGGAGCGGTAGGTCATGCCTTCCTGTTCCAGAGCCCGCCTCAGCCCCCATTCCGTGGTACCCAGCGCCAGCGCCACAGCGTGCATGCTGGGCGGCGTTGAGCCCATACGCCGGGCGATGGCCTCGCGGACCCTTTCGATGGTGCTCTGCCCCCAGATCAGTCTCTGGCGTTCCGTGTCGCAGTGCTGACACAGCTCCTGATGGAGGGCCTGCTGGGCCAGCCGGTTGCGCTGTGCGGCGGTGTCCGGGGGCAGCTCAATACGGTTCTGCGGTGCGTCAAACTGCACCGGGCACTGGAACCATTGGGTATGGGGCAGGCTGTCGGTCGGCCCGGCGTATTCAATGGTGACCGCTGAGGGAACCATGTCCGGCCCACCGAGTTCCCGCAGCAGCGCGACCCATCCGGCCAGGATTGAATCCACCACAAAGCAGTTGTAGCGGTTATAGGGACTGATGGAGTAGAACACCGCATGGAGCCCGCCATCAGCGGTGCGGGTGGTGTGTGACTGGCCACGGCTGTTCGTGCTCATCAGCCGTTCATAGCGCACCAGGGTCTCCAGGGCCTCCCCCAGTGAGGGCGCACTGGCGGCCGCCATGCCGGCCAGCCCCAGATCCGTCATGCGGGTATGGCGCCCGAAATCGAGCCCCAGGGCCGTGTCCCCGGTCATCTGGATGGCGGCATGGCCCATGCGCATGAATCGGGGAATACTGATGCGTGCGCCAGGCGTATTCAAAAGCCGGCGGGAAACCCGGTAACGCGCCAGCCATGGCCCCGGGTCGTGGCCGCGACTTCGCAGGGTGCGGGCCATGACAGCAACATGGTTGACGCTGATATCGCCCAGCCGATTGGGGCGGCTACTGACCATAAAACCAATCCGGAAATAATTCAAACCAAGGTGACCGTATTGTAGCACCCAAGCCAGGCGGGTAACTTGTTGGCATTCAGAACAAGGAGATCGCCATGACCCGGAATCCATCCGACAGCAACGCTTACCCCCATCTCATGCAGCCACTGGACCTGGGCTTCACCCAGCTCCGCAACCGTGCCCTGATGGGCTCCATGCATACCGGTCTGGAGGAGGCGCCCAATGGCTTCGAGCGCCTGGGGGCGTTCTACGCGGAACGGGCGCGCAGTGTGGGGCTCATCGTCACCGGCGGTATCGGACCGAACCCGGAAGGGGCGGTCATGAAGGGCGCTGCCAAGATGGATACCGAGGAGGAAGCCCGGGAGCACCGCATTGTGACGGATCACGTACACCAGGCCGGAGGCAAGATCTGCATGCAGATCCTGCACACCGGTCGCTATGCCTACTCTCCGGATCTAGTGGCGCCGTCCGCCATCCAGGCGCCGATCAATCCCTTCACGCCGCGCGCGCTGGAAACCGACGAGGTTGAGAAACAGATCGACGACTACGCCAACTGTGCCCGCCTCGCCCGTGAGGCTGGCTACGACGGCGTCGAGATCATGGGTTCCGAGGGTTACTTCATCAACCAGTTCATCGCCCGGCGCACCAACCACCGCACGGACAAGTGGGGCGGCTCCTTCGAGAACCGCATCCGGCTGCCGCTGGAGATCATCCGCCGGGTGCGTGAGGCCGTGGGCGAGGACTTCATCATCATCTATCGGCTCTCCATGATCGATCTGGTGGACGAGGGCAGCACTTGGGAAGAGGTGGTGCAGCTGGCGAAGGAAGTGGAAAAGGCCGGCGCCAACATCATCAACTCCGGCATCGGCTGGCACGAATCGCGCGTCCCGACCATCGCCACCATGGTGCCGCGCGGGGCCTTCAGCAAGGTCACGGCGCGGCTCAAGGGCGAGGTGAGCATCCCGCTGGTGACCACCAACCGGATCAACATGCCGGATCTGGCCGAGAAAGTGATCGCCGAGGGGGATGCGGACATGGTCTCCATGGCGCGGCCCTTCCTGGCGGACGCGGACCTGATCGCCAAGGCGGCGGACAACCGGGCGGATGAAATCAACACTTGCATCGCCTGTAACCAGGCCTGCCTGGACCATACCTTCCAGGGCAAGCTCACGTCCTGCCTGGTGAACCCGCGCGCCTGCCATGAGACGGAGCTGGTCTATGAGCCGGCCACTCAGGCAAGGCGCATCGCGGTCGTCGGCGCCGGTCCCGCGGGCCTGGCGGCTGCCACTGTGGCGGCCGAGCGTGGTCATCAGGTGGACCTGTTTGATTCCGCCGGAGAGATCGGCGGGCAGTTCAACATGGCCAAGAAGATCCCGGGCAAGGAAGAGTTCCACGAGACGCTGCGCTACTACCGGCGCATGATTGAGAAGTACGGGGTGAACCTGCACCTGAACACCAGGGCGACGAAGGAAACGCTGGCCGGGCAGGGCTACGACGAGATCCTGATGGCGACGGGCGTCTACCCGCGCACGCCGGAGATTCCGGGGATCGATCATCCCTCCGTGCTGGGCTACATCGATGTGCTGAAGAAGGAGGCACAGGTAGGTCGCCGTGTGGCGGTCATGGGTGCCGGCGGTATCGGTTTCGATGTGTCCGAGTTCCTCACCCATGAGGGCCCTTCGCCCTCGCTGGACCCGGACCACTTCATGAAGGAGTGGGGCGTTGATGTCAGCGTCGAGACCCCGGGTGGCGTGGAAGGCCTGCAGCCGAACCCGCCCCAGCCGCCGCGCGAGGTCGCATTGCTCCAGCGCAAGACCTCCAAGCCCGGTAAGGGCCTGGGCAAGACCACGGGCTGGATCCACCGGAGCTCGCTGAAAATGCGCAATGTGCGCATGATCCCGGGCGTTGAGTATCACCATATCGATGACGAGGGGCTGCATGTGAGCATCAATGGCGAACCCCAGGTGCTGGCGGTGGACAACATCATCGTCTGTACCGGGCAGGAGCCGCTGCGCGAGCTGCAGGCGGATCTTGAGAACGCCGGCGAGACGGTGACCCTGATCGGCGGCGCGGATGTGGCCGCCGAGCTTGACGCCAAGCGCGCCATTGATCAGGGCAGCCGAGTGGCAGCGGCGCTTTGAATCGGTGATTCCCGTGGTCGGCCGTGATCCGGTAGACTGTGGATCTGTTACCCACGGGCTACCGGCGGATTAAGGCGGTTCATGGAGACCTTCAAGAACATCGGCGTGATCGGACGTATGGGCAGTGTCAAGGTTGTCGAGACACTGCGTCGGCTCAAGGCCTACCTCATCGAGAACGATTACCAGGTGGTGCTTGAGGCCGACACCGCCTCTATGCTGCCCGGGCACGGCCTGCAGGTGGCCAGCAAGAAGCTGATTGGCGAGATCTGCGATCTTGCCATCGTGGTGGGTGGTGACGGCAGCCTTCTGGGCGCCGTGCGGGATCTGGCCAAGTCGAGCATTCCCATCCTCGGGGTCAACCGCGGGCGGCTTGGCTTTCTCACCGATATCTCCCCGGATGAGCTCGAAACCCGGCTGAACGCCGTCCTGGAAGGGGATTATATCCAGGAGCGGCGCTTCATGCTCGACACCGAGATCAAGCGCAACG
Organism: Vreelandella halophila; assembly: GCF_019903425.1. Classification (GTDB taxonomy): domain Bacteria; phylum Pseudomonadota; class Gammaproteobacteria; order Pseudomonadales; family Oleiphilaceae; genus Halospina; species Halospina halophila. The sequence continues at coordinate 348,723 of NZ_JACHUZ010000011.1, forward strand.
GCGAGCCCACCGGTTTCGGCACGGCACTCAATGATGTGGTGCTGCATCCGGGGCGCTCCACCCGCATGATCGGTTTCGACCTCTACATCGAGGGGCAGTTCGTCTACAGCCAGCGCTCCGACGGTCTGATCGTCTCAACGCCCACGGGATCCACGGCCTACGCGCTGTCCGGAGGCGGGCCCATCATGCATCCGAAGCTGGATGCCATCGTCCTGGTGCCGATGTTTCCGCATACCCTGAGCAGTCGGCCGATCGTCGTGGACGGCAACAGCGAGATCAAGCTGATCATCGACGAGGCGAACGAGTCCTGGCCCCAGGTCAGCTGCGATGGCCAGAAGGAGCTCTCCTGCGGGCCCGGTGATGCCATCTCCATCGCCAAGCGTCCCTTCCGCCTGAACCTGATCCACCCCAGCGATCACAACTTCTACGCGACCTGCCGCGAGAAGCTGGGCTGGGCCAGCACCATTGCGGCAAGCTGAATGGGGCACTCATGAAGCGCTCGCAGGGCTACGACATCATCGGCGATATCCATGGCTGTGCGCTGACGCTGGAGCGGCTGCTGGAGCAGATGGGTTACCGCAAACGGCAGGGTGTTTACGAGCACCCTTCGCGCATGGCCGTCTTCCTGGGGGACATCATTGATCGGGGCCCACGTATCCGCGAGGCCCTGCACCTGGTGCGGGACATGGTGGATCGTGGCTCCGCGCTGATCGTGATGGGCAACCATGAATACAATGCGCTGGGCTACTGCACCCTGGCGCGCCCCGGCAGCGGGCGCCGGCATGTGCGGGAGCACAACGAGCGGCATAACCGCCTGATCCGGGCGACGCTTGAGCAGTTCGAGCACTACGACAACGAGTGGCACGATTTCCTGGACTGGTTCTATGAGCTGCCGCTGTTCCTGGAACGGGATGGCTTCCGGGTGGTCCACGCCTGCTGGGACGAGCACCTGATCCGCCAGTTCGAACAGATGCACCCCGATGGCTGCATCAACGAGGACTTTCTGCACGCCTCCATGGCGCCGCATTCCTTTGCCGGCCGGGTGATGGACCGGCTGCTGAGGGGGACGGCCATGAAGCTGCCGGATGATCGGATCATGACTGGCCGTGATGGCTTCCAGCGTCAGTTTTTCCGGACCAAGTTCTGGGCCGGAGAGGCGGAAACCTATGGCGATATCGTGTTCCAGCCGGACCCACTGCCCAGGGATGTGGCGGAGAAGCCACTGGACCCGGAGGATTCGGAGCGACTGCTCAGCTACGACGAGGCTGAGCCCCCGGTTTTCGTCGGCCACTACTGGCTTGAGGGGGTTCCCGAACCCATCACTCCCAATGTGGCCTGCCTTGACTACAGCGCGGTCAAGTACGGGCGCATGGTGGCCTATCGCCTGGATGACGAGGCGTACCTGGACCCGGATCATTTCGTCTGGGTGGAAGTGAACCGTTCGGAGCAGGACACATGATCCGGATTGCGGCCATCCCGGAACGGGTCGATCTGCAGCCGTTCAGCCGCTGGCTGGATTCCCAGGGCGTGACCCACGTGATTGAGCACGACGAGGGTCACCAGGTGCTGTTCATCGAGGGGGAGCAGCTCCGCCAGCCGGTCACGGAAGCACTGTCGCGCTACCTGGACGATCCCCGGCATACCGGAGCCCCGGAAGGGTTCAGCCAGCCACGCCAGCGTCGGGTGGTGGCGGGTCACTGGCAGGCGGGCCCCAAGGATGCCCCGTTCACTTTTGCCCTGATCGTGGCCGCCGCCCTGATCGCCTGGATGACCGCATTCGGTGGCCGGGAACAGCTGATGGTACTGCTGACCATTGTTAACCCCTATGAATGGCCAGTAGGCAGTTTTGACCAGCGAATCCAGGCCCTCGCCGGGACCCTTGGTAACCTGCAGCTCTGGCGTCTTCTGACCCCGGACCTTCTGCATTTCAGCCTGATGCACCTGATCTTCAATGGGGTGATGCTCTGGTTCCTCGGCAGCCAGATTGAGGCGCTGGATGGCCGGCGCCATATGGTGGCGCTGGTACTGGTGACCTCCCTGGGCGGCAATATTCCCCAGTTCCTTATGTCAGGGCCGCTGTTCGGTGGCCTTTCCGGTGTCGTTTACGGCGTATTGGGTTACGTCTGGCTGCGTAACCAGTGGCGACCCCAGTTCCAGTTCCCTCCGGCATTGATGACAGTGGCCGTCGTGTGGCTGCTGATCGGTTTTACACCGCTGACCGAGGCCCTGCTGGGAGCCAGCATGGCGAATGCGGCCCATCTGGGCGGGCTGCTCAGTGGCCTGGGCTATGGCCTGGTGCGGTCGGCGAATGATATGAGGAGAAGACGATGACCTATGAAGAGTTGATCCGACAGCTCGACCCGCGCATCTATCAACGCCTGCGCGAATCCCTGCAACTGGGGAAGTGGCCTGACGGCACGCCCCTTAGCGAGGAACAGAAGCGCATCTGCATGGAAGCCATCATCTGGTACGAGAACGAGCACGGCATTCCCGAGGAGGAGCGGACCGGCACCATCGAGCGGCCGGATTCCGGCAAGGGCGATGGCGGTGTGCAGGTTCACGATACCCGCCACTGATTCCGCGCTGCAGCGACAGAACCCACCTACAACAAGAGTGTCCGTCATGAGAGCAGAGCAACCCCAGGCCGTTCACCTGGCGGATTACCAGGTGCCCGCCTTTCTCATTGATCACGTCGATCTGCGTATCGAACTGTTCGAGGAGTGTGCCCTGGTTCATTCGCGCCTGACCGTCCGCCGCAACCCGGAGGGTGAGTCGGAAGCGCGGGATCTGGTCCTGCACGGCGAAGAGCTTGGGCTGGAATCGCTGATGCTCGACGGCCGTCCGGTCGAGAACCATCGCGTTGATGAGGGCTCCCTGACCGTGCCCAGTGTGCCGGACCATTTCCATCTGGATGTGACCACGCGCATCCATCCCCGGGACAATACGCGGCTGGAAGGCCTCTATCAGTCCTCCGGGATGTTCTGTACCCAGTGTGAGGCGGAAGGCTTCCGCCGCATCACTTGGTTCCTGGACCGGCCGGACGTGATGGCCTGCTACCGCACCCGCATCGAGGCGGACCAGAAGGCGTATCCGGTGCTGCTCGCCAACGGCAATCCGGTTGACTGGGGGGAGCTGGAAGACGGCAGGCACCAGGTCACCTGGGAGGACCCGTATCCCAAGCCCAGCTACCTGTTCGCCATGGTGGCCGGGGATCTGGTGGAAAAGCGCGACGAGTTCGTGACCGGGTCCGGGCGCACCATTGATCTTCGCATGTACGTGGAGGCTCGCAACGAGGCCAAGTGCGAGCATGCCCTGGCGTCGCTGAAAAAGGCCATGGCCTGGGACGAGGCGATCTATGGCCGCGAGTACGACCTGGACATCTTCATGGTCGTGGCGGTGGACGATTTCAACATGGGGGCCATGGAGAACAAGGGCCTCAACATCTTCAATTCCTCCTGCGTGCTCGCCAGCCCGGAAACCGCCACCGATGCCGCCTATGACCGCATCGAGAGCATTGTTGCCCATGAGTACTTCCACAACTGGTCGGGCAACCGGGTAACGTGCCGGGACTGGTTCCAGCTCAGTCTCAAGGAGGGCTTCACCGTCTTCCGGGACAACCAGTTCTCCGCGGACATGGGCTCACCCACGGTGCAGCGCATCGATCACGTGAACATGCTGCGCACCGCCCAGTTCGCCGAGGACGCCGGCCCCATGGCCCATCCGGTGCGGCCGGACTCCTACATCGAGATCGCCAACTTCTACACCCTGACAGTCTACGAGAAAGGCGCGGAAGTGGTGCGGATGATCCACACCCTGCTGGGGCCGGACATGTTCCGCGAGGGCAGTGACCTCTACTTTGCTCGCCATGACGGCCAGGCAGTGACCACGGATGATTTCGTGAGAGCCATGGAGGACGCCAGCAGCCGTGACCTGACCCAGTTCCGGCGCTGGTATGAGCAGGCGGGGACGCCGGAGCTGCGCGTTACGGATACGTTCGATGCTGAATCCGGAACCTATACACTGACAATCCGTCAGTCATGTCCTGAAACACCCGGGCAGAGCCGGAAGGAGCCGTTCCATATCCCGGTGCGCATGGGGCTGATCGGCAGTAACGGCGAGGCCCTGTCGCTGGATGCTGAGGCAAATACGGAAACCGTGCTCGAGCTGACCGGGAATGAGCACAGCTTCCAGTTCAGCGGGCTGAGCGAGCGCCCCGTGCCCTCACTGTTGCGGGGGTTCTCGGCACCGGTGAAGCTCGACTACCCCTGGACCCGGGATCAGCTCATGTTCCTGATGAGCCGGGATCCGGACGGATTCAACCGCTGGGATGCCGGGCAAAAGCTGGCGGTGGATGTGATCCTGTCGATCCAGCAGGGGCGCGACACGGAAGTGGACCCGCGGCTGATCGAGGCGTACCGGACACTGCTGACAACGCCGGGGCTGGATCGCGCCATGGTGGCCCGGATGCTGGCGCTTCCCTCAACGGCCTGGCTGATTGAGCTGAGCCATGAGGCGGATGTGGCTGCGATTGATGGCGCCCGCCATCAGGTGGAGCAGACCGTTGCCAGGGCATTGCGGGACGAACTCCTGCAGGTGCGGGCTGACCATCATCCGGGAGAAACCTACGCATTTGAACCCGGGCAGGTGGCTGCCCGGTCCGTGAGCAACAGCGCGCTGGCGCTGCTTACCAGCATCGGTGAGGAACAGGGCCGGGAGCAGGCGGTTGCCCAGTTTGAGCAGGCCGCCAATATGACGGACCGCCTGGCGGCTCTCAAGGCTCTGGTTGACTCGCCCTTCAGCCGGGAGCGTGAGGACGTTCTTGCACGCTTCCACGCGGACTGGCAGCACGATCCCCAGGTGGTGGAGCAGTGGTTTGCGGCCCAGTCAGGAAGCCCCTGGATTGGAAGTGTGAACCGCGTCACAGAACTGCTGGAGCATCCCGCCTTCGATTGGAAAAACCCCAACAAGGTTCGTATGGTTATCGGCGTTTTCGCGGGCCGCAATCTGACGCATTTCCACAGCCCGGATGGCAGTGGGCACCGCTTCCTGGGTGAGCAGATCCGCAGGCTGGACGCCTTCAACCCACAGATCTCGGCACAGCTGGCTCAGCCGCTGACGCGGTGGCGCCAATACGCACCGCACCTGCGTGATTCCATGGCGGGTGTTCTGCGGGAGCTGCGGGATCTGCCGGATCTATCGCGGGATCTCTATGAGGTGGTTGCCAAGAGCCTGGGGGATGCGGGCTGAGGCGCTTCTGAATGGACAAAACGGTGCCATCGTCTACGCTTTCGAAGAGTCGTGTCTGCATCCTGTGCCGCTGCTGCGGCCGGGAGTACAACAACAACAGGACCCCAATGATGCGAATGAAAGCACCACGCCTTAACGTTATCCTGATTGCCGCTGTTACCGGTGGGCTGGTGCTGGGCTCTGGCAGCCTGGCCGCGGAAGTGTCCCAGGCCGAGGCGCAGCGGCTGGGCGGTGAGGAGATTACCCGTTTCGGTGCACTGCGCGCCGGTAGCGATGATGGTGTGATCCCCGCCTATGACGGCGGACTGGACGGACCTCCCGACAACGTTGACTACGGTGAATCCGGTGACTTCCACCCGAATCCGTTCCCTGGTGACCAGATCCGTCACACCGTCACGGCAGAGAACATGGAGCAGTACGAGGAGTACCTGACCAAGGGTACCAAGGCCCTGCTCGAAACCTACCCCGACACCTACGAGATCAATGTCTACCCCTCACGCCGGACCATGGCCTGGCCGGAGTGGATTCTGGACAACATCGAGGACAACGCGACAGACGCTGAGCTTGTGGGGGACGGCAACGGCATTGATGGCGCCTACGGTGGTATTCCGTTCCCGATTCTCCACGGCAGCAATGAGGAGCAGGCCCAGCAGGCCATGTGGAACCACCTCACCAGCTGGCGTGGCATCATGGTCGAGCGCCGTTCCGGTGAAGTGGCGGTTGAGACCGATGGCGATTACAGCATGACCATGTCCGAGCAGGAGCTGTTCTACAACTTCTACAACCCGGAAGGCGATGAGAGCACACTGGACAATACGCTGTTCTACTATCTGTCGCGGACCACATCCCCCGCCCGCCTGGCCGGAGGGGCTGTTCTTATCCATGAGACCCTGAACCAGGTCAAGGAACCGCGCCGGGCATGGGGCTACAATGCAGGGCAGCGGCGGGTTCGCCGGGCCCCGAACCTGGCCTATGACTCGCCCATCGCGGCGGCGGACAACCTCCGCACCGCGGACGAAACCGATCTGTTCAATGGGGCGCTTAACAAGTACAACTGGGAATACCGGGGTGTCCAACAGTTTTACATTCCGTATAACAATTATGACATCGCGCAGCGTGGACTTGAGTACGATAGGATCCTTGATACCAAGCACCTGAATCCGGACCTGCAGCGCTGGGAGCGCCACCGGGTTCATGTGGTTGAGGCCAACCTCAAGGAGCATGAGCGACACATCTTCTCGCGCCGGGTCTTCTACATCGATGCGGACAGCTGGAAAGTGGTGAGTGTCGACCAATATGACGATCGGGGCGAGCTCTGGCGTGTAAGCCAGGCCATGGAAAAGAGCTATTATGAGGTACCGACGGTTTGGACGGCTCTGGATGTGTTCCATGATCTCCAGTCTAAGCGATACCACGTGCAGGGACTTGATACCGAAGAGGGGGAGACCCTGGTGTTCACGGATCGCGTCCCGAACACGCGCTATTTCTCACCCCAGGCGCTGCGGCGCAGGGGACGTCGCTGACCCGGCATTTACAGACCCGGCACAGTCCGGGTCTGTTGGTGTCAGGGCTCCTGTTAAATCAGTTCAATCAGAAAGGCAGTCTGAATGTTCTCTCGAACCAGGAAACATATTGTCGGCATAGGTGTAACAGTCGCCTTTGCCGTGGCCGGTGCGGGATCAGCGCACGCCGTGCGCGACGTCCTTGAGGTACCCGCTCTGGATACCGACCTCGCGGCCGAATCCCTGCTTCTGGATGTGGAGCACCTTGAGGGGCGGCTGGTGGCTGTGGGTGAACGTGGCCATATCGTCTACTCCGATGATGGCGGCGACAGCTGGACCCAGGCCGAGGTGCCTGTCTCCACGACGCTGACGGGCGTTGATTTTCCGGAAGGCAACGCCGATGAGGGCTGGGCCGTTGGCCACAGTGGCGTAATCCTGCATTCCAGTGATGGTGGCGAGACCTGGGAGCACCAGCTCGACGGCCGCGAGGGCATCCCGAAGCTGGTGAGCCTGTATGAGAAGCGGATCGAAGCCAAGGAAGCGGAGATCGAAGAAGCTGAGGACGAGGATCGGATATCGGATCTGGAGTGGGAGCTCGATGATCTGGTCTACACCCGGGATATTCTCCAGGAGGATCTGGAGCGTTTCGGGCCCTGGCAGCCGATGCTCGACGTCTGGTTCCGGGATGCTGATTACGGGATTGCCGTCGGAGCCTACAACCTCATCTACCGCACGGAGGATGGCGGTGAGACCTGGCAGGCCGTCTCGGACCGTATTGATAACCCGAACCGTTTCCATCTCAACGAGATCACACAGGTTGATGGAGGCGATCTCTACATTGCCGGCGAGTCGGGCTTTGTGTATCGCTCGACCGATGACGGGCGGAACTGGGAGACCATTGAGCCTGGCTATCCCGGGTCCTTTTTCGGAGTGGTCGGCACTGGTGACGGTGGTGTGCTCGCCTATGGCCTGAGAGGCAATGTCTATCGCTCAGAGAACGGGGACGAGTGGAACTCCGTGGACTCGGCCACGGACCGTACCCTCAATGCGGGTGATGTGAATGCTGATGGCGAGGTGGTCATCGTCGCCAATGATGGAGCCGTGATCTACAGCAGCGATGGCGGCCAGAGCTTTTCAGAGCATGTTCGCCCCGCCCGCCATTCCTACGTGGGCGTAACCCTGGTTCCGGATAATGGCCTGGTGCTGGTGGGTGAAAAGGGAGCGGTCCTTACGGACCGCCGTGGCAAGGGTCAGGAAGAGGACCCGCTGACGGCGCCTGAACCCAACTGAACCGCAGTCCCCCAGCAAACGGTTTTGAGGATTTACTGAATGTCTAACTGGAATTCCGAAGGCGAGCGCCGCGCTCCCTCCGCGGGCGCGGAGCCCATGATCGAGCGGCTGATCTTCAATAACAGGCCGATCATCCTGATTGTCTTTCTCGCGCTGACGCTGTTCCTTGGCTACAACGCGGTGAAGATTCAGCCCGATGCCAGCTTCGAGCGGCTCATTCCGCTGGAACACCCTTACATCGTCAATATGATGGAACACCGCGAGGATCTGTCGAATCTCGGCAACTTCGTGCGGATCGCCGTTGAGAATGAAGACGGCACCATCTTTGAGAAGGAGTACATGGAGACGCTGGAGAAGATCACGGACGAGGTCTTCTATCTCAATGGCGTCAATCGTTCCGGCCTCAAATCACTCTGGACGCCGAATGTCCGGTGGCAGGAGGTGACAGAGGAGGGGTTCCAGGGCGGGACCGTAATCCCCGACGATTACGACGGCTCCCAGGAGTCGCTGAACCAGCTGCGCGACAATGTGTTGCGCTCCAGTGCCATCGGGTCGCTGGTAGCGGACGATTTTGAATCCTCGATCATCTATGCCCCGCTGCTTGAGCAGAATCCGGAAACCGGTGAAGCCATTGATTACCGGGCATTCTCCCGTCAGCTGGAGGAAAAGATCCGCCAGCAGTTCGAGGAAGAGAATCCCAGTGTGGATATCCACATTGTCGGCTTTGCCAAACTGGTCGGCGACCTGATCGAGGGCATCGAGTCCGTTGCCCTGTTCGCGCTGATCACCATTGTGTTGACCACGGTGTTCCTGTTCTGGTATTCGCGCTGCATCGCCGGGACGGCAGTGCCGGTGCTCGTCTCGATCGTTGCGGTTTTCTGGCAGATGGGCATCCTGCGCCTGCTCGGCTATGGCCTGGATCCCTACTCGGTTCTGGTGCCATTCCTGGTGTTTGCGATCGGGATCAGTCACGGGGTGCAGGTGGTCAATGCCATGGCGCTGGAGGCGGCCAAGGGCTTTGACCCGCTGACCAGCGCCCGCCTGGCGTTCCGGTCCCTCTACATTCCCGGTATTGTGGCTCTGGTGAGTGACGCCTTCGGCTTCCTGACGCTGCTGTTCATCGAGATCGACGTAATCCGGGATCTGGCCGTGGCAGCCGGCATCGGGGTGGCGGTGATCATCATCACCAACCTGGTCCTGCATCCGGTGATCATGTCCTACATCGGGATCACCAAAGGGGGCGTCAAGCATGTTCAGAACCACGAGGGTGGGGCGGACCGCAAGTGGCGCGTCATGTCCTATTTCGCCCATCCGGGCGTGGCGCCTATTTCACTGCTGATCGCGGTGGTCGGCTTCGGCGTTGCCATGTACTACAAGCAGGATCTCAAGGTCGGTGACCTGGATCAGGGGGCACCCGAGCTGCGGCCTGACAGCCAGTACAATCAGGACAACCGCTTCATCGTGGACAATTACAGTCAATCCGCGGACGTACTGGTTGTCATGGTCGAGACCCCACCCGAGACCTGTACCCAGTATCCGGTGCTGCGTTCCCTGGACCGGCTCCAGTGGCGGCTGGCGAACACCGAGGGGGTCGACTCGACCGGCTCGCTGGCGGATGTTTCCAAGATCGTCACCCGGGCGCTCAACGAGGGCAACTGGAACTGGTACGAGATCTCCCGGAACCAGACCATCATCAACGCCTCCATCCGGCAGGCCCCGAGTGGCATGATCAACACCGACTGCAGCCTGACGCCTCTGGTGGCCTATCTCGACGATCACAAGGCGGAGACCCTGCGCCGCGTGACCAACGAGGTGGAAGACTTCGCGGATGAATACAATAACGAAAATCATCGCTTTCTCCTGGGGGCGGGCAACGCCGGTGTTGAGGCCGCCACCAACGAGGTGATCGCCAGTGCCAAGAACAAGATGCTGCTGGCCGTCTATGGCGTGGTCTCGCTGCTATGTCTGATCAGCTTCCGCTCTGTGCGGGCGGTACTCTGTGTCATCCTTCCGCTGGGCCTGACCTCGATCATCGCCGAGGCGCTCATGGCCCAGGCCGGCATCGGCATCAAGGTCGCCACGCTGCCGGTGATCGCGCTGGGCGTGGGCATTGGCGTGGACTATGGCATCTACATGTTCAGCAAACTGGAGCGCTTCCTTAAGGAAGGCTATCCGCTGCAGGAGGCCTACTTCGAGACGCTGCGCAGCACCGGCAAGGCCGTGGCATTCACTGGCATCACACTGGCGCTGGGCGTGTTCACCTGGATGCTGTCGCCGATCAAGTTTCAGGCGGACATGGGCCTGCTGCTGACCTTCATGTTCCTGTGGAACATGGTCGGTGCCATCTGGCTGATGCCGGCGCTGGCGCGGTTCCTGCTCAAGCCTGAAAAGATTGCTGCCAAGGCCGGCAATCGCCCGCAATAGAACGGCTCTGCGCAGGGAACAGCCGCACGTGCCGCCGGATTCGTGGTGAATCCGGATGGTCGTGCGGCTTTTCCGTTGTTAGAATCCCGTCTTCCCCGACATTCACGTGATCTTTCGTGGGGATCACCACTGACAGGAGCCTGTTTATGCCCGTGATTACCCTGCCCGATGGCAGTCAGCGCACTTTCGAGCATCCCGTCACCGTAGAGGAAGTAGCCCGCAGCATCGGCACCGGCCTGGCCAAGGCCGCCGTAGTCGGCAAGGTTGACGGTCGACTGGTGGATACCGGCTATACCATCGAGGATGACGCGGAAGTGGCGATTGTGACCGACCGGGACCAAGAGGGCATTGAGGTGATCCGCCACTCCACGGCTCACCTGATGGCGCAGGCGGTCAAGGAACTCTTCCCGGACGCCCAGGTAACCATCGGCCCCGTGGTGGAAAACGGCTTCTACTACGACTTCAAGTACGACCGCCCCTTCACGCCGGACGATCTCGAGCAGATCGAAAAGCGCATGGAAGAGCTGGCGAAGGAGAACTATCCCATTGAGCGCTCGGTCATGGACCGGGAAAGCGCGAAGCAGCTCTTTGACCGTATGGGTGAGGAGTACAAGGTCCGGATCATCGACGATATTCCGGGCGAGGAGCAGCTCTCCTTCTACAAGCAGGGCGAATTCATCGACCTCTGCCGCGGCCCACACGTGCCCAGCACGGGCCGTCTCGGAGCGTTCAAGCTGACCCGGGTTGCAGGCGCCTACTGGCGGGGTGATACCGACAACGAACAGCTGCAGCGGATCTACGGCACCGCTTGGCCGGATAAGAAGCAGCTCAAGGCCTACCTGAAACGGGTGGAGGAAGCCGAGAAGCGTGACCACCGGAAGGTCGGCAAGAAGCTGTCACTCTTTCACATGCAGGAAGAGGCGCCCGGCATGGTCTTCTGGCACCCCAAGGGGTGGACGGTCTACCAGCAGATTGAGCAGTACCTGCGTGTCAAGCTGCGCAAGCACGGTTACGATGAGATCCGCACACCGCAGGTGGTCTCGCGGACGCTCTGGGAACGGTCCGGTCACTGGGAGAAATTCCAGGATGACATGTTCACTACTGAGTCCGAGAAGTACGACTACGCGATCAAGCCCATGAACTGCCCCTGCCATGTGCAGGTGTTCAATCAGGGCCTGAAGAGCTACAAGGACCTGCCGCTGCGGCTGTCCGAGTTCGGGTCCTGTCACCGCAATGAGGCATCCGGCGCGCTCCATGGCCTGATGCGGGTGCGTGGTTTCACCCAGGATGACGCCCACATCTTCTGCGAAGAATCCCAGATCCAGAGTGAGGTGGCGGCGTTCATGGACCTGCTGCACGAGGTCTATAAGGACTTCGGTTTTCAGGAGATCCAATACAAGCTCTCCACACGCCCGGAAAAGCGGGTCGGCTCGGACGAAATCTGGGACAAGTCCGAGAAGGCGCTGGAGGAAGCGCTCAACAACGAGGGCGTGGAGTGGGAGCTGCTCCCCGGCGAGGGCGCCTTCTACGGGCCCAAGATCGAGTTCTCACTGAAGGACTGCCTGGAGCGGGTCTGGCAATGCGGCACCATCCAGGTGGACTTCGCGATGCCGGGTCGCTTGGGCGCTGAGTACGTGCCCAGGGACCAGGAGCAGGGGCGCCAGACGCCGGTGATGCTGCATCGGGCCATCCTGGGCTCGTTCGAGCGCTTCATCGGGATCCTGATCGAGGAATACGAGGGGGCCTTCCCACTCTGGCTGGCCCCGCTGCAGGTGGCGGTGCTCAATATCACGGACAATCAGGCCGATTATGCCCGGAATGTGGCACAAACACTTGAGGAGTCGGGCTTTCGTGCCCATGCTGACTTGAGAAACGAGAAGATCGGCTTTAAAATTCGCGAGCACACGATTGACAAGGTACCCTACCTGGTCGTGGTTGGCGATCAGGAAGTCGAGAAAGGCGAGGTGGCTGTCCGGACCCGCACTGGCGAGGATCTGGGTACCATGACTCTGGAGGAGCTCCAGGGCCGTCTGGAGACGGAATCCAAACGCAAGGGCAGAGTCGAAACGGAGACCTAACTATCAAAAAGTCGAACCCGCGTGGTGGCCGCAACCAGCGTCCACCGATCAACGAGAACATCGATGCATCCGAAGTTCGCCTGATCGATTCAGAAGGCAATCAAGTGGGTATCGTGCCTCTTGAAGAGGCGCTCGAAAAAGCTGCGGAGGTAGAGCTGGATCTGGTCCAGATGGCTTCCGACGCGGACCCCGTGGTCTGCAGGATCATGGATTATGGCAAGAAGCTGTTCGAGGAGAAGAAAGCCCGGGCAGCGGCCAAGAAGAAGCAGAAACAGATCCAGATCAAGGAAGTCAAATTCCGGCCTGGAACTGAAGAAGGGGATTATCAGGTCAAACTGCGCAACCTGATACGTTTCCTTGAGCAAGGGGATAAAGGCAAGGTCACCATCCGCTTCCGCGGACGTGAGATGGCGCACCAGGAAATCGGCATGCAGCTGATGCAGCGTGTTGAATCCGACATCGAGGAGCTGGCTCAGGTTGAGCAGCGGCCCAAGATGGAAGGTCGTCAGATGACCATGGTGGTTGCCCCCCGGAAGAAGAAATGACGGCCTCTCTGCGAGCCGTCATCCATCATTATCTGATACCGAATGCGGAGTAGTTGAAATGCCCAAGATGAAAACCAACAGCGGGGCGGCCAAGCGCTTCAAGAAGACGGCCAACGGCTTCAAGCGCAAGCAGTCGCATACCAGTCATATCCTGACCAAGAAGAGTCCCAAGCGGAAGCGTCAGCTTCGTGGCACGACTCAGGTGCACAAGAGCGACGAGGTTCATATCCGTCGCATGCTCCGTAAGTAAACCGTTCAAGGTCAGTAGATAGAAGGATTGGATTATGCCTCGCGTTAAACGTGGTGTGGTGGCGCGTCGTCGTCACAAGAAGGTCATGAAGCAGGCGAAGGGCTACTACGGTGCCCGGAGCCGTGTGTATCGTGTTGCGAAACAGGCGGTCATCAAGGCGAAGCAGTATGCCTATCGCGACCGCAAGCAGCGCAAGCGTCAGTTCCGTGCGCTGTGGATCGCTCGTATCAATGCCGGCGCGCGCGCCAACGGGCTGTCCTACAGCCGCCTGATCGCGGGCCTCAAGAAGGCCAACGTCGAGATTGATCGCAAGGTCCTGGCAGATCTGGCGATGAATGAGAAGCAGGCGTTTTCGGCAGTGGTGGAAAAGGCAAAGACCGCTCTCGCGGCCTGAGCTCTTCATCGTCCGCTGAAAACCGGCCCGTCTGGGCCCAACCTGGATCAGTAGGGGAAGAGCACGCTCTTCCCCTATTTTTTTGGAGTCCGTTCCATGGAGAACCTGGAATCCCTGCTCGAGCAGGGGCTGAACGCGGTTGAGGCGAGTACGGATCTGAAGCAGCTTGAACAGGTCCGCGTTGACTACCTGGGCAAGAAAGGCCATCTCACGGCCCTGCTCAAGACGCTTGGGCAGCTCAGTGCCGAGGAACGCCCGGTGGCGGGCCAGCGCATCAACGATGCCAAGGAGCAGGTCCAGAACGCGATCGCTGGGAAGAAAGAGTGGCTCGAAGCGGAGGCCATGGAGGCCCGGCTTGCCTCCGAATCCATCGACGTGACCCTGCCGGGGCGCGGGCGTGATGCGGGTGGATTGCACCCGGTGACACGCACGCTGCGCCGTATCGAGGCGATTTTTGGTGGTGCCGGCTATGAGGTGGCGGAAGGGCCCGAGATCGAGGACGACCACCACAACTTCGAGGCCCTCAACATTCCGGAGCACCACCCGGCCAGGGCCATGCACGACACCTTCTACTTCAATCCGGGCACCGTGCTGAGAACCCATACCTCGCCGGTACAGATCCGCACCATGGAAAACGGCGAGCCGCCGTTCCGAATGATCTGCCCGGGGCGTGTCTATCGCTGCGACTCGGATCTCACCCATACGCCCATGTTCCATCAGGTGGAAGGGCTTCTGGTGGACCGCTACGCAAGTTTCGCGGATCTCAAGAGCACCATTGAGGCCTTCCTGCGAGCATTCTTTGAAGAGGACCTGGCGGTGCGCTTCCGGCCCTCCTATTTCCCCTTCACGGAACCCTCCGCCGAGGTGGATATCGAATGGGGCCGGGAATCCGACGGCAGCACCAAGTGGCTGGAGGTCATGGGCTGCGGTGTGGTCCATCCCAGGGTGTTCGAGAACTGTGGCGTGGACCCGGAACAGTGGTCCGGCTTTGCCTTTGGCCTGGGCGTGGAGCGCCTGGCCATGCTGCGCTATGGCGTGACCGATCTGCGCCAGTTCTTTGAGAATGATCTGCGCTTCCTGCGCCAGTTCCGTTGAAGCCCGATTGGAATAAACAGGATTCAGACCGATGAAGTTCAGCGAACAGTGGTTGCGGGAATGGGTCAATCCCCGCATGAGCAGCAACGAACTGGTTGAGGCCATCACCATGGCCGGCCTTGAAGTGGACGAGGTTGAGCCGGTTTCCGGTGCCTTTGAGGGTGTCGTTGTCGGGGAAGTGACGGCGGTTGAGCCCCATCCGGAG
The DNA here is from genome assembly GCF_019903425.1 of Vreelandella halophila. Lineage (GTDB taxonomy): Bacteria > Pseudomonadota > Gammaproteobacteria > Pseudomonadales > Oleiphilaceae > Halospina > Halospina halophila. The sequence continues at coordinate 363,753 of NZ_JACHUZ010000011.1, forward strand.
GCGGACAAGCTGAGCCTCTGCCGGGTCTGGGATGGCCGGGAAACCCTGGATGTGGTCTGCGGGGCGCCCAACGTCCGGGTTGGCCTCAGGGCACCGCTGGCACGGCCCGGTGCCAGCCTGCCCGGAGGTATGGAAATCCGACGCACCGAGGTGCGGGGTCAGACGTCCAACGGCATGCTCTGCGCCGAATCGGAGCTGGAGCTGTCCGAAGCCAGCGAGGGCCTGATGGAGCTGGCCTCTGAAGCGGAAGCCGGTGCGGATCTGCGGCAATGGCTGCAGTTGGATGATCAGAGTCTCGATGTGGATCTTACGCCGAACCGCAGTGACTGCCTCTCGATTCGCGGCGTGGCACGGGATCTCGGGGCACTGACCGAAGAGCCCTTCGAGGATCTGGTACTGGACCCGGTTCCCGCAGTGCATTCCGAGATCCCCTCCATCCGGGTGGACGCCGCCGCAGCCTGCCCGCGTTATGTCGGGCGCATCATCCGTAACGTGAATGTTGCCGTGGAAACGCCGGTCTGGATGCAGGAACGCCTGCGGCGTTCGGGGATCCGCAGCATCGACCCGGTGGTGGACGTTACTAATTATGTGATGCTTGAGCTGGGCCAGCCCATGCACGCTTTCGACCGCGCTCATGTACAGGGTGGCATCGTCGTGCGCATGGCCTCGGAAGGGGAGAAGCTGACCCTTCTGGATGGTCAGGAACTCACCCTGGGCACGGACAACCTGGTCATCGCGGATCACAGCAAACCCGTGGCGCTGGCCGGAATCATGGGCGGTGAAGGGTCCGGTGTCTCGGAACACACCCGGGATATCGTTCTCGAAAGCGCCTTCTTCGATCCGGTCAGGCTGGCGGGTAAGGCGCGCGCCCATGGGCTGCACACGGATTCCTCGCACCGCTTTGAGCGCGGCGTGGACTGGCGCCTGCAGCGGGCCGCCACCGAAAGGGCCACAGCGCTGCTGCTTTCCATTGTTGGTGGTGAGCCGGGTGAAGTCATTGAGGTGGTGAGCGAGCAGCACCTGCCTGCCCAGCAGACGGTCCACCTGCGGGAAGAACGGGTCAATACGGTGCTCGGCATGACCATCGACCGCACCACAACCGAGGAAATCCTGGCCCGGCTGGGGCTGCGGGTGGTGCACCTTTACCGCGATGGCTGGGAGGTGGAAGTCCCCAGCTTCCGTTTCGATATTGCCCTGGAAGTGGATCTGATCGAGGAAATCGGGCGCATCTACGGCTATAACCGCATGCCAGTCACCGAGCCCGAGGGGCGTTTGCGTCTGAGCGCTGAGCCGGAATCCCGCCGCCCAATGGACCGGGTGCGGGATCATCTGGTCGCCCTGGGGTACCAGGAGGCCATCACCTACAGCTTCATCTCGCCGGAGCAGCAGAAACAGGTGACCCCGGAGGCGGAAGGCATTGAGCTGGCCAACCCCATATCCGCGGACATGGCGGTCATGCGTTCCAGCCTCTGGCCCGGGCTCCTGGAGACGCTGGCGTACAACCAGAAACGCCAGCAGCACCGGGTACGGCTGTTTGAGACCGGGCTGCGGTTCGAGCGCAAGGATCAGTCCATTGAACAGGAGGGCATGCTGAGCGCATTGCTCAGTGGGCCGGTGGCCAGTGAGAACTGGGTCAACGGCAACCGGGAAGTGGACTTCTATGATGCCAAGGGTGACCTGGAATCCCTGGGGGCAATGCTGGGGCAGAGCTTCAGTTTTGCCCGGGAACGCCATCCGGCGCTGCATCCGGGCCAGTCGGCGCGGGTCTACAGCGGCGGTCAGCCGGTGGGCTGGATTGGCACCCTGCACCCCGGAATCCAGAAATCACTGGATCTGAATGGCAACGTCTGTCTTTATGAACTAAGCTTGGAAGCAGTTCTCAACGGGCATGTCCCTCATTTCAAAGCTTTTTCAAAATTCCCTGAAGTTCGCCGTGATTTGGCTATGCTTGTGGATGAGGAAACGGAATGGGCGGCCGTTGAGAATGTGGCCCGGGAAGCAGCCGGTGAGCTTCTGACCGGGCTCAGGGTGTTCGACGTTTATCAGGGCGAACACGTGAAGGAGGGCTTCAGAAGCCTGGCGTTGAGCCTGTTCTGGCAGCACCCGGAGCGCACCCTGGGTGACGCGGAAGTCCAGGAACTGCTGGATGGCGTGACCAACGCACTGAGCACAAGGCTGGGAGCGCAGTTGAGGAGTTAGCGAATGGCAGCACTGACCAAGGCGGACATGGCGGAACGGCTCTATGAGGAGCTGGGTCTGAACAAGCGTGAAGCCAAGGAGATGGTGGAGGCGTTCTTCGGTGAGATCAGCGAGGCGCTGGGCCACAATGAGCAGGTCAAGCTCAGCGGCTTCGGCAACTTTGATCTCAGGGACAAGCGCCAGCGCCCGGGGCGTAACCCCAAGACAGGAGAAGAGATCCCGATCAGCGCGCGGCGCGTCGTGACCTTCCGGCCCGGACAGAAGCTCAAGCAGAAAGTAGAAGCGTATGCTGGAACCCAGCCACAATAACGAACTGCCGGCCATTCCGGGCAAGCGCTACTTCACCATCGGTGAGGTGGCGGATCTGTGCTACGTGAAACCGCATGTGCTGCGGTACTGGGAGCAGGAGTTTCCGCAGCTCAATCCGGTCAAGCGGCGGGGCAACCGGCGCTACTACCAGCGTGCGGACGTCCTTCTCATTCGCCAGATCCGAAGTCTGCTGTACGACCAGGGCTTCACCATTGGCGGTGCCAAGCAGAAACTGAGCAGTGAAGATACCAAGGAAGAGGATACCCAGTACAAGCAACTGATCCGCCAGATGATCACCGAGCTGGAAGACGTACTGAACGTTCTCAATACCTGAACCACTTTTCTGACTTGAATCAGCCCTCCGTTGCCTCTATTATGATTCATAATAAATGAATCTTATAGTGGCTTATCCATGGAACGTCTTCTTCTCATCGCCAACAGCGCTCTGGCATTCTTTCTTTTAGCCATTGGTGTCTGTGTTCTCGTTGCCTATCCTTTCGCTGACCACGTCAGCATGGTGGGCCAGATCGCCGCCCACGTATCCATGCTCATCTTCGCGCTGGGTGTGAAGGTCTCCTATATCGCGCGGCTTGTGGCACTGAAGGAATTGGGCAGAGCCCTGAACTGACCCCTTTCATTTAACTGCGCCATCCGTTATTATTTGCGCCGCTGTTCAAGCAGCACCCTTCGGTCGGGGCGTGGCGCAGCTTGGTAGCGCGCTGCTCTGGGGGAGCAGAGGCCGCAGGTTCAAATCCTGCCGCCCCGACCAATTCCTTTCGAGTTATTTCAGTGTTTTAACGCTGCCTCCTGTAGATTCCAGAACATTTTCAGCACACTCAGGCCCTACGGCCTTGGTAATCTCGCGCTGATCTCCAGGGCCCCTTGTTCCGGCGTACGCGCGCGTTCATCGACTTTATGTAGGAATGGAATCCCGAGGAATGGTAGGTGCAGTGGTGCCTTCGGCCCGAAGGGAGTTCATTGCCATGAGACCAATGGTTCATCAGCACTGACTCAGCGGCCTTACCAGGTCAGCGTCTGGCCCTCAAAATCCAGGAAACGCTGCTCAACCTGTCCCAATGCGTCTTCCATTACGTTCACCATCCCAGTCGCACTCTGCTCGATCGTAATCGGCGCCTCGCCCCCACCCATGTCGGTTTGTACCCAACCCGGATGTAAATTGAGCACACCGACGCCGGCAGGGATTGCCTCATTGATGGCAAAGCCGCGTGAGAGGCTGTTGAGCGCCGCCTTACTGGCCCGATAGAGCTCACGATCCCCCAGATTGTTGAGTGAAACGCTGCCCATCCTTGAACTCACAAAGCTGATCACCCCATTGGGTGCCATGGCCGGCAGTAGGGCGCGGGCCAGCCGTAGCGGTGCCATGGCATTGAGGTCAAACAGCTCACCGGTCTCTTCCCGGTTGGCCTGTTCGGCGCGCTGATGATCGGGCCCCATGATGCCGGCCGAGATCACCAGAAGATTCAGCGCCCTTGAGCTGAGCGATCCGGCGAGTTCACCAGGTCGGGACGACTGACTGAGATCGAGATCGACGATCTTAAGCGCCGCGTCATGTTTCTTCTGCAGTTCTGAAAGCGCCTGCGGCGTGCGGGCTGTGTCGCGCACCGTGGCGGTCACCTGCCAACCATGCGTGAGCAGCACGCGCACAAGGCCCAAGCCTATTCCGCGGGAGGCGCCGACCACCAAGGCCTGGGGCATGGCGTGTTCCACGGATGCACTACCGGTCATGTCATCTTCCTTATACTATCTGGTGTAACGGCTGTCTGTTCTAAAACATGGTGTTATCGTTGGCGGCGTCTTCCGGCACTGGCTGTATCACGTCCCAGTGCTCGACGATCATGCCGTCTTCGACGCGGAAGATATCCACCACGGCCTCGCCGCGGTCCTCCTCACCATTGGTCGAGTGGACGTGAAGCCAGACCAGGTCACCATCTGCAGCGCTGCGCACGATCTCGCTCTGGTAGTCCGGGTTTTTCTGAAAGTAGCCCGCGAAGTAATCCACAAAGGGCGCCTTGCCATCAGGCACTTCCGGGTTGTGCTGAATGTAGTCCTGCGCCAGCACGCTTGAGCTCTGCTCGGTCTCGTGTTCGTTGAAAAACTGGTTGTAGAAATTCACCACCAGCGTGCGATTGGCCTCTTCCTGTTGAACGTCCCGTTCCGGCTGCGCTAAGGATAAGGTGGGTACGGTAAGCATCAGGGCAGTAGACACAACAGCAAGGGTTTTAGCGATCGACATGAACTTTTTCCTTTCGTGAGATTAATCAGTAGTCAACCGTGAAGCGCTGACGTACATGAGTGGAATTTTTCAACTCATCTACCAGTGCGTGGCGTAGTCTTCAAAAGAGATACGGGAGTCTGCATCACCCGACGCCCCGATCAGCGCAACATTTGCCATCAGACACTCCTATAAGTTCAGTTTTGGTACTTGGTCTAATATGCAGACCTTCAGGTAAACTTAAAGGAGATGCCGTGACGGCACAAGAAGTCACCTTTACCTTACCGGGTCACAACAATGTGACCATGCGTGTCCATTCATTCCTGGAGAAACAATGACAACATTCCCTGGTGACGAAGAGATGTTCGAACAGCCTTGCCCGATTCGCGACGTACTCGACCGGATTGGTGACCAGTGGAGTCTGCTGATTCTCGAGGCGCTGGAACCTGGTCCCCAGCGCTTTAATGCTCTGATGCGTGAGATTGGCGATATCTCGAAGCAAATGCTTTCCCGCACGCTCAAGCAGCTGGAGCAGGATGGATTCATAACCCGTACGCTCTATCCAGAGGTCCCTCCACGGGTGGAATACGCCTTAACCCCATTGGGGCGCTCCTTTCTTGAACCGATGCAACAGCTCGTGGCCTGGGCGGACACCCATCACCACATGATTGTGGCTGCTCGCGCTCGGTATCAGGCGATACAGGAGCAAACCTGAAGTGTCCTTCTACACTGCATTGAGCTCTTTACGGATGAACTCTCGAAAGACACGCACGCGTGCCGGTGCATTCTGGCCACTCAGGCTGATTGCATAGAGTTTTCCTTCCGATAGTCTCCAATCCGCCAGTACCGGTACCAGAGCTCCGGAGGTAATGTGTGTGTCGGCCACCAAGTCGGGAATAGGGCCAATCCCAGCACCTGCCATTGCCAAGCGCAATACACTGGCGTAGTCACTGGTACGAATGCTTGGCCGGATCACCACTTCCTGTGTGCGACCTCTGCGATCAGTCAGTAACAGCTGCGCGGCTCCCGTGAATTCATGCGAGATGACAAGATGATGATCGGCAAGCGCAGCAGGGGTTTCCGGTGACAGTCCGTTCGCCTCAAGGTAGAGCGGGGAGGCGTAAAGCCCCACACGAAGCTGGGCCACCGATGAAGCGCGATAGACCATGTCCGGCAGGTTACCGTCTTGGGCTCTTAAGGCTAGGTCGATACGATTGGCTGCGAGATCGAGCGGGTTGTCCGTTATCAGAAGTTCAACGGTAATCTGTGGATAAAGTGTCCGGAATTTCGCGACGATCGATGGCATCAACTCCATTCCGATGTCCACCGGGGCGGTTACATGCAAATGGCCCCGTGGCACATCTTGAGATTCCTGTGCACCTTCTGCGGCATCGTCCAGCCACGCCAGTGCTTCTCTCGCCTTACTATAAAAGGCTGTACCTTCTTCGGTTGGCGAGACTGCCCGCGGGGCTCGTGCCAACAAGGTCACGCCAAGCCGATGTTCCAGCCGTGACAGCCGACGACTGATACCTCCCTTGGTCTCGCCCAGTTGTCTTGCTGCGGCCGAGACCGTTCCGAACTCGGCAACCGCGCAAAACGCGCGAATGTCTTCCAGTGCCCCGCCGATAGTTTCTATTCCGTCAACCATGGGTTTCATTCCTGCTGTCTTACGCATATATAGCAACTAATTCACACTATTCGCATCATCTAGTCAAAGTGCTTGGGTGATCGTCGGTGCGTCCGACCGCCATCTAGTTTTTGGGAGAGTGTTATGCCAGGTCTTATCAACGGACAATGGGTTAAGGGCGAGATTGCCAGCAACGAGATCAGAGGCGGTACCTTTGAGCGAGAACCTACCCGGTTTCGGCGTTGGATAGTGCCTCACGGTGAATCAGGGGCGAAGAGCGATGCCGCATCGCCCGCCGAGCCGGGGCGATATCAACTGTTCGTTGCTTATTGTTGCCCATGGGCTTCCCGCACGTTGATCTTTCGCAAGCTCAAGGGATTGGAAAACCTGATTCCACTCTCCGTTGCTGAGGCGGCGATGGGGGAGGAGGGCTGGTACTACGCAGAATCGCAGGATGCCGGATCGCATCTGAGCGAGGTTCGACACCACCATCAGCTTTACACCATGACGGAACCCCGTTACACCGGCAAGGTATCGGTCCCGGTGCTGTGGGACCGGGCTCAGGGGCGGATCGTCAATAACGAGTCGGCGGATATCATCCGGATATTCAATAGCGCATTCGACCATCTCACCGGGAATAACCTCGACTTCTACCCCGAACCGCTGCGCGCGACGATCGATGCCTGGAACGAGTTCGTCTACGAGAAGCTCAACAATGGCGTCTATCGAGCCGGTTTTGCCAAGAATCAGGCATCCTATGATGGTGCTGTTACCGAGGTGTTCCAAGCACTTGATCGCCTCGAAGACCACTTGGCCACGCATCGCTACCTGGCAGGCACCTTCCTGACCGAAGCCGACTGGCGTCTCTTCGTCACGTTGGTGCGTTTCGATACGGCTTACCATGGCGCCTTCAAATGCAATATCCGCCGCCTGGAAGACTATCCGCATCTGTCGAGCTATCTGCGTGAGCTCTATCAGTGGCCGGGTGTACGCGAGACGGTCAATCTTGAGCATATCAAGATCGGTTACTACACCAATGCCGCTCTCAACCCGACGCTTATCGTGCCGCAGGGTCCTGAGCTGGAGCTTGAGCGAGCGCATGAGCGGGATCATTTACCTGGAGAAGGCGTATGGATACGCACGGAAGCGGCTGTATGAGTCGCTCACTTCCCCCGATTGGCTTCGGTCTTGACGAGTTAGACGACCAGCAGGTCGCCCGGTTGATTCCCGCCGCCTGGCAGGCGGGTTTTCGTGCCTTCGACACGGCCCAGCTTTACGGCAACGAGGCCGCGCTCGGCCGTGCCCTGCGCGACATTGGCATGGATCGCGATGCGGTGTTCGTCGCTACCAAGGTGATGAATAGTCATTTCTCGGAAGCGCGTTTCCTGCCTTCGGTTCAGGAAAGCCTCGAAAGGCTTGAGCTGGATAGAGTCGATCTGCTGCTCGTGCACTGGCCCGGCCACAGCATGCCGATCGAGCGCCAGATCGAGCTATTGAATGAAGTCCACGCACGCGGTTGGACGCGCCATATCGGCGTCAGCAACTATAACGCCACCCAGCTTGCCCGCGCGGTCGAGATAAGCGAGGCGCCGATTGCCACGAACCAGGTCGAGATCCACCCCTATCTCGACCAGTCGACGTTGCGAAAGCATGCACATGAACTTGGTGTGCCACTGACCGGGTTCTTCGTCATGGCGATGGGCGCGGCGCCGCGTGAGCCGGTGCTGGCCCGTATTGGTGCGGCGCATGGCAAAAATGCGGCACAAGTGGTTCTGAGGTGGGCGCATCAAAAGGGCGACGTGCCCTTGACCCGCACCACCAAGCTGACGCGCATTGAGGAAAATATCGCCATTTTCGATTTTGCCCTGTCGTCCGACGAGATGGCCATGATCGATGATCTCGTGCGTACGGATGGCCGCATCCTCAGTCCGGACAATCTTGCCCCGACGTGGGACCAGTAATAACAGCCTCATGTGAAGACCAAACAGGGAGACAATTCATGCAGATCGACTTGAACGGAAAGCGCGGCATTGTCACCGGATCGACCACCGGGATCGGCTTTGCCATTGCCGAGGGGCTGGCGAGGGCTGGAGCCGAGGTGGTGATCACGGGACGCAAGCAGGATACCGTAGATAGGGCAGTCGAGAGCATCGGCAGGGCAGTCCCCGGGGCGCGCCTATCGGGCCTTGCCGCCGATCTTGCCACTGTCGAGGGTGCGCAGGCACTGATTGCCGCCATACCCGATGTGGATATTCTGATTAACAATCTGGGCATCTACGGTGGCTGCTCTTTTTTCGACATTGACGACGCCGCTTGGGAGGAAATCCTTCAGGTGAATGTCATGAGCGGCTTGCGCCTAGTGCGGCACTATGCCAAAGGGATGCAAGAACGTGGCTGGGGTCGCATCCAGTTCATTTCCAGCGAGTCGGCACTCAATATCCCCACAGAGATGGTGCACTACGGTGTTAGCAAGGCTGCTATGCAGGGCCTCTCCCGCGGGCTGGCCAAGGTGCTGGCGGGCGGCGGTGTGACCGTCAACACCATCCTGCCCGGTCCGACTAGCACGGAAGGGGCCATGGCGATGCTGGCGAAGCTTGCTGAAGAGCGTGGTGTCTCGGTTGATGAGATGGAGACGCTGTTTCTTAACGAGAATCGTCCCTCGACACTACTCAAGCGCTTCGCGACGCCGGATGAGGTGGCTAATCTCTGCGTCTACACAGCCTCGTCCCAAGCCAGTGCCACTACCGGGGCGGCGCTTCGCGTCGAAGGCGGCATCGTCGAGAGCTTTTGCTGATCGGGATGCCGGCGCCAAGCAGGCAAAACGCCTGCCTGCTTGGCGCTGCTCCATTACTGTTTAACTACGTCTAGGGGATTCTAATGATTAACGATTCCAAAGAGCGCTATGGCAGCGTCAGCAAGTTCCTGCATTGGTTGATGGCGGTGTTGGTCATTTGGCAACTGCTCAAGTTCGGTGATCGGATCTCCGAGGGAGAACACTGGATCGGTCAGACACTGGTCCCCTGGCATATCTCTATTGGCACCCTGTTGCTCGGCTTGATTGTGCTGCGGCTTCTTTGGGTGATGAGTCAGCGCCGGCATCGTCCACGACAGCGCCCGGCTACCGCCAAGCTGGTGAAAGCCGGACATGGCTTGCTTTTCGCAGGCATGTTGTTGCTGCCCCTGACCGGTATATTGGCCATGTTGGGAGGAGGGTACGGATTGACCGCGTTCGGGATTGAGATATTCGCAGAGGGGCGAGAAATCGCATGGGCTTCAAGCCTCGGTGATCTCCATTCGCCGCTCGCCTGGGCCTTCGGGGTGCTGGTCCTTGGGCATACCGGCATCGCCTTGTTCCATCACTTCGCCCAGCGTGACGATACACTCACGCGAATGTTGTAGAGCCAGCCCGGATTTTCATGAAGAGAAAGGAAGAGCCGCCGGGTGCGGTGCAAACGCTTTGTATGGGGTAGGAATTGCGCTCTCTAGCGATATGAGCGCCGCAATGGACAAGGCTCGTCTAAAGGCGGATTTCGAACTGGCTCAGCAGATTCCGCAGCAGTTTAGTGGGTTGAGTAAAGACTACACGGCCGATAATGGGACTGATGCCACAGTTGATTCGCGGTTCGAGCAGGCCGTCGAACGCCTAGTCTCGTCCGTCAGGATGGGTGGTCAGGAATTGGTGGAACAGGATGTTCGCGTTGTCGATGGCGATTTCCAGGCGGAGGTCCCAAATGAGCTCACCACCAATTAGACGGGGTGAGCAGTGGTCACTGGCATCGCCCGACTCCACTTTCCAGCTTGCCAGATGTGGTTGACCGGACGGAATCGATACCAGCCGGTACAGCGCTCAGCTGCGAGAGATTGCTCAAGCTGAGGAATTGGTTAGCCGGCAGTTGCGGCGCAATTTTATTTCTCGGCTGTTTGTTGAGCCACAACTGAGCGTTGATCCCAACAAAGCACGATTCCGTGTTCGTGCCCTCTGGCAAACCGCAGCGCCGAGTTTCTTTGATCTGGACTACTATAAGCAGGGGCTACCACCGCGTGATCCAAGGCGTGATTACAATGCGATGGATTATATGGGCCGGGTAGGGGAAAAGATACTGAGAGGGAAGGGTAGCTGTGAGGGATAGTGGCAGCGTTGCTGAAGTCAGCAACTGCCACTCCCCGTAAAACGCGGGCAACCTTTTTGGCTGATTGTCTCTCCAAGGATTCAGAGCAGAGACAATCAGGGGGCCAGACGTTACTCGTTTGCTTTGGCAACGAGTGTCAGGATGTCATAACTGGCCACCAACTCGTCATTCTGATTGGTAACCTGAACATCCCAGACCACCACGCCTTGAGGGTGCCCATCCGGAGATTTCCGGCCCTGGTCGATCTTCCGCTTACACGTCAGCCGTGCCCGGATGGTGTCGCCAGGAGCAACGGGCTCGATAAAGCGCAGTGTATCCAGACCGTAGTTCGCCAACACGGGACCTTCTCCAGGAGAAACGAAAAGACCGGCGGCTGCTGAGAGTACAAAGTAGCCATGTGCAATGCGCTTACCGAACTGGGATTCCCTGGCTGCGATCTCGTCGAAGTGCATGTAGAAATGATCACCGGACAGGCAGCCAAAGTTGACGATGTCCGCTTCGGTTACGGTCCGACGATGGGTTAGAAGCGATTCGTTGATCTGCAGATCTTCGAAATGGCGACGGAAGGGATGCACCTCCGTTTCGATCACATCCGCACCGTTAACATACTCGCGTGTCACTGCGGCCAGCATGTTGGGCGAGCCCTGGATGGCCGTTCTTTGCAGGTAGTGATGAACTGCCCGGATGCCTCCAAGCTCTTCCCCGCCGCCGGCGCGACCGGGGCCACCATGTTTGAGCATGGGCAGCGGTGAACCGTGCGTTGTGGATTCCTTGGCTGCTTCGGCATCCAGCAGGTGCAACCGACCGTGAAAAGCTGCAAACCGGGGGGCAAGCTCGCCGGCAATGGCCGGATCCCGGGTTGTAATCGTCGTAACCAGAGAGCCTCGACCTTTTGCACAAAGCGCAACGGCGTCTTCCAGCGTTTCGTAGGGAATCACGGTGGCGACGGGGCCGAAGGCTTCAATATCGTGAGCGCCGCAACCATTGCTTGGATTACGGCACAACAGCAGGTGCGGCTCAATGAACGCGCCTTTGTCAGTACCTTCCCCGGTCGGCTGAAAGTTGTTATCCCCGCCGGTGACCAGTTCGCTGGTTTTCAGCAGTTCCTGGATGTTGGTTTTTACATCGTCGAGTTGGTCCAGGGAGGCGAGGGCACCCATTCGAACCCCTTCAACTGAGGGGTCACCAACGGTAACCTTGGAGAGCCGTTCTTTGAGTTTCTCGCAGACCGCCTCGACCTGATTCTCAGGCACCAGAACACGACGGATCGCGGTACATTTCTGACCTGCCTTGGACGTCATCTCACGGGTCACTTCCTTGGCAAAGATATCGAACTCTTCATGTTCGGGGGTGACGTCCGGTGCAAGGATGGCGCTGTTCAATGAATCCGCTTCAGCGTTGAACGGAATTGAACGGTTGATGATGTTCGGGTGATTCTTGAGCTTGCGCGCGGTCGCAGCGGAGCCAGTGAAGGTCACGATGTCCTGCTCTTCAAGGTGATCAAACAGATCGCCGGTACTGCCTATAATCAGCTGCAGGCTGCCTTCGGGCAGGGCGCCGGATTCGTGCATCAGCCGGACCGCAAGTTCAGTCACGTAGCTGGTGGAGGTGGCCGGCTTCACAATGGAGGGCATGCCGGCAAGGAACGTGGGTGCGAATTTCTCCAGCATGCCCCACACCGGGAAATTGTAAGCATTGATATGGACGGCTACGCCGCCGCGGGGCACGAGGATATGGGTGCCGGCAAAGTGATTGTTCTTGCCCAGGGGCGTCACCGGGCCTTCGTGGACTACGTTGCCGGAAGGAAGTTCGCGACGGCCCATGCTGGCGTATGAAAACAGGGTGCCGAAACCACCATCGATATCGATCCCGTTATCAGCCTTGGTCGAGCCCGTGTGCATGGATAGGGAGTAAAGATCCTTTTTATGCTCCTGGAGATACAGGGCCATGGCTTTCAGAGCCAGGGCGCGTTCCTGGAAATCCATGTCCATCAGATTTTTGCCGCCAACATTGCGGCCGAAATCAACGGCCTTCTTGAAGTCCAGGGCATCGTCATGGGTATGCGCGACGGTTTCGCCATTGATGGCGCTGGGCAGGGTTTTGGCGGCGCTCTCGCCAACCCAGTTGCCCGCAATAAAACTTTTCAGGACTGACATAGGGAACTCCGTTAACTCTTGAAACTGCGGCAAGACTCACGATTTGGGCGGGCGCTTGCCGCTTGACTGGAATCTTTCTTGAGGGGGACTTACAGTTCGTCGTAGTCCAGTACCACCTTGTCGCTGACCGGGTGGCACTGGCAGGAAAGCACATAGCCGGCTTCGAGCTCGTAATCCTCCAGCGCAAAGTTCTGATCCATCTCAACCTCACCTTCGATGACCTTGGCTCTGCAGGTGGAGCAAACGCCGGCTTTGCAGGAGAAGGGCAAGTCGGCACCTTCCTCGTTGCCGGCATCCAGGATGCTTTGGCTGTTGCGCACCAACGGGAAGGTGAGTGAACGCCCGTCAGCGATGACAGTCACGCTGCTCGCTGACCCCAGATCGGCATCGGAGGGCGACTTTTCCTTTTTGGCCTGAGCGGCTCCTCCAGCTGCCATGAACAGCTCGAAATGGATCCTGCTGTTGTCCATGCCATGCTCCTTCAGGGAGTCACGCACGGCCTCAGTCATCATCTGAGGCCCACAGATGAATGCGGCAGTGAGGTTTTCGACATTGATCCAGTGGTCAAACAAAGCAGCGCATTTGCCCTGGTCAATCCGTCCGTTGTACAGATCAATGTCCTGTTCTTCACGGGTGAAGATATAGACCAGATTGAAGCGGGCCATGTAGTCGTTTTTCAGATCCTGCAGCTCATCCCGGAACATGGTGCTGTTGCTGGATTGATTGCCGTAGAACAGCGTTACCTTGCTATGAGGCTCGGTTTCCAGCGTGGTTTTCACAATGGACAGAATCGGGGTGATACCACTACCGGCGGCGACCGCAAGATAATCGCCTTCCCGCTGGGGGTCGAGGTCGATCGAAAAGTGACCCTCCGGTGGCATTACTTCGAGCGTTTCACCAGGCTCAATCTGTTCATTGGCATAAGTCGAGAAAATGCCATCGGGTACGTGTTTGACCGCGATCCGCAGTTCCTGATCGTCGACACTGCGACAGATCGAGTAGGAGCGACGGACTTCCTCACCGTCCAGCCAGGTTCTGACAATGAGGTGTTGACCTTGTCGGTAGCGGAATGTGTCCGCAAGCTCCTCCGGCACGTCAAAGGCAAGCGTTACGGCATTTTTTGTTTCTGGCCTGACTTCTTTCACGGTCAGAGGGTAGAATTTTTTCATTGTCGTATCAGCTCTAGATGCATTTGAAATAGTCGAAGGGCTCTAGGCATTCCTTGCAACGATAAAGGGCTTTGCAGGCTGTTGATCCGAATTCGCTGACCCGCTCCGTGTCATTGCTGCCACAGTGCGGGCATGCAATAACGGCGCTTTCTCCGAGTAAGCTCATCTTGCCGGAGCTCGTTTCAGGCGGTGCGATTCCGAATGCCCTGAGCTTTTCTTTACCTTCGGTTGTAATCCAGTCGGTGGTCCACGCAGGGGTCAGCACCTGGTTGATGGTCGGATTGCGTACACCCGCATCATGCAGCGCCTCAACAATCAGTTCTTCAATCAGCTCGGTGGCCGGGCACCCAGAATAGGTGGGGGTCACGTCGACGGTCAGCTCTTTGCCGTCCCAATGCACGGCTCGGATAATGCCGAGCTCCACCACACTGATGGCAGGAACTTCCGGGTCCTTGACCTCCTGGAGCAGTGCCCAGATGTCGTCCTTAGTAAGGAGATCGGGCCGGGCGTTGGTAGGCGCCCGGTCGCTGGCAATCAGACCATCAAGGGCTGACAGGCTGGCTGAATCACCATGTTGTGGCATCGGGATAGGCCCTCTGCAGAAACTGCATTTCCGCAAGAATGAAACCGAGGTGCTCAGTGTGTTCACCATGTTTGCCTCCCATATACATCCAGGCGTCTTCGGCGCCCGGGGCGAGGGTGGCTTGGGTGAGAACCTCGTTGACCATGCCGCGCCAGTCTTGGGCCAGAGGCTCAGGGTCTGGGCTGATGCCTGCTTCGGCCATTGCATGGTCCGTGTCATCCGGAGTGATCAGCTCACCGGTGAAGCGCCACAGAATATCCACAGCATCCTGCATGCGGCGGTGGCTTTCCTCCGTCCCATCACCTAGGCGTTTGATCCACTCTGATGAACGGCGCAAGTGATAGGTGGCCTCTTTCAAAGCCTTGCTGGCGATTCCGGCAATTCGCTCATCGCTGGATCGAGTCAGGCTGTTGAGTGTGAAGTAGTGCCACACATCAAAGAAAAACTGGCGCCCCATGGTTACCGCGAAATCCTCATTGGGCTGCTCCGTGAGTAGCAGATTGCGGTAATCGTGGGCATCACGACGAAACACCAGCTTGTCGGGATCCCGTCCATCATCGATCAGCTCCGCCGCATATTCATACCAGTTGCGGGCCTGGCCAATGAGATCGAGAGCGGTGTTCATCAGCGCCATCTCTTCCTCAAGCGCTGGCGCTTTTCCGCACAGTTCGCAAAGGCGTTGGCCAAGGATCATGTCGGAGTCTGCCAGGCGCAGCAGGTATTCCTGTAATGCTTGTGTTTGTGTCATGGCATTGCTCCTTACATGTGTCCGACTTCATCGGGCAGCTGGTAGAAGGAGGCGTGCCTGTAAACCTTGTCATCAGACGGGTCAAACAGCACTTCCTTCTCATCTGATGCGGAGGCTGTGATGGAATTGGAGGGCACAACCCAGATGCTCACGCCTTCGTTGCGGCGCGTGTACAGATCCCGGGCGTTTTCCATTGCCATCTCTGCGTCAGCGGCATGCACGCTGCCCACATGTTTGTGGTTCAGGCCGTGCTTTGAGCGCACAAATACTTCGAAAAGGCTCCATTCAGCCATATTCTATTCCTCCACGATCAAGCGGCTTGGGCGCGCTGTTTTTGGGCGTAGGCAGCGGCGGCTTCACGAACCCAGGCCCCGCCGTCGATTGCGTCTTTACGCGTTTTGATGCGCTCACGGTTGCACGGCCCATTACCCTTGAGAACTTCGTAGAACTCCTGCCAATCGATTTCTCCAAAATCGTAGTGGCCGGTTTCCTCATTCCATTTCAGTTCCGGATCGGGTGCGGTGCAGCCGAGCAGCTCCAGCTGCGGCACTGTCTGATCAATGAACATCTGGCGCAGTTCGTCGTTACTCTTGCGCTTGATCTTCCATGCCATCGACTGCTGGGAGTTCGGGGACTCGTCATCCGTCGGCCCGAACATCATCAGAGTCGGCCACCACAGGCGATTGATGGCATCCTGCACCATTGCCTTCTGCTCATCCGTGCCTTCACGCATCATATCCAGAAGGATCTGGTAACCCTGACGCTGGTGAAAGCTTTCTTCCTTGCAGATTCGAACCATCGCGCGTGAGTAGGGGCCATAGGAAGTGCGCTGAAGCACAACCTGGTTGATAATGGCAGCGCCATCCACCAGCCAGCCTACTGCTCCCATATCGGCCCAGTTCAGCGTGGGGTAATTGAAGATGCTGGAATATTTGGCCTTACCCTGGTGCAGTTTCTCGATTTCCTCATCGCGGTCTGCCCCGAGGGTTTCCATGGCGCTGTACAGGTACAGCCCGTGACCGGCCTCATCCTGAATCTTGGCCGCCAATTGAAGTTTGCGCTTCAGGGTTGGGGCGCGGGTGAGCCAATTACCCTCAGGGAGCATGCCCACTACTTCAGAGTGTGCGTGCTGCGAGATCTGGCGAATCAGCGTTTTGCGATAACCCTCGGGCATCCAGTTTTTGGGCTCAATCTTGGTTTCCGCGTCAATTTTTTCCTGAAACTCACGCTCTTCTGGCGACATCTCGTCCTTGGACTGGACGTGTTTGGCGCCGGTTTCAACGAGTTGGGCGTACATAAGCTACCTCCGGATCGGGCGCATGGCCCTGTTGTTCCTGACAGCGTTACCCCAGCAATTATGCTGATGGGCGTTAATACCCATAATAAATGACACCAAAAAAAAATCAAGAAATCTTTATGTGTGTCATGACGTCCGTCAATACTCGCTTAGTCGATGTTTAACTGACTGAATTTAAACACTTAACGATTTGATTCACGAAAAAATTTATCGATAGCGCTTTAAGGGTAGCGAATCCAAATCGAGGCCAGGCAGGCATGCCGCGCCCCTTTCAAAGATGCCGCCGCCTGACCAGACATATTCCCGTTGGAGGCTGTCGTCATAAGGTTATTGGGCATGGAGGTGCCGGAAAGTGCGTCATTGCGCGGACAAGCGCTTGTGGCAGGTAGATGGCAGCTGTGATTAAGCGCAGGCCGGACGCCGACTGTGGCTACTCGCCGCCGGGGCCACATCCAGGCGGTGTTATGCAGGTGGCCCGAATTGTGGGCGGGTTTCGGTCCTGCACGGAGTCATTGAGTTCGGTTGACATGCATCATATGACACACTAACGTCGATTGATATTCGTTAGAAGTGTCATATTATTCAGGCGCTGAAACGGATACCAAGCTTCCTTCAATCAATGGTGAAAGGGGCGCTATAAAAAAGGCGCGCCTTACAACGTGGGAGAACAAAAACAATGGTACGTCGTATAGGAAAATATGCCGCAGCAGTGGCTACAGGGCTGATGATGCTGAGTGCTCAGGCATCAGAGCCGATCAAGATTGGCTCATTTGTG
This sequence comes from Vreelandella halophila, assembly GCF_019903425.1. Classification (GTDB taxonomy): domain Bacteria; phylum Pseudomonadota; class Gammaproteobacteria; order Pseudomonadales; family Oleiphilaceae; genus Halospina; species Halospina halophila. Next base: position 380,979 of record NZ_JACHUZ010000011.1, read on the forward strand.
TCAGCAACTGGACCCGCCTCATTCCTTGGTGACCCCGAACTCAAGACGCTTGAGATGTATGTCGAGAAAATCAACGACGAGGGTGGTGTACTCGGTCGTGATCTCGAACTGGTCCATTACGACGACGGTGGTAGTGCCTCTTCGGCCAGGAACTTTGCCAGCCGTCTGATCCGCTCCGATCAGGTCGATATTATCGTCGGCGGCAGCACCACAGGGACAACCATGGCTGCTGTACCGCTGATTCAGCAGGCCCGGATTCCTTTCATCTCCATGGCCGGCGCAGTCAAGATAACAACGCCGGTTAAAAAATGGGTCTTCAAGACGCCACAGTCTGATCGCATGGCGGCAGAGCGCATTCTCAGGGACATGAAAGACCGTGGCATTACCAAGATTGGTCTCATCTCCGGTACAGGTGGTTTCGGTAGCTCTGGTCGTGCCCAGACCCTGGAGGCTGCTGAGCAGATGGGCGTTGAGGTTCTTGCTGATGTCACCTATGGCGGATCTGATACAGATATGACTGCCCAACTTACCGATATTCGTAACACAGAAGGTGTCGAGGCCGTTCTTAATTTCGGGTTTGGTCAGGGTCCTGCCATTGTGACCCGCAACTACGCTGATCTGGGAATGGAACTGCCGTTCTATCAGTCTCACGGTGTAGCCTCCGACAGCTTCCTCGACCTGGCCGGTTCTTCTGCCGAAGGTCTCCGCCTGCCTGCCTCCCCACTGCTGGTGCCGGACTCCCTGCCGGAGGGTGATCCCCAGAAAGAAGTGGTCCAGGACTATAAGGCCGAATATGAGGCTCACTACGATTCCAAGGTTTCCACCTTCGGTGCCTATGCCTATGACGGTTTGAATCTGGCGGTTCGCGCCATCGAGAAAGCGGGATCCACTGACCCCGAAGCGGTTCGAAAAGCCCTGGAAAACATTGAGGGCTACGTGGGGGTGACGGGTGAATTCAATATGTCGCCGGATGACCACAATGGCCTTAATGTGGACTCCTTTCGAATCCTCGAGGTTCAGAACGGCAAATGGACGCTGATTAACTGACCCTTCTTTCACCGGTCTGACGAGCGCTCGCGAGGGCGTATCGTCAGACGATGGCCGACCGGAAACACCACTATGTTTTCTGAATTCCTACAGTATCTGTTCACGGGGACAACGATTGGCGCAACGTATGCGCTGATTGCCCTCGGCTTTACCCTGATTTACAACGCCAGCCATGTCATCAACTTTGCCCAGGGTGAGTTCGTGATGATTGGCGGCATGACGACGGTGGCGCTGACGGGCATGGGAATGCCTATGATCGTTGCAGTCGTACTGGCCGTGATTCTGGCCAGTGTGCTCGGGCTTGCACTCCAGCGCCTCGCCATTGCTCCCGCCAAGCAGGCGGATGTCGTAACCCTGATTATCATCACCATTGGCGCGTCGATTTTCATTCGAGGCATTGCCCAGGTGGTCTGGGGCAAGGAGTACCACTCGATGCCCAACTTCAGCGCTACGCAGTCGCTGGAGGTGTTCGGTGCGGTACTCAATAGCCAGAGTCTTTGGGTATTTGGAATCGGTGCGGTTCTGGTGGTGGCGTTGGTGCTGTTCTTCACTAAGACACTGAGTGGCAAAGCCATTCTTGCGACCTCAATGAACAAAGAGGCGGCAAGACTGGTCGGCATCCGCACTCAGGTGGTGCTGATGCTTGCGTTCATGGTATCCGCGTTTCTGGGGTCGGTGGCTGGCATCGTTGTGGCACCGATTACCTTCACCTCCTATGACATCGGCATCATCCTCGGCTTGAAAGGGTTTGTCGCTGCGGCGATCGGTGGTCTTGGCAGTGGTGTGGGCGCGATTGTCGGAGGGCTGGCCCTTGGAATCGTTGAGGCCATGGCAGCAGGGTACATCTCCTCCGATTACAAAGACGCTGTGGCATTTTCCATGATCCTGCTTGTGCTGTTCTTCATGCCGCGCGGGTTGTTTGGCGCAAAAGTCGTGGAGCGTGTCTGATGCTGAACCAGATAATGCAATCTCGCCTCAGAGGAGTCATGCTCCTCGGTCTTATTCTGATCTTTCTTCCTGCCTTTTTTGCCAACCCATTTCACTATGAACTGGCTATTCAGGTGGGCATCGTTGCGGCCACTGTGGTTGGCCTGAATCTTCTGGTGGGTTTCGCCGGCCAGATCAGTCTCGGTCACGCGGGCTTTTTCGGTCTTGGGGCCTATTTTTCAGGGATTGCCACAGGCACCTATGGGTGGTCATCAATACCGGCATTGGTCGCCGGAGCCATCGCAGTGGGGGTTGTGGCCTGGATTGTGGGCCGCCCTATCCTGCGCCTGAAAGGGCACTATCTTTCGATGGCGACGCTCGCGGTCGGCTTTATCATTGCCATCATCCTCGAAAATGAGCGTGCCCTAACCGGAGGTCCCGATGGCATGTCGGTTCCGCCACTGGAGGTATTTGGCTGGCAGCTGAGTACGTTTGGCCGTTACTCGCTGTTCGGTCTGGAGATATCCGGCGTTCAGGCTTGGTATATGGTGGCTGGTGTTCTGCTTGTGATCGCGACCTGGTTCGCCCTTAACATCATAGAGTCGCCGATTGGGCGGGCTTTGCGTTCTCTGAAAGGTTCCGAAGTTGCTGCCGGGGTCGTGGGCGTCAATACGACAAAATACAAAAGTCTTGTGTTCGTGGTTTCCGCTGTCTATGCCAGCATCATGGGGGGCATTTACGCTCACTTTCAGGGCTTTATTACTCCGGATCTGGCGAGCTTCGACTTCTCCATTGTCCTGATCACCATGGTTGTTATTGGCGGTATGGGGTCCACCTTCGGTGTCATCCTGGGGGCGGTGGTTATTGAGCTTCTGCCTCAGGCCCTGGCGGATTTTCAGGAGCTTGAAATGGCCATGTTTGGTCTGATTCTCATGGTCACCATGATCTTCATGCCCAAGGGTCTACTCCCGACCCTGAATTCTGTGGTTCCCAATATAACGCGCAAGAAAGCGGCAGAGGTGAGGCATGACAGCACTGGTTGAGGTAAAGGGACTGGATAAAGTCTTCGGCGGTGTTCACGCAGTGGAGGATGTCAACTTTTCGGTAGAAGCCGGTAAGGTGTATTCGGTGATCGGCCCCAATGGAGCCGGTAAAACCACCTTGCTTAACCTGATTACAGGTCTCTATACGCCGACTAAGGGTGAGATCCGGCTTGGTGACGAGAGTACCGCCCGGTTGACGTCGAATCAGCTTGCCGAGCGTGGCATGTGTCGGACCTTTCAGCATATGCAGGTCTGTATGAATATGACGGCCATAGAGAATGTGATGTTGGGTCTGCATCTGCGCTTCAACAGCGGTCTATTGGCGACCCTGTTTCGGTTGCCTTCGATGCGCCGTAATGAGGCACTGGCCCGCGAACGTGCTGCGCAGTTGATGGACTACGTCGGGTGCGGTGATTACTTGGCCTCCGAAGCATCCGCTATGTCATATGGTGCCCTGAAGCGTCTGGAACTCGCGCGTGCACTTGCAGTCGATCCAAAGGTGATTCTCCTTGATGAGCCAGCTGCAGGGCTGAATGCTACCGAGACTGCGGCACTGGAGGAGCTAATCCGGAAAATTGCCGAGCAGGGTGTGACGGTGATTCTGGTTGAGCACGATATGAAGCTTGTGATGGGCATATCCGACCAGCTGTTGGTGCTTAACTACGGTCGGGTGCTGGCCGAGGGCACTCCAGAGCAAATCAGTCAAAACCCGGACGTCATTGCAGCCTACCTCGGTGGTTGAACAAAAAGGTATTCGATATGAGCGAACATAAAACTGAGCCGGGCGCCAGCTATCCACCCAGTGAGCAGGCAATACGAGCCATTGTTCAGGAGCATCAGTCCCTGTGGCGGATCCTGGATCTTCTGGATCAGCTTCTCAGCGATATGAATGTGAACGAACAACGCCCGGATGAGCGGTTATTGAGCACCATCTTCGATTACATCCAGTACTTCTCCGCTCGGGTGCATACGACACCTACGGACATCGAGCTCTACCGGCGGCTGGGTGAGAAATCACCCGAGACTGTACCGCTGCTTGATAAGTTGGCTGAGGGGTATGTCATTGGGCATGAGAAATTGCAGGAACTGCGCAGTTGTCTGGCCAGCTGTATTGAGCGATGGCCTGAAGGGCGTGAGCAGTTCAGTCATGCGCTGGCGCGTTTTACGGAGGCCTTGCGGAAACACATCCGCAAAGAAGAAGGCGTGGTGATTCCGAAAGCCAGGAAATTCCTTGACGAGGAAGACTGGCGACAGATCATTGAATCACGGGATGTGGACGATGACCCGCTGTTTGGCGAGCGGGTCCGGGATGAGTTCCGTGAGCTGCGCCATCAGATCATCAGCCTAACCCCGGAAAGCCTGGGGGGGCTGGGTCTCAAGCACTCAAGCCAGATGACGGCACCTGATGCCTCCCAAGAAATACTGTCCATCAAGGGTCTTGTTTCGTCCTATGGTCAGATTGAGGTTCTCCATGATCTGGATATTCGTGTCAATAGCGGTGAAATTGTCTCCCTCGTGGGAGCCAATGGTGCTGGCAAATCAACCCTGCTTATGACGATCTCCGGATTACAGCCGGCTGATAGGGGGGATATGACCTACCAGGGTAAGGATTTGCTCAAGGTGTCCGCTGACCAGCGTGTCGTCGACGGAATTGTGCAAGTGCCAGAAGGGCGTCAGGTCTTCAGCGATCTGAGCGTTTACGACAATCTGTTACTGGGGGCCTATACTCGTGGCCGTACCCCCGAAGTGATGGATGATCTGGAGCGTATGTTCACGAAGTTCCCGATTCTGAGTCAGAAACGCCACAACCTGGCGGGCGAGCTCTCTGGTGGCCAACAACAGATGCTGGCTATTGGTCGGGCGCTGATGGCCAAACCGCGACTGCTGCTTCTGGATGAGCCCAGTATGGGGCTTGCTCCGTTGGTCATCGAAGAAATCTTCAGCATCATAAAAGGTCTCAAGGATGAGGGCATAACCATTTTGCTGGTCGAACAGAATGCGTCCGACGCGCTGGCGTTGGCGGACCGTGGGTACGTGCTTGAAACCGGTAATGTGGTGGTAGAGGGGACTGGCGACGAATTGCTCAGCAATGAGAAGGTGCGTGAAGCGTACTTGGGCATGTGATCTGGCAGGCCCAGATATTCTAAATACCTAAGGGCTCCTCAAAATACTTTCTCTCGAAAATCATCGGCGATAGGTCATCATTGATGGCCTGTCGCCTGACGAGGTAATAGAACATCTCAGTGTAACCGAAGACGTCATATCGAGCCGTTTTCCGGGGGATTACCTAAACAGTGCTTGTTCTGTTCGTTTTTGAGCAGTGAGAACAGCTTGAGGACACTGCATTGTGGTGACCTTTGCCACAGCCTATTCCTGCTGTAAGCGTTCATTCTAAGACACCCTGCCACTCCAGCGAATAGCGCCCTAAAGTAGCCTCAGATTCTCCAATATGAGGTTACTCCCATGAGCAAACGCCGCACTCCTGAACAATGGCGGGATCTGGTTGATCAGCAGCGCGACAGCGGCCTGTCCGCTATGCAGTTCTGTAAGCAACAGGACATCGGTTATGCCAGCTTCTGCAACTGGCGCAAGCGTCTGTCCGAGGACCCGGTCTCTGACTCGACGGGTTCCGATGAGGCGGGTTTTGTGGATCTATCATCGCTGATGGGCACATCGTCATCTTCCGGATCGGGCTGGAACATCGTGCTGAGCCTGGGCAATGGCGTTGAACTGCGGCTGAGCCAGAACGGATGATCGGGCTCGATAGCCAAGCCCGGATCTGGCTGTGCACCGAGCCCACCGACATGCGCAAGTCCTTCCGGGGGCTGAGCGCGCTGGTGCGTAATCAACTCAACCACGATCCATTGAGCGGCCAGTACTTTGTCTTCATCAACCGGCGCAAGATCCAGATGAAGATGCTGTACTTCAGTCGCACCGGCTATTGCCTGTGGGCCAAGCGCCTGGAGCAGGGACAGTTCCGGGTGGCGTCTACCGCCTCAGGCCAGCGGTCTCTGACCCTGGCGGATCTGCAGCTGCTGATCGACGGCATCGAGGTGGAAAAAGCTCGTCGATTCAAGCGTTTTTCAGCAGCGTAAGCGGCCGGAGTTCGGTATAATTGCGCTCATGAAATCAACCGCTTGCACGCCTGACTCCAACCCGCTGTCTCACTCGGCCCAGGCCGAGGAGAACGCGCTGCTGCGCGAGCAGGTTCAGGGGATGCAGCGCCAGCTGGATTGGTTCAAGAAGCAGCTTTTCGGCCCCAAATCCGAGAAGCAGGTCTACGACCTTCCCGGGCAGGATAGCCTGTTCCAGCAGGAGGAGGCGCCCGTCCCCGAGAAGGGGCCGCAAGAGGACAAGCGAACGGTCCGGGCTTACCAACGCGGCACCGCCAAAAAGCAGCGCGACGATGACTGCCTCAACGACACCGGGCTGCGCTTTAGTGCCGATGTGCCGGTGGAAGTCGTTGAGCACCTGCCACCGGAGCTGACCGGCCCGGACGCCGTAAGACCACTTATCGGCTGGCCCAGCGATGTGGTGCTCAAGTGCGAACGCCCGGTGTTCCGTTGCAAAGGCACCGAGAAGCCGGTGACCGCCCCGGCGCCGCCCAACGTGCTCGATAACAGCCTGGCCGATGTCAGCCTGCTGGCCGGGCTGCTGGTGGACAAGTTCCAGTTCCACCTGCCGCTGTACCGCCGGCACCAGCGCATCCAGCAGGCCGGGGTCATCGTCAGCCGCAGCGCTGACCAACCTGGTCAAGCGCGCCATCGATCTGCTGCGCCCCATCGTGGATACCCAGACCGATAATGTGCTGCGCAGCCGGGTGCTGGCCATGGACGAGACGCCGATCAAGGCCGGCCACCAGGGCCGGGCTGGCTCGCAAAAAGGCAAAATGAAATCCGGCTGGTTCTGGCCGCTGTACGGCGATGCCGATGAGATGGTGTTCACCTACTCGAACAGTCGCGGGCGCGGCCACATCGAACAGGTGCTGACCGAGCAGTTCACCGGCACGCTGATCAGCGACGGTTACGCCGCCTACGCCCGCTACACCGCAGCACAGGAAGGCGTCACCCATGCCCAGTGCTGGGTACACGCCCGGCGTTACTTCATCGACGCCCGGAAAGAGCATCCGGAGAAGGCAACCGAGGCGCTGCAGCGGATCGCCCGACTGTATCACCACGAAGGCACGATCCGCGCTGAACAGTTCTCTGGCGAGAAGAAGCGCCAGTACCGACTGGCGCACTCAAAACCCGCAGTCCACGCGTTCTTCCAGTGGTGCCGGGACCAGCTGGAGCAAGGCGGCCTGTTACCGAGTGATGCGTTGACCAAAGCCGTGAACTACGTCATCAACCGCGAAGCAAGCCTCACCGTGTTCCTGGAAGATCCAGACGTACAACCGGACACCAACCACCTGGAGCGGGCGCTGCGTCCCATTCCCATGGGCAAGAAGAAATGGATGTTCTGCTGGACGGAACTCGGCGCCGAACACCTGGGGATCATCCAGAGCCTGATCAGCACCTGCAAGCTGCACGAGATCAATCCGTACACCTATCTGGTGGACGTGCTGCAGCGCATCAGCCAGCATCCGGCCCGTGAGGTGGCCGATCTGACGCCCCGCCTCTGGAAAGAGCGCTTCGCCGCGAACCCGCTACGCTCGCTGATCGACCCACGCCACCTGCACAGACAACCGGAGCCTGTCGCCGATGCGCATTGATGAGATGACCCTCGATCAGTTGCTGGAACTTAACGAGGCTATCTGCCAGCGTATCGATGAACTCAAAGAGCAGGAGAACCTGCAGGCGCTGAGTCAGCTGCGCGTCGGGCTCAAGGTGACCTTCGAGACTCGCGAGGGACCGGCGTTCGGCATCGTCACCAAGATCAACCGCAAGAGCGTGATCGTGCTCGCCGAAGACGGCACCAAACAGTACAAGGTCTCGCCGGAATTACTGAAGCCGCTTAATGAGGTGAAGTGATCAGCTTGCCTGGGAGGCGTCTACCACGTCTTGGAATGACCGCTTACTCTGTATCTGTCACGACAGCATTACTGAACGTGCCTGAATCCCTCAGTCCCCCAAACCGTTTGTAGAACTTTTCTTCGGGACCCGGTAGTGGTCCGGAGGCATTCTCCAGGGTTTCATCGAGCCACCGCTCGGCGCGTGCATAGATCTTACGGTAAAGGTTTCGGCAGAGCTGTTTTGCACTCCTGCCTTCCCAGTCTCCCGGTAGCAATTCTTCGGGGAGTAGCGGGTCCCGAAGGAGAATCTTACGATATTCGTGGATCATCAGGATCCGCAGTATTAAGCAGTCCTCGGGGCTGAGGGTATCTTCGGACTGTAGCTCCTGCCAGATGGGTCTGAACTGGTCCAGAAAACGACGGTACCTGCCGCCAAGTTCATCGAGATTCCAGCTCTCATGGACCTGTAGGCGTAGAGCCCTAGAGCTTTTCTGCTCCATGGGCATGGTCTGCATGACGATGGTGTCTTCCAATACACCCCATTCCTGAAGTAGAGGTTTGAGCTCTTCACGGGTAAAGCGGGGATGCTCCATCAATCCTGGAGCCATACTTCCGAAACTCAGCCACTTCAGCTCTTCTCTGACTCGTTGACGGGTCTCCGCAGGTAGTTGGTTCAGGTAGACGAGACACCAACTGCCGCTCCACTCTTCCGTCTCCAGGTTATACACGTGCTGAAAGGCATGCTTGAACCGTCGCAGGCCGGGCCCCGTAAGGCTGTAATAGCTGCAGCGACCGACTTTTTCTGCCTGTAGCCAAGACTCCTGTACCAGTCGGTACACGGAGGTGCGCACCAGCCGTTGGTTAATACCGATTGGAGTCAACAGTTTCATAAGGCTACCCAGCCAGACCTGGCCCCCGCGTGGGACGATGGCATCCCCGTAGGTCGTTATGATCAGCGACCCCGCACGCAGCGGTCGCTTGTTCTGGAAGTTATTGACGAGTTGATCGAGTTGGCTTTTTGCAGTCATAACCCTGAGGGCAGATTGAAAGTCATTGAAACGAATGGGCCAAACCCTTGGCGTGACAGCGTCAGCTTATACCTCGTCTTCTTAAGGATCTGACGGGGCGCTGGCGTATTCTTCTACATCGCCAATGCGAATGGTCCGTGGTCTGTGTCTGATTCTGTCGTTATGATACAGAAGATGTGATCAATGTCGCTATTAAGTATTGTATTTGTCCGTGACAGCAATCAGGCGTCGACGTACTTCTCGATGGTTATAGACAGGCAGGAGTAGGTGATCCACCCCGCATGCGTGACCCGGATGGGCTTCAGTCATGCTCCGTGCCTGGTGTGGCACAAGTCTCCAGGCTCTGGATCGCGTGCAGGGGTTACCAGTACGCGTGATCACGAGTCCCGCTTTGGCTGATAGTCACTACTGAGCAATCGTGGTCGTTGTGGATCGGCCTCGGCCAGAGGCAGACACTCTTGCATGCTGTTGAGACAGCGTACGGTAAGGTTCTGGTATTCTTCAGTCCCCTTGCGCTTCCACGCGATTTCTTCCTCATCCAAGGCTCTCACGATTTTGGCAGGCGCGCCAACAATCAGTGATCCGGGTTCACACGAGAATCCCGCTTTCACAAAGGCGCAGGCACCCAGGATCGATCGCGGAGCAACCATTGCATCATCCATGACCACCGCATTCATACCCACCATTGCGTCCTTGCCGACGGTACATCCATGGATGATGGCACCGTGACCGACATGGCCGTTCTCTTCCACGATTACATCCTTGCCGGGGAATGCGTGAGCGACACAGCTGTCCTGGACGTTGGAACCAGCTTTCAAAACGATACGCCCAAAGTCTCCACGCAATGACGCTGATGGCCCCACATAACAGCCTGGGCCAACCCAGACATCGCCGATCAGGGTGGCGGTGGGGTGGACGTATGCACTTGGGTCTACCACTGGTTTGACCCCATCGATGCTGTAACTGGGCATCTGGTTCTCCAGGTTGGGTCAGTTCAAAATCTGTTTGCCAATCATGATTCATGATTGTGCTTGGAAACAGAAATTACGATACATCATCACGCCTAAGTCAATCCAGAATACGTCCTTAAAATTGCATTTTGGGGCTAAGTTTTGTCATCAAGCCCCCAGAATTCGCCAAAAATGACGAATTAGCACCATCGTGAATAGGTCTTTTGATGTGACACAAAAACAGTCATTGTGATCCATTGACGAGTATCAATAGTTGGATATACTGAGTTGAGATCGGTTAAGTCAGTGCGGCCGCTTGGTCACCTGAACCCCGGTCGGCTCGTTTTCATTGCAAACAACACAAGACAAACCGAACTGCTTATGCCAAATAACCTGCTCATCGAGGGGCGCGACAGCGGGGTTCAGGTTCTGACACTGAACCGTCCTGAGGCACTGAACGCTTTGAACACAGAGCTTCTGGGGGAGTTGTCCGAGGCGCTGGACAATGCCGAGGCGGATCCAGAAATTCGGGCGATGGTGCTCACCGGGAGCCAAAAGGCGTTTGCGGCTGGTGCCGATGTGGATGAAATGGCTTCCAGAGATCTCGTCGGTATTCTCGAAGATCCGCGCGTTGCGCACTGGGAACGAATTGCTCGTTTTACGAAACCCATGATCGCTGCCATCAATGGGTTCGCGCTTGGTGGTGGCTGCGAATTGGCCATGCACGCTGACATCATGATTGCAGGCGAAAATGCCCGATTCGGCCAACCAGAGATCAACCTCGGCATCATGCCCGGAGCCGGCGGTACCCAGAGGCTGGTACGCAAAGTTGGTGAATCCCTTGCCATGCATATGGCTCTCACTGGCGAGCCCATTGATGCAAAACGCGCCCTTCAGGCTGGCCTGATCAGCGAAATCTGTCAGCCGGAGCTGACTCTCGAGAGAGCTATCCAGATTGGACACTCCATAGCCAGTAAGGCGCCTATCGCTGTGCGTCTGACCAAAGAATCGGTGCGCAAGGCGAATGATATGAGTCTTGCCGATGGTCAGCGATTTGAGCGACACGCCTTCACGATCCTTGCCGGCACGGCGGATCGTCAGGAGGGACTTGCGGCATTCCGGGAGAAACGCAAACCGCGATTCACGGGGCAATAGGCCTAGGCCAGCCGCCCGGAACTCATCCTTTATTTTATCGATAGGACAACGCCATGACTCAGCCGAGTATTCTTCTAGAAATCGATCAGGGCGTGGCTCTGCTTACCCTTAACCGCCCGGACAGTCTGAACAGCTTCAATACAGAGATGCACCAGCAGATGCGCGAGGCCATCAGCCAGGTGCGTAAAGACAGCAAAGTGCGTGTATTGGTTATCACTGGGGCGGGGCGCGGTTTCTGCGCTGGTCAGGACCTTGGTGACCGAGCTGTGGCACCCGGGCAGGAAACGCCTGATCTGGGGGAATCCCTGGAGAACAACTACAACCCGCTGGTACGCAGCCTGCGCGACCTTCCGATGCCAGTTGTGTGTGCGGTGAATGGCGTGGCCGCCGGGGCGGGAGCGAACATCGCGTTGGCCTGTGACATCACTCTGGCAGCGCGTTCAGCGAGCTTTGTGGAGGTATTTTGCAAGTTGGGCCTTGTTCCAGATTCCGGCGGTACCTGGACCTTACCCCGGGTTGTTGGGATGGCGCGCGCTAAAGGCATAGCTATGCTGGGCGACAAGATCAGCGCAAAGCAGGCTGAGGACTGGGGCATGATCTGGCGCTGTGTTGATGACGAAGCGCTGATGGATGAAACCCATGAAATGGCACGCCATTTCGCCAGCCAACCTACCAAGGGCCTCGCCCTGATCAAACGCGCCCTGCACGCCAGTGCCGACAATTCGTTTGAGCAGCACCTGAACCTCGAGCGTGACCTCCAGCGCATAGCGGGCCGTTCTGAGGACTACCAGGAGGGTGCTGCCGCCTTCATGGAAAAACGTACGCCTTCGTTCAAGGGGAAATAACCGATGCAGGCACTCGATACCCAAATTACGGTCGGTGTCATTGGTGCTGGTGCCATGGGTGCCGGCATCGCCCAGGTAGCGGCCCAAGCGGGCCATAGGGTCCACCTTCATGATCAGCGTGAAGGGGCTGCTGCTGCCGGGCGCGACGGCGTCGCGAAACAGCTCCAGCGGCGGGTGGATAAGGGCAAAATGGAGCAGCAGGCGGTTGACGCCATCGTTGATCGGATTCAGCCGGTTAGCACGCTTTCGCAACTGTCAAACAGCGGCATGGTCATTGAGGCCATTATTGAGGACCTTGAGATCAAGCACATGTTGCTGTGTGAACTGGAGCAGCTATGCGGCGACGACACCATTCTTGCTACCAACACCTCCTCTATCTCAGTGACCGCGCTGGGTTCGAAACTAGACCACCCTGAGCGGCTTGTTGGGATGCACTTCTTCAACCCTGCGCCTTTGATGGCATTGGTTGAGGTGGTTAAAGGCCTGGCGACGGATGATGGCGTGGCGGACACAGTGCATGCTACGGCGGCCAAATGGGGGAAGAAGCCTGTATTCGCGACATCCACACCGGGTTTCATTGTCAATCGGGTGGCGCGGCCGTTCTATGCCGAAAGCTTCCGTTTGCTTCAGGAGCAGGCCGCTGACCCGGCAACCCTTGATGCCATTATCCGGGAAGCGGGCGGCTTCCGTATGGGCCCGTTTGAACTGACGGACTTGATAGGGCACGACGTCAACTACGCGGTGACAACCTCGGTTTTTGACGCCTACTACCAGGATACCCGCTTTCTGCCTTCGCTGATTCAGAAAGAACTCGTTGAGGCAGGTCGTTTCGGGCGCAAAAGTGGTCTGGGATTCTACTGTTATGACGACAACAGCAAGCCTTCGGAACCCAACACCGAACCTGCCCACGAAAGCGATGAAACCCAGCTGATTGTTGAAGGTCTGCTGGGGCCGGCAGCCGCGTTGGTTGAGCGCCTTCGTGATGCCGGCGTTGACGTCATCGAGCGCGATGGGCCGGGTCAGCTTCGCTTTGGGGACGCGGTTCTGGCACTTACTGACGGGCGTATGGCAACAGAGCGCGCCAATTCTGAAGGCACTCCGAATCTGGTGCTGTTCGATCTGGCCTTCGATTTCACCAACACAACCAGACTCGCCGTGGGTATCGCCGATCAGGCCCACGATAAAGCGCGAACCGATGCCTGTGCATTGCTTCAGAAGGCGGGTATTGCGGTGAGTGTAATTGAGGATCGTCCTGGGCTTGTAGTTATGCGCACAGTCGCGATGCTGGCAAGCCAGGCTGCGGATGCGTCACTTCATGGCGTTGCGACCAAGGAAGACATCGATCTGGCAATGAAGGCGGGACTGAATTACCCGGACGGACCGCTGAGCTGGAGTGACCGTCTTGGCAACAGCTTGGTCTTTGAGGTGCTCACCAACGTCCAGAACAGTTACGGGGAAGATCGCTACCGACCAGCACTGTTCCTGCGACAAAACCATTACGCGGAAAAGGGCTTTTACACATGAGTGAAATCGACCCACAACAACTCGCTGAGCGCTGCGCGCAAGCGATGTTTGAGCAAGATCAAGCTAGCCAGAAGCTGGGCATGAAGATCGAATCTGTAGCGCCGGGTCGGGCGGAGCTAAGTATGACGGTTACCGAAGATATGATTCAAGGGCACGGCTCTTGTCACGGAGGCTACCTGTTCACTTTGGCCGACTCAGCGTTCGCTTTCAGTTGCAACACCTATGACAAGAGAACCGTCGCTTCTGGTTGCAGCATTGACTATGTGTATGGGGCCAGCCTCGGCGACAGGTTGATCGCGACAGCTGAGGAGCGATCGCGCGGCGGAAGAACCGGTGTCTATGACATCACTCTGACTAACCAGGATGGTGGAACGGTGGCCCTTTTCCGCGGCAAATCCTACCAGGTGCGTGGCTCAGTTATTGATTCGGAGGAACAGTCATGAGTGCGACTCTTCTCAAGGACGCTTATATCGTTGACGCCATCCGCACACCTGTTGGTCGTTATGGTGGTGCGCTTTCCGGCGTGCGTGCCGACGATCTGGCGGCTACCCCGATCAGGGTGTTGACCGAGCGCCACCCGGAACTGGATTGGTCTTCGATCGATGATGCGCTCTATGGCTGTGCCAACCAGGCAGGTGAAGACAATCGGAATGTTGCCCGAATGTCGTTGCTGCTGGCAGGGCTGCCGGCGGATGTTCCCGGGAGCACCATCAACCGCCTTTGCGGTTCCGGGATGGATGCTATTGGTAGCGCTGCACGAGCCATCCGCACTGGCGAGGCTCAGCTGATGATAGCCGGCGGTGTCGAGTCCATGTCACGGGCTCCGTTCGTTATGGGCAAGGCTGAGTCAGCGTTCAGTCGCAGTGCGGAGCTGTATGACACAACCATCGGCTGGCGTTTTGTAAATCCGGTCCTGAAAGAGCAGTACGGAATCGATTCGATGCCTGAGACGGCGGAGAATGTAGCCGCTGATTTTGGCATTTCCCGCGAGGATCAGGATGCTTTTGCGCTGCGCAGCCAGCAGCGTGCTGCTGCCGCCCAGAAAGACGGTCGGCTGGCCGCCGAAATCACACCGGTGAGCGTCCCCCGTCGTAAACAGGATCCACTGATCGTCGATTCTGACGAGCATCCCCGGGAAACCAGTCTTGAAAAGCTGGGGGCGCTGCCAACCCCTTTCCGGGAAAACGGGACTGTGACCGCAGGCAATGCCTCTGGCGTGAACGATGGTGCATGCGCACTCCTGATGGCTGGGGCTGATGCTCTAAGGCAACAGAACCTGACTCCCCGCGCCCGGGTTGTGGCAATGGCTACCGCCGGCGTTGAGCCGAGGATAATGGGCTTTGGACCTGCTCCAGCTACGCGCAAAGTGCTCGCGACCGCCGGACTTTCGTTAGCCGATATGGACGTCGTTGAACTGAATGAGGCGTTCGCTGCCCAGGCTCTAGCGGTAACCCGTGACCTTGGGTTGGCAGATGATGCTGAGCACGTAAACCCTAACGGTGGCGCGATTGCGTTCGGACACCCCTTGGGAATGAGCGGTGCTCGCCTGGTCACGACGGCTCTGTACGAACTGGAGCGTCGCCACAGAAGTGGGGTTAGCGCTCGTTATGCTCTATGCACCATGTGTATCGGCGTTGGTCAGGGTATCGCGATGATTATTGAACGTACAGACCCGGTAACCTGAGGTTGCCGCCAAGTCTGTAGACAAAACAACACAATACAAGAAAGCGCAGGACAGACTCATGAGCTTACCACTCAGCAAGATCGGCAAACTCGACCGGATGGAGACCGCTTCCATCGATGAGCTCCGGCATGAACAGATTCAACGCCTCCGTTGGAGTCTAATGCATGCCTATACCAACGTACCATTTTACCGCAAGGCCTTTGACGAAATCGGGCTTAAGCCGATGGATGTCAACTGTCTCGATGATCTGGCCAAGGTGCCTTTTACAACCAAATCGGACCTGCGGGATAACTACCCGTACGGCATGTTTGCAACGTCCATGTCTGACGTGGTGCGAATCCACGCCTCAAGTGGCACTACCGGCAAGCCGACAGTTGTTGGTTATACCCAAGGCGACATCAACATGTGGGCGGACGTTGTTGCACGTTCCATCCGTGCCGGAGGCGGCCACGCAGGCGATAAAGCTCATATATCCTATGGTTATGGGCTGTTCACAGGCGGTCTCGGTGCTCACTACGGCGCTGAACGTCTGGGGTGCACCGTCATTCCAATGTCCGGTGGCCAGACGGAAAGGCAGGTCCAGCTGATTCAGGATTTCGAACCCGACATCATCATGGTTACGCCTTCCTATATGCTGAACATTGCCGATGAGCTTGATCGTCAGGGCGTCGACCCACACAAGCTCCCGCTGCGTCTTGGCATCTTCGGAGCCGAGCCCTGGACAAATTCCATGCGTACCGAGATTGAAGAGCGCCTCGGCATCCAGGTTCTCGATATCTACGGTCTGTCTGAGGTTATGGGCCCAGGTGTCGGCATGGAGTGTATTGAAACGAAAGACGGTCCAACCATCTGGGAAGATCATTTTTATCCGGAAATCATCAATCCGGAAACTGGTGAAGTATTGCCCGATGGGGAATATGGCGAACTGGTGTTCACCTCGTTGACCAAGGTCGCACTGCCTGTTCTGCGGTACAGGACCCGTGATCTGACCCGTCTGCTGCCGGGTACAGCAAGGCCAATGCGTCGAATCGACAAGATTACGGGGCGTAGTGATGACATGTTGATTATCCGTGGAGTCAACGTTTTCCCTAGCCAGATCGAGGAGCAGGTGCTCAAGTGCGAGCCACTTGCCCCTCACTACGAAATTGAGGTCTACAAGGAAGGCAACCTCGATTGCGTTGATGTCCGCGCGGAACTCCGGTTCAACGCTTCGGGGGAAGATCTGCGAGATAACGCCGCCCGTGAGCTGGCCCATCACATCAAGTCCTATATCGGTATCAGCACTCGTGTCGAGGTGCAGGATGCCGGTTCCCTGGCCCGCTCTGAAGGTAAGGCGAAGCACGTGTTTGACCGCCGCTAGGAAACGAGGCACAACCGGCCATCTGTTGCGCGAGCCAAGGTGAGTTCAAGCGGTTGGATGAAAGGGCAAATGATAATGAACAACAAAATGTTCAACTGGGAAGGAGGCTTTTAAAAGTCGGCCGACGGCCGATTGCTTTCAAAGATATAAAAAAGATTCGGTGCTGTTTGGTTCAGTAACAAAGGCCACGTCTTGGAGCATATTCTTATGCTGTTCTTTGCGTGGCAGTTTCCAAATAATCGTAGAAGGAAAGAATCATGTATAAGAAAACAAAAATCTCCACGAGCATTTTCGCCATGACATTTGGTTTTGGCGCATTGCTGCCACTGCAAGCAGCTGGACAAGATGAAGGCTTTCAGGTTGGTAATACCAACTTTACCATCGGTGGCTACATAAAACTCGATACAATCGCTACCCGAACCAGTGATGGTAAACTAGCTGCTGATTCACTGCGTGATTTCTATGTGCCGTCCACAACCCCAGTGGGGGGCGGCGACAGTAACGAAAGCCTCACAATGCATGCCAGACAATCCCGATTCTCTATCAATACAGTGACTGACCTAGGAACGGGTACCGATCTTACTGGCTTTGTGGAGATGGATTTCGGTCCTGCAAGAGAACTCCTGAATGGGACGTCGACGACGAATCGCGCGGCGGTCAATCTTCGCCACGCTTATTTTGAGTATGGAAATTGGGGCTTTGGACAGACATGGAGTAATGCGCTATTTGGCCCGGCTATGCTTGAGACGCTGAACTTTTTCTCCGTCTCGGAGGGCGTTCCAACACCGAGGCAACCGCAGATTCGTTACGAGAATGGCCCCTGGGCGGTTAGTCTGGAGAATCCTACGACAACGGCTCAAGTAGAAGGGGCTAACACCTCGGTTATAAGCTCCAACGTAGAAGTAACCGACAGTATCCTGCCGGATGTGGTTGTACGCTATTCCATGATGGGACAGGATTCGCAACTCGCGCTGGTTGGTATTGTTCGTCAATTGAAAGTGGATGGAACGATTAACAACGAGCCGTTTACACAGAGCACGCCGACGTTGGATGAAACCGAGAGTGGGTATGGTCTGGGAGTCTCAGGCAATGTTCAGCTGAGCGAGGCAACGGATTTCAAGTTCATGGCATTGGGGGGCAGTGGTGTCGGGCGTTACAGCGGCTTGGCTTTTGCACCTGATGTGGTCGTTGCAAGTGACGGCTCTGGAATGGAGGCTGTTGATCATGTTGGCTTCAACCTCGGTATTGCGCATCGAATTAACAAGCATTGGCGCACCAATGTTGGGTTCGGCATGGAAGACGCTGACGTTGAGGGGCAGAAAATGTCTGAGACATCCTGGAGTGGTACCGCCAATATAATGTACTCGCCAGCTCCTGCTTTGACGTTTGGTGCCGAAGTTAAACATGGTGAGCGTACACTTGTTGATGACACCGATGGAAGTCAGTCTCGACTGCAATTCTCAGCCAAATACAGTTTCTGAGAAGTCTGAGGCGGTGGAGGTCTTACCGACCTCCACCCGCTCCGTTCCGGTTTATCGATCGATTTTGCTCACCTGCCAGACCCTCCTGGCATCTCAGTTGTTGCACGCCTAAAATGTCGCATTCTAAGGATAGAATGCCCGTGATATTTTAATGCATCGGCCGTCTTCCAGTAGTACGAGCACTTCTTGTATTCCCTACGACTCCCTCTTGCGACAACTCTCCTCCTGACCGCCTGCGTCTGTGCGCTTTTACGAGAAGCGGGAGCGAGCTTAGCCTGGAGCATTCTGTCCGCTTTCAGCCTGGTCGGTTTCGTGGGGCTGCAGTGGAGTGGCATCACTCGAGTCTATCGTGGGTTCTTTTTTCTTGCGTGTGGGCTGGGGGGCGGCCTCTGGGGCAGTGAGCGCCTGGCGGTTCCGGAGCTGGTCGAGGCCATTGATCGAGCAGCGTTTTTCGCTCTTTTCCTGACATCCCTGGCGGTCCTGCGTGAGTCCGCCAGCACCTCTCGTTTGGTGCGAGAGTGCGGGGAGGTGTTGGTGGATCAGCCGCCGGGCCGGCGGTACCTGCTTATGTCCGTTGGGGCGCAGCTGTTTGGTGTAATGTTGAACGTTGGTTCACTGAATGTGCTGGGTAACATGGTGCGTCGCGGTATTAAACCGGGGCTCACGGAAGAGGCGCAGCGAATAGCCGGCATCCGGCTCAAACGGATGCTGACCGCGACCCTCCGGGGGTTCAGCAGTGCCCTTATCTGGACCCCGACATCCGTCACTATGCTGCTGGTGCTCTCCGGGATTCCGGAGCTGACCTGGGAGGAATACGCGCCATTGGGACTGCTGTGGTCAGCGCTCTTTATCCTGCTGGGTGCGGTACTGGACAGGTTTTCATATCCGCGTCGCAACCTGGGCTACGGCCAGGGTGGGTCGCTCAGGCGTCTGATTCCACTGGTTGCCCTTGTCGCCCTGTTTCCGATCATTGCCTTCGTCGTTTCTAGGGGGACAGGGTTTGACCTGTTTGCGGCCCTTCTGATCTGCGCGCCTGTGATCGGAACAACTTGGATCGGTCTCCAGTATCGCCGGGCTGGCTTCTGGACCGCCTGCCGCCTTGTAGTGCGACGGCTGTTGAGGTCCTTTCCGCGTACGTTCACGGGGCAGCGCAATGAGGTGACCCTGTTTGCATCCTCGGGCTTTATTGGCGTAGTTCTGATCCCATTGATTGACCCGGAACATGTAAGCCAGTGGTTGAACATGCTGCATATTGGCGGGGCCGGACTGATGGTCCTGGTCTCGCTGCTCATCCTGGCTTTTTCATTCGTAGGCATCAGCGCGATCGTGACGGTGACCGTTCTGCTGGGGGTTATCCAGAACATGCCAGAGATCGCTATCCCACCCATGGTCCAGGCCTCCGTAATTGCCATCACCTGGTCTCTTTTTGCGGGCGTTTCGCCGTTCACCGCCTCTCTTCGCTTCATTTCAGGGTACGCAGGCACCGAGCCTTTACGGTTTGGGATCATCTGGAATGGTGTCTTTACGGTGCTTGTCCTGTCGGTGATGTACGCTGCGCTCTTTTTATATCTGGGAGCTGGCTAGGAAACGGCTCACGTCGGCGCCGGTAGTCAGTCTGGTGCTACATGCACCTCGGAGCGCGTGATAAAGCGCTTACCCTCTGGCGCCTCCAGTGAAAAACCGGCACCACGGCCTTCTACAACATCGATGATGAGGTTGGTGTGCGCCCACCGTTTGTACTGCTCACCGCCGATGTAGAAAGGCTCGCCAGCGATAGTGCCGAGGTAAACGTCGTGAACACCGACGCGGAACTCCTCATGCGGGTAGCACATCGGGGCGCTGCCGTCACAGCAACCGCCCGACTGGTGGAAGATAAGTGGACCGTGCCGGTTGTGCAGCTCATGGATAAGGGACTCAGCTTCAGGGGTAGCTGAGACCCTGATTGTGGCTTCCGTCATGACTGTTCTCCAATTGGTGGGCGGCCAGCGCAAGGCTGGCCGCAATGACTGCAGAGTCAGCACCCCATGTCGAGCACCATGCGCCCCTCGATCTGGCCCTGGCGCATCTCATCGAAGATTGTGTTGATTTCATCAATGCTGCGCTTGGTCACCGTAGGCATGACCAGACCTTCACCGGCAAACGCCAGTGACTCCTGGAGATCCAGCCTTGTTCCGACAATGGAGCCCCGTACGGTGATGCCGTTGAGCACCAGGTCGAAGATGGGCAGCGGAAAGTCCCCCGGAGGCAGGCCGTTGAGCGCCACCGTGCCGCCCCGCCGGACCATGCCCAGAGCCTGGCTGAACGCCGCATTCGAGACGGCGGTGACCAGTACGCCGTGAGCACCTCCTATTTCCGACTTGAGGCGCTGCCCTGGATCCTCTTCTTTTGCATTGATTGTGATCTCGGCGCCAAGCTGGCGGGCGAGCTCCAGCTTCTCGGGTGCTATATCGACTGCCGCAACGTGCATTCCCATAGCTTTTGCATACTGCACCGCAACGTGGCCTAGACCACCGATACCCGAAATGGCAACCCATTGCCCGGGCCGGGTATCGGTCACCTTTAGGCCCTTATAGGTGGTAACCCCTGCGCACAGGATGGGCGCCGCCTCAAGGAAGCCGAGCTTGTCCGGCAGGTGGCCCACGTACTCGGCATCGGCAATTACATAGTCAGCGTAGCCGCCCTGAACCGAGTAGCCGGTATTGTTCTGTGACTCACACAGAGTTTCCCAGCCTCCGAGACAGTGCTCGCAGTGACCGCAGGCATCGTAAAGCCAAGGTACGCCGACCCGATCACCTTCACGCACATGATTGACACCGCCGCCAATCGCGGCGACATGGCCGACGGCCTCATGGCCTGGAATCAGCGGCAGTATCGGTTTCACGGGCCAGTCGCCTTCAGCGGCATGCAGGTCAGTGTGGCAGACACCGGAGGCGGCCACCTTCACCAGCACTTCACCTTGCCCGGGGCGTGGTACAGGCGTTTCGTCAATCACGAGGGGCTGACCGAAATCGCGTACGAGTGCGGCCTTCATCATCTCTGTCATTGTTCTCTCCTCATTTCGTATGGGACGTGTAAGGCGACACGAACGCCGCCTGGAGTGAGATCAGAATAAGCCCATGGGAGTTTGGCTGTAGCTCACGAGCAGGTTCTTCGTCTGCTGGTAATGTGCCAGCATCATCTGATGGTTCTCGCGACCGATGCCCGATTGCTTGTAGCCACCGAAGGCCGCATGCGCGGGGTACAGATGGTAGCAGTTGGTCCAGACTCGGCCCGCCTGGATGCCGCGTCCCATCCGGTAGGTGGTATGGGCACTGCGTGACCAGACGCCAGCGCCCAAGCCGTAAAGCGTGTCATTGGCAATATCGAGAGCGTTATCCATGTCGGTGAAATCTGTGACCGAAACGACGGGGCCAAAGATCTCTTCCTGGAATATCCGCATGCTGTTTCTGCCTTCAAACACTGTTGGCTGGATATAGAAGCCGCCGGCAAGGTCGCCTTCTGGCTGCAGCTGTTCACCACCAGTAAGTACTTTGGCACCCTCTTGGCGACCAATATCAAGGTAGGCGAGGATTTTTTCGAGCTGATCGCGCGAGGCCTGAGCACCGACCATGGTTTCGGTGTCGAGTGGATTGCCGGTTTTTATCCGTCCGACTCGGTCCAGGGCAGCATCCATAAAGTCGCCATAGAACGACTTCTGGACAAGCGCACGTGACGGGCAGGTGCAGACCTCGCCCTGGTTGAGGGCGAACATGGAGAAGCCCTCAAGAGATTTCTCGCGGAATCCATCGTCCTCGGCAAAGCAGTCCTCGAAAAAGACATTGGGAGACTTGCCGCCCAGCTCCAGAGTAACCGGGATGATATTCTCCGAGGCGTACTGCATGATCAGCCGCCCTGTCGTCGTTTCACCCGTGAAGGCGATCTTGGCGATACGAGGGTTGGACGCAAGAGCCTTGCCGGCCTCTGCGCCAAAGCCGTTGACCACGTTGAGAACGCCGGCCGGCAGCAGATCCGCGATCATCTCGAGCAATACCAAAATGCTCGCCGGTGTCTGCTCTGCAGGCTTGAGCACGATGCAGTTACCCGCTGCAAGTGCCGGCGCGATCTTCCAAGTGGCCATTAAGATCGGGAAATTCCAAGGAATAATCTGACCAACGACTCCAAGAGGTTCGTGAAAGTGGTAGGCCACCGTGTCGTTGTCGAGCTCACCGATGG
Source organism: Vreelandella halophila (assembly GCF_019903425.1). Classification (GTDB taxonomy): domain Bacteria; phylum Pseudomonadota; class Gammaproteobacteria; order Pseudomonadales; family Oleiphilaceae; genus Halospina; species Halospina halophila. The sequence continues at coordinate 403,186 of NZ_JACHUZ010000011.1, forward strand.
TCCCTTCCTGCGCACGGATGACTCCAGCGAAGTAGCGGAAATGATCAATCGCCAGCGGGATATCTGCGGCCAGCGTCTCTCGTACTGGTTTGCCGTTGTCCCAGCTTTCCGCAACGGCGATCTTTTCTAGGTTTTGCTCCATGCAATCGGCAATGCGGTTGAGTATTACGGCGCGCTCAGCGACTGGCCTTGAGCCCCAGGTTTCCTTGGCGGCATGGGCCGCGTCCAGAGCCAGCTCGATATCGGCTGCTTTGGAGCGTGGAACGCGACAGAACGTCTGTCCAGTGACGGGCGTAGGGTTATCGAAATACTCGCCATCGACGGGAGCCTTCCAGTCGCCCCCAATGAAGTTTTCGTACTGATCTTGATAATTGATGATTGCATCGGAGCTGCCAGGTGCGGCATAGATCATGATCTGTCCTCCTGCCTTTTTGTTGGTGTCATGCAGTACCTCGTACTGCACAACAGTCGTGGCAAGAATCGGACCAGAGTCCTTCTTTATGGTTAGATTTCTGATTTCAGGGCTTTTATAGGGAAGGAGATTTTGACGGCGAAAAGTCGCATTGGGTGGTTGCAACGTGGCAAACTGCAACAGTACGCTGCAAGGTGCAACACAGGAAGAGTGCGATGGGTCGCCGTCGTTATATGGACCAGTGGAGCTCCGATCAGTTGCGAACCCGTTTGCTTGAGGGTGCTGATCCGCCGGCCGGTGTCGCCGACGGCGTGGGGCGCTCATGGCAGCGCTGTCGTGCGCTCGGGTTGAGGCCCGGGCGCTCTGGTACAGATGCGATGCTTGAGCAATCTGCGCTTGAGCGCATCCGGCAGCGCAACGAGCGGCTGATCGCCTTCGCGCAGCCAGAACTTGCTAACCTGCACCAGCAGATTGCCGGTACCAACAGTGCCGTTCTGCTCACCGATGCCGAGGGGATCATCCTGCAACGCCAAGGTGATCCGGCCTTCAACCGACGTAGCCAGCGCGTTGCTCTGCAACCGGGCGCCTGCTGGGGCGAGGCCGCGCGTGGGACCAACGCCATCGGTGTCGCGCTTGCCGAAGGCCATGCCAGCTCTGTTCACGGGGCTGAGCATTTTCTCGAAAGCAACACCTTCCTCACCTGTGCGGCAACGCCGATTCGCGATGCGGCAGGCAGGATCATTGGGTTACTCGACGTCTCGGGTGATCAGCCCGCGCGTCAGCTCCATGGACTGGGGCTGGTTCGGATGGGCGCGCGGATGATCGAGAACCGGATTCTTGAGGCTGAATACCCGGAAGCGGTATACCTCCATTTCCATGCGCGGCCCGAGTTGATCGGCACCCTGGGTGAGGCCATCCTTGTGCTTGATGAGAATGGCCGGGCACTCGCTGCGAACGAGGTCGCAAAAGCTCATTTTCCCCAGCTAGTACCCGGTGATGCCTTTGAGTCGCTCTTTGATGCAACATTGGATCGCATCACCACGTTCAACAATGACAGAGTCGTACTGCACACCTTCCAGGGCATCAATGTCACCGCCATCATCCGCTGGCCTGGGCCTACGACCCGAGTATCCCGGAGTGTTGCGACGCAGGCCAGCAACCCGCCCTCGGATGACCCGTGCCCAACCCTGCATGCAGGGGATCCGGATTTTGTTGCTCGCATGCAGCGGGCGAGCCGTGTCTTTAACAGTGGGATCCCGGTGCTGCTCAAAGGTGAAACCGGCACGGGCAAAGAGCAGGTGGCACGGATGCTTCACGAACGCAGCGACCGTGGCGATGGACCTCTGGTGAGCGTCAACTGTGCTGCCATTCCCGAATCACTGGCGGAAGCGGAGTTGTTTGGCTACCGGCCGGGAGCATTCACCGGGGCCAGTCCAGAAGGGGCTTCGGGCTATGTGCTGAACGCCGATGGCGGTACGCTCTTTCTCGACGAAATCGGCGACATGCCGATCGCTCTGCAGAGTCGGCTGCTGCGTGTGCTCCAGGATCGTTGTGTCGTTCCCGTGGGCAGTACCAGGCCCATCCCGGTGGACTTTGCGTTGGTGAGCGCCACTCACCAGGATCTACGGGGCGAGATGGCGGAGGGGCTGTTCCGGGCTGATCTTTACTATCGCCTATGCGGTCTGGAGGTGGTACTGCCGGCGCTTCGCGAACGCGCCGACCTTGACGGGCTTATTGATCGTTTCATTACTGGCACAGATCCAACAGCGGCTCTCTCGCCGACCGCCAGGGAATGCCTGCTTGCCCATGACTGGCCTGGCAATCTTCGTGAACTGCATAATGTGTTGCGCACAGCCATAGCGCTGCGCGAGCCAGGTAGGCCAATCAATGCAGGCGATCTTCCGCCAAGCCTGCATTCTGAGGCCAATACGAATCCCGAAACGCAGAACTCAGCGAAAGGTGAGCTGCGCGAAACGGAAGAGCGCTGCATGATCGAGGCTATTGAGGCCCACCAGGGCAACTACGCCGCCGCAGCCCGGGCTCTTGGAATCAGTCGCAGCACGCTCTATCGGCGCCTTAATAAGCGCTGCCGGGGCTGATTCGAGCGATTGTCCCGTTGTCGCGGTCAATAGTGATTGAAATGCCCCGGCATACGCGACCCTTCCTGAATCGTTTCATCCCTTAGTCAGAACAGATGGGGTTTCCCATCTTCTTCCACGAATGGATTGTTGAAGGACGATGTCTCTCTCTGGAGACGTGCTTCCGGATGCCTCTGGGCCATGAGTTCCTTCATGCGCTGCTCATCCTTTTTCCGGACATCGACCATGACCAGGTGTTCGCCATTCTCGATGGCATCGTGAAACCGGCGGATCCGGTAATTCTCCGCGCCGATTCCGCCGAAACCCGCGAGAAAGGCGCCTGCGGCCACCATGAAAAGGAACAAGGCAATCCAGGCGGCAGTGGGCATGGCGAATGCCTGGGTCCACTGTGCGGTTGTAATGAAAGCCAGGGCAAACAGGCCGCCGGCTATGGCGCCACGTTCGGTATAACGGGGCAGATCGGTACGGTCAAAGAGGCTTGCGCTGTGCAGCTTCCGGGTGAACAGACCCGCCTCATCACGGCTCAGGATATGGAATCGCCAGTCCGTGATGCCCTCCTGGTGCAGGTCCTCGGATATGGCTTCCACGCTGTCCATCCGGTCGACGAGATAGAATAGACGTTTCATAGGTCACCTCCTGCTCATTCAGGGTTGAACAGGCTCCGAGACCGCTGTGCTTCGGGGTCTGTTATTACAATGTACGACCTGATCAGAAAGTGTTCAAGCAGTATGTCTGGATGCTGTGCCAGAATAACCCCATGACAATGACCTCACCCGTACGCCTGCACACGCCGCCCGAGCAGCACCGCATCGCCAGGCATGCGGCTCTTCTGCTGATCTGTGTTGCCGCGCTCTGGTTGTTCATGTTGCAGGGGCGGGTGCTGGCAGCCGGTTGGGTGGTGCTGATCTGGATGGTTGTGACACTGGTTATGCTCCGGGGGCTGTTCCTGCGGGCGCGCATCAGGCGCAGGGCGTGGCGGAGCGCCTACCTCTACCCGGAGAGCCCATGGAACCGGCGTCTGCGTGGCGGTTTGTGCCTGTTCATCGTCCAGCTGATCAAGGCGGGTGTGCTGGCGGCGGTTCTGCTGCTGACAGTGGTCCGGATCGGGGCGGCACCCGGAGTCTGGCGGTTGATGCTGGTGGCGGTGTTGCTGTTTGTTCTGGCACGCGCCAGGGCGGATCGTGTGTTCTGGCGTGATGCCTCGCCGGCTTATCGGCCGGAGCTGGTTGCACGGGTAGGGCAGTGGGGCGCGGGCGTGGTTCTGGTGTTTTGTCTGTTGCTGTGGGCCCTGGTGCAGCCCCAGCCGGATTTCCGGGAGGCGACCCTGGAGCAGGTGCTCTGGCACGTTACCGACCGGGAGAGGGCGGTCAGCGTGGCTGTGGAGAAAGGCACACAGTGGCTTGCGGCCTGGCAAGGCCTGGAACAGTGGGTGGTGCAGCAGATCACGGCTGCGGATCAGCCGTACTGGGTCAGGGCTGGCGTCTGGGTTTCCGTGCTGGTGCGCCAGAGCCTGTTCGTGGTTTCGCTGCTGGTGCTGTTCAACGGTGTCCTGGCCGGGAGGCTGCACGATGGCAGGAGGTGAGGGTATGCGGCATGGTCTGGGTGCGGTTGTGATCTGCGCGCTGCTGGCGGCCGGCTGGCACGGCGCCGGGGCCTTCCAGCAGCGTGAAGCGCCCAGGGAGGCGCGGCTTCACCTGGTGTTTGATGGCACCCACTACCGCGTGCCGCAGTCCCGCCTTCCGGAACTGCAGGCGCGTTCAGGCATCTGGTTCCGGCAGGGGGCTACATTGGGGCAGGAGGGGCTGGAGGCGCGTCTTGAGCGGGGCATGGTCAGGCTTTTCGAGCCCGTTGAGAATCAGCTGCCCACGTTTCTGGACTGGTACTACAGTCTTGGGGGCGAGTACACGCGCCTGAGTGGCTGGGCGCTGGAGACGCTGGGTTTTGAGGGCCGGGCGCTGGTGGTCGGCAGAACCGAGGAACTGCTGTTTGAGGAGACGGATTTCCAGGCACGTCTCGCGGCGCTCGAGCGTGGACTTGCAACGGATGCGGGCCGCTATGCGCAACGCACTCTGAAGGGCTGGCGTCGTATGATGCGGGCCGCGCTGGCGGACTATGAGGTGCCTCCGCCCCTCAACCACTCACGGGAGAATAATTCCCGGGCCCTTGACCTGGATGTGCTGTCATCAGGGGTGATGGCGGGCGAGCGTGGCAGGCTGGAGAACCGGCTGGCACTGAGTGGCGCGGGAGGGATTGCAACAGGAGCACTGGTCTGGCGGGCGGCCACCCGCGCCGCGGTGGCTTCCGGAGGCCGTGCTGCAGCAGCTCGTGGTGCGGGAAGGGTGGCCTCAAGGGCCGGTTCCGCGGCACTGGCAGGGCTGGGGGTTTGCGGTGCAACCGGACCGCTGGCGATAGGCTGCGGCCTTGTTGCCGGTACCGCGGCTTGGGTCAGCATTGACTGGGCGATGATCGAGGCGGACGAGTGGGCCAATAGAGACAAGCTCGAAAGGCGCCTGAGGGAAGGACTGGATGATGTGCGTCATGACCTGAAGAGCCAGTTCTCGCGGGCGCTGAAGCAACGTCTGGAAAAGCTGAATGGCCGCCAGAGGGCCCGTATCCGCAATACGCTGACCCCATTGGAAACCATAAAAAAGGCCGCCACACAGGGTGGCGGCCAAATGGAGCACGGATGATGATCCTCAGGATAACGGGTCCGGATCAGAACCCGAGCTTGGCGGTGAACTGCAGCCTGTGCAGCTCGCCGTTTCTGCCATTTTCCAGCTCTTTATCCCCCCAGATTACTTCGCCGCCGAGGTCCAGATTGGAGATTGGCGAGTAGATCAGGTTGGCGTGAGTGCTGGTGTAGCTCTTCGCAGCCGTGCCGAGTGTGGCGTCAGGGTTATCGGCACTTGCGTGAGAGAGTGTAAGGTTGGAACGCCACTGAGGGCTCCAGATGTGGCGGTAAGACACATGTCCGCTGACCTGATCGACCAACTCAACGTCGCCGTCGGCTTCGATTTGTGCCGCCTGGAACCCATTGAGGGCGATGTAGCGGCCAAGCGCGTTACCGGCATTGAGTTGCGCGCGGATATCGCTGCCGTTATCTCCAACGGGGAACTTACCTGCGAGGGATACCGCGTAGCCGTAAGCGCTTTCACGGCTGTCATCACCGTTGTTCAGTGATGCATCACGGTAAGCTATTTCCCTACCCATGACAGCGACACTTGCGCTTCCGTTGTCGATGGGAGCGTTGTAACGGGCTACCAGATCAGGCATTCGGTTCTGATCAAATTCTGACTCGCTAGCGGTGCTTACCGGGGCCGTTGTTGATTGCGGGTTCTCGATTGCGAAATCCCAGTTGCCGGGGCTATAGCGAATCTGTGTTTGGCGAACAAATACAGTGCCGACTGGGCCGACGAAGTCAAGGTTCTCAGGCAGTGAACTCACATTGAAAAACGTCGACCAGGTTTGACCGATGGTGAAGTCCTGAAAGGTCATGAAGGCATGACGCAGACGGGGGCTGTAGCTGCTGGAGACATCCTCGTCGATGTCAGAGCCGAGAAAGTCGATTTCAACATAAGTGCCAACATTGCCAATATCAGTCTCAGTGTCGGTACTGAAAAAGATCCGGCTCTGCCGGGCGTTCATGTTGTAGTTGTAGCTGCTGTTCGTTGCGTTATCTGTGGGGATTGCGCCGGGAACAAGGAAATTCTCAAATCCATATTCACCCGATGCGCTGTCAGTGGCTCGTGTGACGTGGGAATCCATTTTTACAAACCCACCCACATCAAAGTTCGTATTCGCTAGAGGCGTATTCTCCAGTGCGGAAACCCGCTCCTCGAGATCCTGGGCCTGGACGCCGCTGCTGGCAGCGCCAATGGCAATCGCGAGGGCAGTCACTGAGAGTTTTTTGTTCATTGTGATTTCTCCTTTTAGACAGAGCTTGAGCACGGCTCATTCCGGAACGACTGCTGTCTTCCGTTAGGAATGAGCCTGCGTGGCGTACGGGATTGCCGCAATTAGACGTTGGTCGAAATCGATTGATCCCTGGCCCCATGCACTGCGTAGTGAACCGGTACACCCGTCTGAACGCAGGAAGCACCCATGATCACACTGCATCACCTCAACAACTCGAGGTCCCAGCGCATTCTCTGGATGCTGGAGGAGCTGGGGATGGACTACCGCATCCAGCATCACCAGCGGGATCCGAAATCCAGCCTGGCGCCGGAGAGCCTCAAGCGGGTCCATTCCCTTGGAAAATCGCCCGTCATCGAGGACGAAGGGCGGGTGATTGCCGAGTCCGGAGCCATCGTGGATTACCTCGCCCGAAAGGATCCGCAACGGCGTCTTCTGGTGGAAGAAGGGGGTGAGGGGTTTCTGGACTGGACCTTCTGGATGCATTATGCGGAAGGGTCGCTCATGCCGCCGCTGGTCATGCGGCTGGTGTTCGAGAAAGTGCGCACTGGCCCCATGCCGTTCTTTGCGCGCCCTGTCGCCAAAGGCATTGCCGACAAGACCCACAAAATGTTTCTGGGACCGCTGATCGCCTCCCACCTGGATTTTGTGGAGGATCACCTGGCGCGCCATGAGTGGTTTGTGAACGATAATCTGACGGCGGCCGACATCCAGATGAGTTTCCCCCTGGAAGCGGTGGTGGCCTCCGGTCTGGCGCGGCGGCGTTACCCCAACATTGCCCGTTACGTGCAGAACTACCAGCAGCGGCCCGCCTACAGGCGCGCGCTGGAGGCGGGTGGCGAGTACGCCTACGCCTCCTGAACCGGCTTGCCGCCCTGTTTCAGGTCCCTGACCATGTAAAGGGCGGCGATCACACGGGCCTCGTTCATATCCTCCCGGGCCACCAGTTCGTCCAGCCGCGAGAGCTTCCACGTGAAGACCTCCAGCGGCTCGGGCTCATCGCCTGGAAGGTGCGACTCGGACAACCCCTCGGCCAGGATGACCCGGATGTGGTGCCCCATGTAGCCCGGTGACAGGGTCATGTCCTTCATCCAGGCAAGGTGTTCCGCCCGGTAGCCGGCCTCCTCCTGGAGCTCGCGGTTGGCGGTCTCACGCCAGTCCTCGCCATGTTCGGTACCGCCCTTGGGCAGGGTGATATGGTATTCCTCGGTTCCCACCCCGTATTCACGGATCAGCACCACGGTGTCGTCGTCCAGAAGCGGTACGCACATGATGCCGGCGATCGGCGGTGTGCGCAGGCGCTCGAACTCGCATTCGGTGCCGTTGGTGAAGCGCAGGTGCACTTCCTCGATGCCGAACAGTCGGCTGCTGGCCACCAGTCGTGTGTCCAGTATCTCGGGCTTGTTTTCCATGGTTTCAGGGCCTGTTCTGTGAGACGGTAAGGCCGACAGTCTGGCTGGAATGGCAGCAGGGCGCAAAACCATGCATGGCACCCCGTACCCCCGATTGGTACCTCTTCAGCAACAGGGCAGCCCAGGCCCAGGCGCTGGCGGATCATGTGGCCGATGCTCTGCGCCGGGCGCTGGCCCGGACCGGAGCGGTCACCCTCCTGGTTTCCGGAGGAGGCTCACCGGCCCATTTCTTCGAATGCCTGGCCAGCTTTGCCCTGGATTGGGAGCGGGTATGGGTGATGCCCGTGGATGAACGGGCCAGTCCACCGGAGCTGGAATGCCGCAATGAATGGCTGATCCGCCGGACAATCCTGACCGGCCAGGCCGCCGTTGCACGCTTTGTGTCCCTGGATCAGCCCATGGAGGCACGGGCCCTGAGGGAGTGTGCGCCATGGCCGCCAGTTCTGGCGGTTCTGGGCATGGGGGAGGATGGGCACAGTGCTTCCTGGTTCCCGGGTGATGCAGCGTCGCTGGAAGCCCTCCAGAACACCGCTGGACCGGCGGTGGTGGCTACCCGTGCCAGCGCTGAGCCGGTTGAGCGCCTGACCCTGAACTGGTCGGCCCTGGCGCAGACGACGGAGCGGGTTCTGCTGATATCCGGGGATGCCAAGCGAACACTGCTGGAACGGATTGCGGCGGAGGGCCTCAGCTGGCAAAAATACCCGGTGGCCCGTCTGCTGTCGGCCCCCTTGAGAGTGTTCTGGAGCCCCTGATATGCATAGCGATTACGGCAACCATCACCAGCATGACCTTGAGCACTGGCTGCGTCGCGCCCGTGTGGTCCCGATTCTGACCCTGGATGATGAAGCGGACGCGGAGCCGGTGGCCGATGCCCTGGTCAGTGGTGGCATCAGTGTCCTGGAAGTCACACTCCGGACGTCCTCTGGGCTGCCGGCGCTGCGGCGCCTGCGCAGGCGGTTCCCGCAACTGGTGCTGGCCGCCGGTACGGTGCGTTCCATTGAGGATTTTCACAGCGCGATTGATGCCGGGGTTGACTTCGCCGTCTCCCCCGGAGCCTCGCATACGCTCCTACAATACGGCGTTACAGCCAGTATTCCTCTGCTCCCTGGGGTGGCTACACCCACTGAGCTGCTTAAGGGCTTCGAATTCGGTTATCGCGGGTTCAAGTTCTTCCCGGCTGCAGCCAGCGGTGGTCTGCCGATGGTGCGGTCACTGCTGGGGCCTTTTGCCGAGGCCTGGCTGGTGCCAACCGGCGGTATCACCGGGGAGGATGCTGCCACTTGGCTGCGGGAGTCCAATGTGGCAGCGGTCGGAGGTACCTGGCTGGTCCCGGAGGATCGGATCAGGGCCCAGGACTGGCCCGGGCTTGAACAGCTTGCGGCGGCTACCCTCAGGCATCTGGATTGATCACCATGTGCCGGTGTTCTCCATGGAGGCCCAGGGTTCGCTGGGTTCCAGCGCCTCGCCTTTCTGGAGCAGTTCAATGGAAATGCCGTCCGGCGAACGCACAAACGCCATGTGGCCATCCCGTGGTGGGCGGTTGATGGTTACGCCGTTGTCCTGCAGGTGCTGGCAAAGCTCGTAGATGTTCTCCACGCGATAGGCCAGATGCCCGAAATTCCGCCCGCCGGTATATTCCTCCGGGTCCCAGTTCCAGGTGAGCTCCAGCATGGGCGATTTGTTGGTGTGTGCGGATTCTCGGTCTCCCGGCGCGCACAGGAACACCAGTGTGAACCGGCCCTTCTCGCTTTCGCGGCGGCTGACTTCTTCCATGCCCAGCAGGTTGCAGTAGAAGTGCAGGGATTGTTCAAGATCACTGACGCGGACCATGGTGTGCAGGTATTCCATGGAGTGCCTCCTGTTGTGGAACGTGACAGGCGGGGTCAGTCGGAACCGTCCCCGTTGTGGTTGGGATTGTGGATGTAATGCGAGGCGTCGACAATGCCGCCGCTGCGCAGATACTCCTGAACGGCAGGGGAGCAGTTGAGGTAGAACAGCAGCAGCTCCCGCTGGATGTCCTGATCTTGGACCCGGGAGGCGAAATGGATCATGTCCCGGATGCTGTCGTCACTGTCCCAGGGGAATTTGCGCTGGTAACGCAGCTCCAGCAGCTTGCTCAGGCGCTCAAGGTGGTAGTCGCCGGTGTAGGTCAGATGATCGCGCAGCCGGAACCCTTTGTCGCCGGACTTTCCCGATTGCTGTCTGCTTCGTCGCCAGAGAGATTTGAGCAGCAAGCTGTATCGCCTCCCTTTGCCTGCCAGCCTATCCGGTCAGGATAATTCGACATTATGCCTTTGCGGCCGTAGCGTCCAATACATTCTGTAACGTCTGTTTACAAACTCTAGTCCATTTCTGTCTGGCATGTGAGGGGGCGCACGCATTCGGTCCGGTAGGACTGTGCGCTGTATCATGCTCTCTGGTTACGGTGCGCGGTGCAGTGGCTTATGCATCAGGGTGCGCGTCAGGGTGACGCCGTCGCCCGCTCGAATCTGTTCGCGATGCACCGGCTCGAAGCCGAGACAGAGGAAAAGTGGAAGGGATACGTCGCTTGCCCGCGTCGTCAGGGTAGCTATACCACTCTGGTGTGCAACCGTCTCGAGTTGGGTGACAAGATTCCTTCCTATTCCCAGCCTCTGCCAGCTTTCATCCACATACAGCATGTTCACCAGGTGTGCCGGGCAGAGCTGGGCAAATCCCACGGTACTGCCGTCGGCAAGCGCCATTACTGTCAGCCCCTGCCGCAACTGTGCATCGGCGCTGGTCGCGTCTGCTGCCCACTGGGCCCAGGCACGGCGCTGGGCCGCTGAGTAGACACCTTCATCCACCGAGCCGATACTGCGTCGATAGAGTCTCAGTAGTGGGGCAGTATCTGCCCATGGAAGCAGACGCTGGTAGTGGATTGCGGTCATGGGGAGAACCTCAGGACTGTCTCCGAAACGTATCAAAAAGCATCTGGATTAAATACACTTTTACAGAATTGGCCGTTACGATTGGTGCTAATATGTCAGCAAGCTGGTTCCAAAAATGCCATATCCGGCCAGATCATTGAGCATCCGTGTGGTCGGTAGTCTGATTATGAGTCTGGCTCTGGTCGGCTGTCGGGGAGGAGGCGGTTCTGACTCTGGCTCAGGGAGTAGTGGGGCCGCTCACGAGCAAAGCCGGGATGGCAAGCAAAAAAATGCCAGTGTGGTATCGGGCAGTGCGGTACTGAGCTGGGATGCACCCGCATACCGGGTTAATGGCGATGGTCTTCCGGACGGCCATATTTCCCATTATGTGGTGCTTTGGGGGCAGGACCCGGAGCAGCTCAGCAACAGCACGGAAGTGACCTGTCAGGATTGTCAGGATATGGAGTACACCGTGGAAGACCTGAGCGAAGGCAAATGGTACTTTTCGGTGAAAACCGTCGATTCTGAGGGCCGTGAGAGCGCACGGGCTGAGCCGGCCAGCAAGACCATCTGATCCATTTCAGTCTGTCAGCGGCAGGTACAGACGGAAAGTGGAACCACGCCCAAGCGTGCTGACCAGATCCACGGTGCCACCATGGCGCTCGGCCACTGTTTGCACAAACGCAAGACCCAGGCCCGCCCCGTGCGGGCCGCCCATCTCCTGGTCCTGCTGCCGGCGGAAACGCTGGAACACCATGGGCTGATCCTCGGGAGCAATGCCGGGCCCCTGGTCGGCCACTGCCACGATGCCGTAGCCTCCAGCCTTTTCCACCGTGACGGTCACTTCCGTGGACCCAGGGCTGTACTGCAGGGCGTTGCTCAGAAGATTGATGACGGCCCGTTCCAGCAGCTCCGCATTGCTCCGCAGCCACAGATCCTCTTCGCCATCCAGCAGGATCCGGATCGCCCGGCTTCTGGCCTGCTGCTCCACGGCATCCACCGCGTTTTCGGCGATGGTCAGGAGCTCGCACTCATAGAAGCGTTTCTCCGTGAGGTCTTCGGCCCGGGCCAGCTGGACGAATTCTTCCGCCAACTCGTAGCTGCGCCGGGCCAGTCGCGCGATCTGGCCCAGTGTCTCCGGGTCGGCATTACGGTTCTCGCGCTGCAGCTGGTCGAGCAGGGCCAGTTGCGAGACCAGGGGAGAGCGCATGTCATGGGATATGAAATCAATGGCCTCGCGGTACTGGCGCTGGCGTTCGCGCAGGTCGGTGATATCCGAGAAGTTGGCGATCAGGCCTGGCTGGCGCCATTGGCTCTGGCGGAAGGGGGTCAGGTGAAACAGCAGGGTGCGCTGCCCAAGCGGGAGTTCCGCTGTCAGGGGGGTGCCTTCAGTGAGTACCGACAGAATGCCGTCGCGCCAGCTCCTTTTTCCGGTTGGTGGATTCATGTCGGGTACAGCGCCTGCCAGAAGCCGGGCCAGCGGCATGCCCACAAGGCTTTCCCTGGGAGTATCAAACCAGGCAGCGATGCGCCCGTTGACGAATTCGATCACGCCCAGGGCATCCGTCACGATCACGCCATCCGGCATGCGCTCGAATCCCGTACCGATGAAACGGCGCATGCCCGCAAGGTTGAGCGCGGCGGAATGAACGCGCTGGATACGGCGCGACAGCCGTTCACGGCTGGTTTCAATGGTGGCACCTCCGGTACCGGTATGCAGGGGCAGTCGGTTCAGGTAGGCGCGCCGCGCATCGTCCGTGCCGCTGGCGGGCCAGACCAGGCCCAGTTCATGCCAGGCCCCGTTACGGTAAAAGCGGACACGGCTGGTGGTGGCCTCGTGCTGCCACTTGCCGGGTTGCTGGAGCTGCTGGGTGGTAACCGGCGGCTGACCGCGTACCGGCTGCCCTTCAGTGACCAGCCAGCCATCCCGGGCGCCCAACAGCTCCTTCAGGTGTTCCAGAAGGCGTGTCGGCGCTGTATCCGCAAGTTCGCTGGTGGGCACATCGCGCTCATGGCCGAGTGCGTCCAGCTGGCGGTTGAGGAAATGAGTGAGCAGCGCCAGACGCTCCGCCGTCCAGAGAGGGAAAGCCAGCGCCGCTACCAGCGCCGGTGCCGAGGGCGGCATCCAGAGCTGGAGCCAACGCATGGCGAGGGCGCTGAGCAGCAGGGGCAGAGCGGTCAGGCCGAGGCTGAGCAGCAGTGTGCGGGCCGGCCGCATGCGCGGGAACGCCAGTGTGATCAGAAGGATGATGCCGATGCCGGCACCGGCCACAGGCCACAGTGAGCCCGGATGGACCAGCCGGTCCCGGACCATGGCTGCATAGGTGTTGGCGTGGAACTCCACACCGGTAAGTGGGTTGCCGCGGCCGGAGATGGGCGTGGGCAGTACATCTCCAAAGCCGGCGGCGGTATGGCCCACAAAGAGCGTGCGCCCGGCAAGCTGGGAATTCGGAACGCGGCCTTCCAGCACATCGATATAGGAAAAGCGTGGGATCGCGCCGGGCCGGGTGAAGGGAACATGGACGCGGTGGCTGCGCACATTCACATAGGGCGCAGCCAGCTCCCCGGCTTCCGGGACCTGCGCTCCGATTCCGGCCTGTATGGCCACGGCATCGGCCAGGCTGGGCCAGGTAGCTTCGCCCAGCCCCTGGCGCCGGAACAGCGTACGGGCAATGCCATCGTCGTCCAGCTCCGCGTGCACATGGCCCAGGGCTGCTGCTGTCCGGGTCAGTCGGGCGGTTGGCAGGAATTCCCGCAGGGGCCTTTCACTGTCGCCCGGGAAGATATGCAGCGGCAGGATGACGTTGCCATGACGCTCCATGGCCTCCGCCAGGCGCCGGTCGTCGTGTCCGTTATCCGAGGGTTCGGTAAAGAGGATATCCAGCGCGATGGGCCCGGCATCCGCGTCATCCAGCCGATCGATCAGGCTGGCATGGCGGTGGCGCGGCCAGGGCCAGCGCCCAAGGGCTTCGAGGCTTTTCTCATCAATGGCGACAATGGCCAGATCGTCCGGCGGCGTGACCGGCATCAGGCGGATAAAGGTGTCGTGCAGCCAGAAATCGAGCTGCTGGGTGGCGGAGGTGCTGAGCAGCAGAACCAGCACGGCGAGCAGGGGCAGGGCGAGATGCCAGCGCGCCAGACGTCGGGAGGGCAGCAGCTCGGCGGTTTCCATAATACGGAAAATCCCTTCCGGTTCGGGGTTCATTCCACGGCGATTTCGCGAACCTCTCCCCAGTCACTGCGCATGGGTTCCGGAGCAAGGCCTTTCACGCGCACATGATAGCGCTCTCCCGGGTCCAGGCGCATCCGGATTTCCGTATCATTGACCTCACGGTCCTGCACGATCCGCTCAAAATCACTGTCTTCGGCGAGCTGTAGACGGTAGCCGTCGGCATTGTCGACACTCTGCCAGTACAGGTTCACCCGGTCGTCGATGGTGTTGGCACTGATGATACGGGTGGTTTCCAGGCTGCCGGCGAGCTGGAAACAGTTCACCGGGCTGGTCGCGGTGCTGTCGCCACCGGTGCGTGTAACGACTCGCCAGCAGTACTCGCCCGCCTCCAGTGGTTCACTCAGGCGTGCGCTCTCACCGGTTTTCCAGGCACTGGTGGCAATGGTCTCCTCGAATCCGGAGGAGCGTGCTACTTCCACGCGGGCCTGTTCGGAGTCCCCCTGGAGTGACCACTGGAATTCAGGCTGGTCCTGCTCCAGGGTGGCGTCCCGGGCGGGTGTCCGGAGCGTGGCCGGTCGCGCCTGCAGGCCGATCCTGAATTCCAGGGTGTCTGTTCCGCCCTTACGGTTATCGCTCAGGCTGGCGAGCTGCAGCTGGTAATCGCCGTTGGCGAGGCCAGCCAACGAGTCGCTGTTGCCGGTAACGGTCTCGCTTTTTACCCAGTCGCCGTTGTTCCGGAAAAGATCAAGCTGGAAGTGCTTTACGCCCTCCGGCGCCTGCCAGGCGATTTGAACAGGCAGTTGTTGCGCCGCGTTCGCCCCTGAGGTTATCCGTGGGGCAGGGGGGAGTGGCCGGATGACCGGGTCGGAGCCGGGATCCGGGGAAAGGTAGGCGGAATAGCCCTCGCGGATGGGCTGCGTGTCCTGCCGGGTTCCGAACCAGACCTCGCCCTCGCGAACTTCCAGAAGGGTACCGTCCTCACGGGTTTCAAGGCCAAAACGGGTGCCCCGGACGGCGGCCACGGCGGATGGCGTGTGGATCTCGAACCTTGAGCCGTCCTCCTCCGTGGGTTCCACGTGCGTTTCAATGCGGCCCTGTTCCAGGTTCATGCGGGTATCGGCCATGGCGCCACGGCCGTACTGCGTCAGGCGGTTGAACTGCAGGCGGGAGTCCGGCTCGATGGACAGGGTGGAGCCATCCGCCAGCCTGATGCGGGCATAGCCATTACTGGCGGTACGCACGCCATCACCGACGTTCAGCTGATCCCCTTCGTTCAGTAGGCTCCGGGTGCCTTCTGGATGCGTGGTCCGCCAGGCCTGGCCCCGCACGGCAACCGCCTCGGCCGGCCTGGGGCGGCGTTCCAGCCACGGTACCGGGACCTGGAGTGTGTTGCCGGGCTCCAGTGCCGCGTCCCGAGTCCGGCCGTTGTAACCCATGAGCTGGCTGGCGCTGCGATTGTCAGAGAGGAGGCGTTCGGCAATGGTGGCGGGGGTGTCATCCGGTTTTATGGTGTAGGTCCAGTCGCCATCGGAGTCCGCGGGGGCCGGTGCCAGTGTCAGCTCTGCGTTACCGGAGCCGCGCGCGACATCGGCGCTGGCGGGCATGGTGCAGAGCATGACTGCAGCCATCACGCACGACCATAGACCCGTTGGGACGCGTGGTACTGATAGGGTTGCGACTGCCTGCTGCACCATGGAACTCCAACCTGCTTTCAGGCGCTCTCGGCCTCCTGGTCCACCGCTTCCAGCCGGTAACCGCGCTGGTAGATCGTCTTGATGCGGTAGCCGTTTTCCGGCTTGATGCCCAGCCGCCGTCTCAGGCGGCTCATGTGTGTGTCCACGGTCCGTGTGTTGATGTCACTGGATACGCCCCAGACCCGCTCAAGGAGCATTTCCCGGGTGAGCAACCGGCCCTGGTTCTGGAACAGGAACAGGGTCAGGTCGAAATCCTTGTCCGTCAGCTCGATCAGTTCATCGTGGCAGTGGATGGTGCGCCTGGTGGTGTTGATCACGAAGGGCCCGAACACCAGCTCTTCCTTCTCCACGTCCGGATGAACCCGGCGCAGCAGCGCCCGCACCCGTGCCAGCAGCTCCCCAGGGCGCAGCGGCTTGGCCAGATAGTCATCGGCGCCGGCGTCCAGGGCCTGGATGATGTCCTGCTCGCTGTCGCGCTGGGTCACGAACAGTACCGGTATGGGCCAGTCCAGGTTGAGCCGGACCTGGCGCAGGACCTCGATCCCGTCGATGTCCGGGATCTGCCAGTCGAGGATCAGCAGATCGTAGCTCTTGTGGGTGACGGCACTGAGAAACGCCTGCCCGGTCGGGAAGCAGTCGCACTGTTTCCCGTCTTTTTCAAGCAGCTCCGCGATACGGTCCGCCTGTTCCTGCTCATCCTCCAGAAGTGCAATGCGCATTGGGCCCTCCGGGTTCCTTCAGTCAGCATTCCACAGGCCAACCCTGTGGTGCAGTTGTTGAATTGTTGTAAAGGGTAACATGGATCAGCGCCACTGCTTTCTCAAGGTGTTGGCGCGATTTCCTGAAATCGTGTCAAAAAGCCCCTGTGTCGGGCTTTCCATCACGGTCGGGTACCGTGGTGCGGCACCCCGGGTAGCGGCTGCACCCCCAGAAGGGGCCGTTGCGCCCGTTGCGGCGTACCAGTGGCGCATAGCAGTAGGGGCAGGGCACCGGTGCCTGATCCATGCCATCCGCAGTACCCTCGGCCTGTGCCTGTGCCTGTGCCTGTGGTTCGGGGCGGGGTTCCGGGTCTTCCATGATGCGGCGTGTGCCCTTGCATTCAGGAAAGCGCGAACAGGACCAGAATTCACCATAGGGGCCGCTGCGCCGGCGCATGGGCGCCCGGCAGCGCGGGCAGTGAACACCGGTCTGCTCCGGTTCTGGTGGAGCGAAGGCGCTGCGGGCCGGTTCGATCAGGGTGCGGATATCGCTGGCGAGCTGGGCCAGGAAGGCTTCCGTGTCCGCCTCGCCCTGGCGGATCGCCTCCAGCCGGGATTCCCAGATGGCAGTGCGGTCCGGGGTGGTGGCGTCCTCCGGCAGGCCGTCGATCAGGTCACGGCCCTTGCCCGTGGCGTGGATGGAGCGGCCCTCGCGGTAGAGGAAATCCCGGTTGAACAGGGTCTGGATGATGGCCGCGCGGGTGGCTTCCGTGCCCAGACCGTCGGTCTCGCGCAGGGTGCGGCGCAGGGCCTCGTCCCGCACGAAGCGGGCGATGCCGGTCATGGCCGAGAGCAGTGAGGCGTCCGTGAAAGGCAGTGGCGCCCTGGTGGTTTTCTCCAGGCAGCGGGCCTCGTGGCAATGGACTCGTGTGCCGGGCTCAAGCCGGGGCAGGGGGGCTTTGGGTTGCTCCTCCTCCTGGCGGCGGCGCACGGGCTCCAAGCGTTTCCAGCCAGAGCGCAGCAGCCCGGTCTCCCGCGCCCGGAAATGCTCGCCGGCGATGGTTGCGCTCAGGTGCCCCTCGCGGTGGATGGCGTCGTTCTCGAACTGCATCAGGTAGAAGCGGGCCACAAGATCGTAAACGGCCCTTTCGTTGGTGCTCAGCTTCTGCAGGTCCATCACCCGGCGGGTGGGGACGATGGCGTGGTGCGCGCCCACCTTGCCGTCGTCCCAGGCTCGGCTGCGGCGGCTGGGGTCTTCCGGCACGCCCGCAGGCGCCAGCTCGGGGAGGTTGCGCTGGATCGCCTCCAGCAGTTCGTGGCGGTCCTCCCAGTGGGCCTCCGGAAGGTAGCGGCAGTCCGAGCGCGGGTAGGTGATCAGCCGGTGCTTCTCGTAGAGGGACTGCGCGGCGGTGAGCACCTGCTCGGCACCCAGTCCGTAGCGCTTGGCCGCCGTGATCTGGAGCACCGAGAGCGAGAGCGGCAGTGGTGGCGCCTCGTTGCGTTCGCGGAAGCGGGCGTCGGTGATCTCGCCGTCCTGCCCGGTGACCTTCGCTTTCACTTCCTCGGCGGGCTTGCGCCTGAGAAGGCGGCCTTCCTCGTCAATATGGGCGGAATGCGCCTCACCGGGTTGCCAGCGGGCCCGGAAGAGGGCATCCGGCGTGTCCGGTGGGGCCAAGGCGGCATCCAGCTGGAACCAGGGCGTGGGATCGAAGTTCTCGATGGCCCGGTCCCGGGCGACCACCAGCCCGAGAACTGGGGTCTGGACCCGCCCCACGGAAAAGACCCCTTCCTTGCCCTGCTGCTGGTGATGAAGGGTGTAGGCGCGGCTCAGGTTGATGCCGTAGAGCCAGTCCGCGCGCTGGCGCGCTTCCGCCGAGGCCTTGAGCGGGGCAAAGCGCTGGTTGCTGCTTTCCGCTTCCAGGGCGCTGCGAACGGCGGGCGGGTTGAGATCGTTGATCAGAACACGCCGGACTGGGCCGGAAACGCCACACCATTCCAGCACCTCATCCACCAGGAGTTGCCCTTCCCGGTCCGGGTCGCCGGCGTGGATGACCTCGTGCGCTTCAGCGGTCAGCCGTTCAAGCACCGTCAACTGGTCGCGGACGTCCTCTTTGGGCCGGCGCTGCCAGTCCTCCGGGATCATGGGCAGCAGGTCCATGCGCCAGCGCCGCCACTCCGGGCGGTAGTCTCCGGGTTCAATGGGTTCCAGGAGGTGGCCAACGCACCAGCTCACGCACACACCGCCGCCACATTCCAGGTAACCCTTCCGGCGGTGGGGGTTGTTGGTAATGGCGGTGGCAATGGCGCGGGCCAGTGAGGGCTTTTCCGCAATGTAGAGGCGCATTCGGGCTCCTGCCGGACGCTGTGCTAGACTCGACGGCGCATTGTAACGAATCTGCGGACGCCGGAGGTGGCATGTCGCTGCATTCCCAGATCGAGTCCCTCCTTACGGAGCATTTCAGTCCCGAAGTGCTCTCTGTGGAGAATGAAAGCCACCAGCACGCGGTGCCGCCCAACTCCGAGACCCATTTCAAGGTGGTGATGGTGGCGCATGCGTTTGAGGGCAAGCGCCGTGTAGGGCGCCATCAGGCGGTCTATGGCGCGCTGGATGAGCCGCTGAAGCAGGGTGTTCACGCGCTCACGCTGCATCTCTACACTCCGGACGAATGGCAGTCCCGCGAGAGTGGGGCGCCTGACTCCCCGCCCTGCATGGGCGGATCCAGGGCCGGCTGAGGAGGCGGATATGAGCCAGTTCTTCGAGATCCACCCGGAAACCCCGCAGCCCCGGCTGGTGCGCCAGGCCGTGGAGATCCTGAAAAAGGGCGGCGTCATCGCCTACCCCACGGATTCCGCCTACGCCTTCGGCTGTGCGCTGGACAAGAAGAAGGCGGCGGAGCGCATCAAGTGGCTGCGCAATCTGGACGACAAGCACAACTTCACGCTGGTCTGTAAGGACCTCTCGGACATCGGCCCCTACGCCAAGGTGGACAACGTCCAGTTCCGGCTCCTCAAGTCCCATACACCCGGGCCCTACACCTGGATCATGGACGCCACCAGCGAGGTGCCGCGCCGGCTGCTGCATCCCAAGCGCCGCCAGATCGGCATCCGTGTGCCGGATAACCGCATTGTGGAGGCCCTGGTGGCGGAGATGGGCGAACCCATCATGAGTTCAACGCTGCTGATGCCGGGCGACGAGTGGCCCATGAATGATGCCGAGGAGATCCGTGACCGGCTGGAGCACCATGTGGACCTGGTGATCGAGGGCGGCTACTGTGGGCGTGAGCCGACCACGGTGGTGGATCTTTGCGGCGAAGTGCCCCACATCCTGCGGGAAGGCAAGGGTGACCCCACGCCGTTCCAGCAGGGGTAAGCGGGTTCAGGCTGGCTGGTTGAAGCGGATCTCGAAGCTGGCCGCCGGGTCCTGACTCGCGCCGGACTCGTCGCTGGTTACCTGTTTGCGCAGCTCCTGATAACGGTGGGCGATGTCCTGAAGGCGGTTGTTCTCAGGGCTCTCGCTCACCAGACTTTCCAGCATGGAATTGCCCTCGCCGTAGGCCTGGGAGATGCGTGAGACGTTCTCCAGGTATTCCACCGTGGGCTGGTTGGTGCTCAGGCGATTGAAGGCGGCCTTGAAGGCCCGGTTCTGGTTGAGGTCGTTCTCGATGCGGTTCTTGGTATCCGGCGCGATCTGGGCGTCCATCTCTATGTCCCCCAGGCTGTTGCGCCGCACTGCCATGCGGGTGCCCAGGTCCACCTCCAGCTCCTGCAGCTTGGTGCCGATGGTTTCCTTCACGAAACCGCTGTCGCGCGCCACGGCATTCTTGAAGTCCTGCATGGGCAGGTCCGCCAGGCTGACATTGCTGCCGCCCTGTTTTTCCAGAGTGACGCGCTCGTCGGCAATGGAGGTGGCCGTTTTGCGGGGCGTGGCTTCGCTCCCGGGGGCCTGCTGCGGTGCCTTCTGCTGGGCACCACTGGTCTCGGTGCCCTGAAGGGCCCGGGCTCCAAAGTTCAGTGCCGCATCCAGAATACCCATGATCGGTTCACTCCTGGCAGAGGTTTGCCGGTTTTCCGTCGTTCACGGGGCAGGGTATGCAGGAATCGGGCCATCAAAGGGCAGTCTGTATAACGCCAAATGCGATTACGCCCAGCAATCCAGACTCTCCTCTCAAGCGTACAAACCGTCCAGTAGTCAAACGGGCTGCCAACATTTCGTCTAACCGGATCAGTGATTGTGCCTAGACGCGTTTTCAGGTTTCTCAGTCGACTAGGGATTGTTGTCACCTTGCTCGGTATGACCGGGTTGTTGCTGGGGTTTCTGGGCGTGCTCCAGTTCGATGATTACGCGGTTGGGCTGTCTGCCGGTGTTCGGATGCTGGGATCTGTTGCAATAGCGGGATGCCTGATCAGTGCCATTGGCTTTCTGGGGCTGGAGTACGGCCCGTGATCATCAAAAAAGCTGGAACCGGAGTAACTCTATGTTTCAAAAATCGGACTTTTTCATCATTCTCGCGGTGGCTATTTCATTCGTGATATCGGCCTATCTCTGGTTTGTGATGCATGATCGTGAGCAGGCGATTTTCACGGCGATCTGGATTCCCTCGATCTTCACCTTTGGGATCTACTTCAAGCTCTGCGCGCTGATGGGGAGAAAAAAATGAGCCTGGATCTCATCTACCCCGCAGGGATTGTTTTTGGCCTGATGCTCATCGGCGTTGTCCTGACGGTTTTGGAGTTCAAACGCCAGGAAGGTAGCGACGGGAAAGATAAGGATGAGGAGCGCGTGGATCTGCGCAAGAAATAGCGGCGGTCTGCCTGTAGGAGTCTGGTTTTAAGGGTGGTGCCCCCGGCAGGATTCGAACCTGCGACCTACGCCTTAGGAGGGCGTCGCTCTATCCTGCTGAGCTACAGGGGCGGAGAGGTGCGTATGGTAGCGGGCTCTGCATCCGGCATCAAATCATGTTGTTGCCGTTGGTGAGCGGGCCAGCCTAGACTGCCCCTCTTTCCATCCGTCTCCGGGGGAGCTCTTGCGGATTTCCATCATCATACCGGTGCTCAACGAAGCTGGAGGGATCGGTGCCACCCTGGCCGCACTGCAGCCACTCCGGGGCGTCGGATGTGAGTTGATCCTGGCGGATGGAGGCAGTGACGATGGCACTCGTGAAGCTGCTGGTCATCTCTGTGATCTGTGGATTGAGGCCCCCCAGGGGCGTGCGAATCAGATGAACGCCGGTGCGGCGGCGGCTAGCGGTGAGCTGTTGCTGTTCCTGCATGCGGACACCCGGCTCCCTGTCGATGCGCTGGCGTGGCTGGAGCGGTTCGCGGCCAGTGATCGGCTCTGGGGGCGCTTTGATGTGCGCCTTTCCGGCAACCGCCCGCTGTTCCGGGTAATCGCCTGGTTCATGAACCAGCGCTCGCGGCTGACCGGCGTTGCGACCGGAGACCAGGCCATTGTCGTGCGCCGCACCGTGTTCGAACGGGTGGGCGGGTACGAGTCCATTCCGCTGATGGAGGACGTGGCGCTGAGCAAAACACTGCGACGTCATTCCCGCCCCTACTGCATTTGGGCTTCGGTAATCACGGACAGCCGTCGCTGGGAGGTGAACGGTGCCTGGCGTACCATCGTACTCATGTGGCGGTTGCGCTGGGCCTATTGGCGGGGAACCGACCCGGAGACACTGGCCCGACGCTACCGTGGCTGACATGGAGCGGAACAGGGAACAACAATAATGCAGTACCAACCTGCGTTGATGCAGTTCGCCAAATGGCCCCAGAAGGGCCAGGTCAAAACCCGCCTAGCGGCCGAGTTGGGAGAGCGCAAAGCACTGGAAGCCCACATTGTTCTGACTGATACGGTTCTTAAGAGTCTCATGGATAGCGGCTATCCGCTGACGTTCTGGTGGGACCGGGAACTGACGGAGACCCCCATTGAGGCGGAAGGCATTCTCCTGCGCCTGCGCAAGGGCGGTATTCCGCAGCGGGTCCAGCAGGGCACGGACCTCGGGGAGCGCATGGCGAACGCCCTGGACGAGGCCATTGCCCATGCTGGCTCCGGCATGATCGTGGGCAGCGACTGCCCGGCGGTGACGCCGGATTACGTCAGAAGGGCGGCCCAGGCGCTGGAAACGGCGGATGTGGTGATTGGCCCCTCGAACGACGGGGGCTTTGTCCTTATTGGCGCAAAACGCTCAGTGCCGGGCATGCTGGAAGGGCCGGCCTGGGGTAGTGAGCAGGCGCTGGCGCAGACCCAGGCGGCACTCCACGAAAAAGGGCTCCAGGTGGAGTGCCTGGAGCCCCTCTGGGACGTTGACGAACCCGAGGACTGGGCGCGCTTTCAGCGCCTGCGCTGAAAGTACAGGCTCAGTCCCTGGCCCACCAGGCTCTGGGTGCCCGTGCCGAACGCCTGGGCCTGGAGCTGTTTCACCACCGGGGCCGTGGCCAGGTTGGCACCGTCCGTATCCCGGGCGCGCAGCAGCTTCCAGTCCACCTCGCTGCTGAGGTTCTCCATCAGCGCGTGCAGCTGGTTGCCGTCTTCCGGGAAGAACCAGCGCTTGCGGCAGCCTGCCGTGGCGTAGAAGTCCGGCTCACTGAGCAGTTCCTGATAGGCCTCATGCTGCGGGTTGTTCAGAATCATCCGGCGCAGCCGCCGCAGGGTTTCCGTGGTCGGCTGCAGCTTGTGGCGTTCCATCATGCGGCGCAGGGCCACGTCCACACGGCTGGCACCATGTTCGCCGGTATGGATGTGCAGCAGCCCACCGCTGCCCAGGGCCTGCTGGGCGAGGGTCTTGATGGGCGTGCCTCCGTGGGTCTCCGAGGGCAGCTGGCGAATCTCCACCATCTGCACCCTGTTGCCGTCCTGGATGAAGCGCGTGGCCAGTGAGTAAGGCCAGAACACAATGTTCTGCAGGCCTTTCTCCTGTGCCAGACGGTTGCCGTGGGCGAGCCCCGCCAGATTCTCGTCCACCGCGACCACCTCCACGTCCGTGAAGTAGTTTGCCAGCTCCATGGCGTGCTGGCCGGAGCCGGCGCCGATCACCAGAATGCGCACGGTCTCGGGCCAGGCACTGGTGTCGATGCCCAGGCTCTGTTCCAGTTCCTGCTTGAGCGGCTGCTCATGGTGGATGCGCAGGTTATGCCAGCAGGGCCAGGCGTGGGGCAGGTCCGCGCGGGCCAGGGCCAACTCGTCCTGCTTCTCCTGGAACTGCTGCTTGTAGGCTTCTTCATCGGCCTTGTGGTAATAGGTCTCCGCCATCAGTGGCTGCATGCCTTCCGGCCAGTCCTCAAGCGCAAGACGGCCGATGTGCTGGGCGTAGCTCTGGTGGAAGAGGGCGCCGTAGAGGCTGCGCATGATGAGCCCGGCGGCGACTTCCTCCGGCTGGAACCCGTCACGCAGTTCCACCTTGAGGTTGGCGTCCAGCTCCCGGATGAAGGCGTCTTCCTCCTCCGAAACCACCTGGGCAAAGCCGGTGCGCGTGGCATAACGGCTCAGGGCCATGGCCAGGCGCTGGCGGGACTCATAGAGTTCGCCGGTGTCGCGGACCTCCAGCAGGAGGGTACGGCGGGCGTGGGTGATCAGCTTTTCCAGCTCGGCGTCCGCCAGCAGTGTGGTTTCCAGGGCCAGAAGCAGGAGTTCGTCCGCGCAGACCGCATCCAGCAACCAGTCGCCCGGCGCCATTTCCTGCGCGTACTGCTGGCGCAGCAGGCGGGTGACGAAGCGGCTCAGCTCCTGGTGGGGCAGGCCAGGGTGGGAAAGGAGGCGGATGGCATCCTGTGCAAGGGCGCTGTCGGCCTGGTGAACCTCCAGGTGACGTGCGCATTCGAGCATGCCGGCGTAGACGGAATCCCAGGCCGAGCCGTAGTCGAGCAGAGTGCGGTAGTGCAGGTATGCCTGATCAAAGCGCTGCTGCTGGCGCAGGGCATGGGCCTTGCCGGCGAAGGAGGGGGCGGACTGGTGGTCTTTCGTCAGCGCCTCGTCAAAGAGTGCCTCAGCCTGTTCCGGCTCTTCCCGCATCAGGGCCAGATAGCCCAGGTTCGCCAGCACCTGGCCGGAATCCGGGGCGGCAACACGGGCCCGTTCCAGCACTTCACCGGCTTCCGCAAGCTGGCCCTCATCCATGGCAACACGGCCCAACAGGTTCAGTGCCTCCGGGTGTTCCGGTTGGGCGCCCAGCACCACGTCCAGTGCCTCACGCACCTGGTGGCGGGCGTGCCCGCGCATGGCCGGTTTCGTATCCGGGCTGTTGGCGTAACGGTAAAGCTCGTTCGCCTGCAGCAGGCGGCGGGCCATGGCCGCTTCCTGTTCGCGGGTTACCTGTTCCAGCTGGGTCTGCGCCTGCATGATCATCCCCTTTTTATTCGTTCAGTCGTCTTGCGGTTAGCCCTGGAGCAGCTGCAGAACCTGCTGCGGCCGCTGGTTGGCCTGGCTCAGGATCGAGATACCTGCCTGCTGGAGCGTCTGCGTGCGGGCCAGCTCGGCGCTTTCTTCGGCGAAGTCCGCATCGCGGATCCGGGAGTTGGCCGCCTGAAGATTTTCAGAAGCAACCTGTTGGTTTTCTATCGTGGATTCGAAACGATTCTGGATTGAGCCAAGATTAGCGCGTTGACTGTTAACTTGGTCCAGTGCGTTGTCTATCGAAGTTATGGCATCGTTAGCCCCTTCGACCGTGGAAATATCCACGTCACGAAGCAGTTGGCCGGATTCGTTGGATCCATAGGTGCCGACTTCAAAGCCGGCAGTTTCAATATCGCCATCAACTGACCCAATTTCGATTTTACCTGCGGATTCCAGACTGATTGAGCCCCGTTTTACGAAGGGGGCCTCGCCAGCATCTGAATCCGCATCAGAATTAGTGGGAAGACCAAAATCAGCCAGTGAATCTCCCGTTGAGGATGTGAAGTCACTGATTTGGATATTAATTCCATCCTCTGCTTTGAGTCGGAATGAATCCTCGAAAACTTCGGCCTCGACCTTGGTCTGTCCCGCCTTTTTGTTGATTTCCGTTGCTATAGCTTGCTGTCGTTCAGCCACAGTGTCGCCAGCGTTAAATGTGACGCTGACTGGTCGTTCGTTGATCTCAAAGGTGGCGCTTAACGTGGAGTCTCCGCCAGTCGGTGCAGTTGCAGGTATTGCGGAGCCGACAAAGGTCGTCTCGTTGGCTTTGGCTGTTACGCCAGTTGCATCTGATGATTCATTGATCGCCGCAGCCTTAGCGACTGCGCTGCTGGCTCGACCACTTAATTCCGGCGAACTGGTGTCTGAGGAAGCACTGCTTGCGGCGATCGGCACGTCGTTGATAACAATGTCGCCGCTGCCCATGGCATCAGCGCTGACTTCTTGGCCGACGGCGCCACTGTTGCTCCCGCTGAAAGTGCCAACCTGTAAGCCGGCATTTTGAATCCCCCCAGACGTGGTCTCGAGGTTGATATCGCTGCCATCCTCAGAAATGAGCGTATATGTGCCAGTGAAGGTTCTCTGGGTCTCACCTGCACCGGCATCAGTGTCAGGCAAGCCGAAAGCGGCTGCCAATTCTGAATCATTGGCAACATTTCCGATCTCAGTCGACTGGTCTACAGGTCCAGATCCATAATCAACCTGTGGAACATTGAGAGTAATGTTGCGTCCATCATCCGCTTGGAGAGTTATACCTTTATCGGGATTCCCTTCGAAAACGGCCTCAACCCCGCTAGCTCCAGAGACTTCATTGATGCTTTCTTTTACGGCTCTTAGGAATCCTTCTTTGGAATTGAATCCATCACTTGGTGGAAGGGTCAATCGCTCGTCATTAATTTCAATGACGAGCTCCTCATCCTGGGGAAGGTCATCGAAATCTGCTGCGGGAGTTGAGCCGCTCACAGATGTTTCATTAACCACCGCCTTTACACCAGAGCTATCGGAGACTTGGTTTATGGCGGTAGCTTTTGCTATGGCACTCGCATCGTTCTGAGTAAATGATGTTTGATCAGCATCAGATTTTGAGGAGGGGACCGCAAAGCCGTTGATTACAAGATCGCCACTCTCGATTCTTTCATTAGAGGGAGAAGCCGTAATACCGTCTGTTGCACTACTTCCCAACTGACCAGGTGTGGCACCAGCAATGTTAACCCCTACGGTTTCACCCCTATTCGCGCCTATCTGGAACGTAGCCCCGTCGAAAGAGCCATCCAACAATTTGGTGCCATTGAAGTTAGTCTGTTCGGAGACTCGCCCGATCTCAGCTTTGAGCTCCTGAACTTCCTGGTTAAGGGATTCACGATCCTGCGGGCTATTGGTGGCATTAGCCGACTGTAGTGCGAGCTCCCTGATCCGCTGCAGGTTGTCCGTCATTGAGCCGAGTGCACCCTCGGCAGTCTGCGCGAGCGAGACCCCGTCATTGGCGTTTCGGATGCCGACTTCGAGTCCTTGGGTTTGGGATTCGAATCGGGTCGAAATGGCCAAACCGGCTGCGTCATCTGCCGCGCTGTTAATGCGGAGACCGGAGGAAAGACGCTCCAGAGCGGTATCCCCCTGGTCCTGGCTCCGCTCCAGGTTACGCTGAGCGTTGATAGACGCGATGTTGGTATTGATGATCTGAGGCATGGCTTTTTCCTCCGCCTTCTCGCTGCCGGCCGGGCATTGCCGGTGCCGGCACTGGTTCGATCAAAGATTGTTCTGCTGAGGTCGGTTAAGCGAAGGGTGTGCCAATTTTGGCTTTTCGGTTTCATATTTCTGTTTATAAAATAAAAAATGGATTTCCACTGAGGCGTATAGGGATGGTTTTTCGGCAGAAGTGCCGACTTTCTGGCAGGCTTTTGCCGCTTTTCCGGGGTCGCTGTGTGGAGCATTTATGCGCTAGACTCCACGCCATTATCCGGGAATAATGAACAAGGATTCAGTTGTGATGAGCCAGCCCGTCCAGGTTGCGCCAGATCTGCTTGAGGTAGGGCGGCCGCTGCTGTGGCCGCTTTACAACGCCTCTCATTGGCAGCTTGCGCCCCAGGGGCATGTAATCCAGACCCAAGGCGAATGCGAGCGGCTCCGGGCACAGGGGTATTACCATCCGCCCGAGCGGCTGGAGGAGGTGCTGGTCTCCGAGGCTGCGGCTGTGGACTCCCTCAACCCTATCAATCCCTTCACTGAGTATGGATTCCTGCTGGTGGCCCTGGAGCGGGCGCTGGATGCGCTAGCGCGTGGCCAGAAGGATGCTCGGCAGCGGCTGATGGATCTGGTTCAGCGGGTACGCCTGGCCGGCATGAGCAACCCGGAGGCCTGCTTGGCGTTGATCCATGTGTACGCCGCCAGGCCCAGTGTCCATGAGCAGACGCTGTTCTACGCATTCCTGTGCTGGTTTGTGGGGAATGAGCTCGGTTATGAGGAGGAGGCTCTGCAGCAGCTGGTGGCTGCGGCGCTGAGCGCCAATATCGCGTTGATGCCATTCCAGGATCGCTTGAACGCCTCGCGCAACACACTCTCAGATCAGCAGCGGGCCATTATCCGGCGGCATCCGGAGCGTAGCGCGGAGGTTCTGACGGCGGCTGGGGTGGCCGATGAGCCGATCATAACGGCCATTCGCCAGCATCACGAAGAGTGGGATGGTTCCGGTTACCCTAACGGGTTGCGGGCAAAGGCCATCAGCCAGCCGGCGCGGATTCTGGCCATGGCGGAACGCTATGTGGCGCTCATTACCCGCAGGGCCTATCGTGAACGCTATCGCACGGATGAGGCCCTGAGTTACCTCTTGGATGTCGCTCGGGACGACCCGAATAAGGCCCATTACCGGGCGCTTTATAATACGCTGACCATTCATCCGCCCGGCGCACTCGTCCAGCTCAAGAACGGTGAGATGGCAGTGGTGGCCAAACGCGCCCTGGGCGAACGTCCGCTGGAGATGCTTTGTGTGGCCAATCCACAGGGGCACTTCTACCTGGATCCCATCCTGCGGCGCGATGACGGCACGCATTCCCTGGTAGAACAGACCGTGGTGACGGAGCCACGGCCGTCGTTAGATTTGGCTCGGCTGCTTGGCTGAGCTTGGCTATTCGGTCGCGCTCAGCGACTCGCCGCTTTCCACGTCGAACAGCTCGGCGAAACGTTCACCACTGAAGACCCCTGCGCCGGGAACGGCCAGAACGGTGACCGGCAACAGGGCATCGCCGCAGGTCAGCCAGAGCCCGTTATCCACCACCAGTTCTCCTGGTGAGCTGTCTGAGGGCAGTGGGCCGGGTATGAAACCTACTTCATGAATAGCAATGGTCCGCCCACGGAAGCGCGCCTGGGCCGGATGGTAGGGCGTGCAGGCGTGCACGTGGTTGCGGATGGATTCCGCAGGCTCATTGAAATCAATCCAGAGATCCACTTCCCGGAGCGAGGGGTAGGTGGTGCCCTCACTCTGCTGCTCGCCTTCTGGAATTGGGCCGGTGGTCAGAACATTGTGAAGCTGTTTCATGATCTTTGGAGCCAGATCAACGAGCCGCCGGGTGAGGGTGCCCTGGGTTTCCGTATCACGGAGGCGGAATGGAAAGCGCAGCACCACAGGGCCATGATCCATTGTAGAGGTGAGGTAGTGGATGCATACCTCCGACTGTGTCAGCCCCAGCCGCAAAGGCCAGTACCAGACCGCTGCCGTTCGTATGTCTGGCAGTGGGGCAGGGTGAACGTTGAGTGCGGCAACGCGGGCCTTGCGGGTAACGGATTCAGGCAGGCGGTGGTTGAAGATAATGGAGAGGATCAGCTCTGGCTCAACGTTATCCAGCACGCCCAACAACGCTGGGTCCGCCATGTCCTCAAACCAGTGAACGGGTAGATCAAGTCCGGTGAGCCCATAACGGGCCAGTAACGGCTCATCCTCTATTGGGCAGAAAAGTTCTACACTGTGCCCCAACTGCTGCAGGGCCAGCATGCAGTGGCGAGTGAAATGGGAGTAGCCGAAGAGGGCAATGCGCATTGTCAGAGCGACTTGCCAGCAGGCCTATTCAAAAGTGGTGGCCATTCCGTTTCTGAGGCCATTCTGCTCTCCTTTGGCTAGCGCTGTTCATATCTTATGCGTTTATTATCTGTCAGCTCGGCATAGCTTGTCGATAAAGTAAGTGCTGCTCACCATTCCCCTTACCCGGCTGATACCGTTTTGAGGGGCGCTTCAATTGCTTTGCGCTGATAAAGGTTCTGCTAAGCTTGAATTGAAAACGTTGACGAGCACATTCCGATACGTGTGGCAACAAAAATTACGTAAAGCATAACCCAGGGGTCAGAATGGGGATTTGGGAGGCAGCCATTGCTGTGGCAAGTGCTCTGCTGGGGTGGGGCCTGAAGTACTACTGGGATCAAAAACATTATAGACGAGCCCCGGTGTCTGTCAACGTAGATGTCGCGTTTAAGTCATCAGCTCTTTAACAATTGACCGCCGTTTCCGGATTCAGAGTCACTGATTCCGGCAAGCTGAGTTTTCGAATATCACCGGACCAGCGGCGCGGGTTTTCAGCTTTCGCAGCCTCGATAACCCGTTGACGCTGGAACAGGATCTGGTCAGCTTCGCCGTTATGGCGCTGCTGTGGTGTCACGTAATTCAGGGCGCTGTGGCGATGCTCGGTGTTGTACCAACGCACGAACGCCAACACCCAGTCCCGGGCCTGTTCGATTGTTGTGAAGCCGTTTGTCGGAAACCCCGGGCGGAACTTCAGCGTTTTGAACAGCGACTCCGAGTAGGCATTGTCATTGCTCACTCTGGGGCGGCTTTTCGAGGGCGTAATGCCCAAGTCGTACAGTTTCTCCAGGAAGGTCGACGCCTTCATGGGGCTGCCATTGTCCGAGTGCAGCACCAGTGGTTTGTCCTTCGTTGCCAGATGCTCACGCCAGTACGCCTTTTCGATGAACTCACTGGCCAGCTCTCCGGTTTCGCTGTCGTAGACCTCATGGCCAACGATCTTGCGGCTGTACACATCCAGCATCAGGTACAGGTAGAACCAGGTGCCTCTGGCCGGGCCCGGTAACCATGAGATATCCCACGACCACAGTTGGTTTGGTTGTGTCGCCTTGTGTGTGGTCGCTTGGCGCCTGCTCTCAGGTGCTTTCTGTCGGCCTCTGGGGTGCACCTGATCGTACTCACGCAGAACCCGATAGAACGTTGACTCCGAGGCCAGGTAGCGTCCCTGATCCAGCTGATCGGCCACGATAAACGCCGGCGGGCAGCTTCGATATTCTTTCTGATTGCACAGCGATACCACGGCCTGGCGCTCCTGGTTCGTCAGTTTATTGCTCGGCGCCGCTCTGGGCACCAATGGCCTCTGGTCCGCTTTGACACCCTTGTCAGTCGTCCAGCGCTGATAAGTGCGTACAGTCAGGTTCAGCAAGGCACAAGCCTTCTCCAGCCGGGCTCCGCTACTCTGCGCTTGTTCAATCAGAGTAATGGCCTGCTGGCGATCCGGGAGGCTGGTCATTCGTCCTCGTCTTTGGGGCCCCAGATCGCCTCGGCTTTTTTTGACAGCGTCAGCAGAGCCGCCGTTTCCGCAAGCGCCTTGTCCTTGCGTCGCAATTCCGACTCAAGTTTTTTGGTTCGTTTCTTCTCGGCTTTGGTCGCTTGCCGGTTCCTTTTGGCCTGCTCATCAGACTGGGCATTAGCCCCCGCACAGGCGGCTTTCCAGGCCTCGATCTGCTCCGGGTACAGACCGTGTTTGCGGCAATATTCACCGAGCTCCGCCTCCGTCATTGGGGCGGTCTCCAGCACAATGCGGAACTTCTCTTCGCTACTCCACTTCTCGGGGGTGGCTGAGTTCGATGGCAAAACGGCACCTTGCTCTCTGGCGGCTTTACGCCAATTGTACAAGGTTACCGTACTGATGCCTTCCTGGCTGGCCAACTCGGCCACAGTCAAGCTGCGCGGTGGCGCCATCTTCTGGAGGATGGCTTCCTTACGTTCCGGTGAATAATGGGGCATGGTTGTCCTCTGAAATCATCAGGCGACAACTACCTTGACGCATAGGGGCCCTGCGCCAGGATGTCGAGAACTGGGCTGAGCGGGTGCAGGTCTGGAGTGAAGCCGTGATCGATTGCATGAACCGCATCCACCACGAGTTGGACCGAAGCGATGAGGGCATGGACGTATTGGGTAATGTGCAAAACCGTGAAGATCTGGCGTTGGAGCTATCCACTCTTGTGGAGAAAGGCCGCCTTTACTTTCCCAACGAAAATCGGTCCGCCTATGGTCAAAGTAGGCAATCTTCACGGCGTGGATATCGAAGCGCCATCCTTGACCCACTGCTCGCTACGGTTGTCATTCTGCGAGCAGAAGACAGCCCGAAGTTCGATTTTGAGGATAAAAGAGGCAAATTTGGAAAAAACCGGTACTCCAAAGCTGTCCGACTCTATTGCAACGCCTTCTTGTCTTTCACTGAGGTAGTCCTCGCTGTGCGTGAGGGAAACCGGCGGCGTATAAATTCTCTTCGAAAAGCCGGTGACCCTCGCGAAGCGGGTCGAATGGAGCGGCTGTTGCGGCCAAGTGATGATGCGCCACCACCAAGCCATCGATATTGGCTTGGAAATGATATTGGACCTCGGATTCCTCGGGAAGAGGATGTGCTTGGTGGGGATTGGCAGTAGGTATCTTACTGTTCGCTCGTCAAATGGTATGCGGTTTGCTTCTGTTATAGATACAAGTATAGACATGGCGAGAAATTGCCGCACATAAATCAGTTCCTCGGCTATAACGGCAGGAAGATACTTTCAGCAGTACTCCAGAGATAAAATGAAAACTATTTTTGACTGAAAAGAGGCCAATTCTTTGGAATTGTGGGGGAATATTAAAGTGCTTTTGGGTACAAGCCGAGCTCTTTTCGAGGAGAGCGGAATCTGATGCGAGTCCTCGTAACCGGCGGTGCTGGATTTATTGGATCACACGTTGTCGAGCTGCTGCTCAAGTTCAGCGATTACGAGGTGTTGGTTCTGGATAAGCTCACCTATGCTGGAAGCCTTCGGAATCTTGAGGGTGTTAAAGGCAATCCACGCTTTCGCTTTATCAAGGGGGATATTTGCGATCCATTGATGGTTAACAGGGTTTTCCAAGAGTTCGCGCCTCAAGCTGTTCTCAATCTGGCGGCAGAGTCTCACGTGGATCGTTCCATTGATGGGCCCGAACCCGCTGTAGAGACGAATGTTAAAGGAACCACAGTACTTCTGGAGGCAAGCCGTCATTGGCTGGCCGGGCTTAGCGAGGGTGATAAAGCCGGGTTTCGTTTCTTGCAGGTGAGTACGGATGAGGTGTTTGGTGATCTTGCCAGTGACGCACCTCCCTTCTCGCGTGATACGCCTTATGCTCCAAGTTCCCCCTATTCAGCCAGTAAGGCGAGTGCGGACCATCTGGTAAGCGCTTGGGGCCGAACCTATGGTATCCCGGTACTGACCACCCATTGCTCAAACAATTATGGTCCGCGACAGCATCCGGAGAAACTGATTCCGCATATGATTTTCCGTGCTCTGAGCGGCAAGATACTTCCGGTCTACGGAGACGGAAGTCAGGTGCGTGACTGGCTGCATGTTAAGGATCACGCGCATGGCCTACTCGAAGTGCTTCGAAATGGGACGCCCGGCAGGCACTATC
Organism: Vreelandella halophila; assembly: GCF_019903425.1. Taxonomy (GTDB): domain Bacteria; phylum Pseudomonadota; class Gammaproteobacteria; order Pseudomonadales; family Oleiphilaceae; genus Halospina; species Halospina halophila. The sequence continues at coordinate 436,035 of NZ_JACHUZ010000011.1, forward strand.
TGCTGGGAAATCGGGATGAGCATACGAACCGTGAGATCGTAGAGAGCTTGTGTGATCTGCTCATGAATAAGGGAATGGTTGCGGGAGTTGACTTGCGGTCACTGATCTGCATGGTTCCAGACCGTCCGGGGCATGATCGGCGTTATGCGATTGATCCGGCTGACACGGAACGGGAGCTTGGTTGGAGCCCGGGTATTGGCTTCGAGCAAGGTCTGGCGAACACGGTGGACTGGTATCTTGAGCACCTGGAATGGGTTAATCAATCCGATACTGATTTGGAACGCCGGGGGTTGAACGCGATGGGGGCTTCATGAAAGGTATAGTGCTGGCGGGCGGAAGCGGTACCCGACTTCATCCCATCACCAAAGGTGTTTCCAAACAATTGTTGCCGATTTACGACAAACCGATGATCTACTATCCCCTATCGGTATTGATGCTTGCCGGCATTCGCGACGTTTTAGTGATAACGGCTCCTCAGGATCAGGCAGGATTTCAGCACCTGCTTGGCGACGGCAGGGATTTCGGCATTCGGATCACCTATGCCGAACAACCCAGTCCACAGGGTCTGGCACAGGCATTCACCATTGGCGAGTCCTTTATTGGAACGGATTCCGTCTGCCTTGTGCTGGGCGATAACATTTTTTACGGGCACGGCTTCACCCCGAAATTACGGGAAGCGGCTTGCCGTGAAAAGGGCGCCACCATTTTCGGGTATCAGGTCAAGGACCCGGAACGCTTCGGCGTTGTTGCCTTCGACAGCAACCGCAAGGCCACCTCGATTGAGGAAAAGCCTTCGCAGCCGAGCTCCCAGTACGCGGTAACCGGGCTCTATTTTTACGATAACGACGTTATTGACATTGCCCGCAATGTTAAGCCCTCCGAGCGCGGCGAACTTGAAATCACCTCGGTCAACGAGGCGTACCTGCGGCGTGGTGACCTGCACGTGGAGATTCTTGGCCGGGGCTTTGCCTGGCTGGACACGGGAACTCATGAAAGCCTTCTGGAAGCCGCCCAGTTCGTGGAGACCATTGAAAAACGCCAGGGCTATAAGATTGCCTGCCTGGAGGAGATCGCGTTTAAGAAACGCTGGATATCCAGGGAAGAGCTGTTGCGCTCCTCCCGCGCGCTGGATAAAACCCAATACGGCGCTTATCTGAAGGAAATTGCAGAAACATCATGATTCCCGCAACCCGCCCCTCCATTCCGAACCGTAAAACGCTTGAGCGCTACCTGGACGGTGTTTTTGAACGCGCCTGGCTGACGAATGACGGCCCTCTGGTCAGGGAACTGACGGAGCGTCTTGAAGATTATCTTGGGGTTGAAAACCTGCTCTTGGTCGCCAATGGCACCCTTGCCTTGCAGGTGGCCTATAAAGCGCTCAACATTGAACGCGAGGCCGTTACAACACCCTTCACCTTTATCGCCACTGCCAGCGCCATGCAGTGGCAGGGCATCGAGCCGAATTTTGCGGACGTCGACCCCGGCTCGATGAACCTGAGTCCCGAAAGGGCGGAGCAAGCGATTACGGAAACTACTGACGGCATCGTTCCGGTCCACGTTTATGGCCACGCCTGCGACGTGGAGGCGTTTGACAACTTGTCGGCGCGCAACAACCTCAGTCTTGTCTACGACGCTTCTCATTGTTTCGGCGTCAATTACCAGGGACAGAGCCTGCTTAACTGGGGGGATGCGGCGACGCTCAGCTTTCATGCAACCAAGCTTTATCACACGGTTGAGGGAGGTGGTATTGTTTTCCGGGACCGAAACGTTCTGGAAAAAGCCAAGCGCATGATCAATTTTGGTCAATCATCCGAAACGTCTGATATAGAGGTTGGCGGCATCAACGCCAAAATGAGCGAGGTGCATGCGGCGGTGGGATTGGCGAATCTCGATTCAATTGATGAGGTTATTGAAAAACGGTTAGCTCTTGTTGGGGAATATCGGCAGTGTCTTGGCGGCGCTGTGATCATTCCCGAGGGCAAGGGCTCCAACAACGGTGCATACCTCCCCGTTTTGTGCGCTTCATCGGGACAAGCCGAGGTTGTTGATCGTCATCTGAGGGACTCTGGCGTCAGCGCGCGCCGTTATTTCAGGCCTGCCCTTAATCGCGCGGCGGTCTTTCGCTCCACCGCGACTTGCCCGGTCGCTGAGGACGTTTCTGCTCGAGTTATATGTGTCCCTCTTTCGTCGGCAATGACCGTCGATCAGGTTCGGTGGATTTCGCGGCTTATCAAGGAAGTGATGTCATGAAAGTTAATTGGTTTGAAAACGGCCGACGCTATTGTCAGCTCGACGTGAACGGATCTCATGAAAGCGGGACCCAGGCTCGATACGGGGTCACCCATGGCGGATCGTCTCCTGGTGTTGGAGTCCTTATCAAGCTCTTTGATCCGCTGAGAATCAGGCGGGCCCGTCTTCTTATTTTTCAACTTTTGCCGGTGAAAAAGGCGGGTTGATGCGATACCAACGGTGTTCCGGGAACATGATCCCTAAGGCCGCTTACGATCCTGAGAACGGCTCGCGCAAGGCCCGCTTTTTCCCTTCGGCTCGCCGTGCCTGGCTTGCTTGCTTACAGGGGTTATCTCCCCGGCGTATTTTATTACCTGCTTATATAGGTTATACCGACAAAGAAGGTTCGGGCGTTCTGGATCCGATCGATGAACTAAAGACCCCATTCTCATTTTATCCGGTTGGTACTGATTTGCTTGCAAATTCGGATACCATAATGCATTGCCTTGTCCGTGAGCCGGATATAGACGTGGTGCTACTCATCCACTATTTCGGCTGGCCAGGAGGGGATGTATCCACTATCCGCTCTATATGTGACCAAATGGGTGTTGTACTGGTGGAGGATTGTGCTCATGCATTTCACTGGGGGCAACCCGATCCTTCCCTAGGGATAAGAGGGGATTTTGCTCTCTACTCTATTCACAAATATTTGGCGACTGCAACTGGTGGCCTGCTCCATGCTGTTCATCAAAAAGAATATCCGAAAGCCATGGTGCCCGAAGAGCAAAATATTGATCCAGCAGTTCTCGATGTGCTCGCGCGGGCAGATCTGGATGCCATTGCTGGTAAACGCAGAGAAAATTTAGCTCGAGTTCTCGACGAGTTAGACGATATGGATGGGTTGATACCGTTACGTACTGAAATACCGCTGGTACCTCAGTCTATGCCGGTGTGGGTTGAAGGGCATAAGATGCGGGAAAAACTCTATTTTCGTATGATGGAGCGGGGTGTTCCAGCAACAGCTCTTTACCACCGACTACACCATTCGCTGGAGCGCACCCTTTTTCCACAATCATTCGAGGTGTCCGAGCACGTCCTGAATTTACCGATTCATCAGGATATGTCCGCGGATATGATTAAATACATGTTTCAGGAAATTCGTGCTTCACTCAGGGAACTCCGTAAATGAAATCGATTGGAGGATTCTTTGACCTTGAGCTGCCACCAGCAGGTCCCGGCCCCCATCCGGGAGCGGTCGCATTGTCAACGGGAAGAGCCTGCATGGGATTGTGGATACAGGATGCCCAGCCAGAGCGTTGCTATGTACCTTTCTATTGCTGCGACGCCTTGATTCAGCCGCTTCAGGAGGCAGGTATTCCCTTCGAGTTTTACTCTATAGATGAGCAATTGTGCCCGAAGGAGCTACCGGAAGAGCCGGGCAATGATGAGTGGTTAGTCTGGACTAATTTTTTTGGCTTACTGGGAAACCGACTTGAGCCTCTTTCTAAAGCTTGGGGTGGACGGATTCTCGTTGATAACACGCACGCCTTTTTTGAAGCTTTTGAGCCTAAGTTATGGTCTTTCACATCTGCCCGAAAATATTTTGGAGTTCCGGATGGTGCATATTGCTATCGCCCGGACGGGGACGCGACTGAACCGGATGTCGAGCGTTTCGTGCCAGACAGTGCATGCCATCTTGTTGCACGGTATACAAGAAAGTCAGGCGAGGCTTTCAGCATGTACCAAGAGGCCGAAGAAGCTCTTGATTGCTCATTAAAGCGCATCTCTAAGCTTTCCGAAAAATTGATGTCTGGAGTTGATATTGAATCAGCCCGGATGGCTCGGCACCGTAACTACGAAATACTTGTTGAGCATCTTTCTAAATATAACACATTTAGTCTTGCCAACTGCGCTCCGGTTAAAACGCCATTTTGCTATCCCTTTCTGCCGGCAAAGCCGATTGCGCGACATAACCTTTATAAAAAAAATATATTCGTGCCTACCCTATGGTCGGACGTTGAGAATCGTGAGGTTGATGATTTCGAACTCGAGCGAAGAATAAGCAGAGACCTTCTGCCGTTACCAATTGACCATCGTTATAAACCAAATGATATGTTGCGCTTAGCCTCAATTGTTTTGGATAATATATGGTAAATAAAGACTATTGGGCAACGTTCTGGCGCGATCATGGTGTTAAAAGCAGCGACTCGGATGCTCAGAGTCAAGTTTTACGTACTCATAATAAACAACCGATCGATGAGAAAAGGTGGATTTCCACCCTGAACACCGTGCGGAAACATCTGCAGATGACCGGGGGCCACCGGATGTTGGACCTTTGCAGTGGCAACGGATTGTTTGCGCGCCATTTTGCTCCTGATTGCGATTGGTTGTTAGCAGTTGATATCTCGCCGGACCTTCTGCGTAGTCTCGACCAGTTGGATATCAGCAATGTTGAGACTATAGAGTCAGATATGCGGGCGGTCGATTTCCCGGCGGATACATTTGATCGTATCCTTCTTTATGCCGCGTTGCAGTACCTCGAACCGTCAGAAGCCATAAAGTTGTTGGAGCGGGCAGCAGGGTGGTTGGAGCCAGGAGGCATTCTTTACCTTGGTGACGTCCCGGATCGGAATCAATTGTGGAATTTTTTCAATACTAAGGAACGAGAAGCACACTATTTTCGAAATTTGCGGGATGGCGAAGCTATCGTCGGAACCTGGTTTGATTCTGAATGGCTATGCCGGCTTGGTTACTTTGCCGGGTTTTCCGAGGTGCGGATCATCGAGCAACCTGAATTCATGATCTATCATACCTTTAGGTATGAGGCGGTACTAATTCGATGAAATCGATAGAAAAAATTCTTTATCTTGGTGGGGTTGCTCGGTCTGGATCGAGCTGGGTGGGGCAGATTCTCGCATCCCACCCAAAGATCTGCTTCCGATTTCAACCGCTCTTTGCCTACAAATTCAAGGGACGTGTGAACGAGGATTCCTCGAAGGAAGACTTCGAAAAGCTTTTCATAGATATGGCCATGTCAAGTGATGACTTTTTGTGTCAGGAGGATAAGAAACTGTCTGGGGAGTATCCAGGATTCACCGAAAACGGCAAAGAAACGGTATTGGCGTTTAAGGAAAATCGATATCAGAGTGTTATTGGGCCTATGCTTCGCAGGGTACCTGGAATGCAATTAATTGGCCTGATCCGACATCCTTGTGCTGTACTGAATTCGTGGCGGAAAAACCCAAAAGAGTTCCCTCTTGGGTCCGATTTTCGGAAAGAGTGGCGTCACGGGATGTGCAAAAACTCCGGACCCGAAGACTATTTTGGTTACCTTAAATGGAAGGAGGTGAGTCATCTTTATCTCGATTTAGCAGAACAGCACCCGGAACGAGTTCTGGTCCAGCGTTACGAGGATCTTGTCAATAACCCCTTGGCGAGTAGTGAGCATATGTTCCAGTTTTGCGGGCTGGACTATGCGCCTGAGGTGGCGGCGTTTGTTCAAGAAAGCACCTCCTCGCATCAAGAAAGTTACTATTCAGTTTATAAGAATCCCTATGTAGCGGTTAAATGGCGACAGGAGATGCCACAGGACATTGTGGATGAAATTTATGAAGATCTGCGTGGTACGCGGCTGGAACAGTTTCTCTATGAGCCATTTTAAATCCATAAACGGTTATCGCGGTTTATTCAAAGGGATTATAATTACTGGTTCTGAGACAGCCTTTGTTATGGTTTGCTCAGCTTGATCTTCTATCGACAGGCTTTCCGACTTGAAATAGTGGGTTATTTTCCGTGAATTTTGAAGAGCACCATTGATCGAAATTACTCGTTGCAGATCTCCGATTTAGTCAGAATAGGGCCGGGGGATTGAGCCATTTTTGCGACCTCATCTAGGCTGTTCCACATCAGGGCATCGATGATAGAAAGGCCTGGGACGAACCCGTTTTTTTTCTGATTATAAGGCTTCAGGTTGGGTTTTACGAACCAAAGGTGAATTCCCGAGTTGTCAAATTCTTCTTCGCTGAATATTTCTGGCGCGCCGCTTAAGTTGTAATAATTGGAAGCTCCTAGGTGTTCGCATATCCGCAATGCCCACTGACCCGGATGGCGTATGTCTAGATTGGCGTTTATTAACTCTGACTGTCTATAGAATGTCGGATTTAAATTAAAACGGTGGGAGATTTGTGTCAGAGAGAATTCCAGGATATCGATTAAGTTGAAGGTTTCGGTTTCGGGTAAGGATTTATGGATGATTTGGAGCGTTTTTGAATAATTAGGGGCTATTTGTCTGTAGGATGATAGTTTGTTGAAGAAATTTAGTTTCCAGTTAGGGTCTGGGATTGTAACGTTTTTTATGTGGGTGAAGCGATCTTTTCTGTTGATGGGGATGGTGATGTATTGCCAGGTTTTTCTATGGTCAGGGTGAAGTATGCGGTTTCGATTAACCCAGCCTTTTACTGTGAACTGGATGTCGTCGAAAATGATCCAGGTGTCGACCTGACTCATCAGTTGGAAATAGCCGATATAAGGAAATAAATAGGGTTGCATTATCGCTATGTTCATAATCGTCTATTGGTTCGGGCTTTCATGAATATTATTAATTACAGTGGATTGTTCTTCGAACCAAGCTATTGCATTAACAAATTGATCTTTAATATTGTGGATTTCGGGCTTGAAAAAAATTGACTGCGGGTCTCGCTGTAATATCTCGTAACTAATATGCTCTCTGTCTTGGGGGTTATGAATCAGATGAATGAGTTTACCGATCAATGCCTGTTCATTGGTGGTGTTGAGTAAATTGTCCATGCCCAAGGTTCTTATTTCCTGAAGGTCCGTGTAGCTTGCTACGTCACTGCCTTCTGTAAAGATGACCTTGGGGATTCCCAACAACAGTGTGTCGACATTGGTGTTACTCCCTCCAAAAGGGAAAGTTCCTAGGGCTAGGTCACATTTTGCCAAATCCTCCATGTAATTCTTGTAGGGCTTAACGTGGTGTACCTGGAACTGACTTTTTAATCGTTGTGAAAGCGATTTAGCGAATGCAGTATGTTTTGAACCGGTGGGAGATGCTGGGAAGAAATGAAATTCAAGCGGAACCGTGGACTCGTTTTCCAAGATCTGACATAGATTTATGACGCGAAGACTAATCTTCATTAGTGTGCTATTAATAGCAATTCGAACAACGCCGTCTTCCGAAGGCTGATTTTTCATTTCAGATGAGAAAGCAGGGTGGGGAGTGTGAGGTCTACTTTGAAGCCGATGAGGCGCCAATTTCTCTTCAAAAAAACGCTGATACTCAATTCCCTCTATTCCGCCGATTACGCCGAAATCAATAGTGCTCGTGGCAGCCGATGCAGGGTGCCCATACGACATAGCTTGATAGGGAGCTAGTCGAATATTGCAGGTGATAATGGACCAGGCAGCCATTCCCAGTGACGGGTAAAGAACTAAATCGGGTTCTTGATTAACTATAGCGTCTACCGCTTCGTTGATATCACTTAGGTTCTCCGAGACGTGAATGACTTCATGGAAATCTTCTGCAGAATTCTCATCATAATCCTTCTCGTTAGTAACCAAAATCGTGTGGTAATGGTTTTTGAGCGCTGCCAATCTGGTATGGTAACAGCGATACATTGCATGCGGCGTTCGATACTTCTCAGAGGCAATGACGACTCTTTTGATTTCAGTAGGCTTGCGTCGCGCATTGGTTGTTGCCAAGTCCTTAGTCTTCTTGGGCAACCTGTTATCGAGCCACCTCTTAATTAACTGGTTGGCACTGCGCTTGAAGTCATGACGATTGGATATATCCCAGTAAGTGCAATTCATCCAGCCTGGGATAATCCGGGACACATGTGCCAACGTAGGCGCGGTAGCTTCAGCCATGATGGGGTGTTGATCAAACAGACTTTTGAAGTTCTTACGGCTCTGCTCATCAAAGGGGTGTTTAAAGGTTGTCAAAAGGCCTATGTAGGCGCTTAAAGCGGTCTGCGGGACCGTCCCCATCAGTTGACGGTAGTTCACTTCTACTCGGCTATGAATGGTGTGACAGGCAAGGGCATAAGTGATATCGCGATTGCTGTTTGGGTCTAACTGCCCTGCTGTATCGAGCAATCCTCTGTGCCAGAGTATGTGGTCCATGTTGCCAAAGTGGCTAATGTAGAAAATATCTTGAAGAAACGGTTTCATGAAGATGAGAACGGCAAGTTCCCGATCCGAATGCTGATAGTGGGGGCTGGCCAAATACTGCGTAATGGCTGTTGCCAATCGGTGGTACCAGTAACACCGCTCTTCCAGGGTCATGGAGGTGTCAAGCGGTGGCAGCCCTGCCCGGATTCGGACATCCTGATTAAGGATGGTATCGAACTCATGTGTTTGCTCAAGGGCTCCATCTTTGTTGAGCAAATGTTCGAAGAGGTGATCGAGGCATTGGGACAAGGCTCCCCAATTAGCTGAAAAGGCGTAGTGCTCCATATGGGGAATCGAAACAGTGATTTCGCCTGCGCTTGCACTCATGTTGTTCCTGCCGGATTTAAACCAGTAGATCAGTGCTAAAGAATAGCTGACGCGAGGCGCCTGTGCACTGTTACGTTTTCTTACAATATTCCGAAGCCATGGGCTAAAGATTTTCTCGAGGGTGCCGCTAACAAGCTCAGAAGGCGACAGTACCGGTACTGCCGGTGCCTGAGCCTCTGACCAAACCACATGTCAGTGAACAGGCAGGAGAAAAGGTTATGGCACTCGGTATCAACACCAACGTGGCATCCATTAACGCTCAGAACCAGCTGAGCAAGTCTCAGTCACAGAACGACCAGGCATTAGAGCGGCTTTCGTCAGGTCTTCGCATCAACTCTGCTAAAGATGACGCGGCGGGTCTGGCAATCTCAACCCGCTTTGAGTCGCAAATTGGTGGTCTCAACGTAGCTAGCCGTAACGCGAACGATGGCATTTCGCTGGCCCAGACCGCTGAGGGTGCCTTGGACGAGGTGACTAACAACCTCCAGAGGATTCGGGATCTCTCAGTTCAGGCGGCGAACGCGACCAACAGCGAGTCCGATCGGCAGGCGCTGAACGACGAGGTTCAACAGCGAATCGAGGAGATCGATCGGATTTCATCAGAAACCAGTTTTAACGGTTTGAACGTACTGGACGGTTCCTTGAACCAGCAGGATTTTCAGGTGGGCGCAAATGTTGGCCAAACCATCGGTGTTGACCTGTCTCAAGGGACAAGAGCGGATCAGATCGGGCAAATCGCTAGTCAGGATCTTGCTGTCGATGGAAGCACTGCGATTGATTCTCCTGGTGGGACAAACGAGCTTTCCATTGCAACCGGAGATGGGGATTTTGTTCAGATTGGAGCCTCAGAGGAGGTGACCAACGATGATGGTGATTCCTTGGGTCGTGACGCGGGCAGTGCATTTGCTGTGGCGGCCTCTATTAACGAAGCAGAGGTCGAAGGTCTGAATGTTCAAACCTCAAATGAGCAAGTTTTTGAGGGTGTGACATCCAACGACGGTGCATCCGGTACCCTGACTATTAATGATACTGAAGTTTTTAATGCTGACGCTACTACTGCAACCGGTAGTGCTTTCACCCAGGAAATTGCGGATGGTATCAATGCTTCGTCTGCTCAGACTGGAGTGACCGCAGAATTTGATAGTGATACGGACACTCTGACCCTGAATGCGGAAGATGGGCGGAATATTAACTTTGGCTCCAACGCTGGAACGTTTGAGCTCAATACTGACGGCTCTACCCAGATAGGCAACGGTGATTCGCTTAGCGGCGAAGTGAGCTTATCTTCCTCTGAAGACATCAGTTTCGCTGGAGCAGGGACCGGAGCCGTTTTCGATGACTTCAGTGGATCCAGTGCAAGCATCACGGCTGCAGATGATGAGGGCGGCTTAAGTAGTGCCGATATCAGCTCGGTTGATGGGGCTAATGACGCAATCTTCCGAGTAGACGCCGCGCTGGATAGTGTCAACAGCCTCCGAAGCGAACTCGGCGCCACGCAGAACCGCTTCGAGTCTACCATCGCTAACATCGACAGCAACGTGGCGAACCTGGAGGCTTCCAACAGCCGCATCAAGGACGCCGACTTCGCGGCCGAGTCCGCCAAGCTTGCCCAGTCCCAGGTACTGCAGCAGGCGGGTATCTCGGTACTGTCCCAGGCCAACCAGCGGCCTCAGCAGGTCCTGTCCCTCCTGCAGTAAGCAGGGCGTTAAGGCGGCCGTCGCCCTCCGGGGTGGCGGCTTAGCCGCGTGACAGGGCATGCGAGGTGTGACATGAGTGACGTAAACCTGAACAGCCCGGACTCGAATCCGCGCCCCTCCGGGGAGCGGGGTTTGGCTCGGGCGTCTTCATCACAGCCCGCTGATAGCAAGGCCGGCAATGTGTCCTCCATTTCGCCCCTGAAGACCGAGCGCAGCGAGGTTTCCCAGGCGGAGAAATCGGAGAGGCTGAATGAAGCCATGCGGGAGGAACTGGATGATGCGGTTTCCCGACTCAATGACTTTGTTCAGTCGGTCCAGCGTGATCTGGAATTCGAGGTGAACGATGAAACCGGTCAGACGGTGGTCCGCGTGATCGACCAGCAGACCGAGGAAGTGGTTCGCCAGATTCCGGACGAGCTGGCAATGAGGTTGGCCGAGAACCTGCAGCAGGATGAGCCTTTGTCGCTTCTGAACATCAGGGTGTGAGGAAGGCCGCCGGCTGAGCAATGTTTTCAGGGGAGCCGTCATTCCGGGAGGAGTGACGGTTTTTTGTTATACGGATTTGTAAAGAATCGCGTGCGAGACAGGCCTCCACAGGGGCAGCGGACGGCATGGTATGTGCATCAATCAATTGGCAAATGGGTAAAAAGCGGCAAACCGAGTCTTGGCTTACAATCAGTAACAGGGTTATGGCAAAACAGGGGCAAAGTTTTGCCGGTTGGTGCCGTTAAATAGGATAGGCGCAATGAAACGATGCGAGGTGCATCATGGGTAGTCCAGGTGGCGTGTCATCGCTGGGAATTGGCTCCGGGATCCTGACCAATGATCTGCTGGACGATATTATATCCGCTCAGCGTGAACCGGCCGTTGAGAGGCTGGATGCAGAGCAGCAGGAGACGGAAGCTAAGCTCTCGGCCTTCGGGCAGTTCCGCAGTGCTGTCAGCAGCCTTGAAGGGCCTGCTGATGCCCTGACGGATCCCTCCACGTTGCGTAACTTCAAGGGTGAATCCTCCAGCGACGCCATCAGTGTCTCAGTGGATGATTCTGCAGCCCAGAAGGGCAGTTACTCCGTGGATGTAAACCAGGTGGCACAAGCCCAGGCGCTTGCCAGCGAGACCTATGCGGACCGGGATTCCACCGCTATTGGTTCGGGCGATCTCACGTTTAACGTGGGTGACCAGACCAAGACCATCACCCTTGATGACAGCAACAACACCCTCAACGGCCTCGCGAGCGAAATCAACGAATCTGACATGGGGGTTAACGCCTCGATCCTGAACACCGGTGATGGGTACCGGATGGTCCTGAACGCGGACGAGACCGGTACCGCGAACGCCATGCAGATTACCGCTAGTGATCCCTCCCTGGATGCCTTCACAACCGCGAACCTTGAGCAAACCCGTGCCGCAAAGGACGCTAAGGTCAATATCAGTGGCGTGGAGGTCACCCGCAGCAGCAACACCATTGAAGGGGTGATTGATGGGGTTACGCTGAACGTCAGTGGTGAGACGGATCTGCCGGCGGATGTGAACGTCACCCAGGACCTGGAAGAGCCGACCAGCAAGGTTCAGGAGTTGGTGGATGCCTTCAACCAGGTGCAGGGTACGGCGAACGAGTTGACCAGCTTTGACCAGGAGGCCGGTGAAGGCAGCGTCCTGACCGGTGATTCCACCATCCGCAGCACCATGAACCAATTGAAGCGTGAGTTCAGCCAGATTGTGCCCGGGCTGGAGAATGGGAGCGTGCGTTCGCTTGCGGATGTGGGTATTACGACGGATTTCAATACCGGTCAATTGGAGTTCGATTCCGCCAAGTTCAAGGAGGAGCTTCAGCAGAATCCGGACGAGGTTACAGCTCTGTTTGCCAATCAGGGGCGCGCTTCAGACACTCAAGTTGAGTTTGTGCGCAGCGGTAGCAGTACTCAGCCCGGGGAGTACGATCTCAACGTGGACTCGCTGGCTACTCGCGGCAGCTTGACTGGCGGTCAGTTGGCTGCTGGCGACATCACGATCGATAACACCAATAACACCTTCAGCCTCAAGCTCAATGATGGCAATGAGGCCCAGGTCACACTCACCGATGGCACATACAGCAATCAGCAGCTGCTGGAAGAAGTCCGTACCCAGGTAGCCGACAACACCACTATCCAGTCCGGTGAGGACTCATTACAGGTGGATCTGACCGGCAACGGTGAGCTTCAGTTCACCTCCAGTGAGTATGGTAGTAATTCATCCGTCGAGATTACCCAGGGGAATGCCGACCTTGGGCTGGCCACGGGTACCGGCACTTCCGGAACAGACGTTCAGGGCACCATCGACGGGCAGCAGGCTGAGGGCGACGGCCAGGTGCTTTTCCTGGGGCGTGACCAGGGCGATGCCTCCGGAATACAAGTGCGTATCCGGGGTGGCGAAACTGGCGCCCGGGGTTCTGTCTCCTACATCGAGGGCGTGGGTAACAGCATTGCCGAGCGCATCGGTCAGCTGGAGGGGCGCAATGGGGCCCTGAGCTCGCGTGAGGAGTCGTTCCAGAGCGATCTGGAGGACATCCGGGAGGATCGACAGGATCTGAGCGAGCGGTTTACGTCGCTGCGTGAACGGCTCTCGAGCCAGTTCGCCGCGGCGGATTCACGCATCAGCCAGTTCCAGCAGACGGGTAACTATCTTGAACAGCAGCTTGCCGGCTTGACCGGCGGGAACTGATCCGACACCAACGCCAACAAGACGTACAGGCAACAGGGGTACATCATGAACGGACTGCGGGCCTATCAGCAGGTGAACACCCAGACCAGCATCACCGATGCGGATCCGCACAAGCTGATCCAGTTGTTGCTGGATGGTGCGCTTGAGCGGATCAACATGGCCAAGGGCAAGATCGAGGCTGGCGATTATGCCGGCAAGGGCAACCTGATCAGTAAAAGCATGGAGATCATTGGGTCCCTGCGCAGCTCCCTGGATTTTGAGCAGGGTGGCGAGCTTGCGGGCAACCTTGAAGCTCTCTATGACTACATGGAACGCGGCCTTCTGGAGGCGAGTATCCGCAACGACGTGGAGAAGCTGGATGAAATTGCCAGCCTGCTGCGCACCGTGAAGGAAGGCTGGCAAAGCATTCGCGAAGAGGCTCTGGACTTCCTGCGCCAGCGCGACGCTGGCTGAGGGATGACGGCTTTCAGTCCCTGTGCTTTAATTCAGGGCGAGCCTGAGGACTGGAGTCATCCATGCTGCGTGCCCTGTTGTACGGTGCCTTTGTTTTGCTGGTCTCGCTGGGCTCTGTTGCCCTGCAGGGCAAGCCCGTTTCCGAAGATCCTGTCACTTTCAGTCTCGCGGCCATAGAGCCCTGGGCTGAACGCACCCAGGAAGGCGAGCGTCGTGGCCTGCTTGTGGATCTTGTGGGGGAAATCCGAAGCCGCACCGACATTCCCATCCGTTATCAGGTCCGCCCCCACAGTCGTGCCATCCTTGAAATGGAGGAGGGGTATGCGGATTTTGTGCCCACCTTCGTGGCGCCGGGAATTAACAAGATCGGAAAACCCGTGGCGGATCTTCTGGAAGTTCAGGTGCTGGTTCTGGGGCGTGCCGATGATGAGCCCGTTGATTCCCTGGACGAACTGGAGGGTGAGAATGTGGGGTATCTCAGCGGCACCTGGTACGGTCACACCTTCGCCACCAACGAGGCCATCCGCAAGGTTCCTGTCAACAATGTGGCTCATGGTCTGAGACTGCTTCAGCGTGACCGGCTGCGGGCGGTGGTGGCGTCGGAGGTGGCCATTCCCGCCGGCTTTGATCCGGATGGTTCCGGGGCGCCGGTACGTACTCTGATGCGGCTGGATACCCTCAAGGGAAAGATCTATATGTCCCGCTCCTCGCCCCGGGAAGAGGCGGCGGAGGCCATTGCCGCGGCCATTGAGGGCCTGCACGAGGACGGCACCATGGAGCGGCTCTTCCGCAACCGCTATGAGGCGGACATCGTCCGGGAGTGATCAGCTGGCGGCAATGAGCTCGCGGATGTGCGCCTCGACACCTTCAGTGAGCGACTGCAGGTGGTACCCCCCTTCCAGCATCGAGACGACTCGCCCCCGGCAAAGCTCCCAGGCGAGGCGGGTGATCTCTCCAGTGATCCAGGTGTAGTCCTCGGTTTCCAGGTTCACATCCGCGAGCGGGTCCAGCCGGTGGGCGTCAAAACCTGCTGACACCAGAATCAGCTGGGGCTTGAAGGCCGCCAGCTCCTCGAACCAGCCATCCTTGACCGCCTCGCGATAGGTAGCGCTGTCCGTGCCTGGATCCAGCGGGACGTTCAGGATGTGCCCGGGCATACCGTGGCTGTGCTTGAAGGGGTAGAAGGGGTGCTGGAAGCTGGAGCACAGCAGCACGCGCGGGTCATGGTGGAAGATGTCCACGGTGCCGTTACCCTGGTGGACGTCGAAGTCGAGGATGGCGACCCGTTCCAGATGGTGGAACGTGAGCGCGTGCAGGGCAGCAATGGCGATGTTGTTGAAGAAGCTGAACCCCATGGTGCGATTGCGTTCAGCATGGTGGCCCGGTGGCCGGATGGCGCAGAAGGCATTGCGCGCCTGGTTGGTGAGCACCTGGTTCACGGCCTGGATGCCGGAGCCCGCCGCGAGTTTGGCGGAACGGAACGTGTGCGGGTTCATGGCCGTGTCCGGGTCCGCCATGATGCGCCCCTGGCTGGGCGTCATCTGTTCCAGCTGGCTGATGTAGCTGTCCGGGTGGGCTCGGCGCAGTTCATCGTGGGAGGCTTCCTCCGCTTCGTTGACGGTCAGCTGCTCCCACAGGCCGGTCTGTTGCAGGTGTTCACGGATGGCGCTCAGGCGCCGAGGGCTTTCCGGGTGGTCATCCCCCATGTCGTGTTTTTCACAGTCCGGGTGATGGAAGTAGGCTGTTGCCATCGTCGCGCCTCGCCATGCAGGTTACACTTCAGACAGGGATTGTGAGCCGCAAGGATGGATGTGGCAAGGCAATCCAGCGTCTGGAAAGGGTCAGAAAGAGGGGCTGTATGTCCACCCGGCATCTCAACGCGCTGTTCAACCCACGCTCTATCGCCGTCATCGGTGCTTCGGAGCGTGCCACTAGCCTTGGCGGCATGGTGCTGCGCAATCTCATGGCCGGCGATTACCCTGGCCAGCTGCTGGTGATGAATCGCCAGGGGTACAACAAGGTGCATGGCATCCGCTGCGAGCGCCGCGTCAAGCAGATGCCCTGGGCGCCGGATCTGGCGATCATCTGTACCCCGCCCGAAACGGTGCCCAAGCTGGTGCGCCAGCTTGGCGAGCGTGGCGTGCGTACTGCCATGGTGATGACCGGCGGTATGTCCCGTTCCTACAGCCGCAATGGCGAACCGCTGATGTACGCGGTTCGGGATGCCGCGAAGAAGGCCGGTGTACGGATTCTTGGGCCGAACACCATCGGCATCATGTCCCCGGACACGCACCTGAACGCCACCTACGCCCACATGGGGGTGCTGCCCGGCAAGATCGGCTTCGTGGGGCAATCCGGTACCGTGGCCAGCGCCGTGATCGACTGGGCCTTTGCCCGCGGTGTGGGATTCTCGCGCTTGCTGACTCTGGGTGATGGCATGGACATCGCCCATGATGACCTTATTGATTACCTGGCAGAGGACTCCGGCACACGGGCGATTCTTCTGCACATGGAGCACATCCCCAATCCACGCCGGTTCATCTCGTCGGTGCGGGCGGCTTCGCGTTCCAAGCCGGTGATCGCGGTGAAAAGCGGGCGTTTCCCGGAATCCGAATACCTCTCCCACACGCTGCCTGATGGCATTACCCAGACGGATCCGATCTACGATGCGGCGCTGCAGCGCGCTGGTGTGCTGCGGGTGAACGGCCTGGACGAGATGTTCGATGCGCTGGAGAGCCTCTCGCGCATGCGCCGTGTGCGCCGTGAGGAACTGGTGGTTCTGTGCAATGGCGTGGGGCCCGGTGTGCTGGCGGTGGACCGGCTGCTTTACCAGGGAGGTGAGCTGGCGCAGTTTTCCGAGGAGACGGTGGCCAAGCTGGAACAGCGTCTGCCGGGGTACCTGAGCGTGCGCAACCCGCTGGACCTGGGGTACGACGCCTCGCCCCAGCTCTACGCGGATGTACTGCAGATCCTGGGGCACGACCCGGGGATTGCCAACGTGCTTGTGATGTACACACCCACGCTGCTGGAGGACACGCTGCACATTGCGGATTCGGTGATGCAGGTGGCCAGGCGCCAGCGGCTGAACGTGTTCACCTGCTGGCTGGGCCAGAGCACGGTGCTGGACGCCCGGGATGCCTTCTACGAAGCCGGCGTGCCGACTTTCTTCTCACCCGAGAAGGCGATCCGCGCCTTCATGCACTTTGTGAAGCACCAGCGAGGCCAGCGGTTGCTGGCGGAGACACCGGAATCCTGGGTGGAGCCGGAAGTGAACCGCCAGGAGGCCCGGGAGATGGTCCAGAAGGTGATCCGCAGCCGCCGCAACCACCTGACCAACCGAGAGGCGCGCCAGCTTGTGGCGGCCTATGGCCTTCAGACTCTGGAGACGGCCTATTGCGACGACGAGGAAGAGGCCGTGGAAGCCTTCCGCGAATGGGGCGGGCCTGTGAACATCACGCTGCTGCATGAGCGCGGCTGTCATCCCTACCTGGAGGAAACGTCCGGGCGCGGGCGGTACCGCTACACCATCCGCCGTCTCAATGATGAAGCTGCGGTGGCCAATGCCTGTGAGACGCTCATGGAGCAGTACCGCAAGCACTTCCCGAACAGTGGCTTCCTGGGCTTTGCCATGCACCAGACGAATGCCGGCCTCGAGGGGATCGGTTTCAGTCTCGGCATCACGCGGGATGCGGTCTTTGGGCCTCTGATTGTGTGCGGTTCCGCTGGTGCGCGTGTGAACATCATGAGCGATCGCCGTGTGGCGCTGCCGCCACTGAACATGAACCTGGCCCATGAGCTGCTGGCGCGCAGCAATGCCTACCGTCTGTTGCGCGAATACAGTCCCAGGCCCGAAGAAGACATCCGTTCCGTGTGCCAGACACTGGTAACGCTGTCCCAGATCAACAGCGACATTCCCGAGATCCGCGGGCTTGAGATCCTGCCCCTGCTGTTCGGCGAGGATGGCGCCGTGGCCTGCGATGTGGCCATTGATCTGGGTGAACCGGTCAGGCCCGTGATCAAGCCCTATCCCCGTGAGCTGGAGGAATGGGTCAGCCTCAAGTCCGGGCGCGAGGTGCTGGTGCGCCCCATCCGCGCGGAGGATGAACCGGGTCACCTGGAGTTCCACCAGAGCCAGTCCCCGGAGACGATCCGCTACCGCTTCTTCCAGTACCGCAACAGCTTCACCCATGACGACATCGCGCGCATGGTGCAGATCGACTACGACCGCGAGATGGTGTTCATTGCCACCGAGTGGCAGGAGGATGGCGGCGAGCGGACCCTGGGCACGGTGCGCGTGTGGACGGATGCGGACAACATCCAGTGCGAATTCGCCGTGATGGTGCGAGATGACCTGCGCGGCGAGGGGCTGGGCCGAATCCTGATGGAAAAGATGATCCGCTACTGCAAGGCCCGCGGCACCCTCGAGATGGTGGGCCATGTGCTGCCGGGCAACGAGGCCATGGCCGGCCTTGCCAGGGCGCTCGGGTTCTCGGTCACCTACGATCAGGAAGAAGACGTTGTGGCCCTGAAGCTGCCCCTGAACAAGCCCACGGAGGACTGGCATCTGGATCGGCTGGATGGCGAGATGCCGCCGATCTGACATCACCCAGTTCTGGGTCAGGCGATCAGTAATTCTGCAGGTATCGAAGCAGGGTTATGATGCGGGCCTCAAGGATACGGGCTCGAAAACCACCACGTGACAGGGTCGCGGAGCTTCCGAATTGCTCCAGCGTCCAGTTCTTTTCGATGAATTCGAACTCAGCGTCCCTGTACTTCATCCACTGCTTCTGAGACTGCTTAAGGGCATCACGTTTGGACGTTGGTAACGTGGTAATAAGTTCTTGGTACGCTGACTGAAGTTCTTTCTTCAGAAATTGATTGTATTTGGCATAAGCATTCGCGAAATCTTTGGTTGTCTGAGCTTTATCAATTTCTTTCTGGTAAGGCTCCGCTCTCGATTGAAACTCCTTCACCAGGTCCGGCTTGTCAGGGTTGACGAGTGCATATCCAGGCAAAGAAAAGAATGCCATCATCAAGACAAAAGTTACCCGTAACCTGAAAGAAGAGGAAAGTGTGTTCATTTTCTGTATGCTCCTGTAGAGAAGAGTTTCCATTCACGCTTCCGTCGGTTGATTAACCCCGGCGATACGCCTGTTTGTGTTCTCTTCCAGGCTTTCCAAGCGGACTCGAGATTCTGGTATGGGGTTTGTGCATTGGGGTTGTTGATCAGCTTTAGGGCAGAGGAGTTGCTGAAAGCCGTTCGGCCAATATTGAAAGCGAGCAACACAAGTGCATCGAATTGATGCTGTGGTAACGTTCTGACAGTTTTATTCCGAACTGCTTCAACAAACGGGCGAAGATCTTTCCTCAGAAGCTGTTCTCCTTCTTCCCTGGTAATTCCATCCCTGAATTCATCCCATTCGCCCTTTTTGATCAAATGACCATAGCCAATCGTGGCTCCCTGGACCCAACTATCCGTGTCTTTACCGGTTTGGTCGTCGTACGGAGCATTGCGGAACCCTTCCAGAGTTTTCAGGAGGGATAGTCCTTTAGTGCTCAACTGGTTCATGATAATTCCCTTTATCAGTCTTCAGATTGTTTGATGGAAGGCTTGTCGCCAACGGTGTCTGTCAACGTAGATGTCGCGTTTAAGTCATCAGCTCTTTAACAATTGACCGCCGTTTCCGGATTCAGAGTCACTGATTCCGGCAAGCTGAGTTTTCGAATATCACCGGACCAGCGGCGCGGGTTTTCAGCTTTCGCAGCCTCGATAACCCGTTGACGCTGGAACAGGATCTGGTCAGCTTCGCCGTTATGGCGCTGCTGTGGTGTCACGTAATTCAGGGCGCTGTGGCGATGCTCGGTGTTGTACCAACGCACGAACGCCAACACCCAGTCCCGGGCCTGTTCGATTGTTGTGAAGCCGTTTGTCGGAAACCCCGGGCGGAACTTCAGCGTTTTGAACAGCGACTCCGAGTAGGCATTGTCATTGCTCACTCTGGGGCGGCTTTTCGAGGGCGTAATGCCCAAGTCGTACAGTTTCTCCAGGAAGGTCGACGCCTTCATGGGGCTGCCATTGTCCGAGTGCAGCACCAGTGGTTTGTCCTTCGTTGCCAGATGCTCACGCCAGTACGCCTTTTCGATGAACTCACTGGCCAGCTCTCCGGTTTCGCTGTCGTAGACCTCATGGCCAACGATCTTGCGGCTGTACACATCCAGCATCAGGTACAGGTAGAACCAGGTGCCTCTGGCCGGGCCCGGTAACCATGAGATATCCCACGACCACAGTTGGTTTGGTTGTGTCGCCTTGTGTGTGGTCGCTTGGCGCCTGCTCTCAGGTGCTTTCTGTCGGCCTCTGGGGTGCACCTGATCGTACTCACGCAGAACCCGATAGAACGTTGACTCCGAGGCCAGGTAGCGTCCCTGATCCAGCTGATCGGCCACGATAAACGCCGGCGGGCAGCTTCGATATTCTTTCTGATTGCACAGCGATACCACGGCCTGGCGCTCCTGGTTCGTCAGTTTATTGCTCGGCGCCGCTCTGGGCACCAATGGCCTCTGGTCCGCTTTGACACCCTTGTCAGTCGTCCAGCGCTGATAAGTGCGTACAGTCAGGTTCAGCAAGGCACAAGCCTTCTCCAGCCGGGCTCCGCTACTCTGCGCTTGTTCAATCAGAGTAATGGCCTGCTGGCGATCCGGGAGGCTGGTCATTCGTCCTCGTCTTTGGGGCCCCAGATCGCCTCGGCTTTTTTTGACAGCGTCAGCAGAGCCGCCGTTTCCGCAAGCGCCTTGTCCTTGCGTCGCAATTCCGACTCAAGTTTTTTGGTTCGTTTCTTCTCGGCTTTGGTCGCTTGCCGGTTCCTTTTGGCCTGCTCATCAGACTGGGCATTAGCCCCCGCACAGGCGGCTTTCCAGGCCTCGATCTGCTCCGGGTACAGACCGTGTTTGCGGCAATATTCACCGAGCTCCGCCTCCGTCATTGGGGCGGTCTCCAGCACAATGCGGAACTTCTCTTCGCTACTCCACTTCTCGGGGGTGGCTGAGTTCGATGGCAAAACGGCACCTTGCTCTCTGGCGGCTTTACGCCAATTGTACAAGGTTACCGTACTGATGCCTTCCTGGCTGGCCAACTCGGCCACAGTCAAGCTGCGCGGTGGCGCCATCTTCTGGAGGATGGCTTCCTTACGTTCCGGTGAATAATGGGGCATGGTTGTCCTCTGAAATCATCAGGCGACAACTACCTTGACGCATAGGGCCAATCCCATGAATATTTCAAGGTTAGCATTCAGGTTCAGCGTTATAAAAGAGTCCGTTCCAAGGGAAAACTGCGTGCAGGTGGGATCGTCTTATCGCGTGCAGGGCACGCTCCTGGTATGGATTGAGGTGAGGTAGGTCCATCCATTATGTCTACGGAGGGAAGACGTAATTGTGTAGGAGCGACCTCTGGTCGCGATTTTCCGGGCATGACTTTACCGATCGTGCAATGGTAAATTCTGGTCATGTTGGGATCCACGTCTTGAGGAAAAAACCATGACAAGGCTCAGTTCCAAGCGCCAGGTCACGCTTCCCAAGTCCCTGTGTGACAGGGCTGGTCTGAACAGCGGTGATGAGTTCAAAGTCCTGGAGCACGACGGGCACATCACCCTGATCAAACAGACACCGGGAGCCAGTGACGGCTTTCTGAGGGATATCCAGCCGGATGAGCGTTTCAGTGAAGAGGAGTCCAGGGATGACGGAATCCAGCAGTCCAGGGATGGTGGCCATTGATACCAACGTATTACTACGCCACCTGCTGAATGATGATCCAGAGCAGACGCGGCGCGCCAGAGCTTGCCTTGGAGCCACTGCGCAGGTTCTGATTACTGATGTTGTTCTCTGCGAGACGCTCTGGACGCTCGCCGGCAAACGCTACCGGTTGTCACGGGATCAACTGGCCCGGGTTGTTCTTGCTCTGCTGGAGGAGCCCGCCTTCTGCTTTGAGGATGAGCAGGTGGTATGGGCCGCCTACTGCGATTTTGTGGACCAGACCGGTTTTGGGTTGCCGGATGCATTGATCGCTCGCAAGGCCGAGTCTTTGGGGGCGGAGCCGCTGTACAGTTTTGATCGTGCAGCGTTGCGGATTGCGGGAGTGGAAGCACCCCCGCCGTCGCAATAGCCAGTCTATCCGCGCGTAAACACCCAGTTGTCGCCGCTGGAAAGCTCTTCGTTGAACACGTACCCGTCCGTATCGAATCCTTTGACGTCCTCGGGGTCCGTCAGTCGGTTGCGGATGATGTAGGCGGCCATCATGCCCCTGGCTTTCTTAGCGTAGAAGCTGATCATCTTGTACTGGCCGTTCTTCCAGTCCTTGAACTGGGGCGTGATGATGCGGGCGCCCAGTTTCCTGTGATCCACGGCCTTGAAGTACTCGTTGGAGGCGAGGTTGATCAGTACACCGTCATCCTTTTCGAGTTCGTCTTTCAGGTAGCTGGTGATGGTGTCCTTCCAGAAGGCGTAGAGGTCTTTGCCCCGGGCGTTCTGGAACTTGGTGCCCATTTCCAGCCGGTAGGGCTGCATCAGGTCGAGGGGCCGCAGGACGCCGTAGAGGCCGGAGAGAATGCGCAGGTGGTGCCGGGCGAAGTCGAAGTCGTTCTGGGTGAACTTTTCCGGCGCCATGCCTTCGTAGACGTCGCCCTTGAATGCGAGGACGCTGGGGCGTGCGTTATCGGGCGTGAAGGGGGTGTGCCATTCCTGGTAGCGCTGGGCGTTGAGTTCACCGAGCTGCTGGCTGATGCCCATTAGGTTGCTGACCTGGTGGGGTTCCAGCTGTTTGAGGTCGTCGATCAGTTCCCGGCTGTGCTCGAGGAACTGGGGTTGGGAGTGGGCGCTGGTGGGGAGTTTGCTTTCGTAGTCGAGTTTTTTGGCGGGTGAGACGACCATTAACATTTTCTATCCTCCCGTGGGTTGGCTTAGTCTTATTCTAACATGGTTGCTGG
This sequence comes from Vreelandella halophila, assembly GCF_019903425.1. Lineage (GTDB taxonomy): Bacteria > Pseudomonadota > Gammaproteobacteria > Pseudomonadales > Oleiphilaceae > Halospina > Halospina halophila. The sequence goes on from NZ_JACHUZ010000011.1 coordinate 458,601, forward strand.
GCATTGAGCGGGGGAGCCCTTCACGGGAATCGCCACGAGTACGTCCATGTAGGCTGCTCTTCCGCCATCCATGGCTCCAGAGCTTCCCGTGAAGGGCTCCCCCGCTCAATGCCTTCAGGCCTTCACGGTACTTCCGCGCTAGTGGTTTCCCAGAAACGCGATCACATCATCCGACGTAAACGGCCACTCCAGCTCTTTCCCCTGGGGTTCCATGCGCAGGACCGGGATGCGTTCGCCGTATTGCTGCACCAGTTCCTCGGATTCGCTGATGTCGACGACGTCCACCGGCAGTGGGGTGTCGAGTGGGGTGCGGACGAGGACCTGTTCGGCCTGTTCGCAGAGTTCGCAGTTCTCGGTGATGTAGAAATAGAGGCTGGTGCCTGTGGACATGGTGCTGGCTTCCCCCGGATAATCCCGGCCCTGTTTGGTCAATGCCGGGGATCTGGTTCATGTGGTTTCGTAATGCGCGTCTCTATCGTATCACCAAAGCCTTCGAGTGGTCCGCCGAGGCCCTGGAGGAGGCGCTGGCGAAGCGGGCTTTCCAGCCGTGTGGGCCCCAGGACACGGAGCGTCTGGGCTGGGTGTCGCCCCTGGGCCGTGATGGTGATCAGCTGGTGTTTACGTCCGGTGAGTGTCATCTGGTTTGCCTGCGCCGGGAGGAGAAGGTGCTGCCGCCGGCGGTGATCCGCGAGGAGGTGGATGAGCGCGTGGCCGCCGCCGAGGAGGAGCAGGGGCGGCCGTTGCGGCGCAAGGAGAAGACGGAGATCAAGGAGCAGGTGACGCTGGAGCTGCTGCCACGGGCGTTCACCAAGTCCCGGTTCATTCACGCCTACATTGCGCCGTCCCAGGAGCTGGTGGTGGTGGATTCAGCCGCCAGCAATGCGGCTGAGACGCTGCTTTCCGAGCTTCGCGAGACCTTGGGGTCTATGCCGGTGCGCCCTCCGGCGGTGCAGCAGTCACCGGCGTTCACCATGACCCAGTGGCTGCGGGGCGAGGCACACCCGCCGGCGGGGCTGGTGCCTGCGGATGAGTGCGAGCTGCGGGATGATGAGGAGCAGGGTGGCGTTGTGCGCATCAAGGGTGTGGGTCTTGATGGCGATGAGGTGCGGGCGCACCTGGACAATGCCATGAGCGTGACGCGGCTAGCTCTGGATTGGGAGGATCAGCTGTCGTTCATGCTGGATGATGAGCTGACGATCCGCCGGCTGCGCTTCGGGGATGACCTGAAGGAGAAGCTGGACGACGATGCCGGGGATGACCGCGTCGCCCGCTTTGATGCCGCCTTCAGCCTGATGACCCTGGAGCTTTCCCGGCTGGTTCCGGCGCTCCTGGAGGCCTTCGGCGGCGAGGACCGTTCCGCGCTTAACGCTTGATCTGGGCGTCGAACTTCTGGCCGGTCACGCCTTTTGAGTCCGGCCCCATCAGATACAGGTAGGCGTCCATGATGGCGTCCGGCTCGGGGTTGCTGGCCGGGTCCTCAGCCGGGTAGGCCAGGTGGCGCATGTAGGTGCGGGTTGCCCCGGGGTTGAGGCTGTTCACTCGTACGGCTGTGCGGGCATCATCCAGTTCGTCCGCCAGGGTTTCCATCAGGCCTTCGGTGGCGAATTTGGAGATGGCGTAGGCGCCCCAGTTGGCGCGTCCCTTACGGCCCACACTGGATGAGGTGAAGACCACCGAGGCATCCGGGGCGGCGCGCAGCAGTGGGGTCATGGCCTGGCTGAGCAGGAAGGCGCCGGTCACATTGGTGCGCATGACCCGTTCCCATTCCTCCGGGTTGTAGTACTCCAGCGGCGTGCGGTCGCCGAGGCGGCTGGCGTTGTGAAGCAGGCCGTCCAGCCGACCGAAGTCCTCCTCGATGCGTTCCACCACCTGCCCATAGTCCTCCGCTTTCGCGCCTTCAATATCCAGCGGCAGGATCAGCGGTTCAGGGTGGCCGGCGGCGTCGATCTCGTCATAGACCTTTTCCAGCTTCTTGATGGTGCGGCCCAGGAGAATAACGGTGGCGCCGTGTGCCGCGTAGGCTTTGGCAGCGGCGCGGCCGATGCCGTCACCGGCACCGGTAACCATGATGATGCGGTCCTTAAGCAGGTCCGCTGCGGGCTGGTAGTTCTCGACGGTCTGTGCGCTCATGCGGAATCCGTTTCGGGTCGGTGGGTGTCGATCAGGTGAAAGAGTTCGCGGCCGTGGTCGATGATGTGGTGGGCGTTCCAGTCCGCCACGTTCTCGTCCGCGCCCAGGTAGCCGTAGCGGGCAGCCACAGTGGTCATGCCGGCAGCCAGGCCGGATTCGATATCGCGCCTGTGGTCGCCAGCGTAGAGACATCTCTCCGGCGCCACGCCGATCTGCTCGGCCGCCAGACGCACAGGTTCCGGATCGGGCTTAGTGTTGGTGACGTGGTCCGGGCAGACCACGCTGGCGCAGCGTTTCAGGAGGTCCATTTCCTCCAGGAGCTTAAGGGTGTACTGGCTGGCCTTGTTGGTGACAATGCCCCAGGGCACTTCCCGTGCCTCCAGGTGGCCCAGCACTTCGGCCAGGCCGGGGAAGAGCCGGGTATGGACGGCGATGTGGTCGGTGTAGAGTTCCAGCAGTTCGGTATGGCGCTCGTCATAGCCGCGATCGCCGGGGCGCAGCCCGAAGCCGAGCTGGACCAGTCCGCGGGCGCCATTGGAGACAACCCGCCGAATGCTGTGTTCATCCAGCTGGGGCAGGTTGTGGCGGGCGCGCTGGGTGTTGAGGCACCAGATGAAATCCGGTGCGGTATCCAGCAGCGTGCCGTCCAGGTCGAAAAGAATGGCGCTGAAACGGCTCACGCGTCGGCCTCCGGCTTGATGCCGTGCATGAAGTAGTTGACGTCGATGTCCCGCCCGAGCCGGTAGAGGCCGGTGACCGGGTTGTAGGTCAGCCCCGTGGTGTCGCGGGTCTCAATACCGGCATGGCGGAAATGGCGGTCCATTTCGGAAGGCCGGATAAAGCGCTTCCACTCATGGGTGCCGCGAGGCAGCAGATTGAGCACGTATTCCGCGCCGACCTTGGCAAAGAGCCAGGACTTGGCGTTGCGGTTGATGGTCGAGACCACCAGGCTGCCACCAGGGCGCAGCAGGCGCGCACAGGCCGAGACGGTGGCGGCCGGGTCCGGCACGTGCTCGAGTACTTCCAGGCAGGTGACGGTGTCGTACTGGCCGGCTTCCTGCTCCACGAGGGTTTCCACGTCTTCCACGCGGTAATCCACGCTGACTTCGGCTTCCAGCGCGTGCAGGTCTGCAACGCCCACGGCCTCACGGCTCAGGTCGATGCCGGTAACGTTGGCCCCGCGCCGGGCCATGGCTTCGCTCAGCAGGCCGCCACCGCAGCCCACGTCCAGCACGGTCTGGCCGTTGAGGCTGCCGGTGTGCTGCTCGATGTAGCCGAGCCGCAGCGGATTGATCTCGTGCAGCGGCTTGCACTCGCCTTCCGGATCCCACCAGCGCTGGGCCATGGCGTCGAATTTGGCGATTTCGTTCTGGTCCACGTTCAGGCTCATGGGGCTGTCCTCACTGGTGGTCGGCTGCGGCGATGTGGCGCTGCCACTGGTTGACCCGCTCGCGCAGGCCATGGAGGTCCATGCGCTGGAGTTCGCCTTCGATCAGCCGTGCTTCGCCCGCCACCCAGGTGTGGGTGACCTGGCGGCCGTTGGTGTTGTAAACGAGGTGCGGGATCGGGTCGTAGACGGGCTGGGCGAGGATGTCGCCCAGGTTTACGGCGATCATGTCCGCCTGCTTGCCGGGTTCGAGTGTGCCCACGCGGTCGTCGATGCCCAGGGCTTTCGCACCGTTGATGGTGGCCATGCGCAGGACGCTGTAGGCGTCGTTGGCGCCGGCCTCCAGGGTGCTGAGTTTGCCGAGCAGGGCGGCGGTCTGCATCTCGCCGAACATGTCCAGGTTGTTGTTGCTGGCGGCGCCGTCCGTGCCCAAGGCGACGTTCACGCCGGCATCAATCAGGCGCTGTACGGGGCAGGCGCCACTGGCCAGCTTCATGTTGGCTTCCGGGCAGTGCAGAACGTGAGCGCCGCTTTCCTGAAGGAGCTTAAGGTCATGGTCGTCGACCTGGGTCATGTGCACGCACTGGGTGCGCGGCGAGATCAGGCCGAGCTCAGCTAGACGGCGCGTGGGGCGCAGGCCGTGGCTCTGGATGCTGTCGTCCACTTCCCCGGCGGTTTCGTGCAGGTGGATCTGCACCGGGAGATCGACTTCCTCGGCCAGCGTGGCAATGCGCCTGAGAGGCTCGTCCGAGACGGTGTAGGGGGCGTGCGGGCCGAAGGCGATGGTGGCCAGGTTGCTGTTGCGCACGCGGTCGTGGAGCGCCAGCCCCTTCTGAATGTATTCTTCCGGACCGCTGCCCCACTGGGTGGGGAAGTCCAGGATCGGGAAGGTGGACTGGATGCGCATGCCGTGCTGCTGGGCGGTTTCCACGATGGTCTCGGGGAAGAAGTACATGTCCGAGAAGCAGGTGGTGCCGGTACTGAGCATTTCGGCGATGGCGAGCTGGGTGCCGTCGGCGACGAAGGCTTCGTCCACGAAGCGGCCTTCGGCGGGCCAGATGTGGCCCTGGAGCCATTCCATCAGCGGCAGGTCGTTGCCGAGGCCACGCAGTAGGGTCATGGGGGCGTGACCGTGGGCGTTGATGAGGCCGGGCATCAGCAGCTGGTCGCCGAGCTCGCGGTGTTCTTTGGGCTGGTAGCGTTCCAGGGCCGTGTTCGTGGGGCAGATGTCGAGGATCTGGTTGCCCTGGATGGCGACGCTGTGGTGTTCGAGGACCTGCCGGTCGGTCATGGGCAGGAGCCAGCGGGCGCTGATGAGTTGGTCGATGGGTTGTGTCTGACTCATGGAGTGCTCGGCTGCTGGTGTCGGGTCTCGGCTTTCAGGGACTTGTGGGTGGTGCCCTGTGGCTTCAGACTCGGAAGTATAACGGATGGTGGCTTTGGGGCCCATGGCTTTGCCTTGTCTCAAGACTGTTGGCCTGTTGCGGGCGGCCATGGGGTACGGCTCTCCGGGAATCGCTGTGAATACATCCCTGTACGCTGCTCTTCCGCCATCCATGGCTCCAGAGCTTCCCGGAGAGCCGCACCCCATACCCGCCTTCTGACCGCCTCGAGTACGTTGGCGTCCGCGGATTGGTTTTTATTGAGTTGATTGAGGATTGCTCTGAATGACACAGAATCAGGTAACCCCCCTGAGATGGCATGGTGAGGTGCTGGAGGTGCTGGATCAGCGGCTGTTGCCGGCTGAGGAGGTGTGGCAGGCGTATTCGGATGCCGAGGGGGTGTACCGGGCGATCCATGAGATGCAGGTGCGCGGGGCGCCGGCGATTGGGATTGCGGCGGCCTATGGGGTGGTTCTGGCGGCCCGGGGTTGTGCGCAGGCGCCGGATTGGTATTCGCGGCTGTGGGCGACCATGGACTGGTTGGCGCAGGCGCGGCCGACGGCGGTGAATCTGGTTTGGGCCCTGGAGCGGATGCGGGGCTGTCTCGGGCAGGTAGCGGATTCGGCGGAGCTGGTGCAGGCGCTGGAGACTGAGGCGCTGGCGATTCATCGCGAGGATGCTGCGGCGAACCGTGCGATGGGGGCTTTGGGTGCGGACCGGATTCTGGCTGATCGTGACGGGCCTGTGCAGGTGCTGACGCACTGCAATACCGGGGCTCTGGCGACAGGGGGGCAGGGGACGGCTCTTGGTGTTGTGCGGGAGCTGTTCCGGCGGGGAGCGCTGGACTGTGTGCATATGGATGAAACCCGGCCATGGCTTCAGGGGGCGCGGCTGACGGCCTGGGAGTGTGAGCGTGATGGGATACCGTGCTCACTGAATGTGGACGGTGCGGCGGCGACCCTGATGGCTCAGGGGAAAGTGGACTGGGTCGTGGTCGGGGCGGATCGGATTACGGCGAACGGGGATGTGGCGAATAAGATCGGCACGCTGCCGCTGGCGATCCTGGCGCGGCATTACGGGGTTGGTGTGATGGTGGTGGTGCCGTCCTCAACACTGGATGCGGCGACGCCCAGTGGTGACCGGATTGAGATTGAGGAGCGTGATGGCACGGAGCTGCGGCGTTCCGGACGGCGTTGGCTGGCACCGAATTCGGTGGCGGTTTTCAATCCAGTCTTTGATGTGACGCCAGCGTCGCTGGTGGATGTGATCGTGACGGAGAAGGGGGTCTGTGAGGCCCCGGGGAATCAGCCGGCGCCTTTGGAGTCACTGGCCTGACTGGCGACCGTTGCCGCTGGTCTTTTTCGAACTCTGACTGTTCTTTGAGGAGCCGCTGCTCTGTTTCGGGCGGCTCTTTCCGGACTGGCTTCTGCTGCTTTTCTTTGAGCCGTCTGTTTCTTCGCTCTTTTTTTGAGACTGGCCCTGGTGGCGGCGCTCCCGCTTGGGAGTCGCTGGTTCTCGCCCTTCCTGCCTGGCGGCGTTACGCTCGGCTTCGAGGTCATCCAGGGCTTCGTTGAGGCGCTCTTCTTCCTCGGCCACGAAGTGCAGGGACATTTCGAAGGATTTGCGGGTGAATTCCAGAACCCGTTTGAAGCCTTCGTCCGAGAGTTCCCGGGCTTCGTCGTGGCCGCGGTAGATGTTGATGAACTCGCGCTCGCGCTCAAAGTGCAGCGGCAGACGGCCCACGCCCCAGTCGTTGAGTACCCGCCAGGTATCCGGGCTGTAGGCGCGGGTGTACTTGAGGATGAACGGAACCGGGTCGTTGCGTGCCAGTACGGCGGCGAGGCGCAGGATGAGTTCAAAGGGGAGGGCGGCGGTACCGTCCTCGGCCGCTTCCAGCAGGCTCTTATCCTTCAGGTTGAGGGATTCCGCCAGGTCGTTGACGGTGAGGCCGGCCACCTCGCGCAGGTCGCGCAGGGATTCGCCGGCGGCCAGCATCATGCGCAGTTGGTCCTGGCTGCCCATGAGCTTCCGGCCCACCTTGAGGGAGGTGCCGGTGGTACGCCGGGCGATTTTGTAGGCGGAGCCGGTGTAGCCGGCGAGACGGTCGAGAAGGTTGGGCTCGTCGTCGTCATCAGCGTCTGCGCGCTGATCCGTTGCGCTGCCTTCCTGTGAGTGGGATCCGCCGGGATCCTCGTCCTCGAGCTCCTGGACCTTCTCCAGTGACTCCAGGGCGTGCAGGGAGTCCTTGAGGAAGGTTTCCAGCGCTTCGGATTTCTCGTCGTCGCTCGCCATGGCGCCTGCTCCGCTCTATTCGCCGGCCACCGCTCCCTCTTCGGGAGTTTCGTGATAGATGCTGGCGTAGTGTTCGCTCTGGGCCAGAAGATCGGTGAGGATGGCGCCCGCCTCACGCACCACGAAGTCGGGGCCCTCATCCGCCAGCTGGCTGCGCCGGGCCATCGCCGGGCGGGATTCCGCATCCTCCTCGTACGCCTGCCAGGAGTCGAAGGGCTCCTTGTCCTGGAGTTCCCGGCGCCTGTTCACGATGCTGAGCTGTTTGTCGCGGAAATCTTCCTGGTCCGCTCTGCGCTCTTCGGCGTTAAGGCTGACCCAGGTGCGGTCCCGACGCTCGTTGAGCAGCTCCAGCTCGCGCTGGCGCAGCTGGTATTCGGGCACCTCCGAGAAGCGGTTCTCATGCTTTTCAGTGATCGTCTGCAGTATGTCGCCGAATTCGAAGTAGCGATGGTAATCGAGGGTGTCGATCTCATCCCACGTCAGGGCACCGTCCAGGGCGGACTCGGCCACGTTCTCGCGCTGTATACGATCCTCGATTTCAATATCCGGCACCACGCCCCGATTCTGGGTGCTGGCACCTGAGACGCGGTAGAACTTGGACTGGGTGATCTTGAGCTGGCCGTGGTTCAGTGGTCGTATGGCTTGAACGGTGCCCTTGCCGAAGGTCTGGGCGCCTACCACCAGGCCGCGGCCGTAGTCCTGCATGGCGCCGGCAAAGATCTCGGAGGCGGAGGCGCTGAGGTTGTTGACCAGTACCACAACGGGGCCGTCCCAGGTCACGTTGTTGCTCTCGTCCTCGAACACCTGCACTGAGCCATCCGGGCCGCGCACCTGGACGGTGGGGCCATTCTCGATGAACAGACCCACCAGCTGGTTGGCTTCCGAGAGGGCTCCGCCACCGTTGCCGCGCAGGTCGATCACAAGGCCATCCATGCCGTCGGACTTCAGGTCCTCCAGAAGCGCCCGGACGTCCCGCGTGGTGCTGCGGTAGTCCTCGTCGCCCTGGCGGGCGGCTTTGAGGTCCGCGTAGAAGGTTGGGATGTCGACGACGCCCAGCTGCCAGGGCTCGCCGCCGTTCTCCATCTCAATCATGTCGCTCTGGGCGGACTGTTCCTCGAGTTTCACCTCGTCCCGGACAATGGTGATCTCGTGGGTGTTCATATCATTCTGGGTTCCAGCCGGGATGACCTCGAGCCGGACTTTCGAGCCTTTGGGGCCCCGGATCAGGTCGACGACTTCACTCAGGCGCCAGCCAATGACGTTCTTCATCTTTTCGTCTGCCTGGGCGACACCCACGATCCGGTCCGCGGCACCCAATGAGCCCTCCTCGGCCGCAGGGCCGCCGGGCACGATCCGGGACACCTTGGTATAGCCGTCCTCGGACTGCAGCACGGCGCCAATGCCTTCCAGGGACAGGCTCATATTGATGTCGAAGTTCTCGGAGTTGCGTGGTGACAGGTACTGGGTGTGCGGATCCCAGAGCCCGGCAAACGCGTTCATCCACTGCTGGAAGGCGTCCTCGCTGCGGGCGTCATAGGCCCGGTCCAGCTGGCTTTCGTAGCGGCGCGTCAGGGTTTCCTTGATGGCTTCATCCGGTTGGCCGTCCAGCCGCATGCTGAGAACGGCGTTGCGGATGCGGTCCTGCCAGAGCTGGTCGAGCTCGTCCGTGTCCTGCGCCCAGTCGGCCTCGCTGCGGTCGAGCTTGTAGCGGTCGTCGCTTTTGAAGCTGAACGTGTCGATGCCGTCGTCCAGGAGAGACAGGGCGTATTCCAGGCGCTGGATGCTGCGCTGCTGGAAGTGATTGTAGATGCGGAATGCGGGCTCCAGGTTGCCCGAGGTCAGCGCCCTCTGTATGGAGTCCCGATAATCATCGAAACGGTCGATGTCCCCCTGGGTGAAGTAGAGGCGCTGGCCATCCAGCTGGTCGAGGTAGGCGTCAAGGGTCTCGGAGGCCAGCTCACCGTCGATGTCCTGTTCCTTGAAATGGCCGAACTGCAGCTGCCGTGCTATCAGAATGTTGGCCCGTGCCTGGTCGGAGGTGGGTTCAACGGACTGGTAGTCGCGTTCGGTTTCAAGGTTGGCCTGTGCCGCGCCGGTAACCAGAAGCGCCAGCGCCAGAAACAGGGAGGAGAAGATTTGGGTACGCAAGGTTGCCGATGCTCCTGATCAAATGGTCTTAATCACCATACTATGCCTCAGTCTTGAAGTGTAGGGGACCGAAGGGAACCCGGCCAGCAGGGACTGGCCGGGGTGTGGCTCATTCGAAATACTGGTGCTTTGCGGCGTGTTCGCGCAGCAGTTCCGGCGGCCGGAAGCGCTCGCCAAAGCGGCCGGCGAGCTCGTCCGCGCGGTCCGTGAACGGCTGCAGCCCGTACTGGTTGATGTACTGCAGTGCGCCCCCGCTCCAGGCGGCGAAACCGATGCCGAAGATGGAGCCGATATTGGCATCACGGACTTCCATCAGCACGTTCTCCTCGAGGCAGCGCACCGTCTCGATGGCCTGGATGAACAGCAGTCGCTCCTTGAGCAGGGTCAGATCCGCATTGCGGGCCTTGTCCTGGTGTACGTAGAGGTTTTCCAGTTCCGGCCAGAGGTATTTCTTCCCGTTTTCCGGGTACTCGTAGAAGCCGGCACCGGCGGCCTTGCCTTTGCGACCGTGCTCATCAACCATGGCATCGATCACCGCCTCGGCCGGATGCGGGTTCCAGGTGCCACCTGCGGCTTCGGTATCCTTCTTCGACTGGTCCCGGATGTGCTGGGTCAGCGTCAAGCTCACCTCGTCACAGATGGCCAGCGGTCCCACGGGCATGCCGGCGAGCAGGCCGGCGTTCTCCACAGAGGCAGGGTGGAAGCCCTCCGAGAGCAAAGTGATCCCCTCATTCACAAAGGTTCCGAACACCCGCGAGGTGAAGAAACCGCGGCTGTCGTTCACCACGATGGGCGTCTTGCTGATCTGCATGACGTAGTCGAAGGCTTTCGCCAGGGTTTCGTCGTCGGTCTGCTCGCCCTTGATGATCTCGACCAGCGGCATCTTGTCCACGGGGGAGAAGAAGTGCAGCCCGATGAACTTTTCCGGGTTGGCGGAGGCCTTCGCCAGCTGGGTGATGGGAATGGTCGAGGTGTTGGAGGCGAAGATGCCGTTGTCGGCCAGATGCGGCTCGGCTTCCTGGGTCACTTTCGCCTTCAGGTCGCTGTCCTCGAACACCGCCTCGATGATCAGGTCACAGCCGGCGAGATCGTCCGCGCTGCCGGTTGCCTTGATGCGGTCCAGCACCGTCTGCTTGCCCGCTTCGTCCAGCTTGCCGCGGGAGACTTTCTTGGCCAGCAGCTTGTCGGAATAGGATTTGCCCTTTTCGGCGTTCTCGCTGGAGACGTCCTTGAGCACCACCTCGATGCCCCGGTTGGCACTGACGTAGGCAATGCCCGCGCCCATCATGCCGGCTCCCAGGATGCCCACCTTCTTCACCTTCGACTTTTCAGGCGCGCTGGGCCGGCTGCCGCCCGCCTTGATGGCGTTCAGGCCGAACCAGAAGGTGTGGATCATGTTCTTGGCGATTGGGCTGCAGGTGATCTCGGTGAAGTAGCGGGCCTCGATGCGGTCCGCGGTGTCCACGTCCACGTTCGCGCCTTCAACGGCAGCGGACATGATGCGTTCGGGCGCGGGGTAGCAGCCCTTGGTCTTCTCCTTGAGCATGGCCGGGGCAATGGCCAGGCGCTGGGCCATGGCGGGATGGTTGGGGCCGCCGCCGGGAATCTTGAAGCCCTTCTGATCCCAGGGTTGCTTGCTTTCCGGGTTGGCCTTGATCCAGTCCTGTGCCTTCTGCAGCAGTTCCTCCTGCGACGACGCCAGCTCATCGACCATGCCTTCCTTCAGGGCGGTCTGCGGGTCGATCTGCTTGCCTTCCATCAGGTAGGGGAAGGCCTTCTCCAGCCCTATCAACCGGGGCAGGCGCACGCAGGCGCCACCGCCGGGCAGCAGGCCCAGGGTCACCTCCGGCAGGCCAATCTTGATCCCCGGATCGTCGAGCACAATGCGGCGATGGCTGGCCAGGCAGAGCTCGTAACCACCACCCAGAGCGGTGCCGTTCATGGCCGCAACCACCGGCTTGCCCAGGGTCTCGAGCTTGCGCATCTGGCCCTTGAGCTCAAGGATGGTGTTGAAGAACTGGTCCGCGTTGTCGTTGGTGACCTGGATCAGCTCGTTCAGATCGCCGCCGGCAAAGAAGGTGTCCTTGGCGGAGGTGATGATGATGCCGCTGATCTTCTCCGCGTCACCCTCGACCCTCTGCACAGTCTCGCTCAGCGCCTCGCGAAAAGCGGCGTTCATGGTGTTGGCGGACTGCCCCGGCATGTCGATGGTCAGGGTCAGGATGCCGTCGTTGTCGATCTCGTAATTGATTGCCGTCATGGTGTTCGTCCTGCCCTTCAAACCCGTTCAATGATGGTGGCGATGCCCATGCCGCCGCCGACGCAGAGCGTGGCGAGGCCGAAGCGCTGATCCCGGCGCTCGAGCTCGTCGAGCAGGGTGCCCAGGATCATGGCGCCGGTGGCACCGAGCGGGTGGCCCATGGCGATGGCGCCGCCGTTCACGTTCACTTTTTCGTCCGGCACGTTGAGCTCGCGCTGGAAGCGCATGACCACGGCGGCAAAGGCCTCGTTCACCTCGAACAGGTCAATCTGGTCCGGCGTCATGCCGGCCTTCTCCAGCGCCTTGCGGGAGGCCGGGGCGGGGCCCGTGAGCATGATGGTGGGGTCGGTGCTGGTCACCGCCGTGGCAATGATCTTCGCCCGCGGCTTCAGGCCGAGCTGCTTCCCCCGGGCTTCGCTGCCGATGAGCATGGCGGTGGCGCCGTCCACGATGCCGGAGGAGTTGCCCGGCGTGTGCACGTGGTTGATCTTCTCCACGTAGTGGTACTTTTCGCGCGCCACGCCATCAAAGCCCATCTCACCCATCTGCTGGAAGGAGGGCTTGAGCTGGCCCAGGGCCTCGGCGGTGGTACCGGGGCGCACGTGTTGGTCGCGGTCCAGGATGACCAGGCCGTTCCTGTCCTTCACCGGCACCACGGATTTTCTGAAGTAACCCTTTTCCCAGGCCTCCGCTGCCTTGCGCTGGGATTCCGCCGCGAAGTTATCCACGTCCTGGCGGGAGAAGCCCTCAATGGTGGCAATCAGGTCCGCACCGATGCCCTGGGGCATGAAACCGGTGTGCAGGTTCGTCTCCGGATCCGTCGCCCAGGCGCCGCCGTCCGAACCCATGGGCACGCGCGACATGGATTCCACGCCGCCGGCAACCACGAGATCTTCGAATCCTGAGCGTACCTTCATCGCGGCCAGGTTTACGGCTTCCAGTCCGGAAGCACAGAAGCGGTTGAGCTGGACGCCGGGAACGCATTCGTCCCAGTCCACGGCCAGGGCGGCGGTCTTGGCGATATCCGCCCCCTGTTCGCCGATGGGCGTCACACACCCCATGACAATGTCGTCGACCAGGCTGGTGTCCAGGTCCGTCCGTTGCTGGAGTGCCGTCAGGGTCTGGCCGAGCAGGGTTACCGGCTTCACCTCGTGCAGGGCACCATCGGCTTTACCCCGGCCGCGCGGTGTTCTGACCGCGTCGTAGATGTACGCTTCTTCAGTCATCTCAGAGTCTCTGTGCTGTTGGGGGTTGATTCAGCTGCGCGTTCAAAAAGGTGAGAGGTGGGGAGTGCTTGGCTAGTGGCGATTCCCGGAAAGCACTCCCCACCTCTCCACCCAGCAATCTGCTCTCATGCTTGTGTCAAAGTCCAAAGGCACGATAGCGACACACCCTCCCGGGGTTAATGGCGCCACCCATCAAAACCATTGGCGGATGCGCTCACTCCTGGGCAGACGCCGCGTCATCCCCGCTGCGCAGGAACCAGTGCTTCAGCGCCTCCCTCAGCCGCTGGTAATGGTCCGGAGTCAGGCCATCCGCGGCATCCAGCTCGCACCAGGTCGCCAGTAGACCGTCCAGCTCATCCTCCTGGGATTCCAGACTCTGCTCACTCTTCATCCCCTCATTGAGCCGGCCCACCTGCAGCGCCATGCGCTGGGCCTGGTCCTCCGGCGGCGTGGCGGCGCCGGAAACAATCTCAACCCGGATGCACAGGGCGCGGGCCTGGCTGGCTGTATCCGTCTCCTGGGTCGCCTGCTCCACCGGCATCGGCGGGTGGCGGAAGCTTTCAGGGCCAGGCGTCTCGCCGGACTGATGCTGGTCCAGGGCAGCAAGCCACTGTTGGTAACGATTGGCACGCAGGGCGCTCATCTGCTGCTCCTGGACGCCGTCCATGGCCCTGTTGAAACGGTCGGCCAGGGCGCCGGCCCGGTCCCGGGGCAGTTCCAGGGCCTGGAAGGCTTTGCGGAACTGTTCCAGTTCCCCGGGCGCGGTTTCCGCCGGGTCCACATCCTGGAGCTGGCGGATGAGCTTTTCGGCCTCTTCGGCGGCTGCGTTGAACGCTTCGTCGCGGGCCTCGCGTTCTTCACTCAGGCGCGCAAAGATCCGGTCGCAGGCGCTGCGGAAGGCTTTCCAGAGACGACGGTCCTCCTGTTGATGGGTGATGCCGATGGCCTCCCATTCCTTCTGCAGGGCCTTGGCGCCCTCCGTAGCCTCACGCAGCGGTTCGTGCTCGACCAGGGCCTCGGCCCGTTCGACCACGTCGCGCTTCAGGGCATCGTTGCGTTCGCGCTCCGTCTCAAGACCCGCATTCAGCATCTTGATCAGTCGGTCAAACTGCTTCTGGAGCGGGCGGTTGGCGCGGTAGTCCACGGGCTTGGCGTCGCTCCATTCGCGCCGGGCGGTACGCTGGATGCGGTCCACGGCCTTGTAGTCGCAGCTGGTCCAGTCAAGGTTGTCCACGAATTCCTGAAGCTGCCCGACGATGTACTCGCGCTTCTCAAGGTTGGCGTTCTTGAGGCGTTTCTTCTCGGAGAAGTATTCGTGGCAGGGTTCGTAGGCCCTGTCGGTGGCGTCCTTGAAACGCTGCCAGAGCTGCTGGTCGGGGGTGCCGCCCAGGTCGTACCACTGCTGCTGCAGATCATGGATGTGCTCGGCCTTGGCCTCGGGCTCCATGGGCTGGTCGGCCAGGTATTCCATCTGCTCGCACAGGGATTCCAGCTTGGGCCGGGCTGCGAAACCGAGCCAGTCACGCAGTTCCTGGAGCTGACGGCCGAGTCGGGTGATCCGGGCCTGGTGCTGGCGGGCCTCCTTTTCCGGCAACTGGTCCTGGAGCTTCTGGGCTTTGCGGAAATGCTCCCGTGAGGGCTTGAGCTGCTGCTGTTCAAGGCTCTTTTCCAGGGCATCCAGGGTGCGGCTGAGCTCGCCGGTGTCCACACTGGGTGCCTCTTTCTGCGGTTCGGGGCTGGACTTCGCCTGCCCGTCCCTGTGTTTGCGTGCGCGGGCCAGTGTCGGCGGCGTGGGGAAGCCTTCGGGCCAGTTGATGGCCGCCAGGGTCTCCTCGACGGTTGCGGCGTCCTTTTCCTGGAGGGCCTGCTCCAGCTGCGCTTCATGCTGCTGCCAGGCGCTGAGCGCCTGATGATAGGCTTCCAGCTGTGCCATCAACTGTTCGAAACGTGCCTTCAGGTCCGGGTCCGGGGTGCGATTGGCGGTGGCCTGCTCCCAGCGGTTGCGCTGGGTCTTGATCATGGCGTCCAGCGAGGAGAGGCTGGCGCCTTCCTCGGGCCACGCGGAGGCGAGCTGCTCAGCGGTGGCACCCAGGGTTTCGACCGCACTCTGCTGCTCCTGGGCCTGTTCCTGTTCGGCGCGGGCCCGGGCTTCCTCATCGGCGATGGCCTGTGCCCGCTCGCGGCAGCGGGCAAGGGCGGATTCGTAGCGTTGCGTCTGGGTGCTGTCGATACTGCCGCTGACATTGTTCCAGCGGCTGACGATGGCGTCGAGCCGTGCCTGGTAGAGCTTGGTATCCTGGGTGCTGGCCAGTTCCTCGATGTCCTGGACGATACGGTCTATTTCAGCCTGGCGCGCCTGTTCCGCCTCGGCCTGTTCGCGTTGTTCACGCAGTTTGCGGCGTGCGGCCTGGAAAGCGCCCTTGTCCCGCCCCTTTAGGGCGCGGCTGATGCGCTCCAGCGTTTCGGTGTCTTCAATGCGGTCAATGGCTTCACGGCGGATGGCGGCGGTTTCACCCTGGGTCGCCAGTGTTTCGAGTTCCCCGGTGGTGGTTGCTTTGGCTACGATATCGGGGTCCGGGGCCGGGCGTTCCGGAGCGGCCGTGCTGGCTTGTGGCTCCGGTTGTTCGGCGGCGTTTGTGGGTTGCCTGGGTTTGAAGAACTGTTTCAGAAAGCCGGCCATAATGGTTGTCCTTTTGTGCCGAAAGCCCACCCGGAAGGCCGGGCGGGTGATTGGAATCAGGACGCCAAAATTAGCACACAGAAAAGGCGTCAGCCTATCGGCGGCGGGTGGTTATATGAGTGATGACAGGCAGTATCTGCGGGAGCGGGCCATGAAGTTCCTGGCGCGGCGCGAGCACAGCCGGCTGGAGCTATGGCGCAAGCTGGAAAGGACGGCGGAAAGCGGTGAGCTGCTGGCGGAGGTTCTGGACGAGCTGGCCAGTGAGGGCTGGCAGAGCGATGAACGGTTTGCGGAGTCGTTCAGCCGGCAGCGGATCGAGACGGGTTACGGGCCGCTTCGGATCCGCTCCGAGTTGGAGCAGCGCGGGGTCAGCGGGGACAGTGAGGCGCTGACGGCCCTGGCAGAGGATGACTGGGTGAGTATGGCGCGGGAGCAGCGTCAGAAGCGTTTCGGGCCCGATGCGCCCGCGGACTGGAAGGAGAAGGGGCGCCAGGGGCGTTTTCTCGCACAGAGGGGGTACAGCCGTTCGCACATCGAGAAGGCGCTGGCCATGAGCCCGGGTGACGAAGTACCCACGGCCTGAGGCCGCTAGAGCAGTGGTGAGGCGCGGCGCAGTTCCCGGCGCTGGTCGCCGGATGCGGTCTGCTCCCCGGTATCCCGGGGCCGGGAGGGTTGATCGTCGGGCTCCTCCAGGGGGGATTCCACGCCGTTTTCGGTGACCGCCACGGTGGTGTCCTCATCCGGGAACATCCATTTCAGGACGTCGTAGTAGCGGCGGATGTTCTGGGTATAGAGGACGGGTTCGTAGCCACGGGCGTAGCCGTAGCGTGTCTGGGTGTAGTACTTGCGCTGGGCGAGCAGTGGCAGGTATTCCTTGACGTCCAGCCAGCGGTCGGGGTTGCTGCCGTCCTCGCGGGCCAGGCGGCGGGCATCCTGGAGATGACCATAACCGACGTTGTAGGCCGCCAGTGCGAACCAGGTTCTGTCCGGCTCGGTGATGTTCTCCGGAATGCGGTCGTGCAGGCGCCGGAAGAAACGGGCGCCGCCCCATATGGAGGACTCCGGGTCCAGCCGGTTTTTGACACCGATCAGGGATGCGGTGTCCAGAGTCAGCATCATGAGTCCGCGCACGCCGGTGGGAGAGACGGCTCGCGGTTCCCAGTGGGATTCCTGGTACCCGATGGCGGCCAGAAGGCGCCAGTCCAGGTCATGCGCGCTGGCGGCTTCCCTGAAGGTCTCCCGGTAATCCGGTAGTCGGTTTTCCAGGTGGGTGGTGAAGGTTTTCGCACCAACGTAATCAAGGCGGTCCAGATGGCCGAAGAAGCGTTCCTCCAGCTGTGCCAGTGTTCCGTCGGCGCGTATCTCCCGGAAATAGTCCCGCGCTGCCTGCATGAGTGAGCCATCACCTGCCGGTGGAAGCAGCCATCCCACGGGGCGGGGGCTGCTCAGTGCCAGGCCGTCCCGTACGCTGGAAAAGAAAACCTGGTTATTCTCCAGTTCGCGGCTGTTGATCACGATGGCATCCAGTTCGCCTTGGTTAACCCGGTGAAGCAGCTCGGTGGGATCCTGGCTGCTTTCCGACTGCCAGTCCAGCTCCGGCAGGGTCCCGCGGATCCGTTCGAGCTGCTGTTCGGCGGCGCTGCCGGCACGTACCGCGATGGCCATGCCGATGAGGTCCGCGGGCCTGTGGGGGCGGTCTACGTCAGCGTTGTAGACAACAATCGGTCGACTCCGGTCGTAGACCGGGCCGTGGCGGTAACGGTGGCGGAGTTCCGGCGTGAGTGCCAGGCCGGCGGCAGCCAGGTGAGTGTGGTGTTCGTCCAGGCGCTGATAGAGTTCGGGAAAGTCGTCCACCACCTCGACGCGCAGCTCCACTCCGAGCGAATCGGCAAAACGCCGAACCAGTTCGTATTCGAACCCTGATGGCTTGCCTTTCTCTTCGTAATAGACCGTGGAGG
Source organism: Vreelandella halophila (assembly GCF_019903425.1). Lineage (GTDB taxonomy): Bacteria > Pseudomonadota > Gammaproteobacteria > Pseudomonadales > Oleiphilaceae > Halospina > Halospina halophila. Next base: position 476,064 of record NZ_JACHUZ010000011.1, read on the forward strand.
CGGGGTGCATGACGACATGGAGCACGCCCTCCTGGTTGATGCGGTCCAGGGTGGTGGGCTGGGAGCAGGCCGCGAGCACCAGAGCCAGCATGGCCGGTACTGCCAAGCCTGATGCGATACCCGGTCGCTTGGGGGTACTACTGCTCATTATCCCGTCCAGCAAAGATGGAAACATACTCCATTCTACGTTAAAAAACGGACATGGTTTGATGGCTGAGCCACAGCCGCCTATCCGTTATTTGCCCCTGTATCCTGTACGTCGATTTGAGTATGATACGCGCTCCTCAGAACCTACCCGAATCCCGGCCCATCAACGAGGCTCATAGACCCATGCTGGAACTTCGCGGCGCCCCGGCCCTTTCCGCTTTTCGCAGAGAACGGCTGATGCAGCGGGTACAGGCGACCTGTCCTGCCATCGAGTCACTCTACGCTGAATTCATGCATTTCGTGGACCTGGATGCCGAGCTCGACAGCAGTGGCCTGGATATACTCAACCGTCTGCTGACCTACGGCGCCAGGGGCCAGGCAGAGGCCGTGGACGGAGTGCTGTTCCTGGTGGTGCCCCGGCCCGGCACGATTTCGCCATGGTCCAGCAAGGCAACCGACATCGTGCACAACTGCGGTCTCACGAAGGTCCGCCGGGTTGAGCGCGGCATTGCCTTTTATCTGCGCGCCGGCCGCAAGCTGGAGCTGGCTGAACGCGAGGCGTTGGCGGCGCTGCTTCACGACCGTATGACCGAGCGGGTCTTCCATGAAATGGCGGGCGCGGAACTGCTGTTCGACGAGGAAGCGCCCAGGCCGCTGGAGACGGTTCCGGTGCAGGCGGACGGCCGTGCCGCGCTGGCGGAGGCCAATGAGCGCCTCGGGCTGGCGCTGGCCGAGGATGAGATCGACTATCTGGCCGAATCCTTTGCAGGTCTGGAGCGGGATCCCACGGATGTGGAGCTGATGATGTTCGCCCAGGCGAACTCGGAGCACTGCCGCCACAAGATCTTCAATGCCTCCTGGTCCATTGACGGGGTCGAACAGGATCATTCGCTGTTCGACATGATCCGCAATACCCATGAGGTCGGTGGTAACGGGGTGCTTTCCGCTTACCGTGACAACGCGGCGGTGATTGAAGGCGCCCAGGGGCAGCGCTTCTATCCGGATCCCTCCTCCCAGCGGTACCGCTATCACAGTGAGCCCATCCACATCCTGGCCAAGGTCGAGACCCACAACCATCCCACGGCCATCTCCCCGCACCCGGGGGCGGCCACCGGATCCGGTGGTGAGATCCGGGATGAGGGGGCCACCGGCCTGGGTGGCAAGCCCAAGGCGGGGCTGACCGGTTTCACCACGTCCAACCTGCAGATTCCCGGTTTCGAGCAGCCCTGGGAAGACAGCCCTGGCCGGCCCGGGCGCATGGCGTCGCCGCTGTCGATCATGCTGGACGGCCCCGTTGGCGGCGCAGCCTTCAACAATGAGTTCGGGCGCCCGAACCTGACCGGTTATTTCCGCACCTTTGAGCAGAAAGTGCCGGGTGTGAACGGGGTGGAGTACCGCGGTTATCACAAGCCCATCATGATTGCCGGAGGACTCGGCAACATCCGCGAGGATCATGTCCATAAGGATTCAATCCCGACCGGATCACGGCTGATCGTGATGGGTGGTCCATCCATGCTGATCGGCCTGGGTGGCGGTGCGGCGTCCTCCATGGACTCCGGTGCCAGCGCGGAAGACCTGGACTTTGCTTCCGTCCAGCGCGAGAACCCGGAGATGCAGCGCCGCTGCCAGGAAGTGATTGACCGCTGTTGGCAGATGGGGGAGGGCAACCCCATCGCCTTCATCCATGACGTGGGCGCGGGTGGGCTCTCCAACGCCCTGCCGGAGCTGGTCAAGGACGGCGGCTGCGGCGGCCGGTTCGAACTGCGTGAAGTGCCGAATGCGGAACCCGGCATGTCGCCGTTGGAGATCTGGTGCAACGAGGCCCAGGAGCGGTATGTGCTGGCGGTGGGGGCGAACGAGCTGGACCGCTTCGATGCCATCTGCCGCCGCGAGCGCTGCCCCTACGCAGTGGTCGGCGATGCGGTGGAGGAACCGCATCTGGCTGTGCATGATGCCTATTTCGACAACAATGCCGTGGACCTGCCCATGCAGGTGCTGTTCGGCAAGCCGCCGCGCATGCACCGAGACGTGAAGCGGGCCAGCTTTACCAAGCCGGTGTTCAACAGCGAGGCCCTGAATCCGGACGAGGCGATTGACCGAGTGCTGCGGATTCCGGCCGTGGCGTCCAAAAGTTTCCTGATTACCATCGGGGATCGTTCCATTACCGGCCAGGTGGCCCGTGACCAGATGGTCGGGCCCTGGCAGGTGCCGGTGGCGGATGTGGCGGTGACCGCCAGCAGTTTCGAGGGCTACACTGGCGAGGCCATGGCCATGGGCGAACGGCCGCCGGTCGCCTGCATCAATGCTCCGGCCTCCGGCCGCCTTGCGGTAGGTGAGACACTGACCAACCTGGCGGCGGCGTCCATCGGAGATATTACCCGTATCAGCCTGTCCGCCAACTGGATGGCGCCAGCGGGGCACCCCGGCGAGGATGAGAACCTCTACGAGACGGCGCGTGCCGTGGGCATGGATCTGTGTCCGAAGCTTGGGATCACGATCCCCGTCGGCAAGGATTCGCTCTCCATGAAGACGGTCTGGTCGCAGGAGGGCGAATCGCGCAGCGTTACCTCGCCCCTGTCGCTGGTGACCACGGGCTTTGCGCCGGTGGACGACGTCCGTAAAACGCTGACTCCGGAACTGCGGACGGATCAGGGGCCCACTGAACTCATCATGATCGACCTGGGTGAGGGCCGGAACCGGCTGGGTGGTTCCGCACTGGCACAGGCCTACGGCGCCACGGGCGCCGTGGCGCCGGACGTGGAGAAGCCAGAGCAGCTGCGGCGTTTCTTTGACACCATCCAGTCCCTGAACCGGCGCGGGCTGCTGCTCGCCTATCATGATCGATCCGATGGCGGGCTGTTTACCACGCTCTGTGAGATGGCGTTTGCCGGGCGTACCGGTCTCCGGATTACCCTGGATTCGTTGCTGGAAGACAGCAGTCACCTAGTGAGGGAGTTGTTCAGCGAGGAGCTCGGCGCGGTGATCCAGGTGGCGCGTGACAGCGTCAGCCCGGTACTGGCCGCTATGGAGGAAGCCGGGCTTTCCAGCCACATTGCCATGATCGGAGCGCCGGCCCCGGACCAACGCCTGTGTTTCAGTTTCCAGGGCGAGACACTCATCGAGCGTGGCCGCGCGGAACTGGAGCAGAAATGGGCCGAGACGAGCTACCGCATGCAGGCCATCCGGGATAACAGCGACTGTGCCGACGAGGAATTCGAGGCACTGGCGGACGATGCGGATTCCGGCCTCCATGCCGATCTCAGTTTTGACCCCGGTGAGGACATTGCCGCGCCGCTGGTGAACACCGGAGCAAGGCCCTCGGTGGCGGTGCTGCGGGAGCAGGGCGTCAATGGCCAGGTGGAGATGGCGGCGGCCTTCGACCGGGCCGGTTTCAACGCCGTGGACATGCACATGAGCGACATCCTTTCTGGTCGCATGACGCTGGACGAGTTTCATGTAATGGTTGCCTGTGGCGGGTTCTCCTTCGGGGACGTGCTGGGCGCCGGTGGCGGTTGGGCCAAGTCCATCCTGTTCAACCAGCTTGCCCGGACACAGTTCCAGGCGTTTTTCGAGCGCGGCGACACACTCTCCCTGGGTGTGTGCAACGGCTGCCAGATGCTGGCGGAACTGCGTGAGCTGATCCCCGGGACCGCGCACTGGCCACGCTTTGTGCGCAACCGCTCAGAGCAGTTTGAGGCGCGCACGGTCATGGTGGAAGTGCCGGAATCCCGTTCCGCCTTTTTCCAGGGTATGGCAGGTTCCCGGTTGCCCATTGCCGTAGCCCATGGTGAGGGGCTGGCGGAGTTCCGTAACGGCTCGGATCTGGAGGGTCTTCGGAAGGGAAGTCAGGTGGCCTTGCGGTATGTTGACCATTACGGGCGGCCGGCGGAGCGTTACCCGCATAATCCCAACGGCTCTCCTGAAGGGGTGACCGGGCTCTGTTCGGAAGACGGTCGGGCCACCATCATGATGCCCCATCCGGAACGGGTGTTCCGCTCGGTTCAGTGCAGCTGGTATCCGGATGACTGGGGTGAGGATGGTGCCTGGCTCAGATTGTTCCGTAATGCCCGCAAATGGGTCGGTTAAGGCCTTGACACAGCATCGTTATTCACATTGGAGTATCGATTAAGGCGGGTTTGGATAGTAAGCTGAATCGAACTGCCGAATAAGTGTTCAAAATTCATAACTATCTGAAAATAAAGAATTATCTGGTTTCGGTGAAAATCTCATCAATGAGAGGCTGAGCCCGTCACTGAGCGGTTTCAGAGGCTGTTCCCATAAATTGTTCACAGAGTTTTCCACAGATTCTGTGGTTAACTTTCAGGGGTCTCGGGAGGCACGTATGTACAAAATCTGTTTCTTTGTCCCGGAGGAATATCTGGAGCAGACCAAGACCGCGGTCTTCGCCGCTGGCGGCGGTCGGATCGGGAACTACGACAGCTGCTGCTGGCAGACAAAGGGGAAGGGGCAGTTCCGTCCGATGGATGGCAGCCAGCCGTTCCTTGGCCATCAGGGTCAGATCGAGACCGTGCCTGAGTACCGGGTTGAGCTGGTCTGCGAGGACGACCTGATCCGTGCTGTCATTCGGGCCATGAAAGCCGGGCACCCCTATGAGGAGCCGGCCTACGAGGTCTATCGCATGGAGGATTTCTGAACGCTCAGCCGCTGTGGCCGAGGCGTCTCCGAATGTCATCCACCACCACGGCGTACTGGGAATCCGTGGCGCTGCGGTCCCGGAAGTAGCGGTTCAGGGTCTCGGTGACGGTGGGGAAGGCGAGCTCTTGCCAGGGGACCTCGCTTTCCCGGAATAGGGCGGTTTCCAGTGATTCCGCCCCGGCCCCGAACTGGCCATCGATCAGGCGGGCCCGGAAGTACATGTGCACCTGGTCGATGTGGGGTACGTTGAGGACGCTGTAGAGCCCGTCCAGCTCCACGCGCGCTTCTGCTTCTTCAAGGGTTTCCCGGATCGCGGCTTCCGTGGTGGTTTCGCCGTTCTCCATGAACCCTGCCGGCAGCGTCCAGAACCCGTAGCGCGGTTCGATGGCGCGCCGACAAAGCAGGATCCGGTCTTCCCAGACCGGAATGGTCCCCGCCACGATCCGCGGGTTGATGTAGTGAATGGTGCCGCAGTTGTGGCACACGTGGCGTTCCCGGTCGTCACCTTCCGGAATCCGGAACTCCACATTTGCCCCGCAGCTGCTGCAGTACTGCATGCCCGTCTCCTGGCCATCCTCTGTGTCCGGTCCTCTATGGCGGGCCGGCGCCACTGGTTGATTCGGCGGCCATTGCGGCCACCTGTATTATCTCATAATGTCGAATAAGAACGGGAACTCGGGGTCACACCTTTGAAGCAGGATCTTCTGCAACGGTTCAACAAGTATCGACCCAGGGCGCTGCCGCTGGCCTATCCGCGTGCCAGTGTGCTGGTTCCCATTACGAACGCGTGCGATCCGGAGATCGTTCTGACCCGCCGGGCCGCACGCAATGGCCCCCATAGCGGTCAGGTTGCATTTCCCGGCGGCATGGCCAATGAGGAGGATGAAGGGCCCGAAGCCACCGCCCTGCGGGAAACCCATGAGGAGATTGGGTTGCCTCCGGGGCGTGTGGAACTGTTGGGCGAACTGAGTCAGGTGGTCTCCCGCCACGGCATTCTGGTAACACCCTATGTGGGGCTTGTACCGGAAACCTATCCCTATCGCGCCGAGCCGGGAGAGGTGGAGACCGTTTTCCAGGTGCCCGTGCGGTGGTTTCTGGACGACCAGCGCAGCCGTACGGATGAGATCAGCTTCCATGACTGGCGCCTGTATGTCCCTTGCTATCGCTGGCAGGAGCATGACATCTGGGGGCTGTCCGCGATCATACTGGTGGAATGCCTGAACATGGCCTTTGATGCCGCCATTGATATAACAAAACCACCACGCGAGGGGTGACAATGATCTACGAACTCAAGGACCGCCGACCTGAAATCGTCGGCGAAGGGCACTTCATCGCCGACAACGCCACCATCATCGGTTCAGTGCGCCTGGAGGCCCGCAGCAGTATCTGGTTCAATGCCGTGATCCGCGGCGACAATGACCTGATGACCATTGGTGAGGATACAAATATACAGGACGGCGCGGTGCTTCATACCGACCCCTCATTGCCGCTGACGCTGGGGCGCGGTGTAACGGTGGGTCATATGGCCATGCTCCACGGCTGTGAGGTGGGTGATTACACGCTGATCGGCATCAATGCGGTGGTGCTGAACCGGGCGCGTATCGGCAAGCACTGTCTGATCGGCGCGAACACGCTGATCCCTGAGGGTATGGAGATCCCGGATGGTTCCATGGTTGTAGGCTCCCCGGGCACCATCAAGCGCACCCTGAGTGACGAACACAGGTCCATGCTGGAATACAGCGCCGCGCATTACGTGGAGAACGCGGAGCGTTACCGGACCGCGCTGAAGGCGGCATTCGGGGCCGGAGAGCAGGACTGAATGACACCCCTGTTACATCCGGATACGTGGAAACCGAAACTCTCTCGGAAGTGAGCTCTGAAACGTGTTGACGCCAACCTGTGCGGGTGTAGAATACGCATCTCTTTCGGGGCAACGGCCCACAGCGGCGGCGCTTTCGAGCGTTAGATGAG
>NZ_JACHUZ010000012.1 GCF_019903425.1 Vreelandella halophila
CTCATCTAACGCTCGAAAGCGCCGCCGCTGTGGGCCGTTGCCCCGAAAGAGATGCGTATTCTACACCCGCACAGGTTGGCGTCAACACGTTTTTTGAATGATCTGGAACACCAGCAGACGCAGCCGGTGTTCCAGGCGCGCATCAGGCCTGGCGCGCGCCCTTCCTGCGCCGCAGCCGGCGCCACAGCCAGAACATCGGACCCGAGAGGGTATACACCAGGAACGCGAGAAACAGGATGACAGGCGGTTCAATGGCGATCACGGCGAACGCCAGTACCACCAGCAGTATGGCCGCAAAGGGCACCCGCCCCTTGAGGTCCAGATCTTTGCCGGAGTAGTACAGCACGTTGCTGACCATGAGCGTGCCCGCCCCGGCGACCAGGACCACCGCCAGGACATCCAGCCACCATGACTGCGCCAGTCCATGGAGACACCAGACCATGCCCGCGACCACGGCCGCGGCCGAAGGACTCGGAAGACCGACGAAATAGCGTTTGTCCACGGACCCAATCTGGGTGTTGAAGCGGGCCAGCCTGAGAGCTGACCCCGCCACATAGATGAAGGTCACGACCCAGCCAAGCTTGTCCAGATCGTTGAGCGCCCAGAAGAAGGCGACCAACCCAGGCGCAACGCCGAAAGCGACCATATCCGCAAGACTGTCGTATTCTTCGCCGAAACGGCTCTGGGTGTTGGTCAGTCGCGCAACGCGGCCATCCAGACCATCCAGGACCATGGAGACGAAAATGGCAATGGAGGCCATCGCGAAGTCACTGTTGGAAGCGGCCACAATGGCATAGAACCCGGAGAACAGCGACGCCGTGGTGAACATGTTGGGAAGAAGGTAGATCCCGCGCTTACGCACCCGGGAGCCACCCACAACCTCCTCTTCCACCACTTCAGCGCCTTCGATCTCCTCCTCTCCGGACTCAACCGCGGACGATACCTCCTGTTCAGGTTCCGCCATCAGGCCACCTCTCCCATCATTACTACCGGGCGCTGCAACACAGTCTCACTCGTTGCCGACCAGACGGCTCTTCTGCAGCCACGGCATCATGCCGCGCAGGCGGTCACCGACTTCGGTGATCTGATGCTGCTCCGCAATACGGCGCTTGGCTTTCAGCGTGGGCTGACCTGCCTGGTTCTCAAGTATGAATTCACGCGCAAACTCACCGCTCTGGATCTCATCCAGGCACTTGCGCATTTCCTTCTTGGTGTCATCGTTGATGATGCGCGGACCGCGGGTCACATCGCCATACTCGGCGGTGTTAGAGATGGAATAGCGCATGTCCGCGATGCCGCCCTGATAGAGCAGATCCACGATCAGCTTGAGCTCGTGCAGGCACTCGAAGTACGCCATTTCCGGCGCATAGCCCGCTTCCACCAGAGTCTCAAAGCCGGCCTGGATCAGTGCGCTGGTACCGCCGCACAGCACCATCTGCTCACCGAAGAGGTCGGTCTCGGTCTCTTCCTGGAAGCTGGTCTCGATGATGCCGGCACGACCGCCGCCATTGGCGGACGCATAGGACAGCGCGGTGTCCTTGGCTTTGCCTGTGGCATCCTGTTTGACCGCGATCAGTGAGGGTACGCCACTGCCTTCAACATACTGGCTGCGAACGGTGTGGCCCGGGCCCTTGGGCGCGATCATGATCACGTCCAGATCCGCACGCGGCTCGATCTGGTTGTAATGGATATTGAAACCGTGGGCGAACGCCAGGGCGGCACCCTTGCGGATGTTCGGTTCGATCTGCTGTTCGTACAGAGCTTTCTGGTGCTCATCCGGGGTCAGAACCATGACCACGTCCGCTCCGTTAACGGCGTCTTCAATGGTCTGAACCTGCAGGCCCGCGTCCTCGGCCTTCTTCCAGGAAGAGGAGCCCTTGCGCAGACCAACAACCACGTTGCTGACGCCGGATTCCTTCAGGTTGTTGGCGTGGGCGTGCCCCTGTGAGCCGTAGCCGATGATGGCCACTTTCATGCCCTTGATAATGGAAAGATCACAGTCTTTATCGTAGTAGACCTGCATTGCATTCCCCTGTTCTGAGTGTTTTTTAGATTGAAACGGGTGGTTCAGAGCGACAGCACTTTCTCACCGCGGGCGATGCCGGAGACGCCGGAGCGCACCACTTCCAGAACCCCCATGGTGCCGACCGCCTGGATGAAGGCGTCGAGTTTCTCGCCATCACCGGTCAGCTGTACTGTGTAGACCGTGCTGGTCACGTCCACGATCTGCCCGCGGAAGATGTCCACGGTACGCTTGATCTCGGCCCGCTGGGCACCGGTGGCGCGCAGCTTGATCAGCATCAGCTCACGCTCCACGTGACTGCCCTCGGTGAGGTCGACCAGCTTGACCACCTCGATCAGCTTGTTGAGCTGCTTGGTGATCTGCTCGATCACCTTGTCCGAACCCTCGGTGGTCAGCGTCAGCCGCGACAGTGTCGGGTCTTCCGTCGGCGCCACCGCCAGGCTCTCGATGTTGTAGTTGCGCTGGGAGAACAGCCCCACCACACGCGAGAGGGCGCCGGGCTCGTTCTCCATCAGGATCGATATGATTCGCCGCATGGTATCAGACCCTCTCCGTCTTGCTGAGCCACATGTCCTTCATCGAGCCCCCGGCCACCTGCATCGGGTAGACGTGCTCGTACGGGTCCACGTAGATGTCGACGAAGACGAGCTGATCCTTCATGGCGAAGGCCTTCTCGAGCACGGGCTCAAGATCCTCGCGCCGCGTCACCGTGAACGCGACATGACCATAGGCCTCAAACAGCTTCTCGAAGTTGGGCAGCGATTCCATGTACGAGTGCGCGTAACGCGACTCGTAATTCATGTCCTGCCACTGCTTGACCATGCCCAGGGCCTGGTTGTTCAGGTTGATGATCTTCACCGGCAGGTGGTACTGCTTGCAGGTGGACAGCTCCTGAATGTTCATCTGGATACTGCCCTCACCGGTCACGCACACCACCTCCTGCTCGGGCATGTGCAGCTTGATGCCCATGGCCGCCGGGAAGCCGAAACCCATGGTCCCCAGCCCGCCGGAGTTGATCCAGCGGTTGGGTTTGTCGAACGGATAGAACTGGGCGGCGAACATCTGGTGCTGGCCAACATCCGAAGTGACGTAGGCATCCCCTTTCGTGACGCGATAGAGGGCCTGGATCGCCTCCTGCGGCATGATGTTGTCGCCGTTCTGCTCGTAATGGTAGCGCGAACGGTACTGACCCCATTCCCGGATCTGCTTCCACCACGCCTCAAGCGCCTCCTGGTCGGGCTGCTCCTCGCTTTCACGCACCAGCGAGAGCATCTCCTCAAGTACCGAGTCGACGGGGCCCACAATGGGAACGTCCGCCTGGACCGTCTTGGAGATGGAGGCGGGATCAATGTCCACATGGACGATGCGGGCACCGGGACAGAATTTGTCCGTAGCGTTGGTCACCCGGTCATCAAAGCGGGCCCCGATCGCCAGTATCAGGTCCGAATGGTGCATGGCCATGTTGGATTCGTAGCTGCCATGCATTCCCAGCCACCCCAGCGACTGCTCGTCGGTGGCCGGAAAGCCACCCAGCCCCATGATGGTATTGGTCACCGGGAACCCGAGCTCATGGGCCAGGTCCGTCAGCTGCTGTGAGGCCTTGCCAAGGACCACGCCACCACCGGCATAGATGACCGGCCGGCGGGCATTCATCATCATGTCCACGGCACGGCGGATCTGGCCGGCATGGCCACGCACCGCCGGGTTGTAGGAACGCATGCTCACCTTTTCCGGGTACTCATACTCAAAGCGCCCGTTCGGTGCGGTCATGTCCTTGGGAATATCAATCACCACCGGCCCCGGCCGACCACTCTGGGCGAGATAGAACGCCTTTTTAACGAGCTGGGGAATCTCGGAGGGATGCCGGACCGTCATGTTGTGCTTCACGATCGGCCGGGAGACACCGATCATGTCGGTCTCCTGGAAGGCATCCTCACCAATGAGATGGGAGGCAACCTGACCGCAGAGCACGACCATGGGAATGGAATCCATGGAGGCGGTTGCGATACCGGTGATGGTGTTGGTGGCACCCGGACCGGAGGTCACGAGGACCACGCCGGGTTCACCGGTGGCGCGCGCATAGCCATCCGCCATATGCGTGGCGGCCTGCTCATGGCGCACAAGGATGTGTTTGACATCGTCCTGACGGAACAGCGCATCGTAGATATGCAGCGCAGCCCCGCCCGGGTATCCGTATATGTATTCAACACCCTGGTCCTTGAGGGACCGGATGAGCATTTCGGCACCAGACAGTAATTCCACGTTGGATCACCCTCTTACACAGCAATCAATGTTCAATGTCTCTTCCACTGCCTGTGCCCTGAAGAAACCGCTTCTTGTGAAAGCTGAATCGGGCTCTGTTCCACACCGCCCCGTGAGGAGGTTGGCTCCGGGACAACTGCACCCTGAGGGTAAAGGCGTACAGCGGGTTGAGTGGTATGGATGCCGAGGAATTACACTACCGGGATTGCCGCCATGCAATTCAACCGCCTACAGGCACCGTCAATTCTGACAGGGTGTGCCGGAGTGTCAACCGTAAGACCCTGCGTGACGGCACATTTTGCGATCAGCCTGTAATGGGCTAGATTCGGGAGTAAGATTGATCCATACCACGGAGCTCCGTCATGCGCATTTTCCGCCAGCTCTCCCTGCTCGCCGCCCTTACCATTGCCCTGCCGGCGGGCGCTGAAATCTACCGCTGGACCAACGAAGCCGGAGAAACCAGTTTCGGCTCGAACCCGCCCGCCGGGGTCGACGCTGAACCGGTTTCCACGGGCAGCACCAACACCATTGAAACCGGTTCAAAGCAGGCCGACGAGGAAGACAGGAGTGCCAGTACTGACAACGAGCAGTCACAGGAAGCGGAAGCTGATGGCGAAACGCAGGAAGGGGGCGGTCAGCAGGACAGAGAGACGATCCGCGAGCAGAACTGTGAAGCGGCCCGCCAGGCACTGGAGACCCTGAAGCAGAATGCCCGGGTTCAGGTTATGGAGGATGGTGAGCGCCGCTACCTTTCCCCGGAGGAAAAGGAAGCGGAACGCGAACGTTACGAAAAGATCCGGGACGAGAACTGCGACTGAGGCATAAAGCCTCAGGCCGCAGTGAAACGGAAGGCGTCGCCTTCCACGTCCGCCCGGATGGTGCTGCCCGGCTGGAATTCACCCTCCAGCAGTTGCTGGGAAAGCGGGTTTTCGATGTAGCGCTGGATGGCCCGCTTGAGCGGCCGTGCACCATACACCGGGTCGTACCCCACTCCAGCAATCTTCTTCATCGCCTCTTCGGACAGGGTCAGACTCAGCTCCTGTTCGGCCAGACGCTCGTTGAGCTGGTCGACCTGGATCTGGGCAATGCCCTCGATCTGCTCCTCGTCAAGCGGATGGAAGACCACCACATCGTCCACGCGGTTGATGAACTCGGGCCGGAAGTGGGTGCTCACCACGTCCATGACGGAGCTCTTCATCTGCTCGTACTGGCCTTCCCCGGCCATGGTCTGGATGATGTCCGAGCCCAGGTTGGAGGTCATGACGATCACGGTGTTGCGGAAATCCACCGTGCGCCCCTGGCCATCGGTCAGGCGGCCATCGTCCAGAACCTGGAGCAGGATGTTGAAGACATCGCCGTGCGCCTTTTCGACCTCATCCAGCAACAGCACTGAATAGGGCCGGCGCCGCACCGCCTCGGTCAGGTAACCGCCCTGCTCATAGCCGACATAGCCGGGTGGCGCACCAATCAGCCGGGCCACGGAGTGCTTCTCCATGAACTCGGACATATCGATGCGCACCATGGCCTCCTCGGTATCGAAGAGGAAGTTCGCCAGTGCCTTGCAGAGCTCGGTCTTGCCCACCCCGGTCGGGCCGAGGAACAGGAAGGAGCCATTGGGCCGGTGCGGATCCGACAGGCCAGCCCGCGAGCGGCGTACCGCGTTGGCCACGGCACTGATGGCCTCCTCCTGGCCGATCACCCGCTCATGCAGGCTCTGCTCCATGCGCAGGAGCTTGTCCTTCTCGCCCTCGAGCATCTTGGAAACCGGGATACCGGTCCACTTGCCGACAACCTCGGCGATCTCCTCGTCCGTCACCCGGTTGCGCAGCAGCGACATCTCCATCATCTCCGCCTGGCTGGCCCGGTCCAGCTGGCGCTCCAGTTCCGGAATCTGGCCGTACTGGATCTCGGACATGCGCTGGAGATCCCCGGTACGCCGAGCGTTGTCCAGCTCGATGCGCGCCTCTTCCAGCTGCTCTTTCACCCTCTGGGCGCCGTGGAGCGAGGCCTTTTCGGTGTTCCAGACCTCCTCGAGATCCGCGTATTCCTTCTCGAGATCCGCGATCTGTTCCGAAAGCTCATCCAGGCGTTTCTTCGAGGCCTCATCCTTCTCCTTCTTGAGCGCTTCGCGCTCGATCTTGAGCTGGATCAGGCGCCGTTCAAGCCGGTCCAGGGATTCCGGCTTGGAATCCATCTCGATCCGGATCTGACTGGCCGCCTCGTCCACCAGGTCGATGGCCTTGTCCGGCAGCTTGCGGTCCGTGATATAGCGATTGGAAAGCTTGGCTGCGGCGATGATGGCACCGTCGGTTACCTCCACGCCGTGATGGACCTCATAGCGCTCCTTGAGCCCGCGAAGGATGGCAATGGTGTCCTCCTCGGTGGGCTCGTTGACCATCACCTTCTGGAAACGGCGCTCCAGGGCGGCATCCTTCTCGATGTTTTCACGGTACTCATCCAGGGTGGTCGCCCCCACGCAGTGGAGCTCGCCCCTTGCCAGCGCCGGCTTGAGCATATTACCCGCATCCATGGAGCCTTCGGTCTTGCCCGCGCCGACCATGGTGTGGAGTTCGTCGATGAACAGGATCACCTGCCCTTCTTCCTTGCCAAGCTCGTTCAGTACCGCCTTAAGGCGTTCCTCAAAGTCGCCGCGATACTTGGCGCCGGCGAGGAGCGCGCCCAGATCCAGTGCGAGAACGCGCTTATCCTTCAGGCCATCGGGAACCTCACCATCCACAATACGCTGGGCCAAGCCCTCGATGATCGCGGTCTTGCCCACACCGGGCTCACCAATGAGAACCGGGTTGTTCTTCTGGCGGCGCTGCAGTACCTGGATGGTACGGCGGATCTCATCATCCCGGCCGATCACCGGATCCAGCTTGCCGTCCCGGGCCCGGGCGGTAAGATCCGAGGTATACTTATCCAGTGCCTCACGGTTTTCCTCTGCCGAGGGATCGTCCACGGTCTCACCTCCACGCATGCTGTCGATGGCCTGGGCCATTGAGTCCTTTGTTACACCGAATTCCCGGAAGACCTTACCCAGGGGGCCCTTGTCCTCGGTTGCAGCAAGCAAAAAGAGCTCACTCGAGATGTAGCCATCACCACGCTGCTGGGCGAGCTTGTCCGTCATATTGAGCAGACGGCCCAGCTCCTGGCCCATCTGGACATCGCCCTGGTTGTCCTTCACACGCGCCAGGTTGTCGATCCCATCGGCCACCGACTGCCGGAAGCGGTTGGGGTCCACCTCCAGCTGCTGCAACAGCCCGCGGGTGCCGCCGTCCTTCTGGTCAAGCAGCGCCTGCATCAGGTGCAGGGGCTCGATGGTGTTGTTGTCATTCCCGACCGCCAGTGACTGGGCATCCGCCAGCGCGTTCTGGAGCCGGCTTGTCATCTTGTCGATTCGCATCGATTCGTTCTCCCACTGTTCCAGCAACCGTATGGTGCCATCACCAGCGGTTACTCATTTTGGCTTTGTGAGGAGATATTGGGGCGTTTACCGGCTCTTCAAGCGTTGTCAAGCCAGATCAGGGATGCCATGCGCCCGGTGGTGCCGTCGCGACGATAGGAGAAGAAATCCGCCTCATCCCAGAAGGTACAGGCACTGCCACCAAAAACATGGTTGACCCCCGCGGTCTCCAGGCGCTGGCGGGCAAGGCCGTAGAGGTCCGCATACCAGGTTTCACCCAGCGGGGAAGCCGGGCGGAAGTGCCCTTCTGCTTCCGGATCCTCCGCGGTGAAGGTGGCCCGTACCTCATCACCCACCTCAAAGGCTGAGGGCCCGATAGCAGGCCCCAGGTACGCCAGAACACGCGAGGGGTCCGGGAAAACACCCAGCGCGGATTCCAGCACGCCCGCCGCAAGTCCGCGCCAACCGGCGTGGGCCACTGCAACCCGGGTGGCGCGGTCATCACAGAACAACACCGGGAGGCAGTCCGCCGTCATGACCACACAGGCCTGGCCCCACTGATCCGTCCAGGCCGCGTCCGCCACTGGCGTCTGCTCTACGGCCGGCACCGGCACCACGCGGTTACCATGAACCTGCTCGAGCCAGTGGAAGGCTGCGGGAACCAGCCCGCTGATCCGGGCCAGCTTCGCGCGGTTGGCACGCACGGCCGACAGATCATCCTTCACATGGAAACCGAGATTAAAGCTGTGCCAGGGGCCAGTACTGAAACCGCCACGGCGCGTGGTCACCAGGGATCGAACCCCGGCGGGCGCGGGCCAGTCCGGTACGAAGGCGCTTTCGTCAGACACCATGATCATGAGGCGGAACGCCTCTCCACAAAGGCGGACAGGGCGTCCAGAAGTTCCCGGAAGTCCGCGGGCAGCGGCGCTTCCCACTCACAGAATTCGTCGGTGGCCGGATGCGCCAGCTCAAGGCGGGCCGCATGTAGGGCCTGGCGACGGAATCCATCCAGCACGGACCGCAGTTGCTCATCGGTTCCTCTGGGATAGCGCATACGACTGCCATAGACCGGATCACCAAGCAGCGGATGCCGGATGTGCGCCATGTGCACCCGGATCTGGTGGGTACGCCCACTTTCCAGCTGACAGCGGATGTGACTGAAACCAGCCATGCGGCTGACCAGCCGGTAATGCGTAACCGCCGGGCGGCCATCAGGCACCACTGCCATTTTCTTGCGCTGCCTGGGATGCCGCCCGATGGGCTGCTCAATGCGCCCACCTCCGGTCAGCTCCCCGAGGCAGACCGCCTGGTACTCACGCCCCATACGCCGCTCCTGAAGCTGGGCCACCAGGGATGTATGCGCCTCAAGGCTGCGGGCCACCACCATGATGCCGCTGGTGTCCTTGTCCAGCCGGTGCACAATCCCCGCCCGGGGAATACGCTCCAGCTCCGGGGCATGGTGTAGGAGCGCGTTGACCAGTGTCCCCGCCTCATGGCCGGCGGCCGGGTGTACCACCAGACCCGCCGGCTTGTTCAGAACGATCAGGTGCTCATCCTCATGGATGATGTCCAGGTCGATGGGCTCCGCCTCCCAGGTGACCTCCGCCTCGGTTTCAGCAGCCACCTCCACCCGGTCATCCACCAGTACCCGGTCCCGCGGCCGGCGCTTCTCGCCGTTGACCGTCAGTTCACCGGAACGCACCCAGCCCTGGATGCGCGAGCGTGAATGTTCCGGCATCAGTCGTGCCACGGCCTGGTCCAGCCGCTGGTCGCTGAGTTCCGGCGGTACACTGAAGCTTGCCTCGATGCGTTCTGTGCCGCTTGTCATGGATTGCGCTGTCCTGCCCTCTGCTGGTTCCGAATCATGATCCCGGCCGTTACAATGGCCGTCAACTCACACCCTTTTACATCACAGTATACAGGTAATCGCATGACGCGCCGGTCACTGCCCAAATCCGAAGGTTCCATCCAGCGCACCGCAGGCCGGGTTCTCGCGCCCGTGCTCACGGCCCTCCTGCTGGCCGGCTGTGCCAGCACTGGGGAGGAGACACAACCCGAGGAGGAGTACTACGAACAGGCCCGCAGTTCCATGAACGCCGGCAACTTCGAGTCCGCCCAGCAGAACCTTGAGGCACTGGAGACCTACTATCCCTTCGGCCGCTATGCGGAACAGGCCCAGCTGGACCTGATCTATGCCCGCTACCAGAACCTGGACCTGCAAGGCGCACGGAGTGCAGCAGACCGTTTCCTGCGGCTGAATCCCCAGAGCGAGAATGCGGATTACGCGCTCTATATGCGGGGCATTGCCTCCTATTACATAGACCTGGGACTGGCCGCGCGCTACTTCCCCATTGAGGTGGACGCCCGCGATCCCGGCCAGCAGCTCCAGGCCTTCGAGGACTTCTCCCAGTTGGTCAGTCGCTACCCTGAAAGCCAGTATACCGCCGACGCCCGCCAGCGCATGATCGCCATCCGCAACCGGATGGCCGGGCAGGAGCTGGCGGCCGCGGAATACTACATCAAGCGGGAAGCCTATATTGCGGCCCTGAACCGGACACGGACCGTGGTCGAGGAGTACAGCCGCACCCCGGCGGTGGAAGAGGCCCTGGTGATCATGGCCGAGATGTACGCCCGCCTGGGGCTGAATCAGGAACGGGAGGACACCGCGCGGGTGCTCGCCAGCAACTTCCCGGACAACCCGGCACTGGACGAGGACGGGAACTTCACCCGCCAGACGTTCGGCATCCGGGACCGCTCCCTGGCCAGCGTGCTGACCTTCGGGCTCATGGGTGGCCCGGAGGAGGAGTGACGGGCCTCAGTCGCCCGCCCTCCAGCGGTTGGTGATCGGGTAGCGCCGATCCCGACCGAAGCCGCGCCGGGTAATGCGGGTACCGATGGGAGCCTGGCGGCGCTTGTACTCATTGATGTCCACCAGCCGCACCGCGCGCATCACATCCACCCGGTCATACCCCTCGGCAATGATGCCCTCGGCACTGACATCCTGCTCCACATAGCGTTCCAGTATGCGGTCCAGAACCTCGTACGGCGGCAGACTGTCCTCATCCTTCTGGCCCGGCGCCAGCTCCGCCGACGGTGGGCGCTCAATGATCCGCCGCGGGATGGCCTCCTCTTCCCGATTACGCCAGCGCGAAAGCCGATAAACCAGCGTCTTGGAAACGTCCTTCAGAACGCTGAAGCCTCCAGCCATATCGCCGTAGAGGGTGGAGTAGCCCACGGCAAGCTCGCTTTTGTTGCCGGTGGTCAGAACAAGGCTGCCGAACTTGTTGGAAAGACTCATCAACAGGGTGCCACGGATCCGGGCCTGAAGGTTCTCCTCGGTGGTATCCACGGCGCGATCGCCAAAAGGTTCAGCCAGTGTCTCCATGAAAGCGTCGTAGATGGATTCAATGGACAACACCCGGTAGTCAACACCCAGACCATCCGCCATGCGCTCGGCATCCTCCAGACTCATACCGGAGGTGTAGCGGAACGGCATCATCACTGCCGAAACCCGGTCCGCGCCCAGTGCATCCACCGCCACCGCCAGCGTCAGGGCTGAATCAATCCCGCCGGAAAGGCCCAGAACGACCGAAGGGAAACCGTTTTTGTCGATGTAATCGCGCAGGCCCACGCACAAGGCCCTGTAAGCCAGGGTATCCTCGTCAGGCTCAGCTGCCAGCTCCGTCTCCGAGAGGCAACCATCAGCCCCCAGCTGGACGAGATGCAGCGCCTCATCAAAGCGCGGCGCCCAGGCGCACTCACGCCCCTGGCCGTCAAAGGCCAGTGAGCCGCCATCAAAGACCAGTTCATCCTGACCGCCCACAAGGTTCACGTAGATGATGCCCAGATTGTGCGCACGGGCCAGCGTGGCCAGCCGCTCCCGCCGCTCCGGCTGGCGCTCCAGGTGGTAGGGAGAGGCATTCAGGTTGATCAGCAGACGGGCGCCGTTATCAGCCGCCGTGGCCGCCGGTCGGTCGTGCCAGATGTCCTCGCAGATGGTGACGGCCACGGGCAGGCCACGGAGTTCAAACACGCTGGTAGCCGTTCCGGGAACAAACCACCGCTTCTCGTCGAAAACATCCTGGTTGGGCAGGTACTGCTTCTCGGCATGCCCGAACACCCGGCCGGAGTCCAGCACCATCGCTGCGTTGACCAGGCCTTCCTCCGTGACCAGGGGAGCCCCGAAGATCAGGATGACCTCCGGCATGTTCTCCGCAATGCGCTCCACCGCACGCTCCACCCTGGGTCCCAGGCTCGGCCGAAGCAGCAGGTCTTCCGGTGGATAGCCCGTCAGTGCCAGTTCCGGGAAAACCACAATATCCGCCCCGTAAGACTGAACCGCCTCATGGGCCATCGAGAGAATGCCATCGGTATTACCGGGGATATCTCCGACCGTGGCATTGAACTGGGCCATCACGACCCGCAAACCCGCTGTCATTCCGCTGTCTCCTGTCACCATGGGCGCTGGGACGCTATTATAACCACCTGAATCCATTTTGACGTTCCACCCACACGGAGTCTCCATGGAGACGTCGCCACCGGCAGCAAGGAAGGACCAGCGGGCCCGTCTTTTCCGCATCTACAACTACTACCGGATCGTCATCAGCCTGCTGCTGGTGGCGCTGCTGCTGCTTGAGACGGACCTGGTCGGCACCCGACTGCACAACGAATGGCTGTTCCAGGCCACGGCACTCACCTATCTGGCGATGAACATCGTCACGGGCATGCTGCTGCTGGCCGGCTATGCGCTCCGCCCCTGGCACATCACCGTATCCATCCTGGCGGACATAGTGGCGATCCACCTGCTCGCCTTCTTCAGCGGTGGCATCAGCAGCGGCATCGTGAACCTGGGCATCATCAGCGTGGCCGCAGGCAACATCCTGATTCCCGGCCGGGTCGGTATCTTCTACGCCGCTCTGGCTACCCTGGCCTCACTGGTCACGGCCGCCCTGCTCCTGCTGCAGGGCCTTTCCGGTGTGGATGACATCGTGCGGGCGGGGGTCATGGGGCTCGTCTACTTCGCCGCCGCCTTCCTGCTCCAGAACATCACCCGGCGTCTTGCCTCCAGCGAGCAGCTGGCCTCGGAACGGGCCCGCAGCATTGAGGAACTGGAGCAGCTCAACCACCAGATCATCCATCGCATGCACACCGGCATCCTGGTCGCGGAGCCCAATGGGGCCCTCCGGATGGCCAACGCCGCTTCCGGCGAGCTGCTGCTGGGAGAGCGTACCGCAGCCCCGAGACTGACCACCCTGCCCCAGGCACTCAAGCAGCGCCTTGATCAATGGCTTGAACAGCCCGGTGAACGCACACCGCCATTCCAGGCCCGCAACGACACGCCCAGCGTACAGGCCAACTTCATGCGCCTGGACAACCCACTGGAGCACCTGATCCTGATTTTTCTGGAGGACACGGGCAAGATCGTCCAGCAGGCCCAGCAGATGAAACTGGCCTCCCTGGGACGGCTCACCGCCGGCATTGCCCACGAGATCCGCAACCCCCTGGGCGCGATCAGCCATGCAGCCCAGCTCCTGGGCGAGTCCGAGACCGCGGATGACGGCGACCGCCGGATGGCGGGCATCATCCAACGCCACAGCGAGCGGGTGAACGCCATCATCGAGAATGTGCTGGAGCTCTCACGCCGGCGCTCGACCAGCGTCCGCCTTATGGACCTGGGCGAGTGGCTGGCCGGGGTGGTCAACGACTACGTGGAGACGGTCCAGGAGCCGGTGCTGATCGACCTCAAGCTCTCCGGCGTTCCCGGATCAGCCCGCTTTGACCCCTCACAGCTACAGCAGGCACTGACCAACCTGATCGACAACGGCCTGCGCTACAGCCGCCAGAGGACCGGCCGCCCCCAGCTCACGGTGCGCACCGGCGTGACCGAGGACGGTCAGAGGGCCTATATTGATGTTCGGGATTACGGCCCGGGGTTGAACGAGACCCAGCAGGCCTCGCTGTTCGAGCCCTTCCATACGACCGAACAGGAGGGCACGGGCCTGGGGCTCTATCTGGCACGGGAACTGTGCGAGGCCAACCAGGCGAGGCTCTTCCTTCTTGAGAGCGACGGGGCCGGATGCTGTTTCCGCATCACCTTTGCCCACCCGGGGCGCCGCGCCCTGGATTTCAGTGCCTCGGGCGCCAACCTGACAGGGAATGAACCATGAGCGACTACAGGGCCCTGATCGTCGACGACGAGCCGGACATCCGGGAACTGCTTGATATCACCCTCAGCCGGATGGCGGTTGAGTGCACCACCGCCGCTACCCTGGGTGAGGCGCGTGACCTGCTCACCAGTCAGGTCTTCCATCTGTGCCTGACCGACATGAGCCTGCCGGACGGCAACGGCATCGACCTGGTGGACTGGATGCAGAGCCAGTGCCCGGACATTCCAGTGGCGGTGATCACCGCCTATGGCAGCATGGATTCGGCAATCACGGCGCTCAAGACCGGTGCATTCGACTTTGTCTCCAAGCCCGTGGAACTGCCCCGCCTGCGGGAGCTGGTGGAAAGCGCCCTGCGCCTGCCTCCGAAAAATGGGGGCAATGGACAGGTGCCGAACGATAACGGCGACGACGAACAGCTTCTGGGCGAGTCAGCGGAGATCGACACGCTCCGGCGCCAGGCCCGCAAGGTGGCCCGTAGCCAGGCCCCAGTCTACATCAGCGGTGAATCCGGCAGCGGCAAGGAACTGGTCGCCCGACTGATCCACGAACATGGCCCAAGGCGTGACCACTCCTTTGTTCCCGTCAACTGCGGCGCCATCCCCCAGGAACTCATGGAAAGTGAGTTCTTCGGGCACCGCAAGGGCAGCTTCACCGGCGCCACCGAAAACAAGGACGGCCTCTTCCAGGCCGCCCACCAGGGCACCCTCTTCCTGGACGAGGTCGCGGACCTGCCCCTGCCAATGCAGGTGAAGCTGCTGCGGGCCATCCAGGAGAAGCGCATACGCCCGGTCGGTGCCAGGGAGGAGGTCCCCGTGGATGTGCGCATCCTGAGCGCCACCCACCGCAACCTGGCCGCACTCGTGGAGGAAGGCCTGTTCCGCCAGGACCTGTTCTACCGGATCAATGTGATTGAGCTCAGGGTACCTTCCCTGCGCGAACGCGCTGCGGATATCCCCATACTGGCCAAGCACATCCTGGAGCGCCTGGCACAGGACTACGAACTGCCACCGGCCCAGCTCAGTAACGATGCACTGACCGCCCTGCAGGCCCACCCGTTCCCGGGCAACGTACGTGAACTGGAGAACTGTCTGGAGAGAGCTTTCACCCTTAGCGACGATGATGTAATCCGGGGCGACGACCTTCAGCTCAACGGTGCCCCTTCATCAGGGCAAACCCTGGACGAGAAGGCGGGCCTTCCGGACCCCGAAGAGAGCGGCATGGACCTGGAGACCTACCTGGAGTCCATAGAGCGCACCACCATCGAGAAGGCGCTGGCACAGACCGAAGGCAACAAGACCGCCGCCGCGCGCCGGCTTGGGATCAGCTTCCGGGCGCTGCGCTACAAACTCAAGAAGCTGGGTATGGAATAGCGCTTCCGCGAATCCGTTCGTTGCCCTGCAGGGTTCTCTTTGCCTAGAATCCGCTTATCCGAACAAGGATTGAACGGATTCAACAGAAGAGGACTCAGGGATGAGACGCACGGAGCGCGGCGTGACGCTGCTTGAACTGATCATCGTCATTGCGGTACTGGCCATTGTGACCACCACCATGGTTCCCGGCCTGCAGAAGCTCTTCGAGAACACCGCCCGCCGGACCCAGATGCAGAATATGGTGGGGCTTTTTCATCTTGCCCGAACCGAGGCCGTCAGCCAGGGCACCATCGTTACCATCTGCCCCCTGGATGGCAGCGATAGGTGCACCGGGGACTGGCAGAAGCCAGTGCATGTTTTTGTGGACCCCGAAAACCAGCGCGCGCTTTCCAGTGGCCAAGCAGTGCTGCGGGTTCAGGAGCCACCTGACTCGGGATCCTGGACAGTGAGCGTGGGTAATCGGGGTTATTTCCAGTATCGGCCCAATGGCATGATCCGCGGAACACTCGGCAACCTGACCTGGTGCCCGGAAAGCGCCGACGAGAAAAACGCCGGCCAGCTCATCATTAATATGGGCGGTCGCTTGCGCTACGCCCGGGATCACTCGGGGGATGGGGTCGTTCAGGGCAGCAACGGGAAGCCCGTGCACTGCCCCTGATCCCATTCACCAGCAGTCACTGCCATCGGACCCACGATTGCCCTGGTTATCCAGGGTCAGGGTGCCGCAGCCGTCACCACTCTGAGCATTCTTGGGCTCGGCATGTAAAGTAAAGGAACTCTGACTGATATCACCGTCAAAACCAATGTCATAAAACGCCTCACCGGGCTGATGATTCTCTGGTGAATGATCGAACGGAAGCCCCGGCGCGTTGCCACTACCATTAAGATAGGTAAAGTTTTCACTGTAGTGGCGCTCCAGCCACTGCGCCAGTTTTATCAAATCGCCCTGCGCAGTTTTGCGGCGTGTCTGTTCCACATGATTCTGATAGGTTGGAAGTGCAATCGCTGCAATGACCCCGATGATTGCAACCACAATCATCATTTCGATAAGCGTAAAGCCTCCCTTGGACTGCGTTTTTCCGGTCATGCTCCTACTCCACCGATATAGGCCCGTCACGGACTGGTTTTTATGCCAGTGACCACAGGATAGCCATCCCGTGTCTCACCAGAAAGTTCAATCCGAACCCGTTCGCCATCTTCAAGGCGACGCATCACCTGCTCGGCGAGCCGTTGTTGACCGTCGATCGTCAATGTCTTAGCCAGTGCATAAATCCCATCACCAACTACGATCTGATTGTAACGATTGATCGCGTTGGCGAAGACACCTTCCACCTCCATACTGGCCGCATCCTGACGCTCTTCCTCAGCCAACCGGTCCTCTGCCTCCTGGGCAGCCGCACTCATCGCGAAGGACAATATCACCACACCGTACAAAAGCGCTTTTTTCATAGGGCCCCCCGAGTCGCTGTTCGTCTGTCCGAGTGTCACTTAAGTTGTTCCCAGTTCCTTCTTCCGAGTGCGCCCTCCGGTACCGTGAACCGGGCGCCGGGCCCACCGTCTTCATCAATGATGGTATCGCCATCCTCATCGCGCATTCTGGTAATGCCTTCACCGCCCAGTACACCTTTAATACCGCTCTGATCCGCATGATCTCCCTTACCATCCCGGTCCAGATCAAGCACGGGCTCATTGACCCGCCCTCCGGTAATCAAGCTGATCTCCATCAGGAAACCATCCGTCCCGGAACTGCAGATATCAGTATCCGGAATCAGAGTACTGAACCGAACTCGGCTGCGATCAAGGCCTGAAGGAAACCCTGGCTGGCTCACAACACGCTCTCCAGAGGCGGTATCCAGATCCATAACCCAACCGTCGTCCGAATCGCTGAGTTTCTTCTGGGTAACCTGACGAACGGTGAAGTCTTTCTCCTCAGTACTACCGTTACCCTGCTCCACGTCAACATCTTCAACATCCGAATCCTGGATGATTTCCTGAACCAATAGATCCTTACGCTGAATATTGCTGGAGCTACCCTGCTTGTCGATGATCCCGTACAGCGACTGAACACTGGTATCAGCATCGTCACCAGCCCTAAAGAAACTGCCGGTACCAAAGCTGATCACCCGTTCCCCTTTTGTTCTCGGCATATCGGCAATTACGGGTGCTGACGTGATCGGCTGCGGGTCCTCTTCCGGTCCTTCGGTCTGGAACAATTTGGTGGCTCCCCACTGCTTCTTCTTATCCGCCGTCAGGTCGAAGCGCCAGAGTCCACCGTCCATGTTGCCCGCATAGACATACTCCACAATGCCATCGTCCACCGTGAAGACCGGCGTCGATAAGCCCGCGTTGCCCGCATCGAGCTTCTTGATCAGGTCCCCGGTTTCGAGGTTGACCACAAAAAGGTGGCCGCTACTGGCTCCGTGACCACTTCCAAAAATCGCGGCCCACTCGCCGTTGGCAAGACGCCCAACCTGGGCTTTCTGAACACCGCGTTCAAGATCCGAGTCACTGAACTCCCACAACAGATCCTCGCTGATGTTGAAGGATTCAGGATCGGTAACATCCAGGGCAAACACCTGGTCACCGCCCACGCCCATGGTGCCAACCACCACGGTACGCCATTGATCGGAACCATCCTTCTCCAACTTGGCGTCCATCACAGTGGGTGTTCCATCCACGAAAAAACGGTGTTCGTATTCCGGATCCATGAGCTGATTGATCGGCGCATACCCATCGTTGGCAACCGGTTCCAGCAACGAGCTGGGCATGTAACCAAACAGCTCCTTCCCGGTCTCCGCATCAAACGCGTGCAGGAAGCCGTCATTGGCGCCCACGTAGATCACATCAGGGCGGTCCATATAGGTGCTTTTGCCACGATAGGTCACGTAGCTGGCATCAAAGGCCGAATGGCCGAAGTTAACCTTACGCTCGATTTGAGGGTCGGAATTGACAATGTCGCCCAGAACATAGGGCTTGTAGTCATCGGAATCCGAATCGTCGGTATAGTTCCGGAACTGCTCACTGACAGTCTGATCGCCCGTCAGCCAGGTGATCCGATCACTACCCAGACCCGGACGGCCGGAGCTACCGTCCAGATTGGTATTCAATGCGCCCTTCTGGTCTTCGTGCAGCTTGTCGAATGCCAGCTTCACACCATTGCCGTTCCCTTGGGAGGTATAGAGATTCCGACTGCCAATGGCGTCCCGCAGTTTGTTCTTGGCTCGCCATACAACCCCATCCGAGGCCGAGTCGACTTCCTTGGCAACCAGACTCCCCGTCCAGTTACTGCCGTCGTAGCTGGCGGTAAAGGACTTGGAGTCAGGCCCCCTAACCGCCGAGCTTACTGCCGCTGCGCTTGACGAGCCAGTGCCTGCCTGTGCTTGTGAAAGCAATCTGCCAAGGCCGTCTTCAAATTGACTCGTATCCTGAGCACTGACGTAATCCCCCCGGCTATTGATGGCAGCATGCAGCAAGTCATCGATTTTCCCACCAGCAGTTCTGGGATGCTTGAATGCCACGTCCGTCTCGTTATAAACGGCCTCCCTAGCCTCGTCACGGCTGACACTCCCATCCACGCCAAATCCAATGGTCATGGTAACCATATGTTGCCAGAACGCCGGATTGAAAGGCTTGTCACGTCCTTTCGCCACCCTGGGAAGCGGCACTTCATTGTCAATATCAGTCCTTAGGTCACGCTTCCAGAAATGCATAGCCACGTCAGCAAGCGTCGGCCCCTCGCCATCCCATTCCGGACCATCCCCAAACTCATCTTCAAAGGGCGCCCGTGGCTCGTACTGATAACTCTGGCTGTTACCGCCAGCGCCCGTGATGAGGGACCCAGGGGAGCCATCGGCGTTGCCAACCTCGCCACCATCATTCAAACCACCATTGCGCACACCATCGGTCATAAGAATGGTAAAGCTCTGGCGGCATGAGGCCATCTCCCCACTGCCACTCACCGGGTCATCCCGCCACGGTTCATCAGTTTCGTAATAGGAGCCCATGTCGTGCAGCGCTTGTCTGAGGGGGGTGCCGTTACTCGCTCCCTTGTTATAAAGCCACTCGAGGAAGTCACTTCGATAGTCGCCATAGGGCCTTACACCTTTCACTTTGGTGTAATCAGGCCCGTAACGGGCATTAGGAAGCTTCCCCCACCCCAAGCGGGTAGAGTCATTGATCCCTTTCTCTCCCTCAAACGCATTGGAAATCCCGGCCCTGGCTACAAAAAGACGTGTTCTGTAATAGCTATACCAGTTCGCAAACTTTTGCTTAACCGGAGCTTCCGCATTGTTTACGGATACGTAGTCGTAACACTTATTATCCCTCAAGCCTATTTCTTCGTCAGAATCACACCCCTCCACACTGTCATCAAATTCATAGTAAAAGGCGCCACCTTCAATGCTGTTCCAGCTACTGTGTGCGTAGTCATTACTCAGATTATCCGCAGTACCTGGGTCATACCCATTTTTTCGGGCATTGGTATAATCCTGATCCGGAAACTGGCCCGAACCATCCGCTTTCATTGGTGGTTCATAACGCTTTTTAGGATCAAAATAAATCGTATTAACCTCACTGGACCAATACCACTTGTGCTGCACATCACTTCCATCCTGATAATATCCATTACTATCGATATCATCGTATCCTTTGTTAAAGAGACTATCCGGCATCTGCTCCCGATTCATGGAGCCCGAGTCGTCAAGTATGAAAAAGATGTTGGGTGGCGCACCGGTGCTGGTTGCTAGTGGCTCGTTGGCAATTGCGCCGTAACTGGTCGCTGAATGCAGCGCGAGCAACGTGAAAACAGCCGACACAGACATACTCATCATGCGGCTGGTAAACCTGTTCCTAAAAACCCTCGAAAGGCTCATGTCTCTACTCCCCGCCGATTCTCTCTTGTTCGATCCAGTGACCCGCGATTCCAGCCAATCCGATACAAAACTATTCCTGAAGCCGTGCAAAATTGGACCTCAATACCACCTCGGTGCTCTGTTCGCCCCCCAGGCCTCTTGCCGTCACACGGAAGATTTCAACAGGGCAGCCGCCCATTGCCATGTCAGCGCACTGTACCGGTCCAACATAATACTCGGGGTTGCCCGCCGCACGGCTGTCAGAAGGAAGGCTCACGGCAACGGCGTTCCCGCCGGTGCCAGTACCCCAATCATCCGGTGGCGCTGGATTCAGCAGAGCATTCCCGGAGAAAGTACTGCTCGAGGGCGCGGCCAGGAATTGTTCGCCAGCCCTGAGCGCTCGTTCCGCATTCTCAAACGCCATGCCACGGTCTTCCATATTCCTGGTCATACGCTCTTGAAGGATCGAGTCCTCCATCCCGGCGATGGCGATCAGCGAAATCAGCAGCAGCATGATCAGAGCTACAATGAGGACACTACCCTGCTCACTGCGCCAGCCTCGTATCGTTAACATGTGCATCACCGTTCGTTACCTCTTTTACTCAAGCCGGTTCCGGAAAGCCACAGTTTTGGTCGCAATGACACGCACCCGCTTGTCTTCGGGCGATTGCGTTTTCATACCCAACAGGTTGAAAGTGCGTGTCTCCTTGGTTTTGCGAGTTCTTGGGGCGCTTGCCATGACAAAACCGAGGCGGACACTGACAATATCGCTCCATTCATCCGGGGCTACATCATTGGCTGTTATATACTCAGTTGCGCCACCCTCATTTCCGATGCCATAGAGGACCTGCATATTCTCAACACCGGCAACCAGTTCCTGGGGCGATGGTATCCCATTGCCCGGATTGTTCAGGGTCTGTCGGTAGAGGCTGGGCTCGCCATTGGGGTTCTCGCCCACGTAATAGAGGGTGCTGCGAAAGACATGGACGGACGAACTCTGATTATTGACCGAATTGTTGTTGATATTGGCGCCCCCCTGGTTCCCCAGCCCTGCCCCAGCGACCGAGATGGCGCTCGCGTTCTCGTTGTTCCCCTTGATGAACCGAAAACCGTTACTGCAATCCGGGCCAATCAATTCAATAGTGGTTCCCTGCGGAATGCCGCTGGCTGCATTCAAAGGAATATTATTACCGCCACCGGCGGCTATATCGATCTCTTGTCCCATTGACCCCTGTACGATCAGCACATCCGAGCCATTTACAAAATTATCGGAGCTTATACCTGTCGGTAAGCTTACGTTGTCACTTCCGTCTTTGTTATTTTCCCAGTCTTGTTCTGACTGTTCTCCGCCCGTCGACAGTTCGGCAGAAAGTGCCATTGAATCACCGGGCGCTGTGTCACGGTACTCCCAGCCAATCACGCCGGCTTCTTCTGGCAGTGACCACCCTGCTGGTACGTCGCGCAGATCCGTAATGCTGCTGTCCTCGCCACGACTACTCTCCTCGGCAAAATAATTATCGGGATTCAGCGATTCGCGGAAGATGCAGCCCCCAGGCCCGGCCTGTCTAAGATCACGCCCTATCCTGTCCGTTACGAAGCGGCTGTTCTCCTGAATGTTGGCCACTCCTTCAGTCAACCGGTACGTCTCACTACTCTCGAGATAGAGTTCAACAACGCCAAGGGTGAGCAGCACCCCCAGAACCATGGCAATCATCAGCTCTATCAGCGAAAAACCAGTTTCGATATTAGGCTTCACGATTTCACAATCCTTATTCAGTAGCTGGTGGCGAGAGTCACAGTATCTTCACCTGCAATGGCGTCGGCATCGTCACTGTCTTTCCGACTCTCCCAGCTCAGGGTCACTTCAACCGTGCTCGCACCGGTATCGACCTCGACCTGACCAGAGCCATCCGCCAGCAGGCAACGGACCGAATTGCGCCAACCGTTGATGTCGTTAGTCGCCACGTCCGCCGCAGTCGGCGCGTAGTCCAGAGAACAACTGTCTTCACTGCCGACACTCACATCATCGTAGGAACCGGCAGCGCTTCGATTCGCCCTTACCCGCTCGATCATGTCTTCCGCAAGCAGTAGTGCCTGGGTTTTCTGGGCAGACTGGGTGGTCGTCTGGCTGGCCGTAACCTGCATTGCCGCCAGGCCTAGCAAGCCCACAGCCAGAATCACCACCGCCACAAGTACCTCAATCATCCCCAAGCCGCTCTGCTTACTCGGTGCTGCCATCATCGTTAACACCCCGAACCGTTGATCGATGCTCTCCCGGATAAGCTGATACACAGGTAGTTAGCCTGCGTTTGCCCTTCAGGCGGGCTCACGGTCAATGCCACCTGATTTCCGGGCGAATGAAGGCTTCCTTGGGGACTGAACTCAAGCTGGGTATCGCCATCAGCATTGATATTGAGCGCCTCGCTGCCTTCATAGGTACGGATGGGAGTCTCACTGTCACACCCCCCCCCTGACTCTCCCAAATAGATGCACCAGCCCTTGGCAAAATCGTCGTCAACCGCCTTGAGGGTGACTACCTCGCCGCGCTTGATGGCTTCACTGCGCGTCGTATTGACAGAAGACAGCAACAGGTTGGTCTTGGTGGTGATGCGCCTGGATTCCACCACCCCCTGAAACGCTGGGACCGCGACAGTCACCAGGATGATCAGAAGGGCCACCGAGATCATCAGCTCGATCAACGTAAAGCCCTTTTGCCTTTCGCTATTGGATCGGAAATTTCCGGGAGGATTGTATACAGATGCACCATTCCACATAGGGTCAATGATTCCGTTATTGGAGGCGTAGATATAAGCCCTTTGTGTCTATCATAACTTGATGGCTGCTGGTGTCAGGTTCTGTCCGATGAGCGGTAGGATATAGAGGATGGACGGGAGGAGATGAGTCACTGCCAGGAATCGATGAATGACAGTGTGATATTTTGTGACCCCGGATGGAGGCGATCTCCACCCGGAACCAGGACAAAGATAAATGCTGTCACAGCCGTTTTATCACACTTTCTCAGAGCTCATTACAGCTCGTATCGTAATCATCATTAAACGGTGACGTTACAAAAGGAGGAGCAGCCGTGTCTTCAAGAACATCTGCTGGGAAAGGAAGACGAAAACTCAGAGAAGCCCTGGACCTATACTCACTGCCAACATCTGCACTTCCCACCAGTTCAATACGGCTCCAGAAAGCGTGATTTCTAGGATACAGTACAGCGATATCCGCGTACCCCTGGTCATTTGTAGTCACCTGAACCGAGCCAGAGTTGTCTGTTGTTTCGGTATCGTCAGCCGCCACGACTGTAGCGGTGCCAAAGGACTCATCAATGTCGGTTCCAATTGTACACGTGGTTGTATTAGCCGGTGCTACCCAAACCTCTTCATTGTTATCAAAAGACCAATCATCCCCAACGATTACTTCTGTGGTTTGAAGCTCAAGGCTGACATCTGTATTTGCAGCAGGAGAGCCGTCGGACTTGGTGACCTGGATGGTGTGGGGAACCCTATAGCGCTCCTGACCTTCTTCGACAATGTTTCCTCCTGAGCCCACCGTAATGAAACTTGAATCCGCTACCGTCAAGGGCACACTGGTGTTGATGGTAGAGTTAGCATCAACTTGGGCCCGAATGGTTACCCCTTCAAACTGGGTTGCAAACTCACTAGCAATATATTCAACCGATGCGCTCCCGGATTGATCAGTATCAGCTATACCATCATCCGCAAGACTCCCGGGTCCCTCAACAATGGTAAAGTCCACAGTTTCACCAGAAACAACATTGCCATTCTCATCGCGCACCGTTGCGGTAATGACACTTCGGTTGGCCGTTGAGTCCTGATTTGGCGCGATTGCGCTGGGTGATGCTTGGACCGAAATTGAGTCCGGTTGATCAGAGACAAAACGAATAGCTTTAGAGGCTGAAACTCTCTCCTCATCATTCCGTGCGACTATTGTGGCGGAACCGGTATTAGATGATTCAATATCAACAGAAGCCCTGCCACCCGTCACTGTAGGCGTACTATCGGTCGTTATTTCCCCTCGACTGGTGGTGAAGGATAAGCTTTTGCCGTCAACGGCATTGCCGCCGCTTATCCATTGCGCTGTAAAAGTATGCGTATCCGTAATATTAAGCTGGTCATTCTGAGGGGAAATAAAATCAATGTCGTCAGAAGAGACCTGGATCACTTCTTCTGTTTGAGTTCCCAGCGTGGAAATGGTCAAGGTATCCGTGCCAGCAACGTCAGCAGATAGTTCAAAATTAACCTGCCCTTCGTTATCCGTAGTCGCAGACTCGACGTTAAGGCCGTTATCATTCTCTGAGCTAACGTTCACCTCAATACCACTAACAGGTTCACCGGAAGAGTCTTCAGAATCCCTGACTGTCACAGTATAGGTTCCACTGTCATTGAGCGTGAGGTTGGTCGGTCCACTGACATTGATGCTACCGCCCTCTACCTCCAGATTGATGGTGTCGGAGATATCCGTGCCCTCGATGAGCGCAGTAATCTGAGTCTGGCGAGTATTCGGATCGAAGCGGTTGCTGACGGTCGCCTCGGCGCTACCCTGCTCGTTCGTCACCGAGTCCGAAGCTTCTATCAGAAGCCCACCATCTTCAGTCGAAAATGTTACGTCCGCCCCGGATATCGCTCGGTTATTCGAATCTCTTGCAACCGCAAGCGCGGTTATACTGTTTTCACCTGCAGCATCCAGCGAGTTTCCCTCCAGAAGAAGATCCAGGCTCGCCACTTCAGCGGTGCCATCCGGATTATCATCCGGCTCGCCAGCATTTTCACCACTCTCTTCATCGGTTCCACACGCAACCAATAACAGAGACAAACACAGGACCAGGAGCCGTTTCGTCCAAAAAGGCATAGGATTCCCTCTCATATCTTTCCAGTAAAATCGTTTGACGCAGCTACAAGCCGCTATTGTGCTGAGATTAGCACAATCCACAAAAAACGCCCGGAAACAGTGTCTCCGAGCGTTACAGTTTGAAAACCCGTGCACAGTAAGCTTCTGGGAGGCTGCTCTCAGGCTTCCACCTCCTTAGCGGGGATCCGCAGAGCCTTGGGCATACTGAAGACCACGTTCTCCTGCTCGCCATCGAGCTCGTCGGGAGTCTCGCCGCCGAACTCGCGCAGGCGGGCCACGACTTCTTCAACCAGCACCTCGGGAGCGGACGCACCAGCGGTGACGCCCACAGCACTCACGTTCTCGAGCCATGAAGCGTCGATCTGGTCGGCGGCGTCGATCAGGTAGCCGGGGGTGCCCATGCGTTCGGCCAGCTCACGCAGGCGGTTGGAGTTGGAGCTGTTGGGCGAGCCCACCACCAGCATCAGGTCACACTCGGCAGCGAGCATTTTCACCGCGTCCTGGCGGTTCTGGGTGGCGTAGCAGATGTCGTCCTTGCGCGGGCCCTGGATGGCCGGGAAGCGGGTCTGGAGGGCATCGATGACGCGGGCGGTGTCGTCCATGGAGAGAGTCGTCTGGGTCACGAACGCCAGTTTCTCCGGGTTCTTCACCTCAAGCTTCTCAACATCCGCCTCGCTTTCCACCAGGTAGATGTCCCCGCCGTTGCTGCGGTCGTACTGGCCCATGGTGCCTTCCACCTCGGGGTGACCGGCGTGGCCGATGAGGATGCACTCGCGACCCTCACGACTGTAGGTCATGACCTCCATGTGCACTTTGGTGACCAGTGGGCAGGTGGCGTCGAAGACCTGAAGACCGCGGTCCTTCGCCTCCTGCTGCACCGCCTGTGAAACACCGTGGGCGCTGAAGATCACCCAGGCGTCGTCGGGCACCTGGTGGAGCTCGTCCACGAACACGGCGCCGCGCTCGCGCAGGTTGTCCACCACGAACTTGTTGTGTACCACTTCGTGCCGGACGTAGATGGGGGCGCCGTAGACATCGAGCGCGCGATTGACGATCTCGATGGCGCGGTCGACGCCGGCACAGAATCCACGGGGGTTGGCGAGCTTGATCTGCATGGTCATGGTTCCCGCTGCTTACTGGACATCCACAATCGAGACCTCGAACTCAAGCGTCTTGCCCGAAAGTGGATGGTTAAAGTCTACCTCAACGGTATCATCATCAAACGACTTGATAACACCCGGCACTTCGGCCTTGGCCGCGTCCGCGAAGGAGAGCACCATGCCCTCCTCCAGCGGCAGCTCCGGGCTGAACTCCCGGCGCTTGAAGGTCTGGACGTTGTTCGGGTTGGGCTGGCCGAAAGCGTCCTCGGGCGGTACCGAGAAGCTCTGGCGATCTCCAGCCTTAAGCCCGTGCAGCAGACGCTCGAACGCTTCCGGCAGGTTGCCGTCGCCCACGGTCAGCGTGGCCGGGTCCTTCTCGAAGGTGGAATCCACATCCGAGCCGTCCTCCAGCCGCAGCGCGAAGTGGAGTGTCACCCGGCTGTCCGGTCCGATTACGCTCATTGCCTGTTGCCCTTATCCGGTACGTCGTCGCCCTGCCCGCTGCCCATGAACAGGTCCAGCAGCAACATGATGGCGCCAACGGTAATGAAACTGTCCGCCACATTAAAGGCGGGGAAGTGGTAGCCGGCCCAGTGGAAGTGGAAGAAGTCCACCACGTAGCCATGCACCACCCGGTCATAGAGATTGCCCACGGCGCCGCCGAGCACAAAGGCCAGCGCAATGCCGAGCCAGGTCTCGTGGTGCTTGAGGCGCGTCAGCCAGACCACCAGCACCCCGGAGATCACCACCGCGAGCGTGATGAACAGCCAGCGCTGCCAACCGGAGCCCTCCGAAAGGAAGCTGAAGGCCGCGCCGGTGTTGTGCAGCAGCGTCAGGTTGAAGAACGGCAGCACCACGTTGGCCTCGCCGTAATCCAGCATGGCCGTGGCGGCCGCCTTGGTGGTCAGGTCCGCGATCACGATGAAGGCCGCGATGATGAGCCCGTTACGGGCCAGTGGTGTCAGCATACCGTTACGCAAACCGCCGGGTTTCCCCGTCACCGCTGATGTTGGTGACGCAGCGACCGCACAGGTCCGGGTAGTCGCTGTTCTCGCCTACATCGGGGCGATGGTGCCAGCAGCGTTCGCACTTGGTGTGGCCCGCGGTGGCCACCGCCACCTTCAGCCCTTCAACCTCTGTCTCCGGCGCCTGACCTGCCTCAGCCAGCGGCGCAACTCGCGCTTCGGAGGTGATCATCACGAAGCGCAGCTCATCGCCCAGCCGTTCCAGCAGTTCCTTCAGGGCGCCGTCGGCGTAAAGGGTGACCTCACCACTCAGCGAGCCCTTGATGGTGCCCTCGTTGCGCGCCGCCTCCAGCTGCTTGTTCACGGCGCTGCGCACGTCGATCAGCGTGTCCCACTCATCCTGCTTGATGGGCGCATCTGTCGGCAGTGCCTCCAGGCCCTCGTGCCAGGTTGCCCAGTGAACGCTCTCGTCCCGCTCACCCGGAATGTGCTGCCAGATCTCATCCGCCGTAAACGTCAGGATGGGCGCGATCCAGCGGGAAAGCGCCTCGGCCACGTGGTAGAGCGCGGTCTGGCAGGATCGGCGCTCGAGGCTATCCGGCTGGGTGGTGTACTGGCGGTCCTTAATGATGTCCAGATAGAACCCACCCAGGTCCAGGATGCAGAAGTTGTGCACCTTCTGGTACACCTGCAGGAAGCTGTATCGGTTGTAGGCGTCGATCACCTCGTCTTGCAGGCGCCGCGCCCGGTCCACCATCCAGCGGTCCAGCGCCACCATGTCATCGAAGGCCACGCTGTTCGTGGCCGGGTCGAACCCATCCAGGTTCGCCAGCAAGAAGCGCGAGGTATTGCGGATGCGGCGATAGGCGTCCGCCGTGCGCTTGAGGATGTCCTGGGAGACGGACATCTCGGCGCTGTAGTCGGTGGCTGCGACCCAGAGGCGCAGAATATCCGCGCCCAGCTCATCCATCACCTTCTGGGGTGCGATCACGTTGCCCATGGACTTGGACATCTTGTAGCCCTTTTCGTCCACGGTGAAGCCGTGTGTCAGCACCTCCTTGTAGGGCGCCATCTTCTTGATCGCGATACCGGTCTTCAGGGAGGACTGGAACCAGCCGCGATGCTGGTCCGAGCCTTCCAGATAGAGATCCGCGGGATACCGGTTGAGATCCTCGCGCCGGTCCAGCACGGACGCGTGGGTCACGCCGGAGTCGAACCAGACGTCCAGTGTGTCCGTCACCTTCTCGTAGGTGTCCGCGTCATTGCCGAGCAGCTCACGCTCATCCAGCTCGTACCAGGCGTCGATGCCGTCCTTCTCGATGGCCCTGGCCGCCGCCTCGATCAGCTCCGGCGTGCGCGGGTGCAGCTCGTAGGTGTCCTTATGAACGAAGAGCGTGATCGGCACACCCCAGGTGCGCTGGCGCGAGATGCACCAGTCCGGGGACTGCTCGATCATGCCCTCGATCCGCTGCTGCCCCCAGGAGGGAATCCAGCGAACACCGGGAATCGCCTCAAGAGCGCCCTTCTTAAGCCCATTGCGGTCCATGCTGATGAACCACTGGGGCGTGGCGCGGTAGATGAGCGGTGTCTTGGTCCGCCAGCAGTGCGGGTAGCTGTGCTTGAAGGACTCCTGGAACAGCAGGCAGCCCTCACGTTCCAGCGCCTCGCAGACCGGGGTATCCGCCTTGTAGATGTGGATGCCCGCGAACTCGCCGGCCGCTTCGGCGTAAGTGCCGTCCGCCTTCACCAGGTTCAGCGTACCGATGCCATTGGCACGACCGATCTCAAAGTCGTCCGGCCCGTGGTCCGGGGCGGTGTGCACCAGGCCGGTACCCGCGTCCGTGGAGACGTGATGCCCCAGGAGTACGGGAACCTCGCGCTCATAAAGCGGGTGATTCAGCATCAGGCCGGTCAACGCCGAGCCACGGCAGCGTGCCACAACCTCGGCGTTCTGCAGGTTCCAGCGCTCGGTGACCGTCTCGCGCAGCTCCTCGGCCACGACCAGGTATTCGGTGCCCCGGCCGGCATCGGCGCGAATCAGGCTGTACTCCAGTTCCTCATTGACGGCCACCGCCTGGTTGGCCGGAATGGTCCAGGGCGTGGTGGTCCAGATCACCAGTGACACAGGCGCATCCGGCCCGCTCTCACCGAAGGCGCCGGTCATCTTCTCCGGCGCAACCGCCGGGAAGCGCACGTCGATCTGGATGGATGTCTTCTCCTGGTACTCCACCTCAGCCTCCGCCAGCGCGGACTGCCCGACCACGCTCCAGTAGACCGGCTTGAAGCCCCGTTCCAGGTGACCGTTCTCGATGATGCGGCCCAGGGAGCGGACGATGTCCGCCTCGACCTTGGAATCCATGGTCAGGTAGGGGTTATACCAGTCCCCCAGAACACCCAGTCGGATGAAGTCCTGACGCTGGTTGTCGAGCTGTTCGGCGGCGTAATCGCGGCAGGCCTGGCGGAAGGTCTTGTAGTCCACCTTGTCGCCCGCCTTGCCGATGTCCTGCTCCACCTTGTGCTCGATGGGCAGGCCGTGGCAGTCCCAGCCCGGCACATAGGGCGCGTCGTAGCCCATGAGGTTACGGGACTTGACCACCATGTCCTTGAGGATCTTGTTGACCGCATGACCAATGTGGATGCTGCCGTTGGCGTAGGGCGGGCCATCGTGCAGCACGAAGCGCTCGGCGCCCGCGCGGCGCTGGCGCAGCGTGCCGTAGAGGTCCAGACGGTTCCAGCGCTCGAGCATCTCGGGCTCGCGCTTGGACAGGTTTCCGCGCATGGGGAAGTCCGTCTTCGGCAGGTTCAGCGTGTCTTTGTAATCGCTCATGAAGGTTCCCGGAGTCTGTCGTTTCGGTCAGCGTTCCACATTGGTCGGTACCGGGCGGTTGGTCGCCAGCCAGTCACGCCCCTGGTTGATGTCCTCGTGAATGCGCTTTTCGAGCTCTTCCACGGAATCGAACTTGACTTCGTCCCGCAGATGGTAAAGGAAGGTCACCCGCAAACGCCGACCGTAAAGGTTGGCGGAGAAATCCAGCAGGTGCACCTCCAGCGACGGGTACTGCCCGTTGACCGTGGGGCGCATGCCGATATTGGCCAACCCGCGCTCAATGTGCTCGTTCGGCATCTCAACCGCCACCGCATAGACGCCACGCAGCGGCGGCTTGCGCCCGCTGAGCAGGATGTTGGCGGTCGGAACGCCCAGCTCGCGCCCCAAAGCCTTGCCATAGACCACCCTACCGGTAATGGCGTAGGGGCGGCCCAGCAGCTCGCTGGCGTCCGCCAGCCGGTTCTCGCCCAGGGCCTGGCGCAGGCGGGTGGAACTGATGCGCTCGCCTCCCACCCGGATGGTCTGGGTGTGCTCCACTGCAAAACCCCGCTCAGCGCCGACCTGCTGCAAAAGCCGAAAGTCCCCCTTGCGGTCACAGCCGAAGCGGAAGTCATCACCCACCACCAGGTGCTGCACATTCAGCCCTTCCATCAGGACCTGCTCGATGAAGTCCATGGCGGAAAGATTGCGCAGCCGGGAGCGGAACTGCAGGCAGACCACAATATCCACATCATGGGAGAGCAGCATCTCCACTTTCTCCCGGAAGCGCATCAGCCGCGGCGGCGCATCCGCCCCGCCGAAGAACTCCCGCGGTTGGGGCTCGAACACCATCACCACCGAGGGAACGCCCAGTTGATGGGCCCGGTCCCGCACCTGGTCAATGATCACCTGATGACCACGATGGATGCCGTCGAAGTTGCCTATGGTGGCGACACACCCGTTCGCAAGGGGGTTGTCACTGCGTTCCGCCCAGCGCTTGAGATTGTGCAGCCCTCTGATCAGCCGCATGCGGGGCTCCTCCTGATTTTCGGGGACCGCGAATTATACCGCAATGGCGGGACCGGGCCCAATGCCCGCCGTTGCAACAGACCTCAATGCATACGGAAGTGCCGCAGCCGAACCCCGCACAGGAGGAGTACCGCAAAGTACGCCAGGGCACCGCCGGCCACCAGGGCCACCGTCATGCCCATGCGGGTGAGCAGATCAAAATCCAGCCAATCGGCGGCAGCCGGCGAGAACACAAACAGCAGCCCGCCCATGACCACATTGGCCGCCAGCAACTGCAGCGCGAAGCGCCCCCAACCCGGCTGGGGGCGGAAGACGCCCTCGCGGTAAAGCCCCCGAAGCAGCAGGCTGCCGTTCATCCAGGCGGAAAGCGCCGTTGCCAGCGCCAGTCCGGCATGGGCCAGGGGCCAGATCAGGATGAGATTGAAAACCATGTTCGACGTCATCGCGATGACCGCAATCCGCACGGGTGTCCTCATGTCCTGACGGGAGAAAAAGCCCGGTGCCAGCACCTTCACCAGCATGAACGCGATCAGCGCCAGCGCGTAGGCCCGCAGGCTCTGGGCGGACATAAACACATCGCGCCCGGTCGTCTCGCCGTAATGGAAGAGCGTCGCAATCAACGGCTCAGCCAGCAGGCACAGCGCCAGCCCCGCCGGGATGCCCAGCAGCAGCACACTCCTGAGGGCCCAGTCCAGCGTCCGCGAAAACGCCTCCATGGATTCGTTCGCGTGCTTGCGGGAGAGATTCGGAAGAATCACCGTTCCGATCGCCACCCCGAAAATTCCCAGCGGCAGCTCCGAGAGCCGATCCGAGTAGTACAGCCAGGAGACGCTGCCGGTCTCGAGCATGGAAGCCAGTATGGTATCCAGAAGGAGGTTGATCTGACTGACCGAGACCCCGAACAGCGCCGGCGCCATCAGCTTCATGATCTGGATCACGCCCTCGTGCCGGTAGTCGATCCTCGGCCGTGGCAGCAGGTTCAGCCGGGCCAGGAACGGCAGCTGGAACAGCAGCTGCAGCACACCAGCAATCAGCACACCCCAGGCCAGCGCCAGCACCGGCTCCTCCATATAGGGCGTCAACCAGATGGCGCAGGCAATCATGCTCAGGTTCAGGATTACGGGCGTGAACGCCTGGACCCCGAAGATGTCATAACTGTTCAGCGTGCTGCTGCAGAAGGCCGTGAGCGAGATCAGCATCAGGTAGGGGAAGGTGATGCGCAGCATCTCAACGGCCAGCGGGTAACGGGCCTCATCCCCAATAAAGCCGGGGGCAAACGCCGCCGTAATCCAGGGGGAGCCGAGCACCGCCAGCACCGAGAGCACCAGCAGCACGAACCCGAGCGAGCCTGCCACGGTGTTCACCAGCGAGTGCACGGCCCGGGTGTCGTACTTCTGGCGGTATTCCGAGAGTACCGGCACGAAGGCCTGGTTGAAGGCCCCCTCACCGAAAAGCCGGCGCAGGAAATTGGGAATCTTGAACGCCACGAAGAAGGCGTCCGCATCCGGGCCGGCCCCAAAGTAGCGCGCGATCACGATATCCCGGGCCAGCCCCAGGATCCGGGAAAACATGGTGAAGACAGCGAAGATGCCCGAAGATCCAAGCAGGCCACGGGAGCGACCGGCCGGCGGCGCGTCATCACTCTGCGGTGCTGGCTCTGTCTGCGGCTCCTGAGTCATGCCTGGCGATCCCGGGTGAAAACGCCGGATACTACCACCCCCGCCCACTGGATGACGACAGCAGCATCGGCCTAGCCTTGACAAAGGGCCTTCTTCGCGGCATTATTCCGCGTCATTTCAGACCCATTGGTAACCCGAATTCGAGGAGTCAAACGGTGGCTAACTCTCCGCAAGCAAGAAAGCGTGCCCGCCTCAACGAGATCCAGCGCAAGCACAACGCTGGCCAGCGCTCACGCGCGCGCACCTTCATCAAGAAGGTCGAGACCGAGCTGAACAAGGGCAACGCGGAAGGTGCACGGGAAGCGTTCCGTGAGATGGAACCCGTGCTCGACAGCAGTGTGAACAAGGGCATCTTCGCCAAGAACAAGGTGGCCCGCCACAAGAGCCGCCTCAACGCCCGCATCAAGGCGCTTCAGTCCGCCTGATCGGCACCGGGTTGCCGTCCACAGCAGACCCCGCTCCGGCGGGGTCTGTCTGTTTCAGGAGGAGGGAAAGCCGATTTACACCAGAACCATGTTGTCCCGGTGTACCAGCTCCTCCTCCTGAAGGTAACCCAGGCGCTCGGCGATCTGCTCGCTGGGGCAGCCCACCAGCTCCCGAGCCTCGGCCGCATCATAGCTGACCAGCCCACGGGCGACCTCACGGCCACTCCCGTCCACACAGGACACCATCTCACCACGCCGAAAGCCACCTTCAACACGACGCACCCCCACGGGTAACAGACTCCGACCGCCTTCCCGCAGCACCCGAACCGCACCGTCATCCAGAACCAGCCGACCCCGGGTCCGCAGGTGACCGGCAATCCACTGCTTGCGCGCATCCAGCCGTTCCTGGTCCGGAATCAGCAGCGTCCCGACCTCCTCATCGGACCGGATGCGCTCCAGAACGCGCTCCATCCGGCCGCCCACGATCAGGGTGAAGGCGCCAGAACGTGCGGCCAGCCGCGCGGCGCGCACCTTGGTGGCCATGCCACCGCTGCCAAGCGCACCACGCCCACCGCCGGCCACCATCGCGTCCAATCGGCTATCACTGGCGCGAGCCTCCGGGATCAGGGCCGCCGCCGGGTTGCTGCGCGGGTCGCTGTCGTAGAGACCTGCCTGGTCGGTCAGGACGATCAGGCCATCGGCCTCCACCAGGTTGGCCACCAGGGCACCGAGCGTGTCGTTATCGCCGAAGCGGATCTCATCCGTGACCACGGTATCGTTCTCATTAACGATGGGGACCACCCCCATGGGGAGCAGCGTTCTCAGGGTGCTGCGGGCGTTGAGGTAGCGCTTGCGGTCGGATAGGTCATCATGGGTCAGAAGGACCTGGGCAGTGTGCGTTCCATGGCGCTGGAACTGGGCCTCCCAGGCCTGCACCAGCCCCATCTGGCCCACGGCGGCGGCTGCCTGGAGCTCATGCACATGCTCTGGGCGCTGTTTCCAGCCCAGCCGGCTCATACCCTCAGCCACGGCCCCGGAAGATACCAGGACAATCTCCACCCCGGCGCGCCGCCAAGCCATCAGCTGGTCGACCCACTGGGTCAGGGTTTCCCGGGAAAGGCCACGGCCGTCATCGGTCAGCAGGGCACTGCCGATCTTCACCACCAGCCGCCGGGCGCTAACAAGACGCTGGCGCTCAGTCATGGCGCGCAGCCTCAGCGCGCGTAGACCACCTCGACATCGTGATCATCGTCCTCGTCGTCATCATCGTCGTCGTCATCCTGCCGGGGTCCACGCAGCGACTGGATATGCTCCCTGGCTTGCTCATCCACGCGCTCGCGCAGCTCCGCCTCGGCCCGCGCGAACTCCGGATCATCCCGTTCACGCTCGTCGCGCTCCTCAAGCCAGCGCATGATCGCCTGGGAGAGAGCCTGGATCCCGTCACCACTGAGGGCGGAAACCAGGAAAACCGGCCCCTGCCAGTCCAGCGCATTGCGCATGCGCTCCACTTCCTCCTCGGCATCCGGCAGGGAATCCGACTTGTTGATGACCAGCCAGCGCTCACGCTCGGCCAGTGCGGGACTGAAGCGCTCCAGTTCATGGGTGATGGTATGGACGGAATCCACTGGATCCGCATCATCCCAGGGCATCGGGTCAACCACATGCAGCAGCAACCGGGTGCGCACCAGGTGACGCAGAAAGCGGATCCCCAGGCCAGCGCCCTCGGAAGCACCCTCGATCAGCCCCGGAATATCCGCCACCACAAAACTCTGGTGCGCGGCCACGGAGACCACACCCAGATTGGGCACCAGGGTGGTGAAGGGGTAATCCGCAACCCTTGGCTTGGCCGCGGACATGGCGCGGATCAGCGTGGACTTGCCGGCATTGGGCAGACCGACCAGCCCCACATCCGCCAGCACCTTCATCTCCAGGCGGATCTCCCGGGCCTCGCCGGGCGAGCCGGAAGTGGTCTGGCGCGGCGCGCGGTTCACGCTCGACTTGTAGCGGGTATTACCGAGGCCATGGAAGCCGCCCTGAGCCACCAGCAGGGTCTGCCCCGCCTCGGTCAGATCGCCCAGGATCTCGTCCGTATCGCAGTCCACCACGGTCGTGCCCACCGGCACATCCAGAACCCGGTCTTCGCCCTTGCGGCCGGAGCAGTTGCTACCACGGCCATCCTCACCGGTACCCGCGCGGAACTTGCGCTGGTACCGGTAATCCGCAAGGGTGTTGAGGTCGCCGTGTGCCCGCAGGAGAACGGAGCCGCCGTCACCACCGTCGCCCCCGTCCGGCCCACCCTTGGGCACGAACTTTTCACGGCGGAAGCTCAGGCAACCATTACCGCCCTTTCCGGCCTGGACCACGATGGAGACTTCGTCTACGAACTGCATGGAATGCCTCGAATCAAAAAACCCCGTACCGGGTCGGCGACCACCACTGGCTCAGCCAGCAGCGGACAGCACGTCGGCACGGGGTTGTTCAGCGTCCGGAAGCGCGGTTCAACCCGCGGATTCGACGCTCACATACTTGCGGTTACGGGGCCCCTTCACATCGAACCGCACCACGCCCTCGTCCAGGGCGAACAGGGTGAAGTCCTTGCCAATGCCCACACCCGCGCCGGGGTGGAAGCTGGAGCCACGCTGGCGAACAATAATGCTGCCGGGCTGCACTGCCTGGCCACCGAACGCCTTCACACCCAGTCGTTTCGACTCGGAATCGCGTCCGTTCTTGGTACTACCTGCTGCCTTTTTGTGAGCCATGCTGCCCCCTTAAGCCTTGATACCGGTAATCTTGACTTCAGTGTACCACTGCCGGTGCCCCATCTGCTTCATGGAGTGCTTGCGGCGGCGGAACTTGATGATCTGGATCTTGTCGTGACGACCGTGGCTGACCACTTCGCCGGTCACTTTCGCGCCTTCCAGGTCCGGGGTGCCGATCTTCACATCGTCCCCTTCGCCCGCCAGCAGAACACGGTCGAATTC
Organism: Vreelandella halophila; assembly: GCF_019903425.1. Lineage (GTDB taxonomy): Bacteria > Pseudomonadota > Gammaproteobacteria > Pseudomonadales > Oleiphilaceae > Halospina > Halospina halophila. The sequence continues at coordinate 35,939 of NZ_JACHUZ010000012.1, forward strand.
AACCGTACCGCCGGTTTCGGTCTCGATCTTCTCGAGCTTGATCTTTTCGCCTTCGCGAACGCGGTGCTGCTTACCACCGCTGACAAACACTGCGTACATGCGTCTTCTCCGTCGATGACCCATCCCTGCTCTTTGACCTGGTTCTAAGGGAAGCGCTCTGGCGACCCTATAGCAGGGAGCGGCAGGTGTTGGGATGAGTTGCAGGGCTGCGGATTATAGAGAAAACCGGCCCCGGAGACAAGCACTACCACACTCGTGGTTATCCTCCGGCTGCGTTATCCTCCTGTCAGGCAGCCGCCAGAAACAGGGAGAAGCCAATAATGACTGGAAAGCATCCTGACGCCACCCCGGCCACGGGGCCCAATCGACGCGTGATCGCCGCTCTTGCCGGAATCGCACTGGGCGGTACCGGCCTCTACCTCGTGGGCCAGTCGTACCCGGGCGACGCGGAGCACTTCGGATTCTGGTCCCTGGTGCCGCCCGCGCTCGCAATCCTGCTCGCCTTCTGGCTGCGCGAGGTCATCAGCGCCCTGGCCATCGGCATCATCGCAGGTGGGCTTATTGCCGGGCAGGTGAACGTCATTGACGCCTTCCTGATCCCCTCTATTGGCACAGAGAGCTACGCCCTGATCCTCCTGGTCTATCTCTGGGCCCTGGGCGGGCTCATCGGGATCTGGACCCGCACCGGCGGTGCCGCCCGTTTCGCCGGATGGGCCGGGGAGCGGATGGTCCGTGGCCCGGTCAGCGCCCGCCTGTTCACCTGGGTCATGGGGCTCGTCTTCCACCAGGGCGGCACCATTTCCACCGTGCTGACCGGCACCACGGCGCGGCCACTGGCGGACAAACACCGCGTTTCCCATGAAGAACTGTCCTACATTACGGACTCAACGGCCTCGCCCGCGGCCACCCTGATCCCATTCAACGTCTGGCCCATCTATGTGGGCGGCCTTCTGGCCGGCACCATTCCTCTGTTCGAAAGCAGCGAGGACGGCATCCAGTTCTTCTTCCAGGCCCTGCCCTACAATTTCTACGCCATTGCCGCCCTACTGATCACGCTGCTCTTCGCACTGGACCGGCTGCCGTTCCCGCCCGGAAGACGGATGCGCGAAGCCATGAGCCGGGCGCGGGAAACCGGCAAGCTCGACCGCGACGGCGCCAGCCCGCTGACCTCCCGGGAGCTGACCGATAACCGTGTTCCGGAAGGCTACCGCACCGGGCTGATCGACTTTCTGGCGCCCATCGGGGTCCTGCTGGGCGTGGCCATTATTCCCTACTTCGTAACCTACTTCCTGCTCGGCTGGACGGGCGGCAACCAGGATCCGCTTCTGCTGGTGGCCGAGGCCTTCATTCTTGCCGTGGTAACCGCCATTGTGATCGCGCTGATCAAGGGCATGCCCTTTGACGAAGTCATGAGCGGCTTTGTGGATGGCTGCAAGGGCGTCACCATCGGCGCCATCATCCTGGGGCTGGCCGTATCGCTCAAGGACGTGACCGACGCTGTGGGCACCGCCGACTTCCTGGTTTCCGCCGTCGGCGACAGCATACCCGCTGCACTGATGCCGGCACTGCTGTTCGGCCTATGCCTGGTCATCGCCTTTGCAACCGGTACGTCCTGGGGCACCTACGCGGTCATGATCCCCATTGCCATGCCCCTGGCCTGGCATATCGCGCCCGAGCCATTCTTTGTAACGCTCTGCTTCAGCGCCGTGATCGGAGGTGCCGTCTTCGGCGACCAGTGCTCACCCATATCGGATACCACGGTACTGTCCTCACTGGCCACGGGCGCGGACCTGATGGACCACGTGCGCACCCAGATCCCGCTGACCTTCGTGGCCGGCGGCATTGCCGTGGTCGGCTACACCCTGCTGGCGCTGGTAACCGGGGCGGGAAGCTGACCGTTCAAGTTGACAGCCCCCGGCACGCCCCATAATCTACGGCTCCTGCATGTCCCGGCAGCCGCTGGGGCGCTGCCCGACCAACTGCCGAATGCCTTATGAGTCTGGATGCTATCTACGCCCCGGTCCGGGACGACTTCGAACGCGTCAACGCGCAGATCCACGAACAGCTGAACTCCCGCGTGCCGCTGGTCGAGCACATCGGCCACTACATTGTGGACAGCGGCGGCAAGCGCCTGCGCCCCCTGCTGGTACTGCTCAGCGCCGGCGCGCTGGGTAACGGCGGGCAGCGACAGGCCACCCTGGCGGCGGTGATCGAGTTCCTTCACACCGCCACCCTGCTGCACGATGACGTGGTGGACACCTCCGAACTGCGCCGCGGCCGGGAAACCGCCAATGCCCGATGGGGCAATGCCCCCAGCGTGCTGGTGGGTGACTTCCTCTACGCCCGCGCCTTCCAGATGATGGTGAGCCTCGGCAACATGCGGGTGATGGACCTGCTATCAGAGGCCACTGGTGTGATCGCCGAGGGCGAGGTGCTGCAGCTGACCAATGTCCGCAACCCGGATCTTTCCGAGGCGGACTACCGCAACGTCATCCACAGCAAGACCGCCATGCTATTCCAGGCCGCCTCCCATTCCGCCGCTGTCCTGGCGGAAACCGATGCGACCACGGAAACCGCCCTGCGCGATTTCGGCCAGCACCTGGGCATGGCGTTCCAGATCGTCGATGATGTGCTGGATTACGAGGGCAACGCCGAGACCATGGGCAAGAACGTGGGCGACGACCTGGCCGAAGGCAAGACCACCCTGCCGCTCATCCATGCCATGGCCCAGGGCGGTGCCGATGATGCCGCCACGGTACGCCAGGCGATCCGCAATGGCGGGCCGGACCAGCTGGGTCCGGTGCTGGAAGCCGTCCACAACAGCGGCGCCATCGGGTACTGCCGCCGGCGCGCCGCCGAGGAAGTGGAACAAGCCCGGCAATGCCTGACGGCCCTACCCGATTCCCCGCACCGCCAAGCGCTCTACTATCTGGTCGACCTGTCGGTTCAGCGCTCAGACTGAGCCTTTAGCGCAAGCCTCCGGAAAATCAGGGCCGAGATGGCTCCGCCCGTGCGGCCCTTCCAGCTCCAGCGTCGGCCCTGCCGGCACGATCTGTGTCGGGTTGATGGTCCTCTGGCTGCGGTAGTAATGACGCTTGATCTGGTCGATGTTCACCGTCTCCGAGACACCCGGGATCTGGTACAGATCCTTCAGGTAGCCCTGCAGGTTCGGGAAGTCGCGCAGCTGCTGGCGGTTGCACTTGAAGTGGCTGTAATAGACCGCGTCAAAACGCACCAGGGTGGTGAACAGGCGCCAGTCCGCCTCCGTCAGGCGGTTGCCCACCAGGTAGCGCTGCTCGGCCAGCAGTCCGTCGAGCCAGTCAAGGGCATCAAAGACCTCCGTGAACGCCTGCTCGTACTTGTCCTGGGCGGTGGCGAAGCCGGCCCGGTAGACGCCGTTGTTGACGCTGTTGTAGACCCGCTCGTTCACGGCCTCGATGTCACCCCGCAGCGACTCCGGATGGAAATCCAAGGCCCGGGCGCCCTGGCCGTCAAAGGCACTGTTGAACATCCGGATCAGGTCGGCGGATTCGTTGCTCACGATCCGCTTCCGGTGCGTGTCCCACAGGCACGGAATCGTGACCCGGCCGGTGTAATCCGGCGTATCCCGGGTGTAGATCTCGTGCATGAAGTGCGCGCCGTTCTCATGATCGCGGTGGAACGGGTCATCCGGCCCGAACTCCCAGCCGTTTTCCAGCATGTCCGGATGCACGATGGACACCGGAATCATGTCCTCCAGCCCCTTCAGCTTACGGAAAACCAGCGTGCGGTGCGCCCATGGGCAGGCCAGCGCCACATAGAGATGATAGCGCCCCGGCTCGGCGGCAAAGCCGGCCTCACCTGTGGGCCCGGCACTGCCGTCCGCTGTTACCCAGTTACGGAACTGGGCGCTCTCTCGCACAAAGGCACCCCCACTCTTGGCGGTGTCGTACCACTGGTCGTGCCACTCCCCGTTGATCAGCAGCCCCATAGCACTTACTCCTCTCAGAAACTTTCACGGAATGACTACGTTGAGCTGCAGATTGCGTTAGACTGGCGTTCACAACAACCGATGAAATCTGGCCAACCCTTTCAGTTTTTCTGACCATGGCATTTCCGATCACCATTGACGCCCTGCGCGTCCTCGACGCCATCGCCCGCAAGGGCAGCTTCGCCGCTGCCGCCGAGGAGATGCACCGGGTGCCCTCCGCCATCAGCTATACGGTGCACAAGCTGGAGGAAGACCTGGATGTGCTGCTGTTTGACCGTTCAGGCCACCGGGCAACGCTGACCAATGCCGGCCACTACCTGCTGGAGGAGGGCCGGCAGCTGCTGGAAGCCGCCAACACCCTGGCGCGCACGACCCGGCGCGTGGCCGAGGGCTGGGAGGCGAGCGTGAGGATTGCAGTGAATGCACTACTTCCGGTGTCAGCTCTATTCCCGGCGATCAGTGCATTCAACGACCTCGAGGTTCCAGTAGAAATTCACCTGCTCGATGAAGTCTTCAACGGCCCCTGGGATGCCCTCCACACCGGCCGAGCGGATCTCATTGCCGGGGCGACCAGCGAAATCCAGCCCCCAGGGAATTTCGAGCACCGGGATATCGGCCAGGTACCCTTTGTCTATGCCGTCGCCCACCATCACCCCCTGGCGGTTGAAACAGGCCCACTCTCCGAAGAGACCCTGAGCGCATGGCCGGCGGTCGTCGCGGCGGACAGTTCGCGCCAGCTGCCGGCGGGGTCCGCAGGCATATTTGCCCGGCAACGCACACTGACGGTCTCCAGCATGGCCCACAAGATCGAGGCCCAGAAGGCCGGCATGGGCGTTGGCTGGCTGCCCCGCCCGCAGGTGGAAGCGGCCCTGGCGTCCGGAGAGCTGGTGGCTCTGGACGTAGCCACAAAGCGGCCGCCAGTGATACTTTGCATGGCCCGCCGGCGCGGCGACCAGGGCAAGGCCATCAACTGGTTCTGGGAGCATCTCTCCCGGCCGGACTACTTCGGTCCCTGGCTCGACCCGGCCTGAAACGGACATCACCCATCGCGGAGCAGAGCGGACTTCCCTGATGCATCAGCTGAACGAACTGGACGCCTCCTTTCTCTTCCTTGAGTCCGAGACCACTCCCATGCACATCGGTGGCCTCTACGTTTTCGATGCCGCGGAGCGTGAAAAGGCACTGACGTTCGACGACTTCCGGGACTACCTGAGCCAGCGACTGCACCTGGCCGCGTTCTTCCGGCAGAAGCTGATGCACCTGCCCTTCAACCTGGACCGCCCCTACTGGATCGATGACCCTGAATTCGACATCAACCGTCACCTCGAGTCGGTGAACCTGGCGGGTGGCGATTACACCACCCTCATGGCCCTGGCCGAGGAACGGCTCGCAACCCCGCTGCCGCGCACACGCCCGCTCTGGCATGTAACCTGGGTGGAGGGCTTCGGTCCGGATACCCTGCTGCCGACAGACGGCTTCGCGCTGGTTGTCCGTGTCCACCACGCCGCCGTCGATGCCTTCAGTGGCGAGGAAGTCATGGGCATGCTGCTGGAATACACGCCGGACACCGCGACCCGGGCTCACCCCCCGGAATGGCGGCCGGAGCCCGCGCCACGCCCGGAACAGCTGCTGACCCGCGCGTCTCTGAACCTGCTGCGCAAGCCCTTCCAGTTCATGAGCCTGACCCAGTCAACCATCATGGCCGCGCTGCGGGATTTCATGGAGCGTCCCATTGGCCGCCTGCGTAACACGACTGCGCTTCTGGGCGCTCCACGTACCCCCTTCAACCGTAATCTCACGCAACGCCGACGGCTGCACAGCACCTCCATTGATCTGGCACGGCTGAAGACGCTCAAGGCCGCCATCGGACCGGATATCAGTCTCAATGACCTGGTGCTCGGCATCTGCGCTGAGGCGCTGAAACGCTACATGGCAGGCCACGGCATAGAACCGGATGAGAGCCTCGTAGCGCTGACCCCGGTTTCGGTGCGCTCGCGCAGCCTGCGCCAGCCCACCGGCAATCAGATGTCAGCCATGCTGGTGAATCTCGCCACCGGGGAACCGGACCCTGCCCGCCGGGTCGCGCTCATCCGCGACAACACCCGCACCTCCGAGAACTACCGGGAAGCCATTGCCGCAGACCGGCTGACCGAGCGTCTGCCCTCCACGCTGGTGGCCCTCTCCACAAGGCTCTACAGCGAATTCCATCTGGCCCAGCACTATCAACCAGTGTTCAACCTGCCCATCACCAATGTCCCCGGGCCCCAGGTTCCCCTCTACCTCAGGGGCGCGCGTTTGGTGCACCAGGTCAACTCGGCGCCCCTTTTCCACGGTGCCGGCCTGGCTATTCTGGCACAGAGCTACGCGGGCGCCATCCACGTCAATCTCACCACCTGCCCGGACCTGGTATCGGACGGTGAACAGCTCGCAGAACTGATCGAAACCGCCGTTGAGGCAATTGAGGCCAATGTTATGGCCGGAACGGACAAATCCGCGGTAAACTGAAGGCGCTCCTCCCAATCACAACCCGGTTACAGAATGCAACCTGCACCCGGACTATGGGTGTCAATTCGTGACGGATTGTCAAATCAGGTTTAAATCTGTCTATACTGGCGGAAAGGGGTGATCAGTGAGTACCCGGAAAGAAGCGGCCGAAAACAACGAAAACCACATGGTACTGAAGGGGGCAACCATGGAGCCGAAACCAAGGGCGGGTGAAGAGCGCACCCCCATCCCGTTCCGCAGCAGCCGTTTTTTCTGCGTCGGCAACCGCTGGTACTTCACCACCCGGGAAGGCTTCGACAGCGGCCCCTACGCCACCCGAGAGCGTGCCGAGGTGGGACTGCGCCGGTTCCTGAGTGTCGTCCAGATGCTCCCGGAACAGCAGGCAGAGACCCGGCACTGAAGCGGCGCGTCAGAATCCCCACTGGAGCAGCGCCATCAGCACCAGGGCATAGGCACCGGCCACCACGTCGTCGACCATGATGCCCATCCCGCCCGGGGCACGACGGTCCAGCCAGCCAATGGGCCAGGGCTTGATGATGTCGAAGAAGCGGAAGGTCACGAAGGCGAACAGCAGCCAGACCAGCGCGGTCGGCTGCAGCGCCAGTGCCAGCCAGATCCCCACGAATTCATCCCATACGATGGCGGGATGGTCATGCACGCCCAGCGCTCGGGCCGTGCGCTCGCATAGATAGACCCCGGCCACGAAGGTCAGCACCAGAACCCCCACGTAGACCGGCCAGGGCATCCAGGCAATCAGCGAATAGAGCAGCAGACCTGCCAGCGTTCCCCAGGTTCCGGGCGCCTTTCGGATGCATCCAGAGCCCAGTCCCAGCGCCAGACAGTGGCCGGGGTCCCGCAGCAGTGCACGTGGGTTGATGGCCGTCTCAGTCATGGTGCTGACCTCCGAAATGGGTATAGCCCTGCTCTTCCAGCTGGATACTGCCATCAGGGCCGGAAAGCGTCACGCCGGCGTCTTCCGTCACGGTCCCGATCACGGTGAGTGGCAGCACGGTGTCCCGCGGCCCCGAGGGAGCCGGCGCATCGCCCGGCCAGACGAACAGCAGCTCATAGTCATCCCCGGCCGTGGCGGCCAGCCGCCGGGCTCCATCCAGACCGCGCAGGGAAACCAGATCATCTGAAACCGGCAATGCCTGCCAGTCCAGGCGGGCACCCCGGTCAACCAGAAGATGCCCGAGATCCGCCAGCAGGCCATCACTCACGTCCACGGCGGCGGCACCGGCCTCACGCAGCCACTGCCCCAGTGCCAGCCGGGGTTCGGGGTACCGGTACCGCTGAAGCATGGTGTTCACGGCCGGCGCCGACGTATCCGTGGCTTCCAGCCAGTTGAGCGCCTCACCGGCCTCCCCCAGGCTGCCACTGACACAGATCCGGTCCCCGGGCCGGGCATTCCCCCGGCGCACAGCTGATCCGGCCGGCAGCAGCCCCTGGGCCTGGACCGTGATGCTCAGTGGACCACGCGTGGTATCCCCACCCACCAGCTGGATGTTCTCGCGCACTGCCAGTGCCTTCATGCCGTCCGCGAACGCGGCCAGCCAGGATTCACTGGCTTCCGGCAGTGTTACCGAGAGGGTAAAGCAGAGAGGTTCAGCGCCCATGGCGGCAAGATCGCTGAGGTTGACGGCCAGAGCACGCCAGCCAAGGGCGTGGGGCGGCATGCCGGGAGGAAAGTGGACGCCCTCAACCAGGGTATCCATGGTCATCACCTGATCCTGGCCCGGCGGGCAGCGTACAACGGCGCCGTCATTACCGATGCCCTCAATCACCTCGCTGCGGGTGACCGCGTCGCCCAGGGGCTTCCAGAACCGGTCAATCAGGCTGAATTCGTCCATGGTGGAACCGGCTGGGCTCAGGCCCGCCGTGAGCGTGTTTCCGCCGGGCGCAAACGCGGGCTGAGGCGATCCAGTATGCCGTTGATGTACTTATGGCCGTCGGTGCCACCGAAGCGCTTGGCCAGCTCAATGCCTTCGTTGACCACCACACGGTAGGGCACATCGATGCGGTTGATCAGCTCGAAGGTGCCAATGCGCAGTATGGCCAGCTCAATGGGATCGAGCTCGCTGACCGGACGGTCCAGAAGGGGCTCGAACTGACGGTCCAGATCACTACGGGAACGATCCACACCCTGCAGCAGCTCCCGGAAGTAGGCGCCGTCGATCTTCTCCATGTCGTTGTCGGTCACGAACTCCGCCTCGATCTGGCTGATCGGGCTGTCGGAGAAGTGGCGCTGGTACAGGGCCTGAAGCGCCAGCGAGCGCGCCTTGCGGCGATCCGCCGGGCGTGACTTACCCTGGTTGTTCTCTGGCTGACCGCCTTCACTCATTGCGCGTCAATCCTCCGGAAAAGGCTGACCATTTCCAGCGCCGTCATGGCGGCGTCGGCACCCTTGTTGCCGGCCTTGGTACCGGCACGCTCAATGGCCTGCTCGATGGTGTCCAGGGTCAGCACGCCGAAGATAACCGGCAGGCCGGTATCCAGACTCACACTGCCCACACCGGAGGAACTCTCGCCGGCCACGTATTCAAAATGGGGCGTACCGCCACGGATCACCGCGCCCAGCGCGATCACCGCATCATGGCGCCCGCTCCGGGCCACCTTCTGGGCCGCCACCGGAATCTCGTAGGCGCCCGGAACACGGTAGATGGTGATGCTGTCCCGGCTGATGCCGTGGCGGACCAGCGTATCCGTGGCCGCCTCCACCAGGCTCTCGACCACGAACCCGTTGAAGCGACCCACCACCAGCGCGTAATCGCCGCGGCAGTCGGTGAAATCGCCCTCAATGGTCTTGATGTCTGTCATTACTGTCTCCGTCGCGGGCCCTAACCTTGTTGGTCGTTCCCGTCATCGTAGGGGAGGTATTCCACAACCTCCAGATCAAAGCCGGAAATCCCCGAGAACTTGATGGGGGCGCTCATCAACCGCATCCGGCCAACGCCCAGATCACGCAGGATCTGCGACCCGGTGCCCACCGTCAGGTAGACCCCGGAACTGCCGGTGGAATCCGGCGCCTTCAGCCCTTGGGCGTGGGCCTCGAAGAAACCGCGGATGCGCTCTTCCAGCGCGTAGCTGTCCTGGCCGTTGTTCAGCAGAACGATCACACCGGAGCCTTCCGCCGCCACCTTACGCATGGCTTCGTGGAGCGGCCAGCGCGGCGATCCCGGGTAGTTGGCGTGCAGCAGATCCCGCAGGGTGTCCGTGATATGCACTCGGACCAGGGTCGGCTTCTCAGGGTCCACCTCGCCCATGGTCAGTGCCAGATGGGTCTCACCCTGAATGGAATCGCGGTAGGTGTGCAGTCGGAATACCCCGTATTCCGTCTTCATTTCATAGTGATCAACGCACTCCACGGTGCGCTCATTCATGGTGCGGTAGTGGATCAGGTCCGCGATGGTACCGATCTTCAGCCCGTGACGTTCGGCGAACTCCTCCAACTGGGGGCGGCGTGCCATGGTGCCGTCATCGTTCATTACCTCACAGATCACACCGGCAGACTCGAACCCAGCCATACTGGCCAGATCGCAGGCCGCCTCGGTATGACCGGCCCGTGACAGCACACCCCCGGGCTGTGCCATCAGCGGGAAGATATGGCCGGGGCTCACGATGTCCTCTGCCCTGGCGCCCCGGGCGGCGGCTACCTGCACGGTACGCGCCCGATCGGCGGCGGAGATCCCGGTGGTCACCCCCTTCGCTGCCTCAACGGAGACCGTGAACTTGGTGCCAAAGCCGGAACTGTTGCGCTGTACCATCAGCGGTAGGTTAAGGCGCTCACAGCGCTCGCGGGCCATGGGCATGCAGATCAGTCCGCGCGCCTCCGTGGCCATAAAGGTGACGTGCTCGGGCTGGACGCACTCGGCGGCCATAATCACATCGCCCTCATTCTCCCGGTCCTCGTCATCCATCAGGATAACCATCCGGCCCTCGCGGATGTCCTGGAGGATTTCCTCAATACTGTTCAGCGCCATTCTGCACCCTGTTCGCTGTCACTTAATGGCCGGACGCTGCGGGTTTCAGGATCAGTCGCTGATCCGCGCCGACCACCCGCCGGTCCCATACCTCCATCCGGTGCTGCTGCGCCATCCGATCCAGCGGCAGCTCCGCCATGGGTTTCGCCCGACTGCCCAGCATCGTCGGTGCCTGGTACAGCCAGAACTCGTCAATTACACCCGCCTCCAGGGCTGCACCCGCCAGTGTCGCACCTGCCTCAATGAGCACCTCATTGAGGCCACGCGCCGCCAGCAGCCCCAGAACCGCCGGCAGCGCCGGACGACCACTGCCATCGGGTTCCACGGTCACCACCTCGGCACCGCCGTCACGCAGCGGCCTGGCCCGGTTTTCATCCAGCGCCGCCGCAGTGGTCACCACCAGGCACTGGCCCTCCCCCGTCACCACGCGGGCATCGGGCGCCGTGCGCAGGCGGGGGTCAAGCACCACCCGCAGGGGTTGCCGTGGCGGAAGCGTTTTCCCGCCAGGATCGCCCAGCTCTCCGGCACGCACTGTCAGCGACGGATCATCGGCCACTACCGTGCCGGAACCGGTAATGATGGCTCCGGAGCGGGCACGCAGCCGCTGGACGTCCGTCCGGGCATCCGGCCCGGTGATCCACTGGCTTTCACCGGAGGCCATGGCGGTACGCCCATCGAGGCTGGCGGCCACCTTCAGCCGCACCCAGGGTGCGCCACCGGCCATGCGCCTCAGAAAACCCGCATTCAGCGCCCGTGCCGGCTCCTCAAGCACCCCGCTGAGGGTCTCGATGCCCGCCGCTTCCAGCAGGGCCAGCCCCCGGCCGGCCACCGCTGGATTCGGATCAACGGTGGCCACCACCACCCGCGCGACACCGGCATCCACCAGCGCCTGGGCACAGGGCGGTGTGCGCCCGTGATGGCTGCAGGGCTCCAGGGTCACGTAGACGCTCGCCCCACGCGCGCGCTCCCCCGCCTCGGTGAGCGCATTCACCTCCGCGTGCGCCTCGCCGGCCCGGCGGTGCCAGCCACGGCCCACGATTTCGCCCTCACTGACCACCACGCAACCAACACGGGGGTTGGGGTGTGCGCTGTACAGACCGCGTTCAGCAAGCTGCAGCGCCAGGGCCATGTATCGGGTATCGGAAGCGTTGGTCAAGGCGGGCACCCGGTTCCGGACTATTTATCCACGGATTCCTTCAACGCCCGTGCCGCCACGGTCACGGGGGATTCATCACCCACGTCACCGGAACGGCCCAGCCGCTCGATCTCTTCCTTGAATTCATTGATGTCCTGGAAACTGCGATAGACGGAAGCGAAACGGACGTACGCCACCTTGTCGAGCTGGCGCAGTTCGTACATAACCTCCTCACCGATCATCAGGGATTTCACTTCCCGTTCACCGGTGGAGCGCAGCCGGAACTTGATCCGGTTGATGGCGGCCTCGATGGCCTCGATATCCACAGGGCGCTTTTCGAGGGCCTTCATCAGGCCCTCGCGCATCCTGTCCTCATCGAAGGGAACCCGCGAGCCGTCCTGTTTGACCACCCGGGGCATGATCAGCTCCGCCCCTTCGAAGGTGGTGAAGCGTTCACGACAGGACAGACATTCACGACGGCGGCGCACCTGGTCGCCATCGGCAACCAGGCGCGAGTCGATCACTTTGGTATCCGCCTCGCCGCAGAAAGGGCAATGCATCCGTTACACTCCCGGACGGCAAGCGGGTCGACAGGGGTCAGTCAGCGTAGACCGGGAAACGCCGGCACAGCTCCAGAACCTGCTTACGGACCCGCTCGATGGTCTCTTCATTTTCCAGATCATCAAGGATATCACACATCCAGCCGGCCAGGTCCCGTGCCTCGGTCTCGCCGAAGCCACGCGTGGTCATCGCCGGCGTGCCGATGCGCAGGCCGGAAGTCACGAACGGCGAGCGCGGGTCATTGGGTACAGCGTTCTTATTGACCGTGATGTTGGCCTTGCTGAGCGCGGCGTCCGCGTCCTTACCGGTGATGTCCTGCTTGATCAGGCTGAGCAGGAAGAGGTGATTCTTCGTACCGCCGGAAATAACGTCAAAACCACGCTCCTGGAAAACCCCGGCCATGGCCTGGGCGTTCTTCACCACGCGCTGCTGGTACTCCTTGAAATCATCCTGCATGGCCTCCTTGAAGCACACCGCCTTGCCGGCGATCGCGTGCATCAGCGGGCCGCCCTGGCTGCCCGGGAATACGGCGGAGTTGAACTTCTTCTCCAGGTCCGGGTTGGACTTGGCCAGGATCAGGCCACTGCGCGGGCCCCGCAGGGTCTTGTGGGTGGTGGTGGTCACCACGTCCGCGTAGGGCACCGGGTTCGGGTAGACACCCGCGGCCACCAGGCCGGCGACGTGCGCCATGTCGACGAACAGGTAAGCACCGACCTTGTCCGCGATCTCGCGGAAGCGCTTGAAGTCCAGTTCCTGGGAATAGGCGGAGAAACCGGCCAGCACGACTTGCGGCTGGTGCTCGACTGCCAGGCGCTCGACTTCGTCGTAGTCGATCATGCCGGTTTCCAGGTCCAGGCCATACTGTACGGCATTGTAGGTCTTGCCGGAGAAGTTCACGCTGGCGCCGTGGGTCAGGTGGCCACCGGCGTCCAGACTCATGCCCAGCACCGTGTCGCCCGGCTTCATCAGCGCCAGGTAGACCGCGTTGTTGGCGGAGGAGCCGGAGTGCGGCTGGACGTTGGCGTAATCCGCCCCGAACAGCTTCTTGGCACGCTCAATGGCGATCTCCTCAACCACGTCCACATGCTCGCAGCCACCGTAGTAACGCTTGCCGGGGTAGCCCTCGGCGTACTTGTTGGTGAGTGCCGAGCCCTGCGCTTCCATAACGCGCGGACTGGTGTAGTTTTCGGACGCGATCAGTTCGATATGCTCTTCCTGTCGGCGGACTTCCGCCTCCATGGCATTCCAGACTTCCTCGTCGTAACCGGCAATGGTCATATCTCGCTTAAACATTGTCAGCCTCTCATGTGCTGGCAATTGACGCGCCCCGAGGAACGCCTTTGCTTGCCAGAAAATGGTCGATGATGAACTCTCGGGGTCTCTCTGAAGGCGAGCCTATTCTACCGAAAAGGGGACGCAATAACATCCGCTGCCCGAAGACGCGCCAGAATGCCCGCCACTGGCGGTCTTTATTGCCTCGAAAGCCGCTATTGGTTAACGTACGTCCAGACTCAAGCTTCCAATTTCCGACTTCCCAGCAGGACACCGATTCCCATGGCTCAGTATGTATTCAGCATGAGCGGCCTCGGCAAGGTCGTTCCCCCGAAGAAAGAGATCCTCAAGGACATCAACCTGAGTTTCTTCCCCGGCGCCAAGATCGGCGTTCTTGGCCTCAACGGCGCGGGCAAGTCGACCCTGCTGAGGATCATGGCCGGCGTTGAGACGGACTATGTGGGCGAGGCGCGCCCGCTGCCGGGCCTGAACATCGGCTACCTGCCCCAGGAGCCGCAGCTGGACGAGAACAAGACCGTCCGGGAGATCATTGAGGAGTCCGTCGAGGGCGTCCACAAGGCGCTGGCACGGCTGGATGAGATCTACGCCGCCTACGCCGAGCCGGACGCCGACTTCGACGCCCTGGCCAAGGAACAGGGCGAGCTGGAAGCCTTCATCCAGGCCTCCGAGGGCCATGACATCGAGCGCCGCATGGAAGTGGCGGCGGACGCCCTGCGCCTGCCGCCCTGGGAGGCCAGCGTCAATCACCTGTCCGGCGGTGAGCGCCGCCGCGTGGCCCTGTGCCGGCTGCTGCTGTCCAGCCCCGACATGCTGCTGCTGGACGAGCCCACCAACCATCTGGACGCCGAGAGCGTGGCCTGGCTCGAACGCTTCCTGCACGACTTCCCCGGCACCGTCGTGGCCATCACCCACGACCGCTACTTCCTGGACAACGTCGCCGGCTGGATCCTGGAGCTGGACCGTGGACAGGGCATCCCCTTCCAGGGCAACTACAGCCAGTGGCTGGAACAGAAGCAGAAGCGGCTGGAACAGGAAGCCAAGCAGGAAGCCTCCCAGCGCAAGGCCGTCCAGCAGGAGCTGGAATGGGTGAAAAGCCAGGCCAAGGGCCAGCAGTCCAAGAACAAGGCCCGCCTCAAGCGCTTTGAGGAACTCAACTCCCAGGAATTCCAGAAGCGCAATGAGACCAACGAACTCTACATCCCACCGGGTCCGCGCCTGGGTAACAAGGTGATCGAGGTCGAGGGCGTGACCAAGCGCTACGGCGACGAGGTCCTGTTCGAGAATCTGACCTTCAGCGTTCCACCGGCCAGCATCGTTGGCATCATCGGCGGCAACGGCGCCGGCAAGTCCACGCTGTTCCGGATGATTGCCGGCACCGAGGAGCCCGACGAGGGTCAAATCGTGCTGGGCGAAACCGTGGAGCTGGCCTACGTGGACCAGATGCGCGAACTCAACGAGGAGAAAAGCGTCTGGGAGGAGATCAGCGACGGCCAGGACATCATCCAGGTCGGCCAGTACCAGACCCAGTCCCGCGCCTACGTGGGCCGGTTCAACTTCAAGGGCGCCGAGCAGCAGAAGCGCATCAAGGAGCTCTCCGGCGGTGAACGCAACCGGGTGCACCTGGCCAAGCTGCTGCAGGAAGGCGGCAACGTCCTGCTGCTGGACGAGCCCACCAACGACCTCGACGTGGAAACGCTGCGCGCCCTGGAGGAAGCCCTGCTGGTCTTCCCGGGCTGCGCCATGATCATCTCCCACGACCGCTGGTTCCTGGACCGGGTCGCCACCCACATCCTGGCCTACGAGAGCGACGGCGAGGTGGTCTTCCACGAGGGCAACTTCTCGGACTACGACCGCGACCTGCGCGCCCGCAAGGGCGAGGACGCCTGGGTGCCCAAGCGGGTCAAGCACAAGAAACTTGCCTGATTGGTTTTCCCCATCAGGGCATCTTTCACTATAGTAGTGAAGGAAACACCCTGATGAGGTTTGCCCATGGCCAGCCGGGAACGCCGCTTTTTCAGCCGCATCCTTTTCGATGCCGCCTGTGAGATCCACCTGGGAGACCGCATATGGCCCAGCCAGGTACAGGACATCTCGCTCCACGGCGCCCTGCTGAAAGCGCCGGAGGACTTCACGGGCCAGCCCGGTGAGGGCTACACCATCACCATCTGGCTTTCGGACAACACCACCCACATCACCATGGGCGCCACGCTGCGGCACCAGGAAGATGACTGCCTGGGGTTCGAGTGCCGGTCCATGGACCTGGAAAGCGCTACCCACCTCCGGCGCCTGGTGGAACTGAACCTTGGCGACGAAGCGGAGCTGCACCGTGAACTGGCCCGCCTCAGTGATACCTGAACTCATCCTCTTTGACTGGCACGGAACCCTCGTGGACACCCACGACGCGATGTTCTCGGCCATGGAAGAGATGCTGCCCCAGCTTGAGGATCTGGGTCTGGTGGAGGAACTGCTGCCGGAGGGCCAGTGCAAGACGGCTGACGACGCCCGGCTGGTGCGCTACATCCGACTCTTCCGCCGGCTCCACCCACGCATCCTCTCGGAACGCCGGGTCTCCCGCACCGACATCTTCAACGCCATATTTGGCGATAACACCACGGCCAAGCAGATTGCCCACGAGGCCTATAATGCCTGTTACCGCAGCCACTACGGCGAGGTCAGGCCCTTTCAGGAAGGCATCTTCGAGTACCTCAGCGCCTGGCGTGCCGCCGGCATCCGCCTGGGGGTGGCCACCAACCGCAACCGGGAATTCCTGGAGCATGAACTCACCCTGGTGGATGGCGGACGCTGGGCACCCCTGATCGACGTTATCGTCTGTGCCGGGGATGTCACCGCCTACAAGCCGGACCCCGAGATCATCCTGAAAGCCGCGGAGGCCGCAAACTGCCCCGCGGACGGACGGGTATGGTATGTCGGCGACAGCACCACGGACATGATCACCGCCGGCAATGCGAGCGTCACGCCGGTGTTCTTCAATGGTGGCCAGTGGGAACCGGAATACATCGAACGCCGTTTTGCCGGCGATCCCGACCACCACCCGGCCGCCATCGCCCACTCCTTCGAGGCACTGACCGACCGCATCGCGGAAAACCTGGAGGGCGGTGCCCGGGCCACGCTTGACGCCGGGCGCCCCTCTCCCTACCCGGCGCCCCGGCCACCGGAACCGCGGATTGAGCCGGACTGGCACCCCTCGGTGGTCAACCTGGCACGCCCCAGAGTCATCCTGTTCGACTGGCACGCCACCCTCGTGGATACCCTGGACGCCATGTACCACGCGGTCGACGACATGCTGCCGGAACTCCGTGAACGGGGTCTTCTGGACAACATCGCCACCACCTCCAATGCCCGCTCCCCCGAGGAACAGCGCCTGGTGGACTACGCACGCGACCACTCCCGCCTGCACCCCCAGGTCCGCGCCGACCGCAAGATCTCCAGGACCGATATCTTCGAGGTGCTCTTCGGTGAGGACGACGCCAGCAAGAGCCTTGCCCATCAGGTGTTCCGGCATCATTACCGCCGCCACTACGGCTCAGTGCTGCCACTGGAGCCGGGGGTGCGGGAGCTGCTCTCGACACTGAACACACTGCCCCTGCGCATCGGCGTGATCACCAACCGCGACCGTGAATTCTTCGAGGAGGAGCTGCGACTGGTGGATGACGGTGGCTGGACAGAACTGTTCACCATCAACATCTGCGGCGACGACGTCCCCCACCGCAAGCCTCACCCGGACCAGCTCCTTCTGGCGGCGGAACGCCTGGGCGAAACCCCAAACCCGGACATCTGGTACGTGGGCGACAGCACCACGGACGTGGCCGCGGCCCAGCGTGCCGGCCAGACCGCCGTCTTCTTCAATAGCGCCCAGTGGGACCTGCCGGCACTCAACCGCCTGTTCCCCGGCGACAGCAACCACCCCTACCGCCCGGATGTGGTCGTGAACGACTTTTCCGAATTCTGGGCCATGCTGCTGACCTGCCTCGACGGCGCCGCTCCCTGATGACCCAGAACCTGACGGAGCTCAACGGCGAGTCTCCTGGCCCCCGGGAAGAGTCTCCCCGGCAGGCGGCCTGATTACTAGCCCGGTGGCGCGAAATCCACCGGGAACCGCACCGAGCGCTCCGGTACCTCCATGGCGCCGAAATTGAACAGCGCGACCCGCTGGGCAATCTTCCGGGCCACCTCCTCATTGCCCAGCGTGGACTCGGCCACTTCCACATCCAGCACATTGCCACCAGGCGCGATCTTCAACGCCAGGACCACCTCGCCTTCAAGCAGCGGATTCTGACGGCGGGCGCGGTTGTAGATGGAAAATAGCGCGGACTTGTTGCGCTCGAAGGTCTCCCGGATGTTGGCCATGGGGCGCTTCTCCGGTTCCGAGGGCTGCGCGTCGGCGCTTTCCCCGGAACCAGCAATATCCCGGGTGTCCCGCCGGGCCATATCACCCTCTTCCACGGACGCCCCGCCCGGCTCACCAGGGCCTCCGGAATCCGCCATGAGCTGCTCTTCATCCGGGCCTTCCGGCAGCTCGCGGCTTCCCTCCTCACTGCGTCCCGTAGGATCCCGGAGTTCCGCTTCCGCAGCGGGGGCCAGTGACCTCAGTTCCGCCAGTTGGTCCCGCATTCCCACCAGTCCGGATTCGCGTGCCACTTCCCGGGCCTCTTCCACCGTCTCCTCGGGTTCGGCCGGCGTGGGCGCCTGCTGCGTTTCGGGTTCCGGTTCGCTGGTCTCTGGCTCGGGTTCGGGTTCCAGCTCGGGCTCGGGCTCGGGCTCGGGCTCAGGTTCCTCCGGATCCTCGAGCATGCGCGCCACCTGGGGATCCGGCTCCTCCTTCGGATCCGGCGCCCGCTCCGGCAGCTCCACACCGGGGATCAACACGGCCAGTGGCAGGAACACTACCAGCAGCACCGCCAGTATCACCCCGAGCAGGCGGTCCTCGCCCCGGGTACTGCGCCACGGCAGGGCCGGAGAGCGGCTCAAGGCGTGCCTCCTTCACTTTCCGGCGTGCTTTCAACGGCGAGATGAAGCCGGGTATAGCCCGCGTTCACAGCACTCCGCATGACCGGGCGCAGGCGCGCGTAATCCAGGCTGCGATCAGCCACGATCATGGCGCCAGCATCCTTCCCGGCCTCCGGGCGCCCGGCCAGGTGCGACTCGAGCCCAGCGATGACCTCGCCGCCATCACCCTCGGTCACGCCGTCGAGCCGCGCCACCTCACGTCCACCCACCAGGATGCTGTCACCGGCCACTACCACCCGCAGGATGCTCTCTGGGACCTGCTCCGCCTCGGAACTCGGCAGCTGGATATCGCTGTCCTGCTGCAGGACCCGCACATCCGAGGAGTTCACCATCAGGAAGAAAACCAGGATGGTGAAGATATCCATCAGGGCGGTCAGGTTGAGCCCCCCCGGGCGGTTCATGCGCCTGTAGTGGCGCTGGATACGGCGGGCGCGGCGGGATTCCTTCATGAGTCCGCCTCCGTGTCAGCCGGTTCCGGCGCATCGCCCAGGGCAATGTCCGGGAAGAGTTCCGCGGTGACCGCATCCGCCGCCACAACCGCGGGGTAGCCACGGACGGTGTCCATGGCGGTCACCAGCGTCTGGTAATCGGTGTCCGGCCCAGCGAGCAGCCGGATATCACGAGTGTCCGGGAAACGCTCCTTCACGCCCTTGAGGAGTTCGCGCAGCCCCGCAAAATCCGGGCCGCCTTCCTCGGCCGGCTCGAACCGCCGAAGCACGCCCCCGTTGCGGTCGCCCACCTCCAGGCGTCCGTCACGCACGATTACGTAGAGCGCGAGGTCCTCCCCGTTGTCCACCATCTCGTCCAGACGCTCCCCGGCTTCCGGGAAACTCAGCTCCAGGATGCGGGTCTGGGTGAAGACCATGCTCAGCAGCAGCACGGGCACCAGCACGATCATCAGGTTCAGGAAGGGCGTGATGTTCAGGTCCGCTTCCGCCGTCTGCCGGCGATGTCGGCGTCGTCTCATGGGCCGGCCTCACCCTTCGCTGCGCGCGGTACTACCCGCCTGGGTTTCCGAGATCAGGTTCAGGAGCTTGACCCCGGCCATTTCCAGGCTGTCGATCATTTCGTTGGTCCGGGTCTGGAGATAGGCATGGGCCAGCAGCAGCGGAATCGCGGACATCAGGCCGAAGGCGGTGGTGTTCATGGCCACGGAGATGCTGTCCGAGAGCATGCTGGCCTTGTTGGCCGGGTCCGCATCCGCCACGGCGGTGAACGCGGAGATCAGGCCCATGATGGTGCCCAGCAACCCCAGCAGTGTGGCCACGTTGGCCAGAGTAGCGAGATAGGGGGTACGCTTCTCGAAGCGTGGCAGCACCTCCATCAGCCCTTCCTCCATGGCGTATTCCACATCCGTGCGCGACTGGCTGTTGCGGAACCGGGCCAGACCGGCGGCCACCATCTCACCCACTTCCACACCGGACTCACGCGCGGCTTTCGAGGCTTTCTGGAATTCCCCCTTCTGCAGCAGCGGCCAGAGGCCGGACTCGAAGACCCTGCGGTTGCGGCGTCGTGCCACCTGCAGGTAGATCATCCGTTCCAGCGCAATCGCGAGGCCAATGAGCAAGATCAGGGCAATGGGAACCATGAACAGCCCCCCTTGCTGGAAGAAACGGACTGCGGATTCCATCAGTGGGATCTGCGTTGCGTTGGCTATCGGTGTCGGCATGGTCAGCGGGTCTCTCCGGTTGAGGCAGCCCCCGGCAGCGCCTCCAGAAGCGTGCCGGGGTCACTGCGGTATCTGAGATAACGGCGGTAGTTCTGGTCATCGAGCGGACTCAGGAGATCGCCCAGACGCCCCTGTTCCGCCCGGGGCGCCTCCATGGGCGCGTCCCTGGGCAGCCGCCAGGGCATCAGGTGCATCACACCCGGGCGCTCATCCACGCCCTGGATGCGGATACCCTCCGCGTCGTCCTGGGCTTTCACCGGCATGGCCAGCAGCACCATCAGCAGGGCTCTTTGCCACGTTTTCATTCCACCCTCCGTTCCAGGTCCCGGATCCAGAGTGCGACTTCCTCATCCTCCACCTCAGTCAGCGACTGGTAGCGGCGGTAATGGGCCAGTGCTTGCTCGAGATCCAGCAGATAGAGTTCGGACAGAACAGCGAGGTTGTAGTGCAGCTGCGGGTGTTCCGGGTTGACCTCCAGTGCCTGGCGCAGCAGCGCCGCGGCCGGGTCGATGCGCCCCTGCTGGCGATAGAGCAGCGCCAGATCATTGGCGGCCGCCGCATGCTCCGGTGACTGATCCAGCAGAGCCTCCAGCGCCCGTACCGCCTGCTTCGGCCTTTCCTGGTGCCGGGCCACCATGGCCCGCAGCATCAGAACATCCGGGTGGAAGCGGTGATCGCCTTCCACCCGCTCAAGCTGGCGCCCGGCAGCGTCCACACGGCCGCCAGCAAGCGAGGCGCGCACCTGCTCCAGTTGTTCCCGATCTGACGGGGCCAGTGCCGGCGTGACCAGCTCCACCCTGTCGGGCATACGGCCGGGCTCCGGGCCTGGCTGCATACCGGAACAGCCGGCCAGAAGGCCCATGGCGAACACCACACCCCACTCAGCGCGCCGCTTCATGGCGGGCCTCCGTCCACTGCAGATCACGCTCATAGCGGGCCGGGAACAGCTCCGCCAGACTGTCGAGGCTGCGGTTCACCCAGCCCGTCCAGTGCCCCTCCGGTATCCGTTGCTGATTGCGCTGGTGGAGCTCGATGGCCTTCTCCTCGAAGGGGTAGGCCTCCTCTTCCAGCAGCATTTCGTACTGGTTGGTCTGGAGGTCACTCAGCCCTGAGGGGCGTTCGGAGTCAAGAACATCCCGGGCCAGCTGGCGGTAAAGCTCCGCCATGCGATAGGTGCTTTCGGTGGCTGTCTCCGCAATGCCGAAACGCTCCGCCCTGCGGAACCAGTCCAGACTCTCGGCAAGGGCATCGCGCTTGCGCGCCAGGGATTCCTCCAGCGGCGCGCCCAGCTCGATCCGCTCGAACCCTTCAG
This sequence comes from Vreelandella halophila, assembly GCF_019903425.1. Classification (GTDB taxonomy): domain Bacteria; phylum Pseudomonadota; class Gammaproteobacteria; order Pseudomonadales; family Oleiphilaceae; genus Halospina; species Halospina halophila. The sequence goes on from NZ_JACHUZ010000012.1 coordinate 57,392, forward strand.
CGGTACGCCGGCCCAGCCAGAGTGCGCTCCGGCTGGCCAGCCGGGCGCTCCGGGCTGTACCTCCGGTCCCTTCCTCGACCTCGACAATGGCTCTGTGGGTCGCGGCCAGAGCCTCCTCTCTTTCAAGCGCCTCCTGCATCTGCGCGAGTTCGTGTCGGCGCTCCTGCTGGAAGGCGTGGCCGCCCAGATGGTCGGTCCCTTCCGCCAGGTAACGCTCGTACAGCGCCACCGAATCCGCCAGCCGCCCCGCCTCGCGGTAATACCGAGCGGCCCTCAGACGACGGCGCCAGCGTTCCTCCGTGTTCAGGTCAGTCGGGATTGCCACCAGCATGGCATCCGCAGCCTCTCCGGGGCGTCCCGCCTTGCGGTGAGCATGAACAATACGTTCGTTCGCCCTTGGGGCCAGCTCATGTTCCGGGAAGCGCTCGCGGAATGCCTCCAGAAGGCGGATGGCTTCATCCCACTGCGCCAGTCCCAGCACCAGGCCGGTTTCATCGTAGCGGGCGCTGGCCGCCACTTCTGTGCCAGGCGCCGCCCTGTAGGCCTGATGGAACCATTGTCGCGCCTGCTCTGACTGTTCACCGGCTGCCAGCCGTTGCGCCTCCTGATAGAGCGCCACTCCCTGGTGTTCCCGGAAATCCACCAGACGGTCATCATCCGCCGGTGTCAGCTGCCGCACCTCGGCCCAAGCACTGGCGGCCTCCGCGTATTCCTCCGCGTCCATGCGGAGATGGCCCAGCAGGATCCAGCCCGCCCTGCGCTGGTCGTCCGTGGCATCGGCTTCAACCAGGGTCCGCGCCACCCCGCGTGCTTCGGCATACCGCCCTACCTCGTACAGGCGGTTCGCCAGCATCTGGCGGACACCGTTGATATCGGCGTGCCAGGAGAAGTCCTGAACAAAGCGACGGGCGTCGGCGATCAGCCGATCCCTGGAATCGACATCCTCCTGTTTCCGCCACTGGTCATGGCGCAGCTGAACCAGCGCATAGGCTGCCTCACCCGCGCCCGGGAAGGGCGGCTCGGACCAGGCGGCACGCTCATACAGGTCGGCGGCACCCGCGGTGCGGCCACCCCGCAGGGCGGCATCTCCTGCAAGCAGGACCATATAGCCGGCGCCAGTCCCCATCACGCCGGCTTCCATCCGGAAGCGTCCGACGCGATCGGCGTACTGGCGCATACGCCGGGATGCCTGGCGGTAATGGCGGCGGGATTCACCGCCCTCCAGAGCCTGCCCCCGAGTGTAGTGCCATACCCCCAGCGTCCGCAGATACCCCATCACCTGCCGGCGCACCGGCCGGTCAAGCGCAGCCATGGCGTCGGGCCCGGCATGGTTTTCCACCGCAGCGCCCATGGCATCACGCATGCGCTCCGCATCGCCCGCCAACCGCCAGCTCTCCACAATTTCCGTGAGCATGGCCGGGGCCGAGGGATGCTCCGGGTAGTGATCACGGAAGGCTTCGGCGGTGGCGACACTGCCCTGGTGATCACCACGCTCCCGCAGGAAGCGCAGCAGGTGATCATAGAGTGTGGCGGCATAGGGCCGGTCACCATGGGTGTCCAGGACGCGCGCGAGGGTTTCCGGACCACGGTCATAGGTGGCGATGAGGCTGAGTACCCGCTGGGCGTCCGCTACCTGCTCCGCATCCTTGCCCGAAACCCTGTCAAAACCGGTACCCGGTTCGTGATAGCGATCCATGAAAACCAGGAACAGCCTGGCCGCGTTCATGGCCTCGTCATTGAGAAAGCGGCTCCATCCCAGCATGTAGAGGCTGTCATTGCGGAAATCCTCATCCGGCCCATACTTACGAGCCGTCCCAAAGGCCTCCGCCGCCTCCGTGTAACGGCCCTGGCTGAAGCGGTACTCACCGGTGCGGAATGCCGCTTCCGCCATGAACGCCGAATCCCCATGCCGCTCCATAATCCGTTCCAGATAGCCCACGGAGCGCCGTGTCTGTCCGGCGATATCACTGGCCCGGGCCGCCTCGTAAAGCAGCTCCGCTTCCCGTTCGCCCTTCGCGTCTGCAAGCAGGGTCTCAAAGTCCTCCAATGCGGCCCTGTGCAGTTGTTCCGAAGCTTCCTCGGAAAGACCCAGGGGATCACCAAAACGGGCTTGCAGGTTCTGGATGCGGTTGAGGGTGCGCACGCGCACCAGCGGATCGTCCGCTCGCCTGAAAACCCGGGCATGACGGCGCACCGCCTCTTCCAGTGAGGCCTCCGGGCTGGCGCCGTTACCGCTGCGGATGACTATGGGGCTGAGATCCCCCAAGGTTGAGGCGCCTTCCTGCATGAGCACGGTTGCGCCCGCACCACTGGCAGCGGTCACAAGCAGAGCAATGAGGCAAACATTCAGGAGGCTACCGGCACGCATCATTCCCAGCCGCCCCGCTGCACCGGTCTGTCCATCTGCCGCAGGGCCACCTGTTCATAGACCAGGGCCTGCTGCCTGAGGTTGCGGTCCCGGAAGCCCCCAAGCCGTTCACGTTCATCGGCCAGAAAACCGAGAAACCCCGCATCAAGCCTTGCCGGGGCCGCCGAGGGATCACCGCCGTCCGCGACATACTCCAGCACCCAGGCGATCAGTGGCGAACGGGTGTGGTTGCGGCTGCCACGCAGGAACTCAACCAGATCCCGGTCGTCCTGCAGCTCCCAGCGGATCAGGCGCACTACCCCGTGTTCCCTTACCTGCTCCCGCAGGCCATCAAGCCGTTCGATGCTGCGCTCAAGGTAGGCATGGTTGCGTTCCGCCGTCATCAGCGCCTCACTGTGATGACCGGATTCGCTGTAACCCCATACGCGGACCAGCCGTGCCTCCACCACCCCCGGCCAGGCCACCGGGAAGCGCTCTACCCGCTGCCAGGTCTGGAGGGCGCGGTGCAGGCTGCCGTTACGAGCGCGGGCAATACCGAGCAGATAGAGGCCCTCGCTGACCAGGGTGCTGTCGGTGCGCACACGGCTCAGGACCTGCTCCGCTCGCCTGGGGTCGTCGTCACGCAGCGCCAGTAGCCCCTCGGCGATATGCGCCCGACTGACCAGGTCCGCGCCCCGCAGGGAGCCATCCCCGGCGGCCAGCGAACGGACCACCCGAAGCGCGACCCGTGTGCGACTCAGGGATTCCCGCTCCAGGTGCGCCATGGCCAGGTTGTAATAGCCCATGCCACCCCAGAACGGGTCACTGATGCGGTTGAGCTGGTTGCCCGCTTCACTGAAGTGCTCGTAGTGGCGTGCGGTCTCGGCGAGCAGGAAGAACAGCTCATCCCGCTCCTCCTCGCTCACACTGCCGGGCGAGATATCCGCGGACAGGATTGATTCGGCGCGCTCGGGGGTAACCTGGTCGAGCGCATCCCGCGCGCGCTCCAGCGAGGACGCCAGCGCGGACGGGATGGACAGGACGCAGAACAGGAAAAAGACCGTAATCAACCGGATCGCCATAACCTCCAGACTCCGGGTTCCCGGGAAAGGCGGCGGCCAGTTTACCAATCGCGGTCAGTGCGGGATGTGGGACAGGTCACCCACTGACGATCCGGAGTGTTATGGCTGTCGCAAATCGAGCGGTCGAGACAATTTGGGCCATGTCCCCGTTTCTCGCCGATCCGCGAAGGAGCTGGATTTCTCGACATACCAGCCCATGTGACAGCGCTGTCACCGTTCTGTCATCTAACCAGCCTAGGTTCTGGCAATACGGTACCTGAGCCCCGTTCCTTTGATTGACCCTTAACGGTCCCCTCTCAGAACCTCAGGGAGTGACCAACCCTGTACTTCGAATCCATACCAGGGAAACCATGTTATGCGCCATCCAAGCCGTCTGTTGTTCTGGCCTGCCTTCCTCATCAGTCATCTCCTGTTGTCCTTCCTGCTGGCCTGGCACCTGCTGGCCCAGGTGAACTTTGGCTATGCGCTGGCCCATCCGCTGCTGGACATTCAGCAGCATATCCATACCTACGGCCCGGAGAACCGTTACAAACAGGGCTTCGACGAAACGTCTCCGGAAGAGCACAGGGCACTGTTTGCAGCCATTATCAAGAGTATCCAAAGCTCGGGGCAGGGGCTCGAAGACATCGAGTACCAGAGACCCGACGGCAGTGACAGCCGCCTGTTGCGCGAACCGGAGGTTGTACATCTGGAGGATGTGGCCCTGCTGGTGGATGCCCTGTACTGGGCCGGCGCCGGGGCGGGGGCTCTGGGCATACTGCTGGGATGGATTGCCTACCGGCAGAGGTTGAGGCCTCCCAGGCCAGCGCGTGTGCTGGCCGGGTTCGCCCTGGTTCTGGCCGCCGGTGGTTCCCTGCTGGCGCTTCTGGGCCCGGTAAAAGTCTTCTATGGTCTCCATGACCTGATCTTTCCACCCGAGCATACCTGGTTTTTCTACTACGAGGACTCGCTGATGACCACGCTGATGAAGGCCCCGGACCTGTTCGGGGTGATCGGTGCGCTCTGGTTGCTGGTCAGCCTGGTGTTCTGGGGATTATCGGGTTGGGCTCTGCTGCAACTGTATCGCAGTCGCCGAGCCGTTTGAGAGCGATTAGTCGACTATTATTGGGAACATAAAAAAGGGGGCCCGCAGGCCCCCTCTCTACTTACACCCGCAAGCGGGCGTCTGGGCGTTTTCCGATCACCGGAAGTCAGCGCCACCGAAGATAACGGGCTGTTCCGCGGTGCCGTTAACATCGATCTCGGAGCCACGCGTGATTACCAGGGAAGCCTGGGCGTTGCTGTTCCCGAAGATCTGAGTACCCGCGTCGATGGTCAGCGTATTGTTGGCGACAGTGGACGGATCCGAAGCACTCTCGACGTCACCATTACCGACCTGGACCGTCTCGTTGAGAACATAGACGTGGTCGTTGCTCAGGGCGAAGTCGCCGTCAAGATCGCCGTCGTCGATCACGCAAACCGGGAAGCTTTCACCGAAAACATCGGTCTGCCCACCGTACTCGAGCCCGGTGATATCACCATTGCCGACATTGGCGTTGCATTCCTCAGCGCTGGATGTATCAGCTGGCGTGATGTCACCGGCTTCAATCTCGGCCTGGAGCGGATGGAAATCTTGCACGTTGCCCGGCAGGTTGGTGGACAGATCGCTGCTCTTATATGTCCAGCCGTCCCAGAAGGGGCCACCGTTGTCCGGGATGGTGTCGGGCGCGCCTGCGCTTGGATCCACGGCACCGTGCCAGTCGTTGGCTGTGACCTGGTTCCCGCTGTCGGTCGTGAACGGACCTTTAGAGTCACCGTCGGCTGTCTCGTCAGTTCCGATCGCAAGCGTCTGGTTGTCGATCGTCAAGTCGTTGTCAACCGTAAAATCACCTTCAGCGCTACTTTGGAAGGTACCCTGGAAGCCGTCCCCGTCTTCACCCGAAACGGCGCCCGCGGCGCAGTTAAAGAGCACGTCACCGTATTCCATGTCCCCGTCAACTTCGTCGTCGACGTCGAGGCAACCTTCCTGGAACTCGCTCGTTACGCTGCTGCCACCGCCGGCCACGCTGGAAGTATTGTCCGTGTAGACGGACCGGAATACCTTGCCGCCATAGCCCTCGCGGTGCAATGCACCGGCGGTCAGGTCGCTTTCGTTGCCCCTGTGGCCGAGGATGGTGACGTTGGTCAGCACCGGCTTCGTCTTCGGTGTGGCACCGAAGTCGTCGCCGTTGTTGTCCGTCTCCATGCCGCGGTTGCCCGAGTTCGGACCCTGAATGACCAGTGCGGTCTTGACAGTGCCCTGCCAGCCCTGGTCCTGGTCCAGCGAGTCGTCGGTAGCAGCCTGGATCACGACATTACTTGCGTCGGCAGCGCCACCGAACCACTCGATGCCATCATCGTCCGAATTGATCACCTGAATGTGGTCAAGCTTGGTTCCAGAACCTGATGCCTCAATCGTGACGCCCTGCACTTCCTCGTCCTGACGGAACGCTGTACCGGTCTCTGCCACAACGGCGTACTCAATCGAACCGTTGGAGTCGTTGTTGTCGGTACCGCCATAGTAGCGCTCAACGCCATCCGGAACGGCCTCGGTCAGGGCCTGGTTGTTATCACTAGCGCCGGCGATGTTGATGTTGCCGTAACCGGACAGAACGATACTGCCCCAGTCGCCGCGGCCATCCAGATTCGTCACATCGCCCTGGATGCTCCCTACTTGTCCGGTACCATTGCCATCGCCGTTGTCGCCATTACCGTTGTCGGCATTGTTACCGCCGCCGCCACTGTCTCCGCCGCAGGCCGTCAAGCCAGCAGCCGCAATCACAGCGAGAGCAAGAGTGCTTTTCGTATGTTTCATGTCGTAATGCCTCCTAGAGAGCACTTGTATTCCTGTCTTTTTATCCCGCTCCGGGATGTTCATCACCCTAGAGACGGTTTGTTTCAGATTGATGAAGCTTGTGTAATGATCCAATGACAGTCCGGGGCACCTAGAAGCGATACTTCATGCCAACATCGAAATCGACGCCCGGCTCATAGGTCTCGTAGGTGCGACCGCCCTGCGTTTCGGTGATCGACTCGTTGAGCAGATTCCCGACACCGGCACTGATGCTGATGCTGTCGCTCCACCGGTAGTCGTATTCGATATCGATCTGGGTCCGTGCCTCCTCGAAGATATCCGGCTGCTGGCGGGATACTGACGCCAAGCGTTCCCCGGTGAAGTTGGCCGCCAACGCCAGGTCGTGCGCGCCGGTCTCATAACCGACCAGCAGGTTGACCAGCTCATCGGCTTGTCCCTGGAGTCGCCGTGTGTCGCCGTCGACTGTTACTTCCGAGTCAATGAGCGAGAAATTGCCCTGCAGGTACATCTGCTCAGTCCAGCTCCAGGAGTCATCGTAGGTACCGATGAGGGTCGGGAGGTTCAGCCGGCCGGTGGCCTCAAAACCCAGTACCGTTGCCTCCTTGGCGTTGCTCACGCGGCGGATGGTGCCTGTCGTTGAGGGGATCAGTTCCTCTTCCAGAGCATTGGTGTAGTCCTTGGCGAAGATTCCGGCGGAGACGAGCTCGCCCGGCGACGGGAACCACTCCCAACGCACGTCGAGCGACTCGATCTCGGCAGGCTTGAGGCCCGGATTACCCGTGAACTGTTCGTTGGTGTCCGGGTCGCGGTAACGGACACCGGTACCGTTCGGATCACCACCGATCTCATTGAGCGTCGGACGCGAGATAGTTTTACCCAGCGCTACCCGGGCCTGCATATCGTCCGCAAAGAACCAGGTACCCGACAGCGACGGCAGCAGGTTCGACTCCTCAAAGCCCGCGACCACTGGATCGTCGGTGGTCTTCAGGCTCTCGACCTCATAATCGGCGCTCTCACCTCGCAGGCCGGCAACCACACGCAGCGTGTCCGCCCAGCCAAAGTCGGCCTTGAGGTAAGCCGCCTGGACGTCAGCAGTACCCTCGTAGAAGTCCGTCTGATTGGAGTTGTCACCCACTTCAACACCGTTGCCGATATTGCCCGGCGCAAGGATCTCCTCAATGGGGTCGCTCGTGTCCACCGCATTGGGGTCCGGACGCAGGCCGAGTGTGCGTGTGCTGGATTCGCGGTCTTGACTGTCAACGGCACCCCCACCTGAGAGGTCAATCGATAGCGATCCACTATCGAACACCGAGCGTTCCAGGTCGAAGGCCAGGCTAGTGATATCGTCCTGAGTGTCGATGAAGCTGCGCGTCGCGTCATCACGGTCCGTGAGACGGAAATCATTGCCGGAGTTGAGCGCCCGCGTGCGGCTGTAAAAGCGCCGGTCAGGGTTATCCCTTTCGGCCCTGGCAACAAGCGCACGCCAATCAAGCTTGACCACATCGAAGTCATGCTCGCCCACGAGCTGCTCGCCGAACATCTGGCGCTCATTCCAGTCGAGCGTGACGTTCTCGATCTCCAGCGACTCGCTAACCGAGCGCTCGCCGGTTCGCAACTCAGCGCGCTCGGTCGTCTTACGGCTCAGAAAGGTATTGCTGGTGAGCTTGTGGTCGCCCCAGTCCAACGACACCGCGAGGAAGCCGCTCAGATCAATGTTATGATCCGTACGCTCTTCAAGCTGCTGCTGTGTCAGCCGTAGGCCATCCTCGGCTACCGCGTACCGGTTCTCGGTCGTTTCCCGCTGACGGTATTCGCGATCCCAACCCAGCGTCCCATTGATCCCGACGTCGGCGCCGAGTGCCTCGGTGTTCGTACCACCGGCGATCGACAGCCCGAGATCAGGCGGCAGCGTCTTGTCCTTAGCCGCCCAAATGTTCGGCATATTCTGTGCACCTTCTTCCAACCCAGGTTTGAAGCCGCTGCTGCCGTCGAGACCACTAAGTCCGCCACTGATCTCGCGCGTGCCGTCATCAGTACCGAGGAAGTCACGGTCACCGCCGTCGTACGTCAGCCCATCCTCGCCAGTGCTCTGGGTGTTGCCCCCGGCTGATACAGAAATCTCAAAATAGGTCTCATCCGGCTCGGCAAGCGTGCGCAAGTCGACCAGGCCGGCGCCGAAGGACCCCGGCTGCGACGCGTCGTAGCTCTTGGAGACGCTGACCGAGGACAGGATGCTGGTGGGGAACAGATCAAGCGGTGCAATCTCGCGGATGGGGTCCGGACTCGGCAGCGGCGAACCGTTCAGCGTGGTCTCGGTATAGCGCTCCGGCTGGCCCCTGATCGTGACGAACTTGCCGTCCTCGACAGACAGGCCGGTCACCCGCTTGAGGGCGCCTATGGCCTCCGAGTCACCCGCGGCCTCCATCTGGTCGGAACCGATCACGTCGGACACCTGGGGCGCCTCGCGCTGGGTTGTGATCACCGATGCGGGCGAGCCCTCAAGATAGCCGGCCTGGACTTCATAGTCTCCGAACTCGGCCGTTTCGGTGCCGCCCCGCGCCAGTTCAATGGCGCGCGTAGCCGGCTGATCATCGGTTACTTCAACGCCATCAACCGTTCTGGTCTCGTAGTCCGAACCCGCCTCGACCTCCAGCGTATAGGTGCCGGGATCGACTTCGAGTTCATAGTTGCCGCCACCGTCCGTGATCGCCTCGGTGTCCGCACCCTGGACGGTTACCGTCGCACCGGAGACAGGGGCCTGGGTGTCGGGCTCGACCACCTTGCCTGTCAGTGTGGCGGCCTGTGCCGTCGCCATCATGGGCGCTGCCAGGAAAACCAGCGCCGCGCGCGCTGTCACTGCGTTTCTCGTGTATCTCATGATTGGCCCTTTCAGGTCTATTGAAACCCCTGGCGGCATGGGATTTGGCACCACCAGGGAGTTGCCGTTAAATGCTACCCGGGGAAGGTGACAGTTTTGTTACGTCGCTTTAGGGCGGCGATCGGCCGCCGAGCCCGCGAGTGGCGGCCCAGGGGATAAAGGTGGACGCTGTCAGGAGCGATTGGTGCCTGAGCCGTTTTTCTTCTGCCGGTCGGCGTACTGGTGCCACCGGCGCGCCTGCTTGGCCGTATCGGTGTAGTCCCTTGCTTCGTTGAACGCCGCCATTGCCTGGTCGTGCTCACCCAACTCGAGATAACCACGCCCGATCAGAATGTGCGCCTTTCCGGGATTCTCAAGGTCGTCACCCTGGAGCGCTGTACGTGCGGCATCGATAACGCCCTGCCAGTCATTCAGCCGGGTGAACAGACTCGCCCTTTGCAGGTGATACTTACCCGGGCTGCCCTGCTGGGCCGCCTCGTCATACGCCGTGATCGCCCGTTCCCATTCCTTGGCCCGCATCCACGCCTGCCCGGCGAGCGCCCAATGGTCCTCGTTGGCTTCGATGCGCCCCCGTTCGATCTCCCGCTCAATCAATTCGGCCGCGCCCGCCGGGACGCCGATCGTCAGACCGGTGCGCGCGAGCCGAAGGATTTCGTCCTCGCTTTCCAGCAGGCCCTTGCGGTAGGCCAGCTCAAGAACCGCGTGGGCGTCCTCGTTGCGCTCAAGATTGAGGTAGACGCTCGCGAGCTGGGTCCAGTACTGCCCCTTATCAGGCCACAGGGTCAGCATGGTCTGCAGGGTCTCCGCCGCCGGGGCGAAACGGTCCGACCGGTATTGCAGCGACACGAGCAGCTGGTAGTACTGCTCCCTCGGGCGGTCGCTTATCTCGATCGCCTTATTGATCGCTTCGATGCCCTCCTCACCGCGATCAAGCTGCGCCAGGATATTCGCCTTCAGGGCGTAATCGTCGGCGCCCCGATCCTCGATCTCGGCGAACCAGTCCTCAAGGTACCCGTAGGCCTTCTCGTATTGTTCGGTCCGCGCATACAGTCGCGCGAGCATATTCTGAAGCTTGAGGCGTGGCGTATCCGGCAGTGCCTCCACCGCGAGCGACCGCTCGAAGGCATCGATGGCATCGCGCTCACGCTCCATGCCCAGGTAGGCATAGCCGAGTGCCTGCAGCGTCAGCCCTTTCTCGTAATCACGCTTTTCAACCTTGTCGAGCAGCTGCTCGAGTTCACTAAGCGCGGCGTCGTGCTTCCCTTCATCCATGAGCTCGCGCGCTTCGTTGAGCGCCTTGTGGGTCGAGCGCGAGAGTTCCTGGGATTGCGCCGGCGCCGCGGCGCACAGCCCCACAATGGCGCTCGCCGCGGCGAAGCGGTATAGGCGTTGTGTCAAGGACATGGTCATGACGGTCTCCTCTCGTTCAGCGCTCAACCCGAGTTGAGCTTGAAGCGGATGGTCTGGCGGGCGCGGTGCGGGATCTTGCGTCCGTCCTGTTCTTTCGGTTCAAACGTCCACCGCGACAGGGCACGCTTGGCCTCCTGCTCGAACGTTCCTTCAGGATGCGAATCAACCACGGTGATCTTGGTGACCGAACCATCCGGCCGGATGGTGAACTCCAGCGTCACAAACCCCTGGGTTCCTTCGCGCCGGGCCTCGAGGGGGTATTGGGGTGGAACGCGCGAGGTCGGCGTGGCATTCGTGTTAACCCCGGCATCACTGGAAAAATCGCCGACGTAAGGCCCGCTGCCGGCACCCATGTCGATGTCCATGTTCGGCATGTCCATCTCCGGCATGGCCTCGCGCGGGTCGGTCTGTTGCTGTGCGACCGGCTCGGGGGACTCGGGCGGCGGCGGAGGGTCCTCCGGCTCCTCGGGCTTCGAACGCCGATCCTTGGTGCGCGTCTCCGGCTCTTCCTCATACTGGATGAAGTTGATCGGGTCGTCGTTGGAGGAGTCACCCAGGCCCGTGTTCTCGTTGGTTACGAGCCACACCATGAGCCCGAAAAGGGCCACGGTGATCGCGCCACCGACGGCAATGGCGAATATCAGGCGCAGTGCGCGAGCCGCGGCCATAGCCTATTCCCCCTGCCGCGCCGCGACCGAGACACCGGAGGCGCCGGCCTGGCGCGCCTGGTCGATTGCCTGGACCAGTATGCCGCTGCTCGCGTTTTCATCCGCGACCACCACCACACTGGCTTCCGGGTTCTCCGCCAGCATGCGCTCAACGTTCGCGCGGATCGCGTCTTTCTCGATCTGGCGATTGTCCATCCACACCTCGCCGTCAGCGCGAACGCCAACCAGGATGCTGCCCTTCTCCTTGCGTTCGGCAGTATCCGCACTGGGGCGCGAAACCTCGATGCCGGTCTCTTTGACGAATGAGGTGGTGACGATGAAGAAAATCAGCATGATGAACACGATGTCGATCATCGGTGTCATGTTGAGTTCAGCGTCTTCCTGATCACTGGAAACGTGACGGTTACGCATGGGAATATCCTCCGGAAATGGCCATCCTGTCCGCTAACAGGCGGGTTTCGCCTTTGGCTCGGCGCTCGAAGTAGACGCCGAAATAGAGGCCGGACAGAGCGGTGACCATGCCTGCCATTGTGGGAATCGTGGCGGCCGATACCCCGTTCGCCATGGCGCGCGGGTTGCCTGTACCCATGACCGCCAGCACATCAAATACCTGGATCATGCCGGTGATGGTACCCAGCAGCCCGAGAAGCGGGAGCACCGCCACAAGCGTCTTGATCACGGGAACGTAACGATTGAGGCGAATCTCCAGCTCGGAAATCAGCGCCTCACGCACCCGGTGTGCATACCAGGAGCTCTTGTCGCTACGCGCGTTCCAGTGCTCCAGCGTCCGGGCCAGATCCTGTGGGTAGCGCCGGGCAAAGAACAGGAAGCGCTCGATGATCAGCACCCACAGCAGCACGGTCACGGCCAGAATCAGCCAGAGGACATCGCCCCCTGCGCTGAAAAAGTCCCGGAATGCTATGAGCAGTGCGTTGAACTCATGCATGGGCCTGGTTCTGCTCCTCGGCGTGGTTCGCAACAATGCCGCTGGCCTGGTATTCAAGCGTCTGGATCAGGCGCCGGCTGCGGCCATTGAGCATGCTGTGCAGCAAGATCAGTGGTACGGCCGTGATCAGGCCCAGCGAGGTCGTGACCAGTGCCTGCGAGATACCGCCAGCCATCAGCTTCGGGTCACCGGTTCCGAACAGCGTGATCGCCTGGAAGGTCGCGATCATGCCGACGACGGTGCCGAGCAGCCCGAGCATCGGCGCAATGGCAGAGAGAATCTTCACCGTGGCGAGACCACGCTCAAGGCGCGGAAGACGCCGCTGGATTGCCTCGTCCAGCTTCAGCTGCAACGTCTCCGTATCCGTGTCCTGATTCTCGTGGTATGCCTTCAGCACCTCACCCAAGGGATTGTCCGTGTTCGGGTTGTCGAGGTCCTTGCGCTGAGCGCTCATCCTGCGTTCTGCAAGGCCCAGCGTGATGAAGCGCTCAAGCGAGATCAGCAGGCCGATCAGGCCGATCGCGATCACGACGTAGCCGACCAGGCCGCCCTGTTGAACACGCTCGGTCAGTGTCGGCTTCTCGCCCAGGCGACTGAGGATGGAGCCACGCGAGGGGTCCACCGGCGCAGCCAACATTTTCGCGTCCCCGCCAGACTCGTACAGATTCGCGGCCATGAACTGCCAGTGACCGGGAGGCTGGCGTGGCAGCACGGACAGTTCCTGGGTCGACGACGTGAAGTTCAGGAATTCGCTCCCGACGAAGGCACTGAACGGCCCGATGCGCATCACCTCGGCCTCTTCGCGAGTGCCGTCCGGTTGCACGATCTCGGTTTCGTAACGGGCGAGCTCGCCGGTGGCGACCATCTCCTCTAGCAGGGTGCGCCACAGGCGATCAATCTCCCCGGTCGACGGCAGTTCCTTGGTGTTCGACAGCGTTCCGAGGAATTCGGCGCGCTCGGGGTTCTGGCTCGCGGTCAGCGATTCCCGCATGATCGAGCGCGTATCGCCCGCCACCTCGCGAATGACACCGAAGACCTCGCCAAAGTCACCCTTGCGGTTCTCCAGTTCCTCGCTCTTTTCAGTAAGCGCCGCCTCGTTCTCGTCGAACGTTTCCTGCAGCCGCTCGCGCCGCTCACGCGCCTCGTTGCGCGCCTCAAGCGCCTGGTTCAGCATCGCCTCGCGCTCGTTCACCTTCTCGATGAACCGGTTAACGCGCTCCTCGGCCTGCTGTTGTTTCTGCTCGCGCGCCTCGCTCAGCTCATTGAGCAGCTGCTGCAGTGAGCCCTCCTGCGCGTGAACGGGACCGGCTGCCAGGAGACCCAGCACAACCAGAAGACTGGCAATAAACGTCGATACGGTACGCGGAATGTTCAGGGTAGACGTCATGATCAGTTGCCTCCCGGCGCGTTGACGGGCGTCTTAACAAGGTCCGGTGGCGCCTGTTCGGCGGCGATCCGGTAGCCCTTCTCGAAGGCTGCGCGGAACGCGCCATCCACGGGTTCCCAGGCATCTTCAGCCGGGTTCCAGCGACCGGTGCGCTGCTGGTCGAGCGTCTGGTACATCAGCGCGACCCGACCAATGCGCAGGAAGCGCACGCTGCGCTCCTCGCCCTCGAGTTCAAGCTTCCCGCGGTAGGTGGAGATGGTGCGCCCGTATTCCAGTTCCTTCTGGAAAGCCGACATCAGCTGCCGGTATTTCTCCGCAGTCGTGACGTCCGCACGTCCCATCATGTCCTCGAGCTCCTCGACCCGTGCATGCCGCTCGTCGGCCCTGAACGGAACATCGCGTTCGACAAAGCGCTTCAGTGCGTCGAGCGCCTCGAGCATGCTCGGCACGAACTCTTCCTGGGTGCGGTCGATTTCCGCCAGCTGCTGCTCAAGCGATTCAAGCTCTTCGCGCTGCGATTCGACCTGCCGCTGAAGCTGATCGTTATAGACCCGCAGGTTCGCAGCCTCATCGCGGGCCGCGCGATACTCGGCGAGCATGGACTGTGCCTCGTTGGACAGCTCATCGATGCGCTGCTGTGTTTCCTGCCCCAGGTCATCCAGATTCTTCTGGGCCTGAGTGACCGCATCGACATTGTCGTCGGCAGCCGATGTCACCGGGCAGACGGCAATTACCAGCGACGCCGTAATAGCGCGTGCCAGCAGGTGTGGTTTCAAATGCACCTTGTTGGACCTCCATGGATCGTGGACCTTCGGCCCCGCTTCGACGCTATCCGCCCTGAGGGCGGCATCGAGTCGGTGGCGGCGCCGTGCGGCCATGATGATGGGGCCTAGTTGTTACAATCAGGTGACGTTTTTCTTGCTGGAGTGTTAAAAGAGGCGTTGCGCGCTGGGTCCGCTAACAACCAATGGGGCAGGAACACGCTGGCCGTCCGCGTGGGAGGCAAGCCTAGGATTTCAACTCAAACACGGCTTTCTGCGTGGGTGCACCCAGTTCTGGATGCGCCTCACCGATACCGCCGAGGCTAACCCGGTAACCATTACGCGCCGCGACACCGCTCACCCACTGCCGGAATTTATCGCGCCCCCATTCGAAGCGATGGTCCGGATCGCGGAATTCACCGGGCGCCAGATCAAACAGCGGATTGTAATCGGCATTCGGCGTGGTCATGACCAGGAAAGAGGGCCGGAAGTGCTTGAACACGGCACATTCCAGCGTGGAGAGATCCCGGGGCGGCACGTGCTCGATAACTTCAACCATGGCCGCCGCGTCGAAGCCGGTACAGGCGGGATTGGGTTCCTGGAAGGAGCCCCGGACCAGCTCAACGGCAGGCGCCCGTTGCTGCAACCAGCAGGCCAGGCGTTCCCGTGCGTTGCGCAGGGAAATCCCGGAGGATTCCAGCCCCACCAGGCGATCAAAACGCTCCGACTCCAGGCACCGCTGAAGCAGGGCCCCGGAGCCACAGCCCAGGTCGAGGACATTCCGGGCCCGGCTGTTCGCCAGTACTGACACAACATGGTCAAGGCGGACTTCATGGAGGGCGCTGGTCTGGGTATCCATAATCTCAGTCTATGCTGCCGGTTTGACGGGTAACAATGCCGGGAACGGCTGGAAAGGTTACATTGGGGTCTGATTATACGGATTTGTGGAGCATCCATGGCCAACACCCCCCTGGAACACAGCCACCAGCCGGAAGCCATCCGGGAACGCCTGTCTGAGCAGCCGAGCCAGAGCTACCTGAGCGACGCCATACTGGGTGGTATCGACGGCTGTGTGACCACCGTTGCCGTCATCGCCAGCGTGGCGGGTGCCGGCCTGCCCGGCATGATCGCCTTCGTGCTGGGCATCGCCAGCCTGATCGCGGATGCCTTCAGCATGGGCGTGAGCAACTACCAGGCCGTCAAGAGCCAGGACGATGCCCGGGAGCAGCTTCGGGACCAGGAGGAGCGCCACATCCGTTTCGCCCCTGAGGGTGAACGCGAGGAGATCCGGGAGATCTTCCGGCAAAAGGGTTTCGAGGGGGACACCCTCGAACAGGTGGTGGACACCATCAGCGCCGACAAGCGCCTCTGGGTGAACACCATGATCCAAGAGGAGTTCGGCTATGCCCTCTCGGGTCCGGCGCCCTTGAAGGCCGCGCTGGCCACCTTCTGGGTATTCATCGCTGTAGGTCTGATTCCCCTGCTGCCCTTCCTGCTTCCTTTTCTTGCCGGTATGGAGATGTTTCTGGTTAGCGGGATCACCGCTATTGTCGCATTGTTCGGCGTTGGCTGGGTCAAGGGCCAGATCCTGGGTATGGCCCGGCTCCGCGCGGGTCTGGAAACACTCGCCATGGGCGGCGGTGCTGCGCTGCTCGCCTTCCTGCTGGGTTTTGTGTTCGAACCCATGCTTGGCGAGCTCAGGCTCGGTTGAGCCATTACGACGACATAGAACTGTAACAACTTCGCGTTACTGTAGCGTGCATGAGATATCTATTCCAGACAGTGGCCGTAAGCGCCATACTCTTGGCTGCCGCCAGCAGTGCGACAGCCAGTGCGGCAACAGACACAATCCCGCACCCCTACCAGCTGGCACAGCCGGAGGAAGCACCAGCGCGTCTGCTCGCGTTGGTAGAGATTCCCGCAGGCTCCTCCATAAAGTATGAAGTGGATAAACAGACCGGCCATGTGATTGTTGACCGTTTTCTTAAAACACCAGTCGCTTACCCCGCAAACTACGGCTCGCTACCTTCGGTATTCGCCAAAGATGGCGACCCTATCGACATACTGGTGTTCACCCGTGCGTCTGTTACACCGGGTGCCGCTATAGAAGTCCGCCCAATCGGTACGTTACGCATGAGCGACGAGGGCGAAGCCGACAACAAGATCATTGCCGTCCCGGCAGCCGATGTTGACCCCTTTTTCGGCGATGTACACAGCATCGAGGACCTGCCTGATGAATCCCGTGCCAGTATTGAGGCCTTCTTCAGAAACTATAGGTCCAACGACCCTTCCAGCGAGAAGGTAACGACCGATGGTTTCAGGGATGCCAAGGCCACTACCAAGGCCTTGAAGCGCCTCCTGAACAACAGCCACTCCAAGTAACGCACACCATTGAGCCCTGATCGGCCTGCCCGTCAGTAACCGGCGGGTACTGCATACTCTGCCCTCGTCATGATCATGACGCTTTCCTCAAAACCCACCTCCCTCAACGACTTGTGAAACCCCGACGACATTCGAGGGACACACAACTGTCACACCCTTTCCCTACCGTGTAACCGCAATTAACCGACAGCAATGAGGAAGCCACATGTCGAGCAGACAAAACAACAGACCCCACTTTCAGCGCACGCTACTGGCGCTGGCAACAGGGGTGTCAGTATCCACCGCGCTCCAGGCTGCGGATATCTCGGGCCAGGTCACCAATGCCGAGACCGGGGAGCCACTGAGTGGCGTTCAGGTACGCGTAATGAAAAGCGGGAAGACAGTCTACACAGATGATTCCGGCCGTTACGAACTTCAGGATATCGATGAAGGCAGTCAGACACTACGCTTCGACTACCAGGGTATTCCCGCCAGCAACGAACAGGTAGAAGCCGACTCCGAGAACGTGGTTCTGAACGTCGACCTTGCCGGCTCTGACGCGTCTTCACTTCCCGAGATGCTTGTCAGTGGTCAGCAGTACGCGCAGAACAAAGCGCTGACGAAATACCAGAACGCGGATGCTATCAAGAGCTTCATCTCTTCAGACGAAATGGGGCAGTTTGTCGACCAGAACGTGGCGGAATCCGCCCAGCGTCTGCCGGGGGTTTCCATTACCCGTGACCAGGGCGAGGGTCGGTTTGTCAGTATTCGCGGCATTGGACCCGAGTTGAGCACTGTCACCGTGAACGGGATGCGCCTGGGCACGCCCGAAGACGGTTCCCGCGCAGTGCCACTGGACGTCATACCGACGGGCTCGGTCGACACGATTGCCATTACCAAGGCCCCCACGCCCGACATGGCAGGCGACTCCATAGGCGGTAACGTGAATGTGCAGTCCGCCTCGCCTTTTGAACAGGATGAGGGCCAGATACGCTACCGTGCGGAAGCCTCCCACAACCAGCTCAGCGGCGAGACTGGTCCTAATTTTCAGTTCAGCATGAGCGATGTCTTCAACGATACGCTGGGCGTTTCTTTCGGAATCAACTACAGGGACCGTAAGCTCGAATCCGATAACGTGGAGGCTGAGTACGACGAACTCGATGGCCCCGACGGACCGGGTTTCACGATTGTCGAGCTTCAGGAGCGCAAGTATTTCGTCAACCGCGAACGCCTGGGTGCCAACCTGAACCTGGAGTTCCGGCCCGACAGCGATACACGCTTTTTCGTGGATACTCTCTACAGTGAGTTCACGGACAAAGAAACCCGCCAACGCAACAAGTTTGATCTGGACAGCGGTAGTCTGACCAGCTTTGACGGCAACCGTGGAACCATCGAGAACATTGACGGCAGTGACTACAACCGGCGTATTCGTTTCCGCACGAAAGAGCAGGATACCCTCGCAATTAATGCGGGCGGCGAGCATGACTTCGAAGACTGGAACCTGGATTATTACGCCGGCGTATCCGACACGAAAGAGCGGGTCACGGACGAAAACGAAGGCCGCTTTGAATACGACCAGGGACAGCTTGGCGCCGATTTCTCAATCGGTAATGGCCGACCTGATGTCGATGTGAACGCGCCTAGCGGCAGTGTCCTTAATGACGCCAACTTTGTTCTGGACAAGACTATCCTGGAACCGAAGGCTGTGGATGATGACCAGCAGAACATCGGTTTCAATGTTGAGTTCCCTGGCGCTATGGATATCGCCAGTCTGACGCTCAAGACCGGTGTGGACATGCGGTTCACTGAGAAGGATGTGGATGTCAACGAGATCGAGCTGGCTGATACACCCAACATCCGGCTGGACGAGTTTTCGGATGGCGCGCTGAAGAATTTCTCCACGGAATCGCTGGATCATGGCTTTGCTGATCTCGGTAACCGCATCAGCTTTAACCGCTATCTCAACTTCTACAATGCCAACCGTGAAGACTTCAACATTGACCCTGATGACCGTGACGAAATCAGGGAGCTGAGAACCGCGGAGGATTTCGTTGCCGAGGAAGACGTTACTTCCGGCTATTTCATGGGTACTTGGGAGGAGGATCGCTGGAAAGTGATCAGTGGTGTCCGCGTTGAACAAACCGACTTTTCGGCTACGGGTAACGAGCTGGAGTTCGACACCAATGGCAACCTCAGTGTCAGCCCACGAACGGCGGATTCAAACTACACCAACGTGTTGCCCAGTGTTCACGCCAGCTATGACCTCACAGATGACATGGTGCTCAGAGGCGCCTGGACCAATACCATCGCCCGCCCGGATTACCAGGATATATCGCCCCGTACCGAAATTGATCGTGAGGATCAGGAAGTGGAGCAGGGAAATCCGGACCTGGATCCCTTTGAAGCAACCAATTATGACCTGATGTTCGACTGGTACTTCGCTGAGGCAAGCGTGTGGTCCCTGGGCGCTTTCTACAAGGATATCGAGAACTTTGTAGTGGATCAGACGCGCAACAATGTTGCCGAATTCAGTGGCTTCGACGTCACTCGACCCACCAACAGTACCGAAGCCAGCGTCCAGGGCGTTGAAACGAACTTCCAGTACGGCTTCAGAGAAGGAGCCCTGAAGGGTGTTCTGCTGGGTGGTAACCTGACGCTGCTTGATACGGAGCTGGAGGTGCCGGAACGCAGTGGCGAAACCTTCAGTCTGCCAAGCTCTCCGGATCGCACCGGCAACCTGTACGTGGGCTACGAGGAAGGACCAGTCAGTACCCGGCTCAGCGTCAGCCATCGTGATGAGATCCTGGACGAGCTGGGTGATGACACGCGTTATGATGTCTATCAAACCGAGCACACCCAGGTTGATTTCACCTCTTCCTACCAGGTTCACGACTCGGTACAGGTTCTCGCTGAGGTCACCAACATCACGGATGAACCTCTGGAGCTCTATCAGGGCTCTGAAGGGAAAACGCTTCAGTTTGAAGAGTACGGCCCAACGTTCTCAGTAGGCGTCAAAGGCAGTTTCTGACTGATACGGAATGACCCCCTGCGCCGCCCCGAGGACGGGGCGGCAGTTTCATACCTGAGCAAGTCGAGCAGCCCAACCCTACCGAGCGCCAGAGCTTGAGCCCGAATCTCACAACCCGAATGACGCCAGGATCGGACAGGGGCCGGAATCCTCTGCCTCACAGTCTGCTGCTAGTTGCTCCAGCGAATCACGGGCCTGCTGCAGTTCCTGAATCCTGACATCAAGCGCTTCAATACGGCTCCTTGCGAGCTCTCTGGCACGGTGATGATCGTAGCTGGCATCCAGGCCAATCAGCTCCCTGATCTCCACCAGCGAGAACCCCGCTGCCTGCGCCTTGCGGATGAACCGGAGACGACGCAGATCCTCATTCCCGTAGTGCCGAACGCCGCCTTCACGGGGCGGGATCCCGAGCAGCCCCTTGCGTTGGTAGAAACGGACCGTTTCCACCCCCACATCACAGGCAGAAGCCAGTTTTCCGATGGTAAGCATTGTTCTCCTCAGCTCTGGACTTGACTCCGTACCATGGTACGGCATCTATTCTGATTGTATACGGTAACCCACAGGTCTATAACAAGAATCTCAACCGCTGAACGGAGCGGCAGGAGGAGCACCCATGAGTACTACAGACCGCGAATACGACCTCACCATAGAAGGCCTGAACTGCGGCGGCTGTGTCAGCAAGACAGAGAAGGCTCTCAACGGCGTGGATGGGGTCAGTGAGGCCAGTGTGAACCTGGCCACGGGCAGAGCCCGGGTCCATGCCGGGGACTCCGTCTCCCTCGGGACACTGAAACAGGCAGTCCAGCAGGCCGGTTTTGATGTCGCGACCGAAACCCTCCGCTTCCAGGTCACCGGTATGCACTGCGGTTCCTGTGTCAGCCGCGTGGAGGAGGCGGCGCTGGCTGTGTCCGGCGTGGTGGACGCCAGCGTGAACCTGGCCACAGAGAAAGCCACGGTGGAAGTGGTGGCCGGCACCGTCGGCGCTGATGAACTGGCCAGCGCCATCAGCGAGAGCGGTTACCAGGCCAGCCCGCTGCGCGAGGAAACCACGGGTGAGGACCAGGAGGACAGCCAGGCCACCGAGGCCCGGTCCCTGAAGCGCTCCGTGGCTGTGGCGGCGGTGTTCACGCTGCCCGTGTTCATCCTCGATATGGGTGCCCATTTCATCCCCGCCTTCCACGAATGGCAGATGCAGGCCATTGGCCAGCAGCCGCTTTACTACCTGTTCTTCGTGCTGGCCACCATTGTCCTGTTCGGCCCTGGCCTGCGGTTCTTCCGCCAGGGCCTGCCCGCCCTGCTGCGCGGCGGGCCGGACATGAACTCGCTGGTGATGCTCGGGGCTTCAGCAGCCTGGGGCTATTCCGTGGTCGCCACCTTCCTGCCCTCGTTGCTCCCGGAAGGCCAGGTGCAGGTCTATTACGAGGCCGCCGCCGTGATCGTGACCCTGATCCTGGTCGGGCGCTACATGGAAGCACGGGCGAAAGGCAGGACAGGTGAAGCCATCAAGCGGCTGCTCACCCTCCAGGCGCGTACCGCCCGCGTGATCCGGGATGGCGACGCCCAGGAGATCGCCATTGAAGAGGTGGCCCAGGGCGACACGGTCCAGGTCCGCCCAGGCGAAAAGATCCCGGTGGACGGTACCGTCACAGGCGGCAGCTCCTGGGTGGATGAATCCATGATCACGGGCGAGCCGGTACCGGTTGAAAAGGCCGAGGACGACGAGGTTGTGGGCGGCACCATCAACCAGTCCGGCAGCCTCACCTTTACCGCCACCCGCGTGGGCAATGACACCACCCTGCAGCAGATCGTGCGCATGGTGGAGGAAGCCCAGGGCTCCAAGCTGCCCATCCAGGCGCTGGTGGACCGGGTGGCCGGCGTATTCGTGCCGGTGGTGATGGCCGCCGCCGCCCTGACCTTCGGCATCTGGCTGCTGTTCGGGCCGGACCCGGCACTGAGCTTCGCGCTCATCAACGGCGTGGCGGTACTCATCATCGCCTGCCCCTGCGCCATGGGCCTGGCCACGCCCACCTCCATCATGGTGGGCACCGGCAAGGGCGCCGAAATGGGCATTCTCTTCCGCCGGGGCGATGCCCTGCAGCGCCTGCGCAACACGGAGGTGGTCGCTTTCGACAAGACCGGCACACTTACCCGCGGCCAGCCGGAGCTGACGGACTTTGAGGTGATGGGTGACCAACAGGAGGACGAGCTTCTGCGTCTGGTCGCCAGCGTGGAACAGGCCTCGGAGCACCCCATCGCCCGGGCCATTGTGGCAGCCGCCGAGGCGCGTGAGCTGAGCCTTTCGGACGTGTCCGATTTTGATACGGCCACCGGCAAGGGCGTCATCGCCCGGGTTGATGGCCAGGAAGTGGCCCTGGGCGGCGCCGGCTACATGAAGGAGCTGGGTGTGCCCACCGACCAGAGCGGCAACACGGCGGAAAAGCTGGGCAACCAGGGCCGCACGCCCCTCTACGCCGCTGTGGACCGGCAACTGGCCGCGGTGATCGCGGTGGCGGACCCGCTCAAGGAAACCACGGTGGATGCCATCCGGCACCTGCATGAGGCGGGTCTGCGCGTGGCCATGATCACCGGCGACAACCAGCACACCGCCAACGCCATTGCCCGCCAGTGCGGCATTGATGAGGTCCAGGCGGAGGTCCTGCCGGACGGCAAGGTGGATGCGGTGAAGGCGCTGCAGGAGGGCAACCGTGCCGTGGCCTTTGTGGGCGATGGCATCAATGACGCGCCGGCGCTGGCGCAGTCGGATGTGGGCATCGCCATCGGCACCGGGACGGACATCGCCATTGAATCGGCGGAAGTGGTGCTGATGTCCGGGGATCTGCAGAATGTGCCCAACGCGATCGGGCTGTCCCGGGCAACGATCCGCAACATCAAGCAGAACCTGTTCTGGGCCTTCGGGTACAATACGTTGCTGATTCCGGTAGCGGCCGGGGTGCTGTATCCCTTCATCGGGGTGTTGCTGTCGCCGATGTTCGCGGCCCTGGCGATGGCGGCTTCCAGTGTCTGTGTGCTGACTAACGCCCTGCGGTTGCGGCGGTATCAGGCGCCTATGCAGACGTCTCCAGCCTGATAGACTGTTCTTAGCAGAGGGGCTGGCAGTGTCTGTTGGGAAACGCTGTAAATACGTCCGTGTACGCTTGTCTTCCGCCATCCATGGCTCCAGACATTCCCAACAGACACTGCCAGCCCCTCTGCTCCATACCCTGCAGCAACCTTGAGCGTCTTCAATTTCATGCTGGAACGCCAGAAGCCGGGAATGCTCAGGAGTAAGGGCGGGTAACGCTAAGCGGGACTGTCTGGAGCCATGGATGGCGGAAGACAAGCGTACACGGATGTATTCACAGCGTGTCCCGATTAGCGTTACCCGCCCTTACTCCGTCTGTTCAATAACGGAGTAGCCATGAAAGACCGAGTCACCCTCGAAATCGATAACGACATCGCCTGGGTCACCCTGAACCGGCCGGACAAGTACAACGGCCTGGACATGGCGATGTTCGATGCCATTGCCAGCACCGCGAAAACACTGAAGAAGGACCGTTCCATCCGGGCCGTTATCCTGCAGGGAGCCGGCAAGGTGTTCTGTTCCGGGCTGGATGTGAAGAGTGTCACCGCCAACCCGATGAACTTCGCCAAGCTCCTGTTCAAGCCGGGACGGAAGATCAGCAACCTAGCCCAGGAAGTGGGCTACCTTTGGCGGGAGGTGCCAGCGCCGGTGATCGCGGTGACCCACGGGGTCTGCTACGGCGGCGGCCTGCAGATCGCGCTGGGGGCGGACTTCCGTTACAGCAGCCGCGACTGCGAATTCTCGATCATGGAGGCGAAGTGGGGGCTGATTCCGGATATGAGCATCACCACCACCCTCTCCGAACTCATGCCGATTGATAAGGCCAAGGAACTGACCATGACGGCGCGGGTCATTGAGGCGCCCGAGGCGGAACGGTTGGGGATGGTGACCCATGTGAGCGACACGCCACTGGACGACGCACTGGCCTTTGTGGAGGAGCTAAAAATGAAATCGCCGGATGCGGTGGCGGCCACCAAGCTGCTCTACAACCGTGCCTGGCAGACGGATGACCGCACGGCGCTGGGCTGGGAGAGCCGGCTGCAGAAGAAAATCATCGCGCGGGCCAACCAGCGCACGGCGGTGGCCCGGAATACCGGCAAGCCGGAGCAGGCGTACGGGCAGCGGCGCTCGTTCTGAGGCGCGCCCCACGGTTAAGCGGAGGCTCTGTAGGAGCTTGCCCAGCAAGCGATATCGCGAGCAGGGCAAGCTCCTAGAGGCGGTCTGCCCCCCAGCTGTTCTCCATCAGGCTGCGTACGGCGGCAATCTCTTCAGGCGGGACTTCGGTGGTGTGCAGCTGCCAGTCGGTCACATCGTAGTGGAAGATGTAGAGCCGCGAGGCGAATTCGCTGATCGGCAGGGATGATTCGCCGTGCTGTTCGCCATAGCCCTCGGTGGAGACGGTCACGCCCTTGCCCCAGTCCTGGCCGCTGTCGTTGTTGGGGTTGTAGAAATAGACCCGCATCACCTCGTCCTGGTCCAGCGCTACCCTAAGAACCGCAATGGCGTGCCAGCCGACGAATCGCGCCTGGCTGTCGGTGACGGCAATACCGGCCGGTTGCGGATGCACCACGGGGGTATTGCCGTTGTAGAGCGGATTGTACAGGGAGTAGAACGTCCGGATGAAACCGTCCGGATCCTCGAGTTTTCCGGTCTCCACGTCCACGGCGATCGCAAACCCGCGATGCACCCACCAGCCGTGGAATTCCGGGTTGATCCAGCGGTGCGGATCCTCCCCACGGCCGTCGGAGAGGCGCCCCATTTCCAGGTAGAGCCGGTCGAGGTGCGGTACCAGCACCAGTGACAGGGGATCCAGGTCCAGGTTCCACTGGCTGACCACACCCGTGTAGAGATAGGCGGAGTTCAGGGACTGGCCCTCAAATTCCATCACCACCTGGTTGTCCCGCGACGCCCAGCGCACCAACTGCAGCAGGTAGGCCGGGTCCGTGTACGCCCACATGGAGAGCGCACGGGTGGACTGACAGGCGGGATTGTTGCCCTGGCCCAGACCGAGTGGCAGGCCCAGGGCGCTGATCAGGCCTGCCATCAGGAAGACGCCGGGTTCATGGGCATCACCATAGAGGCCAGCGAGCAGTGAGCGTACATCCGCGTGGATGGGAGTCTTCATCTGGCGCCAGAGGGCGGCGGCAATGCTGTCCTGGTAGAGAATACCCCGCTCCAGCAGGCAGGCGAGCCCATAGAGGGCCTGACAGGTTTCCGGAAAGAGACTGTAACGGGCCAGGTCCATCATGAAACTGCGGTAGCAGAGCAGGCAGTCCCTGCCGGTGCTGCTCAGCCCCAGACAGCGGGCGACCATCTCGGCATCGTCCTGCTCCAGGGCATAGCGCAGAAAGGTCGCATGGTAGGGAGACACCAGCCCGGTATCATGCATGGCACGGGAAAAACTGGCAGCCTCGGCATCCAGCGCCATGTTGTCGAGGCCACGGACGCGCTCATCATAGCCCCCCATCCCGGGATCCTCGCGCGAATGCTGGGTGGGTCCGTAAAGCGCGCTCACCAGCTGTTCGGCGCCGCGTGCCGTAGTCCCCAGGCTTACTTCCGGGTCGAAAAGACAGACCGCGATGCGGTCGATCATCTGGCGGATGTTGTCCACCTGTATCGGCCGCTGGCGCAGAAGGCGCCAGACTTCCGCCACCACATGATCCAGAATGCTGTCGAAGCCGATGTGCTCGGCCACGAACCCCAGGTGATGGTCGAGCATGCGCTGGATGCCCGCTGGCCGGTTACGCGCGGCCTCATCACTGATGCCGAACAGCGACTGCAGGTTAAAGGCCAGCACCTGGGTCAGGAAGTGTTCCGCCTGTTCGGCGGAAAGCCGCGGATGGAACCAGCTGCCATTGGCCACGGCCAGCATGCGCAGTTCACTCAGACACTCCAGCGCGATCAGCCGGGCATCGCCCTCGGCGAAGGTGGAGGGCACGAAACGCGCCTGGAGGGAATCCGGCCGCTCCCAGTCGCTGCCTACAAACAGCCCTGCCTGCTCCAGCCGGGGAGCACGCTCGAACAGGAGCGCCGGCCCTTCCGGCAGGCCCAGCAGCTTAAGGGCCTCGTCCAGGACCCGGCCCACGTGATTGACCCTGGCGGAGGGTGGGGCCTTCTCCAGGCTCGCCATCGCGTCATCAAGACTACTGACAATAAGACTGGCATCAGGGCCCGGTGTGGCCCCGGCGTATTGCGCGGGTTCAGACATGCGTTTGGTTCCGGTCATAGATTACTGCCGCCCAGTTTCCCCCCATTGGCACAGGATGCAAGCATTTTAGGTTTCAGGCGGCAATCAGCCACACCAGTACCAGAAGCACCGACGTAATCACCAGCAGCCACCCGGGATGCGGCCACCGTCCCGGTTCGGGCTCGGCGACCCGCGCCTCAAGGTGCTCGCGCAGCAGTGTCACATTGCGGTTATTGGCACGGTAAAACACATCAAACACATCGCCGGCAACCGGCAGGGTTCCTCCAATGGCATCCACCAGGCCATTGCCCAGCATGCGCAGCTGGAGAGAGCGTGGCGCCCCGATCTGGCGCGCCTGCTGGATCAGGTACAGGGACAGCACCAGCCCGGCGAAGTCACCGATGCCCGGAATCAGGCCAATCAGGGGACCGATACCGAAACGGATGCCAGTGAAGGGAACCCGGAAACGGGAGTCGGTCAGCCGGGCAAATCGCTCCAGCCGTGCCAATGTCGCACGTTCATTCTCAGGTTCTCGGGCAGGAATCTCACTCATAACGGAAGCAGCCTATACCTCCTTCGGGTAGCTGACAATCCAGCCTCCGTCCATTACCCTTCGCGGCGTCGGAACCGAAGGATACCTGCGTTCATGATGCTGCTGTCGATCGTCACACTGCCCCTTGTCGGGGCACTGCTTACGCCGCTGGTCTCGCGGCGCTCGACAGCGATCCTGCCTGCCCTCATTGCCGGAACCATTGGTATCACCGTGGTCAGCATGCTGCTGAGCCAGGCCATGGGCGTCCTTGGCGGGTCCATCCTCATCGAACACTACCCCTGGCTGCCCGGGATCGGCCTCTCGCCGGCCTTCCGGCTGGATGCGCTGGGGCTCTTCTTCGCGCTCATCATCGCCGGCATGGGCCTGCTGATCACGCTCTATGCCCATTTCTATTTCGCCGGCAAGCACGGAGCGGTACGCTTCCATTCGCTGATGCTGGCCTTCATGGGCGCCATGCTCGGTATCGTGACCTCCGAGAACCTGCTGTTCATGCTGGTCTTCTGGGAGATGACCAGCCTGGTCTCCTTTGTGCTCATCGGCTTCCACCAGGACGAACGCCCGGCCCGCCGCGGCGCGCGCATGACCCTGGTGATCACGGGCGGGGGCGGCCTGGCCCTGTTGGCGGGGGTACTGCTGATCGGTAACAGCGCGGGCAGTTTCCGGCTCAGTGACATCCTGGCACCGGAAGCGGCACTGACGTCGGACCCGCTCTATCCCTGGATGCTGGGCCTGGTGCTGATCGGCGCCATGACCAAGTCCGCCCAGTTCCCATTCCATCTCTGGCTGCCGAATGCCATGACGGCGCCCACACCAGTGTCCGCCTACCTGCATTCGGCCACCATGGTGAAGGCCGGCATCTTCCTGCTGGCCCGACTCAATCCCGCACTGGGCGACACGGAAGCCTGGCTCTACAGCATCTCAACCGCGGGCATGGCCACACTGCTGACCGGCGCCTTCATCGCCATGTTCAAGCATGACACCAAGGAGCTCCTGGCCTACTCCACCGTCAGCCATCTCGGGCTGATCACCCTCCTGGTGGGGCTGAGCACACGCATGGCAATGGTGGCCGCGCTCTTCCACCTGCTCAATCATGCCCTGTTCAAGGCACCACTGTTTATGATGGCTGGCGCCGTCCAGAAGGCAACCGGCACCCGGGACATGCGCCGCATCAACGGCCTGTGGCGCACACTTCCGGCCCTGACGGTGATCAGCGCCGTGGCCGCCGCCTCCATGGCCGGGCTGCCTCTGCTGGCCGGTTACCTGAGCAAGAAGATGTTCTTCATCGAGAGCATGAACGCATCCGTGATGCCGCCCCTGCAATGGCTCACACCGGCACTGGCCGCCATTGCCGGCCTGTTCTCCGCCGCCTATTCCTTCCGCATCTTCCACAACGTGTTCTTCAACGGCCAACCGCAGGATCTGCCGGTCTGGCCCCCGAAAAACCCCGGCGTGGGCATCCAGGTCCCGGCTGCCGTGCTGGCGCTGGCAGTGGTGCTGGTGAGCTGGCACGCCGAATCAGTGGTCCATGGTCTCATCGGCCCCGTCGCCTCCGCGGCGGCAGGCAGCGCCCTGCCCGACTACGACATGCACCAGCTGCACCACATCGGCACCGCCTTCTTCATGAGCCTGGCGGCCATGCTTGGCGGCCTGCTCCTCTACATGGCACGGGAACCGCTGTTCCGACTCTATGACCAGTTGCCCCCGGCGGATGCCCGCGAGATCTTTGAATGGCTGATGACCCGCGCCGGAGGCAACGCGGAACGGCTGGTGCACGCACTGGAGAACGGCTCGGTCCAGCGTTATATCGCCCTGATCATCCTTTCGACCATCGCGCTCGCCGGCCCGGTACTGCTTTCCGGCATCCAGTGGCACGGCGGCGAGGCCCTGACCCCCGTGGATCCCCTGACCGGCATGGGTCTGGTGCTTCTGATGGCTACTGCTGTAGGGGTGGTGCTCGGCCACCATCAGCGCCTGTTCGCCCTGCTGCTGCTCGGCAGCGCGGGGCTCTTTGTCACGCTCACCTTTGCCCGTTTCTCCGCGCCGGACCTGGCGTTGACCCAGCTCTCGGTAGAGGTCATGGCGGTGATCATCATGATGCTGGCCCTGTCCTTCCTGCCCCAGGCCACGCCCCGTGAATCCAGCGGCTTCCGCAAGGGGCGTGACCTGGGCATTGCGGCTCTGGGTGGGCTTGGGGTCGGCCTGGTGTCCTTCGCGATCATGACCCGCCCCCACAGCACCATCGCGGACTTCTTCCTCAGCCAGAGCAAGCCGGGCGGCGGCGGCAGCAACGTGGTCAACGTGATTCTGGTGGACTTCCGCGGCTTCGATACCCTGGGTGAGATCACAGTGCTGGGGATCGCGGCCGTGGCGGTCTTCGCCCTGACCCGCAACCTCCAGCTCAAGGACCGCATCCCACAGGAGCGGGACCAGTACTGGGCCTCGAATCCCCATCCGCTGATCCTGCGCACCATGGCGCGGCCGATACTGCCCATAGCGCTGATGGTCTCGGCCTACATCTTCCTGCGTGGGCACAACATGCCTGGTGGCGGTTTCATCGCCGGACTGATCACGGCGGTTGCGCTCTCACTGCAGTACATGGCCGGCAGTCTTGCCTGGGCCCATGAACGCATGCTCACACCCTTCCGGCCCCTGATCGGGCTGGGGCTGCTGCTTGCCTGCGGCACCGGGCTGGGCAGCCTGGTGTTCGGCGAAGCGTTCCTCAGCTCCTGGTTCGGGCATTACAAACTGCCCCTGCTGGGTCATCTGGAGCTGGCCACCGCGCTGCTGTTCGACCTGGGCGTCTTCACCACCGTGGTCGGGGCCACACTGCTGATCCTCGCCAACCTGGGCAAACTCATGACCGTGCACGGCCCCGGCAAGGAGATCGGATAGATGGAAGCACTCTACGCCATTGCTGTCGGCGTGCTCACCGCCTGTGGCATCTACCTGGTGCTGCGCGGTCGCACCTTCCCGGTCATCATGGGACTGACCCTTCTGTCCCATGGCGTCAACCTCTTCCTGTTCGCCAGTGGCCGGCTGGCACTGGCGGCCCCGGCGGTCATCGGTGAGTCCGCGGACCCAACGGACCCACTGCCCCAGGCACTGGTTCTGACAGCCATCGTGATCAGTTTCGCCATGACGGCTTTCGTGGTGGTGCTTGCCCTGCGCGCCGCGGTGGAGCTGCGCAATGACCACGTTGACGGTGTGGATCCCGAGGAGGACTGGCGCCCATGAATCACCTGCCGGTCCTGCCCATACTGCTGCCCCTGATCACCGGAGCACTGCTGGTCACCCTGCCGCGCCTGGGCCTGAACGCCCAGCGCTTCATCAGCCTGGGCGCCACTGTGGCCGGTCTCGGCCTGGTGCTCTGGCTGGGGAGCATGGTCCTGGAGCACGGACGGCTGGTCTATGCCCTCGGTGGCTGGGCGCCACCTTTCGGGATTGTGCTGGTTCCGGACCGGCTGAGCGTACTGATGCTGGTGCTGACCGCCACCCTGGCCGTGCCGGCGCTCATCTACGCCTGCCGGGGTGATGACGATGCCGGCGCCCATTTCCACGCCCTCTTCCAGTTCCAGCTCATGGGGCTCAACGGCGCCTTCCTGACCGGCGACATCTTCAACCTCTTCGTCTTCTTCGAGGTGCTGCTGATCGCCTCCTACGCCCTGCTGCTGCACGGTGGCGGCACCGCCCGCAGCCGTGCCGGGCTCCACTACGTGATCATCAACCTGATCGGCTCGGCGCTCTTCCTGCTGGCTCTGGGTATGCTCTACGGGCTCACGGGCACACTTAACATGGCGGACCTGGCCGTGCGCATCAGCACCGCCCCGGCCGCAGACCAGCCCCTGTTGCAGGCCACCTCGCTGGTGCTGCTGGTGGTCTTCGGGGTCAAGGCGGCACTGCTGCCGCTGCTGTTCTGGCTGCCACGCGCCTATACTGCGGCCGCCGCGCCGGTAGCGGCCCTGTTTGCGGTCATGACCAAGGTCGGCCTGTACGCCATGATCCGTGTCTTCCCCCTGGTATTCGCCCTGGATCAGCCGCTCGCAGCCCTGACGGCCTGGCAGTGGCTATGGCCCCTGGCTCTGGCCACCCTGGCGCTGGGCGGCATTGGGGTTCTGGGCGCCACCAGCCTGAGCAACATGACCGCCTATATGGTCATCGTCTCCACCGGCACCCTGATGGCGATCATTGCCCTGGGCAGTACCGAGGCCCTCGCCGCCGGCCTCTTCTATCTGGTCAGCACCACGCTGCTGACCGGGGGGTTCTTCCTGTTCGCGGACCTGATTGCCCGCCAGCGGGGTGCGGCTGGAGACTACATGGTAGTCACCGCCGCCATGAAGGACAGGCGCACCCTGGGCATCCTGTTCTTCTTTGGCGCGGTGGCCCTGGCCGGACTTCCGCCGTTCAGCGGTTTTGTCAGCAAGGCCTGGATGCTCCAGGCCAGCCTCGGGGAGGGGGCCGCGGGCGTTTTCTGGCCACTGCTTCTGGGGGCGGGCTTCCTGATGCTGATTGCCCTGAGCCGGGCGGGCAGCAAGTTCTTCTGGCGCCAGTCACCGAAGCGGGAGCATGATATTAGGGCCGACCGCGTTCGGCT
Organism: Vreelandella halophila; assembly: GCF_019903425.1. Taxonomy (GTDB): domain Bacteria; phylum Pseudomonadota; class Gammaproteobacteria; order Pseudomonadales; family Oleiphilaceae; genus Halospina; species Halospina halophila. The sequence goes on from NZ_JACHUZ010000012.1 coordinate 88,506, forward strand.
CGCCTGTGTGATCGTTCTGGTGGGTGCAGGGCTGGTACTGAGCCTCGGCGCGGCGCCACTGATGGACTACACCCGTTCTGTAGCGGCACAGCTGATGACACCCGGTGACTACGTAGGGGCGGTCCATGAGGCCGGGCTCAACCTGAAGGGAGGGCACTGACATGCCACTGATGCCACAGCTGACCCACTGGTGGCCCAGGCCCCACTTTTCGCTGTTCCTGCTGGTGCTCTGGCTTCTTCTGGTCAATTCCGTCAGCCCGGGGCATGTGCTGCTCGGGGCGGCGCTGGGCTGGCTGATTCCCTTCTCAACCCAGCAGTTCTGGCCGGAACGCTCGCACCTGCACAACCCGGTCCGCCTGCTGCTGTACATGCTGCGGCTGCTGGTGGACATACTGCGTTCGAACCTGACCGTGGCGCGACTGATCCTGCGCGATCCCGAAACGCTGATGCCGGGATTCGTGCGCTATCCCCTGTCGCTCACCAACGAGTTCGCCATCACCGTGCTGGCCAGCAGCATCTCGCTGACGCCGGGCACGGTCTCCGCGGGCCTGAGCCCGGACCGGGCTTACCTGCTTGTGCATGTCCTGCACCTGGACGATGAGGATGAGCTCATAGAGCAGATCCGCGAGCGCTACGAGACACCGCTCAGGGAGATCCTGGAATGACCGCCACCGTACTGCCCATCGCCCTTGCGCTGTTCAGCCTGAGCCTGCTGCTGAACCTGTACCGGCTGCTGCGCGGGCCGGACATCATTGACCGGATCCTCGGCCTGGATACCCTCAACGTCAATGCCATTGCCGTGATCGTGCTCGGTGGCATCTACATGGACTCGTCGCTGATCTTCGAGGCGGCGCTGCTGATCGCGCTTATGGGCTTTGTGGGTACGGTCGCCATGACCAAATACCTGGTGCGCGGGGATGTGATCGAATGATGGACGGAAGCATGGCACTGCCCTTCTGGCTGGACGCACTGATCGCGCTGCTGCTGCTCGGCGGCGCGCTGGTGGCCCTGCTGGGCTCCATCGGGCTGGCGCGCATGCCGGATTTCTACATGCGCCTGCACGGCCCCACCAAGGCCAGCACCCTGGGCGTGGGGGCAACCCTGCTGGGTTCCATGATCTGGTTCGGCGTGGGCCACGAGGGCCTGAGCGTGCAGGAGATCCTGATCACGGTCTTCCTGTTCGCCACGGCCCCGGTCAGCGCCCACATGATGGCCCGGGCCGCGCTGCACCGGCGGGTGGCCTGCCGGGAGCGCACACACGGGGAGCCCTGGGATGAGATGGACCGACTGCCGGGCTACGCGGAATCCTCGTCGTCCTCCGACAGCCAGCGGTAGAGCGTACGGCGGTTGACGCCCAGAATGCGCGCGGCCTGGCGTTTGTTGCCCTCCACCTGCGCCAGGACATGTTCCACATATCGCTCCTGGAGTGTCTCCAGGGTTGGCAACGGCTCTCCCAGTGCGAGGAGTCCATCCCCGTCCGCGCCGCCCGCCGGCTCCGGAGGTGACTGGGCGGCACCGCTGGCCTCCCGCACCCGTGGTGGCAGATGCTCCGGCAGGATACGCTCGCCATTGCAGAAGGTCACCGCCCGTTCAACGACGTTGGCCAGCTCACGGATGTTGCCGGGGTAGTCGTAGGCGCGCAGACAGGCCAGGGCGGCGTCATCAAATCTCAGATCCCCGCGCTCGCTACGCCGCAGTGAGGCCTCCAGGAAGAACATGGCCAGCCGCTCGATGTCATCAGAGCGCTCACGCAGCGGTGGCACATCCAGTGCCAGCGCTTCCAGCCGGTAGTAGAGATCCTCGCGGAAGTCACCGCTGGCCACGCGCGCCTGCAGATTCTGATGGGTGGCGGCGATCACCCGTACATCCACACTCTGTTCCGTATCCGAGCCCACGGGGCGGATGGTGCCCTCCTGCAGCGCGCGCAGCAGCTTGGCCTGCAGCGCCAGTGGCATTTCCGCGATCTCATCCAGCAGGAGCGTGCCGCCGTCCGCCTGCCCGAACAGGCCTGTCCGCGCCCGGTCCGCACCGGTGAAGGCGCCCCTGGCATGGCCGAAGAATTCACTTTCCATGAGATCCGCAGGAATACCGGCACAGTTGACCGCCACAAAGGGCTGCTCCGCCCGCGGACTCTCCGCGTGAATGGCCCGGGCCACGAGCTCCTTGCCCACACCACTTTCCCCCAGCACCAGGACCGGCATGGCCCCGGTTGCCACCTGCCGGATCTGATCGTACAGGCGATGCATGGGGGCGCTGCCCCCAATGATCCCATGAAAGCCGGCAACATCCCCGCTGCTGCGGTAGGCATCGACCTCGCGCCGCAGCGCCCGCTGCTCCAGCAGGCGCCGGATCATCAGGAGCAAGTGATCCATGGACAGGGGCTTGGTCAGGAACTCATCCGCACCGGCCTTGAGGGCATCCACTGCCTGGTCCACGGTCCCGAAGGCGGTGATCAGCACGAAAAGGGGGGGCTGCGAAAGAGTCTGGGTCTCGCGCAGTACGGCCATGCCATCGCTGTCCGGCAGACGCAGATCCGAGACCACCAGGTCTGGTATCCCATCATGACAGAGCCGGATGCCCTCATCGGCGCGCTGCGCGGTGACCACCTCGTAGCCTTCCACCTCGAGCTCTTCCCGCAGCAGATCCAGCAGGCTCGAATCGTCCTCGATCACCAGGATACGTACACTCATGGGGTTTCACCTCCTTCAGATTCCCTGCCCGCCGGCCACTGCAGCACCACGGCACAGCCATTCCAGCGGCTCGCTCCGATGATGATGGCCCCCGCGTGCTCCTGCATGACACTGCGCACCACCGCAAGCCCCAGGCCGGTGCCTTCCCCGGCCGCACGGGTGGTGTGGAAGGGCTCAAGCACAGACTCGCGGTCACCGGGCGGGATGCCGGGGCCATCATCCTCTACGGTGACAGCAATGGCCTGGGGTCCCCTTCGGACGCTGAGCATGACCCGCGAGCCGGCCGCCAGAAAGGCATTGCGCAGCAGATTGGAGACCGCCAGCTCACAGCGTGTCCGGTCACCATTGATCACTGCTTCCGGATCCCAGTTATCGATCTCCAGGGTGACGCCTTCAGGGGCATCACCATGGGCATCCAGGACGCCATTCACCAGTTCCGTGGTGGTGAAGCGGCCCTCGGCGGCGTGGGGGGAGTGCCGGAAGCAATCCAGAAGCTGCTGCACGATCCGAGTCATGCGCTGGACCTGGTGGCGTATGTCGCCGAGGTTGCGCTGGCTGCGCTCATCCCCGGTACGACGCTCCAGCATCCGGGCACGGCCGTCGATGACGCTCAGCGGCGCACCGAGTTCATGGGCGACACCGCCAGCCACCCGACCGATCATGGCCATCTTCTCCTGGTGCTGCAGGCGCTGGTTCAGCCGCGTCTCCCGCGCTTTCTGGTCAATGATCTCCCGTTCCGCCGCCTCGATGCTGTTGAGCATCTCATTGAGTGCCGCCGCCAGCTGGCGCGTTTCCCGGGGCCCCCGGAGCGGGGCCCGGATGCGCCGGTCGCCGCTCTGGACCCGGGCCATGACGCTTGAGAGTCGGCCCACATGGCGACCCACGCCGCCATAGTGCCCCCCGATCGCCACCAGCAGTATGGCGCCAGCGGTCAGCGACCAGATCCACCAGGCGTTGTTGCGCAGATCCGCCAGGCGCTGATCGAAATCGCTGCGCTGCCGGGTGATCTGCAACAGTCCGATGATGCGGCCATCCTCACTGAACAGCGGGGTGAAGTGGGAGAACACGTCCTCGCCCTCAATCTCGCGATAGGTGCCCAACTCATCCCCCTGGGCCACCGCATCCGCCGCGCTGCGGCTGTCGCTCACATCCCGGTCCACAATGCCCACCTGTGACACACGGTCACCACGCTGATCGTAGACGGAGGCCCCGTAGACACGGCCCACGCTGAAAATGGAGGTCGTGATGTCGTTGACCTGGACGTAGTCCCCATTCTGGAGAGCCCGTGAAAGCGGATACCGGGTTGCCTGTGCCAGCAGCGCCAGATCCTGCTTGAGACGCTCCTCGTCATGAGACTGGATCACGCCTAATCCCCAGTAGACCGCCACGCCACTGACCAGCAGTAACGGCAGAACCACCGCGAGAATCAGCGTGAACTGGAGACCGGGCAGATGCAGACGTTTCATCGATCACTCCCTGCTCATGGGTGGCATAATGTCCCACGTGCACGCCCCATGTGTCATTATGTCACACCCTCTGGCGCTATTCCTCATGGGGTTTTCTTAACAGTGCAGCCGGTAACTGATTAATAAATGGCAATTTTTAAGCTTTCATCATGCCTGGCACAACTCCTGCTACGAGACGGTACGAATCCAGCAAAGGAGACTTCCACAATGATTCGAATCACCAGCCTTGCACTTGCACTGGCTCTCGGCCTGACCGGCGCCCAGGCCATGGCCCAGGATTACGGCAACGGCGAAGAAGGCCAGCAGGATCCGGGGATGGAGCAGTCCCAGCAGCCGGCGGACTTCTCGGATGAAGAGCTGCAGCAGTTCGTCAACCTCCAGGACAGCATTGGCGAGATCCGCGAGGAGTACGTCTCCCAGATCGAGGCGGCGGAATCCGAGGACAAGGCCCGCCAGCTGCAGCAGGAAGCCCAGTCCGAAATGGTCAGCGCCATTGAGGATGCCGGCATGTCCGTTCAGGAGTACAACGCCATTGCCGTGGCCTACAACTCCAACCCGGACATCCAGGAGCGTGTGGACGAAATGGCCAGCGAATGAGCCTGTCCACGCTGTCATGAACGCCTCCTCCGGGAGGCGTTTTCATTTAACACCTGTTCATCCTGTACCGTTCTGGCACAGCAGTTGATTTCCTCAGGTTGTCGCACCACACAACCCGTTACCTTGAGGAGGTATCAACATGAAACTGAAGACTCTTACTGCAGCCGTCGCATTCGCACTCAGTACCGCCGGTATGTCCGCGGTAGCCCAAGACTACAGTAGCGGCAGCGGTGCCGAGGGTCAGGGCCAGCAGCAACAGCAGCAGAGCCAGGGCCAGGGCATGGGCGCACCGGAAAAGCAGCAGAACGCTGACTTCTCCGACGAAGAGCTCCAGAACTTTGTTGAGCTGCAGGACAAGATCGGCGACGTCCGTGAGGACTATGTCTCACAGATTGAGTCCGCTGAATCCGAGGACAAGGCCCGTGAACTCCAGCAGAAAGCTCAGACCGAAATGGTCGAGGTGATTGAGGACGAAGGCATGACCGTTGAGGAATACAACGCCATTGCCGTGGCCTACAACTCCAATCCGGAAATCCAGGAGCGCGTGGACGAGATGTCCGAATAATCCGGTCCCCGGATTACGCTGAAAGCCCCGCCAATGCGGGGCTTTTTTATGCCCGGTCAGAAACCATAGAGAAGGGTGACGGCCGTGATGGTGTCCGTTCTCTCGGTATCCTCGGGCGGGTTCGAGTCATGCTCGACGGTATAGGACAGCTTCAGCGCCAGGGAGCTGTTAACGTTCGCCTGCAGGGAGGTCACTGAGCGGGACATGGCTTCGCCATCGTCCAGGCTTACTTCCGTTTCCGCCTCCTGCCGGAAGTGCGCGGTCTCGGACAGCTGATAGCGGAAATCCCCCGCAAGGCGGCCAATGGCACCTTCGCGCTCGTCCCCTTCGCCCGGCTCCCGCTCATCGAACTTGCTGTAGCGATAACCAAGGCCCGAGGAAAGGTCGAAATGGCTGTCCCCTTCACTCCAGAGGCGGCGCCCGTAACCGGCCGAGGTCGAGGCCTGGAACTGGTAACCACTGAAATCATCGTTGGAGTAACGCCCCCGGACGAAAACGAAATCATTGGGGTTGAACTTGTAATCAAGCTGGGTCGACGCGGAATAGCGTTCGGCGGTGCGCTCACCTCCCTGTTCCGCATATCGGGACTGAAGCAGGACATTCTGTCGCCAATCATTCCAGTCACGGGTCACATCCGCCTCACCTGAAACAGTGGTTTCCTCGGTATTGCCGGAGGTTTCCACAAGGCCGAGCTCAACCGAGCCACTCCATTCATCCGACTCCTGGGCCACAGCCGGCGCTGCCAGGGCTACAGCGATGCCTGTGACCAGTAATGACCTTTGAACCTGCAACACATTTTCCTCCTTCATGGTTTCGTAATAGGCTGTTGATACGGCGCAGGTTATCAGACAGACCTGCACTGACCAGTTAAATCACGACAGGAGGACGCATGAGCCAACACGTGGTCATTACCGGTGCCAACCGTGGTATCGGACTCGAACTCGCCCGCCAGTGGCATGAACGTGGTGATCGGGTAACGGCCCTGTGCCGGGCAGCCTCGGATGAGTTGAAGTCCCTGGGTGTGAACATCATCGAGGGGGTGGATGTCACGGACGATATCAGCCTTGGCAAGGCGCGGCGCAATCTCGAGGGTGAAACCATCGATGTGCTCTACAACAACGCCGGCCTGCTGACCGATGAGAACCTGAAGGATATGGACTGGGATCGCATCCAGACCCAGTTCGAGGTAAACACCCTGGGGCCACTGAAGGTGACCACCGCACTGCTCGAACTGATTCCCAGAGACGGTAAGGTGGTCATGATGACATCGCGGATGGGGTCAATCGCGGACAATGACTCAGGTGGGCGCTACGGTTACCGGATGACCAAGGCATCGCTCAATGCCGCCGCGAAATCGCTGGCAGTGGATCTGCAACCGAAAGGCATCAGTGTCGGCATTATGCATCCGGGCTATGTACAGACAGCGATGACCGGCCATACCGGCCACATCACGCCCGCCGAGGCCGCAGAGCGGCTGATCCAGCGGGTGGACGAGCTCAACCTTGAAAATAGCGGGGTATTCCGGCACTCGGACGGGTCCGAACTACCCTGGTGAGTTGCTGCGGGAGAGCTTGCGGCGACGGCGGTGGCTGACCTTAACGCCACTGCCCTCTTCCTGCTGGGGCTTGCCGGTGGCCTGCGCCACATGCGGGCCACCCTCTTCCGGCCAGGCCGCCTCAAACGCCTGGTAGCCCTCACGGATCAGGCGCACCAGCTCCAGGGACTGCATCCCCTCGGGTACCCTGGAAGGGCTGCCGGAAAAATGCTTCGTCCGGGGGCGCCCCTCGAACGTCAGTTCCAGGCCACTGCTGTGGCGAGCCTTTTGGCTCTCCACGTCGATCTGCCAGTCGTCCATCGTCTTCAATCTCTTGCGACGTTACATACGCTTAAGGTTGGCAGCATATCGGCGCTCACACTGTGGATCAACCGGCAAAACCACCACTCCGGGCCCATTCAGACCCCCTTGAAGACTGCTTCACGCCGTTCCAGAAACGACTGGATGCCTTCCTGAACGTCCTCACTCCGCATGACCGGAGCGAGATCCGGGAACAGTCGGGCCTTGGCGGCATCATGCCCTTCCGTGCGCGCAATGCGCGAGGAACGCAAGCTGCCCTGAACGCCCAGAGGTGCCGCCCTCGCAACCTTTTCGGCCATTTCACGGGCACGATCGAACTGCTCCCCCGGTGCCACCAGCTCCTGGACGAGCCCCCACTCCCGGGCCTGTGCGGCACTCCATTCATCCCCGGTCAGCAGGTAACGCTGGGCATTGGCCCAACCGATCTCTTCCTGCAGACGGATAGTGGCGCCACCGCAGGCGAAGATCCCGCGTCTCACCTCCAGCTGGCCGTAGCGGCTGTTGTCCGCCGCCACCCGGATATCCGTGTTGAGCATCATCTCCACGCCACAGGTGAAACAGATCCCCTGGGTGGCATAGACCACCGGTTTGTCCATTGGCGGGCCCACGATGCCGAAGGGATCCATCTCGCCCTCATTCAGGCTCAGACCCTCGCCGTTGGCGAACACCCCGGCCCAGTCGTCCAGTTCAAGGCCGGAGGTGAAGTGATCCCCCTCGGCGTAGACCAGGCCCACGCGCAGTTCCGGATCGCGGTTGAGCCGGCCGTAGGCGGCGGCGATGTCATGATACATCTGCCGGTTCATGGCGTTCATCTTCTCCGGCCGGTTCAGGCCGATGAACAGGATGTGATCCTTTGCTTCAACATTTACCAGAGCCATAGTCCCATTTCCTGAATCTTGTTATTTCACCGCAGGAGCGCGCCCTGCGCGCGATGGATTGGATCGCTTGCAGGGCAAGCTCCTACCGCCCCCACGTGGTCAGAACCATTCATCGCGCATGGCATAGCAGGTGTCGTCCTGGTTCTGCAGCAGAACCAGATCCTGGGCAACCGTCGGCAGCTCCCAGTGGAAGAAGTACTGGGCGGCCTGGAGCTTGCCCTGATAGAACGCCCTGTCCGCATCCGAGACCTCGCCGGCCAGAGCCGCGCTGGCCGTGTTGGCCTGACGCAGCCACATCCAGGCCACGCAGATATGGCCGAACAGACGCAGGTAGACGCTGGCATTCGACAGCCCCTTCTCAGGAACCTCCTGTGCCAGCGCCTGACCCAGGGACTGGGTAACCTTGCCGGCCTGCTGCAGGGTTTCGCTCAGTGAATGGGCCCATTGCCGGCAGCGCTCGTCCGGCGCTTTCTGCAGGTCCGCCTGGATGGCGCCGAACAGCTGCTGGATAGCCTCGCCGTTGCCCTGCCACACCTTGCGCCCGAGCAGGTCCATGGCCTGGATGCCGTTGGTGCCCTCGTGAATGGGATTGAGGCGGTTGTCGCGCCAGCACTGCTCCACCGGGTATTCGCGGGTGTAGCCGGCACCGCCGTATACCTGGATGGCAAGATCATTGGCCCTGGGCCCGTATTCCGAGGGCCAGGCCTTGATCACCGGCGTGAGCAGGTCCAGCATCTGCCGCGCCTGTCGGCGCTGCTCCTCATCCGGGTGGGTATGGCTGTCGTCCATCAGCCGCGCGCCGTAGAAGCAAAGCGCCAGTGCGCCCTCCATCCACGACTTCTGAGCCAGAAGCATGCGCCGCACGTCCGCGTGCTGGATGATCGGCACCGGTTCCGTGGTCGGATCCTTCTCGGACGGTGGCCGACCCTGCCGGCGATCCCGTGCGTATTCCAGGCTGTGCTGGTAACCCCGGTAACCGATGGCGGCCGCGCCAAAGCCCACACCGACCCGCGCTTCGTTCATCATCTGGAACATGTACTTGAGACCCTGATGGGGCTCGCCCACCAGATAGCCATGGCAGTCCGCGTCGTCACCGAAACTCAGCGCCGTGGAGGTGGTGCCACGGTAACCCAGTTTGTGGATCAGACCGGCCAGCCCCACGCCGTTGCGTTCCCCGGGATTGCCGTCCGCATCCAGCCGGTACTTGGGCACAATGAACATCGAGATGCCCTTCACCCCTGGAGGCGCCCCGCGGATGCGGGCGAGCACCAGATTCACGATGTTGTCGCTGAGCTCATGCTCGCCCCCGGAGATGTAGATCTTGGCGCCCTTGATGAGGTAGTGCCCCTCATCCGTGGGCTTGGCCGAGGTGCGGAGATCCGCCAGCGAGGAGCCCGCCTGGGGTTCGGTCAGCGCCATGGTGCCGGTGAAGCGCCCTTCCAGCATGGGCTGCAGGAACCACTCTTGCTGTTGTGTGGAGCCGAAGGTGCGGATGACGTTGGCGGCGGCGGTGGTCAGGAAGGGGTAGCCTGCGGTGCTGGGGTTGGCCGCCATGAAGAAGCCATTGCAGGCGGTCATGACCGTCTCGGGGAGCTGCATGCCACCCAGCTCGTAGTCATAGCGCCCGGCAATGAAGCCAGCCTCGGCGTAGGCATCAACCGCCGCCTTCACCTCCGGGCGCATGACCACCCGGCCATCCTCAAAACGGGGCTCTTCCTTGTCCGCAAGGCTGTTGTGGCTCGCGAACTGCTCCCGGGCGATCCGCTCTGCGGTATCGAACACCGCATCGAAGGTCTCGCGGCTGTGGTCGCCGAAACGCTCACGCTCACTCAGGGATTCGGTGTCCAGCACTTCGTAGAGCTGGAAGGCCAAGTCGCGTCGGTCAAGAAGGGTATCGGCCATGGCGATAGGGTCTCCGCTGGTTCATTCTGTTCCTACACTGCCACAACCGACAATGGCCGCCTACTGTCATCAATGACACAATATTGGCGGATCCTGCCAACCATGGGTACCGTAATGCCCCAGCCGGAGCACTACCAGGTCACCATCATCGGCTTCGAGAAAGCCCTGGCCACCGCCATCACTGGCGTCATGGACCTGTTCCGGATGGCGGGTGTGACCTGGGCCCGTATCCACGACGAACAGCCGGAACCAAGGTTCAGTGTCACGCTCGCGACTGCTGACGGAGGCCCCTGCCACTGCGTCAATGGTGTCAGCCTTATGGCCGGGAGCCGGTGGGACACTGCGCCCCCGGCCGACCTGGTGATCATTCCAACCATTGGTGGCGATATTGACGGGACCCTGGATGCCAACCGGGCGCTGCTCCCCCTGCTCCACCGCTGGCATGCCGAAGGCCGCGACCTGGCCAGTAACTGCACCGGCGCCTTTCTGCTGGGGGAAGCCGGCCTGCTGGACAGCCGTGAGGCCACCACACACTGGGGCTACAGTGGCCTGTTCCGCGAGCGCTACCCAGAGGTGGGCCTGCGCCCCCACCGGCTGATCACTGCGGATGGCAATATCTTCTGCGCCGGCGGCGGCATGGCGTGGCTGGATCTCGGTCTCTTCCTGGTGGAGCGCTACTGCGGCGTGGATACCGCCCGCGCCCTGGCCCGGGCCTTCGTGATGGACATGGGCCGGGAAAGCCAGGCCGCCTATGGCAGCATCCATGCCCGGCGCTACCACCAGGACGAGGCCATCAGCGCCGTTCAGGACTGGCTGGCCGACCACCTGACCGAGTCGATCCGCATGGATGAACTGGCCGAACGCTTCCACATGACCCCGCGCACATTCAAGCGCCGCTTCCCCAACGCCACCGGGGATACCCCTCTGCGCTATCTCCAGCAACTGCGCGTGGAAAAGGCCAAAAAACTGCTGGAACAGCCCCACCGTCGGCTGTCAGAGATCACCCGGGCGGTAGGCTACGAAGACACCAGCGCCTTTTCCCGGCTTTTCCTTGCCCGAACCGGTATGACGCCAGGGGGCTACCGCAGCCGATTCCTGCCTTCAACTCTCTTCGGATAACCCGCTCATGCAACTGGAGCGTGTCCCAGGTGAAGGTCCCTCAACATTTTAATGAATTGTCGTTTGCATTTGAGAGTGTTTTCTATTTAAGATGGGAACCATCGGAGCCAAGGCTTCGATGACTGGGCAATCTGACCTTTATCAGGGTCATGGCATGACAGGGACGTCATATCCTCTCGGGGGCCTCAGGGCCCCCTTCTTTTATGCAGCCCCCCCACCACTCATCCAGAAGATTCCGACAGATTATTCAGGCAGAGCTGTGCCTGCTGGACAAAATGGCTGAAAGCCTGGAACTGCTCACGGTCCGGTGGCTGGTAGAGGTCGCTGTTGTCGGCATAGAACAAACCAACCACCCGCTCCCCCACCATCAGTGGCCCGAACAGCCCCGTTCGCCGACCGATATGACGGTCGAACCCCGGTCGCTCCAGGTTCTTCCAGGGTTTCTCTTCCGGATTGGAAAGTTGGATGTTCTCACCCGCTGTAGCAGCTTTCGCCAACAGGTCACGGCTGCTCATGTCGATGATGAACTCGTCACGCCAATGGGCCGTGCCCTCCCCCAGCACCTTGCGCGTGATCAGGTGGTGGCCACGGCGATCACGCATCAGCAGCACCACGCGCTGCAGCCCGATGGCGCGGTGCATACCCTCAACGACCGTCTGAAACACCAGATTCAGATCCGGGTTATCCACCAGCAGTTCGGAGAGCTCGCGCAGGATCTGGAGCTGCAGCATGGGGTCACCGTGAGAGTCCAGCTGGCCTTCGCCTGGGCTGCCACCATCGTCGCGATCCGGAAGCAGCGCCGTCACCTGGGGCATACCATAGGAAACCGCCACTTCCGCCGCCTCGCGGGAGTTCTCCTGGACCCTTTCCTGCAGGTCCTCCTTCGACTCCTTCAGCGAACCGGCCAGCTTCTCCACCACCTGCTCCACCTGGCGGTCATGCCAGCCTCGCTCGGATGCCTCCGCCAGCGTCAGCGAATGGCGCACCAGTGCCGAGGCAGCCGAATTCGCCTTTCCGGATGACACCACCTCCTTCACCAGGGACCCGAGGGACCAGGTAGAGGCAAGCCCACGGGTGATGCTCGCAAAGCTGGCCCCGATGACCTCCTTCTGGGCTTCCACCGGATCCATCTGGTTCATCTTACGATCCAGTTCATCAGCCTGGGGAATACGGCAGGCCCAGAACGCCAGCTCGCCGATATGGCTGAGCAGCGCGGCCACAAAGACCTCCTCCTTTTTCTCGGCACTGCGTGAAGGCAGCAGCGAGCGGGCCTGGACAGCGGCGTGCAGGGACCGGGCCAGACAGCGCAGAAGATGGGTGCGCGGGTTGCGCGACAGCAGTGCATCGATGACCAGCGATGAGATCGCCATGGCCCGCACCGCGTCAAAGCCGATCAGGGTGATGGCCCGGCTGACGGTGCTCACACTTACCCGGGAACGATTGTAGAACACCGTATTGGAAAGCCTGAGGACCTGGGAGGTCAGATCCGCGTCCTTAAGGATGACGTCCGCGAGCTGGTTGACGGTGGAGCTGTCACTGTCGGTCAGCTGGCTGATCTCTCTCAGTGTTTCCGCCAGAACCGGCATTTCCACCTGGCTCAGGTACTGCACCCAGTCATTGGACGACCCCCGCGTGGGGGGCTGTGTGGATACCGTTTCGGCCATGACACCTCTCGCTACAGCCATTTCATGAATGCCCGATAATCAGTCCAGTATAGATCACCAGCGCAGGCGGACCAGCTGGCCACTCTCCTCCCGGTAGTGCACACGGGTATCCAGACTCATACCAGCCCCGAGTTCCATGCCCAGCTTCCGCTGCCGGGCAGATCGCGCCAGAGCCCGATGCGCCCGACCCAAACATCGGAATGGGGGTCCTGATGCTTGAGCACATTCGAGGTTGCATGGATGCCGGCGCTGGCATAGAGCTGCCAGGCCCCACGCTTTTCACGGGCTTCCAGAGCCAGACGGTGCAGGTGACCGTTGTGGGCCGGCTGGCCGGAGCGGATCCGCAGCGGCTGATAGTCCCACACAAAACGCAGCCCCTGCCGGTCTCCCACCCGCAGACCGCGAACGGAACGGCTGACCGGCTCTGCCACCGTGGCGGGACCCGGTTCGTCGTAATCCCGCCACTGCTGCCACTCCAGAAAACCATCCCCCCAGCCCACGGCCGGAAACATGAAGGCCAGCCCGGCAAGCGCTTGCAACAGTGGCCGCACGCCCCTGATACTCGTCATTCCCATATCCGGCTCCCCTAGATGCCCATGCAGACGTTTTTCTCCAACGATAGCCTGCTCCCGCAACAGCTGCCGAGCATCGAAGAAGCCCGATGGCAGCACCTGGCGCCGGACTATGCGCGCATGGTGCTGCTGAGCGGGCTCGCATTCTGGCTGCCAGCCGGCGGCGCAGGTCTGGCACTCAGTGCCCTGGGTGTCATTCCCCTCAACGCCATGCTGGTGGCAGCCGCCTGGCTGGTGCTGCTGATCCCGACCCTGCTCAGCCATCCCGCCGCCAGGGTCAAATGCTACGCCATCCGCGAACAGGATGTCCTTTTCCATGAAGGCCTGTTCTGGAAAAGCACGACCGTCATCCCACGCAACCGCATCCAGCACATCCAGACCGAGAACGGCCCGCTGGAGCGCTGGTTCGGGCTGGTCACCCTGAAGTGCTACGGCGCCGGCGGCCAGCAGGCGGACCTGGTGATTCCGGGACTGGAGGAGGCCCTGGGGCAGAAGCTGCGCCAGTACCTGCTGAATCAGGCAGACGACACAGACAACGCGGAGAGCACCGGCGGGGACGATGACGTACCGCAGTGACTGGCACCGCGTCTCGCCCCTGGCCATCATCCATCATGGCCTGACCTTCCTGCGCCAGTTGGTGGGCAGCAACCCGGGCCCTTTGTTGGGTCTGATAGCGGGCACAGTGGCCTTCGCGCGCGAGTCGCCCCTGATGATCGCCACCACCGCCCTGACACTGGTCCTGCTCGGTGTGGGCATGGCCGTCATGGGCTGGCTCCGGTTTCTCTACCGTGTCCACGACGGCGCCATACAGGTGCAGCAGGGGGTATTCACCCGCCACAAGCTGACCCTGGCATTCGAACGCATACAGAACGTGCGGCTGGAGCGCCCGATCTACCTCAGACCTTTCGGGCTTGCGCGGCTGACCATTGAATCCGCGGGTTCCGCCAGCGAAGAAGTACACCTGCCCGGTATCCCCCTGGGTGAAGCGGAAGGCCTCCGGGACCGCGCCCTGGCTGAAACGAACGCCCCGCTGGAGCCGGAGGCGGAGGCTTCCGGGGCCGGTTCCCCGGGCACCCATGAGCTGCTCAGGCGCGACCCATCGGATCTCGTCATCTACGGCATCAGCAGCCCTGCCATCCTCTGGGGTGGCGCCATTGCGGCCTCACTGATGGGAGCCGTGACCCGGAATCTGGGGGATGACCGGAGCCGGGAGGCCGAGCAGGCCATGAACACGCTGCTTGAAACCATGCCGGGCTGGCTTCCGGAGTTCCTGGTGCTGCCGCTGGCCATACTGCTGTTGCTGGTACTGATGAGCCTGGCCTCGATGACCATGGCACTGCTGCGCTACCAGGGCTACCAGCTGTTCCGGGAGGGCGAACGCTACCGGGTCACCTCAGGGCTGCTGACGCGCCGTGAGCAGGGCATCCGCCACCAGCGCATCCAGCACCTGCATCTGGCGCAGAGCTTTGTAGCCCGCCTGTTCCGGCGACACCATCTCAGCTGCCATCCCATCGGCCCGTCGCTGCCGGACCAGCCGGATGGCGGCGGTGGTGCACTCATGGCCCCCTCGCTCACTCCCGATGAACAGGCCCAGATCATTGAAACACTGTACCCGGGTCTGGACTGGGGGGACCTCCGTTTCCACCCGGTCAATGCCCGCTTCATGCTGCCACGGTTCGCGTTCTGGGGGCTTCTGGCAACGATCACTGTTGCCTGGGTGACTGTGGGGGACGTACCTGCCTGGGTTCTGGCCCTGTTCCTGCCGGTGCCACCACTGATCGTGCTCAACTGGCACCGCCAGGGCTGGTGCCTCCATGGCGAACGTCTCATCCTGCGCGGAGGTCTAATCGGCTGTCACTACACTGTTTTCGACGCCTACCGGGTACAGACACTGAAGCTGTTCCAGAATCCGCTCCAACGCCGCGCTGGCCTGGCCAATCTGGGGATTCGCCTGGGCTCCGGGGGCTTCCGGCTTCCCTTCATCCCCTGGGGGACCGGAACCCGCCTCATGGACCATCTCCTCTGGCAGGTGGAAACCAGCCGCGCGCCCTGGCTGTAACCCCCACAAAGAACTGTAAGTGCTAGAATTTGCGGAAAAGCACCTGCAGCTACCGGGCCGACCAACTTGTTCCAGCTTCTCAACCGCCAGGGCCTCGACCGTAACGACCGGGATACCGAGGACGATACCACCACAATTAACCTGGAACGGGTTGGGCGAACGCGCATTGAGGACCTGGTCTCAAGCACCCGTGAGGTCCCCTGGACCCTGACACTTGCCCAGCTTCTGTGGACGGCGGGGCCGGTCACCTTCCTGGCACTCCAGGGTGGCTCGCTGCTGGGTTACGGTGAACCGGTCGAACTTCGGACCTACCTGTTCTTCGCGATCTACGTGTTCATCGCGGCCATCATCGGTGTTGTGGCCCGCATCATGGCGACCACCATCCGTGGTCGGAAACAGGACAAAGTGCGTGCCAATATCACCCGCACGCTCGATATGATCCCTGACCTGATCTTCACAGCCAGAGACCTTCACCTGGGCACCCTGACCAAGCCCGAGCGCCAGCGCGATGCTGCCGCGATTCTCCTGCGCAAGCAGGATCTGGGGTCAAACACCATTTCCGTCGCGGTCTATGACCTGACCAATGACAACACCCTCGCCACCATCGCCGAAGAAATCGAGGTCTTCCGCCGCGCGGGCATGTTCAGCCGCATCCGGGATCTCAACCTCCGTTATGAGGAACACATCGAGGCCGCACTGACGCAGCTCAAGGAATACTCGGGCGAGATCGCCGACCTGCTGCGCGAACGCCTCCAGGGGCGCGCGCCCAACCAGGACGAGGGCGTGGAACGGGGCGACCATTTCATCAGCCAGGTCTATGCCGCGGCGCATCAGGAGGATCTCTCACTGATGACGCTGGAGGATGTGGAGGACATCCTGGGCCTGGCCTTCGAACTGCTTAGCGGCCGCGAGATCACCCGCCTGACCCTGGACTACGAGGGGGACTGGCAGCTGGCCAGGGCCCTGGACGAACTGGAGCGCTGGCACAATGCCTACCGGCAGGTGAAGGCCTCGGCCGTGCTCTATCTGCGCGAACTGGCCTACTTCCTGATCGAGACCCGTCTTACAGCACTGGACCACAGCATACTCGACGCCGACACCGATACACTGCTACAGGAGACCAGTAACGCGCTGACACGTCTGGTCGGGCGCCTGCGCTGGTCTGGCCGGAATGAACTCGAGACCAACCGCCGCGCGGTCCGCAATCTCCGCATGGCGCTGCGCTACGCCAAGCTCACCCGCCAGGCCGTGGGGCGCCTTCAGGACCGCTACGTGCGTTACGTCCGCGCCCTGGAGCGCTGGACACTGCTGCGCGAACGTCTCTTCGAGAACGAAAGCCTGGCACTGCCGGGCGAGGGGCTGCGCATCCGTGAAAGCACCATAGCGCTCAATGATGAACAGAAACTGGAGTTCGCCGGCCAGTTCGTACGCTACCTGGATGATCACGCCATTGCGCCGGGTAACATGGGGGTGCTCCGGCATGACTCCCCCATGTCCATTCAGCATGCCAAGCACCTGGCCATACGGGTGCTTCTGGTCCTCCGACCACTGATCGATCTGGACAATCCCAGCGTCCAGCGCGCGCTGGAAAGCAGCCGCGGGGCTTTCCTGGAGGGGCTGGAAATGAGCTTCAGCGCCGACGCCAAGGCCGGACTGGGTACGGCCGTGGTCAAGGAGCTTTCGGACAACCTGGGGCCGGCGGCCGAACTGATTGCCCTGCGCCTGACCAAGCTCTACCGCATGCCCCTGTCACAGAAGGTGCGCGACTTCCTGGTGGAGCACTTCGACGCCAACCCCGAACGGCTGCAGTTTATCTCTGACTCTGCACGGGATGACGAACAGGACGAGGCCCCCCCGATTCCCCATGCTCCCGCCATGGTCCACAACTACGAGGAATGGCGGGCGCCCATTGAGGCAGCGGAGGGACTGCTCGGTCAGCTTCTGCGGCAGGTGGACAGCAACTGAAACACTACCCCAGCCCCGGAACCTAGCTCTCGAGCAGCTCGAACGTCATCCCCGAGGCGTGTTGAAGCCGTTCAAGCAGCTGGCCGTCAAGCGCCGTGGCCGGCGTCCAGAAGCCACCTCCGACCTGTTCCCGATCAATATCCCGGGCCAGGCAGACACCGGCCTGCCCCAGCATCTTCGAGGTCGCGCCATAGCCTGGATCACGATCCCCCGTCACCTTGCCGCGAAGCGTCTCGCCGTCCTCGGTTTCCCCGAAAAACCTCAGGTCAAAGAAGCCTTTCTCGCGGGCTTCACGGGAGGGGCCCTGACCAGGCTTCGGCACCACGAAGCGTTCCAGAAGCCAGCGGGTTGGTGCAATGGAGGCCCCCAGCATGAAGCCCCCCATGAAACCGGTCATCCCCCAGCCGGTGGCGCGCCCCTTCAGGCCCTTGCCCACCAGAACGGCCTCGTCATAGTGGAAGTCACTCCCATAGGCCTTGCCGGAAAGCGCATTGGAACGGTGCACCACCCGGGTATTGATCGCCGCCATCACGAAAGGCGCGGTCCAGGCCTGGAAGTCGGTATCGTATTCCGCCTTCTTGACCGTGTGCTGGCGCGCGGTGAAGCCGTGGTTCGGCGGGCAGATGGAATAGGGATTGGCCAGCTCCCGGCGCAGCTCGGGATTGGAGGTGGCCTCCTTCACGACATTCATCAGGCTCGCCACTGTTCCGCCCGAGAGTTCGCCCTTGGCCGCCTTCACGCGCATGCTCACCCGGGTCAGCGGCTTGCCGAAGCGCTCCTGTGCCTGCTCCTGCATGAACCAGACCCCCATGTCCGAGGGAATGGAATCGAAACCACAGCAGTTCACGATACGCGCCCCGGAGCTGCGGGCCGTGTCCTCATACTTCTGGATCATCTGGCGCAGCCACTGCACCTCGCCGGTCAGGTCACAGTAGTCGGTGCCGCTCTCGGCACAGATCCGAACCAGGGGCTCACCGTAGAGCGCATAGGGCCCAACGGTGGAGATGACAACCCGCGTGCCGTCACACATGGACTGGAGGGCTGCCTCATCCGAGGCATCCGCCACGATCACGGGCAGATCCACCGCCATGGAGCCCAGTTCCGAGCGCAGCGCTTCCAGCTTCTGTTCCGATCGTCCCGCGATCGCCCAGGTCAGATCCTCGCCCACACCGAAAGCGTGCAGCAGGTAATCGGCCAGGATGCGGCCTACGAAACTGGTGGCGCCAAAAACAACAACATCGTATCCATTCTGGTTCATCATGATTTCCTTCTGCGGTTCCGTGAAAGCCGTTGAATGGCAACTGCCGTGATGATACGCACGCAGAGCGCTGGATGACAGCTGGGGGAGCCGCTATTCTGGGCCCTTTCTCGGGGAACTGGAGATTCAGATGGAAAAATGCGCCCTGCGTATCATCACCCTACTGCTGCCCGTGCTGCTCCTGGGAGGGTGTTCCAGCGTACAGCAGTCCATTCACAACGCAGCCATCAGCTACGAAACGAGCGCTGCCGGTCTCGAATCACGGGAGATGAGGTTCGATTACGGCGAGCTCCGGTTCCTGCGCACGCCAGAACTGCAGGCCGACCGACAGACGCTGGTGCTGGTTCACGGTTTCGGTGCCAACAAGGAAAACTGGCTGACGCTCGCCCAGCATCTTGAGGGGGAATACAACATCGTCGCCCCGGACCTGCCCGGCCATGGCGACAGCGTGCAGAACCCGGAGCTTGACTACGGCATTCCCCGCCAAGCGGAGCGGTTGATGCAGCTTATGGATCGTCTGGGCATCGAGCACGCCCACCTCGCCGGCAACTCCATGGGCGGCGCCATCGTCGCCGTTGCCGCGGCGGAATACCCGGGTCGGGTTACCAGTCTGTCTCTCCTCAATAGCGCGGGCATCCATGAGCACCCCGCGGAACTGGACCGACAACTGGCAAAAGGAGAGAACCCTCTGGTTCTGGAGGCTCCTTCGGACTACGACGACCTGATGGCCTTCGCCATGAACGAACCGCCTTTCATCCCCTGGCCGGTCAGCTCCGTCATGGCCCGTGAAGCCTACCGGAACCGTGACATCAACCAGAAGATCTTCGAGGACCTCGAAGCGGACCGGGAGGAGGACTTCCGGACCACCCTGAGGCGCATCCAAGCGCCCACACTGGTTCTCTGGGGCGCCGATGACCGCATCATTGACGCGGCCAATGCGCCACTCGTTGCGGAGGCCATTCCGAACAGCCGCCTGGAGATCCTCGAGGACATTGCGCACATGCCCATGATCGAGGCACCGGCGAAAACAGCCGCATTGATGCGGGCGCTGATCAGTGAGGCGACTGGAAGCACCGAGGAACAGGCCAGAGCGCACTAGAACCGGGTACGCCCCCGCAACAGGACCTGCACCTGGTCAATGCTGTCGTCCCCGTCGAGCGGGAACGCGAAATCCAGGTGCAGCATCCGCTGCACCTCGATCCGGCTTGACGCCAGCCGGAACCCGAAGCCCACATCCTTAAGGACACCGTCGGCCGGGCCATTGTTGCGACCGTCGTCGAACCAGGCCCGCCCCACGTCCGTGAACAGCACACCGCCCATACGGAACAGCTTGAACGGATGCCAGTCCGGGAAATAGCGCCGTTCCAGCGTCCAGAGCGCCCGCCGGTTGCCCTGCTGGTATTCGCTGGGGTAACCCCGGAGTCCATTATTGCCGCCGATGAGCAGCTGCTGGTCCGCAGTGAGGTTATGGGCGGCCGTATAGGACAGGTTGGTGTACCAGCTGTTCCAGCGCACGGACCCCCCGTGGAAATACGCCAGGTTGAGGGTCCCCTGCAGGTTCTCGAATCGGTTCTCGTCCATGCGATAGGTGCCGCTCTGGCTGAACCCGTAGCGGGCGTAGTTCGTTTCCGTGGCCAGCAACGCATCCCGGAAATCCATGTTCAGAACCACCCGATCCTCGGTGGCACCGAATCCGGTTGCGGAATAGCCCAGTTCCGTGCGCCACACGAAGCCATCGCGCACGTCCTCGACCCGCTGCAGTCGGGTCAGGTTCACCATTTCCCGGAAGCGGTTCTCCCGGAGATCGAAACCGATCCAGGGATAGCTCAGGGTGCGGTCGCGCGGCAGCACATCCAGGGCCGGCTCGTCAGGCAGCCGTTCAAAACCGAAGGATTCATAACGGTAACCCCCGAGCAGTCGCAGTTGGCGGTTATTGTATTCATCCAGTCGCCAGCCCCAGTCCACACTGGCGTATTCGCGGCTGCGACGGTAATCCGCGATGGCCTCCGCCCCGACAAACCGGGATTGCTCGCGCACATCGTCGACACCGCTCAGCCCCGCGCGCCAGCCGGCCCGCTCGCTGTAGAAGGGCCGTTCCAGGTAGACACTGCGACCGCGCCCATCGCTGCGCTCGTCGTAGGAGAAGCCGGTGCGCCAGTGGGAACCGAGGACATTGGGATCATCAAAATCGATGCTGGTCTCGGTACGGTCCGGGTCCCGCGTGTAGGAAATGCCAAGGCTCTTGCCGGAGCCCAGGAAGTTGGGATCGGAGATGCCGGCATTGGACGTGTTCTCTCCCCCGGAGCGGGAAGCACCGAAGCTGGGGAGCAGCGTCCAGGTATCCCTGGCCAGCACGCTCACCTCCACCTCATCCCCACAGACCCGCGTAACGCCGACCCAGGCGGCGGTGAGGTATTCCCTCTGGCGGAGAATACGCTCTGACTCCGCGATCATTCCCGGCTCATAAACGTCCCCCTGATCAAAGACCAGCTGGGCGCGCAGGGCCGATTTCCAGGTGGGTGTATTGAGGGCGTTCAAAGTGCGGTAAAGAAAGTTGTCCTGTTCGGGATCGCTGGTATCAAAGATGGGACGACGGACAATCCGGACATGGCCGATCCGTGCGCCCTCTGGAATAACCAGGTCACTCTGGCGGGCCAGCTGGTCCCGCGGCTGGTCGAGGTCAATGACCTCCGGCTGGACGTCGCTGACAACACAGTTCCCGTTGCCTTCCTGCGCCCAGGCTTCCGAACTGAGCAGGAGAGCGCCCAGCCCGACAAGGGCGCGTTTCAGTGACTTGATGCCGCCCTCAACCCGGCTCACCATGGCGCCCCTGACCGTCGCGGAACCGGAGCGCTCCCCTGACGGTCTCGCCCGACGACAGGGTGTTCTCCCCGTGTTCGAATTCATTGAGGATGGCCTCGGATTCCGCCATCCCCCACTGTTCCAGAACGCTGAGCCGATTCCCGCGGAGACAGGTGCCCGGATGGCCCGCCAGCTGCTCCGCCAGTTCCCGGGCCCGGGCAAGCGCCTCGCCCGCCGGTACCACGCGGTTGGCGAGACCCATCCTCAAGGCTTCATCCGCCGCCACGGCCCTGCCGGTCAGGATCATGTCCATGGCGTGACTCTGGCCAATCAGGCGTGGCAATCGCACGGTGCCGCCATCAATCAGCGGCACCCCGAAGCGCCGACAGAAGACACCGAATACCGCCGTCTCATCCGCCACACGCAGATCACACCAGGCAGCCAGCTCCAGGCCGCCTGCCACACAGTAACCACTGACGGCAGCGATGACCGGCTTGCTCAGGCGCATACGGGTCGGACCCATGGGCCCGTCACCTTCCGGTGACAGGCGATTACGGCCTTCCCCGCTGGCCACCGCCTTGAGGTCCGCCCCGGCGCAGAAGTGCTCCCCGGCACCGCTCAGAACCGCCACACAGGCTTTTTCATCTTCCTCAAAGGCGCGGAAAGCCTCAGCCAAGGCCTCCGCAGTGGGGCCATCCACGGCATTACGGACATCAGGGCGTTCGATACGGATCAGGTAAAGCGCCCCGTCCTGCTCAACAGTCACGGTTCGGGTCATGGCCGGCACTCCGGATCCGGGTTCAGTCCACTGGGTGTACGGGCCAACTATAGCGCCCGTTGCGGAATGCGTCAGTGGGGGAAGAAACCGTCGAGGGCGTCCAGGACTTCGGAGAGCCGATTCACACCGGTCACCTGCATGCCCTCGGGTGGACGCTTCGGCACATTGGCCGTGGGCACCAGGGCCTTGCCGAAGCCGTGCTTGGCCGCCTCCTGGATGCGCTCCTGACCGCTGGGTACGGGGCGGATCTCGCCGGAAAGGCCGACTTCACCGAAGATAACCAGGTCCCTGGGCAGGGCCCGGTCGCGGAAGGAGGAAATGATGGCCGACAGCAGCGCCAGGTCCGCGGTGGTCTCCGCTACTTTCACACCGCCGACAACGTTCACGAACACGTCCTGGTCACCGCAGTGCAGGCCACCATGGCGGTGCAGCACCGCCAGCAGCATGGCTAGCCGGTTCTGGTCGAGTCCCACCGCCACGCGGCGGGGATAGCCACCCTGACTGTCGTCCACCAGGGCCTGGATCTCGACCAGAAGCGGGCGTGTACCCTCCCAGACCACCATCACCACACTGCCCGGTGCCGCCTCGCTCCCGCGGTTCAGGAATATGGCGCTGGGGTTGCGCACCTCGCGCAGGCCCTGCTCGAGCATGGCGAAGACGCCCAGTTCGTTCACGGCGCCGAAGCGGTTCTTGATGCCCCGCAGGGTGCGGTAGCGGCTGTCGCTGTCGCCTTCCAGCATCAGTGAGGCATCGATCATGTGCTCCAGGACCTTGGGGCCCGCCAGTCCGCCGTCCTTGGTCACGTGGCCCACCAGGAAGAGCACCACCCCGCTCTGCTTGGCGAAGCGGGTCAGCGTGGCGGCGCTCTCGCGCACCTGGGAGACGGAACCGGGTGCGGACTCCACGTCCGCAACGTGCATCACCTGGATGCTGTCGACCACCATGATGGTCGGCTTTTCATCACCGGCCACCTCCAGCATGCGCTCCACCCCCGTCTCCGAGAGCATGCGCACGCCGCTGGCGCTCAGTTCCAGACGCTTGGCGCGCAGCGCCACCTGCTGCAGGGATTCCTCGCCGGTAACGTACAGAACGGACTGGGAGCGGGCCAGCTCGCAAAGCACCTGGAGCAAGAGCGTGCTCTTGCCGGCCCCGGGATGCCCACCGAGCAGGACGGCGGAACCGGAGACAAGCCCGCCACCGAGCACGCGGTCGAACTCGGTGATCCCGGTAGGGATGCGGGGTTCCTCGGTGAGATCGATGTCGTCCAGGGACTGGATCGCCGCACGCTGCCCGGCATAGCCGGCAAACCGGGACTCACGGGCCTCGCCGGCGGTGTCGCCTCCGAGACGGACCTCCGAAAGGGTATTCCAAGCCCCGCAGGCGCCGCACTGACCCTGCCACTTGCTGTATTCGGCGCCGCAGTCGCCACAGACATAGGCGGTGCGGGCCTTGCTGCGCTTACTCATCCCTGCCGCCCCCGTGACACTCAGCGTGCGCTGAACTCATGCACCGCGTCGACCATGACCTTCGCCTTGTCCGGGTCCACGTCCAGGTGCACACCGTGCCCCAGGTTGAAAACGTGGCCGGAGCCGGTGCCGTATTCGCCCAGGATCCGCTCCACTTCGCTGCGGATGACATTGTCGGACGCGTAGAGCGTGGACGGATCCAGATTCCCCTGAAGGGCTACCCGGTTGCCCACACGCTCGCGGGCCTCGCCGATGTGGGTGGTCCAGTCCAGCCCCAGGCAGTCCGCGCCGCAGCCGGCCATGGTTTCCAGCCACTGGCCGCCATTCTTGGTGAAGACAATGACGGGGACCTGGCGGCCGTCATGCTCCCGGATCAGGCCATCGATGATGCGCTGCATGTACCCCAGGGAGAAGGCCTGGTAGGCCTGGGGGCTGAGTGCCCCGCCCCAGGTGTCAAAGATCTGCACAACCTGGGCGCCGGCCCGGATCTGGGCGTTGAGGTAATCAGTCACCGCATCCGCCAGCTTACCCAGCAGCCCGTGCAGGACCTCCGGGGTTTCCATCATCAGCCGCTTGATACCCCGGAAATCCTTGCTGGAGCCGCCTTCCACCATATAGGTGGCAAGGGTCCAGGGACTGCCGGCAAAGCCAATCAGGGGCACACGGCCGTTAAGCTCGCGGCGGATGGTGGACACCGCCTTCATCACGTAGCCCAGGTCCCGCTCCGCATCCAGTTCCGGTAAGGCCGCCACGTCCTCGGCGGTGGTCACGGTCTTCTGGAAACGCGGGCCCTCACCGGTGACGAAGTGAAGCCCCAGGTCCATGGCATCCGGGATGGTCAGGATATCGGAGAAGAGGATAGCCGCGTCCAGGTCAAAGCGTTCCAGCGGCTGGAGGGTGACCTCACAGGCCAGGCTGTCGTCCTGGCACAGGGCCATGAAACTGCCCGCCTGTTCCCGCACACGGCGGTATTCGGGCAGATAACGCCCGGCCTGGCGCATCATCCAGACCGGGGTGGCATCCACAGGCTCGCCGGCGATGGCGCGTAACAGCCTGTCGTTGTGGAGTTGGCTCATTAAATGTCCAGATAGTCCATGATGCCGTCGGCAGCCTTACGCCCCTCGGCCACGGCCGTAACGACCAGGTCCGAGCCGCGCACCATGTCGCCGCCGGCAAAGATTTTGGGGTTTGACGTCTGGTACGGGTACTGGCTGCTTTCCGGTGCCATGACCCGACCACCATCGTCGGTTTCAACCGCGTGCTCATCGAACCAGTCCGAGGGGCTGGGCCGGAAGCCGAAGGCCACGAGCACCGCATCCGCGGGGATCACTTCCTCACTGCCGGGCACCGCCTCGGGCCGACGACGGCCGTTCTCGTCCGGGTCGCCCAGCCGGGTCTGCACGACCTTAACACCTTCCACCCGATCCTCGCCGATAATGGCGATGGGCTGGCGGTTGAACTTGAACTGCACGCCCTCTTCCTTGGCGTTGTAGACCTCCTTGCGCGAGCCCGGCATATTCGCCTCGTCACGCCGATAGGCACAAGTTACGCTGGCGGCCTGCTGACGGATTGCCGTGCGGTTGCAGTCCATGGCGGTATCACCACCACCGAGCACTACGACCCGCTGGCCCTTCATGTTGATGAAGCGTTCGTCCTCGCTGTCGAAACCGAGCCGGCGGTTCACGTTGGACACCAGGTATGGCAGGGCTTCATAGACACCCGGCAGCTCCTCGCCCGGGAAGCCACCCTTCATGTAGGTGTAGGTGCCCATGCCCATGAAGACGGCGTCGTGCTCTTCCATCAGGTCCTCGATGGCCACGTCCGTGCCCACGTCCACGCCCAGGCGAAACTCGATGCCCATGCCCTCGAACACTTCACGGCGCGTGCGCATCACGTGCTTCTCGAGCTTGAACTCGGGAATGCCGAAGGTCAGGAGACCCCCGATCTCCGGGTAACGGTCATAGACCACCGGCTTCACGCCATTGCGCGCCAGCACATCCGCACAGGACAGGCCGGCGGGGCCGGCGCCGATCACCGCTACCCGGTAATCCGTCCATTCAACCTTCGACAGGTCTGGGCGCCAGCCCAGGGCAAAAGCGGTGTCCGTGATGTATTTCTCCACGGAGCCGATGGTCACCGCCCCGAAGCCGTCATTGAGCGTGCAGGCGCCTTCGCAGAGCCGGTCCTGGGGGCAGACCCGGCCGCATACCTCGGGCAGCGAGTTGGTCTGGTGGCACAGTTCCGCAGCCTTGAGGATGTTGCCCTCGGAGACCAGCTGCAGCCAGTTCGGGATGTAGTTGTGAACCGGGCACTTCCATTCACAGTAGGGGTTACCGCAGTGCAGGCAGCGATGGGACTGGGAGGCCGCCTCCTGCTTGCGGAACGGCTTGTAGATCTCACCGAATTCCTCCTGGCGAGTGGTCACTGCCACCTTCTCGGGGTCGCAGCGCCCGACTTCGATGAACTGGAAGTTGTTGTTCAGTCGTTCAGCCATGAATCGTCCTCAACTCAGAATTCCTGAAAACCGGATACGTGCCCGCCGTTACTCGGGACGGGCACGGGTGCTTTCGAGCAGCCCCTTGAGACTGGCGGCCTTGGGCTTGACCAGCCAGAAGGCGCCAATGTACTCGTCCAGGTTTTCAAGGATATGCTGGCCCCAGGCACTTCCCGTGGCCTCAACGTGTTCGCGGATCACCCCACGCAGATGGTTCCGGTACGGCTCCATGTGCTCGCTGGAGATGCGGTGGATCTCCACCAGTTCATGGTTGTACTTGTCCACGAAGGTCCGGCTCTCATCGAGCACATAGGCGAAACCACCGGTCATGCCGGCGCCGAAGTTCTGGCCGGTTTCGCCCAGGATGGTGATCAGGCCACCGGTCATGTACTCGCAGCAGTGATCCCCGGCGCCCTCGACCACCGCGTGGGTGCCGGAATTGCGCACGCCGAAACGCTCCCCGGCCATGCCGGCCGCGAACAGCCAGCCACCGGTTGCACCATAGAGGCAGGTGTTGCCGATGATGGCCGTCTTCTGGGTCTCGAAACGGCTGGTCGCCGGCTGCCGGATACGGATACTGCCTCCGGTCATCCCCTTGCCCACGTAGTCGTTGGCGTCACCTTCCAGGTTCAGGTGCAGGCCGCCTGGGTTCCACACCCCGAAGCTCTGGCCCGCTGACCCGGTGAGATTGACGGTGATGGGGGCGTCCGCCATGCCCTGGCTGCCGTGTACGGCCGCGATCTCACCCGCCACGCGCGCGGCGATGGAACGGTCACAGTTGGTGATGCGGTATTCGAAGGTACCGCCCCGCTTCTCCTGAATGGCCGGCAGCATGTCAGCCACCATGCGTTCGGCCATCTCGCCCGGGTCGAAGGGCGTGTTCTTCTCGACCATGCAGTGCTGGGGCTTGTCCGCCGGAATATGGCCGTTGTCCAGGATCCGCGACAGATCCAGGTTGCGCTGGCGCGGGGTCTCGCCCGGCAGAAGCTCCAGCAGGTCGGTGCGGCCCACCAGCTCCTCAAGGCTGCGCACGCCGAGCATGGCCATCCATTCACGGGTTTCCTGGGCGATGAACCGGAACAGGTTCATGACCATGTCCACCGTGCCCTGGAAGTGCTCGGAGCGCAGGCGCTCGTCCTGGGTGGCAACGCCCGTGGCGCAGTTGTTGAGATGGCAGATCCGCAGGTACTTGCAGCCCACCGCGACCATGGGGAGCGTGCCAAAGCCGAAGCTTTCCGCACCCAGAATGGCCCCCTTGACCACGTCCAGGCCGGTCTTGAGGCCGCCGTCGGTCTGCAGGCGCACCTTGTCGCGCAGATCATTCGCCCGCAGGGCCTGCTGGGCCTCACTCAGCCCCAGCTCCCAGGGAGACCCGGCATAGTGGATGGACGTCAGCGGACTCGCCGCCGTGCCGCCGTCATAGCCGGCGATGGTGATCAGGTCCGCGTAGGCCTTGGCAACACCCGCGGCCACCGTGCCCACACCGGGCTCGGACACCAGCTTCACGGATACCAGCGCCTTCGGGTTGACCTGCTTGAGGTCAAAGATCAGCTGCGCCAGGTCCTCGATGGAGTAGATGTCGTGGTGCGGGGGCGGCGAGATCAGGGTGACGCCGGGAACGGAGAACCGGAGCCGGGCGATCAGCTCGTTCACCTTGCCGCCGGGCAGCTGGCCCCCTTCGCCGGGCTTGGCGCCCTGGGCAACCTTGATCTGCATCACGTCCGCCTCACGCAGGTATTCGGCGGTCACGCCGAAGCGGCCGGAGGCCACCTGCTTGATCTTGGAGCGCTTCTCGGTACCGTAACGGGCCGGATCCTCGCCCCCTTCACCGGAGTTGGAGCGCCCGCCAAGACGGTTCATGGCCACGGCCAGGGCCTCGTGCGCCTCGGGCGACAGCGCCCCCAGCGACATGGCAGCCGTGTCGAAGCGGGTATAGAGATTGTCCGCCGGCTCCACTTCATCGAGCGACACCGGCTGGATGTCCTTGCGGAACACCATCAGGTCGCGCAGCGTCGCAACCGGCCGATGGTTCACCAGCCCGGCGTACTCCTGATAACGCCCGTAATCGCCGGTGGTGACCGCTTCCTGGATGGTGCGGATCACGTCCGGATTGTAGGCATGGTATTCCTGCCCGTGCATGTACTTGAGGAAGCCGCCCGGTGGGATCGGCTTGCGCGGCTTCCACGCCAGATCGGACAGCACTTCCTGATCCTGCTGGAAGTCATAAAAGGTGGCGCCCTGGATGCGGCTGGTCACCCCGGTGAAGCACAGGTTCACCACTTCGTCGGACAGCCCCACGGCTTCGAACAGCTGCGCACCCCGGTAGGAAACAATGGTGGAGATCCCCATCTTGGAGAGGATTTTCATCAGCCCCTTGTTGATGCCGCGGCGGTAGTTGTTCTTGGCATCAATGGGATCCATCATCAGCTCGCCGCTGGTGACCAGATCGTTGAGAACCTGGTACGCCAGGTACGGGTAGACGGCGGTGGCACCGAAGCCGAACAGTACGGCGAAATGGTGGGAGTCCCTTGCCCAGCCGGTTTCAACGATCAGGTTGGCGTCACTGCGCAGGCCCGAGGCCACCAGATGGTGGTGTACGGCACCCGTGGCCATCATGGCGTTGATCGGCAGCTCGCCCTTCTGGAGCCCCTTGTCACTGAGGATCAACAGGACCCTGCCATTGCGCACCGCCTCCGCGGCTTCCTCGCGCACGGCCTCCAGGGCCTTCTTCAGCCCCAGTTCCGGGCGATAGCTCAGCCGGATACGCTGCACCTCGAAACCGGGCCGGTCATTCTCCTCCAGCCGTGCGAACTTCGCCGGCGACAGCACCGGCGTGGACAGGATGATCCGGTTGGCGTGCTCCGGCGTCTCCTCGAACACATTGCGCTCAGCCCCGATGCAGGTCTCCAGGGACATGACGATGGATTCGCGCAGCGGGTCGATCGCCGGGTTGGTCACCTGGGCGAACTGCTGGCGGAAGTAGTCCGCCACGTGACGGACCCGGCTGGAGAGCACTGCCATGGGCGTATCATCCCCCATGGACCCCACCGCTTCCTGGCCACTCTCACCGAGTGGCCGTAGTACCTGGTCACGCTCCTCGTAGGAGACCATGAACATCTTCTGATAGACCTTGAGCTCATCCTCTTCCATGAGCTCAAAGGACTGACTGCTCTCGTGGAGCAACGTCGATTCCACCCTGAGAGCATTCTCGCGCAGCCACTGTTTGTACGGGCGCGCGTTCCTGAAACGCTCGTTGACATCCTCGGTCCTCAGCAGCTCACCGGCCGCAGTATCGATGGCCAGCAGCTGCCCGGGACCGATCCGGCCCTTGGCCACCACGGACGCCGGGTCATAGTCCCAGACACCGATTTCCGAAGCCACCGTGATCAAACCATCATCGGTCTCCACCCACCGTGAGGGACGCAGGCCGTTACGATCGAGCATGCAGACGGCATAGCGGCCATCCGCCATGACCATCCCCGCCGGGCCGTCCCAGGGCTCCATATGCATGGAGTTGTATTCGTAGAAGGCGCGCAGGCCGGCGTCCATGCGGTCAACGTTCTGCCAGGCGGGCGGAACCATCATGCGCAGGGCCCGGAATATATCCATGCCGCCGGCCAGAAGCAGCTCCAGCATGTTGTCCATGGCGGAGGAGTCGGAACCGGTGCGGTTGACCAGCGGCTGCAGCTCTTCGAGATCCGGCAGGTTGGGGCTGCTGAACTTGGAGCCTCGCGCAACCGCCCAGTTGCGGTTGCCTTCGATGGTGTTGATCTCGCCATTGTGCGCCAGCAGACGGAAGGGCTGGGCCAGCGGCCACCGGGGCGCGGTATTGGTGGAGAAACGCTGGTGGAAGACACACACGGCCGTCGCCATGTCCGGATCGCCCAGGTCCGGATAAAAGGTCGGCAGGTCCACCGGCATCATCAGACCCTTGTAGGACAGGGTGCGGTTGGAGAGACTGCAGACGTAGAATTCCGGGTCGTCCTCAAGGTCGATCTCGGCACGGCGGCGGCCCACAAACAGCGCCACGCCCAGCCGGTCTGGATCCACGGAGCCCGAGGTCACAAAGACCTGCTCAATGCCGGGCAGGGCATCCAGTGCCATCTGCCCCAGGCATTCCGTGTTGGTCGGCACGGTGCGCCAGCCGACGACAGTCAGCCCTTCTCCGGCCAGCCGCTTCTCAACCACAGACCGCGCCCGGGCGGCGCGCTCCGGATCACGGCTCAGAAAGATCTGACCCACACCATAGTCCGCACCCAGGTCTGCCCCGAGCTCCTGCTTCGCCACCTTGCGTAGGAAGGCATCCGGGAGGTTGAGCAGCAGACCGCACCCATCCCCTGTCTTGCCGTCGGCGGCGATGCCGCCACGGTGGGTCATGCAGGTCAGCGCATCTATGGCCGTATTCAGGAGCCTGTGGCTGGCCTCGCCCTGCTTGTGGGCGATCAGGCCAAACCCGCAGTTGTCCCTGTATTCACCGGGCTGGTACAAACCTGTCATCATAGCAGTCTCTCTTGGAGATTTTCTTCTAATACAAAGGCTTAAACAATGCCTCGGGGCATCTTTAAGCCCTCGGTTTTCACAAAAGGGCTGCGTAGTCTACACGCGCGCGAAAATCCCCTCAAATCGTTGAGTTCTGAAAAAGATAGCAAGGCAGGTTCTTATAGCTTTTGAGCCTAAAGATCTTCGTAGGCCCGCGGCCAGGGATCCATGGCCCGAACCCGTTCCGGCAGAGCGTCAATGGCCTCGCGAGCCGCCGCCCGATCCGGATAGGTTCCGTGCACCACAATGAACCACGGCTCCCCCTGATGCCGCGTCCGGGTATAGACCGCATCACCCACATCATACTCTTCCATGAATTCTAGGGCAGTGGATTCGTTGAAACTACCCAGAAGCTGAAGGGTAAAAGCCCCCTCGGCCTGTTCGCGATACCACTGGGCCTCGCGGAAACGGCCGGGGTTCCTGGGATTGAACCCGCTCTCGCCGTCTTCTTCCTCCGCTTCAGCCACAGCTTCGGCATTGCCCGACCCCGCATCAGGTTCCGGCTTCGGCTCAGATGCTGTCTCAGGGGCGGTTTCCCGGACCGGGAGCGTAATGGGGGACACATCCAGAAGTGGGCCTTCATCACGCCTTATTCGACCCTCCTTAACCCCTTCCGGCTGACCGGCCTGTTCCGTTTCCGCTATGACCTCGCGGGCGCGCTTGACTTCATCAAACTCCGCTTCCGTGGCCATCTCCGCGTCTGTCACGGGCTCCTTCGTGCCTTCCCCGCTACCGCCATACTGCAGCGATACCAGAATAACGCTGACACCGAGCGCCAGAAGCGCCAGACCAGCCCACAGGCGCCACGGGAACCGGCGAGGCCCGGCGACCGGCGACCGTTTCTTCGCGGCATGGCGGTGCTCGCGCTCCAGAGCCGAGCGGCCACTGAGAATTCCCGGCGCAATCTCCCGGATGGTGCGGAGGTTCCCCCCGCTCTGCTGCTGGATCCGGCGGACCACGCTTTCGGTGAGAAGCGGTGTGGCGTCCTCCCCCACATGATCGTAACTGGCATGAATGAAGTGACGGACATCCTCTTCCTGCAAAGGCGGCAGAACAGCTTCATGGACTATGGCGCTACGGGCCGGATCGGTCAGGGGCCTGCGCCGGGTCAGCTCCTCCGTTCCCGCGAGCACGGGGACAGCGGCCTGCCCTGTATCACTGGCGGCAAAGCCATCCACCAGAGCCTCGAGGACGTCGTCGCCCAGAACATCCGCATCATCCAGCACCAGGACCCAGCGCCGATCCCGCTCCGCCTGCCCAACGCTCCACTGGAAGAAGGCCCGGGCCGCCTCAGTCGGAGCCATTCCCACCAGCGCCTGGCCACTGAGGCGCGAGAGCATGCCAGGCAGCGAGGAGGCATCCGAGAGGCTTTCGGCGCGCAATCGCTGGACGGAAAGGCGGTAGGCGGCATTGCGGGCAAGCTCGGCCAGAAGACGACTTTTGCCGGCACCCGGCTCGCCGGTAACAGCCAGGACCATATCCCCGAACGCAACCAGATGCCCCAAAGTATCCAGCTGGTGCTGACGCTGCGCCCCGGTGAAGAAGAAGCCCGGGCTTTCGGCGAAGGGGTCCGCCGTGCCCTGCCCCGCCTGCTCACTCATGGTTCAGTCCAGTGGATGACAGAAGTGGTTGAGCGTGGCCTCGAAGGCTTCGGGATCGAAGTCCTCGGTCACGAAGGCATCACCAAGCGCCCGCAGAAGGACCAGCCTTACCCGGCCACTGATGTTCTTCTTGTCCACCTGCATCAGGGCCCTGAAGTG
Source organism: Vreelandella halophila (assembly GCF_019903425.1). Lineage (GTDB taxonomy): Bacteria > Pseudomonadota > Gammaproteobacteria > Pseudomonadales > Oleiphilaceae > Halospina > Halospina halophila. The sequence continues at coordinate 120,935 of NZ_JACHUZ010000012.1, forward strand.
CACCGGCGACATGCCCTCCGGCGGGTTCACGGGCAGACGCGCCCGGATCAGGAGCTGACGCACGCGCACCGAGTCATTGTAGTTCAAATACCCCAGGCGCTCGGAAAGGTCCGTGGCCATCATCATACCGGCGGCCACTGCCTCCCCGTGCAGCCAGTCACTGTAACCGGTGTGGGTCTCAATGGCATGACCGAAGGTATGCCCGAGGTTGAGCAGGGCCCGCACACCGGCTTCCCGCTCATCCTCGGCCACAATGGCGGCCTTGCACTCACAGGAGCGGCGGATGACTTCCTTGAGGGGCTCGGGCTGCATGGCCATCAGGTGGTCCATGTGCTCCTCAAGCCAGGAAAGGAAGTGCTCATCCCGTATGAGCCCGTACTTGATGACCTCGGCCATTCCGGCCGCCATCTCGGTGGGCGGCAGCGACCCCAGGGTGAGGGGATCGGCCACCACAATGCGGGGCTGATGGAAGGCTCCGATCATGTTCTTGCCCTGGGGATGGTTGATGCCGGTCTTGCCTCCAACGGAAGCATCCACCTGAGCCAGCAGCGTGGTCGGGATCTGGATGAAGTCCACACCGCGCTGCCAGGTGGCGGCCGCAAAGCCGGTGATGTCACCAATCACGCCACCGCCGAGCGCCACCAGAGTGGTCCGGCGTGTGTGCTGTTTATCGATCAGCACATCAAAGATGCGGTTGAGCGTCTCCCAGGTCTTGTAGCGCTCGCCATCGGGCAGGACCACCTCATCCACCCGGCATCCCGGGAAACTGGCGCGGGCCTGCTCCAGATAGAGCGGTGCAACCGTCTCATTCGAGACGAGCAGGACCTGCTCGCCCTCAACCCAGGGACTGAGATCCATGCGTCCGAGGCTGCCTTCCTCAATCACAATGGGGTAGCGGCGCTCCCCCAGCTCAACGTTCAGATGATCCTGCTTCGGTTGCATGCGCATGTCCTTCCGATTCTTCGAGAACCCGCGAGAGGTGGCGTACCAGGTGGCGTGGACCGCGCTGGCTGCTTTCAACGGTCAGGTCCGCAATTTCCTGATAGAGCGGATCCCGTTCCTCAAACAGCCGCTCCAGCACTCCTTGCGGGTCAGGGTTCTGCAGCAGTGGCCGGTTGCGGTCCATACGCGTGCGCTCGTACTGAAGATCCGGCGTCACACGCAGATAGATCACGTAACCATCCGTCATACGCTGCCGGTTCTCCGGCCGCAGCACGGCACCGCCACCTGTTGCCAGCACAATACCAGATTCATGGAGAAGCTCATCAATCACCCGGCTTTCCCGGTCCCGGAACCCGGATTCCCCTTCCACATCAAAGATCCAGGGGATATCCGCGCCGGTACGCGCCTCCAGTTCCCGGTCGGTATCAAGGAAACGGTAGCCGAGTACGCGGGCGAGCTGACGGCCCACGGTGCTCTTGCCCGCCCCCATGGGCCCAACGAGGATGATTCTTTCCGGCAGCGCCATAGCAGAGGATCCGAGCACCCGCTCTCCAGTTCAGTGCCCGAGACTACCACAAAAGAAAAGCCACCCGCAGGTGGCTTTTCCGTGATCCCGAAGTGTTTCTCCGATCAGTCGAGCACGTTGCTTTCCATGATCTGCGGTGTCACGAAGATCAGGAGCTCACTGCGCTCGTCAATCTCCTCAGTCTGACGGAACAGTGCCCCGAGATATGGGATATCCCCGAGGAACGGAGTCTTCAGGATATTCGTCGCAACCTCGGATTGGAAAATACCGCCAAGAACCACAGTTTCGCCGTCACCGACCAGAACCTGTGTCTGCACCGAATTGGTGTCGATACTAGGGACCCCCGCAGTGACCTGCCCACGGGAGTCCTGATTCACCTCCAGATCCATGATGATGTTGTCATCAGGTGTGATCTGCGGCGTCACGTTCAGCGACAACGCAGCCTCCTTAAAGGAGACGTTAGTGGCCCCGGACGAAGTGGCCTCCTGGTACGGAATCTCCTCACCCGATTTGATACTGGCTTCCTGTCGATCAGCTGTTACCACCTTGGGCTGGGACACAATCTCGGCCTGGCCATCGGACTCGAGGGCGCTGAGCTCAAGATCCAGCAGGAAACCATCACGAGTGAAACCAATAGCAGCAGTGCTCGTGTTGCTACTGGTGATGCCAAAATCAATATTCATGTCAGACGGGAAGTCAGCGATACTACCGGTATCGCCACCGAGGCTGCCACGCCCACCTCCAACGGCATACTCACCATCTCCTGCTTCACCACTACCGCTGACACCCCAGGCAACCCCGAGCTCGCTCGACACATCGGTATTCGCCCGGACAATCCGCGCCTCAATCAGGACCTGACGCACCGGACGGTCCCAGGTCTCTACCAGATTGCGGATCTCCTTCAGCTTGGGGGCGGTCTCACGCACACTGATGGTATTGGTCCGGTCATCCGAGGATATGAACCCTCGGTCCGAGATCAGCTCATCATCTTCACGCAGCAGGGAGACGATGTCTCCGGCCTTGGCGTAATTCACCTGGATGGTCTCCAGGCGCACAGGCCGCAGCTCTTCCATCTGCCGCTCGGTTTCGAGCTCCTGGCGCTCGTACTCCGCAATCTCCTGGGCCGGAGCGACCAACAGGACGTTCCCCATACGGCGCTTATCGAGCCCCTTGGTCTGGAGAATAATGTCCAGCGCCTGATCCCAGGGCACATTCTCGAGCCGCAGCGTGATCGAGCCCGTTACCGTGTCCGAGGCCACCAGGTTGAGCCCGGTGAAGTCAGCGATCAGTTGCAGCACGGAGCGGACCTCAATGTCCTGGAAGTTCAGGGACAGTTTCTCGCCATCGTAGGGGAAGCGCTCTTCCTGGCGCTGCTCGGCCTCGTCTTCGGTCAGCTTTTCCACGCTGAGCGTAAACCGGTCGTCCGTCTGATAGGCCGCGTAGTCATAGGTGCCGGAAGCGCTCACCTCCACCAGTGTGCGCCCGTCCTCGGTAAAGGTATCAATACGTTCTACAGGCGTTCCGAAATCGGTCACATCAAGACGGCGGCGGAGCCGATCCGGAAGATCCACACGCCCGAGGTCCAGCCGGATCTTCCCGGCCTGCTCGTCCATGTCCACGGAGACCCGGGAGCTGGAGAGATCCAACACCACCTCGCCCCTGTCGTCCGAGGTGCGATTGAAGTCCACGCCTTCCAGAGCGGCATCAGAAGCCGGCGCCATCGGGGCGCCCGCCACCGCCTGGGTGCCGCTGTCTCCGGTCCCGCCGGAGCCACTGTCACCACCCGAGTCGCCGGATGTTCCCGTGCTCTGGCCTGCTTCCGCGCCCACCGTCACAACCATCCGGTTACCATCACGCCGAACGTCATGGGGTACCAGACGTGTGAGGTTGAGAACCAGCCTGGTTCGATCCTCGGCCTCAACCACCGTCATGCTCTGAGCATTACCATCGCCGAGATCGTGATAGCGCTGCTCGAGGTCACTGCTGACATCGGCCAGATCCAGCGTGATGCGCGCCGGATCCTGGATGGTGTAGCCGGAGGCTTCCGGAGGCTCCCCGTCAAAGCCCAGAACGATCTCGGTTCGATCGCCTGACAGCGAGGAAAAGTCGACATTTTCCAGTGTCAGAGCCCCGGCTCCCGCGGACGTGAGCGCCAGCGCACCAATCACCAGCAGTTTCTCGATTTGTTTAAGCATTGCGTGCCTCAGGCGGTTTTTCTGATTCCGTGTTGTGATCTGCATGACAGCACCCCGGCTCACTCTTGTTCCAGCGACAGGGTCCGGGGCCGCTTGACCCAACCGCCGCTGCCATCGCCGACAATTTCACGCAGCTGGATACCTGTTTCGGTTACCCGTTCCACGCGTCCATGGTTCTGCCCCATATAGTCACCCACAGTGACCCGGTGTATGCCCCCCTCAGGGTCCTGGACCAGAGCGTAGAGCCGCCCTTCCTCGGTCCGCTGCAGAGAGCCCACCATTGCCAGATCACTCATTTCGAACCGCTCCAGCGGCTCGGTCGGCCGGTTTTCATCCGGCTTGATCTCGGACTCCGGCTCACCTTCGTCATCCTCCTGGCTCTCCAGCACCACTTCAGCCGGTGGCTCAAAGGGCGACCGGCGATCGGATGCTGCATAGGTGAATGCCTCATAGGCCTTGAACTCCGGCAGCGGTTCGATCTTCCCCTGGGGGTCGTTACGGGCTTCCTTCATGAACTGGTCCAGATCCTTATAGCCCTGACCCTGCGAGCAAGCCACAAGCACCACGCTCAGGCCCACTGTCACCAGATATCGGGCGACTGTGGATACTCTCATTGCTCGCCTCCTGCCCGGTACCGGTATGTCTTGGCGACCATCTGCATGCGCAGCTCGTCGTTGCCGTCCGAGCGGCTGATCGAGAAGTCATGCAGGGTCACGATCCGCGGAAGTCCGGCGACACTGCTCACGAATGTTGCCAGTTCGTGATAGGTCCCCCGCACCCGGATGTTGATCGGCAGCTCCACATAGAAGTCCTGCTGGACCTCGCTCTGAAGAGCAAACTCCTGCAGATCCAGCCCGCTGCCCAGTGCCGTGTTCGTGATGTCCTCCAGAAGTCCCGGCACCTCGGTATCGCTGGGAAGCTGGCGCACCAGGGCACCGAAGGTTTCCTCCATTTCCACCATCTGCTGGCGGTAGCGGTCCAGGTTAGCGACACGATGAGCCTTGCGCTCGTATTCCTGGCGCAGTTCCTGCTCCTGCTCGGCGGCGCGCTCTACTTCGGTATACAGGTCCTTCACAAAGAACCAGTAGCCGCCCCCGAGAACGAGGCCGAAAACCAAGAGCAGGAACACAACCTTGACCGGCATCGGCCAGACGCCGGCATTGTTGAAGTCCAGCTCGCTGACATCAAAATTCTTTATGTTGTCGAACGTTTCCTGCCAGTTCACTGTTCCTGCTCCGATTCCGCTTCGTCTTCATCCGGAACCACCTGCTGAACGCTCAGGTTGAACCGACTGTAACCGGACCGCTGTTCATCCGCGGCGGAGACATTCGTCAGGTTGGGCTCGGCAAACCAGTCCGAGCGCTCAAAGTTGCGCATAAGGTTCGAGATCCGGCTGTTGGACTCGGCCATCCCGACGATGGAGACCTGGTTACCACTTTTCTCCAGCTGAGTGTAGAACAGACCATCAGGAAGCGTCTGAACCATCTCATCAAAGGCACGCACGATCACCGGGCGCTGCCCCTGGAGATCCTGGATCACCTGCATGCGCGACAGCAGTTCCTCACGGCGTTCCTTGAGATCCTCGATCTCGGCGATCTGCTCCTCAAGGTCCTTCATGGCATTCTCAATGTAGCTGTTACGGGATTCCTGATGATCGATCAGGCCCTGTACATGGCTCTGCCACAGGAATACCAGACCGGCGCCGACAATCAGGGCACCGGCGAGCATGACCAGGAACTGGCGCTGTTTCTCGGCGCGGAGCTCTTCACGCCAGGGTCTGAGGTTGATACGGGCCATCAGTCAAAACTCCTCATCGCCAGGCCGCAGGCGATCATCAAGGAGGGAGCATCATTACTCAACCCCGCGGCATGCACCTTGGATCCCACCGCCATGTCGGCAAACGGGTTCGCCACCAGCGTAGCGGTTCCCGTCTTTTCTTCCACCTGTTCGGACAGCCCCGCTATGGATGCGGTGCCGCCCGCGAGCAGAACATAGTCAACGGTGTTGTACTGGCTCGAACCAAAGAAGAACTGCAGGGCCCGGGCCACCTGCTGGACGACCGCCTCCTTGAAGGGCTCAAGGACTTCGCTCTCGTAATCGTCCGGAAGACCGCCCTGCTTCTTGGCCAGGCCGGCCTCCTCCTGACTGAGCCCGTAACGCCGCTGGATCTCCTCGGTCAGCTGCTTGCCGCCGAAAAGCTGTTCACGGGTGTAGATGGTCTCGCCATCCACCAGTACGCTCAGCGTCATCATCGTGGCGCCGATGTCCACCAGCGCCACCACCTGCTCTTCAGCGTCACGCTCAAGCTGCGACTCAAGCATTCCGAAGGCGCGCTCCAGCGCATAGGCCTCAACGTCCACCACCTTGGTGTTCAGGCCACCGATCTGGAGGGCCTCCTCGCGCACATCCACGTTTTCCTTACGGCAGGCGGCCAGAAGCACATCGACCTGGTCTGGATTAATCTCGGACGGCCCTTGGACCTCAAAATCGATAGCCACCTCATCCAGGGGATAGGGGATGTACTGATCCGCCTCGTTGGCGATCTCGTCCTCCATCTCGAAGTCGTTGAGCCCCGCCGGCATCTGGATGGTCTTGGTGATCACCGCGGATCCGGAAACGGCCACGGCCGCATTCTTCAGGCCGGAGCGCGCTCTGCCCACCACCTTGCGGACCACATCGCCCACCGCTTCCACATCGTTGATGCTCTTTTCGACCACCGAATTCGGCGGCAGGGGCTCCACCGCGTAGCTCTCAACGCGGTATCGATCCCCCTGTTTTGACAGTTCCAGCAGCTTGACGGAGCTTGAGCTGATATCGACCCCGAGCATGCTGTTCGCTTTCTTTCCAAGCAGTCCGAACACGTGCTCACCCCAGTATTCTGTATGGATGGCAACGGTTAACGGTTTCAGGGATGACGCTTTCCGGATATCCTTGCTGATCCCTTACCGCTTCCGGTGCCTCCTGAAGCAATTTATGAAATGATAGACGTATAGTTAAAAATTGTCAGAGAAAATGTCCCGTACATTCCGTTACATCCGCATACTCAGCCGCCTTTTTGTTGCCGGGGCCGCCGGAGCCGCCATGGTCCTGGCCGCCTTCTACCTCTACCTCCAGCCGGGCCTGCCGTCCGTGGACCAGCTGCGGAACGTGAACTTCCAGACACCCCTGAAAGTGTATACACGTGACAGCAAACTGATAGCAGAATTCGGCGAAATGAGAAGAACGCCACGGGATCTGGAGGCTGTGCCACGTCATCAGGTCCAGGCGTTCCTCGCCGCAGAGGACAGTCGCTTCCATGAGCACCATGGTGTTGATCTGCGGGGGCTTATCCGCGCCACCTGGGAGCTTGCGATAACCGGTTCGATCCAGTCGGGTGGCAGCACCATCACCATGCAGGTTGCAAAAAATTTCTTTCTGTCACGTGATCAAACATTTCTGCGCAAGTTCAATGAGATCCTGCTGGCCCTGCAGATCGAACGTGAGCTTTCCAAGGACGAAATTCTCGAGCTCTACCTCAACAAGATCTACCTTGGCAACCGCTCCTACGGCATCGAGGCGGCCGCTCAGGTCTATTACGGGGACCCCATCACCGAGCTCGAACTGGCCGAGATGGCGATGATCGCGGGCCTGCCCAAGGCACCCTCCACCGCCAATCCGCTTGCAGACCCGGAACGGGCCCTGGCAAGACGGAACTGGATCCTGTCGCGCATGGCCTCGCTGGGTTACATCAGTGACAAGGAATACCGCGAAGCAGCCAGTAAGGACGTGAGCGCCCGCTACCATGGCCCCGAACTTGCCCTGAACGCCCCTTATGTGGCTGAGATGGCACGTCGGGAAGCCCTGCGCCAGTTCGGCCAACAGATCTACAGTGAAGGCTTCGAAATCCACACCAGTGTGCACAGCGAGAGGCAGAAGGCCGCAACACGCGCACTCCGTCGGGGCCTGGAAGCCTATGACCGCCGGCATGGCTATCGCGGCCCGGTGGACCAGTGGGCGCCGGAAATGCTCAGTGACCGCGAGGCCCTCACTGAGCGCCTGGAAGGACTGCCACAGGTGAACGACCTTGTCCCTGCTGCCATCGTGGAGCTGGACGAGACATCCGCCATTGCCGTGACCGCCCTGCACGACAGGGTCACCATCCCGATGCGCCACATGCGCTGGGCCCGGAAGCACATTGATGAGAACCGCACCGGCCCGACGCCGGAATCACCGCAGGACGTGGTTTCCAAAGGGGATGTGGTCTATATCCGGATCCCGGTTCAGGATGTCCTTGGCTCCGAGGGCGAGCAGGACACGCTGACCGCCGAACTGATGCAGATCCCGGAGATACAGGGCGCCATCGTCTCCATGTCCCCTGATGATGGCCGCATTGAGGCGCTGAGTGGCGGCTACAGCTTCAGTATGAGTTCCTACAACCGCGCCACCCAGGCCCACAGGCAACCCGGCTCTGCCTTCAAGCCGTTGATCTTCCTTGCGGCTCTGGAGCACGGTGCCACGGCCGCCACCACCATCAATGACGCCCCCATCGTCTTTGATGACGAGGATCTGGAAACCTCCTGGCGTCCGGAAAACGCCGGCGGCCAATTCCGGGGCCCGACCACCCTGCGTCAGGCCCTTTACCAGAGCCGCAACCTAGTCGCCATCCGGCTGCTGCGCCAGACCGGTATCCGGCGCACACTGAACTACATCGACAGCCTTGGACTGGACACCAGCCGACTGCCGGATGATCTGTCACTGGCGCTGGGCAGCGGCGCCATGACCCCCATGGAGATGACACGCGCCTACGCCATGATCGCCAACGGCGGCTACGAAGTGACACCCTGGGTGATTGAGCGCATTGTCGGCCCCGAGGGAAAAACCCTCCGCGAAGCGCCGGAAACCCATCGGTGTGATGACTGCAGCGAGAACCAGGAGGTTCTGGATGCCGCCCTTCCCGATCTCGACGGGAACATCGGGGGCCCGGACGCGACCCGCCCGGTCCACACCATGGAACGGGTTGCCGATGAAGAAGCGATCTACATCCTCCAGTCCATGATGCGCGATGTGATCCAGAGAGGCACCGGTCGGGCTGCCCGCTCACTCGGGCGAGAGGACCTGGCGGGCAAGACAGGGACAACCAACGACCAGCTCGACACCTGGTTCATGGGCTTCAACACGGGCATAGCAACCGGCACCTGGGTGGGCTTCGACCAGCCCCGCTCCCTGGGGCGGGGCGAGTTTGGCAGCGTGACCGCGCTTCCCATATGGAAGGATTACATGGAAGTGGCCCTCAAGGGCATGCCGGAGAAGCTCATGGAACGCCCCGCAGGCATCGTCTCACGCCGTATTGACCCTGAAACCGGTGACACTGCCAGCACTGACAACCCAGATGCCCGGTTCGAGATTTTCCGGTCGCGCTACGCTCCAGAGCCGGCATCCAGCAGTGACTCAGGAAACCGTGATGAGAGCGCGAGCGGAGAGAACGGGGAATCTACCCCGGCACAGCAGCTGTTCTGAGCCAGCCGCCTGCAGAAAGCACAAAAAAACCCCGGCCATCGACTGACCGGGGCTTTTTTTCATCACTGCCCTTATGCGGGCATCAGGCGTTCAGATGATGTCTTCCATGGACTTGAGCGGGTAGTGATCCGGGTACTTTTTCCCGGCCACGCCACTGTCCACCGCAGCCTTCGCCACGGCGGCGGGAACGAATTCCAGCAGGCGCGGATCCATCGGCTTGGGAATGATGTATTCCCTGCCGAACTGGAATCCACCCACACCGTACGCCTGGGCGATACTAGACGGAACGGATTCCTTCGCCAGCTCGCGGATGGCGTGAACCGCCGCAACCTTCATTTCCTCGTTGATCTCACTCGCACGGACGTCCAGCGCACCACGGAAAATGAACGGGAAGCCCAGCACGTTGTTCACCTGGTTCGGGTAATCGGAACGGCCTGTCGCCATGATGATGTCATCACGGGTCTCCAGCGCCAGCTCCGGCTTGATCTCCGGATCCGGGTTGGAACAGGCGAACACGATCGGGTTCGGCGCCATGGACTTGAGCATCTCCGGTGTAAGGAGATCCGGACCGGAAAGGCCAACGAACACGTCGGCACCCTCAAGGGCGTCCGCCGGGGTCCGGCGCTCGGTGTCGACCGCGAACATCGCCTTGTACTGGTTGAGATCATCACGACCAGAGTGCACCACGCCCTTGCTGTCCAGCAGCATGATGTTCTCGGGGCGGGCACCACAGCTGATGAGGATCTTCATGCAGGCAATGGCGGCCGCGCCGGCGCCCATGCAGACGATGCGCGCTTCTTCCAGCGTCTTACCCTGGAGCTCCAGCGCGTTAAGCATACCGGCTGCCGTAACGATGGCCGTGCCGTGCTGGTCGTCGTGGAAAATCGGCACATTGCACTGATCAATGAGCGCACGCTCAATCTCGAAGCATTCCGGCGCCTTGATGTCTTCAAGGTTGATACCGCCGAAAGTATCCGCAATACGCGCCACCGTCTCGATGAACGCCTGCGGGCTCTCGGAGTTCACTTCGATGTCGAACACATCAATGCCGGCGAACCGCTTGAACAGCACCCCCTTACCTTCCATGACCGGCTTGCTCGGCAGCGCGCCGAGGTTACCCAGGCCAAGGATGGCACTGCCGTCAGAGATGACGGCCACCAGGTTGCCCTTGGTGGTATAGAGGTAGGCGTTCTCGTGGTCCTTCGCAATCTCGCGCACCGGCTCAGCCACGCCCGGGCTGTACGCCAGGGATAGATCCCGGGAGGTCTGGGTCGGTTTCGTGATTTCCACGCTGATTTTGCCGGGACGCGGCTTGGCGTGGTAATCGAGCGCTGCTTGCTTCATATCTTCAGACATTGCCAATCTTCCGTTTCTGGATGGAGAGAAGTCCTGTCGAGTCAGCTGTTGCCGCCACCGATCTTGCCACGGAAACGACGGTTGAACTTGTCGATACGACCGCCAGTATCCATGACCTTCTGCTTACCGGTATAGAAGGGGTGGCAGGCCGAGCAGACATCAACATGGATGTCCTTGCCCACAGTGGAACGGGTGTGAATGACGTTGCCGCAGCTGCACGTCGCCTTCATTTCTTTGTATTCAGGCTGGATATCGTGATTCATGGTTGACCTCTCTAACAGGCAATGCCGCCACCCGGGCCATTTGCCGGGCACCGCATTTGAAACATTTGGGATTCCGGTGCAGACTCTCGGCCGGCACCTCGGCCACTGTGTAAGCGGCGCATCATAGCAGATTCAACACCCAGCGCAAGGAGACCTCGTTGGCAACAATCGCACGCATCGCCCTCCCCCGTGCGGTACGCCAGCTGTTCGATTACCGCATTCCCGAGGGCATGACGCTGACCCCCGGCCAGCGCGTACGCGTGCCGCTGGGAAAGCAGCGGGCGCTGGGCCTCGTCATGGAACTGGATCCACCGGATCCGCCGGACATGACACTCAAACCGGTAGAAGCGCCCCTGGAGGACTGGCCGGTTCTACCTGGTGCAACCCGCGAACTGTTGCTATGGGCCGCACGCTACTACCAGCACCCGCCGGGTGAGTGCGTATTCGCGGCGCTACCCCCGGCCCTGAGGCGAGGCGCCCCGGCCAGCCTGCCCAGGCCCACGGTCTGGTTTGCCACTGGGGCGGACGTCTCCAGCCTTCCGGCCCAGGCCCGGCGCCAGCGTGAACTGCTGGAATGGCTCAACCAGCACCCCGGCCAGCCGCTGACCTCCATCAAGGCCGCGGGTTTCACCCGGGACGTGCTGAAGAACCTGGAGAAACGCGGGCTCGCCGAGGAGCGCACCGCCAGTGAGGAAACCCGCACCTGGCCGGATGCCCCTTCCATCGAACTCAACGGCGACCAGGCCTCGGTGCTGGAAGGCCTGAACGCGCCAGGCAGGGGCTTCGCCAGCCACCTCGTCTTCGGTATCACCGGCAGTGGCAAGACCGAGCTCTACATCGAATTCATCAAGCAGCGCATCGCCGCCGCACCGGACCCCAACCGGGCCCAGGTGCTGGTCCTCGTACCCGAGATCAGCCTGACGCCCCAGACCCTGGCCCGCTTCGAGACCCATTTCGGCGCCCGCATTGCCGTCTGGCACTCGGCACTCAACGCTACCGAACGCCTCTCTACCTGGACGCGCGTGCGCGAGGGAGAACCGCTGATCCTGATTGGCACCCGCTCCGCCGTCCTGCTGCCCTACGCCAACCTGGTCACCCTCGTAGTGGATGAAGAGCACGACGGCTCCTACAAACAGATGGAAGGCTTCCGCTACTCCGCCCGGGACCTGGCCATCTACCGCGCCTGGCAGAGCGGCTGCCCGGTTATACTGGGCTCCGCCACCCCGTCGCTCGAGTCCTGGCACAACGCGCGGCAGCAGCGCTATCACCTGCACCGTCTGGAGCGCCGCGCAGGCAATGCCACCCTGCCCCGCACCGAACTGGTGGATGTGCGCAGCCGTCCGCTCAGTGGCGGACTCTCACCCCCGCTACTGGAGGCCATCGGCCGGACCCTGGAGGCCGGCGACCAGGCGCTGCTGTTCATCAACCGCCGGGGCTTCTCTCCGGTGGTGATGTGCTTCGAGTGCGGCGTCCCCATTGAATGCCCGCACTGCGATGCCCGGCTCACCTACCACCGCTACGACAACTGCCTGCGCTGCCACCACTGCGGGCACCAGCAGGCGGTCCCCCGGCTCTGCCCGGAGTGCGGCGAGGAAGGACTGAACGCGGTGGGCCAGGGAACCGAGAAGACGGAATCCCTGCTCGCTGAACGCTTCCCGGAGACCCCTGTCATCCGTATCGATCGCGACAGCACGCGGCGTCGCGGACGGCTGGACGAACTCCTGGAGCCGGTGCGCAAGGGCGAGCCCTGCATCCTTGTGGGCACCCAGATGCTGGCCAAGGGGCATGACTTCCCCGGCGTGACCCTGGCGGGCATCCTTGATGCGGACGGTGGCCTGTTCAGCAGCGACTTCCGGGGCCCCGAGCACCTGGCCCAGCTGGTAATCCAGGTTTCGGGGCGTGCCGGCCGCGGTGAGCGCGGCGGCCGGGTGCTCATCCAAACCTGCCAGTCCGGCCACCCCCTGCTCACCCAGTTGTGCTCCGGGGACTACCCCAGCGTGGCGGACAGCCTGCTGCGGGAACGGGAACAGGCCGGCCTGCCGCCGGCCAGCTTCATGACGGCCCTGCGCGCGGAAGCCCCGACCATGGCCGAGTGCCTGGCCCTGCTTGATGACCTCGCTCGTCGTGCCGAGGCCAGCCCGACGCCGGTTTCCGTACTGGGTCCCTTCCCCGCGATCATTGCCCGCAAGGCCAACCGGCACCGGGCCCAGATCCTGTTCCAGAGCCAGGACCGCCCGGCCCTCCACCGCCTGACCAACCAGCTCTGCCGCTACCTGGAACAGAACCGGCCCGCCGGCGGTGTGCGCTGGGCGGTGGATGTGGACCCACAGAGCCTAGACTGAGGGCGTTCCCCGAAGGCACCAGCAACCGGTGCTGTCAATCAATCACCAGCCGGCAGGGGCACTTCCCGGTAGTGATTCTTGCCCGAACCACCGTCAGAACCGGCATCATAGACATAGCCGTAAACCGGTTCCCCTTCCTCGCTGGTCACTGCGTTACCCCGGACCCACTGGACATTGGCGTCAGTAACCTGGGCTTCGGGCTCACTCCAATCCCCATCCGCCTTACGCCGGGTATGGTAAAGGTGGCCGGTTCCGGCCTCGATGAACAGCACATGGACGCTGTCCCCATAACCAATGGCGTCAGCGCCGGTCTGCTCGGCGTCCACCGCGTTCTGCACCACGGGCCTTTCGGTAACCTGGACCGGCTCGGACAGCCCAGCCTCCGGCCCAACGCGCCTCTCCCAGAGGTGGCCGTCCTTGAGCCGATAGATCACGCTGACCGAGTCCGACTCTGGTAGATGGACCGGTGGCAGGATCGAGCCTATGTCCTCGTGGCCGGTTCCGAGACCGGTTGCGAGCTGTTGGCGTTGGGTCAGTTCACCATCCGGTCGCAATTGCCGATACCAGGCGCTGCCATCATCCCCGGTGTAGGTCAGGTGCACCACATCGTCCGGGTCCTTAACCAGCGCCGGACCGGACAGGTTGGGCGCCTGATCGGCATCAACCACGGTCGCCTCGCTCCAGTCGCCCTCGGGGGAGCGGATACGATAGCGGATTTTCTCCGGGCCACCGTAGACCGCCACCACGCTGCCGTCGGACCGCACGGCGATATCCGCCACCTGGGTGGGCGGCTCCTTCGGCGATGCCAGGCGCTCGTCACGGATCGCCCAGGTGTCGGGTTTATCGGGATGATCCGAGGTGCGGAAAACGTGATAGAAGACGTGGTCCGAGGTCTGGTGGAGCATATGGATCCGGTCATCGACCATCCTGGACGCGAACCCTTCCAGGTCCCCGGTCTCCGGCCGATTGGCGCCGTCCACCTCGGTCCAGGTGGCGCCGCCGTCGGTGGATCGGACCGTCATCAGCACGTTGTCGGTTTCCGCCGGCTCCATCGAGAAATAGAGATCGCCGTTGGACGCCTGCCAGGGGCCGATACGCATCGGGGTTTCGACAAAGGTGCCCCCCAACAGCCCATCAGGAACCTCCAGCGTAATGGCCATTGGCTCCGCGCCCGGGAGTGCGTCACCGGTCTCATTCACGACCCGGTATTCAAACCGGTCGCCTGCTTCGTTCATGGAAGGGCCGCCCGCGAAGCGGCGAATGACCATGGGGAATTCCCATTCGGTCTGACTGTCCACCGCGTCCACTTCGGGCGTCCTGTCGGCAAAACTGATCCCTGCCCCACCGGTAAACGGCTCTTCGGACACCTCCAGCAGGTCACGGGTGGCATCACCATGCTCGAAGGTTTCAGCTTCAATAATACTGGTCCGGGGCGTGCGGGGCATGCCTTCAATATCAATAGCAGGCAACTCCAGAGCACTGCCTGAGGCCGCGAAAACACCCACCCGGGGCGAGGCGACCGCGCTGTCCAACGTCTCGGTGAAGACAAGGTTCTCCTCGTCGTACTCAACCGTCAGCTCCGGGCCACGCAGGATGACCTTCAGCTCAGCCCAGTGACCGGTTTGAACATCGTACTCATGGGTCGCGAGAGTCTCTTCCCTGCCATCACGCACCTGAACAACATGCAGGCCCTTGCCGGGTTCCACATCCACGCGCTGGTAGTTGTCCGCGTCCTCATAGCCAAAGACCAGCCCGGCGCGGCCGGTCTGGCCCTCCGGAATACGCACATCCGCGGCGAACTCCACCGGCTCCCAATGGGTATGGTAACGCGCCGGCGCGAGCACGGGGGTCTCCCCCGCTTCAACCCGGAGGTAACCGTCACCGCTCTCACCGGCCCACTCCAGGACGGCCCTGTCGCCGCTGGCCCATTGCCACTGCTCCCGCAGGGCATCCTGGGGATGATCCTCGAAGTCCAGCGTCAGCACTTTCGCCGGCTTCGGAAAATTTTCCGCACCCAGCGGCTGCCAATCACCACCATTACGCCGCACCTGCAGCCCATAACGGTTTGGCTCGGCCGAGTCCCCATGCTCAACTTCCACCCGCAGGCGGAAGGGGTGATCCGCTTGAACCCGGGCTGGTTGATTGACCTCAGCGGCCCAACCGCTATCGGCATTGAGCATGGCATTGAAGTCAGTGCGAACACGGTAGGCGGTCTGCCGGTCACCGGTCGCCTGTTCGCTGCCAGCACCGGGGCCGGACGGACTGCATGCAGAAACCGCGAGTACGATGCCGAAAACGGCACCGCACTCCTTCGTTTTTGAATTGAACAGCATTACTTTCCACTCCTCACCAGAGTCAGAACCGGGCCTTTATGCCCGCTTCGATGGTCCGTCCGATTTGGTCGTACTGCGAGTTGTAGCGCGACTTGCCCCGGTACCAGTATTCCGGCTCTTCGGTGATGTTGATCACGTTGAACGTGGCGTGCCACCCCTCGACAATCCGGATCTGAGTGTTCAGGTCGAACCGCAGGTTTTCACCCGCAAAGCGGTCCTGGGCGGGATCACCTGGTTCCTCCACCTCATCGAAGTAATCATCACGATACTGGGCCGCGAGTCTGGTAGAGATCCCGTACTTGTCGTAGCCAATGGACGCATTCGCAATGTTTTCCGCCTGTTTCGGCAGCCGAATGGATTCGTCCCGGAACGGCACGTCGGCCTCACTGTCAGTGCGCGTATAGTTGGCTGTCATGATCAGACCGTCATAGGGCGACGGCAGGAAACCAAATTGCTGGACCCAGTTGAGCTCTAGGCCGAGGACCTCTGCTGTGTCGCCATTGACCACCTGAGAAACCTCGTCAAAGTCCTCGAAGGGCGGTTCACCGGCAACATTGGTGCTTACAAAAAAGTCGTCGATCTGCTTATAGAACAGGCCTGCCGAGACGAGTCCGAGCCCCTCCCCCGCGTAGTAGGTTCCTTCGATGTCGAAGTTGGTTGAGTGCAGTGGATCCAGTTCCGGGTTGCCGACTTCAGCGACCTTCTCCTGGTCAGCGCCCGAGCCTTCAATCTCGATCGCCTGCCTGGCGGCCGCATCCTCGAATCCGGGCCGTGCGATGGTCTGGGTGATGGCACCTCGCATTTCAAAGCGATCGTTGAACCGGTACCGCATCTGCAGGTTGGGGAAGAAATCGGTGTAGGACTTGTCCGCCTTGAGGTCCTCGAATTGCGGTGCCCCATCATCCACGTTCTCGTTGACGGTGAACTGGGTACCCGTCTGGGTCACGTCGGTGTGCTCGACACGCAGCCCCCCGAGCACTGAGAGGCGGCCAATCTCGCTTTCGGACATCAGATAAGCCGCAAAAATGTCCTCATCGAGCGTGTAGTCCTCGAGGCGACTCTCGATGGCCGTTTCGTTCTCATTGGCATTGAATACATCCGGATTTTCGTTGAAGAACTCACGCACCTGGGCGTTATTAGGCGTTGGACCGAACGTGCCCAGAGGGAAATCAACGCCCTCCCAATTGAACTCGTCGAGTGTCAGCGTCCGTTCGAAATCGTCGTACACTGTGAGGTTCAGGTCGTTGGTCTTCTCAACCATCCGTGCCTGGGCACCAAACTTGACGGAACTGGGATTGCCCGCGAACAGGATGTCCCGCTTGGCATCGAATTGCAGGCTGGTCTGTTCCTCTTCGGTGGTTTCATCCTCGTCCTCGAAGGCGTCCAGCTGATAGGTGGAGGCATCGTTGCCCTCGCCTTCAACGAACAGGTCCGGCTTCTTGCGGTTGCCTGAGACATCGTAGCCCATGGTCAGCCCCTCGCCGAGCCAGACCGACTCCATGGTATCCGGCGTCTCGTCGCTTGCTTCCGAGTAGGCGGTGGAATACTCGAGGGTCCAGTCGTCAAGCTCGTTCTTGCCGCCGAGCTGGACGTTGTAGATCTGCTGGGTACCGGTGCTGGACTTACCGACGCGCTCAATCGCGCCGTCCTCAAACGTAGCGCCATTGTCATCGAGCGCGGTCAGGTTGCCGTCCTCGAATTTATAGGGATTCTCAAGCTCGTTCTCGAACTCCTCGACCTCGCTATAGACCGTGCGCAGGTAGTATTCAGAGTTCGGATTCGGGCTGTAATCGAAGCTGACCGTACCACCGAGCCGTTCCCTGTTCAGAACGTAGTCCCGATGCTCCATCTCTTGCGCGGCACGGAAGGTACCGCCATTGCTCGGAGACTCCGTCTCCGCCCATACGCCGGATTCGATGTTGTGAACGGCGAACTCGCGATCAAAGTAGTTGACGGATGCGGCAATACCGAAGTTATCGGTACCGCCAAGGACATCGAAGAGCCGTGTTGTCGTGAACTCCACCCGCGGGCTGGTCTCCCCGCTGACTTCCTCGTGGCTCCCTTCCAGGCTGAAGGAGGTGGAGTTACCGAGGTCGAAGGCGTTCAGAGTGGAGATCTCAATGTTACCGCCGATGGCATTCGCGCTCATGTCAGGCGTGACGCTCTTGGTAACCTCAACGCTTTCCGTGAGCCCGGAGCCGATGACATCCAGGTTGACGGCACGGGTATCGTTTTCCGGTGACGGCACCTGGACGCCATTGATGGTGGTGGAGTTGAAATTCGGGCTGATGCCTCGGATCACGGCAAACCGGCCTTCGCCCTGGTCGCGCGCAACTGAGAGGCCGGGAACCCGTGCCAGCGCCTCGGCGACGTTCTGGTCGGGAAAATCACCGATGGCGTCCGAGGAGAGCACCTCAATGTTGCTGATGGCGCTACGCTCGCGGTTGACGGCGGCCGCCTTACCGGCCGCCTGACCGGTTACCAGCATGTCACTGAACTCGTTGACGGACTGGTCCAGAACCGCGTTCGCCATGACCGTTTCACCGGCGGTGACGTTGACTTCAATCTGTTCTGTAGCCGCGCCAAGGTAGTTCACGTTGATGCTGTAGGAACCGACCGGAACGTTCCGGAACAGGTACTGGCCCTGGCGGCCCGTGGTGGTTGAGCGATCAAGCGTCTTAATCTCGACGCGCGCCCCCTGGAACCCATAATCGCCGCTGTCATCGAGGACTTTCCCCCGAATGCTGCCGGTCTCCTGAGCCGCAGCATTTGCAGCTGTCAAAGTGAATAATAGAAACGCTGTAACCCAATGAATTCCAGGTAACTTCCAAGCCCCCATCATCATGGCTTTCTCCCTCTGGTTGACATTAACTGAGCGACAGGTCGCCGCTGCGGCAACCCAAGGTGGCGGCCCGCTGTTGCAGCGAGGTGACAGAACCGTTATGTGGCGGTAACCGGACTGGACTGAAATGACTCCATCACTGTCATACGCCTGTCATGAGCCGGGGATACGCTCTTGGATATGATCCTCCGTACCCTCAGGCTTCACCGATTCAAATGGCTGCTTCTGACCGGCTACCTACCCCTGTCCCTGCTGGCGGCGGCACTGGTCGGCGATCCCGTGCGCTGGGAGGACGTCCACTGGCTGGATGTCTTCGGGGAAGGTGGGGGCGCCCTGATGGTGCTGACATGGAGTCTCCTGATTCTGGGCAGCCGGCCCGCCGGCACCGTCAGCAACCTCCTTTTCATTGGGCTCAGCCTCATCCTTGTCACCCTATGGCAGGACAATCTGGACGAGTTCTGGACGATCCCGGACGCCCAGCTCTGGGACACCTGGTTGGAGAACATCCCGATGCCGGTTGGCATGGCCGTGCTGACACTGGGGCTGGTTCGCTGGTACGAGGAACAGCGTGTGCTGATGGCCCAGCTCAGCCAGCGTGAACGCTTCATGCGTGAACACCGCAGTATCGACCCGGTAACCCGGCTTGCTTCCGCCGATTACCTCAACCAGCAGCTGGCAATCGAGCTCCGCCGGGCACGACGGGAGTGTTCACCCGTATCACTGATGATGCTGGACCTGGACGGATTTGACCTCATCAACCGTCGTTTCGGGGCCCACGAGGGCGACCGCCTCCTGCAGGCGGTCACGGAGCTGCTCCTGCTCAACCTGCGTGATGGCGACCTGCTCTGCCGCTACGCCGCCGACCGGTTCGCCATCATGCTGCCGCAGACGAGCGAAGCCATGGCGGACCTGATCGCCAGTGAGCTGACCAGCGCCATCAGGCATTTTGCCTATCGGAGTTCGAAGGAGGGCGAAAGGGTGACAGTCACTGCCAGCGCCGGAGTCGCCCTGGCGCTGAGCGCCTCGCCGGAGGAGTTGATGCAACGAGCCAACAGGGCTCTCTCCGAAGCCAAGCAAACCGGGAGTGGATGCCATGCAATGGCGGGATGACTCCCTGGAGGCCACATGGCGGTCTCCGGATACCCCGCACCTGCCCGCGCACCACCATCCGGCACTGCTGATTGAACTGGCTCATGCGCGCGGCATTCCGGAGCATCGCCTGCTGCGCCATACTGGCCTCTTCCCCGAAGATATGCGACGGGGTGAGGCCATGCTCTCCGACCGCCAGTACAGGCGGCTGATCGGTAATATCCTTGAGTACGACACGGGCGGGGAACTGGCACTTGTGTGGGGGCGCCAGTCCCTGCCAGGGCATTATGGCCCGCCCAGCACCCAGATCCATAACGCCCCGAACCTGGCGGAGGCGCTTAACTGCCTGCATCACTGGCGTCATCAGCTCTCTCCGCTACTGACGCCGCTCTGGTGGCACAACCGGCAATGGTGCTACCTGCTGTGGACCACGGCGGGCGCCGGCCGACGCGGCCCGTTTCTTGTCCCCGCGGCAATGGCGGCTGTCTATGGACTGGCACGCCACCGGCTCGCGCGGTCCCTGGATTGGCACTTCCTGTTCGCGGCCCCCAGACCCACCAGCCCCCAGCCCTATGAGGTCAACCTGGGTCCCACTGTGCGCTTTGGCGCCGGTGTGGACATGGTCGTACTGCCTGTTGAGGATCTGTACGAGCCCTGGCCTGGACGCTCGCAAACCGCTTTTACCGCCGCTGCGCACGAGGCTGAACGGGTTCCGGCGCTGAATGGGGCCGGTCCAACACTGCCCGAGGTAGTCTACCAGTCGCTGGCCGCGCACCCGGAAACCCCCGCCGGACTGGACGATACCGCCGGGGCACTAGGACTCAGCCCATCCTCACTCAAACGCCACCTGCGGGATTACGACAGTCGGTTCCAGGCACTGTACGACGAGGTTCGCCTGCACCACAGCCTTTACCTCCACCAAGTCATGGGCCTGAGCATGGAAGGGATCGCCGAACGTCTCAGCCATGGGGACCGGGCCAACTTCCGCCGCAGCTTTCGCCGCTGGACGGGCCTCTCACCGGCCCAGTACCAGCGGCTGCTGCCGGAATGAAAGCAGGGCACCGGGTCAGATGACCGACAGGATCCCGCTGAGCTCATAGATGCGCCCGTCATCGGCTTCCCCGGCCTGTCCCCGCTGGGAACTGAAGTAGAGCCGGTCGCCGTCCGGAGAGAAGGCGGGCCCACAGATCTCGCTGTCGCGGTGGCCGACGAAGTCCACCACAGGTGTTGCGACCATGTCCGGCCCCAGCACCACCAGCCGCATTTCGGGGCCATCCTCGGCCACCAGGACCTCGCCACGCCGGGACACGGTCACGTTGTCCACGTCCGCGATGGACGGGTCCAGCGATCCCCGCTTCCGATCGTAGACAAGCTGGAGCCGGTCACTGCCGGGCTCCAGGAGCCAGACCCGGTTATCTCCTTTGGTGGCGAAAAAGACGCGACCTTCGTGGTACCAGATCCCCTCGGCGCCATCGAAGCGGGTGGGCGCCTCCAGTTGATGACGCGTCGGTGTGTCCCCCTCAAAGGTGGGATCGGGCACAGGCTTCCACTGGACACCAGTCCGACCTTCAGCGGGATTCGAATCTGCAATCAACGCCTCCAGAAGCCCCGAGGACAGATCCGGTTTCTCCCCTTCCGGCCAGTGCTCGGGGGTGAACCGATAGAGAACCCCATCCGGCTCGTCCTCCGTCAGGAAGAGCGCCCGGCTATCCGGGTCCACCGCCACGGCTTCGTGCTTGAAGGTTCCCAGGGCGGGCCTCAGCTGCTGGTCGGCCTCCCCGAACGGATCGCATTCGTAGACCTGCCCTTCGCTGAACTCCTCGCAGGTCAGCCAGGTCCCCCAGGGGGTGGCACCTCCGGCGCAGTTCGAGCGGGTGCCAGAACAGATCCCATAGGCCCCGGTCACCTCGCCATCGGCACTGAAGCGGAGGGCACCGACACCACCTTCATTGGCCTCACGAACTTCACTGTTGGAGACATAGATCCATCCACCATCGGGCGTGCCAAAAGTGGCGCCGCCATCCGGCACTGGATGCCAGCGGTAGTCGCCGCCCGCGACCGGTGGCCGGCCACTGTGGGCCACTTGCCGGATACGGGTGCCCCGGGGAATCCATACCTCGCTGTCGCCCACCGTTACCCGCACCCGATCACGGGCGGCCTCGGCCAGGCGCGCAGGCTCCAGGGCGCTGTCAGCCGCGGTGGCCCGGGGCGTGCCACAGGACCACAGCCCCACACCACCGGCGAGGATCCCCGCTCCGACCAGCGATTGCTGGAGAAAGCGGCGGCGCTCGTTGCAGTGGCCGTTGCTGGCTCCGTCGTTCTTCTCTTTCATGCCGTTACCTCCCATGGATCCACTCACGCTGCTGTAGACCAGCTTTTGCCAACACTGCGAGTAGACGATGACATGCGGATGACAGGGGCGGGCCGACTATGACCCGGATTGACCCTCTGGCCCATTCCTGTGACAGCCAACGGGCCTGTTCCCCGGCGTTCAGGTCCCTCATCCGCGGAGAGCACCCACCGCAGCCCACCACTGGGAGTCATCCGGGCTCACCTGGATTCCCGCCCAGGACCTGCATGCGGGAAGACGGCATGTTTCCATTGGCTCGCCAGTCCACCGACCCTACCAATTGACATCGAAGGAGGATCCAATGAAAACAGGCACTTCAGGCCACATCCTGCTTATGCTCGCGCTCGCGACACTGATGGCAGCCGGCGGTATCGTCAGCGCCGCTACCACGACCGGGGAGGACGTTGCCCTGAGATTCGCCGTCCTCGGTGACGCGGAGCCCAAGCCGGAGCCCGAATTCCCCAATCTCGCGGCGGCTGTTGATGACATCAACGACCTGGCGGAGCAACAGCGTATCGACTTCGTGGCAGGCATTGGTGACATTCCCCATGACGGCACCATGGTGCAGTACCGGAATGTCACGCCCGAGCTCCAGCGCCTGACCCTTCCCTTCTACCCCATCATGGGCAATGAAGAACACACCAGCACCGAAGAACGCTTCCTGACCTTCGCGACCCGCTGGAACGAAGGCGATCCAGCCATCGATTCAACCCGGTACGTTCTCGATACGGAAGAGGTCGCGCTCATCTTCGCCTCGCCCGACCATGGCCGGGATTTTGACGACGAAGGCGTGGACTGGATACTGACCAAGCTTGAAGAGGCCGCACCCAAGCCCGCCCTCCTGTTTGTGCATGGCGCACCCACCGGCATCTACCCGGAGAACCCCGACAAGGGCATCACCCATGAGCGCTTCGGGACGGTTACGGAACAGCCCAACCTGGCCGCGGTGATCTCCGGGGACCTGCACATGGATATGGACCGGACCAACCACTCCAAGCGCGTTGACGGTGTCCACTACCTGCACATCCCGCCCCTGGAACGCACCAAGATTCCGGACGAGAGCCGCCACAACCCGATGTTCCGGGTCTTTGCGGTGACCCGTGACGGCCATGTCGAAGTCACAACCTACCAGGTCGGCCTGGATGCCCCTCTCGAGCGCCACGATTACCGCTTTGAGCTGCCCGCCGGCAACCCGGAGTGACCAGGTTCCGGGCTCATCGGCAGCCGCCTGATTGAGTCCAGGGCCGCTTTCACTGATAATGTCGGCTCTTCACCGGGCACGCGTTGTGCCCGGTGGAACAACGAGTTGACCGATCCGGCCCACGAGAACCGTTCCCGATGAAAGAGCACATTACGCAGCTGCTGCAGCAGGCCGTTGAGGCGCTAATGGACCAAGGCGTCCTCTCGGGCGATGCCGCACCCACCGTCGAAGTAGAGCCCGCGCGCGACCGCAATCACGGTGATTTTGCCAGTAATCTGGCCCTGAAAGCCGCGAAGCCAGCCGGCATGAAGCCGCGCGACCTGGCGGAAAGGCTGGTTGCCGCCCTGCCCGATGACAGCGCGATCCGCAGGGTCGAAATCGCTGGGCCCGGCTTTATCAATCTCTTCGTCAGCCACGCGAGCCAGTTCGACATCCTGCGCACCATCCGGGAACAAGGGCGCGAATTCGGCCGGCAGGACCTGGGCCGGGGCAAGTCGGTGCAGGTGGAATTCGTCTCCGCCAACCCGACCGGCCCCCTGCACGTGGGCCATGGCCGGGGCGCCGCTTACGGCGCCAGCGTCTCGGACCTGCTCGAAGCCGTCGGCTACAGCGTGCACCGCGAGTACTACGTCAACGACGCCGGCCGGCAGATGAGCATACTGGCGCTCAGTGTCTGGCTGCGCTACCTGGAACAGAGTGGCGAGTCCTTCACCTTCCCTTCCAATGGCTACCGGGGCGACTATGTGCTGCCCATTGCCCGCCAGCTGCGCGAGGATGAGGGCGACCGTCTCCAGCACCCTGCCGCCACCGTCTTCAATGGCATTCCGGCGGACGAGCCCGACGGCGGTGACAAGGAAGCCCATATTGACGGCCTGGTGCAGCGTGCCCGGGAACTCATCGGTGAGGAAGCCTTCGCGCGGGTCTTTGCCCTGGCCCTCAACGCCATTCTCACGGACATCCAGGAAGACCTGGCCGGCTTCGGCATCCACTTCGACGAATGGTTCTCGGAGCGCAGCCTGCGCCCGGACATCGAGGACGCACTGCAGCGGCTCGAGCGCAACGGTCACCTGTACGAGGAAAACGGCGCCACCTGGTTCCGCGCCACCACCTTCGGTGACGACAAGGACCGTGTGGTGCGCCGCGACAATGGCGAGACCACCTATTTCGCCTCGGACATCGCCTACCACCTGAACAAGTTCGAGCGCGGCTTCGACAAGGTCATCAACGTCTGGGGCGCGGACCACCACGGTTACATGGCCCGGGTTCGCGGTGCCATCGAGGCGCTGGGCGTGGATCCCGGCAGGCTGGACATCCAACTGGTGCAGTTCGCCATCCTCTACCGGGGCAGCGAGCGGCTCTCCATGTCCACCCGCAGCGGTTCCTTCGTGACCCTGCGCGAGCTGCGCGATGAGGTCGGCAAGGACGCGGCGCGCTTCTTCTACGTCACGCGCAAGGCCGAACAGCACATGGACTTTGACCTGGAGCTGGCCAAGTCCGAAAGCAAGGACAACCCGGTCTATTACATCCAGTACGCCCACGCCCGGGTCTGCAGCATGCTGGAGAAAATGCGGACGCAGGGCCTGGATACCAGTGTCAGTCTCGAGCCAACCATCCTGGAACACCTGGAACTCGAGGAAGAAAAGGACATCGCCGCCATGATGGCCCGTTACCCGGAGACACTGGGCAGGGCCGCCGAAGCACTGGAACCCCACCAGCTCACCCATTACCTGCGCGACCTGGCCGGCCAGTTCCACAGCTACTACAACGCCCACAAGGTCCTGGTGGAGGACGACCAGCTCCGCCAGGCACGGGTTGGCCTGTCGCTGGCGGTTCAGCAGGTCCTGGCCAACGGGCTGGAACTTCTGGGCGTCAACGCACCGGAATCCATGTAAGGGGCGCGATCATGGCCAAGAAGAAGGACTCGACCTCCCTGCGCTGGTTGATCCCGGTAGCGCTGCTTTCCGGGTTCGTGGGGTTCCTCGTCTACCTGGACTCACTGGAGCCCGACGGCGGTGACAGCCAGCCGGAAACAGCCACTTCCCCGGAACAGCCGCCGGAACAGGAAAGCAGCAGCGCCCCCCCCGATTTCCAGTTCTACGAAATGCTGCCGGATTCCGAGGTCGCCACGCCGGACATCGAGGCATACCGCCCGGACAAGTCCGAAAGCGAGCAGAACCTGGAATACATCCTCCAGGCCGGCTCCTTCCGGAGCCAGGAGGACGCCGAGCGCCAGCGCGCCCAGGTGGGCTTCCAGGGCCTGAGGGCGCGTATTGCCGAGGTCAGCGTGGATGACGGCGGCGTCTGGTACCGGGTCATGGTCGGTCCCTTCGACTCACGCAGCCGCATGAACCAGGCCGTGGACCGTCTGGTTGAGATCAATATCCAGCCGATGGTGCGCCGGCGCAAAGCCGAAGGTGACGGGTAACCTCCTGCAGGCACACCTTGAAATGTAAAACCCATGCCCCCACCTTCGGATAAATCCCAAACCCGGCAACCACGGGAGTACGCATGACAACCATTCTCTCAGTACGCCGTGACGGCGAGGTCGCTATGGGCGGCGATGGCCAGGTGTCCCTCGGCAATACCGTCATGAAAGGCAACGCCCGCAAAGTACGGCGGCTGTACAACGACCGCGTGCTCGCAGGCTTCGCAGGCGGCACGGCCGACGCCTTCACCCTGTTCGAGCGTTTCGAGGCGCA
Organism: Vreelandella halophila; assembly: GCF_019903425.1. Classification (GTDB taxonomy): domain Bacteria; phylum Pseudomonadota; class Gammaproteobacteria; order Pseudomonadales; family Oleiphilaceae; genus Halospina; species Halospina halophila. Next base: position 146,569 of record NZ_JACHUZ010000012.1, read on the forward strand.
GCTGGAAAAGTACCAGGGCAACCTCACGCGCGCCGCCGTAGAGCTGGCCAAGGAGTGGCGCACGGACCGGGCCCTGAGGCGGCTCGAAGCCATGCTGGCGGTGGCGGACGCGGAAACGTCGCTGATCATCACCGGCAACGGCGACGTGGTCGAGCCCGAGGAAAGCCTGATCGCCATGGGCTCCGGTGGGCCCTACGCCCAGGCCGCCGCCAGGGCCATGCTCGAGAACACCCAGCTGACGGCCCGAGAGATCACCGAGAAAGGCCTCGATATCGCCGCCGATATCTGCGTCTATACCAACCATAACCGCGCGCTGGAAGTCATCGAACCCAGCGACTGACAGGAGTATTCATGGCAGGCATGACCCCCCGGGAGATCGTTGACGAACTCAACCGCCACATCGTCGGCCAGGACGAGGCCAAGCGCTCCGTCGCAATCGCCCTGCGCAACCGCTGGCGACGCATGCAGGCGGACACCGACATCCAGGAAGAAATCACCCCCAAGAACATCCTCATGATCGGCCCCACGGGCGTGGGCAAGACCGAGATCGCGCGCCGTCTCGCCAAACTGGCGGAGGCGCCCTTCATCAAGGTGGAAGCCACCAAGTTCACCGAGGTGGGGTATGTAGGTCGCGACGTCGAGTCCATTATCCGCGACCTGACCGAAAACGCCCTCTCTCTGCTGCGCGAGAAGGAAATGGCCCGGGTCCAGGACCGTGCTATGGATGCAGCCGAAGACCGCATCCTGGACGCCCTGTTGCGCCCGCCGCGCGATCAGGAAGAGGAGGAGAAAGCGGATAACAGCTCCGCTACGCGCCAGATGTTCCGCAAGAAGCTGCGCGAGGGGGAACTGGATGACAAGGAGATCGACATTGAAGTCAGTGCCAACAGCGGTGGCGTGGAAATCATGACCCCGCCGGGCATGGAAGAGATGACCAGCCAGCTCCAGTCCCTGTTCTCCAACATGGGCAACGACAAGCGCCAGACCCGCCGCATGCGGGTCGCGGATGCCTTCGAGCAAGTGCGTGAGGAAGAGGCAGCGAAACTGGTTAACGAGGAAGACATCAAGCAGCGCGCCATCCAGGAGGTAGAGCAGAACGGCATCGTGTTCCTCGACGAGCTGGACAAGGTCGCCAAGAAGAGCGATTCCCAGGGCTCCTCGGACGTCTCCCGTGAAGGTGTGCAGCGCGATCTGCTGCCGCTGATCGAGGGCAGCACCGTCAGCACCAAGTACGGCATGGTGCACACGGATCACATCCTGTTCATCGCCTCCGGCGCCTTCCACCTGACCAAGCCCTCGGACCTGATCCCCGAGCTTCAGGGGCGTCTGCCCATCCGCGTGGAACTCAAGGCCCTGACACCCGGCGATTTCAAGCGGATCCTGACAGAACCAAGGGCATCGCTGGTGGCCCAGTATGAAGCCCTGATGAGCGCTGAGGGGGTCCGGCTCACCTTCACGGACGAGGCCATCGACCGCATTGCTGAAATCGCCTGGAAGGTTAACGAAAGTACCGAGAACATCGGTGCCCGCCGGCTGCACACGGTCATGGAGAAACTGCTGGACGACATCTCCTTCGATGCCGGTGACCAGATCAGCGATGCCTTCGAGGTCACGGCGGATTACGTGGAGCAGCAGCTCGGCGAGCTGGCCGAGGACGAGGACCTCAGCCGCTACATCCTGTGAGCCTCAGAGCATCTGTCGGGCGTTGTTGATCAACCCCGACACCTGCTTCACGCCGGAGCCGAAACGGCTCCGGCGCTTACCTTCCTGTGCCACGAACACCGGCAGCATCTCGCCGTAGAGACTGGTGCTGATGGTGCGCTGCTCATCCGCCAGAATGTCCCTGTTGATGGTGACCCCATGAGGGGCCAGCTGGCTCTCCAGCTCATCGGCACGGCGCAGCAGGTCGCGCCGGGTCATCTGGTAGGCATGCTCACAGACCATGCGCCGGGACTGGAAGCTGAACACGTTCGAGAAGAACAGCTTGGCGTCGTCACGTTCCGGCTGGAACAGGACAATGTCCGAGTCGGGGTACTGGTCCGCATACTGCGCAATGCCCGCCTCCATGCGCGAATACACCATGGTCCGGAAGGTCTGACCCAGGATGTTGGGCATACCGGAATCCATCAGTGCGCCCGCGTTCATGGTGCCCGCACGCACCGCGGCACTGGCGTCGATGGGCACCAGCGGGTTGATGGCCAGCACAAGATCAGCCCCGTCCTCCAGGGCGACCGAGGCATGCAGCCCCTTGCGCAGGGTGCCGTCCACGTAGAAACGGCCATCGATCTCCACAGGCATGTAGACGCCCGGCGAGGCGATGCTGGCCTGCACGGCCCGTGAGATGGGCACATGATCAAAACCGGGTGCCCCCAGCCGCACCGCCTCGCTGCTCTCCAGGTCGGCCGCGATGATGTAGAGCCTGTGGCGCAGCTGCCGGAAATCGTTGGTCCGCCCCAGCATGCTGAAGGCGCGGCGCAGGTATTCATGCAGCCCGGTGTTGTCGAACAGCCCGGCCGGCGCCACCTGGGCCAGAACCGTGAGGGCATCCAGCAGGCTCTGGTCGTAGGGATTGCTGGCAAAGCGCCCGAGCGCCTCGCGCAGCAGCCCCGGCACCGCCATGAGCCGGCGCACGTACTCGCGGAATGCGGGCCGGTAGAACACCTCCGGATGGAAGGGGTGCACATCCGCCTCGTTCTTCACGAAGATCCGGCACAACTGCGCTGTGGTCATCTGGTTGGCAAGATTGGCCGCAACGAAGGAGCCGGCACTGACACCGACATAGACATAGAGGTCATTGAAATCGATGCCGTCAAGCGCCTCATCCAGGGCCCGCAGTGCGCCGATCTCATAGATTCCGCCCAGTGGGCCGCCGCCCCCTAGTGCCAGCCCGATCCGGGGCCGCTCCGGGCGCTCGGCGGACCTGCGTGACAGTGTTTCCATGGATTACCCCTTGATCTGACTGCTCACCCGAGACTAACGGCGTCTTCTAGAGTACACATACTAGAAACAAGGATAGCAGTGAATGGCTGCTCACTCCCGGGAGGCCGCCAGTTCCCGCACCCCGGAGCCACTGCGTTCCGGCCGGATGAAGCGCCCGACCCCGGCTTTGCGCAGGGCCAGCTCCACACAGCTGCGGATCACATGCGGTGAATCCTGGGTCAGCACCTCTGCCAGCAGCCCACGGGCCATGTCCATGTCGATGCCGCGGATCACGGATTTGATCCGCGGCAGATTAGACGCATTCATGGAAAGGGCGTCGTACCCCATGGCCAGCAACAGTATGGCACCACCGGGATCCCCCGCCAGCTCGCCGCAGATACTCACCGGCTTGCCCACATCGTGGCAATCCTGGGCCACCTGGCACAGTGCCTGGAGCACTGCCGGGTGATAGGAGTGATAGAGACTGGCTACGCGCGGGTTGTTGCGGTCCACCGCCAGCAGGTACTGGGTCAGGTCGTTCGACCCCACGGAGACGAAGTCCACCCGCGCGGCGATCTCCCGCACCTGATACACGGCCGCGGGAATCTCGATCATGACCCCCACCTGCGGCATGGCCAGTTGGTAGCCCTCATCACGCACTTCGTGCCAAGCCCGGTAGATCAGGTGCTGGGCCTCCTCGATCTCGGAGACATTGCTGATCATCGGCAGCATGATGCGCAGGTTGTCCAGCCCCTCGCTCGCCTTGATCATGGCGCGGATCTGGACCAGGAACACCTCCGGGTGATCCAGCGTTACCCGGATGCCGCGCCAGCCGAGGAAGGGGTTTTCCTCAACGATTGGAAAATAGGTCAGGGCCTTGTCACCACCGATGTCCAGGGTGCGCATGGTGACCTCGGCCGGGGCGAAGGCCTCAAGCTGTTCCCGGTAATAGGCTTTCTGTTCCTGCTCGGAGGGGAACCGCTCATTGATCATGAACGGCACCTCGGTGCGGTACAGGCCAATGCCTTCCGCCCCGTGGCTGAGCGAGCGCACCACGTCCGTGATCAGGCCGGTGTTCACGAACAGCGGAATGCGCTGGCCATCCAGAGTTTCACAGGGCTTGTCGCGCAGCTCCTCCAGCCCTTTGACCAGCTCCTGTTCTTCCTCAATGATGGACTCGAAGAAGGCCTTGAGCTCGGTGGAGGGCGAAGCGAAGATCTGGCCCTCGTAGCCGTCAACGATCAGTTCGCGCCCATCCAGCTGCGCCACGGGAATGTCCACCAGACCCATCACCGTGGGCACGCCCATGGCGCGGGCCAGGATGGCCACGTGGGAATTGCCGGAGCCCCGCACAGACACCAGGCCCGCCAGCTGGCCCTGGGGCACCTCCCCGAGCATCGCGGGCGTGAGCTCATCACTCACAAGTATGGTCTGTTCCGGGTACTCCGGCGTCTCTGACTCCCCCTCCTGAAGGTGCGAAAGCAGGCGGCGCCCGAGATCACGGATATCCACGGCCCGCTCGCGCAGGTAATGATCCCCCATCATTTCAAAGTGGCGGACGTACTGATTCACCACCGCCTTGAGCGAGCCGGGGGCCCAGAGCCCATCGCGGATGCGGTTCTCCACCTCGCCGGGCAGTGCATGATCGTGGAGCATGCGCAGGTAGACCTCGAAAAGCGCCTGCTCTTCCGGCCTCAGCTGCGGCGCAAGCCGCTCGCCCACCTGCTCCACATCGTCCCGTACCGCGGAGACGGCCGCGCGGAAGCGTTCTATTTCCGCATCCACGTCGTCACAGCGCTTATCCGGCACCGAATCCAGATCCGCTGGCGGAAACACCACCACGCCGGTTCCGATGGCCACACCCTGGGCGCCGGCAACACCACTGAAGGCCACATCCCGGGCCTGGTCGCCGCTGATCGAGATGCCGCCAATGGCCCCGGTCGCTTCGCTGTGGGCGATGACCCCGGCGAGCTGGGCGGAGATGGTCACCAGGAAGGCTTCCTCGCCTTCATCGAAGCGGCGGGTGTTCTGGGTCTCCTGGACAACGATCACGCCCAGTACCCGGCGGTGATGAATAATGGGCACGCCCAGGAAGGAGCCGAAGCGTTCCTCACCGGTCTCCGGGAAGTAGCGGTTGCGCGGGTGCTTCTGGGCATCCTCCAGGTTGATGGGCTCCTCACGGCTCCCCACCAGCCCCACCAGGCCCTCCGACGGCGCAATACGGACCTGGCCCACGGCGGACTTGTAGAGCCCCTCGGTGGCCTTGAGCACGTAACAGCCGGATTTGTCGTCGTAAAGATAGACCGAGCAGACCTCGGTGTGCATAGCGGCCTGGACACGCGCCGCTATGGTGTCCAGGGCTTCCTGAAGGTTATTGATTCCATTCAGTTCCTGGACGATGCTTCGCAGCGTGCTGAGCATTGTGGTCATAGTCGGTCAGCTTTCCTGGCGGGCCGGCGGTTGCCCCTTTGACTGTAGCCTGAATACCCCGGGCGCCAGCTCCCTAAGCGCCTTGCGGTAGACTTCGCGCTTGAAGGACACCACCTGCCCCAGCGGGTACCAGTAGCTGACCCACTGCCAGCCGTCGAATTCAGGCTTATGGCTGCGATCAACCCGCACCCGGGCATCGGGTGAGAGCATCTCGAGAAGGAACCATTTCTGTTTCTGGCCAATGCACACCGGGCGTGAATCCCTGCGGACCATGCGCCGGGGCAGGCGGTACCTGAGCCAGCCCCGGGTCGTGGTGATGATCCGGACATCCGATGATTCCAGGCCGATCTCCTCCATCAGTTCGCGATAGAGGGCCTGCTCCGGTGTCTCATCCTCATTGATGCCCCCCTGTGGAAACTGCCAGGCCTCCTGGCCGATGCGCCTGGCCCAGAGCAATTCCCCCCGGTGGTTCGCCAGCATGATTCCGACATTCGGTCTGAATCCGTCGGAGTCAATCACGGCAACACCCCTGTTTGTTATTCATCTTCTATGTGTAAGTTAGTGTCATTTTTCCAGAATTGATAGCCCCTGAGCAAACGGATGGAAGCCTGTGGTATCCTCTCGCCCGAATTCACACCGGAGCCCCTGCGACCGTGACACTCGCCATCTTCGACCTGGACAATACTCTCCTACACGGCGACAGCGATCACGCTTGGGGCCAGTTCCTGATTGATGCCGGCGTGGTGGACGGGGAGCGCTACCGCCAGCGCAACGACCAGTTTTACCGCGATTACGAAGCCGGCCGCCTGGACATCGAGGAATACCTGGCCTTTGCCCTGGAGCCACTGGCAAGCCAGGAGCTGACCACCCTGCGGGAGTTGCGGCAACAGTTCATGCAGGAACGGGTTGAGTCCATGATCGAGCCCGCGGCCGAAGCCCTCATCAACCGCCACCGCGAGCGTGGTGAGACCCTGCTGATCATCACTGCCACCAACCGCTTCGTCACCGAACCCATCGCGGCACGCCTGGGCATCCCCAACCTGATCGCCACTGAGCCCGAAGTGGTGGATGGAGCCTTCACCGGCCGCGTTACCGGCACACCCTGCTTCCGGGACGGCAAGATCACGCGGCTCGAGGAATGGCTGCTCGATCGCGCCGAAACCCTCGATGGCGCCCACTTCTACAGCGACTCGCGCAACGACCTGCCGCTGCTGGAAACCGTTCCCAACCCGGTTGCGACCAATCCGGATCCCGCCCTTCGGGACACCGCCCATCACCGTGGCTGGCCAATCCTGGATCTCCAGTCCCCGCAGGAGTGAGCCCTGCTCGCGATGCCGGGGATACAGAAACCCCGAACAATCAGTTACAGCCCAATGCCACCATCTGGTCTAGGCTGGGGGCAGCAATGGTCAACAGGATGATAAACCCCTATGCCTGCGGAACTCACCGACGAACAGATCCACAACGTACTCCAGGGCATCCGCATCCCGCCGCAGCCCCAGATCATGGTCGACCTGCAAATGGAGCAGGCGATGCCGGACCCGGACATCGAGCAGATCGCGAAGCTCATCCGCCAGGATGTTTCCCTTTCCGGGATGATGCTCAAGTTCGTCAACTCCCCCTTCCTGCAGCACAGCAACCAGATCTCGTCCATTGAACAGGCGGTCGCCCTGCTCGGCCCCACCACGGTCATCAACATCATCAACGGCCTGAGCATCAAGGGAGAGATGTCGGACCAGGCGATCCGGGCCATGACGCGCTTCTGGGACACCGCCACGGACATCGCCCAGGTTTCGGCTCATGTGGCGCGAGCCATCGGCGCCAAGAACCCGGATGAATCCTATGCGGTGGGGCTTTTCCACAACGCCGGTATTCCACTGATGATGGAGCGCTTCCCTGACTACGACGACGTCATGATGGAAAGCTACGCCCGTGACGAACCGCGTCTGATCGACGTTGAGAATCGGATGCTGAACACCAACCATGCGGTCGTCGGCTATTACGTGGCCAAATCCTGGAACCTGCCGCGCCACCTCTGCGAAGTCATCGCCGAACACCACAACGTACAGCAGGTCTTCGCCCAGACGGGGACCCGGGCCCAGGAACGCAAGACACTGCTGGCCACACTCAAGATTGCGGAGCACGTCTGCGGTAACTTCTCGATTCTGGGGCAGCAGGAAGTGGATCACGAATGGCAGCGGCTGGAACAGGATGTGCTTATCCACACCGGCCTGACCCAGTACGACCTGGAAGAAATGGCGCAGAATTTCCGTGATATGGGGATCACGGTCCACGGTGGTTACTGAGGACCGACCCCGCGCCGCAGGAAGTCCACCATCATCGGCAGTTCCTCGCGGAACCGCGTGTAGCGGTGGTTGCCGCCCTCGTGCACGACCAGCTTGCTGGCCGTGAACCTTTCGGCAGCCTGCCGGTAGTCCAGTGTTTCGTCTCCGGTTTCCAGCAGAACCATGAAACGCTCCGGGTGGGACAGAACGCCCGGGTCCATGGCCTTGAGCTGGTGCACGTGATCCTCCGTGACGTGGAAGCTTTCCCCGGTATAGAGATTGGTATGCTCGCCCAGCGACGCCTCCATCAGCCGGTAGGGATGCGCAGCTGGATTGATCAGAACCGCCGGCAGGCCATAGCGCTCCGCCATCACCATCGCGAAGAACCCGCCCAGGGAGCTGCCGATCAGCCCGGGTCCGGTACCAGGCACTGCTTCGATGAGGCGCGCGAGCTGCTCCTCGACACCGGCAGGCGTGGTTGCCAGCTGAGGAATGAACCAGTGCCCCCGGTAGCTGGATTCATGCAGCCAGGCATCCAGCTCCCGTGCCTTTTCGGAAGCCGGTGCACTGCGGAACCCATGGAGATAGATCAGGTCAGGGTCTTCAGTAGCCAACGCCGTCGAACTCCAGTCCGTAGTCTTCATCGGCAATGCGTTCCACGCCGGTGCGGATGCCCCCGTCCGGATAGAGTGCCAGCCAGCGGTAGCCCGGCGGCACGGCATCCACCGCAAACGTCTCCGAATCCGGCAGGAACTGCACGCAGGTGGAAGGGCTTGCCAGCATACGCCAGCCGTTGGTCTCCTGATCCAGTGGCTGGTGGATGTGCCCCCAGAGAAGCCCTCGCACCTGCTCATGGCGGGCCAGCACCTCAAAGAGCGCATCGTGATCCTGAAGGCCAATGGAGTTCATCCATTCGGCACCGATACGGATCGGATGGTGATGCAGGCACACCAGCGCATGATCCCGGGGATGTTCCTTCAGGCACGCATCCAGGTACGCCAGTTCCTGCTCACCCAGACGCCCGTGCACCTGGTCCGGCACCGAAGAGTCCAGGCAGATCAGTTGCCACCCATGGCTCCGGTAACGCCGCTCCGCCGAGCGGGTTCCCTTGATGGCCCGCTCCATCGCCGGCAGCACATCGTGATTGCCCGCAGCCCAGAAGACAGGCGCCCTGAAGAACGCGGTCTGCTCCCGGAAATAGCGATAGGAGTCGTCACTGCCATCCTGAGAGATATCACCGGTTGCCAGAACCAGGTCCGGTTGACCGTAGTGGACACGCACATGCGCCAGCACCGCCTCCAGCGTCTGGCGCGTATTGATCCCGAGCAGGCGCCCCTCCGGGTCCCCCATCAAGTGGGGGTCGGTAATCTGCAGCACATGCAGGGGCTCGGCTGAGGCGTCCATGGTGGTTATGGGCTCCCTTCGTCGCTATGCCCTTCAATATAGCGGGATTATGCGGTTATTGCCCACCGGATTTAGGGAACGTCATCACGGGTTCAGGATTCCATGCTCCAGACCGAATCCAGATCGGCCGCCTGCCCGAACTTAAGACAGAAATCCAGCCAATCCGCGAGGAACAGATTGATCTGGAGCTTCTCGTCCGGCAGGTGCATTCGAGCATTGGGGTAGGGGTTCACAGCACGGATGCGTCCGTGACGAAAACAGCTCATCACCTCCAGCATGCCCACGTCGTGGTAGGCACGTACCGTCATGCGCGGATCGTTGAGCCAGCGCCCGTTGTTCGCCACCTGCTCCAGGTACCAGGTCTCCGTGAAGCGGGCCTTCTCCAGCCGGCACAGATGCACGTCCCCCAGATGCCGACCGCCGTCATGCAACTGGAAGAATACGTCGGAGTCCGCATCGGGCCCCAGGCGCTCAAGATGGCTCAGGCGATGGTAATTGGCCTCGCACACTGCGGCGAAGCGGGTCAGGTCCGGCACATACCGCTGCACCATCACCCGGCCCTCCATTCATCCCGCAACCGTTCACGGTTCAGAGCCAGCCACTGCAGGGCCATGATGGCTGGTGCGTTCCAGATCCGGCCGTGACGCAGCCCCTCCATGGCGTTTTCAAAGGCAAGAGGTTGCACGCGGATGTCCTCGTTCTCATGCTCAAGGCCATGGATACCACCAGCAGCCGCCGCATCCACACAGCCGCCGTAGAGGTGCACAAGCTCGTTGGTACCGCCAGGTGAGACCAGATAGTCACAGATCTTCTCCACGCGCCCGAGGGTCAGGCCCGCTTCCTCCTCGGCTTCCCTGCGGGCGGTGGTCTCACCGTCATCACCGGATTCGTTGATGCCGGCGACCACCTCCAGCAGCCAAGGCGAGGCCTCACGCCCCAGGGCGCCGGCCCGGAACTGCTCCACAAGCACAACCTCATCCCGCCAGGGGTCGTAGGGCAGCACACAGGTGCAGTTCTCACGCCAGAAGATCTCGCGGTGCATGGCCGGGCTCCAGCCACCACTGAAAAGGCGGTGCCGGAACCTCAGGCCTCGCAGCTGGAAGAACCCCTGATAGAGCGACTCGTCGGACTCGATGGTCACGTCATCGTGGTCAAAGGTGCTGTCGAGTTCTCCCATCAGGGCCTCATTGGTCTCAGACTTCGTGGTACAGATCCCCTCCCTGTTCACGGAATTCGGCGGATTTATCCGCCAACCCTTCCCGCAGCGCTGCCTCGTCGTTCAGACCATGCTCCCGCGCGTAGTCACGCACCTCCTGGGAGATTTTCATGGAACAGAACTTCGGCCCGCACATGGAACAGAAGTGCGCCACCTTCGCCGAATCCTTGGGCAGGGTCTCGTCGTGATAGGCACGGGCCCGTTCGGGGTCCAGTCCGAGGTTGAACTGGTCTTCCCAGCGGAACTCGAAGCGCGCTTTCGAGAGCGCGTCATCCCGCCGCTGGGCTCCGGGGTGGCCCTTGGCCAGGTCCGCCGCGTGCGCCGCAATCCGGTAGGCCATCAGCCCTTCCTTCACATCCTCCCGGTTGGGCAGGCCCAGATGCTCCTTCGGCGTCACGTAGCAGAGCATGGCGCAACCATACCAGCCGATCATGGCAGCGCCAATCCCGGAAGTAATGTGATCATAGCCCGGCGCAATGTCGGTTGTCAGCGGCCCCAGGGTGTAGAACGGCGCCTCGTCACAGCACTCAAGCTGGCGGTCCATGTTCTCCTTGATCAGGTGCATGGGCACATGGCCCGGGCCCTCGATCATGCACTGCACGTCGTGCTCCCAGGCGATCTTCGTGAGCTCACCCAGGGTCTCCAGTTCCGCGAACTGGGCGCGGTCGTTGGCGTCTGCAATGGAGCCGGGGCGCAGCCCGTCGCCCAGCGAGAAGGCTACATCGTAGGCCTTCATGAGTTCGCAGATCTCTTCGAAATGGGTGTAGAGGAAGCTCTCCTCGTGGCGGGAAAGGCACCACTTGGCCATGATGGAGCCACCACGCGAGACAATGCCCGTGGTGCGCTCCGCTGTCATGGGCACATGGTGCAGGCGTACCCCGGCGTGGATGGTGAAGTAGTCCACGCCCTGCTCCGCCTGCTCAATGAGGGTGTCACGGAACAGCTCCCAGGTCAGGTCCTCGGCTACGCCATCCACCTTCTCCAGAGCCTGGTAGATGGGGACCGTCCCCACCGGCACCGGGGAGTTGCGCAGCAGCCATTCCCGGGTCTCGTGGATGTCCTTCCCGGTCGAGAGGTCCATGATGGTATCCGCGCCCCACCGGATCGCCCAGGTCAGCTTGCCGACCTCTTCCTCAATGGAGGACGTGACCGCCGAGTTACCGATATTGGCGTTGACCTTCACCAGGAAGTTGCGCCCGATGATCATGGGCTCGGATTCCGGGTGATTGATGTTATTGGGGATAATGGCACGCCCCCGCGCCACCTCATCACGCACGAACTCGGGGCTGACGCCCTCACGGATGGCGATGAATTCCATCTCGGGCGTGACCATGCCCTTCCGCGCGTAATGCATCTGGCTGACGTTGCCATCCGCGCTGGCCACCCGGGGCTTGGGCGGCCGGCCGAAGCGGAAGGCATCCCGTCGCGGGTCCCGCAGCCGCTGGCGGGTGGTTTCGGAGCTGAACTCAGGCAGGCGTTGTGTGTCACCCCGCTCTTCGATCCAGCTGGCACGCAGGGGGCTCAACCCCTGGCGCAGGTCAATGCTCGCCTCGGGGTCCGTATAGGGGCCCGAGGTGTCATAGACCCGCAGTGGTTCGTTGGGCTCGGGCCCTTCAGCGGTATCGGTGGGGCTCAGCCGGATTTCGCGCATGGGCACGCGCAGATCCGGGCGGCTGCCCGTCACGTACACCTTCTGTGACGCCGGCAGTTGGTCGATCGTGGCGTCGTTGAGGCGCTCGTTCTCGCTCAGGAGCTGTTCGGATGGGTTCATGGTGGTTCTCCTCCGCTAATGATTGAACGGACGGGAGAACGCAGAGGCAGATCTGTTAGGTCAGAGTCAGCGTTGCCGCTTGTCTCGATCCCTACGCCGGTATTAACCGGGTCAGGTCTGCGGGTTCTGCATTCGCAATCTCAGCCAGAACCGGCGGAAAACCACCGCCGGATCCGGCACCCCGTCAAGACAGTCAATTCGAGTCTAGAGATTCACCCTTAACTTGTCCATAATGGTGACCGCCGGTCACGGCCCATCCTGATCAACGCTTGAGGGAACCAATGAAAGCGCGCGCTCTTCCCGCACTGATTGCGGCCCTGCTGCTCCCCGTCACCCCAGCTCAGGGCGAAGGACTGATGGAAGTCTACCGCAAGGCCCTTTCCTATGATTCAGAGCTGGCAGCGGCAAAGGCTGCCCGGCGGGCCCGGGAGGCGGCCGTGGATGAGTCCAGGGCACCGCTTCTGCCCCAGCTGGACGCCTTTGGAGAGTCCGCCTATACCGAACGCAACACACTGGATGGCCACCTGACGAGCCATGAGTATGGCCTCGAGCTCAGCCAGCCTCTGTTCCGGGCTAACGCCTGGTACGGCTTCCAGGCCAGCCAGAAGCAGAGCAAGGTCGCGGCGGCGGAGCTCTCCCGTGCAGAACAGGGGCTGATGCTGAAGGTGGCGGAACAGTACTTCAACGTTCTTCGGGCCAAAGACGAACTGGATACCGCCGAGGCCCAGGAGGCGGCCCTGAGGCGCCAGTGGGAACAGGCCAAGGAGCGCTATGACGTCGGACTGGTGGCCACCACTGAAGTGGAGGAAGCGCGTGCGGGCTACGACGCAAGCCGCTCGCAACGGATCGCTGCCCGGAGCCAATTGGACATCGAACGCGAGAGCCTGGCACGGCTGACCGGTCAGTTCCCCGAAGCCCTGGAACGGCTGGAAACAGACTTCCCGATCAACAGTCCGTCACCGGACAGCCCCAAGGCCTGGGCCAGGACCGCATTGGAGCAGAACTGGGAGCTTAAGGCGCAGCAGCTCACCGTGGAGGCTACCCGCGAGCAGCTCAGCGCCGCGCGTTCCGAGCACCTGCCCACACTGGACCTATTCGCCCGGGTCCAGCGCCAGCATCAGGACAACGACTTTGATGTCCCGGGCGCGGGGTCAACGGGAGGATCTCCCGCCCTGCAGCCAAATCCGATGGAGGAGTATCCGCGCACGGATACTACCGTCGGACTGTCCCTGAACATTCCCCTTTACAGTGGCGGCGGCACCCAGGCCGGTGTGCGGCGCGTGCGCTCGGAGACGGAACAGGCGGAACGGGAGCTGGATACCGTCAGGCGCAATGTCCGGCTTGATGCCCGGTCACTTTTCCGCCGCGTCACCACCAATATCCAGACCATCAATGCCCAGCGCCAGACCATCGTTTCACGCCGTAGCGCCCTCGATGCCACCCGGGCCGGCTACGACGTAGGAACCCGCAACATTGTTGAAGTACTGGATGCCGAGCAGAACTACTATGTGGCCCTGCGCGATTACGCCAATGCCCGATACGACTACGTTCTCAACACACTGCGGCTGAAACAGGTGGCCGGCACGCTGAGCCCGCAGGACCTGCAGGGACTTGACCGCTGGCTGAGCGCCACGGCCCCTGGCATCGAACGGCTGGCACGGCAGGTTACGCGCGAGGAGCGGGAAGACGACGGGGACACCGGAGATGGCGAATACCGCCGCATCCCATCGGATAACGTGGTCCCCCTGCAGGATCAGTAGCCGGGTAACCGCTCCAGGATGCCCTCCACCAGGCGCGCCACCGCGCCTTGGTTGGCATCCACCACGGCCCGACCGTGCCGGCCCAGCGCTTCTCTCTCCACGACATCCCCCATAAGCTTTTCCAGCGCCATGACCAGCGCATCTGTGCCATCCACAAACCGCACCGCTTTCTCATCCGCTAAGCGCTCAAACACGCTGGCGAAATTGAAGACATGCGGGCCGGTCAGTACCGGCAGTGACCAGGCCGCCGCCTCCAGCGGGTTGTGACCACCACGCTCAATGAGCGAGCCGCCGATGAAGGCGATATCCGCAGATCCGAAAAGCATCAGCAACTCGCCCATGGTGTCTGCGAGGTAGACCTGCGAGCTGGAAGGATCATCAGCGGCTGTCCGGCGCGCCAGGACCAGATTCTGCTGCTCAGCTAGCCGGGCCACAGCATCAAAGCGCTCCGGGTGGCGTGGCACCAGTACCAGCAGCGCCCGCGGGTAACGTTCCAGCAGGCGGCGGTGTGCGGCCAGGATCGGGTCATCTTCACCATCATGGGTGCTGGCCGCGATCCAGACCGGCCGCCCTTCCCCGAAACTCTCCCGAAGGGCGGCCGCCTCAGCGCGAACCGCCTCCGGAATGTCCAGGTCATACTTGATGGACCCGGTTACCGAGAGCTGTTGCGAGCGCACGCCCATAGCGCGGAATCGTTGCGCATCCGCATCCGACTGGGCCGCGATCCAGTCAAGGGAACGGAAGGCCGGGAGCGTCAGTGGTGCCACACGGGCATAACCCGAGGCGGATTTCTCAGAGAGGCGGGCATTCGCAAGGGTTACTGGAATCCCGCGGCGGGCGCAGGCATGCACCAGGTTGGGCCATACTTCGGTTTCCATGATGACCAGCGCCGCGGGCTTCACCCGCCGGATGAAGGCATTCACCATCCAGGGCAGATCCAGTGGAATATAGGCGTGCATCACCTGATCCCCGAAGGCGGCGCGAACTCTCTCGGCACCGGTCGGGGTCATGGTGGTGATCAGGATTGATCGGTGAGGCGCCTCTTCACGCAGGGCCCGGACCATGGGGGTCGCGGCGATCACCTCGCCAACAGATGCCGCGTGGATCCAGAGCATGCCGGAGGCTTCCGGCACCGGCCCGCACCCCAGCCGCTCCGACCAGCGCTCGCGGTACCGTCTGTCCTTCAGACCCCGGTACCACAGGAACGCCAGAATCCCAGGCAGAAGCAGCGTCAGCAGCAGTGAGTAGAGCCAGCGGGCCATCTCTGGGGCGTTCCCGGGGTTCAGGTGGCGATGGTCAGCCAGTCCCTGTTGCGCTCGCGGCGCCCTTCCACAGCATCAAAGTACATCTGCTGGAACTGTTCGGTGATGGGGCCACGGCTGCCCTTGCCGATGGTGCGGCTGTCCAGTTCACGGATGGGCAGCACTTCGGCGGCCGTACCCGTAAAGAAGGCTTCATCCGCGATGTAGATCTCGTCCCGAGTGATCCGCCGCTCCCTGACCGGAATGTCCAGCTCGCGGGCGAATTCGAGAATGCTCCGGCGGGTAATGCCATCCAGGCAGGAGGTCAGTTCCGGTGTATGAAGTTCGCCATTGCGGACAATGAACAGGTTCTCGCCGCTGCCTTCAGCCACATAGCCTTCGTTGTCCAGAAGCAGGGCTTCGTCGTAACCGCACTCCATGGCTTCATTCAGGGCCAGCATGGAGTTGATGTAGTTACCGTTGGCCTTGGCCTTGCACATGGTGATGTTCACGTGGTGACGCGTGTAGGAGGAGGTGCGGATGCGGATGCCCTGCTCCCGTGCCTCCGGCGCCATGTACGAGGGCCACTCCCAGGCGGCGATCATGACGTGCACCTGGAGGTTGTCCGCCCGCAGCCCCATGCCCTCGGATCCGAGAAAGACCATGGGACGGATGTAGGCGGAGGCCAGACCGTTCTCGCGAACCACCAGCCGCTGGGCGTCGTTGAGGGTCTCCTGATCGTACGGCATCTTCATATTGAGGATGTGCGCGGAGTTGAACAGGCGCTGGGTGTGGTCCTGGAGGCGGAAGATCGCTGGTCCCTCACCCGTGCTGTAGGCCCGCACGCCCTCAAAACAGCCCATGCCGTAATGCAGGGTATGGGTCAGCACATGCACTTTGGCATCACGCCAGGGCACCAGTTCCCCGTCAAGCCAGATAAGACCATCACGATCCGCCATCGACATTGCCGCCAACTCCTCTTGTCTGTGTTTTAGGCCAGAGCATTAAGCTCACGATTCTAGCAGGAAACAGCCCCTCCATGAGAACCGGATAGCGCACGGGACGGCAGCCCCTAAACGGTCGGCGGATGCATAAGAGTCTGCCAGCACTCCATGACGTAGCGCCTCTCGGCCTCGAACTGGTCCGCCGGCACCTCGCTGTTGAGGCGTTGCAGAGCACGGCGGTGCACGGTCGAGCGCATGGTGATGAATACATCCCGCAGGCGCTCGGCCATGGCGGTATCCAGAACCCCGGCCTCGCCGAGGGATTCCATCTGGCGGATGTTGTCGGACTGGCGGGTAATGGCCGGGTACCGATCAGCCCAGGCCAGGATCAGGTACTGGACCATGAACTCGATATCAATGATCCCCCCAGGATCCTGCTTGATGTGGAACACCTCGAGGTCCCGGGAAGCATGGGCATCACGCATGCGCTGGCGCATGATGACGACCTCCTGGCGCAACGCCTCGGGGTCGCGTTCGCGTGCCAGAATATCGTGCCGGATCCGCGCAAACCCTTCACCGGAAGCCTGGCTCCCGGCTACCCAGCGTGCCCGCACCAGGGCCTGGTGCTCCCAGGTCCAGGCATCGCGTTCCTGGTAACTGCGGAACGCATCCAGGGTGGAGACCAGCAGCCCTGAGTTGCCAGAGGGCCGCAGGCGCATATCTACCTCATAAAGCTGGCCGGACGGGGTCCGTGCCTGAAGAATGTGCACTACCCGTTGCCCGAGACGCGCATAGAAGACCGCATTATCAATGGATTTCTCGCCATCGGTCATGTTCTGCGGATCACTGTCGTGCACGAACACCAGGTCCAGGTCCGAGGTGTAGCCCAGCTCGATACCACCGAACTTGCCATAGCCAATGATGGCAAAATCCCTCTCGATGGGCTCCCCCCGGTCATCCGTGGGTGTGCCGTAGCGCTGCGTCAGATGGTGCCAGGCCAACACCACCACGTGCTCAAGTACGGCCTCCGCAGTCCAGGTCAAATAGTCGCTGACCTTCATCAGCGGCAGCGTGCCGCGAATCTCGGAGGCGGCCACCCGCAGCACGTGGGCCTTCCGGAAATGGCGCAGCGCCTCCATCTGCTCTTCCAGATCGTCCAGCGGAATCCGCAGCATCTGCTGGTTCAGGTCCGCCTGCAGCTGATCCCTGTCCGGTGGCGTGTAGAGGCTTTCCGCGTTAAGCAGTTCGTCCAGCAGCAGTGGTGTCTCCGCCAGCTGGTCCGCAATCCAGGGGCTGGCCGCACACAGGCGCACCAGTTCCCGCAGTGCCCCCGGGTTCTCCGTGAGCAGCAGCAGGTAGGCACTGCGGCGCAGAACCGCTTCGACCAGCGGCAGCACCCGCTCCAGGGTGGCGGACGGGGCATCCTCCTCCGCCAGGGCAGCCAGAAGCCGTGGCAGGAAACGATCCAGGCGGCGGCGCCCCTCAGTCTGAAGGGTGGTCACAGCCCGGCCTTCACGCAGGGACCTCAGCCGCTCCAGGGATTCAGTGGCGGACTCGAACCCAGCCTTTTCCAGCCACCGGGTCGCCGTGTCCTGCCCCACGGATCCCGCCCAGAGCTCCTCCCAGCCATCATGGCCGCCATCATCCTCCCCACCGTCCTCTTCCAGCGCGATAATGTCCGCGAAATGGGCATTGACCCGCTCCCTGTGTGCCTGCAGGTCACTAGCAAGGCCGTCCCAGTCCGCGTACCCCATGATCAGTACCACCCGTGCGCGGCCAACCGCATCCGAGGGCAGTGTCTGGGTCTGCTGGTCGGCGATGCCCTGTAGCGCATGCTCGGTATCCCGCAGGAGGACATAGGCGCTGTCCAGGTCCGCAACCACCTCATCCGGGAGCAGCTCCATACTCCCAAGCGCGGACAGTACTTCGCGGAGCCTGCGCTCCTGCAGCACCGGTTCACGACCGCCCCGGATCAGCTGGAATGCCTGGGCCACAAACTCAATCTCCCGGATGCCCCCGGCTCCCAGCTTGATATTGCTCTCCAGTGAGCGCCGCCGCACCTCTCGCTGGATGAGTTTCTTCATCTCACGCAGCGATTCGAAGGCGGAGAAATCTATGTAGCGCCGGTAGATGAACGGGTGCAGCAACCGCTGGAGGTGGCTGGCATGCTCCCTGGGACCGCTGACCACCCGGGCCTTGATCAGGGCATAGCGTTCCCATTCCCGACCCTGGTTCTGGTAGTACGTCTCCAGCGCGTCGAAGCTCATGGCCAGGGGGCCGCTCTCGCCGTTCGGGCGCAGCCGCATGTCCACCCGGAATACAAAGCCGTCCGCGGTGGGCTGGTCCAGCGCACGGATCAGCCTCTGGCCCAGACGGCTGAAGAAGACCTGGTTGTCGACGGTACGCCGGGCGCCTTCGGTTTCACCACTGCTCGGGTAGGCGAAGATCAGGTCGATGTCCGAGGAGAGATTGAGCTCGCCGGCTCCCAGCTTGCCCATGCCGATCACCAGCAGGGGCTGGGCGACGTGTTCGCCGGTGACCGGATCAGCCCCCATGGGCGTGCCCCACTCGCGGCAGGCGTCGGCATAGAGCCATGTGACCGCGCCGTCGATACAGGCATCCGCCAGCTCGGTCATGGCGCCCATGGTTTCCTCGAGATCCGCATCACCGAGCAGGTCACGCCAGACGATCCGGAACATCCAGCGTCGCCGGAATGTCCGCAGCGCCTTCTGGAGTTCCGCCTCTTCCTGGATATGGGGCTGCTGCGCCTGCCATTCTTCCCGGATTTCGCCGGGGCACCAGGGGCGTGCCAGCAGCTCTGCCTCAAACAGCGGCTCCAGCACATCGGGGTGACGACGCAACTGTTCGAACAGGAAGTCACTGCGGGCAATGGCCTGGATGATTTTCTCACGATGGGCCTCAAAGCGAGCCTGGCTCTCAGCGGATTCAATATCCATGAGGCTGCGCCAGCCTTCAGCAGCTTTCTCCCGGAGGGCATCCGGCAGCGGGGCCAGTTCCCCGTCGTCCAGAGGGTCCATCATGGTGGTTTCCTTCCTGTCAGTATGCTGTCGGCTGGCCGGTCGCCAGGTTCAGGTCAGCACTGCCAGTTGCAGCGGTGCCAGTCCGCGCATGGTGGTCAGGGCTTCCCGGGGCGACTCGCCTTGCGTCGCAGCGGATTCCAGCGCCGCGGTCACCTGAGTGTAGGAGTCCCCGGCGCCTGTTGCCTCCGCCCGGTCCGAGAGCTCCCGGTGCAGCTCAAGAAAATGCGCCCATCCGCAGGGGTCGTCCCACAGCCAGAGCTGGCACAGGGCATCCAGCCAGGCCTGGGGAGTGGCTCCGGAGACAGCCTCTCCCGGTGTGCCCACACCGGCCAGGTGATAGCCCTGCTCGGCCTTGCTGATGCTGTTGAGCAGTGCCGGCACGCTGGCAGTCAGCGCTGTTGCAACCCGGGAGAGAATGTCGGCATCGCCGTCCACCAGCTCCAGTTCCAGTTCACAGAGCGGCTGCTCCTGCCCACTGGCCCGGATAACGCCATTGTCCAGGGCGCATTCGATCCGTGCCCACTGCCCCTGTTCGGACCAGTCAAGCATTAGCACACGGCGCTGGAAATCCGTATCAAAAACGGGTTCCAGATGAGTCAGGGCCGGATGATCCGCCATGGGGGTATTAGCCAGGAGCGTTAGATCCAGGGAAGCGTCCGGCCTATTCCATTCCCATTCCCTGCGCGCCAGTGCCGCTCCCTGGAGGTGACCACGGGTTTTCAGGGTCTGGATGTAGCCGCTGCCGGTGGAACGCACCCGCAGCGCCACCCGTTCCGCGTTAAGCGCCCCTTGCGGGGTGTCGTAGTAACGGTTGAGAAGCGTCAGGGGCTCGTTCTGTTCCACGGCACCCCTGGTACTCAGCCAGCCCCCGGCCCGATCGAGATTGGCGGGGGTCATGCTGAGCTTGAGCTCGGTCTCGCTCATGGGTCAGAACCGGTAACGAGCGCCGATCATCAGATCGGACCTGTCCGGCGTCTGCTCATTCGAGCTCGCTTTATAGCCTTCCACGTACACCGCCATGGACTCGGTCAGGTCGTGCAGAACCTGAGCTGTATAGGCGTTGGTGGTTTCTGTTTCAGGCTCCAGTTCGTCGCGCTCCCGCTCCCAGGAAATCGAGAACCGGTTGGGGCCGATGCGGTAACTGGTCAGCAGTGCCGCCACGCTGGCGATGTCCTTGCGGTGCTGGTACTGGGCGGTGAAGTGCCAGCGCTCGCCGTCGTAGGTCATGCGGCCGCCGTAGGTGTTCTCATTGGCTGCCTCGAGGCGCTCCCGCTCAGTGGGGGTCGCCCCCAGCACCTCGCCACCGTCGTTGGAGTCCATGCCCAGTGCCCATTCCCAGTTACCGGGGGTATAGCTCAGTACGGCCTGGTAGGGACGGCTCTCTTTTTCCTCATCGTTCTCGACTTCCGGGTTTCCGTCCTCTTTCAGCTGGACGGCGGCATGCAGCTGGAAGTCGCCCCAGGATGGCGTGGTGTACTGCACCAAGCGGTCACGACCCGTGGTGTAAGGGCCAAACAGGTGGCGTTCGGTGTCACCATCCTCATCGCGGTACTCCCCTTCAAAGAAGTTCGCCACGCGATCCAACTGCTGCTCGTAGACGGTATCGTCCACACCACCCCAGATGCGCCCGAAGTCACCCTCAAGCCCGATATAGGCGTACTCGACATGCTCATCGAACATGCGGTCACGATCCTCATCAGCAGAGGGAATCGATGTCCATTCGGCGCGGAAGAAGCCTTCCGTACCCGGCATGAGCTCGGTGCGGTTACGCAGCCCGATCCAGGAGTTGCTGTCCCGGAAGGCGGTTTCGCTGCCGGGCGTACCATCCGTATCCCGGTGCTCCATTACCAGCCCAAGCTGGCCGTAAATCTCCGGCATCATGTCGAGCCGGTGGGTCAGCGCATCCACCTCGGCCAGAGTCAGCTCGCTGTCGCCACTCCGCTCTTGGTCCTGCGCCTGAACGCCGCCAGCCGCGACAGCAGCCAGCGCCAAAACAATTCCTTTCCGCTTCATGGAACCCCCTCTTGTAATCATAGCCGGCAGAATACCACTGAGCCCGCACCGGCTAAAGAAACCTCGCCACTAGACACTCAATTGAAACGTTACCGGCCCGTCATTGACCAGCTGTACCTGCATGTCCGCACCGAAACGGCCCGTAGCCAGATGCCCGATCCCGGGCGGGGCCACATCCACCTCCTGGCGGGCTGCGTCCACAAAGGCATTGAACCAATATTCGCCACGCTCGGGCCGGGCCGCGGACGAGAAGGAAGGGCGGCTGCCTTTACTGGTATCCGCCGCCAGAGTGAATTGGGGCACCACCAGCAGGTCACCGCCGCAGTCTCTCAGGCTCCGATTCATGCGCCCCTGTTCATCCGGGAATACACGGTACTCAAGCACACGCTCCAGCATCCGTTTCTGCTCGGCTGCCCCATCCGTTTTCTGAACCCCCAGAAACAGGAGCAGGCCGCCCCCGATCTCACCCACGATCTCGCCATCGATACTGACGCTGGCACTGCTGACACGCTGTATAAGGCCCTTCAAGACAGCTCCCCCTTATCCCGTACACATGGCTCGTGATGGTGCCACTCCTCCTGCCCACGGGAAAGAACGCACCAAAAAGTGGCTTGAGCCATAAGTATGCCCCATTTCGGTGATCTAACCACCCGCCCAAGGAGGCTCGCCGGAACCGGACAGGCCATTAAGTACTGTTTATTCCTTGTTTTACGGGATTTTTTGACCATCAGGCACGGCACCTGCTCATAACGAGGCAAGTTGCACTGCAACGGAATCCCAAAAAAAGCCAACGGAGGCTCAGATTATGAAAACGACACGTACCCGCCTTGCCAGCACTCTCGCCGCCGGCCTTATCGGGAGCGCTGCACTGATGACTACTTCGACGGCACTTGCCTTCGACCCCAGCGTTGACGCAAGCCTCGGCATCTCCAGTATGTACCTGTGGCGGGGCACCGACCTCGGCGATGGTGACGCCCAGGTGGCCGGCAGCCTTGACTTCGACTCAGGCGTCGGTGCTTACGCTGGTGTCTGGACGTCCAGCGGAGACAGTGGTGCGGGACAGGAATACGACCTGTATGCAGGGTATGCCACTGATATTACCGAAGACGTCAGCGTTGATGCCGGGGTTATCAACTACATCTACCCTGATCAGAGCAAGGTTGATGACGATGGGAACTACGTCTCCCAGACAGGCTTTGGCGACTTTTCAGAAGCTTACCTTGGTATCAGCGCTTACGGATTTGGAGTTGATTACTACAACGACATCACCAGCGCCGATTACCAGTACGTCAATGCGAGCTATGGCTATGGGCCTTTCGGGATTGCCGTGGGACGACACATCTTCGACGATGAGAATCCCAGCAGCGCATACGGCGAAGACATGACCCACTTGGACCTTTCCTTCCAGTTCAATGACGAACTGTCGTTCACGACCAGCACCATGGTGGACTCGGATACCGATGACGCTGCTCGCCAGACGACGTTCATCCAGGTCACCTACGCAAAATCCTTCAGCCTCTAACCCCTACAAAGACTTTCACGCCTGCAGGGCCGCGCCTCGCGGCCCTGGTTATCGCGTGCAGAACAGGCTCCTACAGGAGGCCAAAATCGGGACCGAAGCGATCACTCATCGCTTCGGTCGCCCGGATCAGCGCATCCACGATCGCCGGCTCCGACGCTGCGTGACCCGCATCACGCACGATGGAGAGGTCCGCCTCCGGCCAGGCGTCATGCAGTGCCACGGCGTTATCCAGCGGGCAGACCATATCGTATCGGCCATGAACCAGCCGGGCTGGCTTGTCCCGGATGGTATCCAGGTTGTCCAGGATCCGATCCTCTTCAATAAAACCGCTGTTGATGAAGTAGTGACACTCGATACGGGCAAGGGAGAGCGCCAGGTGCGCGTGACCGAAGCGCTCCACCGCGGCCGGGTTGGGATGTAGGGTGGCGCAGCGCCCCTCCCAGATGGCCCAGGTGCGGGCGGCCTGCAGGCGCTCCAGTTCGTTGTCGCTGTGCAACAGCCGATGGTAGGCACGCATCAGGTCATCCCGTTCACTCTCCGGGATCAGAGCGATGAAATCCTCCCAGTAATCCGGGAAGATCCGGCTCGCCCCGTCCTGCAGGAACCAGCGGATATCGCGCTCACGGCAGAGGAAGATGCCCCGGAGGATCAGCCCGAGGACCCGCTCCGGGTGAGACTGGGCGTACAGTAGGCTGAGTGTGGAGCCCCAAGAGCCGCCGAAAAGAAGCCAGCATTCAATACCGAGGAAGTCGCGGATGCGCTCCATGTCCCCAAGCAGATGGGCGGTGGTGTTGTTCTCAACGGAAGCGAAGGGGGTGGAGCGGCCGGAACCGCGTTGATCGAAGAGGATGATGCGGTAACGTTCCGCATCAAAGAAACGGCGGGCAGTGCCGTCACTGCCCGCACCCGGACCGCCGTGGACCACCAGCACCGGGATCCCGTCGGGATGCCCGGACTCCTCCAGGTAGAGGCTGTGGCCATCCCCCACGTCCAGGCGATGGGTGGCATAGGGGGCGATTTCCGGGTAAAGGGTCAGCATGCCCCAAGTCTAGGCGCCCGGGGCAGGCTCGGCCACCCTATTTCTTGCCGGAACGCTTGCGCTCCACCTCGGTCAGCAGCTTCTTGCGAACCCGCAGGTTGTTGGGCGTCACCTCAACCAGCTCATCGTCATCAATGAACTCAAGCGCGTTCTCGAGGGTCATCTCGATCGGCGGCGTCAGCACCAGGTTCTCGTCCGTACCGGCGGCGCGGACGTTGGTCAACTGCTTGCCCTTGGTCGGGTTCACGGTCAGGTCGTTCTCCCGTGCGTGAATACCGATGACCATGCCCTCGTAGACCTCGGCACCCGGGCCCACCATCAGGCGGCCACGGTCCTGCAGCGTGAAGAGGGAGTAGGCCGTGGTCGTGCCCTTGACCATGGAAACGATCGCGCCATTGTGGCGATGCTCGGCCATGCCGCCCTTGACCGGACCCCAGTGGTCAAAGACGTGGGTCAGGATGCCCGACCCCTGGGTCAGGGTCAGGAACTGTGAGCGGAAGCCGATCAGGCCCCGTGCCGGCATGACGAAATCGATCCGCACACGGCCACGGCCGTCCGGCACCATGTTCTGCATCTCAGCGCGACGGTTACCCATCTCTTCCATCACGGAGCCCTGATGCTGCTCCTCGATGTCGACAACCACCTGCTCGTAGGGCTCTTCCTTGGTGCCATCGTTGTCGCGCTGCACCACTTCGGGGCGGGATACCCCCAGCTCGAAGCCTTCGCGGCGCATGTTCTCGATCAGCACCGACAGGTGCAGCTCACCACGACCGGACACGGTGAACTTCTCCGCCGCATCCCCCTGCTCAACCCGCAGGGCCACGTTGTGCAGCAGTTCCTGCTCCAGGCGCTCCTTGATCTGGCGGCTGGTGACGTACTTGCCGTCCTGACCGGCAAAAGGCGAGTCGTTCACCTGGAAGGTCATGCTGACGGTCGGCTCGTCCACGGTCAGCGCCGGCATGGCTTCAGGCGCCTCGCGGCTGCAGATCGTATCCGAGATGCGCAGGTTGCTGATGCCGGAGATGCACACAATGTCGCCGGCATTGGCTTCATCAACGTTCACGCGGCTCAGGCCAAGGAAACCTTTCACTTCCAGAAGCTTGGCATTGCGCTGCTCGCCCTCGCGGTTGATCACGGCCACCTGTTGGCCGGGCTTCATCTGGCCACCCTTGATGCGGCCAACGCCCAGTACGCCCACGTAGGGGTCGTAGTCCAGGGAGGAAACCTGCATTTGCAGGGAGGCATCCGGATCGACGCTCGGCGCCGGAACCTGGTTGACGATCATCTTGAACAGCGAGTCCATGTCGTCTTCCAGGGCATCCGGATCCTCACCGGCAATGCCGTTGAGAGCGGAGGCATAGACCACCGGGAAGTCCAGCTGGTCCTCGGTGGCGCCCAAGGCGTCGAACAGGTCGAAGACTTCGTTGATCACCCAGTCCGGCCGGGCGCCTTCACGGTCCACCTTGTTCACCACAACGATGGGATTGAGCCCCTGGGCGAAGGCTTTCTGGGTCACGAACCGTGTCTGGGGCATGGGGCCGTCCACGGCGTCGACCAACAGCAGGACCGAGTCGACCATGGACATGACCCGCTCCACTTCGCCCCCGAAGTCGGCGTGACCGGGTGTATCAACGATGTTGATGCGGTATTCGCCCCAGTTGATCGCGGTGTTCTTGGAGAGGATGGTGATGCCCCGCTCCTTCTCCTGATCATCGGAGTCCATGATACGGTCGGTGTCCGATGATTTGCGATCCAGGGTCCCGGATTGCTGCAGCAGCTGGTCGACCAGCGTGGTCTTACCGTGGTCAACGTGTGCAATAATGGCGATGTTGCGAAGGTTCTCAATCACGAAAAGGGCCTCTGAATCACTGGTATTTCGAATGAAGGGCGGTGAGAATGGGGACCGGCTCGGGTCTGCCCTAACCGAAGGTCGCGGAGTATACAGGAACAGACTGCTTTATTCCATGAGGGTGGCGGATTCGTTTCTGCTTCTGCAGGCAAGGTTATGGTGACAACTCCCGGTTAGGGGCTTGTCCTGCAAGCGATCTGTCAGCAGTTCTTCGCAAGCGGGGCTCGCTCCGGCGACCAGAGAATGCACCATTCTGGGTCTGCCTCAGGCACAACCGCACTATTTAAGTGCACAACTTAGGTGCTTCAGCGCACCATCATGAAACCAAGCTCTTGTTCTGCGGCCAAAAAAGGGCACCTCCAGCAATTGGCAAAGCTTTTGCTTAACGGAGTTCAGGCAATTGCAAAGGCCCCACCACGGTGCACAGGGCCGGAGCCGCGAGCACTTCTGCTCTACTCAAATGAACCACAGATGGAGTTCTGACATGTCCAAGAACACGACGAAGCTGATCCAGGAACACGACGTCAAGTGGGTCGACCTGCGATTCACTGACAGCCGGGGCAAAGAGATGCACGTTACCCTGCCGACTGGCGAGATCGATGACGATTTCTTCACCGACGGCAAAATGTTTGATGGTTCCTCCATCAACGGCTGGAAAGGCATCAACGAATCCGACATGATCCTGATGCCCGACGATGAAGCGGTAACCCTGGATCCGTTCGCCGAGGAACCGACGCTCAACATCACCTGTGACGTGGTAGAACCCGCCACCATGCAGGGCTACGAACGCGATCCCCGCTCCGTGGCGCGCCGCGCCGAGGACTACATGAAGTCCGCCGGCATTGCCGATTCCGCCCTGTTCGGCCCCGAGCCCGAGTTCTTCGTGTTCGATTCCGCCAAGTGGCGAGTCGACATGGACTCCGCCATGTACGAGATCCACTCCGAGGAAGCTGCCTGGGTCTCCGGTGAGGACTTTGAGCGCAACAACATCGGCCACCGCCCCGGTGTGAAAGGCGGCTACTTCCCGGTACCCCCGGTGGACTCGCTGCACGACCTGCGTGGCGCCATGTGCGCGGCCATGGAAGCGATGAACCTCGAGATTGAAGTGCACCACCACGAAGTCGGCACCGCCGGCCAGTGCGAGATCGGCGTTGGCGCCAACACCCTGGTGCGCAAGGCGGACGAGGTACAGGTCCTGAAGTACTGCGTGCACAACGTGGCCCACGCCTACGGCAAGACCGCCACCTTCATGCCCAAGCCGGTGGTTGGCGACAACGGTTCTGGCATGCACGTGCACATGTCCCTCGTGAAGGACGGTAAGAACCTGTTCTCCGGCGACAGCTACGCGGGCCTGAGCGAAACCGCCCTTTACTACATCGGCGGCATCATCAAGCACGCCAAGGCCATCAACGCCTTCACCAACGCGTCCACCAACTCCTACAAGCGCCTGGTTCCCGGCTTTGAAGCACCGGTCATGCTCGCCTACTCCGCGCGCAACCGCTCGGCTTCCATCCGGATCCCGTACACCAACAATCCCAAGGCACGCCGCATGGAAGTCCGCTTCCCGGACGCCTCCGCCAACCCCTACCTGGCGTTCTCCGCGCTGGTGATGGCGGGCCTGGACGGTATCCAGAACAAGATTCACCCCGGCGAAGCCATGGACAAGGATCTGTACGACCTGCCCAAGGAAGAGGCACTGGAGATCCCGACCGTGGCGGAAACCTTCCAGGAAGCGCTGGACGCGCTGGAAGCGGACCACGAGTTCCTGACCCGTGGTGGCGTATTCACCGAGGACATGATCGAGGGCTACCTCGAACTTAAGCGTGAGGACGTAACCCGCTACAATATGACCACCCATCCGGTGGAATTCGACATGTACTACTCTGTCTAAGCACGGACTCAGTACCTGTCAAAACCCGGCCCGGGGCAACCCGCGCCGGGTTTTTTGTTGCATCGGCCACGCGGTGCTTCAATAATCAGTAGAGGATATCCGACGTCCCGAACCCGGAGGCTCCGTAGTGCGCTCAACAACTCCCCTTACAGTGCTGATTCTGGCCCTTCTCCTGCCCCCTGGCAGCACCGTTGCCGGCGAGATCTACCGGCACGAGGACGAGAACGGCAATGTAACCTACTCAGACGAGCCGGCCGACGATGACAGTGAAGCCATGGAGCTGGACCCCCTGCCCGAGGTCAGCCTGCCCGATGGCACGGCGCGCGAACGCCGTGACCGCAGCAGCGAATCAGAACGCGACGACGGAAACGACGGACAGCAGGGCTACCAGTCCATCGAAGTCACCCAGCCGGAACACGACAGCGCTTTCTGGCGCGGTGACGGCCTGGTCGTGGTGCGCTTTCAATCGCAGCCCTCACTGCGTTCCGGTCACCACTACGCTCTCGAACTGGATGGAGAGCGAACGCGGCAGAGCCGCAGCACCAGCTTCACCCTGGAGAACATGAACCGGGGTACCCACGAAGTCGTGATCCATGTGGTCAATGCGAACGGCGAGACGGTCAGTTCCTCGGATGTCACCCGATTCACCCTCCACCGTCCCTCACAACTGAACTGATTGCCCATACGCCAGGACGGATCCCCTCTACTCGCATTAAGGCAGGTTCGAACATAACACCTCATCCGGTGGGAGCGAGCTCGGTCACGATATGCCCGGCCCCCAATCGCCTTCAAACACTGCCGAGCCACGTGCACTGTAATGGTGCACATCAAATACCGCTGCATTATGATGGCGCAAGCCGCAAAACCGACCGTGCACTGATTCGGCCCAGCAGCGCGCCTACACCACACCTGAATCTGGTTTGATTCTTGCAACACCTGCCCCAGGAGGGGACATATGACCGAACCCATGCACCAGCGCATCCTGGACAACCTAGCGACAGCGGTCCTGGTGCTCGATCACGACAAGCGTACACGCTACCTGAACCCGGCTGCGGAAATGCTGCTCCAGACCAGCGGCGACCGTATCCGGGGCCAGCCCGTCACCAGTATCTTCGTAGAGCCGGATGCTGCCCTGCAGACCCTCACAGAGACTGCGGCCACGGGCCATACCTTCACCAAGCGTGAAGCGGAACTGCTGCTGCCCAGTGGCCAGCTGATCTGTGTGGATTACTCCATCTCGCCGTTCCCGGGCGATGACCCGCTCCTGCTGATGGAGATCCAGCAGCGGGACCGCCTCCAGCGCATCTCGCGCGAAGAGGAGCTTCTCACCCAACAGGAAACCACGCGCACCCTGGTTCGGGGCATGGCCCACGAGATCAAGAACCCGCTGGGCGGTATCCGGGGCGCGGCTCAACTGCTGGAGCGCGAACTGGAGAACGCGGACCTGCGTGATTTCACCCGCGTGATCATGGAAGAGGCAGACCGCCTGCGAAGCCTGGTGGACCGGATGCTCGGCCCCAACCGCGCTATCGAGACCGCGCCCACCAACATCCACGACGTTGTGGAACATGTGCGCACGCTGCTTGAGGCCGAAGGCGGCAGCCAGGTCAGCCTTGTGCGGGACTACGACCCCAGCATCCCTGAGTTCATGGGTGACCGCGAGCAACTGATCCAGGCCATCCTGAACATCGCCCGCAACGCTCTGGAGGTGCTCACAAAGTCTCCCCCGGAAGACGCGGAGCCCAGGATTACCATGCGCACCCGCGCCCTACGCCAGTTCACCATTGGGCATACGCGCCACCGCCTGGTCTGCCGGGTCGACATCATCGACAACGGACCAGGCATTCCGCGCGAGCTTCAGCCGAACATCTTCTACCCCATGATCAGCGGCCGGCCCGACGGCACCGGCCTCGGGCTGGCCATTACCCAGAGCATCGTTGGGCAGCACCAGGGCCTGGTGGAATGCGAAAGCCGGCCCGGCTGCACCCGATTCATCATCTTTCTGCCCCTGGAGGCCTCCGAATGAGCGCCACTGTATGGATCATCGACGACGACCGCAGCATCCGCTGGGTACTGGAACGCGCGTTAAGCCGCGCCGGGCTTGAAACGGTCAGCTTTGAAAGCGGCGAGGGCATACTGGAACGGCTTGAGCAGGACCAGCCGGATGCCGTCATCAGCGACATCCGGATGCCCGGCATCGACGGCATCACGCTGCTGCGCTCGATCAGTGAACAGTTCCCGATGGTGCCCGTTATCATCATGACGGCCCATTCGGACCTGGACAGCGCGGTCTCCTCCTACCAAACCGGCGCCTTCGAGTACCTGCCCAAGCCCTTTGACGTGGACGAGGCCCTGTCACTCATCCAGCGGGCCATTGATCACGGCCGGGAGCAGCGCTCGAGCGCCAGGGAGCGGGATGCCGAGGCGGCCGGTGAGAACGCCGAAATCATCGGCGAAGCACCGGCAATGCAGGAGGTCTTCCGGGCCATTGGCCGTCTCTCGCATTCCAACATCACGGTGCTCATCAACGGCGAAAGTGGTACCGGCAAGGAGCTTGTCGCCCGCGCCCTGCACAACCACAGCCCCCGCTCTGGCGGCCCCTTTGTGGCCCTGAATATGGCGGCCATCCCCCGGGACCTGATTGAATCCGAACTGTTCGGTCACGAGAAAGGCGCCTTCACCGGCGCCAATGCCACGCGCCAGGGCCGTTTCGAGCAATCCCACGGAGGCACCCTCTTTCTGGACGAAATCGGCGACATGCCGGCGGATACCCAGACCCGCCTGCTGCGCGTCCTAGCGGACGGCGAGTTCTACCGTGTGGGGGGCGCCACCCCTGTAAGGGCGGACGTGCGCATCATCGCCGCCACCCATCAGGATCTGGAGGAGCGGGTTCGCGAGGGAACCTTCCGCGAGGACCTCTTCCACCGCCTCAACGTGATCCGCGTCCACCTGCCGACGCTCAGCGAGCGGCGCGAGGACATCCCGCTGCTGATGCGCCATTTCCTGAAAAAGGCCGCGCGCGAACTGAATGTGGAGCCCAAGATCCTCAAGGAGGAGACCGAGAGCTACCTGAGCACCCTGCCCTGGCCGGGCAACGTGCGTCAGCTGGAGAACGTGTGCCGGTGGCTGACCGTCATGGCCTCCGGCCGTGAGATCCACGTGAACGACCTGCCGCGGGAACTGCTGGAGCAGGAAGAAGCCGGCAGCACCGCTGGCAGCTGGCAGGAACAGCTTCGCGACTGGGCCGACCGGGCCCTGAAACAGGGCAAGCATCCCATCCTGGACACGGCCCTGCCGGAGTTCGAGCGCATCATGATCGAGACCGCCCTCAAGCACACCGGCGGCCGGCGGCGGGATGCAGCCAACCTGCTTGGGTGGGGGAGGAATACGCTGACGCGTAAGATCAAGGAGCTTGGGATGGAAAACGAGGCGGAGCAGGAGGATTAACCCCTACTCCACCTCCCGCCAGTAGATGATGCGGTCGTGGCCCCGATAGACGCCGAAGGTGGCGGTGGCTGTTGGGTTCTCAAGCGACCCGTCGCCATCGAAATCGTCCTGAAGCCAACGTGGAACAGGAAACTCAACGCCCTGAGTATTGTTTTCCTCGATATTGTTGTCTGAATCGTATTTCAACCAGATCCGCCCATCCTCATCATCGGGCTCATTAGGCTTGCCCCCCGGATTGGGCTCTCCTTCGCT
The DNA here is from genome assembly GCF_019903425.1 of Vreelandella halophila. Lineage (GTDB taxonomy): Bacteria > Pseudomonadota > Gammaproteobacteria > Pseudomonadales > Oleiphilaceae > Halospina > Halospina halophila. The sequence continues at coordinate 177,593 of NZ_JACHUZ010000012.1, forward strand.
AAGTCCAAAATCTTTATCAGTACTCTCATTGACTGCGACAACAGGATCTAAAAGCTTCGGATCCTGCTGGGGGTTATACTGCCAGCAACCATTTTCTTCTGTATTGGTAACGAAGTCTGAGCCATTCCAAAACTCAGCAGTCATTGGCATTACAAGAGGCAGCGTCTCAGGACCGTAGGTATTCCCAAGACGAAGGCGCCCGTACCGCACTTTAAACTCAGGCACAGGAACCGCCAGTGCTTGAGGCTTATTCATGTCATTAAACGAGGAAGAAACACCATCCCCATCGTTGAATGAAGACAGATCAACTGCGAGCTCAGGCTTAGAAGGATCAGGACGGGAACCGGCGCTCTTTTCATAAACCACATCTCCCGTAACTCTGTAATTCATAACGCCTGATGCTTCATTAGGCGAAGTCAGCTCACGGTTGACCCCATCTGTGTTAGGACTGTACGGCTTACCTCCGTATTCCACCTGACCCGGACCCGACAAGTCGTCGTCACTCAGGTACTGAAATCCGGGGAGCGTGTAGTTTTGAGTGGTCTTCCCCTGAGCATTCAGCGCTGTGATCTCAAAGTTCGCCGGTGCAGTGGAATCAATTGCAATATTTTTTCCAATATACGCAAAAGGATCTGCTGCTGCACAGGGCGGCATCAACTCACCGTTTTCCGGAGTAACCGAAAACTCAGCCGGCCTGAAGCGCCCAACCTCGCCGGACCGTCCTTCGAGACTGCGTCCGCTGCCCAGGTAGTTCGTGACTGTAGCAGCGAGTTCGATGATCCCAACCTCCGGCCAGGACGTCGGCCGCGTCGCGGCGCCGTCTCCATCTGCATCGCCGGCGAAGTCCGTGAACGTCACCGGTTCACCGTTCAGCGGTGGCGACGCTCCCCCCGAGGGCGCAACGAGAGCCGATGTCACCTCCGCGGTTTCGTTCGTGCCTTCCTGACCGAAGCTCGGCGTGATGGCGTTGTCATTCAGATCGGCCTCGGCGCTCGCATCGGCGTCGGTGTGCCCGTCCGGGATGCCGTCATCTGCCGTGCCGTTTTCATCGCCGTCGTCGTCTGCGCTGTCGTAGACCACGCCGGCGACCGTGACATCGAAATCCGTGGCGGCAACGCGGTAATCCGGGCCTGTCGCGTTAACCGCAGCGGGATTGCCGTTCGCCGTCAAACGCAGCCCGAACGGGCGCACGACATAATCCGGCGTGCCACCGGTGATCGGGTTTGGATTGCCTGCCTCATCCTCGGCGAAGGTTGTGTCCTCGATCATCAGGGCGTACTTACCGACGTCACTCGTTGCGAGCGCGAACTGAGCGCGGCCTGCCTGGCTGAGCGTCCCGCCCGAGAAATCGAGCGTGACGTTGGTGCTGCCCGGCGCTCCACTCGGCAGTCCGGTGCCATTCACCTGCGGCGCGTTGCCACCTGGATCGTCAGCGTTGCGCTCGACCCATAATTTCACGTCCTGGCTCGACTCATCGTAGTTCGTCGCGATGCCACACTGCCCCGAGGGCGTCGGCGGATCACGCCGGACGAGCGTAGCCTGGAAGGGCTGATCGAGGCCAACGACGAGATCATTATTCGCCTTGTTGGCCAACGCCGAACGCGGCTCGATGACGAACGCATTGTGACGGAAAGAGACATTGGATGAGGTGGCGCTCGGCGCACCATCGCTCTCGGTGACCGTGATGGTCAGGTCATCGGCGTGCTGGTTGGCGAGGTCGAGCTCGATCGTGCCGTTGTCGCTGTCGACAAACCTGTAGCTCGCCGTGCCGTCGTCGGCCGTCGCATCCGTGAGTGTGCCATCAGCATCCGCGACCGACCATGTAGCGTTGCCACTGCTCGTATCGAGAGTCACGGTACCCGTGTAGTCAGTCAACGCATCACCCGCGTCGTCCTCTGCGGTGATGGTCACCGTGCGCGGTTGACACGTGCTCGCCGTCCCCGAGCCCACGTCGATCGCGTAGCCATCGAACGCGTCCACCGTCGGGCAGAAGCCGCGGTCGTCGACACTGGAGACGGCATCCTGATCATAGGTAGCCTGGGCGCTGTTGCCGACGATGACGTCACCGGCTGCAGCGACTGCACCGTTGACCTGGTCCTGGAACTCGAGAGTGACGTCGCCCTGCGCGTACACCAGCGCGTTGACTGGCTGCGAGTCGCCAGTATTCACTGTGACGTCATTGTAGCCGACGATGATCAGTCGATCCGGCGTTCCACCCGAGTTTACCGTGGAGCCAAAGGGAAATGTCACCGAACCGCGCACGAACAGGCGGGCCGTACCGCTGCCGGTTACGTTGATTTCCGTTCGGGTGCCCAGCGTAATGTCGTCGACGTAGTAGTCAGCGCCACCTGCGAGATTCCACGTCGAGCGGAAGTTTAGCTGCAGATCGTCGATACGGTAGGTCGAGAAGTTGCCGCTGTCGTTGAGCGTCCCGTTGTTGCCGATCTGGACCTGGTCATAGTCGGTTTCTCCCTCCTCGCCGAGCGCGAACGAGCGGGCGCCGTTGCCTCGGGTGCCGACGTCGTTGTCGCCGCTCGCCGTCTGGAAGTCCGGCACATTGGGCACCGTCGCGAGTGGCGTGGTGGCCGCGCAGTCCGTTCCGCCGCAGCTGGTGTTGCCGAAACCAACGTTATCGTTGAGCGTAGTCGTCTCGAGCAGGTTATCCGGATCGGTCACCTGCGCTTCGAAATCGAGGTCGATGCTTCCCGCATTCGCGGTATTCTGCACGGCGCTTGGGAATGTGGCGCTGCAGCTCCCCGCACCTGGTGTTGCCGGACAGGCATGGGTGCCATTGTAGACGGTCTGCACCTCGCTCTCGTCGAGCACCCCGTCATAGATGCGCACTTCGTCGAGGTCGCCTTCGAAGTACTCGGGCGAGCCGCCGGTGTCCTCGATCCGGCCGATGCTCTCGAACGCATTGCCGATTGTCCCGGTCGGCGTGCTGCCGGTGGATTCGAGCGTGCCGTCGACGTAGACGCGGGTCTCGCCGCCGCTCGCATCGCGCGTGAGGGCGACGTGGTGCCACGTGCCGTCGTTGATCGCGCTGGTCGATTTCTGATCGGCGGCAAAATCGTTCGCGACTGAGATGCCGATGCGGCCACTGCCGTCGATCCAGCCCCAGAAGATGTCGTCGGTGCCGCCCGCCTCTTCGACACCGGCGATGCCGGGGGACTGGTAGCCCGTACTGCTGCCGGACTGGGTCGTGCGTACCCAGAAGGCGAGCGTCGCGGTGCTGTTGAGCGTGTCGGACAGGTTCGACACGGAGACGTAATCGTCGCCGCCGTCGAACGTACCGTAGCCGCAGGTGCCCGGGTCGCCGCTGATCGCCGGGCCGGCGAAGGCCGTGCCGGCGCCGCCCTGCCCGGTGCCATCGCGCCCGTTACCCGACGCATCGGTCACCTGACCGGACGTGCCATCCCAAACGCTCTCGTCGAAGCGGTAGGCCGCCAGCAGGTTCGCCGACGACTCTGAGGGCGGATAGAGCTGGCTCTCGGGGACGACGGTGCGAAACGGCGTCGAGGCGCTGGACCAGCCGAGGACCATGTCCTGGTCGCCGAGATTCTCGTAGTACTCGATAACGATCTCGTACTTCTGGCCACGCTGCAGGCTGATCGGATTGTTCGAGTCGGTCCAAGCGTCGTTCTGGTCCTGATAATTGTCGATGACGAGCGTGCCGTCGACCCACACCCGCACGCCGTCGTCGTGCAGGGCGTGGAAGGTATAGTCTTCGGTGTACTGCGCCTGGATCTGGCCGGTCCAGCGGACGCTGAAGAAGTCGTCGTCGATGCCGGACGCTGGCCAGTCGCCGTCGCTCATGCGGAAGTCGACGGTGGCATCGATGCGGGTGACGTCAGGGCTACCGTCGCAGGGGTCAGTCTCGTTCCAAAAGAAGCGGTTGCAGTACGAACCGAGTAGCCCGGAGCCACTGCCGATGAATGGCGCCGCCTGAGCAAAACCGGCGCCGGCGAACATCACAACGGCAGCCAGCCAGCAGACACAGAAAACGAAAGGCCTGCGCCAGAAGGTTCGAGTCAATGGTTGGCTGCTGTTAATCATCGGACACGTACCTGCACGGACCGCGAGGCCTGCTCGGGTTCCTGGCCGCACACGCCGTCGCTCGTCAGCGTGAACACCGTTTCATCGCTCGGCCCGCCATCGATATCGTCCTGGACCGACTGGCATGACAGCGTAGCCCTGCAGCCCGAAAGGGCCCCATCGCTGAAGTTCAGTTTGGACGTCATGGCGCTGCAACTGCCAGCCCCCAACACCTCCGTTACAGCTACCTGAGCACCACTTTCCGCAGCATAAAACGCTCTCTGGGAGACAACCTGCTGGCTTATAGATACTCCAGTGCTTTGCTGAAGCTGCGTCATGGCAACGGCAATCAGGGCGAGAACCGTGATCACAAAAATGGCTACGGGAAGCCCTGCCCCACACTGGTATCTAAAAGAATGGACATCAGGGTACATTGCGGATCTGCACCTCCTGACTGACATCCAGAGTTTCCCCTGAATCCGGGCCCTCAAGCGTAAAACGTACCGAAACAATAGCCCCGCGCTTCAGCGTGGGTGGGCTCACGTTGAACGACAATGACTCAGAGGCCAGATTTGCTGCCAACACCTCTCGATTCGGCATGGATGTTGGTAAGTTAGTTTCAACGGTGGGCTGAATACCGTAGTTTCGATAGCGATAGAGAAACTCACCGTTCTGACAGAGCGTTCTGGGGGAATCAACTATGAAAAATCGTTTCCGCGGTGAACCGGTCGTGAATCGATGGGGCTCGCCACCATCGAAATCAATACGGCCACTGCTGTCCATAGAGGCAGGTGGAGAAATCGGACCTGGGTCTGTGGGATTGTACACATCACCACTGTAGCCATAGACAACCACTCTGCCCGTTTCGGATCGACTCTTGTTTTCATCGTCTGGCACTGGCAAAGGAATGGCGTCAAAACCGCTGGGGTCCGATCCCTTTGGCAGATTCAGGTAGTTGGACGCGGCTTTCACCGGCATCCATTCGATACAGTCTCCCTTATCAGTGCGTTCTTTAACGCGCACTGAGGTCGGCAGGGCTTCGCGAAGTGCTCGGCTGATCTGTTCACTGATAACAACCCCGCTCAAAGCGCTTTGCTGCCGCGCGCTGGTATCCACTGCGCCCTGGGTTGAGAGGGTTATAAAACGCACAGAGATGGTTGAGACAATGCCGAGCAGTATGATCACGATGATCAGCTCGATCAGGGTGAAGCCGCGGCAACGCATCAGAAATTCGCCCTATAAGCAGAGAGCGAGAATTCGGAATCAGCAGGCCCGGTAATGGATAGGTCGATCCGCTTGGCGTCTAAATCCGGTAAACCCACCTCACTCCCAGCGCAGAACACGGTAACGCTTACTTCAAACCCATCATATCCAGGCAGCGGTGTACCCTCGGCCGTGCGAGGCGGCGCGTTGTCAATGGCATCATAGTCATCCACATCGTCGTAGGCGGACCGGTTACTGCCTTCCTCTGCGCTAATGTTACAGTCACTTACCGGCGGAACCCCCCCAACCGGGGTGGCATCATCGTATTTCTGGGCTAAGATCTCATCCATGTAAAACTGGCCCAGCTCCACCGCTCTTGTCTGGAACAATGAGTTCGCGCTTCGCCCGGACACCAGGGAAAAGGCACCCACCACGCCAGCAATGGCGACACTGATGATCACAATGGTCATGACCAGTTCAACCAGTGTGGCGCCGGATTGCTCTGACTTTGAACAGCCCCCGTCTAGCACTTTCATGGCTGGCAGCCCCCCTGGTAAACCGCGCCAAGCGAGCTGATGCACGTGGTATAACTTGTACCGCTTCCAGAGAATTTTAGTTCGGTATTGACACCATTGGCTGGAGTGCCATCAGGTTGGAAGGTAATCGTGGTAGTAGCTGAAAGCGAGGCAGATTCGCGAGGCAGGGTGAATACACGTTCAGCGGAAGTACCTCCACCTACAGTGAATTGGAACTGGCCGTCAATTTGCGTAATGGCTACGTCATCAGCCGGGTTGCCTGCCAAAGCCCCCTGCTGTGCGAGCCGCACCGCCGACGCCAGTTGCTGATTGGCAAGAAGTGGACTGAAAGCGCTCCGGTTGGCGAATAGTCCAGCTCCCAGTGCACTCAGAACGCCGATAATCACAAGCGTGATCACTAACTCAACCAGCGTGAACCCGAATGCGTTACGAGCCTTCAAATGCACGGCCTTAAGCGACGAGCTCACCACTAACTCCAAATTGGCCCAGAACCACTACTATTAGACTAGCAGACTGATCGGCAATTGAATCCAGCTCATGGCCCAAGCATTGAGGGCCAGCTCAAAAGCTGCCCTCAATTATAGTTAGGGAGAGGTAGTCGTACACGAGGAATTGCCTGTATCCCAAGTCCCGACTTCTGATACGTCAGCCGGGTCATCGGAGTCTGTTGAGCCATTAAATGTAAAACAAGGGCTATCAGTTTGAGGGTCTGCAATTGTTACGTCTGCATCCGGGGAGCTAAGTTCTACTGTGTAGTCGCCGAGCTGAGCCGCGCCTTCCAGTGAGGAAGCAGCCAAATAACCGTTCGTGAGGTCAATGCTTTCTCCTTCCAACGTAAACACGTCCGTACCGGTCGTATCTCCCTCACCAGCTGCAAGTGCCTTGGATCTCACAATGCTGGCGGCGGACTTTACGCTTCCACGTGCACCTTCGACTGAGGCTGTTTCAGCATCCCCACTTAAATCCGCAAACCGCGGCAATGCAAATGCTGACAAAATGCCAAGAATGACAATCACAATAACCAGTTCAATAAGGGTGAAACCCTGTTGCCGTTGCATGAAAGTTACTCCTTTCAGACTTTTCATTTAGATTTAGATATTTTGACTAACAGTATGCCTGAATTTCGCGCAATTTCGAGTCAGGAATTGTTTAAACTTGTTGAAACCTCCCCTTCCTCTGCGTTGTATTCAATCGAGTGCTCCGTATCACCTCTCTGATACTCATAGGTACAGCTGTTGGTACCGGAACTGGCAACGTAATCAGTATCGTCGCCATCACTCGAGCTGACCGTCGGTGCATTGGACTGCAACAATGCGCGCCACAAGTTCACGCAATTGCTCGATGAAGCCCCATCCGTCACTGACACGGGCCAACCTTGGGCGTTGGTGTTTACATTGTCCGCGCCAAATCCCTCAAGTCCATCATTCACCTCACCGGGCGCACCAATTCCGGTCCACTGCGCTTTCACCAAAGCCACGGCAGAACCAAAGGCTCCAGCGGTCCCCCGTACACTGGCCTCATGAGCTTCTTCCGAAAGCTCCGCAAACCGAGGCAGCACCGTCGCCGCCAGAATAGCGATGATAACAATCACCACCACCAGCTCAATCAGCGTAAAGCCGCTCTGCTGACCTTTTACGTTTCCCCGTTTATTTGTGTTCATCGTCTCTCGCTCATACCCAATTGGAATTTACTTTCTCTGCTCTGCTACCCGATAGCCGCACTGCCCAGATCCCAAACCGGCAAAAAGACCCCCAGCGCCAGAATCAGAACCAGTATGGCCACACCTACGAGCAATATGGGCTCTATGGATTCAGACAACCGGTTCAGCTGGTAATCCACTTCCTCGTCGTAAAAATCCGCCACGTTGGTGAGCATCTCATCCACCGAGCCGGTCTCCTCGCCGACTGAGATCATCTGCAGGATCAGCGGGGTAAAGAGCTCGCTTTCCCGCGCGGCGCGCAACAGGCTGTCGCCACGCTCAATGGAGGAGCGCATCTCGTGCAGGTGATGGGCGATCCAGGCGTTGCTGTTGGCATCCGCCACCACCGAAAGCGCACTCGTCACCGGCATGCCGGCGGCCAGTGTGGTGGCAAAGTTACGCGAGAAACGGCTCAGGGCGATCTGCTCCAGAATGGGCCCAATGATGGGAACACGCAACTTGTAACGGTCCCAGTGGAGGCGCCCCTGCTCAGTCGCCTTCCAGCGCTGCAGCGCAACAAAGGCGGCGACAATGCCCCCCAGCAACGCGGGCCACCAGGTGGTCATGAAATTGGAGATCATGATCAGAACCTGGGTGATGAACGGCAGGTCCGCGCCCAGGCGCTCAAAGGTGGAGATAAACTGTGGGATCACGAAGAAGTTGATGATGACCATGGCGGCGGCAAGCGCCACGATCACGAAAATCGGGTAACGGGTGGCCTGCTTGATGCGCCGCCGTGTTTCACGCTCCAGCTCCAGGATGCGCGAGAGGCGGAAGAAGGCATCGTCCAGCTGACCGGTGTTCTCGCCCACATGGACCATGGCCACGAAAAGGCCGGAAAACACCCGGTCATTGGCCTGCATGGCGGTGGCCATGGTAGTGCCGGTCTCCAGGCGGTCCGCCACGTCATCCAGGGCCTGGCTCAGGGCGCGCGCCTTGCTGGTCTCGGCCAGCCCGCGCATGGTGCGGATGATCGGAATGCCGGCCTTGGTGAGCGCGTACATCTGGCGGCAGAACACAATGAGATCGTCCAGCTTCACCTTGGGCTGGAACAGTTCAATTGCGGCCAGCTGCGCGCCCAGGCCGGCACCCTGCTCTGCTTCCGGCTCAACGGAGACGGGTGTAATGCCCCGGCGCTGCAGTTCCGCTGCAATGGCATCCCTTGAGCCCCCCTCAAGAACGCCCTGTTCCAGAATGCCTTTGCTGTTACGGCCCCGGTACTCAAAGCGCATGGTCAGTCTCCCGCCTCATCCACGGTCCCTCCGCCCAGAGTGGCGGAGACACGGGCCACTTCATCGAGGCTGGTGATGCCCTGCTCGGCATACCGCAACGCGCAGTGGTCGAGGCTTTCGTAATCCGGCATAGCCCGTGCGGCCCGCTCAAAACCGGCGTAATCAGCCCGGCGCAGGGCATCCAGCATGGCCTCATTGAATTCCAGGAGTTCGTAAACGCCGATACGGCCCCGGTAGCCGGTGTTGCTGCACTGGTAACATCCTTTGCCCACAACAAAGCCCTGCCCGGTATCTGTTCGGGAGCCTTCCGTGCTTTGGCGCGCTGTCTCTCCTGTTCGCATCAGCTCATCAGAGAGGGCCAACTCCAGTGAATCATCATCGGCTGGTGCGCCCTGGGGTGATGGGTCCTGCGGTTCCGGGTCATCACCACCAGTTGCTTCCGGAGCCGCCTCAGAGACCGTTTCCGTTACCGCGCCATCACGCTCACCCCTGATCCGGTCAATCCAGATCTTTTCCTGGTGCGTCGGGGTGTAGGGCACCTGGCAATTCTCACAGACCCGCCGCACCAGCCGCTGAGCCAGAACCCCGGCAATGGAGCTGGAGACCAGGAAGGGTTCCGCGCCCATATCCAGCAACCGCATGGCACTGCTGACGGCATCGTTGGTATGCAGGGTGGAGAGCACCATGTGGCCGGTCATGGCGGCACGCAGGCCGATCTGGACGGTCTCCTGGTCACGCATCTCACCCACCAGGATGATGTCCGGGTCCTGGCGCAGGGCCGAGCGCAGCACCGAGGCGAAGGTCAGCCCGATCTGGCTTTTCACCTGTACCTGGGTAATGCGCGGCAGTCGGTACTCCACGGGGTCCTCGGCGGTGATGATCTTGACCTGCGCCTGGTTCAGTTCCGTCAGCGCCCCGTAGAGGGTAGTGGTCTTACCGCTACCCGTGGGCCCGGTGACCAGCATCATGCCATGGGGGCGATGGATCAGCCGCCGAAACCGCCTGAGGATGCCCGACGGCATCCCGGTGCTCTCCAAATCCAGGATGCCCTGGGACTGGTCCAGCAGACGCATGACCACAGACTCGCCATACTGCACCGGCAGCGTGGACACCCGCACGTCGATGCTCCGCCCTTTAACGCGGATGTTGAAGCGCCCGTCCTGGGGCATGCGTTTCTCGGAGATGTTGAGCCCGGCCATGAGCTTGAGGCGCAGCACCAGCGCGGAGTGGATGCGTTTCTCCTTCATGACCTGTTCCTGCAGCACACCGTCGATGCGCTGTCGGATGCGGATCACGGTTTCGTCCGGCTCGATGTGGACGTCCGAGCTACGGGCCTGGATGGCATCCTCGAAGATGGTCTGCAGCAGGCGCACAACCGGCGCTTCGTTCACATCCGAGTCGCTGCCCAGATCGGCCAGATCAAAGGCCTCGTCGCCGATCTCGTCCTCAAGTTCCTCGGCCAGGGAGGCAATCTCATCCGTGCGGCGATAGACCAGATCCAGGGTGTTGAGCAGTTCGCTCTCCCTCACAACAGCCTGTTTCACCGGCTGACCCAGGATCCGGGAAAGTTCGTCGTAGGCGAAGATGTCCATGGGATCGGCCATGCCCACCAGCAGCTCGCCGTTACGCTCGGCCAGAACAATGGAGCGGAAGCGCCGGGCCTGGGCCTCCGGGAGTTTCTTCACCAGCTCATGGTCGAAGTTGTAGTGGCGGAGCTGGACGAAAGGAATATCCAGCTGCTGGGAGAGAAAGTTCAGCAGCTGGTCCTCATCCAGATAACCCAGATCCGTGAGCGTCTTACCAAGCTTGCGGCCGGTGCGTTTCTGCTCACTCAGCGCCGTCTGGAGCTGCTCATCGGTGATGACGCTGTTCTCAACGAGCAGGTCGCCAATGCGGACCTTGCGGCGTGTTTCCGACATACTTCTACCCCTGCTCCGCGGCGAGCCGTTGCTCGATGTACCGGCGCAGCTGTGGCGCCAGATCCGGCAGTGACAGCGCACGGGTATAGGCGGCCCTGGCCTGCTCATCCCGCCCGCGGCTTTCCATGGCAATACCCAGGCCGGCCCACCAGCGGGCATTGCCGTCATCGGTTTCAATCAATGCCGCCCACTGCTCAGCGGCCGCCTGATGGTCTCCGGTCCGCTGATAGAGCGCCGCCATCATGGTGTGATAGGCCGGCATGGTGCCAGGGCCGGGCGGTTCGGATTCCAGCCACTGCAGGGCACTCACTCGGCCTTCCTGTTCCAGCGCCACCCGCGCCCTGAGCAGCCGCAGCTCCGGATACAGGGATACGGCCTGCTTCGGTAACCACTGAAGCGCGGCTCCCGGCTCCCCGCGCTCCAGGGCATGCCGAGCCATGACCGCCCGGGAACGGGGCGCGTCCGAATCAAGCAGTGTCCGCTGGCCCAGGCGCTCCGCGGCCCGCGCAACACGGCCATCCGCCAGCAGTGCCTCCAGTTCCTGAGAGAGGCGACGGTCCTTCTCCGCGGGCGTCAGTTCGCGCACGCTGGAGGTAGCTGGTTCAGGCCCGGACTGGTTCTCAGCGTCATCAGTGGAGGCAGTCTCTTGCGGCTCTGCGCTGGATTCCTCCCCACTGCTTCCAGAGTCCGAATCGGTTTCCGGCTCACCTTCTTTTTCTGCAACCTTCGCCGGTTCCGAGTCTGTCGTAGACTCCCTCTCCGCCCCACTTTCGGTATCAGGTTCCGCCTCACTGGCAGGCTCCTCCTTGCTGACAGTCCCAGGCGGTTCGCTGGTGGCGCTCTCCGGCTCGGTGGTTGCTGCCTGATCCGCCGTATTTCGTTCCACAGTTCCGGAGTCCGCCTTGTCCTGGACTTTCTCCGGGCTCAGTGTCGCGATCCGGAGCACGGGCGTTGGCTCATCATTCATAGCTGGAAAAGCCCCCGCCTCCTCGGATCGCGGCTCAACCGAGCCCAGCCACCAGAAGCCGGCGCCAGCAAGTATCGCCAGCACAAGCGCGGAGCCGCCCAGTATCCAGCGCCAGTGGGACGGCGTCCGATAGCTGGAGGCGCTCAGCCCCGCCGGGATCGATTCCCTGTTGCTGCCTTGTTCTCCTTCGCGTTTCTCCAGATCCCGCAGGGCGTCATTGAGCAGGCTCATACCAGCCCTCCCAGCACACCCGGGCGTCGCACAACGCTGTCCGTATCCCGGATGGCCTGGCGCACGTGGCGGCTGGTGACCTCACGTTCACCACGTCCATAAGCGGCGATCAATGCTTTGTGGGCAAGGATATTGATCAACCTTGGGGTTCCTCCCGAGGCACGGCTAATCAAACGTACCGCCCTGGGCTGAAAGAGTCGTCCACCGTTCCATCCAGCCCTCGCAAGCCTGTGCTGCAGATAGTCAGCAACCATCTCAGGAGACAGCGTCTCCAGCCGGTGCTGAAAGGTGATGCGCTGACTCAGCTGGCGCAGATCCGGCCGGGCTAGCAGTTCATCCAGCTCCGGCTGCCCGAAAAGTACCACCTGAAGAAGCTTACGGCTCTCGGTTTCCAGATTGGTCAGCAGACGCAGCGTTTCCAGTGTTTCCACAGGCATGGACTGGGCTTCATCGATCACCAGAACTGCGGCTCCGGAGGAAACAGCATTATCAATAAGGTATTGCTGAAGCGCTGAAAGGGCTCTGTGGGTATTACTGGGATCATCCAGCGTCACCCCGAGCTCATCGGCAATGGCCTCAAAAAGCTCCGTCGGACCGAGCTGAGGATTGGGAATGTAAGCGGTTGTGAGCTTTCCCTCCAGAGCGTTGAGCAGAAGGCGGCACAGCAGTGTCTTGCCGGTGCCCACTTCGCCCGAGACCTTGATGAAACCTTCCTTCTGGCGCAGGGCCACCAGCAGCAGCTCCAGCGCCTGCCCGTGACTGGGGGCGCGCAGGAAGTAGCGCGTATTGGGCGTCAGTGAAAAGGGGGCATCCCGAAGGCCGAAAAATGCCTCGTACATGCTACCTCTCTTGTGTCGCGCCCGCCGCCGGCTCTGGCTTCGGGGATTCGGTGGATTCCATGATCCGGCGCAGGTCACGGATGCGCTGGCGGCTGTCCTCCACGTCCTGCCTGTACCGGTCCGCATTGGCAATCATTGGCTTGAGCAGGATCACCAGCTCACTCTTGCGCGATTCATAGTCACGCTGCTTGAACAGCTCACCGATCACGGGAATCTCACTGAAGAAGGGCACTGCTGATACGGTCTCTTCGGTGCGGTCCTGGATCAAGCCACCGATCACGACGATCTGGCCACTACGCGCACGCACTACGCTGTCAGTCTCACGTACCGTGCTCAGGGCCAGTGGCAGGGTGACATCCTCGTCGCCAATGGTGATCAGTTTTTCCTGGTCCTCCACCTCGCTCACAGAGGGATGGACATGCAGGGTGACCACATCGTTGTCACTGATCTGCGGCGTGACGTCCAGGGAAATCCCCGAAAAGAACGGCGTCAGATCCACGGAGGTCGATCGGGAGGTCCCCGTGCCGCCGGCGGTGGTATCGTCATCAAAATCAAGATCCGTCACGAAGAACTCGTCACTGCCGACCTTGATGACTGCTTTCTCATTGTTGACGGTCGAGATCCGCGGACTGGAGAGCACTTGCACGTTCCCCTGACTGCCCAGCAGCTCAATTAGGGTGTTGAAGCCATTGACGTCCAGCGCCGTAGACAGCACGCCACCCCCCTGATTGCCGGTACCGATGCTACTGAGACTGCCCCCGATCGTTCCGCTTCCAACCTCGTCGACGGCGTTCCAGTTGATGCCCTGGCGGTATCCCTCGTTCAGCTCAACCTCAAGAATGCGGGCTTCAAGAATGACCTGGCGCTTGGAGATCAGCTGCATCCGGCGGAGGTAGTCCTCCACGGTCCTGAGCTCATCCTGGCGGGCATGCACAACCACTACCCCTGAGCCCGGGTTCGTGATGACCCGCTGGCCGCTGTCATTACCGACCATGAGATTCAGGGATTCCCTGAGATCCGCCCAGAACTGCGATTCGGAAGTCGTGGTGATGCGGGTACCCACCACCGTCCCCTCACTGTTATTACCATTGTCATCATTCGAGCTTGAGCTGGAATTCCCGTTGCCGGTATCGGTGACCTGGCCAGAACGCACCTGGGTCTCGGAGTTGCCGCTGCGCTCAATATCCAGATAGTCCACCTGGAAGATACGGGTCCTGAGGCCAGCCGGCCGGACACGGTAGATTCGGCCCTCAAGGGCGATCTCATAACCATAGAGGTCTGAGACCACATCCATGACCTCCTCAAGGGTCACCTGGGTCAGGTCCAGGGTAATGGAGCCTTCCACGGCCGGATCCACCACTACGTTGTAGGGGGTACCGTCGACCAGGCTCCGGAAGAAGGTAGGCGCCGCCAGACCCTGGGCATTGACGTTGAAGCGCTCCTCTGCGCCGGAACCAGCGCCGCTCCCGCCGGAAAAGTCCGGCATCAGGGCGCCTGTCACTTCATCAGGCGCCTGGGCTGCACCAGAGTTGTTGCTCTCGGATTCAGCTTTTTCCAGCTCTTCTTCGATCCGCTCTGTAGTATCTGTAGAGCTTGCCTGCTGGGTCTGCATCAGCGGATTCCCGGCACAGCCAACCAGAGCCAGGCTGAGCACAACTGGAGGCAGAAATGGGACGGAACGCTTTCGCATAACGGTTAACCTGCTGCTAGCGCCGGATCGACGGCGCGCTGTCGAGTTCAAGAGTGTACTGCTGCCCGTTGATTTCAATCAGCACACGATCCATACCAATTCGGACAAGGGTGGCATCGCCAAGCTGACCGCCCTTCGCAAGGCTGATCCCGTTGATGACCGCCCGCCGGCGCTGGTCCCCAACCAGGATTGAATTCAACTGGAAGCCGCGCACCGGCGAGACACTGCTTTCCTCCGTTGACACCGAAGATGGCCGCGTGGGATCCGGCAATGATGCCCCACTGCTGGCCACGCAGGTCAGCGGCACAAGGATGAGAAAGCCCGCGATAATGCCATTCACAAACCGGTCAGACACCCAGCCACTCCCTGTGCAGACTCAGTGTGTGCAACCGGATCCGGACCCGGGCATCGGGCCAGTCCTGTGTTTCATAATCCAGTGACCGCCACCCCAGGCGTTCATCCAGGCCTTCCAGATCGCGCAGATACGCCAATACATCATGAAAGCCCCCACTGACGGTAACTTCCACCGGATGGGCGTAGAGGCTGGCCGCTTCTTCATTACTCACGCCCTCATCCTGATCCTCCACCGCAACCGGCTCCGGTGCACGATGGGAGACACTTTCAAGTGCCACCCCGTCATGACGGGCGAGCATACGGCGTAGCAATGCGACCATTTCCGGCGGGCTGATCAGGCCGGTTGTCAGCTCTTCGAGCTGCTGGTCGTATCGGTCAAGGCGCTGCTGGAGCTGACTGATACGCTCACGCAGCGGTTCGTTGGGATCCTTATCCAGTTCCTGCAGGAGCGTCTCTTCCTGCGCCACGAGGCCGTTTAGCGATTCCTGCGTGCTCGCAATGCGCTCTGCCACCTGATTCTGTGCCTGCAGAACCGGTGTCACCAACAGCTGCCAGGCCCCCAGAGCACCCAGTGCCGCCGCAGCCACCAGCATCAGAACCCGTTCACGGCGCTCCCGTGCCAGGAAGGCATCCGCAAGCGCCTGCCACCGCTGCTGGAGGCGGTCCTTCATTCGTCTTCCTCCGCCGATTCGCGGGTTGAAGCCACATCAAAGCTCAACGGCCCACCGTCCTCAGGGCGTTCAATGCCGAAGCGGGCAAAACGGCGCCCTTCGAACACGGACTCCTTCTGCAGTCGCTGCAGATATTCCGGCACGTTCTGGCCATCCCTCGTACGACCTGACAGGCCCAGGCGATCACGCATCAGATCCACCCGGATCCGTGTGAGCCAGAGCCCTTCAAGTGTCTGGCGTGCCAGACCCTCGAGATAGGGCGAGAACCCCTCGCTGCTCGCCCTTGCCACCGAATCCGCACGTTCAACCAGGCGGCGGCGATCCCGGACCCGTTGTTCAAGTCGCGCGACCTGCTCTTCCAGGGCCGGATCTTTCTCGCGCGCTGCCACCTGCTCCTGGAGCGTCTCCACCGATTGCTGTTTTTCCACCTCCCTGTTTTCAATATCCGCCAGCCGGGACTCCGCCCCTGCCAGCTGGTACCGGAGAACGCCCCCGATACCGGCAACCACCAACAGCACAACCGCAACCAGGCTGAGCATGCGTGCCAGTGTCAGCCACTCCGTTGAAGGCCGGAAAGCCTCTGTATAGAGGTTGACGGACTGCTTCATGACGCCCCCTCGTCATCCGCCAGCAGTGTCGCCACCGCAAGGCCGGCTCCGGGCGCAGGCGTCACGCCTGAGAGCATGGCACTCCACTCCAGATCCACGACTTCGGCGGTCACCTCGGAATTGAGCATTCCGGCCAACGGCAACGCTTCTGGATGACCGGCAAGCTGGACCTGGGAGGGGGGGATCTGCCGCAGCTGGCTTTCGTAGTAGTCCAGCGACCGCTGGATCTCCAGCGCCAGATCCTGGACCGTCTGCTCCTGGGTGGTGGCATCCCGCAGCTGAGCCTGGGATACATCCAGGCGCCGCGCCATATAGAGCACCTCGCCCCGGCAGAAAATCACGTGGCCGCTCTGCCGACCCAGGTGTACCAGGGCCGCGCCACGCCCCTCCGGATCGGCCCGGGTCAGCAGGTTGCGCAGCGCGAGCTCCGCGATATCAATGCATTCAAGCTTGAGTCCCGCCTCGTGGACGCTGTCCACAATGGTTCGGATCCGGTCCTGGCGGGCACAGACGGCATTGATCAGTGCCCCACGGTCCCGTGAGGCATCCTCGGGAAACGGAAAGGTATCAATAACGGCTTCACTGGCGGGATAATCGAGCAGGTCCCCGAGTTTCCAGCGCACGGCGTCGGCCAACTCGCCAGCTTCCACATTGGGGCGCTCGGCCTGGAAGATCTGATACTGATTCTGCCCCAGAACCACCCTGGCCCGGGCACCCCCCATTCCCTGTTCATCGATCAAGGATTCCAGTGTCTGTTCAGATCCGGCAGAACCACTATGAACCGAACCATCTGGGCTTATGCAGGCCCAGTGAATCGCGTCATCCGCCAGCTCCAGCCCCAGGCGGAGGGAAGGGTGACGTTTCGCGAACAGATTTTGGAGGGATCGGAATGCCAGCAAGTTGACCGTCTGCGCTGCTCGTGAAATTCCGTACGGCACTCTCACAGCAAACAGCAAGAGTACCGCAACGTATCGAGATTATAGTTCAGGATTCGAACAGGTTCACGCTACTCAGAGGGTTATCCACCTTTTTTTACACAGCACTGACACTTGCTGACGGAAGTCCCGTAAAAAGACTAAAAGGGAATGTCGTCATCAAAGTCATCAACGGGATCGGGCATTCCTGTCCCCTGATTCTGGTCACCCCCCTGGGGCGCGTAGCCACCACCGCCCTGGGGCGCACCACCCTGTGCGGCACTTGGCGGACCGCCGCCCATGCCAGCACTGTCACCGCCACGGCTGTCGAGCATCTGCATCTGGCCGTTGATGTCGACGATAATCTCGGTGGTATAGCGGTCCTGACCACTCTGGTCCTGCCACTTGTTGGTCTGGAGGCGGCCTTCAATGTAGACCTTGGACCCCTTACGCAGGTACTGGCCGGCCACTTCCGCAATCTTGCCGAACATGACGATACGGTGCCATTCCGTGCGCGGTACCATCTGGCCGGTGTTGCGATCCTTGTAGCTCTCGTCCGTTGCCAGCCTCAGATTGGTGACCGGATTGCCATTGGCTGTATACCGGGTCTCGGGATCCGCGCCCAGGTTACCAATCAGAATGACCTTGTTTACGCCTCTCGCCATGCTCTGCTCCTGTTCCTTTCTCTTTATTCGCTGTTATGCGTTGACGGAAACCGTCCCGTGGTTTCCTGACTCAGACCTGTCGCGCCACAAACGGAAGACGCCACAGGGATTTTTCGCTGAACTGCTGGCGATCCACCTTCAGCCAGGCCTCGCCGCTGCCGGCAAGTACCACGGCATCATCCACCCCGGGGATAGCCAGAAACGCCTCGCGCATGGTGCGCGGGTCCTGGGTATGCTCATCGGTGAGCCGCAGCGCCAGGCTGGTGGCGTAACGTGGCGGCGCCATGGTGACAACCAGACCGAGCCATACGGCGACAGCCAGTAGAACGAGAACAATAACACCGCTGGCACCGGCGAAACCAGAGAGCCAGCCGCCGAGTGCACCGCCCACAAAAGAGCCCATGAACTGACTGGTGGAATAAACGCCCATGGCTGAGCCCTTGCCGGCTGCTGGAGCCTCCTTGCTGATCAGCGAAGGCAGCAGGGCCTCCAGCAGATTGAAGCCAGTAAAAAATATGAATAACACCACCCAGAATCCGGCGACCCGCTCCCAACTGATGCCCATCAGCGCCACGGACAAACCGAGCAGAGCCACCGCGACTGTCATCACGTGTTTGAGACGACGCTTTTTCTCGCCAATGATGAGCAGCGGCAGCATCGCCACAAAGCCCGCTCCCATTACTGAAAGATACACCCACCAGTGCTGGTTGGTCCCCAGCCCCAGATCCTCCAGCGTCAGCGGTACGATCAGAAACAGGGCGGTCAGCGTCAGGTGGAGAACGAAGATGCCACCATCCAGGCGCAGAAGCCGGCCCGATGTGAGCACCTGGCGGAGCTGATCCCGGGCCGGCAACGCGTCCGGCTGATGGCTGCGGGTCTCGGGGGTGGGTACAATGGTTGCGACCAGTACCATGCCGATGCCCGCGAGCACCGCTGTCAGCAGGAAGATCCCTGTCAGCCCGTAGGCGTCCCCCACCATGGGCCCCAGGACCAGCGACAGCGCAAAGGCCATACCGATGGACAGACCAATGGTGGCCATGCCCTTGGTGCGGTTCTCCTCGCGGGTAAGGTCACTGGCCAGGGCCATGAGTACGCTGGCGATGGCGCCGGAGCCCTGGAGCACGCGCCCGGCAATGACCCCCTGGATCGAGTCCGACCAGCCCGCCAGCAGACTGCCGGCGGCAAACAGCACGAGCCCGATCTGGATCAGCGGCTTGCGTCCGAAACGGTCCGAGAGCATGCCAAAGGGGATCTGGAGCAGAGCCTGTGACAGACCGTAGGCACCCAGTGCCACCCCCAGAAGCGCCGGGCTTGCACCCTGCAGATCACGCCCCAGGAGCACAAACACCGGCAGGATCATGAACAGACCCAGCATGCGGGAGCCGTAGACCGTTGCCAGAGCCGCTATGGCGCGTTTTTCAGTGGCGTTCATCGAGGATCCTCCGGAAAAGCGGCGCCATCTTAGCACAGCGCCGGCGGCTCACTCATCGATCCAGATCAATCCGTCTATGGCGGTGTGCTTCTAAGCCCTATAATGGTCGTTTTGCCTGGCCATTGGAGCAGCATGAATCACATCCGTATCCGGGGTGCGCGCACCCACAATCTGGCATCGGTGGATCTGGATATTCCCAGGAACCAGCTGGTGGTGATCACCGGGCTTTCCGGCTCCGGCAAGTCATCATTGGCCTTCGACACTCTTTACGCAGAGGGTCAGCGGCGCTATGTGGAATCCCTCTCAACATACGCCCGCCAGTTCCTTTCCATGATGGAAAAGCCGGATGTGGATCATATCGAGGGACTGTCGCCGGCCATTTCCATCGAGCAGAAGTCCACCTCCCACAATCCACGCTCCACGGTCGGCACCATCACCGAGATCCACGACTACCTACGCCTGCTGTTCGCGCGTGCCGGCGAGCCGCACTGCCCGGTTCACGATGAGCCACTGGCCGCGCAGACAGTGAGCCAGATGGTGGACCAGGTGCTGGCCCTGCCCGAGGGCAGCCGCATGATGATCCTGGCGCCACTGATCCACGAGCGCAAAGGCGAGCACCAGCAGGTACTGGATGAGATGCGCAGCCAGGGATTCATACGGCTGCGCATTGACGGGACGGTGTACGACATCGACGACCTGCCCTCGCTGGACCCCAAGCGAAAGCACAGCATTGATGTGGTAGTGGACCGTTTCCGGATCCGTGAGGGGCTGCAGCAGCGCCTGGCCGAATCCTTCGAGACCGCGCTGGCACTGGCGGATGAGACCGCCCGGGTGGCCTCCATGGATGAAGACGGATCGGAGGAGCTGGTCTTCTCCGCACGCCACGCCTGCCCCGAGTGCGGCTACTCCATCAGCGCACCCGAACCCCGTACCTTCTCTTTCAACAACCCGGCGGGGGCTTGCCCCACCTGTGACGGGCTCGGTGTGGACCAGTTTTTTGACCCCCACCGGCTGATCCGCAACCCCGAGCTCACGCTGGCCGAAGGCGCCATACGGGGGTGGGACCGGCGCTCGATCTACTATTTCCAGATGCTGGAAAGTGTGGCCACCCATTACGGCTGCGATCTGGACATGCCCTGGCAGCAGCTGCCGGGCTGGTTCCAGCGTGGCGTCCTTCACGGCACCGGGGATGAGGCGGTCAACTTCCGGTATGTGAATTCCCGTGGCCAGGCGGTGGACCGTGAGCACCCCTTTGAGGGGGTGATCCCGAACCTGGAACGGCGTTACCGGGAAACGGATTCCCAGACGGTCCGCGAGGAACTCTCCCGCTCCCTGAGCACCCGCCCCTGCCCGAACTGCCACGGCTCACGCCTGAATGAGGTGGCCCGCAATGTCTTCATCGGGGAATGGACGCTTCCGGCAATGGCACGCCTGTCCATTGCCCATGCGCTGGAAACCGCGCAGTCCGTCACCCTGCCGGGCTGGCGTGGCCAGATCGCCGAGACCATCCTTAACGAGATCCGCAAACGCCTTGAATTCCTGGTCAACGTGGGCTTGGGCTACCTTACCCTTGAACGCAGCGCCGATACCCTCTCAGGAGGGGAGGCCCAACGGATCCGGCTCGCCAGCCAGATTGGGGCCGGCCTGGTGGGGGTGATGTACATCCTGGACGAACCCTCGATCGGGCTCCACCAGCGTGACAACGACCGGCTCCTCGGTACCCTCAAGCGCCTGCGCGACATGGGCAATACTGTGATCGTGGTGGAGCACGATGAGGACGCCATCCGTTCCGCCGACCACATCGTGGACATCGGCCCCGGTGCCGGCATCCATGGCGGCCGGATCATTGCCGAGGGAACCGCGGACGCAATCGAAGCCGAACCGGAATCCATCACCGGTCAGTACCTTACAGGCCAGCGCGGGATCGCCATTCCCGAGCACAGGACCAACCCCGGGGATCGCTGGATCACCCTGACGGGCGCAACCGGTCACAACCTCCAGGGCGACCAGGTTCGCATCCCGATCGGGCTGATGACCTGCGTTACCGGCGTATCGGGCTCTGGCAAGTCCACCCTGATCAACAGCACCCTCTATCCAGCGGCGGCGGGGCAGCTCAACAATGCCACGACGCTCACACCGGAAGCCCATGAAACCATCGAGGGCCTGGAAGACCTGGACCGCGTCATCGATATTGACCAGAGCCCCATCGGACGCACACCGCGCTCCAACCCGGCGACCTACACGGGGCTTTTCACCCCCATCCGTGAACTGTTTGCGGGAACCCAGGAAGCCCGCTCCCGCGGCTACAAGCCGGGGCGATTCAGCTTCAACGTCAAGGGTGGACGCTGTGAGGCCTGTCAGGGCGATGGCGAGATCAAGGTTGAGATGCACTTCCTGCCGGACATCTACGTGCCCTGCGACGTCTGCCAGGGACAGCGCTACAACCGGGAGACGCTGGAGATCACCTACAAGGGCAAGACCATCCATGAGGTGCTCTCAATGACCATCGAGGAAGCGCGCGAGTTCTTTGACTCGGTGCCCTTCCTCGCGCGGCGCCTGCAGACACTGATGGAGGTGGGTCTGTCCTACGTGAAACTCGGCCAGAACGCCGTAACCCTGTCAGGCGGCGAGGCGCAACGGGTCAAGCTGGCCCGCGAGCTGTCCAAGCGCGACACGGGCAACACACTCTACATACTCGATGAACCCACGACCGGCCTGCACTTCCAGGACATCCAACAGCTGCTCGATGTGCTGCACACTCTGAGGGATCACGGAAACACCGTGGTGGTGATCGAACACAACCTGGATGTCATCAAGACCGCGGACTGGCTGGTTGACCTTGGCCCGGAAGGCGGAGACGGCGGTGGACGCCTGGTAGCGGAAGGCACCCCTGAGACGGTCGCGAGGGAGAGCGACTCCCACACCGGCCGGTATCTGGCCAATCATCTCGCCAGGGTCCGCAGCTAGGAGCCGTCCATAAAAAAGCCGGACACAGGGTCCGGCTTTCCGTGAGGCGCCGCCTGAGAATGTCAGGCGGTGACGCGGGGCTATCAGTCCTCGTCGTCGTCATCCTCATCGTCTTCCACGTACTCGACAACCGGCCGACCGATGACCTCAACATAGGCCATGGGCGCGTTGTCGCCCGCGCGCAGACCGCACTTGAGAATCCGCAGATAACCCCCGGGACGGCTCTCGAACCGCGGACCGAGCTCTTCGAACAGCTTGGCCACTGTCTGGTCATTGCGCAGCCGCGCGAATGCCTGACGACGGTTCGCCACCGAGTCCTCCTTGGCGAGCGTGATCAGCGGCTCCGCCACACGGCGAAGTTCCTTCGCCTTGGGCAGGGTCGTCTTGATCAGCTCATGCTCCACCAGAGAGGCGGTCATGTTGCGGTACATGGCCTTCCGGTGCGAACTGTTGCGGTTTAATTTACGACCACTCTTACGATGACGCATTGCTCTAATTCCTTAAATCAAATCAGCGATTCAGCGATCAGCCACCAAGGACCCGGTCATCACCGCGCAGACTCGCCGGCGGCCAGTTCTCAAGCCGCATACCCAGCGACAGCCCGCGGGAGGCCAGCACATCCTTGATCTCGGTCAGCGATTTCTTACCGAGATTGGGCGTCTTCAGCAGTTCAACTTCAGTGCGCTGGATCAGATCGCCAATGTAGTAGATGTTCTCCGCCTTCAGGCAGTTGGCCGAGCGAACGGTCAGCTCAAGATCATCCACCGGACGCAGCAGGATCGGATCGACTTCCTCTTCTTCCTGCGACTCTTCCGGCTCTTTCTCCTGATCCAGATCGACGAACACCGCCAGCTGCTGCTGCAGGATGGTGGCCGCCCGCCGGATAGCCTCCTCCGGATCGATAGTACCGTTGGTATCCAGATCGATGATCAGCTTGTCCAGGTCGGTACGCTGCTCGACACGGGCGCTCTCAACCATGTAGGAAACACGGCGGATCGGGCTGAAGGTCGCGTCAATCTGAAGGCGGCCAATGGCCCGGCTTTCCTCATCCTGTTCGCGCTGATCCGCGGGCTCGTAACCCCGGCCGGAGCTTACCGTCAGCTTCATGTTAAGCTCGCCGCCCTTGGACAGGTGACAAATCACCAGATCCGGATTGACGATCTCTACGTCATGATCAAGCTGGATATCAGCCGCAGTCACTGGCCCCTCTTCTTTCTTGGAAAGAGAGAGCTCGGCCTGTTCACGACCATTGAGCTTAACGGCCAGCGCCTTGAGGTTCAGCAGGATCTCAATGACATCCTCCTGTACCCCTTCAATGGCGCTGTACTCGTGCAGCACTCCATCGATCTGCGCTTCGGTCACTGCACTCCCAGGCATGGAAGACAGCAGGATCCGCCGCAGAGCATTACCCAGCGTGTGGCCAAAGCCCCGCTCCAGAGGCTCCAGAACCACGCGGGCGTGGGTTTGGGTCTGCTCCTCGACATTAATGCTGCGAGGAGTCAGAAATTCGGTAGCTGAACGCTGCATTGGACGCCCCTATTTCGCTGTGCGTTACTTGGAGTAAAGCTCGACGATCAAGCTCTCGTTGATGTCCGCAGAGATATCGCTGCGTTCCGGACGGGACCGGAAGGTTCCCACGAGCTTGTTGGCGTCGACGTCGACCCACTCGATGGCCGCACGACTGTTAGCCAGCTCCAGCGCATTGCGGATACGGAGCTGATTCTGAGCTTTCTCCCGTACGCGGACCTCATCACCGGGCTGCACCTGGTAGGAGGCCACATTGACGGTGCGGCCATTGACCTGCAGCGCCTTGTGGGAAACCAGCTGCCGTGCTTCGGCGCGTGTCGAGCCGAAACCCATGCGGTAAACCACGTTGTCGAGCCGGCACTCCAGCAGCTGAAGCAGGTTCTCGCCAGTTGACCCCTTACGGCGAGCTGCTTCCTGATAGTAGTTCCGGAACTGTTTCTCAAGCACACCATACATGCGGCGTACTTTCTGCTTTTCCCGAAGCTGGGTTCCATACTCGGAAACCCGGGTACGCCGTGCGCCATGCTGACCCGGCGCCTGATCGACGTTGCACTTGCTTTCGAGCGCCCGGACCCCGCTCTTCAGGAATAGATCTGTCCCCTCGCGGCGAGACAGTTTACATTTCGGACCAATGTAACGTGCCATAAATCGCTGTCTCCTTGATTACACGCGGCGCTTTTTCGGCGGACGACAGCCATTGTGCGGGATGGGTGTCGCGTCCTCGATATTGGTGATCTTGAAACCTACCGCATTGAGAGCGCGAACCGCGGATTCCCGGCCGGGTCCGGGACCCTTGACCATTACGTCCAGGTTTTTAAGACCGTATTCAGCGGCCGCGTTACCGGCCCTTTCAGCTGCTACCTGCGCAGCAAAAGGTGTACTCTTTCGTGAACCGCGGAATCCGGAACCGCCAGCAGTCGCCCAGGAAAGGACGTTGCCCTGGCGGTCGGACAGGGTCACGATGGTGTTGTTGAACGACGCGTGGATATGGGCCACGCCGTCAACAACTGACTTTTTCACCTTTTTACGGGTACGTGTACCTGGCTTTGCCATTTTTACCTACCTGTTATTTACGAATCGGTTTACGTGGGCCCTTGCGGGTCCGCGCATTGGTCTTGGTCCGCTGACCGCGAACCGGAAGACCATGGCGATGCCGCAGGCCGCGATAGCAGCCCAGGTCCCGCAACCGCTTGATGTTCATCTGAACCTCACGACGCAGGTCACCCTCGACCGACAGCTTGCCGACTTCCGTGCGCAGGTTGTCCACCTGTTCATCGGAAAGTTCGCCAACCTTCGTGTTCCGGGGGATGCCCGTCGCGTCGCAAAGCTGACCTGCCGTGGTATGGCCGATCCCGAAGATATAGGTCAACGAAACCGCGGCATGTTTATTCTCGGGTATGTTGACACCGGCTATACGTGCCATTCACTTCACTCCGCATTCAAAGCTTTGCTGTTTACGTTACCGCCACAAAAGGTGCGGAATGATAGCGCCTGAATCGGCAGATATCAACAACCGCCCCTGATACCGCCTTAACCCTGGCGCTGCTTGTGACGGGGCTCGGTGCAGATGACCCGGATCGAGCCATTGCGACGAATGATTTTGCAGTTTCGGCAGATTTTCTTCACCGATGCACGTACTTTCATTTCAGTCTCCCGTTAATCAGCGGAACATGCCGCTGCGTCCGTGATTCTTGAGGTTGGACTTCTTCATCACGGATTCGTACTGATGCGACATCAGATGCGCCTGAACCTGTGACATGAAATCCATGACCACCACTACGACGATCAGCAGTGACGTACCCCCGAGGTAGAACGGCACATTGCCGAATACCGTCAGGAACTGGGGCATGATCGACACCGCTGCGATGTACAGCGCCCCGAAGATCGTCAGACGCGTGAGCACCCCGTCAATGTACTTCGCGGTCTGCTCACCGGGCCGGATTCCGGGGATAAAGGCGCCGGACTTCTTGAGGTTGTCCGCAACCTCCCGCGGGTTGTACATCAGTGCTGTATAGAAGAAGCAGAAAAAGATCACTGCAGCTGCGAACAGCAGGATGTAAAGCGGCTGGTTGGGCCCCAGGATCTGGGACAGATCACCCAGCCACTCCATGCCTTCGGACTGACCAAACCACTGACCGAGTGACGCAGGGAACAGCAGAATCGACGATGCGAAGATCGCCGGGATAACGCCGGCCATGTTCACCTTCAGCGGCAGATGACTCTGCTGCTGGGCGTAGACACGGCGCCCCTGCTGGCGTTTGGCGTAATTCACCGTGATACGGCGCTGACCGCGCTCCATGAACACAATGAACCCGACTACGGCAATCGCCATGGCACCCACACCGAAGACCAGCAGCAGACTCATCTCACCACTGCGCGCCTGCTCCAGCGTCTGACCAATGGCGCCGGGCAGGCCGGCGACGATGCCGGCGAAGATCAGCAGCGAGATGCCGTTGCCGATGCCGCGTTCGGTGATCTGCTCACCCAGCCACATCAGGAATACAGCACCACAGACGAAAGAGACCACCGCAATGAAGTAGAAGTCCAGACCTGTGGAAAAGGTGACACCCTGGGAAGCCAGGCCCACCGATATCCCCAGACCCTGCACAAACGCCAGGCCCACGGTGCCATACCGCGTGTACTGGCTGATCTTCTTGCGTCCTGATTCACCTTCTTTCTTGAGCTGCTCCAGCTGCGGACTGACCGCAGTCATGAGCTGCATGATGATCGCTGCCGAGATGTAGGGCATGATGCCCAGCGCCAGGATACTCATGCGCTCAAGGGCACCCCCCGAGAACATGTTGAACATGCCCAGGATGGTGCCCTGCTGCTGTTCAAACATTGCCGCCAACCGGTCCGGGTTGATGCCCGGGACCGGGATGTGAGCGCCGATCCGGTAGACTAGGATCGCGATCACAACGAACTTGAGCCTCGAATAGAGCTCCGAGAGGCCCTGTCCTTTAGCGGATGCCGGTCCCTGTTTAGCCATTTAGCCCTCGACTCAGTCTTCGACTTTCCCGCCAGCGGCAGCAATCGCTTCGCGGGCGCCTTTGGTCACCCGCAGCCCCTTGACGGTCACCGCGCGCGAAATCTCACCGGAGGCGATCACCTTCGCTTCGCGCACGTCGTGACGGATCACGTCCGCCTTTTTCAGGGCGTCCAGATCAGCTGTATCACCCTCAACCTTGGCCAGCTCGTGAAGACGGATTTCCGCCTCCCAGCGTTGCTGGCGGGAGGTGAAACCGAACTTGGGCAAACGCCCACGCATCGGCTGCTGACCACCCTCGAATCCAGGCGCGATACTGCCGCCGGAACGGGATTTCTGGCCATTGTGACCACGGCCGCCGGTTTTACCCAGGCCACTGCCGATGCCACGACCCACACGCTTGCGCTCGGCCTTGGAGCCGTCACCTGGGCGGAGTTCGTTCAGTTGCATCTTACTGTTCCTCTACCCGAACCATGTAATTGACACGGTTGATCATCCCGCGGACTGCGGGCGTGTCCTCAACTTCCACCGAATGGTGGAGACGGCGCAGTCCCAGTCCACGGATGCACAGCTGATGGTTCTTCTGCGCGCCGATGGGGCTGCGGGTCAGTGTGACCTTGATCGTTTTGTTAGCCATAACGTCAATCCAGGATCTCTTCCACGGTTTTACCACGCTTGGCCGCCACTTCTTCCGGAGACCGCATGGCTTTCAGGCCTTCAACGGTAGCCCTTACCACGTTGATCGGGTTGGTGGAGCCATAGCACTTGGCCAGTACGTTGTGCACACCCGCGACTTCCAGAACGGCACGCATGGCGCCGCCGGCGATGATGCCAGTACCTTCGGAAGCCGGCTGCATGAACACCCTGGAGGCGCCATGGTTGGCCTTCACCGGGTACTGCAGCGTAGCGCCATCCAGCGGCACGGACACCATGTTCTTGCGCGCGGAGTCCATCGCCTTCTGGATCGCAACCGGCACCTCACGCGCCTTGCCGCGGCCGTAACCGACGCGGCCATTGCCATCACCCACAACCGTCAGGGCGGTGAAACCAAAAAGGCGGCCACCCTTGACCACTTTGGCCACCCGATTGACCTGCACCAGCTTCTCCTGAAGCTCGGGCTGGTTCTGCTCATTCACGCTCATCTTCTGCACCTCTTAGAATTGCAGGCCGGCTTCACGCGCCGCATCGGCAAGCGCTTTGACGCGACCGTGGTAGCGATAACCGGACCGGTCGAATGCAACCGTTTCGATACCCGCGTTCTTCGCCCGTTCCGCGATCAGTTCGCCAACCTGGCGCGCGGCTTCGACGTTTCCGGTTGCACCCTGGCGCAACTCCTTGTCCAGTGTGGAGGCGGCCGCCAGCACCTGGCTGCCATCCGCCGTAGTCACCTGAGCATACATATGACGCGGTGTACGGTGGACGCAGAGGCGGTTGGAGCCGCGTTCCCGGATCTTGATGCGCACTTTCCGTGCGCGACGCAATCTGGATTCTTTCTTCGCGCTCATCTGTTTGCCCTATTTCTTCTTGGCCTCTTTACGCCTTACCGTTTCATCCGCGTAGCGGACACCCTTGCCCTTATAGGGCTCAGGCGGACGGAAAGCCCTGATGTCTGCTGCAGCCTGGCCGACACGCTGCTTGTCGATGCCCTTGAGCACCAGTTCGGTCGGCTTGGGGGACTCAGCGGTAACGCCTTCCGGCAGCGTGTATTCCACCGGATGGCTGAAGCCAAGCGTAAGATTCACGCTGTCACCCTGGGCCTGGGCCCGGTAACCGACACCATTGATCTCGAGCTTGCGCTCGAAGCCATTGGTCACACCAACAACCATGTTGTTCAGGAGTGCCCGGGTGGTACCGGCCAGTGCCCGGCTCTTCTTCGCATTGTTACGCGGCGCGAACCGCAGCTTATCGTCGTCCTGCGTCACTTCGACACTCGGGTGAATGCTGTGCTGAAGCGTACCTTTGGCACCCTTCACTTCAACGTCCTGGCCGTTGAACTTCACCTCGACACCGGATGGCAGCACGACAGGATTACTCGCAACCCTGGACATGACTCCTCCTAGAATACGGTGCAGATAATTTCGCCACCAATGCCGGCCTTGCGGGCGGCGCTGTCAGTCATCACGCCCTTGGACGTGGAGACGATGGCGACGCCGAGACCATTGGCCACGCGCGGCAGTTCGCTGTTGCCGCGATACTTCCGCAGACCGGGGCGACTCGCCCGCTGGATGCTCTCAATGACGGGCTTGCCTTCGAAATAACGCAGATTGATGGTCAGCCGGGGCTTCTTGTCACCCTCAACGCTGAAGTCCTCAATGAAGCCTTCGTCCCGGAGGACACTGGCCACGGACTGTTTCATCTTGGAGGACGGCATTTCCACGCTCACCTTCTCGGCCATCTGGCCGTTACGGATGCGCGTGAACATGTCCGCCAACGGATCTTGCATGCTCATTCGTATGAGACTCCTGATCGTTTCAGTTGTGCAGCAACAATGCTGTTGCTTACCAACGCGCGGGTTACCAGCTGGCTTTACGCAGCCCCGGAACCTCACCGCGCATTCCGGTTTCACGCAGCTTGATGCGCGAAAGCTGGAATTTCCTGAGGACACCATGTGGGCGCCCGGTTACCTGGCAACGATTGCGAAGACGCACAGGACTGGAGTTCCGCGGCAGCTTCTGAAGCTGCATCTGCGCGTTCCAGCGTTCTTCTTCACTCAGGTTTTGATCCTTGCTCATTGCCTTGAGGCGCTCGCGCTTTTCCGCGTATTTTGCGACCAGGCGTTCCCTGTTGCGCTCGCGCTCTTTCATGCCGATTTTGGCCATGTCCGATCCTTACTGTTTGAACGGGAAATTGAATGCCGAAAGCAGAGCGCGCCCTTCCTCATCACTCTCAGCGGATGTGCTGATGGTGATATCGAGGCCACGGACCTTATCGACCTTGTCGTACTCAATTTCCGGGAAGATAATCTGCTCCCGCACGCCCATGCTGTAGTTGCCGCGGCCGTCGAACGACTTGGGGCTCAGACCACGGAAGTCACGTATCCGCGGAATCGCGATCTGCACCAGGCGATCGAAGAAATCCCACATCCGCTCACCACGCAGGGTCACCTTGCAGCCGATCGGGAAGCCTTCCCGGATCTTGAAGCCTGCAACGGACTTGCGCGCCTTGGTGATCACCGGCTTCTGACCCGACAGCATCTGCAGGTCAGCGACCGCGTTGTCCAGCTGCTTCTTGTCGCCTACAGCCTCGCCAACGCCCATATTCAGAGTGATCTTTTCGATCCGCGGCACCTGCATCGGGTTCGCATACCCGAACTGCTGGTTCAGCGCCGGGATCACCTGTTCTTTGTACACGTCTCTCATGTTAGACATCGTAACCACCGCCGCTTACTGGTTATCGATCACTTCTTGCGTGGACCGGAAGATACGCACCTTGGTGCCGTCTTCCTTCACCTGAAACCCGACACGATCAGCCTTGTCCTGCTGCGGGTTATAGATGGCCACGTTCGAAATATGAATCGGAGCTTCCTTTTCGATGATGCCGCCCTGGGTTCCCGCCATGGGGTTGGGGCGTGTGTGCTTCTTGACCATATTGATCCCGGACACAACGACCCGTTCACCACCATTCACAATCCGCAGCACCTTGCCGCGCTTGTTACGGTCTTTCCCCGTGGTGACCACCACTTCGTCATCTCGCTTGATCTTGTTCATAACCGGCCTCTTGTTCCTACAAAACCTCGGGTGCCAGCGAAATGATCTTCATGAATTTCTCATTCCGAAGTTCGCGAGTCACCGGGCCAAAAATTCGGGTGCCTACCGGCGCTTCCTGCGGGTTAAGCAGAACCGCCGCATTACCGTCGAACCGGATCAGGGACCCATCCTGGCGCCGGATACCACTCTTGGTCCGGACCACCACTGCCTTGAGCACCTGACCCTTCTTGACACGGCCCCTGGGGATCGCCTCTTTAACGGATACCTTGATGATATCCCCGACCCTTGCATAGCGCCGGTGCGAGCCACCCAGGACCTTGATACACATGACCTGACGGGCGCCGCTGTTATCGGCTACGTCAAGTACGGTTTGCGTCTGAATCATGGTTAGTCTCCACTAGAAACCACTTCGTCTTTACGACAAGAACCAGTGTCCTGGCGCCTTACACCTTCGACGCGTGCTCTACCACGTTCACCAGTGTCCAGCTCTTGTTCCGCGCGAGCGGACGGCTTTCGGCGATGGTTACAAAATCGCCGACACTGCACTGGTTGTCTTCGTCGTGAGCCTTGATGCGCGTCGAGCGCTTCACGTACTTGCCGTAGA
Organism: Vreelandella halophila; assembly: GCF_019903425.1. Lineage (GTDB taxonomy): Bacteria > Pseudomonadota > Gammaproteobacteria > Pseudomonadales > Oleiphilaceae > Halospina > Halospina halophila. Next base: position 208,379 of record NZ_JACHUZ010000012.1, read on the forward strand.
GCGGATGCTTTTCCCGGCGCTCAACCATAACGACAATCGTTTTCTGCATCTTGTCGCTGACCACGCGGCCGTTGAGCGTCCTGGCGTTTTCAGTTGCATTAGCCATATCAGTCACCTGCTTTCTCAGTCATAACGGTTTTAACGCGCGCAATATCGCGCCTGGTCTGACGCAGCAAGTGGGACTGATTCAGCTGACCTGTCGCTTTGCGCATCCGGAGATTGAACTGTTCCTTGAACAGCCGCATCAGCTCCTGGTTCAGTTCCTCTGCCGATTTGTCACGCAATTCTGTTGCTTTCATCACATTACCGTCCTGTTCACAAAGGTGGTCGGTACCGGCAGTTTGGCCGCGGCCAGATTGAACGCGTCACGTGCCACGTCTTCTGCCACCCCTTCCATCTCGTACAGCATCTTCCCGGGCTGGATTTCAGCAACCCAGTACTCAACGGCACCCTTGCCCTTACCCATGCGGACTTCAAGGGGCTTCTCGGTAATCGGCTTGTCCGGGAACACGCGGATCCAGATCTTACCGCCACGCTTGATCCGGCGGGTCATGGTCCGACGGGCCGCCTCGATCTGGCGCGCGGTAACACGCCCACGGCCGGTCGCCTTGAGACCGTACTCACCAAAGCTGACCTTGTTGCCGGTATGGGCCATGCCGCGGTTACGGCCTTTCTGTACCTTGCGGAACTTCGTTCGTTTCGGTTGCAGCATTTGGAGACCCCCTTACTTCTGAGCTTTCTTCTGAGCAGCGGCTTCTTTTTCAGCCCGCACCTGCTCAAGACCGCCCAGGATTTCACCCTTGAAGATCCAGACTTTCACGCCGATGATCCCGTAGGTGGTGTGGGCCTCGTAATGCGCGTAGTCGATATCCGCACGCAGTGTATGCAGCGGTACGCGACCTTCACGGTACCACTCGGTACGTGCAATCTCGGCACCACCGAGGCGGCCACTGGCCTGGATCCGGATCCCTTTCGCGCCCTGGCGCATGGCGTTCTGAACAGCCCGCTTGAGTGCGCGCCGGAACATCACGCGGCGCTCGAGCTGGTTCGCCACACTCTGGGCTGCCAGCTTAGCGTCGAGATCAGGCTTGCGGATTTCCTCAATGTTGACGTGCACGGGCACGCCCATCATGTCGGTCAGCTCCTTACGGAGCTTATCGACGTCCTCACCCTTCTTGCCGATCACAATCCCCGGACGGGCGGTATGGATCGTAATCCGGGCGTTCTGCGCGGGGCGCTCAATCAGAATCCGGCTGACGGAGGCTTTCTCGAGCCGGCGATTGAGAAATTCGCGGACCTCGATATCCTTCAGCAGGTTCTGGGCGTAAGCCCCTTTTTCCGCATACCAGACCGAGTTGTGCTCTTTGACAACGCCAAGCCTGATACCGGTTGGATGTACTTTATGACCCATCTGGTATCTCCTACTCGTCCGAAACCTTGACGGTGATGTGGCACGTGCGCTTCAGGATCCGGTCTGCACGGCCCTTGGCCCGCGCCTGGATCCGCTTCAGCGTCGGCCCCTCGTCCACACAGATGGTTGCAAGCCGCAACTCATCCACGTCCAGGCCTTCGTTATGCTCGGCGTTGGCAATCGCAGACTCTAGGGTCTTGCGAATGATCCCGGCCGCTTTCTTCGGTGTGAACGCCAGTGTATTCAGCGCTTCCTCGACACTCTTGCCACGGACCATGTCTGCGACAAGACGAGCTTTCTGAGCCGAGAGTCGAGCGCCTTTGGTTTTAGCCGCTACTTCCATCGTTTAATCCCCTCAGAATCAGCGTTTCTTCGCTTTCTTGTCGGCAGCATGCCCGCGGAACGTTCGTGTCGCGGCAAACTCGCCAAGTTTATGGCCAACCATTTCCTCAGTGATCATTACCGGCACATGCTGCCGGCCGTTATGCACTGCAATGGTCAGCCCTACCATCTCCGGAAACACCGTGGAGCGGCGCGACCAGGTCTTGATCGGCTTACGGCTGTTGTTTTCCAGAGCTGCCTCAACCTTCTTCAGCAGATGCAGGTCTATAAAAGGACCTTTCTTCAGAGAACGTGGCACAGCTTCTTCCCCTAAACGTTATTTCTTGGCCGAACGACGACGTACGATCATCTTGTCAGTACGCTTGTTCTTACGAGTCTTATGTCCTTTGGTCGGAATCCCCCAGGGTGTAACCGGGTGACGTCCGCCAGAGGTACGCCCTTCACCACCGCCATGCGGATGGTCAATTGGGTTCATAGCAACACCGCGTACTGTTGGCCGCTTGCCACGCCAACGTGTTGCACCCGCCTTGCCGGATTGCTTGAGACTGTGCTCGCTGTTGGAAACTTCCCCCAGCGTGGCACGGCACTCAGCCGGCACCTTTCGCATCTCGCCCGAACGCAGCCGAATGGTTGCGTAACTACCTTCACGTGCGACGAGCTGGACTGATGAACCGGCGCTGCGCGCGATCTGGGCACCCTTTCCGGGCTTGAGCTCAATGCAATGGATCACCGAACCCAGAGGGATGTTACGCAGAGGCAGAGTGCTACCGGCCCGGATCGGTGCATCGATCCCGGACTGAACGCGGTCGCCCTGCTTGAGCCCCTTGGGTGCGATAATGTACCGCCGTTCGCCATCCTGGTACTTGACCAGTGCGAGATGGGCGGAACGGTTGGGATCGTATTCCAGGCGTTCTACCTGGCCGGGAATACCATCCTTGTTGCGCTTGAAATCAATATGACGGTAATGGCGCTTATGGCCACCGCCGATATGACGGGACGTGATCCGGCCGTTGTTGTTGCGCCCCCCCGTCTTGCTGAGCTTGGTCACCAGTGGCGCGTAGGGCGCACCCCCGTGAAGGTCAGGATTACGGACCTTGATGAGGTGGCGACGACCGGGTGACGTCGGTTTGGTTTTCTCAATCGACATGTCTGTAACCCCTCAACCTATTCCACGTCCATGAAGTCAATATCCTGACCATCAGCCAGGCGTACATACGCCTTGCGAAGATCGTCACGCTTACCCATGCCATGGATTGTGCGCTTGTTCTTGCCCTTGCGGTTGCTGACCTGGACCTTGGTCACGTCCACATTGAACAGCTGCTCTACCGCCTTGCGGATCTCAGGCTTGGTCGCATCAGGAGCCACCTTGAACACGACCTGGCCCTGATCGCCAACCATGGTCGCTTTCTCAGAGACCAGCGGGCCGAGCAGAACCTTGTAAATTCGCTCCTGATTCATCCCAGCATCTCCTCAAACTTCTTGAGCGCATCCACTGTAACCACCACATGGTTGTGCGCTACGAGACTCACCGGATCCACGCCCCGGACATCGGATACCGCCACGTTGGGGATATTGCGCGATGCCAGCTCGAGATTCCGCTCAACAGAGTCGGAAACAATCAGCGCATTCTGCTGAACACCCAGTTCCTGGAGCTTGGCACTGAACACCTTGGTACGCGGCTGGTCAGGAGTAATGGAGTCCACAACCACCAGACGCTCCTGACGAACCAACTCGGAAAGAATCGAGCGCAGCGCGCCGCGATACATCTTCCGGTTAACCTTCTGCGAATAATCGCGCGGACGAGCCGCGAAGGTCGTACCGCCACCACGCCAGATCGGGCTGCGGATGGTGCCGGCACGGGCACGACCTGTGCCCTTCTGCCGCCAGGGCTTCTTGCCACCGCCGCTGACCTCGGAGCGCGTCTTCTGCTTGGCGCTGCCCTGACGACCTGCCGCCAGATAGGCGGTTACGACCTGGTGCACCAGCGATTCGTTGAATTCTTTACCAAAAGCGGCATCAGATACCTGAACACCGTTACCGCTTCCTGTCACTGTCAATTCCATCACGCCACCCCTTAGGCTTTCACTGCGGGCTTGATGATCAGGTCACCGCCATTGGCGCCAGGGACGGGCCCTTTAACCAGCAGCAGATTCCGCTCGGCATCAACACGCACGATCTCGATGTTCTGACTGGTCACGCGCGCATTACCCATCTGACCGGACATCTTCTTGCCCTTGAATACACGGCCCGGAGACTGGCACTGACCGATAGAGCCAGGGGCGCGGTGTGCGAGCGAGTTACCGTGGGTCTTATCCTGGGTGGAGAAGTTCCAGCGCTTGACGGTACCAGCAAAGCCCTTGCCCTTTGACTGGCCGGTCACATCAATTGATTGACCGTCCTCGAACTGGGAAACATCAAGCTCGGAACCGGGCTGCAGCTCTCCGTCCTCTGACTGGTCTTCCAGCCGGAACTCCCAGAGACTGCGCCCTGCTTCGACGCCATTCTTCGCGAAATGACCCGCTTCCGGCTTGGTAATCCGGTTCGCGCGGCGCGTACCGGTCGTTACCTGAACCGCACGATAGCCGTCCCGCTCGGGCGTCTTGATTTCGGTAATACGGTTGGCATCAACCTGAATCACCGTGACGGGGATGGAGTTACCCTCGTCGGTAAAAATACGAGTCATACCGGCCTTGCGGCCGACAACACCAATCGCCATTGTTCACCTCTTAGTGTACGGGGCTTCAACCCTCTATGGCCTGAAAGACAGTTACACTCTGAGGGGTTAACTCGGGGGTTAACCCAGGCTGATCTGCACGTCCACTCCGGCGGCGAGATCGAGCTTCATCAGAGCATCGACTGTCTTTTCGGTAGGCTCAACGATATCCAGAAGGCGCTTGTGCGTCCGGATCTCATACTGATCACGCGCGTCCTTATTGACGTGCGGCGAGATCAGAATGGTGTACTTCTCTTTCCGGGTCGGCAGAGGAATAGGACCCCGAACCTGAGCACCAGTCCGCTTTGCCGTATCGACAATTTCCTGGGTGGACTGATCGATCAGGCGGTAATCAAACGCCTTCAACCGGATTCTGATTTTTTGGCTCTGCATGTTGCACCAAACTCCAATCGTTGTTGGCAGCTCGTATAAGCCGACCCGTAAAAAGGATGCGTATTATAGGGCGCATACGCGACGGCGTCAACCTACGGACTGCTCCAGAGAATCCGTTACAGGGATGGACCCTGAAACCAAAAAAGGGGCTGCTCGGCGGCAGCCCCTTTTTCCAGGGCGAGGGACCGATTACTCGATAATCTTGGTCACCACGCCGGCGCCGACAGTCCGGCCGCCTTCGCGTACCGCAAAGCGCAGCCCGTCTTCCATCGCGATCGGCGCGATCAGTGTGGCTACCAGCTTCACGTTATCACCCGGCATCACCATCTCAACGCCTTCGGGCAGCTCACAGGTGCCGGTCACGTCCGTGGTCCGGAAGTAGAACTGCGGGCGATAGCCGGTGAAGAACGGCGTGTGGCGACCACCCTCGTCCTTGCTCAGGACGTAGATCTCGCCCTCGAACTTCGTGTGAGGCGTGATGCTGCCCGGCTTGGCCAGAACCTGGCCACGCTCAACGTCGTCACGCTTGGTGCCACGCAGCAGCGCGCCAATGTTCTCACCCGCACGACCTTCGTCGAGCATCTTGCGGAACATCTCAACACCGGTGCAAACGGTCTTCTGCGTCTCGCGCAGACCCACGATCTCCACCTCGGAGCCGGTCTTGACCACACCGCGCTCAACACGGCCGGTGACAACGGTACCGCGACCGGAGATCGAGAATACGTCCTCGATCGGCATCAGGAACGGCTGATCGATGGCGCGCTCGGGCTCGGGAATGTGCGCGTCCATTTCCTTGATCAGGTTCGCCACCGCGGTGGTGCCGTAGCCGTTGTCATCCTTTCCTTCCATCGCCATCAGCGCGGAGCCGGTCACGATCGGCGTGTCGTCGCCCGGGAAGTCGTATTCGTTGAGCAGCTCCCGCACTTCCATCTCAACCAGCTCGAGCAGCTCCTCATCATCGACCATGTCGGCCTTGTTGAGGAACACCACGATGTGCGGCACGCCAACCTGGCGTGACAGCAGGATGTGCTCGCGGGTCTGCGGCATGGGGCCGTCAGCGGCGGACACCACCAGGATCGCGCCGTCCATCTGCGCCGCGCCAGTGATCATGTTCTTCACATAGTCCGCGTGGCCGGGGCAGTCAACGTGCGCATAGTGGCGGCTCTCGGAGCCGTACTCCACGTGGGACGTGGCGATTGTGATTCCGCGGTTTTTCTCTTCCGGCGCGTTGTCGATCTGGTCAAACGCACGCGCCTCACCGCCGAACACTTCCGCGCTCACGCGCGTCAACGCCGCCGTCAGCGTCGTCTTGCCGTGGTCGACGTGACCAATGGTGCCCACGTTGATGTGCGGCTTATCTCTTTCGAATTTTTCCTTAGACACGATTCACCTCTTCGCTCTGTTCTGTCAGTTCAATCAGTTCTTGTTCATGATCTCTTGCGCGATGCTGGTCGGCGCTTCCCCGTAATTGTGGAACTCCATCACGTAAGAGGCGCGCCCCTGGGTCGCGGAACGCAGGTCCGTCGCATAGCCGAACATCTCGGAAAGCGGTACTTCAGCGCGGATCACCTTGCCGGCCGGAGTATCCTCCATGCCCTGGACCAGACCACGGCGACGGTTCAGGTCGCCAACAACGTCCCCCATGAACTCCTCGGGCGTCACAACCTCCACCTTCATGATGGGTTCAAGCAGCGCGGGCGACGCGTCCAGCGCACCCTGCTTCATCGCCATGGAACCGGCGACCTTGAACGCCATCTCGTTGGAGTCCACATCGTGATACGAGCCGTCAAACAGGGTCGCCTTAACACCGAGGATGGGATAGCCGGCGAGAACACCGGTCTGCATCTGCTGCTCGATACCCTGCTGTACGGCGGGAACGTATTCCTTGGGAACCACACCACCAACGATCTTGTTCTCGAACAGGAACGTGGGGGAATCCTCGTCATCCAGAGGCAGCGGCTCCAGTTTGATCCAGACATGGCCATACTGACCGCGACCACCCGACTGGCGGACAAACTTGCCTTCAACCTCGACCGGCTTGCGGATGCACTCACGGTAGGCCACCTGCGGCTTACCGATGTTTGCCTCAACCTTGAACTCGCGCTTGAGGCGGTCGACGATTACGTCGAGATGGAGCTCGCCCATGCCGGAGATGATGGTCTGACCGGATTCCTCGTCGGTATAGACGCGGAAGGACGGGTCCTCCTGGGCGAGCTTGCCCAGAGCCGTACCCATCTTCTCCTGTTCCGCCTTGGATTTGGGCTCAACCGCAACCGAGATAACCGGCTCCGGGAACTCCATGCGCTCCAGTTCGATCTTGCGTTTCTCATCGCACAGCGTGTCACCGGTAGTGATGTTCTTGAGGCCGATGGCGGCCGCAATGTCACCGGAGAACACTTCCTTGATCTCTTCCCGATCATTGGCGTGCATCTGGACCATCCGGCCCACACGCTCTTTCTTCTGCTTGCTGGCGTTGTAGATGGCGGTGCCGGTCTCCAGCTTGCCAGAGTAGACACGGAAGAAGGTCAGCGTGCCCATGAACGGGTCGGTTGCGATCTTGAACGCCAGAGCCGCAAACGGCGCATCGTCGTCGGCGGAACGCGTTTCCTCGGTGCCGTCCTCATCGACTACACCGGTAATCGCTCTGACCTCGTCCGGCGCTGGCAGGAATTCCAGCACGTTGTCGAGCAGTGCCTGGATACCCTTATTCTTGAAGGCAGAGCCACAGGTAGCCAGCACGATGTCGTTCTCCAGGCAGCGAGCACGGAGACCCTGCTTGATCTCATCATGGCTCAGCTCACCCTTTTCAAGGTAGGCATCCATGAGTTCCTCATTGGCCTCAGCAGCCGCCTCAACCATGGCTTCACGCGCAGCATCGGCTTCTGCCTTGAGTTCCTCAGGGATCTCAGTCTGCTCGTACGTCATCCCTTGGTCATGTTCATTCCAGTAGATCGCCTTCATGCGCATAAGGTCGATCACGCCCTGGAAGTTGTCCTCGGCCCCGATCGGTAGCTGGATCGGCACCGTGCTCGAGCCAAGCCGCTGGCGGATCTGGTCCACGACGCGGGAGAAATTGGCACCCGCGCGGTCCATCTTGTTAACGAACACCAGCCGTGGAACGTGGTATTTGTCCGCCTGGCGCCAGACCGTCTCGGACTGAGGCTCTACCCCAGAGGTACCGCAGAAAACCACGACAGCGCCGTCGAGCACCCTCAGCGAACGCTCCACCTCGATGGTGAAGTCCACGTGGCCAGGGGTGTCGATGATGTTGATCCGGTGCTCATCATACTGCTGGTCCATACCCCGCCAGAAGGCGGTTACGGCCGCAGAGGTAATGGTGATCCCGCGCTCCTGCTCCTGGGACATCCAGTCGGTAGTGGATGCACCATCGTGTGTCTCGCCCATCTTGTGGCTGCGACCAGTGTAATACAGGATCCGCTCGGTTGCGGTTGTCTTACCGGCGTCCACGTGGGCGCAGATGCCGATATTGCGGTAACGTTTGATCGGTGTTTTACGTGCCACGTCAGATACCTCGGTCGATTAGAAGCGGTAATGGGAGAAGGCTTTGTTGGCCTCGGCCATACGGTGCACATCTTCCCGTTTCTTGACCGCGGCACCCTTGCTGCCGGCCGCATCAAGGATCTCGCCCGCGAGCCGCTGCACCATGGACTTCTCGCCCCGCTTACGGGAGAAATCCACGAGCCAGCGCATGGCCAGTGCCACCTGGCGGGACGGCCTTACCTCAACCGGAACCTGGTAGGTCGCGCCACCAACACGGCGGGACTTCACCTCGACCATGGGCTGAATGTTCTCCAGAGCGCTCTCAAAGACTTCGAGCGGCTCCTGATTGGTCTTTTCCGCAACAATGTCCAACGCGCCGTACACGATGCGTTCGGCGACCGCTTTCTTGCCATGTTCCATCACATGGTTGATGAACTTCGCCAGGCGCTCACTGTTAAACTTCGGATCCGGGATGATTTCCCGCTTCGTTGCAATGCGTCTTCTTGGCATCGATAAGCCCTCATGTAAAAGTTGTCAGGTCTTCAGGTTGCTCCGGAATGATGCGCGCACTCGCGCCACCCGGCCTTACTCTTATCGGCACCGACGACCCGTAGCAACCGGCTGCCGGCGATAAAAGAAAGCCTGCTGAATCACTGCTGTTGAAACCAAAATCCCGATCAGGACTTCGGGCGCTTGGTACCGTACTTGGAACGGCCCTTGCGACGATCCTGCACTCCCTGGGTGTCAAGCGTGCCGCGAACGGTGTGATAGCGCACACCCGGCAGGTCCTTGACCCGGCCACCACGAATGAGGACCACACTGTGCTCCTGCAGGTTGTGGCCTTCACCACCGATGTAGGATGCCACCTCGTAGCCGTTTGTCAGCCGCACACGGCAGACCTTCCGAAGGGCCGAGTTCGGCTTCTTCGGGGTCGTGGTGTAGACACGGGTGCAGACGCCCCGACGCTGCGGGCAGGCCTGCAGCGCCGGTACGTCGGTCTTAGCAGCCCGGCGCTTACGCGGCTTTCGAACCAACTGGTTAATGGTTGCCATCTAGACTAACTCCGGTTTTCAGACGGTTTCGCCCTTTATGGGCGTTTCAGCGAGGGGCGCAAGTTTAAGTGCGCGCCCCTTTCCAGTCAAGATAACTGGTTACTTATTGAGCTCCGCGCTCAGTGCCTCGACAACATCGTCGGCGCTGACCTGCTGCTCAGCATCCTCGCGGCGCCGGCGGCGCTCCTCGTGGTACGCCAGACCGGTACCCGCCGGGATCAGGCGACCCACAACGACGTTCTCCTTGAGACCGCGCAGGTAATCGCGCTTGCCGGTAACCGCCCCTTCGGTGAGTACCCGCGTGGTCTCCTGGAAGGAGGCCGCGGAGATGAAGGAGTCGGTGGCCAGCGAAGCCTTGGTGATCCCGAGGAGTTCACGCTGGAACGTCGCCGGTTGCTTGTCTTCGGCCTCCATGCGCTCGTTCTCCTCCATGACGTGGGTGTACTCAACTTGGTCACCGGCGATGAAACGCGTGTCACCGGAATCAACAATTTCGACTTTGCGCAGCATCTGCCGACAGATCACCTCGATGTGCTTGTCGTTCAGGCCTACACCCTGCAGACGGTACACATCCTGGATCTCGTTCGTGATGTATTTAGCCAGCTCGGTAATACCCAACAGCCGCAGGATGTCGTGCGGGTTGGACGGGCCATCGGAGATAACCTCGCCCTGCTCCACGGTCTCCCCTTCGAAGACGTTGAGCTGACGCCATTTCGGAATCAGTGTCTCGTAGGGATCGCCATCCTTCGGTGTGATCACAAGGCGTTTCTTGCCCTTGGTTTCCTTACCGAAGGAAACCACGCCACTGACCTCGGCCAGAATGGCCGGATCCTTGGGTTTGCGTGCCTCGAAGAGGTCCGCGACACGCGGCAGACCGCCGGTGATGTCGCGTGTACCCGTGGTTTCCTGCGGGATCCGGGCAATGACGTCGCCCATCTCCATGGTGTCGCCTTCACGCAGCGTGACCAGTGCACTGGCCGGCAGCGAATAATGCGCCGGCGAACCACCCGCCAGGGTGACCGGTTCCCCGCTTTCGTCCACCACTTCGACCGCCGGCCGCAGATCTTTACCGGATGCCGGGCGATCGTTGGGGTCCATCACCTCGATCGTCGACAACCCGGTGAGCTCGTCGGTCTGGGTGCGGACCGTGATGTTCTCCTCGATGTTCAGCAGGCGTACCTTGCCCTCGGCTTCCGCGATAACGGGGTGCGTGTGGGGATCCCACTTCGCCGCCACGGTACCGGCGTCAACCTGCGCGCCTTCGCTCACCTCAAGAACGGCGCCGTAGGGCAGCTTGTACCACTCACGCTCACGCCCGTGCTCGTCGGCAATCGCCAGCGCGGAGGAACGGGTAACCACCACCTGGGTGCCATCACTCTTCTCGATGGACTTCAGGTTGTGCAGGCGGACCTTGCCACCGTGCTTGACCTGAATGTTGTCCGTGGCGGAGGCACGACTTGCAGCACCACCGATGTGGAAGGTCCTCATCGTAAGCTGGGTACCCGGCTCGCCGATTGACTGGGCGCCCATGACGCCAACGGCTTCGCCCACGTTCACCTGGTGCCCGCGCGCCAGATCACGACCGTAGCACTTGGAGCAGATACCATAACGGGTATGGCAGGTGATCGCAGAGCGCACCCAGACCTCATCGACACCGGCACGTTCGACTTTCTCGACAAGCTTCTCGTCGAGCAGTGTCCCTGCCTCAACCACCGGGGTTTTCTTGTCGCCAGGCGTAAACACGTCCTTGGCGGTCACACGGCCAAGGACCCGATCGCCCAACGGCACGACCACGTCACCACCTTCGACCAGTGGCGTCATCAGGATGCCGTCATCGGTGTCGCAGTCTTCCTCGGTCACCACCAGATCCTGGGAGACGTCCACCAGACGGCGGGTCAGGTAACCGGAGTTGGCCGTCTTCAGGGCCGTATCCGCCAGACCCTTACGTGCACCGTGGGTCGAGATGAAGTACTGAAGTACGTTCAGGCCCTCACGGAAGTTCGCGGTGATCGGCGTCTCGATGATCGAGCCATCCGGCTTGGCCATCAGGCCGCGCATACCGGAAAGCTGCCGGATCTGTGCGGGAGAGCCCCGGGCGCCGGAGTCGGCCATGATGTAGACCGAGTTGAACGACTCCTGGGTCAGTTCCTCACCGTTTTCGTCAGTCGCCACCTCGCCTTCAGGAGTGATGACCTGCTCCTTGCTCAGGCGGTCCATCATGGCGTTGGAAACCTGGTCGTTGGCCCGCGCCCAGATGTCGATCACCTTGTTGTACTTCTCGCCCTGTGTCAGAAGGCCGGAACCGAACTGCTGCTCGATCTCCATGACCTCGGACTCAGCTTCCTCGATCAGGGTGTACTTTTCCTGCGGTACCTCAAAGTCGTTGACGCCGATGGAACAGCCGGAAACAGTGGAGTAATGGAAGCCGGTGTACATCAGCTGGTCGGCAAAGACCACGGTTTCCTTCAGACCCACCTCGCGATAGCACGCGTTGATCAGCTTCGAGATCTGCTTCTTGGCCATGGCCTGGTTGACCAGACTGAAAGGCAGGCCTTCGGGCGTGATGTTGTACAGCATCGCCCGGCCGACAGTGGTGTCCTGAATGCTGGTCTGGACGTGGCGTTCCCCCGTCTCGTCATCGAGGTCCACCTCGGTGACCCGCACACGGACCTTCGCCTGGAGATCCACCTCGCCGGCACCGAAGGCGCGCTCGACTTCGTCCAGATCCGCGAAGATCCGGCCTTCACCAGCGGCACGCAGACGCTCACGGGTCATGTAGTACAGACCCAGAACCACGTCCTGCGAGGGAACGATGATGGGCTCGCCGTTCGCCGGCGACAGGACGTTGTTCGTGGACATCATCAACGCCCGCGCCTCGAGCTGGGATTCCAGCGTCAGCGGCAGGTGCACCGCCATCTGGTCACCGTCGAAGTCCGCGTTATAGGGCGCGCAGACCAGCGGATGCAGCTGGATCGCCTTGCCCTCGATCAGAACCGGTTCAAACGCCTGGATGCCAAGACGGTGCAGCGTCGGCGCCCGGTTCAGAAGGACCGGATGCTCGCGGATGACCTCTTCCAGGATGTCCCAGACCAGGCCTTCCTCGCGCTCGACCATCTTCTTGGCCGCCTTGATGGTGGTGGCGTGCCCGCGATGCTCGAGCTTGGAGAAGATGAAGGGCTTGAACAGCTCCAGCGCCATCTTCTTCGGGATGCCGCACTGGTGCAGCTTCAGGTAGGGACCCACCACGATCACGGAACGGCCGGAATAGTCCACACGCTTGCCTAGCAGGTTCTGCCGGAAGCGGCCCTGCTTGCCCTTGATCATGTCCGCGAGGGACTTGAGCGGGCGCTTGTTGGACCCGGTGATCGCCCGGCCGCGACGGCCGTTGTCCAGCAGCGCGTCCACGGACTCCTGCAGCATGCGCTTCTCGTTGCGCACGATGATGTCCGGCGCGTTCAGCTCAAGCAGGCGCTTGAGACGATTGTTGCGATTGATCACCCGACGATAAAGATCGTTCAGGTCGGAGGTCGCGAAACGACCGCCGTCCAGCGGAACCAGCGGGCGCAGGTCCGGTGGCAACACCGGCAGCACTTCCATGATCATCCACTGCGGGTTGTTCCCGGAGTAGTAGAACGCCTCCATCAGCTTCAGGCGCTTGGAGAGCTTCTTGATCTTGGTCTCGGAGGCGGTCTGCGGGATAGCCTCGCGCAGCTGATCAATCTCTTCGCCCAGATCGATATCGCCCAGCATCTCTTTTACGGCTTCGGCGCCCATGCGGGCGTCGAACTCGTCACCGAATTCCTCGAGCGCCTCGTAATACTGCTCATCGTTGAGCAGCTGGCCACGTTCCAGCGTGGTCATGCCCGGCTCGATGACGATGAAGGATTCAAAGTACAGCACACGCTCGATATCCCGCAGGGTCATATCCAGCAGAAGACCGATGCGCGACGGCAGGGACTTCAGGAACCAGATGTGAGCCACCGGGCTTGCCAGCTCGATATGGCCCATGCGTTCGCGGCGAACGCTTGCCAGGGCGACCTCGACACCACACTTCTCACAGATCACACCACGGTGCTTGAGGCGCTTGTACTTGCCGCACAGGCACTCGTAGTCCTTGACCGGCCCGAAGATCTTGGCGCAGAACAGCCCGTCGCGTTCCGGCTTGAACGTCCGGTAGTTGATCGTTTCCGGTTTCTTGACTTCCCCAAAGGACCAGGAACGGATCATTTCCGGAGAAGCGAGGCCAATCCGGATGGAATCGAATTCCTGTTTCTGATTCTGGTTCTTCAGCAGGTTGAGCAGGTCTTTCATAATATTGGCTCCGGAGCGTTAATCACTGGCGGTGGCGCTGTGCCACCACCGTCGCTGCCAAACAGGTTTCGGATCAGTCCATCTCGAGGTCGATGTCGAGGCCGAGAGACCGGATTTCCTTGACCAGAACATTGAAGGATTCGGGCATGCCCGGCTCCATACGATGGTCACCATCGACAATGTTCTTGTACATCTTGGTGCGGCCGTTCACGTCGTCGGACTTGACGGTCAGCATCTCCTGCAGGGTATAGGCGGCGCCATAGGCCTCCAGGGCCCAGACCTCCATCTCCCCGAAGCGCTGGCCACCGAACTGCGCCTTGCCGCCCAGCGGCTGCTGGGTCACCAGACTGTAGGAACCGGTCGCACGGGCGTGCATCTTGTCCTCAACCAGATGGTTGAGCTTGAGCATGTACATGTAACCCACGGTCACCGGCCGGTCGAAACCGTCACCTGTGCGGCCGTCGAACAGCTTGATCTGGCCGCTGGTGTCCATGTCTGCAAGCTCGAGCATCTTCTTGATCTCGGCCTCATTGGCACCATCAAACACCGCTGTGCCCATGGGCACGCCACCACGGAGGTTGTTCGCCATGGTGAGGATCTCGTCGTCACTCAGTTCGTCGAGCTTGACTTCCGGCGTGTCGGTGCCGTTATAGACCTCGTCGAGGAACTTCCGGATCTCGCCCACTTTCTTCTGCTGTTCGAGCATGGTGTTGATCTTGTCGCCCAGCCCGCGTGCAGCCGCGCCCAGGTGGGTCTCAAGTACCTGCCCGACGTTCATCCGGGAGGGGACACCCAGCGGGTTCAGAACCACATCAACCGGCTCGCCCTGCTCGTCAAACGGCATGTCTTCAGTCGGCATGATTGCGGAAATCACGCCCTTGTTACCGTGACGGCCGGCCATCTTGTCACCCGCCTGGATGCGACTCTTGACCGCCATATAGACCTTCACGATCTTGAGTACGCCCGGGGCAAGGTCATCGCCCTGCTGGATCTTCTCCTTCTTGACCTCAAAGCGCTGCTCCTGATCCTGGCGCCGCTCCTCGAGCTGCTCCTGCGCACGCTCCAGCAGGTCATTCAGGGAATCGTCCTGCATGCGCAGCTTGAACCATTGATCGGAGCTGAGCTGGGTGAGGTAGTCCGCGCTCAGCGTATCGCCTTTCTTCACCCCGGGGCCGCTGATGACCGTCTGGCCTTCCAGCGCACTGGTCAGACGCTCAAAAGTGGCGGTCTCAACGATGCGGTACTCTTCCTTCAGGTCCTTGCGGAAGGCATTGAGCTCATCCTGCTCGATGGACAGCGCGCGCTGGTCCTTCTCGACGCCGTCACGGGTAAAGACCTGGACGTCGATAACGGTACCGCGCTTGCCCGTGGGCATCCGCAGCGAGGTGTCCTTCACGTCGGATGCCTTCTCGCCAAAGATGGCGCGCAGCAGCTTTTCCTCCGGCGTGAGCTGGGTCTCGCCCTTGGGTGTCACCTTGCCGACCAGGATATCGCCGGCATCCACCTCGGCACCGATGTACACAATGCCGGATTCGTCGAGCTTGGAAAGCGCCTGCTCACCCACGTTCGGAATATCCGCGCTGATCTCCTCGGAGCCCAGCTTGGTATCCCGGGCCACACAGGTAAGCTCCTGGATATGGATGGTGGTCAGGCGGTCTTCCTGGGCCACACGCTCGGAAATGAGGATGGAGTCCTCGAAGTTGTAGCCGTTCCACGGCATGAAGGCGATGCGCATGTTCTGGCCCAGCGCCAGCTCGCCCAGATCCACAGAGGGGCCGTCTGCCAGCGTATCGCCACGCTCAACCACATCACCACGGCTCACGATGGGCCGCTGGTTGCTGCAGGTGTTCTGGTTGGAACGGGTGTACTTGACGAGATTGTAGATGTCGACACCCGCGTCACCGGCACTGGTCTCGTCATCCCGAACACGGACAACAACACGGGAGGCGTCGACGCTTTCGATCACGCCGCCACGCTCAGCCGTGACACAGACACCGGAGTCCTTCGCCACGGTGCGCTCCATGCCGGTGCCCACAAGGGGCTTGTCCGCGCGCAGGGTGGGTACCGCCTGGCGCTGCATGTTGGAGCCCATCAGGGCGCGGTTCGCGTCGTCATGCTCCAGGAACGGAATCATCGCGGCGGCGACCGAAACCACCTGCCGCGGAGAGACGTCCATGAAGTTGACTTTCTCCGGCGGCATGACGGTGAACTCGTTCTTGTGCCGAACGGTTACGAGCTCGTCAGAGAGCTTGCCACCATCGTCCATTTTGGCGCTGGCCTGGGCGATGATGTAGTTACTCTCTTCAATTGCGGAGAGATAGACGATCTCGTCCGTGACCTGGCCATCAATGACCTTGCGGTACGGGCTTTCCAGGAAACCGTACTTGTTGGTCTGGGTATAGGTGGCCAGGGAGTTGATCAGGCCGATGTTCGGACCTTCCGGCGTCTCGATCGGGCAGACACGGCCATAGTGGGTCGGGTGAACGTCCCGCACCTCGAAGCCGGCACGCTCACGGGTCAGACCGCCCGGGCCAAGCGCCGAAACACGGCGCTTGTGCGTGACCTCGGACAGCGGGTTGTTCTGGTCCATAAACTGCGACAGCTGACTTGAGCCGAAGAACTCCTTGATCGCGGCGCCTACCGGCTTGGCATTGATCAGGTCCTGGGGCATCAGGCCTTCGCTCTCGGCGAGACTCAGGCGCTCGCGCACCGCGCGCTCGACCCGCACCAGGCCAACACGGAACTGGTTCTCGGCCATCTCACCGACACAGCGGATACGGCGGTTGCCCAGATTGTCGATGTCGTCTGTCTCACCCTTGCCGTTACGGATGTCCACGAGCGTACGCAGCACATCCACGATGTCCTGCTCATCCAGTACGCCGGAACCCTCCAGC
The DNA here is from genome assembly GCF_019903425.1 of Vreelandella halophila. Classification (GTDB taxonomy): domain Bacteria; phylum Pseudomonadota; class Gammaproteobacteria; order Pseudomonadales; family Oleiphilaceae; genus Halospina; species Halospina halophila. Next base: position 224,996 of record NZ_JACHUZ010000012.1, read on the forward strand.
TCCTCGCGCCCAAGACGGCGGTTGAGCTTCATGCGGCCAACGGCGGAGAGATCATAGCGCTCTTCAGAGAAGAACAGGTTGTTGAACAGCGTCTCGGCGGACTCCTTCGTCGGCGGTTCGCCCGGACGCATCATCCGGTAGATCTCGACCAGCGCTTCAAGCTGGTTGCGTGAGGGGTCAATCCGCAGCGTATCGGAAATGAAGGGCCCGCAGTCGAGGTCATTGGTATAGATGGTGTCGACCGTCTGGATGCCGGCTTCCTCAAGCTTCTCCAGATGATCCTCGGTGAGCTCGGTGTTGCACTCAACAATCACCTCGCCGGTGCTCTCATCCACGATGTCCCGTGCGACTACACGGCCATGGAGATAGGAGCGCGGGACCTCGAGCTCAGTAACACCCGCTTTCTCAAGCTGACGGATGTGACGGGCCGTGATTCGGCGGCCGCTCTCGACAATGACGCTGCCTTCTTTGTCCATGATGTCGAAGGTGGCGATATCGCCACGCAGCCGGCTGGGCACGAGCTCGAGCCGGCAGGACTCCTTGCCGAGCGTGAAGCGGCTGTTGTCGAAGAACAGCCCCAGAATCTGCTCGGAGGTGTAACCCAGTGCGCGCAGCAGAATAGTGGCCGGCAGTTTACGACGGCGGTCGATGCGCACGAATACCGAATCCCTGGGATCGAACTCGAAATCCAGCCAGGAACCACGATAGGGAATCACCCGGGCGGAATAGAGAAGCTTACCCGAGGAGTGGGTCTTGCCCTTGTCGTGATCAAAGAACACACCGGGCGAACGATGAAGCTGGGAGACAATCACCCGCTCAGTGCCGTTAACCACGAAGGTGCCGTTTTCAGTCATCAGGGGCATTTCGCCCATGTAGACTTCCTGTTCCTTGATGTCCTTTACGGCCTTGTTCGACGACTCCTTGTCATAGATGACCAGGCGCACTTTCACGCGAAGCGGTGCCGCGTAGGTCACCCCCCGAAGCTGACATTCCTTGACGTCAAATGCCGGCTCGCCGAGCCGATAGCTGACATACTCCAGTGCTGCATTCCCCGAGTAGCTGGTGATCGGGAAAACGGACTGAAACGCGGCATGCAAGCCCGTGTTCTTGCGATTGTCCGCGTCGGATTCAAGCTGCAGAAAGTCCCGGTAGGAGTCGATCTGCGTTGCAAGCAGAAACGGAACATCCATAACGGACGGCAACTTGCCAAACTCTTTGCGGATTCGCTTTTTCTCGGTGTAGGAGTAAGTCATCTGCATTCCCCAGCTTCGGACTCAATAACTGGTGTACCCGGACTGCGAACAGTCACCGGGATGGGTCCCGGGTCAAGCCCGGGCACCCGGATCCTGGATCCGGGTGACCTGCATATAACGCGAAAAGGCCGGCGGCATACGCCACCAGCCAAATCGCGGTTCAGCGCTCTCGACGGCTTTGGAAGCCGTTATTTGAGCTCAACAGTGGCGCCTGCTTCCTCAAGCTTCGCCTTGGCGTCGTCCGCCTCTTCCTTGCTGGCGCCTTCCTTGACGGTGCCCGGTGCGCCGTCAACCAGGGCTTTCGCTTCCTTCAGGCCGAGACCTGTCAGTTCGCGAACAACCTTGATGACGTTGACCTTCTTTTCACCACCGCCGGTCAGGACGATGTCGAATTCGGTCTGCTCTTCCGCAGCACCGCCTTCGTCACCACCACCAGCCGCAGCCGGAGCTGCTGCAACAGCAGCCTGAGCGGAAACGCCGAATTTCTCTTCCATCGCTTCCACGAGCTCAACTACTTCCATGACGCTCATTTCAGCGATTGCATTAAGGATATCGTCTTTAGACAGAGCCATGACTATTCTCCAGATTCAAAAATGATAAAAAACCAATCAGGCTGCTTCTTTCTTCTGGTCACGAACTGCAGCTACCGCGCGGGTAACCTTGGACGGAACCTCGTTGAAGGTCCGTGCCAGCTTGGTGATCGGAGCCTGGATTGTGCCCGCCAGCTGCGACAGCGCTTCGTCACGCGTCGGAAGCTTGGCCAGACGATCAATCTGCTCGCCACCCAGCAGCTCGCCACCTACGGCCAGTGCCTTGATTTCAAAGTTGTCGTTTTCCTTGGAAAAATCCTTGAGCAGGCGCGCAGCCGCACCCGGATCCTCCATGGAAAATGCAAACAGGGTCGGGCCGGCGAGGACCTCGCTCACGCACTCAAAGTCGGTTCCCTGGACAGCACGCTTGGCGAGTGTGTTACGAACCACCCGCAGATAAACGTTCTGTTCACGGGCCTTGGCGCGCAATGCGGTCATATCGCCGGAGTCCACACCCCGGTAGTCCGCAAGGACAACAGACAAAGCACCACTGGCAGCCTCGTTGACTTCGGCGACAATCGCCTTTTTGCCTTCGAGTTGGATTGCCACTGGTTTTACTCCTCAGGTTGTGCCGGCAGAACCGGCGATCAACTCACGCCCCTGAGGGCGCCCTTACGGTGTCTTTGTTCGGAGAGAACGTCTTACACCGTCTGCGCAGGCATTGCTTTAACCCCTGTACCGGATGGCTTCGGGGACCTGCGGTCTTTGACAGCCCGGCTCACGCCCAGACTACAAAGCTTGCGGCGGGCACCGCTTACGGCGCCCGGTATTCTGCAACCTGTCAGATGGACAGTGTTGACTGATCAATGGTAAGCCCTGGCCCCATGGTGGAGGACAGCGTCACCTTCTTGAGATAGATTCCCTTGGCCGTGGAGGGCTTGAGCTTCTTCAGATCACCCAGAAGCGCTTCCACGTTCTCGCGGATCGACTGGGCATCGAAACCGACGTTGCCAACGCCGCAGTGCACAATGCCCTTCTTGTCGGTCCGGAATCGCACCTGGCCGGCCTTGGCATTACCCACAGCGGTCTCCACGTCTGCGGTTACTGTGCCAACCTTGGGATTGGGCATCAGGCCGCGCGGGCCAAGGATCTGACCCAGCTGGCCGACAACGCGCATGGCGTCAGGCGTGGCGATGACCACGTCGAAGTTGAGGTCGCCGCCGCGGATCTGTTCCGCCAGATCATCCATACCGACCACATCGGCACCCGCCTCGGTGGCCTTGTCCGCGTTATCGCCCTGGGCAAAAACGGCAATACGCACGCTCTTGCCCGTGCCATTGGGAAGGACAGTGGAACCACGCACGACTTGGTCGGATTTCCGGGCATCAACGCCCAAATTCACAGCCAGGTCCACGGATTCCTGGAAATTCGTGTACTGATCAAGATCCTTCAGGATATCGACCGCCTCGTCCACGCTGTAGGCGCGGGTACGGTCAACCTTGTCGCGGATCAGCTTCTGGCGCTTGCTCAGTTTTGCCATCTCAGAGCCCCTCCACATTCAGGCCCATACTGCGTGCCGTGCCTGCAATGGTACGCACTGCAGCGTCCATATCAGCGGCCGTCAGATCAGGCTCTTTGGCTTTCACGATCTCTTCCAGCTGTTCCCGGGTAACCTTGCCCACCTTGTCGGTGTTGGGCTTACCCGAACCGGTAGAGATACCTGCAGCTTTCTTGAGCAGCACCGGCGCCGGCGGCGTCTTGGTGACGAAGGTGAAACTGCGGTCACTGTAGACCGTGATGACCACCGGAGTCGGCAGCCCGGGCTCCATGTCCTGCGTTTCGGCGTTGAACGCCTTGCAGAACTCCATGATATTCAGGCCGTGCTGACCCAGCGCCGGGCCCACGGGGGGACTCGGATTCGCCTTGCCCGCCGCGACCTGCAGCTTGATGTAAGCTTCGATTTTCTTAGCCACGATAACCTCCTGATGGGTTCAAACGCCTTTCTGGCTCCCCGTTGAGACAGAAAGGCACGTGGCACCTGACAGGCCCACGTGCCTTCCTCCGGATGGCCTTCAGTCCTTCTCGACCTGGCCAAATTCCAGTTCGACCGGCGTGGACCGGCCGAAGATCAGAACCGCAACTTTCACACGGCTCTTGTCGTAGTCGACTTCCTCGACCACGCCATTGAAGTCCGCAAACGGCCCCTCGATGACACGGACAATCTCGCCCGGCTCAAACAGCGTCTTGGGCTTGGGCTGCTCGGCGCCGGTCTCGACACGCTGAAGGATGGCATCCGCCTCCTTCTCACTGATCGGTGCCGGCTTGTCCGGCGTTCCGCCGATGAACCCCATCACCCTGGGCGTGCTCTTGACCAGATGCCAGGTCTCGTCAGTCATCTCCATCTGGACCAGCACATACCCTGGATAGAACTTGCGCTCGCTCTTGCGCTTTTTGCCCTCACGCATTTCAACGACCTCTTCGGTGGGCACAAGAATCTCACCGAAAAGGTCGTCCATGTTGTTGAGCTGCACCCGTTCCCTGAGGGACCGCATAACATGCTTTTCGAAGCCGGAGTAGGCGTGAATCACGTACCAGCGTTTCGCCATGTGCCGCTCTCTGTTAACCGATCAAACTTGAGACAATCCACGCCACCAGAGAATCCATCCCCCACAGGATCAATGCCACCAGCAGCACAAAGCCAAGCACAATGGCCGTTGTCTGAAGGAGCTCCTGACGGGTTGGCCAGACCACCTTGCGGATCTCGACCTTGGCTTCTCTCATAACCCGGGCCAGCTGACGCCCCTTTCCCGTCTGCAGCGCGACAGCACCGGCCACAAGCGCCAGCGCCACCAATGCCAGTGTACGGTAAAGAAGGGACTCGCCCCCGTAGTAATGGTTGCCGGCTACACCTGCCGCCACCAAAGCAACAACGACGACCCACTTTGCGGTGTCAAAGCGGGTCGTCGCCTCTCTGGAACTGGATTCCATAGGGTTCAACTTTGTGGGTGCCGAAATAAATGGCAGGCCAGGAGGGAATCGAACCCCCAACCTGCGGTTTTGGAGACCGCTGCTCTGCCAATTGAGCTACTGGCCTGCACCGAAACTTTGTATTACTCGATAATCTTGGTCACCACGCCGGCGCCGACAGTCCGGCCGCCTTCGCGTACCGCAAAGCGCAGCCCGTCTTCCATCGCGATCGGCGCGATCAGTGTGGCTACCAGCTTCACGTTATCACCCGGCATCACCATCTCAACGCCTTCGGGCAGCTCACAGGTGCCGGTCACGTCCGTGGTCCGGAAGTAGAACTGCGGGCGATAGCCGGTGAAGAACGGCGTGTGGCGACCACCCTCGTCCTTGCTCAGGACGTAGATCTCGCCCTCGAACTTCGTGTGAGGCGTGATGCTGCCCGGCTTGGCCAGAACCTGGCCACGCTCAACGTCGTCACGCTTGGTGCCACGCAGCAGCGCGCCAATGTTCTCACCCGCACGACCTTCGTCGAGCATCTTGCGGAACATCTCAACACCGGTGCAAACGGTCTTCTGCGTCTCGCGCAGACCCACGATCTCCACCTCGGAGCCGGTCTTGACCACACCGCGCTCAACACGGCCGGTGACAACGGTACCGCGACCGGAGATCGAGAATACGTCCTCGATCGGCATCAGGAACGGCTGATCGATGGCGCGCTCGGGCTCGGGAATGTGCGCGTCCATTTCCTTGATCAGGTTCGCCACCGCGGTGGTGCCGTAGCCGTTGTCATCCTTTCCTTCCATCGCCATCAGCGCGGAGCCGGTCACGATCGGCGTGTCGTCGCCCGGGAAGTCGTATTCGTTGAGCAGCTCCCGCACTTCCATCTCAACCAGCTCGAGCAGCTCCTCATCATCGACCATGTCGGCCTTGTTGAGGAACACCACGATGTGCGGCACGCCAACCTGGCGTGACAGCAGGATGTGCTCGCGGGTCTGCGGCATGGGGCCGTCAGCGGCGGACACCACCAGGATCGCGCCGTCCATCTGCGCCGCGCCAGTGATCATGTTCTTCACATAGTCCGCGTGGCCGGGGCAGTCAACGTGCGCATAGTGGCGGCTCTCGGAGCCGTACTCCACGTGGGACGTGGCGATTGTGATTCCGCGGTTTTTCTCTTCCGGCGCGTTGTCGATCTGGTCAAACGCACGCGCCTCACCGCCGAACACTTCCGCGCTCACGCGCGTCAACGCCGCCGTCAGCGTCGTCTTGCCGTGGTCGACGTGACCAATGGTGCCCACGTTGATGTGCGGCTTATCTCTTTCGAATTTTTCCTTAGACACTTGACCTATCTCCCGCGCCGTTGCCTTTCTTCGTTATGTTACAGCCAGCTTTCAGCCTTAGAACTGGAGCTCATGGGCGGACTTGAACCGCCGACCTCACCCTTACCAAGGGTGTGCTCTACCACTGAGCTACATGAGCCCTCGACAACCTGGAGCGGGTGGCGGGAATCGAACCCGCGTCATCAGCTTGGAAGGCTGAGGTAATAGCCACTATACGACACCCGCAAAATATGGTGGAGGGGGCAGGATTCGAACCTGCGAAGCTCTCGCGTCAGATTTACAGTCTGATCCCTTTGACCACTCGGGAACCCCTCCGTCTCGCAGACGACCCGCAGGCCGCCTACTTGAAAACGGTGCTGATCTGGAGCTGGTGGAGGGAATCGAACCCCCGACCTACTGATTACAAGTCAGTTGCTCTGCCTGCTGAGCTACACCAGCTCTGTATCGCCAATCAGCGAGGGCAGTATCCTAAGGATTTTGCGCCGGCTTTGCAACACCCTCGTCTGTTTCAATCGTCCTGATCGGTTCCACCCTCGGTATATTGGCCTCGGGTACATTGTTCTGCTCCGGCGGCGGGAGACGTTCAGCCAGCAGAAAGACCCCCAGATTGGCTAGAAAGAGTAATCCGAACAGAATCCGCACGCACACTCCCGTGTTTCAGCAGCTGCCACTGGTTTCGGCCATTACAGCATCCATGCCCAGAAATACGAGGTCAGGCTCCACAATCGGATCTTCCGGCATACCCGCAGCCGCTGCCACAGCATCACCACCGGTCAGGATAATGGTGCCACGCCCCTGCCAGTAATCTGCGCTCCGGGCCACCAGGGCCTGCATGAGCCAGACAATGCCGTGATGGACACACTCGGATGTTGTTACCCCGGGCGCAGAGCCAGCCCCATCGACGGAAGCCGGGCGAACGCCCGAAGTTCCCGCGCCAAGCGACTGCGCCATGAGTGCCCCGCCGGGAAGGATATAGCCTCCCTGATGATTGCCTGAAGCGTCTACATGGTCAACGGTGATGGCCGTTCCCGCATCGACAATCGTAATCGGCCCTTCCCAGCCCCTGTAGGCGCCAAGCATCGCCAGCCAGCGATCAACTCCCATCTGTGCGGGCTCACTATATGCATTGACCACACCACACTGTCGATGGGAAGTTGCAAACTCCATAACCCGCACGCCCCCTCCGGAGACCAGGCTTGCCTTCAGTTGCCGGGCCCGATCGCCTGCAACGGAGGCGAACTCCAGCTGCACCACTCCGCGTGAGTCCACGCCTTCAATGCCGTCAGCGCCAATCGCCTCCCATGCCTGATCACCCCGCGCGATGACCGTGCGGTCTGCATTGAGACACCGCCAATGGACCCGCGAATTGCCCGCATCAACCTGCAGAATCAATCGGGACCTCCAGGCTCACTTCTCCGGCATTCAGGAGCATAACCTCGCCATCCGCAGTCCGGAGCCGCAGCTGCCCGGACGAGTCAATGCCATCGCCGATACCCCGGCAGTCCCTGCCCCTTACGGCCACCTGCCGCCCCCGCAGAACATCATAGTGCGCCCACTCATCGGGAATGGCCGGATCCGGACCAAAACCGAGATCCGCCAGTGATGTCAGAATCCCCTCGATCAATGCAGCAGCAAGACGATTGCGGCCCCCCTCTGGCACCTGCCCCTCCCGTGCCAGGGAGGTCCACGGCTGATCAATCGCGGTTTCCGGCGCCGTCATATAGACGTTCAGGCCCAGACCGATCACCAGCCGCAGCTCATCTTGGGCGGAGCCCTGAAGTTCCGTAAGGATGCCTGCTACCTTGCGGCCATTGAGCCACAGATCGTTGGGCCATTTAATCCCCAGCCCGTCTATGCCAAGCCCCGACAGGGCCTGGACCGCGCCCAGGCCGGCCCTGAGGGTCACACCCTGAACCGCAGCGGGCCCGGCATCGGTTTCCAGGCCGACGCTGAGATAAAGGTTGCGCGCAAAGGGGCTGACCCAGCTCCGCCCACGGCGACCGCGACCCTGCAACTGCTGCTCCGTGAGACAGATACGGGGAACTCCGGAATAACCGGAATGGCCCATCAGGAGGGTGTTCGTTGATTCAACGACCGGCTCAAGAATGAGCTCGGGCTGAGGGTCCTGACCGGCCAGGGCCAGTTCGATGGACTCCCGGGAGAGCAAGTCCAGCGGTTCAGCCAGCCGGTACCCCTTGCCCCGCACGGACTCCACGTCCAGGCCGATCTCTTCAAGCCGACGCAGCTGCTTCCAGACGGCCGTCCGGGTAACACCCAGCTGCTCCGCCAGTTCATTTCCGGAATGGAGCTGGCCATCGGCCAGCAGATGGATCAGAGGGTAGGGATGCATGTGGTCTCCTTGCCTGATCCGGCTAAGGTAACCAACACAGCAGGGGAAAGGAACACCTCAGGGGATGGGCGTGGCGTTCAGGTTGGATTCCATATCCATGTTCTGGATGCTGACACCCTGCAGGGCTGTCGCCGAGGAGCTGTTGCCGCTCCCATCGTTGTGGACAAGATCCACACTGCCCACATTGAGCTCCCTGAACCGTGTGTGCGTGTTTACATGGAAGCTCGGTTGCAACCCATCCGCGGAGTCCGCTTCACGGATGTCGACCGTCAGCTCCGTTTGGACACCGAACTCATTGTTCCCCGAACCCAGTCCATCGGAAGTGTGGATGTTGTCGAGCACCAGCTGCATTCCGGTTCCGTTCTCAGCATTGCCGTCGGCATCCGTGGTCCGGCCAGTCTCCCACAGGAAGCGGTTCCGCTTATCACCCACTGCCTCGATGAAGATGCTTGTGAGTGCCAGCCTGAGCCCTTCCTGCCCTTCCGGCCCCGTAATCACCATCTCATTGTCCTGGCCGTAGCGCTGCCAGACGATGCGCCCGAAACTGGCGCCGTCTTCCGCATCGCCTACGCGCAGATTGCCCACATCCATGGTGCTCCATGCCTCTCCCTGCATGACACGGAGACCATTCTCCACCACGTCGAGCGTCATATCCCGGATGTGCCCCTCGTAGGACAGATCGTCCGCCCAGACGCCCTGACCGGACTCCTCGGTCAGGGACCCGATACGGCCATCCTCGATAAACAGATCCGAGTTGATGGTGACTCCGTCGCCATTGGGACCGCCCGGAGTCAACGTGTACTGCCCATCCATGTTCCCGAACTCAAAGGAACGAAAAACGCCCAGAGCGCTCAGAAGCTCCGCACCCGCCTGCATTTCAGCGCCTTCCGCGGAGCCCTCGGACCCGACACGGATCCCATCCATGCGGTAGCCGCCGGAAATCCCGTCAAAACCAACCCGGAGCCCTTTGTAGAACTGGGTACTCCCGAGCTCCTCATTGCCCGTCACGTTGACGGTCACATCGCCGCGCCCCCAGGACTGTATCCCGTCAAAAAGCACCGAGTTACCATCAGTCGACCAGGTCAGCCCGGCGTCCGCGAGACTCCATTCAGAGGCGAAGCGCATTCCTTCATCGCCTGCATCCGGGTGCCCGCCAGCCATCACGTAGACCTGATTACCAAAAGCATCACCGTTGATCGTCTGATTCTGGTAGAGCCAGCTCAGGTTCACCGAGCCGACACTGCGTCCACCATCCCGGGTTCCGGCATCAACACCCAGCCGGATATCATCGATACTGAGATTACCTTCGGCACTGGAGCCGTCGCCGTTCAGGGTAAAGGCCAGTCCCTGGCGGCTTTCCTCCGTGAAATCCTCCCCTACCTCAATACGCAGATCCTGGACTGAGGAGCTGCCGGTCACACCACTGAACTCAACGCCATAACCGTTGGTCTTATAGAGGAAATTGCCGGTGTTGAGAGTCGTATCGGCATTGATCCGGATGCCTTCCAGGCCCTGACGGCCACCTCCCCCGCTGATCTCAAACTCGGAGACAAAATCCTGATCGATCTCGAAACCACCCATGCTGGGGCGACTGCTCTGGTCACCCCGAACCGGTGTTTCGCCCTCTGCGTACCGGATCGCCGCTATATCCAGATACAGGTCAGTCGGTGCAACATAGTGGATGACCCCGTTCTGAACATCCAGCGTGTGATCCGAGGCATTGATGAACATGGTCACGTCATCAAGAAAAAGCTGATGCCCATTGGTCTGGTAGCCAAAACGCGAGTCCAGCACCGAGAAGAAGGAGTTGAAGGTATACCCCTCCTCTGAAAGCGCCCCGCCCGGCGTAATCCGAAACCAGCCGCTCATGTCGCGATCCATCCAGAAGGAACCCATGCTTCGGGCGCCACTGTCATCCAGCGAGACTCCCCCCACGGATACACGCTCGTCCTGAATATCGAGCCCGATCTCAAGGCTGCCGTCGCTCAGAAGGTCCAGCTCATAGTCCCTTCTCGCCCGTCCATCGGGATCGGACGCTGACCCGACACGGATGTCCTCCAGATGTATACCGCTGTCATTGGTGAAGTAACTGAAACGATCCATGGAGGCTTTGTGGGCCATTTCGACGGTAGCGCCCGCCTGCCCCTGAACACCGGCCAGTTCCGCATCGTCCATGGCTTCCATGGCATACACCTGACCGGTTGCCACGTAGAGCGCCACACCTGCTACAGAGAACCAGCGATGGGGTACCGGTTTCGTCATGGGTCAGGGCTCCGTCGGGAAGATCAATGCATTGCCGTCCATGGTCACGTCACCGCCAATGTCCACATTCAGGCGATCCACCTGGCGAAAATCGCTATCGCCGGGGCGAGCGGTTGAGCTTGTTGCCATGGTGTAGCTGAAATCCGTAAAGCGGGCAGTGTCCGGAAGGCCGATCTCAATCACCTCCCGGTTGAAATCCGCTGCGTCGGACCCGAACCCGGTATCCTCTCCGGTAATCAGGCGGGTGGCCAGCGTCAGCCCCATGAACTCGAAAGTCCCCTGCAGATCGTCCAGCACAATCCAGCCACCGCCCTGATTAAGCTGTGCGGCAACCCTGGCCCCACAGCGCTCGCCCTCGCCGCAGTCAAACCCGACAGCCTCCCCTTTCAGAGGGCCACCGGACTCATTGAAGGTCACATCCCCGGAAAGTGACATACCGCCATACTGCCCGCTGACGCCTGATAGGTCCTGGTCACTCATCGACTCCATCTCGGCAGCAGCGTTAGCGGCAAGGCCGAATGCCACCAGAGCTGCAAGTACGACGTCGCGCACGCCATCCCCCTGAATCGCCATATCAGTCCAGGCTCCTTGTGGTCACATCCAGCTTCTGGAAGAGCATCCCTTTCATCCTGGTTGCCCCCATCTCCTGGCCGCCCACCTCCAGACTGCCGACTTCAATGTCACTGCGGTATTCATCGTCGCTGTAGTAGTCACTGTAGAAATCGTAGGTGGCGTTATCGTCGCTGGAGCCGTCGCCCGCCTCATTGATGGGGTCCGGCGAGCGGGCATCATTGATCGCCTTTAGCTCCAGACGGAAGTTTCCGGGGCCCGCAACGACCTCACCGTCTGTCATCACCTCCTGGCCCACGCCGAGTACGCCCATGAACAGCGGCTGATGCTCATTACCCAGGGCCAGTTCCATCATGAAATCATTGAAGGCGATCTCGGTGTTGCAGCTGGTTCCGCCCTGTTCACAGGCACTGACCGTCAGGCTCGGGGTATAGAAATTGGTCTGGATCCGGCCTCGCAGCTGCTGGCGGCTGTCATCAGAAGTCGCCCCCCAGAGCTGGATGTAACTGCCGTCCACAACGGCCTTCTCGGCATGGATATTCACCGACTTGGCCGGAGCGCTACCGGACTGCACTGTCGCCTGAAATCCCAGGTCCATGCGCTCGCCCCGGATATCCTGCTCCGGATTCGGTGCCCGACTCACGCAGCCGGTATCCGTTCCGCCCGGCAGACAGGCAACGCCTTGGTCCTGCGCAACCTTTTCAGGGGCTGCATACTCAAAAACCGCTTTACCGGCAGCATCACCGCCAATTCCGTCACCATCCAGAAGATCGATCCCGAAGGGGTTAGTCAGGCGCCCGAGATTGACCGTCTGGAGGTTTTCACCCCGCTCGCTGCCGCTACCTCCGATGTAGAGCTGGTCGACCAACACCTCGACATCCTCTCCGGCCTTATTGGTGATGCCACTCAGCCTGAAGGTCTGGTCATTGTCTGGATCGTGTCCATGAGCAAAGCGGAAGTCCTCCATGACGATCCCGACTCCCTGACCCCGGACATCAGCCATTTCCCGGTTGCTCATGGGCTCCATGCCGGACGCCCAGACTGCTGCCGGCACGCCCGATAGAAAGAGCATCACCAAACTCATGGACGTTTTCAGGGATCTGTCCGCCAATTGCCAAACTCCTGAACCGAAAGCGGGAGCGGGAATTTCCTTGTATCCAGCATACTCAGGCAGCCCGGCAATGCTTTGAATCAGTCAGCAGTTTTCCAGCGGAGTCCGGCGGGAGGGAAGTCGATTGCGGGGAATGAGACTTTTATCACACACAAAAAAAAGCCCCGCACGGCGTTTACCGGCGGGGCTTTGGGTGTAGGGGCCTGACGATGACCTACTCTCACATGGGATCTCCCACACTACCATCGGCGCTGAGTCGTTTCACTTCTGAGTTCGGCATGGGATCAGGTGGTTCCGACTCGCTGTGGTCGTCAGGCGAAAGGGGGTGGCAAGCAATTGGCTCTGGTGTTGGTGGCACTGGCTCAAGCGTTGGATCCGGAGCATGCGCTGGGGTGTTATATAGTCAAGCCTCACGAGCCATTAGTACCGGTTAGCTTAACGCCTCGCAGCGCTTCCACACCCGGCCTATCCACGTCCTGGTCTTGGACGGCTCTTGAGGGGCCTCGAGGGCCCGGGGAGATTTCATCTTGGAAGGGGCTTCCCGCTTAGATGCCTTCAGCGGTTATCCTGTCCGAACTTAGCTACCCGGCAATGCCACGGGCGTGACAACCGGAACACCAGAGGTTCGTCCACTCCGGTCCTCTCGTACTAGGAGCAGCTTTCCTCAAATCTCCAACGTCCACGGCAGATAGGGACCGAACTGTCTCACGACGTTCTAAACCCAGCTCGCGTACCACTTTAAATGGCGAACAGCCATACCCTTGGGACCGGCTTCAGCCCCAGGATGTGATGAGCCGACATCGAGGTGCCAAACACCGCCGTCGATGTGAACTCTTGGGCGGTATCAGCCTGTTATCCCCGGAGTACCTTTTATCCGTTGAGCGATGGCCCTTCCATACAGAACCACCGGATCACTAAGACCTGCTTTCGCACCTGCTCGACGAGTATGTCTCGCAGTCAAGCGGGCTTGTGCCTTTACACAAACCGCACGATGTCCGACCGTGCTTAGCCCACCTTTGTGCTCCTCCGTTACGCTTTGGGAGGAGACCGCCCCAGTCAAACTACCCACCACACAGTGTCCTCGTCCCGGGTAACGGGACTGAGTTAGAACCTCAAACAACCCAGGCTGGTATTTCAAGGGCGGCTCCACGATGACTGGCGTCATCGCTTCGAAGCCTCCCAGCTATCCTACACAAGACTGCTCAAAGTTCACTGTGAAGCTATAGTAAAGGTTCACGGGGTCTTTCCGTCTGGCCGCGGATACACTGCATCTTAACAGCGATTTCAATTTCACTGAGTCTCGGGTAGAGACAGCGCCCCCATCGTTACGCCATTCGTGCAGGTCGGAACTTACCCGACAAGGAATTTCGCTACCTTAGGACCGTTATAGTTACGGCCGCCGTTTACCGGGGCTTCGATCAAGGGCTTCGCACGGATGCTAACCCCATCAATTAACCTTCCGGCACCGGGCAGGCGTCACACCGTATACATCCTCTTTCGAGTTCGCACAGTGCTGTGTTTTTAGTAAACAGTCGCAGGGGCCTGGTATCTTCGACCGCCTCGAGCTCGGGGAGCGAGTCCCGTCACCCTAGCGCGGCGTGCCTTCTCCCGAAGTTACGGCACCATTTTGCCTAGTTCCTTTACCCGAGTTCTCTCAAGCGCCTTGGGATTCTCACCCTGACCACCTGTGTTGGTTTGGGGTACGGTCCCACGTGACCTGAAGCTTAGAGGCTTTTCCTGGAAGCATGGCATCAGCGGCTTCGCGCCCTTGGGCGCTCGTCATCGCGTCTCGACGTTGTGGCTGCGGATTTGCCTGCAGCCACTGCCTACTCGCTTGAACCGGGACAACCACTCGCCCGGCTCCGCCTAGCCTTCTCCGTCCCCCCATCGCAGTCACGCGAGGTACGGGAATATTAACCCGTTTCCCATCGACTACACCTTTCGGTCTCGTCTTAGGGGCCGACTCACCCTGCGCCGATTGGCGTTGCGCAGGAAACCTTGGTCATCCGGCGAGGAGGGTTTTCACCTCCTTGATCGTTACTCATGTCAGCATTCGCACTTGTGATACCTCCAGCCAACCTCTCGATTGACCTTCGCAGGCGTACACAACGCTCCTCTACCACGCCTTAAAAAAGGCGTCCGCAGCTTCGGTGACCGGTTTAGCCCCGTTACATCTTCCGCGCAGGCCGACTCGACTAGTGAGCTATTACGCTTTCTTTAAAGGATGGCTGCTTCTAAGCCAACCTCCTAGCTGTCTGTGCCTTCCCACATCGTTTCCCACTGAACCGGTACTTGGGGACCTTAGCTGGCGGTCTGGGTTGTTTCCCTCTTGAGCACGGACGTTAGCACCCATGCTCTGTCTCCCGTGATTGCACTTGGCGGTATTCGGAGTTTGCAAGGGGTTGGTAAGCCGAGATGGCCCCCGAGCCCAAACAGTGCTCTACCCCCGCCAGTGACACACGAGGCGCTACCTAAATAGCTTTCGAGGAGAACCAGCTATCTCCGGGCTTGATTAGCCTTTCACTCCGATCCACAACTCATCCCCCCATTTTTCAACATAGGTGGGTTCGGGCCTCCAGTCGGTGTTACCCGACCTTCACCCTGGCCATGGATAGATCGCCCGGTTTCGGGTCTACTCCCAGCGACTGTGTTCGCCCATTTAAGACTCGGTTTCCCTGCGGCTCCCCTAGACGGTTAACCTTGCCACTGAAAGTAAGTCGCTGACCCATTATACAAAAGGTACGCGGTCACACCCCGCAGGGTGCTCCCACTGCTTGTACGCAAACGGTTTCAGGGTCTATTTCACTCCCCTCACAGGGGTTCTTTTCGCCTTTCCCTCACGGTACTGGTTCACTATCGGTCAGTCAGGAGTATTTAGCCTTGGAGGATGGTCCCCCCGTATTCAGACAGGTTTCCACGATCCCCGTCCTACTCGATTTCACTTATGGGCGCGTTTCGCGTACGAGACTATCACTCTCTATGGTGTGACTTTCCAGACACTTCCACTACCCACCCACAAGCTTAAGGGCTAATCCCCGTTCGCTCGTCGCTACTTGGGGAATCTCGGTTGATTTCTTTTCCTCCGGGTACTTAGATATTTCAGTTCCCCGGGTTCGCCTCGAGCGCCTATGTATTCAGCACCCGATACCTGGCCGAAACCAGGTGGGTTTCCCCATTCGGAAATCGCCGGATCGAAGGTTGTTTGCCACCTCCCCGACGCTTATCGCAGGCTGCCACGTCCTTCATCGCCTCTGACTGCCAAGGCATCCACCGTTTGCGCTTATTCGCTTGACTATATAACCCGCAGCACACGCTCGGCGTGCGCGCAGGCTACTGCCATTACGCCGGATTCAACGCTTGAGTCAGTGCCACGATCGCGATTGGCCTTTCGACAACACCGCTTCGGTTTTCCAAAAAACCGCCACTGGTGTCATCAAACGGTCATCGCCATCGATGAACATCAGACTTTCAATTCATTGCTTGCCACTTTGTTAAAGAGCATCGTGATGCGAAATCACAGATCAGTTTTTTCGGCGAAAAAACTCATCTTTGATCACGTCGCGGATCACCTCAGCCAATCTTGGCCGATTCGAAACTGGTGGAGCCGAGGAGAATCGAACTCCTGACCTCCTGCGTGCAAGGCAGGCGCTCTCCCAACTGAGCTACGGCCCCTTTGCCACCAACCAGAAGCACCTGAGGGCAATTCTGGTGGGTCTGGGTGGACTTGAACCACCGACCTCACCCTTATCAGGGGTGCGCTCTGACCAACTGAGCTACAGACCCAAACTCAACAAGGGCTTTCACCCTTCCGGGCCCAGCCCAGATCTCGTTCATGCTCTTACAACGGGTCAGATTATTTGTTGTGGACGCTGGCGTGGCGCCGGCGTGTCGATAAGGAGGTGATCCAGCCGCAGGTTCCCCTACGGCTACCTTGTTACGACTTCACCCCAGTCGTGAACCACACCGTGGCGATCGTCCTCCCGAAGGTTAGACTAACCGCTTCTGGTGCAGTCCACTCCCATGGTGTGACGGGCGGTGTGTACAAGGCCCGGGAACGTATTCACCGCAGCATTCTGATCTGCGATTACTAGCGATTCCGACTTCACGGAGTCGAGTTGCAGACTCCGATCCGGACTACGAGGCGTTTTAAGGGATTCGCTTGCACTCGCGCGCTTGCTGCCCTCTGTGCGCCCCATTGTAGCACGTGTGTAGCCCTGGCCGTAAGGGCCATGATGACCTGACGTCATCCCCACCTTCCTCCGGTTTGTCACCGGCAGTCTCCCTAGAGTTCCCGGCCGGACCGCTGGCAACTAAGGACAAGGGTTGCGCTCGTTACGGGACTTAACCCAACATCTCACGACACGAGCTGACGACGGCCATGCAGCACCTGTCACTGCGCTCCCGAAGGCACCAAGCTATCTCTAGCAAGTTCGCAGGATGTCAAGACCAGGTAAGGTTCTTCGCGTTGCGTCGAATTAAACCACATGCTCCACCGCTTGTGCGGGCCCCCGTCAATTCATTTGAGTTTTAACCTTGCGGCCGTACTCCCCAGGCGGAGAACTTATCGCGTTAGCTGCGTCACTAAGGCTCTAATAGCCCCAACGACTAGTTCTCAGCGTTTACAGCGTGGACTACCAGGGTATCTAATCCTGTTTGCTACCCACGCTTTCGCACCTCAGCGTCAATGTCAGCCCAGGCAGTCGCCTTCGCCACTGGTGTTCCTCCAGATATCTACGCATTTCACCGCTACACCTGGAATTCCACTGCCCTCTGCTGCATTCTAGCTTGGCAGTTCGAATTGCCATTCCCAGGTTGAGCCCGGGGCTTTCACAACTCGCTTACCAAACCGCCTACGCGCCCTTTACGCCCAGTAATTCCGATTAACGCTTGCACCCTCCGTATTACCGCGGCTGCTGGCACGGAGTTAGCCGGTGCTTCTTCTGCAGGTAACGTCAACACTGACCGGTATTAACGATCAGCTTTTCCTCCCTGCTGAAAGTGCTTTACAACCCTAAGGCCTTCTTCACACACGCGGCATGGCTGGATCAGGGTTGCCCCCATTGTCCAATATTCCCCACTGCTGCCTCCCGTAGGAGTCCGGGCCGTGTCTCAGTCCCGGTGTGGCTGATCATCCTCTCAGACCAGCTACGGATCGTCGCCTTGGTAGGCCATTACCCCACCAACTAACTAATCCGACATGGGCCCATCCAATAGCGCGAGCCGGAGCCCGCTTTCCCCCTCAGGGCGTATGCGGTATTAATCCGGGTTTCCCCGGGCTATCCCCCACTACTGGGTAAGTTCCCATGCGTTACTCACCCGTCCGCCGCTCGCCAGCCTCCCGAAGGAGCTGCTGCCGCTCGACTTGCATGTGTTAGGCCTGCCGCCAGCGTTCAATCTGAGCCATGATCAAACTCTTCAGTTTAAATCATTCCGATGGCGTACCATCGTTATACAAGCTCAAAGACCGCACTCGAATCAACGAGCACTGACTTTGATGATCGCACCGACCACCACAGCCAGCGCCCACACAAATAATCTGACCCACTTGTTAAAGAACCTCAGAAGGCGTTAAGCCCCTGATTGGAGAGACAAAATTCTAAAGCATTTCAGAAAATTGTCAATCCCCGGAACAACTCATCTAACGCTCGAAAGCGCCGCCGCTGTGGGCCGTTGCCCCGAAAGAGATGCGTATTCTACACCCGCACAGGTTGGCGTCAACAGGAGATTTCATTCCGGTTTCACTACCCGGCCGGATTACTGGATATGCACCCTTGCGATCTTTTTCCTGCCCGCCTGGATGACGTACGACTGCCCTGCGGGCAGCGCCTGCCGGTCGCCCAGCGGCTCGCCATCCACATAGACAGCACCCTGCTTTACGACATCCTTGGCCGCGCCACCCTGGGCCAGCCCGGCCTGCTTGAGCAGACTGACCACAAAGAGTTCGGCCTGCCCGCCCGCATCCACGGTCACCTCGGGCACATTTTCCGGAATCTCGCCGAGCTCCACACGATTGCCAGCTGAGCGGTGGGCATTCTCCGCCGCCTCCTCACCGTGATAGCGGCTGATCAGCCAGTGCGCCAGGGCCTTCTTCGCTTCCTGCGGATTGAGCCCGCCCTCTTCCACCTGGCGGCGCAGGGCCGCGACCTCTTCCATAGGCTTGAGCGTCAGCAGCTCGAAGTAGCGCCACACAAGCTCATCCGGAACCGAAAGAAGCCGGCTGTACATCTGCCCCGGGGCATCCGTAATCCCAACGTAGTTCCCCAGGGACTTGGACATCTTCTGGACGCCGTCCAGCCCCTCGAGGATCGGCATGGTCAGCACCACCTGCGGCTCCTGATCGTAATGGCGCTGCAGATGCCTCCCCATAAGGAGATTGAACTTCTGGTCGGTGCCCCCAAGCTCCACGTCCGCCTCCAACGCCACAGAGTCGTACCCCTGGACCAGCGGGTAGAGGAATTCGTGGATGGCGATGGATTCGTTGGCCTGGTAGCGCTTGTGGAAATCATCACGCTCCAGCATGCGGGCGACGGTGTACTGGCTTGCAAGCCGGATCATGTCCGCCGCACCCATTTCATTCATCCAGGCCGAATTGAACACAACCCGTGTCTTTTCTGGGTCGAGTACCCGGAAAACCTGCTCCTTATAAGTCTCGGCGTTTGCCGCCACCTCCTCCTCGGACAGCGGTGGGCGCGTGGCGCTCTTGCCGCTGGGATCCCCGATCATGCCGGTAAAATCCCCGATCAGGAATATCACCTCATGACCCAGTTCCTGAAACTGGCGCAACTTATTAAGAAGCACCGTATGCCCCAGGTGCAGGTCGGGCGCCGTGGGGTCAAACCCCGCCTTGATCCGAAGTCTGCGGCCACTGCGCAGCTTGTCGGCCAGGTCTTCCTCGGGGATCAGCTCATCCACTCCCCGGTGGATCTGGGCGATGGCGTCATCAATGTTCGTCATGGATCCTTATCTACTCCGATCTGTTCCGGCAGGGCTGCCTGCTACACACACTGACAATTTTCATGAACCCTTAACACAATGGCAATGGCGGCGAATTCACTTTGTGTCGCAGGCACTTGCGAAAGGTGTCATTGTAACAGCAAACCTGAGACCGCGTTGCACGGCACCGCTAAGGCATTCGTTTTTTTTGCGCCTGGCGCTGTTTTCATTATACTTCGAGTGATTCTGCGAACTTGCCCCATAAGTTTGCCCCAACACTGAAACAACAGGGTATAACCGTGCTCAGACAATTCCCGGGAACCCATATCGCCGCGCTTGCCGGCCTGACCGCACTGATTGGTGTCACCCTGCTGGTCAGCCAGGGCAGCAACCAGAGCCAGACCTCAAAAACCTTTGATGTGGCGCCTGTCTCCCCCGTTGCCCAGAACAGCCAAACAGCAACACAGGCAGAGCAGTATTCGCACGCCGGCATGGTATCGCCCGCGCGGACGCTGGCCTACGCCGCTCCCCCAGACCTCCAGAGCCTTCTTGGTGTCAACCTGGAAAACGTCCCCGAACCCCAGATCTCCGCCGCTGACGCTGAACAGGACGCCAGCGGAGAAGGCATCCGCGAGGAAGCGCTGGAATGGCAGCGCTTTACGATCGAGAGAGGCGATTCCCTGTCATCCCTGTTCACCGATGCGGGCCTGAGTCATCAGGAGATGTACCGCGTCCTGAATGGTGAAGGAAAGCCGGACAAACTCTCGCGTCTGCGCGCTGGCCGGGAAATCGAATTCGGCTTTGATGATAACGGCAAACTGTCGATGGTAGTCCTGCACAACAGCCGGACCACCAAGCTCAAGGCGGTACGCCAGGATAAAGGCTTCCACACCTATGAAGAGATGCGGGAACCCAAAGTGGAGCTGGCCTATGCGACCGGCGATATCCAGACGTCCTATATCCTCGCGGCGAACCGCGCCGGGCTCGGCACCAAGGTCCGCAATCAGCTCTCTCGCATCTTCGGGTGGCGCGTCGATTTCTCCCGGGACCTGCGCAAGGGTGACCGTTTCGGGGTTCTGTATGAAAAGCAGTACCTTGATGGCGAAATGATCGGCCACGGACGCATTCTGGCCGCCACCTTCACCAATAAGGGCGAGACCTATTCCGCCGCCCTGTACACGGACTCCGAGGGCAACAGCGACTACTACACGCCGCAGGGTGAAAGCCTGCGCAAGGCTTTCCTGCGCACTCCGCTTCAGTACCAGCGCGTTTCCTCCCACTTCGACATGAACCGCCGCCACCCCATCCTCAACAGGGTGCGGCCCCATGAAGGCACGGATTTCGCAGCATCCCCGGGAACCCCCGTCAAGGCCTCCGGGGACGGCCGTGTTACCTATGTCGGACGTGATGGCGGATACGGCAAAACCGTCCGCATTGACCACGGCAATGAGGTCTCCACCGTCTACAGCCACCTGCGCAGCTACAAGCGAGGGCTTCGCCGGGGTGAAACCGTCCAGCAGGGAGAGGTGATCGCCTACGTCGGCATGAGTGGACTGGCAACCGGACCGCACCTGCATTATGAATACAGGGTCAGCGGTCAGCCCCGGAACCCGCTGCATGTCAGCCTGCCGGACGCGGATCCCATTCCGGAAGATAGGATGGCCGAGTTCCAGGCCCAGACCAACCCGCGCCTTGCCCGGCTCTCCGAAGAGGACAACTCCTTCCAGATCGCCCTGGCCGAGGAGTGAATGGAAGGGCAGCCTGACTGGTACATTGGTCTCATGTCTGGCACCAGCATGGACGGGATCGATGCAGTACTGGTCGGGTTTGGCCCCGAGGGCATTGAGGCGAGCTGGCAGACCAGCCGCAGCTATCCGGACAACCTGCAATCCAAACTCGAAGAGCTGGCCTCCAATCAGGGTACGCCGTCACTCCTTGGCGAAGCGGATGCCCAGCTGGGGGATGCCTTCGCTGACGCAGCCCTTGCCGTCACTGAAAAAGCTGGCCTGACGCCAGAAGCCATCATGGCCATCGGCAGTCACGGTCAAACGGTCCAGCATCGCACAGAGTCACCGTTCCCTTTCAGCCTCCAGATTGCAGACCCCAACCGCATTGCCGAAATCACCGGCATCACTACCGTTGCCGACTTCCGCAGGCGTGATATTGCCGCCGGCGGCCAGGGCGCCCCACTCGCTCCCGCCTTCCACAGCTGGCTGTTCCGCAGTCCCGGCCGGATGCGCTGCCTGGTCAATCTGGGAGGGATCGCCAATATCACCCTGATCCCTGGCGACAAAAGACCACCCCGGGGCCACGACACCGGTCCGGCCAACCGCCTGATGGACCTGTGGTGCAGACGCCACCAGGGGCACCCTTTCGATTACAACGGTGAATGGGCGGCCTCCGGAACGGTCTGCGCCCCACTGCTCGCGTCACTGCTGGGCGATGCCTACTTTTCCAGGCAGCCGCCCAAGAGCACCGGCCGCGAACATTTCAATGAACACTGGCTGGAAAGGCACCTGAGCACCCTGCCCGATGCACCGAGACCGGAGGATGTTCAGAGGACACTGCTGGAGCTGACCGCTGTAACGGTCACCCGGGACATCAGCATCACGGGTGCGGAGGAGGTCTTCCTGGCAGGAGGCGGCGCCTTCAACCCGCCGCTGGCGGAGCGCATTGCCGCTCTGCTCCCGAAGGTGTCCGTGGATTCCACAGCCGCGCTGGGAGTGGATCCCCAGAGTGTGGAGGGGGCGGCTTTTGCATGGCTGGCCCGCCAGAGACTGAATAACGCCCCTGGCAACCTGCCTTCAGTTACCGGCGCATTCGAGCCAAGGGTGCTTGGTGGGGTATGGCCCGGCAGGGCCGGGAACCTCAGATACTGAAGGAAGACCCACAACCACAGGTACTGGTGGCATTCGGGTTCTGAACCCGGAACTGCGCCCCCATCAGATCCTCTTCATAGTCCACGGTGGCGCCCACCAGATACTGGTAGCTCAGCGGATCCACCAGCAGGGTCACCCCATCGCGTTCCACAGCGGCATCGTCATCCGCTTGGTTCTCATCGAAGGTGAAGCCATACTGGAACCCAGAGCAACCACCGCCTGTAATGAACACGCGCAGCTTGAGGTCAGGATTACCTTCATCGGTAATCAGCTCACGCACACGTGCAACGGCTGATTCGGTGAAAAACACCGGTACTGCCGCCTGTTCCTGAACCACGCCCATGCGATCACTCCCAACTGCTGTTCCATTCAAGTCAGACCATTATGTAAAGCACAACACCGGCCTGACAAGCCTGATTGCACAGCCCCCGGACTCAGACGCTCGACGCCCGCTCCAGGGAGCTCCCTGAGCCGTCTTCCTGCGGCTCTTCCTTCTGGCTCTCGCCATCGGTCACAGCAGAAGCCGCCGCCCTGGCACCGCTGCCCTGCTGCTCCTGACGATGCCCCGAAGGCAGCGTCCTGGAACCACCAGGCAAGCCACCCTCACGCTGATGCAGCAGGCTGCCGTTGACCGCCGCCCCCATGGCCATCTCGATCAGATGGTAATACACATTGCCATGGATGGAGGCCTTGGAGGCCAGCTCGAGATCCTCCGAGGAATAGACGTTGCCGTGTACCGTACCGTTGACGATAATGTGCGGCGCATAGACATCGCCGACCACCTCGCCAACATCACTGATTCGGAGCACCGCATCCGACCCTTCCTCGGCGTAGACCGTGCCCTCGACGCGCCCGTCGATATGCAACCCGCCGGAAAAATGCACATCGCCGGTGATCGACATTTTGTTCGAGATCAGTGTGTCGTACTGACCCGACCCCTTATTGCTCGTCCTGGACTTGCGAAACATCCGCCTCGCCCCCCGTTTTGTCCTGCCAGAAAAATTCACGCTCGGAGGTTTCACGACCGTTATCCGTAACCGCTGTCACCTGGATGGAATGGGGCTCAAACCCATCGGGAATCGTCATGTCCCCATCCACCGACTGGAAATAGCGGAACCGGAACTCGATGTCGTTGTCCTCACGTGAGTCCGAAATCCGGTGCAGCGGAAGCCGCTGCCGTTCCTCTCCAACATAGCCCACAAGGTGGACTTTCACATGACCGGAAACAAACCGGTTGTTGTCGCCGATCTGGCTGAGCACAAGATTGTAACGCCACCGGTCCGGATTGCTGGTGGGATCCAGGTCCATACGGAACACCTGGAGCCCGGTTTCAAGATCGTCAGGCGCCATGATGCTCTTGTAGAAACTGATCTCGGACTTGCGTTCCTGGAGTGCCTGCTCCAGGTCCCGGATCGTGCCCTGGGCTTCGCGCAGACTGTGGCGGTTCACCTCCTGGTCACGCTTCAGTTTCACCAGCTCCCTGCGGTATTCCGTGACCTTTTCCTGAAGCCGGTTACGCTCCTTGCGCACTGTTTCAAGGCCCTCATCCGCTGCCTGATAGCGTGCCCTGTACTGGGCGCTCCCGAGCATAAACCCCGCAAGCCCGGAGGCCACAGAAAATACAAGCAGTATCACCAGCCGCCGCAGCCGCTCACCGCGCCGCTGGCGAACCAGCACCAGTTCTTCCGAGGAATCAGAACGCGCCATCGGCTTGGTCCTCAGGGCAGAAGCGCGGGCGCTTTAAGCCCTTCGCGTTCATCAAAACCACACATCAGGTTCATATTCTGGATCGCCTGGCCCGCGGCGCCCTTGACCAGGTTATCCGTCACCGAACTGACAATGATCCGGTCTTGGCCCGGCTGGCGGTGCAGCGCCATACGGCAGGTATTCTCACCACGGACCGAACGGGTCTCGGGCAGCGAGCCCCAGGGCATCACGTCCACAAAGGGCTCATCACGGAAGCGGTCCTCGTAGATGGCCTGGAAATCCGCCGTCTCATCCGTGATCTCCGCATAGAGCGTGGCCTCAATGCCACGGACCATGGGCACCAGATGGGGCACAAAGGTAACCTGCGGCGCGGAGCGTGCCTGCATCATCCGCAGCCCCTGCTCGATCTCCGGCCCGTGACGGTGCCCGGAAGCCGCATAGGCCCGGAAGCTTTCCCCGGCTTCACCCAGCAGCATGCCCATACGGGCCTGCCGGCCGCCGCCACTGGCACCGGACTTGCCATCCGCGATCAGGCGCGAGGGATCAACCACACCCGCCTCAACCATGGGCAGAAAGCCCAGCTGGATGGTTGTGGCGTAACAACCGGGGTTTGCTACGAGTCGCGCCCCCCGGATCTGTTCCCGGTTGATCTCCGGCAGCCCATACACCGCCTCGCGGATGAGATCCGGCGCGGTATGGGTGGTGCCATACCAATGCTCCCAGACCTCGCGGTCCTGCAGCCGGAAATCGGCGGAGAGGTCCACGACTTTCACGCCCTGCTCCAGCAGGTGCGCCACGCTGTCCATCGCCACCGCATTGGGCGTGGCGAAGAACACCAGGTCGCATCCAGCCAGACGCTGATCCTCCGGATCCTCGAAGGCCAGATCACAGTGGCCGCGCAGGCTCGGAAAGAATTCCGCCACGGGGCGCCCGGCCTCCGAGCGCGAGGTGATCAGCGCCACCTCCACACCCGGATGCAGCGCCAGCAGCCTCAGCAGCTCCACGCCCGTATAGCCGGTCCCCCCGACGATGCCCACTGTGATCACGTTCTGCCTCCTCTGTACTCGTTCCGCTCGTTGGCGCCCGTAACAGAGCATTGTACCATGCCTGAATCATTCAGTCGGTTAAGGAGTTCCTGTGCTCTGGATCAAGGCGTTTCATCTCATGGCCATGGTCACCTGGTTCGCCGGCATCTTCTACCTGCCCAGGCTTTTCGTGTACCACGCCATGACGGAGGATGAACCCGGTCGGGAACGCTTCCGGACCATGGAGCGCAAGCTGTACCGCGGCATCATGAACCCCTCCATGATCGCAACCCTGATCTTCGGAACCTGGCTCATTGCGTTCAACCCCGGACACTACCTTGAGCAGGGCTGGCTGCACGTCAAACTGCTGTTGATCGCGGTGCTTGTGGCCTACCATCTGTGGTGCGGCCACTTCGTGCGCCTGTTCCGGGACGAGCGCAATACCAGGAACCATGTGTTCTTCCGTGTGATCAACGAGGCGCCGGTACTGCTGCTGGTCGCCATCATTCTGCTCGCCGTTCTGAGGCCCTTCTGATGCCCAATACACGCCCCCAGGTACTCGTTATTTCGGGTCTGGATCCGTCCGGCGGCGCCGGCATCCAGGCGGACATCCAGGCCATCACCGCCATGGGCGCTCACCCGCTGCCTGTGCTGAGCTGCCTGACCGTGCAGGACACCTGTAATGTGCACGGTGCCGAGCCGGTGGACCCTGAGCTGATTGCACGCCAGATTCGCTGCGTGGCCGCCGACTCCCCCATCCACGCCATCAAGACCGGCGCCATGGGGGATCACCGCATCGTCGCCATGCTGCGTACGGTACTGGAAGAACTCGGGCCTTTACCGCTGGTGGTCGACCCGGTGATCAAGGCGGCCGGTGGTGGCGAATTGGCGGATGAGAAGCTGGTGGCGGCCATGCGCTCGGAGCTCTTCCCCATGGCTTCCGTGCTCACACCCAATGGGCCGGAACTGGCGCAGCTGGGTGGCAGCGACGATGTTACGGCCAGTGCCCAGGCGCTGCTTGATGACGGTGCCGGTGCCGTCCTCGCCACTGGCGGGCACGGCACAGGGCCAACCATCGAGAACCGGCTTTTCCGCCGCAACCAGGTAGCGTCCTCATGGCAACTGGAAAGGGTCGGCGGTGAATACCATGGCAGCGGCTGCACTCTTGCCGCGGCCATCAGCGCCGGCCTTGCCAAGGGGTTGCCGCTACCCGAGGCCACTGAGCATGCCCAAATCTTCACCGAACGTGCCATACAGGGCGCACTGCGTGTCGGACGCGGCCAGCCGGTCCCGGACAGGAGCCTGACCAATGAATGAACGGATGCCCGGGCACGGACTCTATGCCATCACCGACAGCCAGCTGCTGCCGGACGACCGCATCGTGGACGCGGTGGAGCAGGCGCTGGCCGGCGGCGCCGTCATGGTCCAGTACCGGGACAAGCGCCCCGATGATGACCTGCGCCGGAGCATCGCGGAGCAGCTGCTGGCGGTCTGCCAGCGCTGGGGGCGCCCCCTGATCGTGAATGATGACGTCGCCCTTGCCCGGCAGATCGGCGCCGACGGCGTCCATCTGGGCCTGGAGGATGCAACGCCAGAGCAGGCCCGCGAACAGCTGGGCCCCGGCGCCATCATCGGCGTCACCTGTCACGATGACCTGGAAAGAGCCCGGGAGCAGGCCTCCGGAACCGCGGACTACCTTGCCTTCGGGCGCTTCTTCCCGTCCGCAACCAAGGGGTCAGCCCCGTCCGCATCCGCCGATGTGCTTGGCCAGGCCGGTGCCCTTGGCTTGCCCAGCGTCGCCATCGGCGGCATTACCACTGACAATGCGCCCAGCCTGATCCGGGCGGGCGCGGACCTGATCGCGGTCATCCACGGGCTGTTCTCGGCACAGGACATCGAAGCAACGGCCCGTGAGTTCACCCAACTTTTTGCAACAGGAGCGTCTTCATGAGCCAGTCGGACACCCTCTTCGAACAGGCCAGCCAGTACATCCCCGGCGGGGTCAATTCCCCGGTGCGAGCCTTCAAGGGCGTGGGCGGCACGCCCATCTTCTTCAAGCAGGCGGAAGGCGCCTACCTCTGGGATGAGGACGACAAGCGCTACATCGACTATGTCGGCAGCTGGGGCCCGATGATACTGGGCCATGCCGCCCCCGCCGTTATCGAGGCCATCAAGGACCAGCTGACCCATGGCACCGGTTACGGCGCCCCGAGCTCCACGGAAACCGCCATGGCCCGCAAGATCTGCGAACTTGTGCCTTCCGTGGAGATGGTTCGCATGGCCAACTCCGGCACCGAGGCCACCATGAGCGCCATCCGCCTGGCGCGCGGCTACACCGGCCGTGACCGCATCCTGAAATTCGAGGGCAACTACCACGGCCATGTGGACTCCCTGCTGGTGAAGGCCGGCTCCGGCGCGCTGACCCTGGGGCAGCCCAACTCCCCCGGTATCCCAAGGGCCCTGGCGGAACAGACGCTGACGGCCACCTTCAACGACCTGGAAAGCGTCGAGACCATCTTTCAGGAGTACGGCAGCGAGATTGCGGGCATCATCGTCGAACCCGTGGCCGGCAACATGAACTGCGTGCCGCCGGTGGCGGGGTTTCTGGAAGGACTGCGTGAGATCTGTGACCGCCACGGCAGTGTGCTGATCTTCGACGAGGTGATGTCCGGCTTCCGCGTGGCACCCGGCGGCGCCCAGGAGCGTTATGGCGTAACCCCCGACCTGACCGCCCTGGGCAAGATCATCGGCGGCGGGCTGCCCGTGGGGGCGCTCGGCGGTCGCCGTGACATCATGAGCCACCTGGCACCGCTGGGGCCGGTCTACCAGGCAGGCACCCTTTCCGGTAACCCGCTGGCCATGCGCGCCGGTCTCGCCACGCTGGAGGGGCTGTCACAGCCAGGCTTCCATCAGCAGCTCGAGCAGCGGACCCAGAAGCTGATGGACGGCTTCTCGGCGATCGCCGAGAAGCACGGCATTCCCCTGAAAGTCCAGGGTGCCGGCGGCATGTTCGGACTCTTCTTCACGGATCAGCCGGAAGTCACCCGCTTCGAACACGTGATCAACTGCGATACGGAACGCTTCGGGCGCTTCTTCCACGCCATGCTGGAGCGCGGCGTCTACCTGGCGCCCGCGGCCTTTGAGGCCGGCTTTGTGTCCGCTGCCCACACGGACGCGGATATTGAATCGACGCTTCAGGCGGCAGACGAGGCCATGGCACAGCTCACGTGAGCGACGGCAGCGGGCCGGACTACATCTGCCCGGCCCGCTCCCTGGCATCCGCCGCGCCTGCCTGGTCTCCCATGCGGGCGCGGATCTGCGCCAGTTCAGACCAGCCCTCCTGCCGGAGTTCCTGGTTATTGCCCGCCTTGCTGATGCCCTTGAGCACAAACTGCTCGGCACGGGCCGGATTGCCCTTCTCCCGGTACACTCGCCCCAGCGCGTAATAGACCGCAGCGGCATCGGGTGCGATACGCTGCGCTCTCTGGATTAGGTCCAGGGCCCGCCCGTCATTACCGTCCTCCAGGGCTGAATCCGCCGATGCCAGAAGCCCGCGCGCGGCATCCGGCACCCTGCCACCGCTCTCACGCTGGCGTTCAACCGTGGGTTGTTCATCCTCGGAAGGCTCCTCCACCTCGGCAGAATCCTCCGTCCGTTTGCCGATGGGCTCCACTTTGGACACTTCGCCCTCGGCTCCGGAATCATCCTCTGGCGACTGGAACCGTACACTGCAGCCCGCCAGCAGCAGGATGGCCAGCGTAATACTGCCCCACCGGATCCAGGGGTGAATGATCATCCTGTCTACCTCCGTCAGAAAATCTGCTGGAACCACCTCTGGATGCGGTTGCCCATACCATCGCTGCAGGGCACCTCTTCCTGGGGTTCCGAGCCCTGTATGAAGGGAATCCGCCTTGCTCCCTCACAGCCCTCCGCTGTAATACCCCCGGTCTTCGCATCCACCCAGTGGTAGTCCACGGACCCGGGCACCACCGGAGAAAACGCCCTGGTGGAGCTGTCGGCCATGATCCGGCCCCAGATCTGGAGCGCGCCGGAGCTGCCTGTGAGCGTGGTGGCATCATAATCGTCACCGCCTACCCAGACCACCCCCAGATGACTCCCCGTGAATCCGGCAAACCAGCTGTCACGGCCTTCATTGGTGGTTCCCGTTTTGCCGGCCGTGTGCAGCCGTTCCGGGATGAGATTGTACACCGAGCTGCCCGTACCCTCGCGCATCACCTCCTGCATGCCGTAATGCAGGAGATGCATGGGTCCGGGCTCGACCACCTGCTCCAGATCAAGATCATAGCGGGACAGCACCTCGCCCTCCGGCGTGGTGACACTGCGGATGCTGCGCAGCGGCATCCGGAACCCCCCGGAGGCAATGGTCTGGTACATTCGCGCCACTTCCAGCGGTGTCATCTCGACACTGCCCAGGAGCATGGAGGGGTACTGCGGCGGCTCGCCCTCCATGCCCAGCCGCTTCAGGGTTTCACCCACAGCGGGCACTCCCAGATCCAGCCCCAGCCGCACACTGGCCTGGTTGTAGGAGTGGGACAGGGCCCTGTGCAGCGGCACCTGACCGTGGGGTTCACCACCGAAGTTGGCCGGTGACCAGGTATCCCCGTTATCAAACTCCAGGCGGAAGGGCTCATCCTTCAACGGCGATATCAACGTGTAGCGCGCCGGCTGTTCCAGGGCGGTGAGGTAGGTGGCCGGCTTGACCAGGGACCCGATCGGCCGACTGGCGTTCATGGCCCGGTTAAATCCTGGGAACCGGGTGTTGCGGCCACCCACCAGTGCTTCCACTTCCCCGCTTTCACGCCCTGTGATCACAACCGCTCCTTCCAGGGCTCCCGTGTCCTGCCCCTGTTCCAGCGCGGCCATCATGCCGCTGGCCCGGGACTCAGCCGCCGCCTGAAGCCGGGGATTCAGGGTGGTGAAGACCCGCAGTCCAGCGGTCTCCAGGTCCTCGTCCCGGTAATCCCGGGAAAGGTGCTCGCGCACCAGGTCCATGAAAGCGGGGTAGCGGTGGGTATCCTCGTCCGGTGCTGCCGCCACATCCAGTGTCCGCCGCTTCAGAGATGACGCACGTGACTCGGTGATCACTCCCTGGTCGGCCAGAAGATCCAGGACCAGGTCGCGCCTGGCCCGCGCCTGCTCGGGCCGGGTCCTTGGGTTGTAATAGCCGGGACCGCGCACCATCCCCACCAGCAGTGCCGTTTCATGGAGTTCCAGCTCACTGAAGGGTTTGGCGAACCAGAACCGGCTGGCCAGCCCGAAGCCGTGGATGGCGCGTGTTCCGGACTGCCCCAGATAGGCCTCATTCATGTAGGCCTCCAGGATCGCCTCCTTGGAGTAACGAAGCTCCAGGAGAATTGCCATGATGGCTTCGTTGAACTTGCGCCAGTAGGTCTGCTCACTGGAGAGCCAGAAGTTCTTGACCAGCTGCTGGGTCAGGGTACTGCCACCCTGCACCACGCGCCCAGCCTGAAGGTTGGCGATGAAAGCCCGCGCGATGGCCGTGGGCTCCACCCCGTAATGGGACTGGAAGCCCCGGTCCTCGACTGTCAGCAGCGTCTCGCGGAACAGTTCCGGCTGGTCATCCAGCTGCACCAGTACACGGTCCTCACCATGGCCGGGGTAGATGCTGGCAATACGGCGGGGCTCCAACCGGGCAAGGGAGGCCTCTCCAGGAGCCTCGAACCTGGTTATCGTGCCGCCCTCTGCTGTAATCCGCAGATTGCGCGCCGGTTCCCTGCCGTCCGGAAACTGGAAACCACGCGTACGGATCCGGAAGCGGCCGCCCCGGCGCTGGAACTGTCCGGCAGCCCGGGGGGCACCGGAGACGGCCTGGTACCCCAGGGCATCCAGCTCCTGAGTCAGCGCCTCAGCCCCAACCGGGGCCCCCGCATAGAGCTCAAGAGGCTGCGCATAGACCCGGGAGGGAATTTCCCAGCGGTGATCCTCGAACCGTGAAGTAACCTGAACATCCAGATAGATGGTCCAGGCCACCAGCACCAGTAACCCCACCAGCCCCAATCGCCAGATCAGCCCGATGAATCGTCTGCCGCGGCGCTTTTCCTGTTTGCTTCCTGCTCTCTTAGTCATGGCCGCCGATTATAGCGCCCTCACACGCCACGTCATGGGCGGTTTCATGTTCAAAACATGACGTCCCCGTTATGATGACTCCGAATCCCCTTTCAGGAGCTGCGGAATGGAATCAGGGCTGATCAGTGCCTTACAGACCCCGGAATGCTACCCGCACCCGGTCAGTGATATCCGCCTGATCGAAACGCACATCTCCTGGGTGCTGCTGACCGGCGATTATGTGTACAAGATCAAGAAGCCCCTTGATCTGGGATTCCTGGACTTCCGCGAACTCAGCGCCCGCCAGCATTACTGCAAGGAGGAACTGCGCCTCAACCGGCGGCTGGCGGAACCAGTCTACGAGGCAGTTGTTCCCATCACGGGCAGCCCCGAGTCGCCGATGGTCAATGGTGATGGCACGCCCATCGAGTACGCGGTACGCATGCGCCAGTTCGACCCCGAGCAGACCCTGGACCGGCTGAGCGAGCGCGACGAGCTGACACCGGAGCAACTGGACGAGCTCGCAGAACGTGTCGCCAGCTTCCACGATTCAGTCCCGTCGCTGTCACCGGAC
The DNA here is from genome assembly GCF_019903425.1 of Vreelandella halophila. Taxonomy (GTDB): domain Bacteria; phylum Pseudomonadota; class Gammaproteobacteria; order Pseudomonadales; family Oleiphilaceae; genus Halospina; species Halospina halophila. Next base: position 256,581 of record NZ_JACHUZ010000012.1, read on the forward strand.
AGCTCCATGGCCAACCCCGATGGCCTCAGGGACGCAATGGTGGACAACGTGACCACCGCCCTGGAGCACCTTCAGGAGCCCAGTGACCGCCAGCAGGCACAGGCCCTGCTGGCGTGGATCCGCGACACCTTCGAGCAGCAGCGCAAACGCCTGGAGCAGCGGCTGGCCGACGGCCGCGTCCGTGAATGCCATGGCGACCTGCACCTCGGCAACATCGCCCTCTTTGAAGGCCGGATCACTGTGTTCGACTGCATCGAGTTCAATCCCGAATTCCGCTGGATCGACACCGCCAATGACCTGGCCTTCCTGCTCATGGACCTGGAAAGCCGCGGCCACCCCGCCTGGTCGGCCCGGGTACTCAATCATTACCTGGAACACAGCAGCGACTACGATGCCCTGCCACTGCTGCGCCTGTTCAGTGCCTACCGGGCCATGGTCCGCGCGAAGATCGCCCTGCTCAGCCCGGCTGACTCCAGCGAGGCCGAACAGCAGAACCTTGATCGGTACCGGCGTTACGCGGAGCTGGCCGAGCGCTACTCCCTGATTCCCCAGCCCTGGCTGGCGGCCACCACCGGCTTTTCCGCCAGTGGCAAGTCTTACTTCAGCGCCACGCTGGCGGAACAGTTCAGCATGATCCGACTGCGCTCCGATGTGGAACGCAAACGCCTTTTCGGGCTGGGACCAACCGAGTCCAGCAGCTCCGCCCAGGATGCCGGCATCTACACCCAGGAGGCCACGCGCCAGACCTACCAGCGGCTCCAGACCCTGACCCACAAGGCACTGGCAACGGGCTACCCGGTCATCGTGGATTCCGCGGCGCTGCGCCAGGAGGAACGGGATGGCATGGCGGAGGTGGCGGAATCGCTGGGTGTTCCCTTCGTACTGATCGCCTGCGAGGCGCCGGAATCCGTCCTGCGTGAACGGATCCGGGAGCGGGCCGGCCGCAGTGGCGAGGTCTCCGAGGCGGACGAAGCGGTGCTCGAGCAGCAGCTGGGCAGTGCGGACCCGATTGGTGAAAGTGAACGCAGCCACACCATCCATGTCCATACCCAGAGCCCAGGTGCCCTGGATGCACTGATCCGGGCCCTGGACCCCGGACCACGCGGCCACTGAGCCACACACGTGGCAGCCAGCGGGTAAACAACTATACTGGGACAGAAGCCCGGACAAACCTGGACGGACAGCAATGGAAGAAGATCAGGCTCGCAGTATCGACGACCCGCTCTATCAGGCACTGCGCGACGAAAACATCCAGGCCTTCAATGAGGCCCGGGAAAAACTGGAAAAGCTCCCGAGCTTTGCCTATGGCGATTTCCGCGGTCTCGACCTGCGCGGCCTCAACGCCAAGGACCTGGACCTCCGGCACGCCTATTTCCGGGGCGCCGACCTGCGAGGCATTGATTTCAGCGAGACCTCCATGGAGGGCGCAAGCATTGCTCACACCAAGATCTCAGGCTGTTTCTTCCCCAGGGTGATCGCCGCTGATGAGATCGTGATGTCGCTCAACCACGGCACCCGCATGCGCTACAACACCCGGGGCTAGCCGCTGGTCGCGGCAGGCACCACCGGCACCTCCACGCCCGGGCCAAGGCCTGCCGGCTCCATGGTCATGCGCCATCCCCGGCACTCCACCCCCATCGCGACTGCCTCACGCAGCAACCCCGCGTACACCGGGTCGATGCCCTCCGCCGGCCGCACTTCCTGTGCCCCGGAATGGCTGACACAGAACAGCAGCATGGCGCGGTCCCCGGCCTCGACACGCGCCATCAGCTCCCGCAGATGTTTCTGCCCGCGTGCGGTCACCGCATCCGGGAAGTAGCCAACGCCTTCTTCGGCCAGGGTCACGTTCTTCACCTCAATCCAGACCGGCGCCCGTTCACCGCCACTGTCCTCCAGAAGCCAGTCAATGCGGCTCTTCTCGCTGCCGTAACGGACTTCCGGGCGTACCCGGTCATAGCCGGCCAGCACCCCGGGCCGCGCCCCGTTCAGAAGCTCTCCCACCACTGTATTGGCGCGTGCGGTATTGATGCAGGCGACCTCACCCCCGGAGTCTGTCTCCACCAGCTCCCAGGTCCAGGCAAGCTTGCGCTTCGGGTTGCTGGAATGGCTCAGCCAGACGCGACTGCCCGGCGCATCGCAGCCCGTCATCGAGCCCGTGTTCGGGCAGTGCGCCACCACTGTCTCCCCGGAATCGAGCGTGACATCCGCCAGAAAGCGCTTATAGCGACGCACCAGGGTTCCCGGCGTAAGTGGTGGATCGAACTCCATGGGTAGCTCCCCCTGATGTTATCTGCTACGTTTCGCAATCTTGCCTGCCATGCCCCGCATCTTCTATAAAGAGCGGATGGCGTGGCCAATCCGGAATTGCGGCAATGATGCCGAAGGTCAGTCGCCGGCGCCAGGCCGGCTGCGACTCGAAAGGGGTAACCATTATGTCGAAAAATGAACCCGCTGTTCAGAACGACTTTGCCGACTTCAAGCCCTACCAGCCGGGCGATGATGAAGAATACATGAACCAGGAGCAGCTGGAGCATTTCCGGAAGATCCTGCTCGGCTGGAAACAGGAACTGATGGAGGAAGTGGACCGCACGGTGCACCACCTCCAGGAGGACGCCGAGAACTACGCGGACCCGAGCGACCGCGCCACCCAGGAGGAGGAATTCAGCCTGGAACTGCGCACCCGTGACCGTGAACGCAAGCTGATCCGCAAGATCGACAAGACGATCGACCGGATCGACAAGGACGATTACGGCTTCTGCGATCAGTGCGGTGTGGAGATCGGCATTCGCCGGCTGGAGGCGCGCCCGACCGCAACCCTGTGCATCGACTGCAAGACCCTGGCCGAGATCCGGGAAAAGCAGACCGGCGTCTGACCCGTTTCTGGCGTCCTGATGGCCTACCGCGGCCGTTTTGCCCCATCGCCGACAGGGCCCCTCCACTTCGGCTCGCTGGTCGCGGCACTGGCGAGCTGGCTGGATGCCCGTGCGCATGATGGCACCTGGCTGGTCCGTATCGAGGACATTGACCCGCTGCGCGAGGCGCCCGGCGCCACACAGCGCATTCTGGACGCCCTTGCAGCCCACCGGCTGATCCCCGATGAAGCCCCCTGGCTCCAGTCCCAGCGCAGCGGGGCCTATAACGCCGCCCTGACCCGCCTCCGAGAGGCGGGCAGACTCTACCCATGTCCCTGCTCCCGCAGTGAACTCAAAACCCATGGTGGCCAGCACCCCAGGCACTGTCGCGAGCAACCGGACTGGCGCCAGCCAGAGCCCTTCGCCCTGCGTTTTCCGGTGGAAGCGTGTAACGGGCACTGGTATGACCGTGTGCTCGGCGAACAGCCCATACGACTGGAACGGGAGAAAGACGATGTGGTGCTGCGGCGCAAGGAAGGGTTTTACGCCTATCATCTGGCCGTAGTAGTGGATGACATAGCCCAGGGCATCAACCAGGTGGTCCGTGGGCAGGACCTGGCCGACCTCACTCCAACCCACCTCTGCCTCTATGAGGCGCTGGAGGAGGCCCCGCCAGCCTACCTGCACTTCCCGGTGGTCTGCAACGAAAAGGGTCAGAAGCTGAGCAAACAGGCGGGCGCCTCGGCCATCGACGCCGCCACGGCACCACGGAACATCAGCCAGGCCCTCACTGCCCTGGCTCACCGCCCGCCCCCCGACCTTAATGGGGCACCCGTGGATAACCAACTGGAGTGGGCCGTCAGCCACTGGAACCCGGAAAGGCTCCAGAGGGCATAACCATGTACATCTATCGCCTGGTCTTCCTGCTGGTACTGGCTATCTACATCTTCTCGCCCGACATCATGGACTGGTGGGTGGCGCCCGGCAGCGCCTGGTACCAGCCGTTCGGCATCTGGCTGGCCCTAATCGCACTCGCCTTCTGGCTCGATCACCGGAGGGACGGCGATGAGCTTTAGCGTGCCCCTGCTGCTGCTGATCAGCGCCCTCTACCTGGCGGTGCTGTTCGCCATTGCCCATGCCACGGACCGTAACTGGCTGCCCCGGCGCTGGACCCATCACCCGCTGGTATACGTACTGAGCCTGGGCGTCTATGCCGGTGCCTGGGCGGTTTTCGGGGCCGTCGGCATGGCCTACAGCTTCGGCTACGGGTACCTGGCCTACTACCTGGGGCTGTGCGGCGCCTTTCTGCTTGCCCCCGTGCTGCTGCACCCGATACTCAGGCTGGCGCGTGACTACCAGCTCAGCTCACTCGCGGATCTGTTCACCTTCCGGTACCGCTCCCAGTGGGCGGGTACACTGGTAACACTGTGTTCCGGCATCGCCATCCTCTCCCTGCTCAGCCTCCAGATGCAGGCCATGGCCGGCGCCATCCAGACCCTGGCGCCCGATGCCAGCCGCTGGTTCAGCGCCACCCTCTTCGCGGTTCTGGCAGCGGTGTTCACGGCGCTCTTCGGCGCCCGCCGCAGCCAGGGCGTGGAGCGCAACGAGGGGCTGGTGATGGCCATGGCCTTCGAGGCACTGGTCAAGCTGCTCGCCCTGGGCAGCATCGCCGCCATTCTGCTGTTCAGCGTTTTCAACGGGCCGACAGGCCTGGAAACCTGGCTCCAGGGCCAGACCCACCAAGTCAGCGCCCTCGAACGCCGCCTCAGTGACGGCAACTGGCGCGCCCTGCTGCTGATCTCCTTTGCCGCGGCCCTGGTCATGCCGCACATGTTCCACATGACCTTCACCCAGAACCCCAGCCCCCGTGCCCTGGCACGCGCCAGCTGGGGGCTGCCGCTGTACCTGCTGCTCCTGGCCCTGCCCATTCCCATTATCCTCTGGAGCGCACGTGCCCTCGAGGTCCCCGGCAGCCCGGACCTTTTCGCGGTCAGCCTGGGCCTGGTTCTGGAATCGCCGCTGCTGGCAACACTCGCCTACCTGGCGGGCCTTTCCGCCGCCAGTGCGCTGACGATCGTGCTGACCCTGGCGCTTTCCGGCATGCTCCTCAATCATCTGGTGCTGCCCCTGCGCTCACCCCCGGAAAACCGCAGTATCTACACCTGGCTCCAGAGCGTGCGCCGTCTCCTGATCGTGGCGATCATCCTGGCAGCGCTGCTCTTCCACGCCCTGGTTGGCCGCCATCTGGCGCTGGACAGCCTGGGCCTGATGGCCCTGACCGGCGTGCTCCAGCTCCTGCCCGGGGTCCTCGCCGTCATCTACTGGCCGGAAGGCAACCGCAAGGGGGTGATCAGCGGCATCATCGCGGGCATGCTGGTCTGGTTCGCGGGGCTGGTACTGCCGTTCACCACCGGCGTTACCCCCGGGGACTGGCTGGGCATCCATCTGATGCAGCCCTCGAATATCGACAGCTGGCACGTGCCCACCTTCCTCGCATTGAGCGTCAACGTCGTGGTGTTCGCGCTGACCTCCATGCTCACCAGCACCAGCAACGGTGAGGCCCGCGCCGCAGAGTCCTGCAGCATCGGGGCCATGGCACGCCCGCCACGGCGGGAGCTGGAAGCCACCTCCTCGGAGGAGTTCAAGTCCCAGCTCACGGTCCCCCTGGGCACCGAAGTGGCCACCCGTGAAGTGGAACGGGCCCTGGACCAGCTGGAACTGCCGGCCTCCGAGAACAGGCCCTACCCGCTGCGCCGGCTGCGCGACCAACTGGAAGTCAATCTCTCCGGGTTGCTCGGGCCAGCCATTGCCCAGGACATCGTCCAGCGCCATCTCGGCTTCAAGCCCCAGACCGGTTCCCAGGAACCGCAGCACGACATCCAGTTCGTGGAAGTCGCCCTGGAAGACTACAAGAGCCGGCTGACCGGTCTCGCTGCCGAGCTGGACAGCCTGCGCCGCCATTACCGCCAGATCCTGCAGAACCTTCCGATCGCTGCCTGCTCGCTGGGCAGCGACCACGAGATCCTGATGTGGAACCACGCCATGGAGGCACTCACCGGCATTGCGGCGGACCGCACCGTGGGTGCCAGCCTGGAGGCGCTGCAGGAACCCTGGCGGGAGCTGCTTGGCAGCTTTCACCACAGCGAGGCACAGCACCAGCCCCGCCGCCAGGTGGATCTGGGCGGCCAACCGCACTGGTTCAACCTGCACCAGAGTGACATTGCCGGCCCGGGCCACCCAGAGGGCGGCACCGTCATCCTGGTGGAGGACCAGACCGAGACACGGCGGCTGGAGGAAGAACTGATCCACAGCGAACGGCTTGCCTCCGTGGGGCGACTGGCCGCCGGCGTGGCCCACGAAGTGGGTAATCCGGTAACAGGAATCGCCTGCCTGGCCCAGAACCTGAAACTGGAAACCGATGCGCCCGGCGTACTGGAGACGGCAGACGAGATCCTGAGCCAGACCAACCGGATATCAAGCATCCAGCAGTCACTGATGAACTTCGCACGCGCCGGCCAGGACGGTGTCAGCAATCCCCATGAACCGTTACGGATCCGGCGTTGCGTGGACGAAGCCACCCACCTGCTGTCACTGGCGGACCGGGAATCCCCCAGTCCCTACCGCAATCACTGCAGCAGCGAACTGATGATCGCCGGTGATGAACAGCGACTGGTCCAGGTCTTCGTCAACCTGCTCTCTAACGCCCGGGACGCCGCGCCCGAAGGCACCGAGATCCCGGTAGAGGCCCGCTGGGTGGACGGTACCGTCGAGGTACGCGTCACCGATGAGGGCGAGGGCATCGCCAGCAGCGATCTGGATCACATCTTCGATCCCTTCTACACCACCAAGGGGCCGGATCGTGGCACCGGGCTCGGGCTCTCTCTTGTCTACAGCATCGTGGAGGAACATCATGGCACCATCAGCGTCGAGAGCCCGGCCAGCGCGAAAACGGGGCGCGGAACCCGGTTCGTGCTGCGTTTTCCCGAAGCCCACCCGACGAACGAGACAACGGATCAGCCATCATGAGTCGCATACTCATTGTTGAGGACGAAGCGGTTATCCGCTCGGCCCTGGAAAAACTGCTGACCCACAACGGCTATGAGGTTGAGGGGGCGGAATCCATTGCGGACGCAACGGCACGGTTCGACCTCAACCACTTTCACCTGATCATCACGGACCTGCGTCTGCCGGGCGAACCGGGCACTGACCTGATCCACCGGGCACCCGATGTACCCGTGCTCATCATGACCAGCTATGCCAGCCTGCGCTCGGCGGTGGATGCCATGAAACTCGGTGCCGTGGATTACATCGCCAAACCCTTCGATCATGGCGAAATGCTCCAATGCGTGGAGCGGATCCTGGCGCAGCAGCCCGAACCGGAAAACACGCCGGGTCCGGAGAAGGGCAATGGCTCGAGCACCGATCCCTCGCACTTCATGTACGGCGACTGTCCGGCGATGCAGCGCGTTTTCCATCTGCTCCGCAAGGTAGCGCCCACCGACACCACAGTGCTGATCATCGGCGAATCCGGCACCGGCAAGGAACTCGCAGCCCAGGCTCTGCACAACCTGAACCGCCGGGCGCCCTGGAAGCTCATCTCCGTCAACTGCGCCGCCATTCCCGAAGCCCTGATCGAATCCGAGCTTTTCGGCCACGAGAAGGGTGCCTTCACCGGCGCCGTCTCGGCCCGTACGGGCCTCATCGAAGCCGCGGACGGCGGCACCCTGTTTCTCGATGAAATCGGTGAACTGCCCGCAGAAGCCCAGGCCCGGCTTCTGCGTGTGCTTCAGGAGGGCGAGATCCGGCGCGTTGGCTCCACCCAAAGCCGTAAGGTGGACGTCCGGATGGTGGCCGCCACCCACCGCAACCTCAAAGCCATGACCCGCACTGGTGAATTCCGGGAGGACCTGTTCTACCGCCTCAATGTCATGCAGGTCCGGCTGCCACCGCTGCGCGACCGGGAAGAGGACATACTGGGGCTGGCCAAACGCTTTCTGGAGCAGATCGGCGGCCGCATGGCTCACCGCGGTTACACCTTCTCGCCGGAAGCCATGCAGCTCATCAAGCGTTACCGCTGGCCCGGCAACGTCCGTGAGATGGAGAACGCCATTGAGCGCGCCGTAATACTGGCGGACGGCGATGTCATCACTCCGGAGCTTCTGGACCTGGATGCCGAGGACGAGGAACCCACCATCTCCACCGGGCTGGTGGGTGCAGGTCAGCCCGCGGAGCCCCGAGGCCGGGAGGAGGAGGCACCCTCGGATCTATCCCTTGAGGACTACTTCCAGCACTTCGTGCTCGAGAACCAGGACCGTATGAGCGAAACCGAGCTGGCCCAGAAACTGGGAATCAGCCGCAAATCCTTGTGGGAGCGGCGCCAGCGACTGGGGATTCCACGCAAAAAATCCGGCGCGCCGGGTTCCAGTGCCAGCCATTGACGCCGTGCACACTACTGTTACCCGCTGTTACCGCTCGAAACACTGACCCGCAGAACACAAAATGTGAGTAACAATTCATATCTTTAAATTACCCCCTTTTCAGACCTTACCCCTTCGTAACTCCCTGTCTCGTAAAGGGCCAATGATTCTGGCACAGCACCTGCTTAATTCACCCGAAACAAGAAAAAGCGCCCAACAAAAACAAGAACGCGCACTCACAAGGCAGCGGTCCAACAACAAAAACAAGCTGCCCCAAGGGCTAAAAAACAATAATGAACGCCCTTCGAACTGAGTGTTTTGGCAGCCGAGCTTTTTAGCGGCCATTCCGCTCTCTGTTGCAAAAACGTTCCGTTCGTCGAAAACAGTCGAGCGTCGACAACAAAAACAACAATGCACGCCGAATAACAACGAAAACACTTTCTGACTGACCCCTGTTTCGGGGCCGCCTTCGGGCGGCCCCGTTTTGATTCAGGCCTCCGGACTCGCGCCAGACCGCTTGAATCGTTACACTCGCGCTTTCGGGTCAGACAGAATCAGCAAGAGACTCCATGGCGAGACGTTTTCTGGAACGGGTACAGAACTGGCTGAGCCAGCTCGGCGGGCAGAACGGGACCGCTCCCCATGAACCCCGCATCATTTCGCGCGACGAACACAACATCTCACGCCAGAACATCAGCGAATCCGCCAAGAAGGTGCTGCACCGGCTGAATCGCTCCGGGCACGAAGCCTATCTGGTCGGTGGTGGTGTGCGTGACCTGCTCCTGGACGGTCACCCCAAGGATTTCGACATCGCCACCAGCGCCACCCCCGAGGAGGTGCACGAGCTGTTCCGCAACTCGCGCCTGATCGGCCGGCGCTTCAAGCTGGTCCATGTGCTCTTCGGGCGCGAGGTCATCGAGGTGACCACCTTCCGCGGCTCGCCCAAGGACGCGGATAACGACCCACACATGGATGTGAACGACCAGGGCCGGCTGCTGCGCGACAACGTCTACGGCACCCGCGAAGAGGACGCGCTCCGGCGCGACTTCACGGTCAATGCGCTCTATTACGACATCCGGGATTTCACCGTCCACGATTACGCCGGCGGCGTGAAGGACCTGCACAACCGCCAGCTGCGGCTGATCGGTGACCCGGTGACCCGCTACCAGGAAGACCCTGTGCGCATGCTCCGGGCAGTGCGTTTCGCCGCCAAGCTGGATTTCACCATCGCCGAGGATACCGCCCAGCCGATCCGGGAGATGAGCCACCTGCTGGAGGACATACCGCCGGCGCGGCTGTTCGAGGAAGTGCTCAAGCTCTTCACCGCCGGCCAGGGCGAGACCACCTACGAGATGCTGAAGCGCTTTGACCTGTTCGCACCCCTGTTCCCGGAATCCGCCAGGGCCATCGCCGAGGGCGAACCGGACGGCGTAATCCAGGAAGCACTGGCCAGCACCGACCGCCGGGTCCGCCAGAACAAGCCCATAACCCCCTACTTCCTGTATGCGGCACTGCTGTGGCCGGCACTGCAGCAGGCCTGGCGCCAGGAGGAGGCGGAAACCGACCAGCCGCCCTACCAGGCCCTGCAGCAGGCGGCCGGTGAGACCATCCAGAACCAGACCCAGGCCACCGCCATTCCCAAGCGCTTCAGCACCCCGATGCGCGAGATCTGGGAGCTGCAGCTGCGGCTGGACAAGCGCAGTGGCAAGCGTGCGGACAGACTGCTGGAGCATCCCCGTTTCCGGGCTGCCTATGACTTCCTGCTGGTGCGCGAAGCCGCCGGCGAGGACACTCAGGGCCTGGGCGCCTGGTGGACGGAATACCAGGACGCCGATGCCGACCGGCGCCGCGAAATGCTCCGCGCCCTGGGCGGCGGCGGCAAGAAACGCAGTGGCCGCAAGCGCCGCAAGCCCGCGCGGAACGACTCATGAGCGTAACCGCCTGGATCGGGCTTGGCAGCAACCTGGAGAGCCCACTGCAGCAGCTGCACCTGGCGCTGGAAGCACTGCACCAGCTGCCGGAAACCACCCTGGCGGACGCCTCGCCCATCTACCGCAGCAGCCCGGTCGGTCCCTCCGATCAACCGGATTTCCTCAACATGGCGGCCAGGCTCGAGACCGACCTGGACGCTACAACACTGCTGAAGCAACTGCTGCGCATCGAGGACGCCCAGGGCCGGGTCCGTACCCGCGCTTGGGGCCCCAGGGTGCTGGACCTCGACCTTCTGCTCTATGGCCGCGAGACCATCGCCCAGCCGGAGCTCACCGTACCCCACCCCGAGATCCCCAACAGGGATTTCGTCCTGCGCCCGCTGCTGGATCTGGACCCGGATCTCACCCTGCCCGATGATCGACGCATTGAGGATCTGCTCCGCGAATGCCCGGATAACGGCCTGACCCCCGTCACGCTTGCCTGAACACAGAGCCGGCTTTACCCTTGGCGGGATCCAAAACGGAATCGGGAGCCGCTCATGAGCATCACCATCCAGTCGCTGCGGGACTATCGCGCGAACGGGCAGAAATTCAGCTGCCTGACCGCCTATGACGCCACCTTTGCAGGCCTGCTCAGCGACTGCGGCATTGATGTTCAGCTGGTGGGCGATTCCCTGGGCATGGTGCTGCAGGGCCGTGAGAGCACGGTACCCGTGAGCATGGAAGACATGGTCTACCACACCGAATGCGTGGCGCGTGCGCAGCCCGAATCCCTGGTCATGACCGATCTCCCCTTCATGAGCTACGCCACCACCGAACAGTGCCTGCACAACGCCGCCCGCCTGATGCAGGCGGGGGCCCAGATGGTGAAGATCGAGGGCACTGACTGGATGGCCGAAAGCGTGCACCAGCTGACCGAGCGTGGCGTGCCCGTCTGCGCCCACCTGGGCCTGACCCCCCAGTTCATCAACAAGCTGGGCGGTTACCGGGTGCAGGGCAAGGGTGCTGAAGCGGCTGAACGCATGGTCGCCCACGCCCGGCGGCTGGTCGAGGCCGGGGCGGACGTGATACTGCTCGAGTGCGTAACGTCCTCACTGGGCACGCGCATCACCCGCGAGGTGGGCGTACCGGTGATCGGCATTGGCGCCGGGCCCGATACCGACGGCCAGGTGCTGGTCCTGCAGGACATCCTTGGCATCAGCCGTGGCCACAAGCCCCGCTTCGTGAAGGACTTCCTGAAGGAAGGCGGTTCCGTGGAAGGCGCTGTGCGCGCCTATGATCAGGCCGTCAAGAACGGCGAATTCCCCGACAGCAAACACAGTTTCAGCGGATGAAGACCGTCCATACCGTCTCCGACCTCAGAGCCGAACTCAAGCCGCACCGTGACGCTGGCGCACGCATCGCGCTGGTACCCACCATGGGCAACCTGCACCCCGGCCATCTGGCCCTGGTGGAGGAAGCCCGCCAGCAGGCGGACATTGTGGTCACCAGCATCTTCGTGAACCCGCTGCAGTTCGGGCCCAACGAGGATCTCGACAGCTACCCGCGCACGCTCGCGGAGGACCAGGAAAAGCTTGAATCCCGGGGCAACGACCTGGTGTTCGCGCCCAATGTGCGCGAGTTCTACCCCAACGGCATCGAGTACCACACCCACATCACCGTGCCGGTGATCACGGAACTGCACTGCGGCGCCAGTCGCCCCGGGCACTTCACCGGCGTCGCCACCGTGGTCACGCTGCTGTTCAACATGGTCCAGCCGGACCTGGCGGTCTTCGGCGAGAAGGATTTCCAGCAGCTGGCAGTGATCCGCAAGCTCACGCGCGACCTTTCTCTGCCCATCGAGATCCTGGGCGTACCCACCTTCCGCGAACCGGACGGGCTGGCCATGAGCTCGCGCAACAACTACCTGAGTGAAAGCGATCGCACGCGTGCCGTGCGCCTGTACCAGATGCTGTGCTGGGCCCGGGACGCCATCCAGGAGGGCCGTCGCGACTACAGCACGCTCTCCGATGAAGCCATCCGGACCCTAGACAGCGAAGGCTTTCATCCGGACTATTTCAACATCGTCAACACCGAGACCCTGGAGCCGGCGGACCGCAAGGACTCCCGGATCACCATTCTCGCCGCCGCCTGGCTGGGGCAGACACGACTGATCGACAACCTCAGCCTGACCCTGGATAACAACTGACACGCTCAGGGAGATGAGCCAGTGACCATTCCATACCCGCCGCCGCTCACGGACACACCCGAGTGGTCCGCGCTCATGAACCACCGCCCGCAGCTGGACGGCCTGCCGCTGCGGGAACTCTTTGAGCGGGATCCCCAGCGCTACCCCCGCATGACGCTCCAGGCCGCCGGCCTCACCTTGGACTATTCCCGTAACCGCGTAACCGACCAGACGCTGGGCCTTCTCACGGCCCTGGCCCGGGCACGCGGTCTGCCCGAACGGGTGGAGGCCCTGTTCCGCGGTGAACGGCTGAACACCACGGAAGACCGGCCAGCCCTGCACACGGCCCTGCGCCAGCACACGGATGAGCCCGTGCGTGTCGACGGCGACGACATCATGCCCGCAGTCAGCGACACCCTGGCGCGCATGGAAACCTTCACCAATGCCGTACGCAGCGGTGAACGGAAGGGCATGGGCGGTGAGCCCATAACGGATGTGGTGAGCATCGGCATTGGCGGTTCCTACCTGGGGCCACTGACGGCCACCGAAGCCCTGACGCCCTTCCAGTCCGAGCGCCCGCGCTGCCACTACGTGGCCAACGTGGACGGCAGCGACATTTGGGAAACACTCAGGAGCCTGAACCCCGCAACCACGCTTTTCCTGGTCCAGTCCAAGTCCTTCACCACACAGGAAACACTGGCCAATGCCCGTGTGGCACGCCAATGGTTCCTGAATGGCGGCGGCACCGAAGCCACGGTCCAGCACCATTTCGCCGCCGTTACCGCCAATGCGGACCGTGCCCGGGAATTCGGCATCGCCGGTGACAGCATCTTTCCCATGTGGGATTGGGTCGGCGGGCGCTATTCCCTGTGGTCAGCCATTGGCCTCCCTTTGGCACTGGCGGTGGGCATGCCGCGATTCCGGGAGCTGCTGGTCGGCGCCCATGCCATGGACCAGCACTTCCGGAAGGCGCCCCCCGAACAGAACATGCCCATGCTCATGGGTCTTCTGGGGCTGTGGTACATGCACGGCTTCGGCGCGGAATCCCAGGCCGTGATTCCCTACGACCACTACCTGCGCCACCTGCCGGAGCATCTGCAGCAGCTGGACATGGAAAGCAACGGCAAGCGCGTGTGCCATGACGGCAGCCCGGTCAGCCACCATACCGGCCCCGTCATCTGGGGCGGCCCCGGGGTCAACGGCCAGCACGCCTACCACCAGCTGCTCCACCAGGGCACGCGGCTGGTACCGGTGGACTTCATACTGCCGCTGACCAGCCACAACCCCGTGTATGGCCATCACGCCATGCTCACGGCCAACTGCCTGGCCCAGGCCCGGGCCCTCATGCTTGGGCGGACGGAACAGGAGGTCTACGCGGCGATGATCGCGGAAGGCATGGCGGACGACGAAGCCCGGCGCCTGGCACCGCACCGGGCCATTCCCGGCAACCGCCCCAGCAACCTCCTCACCATGGAACAACTTGAGCCGGCCACGCTGGGAGCCCTGATCGCGCTTTACGAGCACCGGACCTTTGTCCAAGCGGCCATCTGGCACATCAACCCGTTTGATCAGTGGGGTGTTGAACTGGGGAAGGAAATCGGGGGACAGATCCTGCCCGCCCTGAAGGGTGAGCCGGATGCCGGCATGGCGCTCGACAGCGCCACCGCCGGCCAGATCGCCCGCTTCCGGGCGGCGCAGGGCAGCGATTCAGGCGCGGGGTGAGATCCGCTGGCCCTGCCAGTGGAATTCGATGGGCCAGAGACGCTGGTCCCGCTCGTACGCCTGCCACAGGTCCGCGTAGCGCTCACCGCTGACCAGATGCCGTTCATCCGGGGCGATCTCGGCCAGGGGCTGGAGCACAAAGGCGTTGCTCAGAATTTCGGAACGGGGTAGCTCCACGCCATCGATGGTGCCCACCAGATCCCCGTAGGTAAGCACATCCAGGTCCAGGGTCCGAGAACTGAAGCGGGGCCGGTTCCGCTCACGGCCATTGTCGTCCTCGACCTGCTTGAGCCATTCCGCCAGCGGCCCAACGGGTTCATCGGTATCCAGGGCCACCACCAGGTTCAGAAAGTTCTCACCCTCAAAGCCAACCGCTTCACTCTCATAGACGGAAGAGATGACCAGCTCGCCGAAACGGGCTGAAAGCGCATCCAGCGCAGCGCGGACGTTCACCACGGTGTTCTGGTTGGAGCCGATACTGATGTAGACCCGATTCATTGACCTTCTCCACGTTCCACCACCACGCCCACGGCTTCAGCCCCCAGAACGGCGCCCGGCTTGCGCAGCACAATGCGCCGGTAGCCGACACCGAAATCATCCGCAAGCAGGGCCGCGAGCTGCTCCGCCGCTGTTTCAAGCAGGCGGAACCGCCCTTCCCTCAGGCACCGCGCCACGGCTTCGGACACCGCCGCGTAATCCAGGGCCAGTGTCAGGTCGTCCCCGGCAGCCGGCGCGCGATTATCCCAGTGGAGGTCCAGATCCACAAGCAGACGCTGGGTCACCGCCCGCTCCCAGTCCAGGACGCCGATCACAGCCTCAACGGCCAGCCGCTCAATGAAAACGCTATCCATTCCAACTCCCGGGTTGATCCATTATCCTGAAGGTCCGATTACGGTTCAGGGCCTTCGATGGAACTGCTGTTTGCACTCTTGCTCTGCGCACTGGGCTATCTCAGTGGCTCGATCCTGTTCGCGCCCCTGGTATGCCAGCTGCTCAATGCACCACCGCCCCACCTCTATGGTTCCCGCAACCCCGGCGCCGCCAATGTATACCGCATCGCCGGCCCCGGGCCTGCCGCGCTCACGCTGTTGGGCGACGCCCTCAAAGGGTGGGCACCAGTTGCCCTCGCCCAGTACCTGGATGCGACCCCCGCCACTCAGGCGGCGGTCGCACTGGCCGCTATCGCCGGGCACATGTTGCCGGCCTTCTCGCGCTTCCGGGGCGGCAAAGGTGTTGCCACCACCCTGGGCACGGGCCTGGCGCTGGCCGCTAGTACTATTCTCGCCATGGCACTTATCTGGCTGCTTGTCTTCCGGCAGTGGCGCATCGCCTCCCTGGCATCCATCGTCGCCGCCGGCAGCGGCCCCGTTATCGCGTACCTGCTCAACCCGCCCCATACAGGGCTCTTCCTGATCATTGCCCTGGTTCTGTTCGTCCGCCACCGTGACAACCTGGTGCGACTGGCACAGGGCAGCGAAAGCCACCTCTGAGGTTCATGCCGTCTGGCGCAGCCCCTCGAGGCGGACCTCATCCAGCCCGGGCAGCTCGGTCAGGGGCCAGCGTGGCACGGCCAGCATCTCCGTACCGTCCCGCTGTCCGGCGACCAGCCGCTGGTGGCCGGCGTAGGCAATCATGGCACCATTGTCCGTGCAGAAGTCCAGGCGCGGGAAGAACAGCTCCGCCTGATGACTCGCCTCAAGCGCCGTCAGCCGCTCACGCAGCGCCCGGTTGGCACCGACGCCACCTGCCACCACCAGGCGCCGCACCCCGGTCTGCTCCATGGCCCGGCGGCACTTGATCGCCAGCGTATCCACCACGGCCTGCTCAAAGGCCAGCGCCACATCCGCGCGCAGGGTCTCGTCCGCACCCTCAGGGCCTGCTTCGTCACGCAGGGTGTTGCGGGTGTAGGTCTTGAGGCCACTGAAACTGAAATCCAGGCCGGGCTTGCTGGTCATCGGGCGCGGAAAGCGGAAGCGCCCCGGGGTTCCGGAAAGCGCCATCTTCGCCACTGCCGGCCCACCGGGGTAGCCCAGCCCCAGCATGCGCGCTGCCTTGTCGAACGCCTCCCCGGCCGCGTCATCCACGGATTCACCCAGCAGCTCATAGCGCCCGAGCGCTTCCACCTTTACCAGCTGGGTATGCCCACCGGAGACCAGAAGGGCTATAAAGGGGAACGCCGGCGCCCGCTCCTCCAGCATGGGGGCCAGCAGATGCCCTTCCATGTGGTGGACGCCAAGCACCGGCACATCCAGCCCGCGCGCCAGGCCGTGGGCAAAGGTGCTGCCCACCAGCAGCGCGCCGATCAGTCCGGGGCCGGCGGTGTAGGCAATGGCGTCGATGCCCTCGCGGCCACAGCCGGCCTCATCCAGGACGCGCTCACACAGCGGCAACAACCGACGGATGTGATCCCGGGAGGCCAGTTCCGGCACCACGCCCCCGTAGGCGGCATGCGCCGCCACCTGACTGTGCAGGGCATGGGCCACCAGACCGTCATTGCTGTCGTAGAGGGCAATGCCGGTTTCGTCGCAGGAGGTTTCTATACCGAGTACGCGCATGATCACCGCTTCCTGAAGAACGCGCACAGTGTACCAGAGCGCAAAGCCACACCCTCTCTTTACAGCACCGGATTGAATGCGTAGACTTGCGGATCCTGAAAAGGCAGTGCCTTTAGAGCATCAATCTGACAACGGATTTTAAGGTAGGTGATTTCGCATGCCCGCTGTGAAAGTGAGAGATAACGAACCGTTTGACGTGGCGCTTCGCCGCTTCAAGCGCTCCTGTGAGAAAGCGGGGGTTCTTTCCGAAGTGCGTCGTCGTGAGCACTATGAGAAGCCCACCGAGGTGCGCAAGCGCAAGCGAGCCGCGGCGGTGAAGCGTCATCTCAAAAAGCTGCAGCGTGAACAGAAGCGCTTCGAGCGCTATTACTGATCACCCGGACGCCCGCCTCGAGCGGGCGTTCCTGCTTTGGGGACCGGAACCATGGCCGGCATGATCCCCCAGACCTTCATTGAGACCCTGCGCGACCGGGTCGATCTGGCCGAGATCATCGGCCAGCGCATCCCCCTGAAGAAATCCGGCGGCAACTACAAAGCCTGCTGCCCGTTCCACGATGAACGCACGCCGTCCTTCAATGTCCGCCCTGACAAGGGTTTCTACCACTGTTTCGGCTGCGGCGCGCACGGCGATGCCATTGCGTTCCTGCAGGAATACGAGAACCAGAGCTTTACCGAAGCCGTCGAGGCGCTGGCCACGCACCTGGGGCTAGAAGTGCCCTACGACCAGGCAACCCGTGAAACCATGAAGCGCAGCCAGAGCCTGACCGGCGCCCTGGAGGAAGCCACCCGTTTCTACCGCAAGGCCCTGCGGGAGCATCCCTGGAGCAGCCTGGCACGGGATTACCTGGCCAGCCGCGGCGTCAGCGAGGACATGATCGAGCGCTTCGCTCTTGGGTTCGCGCCGCCGGAAGGGGACGCCCTCGCCAAACGGGTGAATGGTGAAACCCGCAGCGCCCTTCTTACGGTCAAGGCCCTGAACGAGCGCAACGGCCAGGTCCGGGATCTCTTCCGCAACCGGCTGATGTTCCCCATCCGCAATACGCGGGGCCGCACCGTGGCCTTTGGCGGGCGCACACTGGGTGATGACAAGGCCAAGTACATCAACTCCCCGGAATCCGAGGTCTACCATAAAAGCCGTGAGATCTACGGGCTTTACGAGGCCCGCCAGGCCTCGCGCCAGCTGGATTCACTTCTGGTGGTGGAAGGCTACATGGACGTCATCGCCCTGGCGCAGATGGGCATCGACAATGCGGTGGCGGCTTCAGGCACGGCCACCAACGAGGAGAGCCTCCAGACCCTGCTGCGCGCCTCGCACCACCTGATCTTCTGTTTTGACGGGGACACGGCCGGCTATCGCGCCGCGGACAGGGCCATGGAAAACCTTCTCGCCATGCTCGAGGATGGCATGCACATCCAGTTCCTGATGCTGCCGGAAGGCGAGGATCCGGATTCGCTGGTGCGTACCGAGGGCGGTGAGGCGTTCAGCCGGCGCATGGAGGCAGCTACACCGCTATCCCGCATGCTGTTCGAACGCCAGGGTGAAGGCCTGGACCTGAGCCTGGCCGAACACCGGGGGGAACTGCGCAGCCGCGTGGAACCCATGCTCCGCCGCATGCCCCGTTCCGCCATCCGGGATGCGCTCTGGGAAGAGCTCCAGCGCCTGACACGGCGCTCGCCCGGCGGCCGTGGCGACAGGCGCGGCAAAAGCACCGATCAGCCCCACCATTTGAAAACGCAGCATGCCAGCCAGCCGGCCATGGCCCTGGACCGGGACACCCTCCTGGCCCTGGCGCTCTATTACGAGCCGCCGCTGGCCAACGAGGTGACGGCCGTACCGCAAGCTGCCAGCCACTATCCGTCCGCCCATGCATTCGCGCAATGGATCCTGGAAAGCGGGATTGAGTCGCGCAGTGCCCTGCTGGCGGAAATGGCCTTTTCAGTCACAGCGCGGGAGCGCTTCGCGGGGCTGTTCAACCGTATTGAGCACTTCCCGGAACACGAACCATTGCTTGCGGATGCGCGGCATATGCTCGGGCGTGCGCGCTCCCGCCAGCAGGCCCGGCAGGCGAGCGAGATCCTGGCCGGCCGCAAGCCCAGCGAGCTTACCGAAGAAGAACGCCAGGAGCTCCAGCGCCTGCGCGAGGACCGCCTGCGGGATACACACTGACACCGGACATTGAAATCCAGGTGTGTCGTCCCCAGATTAACCGAGCAGCTGGTGGCCGAAGTGACAGCCGATAGCGGAATCCACTGACTGGCAGAACGGATGAGTCGTGGCTATAATGCTCGATTCATCTTGCCCCAGACAATACCGAGCCCAAAGGGTGACTATGTCAGCCAATACCCAGAAATCGCGATTGAAGGACCTCATTGCTCGTGGCAAGGAGCAGGGGTACCTGACTTACGCCGAAGTCAATGACCACCTGCCCGAGGATATCGCTGATCCGGATCAGGTGGAAGACATCATCCAGATGATCAATGACATGGGCATCCAGGTGACCGAAGAAGCCCCGGATGCCGACGACCTTCTGATCACGGATGGTGATTCCTCCGCGGACGAAGCCGCGGCCGCCGAAGCCGCAGCCGCCCTGGCCGCCGTGGAGAGCGATGCCGGTCGCACCACCGACCCGGTTCGCATGTACATGCGCGAGATGGGCTCCGTTGAACTGCTCACCCGCGAGGGCGAGATCGTCATCGCCAAGCGCATCGAGGAAGGCATCCGCGATGTGATGGCCGCGGTCGCCCACTTCCCGGGCACCGTTGCCGCAGTGATCAACAACTACGACAACATCGTCGAGAACGAAGGCCGCATCAGCGACCTGGTTTCCGGCTACCTTGATCCCGAAGGCGAGGAACCCGAATTCCCCGCAGCCGCCACCGCCGAATCCACCTCCGAAACGGCGGAAAGCGCGGACGGCGATACCGAGGAAGACGAAGAGGACGAAGCCGAAGAGAGTTCCGACGGCGGTCCGGATCCGGAGGAAACCCGCCAGCGTTTTGACATGCTGCGGGACCGCCTGAACACCGCCATGGACGCCGTCACCAAGCACGGCCGCTCCAGCGAAGAGGCCCAGAAGGCACTGGAAGAGCTCGGCCGTGTCTTCGCGCCCTTCAAGCTGAGCAACCGCCATTTCGATGAGATGGTCAACGTCGTGCGCTCCACCAACGACATGGTGCGCCAGCACGAGCGCAGCGTCATGGCAATCTGCGTCCAGGAATGCGGTATGCCGCGCCGGGAGTTCATCAAGCAGTTCCCGGGTAACGAGACCAACCTCAACTGGGCCGAGGAGCTGGCCAACAGCGATCGCAAGTACGCCAGTGCCGTCGGTGAGCGCGCCAACGACATCGTGCGCCTGCAGAAGAAGATCGCCAACGTCGAGGAAGGCGTGGGCCTGGATGTCAGCGACATCAAGGAGATCAACCGCCGCGTTTCCATCGGCGAGGCCAAGGCACGCCGGGCCAAGAAGGAAATGGTCGAGGCCAACCTGCGCCTGGTGATCTCGATTGCGAAGAAGTACACCAACCGTGGCCTGCAGTTCCTGGACCTGATCCAGGAAGGCAACATCGGCCTGATGAAGGCGGTGGACAAGTTCGAGTACCGGCGCGGCTACAAGTTCTCGACCTACGCCACCTGGTGGATCCGCCAGGCCATCACCCGCTCCATCGCGGACCAGGCGCGAACCATCCGCATCCCGGTCCACATGATCGAGACCATCAACAAGCTCAACCGCGTTTCCCGCCAGATGCTGCAGGAAATGGGCCGCGAGCCGACCCCGGAAGAGCTTGGCGAGCGCATGGACATGCCCGAGGACAAGATCCGCAAGGTGCTCAAGATCGCCAAGGAGCCGATCTCCATGGAGACCCCCATCGGCGACGACGAAGACTCGCACCTGGGCGACTTCATCGAAGACATCCTGGCGCTCTCGCCGGTGGATTCTGCAACAGCCGAAGGCCTGAGCGAAGCCACGAAAGGCGTGCTCTCCGGGCTGACCGCGCGTGAAGCCAAGGTGCTGCGCATGCGCTTCGGCATCGAAATGAACACCGACCACACCCTCGAGGAAGTCGGCAAGCAGTTCGATGTGACCCGCGAGCGCATCCGCCAGATCGAAGCCAAGGCACTGCGCAAGCTGCGCCACCCCTCCCGCTCCGATCACCTGCGCAGCTTCATCGACGAAGGCTGACCCGGGTGGCGGGCGCCGGCCGCTCCGGCTAGAATGGCGCCCGCACCTCCCCTTTCCGGGCCTGTAGCTCAGTTGGTCAGAGCAGAGAACTCATAATTCTTTGGTCGCTGGTTCGAGTCCAGCCAGGCCCACCATTTGAAAGCCTTGAGTACGGGGGCAACCAGCATGCCTGAAGAATTTGCTCCATACCTGGCCGGAATTCAAGATGCTGAGCGAGACTGATTGAAATTAAAATCTTACTCGCTAGTGCCCCATTTTATCTCTTAGAGCTTTAGCTCTGCAGGCATAACCGACCTTAGTGGCTTGAGATCTTCAGCCCCCCTGGGACATTACAGATGGGCCTGTGTCGGGTGCTGAGCGGGAGAAAGAACAGAACACAATTCTGACAAAAACGCAGGATGTTAAGGGGATTACAAATGACCAAGGTCGGAAGCCGACTCCCGACTCCGACCTATAGACATCCAGTTTCTTAAACAGACTATTGCCCTCAGCCCAAGTCTCACAGGCCCGTTACACTAAACGGACAGGTACTTGGCCATGGTAGCCTCACTGAGATCCTCTCCCCGCATCTCGTCAACCAGGTTGCCACGGTCCATGACAAGCACCCTATCCGACACATCCATTGCAAAGCTAAGAACCTGTTCAGAAAACAGGATGCTGATGTTCCGAACCTGCCGGATTTCGCGCAAAGTTTTCGCCATATCTTTAATAATCGAGGGCTGAATTCCTTCCGTAGGCTCATCCAACAACAGAACGTCCGGCTCAGCCGCAAGCGCCCGTGCTATCGCTAATTGCTGCTGTTGCCCACCAGACAGGTTCCCTGCCCGACGTTTACGCATCTCTTGGAGCACAGGGAACAACGAATAGATATCGTCGGGGACCTTCTTCTGCCCAGTAGCTTCCAACCCCGTCCGAATGTTCTCCTCAACTGTTAACGTTGCGAAGACCTGTCTCCCTTGGGGCACGTACGCAAGTCCGGACGCCACGCGCCGGTATGGCTGTTCGCCAGTTAATTTGACACCCCCCATTTGGATATCCCCGGACCATGACGGCAACAACCCAATGAGTGCTTTGAACAGGGTCGTCTTGCCCATCCCATTACGTCCCATAACGCCAAGGATTTCACCCTTGCCGAGTTCGAGATTGATATCGTGCACCACCTGGCTCAGACCGTAACCGATGGATAGATCATTCACTTTCAGCATGAGTATGTCCTCGTTCAGTGGCCCAGATACCGCTCGATGACGCGCTCGTCGTTCTTGACCCGATCAATATTCCCTTCGGCCAAAACTTTCCCCTGATCCAGAACCGTAACCTTGCTGGCAATCTGTTCCACGAATTTCATGTCGTGTTCGATAATGAGCACAGAACGGTCTTGGCTGATGCGGTTCAGAAGCTCTGCCGTTTGCTGGCGCTCTGCTTGGCTCATACCCGCAACAGGCTCATCAAGCATGAGCAGTTGCGGGTCCTGAATCAGCAGCATCGCGATCTCCAGCCACTGCTTCTGCCCATGACTGAGCAATCCGGCGAGATCCTCCAAGCGATCCCCCAAGCCGACCATGTCGGCAGTAGCCTGAATGCGTTCTTCCACCTCCGATGTGCGCCGGAAGAACAACGATCCGATCACATTGCGACCTTTCGGATAGGTCAGTTCCAGGTTCTCAAAAACGCTGAGGCTTTCATAAATTGAAGGTGCCTGAAACTTTCGTCCCACACCGGCATGCACAATCTGATTCTCTGTCATGCCCCGCAGCTGTTTGTCTCGAAAGAGAATCGACCCTCCCGTAGCGCGAGTCTTTCCGCAAACGAGGTCCAGCAGGGCCGTCTTGCCCGCCCCATTCGGGCCAATGATCACGCGCAACTCACCTTCATTCAGATAAAGATTGATGCCATCAACCGCTCGAAAGCCGTCAAATGAAACGGCAAGGTCTTCTATACTCAGTAAGAGCTGTGCATTGGCAACCATTACCGGATCCCTCCCAAAATACGTTTAGCCCGGACAAGGAAACCTTCCTCTCGACCGTGTAAACTCCGCTTGTCTGCATGCTCCTCAACCGCCGCATCGGATTGACTGCTCCCGAAGTGAGCAAGCGCATAATCCCTGGTAAGCTCGTAAAGCCCTGCGAGACCTTTAGGGAAAGCTAGAACGACTACGAGCAGTATCAGCCCGAAGAGGATCGTCCACAGCTGCGGAAACAGATCAGACAGGTACATCTCCGCTGTCTTGATCAACAACGCCCCAAACGCCGCTCCAAGCAGGGAGAAACGCCCCCCCACCGCGCACAGCACTACCAACTCAACAGACAGTCCGATCCCAACCTGGGATGGCGATATGAAGCTTGCCTGTAGGGCATACATGGCACCGCCGATTGCGGAAAAAACAGCCGCCACCATGAACACGAAGATTTTGAAATCTTCCACGCTGTAGCCGGAAAAACGGACACGGTTTTCCTCATCGCGGACGGCAATCAGCACCCGTCCCGCACGGCTGCTCAGTATCCATTGCCCCAACAATATGCATCCAAGCAGAAGGAAGACGCAGATGTAGTAGATGACGTAGCGCGCACTGTCGGTGGTGATGTCCCATCCCAACAGGGTCTGGAAGTCAGTAATACCGTTTGCGCCCCCGGTATACCCCTGCTGGCCCACAATCAGAATACTCATCGCGGCCGCAAGCGAAAGCGTCACAATCGCAAAGTAGACGCCACTGACCCGCCGTTTGAACAACGCATAGCCAAATACATACGCCACAGCTGCGGGAATGAGCAATAGAGCTGCAAGGGTAAAGCTGAAGCTGTTGAAGGGCTCCCACCACCAGGGAAGTGCGGTAAGTTGGTTCCAGTCCATAAAGTCGGGAATCCCCGGAGTAGATTGCCTAGCGGTAGCTTCGGGGGTCGAAGCTTCAAGTTTCAGGAACATCGCCATGGCGTAGCCGCCAAGTCCAAAGAACACCCCTTGCCCAAGGCTCAGCATACCCCCGTACCCCCAGCACATCACCAGGCCGATGGCGACAAACGCCAACGCAAGATACCGGCCGAGCAGATTCAGGAAGTACCCATTAAAAGCCAGCGGCAAGACCACCAGCAGGAGCGCCGCGAATACCCCCAAGCAAATCAACCACTCCAAGCGGCCACCGAGAAGTCGCAGAATTGTCGTCATGATACCTCCTCTCATTGCCGCACTTTCAGGGTGAACAGTCCCTGCGGGCGCAGCATGATAATGCCGATCACCACCATCAGAGTAAGCACCTTGGCCATGGACCCGGTTATGAAGAACTCAAGGATCGACTGCGCCTGAGCTATGGAGAACGCTGATGCCACCGTTCCAAGCAGACTCGCCGCGCCACCAAGAACCACTACAAGAAATGTGTCGACCAGGTACTGCGCACCTGCAGTCGGCGTGGTTGCACTGATCGTGGTAAACGCGGAACCCGCTATGCCTGCCAGACCGCAACCAAGCGCAAACGTATTGCGATCCACCTTGGCGGTATTGATTCCAACAGCGTTGGCCATGGCCCGGTTCTGGGTTGTGGAGCGTACTCGCATCCCCCATCGCGCCCTGTAGAGCAGAATCGAAACAATCACTGTCATCGCGATCGCGATGCACATCACGAACAGATCCGACCGGGAGAGGAAAAGCATCTGTGACAGTTGAATACTGCCCTGCAGCCAGTCCGGTGCATCAGCACTTACACCGCGCCCCCCAAAAATGGAACGAAAGATCTGCTGCATGATCAAGCCTACCGCCCAGGTCGCCAGCAATGTATCCAAAGGCCTTTTATAGAGATGGCGGACCAGTCCGTATTCGAGTAAGTACCCCACTCCAAACGCGACCAGGAACGACAGCACAATGGCCACAGGGAAGTAATACGAAAAAAGCCCGGGTGCATAGGATTCGAACATTGTGGCGACAACGTAGGTGGCGTACGACCCGAGAGTAAGAAACTCTCCATGCGCCATGTTAATGACTCCCATCTGGCCAAATATGATGGCGAGCCCAAGTGCCATAAGCAGGAATACACCGAAGAGACTAAGCCCCGCGATCCCCTGCATGGCCATGATGGTGGCAATTTCCGACGTGGTGTAACCGCCCATAATGCACCTCTTTGATGGTGGGATGGCGGAGGTCGCAAATAACGACCTCCGACGTCGTCACGGTTATTCCATTTCGTCCGGATCGATATCGACGTCTTCAGGGAAGGGGTCGGGTTCGATCAAGTCGGACTCATAAACCACTTCCGCGGTCCCATCCGACTGCCATTGACCAATCCGCAGTTTGCTCCACAGATGTTGGTTCTCTTCGTGCACCCGGACGTAGCCTTCTGGCACATCATCAAACTCCATGCCACGCGCAGCCTCACGCACCTTGTCCACGTCGAAAGATTCAGCCTTCTCCACAGCACGCTTCCAGATCCAGGGCCCCAGGTAGGCCGCCTGGGTAACATCGCCAATGACACTGTCTTCGCCATGCATTTCCTTGAACTCCTCAACGAATTCCTTGTTGTGAGGGTTATCCAGACTCTGGAAATATTTCATGGCCGAGTAATGGCCCTCGACATTCTCAGCGCCAATCGCCTTGACCTCGTCTTCCGTCACAGAGTTCGTCAACACGGTCTGGTTGTCGGCGTTGATCCCGGCACTATTCAGCTGGGACCAGAAAGACACATTGCTGTCGCCAGCGATAATGCTGTAGACCACATCGGGGTTCTTCAGCCGGATCTGATTGATAGCGGATCGAAAATTGGTGTGCCCCAGAGGGAAGTACTGCTCGGCAACGACCTTGGCACCGAGCTCATTCTCGATGTGATGCCGGGCAATGGCGTGAGATGTACGCGGCCAAATGTAATCCGAGCCAATAAGATAATAGGTGTCGGCATTCTCTTTTTCATGAACCCAGTTCAGTCCAGCAATGATTTGCTGGGTAGCTTCCTGCCCTTGGTAGAACACATTAGGTGAAGCCTCCAGGCCTTCGTAGAAGGTGGGGTAATACAGCAGCCCGTTGTTTTCTTCGAAAACTGGTAATACAGCCTTCCGCGAGGCCGAGGTCCAGCATCCGAAAACGGCCGCCACATCATCACTTTCCAAGAGACTGGATGCCCTTTCAGCGAACGTCGGCCAGTCACTTGCACCGTCTTCGACCTCAGTTTCAATCTGACGACCCAGAACGCCGCCCGACTCGTTGATCTGGCGAATGGCAAGCTGCTCGGCCTCGACTGAGCCGGTTTCACTGATAGCCATCGTGCCCGTGAGAGAATGTAGGATGCCAACCTCGACAGTGTCGTCGGTGACGGCAAGGCCAGTCGTGTTGACTTCATCCGTGGGGTACTCTTCGTTGGCACCGACGGATGAAGCACCCGCCCCCGCAAGAGCGGCGATTGTTAGGGCCGCAATACTTTTGCGCCAATTGGAATGTTGCATGGAATGCTCCTTATCGTTGGCAAATGATGCGCTACGACAAAGAGCAACGGTCATGCCACAGGGACCACCGAGATCCGTTAAAGTTGAACCAAACAAGACCAAAAACACTGCAAGACAGAAGGTTAGCTACAGTCGAGTGCCACTACCGGAGAGCATTCAGCTCCGCTCCCTGTCAATGGAGCACAGTAGTGGTTTCTGACAATGTCACTTTGTCAGCCGTAACAATCCGACATTGTCACTGACATTGCTTGACGCCGAGGGCTTGGCATTGTGAGTACGCCCCTTCTTACGGGGGGTTCCTGTCAGCCGCATAGCTGGCATAGATCCTGCCTCAGTGCGCTATAGGAACGTTAACCGAACCACCCCGGCGACATGGGAGTCGGTTTTCCCGAAGCGAAGGCGACCCAGAAGGAGCGCACCCAATGAGCGAAACCACTATTAAGATCGACCTGTCCAAGTCTCCTGGAGAGCACGACAACATCCATAACCGTTGGCATCCGGATATTCCAATGATCACTACGGTCGAGCCCGGGACCGAACTTACACTGGAGTGCATGGATTGGACGGGGGGCCAAGTCAGCAATAATGACAGTGCCGAAGACGTCCGAGATGTCGACCTCTCCGAGGTGCACTATCTCACTGGCCCCATTGGCGTTAAGGGTGCCGAACCCGGAGACCTTCTGGTCGTTGATATCCTCGACCTTGGAGCCTTCGAAAACGAGCAGTGGGGATTCAACGGTATGTTCGCCCAGGAAAATGGCGGCGGTTTCCTCACAGACCTTTATCCTGAGGCCCGAAAGTCCATCTGGGACTTTCACGGCATCTACGCTAATTCACGCCACGTCCCTGGCGTCAACTTCGCTGGCATCATGCATCCGGGACTTATCGGGTGCCTGCCCTCAAAAGAACTTCTGGAGGAGTGGAATCGTCGAGAGCAGGAACTGATCGACACGGATCCACACCGCGTTCCCGAATTGGCCACTGCCCCATATGCGCCAACTGCGCACATGGGACGCATGACTGGTGCCAAAGCCAAGGAAGCAGCAGCGGAAGCTGCTCGTACCGTACCCCCACGGGAGCATGGCGGTAACTGCGACATCAAGGATTTGACCAAAGGTTCTCGGGTGTTTTTCCCCGTCTACGTGCCGGAGGCAGGGCTCTCCATGGGGGACTTGCACTTCTCTCAAGGGGACGGGGAAATTACTTTCTGCGGCGCGATCGAAATGGCTGGCTGGATTCGTGTGCGAGTCAATCTTATTAAGGATGGTGTTCGCAAGTACGCTGTGCGCAACCCCATTTTTCAGCCAAGCACTCTGCAACCTGAGTACAAAAAACATCTGATCTTCGAAGGCATTTCGGTAACAGACTCCGGCAAACAACACTACCTCGACGCTCACCTAGCCTACCGACAGGCATGCGTTAATGCCATCGAGTATCTCAAGCAATTTGGTTACAGCGGTGCACAAGGGTACGCCATCCTTGGCACTGCACCAGTGCAGGGACATATCAGTGGCATCGTCGACATCCCCAACGCCTGTGCAACGTTGTTCCTGCCCACGGAGATCTTTGATTTCGACATCAACCCAACCACAGAGGGGCCCATCAAAATGGCACCTGCGGATGACATTCCGACAGCGCCCTGGAAAGGCTAAGGCAAAAGCGGTCGGTTCCGACCGACCGCTTTCCTTCCCTAACATCCTGACCACGGAGGAGCAACCCATGCCCATGTATGCCTACAGTTGTCCTGCTTGCGGCGATTTCGAAGCTTTTGTGCCCATCAGCGATCGCAACGATGACCAAAACTGCAAAACATGCGGAACATCCAGCCCACGCATCATTAAAGCACCTCGCCTATCCGCCCTCTCACCAACTCATCGCCGGGCTCATGAGACGAACGAACGAAGCCAACACTCGCCCTCTCACAGTTGTTGTGGCGGTCACCAAAACAGTACAGCTGCCCAAGCCGGTTCTGAGAACAGGAAAGCCACACCCCCACGTCAACCGCGAACGAAACGACCCTGGATGCTTGGGCACTAGTGCTGATCACCCGAGGCTTGTGATCCTCCTACAACGCCTCTCTTGGCCTCCAGATTCAAGCCACTTTGGACACTGAAATGCGTATTGCGAGGAGAACAGGATGTCCGACGACGACCTATCCGACGTACCAACAATGCGCGAGGAACTTGTCACGATCCTTGAGATGTCCAAGCTTCTTGAGAAGCCTCTGGATCCAGGAAATACCATTGAAGGTATCCTGCGGCTTATCGCCCAATTATGCGGGTTGAACTGCGGTCGTGTGGCCCTCCCGAACCAAACCACAGGGGCGATGGAAATCTATCACCACTATGGTCTCTCAGAAGCCAACGTCGAACATGGCCGATTTGATCTGAGGAAGGGGGAAGGCGTAACTGGTCACGTCATGCGAACCGGCTCAATCGGCCTAGTTCCGGACGTGGACGACGAGCCGCTCTTTGTCCGCCGCGTTACGGAAACCAGCGGCGTTACATCGAATGAACGACTTGCATTCATTGCCGTGCCCATCCTGGAAGCGGGCTCGCCAATCGGGGTTCTGTCTGTTCAGCGGGAAACGGATATGGCCCGGCCATTCCACCTGGACATCAGCCTGTTACGCGTGGCTAGTGCCATGATCGGACAGGTCCTGCGCATCAACGAATTCGTCGAGGAAAAGACCTCCCATCTTGTCCAGGAAAACCAAACACTGCGTAACACGCTCACCGCGGAGGAAATGGTTAACAATGGCGTAGCGCACGGTGTCATCGGCTCCAGCCCTACACTGATGGATGCACTTAAGCAGGCAAATCAGGTGGCAGATACAGAAGCACCGATCCTACTGCTGGGCGAATCGGGAACAGGTAAGGAAAAGTTTGCCCGAATGATTCACCAGCAAAGTTCGCGCAGCGAGCAACCATTCATCTCGATTAATTGCTCCGCGATCCCAGCAGACCTTCAAGAGGCCGAACTTTTCGGGCACGTAAAAGGTAGCTTCACTGGAGCTACAAGCGCAAAGTCCGGAAAGCTGACTTTAGCTGATGGTGGCACTCTTTTTTTGGATGAGATCGGTGACATGCCACTCAGCCTCCAGGCCAAACTCCTACGTACACTCCAGGAAAAGCAGGTTGATCCGATCGGGGCTACCCACAGCATCCCCGTGGACTTCCGGCTCATAAGTGCGACCCATGCTCCTCTTATGGATTACGTCAATCAGGGGCACTTCCGGCTCGACCTTTTCTACCGCATCAATGTCGTCCCCATCGAACTCCCTGCCTTACGCCATCGAGATGGAGATATTCGACGTATTGCTCTCCATCACTTGAATGAAATAAATCATCAGCACAATCGGAATGCAGTACTTAGCCGCGGTGCCCTTGCTCTATTGGAAAGCTTCCCATGGCCTGGCAATGTTCGCCAATTGATCAATGTCCTGGAGCGTGCGGTTCTGACTGCTGAGTCCAACCAGATCGATGACAGCCTGGTCCAAGTAATCCTTGCGAACGAGGGCGCTATCAATCTTCCCGAACGATCCAATCCAGAGGAGTTCCCTGACACCTTACCCACCACAAACACCTACCACGAGCATCATGATATACATGCAGGGCGGCGTTATGAGTGGGTCCGGCATGAGGAAGCTAAAAATATCCGGGAAGCTCTACACGAAGCGGAAGGTAACAAGACGCAAGCAGCCCAACTCCTCAATCTCACCGTGCGGCAATTGCGCTATCGAATCCAAAAATTAAATCTAGACCCATGATTTACGGTTCTTAGCGGGTTAGCCCGAAACCAAGCTAGCCCGGATTTCTCACGAGAAGGCAGTAAAAGGAAGGAAGAAGCGGCTTAAAGTGGTAGAATTTCAGGACCTTACACCAAAAACACACCACCAAAGCCGCTATCCAGAATGGTACCTGAAAAACTCGCCTTCTCGCCACTCGGTCCCGCCTCATTGAAGCCGATTTCTCCGGTGGCCACATCAGTTCCGACGCCGGATTATTGTTGCTGCGCGAAGTCGATAAATGCCATGGCCTCACCCGCCAGCTTGCTGGCGCATTGAACGATTCACGCATGAGCTCGAAGGTTCGCCACTCTCTGCCCTCGATGGTGGCCCAGCGGGTGTAGGGGCTGGCAGCCGGCTACGAGGACTTCAACGATCACCAGCAACTGCGCTTTGACCAGATCCTGCAAAGCGCCATCGGCCGGGATCAGGCCCTGGCCGGCGAGTCCACGCTGAGCCAGATGGAGCGCGGCGTGGATCGCCAGGCGGTTGTCGAGGCCCACCGGGTGCTGTGGCAGCAGTTCATTGACCAGCATGAGGCGCCACCCAAAGAGCTGGTGCTGGATTTTGATGGCACCGATATTCCTTTGCACGGTGAGCAGCCGGCCAAGCACTTTCACCGGTATTACGATCATCACTGCTATCTGCCGCTGTACGTGTTCTGCGGCCGCCACTTGCTGGTCAGCTACCTGCGCCCGAGCTATTACAGCGATGCCCGCCACAGCTGGGCCATCCTGGCGCTGCTGGTGCGTTTCATCCGCCAGCACTGGCCGGCTACCCGGATCGTGTTCCGCGGCGATGCCGGCTTCTATCGCCCGAGGCTGCTCGAATGGTGCGACCGCAACGGCGTGGACTACCTGGTCGGGTTCAGCAAAAACAATAAACTGCTGGATGAGGTCAAAATCCCGATGGCGCGGGTGCGCCACTATTACCGGCAAGCCGGGGAGAAAATGAGTGGCGTTTACCGCTTCCAGTATCGGGCTCGAAGCTGGAAACGTTCGCGCTGGATCGTCTCCCGGCTGGAGCATAGCGAACTCGGTGCTAACCCGCGCTTTATCATCAGCTCACGCTACGACGATGGCGCCAAACTCTATTACCAGCGGTACTGCGCTCGTGGCGACATGGAGAACCGGATCAAGGACCAGCAGCTGGATCTGTTCGCGGATCGTTCATCAAGTACCGACTGGTGGGCCAACCAGTGGCGGCTGTTGCTGTCAGGCTTTGCCTACACGCTGTTCGAGCGCCTGCGCCGGTATCTGAAAAACACTGTCTTCGAGCGCATGAGCATCCATAACCTGCGACTGAAGCTGATCAAGGTCGCGGCGGTAGTGATCCGCAATACCCGGCGTATCCGGCTGATGATCAGCGAGCACTATCCTTGGAAAGATGAACTCAGCCAGCTCGTTGGCCGGCTTGTCCCGACATAAATCCAACGGGCGCCCCCGGCCCGAACCAATGGGGAAGGGGGCAGTGTATCCAGAGCCGGCTCAGCGGTCAGAATCTGATCTAAGGCGAGCCCTGCGAGTCTTGGCCGGGGCGACTACACTGGCAGAAACACAGCCTCCGGGCATTCGTGAGAAATCCGGGCTAGGCTATGGCTCTAACCATCAAAAAGAGTGCAGTAGGAGCCAGCAATATCCCTAAGCCTGTATAGAACGTTGCAGTCATTGCTCCGTATGGCACTAAGCGTGCATCGGTGGCAGCAAGACCAGCGGCGACCCCACTGGTGGTGCCGATAAGCCCACCAAAGATCATTGCTGAACGAGGGTTATCAAGACCGATTATGCGTGAAGTCATCGGTGTAACAATCATGACCAGTATTGACTTAACTAGGCCGGCCGCGATCGATAGCGCAATGATTTCAGAACTAGCGCCCAACGTACTGCCAGTCACTGGCCCGACAATGTATGTCACTGTACCAGCCCCTACCGTTGTAATATCAACAGGGTCTGTGTAACCGAACCCAACCGCAATAATCCCTCCTGCGAGGAAAGAAACAATAACTCCGGCAAACAAAGCGACAACACCATGAACCCCCGCCTTCCGGATCTCGCTAAATCTGACCCCATAAGCCGTGGCGATGATCGCAAGATCACGAAGCATGCCTCCGCCCATTAATCCCAGTCCTGAAAAAAGAGTCAGGTCGGCTAAGCCATTTTCGCCGCCCGTAACGACACCTCCAATATAAGCCAGAAGCAATCCCAGAAGAATGGCTATTGCTGAGCCATGAAACTTACCGTTTGTAAATCGGACACTTAGCCAGTTAGACAGGTACATCGTTAGTCCAATTACAGCAAACGCCGCGATCAAATGGTATTCATCAAACAGTTCAATCAGAGATTCAAACATTTCTTACCCCCTCCGGGACCCGGCTGTATTACTGGCGACTGCGGTTGCAGGCTCATCCTGGCAATCCTGCTCCGGCTCCGGCTTCCCCGCAATTACGGGCACCAACGCCAGTCCTAGAACGACCGCCAAGACCCCCGCCAGCAATGACACCAACCCACCGCTAAATGCAGCTGCAACGTTTTGACTGGCTGCCATCGCCACTACGATGGGAATGTACATGGCATTCCAGAAAGTGATGCCGGACGACGTTGAGTCGGGTAGCTTTCCCCATTGATGGATGACATTCGTGACAAAGATGAGTAGAAGCATGGCGATGCCGACTCCTCCAAGATTGGCTTCGATTCCCAATACCTGGCCGAGAAGATCGCCTATTATCAATCCAAACATCATGCACCCTGCCAGCAGGGCGACTCCATAAATTGCCATGGCCGAATCCTCATATTGTTTTTGTGTAAATTTCTACCGTGTACTGGCTCTAAAACAACGGTTATTTCAATGCTCCGCCCAGGTCATACCCATGGGCGAAGTATCCTAAGATTTAATTTTGACATCCTCCTTCTGAAGGTAAGTATCGGCGTATGTATCCCGCATTTCCTTCTTCTGAACCTTTCCCATAACGTTTCGTGGAAGCCTGTCGACGAAGAACGCGCGCTTGGGCTGTTTATAACGGGCCAACTT
Organism: Vreelandella halophila; assembly: GCF_019903425.1. Taxonomy (GTDB): domain Bacteria; phylum Pseudomonadota; class Gammaproteobacteria; order Pseudomonadales; family Oleiphilaceae; genus Halospina; species Halospina halophila. The sequence continues at coordinate 289,637 of NZ_JACHUZ010000012.1, forward strand.
ATCGCTCAGACTTTCCAAAACCCTGTCCTCGGTAAGGGACGAGTCGGCCTCCGGTACAACCACCGCAGTAACCCCTTCTCCCAGATCCGGGTGGGCAACCCCGATAACCGCTGACTCCACCACTCCTGGCAGCTCATCAATAAACTGTTCGATCTCCTTGGGATAGACGTTGTAACCGCCGGAAATCACCAGATCCTTGTCCCGCCCGACGATCTGCAGATAACCCTGTTCATCAATACGACCCAGATCACCCGTGATGAAGAAGCCATCTTCACGGAACTCCTCCCGGGTCTTCTCCGGCATGCGCCAATACCCCTGGAAGACGTTGGGGCCCCGTACTTCAACCATACCGGTTTCTCCCTGCGCAAGTTCAACTCCATTCTCACGCTCGGTGATGCGCAACTCGACTCCTGGCAACGGCATCCCCACTGTCCCCGGTCGACGCTCGCCCTGATAGGGATTAGAAGTATTCATATTAGTCTCTGTCATACCATAACGTTCCAGAATCGCATGACCGGTGCGCGCCTCAAACTGTTCATGCGCTTCCACCAGAAGCGGCGCCGAACCGGACACGAACAGCCGCATATTCGCAACAACTTCACGATCCAGGCGGGGCGATTCAAGTAACCTGGTGTAGAAGGTGGGGACGCCCATCAAGACTGTCGCACGGGGCATCAAGTCAAGCAGCGTATCCACATCCAGCTTGGGTACAAAAGTCATGGAGGCGCCCGACATCAGCGTTACGTTGCAGGCCACGAACAGGCCATGGGTATGAAAGATCGGGAGCGCATGCAGTAAGTGATCATCAGACGTAAAACGCCAGGCTTCCACCAGGGAGTGACTGTTGGAGGCCAGGTTTTCATGGCTGAGCATCGCCCCTTTGGAGCGACCCGTAGTACCCGATGTATAAAGAATGGCTGCCAGATCATCAGCATCAAGCTCGGCAACATCACTTGTCGGCTCAGCCGCGTCGGCCCGTTCCATCAGAGTTCCGTCGGCGCTGGTTCCCAGGCTTTCAGCGTGAGTCACACTCCCATTTAGAGCGTAGGAACGCGACTGCTCCAGCCTCTCAGGCGTGCAAACGTAAAGTCGCGGTTCCGCATCTCCCAGAAAGTACTCAACCTCAGCATCGGTATATGCTGTGTTGAGCGGAAGGTAAACAGCACCAACCTGCAGGCAGGCCAGATACAGCATAAGCACCTGAGGACTCTTATCTACCTGGACGGCCACACGGTCACCACGCTGGACCCCGAGCTCAAGCAATGCCGAAGCAATACGTTGTGACACATCCAGAACATTCTGGTAGCAATAGCGTTCACCTTCCGGCGTAGCTATCAAGACTTTTCCCGGCTTCTGTTGAAAATGCGGCAGGAACTGCAGGTAGAGATTATTGTTCATTGGGGGCCTCCTTAAGGATTTTGTTGCAAGGGGACGTCAAACATCAGCCGATTCGGCCTGTTGCGTTTTTGCTCGGACTGCCTCACGTCGAATGTCGGGTGTGCAGATAACGGTGCCCTCACGACTGTAGGCTTCGTGGTTCTTTTCAATCTGGTCAAGCTGATAGCGATAATTGACCATCAGGCCATGCGCCTGGTGAAGTCCCTTGGACGAGGTATCACCGGGCCAGTTGATTTGGTGTAAGCTCGCTCCGTTACCCAGATGAAACCGTGCTACCGGGTCAAACGGTTGGCCGGCATGGTTCTTGGTATTGACCAGATAATGAGCAGCTTCGGCTCGTAATTCCGACTCCAACGACTGCTGAGCACGTGTGTCTTTGACCCACTCATTCGATTCGAGAGCAGACTCCGCAGCGGGAGAGAGCTGGCAGCGCCCCGTGCGCCGAGCTTTATCCAACCAGTTGGCAAACCCGGGCACGGGAGAGAGCGTGACGAACTGGGTAAGGCGGGGAAGCTCACGCTTGAGCTCTTGAACCACCTGTTTTATAAGGAAGTTTCCAAAGGAAATCCCCTTCAGTCCCCGCTGACAGTTACTGATGCTGTAAAAAACAGCGGTATCCACGTCAGCCAGAGAGAGCTCATTGTCACTTTCAAGAATATCCTTGATATTCTCGGCAACACCTTTGCATAGAGCGACTTCCACGAAGACCAATGGCTCATCACCGATGGCAGGATGGAAAAACGCATAGCACCGTCGATCTTGGGGATCGAGACGCCGGCGTAGGTCAGACCAGTCACGTATTTCGTGAACCGCCTCATACCGAATGATTTTCTCCAACACGGTTGCTGGAGTATTCCAGTCGATGCTTTCCAGCATCAGGAATCCACGGTTAAACCAGGACGTGAACAGGTGAACAAAATCAGCGTCGAGGGGGGCCAGCTCTGGGGAGTCTCGCAACAGGTTAAGCAAGTCAGAACGCATCTTGACCAGCTCGAAAGTACCACCCGGACAAAGATTGAGACGGCGCAGCAGTTCCTGGCGCCGTGGCTCACAGACATTGAACAGGCGCTGCAGGTTCGTGCTGCTCTCCTCTTCCCGATAGGCAGCATAGGCCGCGTGAACGTGACTTGGTTCAGCCGTGTACTGCTCCGTGAGCAGGGTAAAAAAAGCCAGACGTTCCGTAACATCAAGGCTGGCATAGTGTTCCAGTGCTTTCTGGGCCACCAGTATGCGAGACGCCTCACCCCCACCCTGCATCAGGGTATTGCAAGCAGACTCCAGTTTTTCCAGTGCGGAATCTGTGCGTTGTCTCCCGTCAGGGGGTGCATCGAGGGTATTCTCTCGAGAGCGCGTCACAATGCGTGAAAGAAGATCCTGCAGAAAACTCATGTTTAAGCTCATAATCGCGGCCTTAATAACCTGTAACGCTGCGTGCCTGCTGCAACACACAACCCCTCTGAAATATTTCAGATTAAGTTGTTATATATAAGTTATAGTGGCAAAATATTTATGAGTCAAGAAAAGGAACCTAAAAGCCGTTATGCCAAAGCCTTCCCAAGCGCAAAGACTTTGTAACCTGCTGGAGGACGATATCGTGGAAGGGCGTCTGCCGCCCGGTTCCCGACTAGACCCAGCAGCATTGGAAAAAAAATACAACTGCTCACGAACCCCTGTTCGCGAGGCAATTCAACAGCTGGCTGTATCGGGATTGGTGCAGGTATTTCCCAAGCGTGGCACCTTCGTGGCCAAGCTCGGTGTAATCGAGCTTAGCGAGCGCTTCGAAGTAATGGCGGAGCTCGAGGCATTGTGTGCACGACTGGCGGCACGGCGTATCACTGATGCGGAATTGACCGCCCTTCATCAGGTCCATGAGAAGTGTCGAGAGAAATCCGAGGAAGGGGACGTCAATGCCTACTATTACGAAAACAGCCTCTTTCACCAGTGTATTTATGAGGCCAGTCACAACACGTATTTAGCGCAGGAAGCGGCTAGGCTACATTCAGCTTTGCAACCCTATCGGCGAATGCAGCTCCAGGCTAAGCACCGTCTCGGACGATCGTTCCAAGAGCACCAGTCGATCGTTGACGCGATTGCGAATCGTGATGAAGATCTAGCTGCGTCACGCTTGCGTAATCATGTCATGCTTCAAGGCGAGCGATTTAACGATCTGGTGGCCACGTTACAGCGCATGAATCAACCCCAGCACGCATGAGCAGGGCGCGAACTTTGGTTTAACCCAGAAGAGCCCCTGATTGCCCGGTAGACCATCTCTGCTTGGATCACCCTGACTGTTCAGGGTGATCCTGCATCAACACTCACTGAACATCTTCGACCGAAGCTCCCGCCGCTCCGCCCTCAGCTTATTCCCCCGGGATCTCCGGATGCCTCGCTTTCCTCTGATGGGGCATTACGGAAGCAGTAGCGGCAAGTCACCGGTAGTTATCCAGCACCTGCTCATCAAGCACGCTACCCAGGGCCATGCCGGCGGACGCTTCGGTGGTACCACCCAACAGCCCTCCAATGATGGCCCCTGAAAGGCTGCCAACCGTGGCGCCAACGGGCCCAGCGAATAAGCCCAAGGAGACGCCATAAGCGGCACCGGAAGACGCGGCGCTGATCCCACCGACAGTGCCGGAACCCGCGCTGACCACTCCGGCGCCCTTCTTCACATAGTTGTTGCTGCCAATCCGGGTGGACTGCCAGCGCGGACATTCAAGTGGCATGATCAACTCCTCTGTCCGATCGATGGTGGAGGGGCTCCTGACGAATCGCATATATCAGCCCAAACAGGACTATCGAGGGCTTGCCACAGAGCCATAGCCTCCAAGGTTGCGTCTCAACTACTTCCTGCGAGGATTGACTTCCAGATGAGCACTACAAATATTCGCGGCAAGCTTTACCAGATGCCAAAAACGAAAGTGAAAAATTTTGAACGGTGAAAAACTCGCTTGAACAGGGATTAAGTGTGAACGACAAACCCCAAGACTCCAAGCTTCTGGTGTGGAGCAACCGTGCCATCATGCTCCTGCTTCTGATGTTGCTTACGGCAATCTCTCAATTCCCTGAAATGAGAGGGTTTTGGGAGGAGATGAATGTCTGCAACAGTGGTCTGTGCGGATTCACGGCAACCAGCCTCACGCACCCGCTTGTCCGCTATATCGCATATGCAATCATCATTGTTGCCATTGCCAAAGAGTGGATGATTACGCCCACAAGGAAGCGCGTGAAGATCAACCTCTGGATGCTGTTGGTGTCGGCCACCCTTTTCCTGACAATGATGCTGATTTTCAATCTGCCATTGCTTGAGATGGAGCCGATATAATCACTTCCGAAAAGCCTGCTATCACTAGCGGGATGGCAGGCGCCCGTACAGTGCACTCCTGAGAGCGGCTAACTTAATGACCCGAATTGTCTGCCTCTCCCACACCCACGGACTGCACCGCGGAGTGCCCGAGATGCCCGACGACGATGTGCTCATCCATGCCGGCGATTTCCTCGGCCTGAGGCGGAACCTGTCGGACTTCAATGATTAGCTGGGAGAACTGCCCCACCGACACAAGATAGTGATCGCGGGCAACCATGACTCGTTGCTGCAGGAGAGCCCGGAGCTGGCCCTGCCTGCCCTGTCCGATGCCTTCTATCTCCAGGACAGCGGCGTTGAGGTTGAAGGTATCGACATCAACCCACCCTTCTTACTGGACCTGTAGGGATCGGGGCAATCCCTACCTGTCGCGGATCCCACACTTGTTCCACCAATCCAAACGGCGAACAATGGCTCTACGGGGGATCAGGAATGACCCGTCGCATAACAAGGGACCGCAGGGAGAAAACCATGGAAATGACAGGGACCTTCCCCGAACTCTTAGACTATGAACGCTTTGCGCGCCAGATACCCAGTGCGCCGGGCTCAAAAGGGCGGTCACTCCGACGGCGAATCGTACAAAGTCTGGAGCACCAGATGTATCTGATCCAGGCTCTGGAGCCCGGCGTTCACGAGGGGCAGGACCCTGAGTTTCTCCACCAGTTCCGTGTGAACCTGCGGCGCAGTCGCGCCATTGCGGAAGCCCTGCAACGCGCCCTCGGCGCCCAATCGCTCAGGAAGGGGATCAAGGGGCTGAAACGCCAGGCTCGGGAAACGAGTCATCTGAGGGATCTCGATGTGTTCCTGGAGACCCTGGCTGTCTGGCGGGAGGATTCACGGATGCGGGCCACCATTACGGCATCTGGTACGGAATCCATCATTCGGGCCAGCCAACGCGCAGAGCATCAGCGACTGCGGAAAATCCTCGAGGGCGCGCGCTATCACAAGGGCATCGACCGCTGGCGCTCACTGGTGCGGGATGGCGCCATCGAGGACGCTGCGCGCCGCCTCAAGCGGAAACACATCACGAAAGCCCTTGAGGAACAGATCGTCGTCCACGACCGTCTGCTTGGTGCGCTGACCGAGGAATCGCCGGACGACGACATCCACCGCGTCCGAAAGTCGCTCAAACGGATCCGTTACCTGATCGAGCTGGATCCTGAGCACCTGGCCGGCGGCATCCGTAAACTGAAGTCGCGCCAGAAACGCCTGGGTCAATTTCAGGATCGCCACGTTCAGGTGACCTTACTGGAAGACATAGTAGCCCCGGAACTGGAAGCACGCCAGTTGAGCGCACTCGATGACCTTATTGCCGAAGTGCGCTCCGAAAAGCTGGCAGCCCGTGAGAGCGTACTGGCACTGAAGCCGCTTGGTTAGCGGATCTGGTGTCAGGCGTCCTTAGCCATTTCCCGTAACACAAACTTCTGCACCTTCCCGGTGGAGGTCTTGGGCAACTCCTCAAAGATCACTTTCTTCGGGGCCTTGAACCGGGCCAGGTGCTCGCGGCAGTAGCTGATGATGGCCTCCTCGCTCACTTCCCCGGCCTCAGGCTTGAGGGTGACAAAGGCACAGGGGATTTCACCCCATTTCTCGTCCGGACGAGCCACAACCGCTGCTTCCAGGACATCCGGGTGGCTGTAGATAACGCTTTCCACTTCGATGGTGGAGATGTTCTCGCCTCCCGAGATGATGATGTCCTTGAGCCGGTCCTTGATCTCGATGTAGCCGTCCTCGTGCCATACGGCCAGGTCGCCGGTGTGGTACCAGCCTCCACGGAAGGCTTCTTCCGTTGCTTCCGGGTTCTTCAGGTAGCCTTTCATCACCGTGTTGCCACGCAGGCAGATCTCCCCGACCGTTTCACCATCCCGCGGAACCGGTTCCATTGTCTGGGTGTCCGCCACCATCAGCCCCTGCAGCGTCGGGTAGCGGACGCCCTGCCGGGCCTTCAGCGCGGCGCGCTTTTCCAGGGGCAGATCATCCCACTCCGGTTTCCAGGCACAGACTGTTACCGGGCCATACACCTCCGTGAGGCCATAAACGTGTGTGATCTCAATCCCCATTGCCTCGACTGAACCAATTACACTGGCCGGAGGCGCGGCACCGGCGGTCATGGCCTGGAGCCGATGATTGATGCCCTCGTGGGCTTCTTCCGGGACACCCAAAAGGGTGTTCAGGATGATCGGCGCCCCGCACATATGGGTAACCCCGTGATCACGGATCAGCTCGAGGATCTTTTCCGCCTCCACACGCCGCAGGCAAACGTGGGTACCGCCCAGTGCGGTCACTGTCCACGGGAAACACCAGCCGTTGCAGTGGAACATGGGCAGGGTCCAGAGATAGACCGGGCGCTCGCCCATGGACCAGACCGCCTGGTTGCCCATGGCGTTCTGGAAGGCACCACGATGGTGATAGACCACGCCCTTGGGGTTGCCCGTGGTACCGGACGTGTAGTTCAGGGATATGGCATCCCACTCATCGTCGGGCAGCGACCATTCAAAGTCCGGCTCCCCTTCCCCGAGCAACGCCTCATAGTCCAGCTCAGAGATGGGCTCGCCTTCACCAAGTTCCGGGTCATTCACGTCCACCAGGAGGGGCGGTGTTTCAAGCTTAGTGACAGCCTCCCGGATCACTGGCGTGAACTCCCTGTCCACCAGCAGCACCTTCGCCTCGCCATGCTCCAGCATATAGGCAATGGCATCGGCATCCAGGCGGATGTTGAGGGTATTCAGAACTGCCCCGATCATGGGCACCCCGAAGTGGGCTTCCAGCATTTCCGGAATATTCGGCAGCATCGCGGCCACGGTGTCACCGCGACCAATACCGCGGCCCTCGAGAGCAGAGGCCAGGCGCCGGCAGCGGCTGTAGGTCTCCTGCCAGTCACGCCGGATATCACCATGGATGACGGCGGTGCTCTCGGGATACACATCCGCACTGCGTGCAATGAAATCGATGGGCGAAAGCGGGCTGTGGTTGGCTCCGGTCTGTGGCAGGGATTGATCGAAGATCGATGTCATGGTGCGTTCCTCGGGCGTTTCCGGGTGGGCGATACAGTTTGTCGTCAAAAAACTAACGATCCCGCACGCAGGAGAGTATTAGACAATGGTCGCAGAGCCGCCCCTGGGCGTGGAAGTACTTGCTGCTCTCTTCTTCGAACATTAGAAGCTGCAGACAGGGAGGCGTTCAACGAACTAAAACCGGATAACCTACGGCAGAATAACCTTAAGCTGGATTTGCAGCTCTCAGGAACACTTCCGGGAGGAGATGAACGTCTGCAACAGTGGTCTGTGCGGATTCACGGCCGCCAGTCTGACGCACCCCTTGATCCGTTATGTCGCATATACATCAAGTGTTGCTGTCATTGCCAAGGAGTGGATGATTACCGCTGTTGTGAAACGACTCAGGCTCAACCTTTGGGCCCTATCCGTATCGGCTGCCCATATCCGACGGCATCATCCTGCATATAGGTCACAGTACTTTGGTGAACAGGGATCGCCGGTCTATGGTTTCGCCCGCAACCATGAATTCTCCGTCTCCCCTGTAGTGCAGGGTTTCCGGACGTTCCGGTTGCGCAGCAACATGCGCCTTGACCACTTCGAAGATGAAGAAATTGTAGCTATCCACCAGAACATCATCGTGCAGCCGGCATTCGAAATGGGCGTGGCATTCGCCGATCAGGGGAGCGCCAACCCGGCTCGCGCTCTGCCTTGTCAGATTGAACTCAGCAAATTTGTCGATCTCCAGACCCGAACTGTTCCCAACCCCCACCACTGTATCGGTCAGGGCCGTAGTGGGCAGATTGATAACGCACTCGCGGCTCTGGCGGATCATTTCGTGGGTATGGTTGGCGCTGGAAATCATGCACCCGATCAACGAGGGCACGAATTCCATAACGGTATGCCACCCGAGCGTCATGATGTCGGTTTCGTTCTGCCATTTCGAGGACACCAGAACCACCGGGCCGGGCTCAAGGTATCGCCGTACGTCGGTGACGGGGAAGTCCGGCTTGTCGCTGTCCGTCGTCATACAACCAGCTCCTGCGGGTTACCGATGAAACACCGACATGGCTGCTGGCCCCGCCGGCGATAGGACCTATCGCGAGCGGGGCTCGCTCCTAAACGGGACCAGAACCGTCATTAATTGGTCGGTTCATCCTCCGCTTTTGGCCGCTCCACCAGCTCCAGCCTCCCGATCGAGTCCCGGGCCAGCGCTTCGATGCTCTCCTTGGAGAAAGCATCCACACGGATGGTGTCGTACATGGCGGCCATGGCCTCTGAGACCTTCTCGCGCTCGCTGTCGTCCAGCAGATCCCGCTCCTGGGCCCAGTCGAGGAGTTCCTCGCGTTGGTGGCCGAGCAGCATCTCGATGTCCTGCAGCTCATCCGGGTCGGACTTGCGTATGGCATCGTTGATGCGCTTGCGCGCCGGCTCGGTATCACGGGCCAGGCGCAGAGCATGGAGAATGCGGCCTACCGGGTCCTCCGGCTCTTCGGTCTGATAGACGCCACGTGGGATCCGCTCCTTGGCGCCCCCTTCCTTCACGATGCTCAGTGCCACGCGCTGGCCCAGCTGATCGTCCGGCTGACGCAGACGCACACCCAACGGGAACACCAGCACCTTCAGCGGCCAGCGCAGGGGTTTGACCGGGAAGTTAGTCACGGCCGCGTAGAGCGCTGTCTGGATGTCGTAGAGAGAGCGCTGCAGGCTCCACTCAACCACATCCCGCATCTCCTCGTTATAGCCTTCCTCATGCCACTGCTTGATGGAGGCGGAGGCGTAATAGAGTCCTACCAACGCATCCGTCATGCGCCCTGTGAAGCGCTGGCGCCCCTTGAGGCTGCCCCCGAGGGTCAGCAGGCCCACGTCGGTCAGCACGGAGAAGGCGGAGGCGAACCGCGACAGCTGCTGGTAGTAACGCCGCAGCCCACCCTCGCTGGGTGTTGGATGCACAAGGCCACCGGTCAGCCCCAGAACCAGGGAGCGCAGTACGTTGCGGCTGGTGTGGGCGATGTGGGCGAAGAAGACGCCATCAAACTTCTGCACCGCCTTGCCGGAATCCTCCATGCCGGCGGCCTCGATCTCCTGCACGATATAGGGGTGGCAGCGGATCGCGCCCTGGCCGAAGACCATCAGGCTCCGGGTCAGGATGTTCGCCCCCTCAACCGTGATGGCGATGGGGATGGCCTGGTAGATGCGGGCCAGGAAATTACGCGGCCCCTTGATGACGCCACGCCCGGCCACGACGTCCATGGCGTTGGTCACGACCTTGCGCATCAGGTCGGTGTTGCGGTATTTGAGCAGCGCCGAGGGCACGGAGGGCTTCACGCCACGATCCAGCATGCCCGAGGTGAAGACCCGAGCGCTGTCCATCATCCAGGTGTAACCGGCCATGGGTTCCAGTGCTTCCTGGACCCCCTCGAAGTCGCTGATGGAGCGGCCGAACTGCTCACGCACCGAGGCGTAGGAGCCGGTGGTCAGGCAGGCCATCTTGCCGCCGCTGGTACCCAGTGCCGGTAGTGAGATGGAACGCCCGATGGACAGGCACTCCAGCAGCATGCGCCAGCCCTGGCCGATCATCTCGCGCCCGCCGATGACCTGATCCAGCGGGATGAACACATCCTCGCCCCAGGTCGGCCCATTCATGAAGACGGTGTTCATGGGCAGATGCCGCGGGCCGTGGTTCACGCCCTCGGTGTCCGCTGGAACCATCACCGTGGTCACGCCCAGGTCGTGTTCCTCACCCAGCAGGTGCTCCGGGTCATAGACCTTGATCGCCAGCCCGATCAGCGTCGCCACCGGCGCTAGGGTGATGTAGCGCTTGTTCCAGGTGACCTTCATGCCCAGCACTTCCTGGCCATTCCAGTAGCCCCGGCAGATCACGCCCCGGTCCGGAATGGCGCCGGCATCCGAGCCGGCCACGGGCGATGTCAGGGCAAAGCAGGGCACCTCGTCGCCCTTCGCCAGGCGCGGCAGGTAGTACTGTTTCTGCTCATCCGTGCCGTAGTAGGTAATCAGTTCGCCCGGCCCGAGGGAGTTCGGGACCATCACGGTGACCGCGGCGGAGACGCCCCTGGAAGCGATCTTCATGACCACCTCGGAGTGCGCGGTGTTCGAGAACCCGAGCCCGCCGTGCTCCTTGTCGATCACCAGGCCAAAGAAGCCCTTCTCCCGGATGAACTTCCAGGCTTCTTCCGGCAGGTCGTAGCGCTCATTGGTAATGGACCAGTCGTCCAGCATGGCGCAGAGCTCGTCCACGGGGCCGTCAATGAAGGCCCGCTCTTCTTCGGTCAGCTTCGGGTGCGGTAGATCCAGAAGGTGGTTCCAGTCCGGCCGGCCGGAGAACAGCTGGCCGTCCCAGTCCACGCTGCCGGCGTTGAGCGCCTGCTGTTCCGTGTCGGAGAGCGTGGGCAGCATGCCCCGGACCATGCCCAGAAGCGGGCTGCTGATGAGACTGCGGCGCAGTGGTGATGGGATGATGACCACCAGCGTACCCAGGAGCAGCACGGTTCCGATGAAGACACTCAGCCAGTGCCAGCTGTCCAGCCAGAAGCCGATGCCCGTGGCAATGACAAGCCCGATGGTGCCGAGCCACCAGTTCGCCCCGAGATAGAGCAGAACCAGCCCGGCAAGCAGCAGTAGAAGAACACTCATGGTCACCTCCTTTTCATCCGTATACCGCACCCTTGCGGTGGATACGAACCACCATAAGCCCATCCCGGCACCTGTAAAAGGACTTTTATCAACGTCCTGCTTAACCTCGCCGGGTATTGCGCACTAGAATGGCCTTACAGTTAGTAAGGGAAAGGATTTCTCCCCATGGCATGGTACGCCCTACAGCACAAACCGGCCCAGGCGGCTCGCGCGCTGGCGAACCTGGAGAACCAGGGGATCGAGTGTTTCTTCCCCGAGATTGACGTGGAAACCATCCAGCAGGGAAAACGCCGGATGCGGCGGGAGCCCCTGTTCCGGGGGTACCTGTTCATCAATCTGGAGCTGACCGATCCGGTCTGGCACAAGCTGCGCTCCACCCGGGGTGTGGTGCGGGTTGTGAGCTTCGGCAACCGGCCGGCGCCCATTGCCGACGAGGTCATCGAGGGGATCCGGGAGGGGCTGGAATCCGCGGCCGAGGCCGGCGGCATCCACAAGGGGGACAAGCTGGAGATTCTGGAAGGACCCTTCCGGGGCCTGAACGCCGTCTTCCAGGAATACGACGGGGAAACCCGGGCGATGGTGCTGATCGATTTCCTGCAGAAACAGCACCGGGTGTCCATGGACCTGGACCAGGTTCGACCGGGCTAGCAACCGTTATCTAGGCGGTCACACTGCGCCCGCCATCCACGTTCAGAACCTGCCCGGTCACATAGGGCGCATCGCAGGCCAGCCAGGCCACGGCACCGGCAATATCATCCGCCTCACCGGTGCGGTGCAGCGGCACCTGCTGCAGGATCGCCTGCTGCTCTTCCTCCGGCATGGCGCCACCCCCCTCGCCTTCCGGCCACAGGATTGCCCCGGGGGCTACCCCATTGGCCCGTACCAGCGGCGCCAGATCCCGTGCCCAGGAGCGCGTCAGCGAAGCCAGCGCAGCTTTCGTCGCACAGTAGACCGGATGGTCCGCCAGCGGGCGCTCGGCATGGACGTCGATCAGGTTGATGATACAGCCGCGCTGCAGCTTCAGTTCCCCGGCAAGGGCCTCAAGCAGAAGCACGGGAGCGCGCAGGTTGGTATCCATCAGGCGCCCCCATTGCTCCATGCTCAGCTCCCCCACCGGCGTGGGGAAGAACTCGGAGGCATTGTTAACCAGCACATCCAGCCGGGACCAGTATTCCCGCGCCTGGCGCGCCAGCGCCTGGATCGCCTCCGGGTCCCGCAGGTCCGCCTGCAGTGCCACGGCTGAACCGGCACGCTCGGCATTCAGCTCCGCCACCAGCGCTTCCGCATCATGCGCCCGGCTGCGGTAATGCACCACCACCCGGTACCCCCTCCCATTCAGGGCTCTTGCCGTGGCCGCGCCCAGCCGCCTTGCCGCACCGGTCACCAGGGCCACGCCACCGTGCTCATTCATGATCCGCTTCTCCCTCAATCACCTGTTCAATCGCCTGTTGCCGGCGGGCCCCAATAGCCTCACCCAGCGCCTTCCCCTGGTAGCCTTCCTTCATCAGGGCCTGGGGATCCACGGCCGCGGCTCGGGAACGGGCTTCTCGCACCCGGCCCGCCGCCTGAGCATCCAGTCCACAGGCTTCCATCACCATCAGCAGCTGCTCGAAGCGCTCCGGGCGCCGCCAGGCGTCCGCCTTTTCCAGGAGCTCCTCCACCCAGTCCGCGCTCAATGGTCTCGGCCAGCGCGGCAGTGCCGCCGAACTCACGGCAATGTCCCGGCAGCTGTTGGGCACCCTCAGCCGTTCACTGAAAGCCTGTGCGGTGTTCGCGTCCAGCGGCGCGACCAGGGCGCCAAAGCGCACCTCGGTGGCCTCACTGATGCCCACCGCACGCACCAGGGCAGCCAAGCCCTTTTCCAGCACCTCTTCCGGGGAGGCGATCTCCGGCATCACCACAGCCAGGGCGCCGCAGGCTTCCAGGACCTCAAAGAAGACCCGGGGGCGCGCTTCGTGAAGGGCCCGCCGTGTTTCCTGCCAGACCCGTTCAGGCACCAGGTGATCCACCTCGCCATCGGCCACCATGGAGCGCATCAGGGTCATGGTCTCCACCGCCACCTCGAACCCCATGGGGGCGAGACGCGCAGCGAAACGAGCCGTTCGCAGGATGCGCAGCGGGTCCTCCGCAAATGCGGGAGAGACGTGGCGCAGTACCCGATCAGCGATATCCCGCTCACCCCCGAAGGGATCCACCAGATGCCCCTCGGCATCCCGGGCCATGGCGTTGACGGTCAGGTCCCGGCGTTTGAGGTCTTCCTCGAGGGTGACGTCCGGTGCACTGTGCACCTCAAAGCCATGGTAGCCATGGCCGCTCTTGCGCTCGGTGCGGGCCAATGCGTATTCCTCGTGGGTCTCGGGATGCAGGAAGACGGGAAAGTCCGCCCCCACCTGCCTGTACCCGGCTGCCAGCATCTGTTCGGGCGTGGCGCCCACCACTACCCAGTCTCGGTCCTTCACCGTCTGGCCCAGAAGCCAGTCGCGCACCGCGCCGCCCACTTCGTAGACCTGCATCAAATGCCTCCCTCAAAACCAAGCTGACGCCAGGCTTCATAGACGACTACGGCGGCCGCGTTGGAAAGGTTCAGGCTGCGTCGCTCCGGCATCATCGGCAGGCGCAGCACCTGCCCTTCCGGCAGGCCGGTCAGGACCGTTTCAGGCAGACCGCGCGTCTCGGGGCCGAACATCAGGGTATCGCCGGGCTGAAAGGCCGCCTGATGATGGCCTGTCATGCCCTTGGTGGAGATACCAAACAGGCGCCCCGACCGGATGGCATCAGCCTCCAGGAAGGCGTTGTAGTCATTATGAACGGTCACGCTGGCGTACTCCCGGTAGTCCAGACCGGCCCGTTTCATGCGCCGGTCATCCAGTTGGAACCCCAGGGGCCGGATCAGGTGCAGCCGGCAGCCGGTGCTGGCCGCCAGCCGCATGATGTTGCCCGTGTTGGGCGGGATCTCCGGCTCATAGAGCGCGATGTTGAGCATTCAGCGCTCAACGGCCAGGGCCACGCCCATGCCGCCGCCGATGCACAGCGTTGCCAGGCCGCGCTGGACCTCGCGCCGGCGCATCTCGTGCAGCAGGGTCACCAGGATCCGGCAGCCGGAGGCGCCGATGGGGTGCCCGAGGGCAATGGCACCGCCGTTGACGTTCACGTTGTTCGTGTCCCAGCCGAGATCCCGGTTCACGGCAATAGCCTGGGCGGCGAACGCCTCATTGGCCTCGACCAGTTCCAGCTGATCCATGCCCCAACCAGCGTTGTCCAGCGCACGGCGGGTGGCGGGGACGGGACCGGTGCCCATGATTTCCGGCGCTACCCCGGCATTGGCGTAACCCCGGATAGTCACCAGTGGCTCAAGGCCCAGCTCTTTGGCCTTCTCGGCGGAACAAACGACCACGGCCGCTGCCCCATCGTTCAGTGCCGAGGCATTCCCCGCCGTCACACCGCCCTCCTTCTGGAAGGCCGGCTTCAGGCCGGAGAGCCCTTCCGCCGTTACACCCGGGCGGGGGTTCTCATCGGTATCCACGACCTTGGGATCGCCCTTGCGCTGGGGAATGCTCACCGGGACGATCTCATCGCTGAAACGCCCTGCATTGATGGCCGCTTCCGCCTTCTGCTGGGAGGCAGCAGCGAATTCGTCCTGTTCCTGGCGGGTGATGCTGTACTCGCGGGCGATATTCTCGGCGGTGACGCCCATGTGGTAATCGTTGAAGGCGTCCCAGAGGCCGTCCTGGATCATGGAGTCGATCAGCTGCCAGTGTCCCATCTTCTGGCCGTTACGGCTGTTGGGCAGGACGTGCGGGGCCTGACTCATGCTTTCCTGGCCGCCGGCGATGACCAGGTCCGCGTCGCCGCAGCGGATCGCCTGGGTCGCCAGGTGCAGGGACTTGAGGCCGGAACCGCAGACCTTGTTGATGGTCATGGCCGGCACTGACTCAGTCAGGCCACCCCCGATGGCCGCCTGGCGCGCGGGATTCTGGCCAACACCGGCGGTCAGCACCTGGCCGAGGATCACTTCGTCGACCTGCTCCGAGGTAATGCCGGTCTCGCTCAGCAGCTGACGGATCACGGTGGCCCCGAGCTGGGCCGCGCTCTGGCCGGCCAGGTTGCCCCCGAAAGTGCCCACGGCGGTACGCCGGGCCGCTGCAATGACAACGTCACGCATGATTGTGTGCTCCTGTTTCCCCTGTTTTGGTCCAAGTTTACCAGATGGCGGGCCGCTTAGGCCTGATACGGCATTGCACCAGTCATAGTGACTGGACGAGAATAAACACCTTTCAGATTCCGGCACCGATTGAGGAAGGATCCAGCGTGAGCGAGCACATTGTCTGGCACGACCACAAGATCTCGCGCACCGAGCGCGCCACCATCAAATGCCAGCATCCCTGCCTGCTGTGGTTCACGGGGCTGTCGGGCTCGGGCAAGTCGACCATCGCCAATGCCCTGGACGTAGCACTCTACAAGCAGGGCTACCACACCTTCCTGCTGGATGGAGACAATGTCCGCCATGGCCTTAACCGGGACCTGGGTTTCTCCAACGAGGACCGGGTGGAAAACATCCGCCGCATCGGCGAGGTGAGCAAGCTGTTCGCGGACTCCGGGCTGATCGTCCTCAGCGCCTTCATCTCGCCCTTCGCCAGCGACCGGCGGCTGGTGCGCAACATGTTCCCCGCCGGTGAGTTCATCGAGGTGTTCATGGACACCCCGCTGGCCACCTGCGAGGAACGCGATCCCAAGGGCCTTTACCGCAAGGCACGCAGTGGCGAGATCCATGACTTCACCGGGATTGACTCCCCCTATGAGGCCCCGGCACACCCGGAGATCACACTGGACACCTCCAACCTGAGCGTCGATGCCTGCGTGGAGAACCTGCTGTGCTTTCTGAAAGAACGCGCACTGCTCAAGCCCGGGGGTGATGCCTGACCGCCATGGACTGGGAAGCGGCGTTCACCCTGGCCACACTGGTCACGGTTCTGGGCACCCTGATCTTCACCCGGCTCTCCGCCGACCTGGTGCTGATGACGGCCATGGCCGTCATGCTGATCCTTGGCATCCTGTCCCCGGCCGAGGCTCTGGCCGGCTTCTCGAACCCCGGCGTGATCACCATCGCCACCCTCTACGTGGTCGCCGCCGGGCTCAAGGAGACCGGCGCTATCCAGTGGCTGGCCCGCCACCTCCTGGGCCACCCGAAGGGCACGTGGCGAGCCCAGGCACGGTTGGTGGTACCAACCGGCCTGATGAGCGCCTTCATGAACAACACCGCCGTGGTGGCCATGTTCATCCCGGCGGTCCAGGATTGGGCCCAGCGGCTGGGCATTCCCGCCTCCCGGCTGCTGCTGCCGTTGAGCTATGCCGCCATCCTGGGCGGCACCTGTACTCTGATCGGCACCAGCACCAACCTGGTGGTGGACGGGCTGCTGCAGTCCCGCCTCGACATCCAGCTGGGCCTTTTTGAACTGGCCTGGGTGGGGGTGCCACTGCTGCTGATCGGTGGCACCTTCCTGGTCCTGTTCGCCGACCGTATGCTGCCGGACCGCGGCGGCGTCACCGAGGACCTGGACGCCGTGCGCGAATACGGCGTGGAAGTGGAAGTGGACGAGAAAGGCCCGCTCACAGGCAAAACCGTTGCCGAGGCTGGCCTGCGCGCCCTGAACTACGGGTACCTAACGGAGATTGAGCGCGATGGCCATCTGATCTCACCGGTGGAACCAGACCGGGACCTGCAGGGCGGAGACCGGCTCTATTTCGTGGGGGCTCCGGAATGCGCCAGCGAACTGCGCCGCATCCAGGGCCTGAAGCCGGCCAACGCCAATGTGCAGAAGCTGGAGCTGGCCAACCACCAGCGCTGCCTGGTGGAAGTGGTCCTCGGCCAGGAATTCGCCGGGCTCGGGCAGACCGTGCGCGAAAGCCGCTTCCGCTCCCGGTTCAACGCGGCCATTCTGTCCGTCTCCCGTGAGGGTAAGCGCGTTTCGGGCAAGCTCGGCGACATCCGATTGCGCATGGGGGATACCCTGCTTCTGGAAGCCAGCCATGAGTTCGTGGAGCAGTACCGCTTCCGCCGCGACTTCCTGCTGGTCAGCGCCCTCAACGATTCCACACCGCCGGACTTCAGCCGTGCGCCGGCGGCTCTGGGCATCCTTGCCGGCATGGTGGCCTTCAGTGCCAGCGGCCTGCTCAGCATCATGGAAGCCGCCTTCCTTGCCGGCGGCTCCATGATCCTTTTCGGCTGCACCAGCGCCTCCCGGGCAAGGCGCAGCCTGGACCTGCCGGTGCTGGTGATCATCGCCTCGTCCTTTGCCCTGGGCAACGCCATGGACCAGACCGGTGCGGCCCAGTGGGTGGCCGGCAGCCTGCTTGGTAACAGTGAGATGTCGCCCTGGTTGGCCCTGGCCATCATCTACCTGCTGACCGCCCTGTTCACCGAGGTCATCACCAACAATGCCGCCGCTGTGCTCATGTTCCCCATCGCCCTGGCGATCTCCGAGCAGCTCGGGGTCAACTTCCTGCCCTTCGCCATCGCGGTGATGTTCGCCGCCAGTGCCAGCTTCATCACGCCGCTGGGCTATCAGACCAACCTCATGGTCTATGGACCGGGCCGCTACCGGTTCACGGACTACATGCGCATGGGGGTGCCGCTGAGTCTGCTGGTGGCCGCCACCGTCATCACACTGATTCCCCAGATCTGGAGCTTCCAAGGGTAACGCCGCCTACCCTCGATCCCGGTAGGCGAAGCGCCGCCACAGCCATTCGGCGGGGCCAGTGCGCCAGCGCCGCAACCACAGTGGCGCGACCACCAGAAGCACCAGCCAGACCGCCAGAATGAACTGCAGCTGTACCAGCCGGGGCGTGGCCTCAAAGCGTCCTCCGGTGTAGAAGAACGCCGTCCCCAGCACCGAACACAGCAGATAGGCGCTGAGCGCCAGCTTGCCCAGTGACTTCACGCGCTCCAGAAGCCCCTGGAACAGACCGCGCTGGAGCGCCAGCATCACCAGGGAGGCCCAGCCCAGTGCCACCAGGGGGCCGCCCCAGATGTTGAACTGACGGCCGGCGTAAAGTGACTCTGCCATGCGCCATTCATGGGTCATATTGTAGAGTACCCCCCACTGGCACAGCGGAATGCCGATGCCAAACCCGAGCAGCGCCAGCCGCCGGTAGGGCGACTCTGGCCATTGCCCGGAAAAGAAACCGCCCCGATAGAGCGCCATGCCCACCAGCATGAGCGCCAGCGCCCGCCAGCCCGATTCGGTCAGCAGCATGCTCGGCCAGCTTTCGACAAATACCATGAGCCGATGCTCCAACTGGGCAAGCCAGCCGCCCCGGTAAGCCTCAATCTCCTGCTGGACGAGCGAGGAATCCGCAGTCCAGAACTGCTGCCTGAAGGCCTCATACTCTTCGGCCGGAATCCAGTTGAGCATGCCGGTCATCAGTAGCGCGAACCCGAAAGGCACGAGATAGAACAGCAGCGCCCAGCCCAGCAGCCGGGTCGGCGGCAGGTTCCGGAAACGCGCGGCGACCAGCCCAACCACGGCGTACAGCAGCAGGATGTCGCCGTACCAGATGAAGACCAGGTGCCCCAGCCCGATGAGCGCCAGCGCCCCCATACGCCGCCGCAGCACCCGGCCCACCTGGAACCCTTCAGCGCTGAGCCGCTCTCCCTGGATCACCAGCCCAGCCCCGAAAAGCGCGGCCAGAAGCGGCATGAAGCTGTATTCGAACAGCAGATGGGAAACGAACCAGACCCAGAACTCCGCCCCCTCGAAGCCACCCATAACTCCGGGGTTGAGCTGGGCGGTGGAGACTTCGGCAAAGGCCCGAACGTTGATCACGAGGATACCCAGTATGGCGAATCCACGCAGTATATCGAGGCTGGCTAGGCGTTCCGGGCGTTGGGACATGCCCCAATTCTGATGCGCGCGCACCCGCTGTCAAATATTTCCCGCTCGGGACAGTATCGGGTACCCTTCCTGCATGCTGCTCACCAAAATCATCGCCGCCCTGCTCAGCCCCCTGCCCCTGGTTGGACTCATCCTGCTGGTGGCATGGGGCCTGCGCCTCCTGAAACGGACCCGGCTGGCCGTTACGGCGGCCTGCATGGCCGGCATCCTATTCCTGATATTCTCCGTCGAGCCCCTGGCCCGCTGGCTGATCCTGCCCCTGGAGTCCCGCTACGAGCCCATCACCCAGCCGCAGGCTTTCAGCAATGTCCGCTGGATACTGGTGCTGGGCTCCAGTGCCTCGGACGACGCGGATGCCCCCCCCACCACCCGTCTCAGTGGCATCGCCAGTCTCCGCCTGGCGGAAGGGCTGCGACTGCAGAACGCACTCCCGGAAAGCACCCTAATCCTCTCCGGGGGCAGCGTCTTCGGGGATGCGCCCAGTGCAACGGTCATGAGCCGGGCGGCGATCGAGATGGGCGCGGACTCGGAGCGCCTGCGCATTCACCCCAATCCAATGAACACTCGCCAAGAGGCCGAGTTCATGCGGGAGGCGGTCGGTGAGTCGCCTTTCCTGCTGGTCACTTCAGCCTCGCACATGCCCAGGGCCATGATGCTCAACCGCAAGGCGGGCCTGAACCCCATCCCCGCACCCACCGCCCGCCGCGCCGCGGGCACCGCCCTGAAGTCCGATCCTTCCTTCTGGTTACCCTCCGCGGGCGCCCTCGAGATGAGCGAACGGGCAATCCACGAGTACCTCGGTATTGCCTGGGCCTGGCTTGGTGGTCATATCTGAAATGCCCGCCCCTCGTGCCAAGGCGCTGGCTCTTCTGGGGCTCTGTGTCCTCAGTGCCCACAGTCTGGCCGAGCGCGTTTTCCCGCCCGAAGCCATCGCCGAGTGGGAGCACCACAGCTTCACCGGCGAGACAGACTACGAGCTGGTCACCGTTGATGGCCGCAAGGCCGTCCGCGCCACCTGCAGCGGCGACTCCGCATCAGGGCTGTACCTGGAGGAACCCATTGACCTCAGCGAGACGCGCATCATCGAGTGGCGCTGGCGGGTGGACTCCGTCTACAGCGATATCGACGAGCAAACCCAGGAAGGCGACGATTTCCCAGCCCGCATCTACGCTGTCCACAAACCCACCTGGCTGCGCTGGAAGACACGGGCCCTCAACTACGTCTGGGCCAGCGGGGAGCCGGAAGGCAGCAGCTGGCAGAACCCCTTCCAGTCACGGGCCCGGATGGTGGCGGTGAACTCGGGGCCGCCCGAGGACGGTGCCAAATGGCAGACCGTCACCCGGGACCTGCGGGAAGACTTCAGGCGCCACCACGGCGAGGTACCGGAAGAGCTCACGGCCCTGGCCATCATGACCGACTGCGACAACCACGGAGGCAGCACCCGCGCCTGGTATGGGCGGATCCGCCTGAGGTCGGGCTCTGCCGCTGACCGATAGTCAGTGGTTCTGCTGCTCCGCTTCGCCGGCCTGTTCCTGGCGGCGGCGTTCCAGCGCCTGCTGGTAGATGGCGTCGAAGTTGACCGGCGCCAGCATCAGGGGCGGGAAGCTGCCCTTGGTCACCAGCGTATCCACGGACTCCCGGGCATAGGGGAAGAGCACGTTGGGGCAGTAGGCGCCCAGCATCTGGCCCTGGCGGCTTTCGTCGAAATTGCGCACCACGAAGATGCCAGCCTGCTGTACTTCCACGATGTAGGCAGTCTTCTCGCCGATCTTCGCCGTCAGCGTCAGCTGCAGCACCACTTCATACTGGCCTTCCCCCAGCGCGGTATGGCTGGTATTGAGGTCCATGGTGACCTCTGGCTTCCATTGCTCCTGGAAGATGGTCGGCGTGTTGGGTGACTCGAAAGAGCTGTCCTTGATGTAGACGCGCTGAAGCGCGAACTGCGGCTGGTTCTCGTCGCCCTGCTGGCCGCCCGCGGCGCCAGCCTGTGTATCATTGTTCTCGGCCATTGCGTTATTCCTATCTAGTGTTACTGCTGCACGGGCCGGCAACCCCGGCCCGCCGCGTCACCGGCGCATTCACTTGGTGACCGGGAGGTTGGCGTTACGCCACTCCATCATGCCGCCGGTCAGCCGTGCCAACTGGAGCTCCTCACGGTTGGGAACCTCCTTCACGGCCATGCCTGAATGCTGGCCCGCCTTGTCCACGAGGATAATCAGTTTGTCCTTGTGTTTCCGGAGCTGGTTCCCACTTTCCTTAAGCTTCGCCATGGGAATATGCTCCGCGCCACGGATATGGCCCTCGGAAAACTCTTTCTTCTCACGGACATCGACCACCACGGCCTCGTCACGGTTAAGCATGAGAACCGCCTCCTGCGGCCCTACCTTGCGCCCGGCCCGGCTGCTTTCCACCCAGAAAAGCGCCAGCAGCAGCGCAAAGAAGGCACTGACCAGCATCCAGTGATTGACGACAAACTCAAATAGCTGTTGGATCATTCTCCGCCACACCTGTGTCCGGGCCATAACGGCCCTGTTCGTTCAGCGGCGATTATACACAGGGCCCGGCAGCGACGACAGGTGCGCCAATGGCCGGGGCACCCGTAATCAGGTTAGAATCAGACCCTTTCGAGGCAACCCGGAACCCGAACACATGAGTGACAGACCTCAGACAACCGCGCTCATCATCATGGACGGCTGGGGCCAGCGTGAGCCCACCGATGACAACGCCGTCAGCCTTGCCCATACCCCGGTCTGGGATCGGCTCTGGGCGGAATGCCCGCGCACGCTGCTCAATACCAGCGGCCTGGCGGTGGGCCTGCCCGAAGGCCAGATGGGCAACTCCGAGGTCGGCCATATGAACCTGGGCGCCGGCCGCGTTGTCTACCAGAGTCTCACCCGCATCAGCCGTGACATCGAGAACGGTACCCTGGCGGAGAACCCGGTGCTCGGCGGCGCCATCCGCAGCGCCATCGCGGCCGACGGGGCTGTTCACGTGATCGGCCTGCTCTCGCCCGGCGGCGTTCACAGCCACGAAGAGCACCTGTTCGCCGCCTGCCGCATGGCCATGGAACAGGGCGCGCGCTACGTCTATATCCATGCCTTCCTGGACGGTCGCGATACACCGCCGCGCAGCGCCCGCGAATCCCTGGAAAAGGCGGATCGGCTGCTGTGCGAAGCGGGCGTCGGTCGCGTGGCCTCCGTCGTCGGCCGTTACTTCGCCATGGACCGGGACAACAACTGGGACCGCATCGAAAAAGCCTACAACCTGCTCACCCTGGGCGAGGCGGAGCACCGTTTCGACTCTGCGGTTGCCGCGCTGGAAGCCGCCTACGAGCGGGGTGAAGACGACGAATTCGTAGCGGCCAGTGTAATTGCCGCGGAAGACGAATCCCCGGTCACCATCGATGATGGCGATGCGGTCCTGTTCATGAACTTCCGCGCCGACCGTGCCCGCCAGCTGGCGCACGCCTTCGTGGACCAGGACTTCACTGGGTTCAACCGCCGCAGCGAACCGCGCCTGTCCGACTTCGTCATGCTTACGGAATACGAGGCCAACCTGGACACCAGCTGCGCCTATCCGCCCGAGTCCCTGCCCAACATGCTGGGCGAATACGCCAGCAACCAGGGCCTGAAGCAGCTGCGCATAGCGGAGACGGAGAAATACGCCCACGTCACCTTCTTCTTCAACGGCGGCCGCGAGGAACCCTTCCCGGGCGAGGACCGTATCCTGGTGCCCTCCCCCAAGGTGGCCACCTATGACATGCAGCCGGAAATGAGTGCCCCGGAAGTCACGGACCGGCTGGTCGAGGCCATCAACAGCGGCCAGTACGACCTGGTGATCTGCAACTACGCCAACGGCGACATGGTCGGGCACACCGGCAGCATCGAGGCGGCAAGCAAGGCGGCCGAAGCGGTGGATGAAAGCGTCGGGCGGGTACTGGAAGCCCTGAAGGCCAATGGCGGCCAGGCCCTGGTGACCGCCGACCACGGCAACTGCGAACAGATGCGCGACCCGGGAACCGGCCAGCCGCACACAGCCCATACCACCCTGCCCGTGCCGCTGGTATATGTCGGTGACCGGAAGATCAGCCTGCGTGATGGGGGTGCGCTGTGCGACATAGCCCCGTCGCTGCTGAACCTTCTGGACCAGCAGCAGCCCGCAGAAATGACCGGCCAGACGCTGATCCAGCCCGGAGCCTGAGATGCGCCGCGTCGTTCTGGCGATGCTGCTCGGGACGGCGCTCGCGGCTCCGGCACAGGAGGATGAGCAGGCTGCCCGCGAGCGCCTGGATGAGGTCAAACAGGCCATCGAGTCCGTATCCCGCTGGCTCGAGGATGCCCGCGCCGACGAGGATGCCCACCTGACCCGTCTGCGGGAGGCCGAGGAGGCCGTCGCGCGCAGCCAGCAACGCCTCAACGAGCTCAACTCGGAGATAGCCGGGCTGGATGATGAGCTTGCGGAACTGGAACAGCGCAACCAGGAGCTGGAAGCAGAAGCCGAGCGCGGCCGGGAAACTCTCAGGGAAGTCGTCCGTTCCGCCTGGCGCCAGGGCGACCAGGCTGCCCTGCGGCTGTTCCTTTCCCAGCAGGACCCCGGCGAGGCCGCACGTCTGCTGGAGTGGCACCAGCGCCTGGGCAATTACACCCGCCAGCAGCTGGCGGACCTGGCGGATACCATGGAGGCGCTTGAGCGCAACCGGAAGGAGACGCAGGCAACGCGCGAACAGCTGGCTTCAAAGCGCGAGCAGGCCCGCGAGCAGCGCGATGAGCTGCAGCAGCGCCGCAAAGAGCGCGGGCAGCGCCTGGCGGAACTGCGCCAGCGCATCAGTGAGCGCGAAAACCGTCTGGCCTCCCTGCGCGAGGACCGTGAGCGGCTTGAGGAACTCCTGGAGGAAATGGCAGCGTCCATCTCAAACATCGAAGCCCCGGAGGATGTCCGGCCATTTTCCGAACTGCGTGCTAGACTGCCGTGGCCACTGGAAGGAACCGTCAGCAACCACTTCGGGGATGCGGTCGGTAACAGTGGCATGCAGGCCAATGGCATCCGCATCCGCGCGGACAAGGGCACGCCCGTAACAGCCGTCCACTACGGTCGCGTTGTCTTCGCCAACTGGTTGCGCGGGTTCGGTCTCATGATCATCATAGATCATGGCGACGGCTTCATGAGCCTGTACGGAAACAACGATACCCTGAGCCATTCGGCCGGGGAATGGGTACAGGCCGGCGAGACCATCGCCCGCACCGGCAACAGTGGCGGGCGTTCCCAGTCTGGTCTTTACTTTGAGATACGCCATAACGGCCAGCCGGAAAATCCCGAAGCCTGGCTCGAAAAGCACTGAACAGGAACGCAGCGCCCATGCGATACAGCTCCCGGAACCCCGTCACCACCCTCGCCCTCAGCCTGGCGCTGACGCTGACCGCCCTCCCCGGCGTCGCGGCCGAGCCCATGGAGGGGGATGACGACACCCCCACCCGGAACATCGATAAAGAACCGCCCGTGGACGGTCAGACCAGCGAGCTGGAAGTCCAGCTTGCGGACCCGGAGAAACAGCTGCCACTGGACGAACTACGCAAGTTCACCGAAGTGTTTGAGCGCATCAAGCGCGGCTACGTTGAGGAGGTCAGCGACAAAGAACTCCTGAACAAGGCCATCGATGGCATGCTTTCGGGGCTTGATCCCCACTCCGCCTACCTGGAACCCGAGGCCTTCTCCCAGCTGGAGGAAAGCACCTCCGGGGAGTTTGGCGGTCTGGGTATTGAGGTCGGCATGGAGGATGGCTTTGTCAGGGTCATCGCTCCGATCGATGGCACCCCCGCGCAGGAGGCCGGCATCGAGGCAGGGGATCTGATCATCGAAATCGACGGCGCGCCGGTGAAAGGCATGAGCCTGGAGGAAGCGGTCAAGGAGATGCGTGGCGAGCCGGGCTCCGAGATCACCCTGAGCATAGGCCGTGACGGAGAGAGCAGCCCCATTGAGGTGACTATTGAGCGGGCCATTATCGAGGTGGACAGCGTTCGCTCACGCATGCTGGAGCCCGGCTACGGCTATATCCGCATCAGCCAGTTCCAACAGAACACCGGCCAGGAGTTCAAGACAGCCTATGAGGCGCTGGTGAAGGAGCACGGCAAAGAGCTGGAGGGCGTGGTGCTCGATCTCCGGAACAACCCTGGCGGCGTGCTTGAGGCTGCAGTGGACGTGGCGGATTCGCTGATCGATGAGGGGCGGATCGTGTACACCAAGGGCCGGGTCGAGAGCAGCCAGCTGAGCTTTGAGGCCAGCGCCGGCGGCATTGCCGAAAACGTGCCTATTGTGGCCCTGATCAATTCCGGATCGGCCTCGGCCTCGGAAATCCTTGCCGGCGCGCTCCAGGACCAGCGCCGTGCCGTGATCATGGGCACCAAGTCCTTCGGCAAGGGCTCGGTTCAGACCGTCATGCCGCTGGGCGACAACCACGGCATCAAGCTCACCACGGCACGCTACTACACCCCGGATGGCCGCTCCATTCAGGCCAAGGGCATCGAGCCGGACATCGAAGTACGGCCGGCGGAACTGCGTGATGTGGAATCCGGCCGTCGGTTCAGCGAGGCAGACCTGCCTGGCCACCTTGAGAACGGCCAGGCCGGGGAGTCGGATGACACCAGCAGCGACGAGAAAGAGGAAGAGGCCCAGCGCCTGGACTACCAGCTGCGCTCGGCACTGAACCTGCTCAAGGGCATGCGGATCCTCACCCCGGAGCAGGGCAAGGTCCCGGAAGCGGAGTCCGAGGGGGACAATGGCGAGGCGGACTGACACAGGCATGCGGTTCACGCTCAGCCTTGCACTCAGCGCACTGCTGCTTCTGGGCCCAGGCAGCACAGCTGCCCAGGGCCCGCCTCCGACCATTGCCATCATTATCGATGACCTCGGCCTCAACCAGAAGGCCGGGGCACGGCTGCTGGCAATGGACCAGCCGCTGACACTGGCCTTCCTGCCCCACCGTCCCTATACCCGTGAACAGGCCAGAGCCGCGGCCAGCAATGGCAAGGAGGTCATACTCCACGCACCCATGGCCAATGAGGCCCGCATCGGTCTTGGGCCGGGCGGGCTGGCGGCTGACATGTCCCGCCGGGAAGTCCAGACCACGCTGCGCAGCGCACTGGCCTCGGTACCAGGAGCAACCGGTGTCAACAACCATATGGGCAGCCTGCTCACGCAGGTTGAGGAGCCCATGGGCTGGGTCATGGACGAACTGGCCGGGCGGGATCTGCTGTTCATCGACAGCCGCACCACGGCGGCCACCGTTGCGGCAACCACCGCGCTGTCAAAGGACGTGCCCGTCATGAGCCGGGACGTCTTCCTGGACAACAAGCGGGATCAGGCCAGCATCCACCAGCAGTTCCGGCTTCTGCTCAGGAAGGCACGGGAGAATGGCACCGCCATCGGTATCGCCCACCCGTATGAGGAAACGCTGGACTATCTAGAGGCGGTGCTCCCGGAGCTGGACAGGCACGGCTATGCCATTGCGACAGTCAGCCGGCTATGGTCCATGCGCCACGAAAACCAGCCACTACTGCGGAATCTGCCGAATCCACGACTGGTCCAGAAACAGGAGTAACCAGTTACAGGTTAACGCCCTTCTGGCACTGAAGTTCAAGGCGCATCAAGCGCAGAAATTCAGCGCCAGAAGGGCTTTAACGCATGACAATGCCGTGATCGCGCATGTAATCCTTCGCCTCGGCGATGGTGTACTCACCGAAGTGGAAGATGGACGCGGCCAGGACCGCATCGGCGCCCCCTTCCAGAACGCCGTCCACCAGGTGCTGCAGGTTGCCCACACCACCTGAGGCGATCACCGGAACGGGCACCGCATCACTGATGGCCCGGGTCAGACCCAGGTCAAAACCACTCTTGGTACCATCCCGGTCCATGCTGGTCAGCAGGATCTCGCCAGCGCCGTAGTCCGCCATCCGCTTGGCCCACTCAACCGCGTCCAGCCCCGTGGCATTGCGGCCACCGTGGGTGAATATCTCGTAGCGCGGCGTCTCGCCCTCGCCACTGACGCGCTTGGCATCAATAGCCACCACAATGCACTGGGAGCCGAAGCGCTCGGCGGCCTCACGCACGAACTCGGGATGATGCACGGCGGCGGTGTTGATGCTGACCTTGTCCGCCCCGGCATTGAGCAGGTTGCGGATATGCCCCACGTGGCGCACGCCGCCGCCCACGGTCAGCGGGATGAAGACCTCGCCAGCCATGCGCTCCACCGTTTCATAGGTGGTGTCCCGGCTCTCATGGCTGGCTGTGATGTCCAGGAAGGTAATCTCGTCGGCCCCGGCCTCGTTGTAGCGCCGCGCGATCTCGACCGGGTCCCCGGCATCGCGGATCTCGACGAAATTCACGCCCTTCACAACGCGGCCCTTGTCCACATCCAGGCAGGGAATGATGCGGCGTGCCAGGCTCATGACGAGGCCACCGAATCGCAGTAGCGCTGGGCCTCGGTCAGATCCAGTGTGCCCTCATAGATGGCACGGCCCGTGATGGCGCCGGCGATGCCGGAACTGGCCACCTGCGCCAGGGCCCGCACATCCACCATGCTGGAGACACCGCCGGAGGCGATCACCGGAATGGAGGTGGATTCCGCCAGCCGACGGGTGGCGTCCACGTTCACGCCTTCCATCATGCCGTCACGGGCAATGTCGGTGTAGACGATGGCGTCCACGCCATCGTTGGCGAAGCGCTGGGCCAGGGTCGTGGCCTCAACGCTGGAGGTCTCCGCCCAGCCCTCGGTGGCCACCATCCCGTCGCGGGCATCCAGACCCACGATGATACGGCCCGGGTGCGCGTGGCACATGGCCGTCACGAAATCCGGATCGCGCACGGCCTGGGTGCCGATAATGACCCACTGCACGCCCGCATCCAGGTAGGCCTCGACCACCTCGCGCGAGCGAATGCCGCCGCCGATCTGTATCGGTAGATCCGGGTATTGGCGCGCGATGGCGCGGATGATTCCGTCGTTGACCGGCTTGCCCTCAAAGGCGCCGTTCAGGTCCACCAGGTGCAGGCGGCGGGCACCGGCCTCCACCCAGCGTCCGGCGACCTCCACCGGATCCCGTGAGAAGACCGTGGAATCCTCCATGCGGCCCTGCCGCAGCCGGACGCATTCACCGTCCTTGAGGTCGATGGCGGGTATGATCAGCATCAGAGAGAACCGTCCCAATCAATGAAGTTGCGAAGAAGCTTGAGTCCGGCGTCATGGCTCTTTTCCGGGTGGAACTGCACCGCGAACAGGTTGGGTGCCGCCACCGCCGCGGCCAGGTCAACGCCGTAATGGCAACGACCGGCAAGATTAGCGTTGCCCTCGGCCTCCACGTAATAGCTGTGCACGAAGTAGAAGCGGGTGCCATCGGCAATGTCACGCCACAGTGCCGGTGCAGCCGTCTGGAACACCTGGTTCCAGCCCATGTGCGGCACCTTCAGGCGCTGCCCGTCCTCGCGCAGGTCATGGCCGAAGAAACGGACGCTGGCCGGCAGCATGCCGATCCCCTCGGTCCCCTCGTTCTCCTCGCTGGCCGCCATCAGCGCCTGCATGCCCACACAGATCCCCAGCAGTGGCTTCTGCTCCACCACTTCGCGCACCCAGTCATCCACCCCCAGGCGGCGGATCTCGGCCATGCAGTCCCGCATGGCGCCAACGCCCGGCAGGATCACCCGGTCCGCCGCGCGCACCCGCTCATACTGGTCCGTAATGGAGACGCGCACTTCCGGCGCCACCCGCTCAATGGCCTTACCCACCGAGTGCAGGTTGCCCATGCCGTAGTCAATGATCGCGACTTCCTGCATCTCAGAGCGATCCCTTGGTCGAGGGCATGGCGCCGGCGGCGCGCTCATCCTCTTCCACCGCCATGCGCAGGGCTCGGCCGAAGGCCTTGAACACCGTCTCGATCTGGTGGTGGCTGTTCGTGCCGCGCAGGTTGTCGATGTGGAGGGTGACCATGGCGTGGTTCACGAAGCCACGGAAAAACTCCTCGAACAGGTCCACATCGAAGTTTCCCACCCGCGGGCGTGTGAACGGCACCTCCATGGTCAGCCCCGGGCGGCCGGAGAGATCCAGAACCACCCGCGACAGCGCCTCGTCCAGCGGCACATAGGCGTGGCCGTAACGGTTGATGCCCTTCTTGTCGCCCACTGCCTTGGCCAGTGCCTGACCCAGGGTGATGCCGATGTCCTCGACGGTGTGGTGGTCATCAATCGCCAGATCACCACTGGCCTGGACGTTCAGGTCCACCAGGCCGTGACGGGCGATCTGCTCCATCATGTGCTCGAGAAAGGGCACACCTGTATCGAATTCCGCCTGCCCGGTTCCGTCCAGGTTCAGGCTTACCGAGATCCGTGTTTCGAGGGTATCGCGCTCAACGCGCGCCGTCCGATCAGCCATGTCATTCATCCACTGGCGTGCAAAACCGCCATTATAGCCCGAATACGCGCCCCTTTTCAGCGTCTCAGGCGCTGCGGAACGCGTTCTTGAGGTTGTCGATGTAGGTATCAACGAAGCTGTTGAACTCGTGCTTGATCACCGGGGAGATCGCCATCTTGAGCAGCCCCGGCAGCGGAAGGTTCAGCTCCGCTTCAGTCTGAAAGGTAAGCGCGGTCTGGCCTTCGCCGGCATCATGCAGATCCCAGCGGCCACCAACCAGGCCGTTGCCCTCCCCTCGCACCGGGGTCCATTCGATCACGCCGCGGTCGCGGTCCGCCTCGTAACGGCAGGCATAAACGGTCTGGATGCTGTACTTGTCCACACCGACCTTTTCCATTTCCCAGCGGTAGGTGTTGTCCCCCAGATCCGTCAGCTCGTGCACTTTCGGAAAGTAGGACACCGAGCGCGGCACGTCGGCCAGCAGCTCAAAAACCGCATCGTAATCGCCATCCAGCGTGAATTCGCGCTGGATCTCAATGGCTACCGTAATGGACATGGTTCCGTTCCTGTCGTTGTTCATGAAGCATTGTTTAAGGTCTGCGCACCTTCTCCAATTCCCCGCGCCCGGTCAAGGCAGCGCGTTACTCAGTGGTTCCTCAAGCCCCAGCCATGCGTTACCTTGATTGTCTGAAGCCACTGTCAGGGAAAGCAGAATGAAAGCCCTCCGCATCGCATTCATCGTCATTGTCGCACTGGTCATCCTGCTTGTCGCTGCCGTGGGCACGGCCATGATGGTCATCGACCCGAACGACTATAAGGGCCACATCGAACAGGCCGCCGCGGACAACACCAACCTGGAACTCAGGCTTAATGGCGACATCCAATGGTCCTTCATCCCCCTGGGGCTCTCGGTTGCGGATGTGGAAGCTTCCCTGGAGGGCAAGGAGTTCGTCGCGCTGGATGAACTGGTGGCAAGCGTTGACCTGTGGTCGCTGATCACGATGACCCCCGCCGTCCACACCTTCCAGCTGGACGGCTTCCGCGCCAATCTTGTGATGGACGAGGACGGCACCGGTAACTGGACCCGGGTCATGCCGGAGGCGGAAAAGACTCAGGAAGAAGAAGCCGCGGCCGACGAGACGCAACAGACCCTGACCGATGACTCGGGCAGTGAACTGATCAGCTTCAATGTTCAGGAAGTACGCATCAGCAATGCCCAGGTGAACTTCGAGAACCGCCAGTCCGGCCAGTCCTTCCAGCTCAGCAATGCCAGCCTGGATGCAAGTGACATTGCCCTGGGGCAGGACTTCCCTCTGGAGCTGGGTTTCAGTGTCTCCCTCAATGAGCCGGAGCTGGATGTGGACGGCACCCTGGCCATGCAGCTCAATGCCGCCCAGAACCTGAAGCAGTTCAGCATGAGCGGCCTTGAGGGCGACTTCACCCTGGCCGGCGCGCCCTTCAACGGGGAAACGGTCAGCGCCGGGCTGAGCGGGTCCGCCAGCGCGGACCTGGAGGCAGAAACCGCCAGCGTGAGCGACCTGGTGGCCAGCCTGGAGAACCTGGAGGTCACTTCCAATCTGAACATCCAGGGCTTCAATGCCAAACCCGACGTCAGTGGCGACCTGAAGCTGGCCGATTTCTCTCCGCGGACCCTGCTGGAGCGACTCGGCCAACCCGCCATCGAGACACGTGACAGCGAGGTTCTCGACCAGGCCGGCTTCGAGGCCACCCTGGCCACCCGCGAGGGCATGGTCCGGCTCAAGGACACCCGCTTCCAGCTGGACGAGACCGAATTCAAGGGCGAACTCGGCTATGGACTGGAAAACCAGGCGATCCTTGTGGATCTCCAGGGCAACCGCTTTGACCTGGACCGCTACCTGCCGCCTAAAGCCGAGGACGAGGAGGAAAACGCGCCGGCAGAAGACTCCGGGAGCCAGACAGCCGGCTCAGGCGATGCCGACCTGCTGCCGCTGGAGACGCTGCGCGGCCTTAATCTGGACATTGAGCTCGGCCTCGGGGAACTGGTGGCCAGCAACCTGACCCTGACCGATCTGCTGGTAAAGGTCACAGGCAGCGAGGGGCGCCTGTCACTGGACGAGCTCAGTGCCAAGCTCTATGACGGCGGCTTCAACATGACGGCGTCGCTGGATGCCCGCACAGACAACCCGCAATGGCAGTTCGACAAGAAGCTCTCCGGTGTCCAGACCCAGCCCCTGCTGATGGACCTGGCGGAAATGGATCTGCTCTCCGGCAGCGTGAACCTGAACGCCAACGGCACCTCCCAGGGCAACAGCATCAACGCCCTGCTCGAGAACTCGAACGGCAAGGCTGACTTCCGGATCGAGGAAGGCGCCATCGAGAAGGTCAACATGACGCGCATGGCCTGCCAGAGCATCAGCCGGGTACACGGCGAATCCCTGAGCGTGGATGACTGGGGCAACAAGACGCCCTTCAACGACATGAGCGGCAATTTCACCATCAACAGCGGTGTACTGGAGAACGAGAACCTGACCGCCGACCTCGCTGGCCTGCGCCTTGAGGGCGACGGCGTGGTGAACCTGATTGAATCCATGCTGGACTACCGCCTGGGCCTGCGGATTGTGGGTGAGGTCCACCGCGACCAGGCCTGCCGTGTGAACGAGCGCGTCCAGAACGTCGTGATCCCGGTCCGCTGCGAGGGTGGCTTCGGGGATGACCCGGCAGGGCTCTGCGGCTTCGACAGCAGCCGCTTTGGCGATGTGCTTGAGTCCATGGCCCGCCAGGAGATCGACCGCAAGAAGGAAGAGGCCAAGGACAAGGCACGCGAACGCGTCGAGAAGGCAATCAAGGAACGCGTGGACGAGGACACACGGGACCGGATCCGGAACCTGTTCAACTGATCATGACCGACTGGTTCGCCGAACAGCTGCTGCAGTGGTACGACCAGCACGGGCGCAAGAACCTGCCCTGGCACCGGGACCCATCCGCTTACCGGATCTGGGTCTCGGAGATCATGCTGCAGCAGACCCAGGTCACTACTGTCATTCCCTACTTCGAACGCTTCATGGAGCGCTTCCCCACAGTCGAGGACCTGGCCGCCGCCAGCACGGATGAGGTGATGGGTTACTGGTCCGGGCTCGGTTACTACGCCCGGGCGCGCAACCTGCACAAGGCCGCGATCACCATTGTGGAGCAGCACGATGGTGCGTTTCCGGAAGGACAGGACGCAATCCAGCAGCTGCCCGGCATCGGCCGCTCCACCGCCGCCGCCATTGTCGCCCAGGCCCATGGCCAGCGTGCCGCCATTCTGGATGGCAACGCCAAGCGGGTACTGGCCCGTTACCACGCGGTGGAGGGCTGGCCCGGGCGCACGGCGATTGCCAATGAACTCTGGGAGCATGCCGAGGCGCATACCCCGGACGAACGCATCCAAGCCTACACACAGGCCATCATGGACCTCGGCGCCATGGTCTGCACCCGGCGCCGCCCAGGCTGTGCCGCCTGCCCGGTACGCGAGGGCTGCCTGGCCTATGCACGCAACAACCCGGAGGCCTACCCCGGCAGCAAGCCGAAAAAGGAAAAGCCGGAGAAAAGCGTCTGGATGCTGGTGATTGAGGACGGAGAGGGCCGGATCCTGCTGGAGCAGCGCCCGCCCAGTGGTATCTGGGGCGGCCTGATGAGCTTCCCAGAAGCCGATCCCGCGCTGCAGCCGGAAGAGCTGCCGGAACACTGCGAGACCTCACTCGGGCTGGAAACATCCGAACCCGAAACACAGGAACCCTTCCGGCACACCTTCAGCCACTACCATCTGTGGATCCGGCCGGTGCGGCTCACCGCCATCAGTACCCGGGCGCTCCAGAATGACCGCAGCCGCGCGTGGCTCCACCGGGAGAGTGCCCTCGAGGCGGGGCTGCCCGCCCCGATACGCCGCCTCCTTAGCTGAACCCGAACACCTCAGGCGCTCGGCAGTGCCGCCATCACCGACTCACACACCTGCTCCATGGAGCAGCCATCACAGGTGATGGCAATGTCGGCGTAACGCCGGTACAGATCCAGGCGCTCATCAAACAGATCCTCGATGCTCTGGTCCGGCCGCTTGGAAATACCCCGCAGGCTGTAGTCCCCGATACGCTCACGCACGGTCTCTAGGGAAACATCCAGGAAAACCACCACGCTGCTGGTTTTCAGATGCGCCATACCGGATTCGGTGTAGACCACACTGCCGCCGGTCGCGATCACGTGGTTGGAAAGATCCAGCGACAGCAGCACCTGCTCCTCCACCTCGCGCAGCGCCTCATAGCCGTTCTCATCCACAATGGTCTGCAGGGTGGCCCCCGCACGACTCTGGATCAGCAGGTCCGTATCCACGAAGTCCCGGCCGCTGGCCTTGGCCAGGAGCACGCCCACCGTGCTCTTGCCCGACCCTGGCATGCCGATCAACGCGATATTGGTCTTCGATTCATTCATTAAGCGGTTACCCGGTACTTGTGGCATTTCCCCTATGATACGCAATGAAGCCCCGGTATGGACCCACCCCGCGAGCAGTCCAGCACCGGCAAGCAGGCGTATGCTGGAACATGGGTCATAAACCACTGCCCGAAAAAAACTGCCCGGTCTGCGGGCGCCCATTCAAGTGGCGTCGCAAGTGGGCCCGCTGCTGGGACCAGGTCATCTACTGCAGTGAACGCTGCCGTCGCCACAAGCGGCACCCGCAGGAGGTGCTGCGATGACGACGGTTGTCTGGTTCAAGCGCGACCTGCGGGTGGACGACCATGGGCCACTGCATGACGCCGCGGCCGACGACGTAATTCCGCTTTACGTGGTGGAGCCGGATTACTGGCAGCTGCTGGACACCAGTGAACGCCAATGGGCCTTCATGCACGATTCATTGTTCGACCTGGATGCGACGCTGCGTGACCTAGGCGCACCGCTGACCGTGCGTTACGGCGAGGTAACCACTGTCCTGCACAGACTCCGGGAAGAAACCGGGTTCACCCGGCTTGTGAGCCACGAGGAGACCGGCAACGACTGGACCTTCCAGCGCGACCGCGCCGTGGCCCTCTGGTGTCGGCAACAGGGCATCCAGTGGCGGGAATACCGCCAGTTCGGCGTGGTTCGTGGCCCGCATGACCGCGACCACTGGGATCAGGCCTGGCGCCGGGTCATGGAGGCATCCGCTTACCCAACGCCTCCACGCCTCACCCCGGCATTCACAGCCGATCCTCGCGCCCTTGAGTCGCTGACGGCACCGGCCTTTTGCGATCAGCGGCCCTGCCCCGGTCGCCAGCGCGGCGGCATAAGCCAGGGCCAGACCCTGCTCGCGGATTTCCTCGAGCAGCGAAGTCGGGGGTACGAGAAGCGCATCTCCAGCCCCGTTACGGCCTGGGAGGCGAGCTCGCGCCTGAGCCCGCATATTGCCCACGGCACGGTCTCCGTTCGGCGGATCGTCCAGCAGTGCCGGGCTACCACCGCAGACCCGGAAACCTCCGGCGCCCAAAGGCGAAGCCTCAAGGCGTTCCGCTCACGCCTGCACTGGCACTGTCACTTCATCCAGAAACTGGAAGACGAACCGGCCATTGAGCTCCAGACCATCCACCCGGACCTGGAAGGACTGCGCAACCCCGGCGACTGGCCGGAAGCGCTCGAGCGCTGGCGTGAGGGTACTACTGGCTGGCCACTGGTGGACGCCTGCATGCGGGCCCTGCACCACAGCGGCTGGATCAACTTCCGGATGCGGGCCATGCTCATGGCGGTGGCCAGCTACCACCTGCACCAGCACTGGCGGGAGCCGGCGCTGCACCTGGCGCGCCTGTTCACAGACTACGAGCCCGGCATCCACTACCCCCAGGCGCAGATGCAGTCCGGCCTGACCGGCATCAACGCCCTGCGCATCTACAACCCGGTGCTCCAGTCCCACAAGCTGGACCCGGAGGGCCGCTTCATCCGGGCCTGGGTTCCGGAACTGGCCGACGTCCCGAACGAGTGGCTCCACACGCCCTGGGGCCTGTCGTCCACGCAACGCAGCCGTCTCGGCGCCGGCGCCTACCCCCTGCCCTTGATTGATCACGAGGAAGCGGCCCGCCGCGCCCGGGCGCACATCAAGGCCTGGCGGCAACAGCACGTTCGCAGGGAAGTCACGGACCTGGTTCTGGAGCGCCATGGCAGCCGGGCTACACGCGGCCGGAACCGGCAGTCCACAAGCCCCTCAAGGCGCCAGTCCGGCTCAGGCAATAACGGGCAGATGGATCTTTTCCAGTAAGAGGCGGGCCACTGCCTGCTACAGATCTTCGATATTGATCAGGACCTCTTCCGCCTTCGCCAGCACCGCGCCGCGCTTCTCCTCGCCCTGACCGTCCCAGTTGCGATAGATCATGCCCATGCGGGGATTGCTCTGGAATTGCTCGCGATGCCGATGAATGAAGTGCCAGTAGAGGCTGTTGAAGGGGCAGGCGTCCGGCCCGGTGGTGTCGTTTACGTTGTAGGCGCAGTGGCGGCAGTGGTCGGACATTCGGTGGATGTACTTGCCGCTGGCCGCGTAGGGCTTGGAGCCGAGGATGCCGCCATCCGCGTGCATCACCATGCCCTGGGTATTGGGCCGCTCCACCCAGTCGAAGGCATCCGCGTAGACGCCCAGATACCAGTCGCAGATGGCCTCCGGATGGACGCCGGCAAGCAGCGCGAAGTTACCCGTGACCATCAGCCGCTGGATGTGGTGGGCGTAGGCGTGCTCCAGGGTATTGCCGATGGCCTTCGCCATGCAGCGCATCCGGGTATCACCGGTCCAATAGAACCAGGGGAGTGGGCGCGTGTTGCCGAGCCGGTTCTCCGCCGCGTAACCGGGCATCAGCGTCCAGTAAAGCCCGCGCACGAACTCGCGCCACCCAAGGATCTGGCGGATGAAACCCTCGACGGCATTCAGGGGCGCGCGGCCCGCGTGGTACTCGGCCTCTGCCGCCTCGCAGACTTCCCTCGGTAGCAGCAGCCCAATGTTGAGGTAAGGCGAAAGCAGCGCGTGGAACAGGTTCGGCTCGTCATCCGCCATGGCGTCCTGGAAGTCACCGAACCAGGGCAGACGGTGCGCCAGGAAATGATCCAGCGCCCTGAGCGCGTCCGCCCGCGTCACGGCCCAGCCGAAGGAATCCGTGCGCCCGACGTGCCCGCCCAGGTTGGACTCAACCTCCGCAATCACCCCTTCAGTGGTTGCATCCGGCTCAACCCGGAACGGCGGCGGCGCGGGCGGGTCGCCCTTCCACTTCTTGCGGTTGTCCGCATCCAGGTTCCATTCGCCACCCTCGGGCTGGCCATCGGCAGTTATCAGCAGGCCGGTCTCTCGGCGGAGTTCCCGGTAGAAGTATTCCATGCGCCACTGCTTGCGGTTCCGGCTCCACTTCTGGAAGCGGTCAACCGTGGCGAAGAACCGGTTATCGGAGCGGATGCTCAGCGGCGCGGGTAGTTCCCACTGGCGCATTGCATGGTCGAGCCGCCACTCACCGCATTCGGTGGCAACGACCCCTTCGGCACCCAGTGATTCCGCCGAAGACCGGACCACATCCCCGAGGCTTTCACAGGCACTGTCCGGATCGAACGCGTGGTAATGAACACACCAACCCGCCTGCTCAAGCTCGGCCGCGAAATGGCGCATGGCACTGAAGATCAGCACCAGCTTCTGCTTGTGGTGGTTGGTATAGCCGGCCTCTTCCGCAACCTCCGCCATCAGGACGTGGTCACGCCCGGGGTCGGCCTCCACCAGGGAAGGCAGCGAAGGAGTGAGCTGATCGCCGAGGATCAGGATTAGATTGCGGGGTGTTTGGTTTGCCATGTGAGGCGATACGCTGTGTATCGTCCCCTGGTTCGCCCCTTATTCCAGAGCGAAGGTCACACGCACATCAGCTCTGGCCTGCACACTGCCCGCCTCAAAGTCGTCCGCTTCCTGCGCTCCCTCGCGTGTATCCGCCGCCATCATCCGGCGCGGGCCAGGCTGGGACACCTGCTGCTCCTGAATGGAAAGCGTCTGTCCCAGCTCACGACCGGCGCTGTCCGCCAGTGCCTGAGCCCGCCGGCGCGCGCTTTGAAACGCCCGGGCCAGCGCCTGCTGTTCGGCCGTATCACCCTCCCGGAGCCGGAAATTGCTGACGGAAAGCCGCTGGGGGCCCTTCTCCGAAAGCCGTGCTGTCCATTCCCCCAGTTCCGCAACCGGCAACGCCATCAGCTGAATGCTTCGAGTAGCCTTGTAACCTTCCAGGCTCTGTTCCCCCTCGTCCCAGCGATACTGCGGTGCAACCGCCAGGGTACGGGCCTGGAGTTCAGCCCCATCCGGCAGTGAACCCCGCAGTTTCTCGACCAGTGGATTCACCTTCGCCCGCAGGCGCTCACTTGCCTCGTGGGTACCATCCGCCGTTACCCCGAACCCCAGGTGCAGATCCGCCAGCTCCGCCGGCAGGCTGATCTCGCCCGTGCCGCTGACCTCAACCCGATGCGGCTCATCCGCATCCTTGTCGCTGCAGCCGGCCAGTACAGCCAGTGCCGCAATCATCATCAATGGGCTACGCATATCCCCTCCTTATGGAATCACTGCTGACCAACCACGGACCGGACCACTTCAGACAGGCCAAGGCCGCTGGCTTCAATGTCCAGAATATACATGGATAACGCAACTCCCGGGTTGAACCCGCATTATGCACCAGAAAACCAGGAACATCCGCCCGTGGCCGCTGGCCGGTGTTCAGCCAGGGCGTTACAGTGGATTCAGGCACATATCCGATGAGGTGACCATGAAGAAAATGAAGAACGAAAAGGAAATGGTCAAAAAAGCCATTGAGGAAGGCATGAAGTACGGCGAGAACCGGGGCGTGGTGGAGTTTGAGGCCACGGACTCCCAGGAGGCGAAGATCGAATACATCTACCGGCTCCTCGTGCACGACAACGTTATCCAGCCGATCCCGGAAGACCAGATCTCACAGAAGGCCATGAAGCACAAGCTGGCGATCTGGGCCTCCAAGCTCAAGTAGTGCACGGAAGGCGCCCACCGAACGTATAGAGTCGGTAGAGGATAGGAACAGGAAACGACCCATGCAGAGTGAACGAATCAAGTGGCTGCTTCACAAGGGACTGATCGCCCTCCCCATCATCCTCATCCTGGTGCTGCTGGCCCGATGCGGCGGTGAACCGGACGGCAGTGGCGAGCAGACCTCCACGGATCAGGCGTCTGAGCCCACCCCGGAGCAGACGGACGCCGAGGAGGAAAATCGCGACCAGGCCCAGACCAAGGAGCGGG
Organism: Vreelandella halophila; assembly: GCF_019903425.1. GTDB lineage: Bacteria > Pseudomonadota > Gammaproteobacteria > Pseudomonadales > Oleiphilaceae > Halospina > Halospina halophila. The sequence goes on from NZ_JACHUZ010000012.1 coordinate 328,581, forward strand.
ACCCGGAGTCCTTCACTGCTGAAGAGATCAAGGCCGCGATGCGCGAGCACATCGAGAACCGCACCCAGATGGGCAACCCCGGCGTCTTCGAGATCACGGACCCGCGCACCAGCCAGACGCTGGAGCTTCGGTTCCAGAAGATCCACGACCCGGTGCGCACCATGGGCGATGGCCACTACTTCGCGTGCACCAACTTTGCGGAGATTGGCGATCCCTACAAGACCTATGACCTGGACTTCTGGCTGCAGGTCCATGACGGCGAGCTGGTGGTGTACGAGGAAAACGTTCACAAGCTGCCCGTGCACAAGCACGGCGAATGGGTACAGCAGCCGCGGTACAACTTCGTGGATGACCGGATCAACCTGCTCAGGTAGCGACTATGGACGAGCTGAAGCTACCCATCTTCCTTGGCGGTTTTGCGCTGTTCTTCCTGATCGAGGGGCTCGCCGCCAAACGGCCCTGGCAGGAACCACGCGGGCAACGCCTGAGAATGCACGCGGCCATGGCCGTGTTCAACACCGTGGTGCTCAAGCTGATCATCCTGGCGCCCTTCCTCTACTGGACGGAATACATTGCCAGCCAGGGCTGGGGGCTGGCCCCCATGCTTGGTTACAGCGGGTTCGGGGGGATCGTTGCGACCATCATCGTGCTGGACATGTTCGACTACTGGTGGCACCGCTTCAATCACCGAGTCGGCCTGCTCTGGCGGTTCCACAAGGTGCACCACGTGGATACTCATGTGGACGTCACGACGGCACTGCGCTTTCACCCCGGCGAACTCTTCATCTCCTTCTTCGTCAAACTGGTCTGGATTGCCGTTTGGGGCCCGAGTCTGGTTGCATTCGCGGCCTTCGAGATCTCGGTCAGCCTGGCCAGCCAGTTCCACCACTCGAACATCGATTTTCCGGATCGCTGGGAGCGGATCCTGCGCCTGTTCATCGTCACGCCCCGCTTCCACACCAGCCATCACACGGTCTCCCGGCGCACAGGCGATGCCAACTTCGCCACCATCTTCATCATCTGGGATCACCTCTTCGACACCTACAAGGAGCCGGATGAAACGGAGATGCGGGAGCTCGGCCTGGCCGAGGGGCGGGACGATTACCTCTCCTTCGCCACCTGGCTGGCTGAGCCGTTCACCCGGCGCAACCACAACCAGGATGATCCGGAGCGAGGCTCAACGACGTAAACTTCATAAGTACTTGACTGTAGAAGCGCACTTCTCAAGAGTCCAAGGTGTACGCTGGCAGGCAGGTTCCATCAACAAGGAGAAGAAAGAATGAAACGTTTCCAATCCATCGCAACAGTACTGGCGGTTCTGGCAGGTCTTGCATTCGGGGGCCAGGCTCTCGCGTCCAATTACGGAGACGAACACGCGGGTGACGAAGCTCACTCCGAAGAACATGCCGAAGACGAGCATGCCGGAGATGAAGCCAAGTCCAGGGACGATAAAAAGTCCAAGGAAGACAAAAAATCCGAATCCGACGAACACGCCGGCGAGGAAGCTGAATCAGAAGAAAGCGACGAACACGCTGGCGACTCCGACTGGTAAACGCTGACGCCGTCAGTACCGATGGGCCGCCTGCCTATCAGCGCGGGCCATCGACATTTCCCTTTAATTACCCCTCCCAAGGTCCCAAACCATGCAGACGATCGTCGTGGAACGCACCATCAACGCCCCCATTGAGCAGGTATTTGATCTGCTGAGTGATCACGCCAACTACAAGCAGTTCGACGGCATCCGGGATTCCTGGCTTGTGAAGGAAGGTACCGAAGAGCGAAACGGCAACGGAGCCGTACGCCGGATTGACCTGGGCGCGGTCTGGTTCGAGGAGGAGATCAGCAACTTCCACCGACCCACAAGCATGGACTACCGGATTCTGCGCTCACGGCCGCCCATTGAGCATGAGAGCGGGCAAATCAGGCTGGAAGAGACCGAGCAGGGGACCAGGGTTACCTGGACGTCTGTGTTCCGGATCCGGATTCCGGTGTTGGGTAGGGTTCTGTCTCCAGTTGCCGCTAAGGCTGGGACCAAGGCGTTTGGTAGTCTTTTGAAGGCGATTGATCGGAAGCTGACCGCAGGCGATTGAGAGCGGCATCCTAAAATCCAAACACCCAGAAACAAAAATCTCGAAAGCATCTGCCAATAAGCCAAAACAAGCCCAGAAACGAGGAGTGGCCGAATTCCATGAAAAAGACTCACCCCGTATTGGGTTATATCTCCAGTCAGCTCATTTTCAGTATAACGTTTATAGCAGCTCTTCTGGTTGGGCTCTATTTCTGGTCCTGGATAGCTGCAACAGGCGTACTTTTGGCCGGTGGCGCGGTGGGGATGGGAGCTGAAAAGCTGTTAAATGCTCCACGCTCAGATAGAGCCAATTGATGGTATGCCCAGAATAAAGCTGACGATGCGCTGTGCGCATCTGTCACCAGAGCACCTCAGGGCCCTTGTAGAATACCTCCCAAGTATTCAGCCCTGGATAGTTAGGTCAACTTCCCAAAAGGCATCGTATACCGGCAACCAGGGAAATTGGGACACCCCCAGAAGAACTGCCCAGCGTTTTTACCCTTGCGAGATGTACGTGAGACCAGCTTTGTGCCGCAATTTGGGCAGGAGGGCGTAGTGTAATCGCCTTCCGTGGTTTTCTGAAGCAGTGCGGTTTGGCTCTCTGGTGGCAGTTCCTGTATCAATTGCAGGAGCTGCCCGGTATCCATGAGCTTGATATGTTTTCCTTCCGCGAATGCTTTGGCGTCCGGGGTGTAACCTGACGTGGTTATGTAGACTCCCAGCGGACAGCCTTTATCGGTCATCAGCCCAAGCAGTTCGCGGATTTCTTTTACGCCTACTGGCTTTTCACGCCACGCTTTGCACTGAACGATTCCCAGAACCTTTTCAGGATCGCTCTCCCCATACAGCAGTACATCGATACCTCCGTCTGCTCCGAGGTCGGTAACTGTGGCCTTTCTTCCTTTTGCTTCGAAGTAGGCAGCACAAAGCTCTTCAAAGCGCTTCCAATCCAGGCTCTGAATGAGTTCATGGGACCATTCGGTGGGTTTCTCAGCTTCGGTATCTACGGGGCGGTGGGATTGCCGATCAACTTCCTGATCCAGACCAGAGATGGGCGGATCATCAGTATGATGCTTTACGTAGGGTCGCCGGGAGGATCTTGCTGGCGTGGCGATAGCCTGACGCCTGCTTTTCAGAATGAATAGACCTGCAACTACAAGGCCACCACCAATTAGAAGAACGGCAGTGCCAAGCTGCAATGCCCCTTTCAGACTCCCGGTATAAACAAGCGACAGCAGAAAGATTGTCCCTACAATCAGTTTCGCTAGGTCGAAGTCGCTGGGTCTTCCTCTACGCCGGGACATCGCAATCAGTTTCTTGGCGGCCTATGGGTAAGCGTCGCTATGTACCACGCTGTTCTAGCTGAGCTGCGCGCTGTGGAACACTTGAGGGTCCCCAGACACAACAAAGCCCGCACAAGGCGGGCTGAGTCTTTTCAATTTGGTGGTGCCCGGAGGCGGCACCACTTCCGTCTTATAGGTTGCTGATTTAATTGGAAAACACCTAACGAAAACGGCAGACCTACCCCCAAAAATACCCCCGCAATCCCGATGCGACTTTGAGGGGGAAACAACGATGCAACGCATCTACTACCGCGACGAATCCGGCCAGATTACGACCGCTGACGCGAAAGACTGGACGCCTCGCGCCTACCTGGACGCTCACGCAGAGCTAACATTTGCTGACACTGAAACACTGGTGGGCTGGACCGACCCCGTAGTGGACTGGTACGCCATAGGCGGGGCCGATTGCCGCACACAACGTGCTGTGGGCTTTCCTGTGACGGAGCACTGGCGATTGCTGGAACAGCTCATGTATCTGCGCAAGCGGGCCGGGTTGTCACCGGCAGAGACGGGGCGGCACCAGGGCCTGTCTGTGTTCGCGCTAACGGAAATGGTGCGGCACCTCGCTGTTGCCAGTACGGAGGCAGAGGCGACTGCTGCCAGCGCTGTCGATGCGGAGCACGCAGCTCTGCTGGCGGACAGCGATGCAGGAGTGGATCAGGACTGGCAAGGCGAGCGCACGGTGTGGACCTTTGCCGATGATTCACGGCTCGTGGTCTCTGGACCTGAAATACACGTTGAACGTAGCGACCAGACGGAGGACGCGTAATGGAAACCCGCTATGAAGCCGCCCGCCCCAGGCTGGATCTGCCTGGCATTGAGACCCGGCACGAGGCGCTGCTCAGACTCGCTGAGGATGTACGTCTCGCCACCGGGGCCTCACAAGGTATGGGCGCGGATCTCGATGCCATGGTGCTACAAGGCGAAGGCAATACGCCGGAGTACGGTTACCGGCAGGAAGCGCAGGCGGCGCTGCTCAACAAGGCAGCAAATCTGGCAGATCTGCTGGCGGATGAGTTGAAGCGCGAGTTCGGTACCGATTCAGGCGGTGACGGGGCGTAATACCCCTCAAGCAACTGCATAGCGCAAATCGACGGAGGACGACATCATGCCGGAGCACGAAGCAATCAGAGGTGACGGTCTCGACGTGAGCTATTACCGCGTGGTTGAGGATCGCACCCTGGCCGACGGGACCAAGGTTCATCAATGCCCAATCAGCCCGAAATACGCCACGCCAGAACAGGCAGAAACCGCACTGAGCGAGCTGGCCCGGACGCACCCCGGCGCCCGCACCTGCTGCATCACGCTTTTCTGTGGTGACGCTGGTGCTCGGGACGCTGAGATTGCCGACATTCAGTGAACCAGGGCTTACCGCAGGCTGATCCGGGGCCGGTGTCCGGCATTGTAAGGCTTCCGTTGTCGGGCGCTTGCCTCGGGCCAGCCAGTAAAAGTGAGCCTGAATCACTTTGGGGACGTGCAACCTGCTGATTTCGCGGATCTCTGTCACGCAACCAGAATTGCGGGATTTTCCCGCCTATAAAACACCCGGAATCCCGGGCAATCGTGCCGTTACTGTCGAGCGTTACGGTGCGTTACGCCGTTTCCCCGTGCACGTTACTGCTCCGAAAACCGCCGCCGCTCCGGAGTTGCCTGCCGGTTGCGCTGTTGTCGGATTATCCGGCAGCGAGGATCTGCGCCTGGCCCTTACGGCAACCTTACCGTGCCAGGGCTGGCCCTTAGCCTGATGTTAGCGTGTCCCGGCTCACCTTGGGGTAACCTTGGGGTGCATCTCACCTTCGCAAACCTTAACACCACCTCAGCATTCAGCCGCCCTGACAAGCGCTGTGTGGTCTTCCGGGCGGTTGCTGGTGCGCGAGTCCGGTATCTGCGGGGCGGGCTCTGTGTGGCTTCTGAGACGCTTCCTGCATGTAGGCTTCCGACTACTGCATCAAGGGTTCGGTTCCCCTTTTTCAGGACTCCGAAAAACTCTTTTGAGCACCCGCCGCCAGAGATTGCCTGCATCGAGGTGCCTTTAGGGGATGCAGAAACTTCGGGCGAGCTTTCGCGGATCTCGCTGGGCCGCGCCCGGTGCTGAACAGTATCCGTAGTGGGCTGCGCCCTTGGTAATTATATGGGGGGCACTATTTTGGGCCACCTCGGGAGGGTTTGAAGGCGCGTAAACCATTGATTTTTCGTTTTCGGGCATTCTCGATTTCAGAGGGTGGCCCAATCGGATACCCAGGGGTGGCCCAATCGAGTACCCGGTACTGGCCCAATCGGATACCCCGGGATTTTTTGAGTCGGCACCCCGGGCGTCATCCTGGACGCTTCCGAGGCGGGCGGCGCACCGGCTGGCCCTTCTGCCACTGCTGCCAGTCATGGGTAGGTTCATGGCCATTACACGGAAGCACGGTAATCCGCCACTCACGCTCACGCCCTCGCTGCCATTGGTCCTCCCGGGTGAGCGCGAGGAACCCATGCTCCACCAGCTCTGCATAGGCGGATGTGACGGTACCCGGGTTCACGTTGAGGATCGGCGCTGCCCGTCGCCTTCCAAGTGAAACGCGCCCGTTGTTATCCCTACCCGCCAGGCGCATCAGCTCATGCAGCAGGCACCGGCTCACTGGTTTCAGGTCTCGATACGCTTCCGATTCCATCCACCAGTGATGCAGGCGAACGTGCGCCGCGTCCTTCGCTCCAGCTCGCTTACCCATAGAGCTGCCGCATCCGCTTGGTGCGCAGATAACGGCCACCGGAAAGCGGCCTGACCCCATCAGCAGTAACCTCTGCCACCAGCGGCGCGTACTTCTCCCCGGGCCGGGCCACAGCGATGACATAAGGATTGCCGGTCGCCTCAGCCCTCACCCGCGACCACCGAATGCAGTGCAGCCAGTTGCCATGCGTGAAGTCGTTGCCGGTGGCCTCATTGTCGGCCTTGTTCACAGCGATGATAGTTCTCATGCCGCATCCCCCATGCCCGACACAGCCGACAGCAGGGCGCGGGCCTGACGCCGCGACGAGGGGAGCAGGTGGTACCGCCCGGGGCGGCATGGGCGCCCGTCACGATCCAGTGATTCAACGCGCTCACAGTGGATCTGTAGCCCCAGGCTCCGCAGTTCCTGGATGTAGTGGGGTGAATTGGACGCACCCGCGATTCTGTCCGCTTCCTCTCGCCATAACGGGCGCTGAATCAGGGCCGCCAGCAGACGGATGTGACGCGGCTGTAGTTTCTGGAGCTGGCGACGGGTTACGCTGTCGTTGTTGGTGTCGTTGGCCCCCTGCATGCCTTGGTCGGTGGCGGGGGCTGGCTTTTTTTTGCTCATGCCGCATTGCCCTCCCCGCGCTCATCAATCCATGCCTGCACGTCGCTTTCACGCCACGCGACGGCGCGCATGCCGATGCGTACCGGCAGTGGGAAACAGCCCCTGCGCATATCCAGATAGATACCGGAACGGCTCTTACCGGTGCGCTGTTCAACTTCCGGGCGACGGAGAAGGCGCTCGCGGGGTTCGGGGGTAGGTCGCTTGGTCATGGCTATACCTCTGTGCCGTTGCTTGGAACACAGGGGTATGTTCAAGGGAGTCATTAAGCGCTGAAACGCCCGTCCTCTGGACAGGGCGCAGCGCATTCGGGAGAGGGTACGGTCTCCTCAGGAGACTGCTATTTCAGACGGATATTATTGTCTTTCGCGAACTTCCTGATCCAGTCGGTTACAGTTCTTGGCTCATACTCATACCCTTTAGCGGCAAGCCAGTCTGCGTAATACTGCCCCGCCTTCTCAGCACTCCGAAACTCAGACTTTCGCTGGTTCCAGTCTTCCGTAACCAGTCTAACTGCCTCGTTACGTCGAGCATGACGGCTCTGATTCATGGCCTGAGCTTTGTCTCGTTGAATGCGCTCTTGTCTCGCCTGTATCGCACGCTCCGTTTTCTGGTAGAAATCCAGCTTTTCACGCCAGCGGGTTGCCCAAGCATAAGCATCAGGCTCAAAAGAGTCCCGCATTTCAAGCCCCATAGCTGAATCATTGACGTGCAACAGCGTAAAGTAAGCAGCCACAAACTCTCGGTCGTAAGGGAAGTCAACCTCCCCACCCTGCAAGACCCAATCCTCATACAGGTCGTCCAGCATCCAGATAGAGGACTCCAGCTTGTACAGGGCTCCGGTCTTCCCTAGATCAATCGTTAAAGACTCCAGTTCAGCAACCGGTTCCTTAGTATCCTGATCTACAACTTGCAGCCATCCTTCAGCCAAGTACGGATTAAGGAGATCGACCATCCCGTTCCAGAGCTTTAGCAACTCTTCGGCGTTACTGTGGATTACCTGCTCCAAACTATCTTTAGTTTCTACAGCCTCAAAGCAGCGATGATGAATTACGTCGAAAGCCCATTTACCCGCCATCCACAAGGTCTCGTCTTCATACGGTCCCCCTGGGGTTTCTGCCACAAGCAACCTGCTTTGCTCACCTTCTTCGCCGGGCAAGAAAGACTTGATGGGATCAATCACCCAGTACATTGCGCCCCCTTAGCGCCCCTTGAATAGGAGGCCGCACCAGGCGGGCAGGGTGTTCCCGCTTTTCGCCCGGCCAAGGCTAGATGCGGCCATGCTCGTTAACCCTGAGTTAACCGCTGGCAGCCCCAATCGAGACCACGTTTCCGCCACCGGCTTTCAGTTGATCCAGGTAATCCGCCCACTGCTGCATCATGCGGGTGCGCTCATCGAACCACTGAGTGCGGTTGTAGGCTCTGCCGTGAACGTCGCGGACTGAGTGCGCGAGCTGCATCTCCACCAGCTCCACCGGGTACCCCAGGCGTTCGACCAGCATCGTGCGGGCGGTGGCCCGGAATCCGTGCGCTGTCTGTTTGCCGCTGAATCCCAGATTCCTCAGTGCAGCCCCCAGCGTGTTTTCACTCATGGGTCGGGCGGCACTGCGGGCGCCGGGGAAGACATAGCGGCTACGGTGACGACTCAGCGGCTCGATTCGTTCCAGCAGGGCGAGCGCTTGATCCGAAAGCGGCACCACCAGCGGATCGCCGTTTTTCGTCGCGGGCAGCTCAATCTGCCGGGCGCTGACGTCCACCTGATCCCACTGAAGGTTACGCAGGTCATAGGGGCGCAACAGCACCAGCGGCAACAGTTGAAGCGCCACAGTCGTCTCAGGGGCGCCCTGATAGCCGTCCATCGCCGTCAGCACCGGCACCAGGTCATCAGGCTTTACCTGAGCGGCAAAGTGATTGCGTTTCGGTGTAGGCGTCAGCCCTTTCAAATCCTGAGTCGGGTCTCGGCTGACATACCCCGCACCTACCCCATAGCGGAATACCATGCTCAACAGAACCTTGATCCGGCTCGCGGTCTCCGGCCTATCCGCCAGCGATTGCAGCAGATTCAGTATTGCTGGCGGCTCAATGTCAGCGATGGGGGTACGTCCGAGGGCCGGGAATACATGACGGTGGAGGCGCTGCTCATTGCGCCGGGCGGTATTGGCCGCCACGCCGGGCTTGTGGACGTGCTCAAGCCATTCCAGAGATACCCCCATCAGACTGTTATCGACCTCAGCACGGCGCTGCTGCTCCTGCTGGCGGCGCTGCTGCACCGGGTCGATGCCCTGGCTCACCAGCCTGCGGGCCTCATCGCGCTCCGCTCTGGCCTGCGACAACGTAACTTGGGGGTATTTGCCGATAGACAGAAGGCGCTCTTTCCCGTGAATGCGGTACTTCATCCGCCAATACTGGCCTGCCTTCTGAACGTGCAGATACAGGCCGCCGCCGTCGAACAGCTTGGTATTGCCAACGGTGTAGAACGTCGACTTCCTGAGCGTCGAGTCCGTCAGCCGATTCAGCGAGTGCGCCATCTCTCAGCCCTGTTTGGGGGTATGTAAACGGCCAATAACCGGGGTATCGCCAACGTACCCCCAAACATACCCCAAAGGCTGCTACACTGCCAACGGGTTCTAGCGGGTTCCACGGGTGTCCGTGAATCCTGCCTGTTACTGCAAAATCAGGGGGTTAAGAGGGGTTCGGTTCGTCGTTTGGAAGGCTAAAGAAAGGGAAATGGTGCCCGGAGGCGGAATCGAACCACCGACACGAGGATTTTCAATCCAGAGCTTAGCAATCACAGTAAACCATAATCCTTCACAGTCAGTCTTTTAGCAAATTGTAGTTCCTTACTGAATCACTGTAAGCCGCAGTTATGTTGACAGCTCGTTGACACTGTTTAGTCGTTAATCGCTATGGATGTCGCAGACAAAAAAAAGCCTGGCTCATGGAACCAGGCTTAGAAATTCTTTAATGATTTACGCGGCTTTGCGGCTTTCTTGCTTAGAGTTACCAGCAAACCAATCGATGCGCTTAGCGTCATCTCCCATCTGGGTTAACGCTTTTGCAAAGGCATTGGAGAAGTCTTTCCTAAGAGCTTCTTTATGAGCTGCAAAGGCAGCATGCTTGGTAGTCATTTTATCCTCCAGTTGACACTTTCAGCTATCTATCAGCCGATTGTGAAGACAAGCCAGTTACCGTGGGAGTCCACATCCAGTTGGGCTCGCTCCAGTAGTTGCTCGTCCATGTGCGAGATCACCAGCTCGAAGAAATCGAGCGTGATCTCAGAACTCGCGTAAATTTTGACCTTAGGTACCTTAACAGTAGTTGCTAATTCGAGGGATTCAAGTACCAAAGCGGCCGCTATGTCGCCAAACTCCTTCCCTCGTGTCCACTTATTGAGCGCTTCTGTGTTCGGCTGTCGAAGGTCGTAGCGCGGTGCCACGACGATATTCATCACCTTTAGCCAGCCATTTTCCTGCCCTGGAAACACTTGGCGGATATCAACTAGCGCCAGGGGTTCTTCACCACCATAAACAGCATAAGCTGTTGAATTGTCGTGAGAATTCCGTGATTTTTCCGCCCATGATACAGCCATCTCGTATGGTGTATCTGGGATGTTTTCCTCATCTTTCAGAGGATCTAGCCAGTTGTTATGCAGATCCTCGATAACTTTGGGGCCAACCTGTATAAGGCTATAGCTCATCGCCTTTGCTCTCCCTGCCTATATTACGGCTTGGCGACTCTACAGGACCAGTACGCACATGTCACCACATAGTTGCACAGAAAGATACTGGTTATTTTTACACCACTTTTTAGGGCCAGCGTCAGCGTTGAGAGCTTTGTTAGGGATTTATACATAATTCATTGAGTTAGTCATATGACGGATTTGTCAGATACAGAATCTGTCACTGTCAAAAAGTGTCACAAACATTAACGCTAAGTAAGCCAGTACCCCTATGCACTCTGGCCGTTTCCCTCTTGTCCTTGTTATTCCCTGGGCGTTCCCTGGTGCCATCGTTGTCGGATTGTTGCGGCTAACCGGAAGCCTCTCCGTGTCCGAGGGCGTTGGTGCGCCTCGCTAGCTCTTCCTTGGGACTGATTTGCCCCTGCTCAGGCATCGTCTCGCCGGTCATTAACCAATAGGCGAACTGCGGAAATTCCTTGGTTAGAGCATCCAGGTGATCTTCGTTCACCTTCTGTTTTTTGCCGCGGATATTTCCCCACTTGTATCGATCTATCCCAGTTCTGGCCTCCATCTCCTTTGAGGAGAGGTCCAGACAATCGAATAGCTCAATAACCCGGTCACGAATCATAGCCACGCTCAATTAGTAGTATTTACTCTTGGTGGCTACCATGAGTAATATGTACTTAGTAAGTTATTTAGTCTTTAACCGTAAATAGTGTAGCAGGGTGTAAAAAAGTGGACGAGCATAAGCAAATCGTGATGATCCCGGTGCCGGTCATGAGCAAGGAACGCTTCGCTGAGATGACAGGGCTCAGTGAAGGCCAGGTCCGCGGCATGATCGACAAAGGCCACCTTCCCTCCATGAAGTGCGGCAAGGCCCGGATGGTCAACATCGCCCGCCTTTCCCAGGAAGCCATCAACCTGGAGGACTGGACGGCATGAACCCGGCCACGCACGACGCCGCCCAGCCGGACCTGATCGGCTTCACCTCGATTGAGGCGCAGAACGCTGAGTTCCTGGCCCGTGAGGACGTACAGAAGCGCCTGCGCTCAAACAAGCGCCACCCGGATCGCCTGAACCTGTCCGTGAATGGGGTGCGCTGGCGGGCTGTGCGTGGTGACTGGTGCCTCAAGAGCACCCGCGAGAAAGGCTACCCGGTCGTCTGGTGGCACCTCTTCCAGGTTGAACAGCCCGAACGGGGCTTCTTCGTGACCGTCTCTTCCGCCATCTGTGCTGACTGGCTGCGCCAGGGCTTCCGCAATGCGATCCAGGAACGGAACCAGCCAGGGCAACCGGAGACTGTAGAAAAGGAGAACCAGGCATGAGTCACGCGACTGCCGATCCGAATCAGTACCTGGTCCAGGTCACCCAACAGGCCCGTGATGTCATGGACCTGTACCACCAGGGGCGTTTTCAGGCTGCTGACATCCACGAGCACCGCCTGTCCGGACTGATCAATGCCGCTATGACGCTCAAACCGGAATGGTATGTCCCGCTGACCGGATTCCGCCAGATCGTCATTGAGTACAGCCTCACTCCAAGCCGCCAGATGCCCCCGGAGGCTTACCTGATGCAGCGGGCCTGCCTCGCACTTTCCGCCCTTTCAGACCAACAGGAGGCCGCATGAGCCGCAGAAAGCAAAGCGTCCGGCTCTACCTGGACGTCGACACCTATCGCCAGCTGCTGGTCCAGGCCGCCAACACCCAGGACGTGAAGACCCCGTCCGACTACGCGGCCCAGCTCCTGGCAGAAGGACTGAATCACAAAGCGTCAGAACAAGCACTGAATCAGAAAGCTGGGGAGTCTGCTGCCAATGAGTAGGCCCGTAAGAGCTGCCCCCGTCATCCGTCGCCGTCGGTATAGAGGCGCCCGACCCAGATCGTGCGCAGGGCAAGGGGCGCCCGAAGGGCGCAGCGAAGCGGCCCTTGCGCTGCGCAGGAGCTGGGTCATGTTGGCGCCGCCGACGGCAGAGGATGACGGGGGTAGCGACGCCTGCCCCTTGATTCCCGAGCCCGAGGTCCCGGACCGGCGCCCGCAGGGCGCCCCCGAGCAACCGGACTCCCCGGAGTCCACAAGTGAAAACCGCCGCTAAGCGGCCAAAAGCTGGAGAAAGACCAATGAAACAGCAACTGACCATCACCGTCCTCGGTGCGCGTCGTTTCGATATCGACGGCAACAAGATCGGCCAGATTTTCACCATGGAAACGGCCGACCCGGACGATAAGGACCGCATCGGCCACGACGTCATGAAGTGGGGTTGTGATCACGCCCTGGTTGAAAAGGTCGAGCAATACGAATCCGAGCTGCCCTGCGAGTTCGATGCCGAAGCCCTGATGAAAGCCGGCACCGGCCAGAAGGCGCAGTTCAAGCTGCTCAGTCTCGCCAAGCGCCAGATCAGCGGCGGTAAATCCAGTGGCGCCAGCGGTGACAAGTCAGCCGCGGCGGCGAGCCAGTAACCGCCATTCCAGACAGCGGGGATTCCGGTGATGCGCTTGATGCTTCTGATCCTGGTTTGTGCCTTCTCAGCCCCGGCGATATCCGGCGGCTGCGTGGTCGAAACCACAAGCGGCGATCTGCGCATCACCACCCAACCGGTTTCCGAATGCTCCGGGTACGTCGTGCTCGACGCCCAGGAGTATTCCCAGTATCCGACCCTTAAATCGTTGTTCGCATTCCCGGATGCCAAGGATTTGGGGAAGGTGTGGAGCATCGGTGCTGGCTTACCGATGTTCTCGTACTTGATCGCCTGGGCCTTCGGCTCGGTGGTCAACTTTATCAATCCAAGAGAATGAAGGAGGTGCGTTATGCGCATTCGCGAATTGTTCCTGGCTCTGTCGCTGATGCTGGTTTCAGCCATGGCAGCGGCATCCGGTGGCGGCGGTGGTGGTGGACAGCTCGATATGTCGGGTGTCACCTCGGCGGTCGATGCCTCAACGATCGTCGCCGCGATCTCGTCCATCGCCGCCATCAAGATCCTGCCCGGCGTTGCCCGGTGGGGCTACAACAAGGTGATTGGTTGGTTCAACTGACACACACGTATGGCCGGGGCTCCCGGCCATACGTGTTTTGAGGGGCTGACATGTTATGGCTTGGGCTTTTTTTTCTGTCGGGAAGTTTGTGCGGTTTTGCGATCGTCAAAGGCTTCACAAGTCTTTGAACCTCTTTTCCAGGGGTAAAAGGTGTTTATCAATGACCCGTATTCCCTCTTTATTTGTGTTATTTGCCTTTCTCTTTTTGTCGCTGCCAGTTAGCGCAGATATTTATAATAAGGGTGATTATTGGGAGATTTTTCTACCTGCTGGCAGTGTAACTGTTCCCATTTCTAAGTATTCAGCTATGTCTGAATATGATTCCGGTAACTCTTTGAGGTGTGATACAAATGATTGTGAGTCCTATGTTGCAGATTATGTGTCTGAATGTGAGGGCCAGCTTAGTGATTATGATGGATGTGATTCAGTAACTGAAAGCCATGAGGGCGGAGATGAATTATATTATTCTGTTTATAAGTATAAAAACCCGGAAAATAATTGCGAATCCGGTAATCATCGTTCTATGACTTTTAATGATGGCTCTTCCCCTGAAACTACTTGTTTTAGTGGTTGTGAATATACAAAGACAGGGTCTATTAGTGTCGGTATGGCTGATGGGTCTTGGATGCAGAATATGAAATCAACTGGTTCTAGTTGTTCTCAAAGTGATTCGTTGCCGTCCCCTGATTCGTCTGATCCGGTAGATAATCCTGATGGGGGCGAACCTGATGCACCGACCTGCGGGGATGGTGAGCAGCTGGGGACAGTTAATGGTGAGTATTCGTGCCAACCAACTGGTGATGATGGGGGCAGTGATGATGGCAGTGGTGATGGCTCTGGTGATGATGGCTCTACCGGCGACGGATCGGACGATGGAAGCGACGGTGGCGGCGATGGTGGCGATGGCTCTGGCGGTGATGACGGTTCCGGTACTGGCGGTGATTCCGGCGATGGTTCTGATGGTAGTGACGGCTCTGGCGATGACTCGGGCACTGGTGGCGGCTCTGGTGGTGACGGTACGGGTGGCGACGGTGATGGTGAAGGGGTAGGTACTCCTGGGGTCGATGCCGGGGATTTTTATGAAAGCAAGAACCCCGATGGCGTTGAAAAAGTCATGTCCGATTTCAAGTCAGAAATCGAAGAAACGCAGTTGATGAAATCCATTGATGGTTTTTTTGACGTGGACATCAATGGCTATTCCTGCCCGGTTTGGACCATCCCCAGTGTCATGAAGATGCCCGCGATCACGATTGATCAGCAATGTTCCAGCGCCATGAACCAGGTCTGGCCGGGTATTGCGGCGATCATTATCGCGACCTGTGGGTTTTACGCCTTTCGTATAGCGGTTTTGTGAGGGTGTTATGGATTGGGTGTCGGATGTATTNATGAACCAGGTCTGGCCGGGTATTGCGGCGATCATTATCGCGACCTGTGGGTTTTACGCCTTTCGTATAGCGGTTTTGTGAGGGTGTTATGGATTGGGTGTCGGATGTACTTGAATGGATAAAGGACCTTATCAAAGCGATCTTTGATGCCTTTTGGGATTTGCTTTCGGATATCGGCCTGATACTGCTTTCGGCAATACTCGATATTTTTCTTCTGATCATCTCGTTTTTAACGTTGCCGTCTTTCTTTGCGGGTGGACTTTCCGAATTCCTGGGCGGCATTGATCCGGCCGTGATGTATTTTCTGTCGAA
>NZ_JACHUZ010000013.1:0-899441 GCF_019903425.1 Vreelandella halophila
AACAACAAAGCCCGCACGAGGCGGGCTAAGTCTTTGATATTCTTGGTGCCCGGAGGCGGAATCGAACCACCGACACGAGGATTTTCAATCCACTGCTCTACCGACTGAGCTATCCGGGCGACAACGGGGCGTTATTAAACCGGTTCGGAGCCCCCACGTCAAGAGCCGGGGCCCGAACTGGCCTTATTCTTCCGGAGGTACGAAGCCGTCAGCCTCGTCGGACTCCTCGTTGTTGAAGAACGCCTCCATCTGCTCCTGCAGGTACTCCCGGGCCTTGGGGTCCAGCATGTTCAGGTGCTTCTCGTTGATCAGGCGGGTCTGGCGCGCCTGCCATTCCTCCCATGCCTGTTTGGAGATGTTCTCGTAGATGTCTTGGCCCTTGGCGCCCGGCAGCGGCGCGAAGTCCAGGCCTTCCATGTCTTGCTGGTACTTACGGCAGAAAACGGTTCGTGCCATTTGCGCGGCTCCTGGTTGCTTTGCCGATGCGCGGGGGTCAGCCCCGCATCATCTTGCGCAGCTTCTTCATGAATGTTTTTCGTTTCGGCGGATAGACGCTGGGCTCGCCTTTCGGCCGTGTCTTGAAGCGGCGGTGCACCCAGAGGTACTGCTCCGGGTAACGCCGGACCATCTTCTCGATCTCCTGGTTGAGACGGGTCGCGTTCTCCACCTCGTCGTTGCTGGGGTAGTCCTCAAAGACCGGCGAGAAATGCACGCTGTAAACGCCATTACCGTCCCGGAACTGGCTCAGGAACAGGACCGTGGCGCCGGTTTCCCGGGCGATCCAGGCGGGCGTGTTGAGCGTGGCGGCCTGGACGCCGAAGAAGGGGGCGAAGACGCTGTAACGGGGGCCGAAATCCTGGTCGCAGCCGTACCAGACAATATTGCCTTCCTTGATGAAGTTGATCATCTGCCTCAGCTGGCGCTTGTTGAACGCTGCTCCGCTGAACTTACGCCGGTTGCGCTCGATGACCGCATCAAACAGGGGGTTATTGTTGGGCCGGTACATGTGGTTGAAATCGAACACGGCGTCCGCGAAGGGGCCGGCAAAATCAAGGATGCTGAAATGGCCGCCCAGCATCAGGATGCCCTTGCCGCGGCGGCGGGCTTCCTCAAGATGCTCCTTGCCGTGCACCTCAAGCCTTTCAATGTGGGGTTTCATGTTCCCCCACCAGGCCTTGGGGCTTTCCACATAGCCCTTGGTGGTGGCGATGATGCTCTCACGGACGAGCTTTTCCCGCTCACGGGCAGACATCTCCGGGAAGCACAGCTCGATATTGGTGCGCGCAATTGTCCGGCGCTCGGCCCCGACGAGATAGCTCAGCCAGCCCAGGGCTCGCCCGATCACCTGCAGTACCGGAAGCGGCAGATAGGCGAGCAGGCGCAGGACCCCGATCAGGATCCAGGTTGGCCAGTAGCGCGGATGGAGAAAACGCCGGTAGTAGTACTTGGGATCAATAGGACGCACGAGTCTGCTCTTATACCGCCAATCAACAGTGACCGGCCAGAATACCGATTCGCTGGCAAACGGTGAAGCACATTGCGTACAATCCCGCACTCACCATTGCTCTGGTTTTACGTTCCAGCCCGCAACGGAGGCAACCCGATGACGACCTACGCCGTCTGCGCACTCTATCGTTTTGTGCGCCTGGACGACTACGAACAGCTGCGTGAGCCGCTATACCAGTTCCTGCTGGACAACGGCATCCGCGGCACCCTGCTGCTGGCCCGCGAGGGCATCAACGGCACCGTGGCCGGCTCCCATGAGGCGATCGCCGCGCTCAAGGCGCGCCTGGCCGAAGACCCGCGCTTCGACGGAATCGACTACAAGGATTCCGAGACGGACATCCAGCCGTTCAACCGCACCAAGGTAAAGCTCAAGAGCGAGATCGTGACCATGGGCGTGGAGGGCATCGACCCGAAGCAGTCCGCCGGCACCTACGTGAAGCCCCATGAGTGGAACCAGCTGCTGCAGGACCCGGAAGTGACCGTGATCGACACCCGTAATGAGTACGAGGTGGAGGTCGGCACCTTCCAGAATGCCATCAACCCCGGCACCGACGCCTTCCGGCAGTTTCCGGAGTATGCGGAGAAGAACCTGGACCCGCAGAAGCACCGCAAGATCGCCATGTTCTGCACCGGCGGCATCCGCTGCGAGAAGTCCACCGCCTATCTCAGGGAACAGGGCTTCGAGGAGGTCTATCACCTGGAGGGTGGCATCCTGCGTTACTTCGAGGAGATGCCGGAGGAGCAATCACTCTGGAATGGCGAATGCTTCGTCTTTGACGAGCGCGTGGCGGTGAACCAGAACCTGGAGCGCGGCCAGTACGACCAGTGCCACGCCTGCCGGCGCCCGATCACGGACGAGGACAAGCAGTCGCCCAAATACCAGAAGGGCATCAGCTGCCCGAAGTGCTATGACTCCCTCACCGAGGAGCAGATGGCGCGCTTCGCCGAGCGCGAGCGCCAGATCCGTCTGGCGGAAGAACGCGGCGAAGCCCACGTGGGCGCCGAGGCGGCGGAGGTGATCGAACAGCGCCGCCGGGCCAAGCGCGCCCAGGACGACTCTGCTAGCTGAGAGCCTTCCACGCTGCTTCAAGGCGATCCAGCGCCTCATCCAGATCCGGCATGGGAATATTGAGCGGCGGCGCGAAGCGCAGCACCGTGCCGCCAGCCACCAGGACCAGCACACCGGCCTCCAGCGCTGCCGAGACAAAGGCCTTGGTGTTCTCACTGTAGGGGTCGGCCAGTTCCGCCCCCATCAACAGACCACGGCCCCGCACATCGCGGAACAGTTCGGTCTCCTCGGCCATGGCCTCGAGCCACTCGCGCAGCCGCTGATGACGCGCGGCAACACCGTCCAGCACCTCGCTGGTATTCACCAGCTCCAGCACCCGCCTGGCCACGGCGCACGCCAACGGATTCCCGCCGTAAGTGGTGCCATGCGTCCCCACCGTAAAGCTCGCCGCAATGTCCGCCCGCGTGAGCATGGCCGAGACCGGAAACCCATTCCCCAGCGCCTTGGCCGTGGTAAGGATGTCCGGCTCCACATGGTAATCCTGGTAGGCGTAGAGCCGCCCGGTGCGGCCCACGCCACACTGGACCTCATCAAAGATGAGCAGCAGTCCGTTGTCATCACAGATCCGGCGCAGCTCACGCAGGAACCCGTAATCCGCCGGGCGCACACCGCCCTCACCCTGCACCGGCTCAACCACAATGGCACAGGTCTTATCCGAGATCTGCTCCTTCACCGACGCCGCATCATTGAACCGCGCATGCCGCACCCCCTCGGGCCCCGGCCGGAAACCATCCAGATACTTCGGCTGACCGCCAACGGCCACGGTAAACAGCGTCCGCCCATGGAAACTGCCATCAAAGGCAATGATCTCGTGCCGGCCGTCACCGTGATGATCCCAGCTGTAACGCCGCGCCAGCTTGAACGCCGCCTCATTCGCCTCCGCCCCGGAGTTCGCAAAGAACGCCTTCTCCGCAAACGTGTTCTCACACAGATACTGCCCCAGCTTCAATGCCGGCTCATTGGTCATGACATTGCTCACATGCCAGATCTTCGCCGCCTGCTCCTGCAGCGCCGCCATCACCCCGGGGTGCGAATGCCCCAGCGCCGTCACCGCAATCCCTCCGGCCAGATCAATGTACTCATTCCCTTCCTGATCCCAGACACGGGCCCCCTCACCGCTCACCGGAATCACATCGCCTGGGGCGTAGGTGGGGACCATGACTTCATCGAAGGTGGCGCGGTTTACGGAGGAATTACTCATGCAATCAGCTCTTTTCGGGAAATTTGCCGCTCACGGCGAATGGCAGAACACTTGGACGGAGTGGTGTTGGGACTGCTTCCCGGGAAGCTCGGTCGCCATGGATGGCGACCGCGCAGCGTCCAGGGATGGATTCATAGCGATTCCCGGGAAGCAGTCCCAACACCACTCCCCAGCAATCACCCTTCAGTCCTGAGAATCAGAAGGCCAGACAATGTCCGGGCGAGGCACCCAAGGGCACTCAACAACCCGCAACCGATGCGAAGGCGCCATCACATACTTAACCAACAGCTTGTACGAATCCAGATCAAACGCCAGCGCCTCACGCCCCGGCTCCAGATCCCGCAGCTCCGCCTCACTGTGAACCGTCGCAATATGCGCCCAATTATAAAGCACATGGATATCCGTTCTACCCATGGCCTCATTCTCCTCCACCACCCCGATCGCCCCCTCCCAGGGCCAGGCCGTCAACTGCATGCTGTGGAAGGCGATCTTCGTGCGCAGATTGTACCGGGTCACATCCTCCTCACCCTCACAGGCACCCCGACACCGCCCCAGCCGCCGCTGGAAGCACGGCCCAGGCCCGCTCTCAAGCCCCAGCAGCCGGTTGCACAGCTCATTCTTCTGGGCAACGCCCTGGAGCGCCTTCTGCGCATCCTTCTTGGAGCGGAACAGCCCGTGGTACTGATCCAGGTTCGAAGGGTCGATCCGCCAGCTCAGCTCCGCCCCCAGATATCCCGCTTCCGTCTCTGAAAGCGCAATGCTCACCAGCCGCTTCGCCGCCCGCGAGCGGCGGTTGTACAGCGGCTTGAGCGTCTTGATCTGGTGCAGCTCCAGGAGCAGCGCCCCCAGCTCACCGGCCGTCTCCGTCCAGTCCACACGGCGCATGCTCTGTGAAAGCTGAACGCCCCGGCTGCTGTTGTGGTCCCCTGAGAAATGCGAGGCCACCCGCTGGCGGATGTTGGTGCTCTTGCCGACGTACAGGAGCACATCATTCTCGCCGTAAAAACGGTAGACCCCCGGCGTATCCGGAAGCTCATCCAGGATGTCCGGGGAGATGTGGGAGGGAATGCTGGGGCGCTTCAGAAGGGCCTGGATCGCCTGCTCAACCGAATCCTCGCCCTGCTCAGACCGGGTCCGCTCGAAGAACTGGAACATCGACTCCACATCGCCCATGGCCCGGTGCCGCGGCCCCGGATCCAGCCCGTGGCGTTCGATCAGAGCATCCATGTTGTGGCGCCGGTATTCCGGGTAAAGCCGGCGGGAGAGTTTCACCGTGCACAGCACCGGCGCCGCAAAGGCCTTCCCCAGCCGCCGGAACTCCGCCTTAATGAAGCCGTAATCAAAACGCGCGTTGTGGGCCACAAAGACCGCATCGCCCACCTTCTCCCGGAAGGTCTCCGCCACCTCCGCGAAACGTGGCGCATCCGCCACCATGGCATTGGTGATGCCGGTCAGTGACTCGATGTAGTGCGGAATGGTCTGCTCCGGATTAACCAGGGTCTGCCATTCCTCAATCACCTCTCCGTCTTCCCAGAGACGCAGACCAATCTCGGTGATGCGGTCACCCGAGGCACTTCCTCCCGTGGTCTCAAGATCGATGAAGGCGAGTTTCACAATGCTTGCAGGCCTTTCTCAGGGCTTAACAGTACGTATGCCACACCTATACTGGGACACAAGGATATTCGAACCCAGGCCCACAGCAGATCACGACCCTACTGCTCCTGCCTTCTGAAATAGGCCTTCACCTTCTTTACTCCGGCTATGTAAACGATAGCAATCAGCGGGATATAGACGCCTACTCCAAGGATCTTCCAGAAACCAGCCATCTCCATATTGATAAAAAGGATCAGGCCGACAATGCATAGCGCCCAATACGCAAATCCAAGGATTTCATCCAGAAGGGTTAATTTGGATATGTAGTAAATAACCCCTTTCATTGCGCCCTCTCCTGCATAACCGAGGAGTGTATGCTGTCGACCTTCTCACGAAACTCTTTGGGAGACCTCTCAGCCAACGCAATAGCCTCAACGTATTTCTCCAAGGGTCGCTCAACAATAAAATACAGCAATTGAAGATCGCCCTTGCGCCGCAGCTTCCTATAAAGCTCTGGACTCTTCTTACGCAGTCGTCTTGATGCCCGAGATGATCTTTGCATAATCCCTTGGCCAATCAGAAGACCTATAGGCACACCGACGCCAGTGGCAGAAGTGCCTGCCGCAACACCAATTCTCACCGCAATGCTCTTATACACCGCGGTTGCAGCTATCGCGACGGCAATCCTGACAGCCACTGCCTTGGCCAGTTTTTTACCTATAACCAGCCGGCCCGCTGCATAAGCGACACCAACCCGCGCCTCCCTGGCGACTTCATGCAGGACCGATTCCGGAAGATGGGAGTAATAATTCTCCAGAACGTAATAGATCACCTGATGCAGAGGACTGTTGGGATCTTTGATTCCATACTCCGCCACTTTCTGCAAAAGCCCGACCATTGCTCGGTTCTCATAACCGATCTCTCCGATACGCCCATCTTCTCCCAGGCCATATCCTTGGCCTGTCCGCTGAAAACCAAAAACGATATCTTGGCCGATAGCGTAAACTCCGTTTCCCAGTGCAGAGCTAATATCCAGGGCTTCATCAACAACCGACATTCGAAACTCCTTTTCTCCTAATTTCCCTTCTCAATCCGTGAACGCAGACCCATCTCAGTGACGCGCCCTCTCAGGGCATTCCTAGTTCAATGAAGGCGAGCTTCATTGATAGGAATCTAGGATCAACTGACATCCCAGCATACGTCGCTTCTTTACCTCTCACGATCATCACACCGAATCCTCACCGGGCGCGTTGGACTTGTCCTTTGAGGCCTGCTGCTCAAAGCCCTTGGCGATCTGCTTCGTGAAGAAGCTGTAGCCAATTGCGAGAGCAGCGGAGGCCAGCAGCATGGCAACACCGAAGCCAATGCCGAGGATCAGGGCGAGCGTTTGAGCATCAAGCTCCTTGCCGGGTTTTGCAGGGAAAAGCGGCCCCGGCAGGGCCAGCAGTAACGCCAGCATCAGGACACTGAACACCAGATAGGCAGCAAATGACCAGCGTACGAGCCGTTTGCGCTCCGGTTTGGTGGGCGCCCTTCCGTGATCCTTCACGAACACATAGGACGGAACGGTGATTGAGACAAAAAACAGAACGAGAGAGGGTGTGCTGTCCGAATTGAGATCAAGCCAGAGCGATACCAGCCCGAAAAGGATGACAAGCGCGATATTTGTGCCAAGCAGCAGCCATACGTACTTGGCAACGGGAGTATTCCCTTCCATGAACGACTCCTTCCTTGAAGTTTGGATTCAGCGACCCGATGTAACTTTAAGCCTACAACGATCATGCGCAAAGATACCCATGGCTCCAGCGCCATGCAAGGCGAGGGGAACATAGCGGGAACCGCATAACGTTATCCATAAAACCCATTTTGATAAAAATCACTGTTTATATATCCTAGAGATCATCCACCTAACCCGCACCAGGAGGAGGTTCAATGACCCTCAGAATCGGACAGACAGCACCGGATTTCACAGCCCAGACCACCGAAGGCCAGATCAACTTTCACGAGTGGATCGGCGACAGCTGGGCCATCATCTTCTCGCACCCGAAGGACTTCACACCGGTGTGCACCACCGAGCTGGGCTACATGGCCAAGCTGAAGCCGGACTTTGATAAGCGCAACGCCAAGATCATCGGCCTCTCCGTTGACCCCGTGGACAACCACGCCAGCTGGGCCAAGGATATCGAGGAAACCCAGGGCACCGCACCGAACTACCCGATGATCGGTGACACCGACCTGAACGTTGCCCAGAAGTACGACATGCTGCCGGCGGACGAAGAAGGCGAAGCCGAAGGCCGCACACCGGCCGATAACGCCACTGTGCGCTCCGTGTTCATCATCGGGCCGGACAAGAAGATCAAGGCCATGCTCACCTACCCGATGACCTCTGGCCGGAACTTCGACGAAGTCCTGCGCCTGCTGGACTCCTGCCAGCTGACCGCCAAGGAAACCGTCGCCACGCCGGTTAACTGGAAGAACGGAGAAGACGTCATCATTCCGCCGAGCGTCAGCGACGAGGACGCGCACAAGAAGTACCCGGAAGGCTTTACCACGCACAAGCCTTACCTGCGGACGGTCAAGCAGCCGAAGTAAGTACTCCGGCGGTAAGACACAAAAAACCCGGCTTTCGAGCCGGGTTTTTTATTGAATACAAGCATCAAGCTAGCAAGGAGTGCGGCAGGGCTGGACGGGAAGCTCTGGAGCCATGGATGGCGGAAGAGCAGCGTACAGGGATGTATTTACAGCGTTTCCCGTCCAGCCCTGCCGCACTCTCCGCCCCGGTCTAAGGTTTACTCCGTAGCCAACGCCTCATGGAACATCGCCGGCGTCCGCTCCGCCTCGACGATACCGGCACGCACCAGGAAATCCCCGAAGTACTCCCCGGCCTCCCGCTCAGCCGCATACCGCTCCAGCATCGGATCCAGGATCCCGAGAATGGTCGCCTCATCAATATTCTCGCGGTACAGCCGGTTCATGCGCTCACCCTTATGGTCCGCGCCCAGGTACAGGTTGTACTTACCCAGAGCCTTGCCGGTAAGACCAATCTCACCCAGATAGGGCCGCGCACAGCCGTTGGGGCAGCCGGTCACGCGCACGTTGACCGCCTGGTCCGAGAGGCCATGCTTCGCCATGAGCTCATCCAGCTTCCCCACCAGTTCCGGCAGGTACCGCTCAGACTCCGCCATGGCCAGAGCGCAGGTCGGGAAGGCCACACAGGACATGGCATTGCGTGCCAGTGGCGTCGCCCTGGTGCCGTCACGCAGCCCGTACTGGTCTACCAGGGCCTGGATGGAATCCTTCTGCTCCGGCGTGACGTTGGCAATCACCAGGTTCTGGTTGCAGGTCACCCGGAACTCGCCGGTATGGACCCTGGCGATCTCACGCAGGCCGGTGCGCAGCGGGTAACCGTCCCAGTCCGCAATGCGACCACTGTCGATGTGCACGGTCAGGTGACTGTTGCCGTTTTCACCCTCAACCCAGCCGAAGCGATCGCCGTTATGATCGAACTCATAGGGGCGAGCCTCTTCCATCGGCTGACCGTGGTACTCGGCGAACTTCTCGCGGAACCAGTCCAGGCCATGGTCATCCATGGTGTACTTGAAGCGCGCGTGGGAGCGATTGGTGCGCATGCCGTGATCCCGCTGGATAGCAGTGATCGCCACACAGGCATCCGCTGCCTGGTCCGCTGGTACGAAACCAGCAATCTCGCCCAGGCGCGGGTAGGTTTCCGGCTCACCGTAAGTGGTGCCCATGCCACCGCCGACCGCGATGTTGAAGCCACGCAGCTCACCGCCCTCGACAATGGCGATCAGGCCGATGTCGTTGGCGAAGACGTCCGCGTCGTTCTCCGGCGGCACTGCCAGTGCGATCTTGAACTTACGCGGCAGGTAGTAGTAGCTGTAGAAGGGCTCTTCCTCCTCGCCCACGCGATGCACGCACTCCTCGCCCAGCCAGATCTCGGCATAAGCGCCGGAGCGCCACATCAACCGCTCACTGATCTCGGTGGACAGGCGATGGATCTCCGCGTGCAGCTGCGACTCGTGCGGGTTCACGTTGGAAACCACATTCCGGTTAACGTCCCCGCAGGCGCCCTTGGAATCAATGCCGAGCTCGTTTACCCGCTGCATCAGGGTGCGCATCTTGTTCTTGAACACGCCATGGAACTGGAAGGTCTGGCGCGTGGTCAGGCGCAGGGTGTGGTTGGCGCACTCATCGGCCACCTCGTCCAGGCCCAGCCACTGGGTCGGTGTCAGCACCCCGCCGGGCAGGCGCAGGCGCACCATGTGCATGTACAGCGGTTCCAGCTTCTGCTTGCGGCGTTCGTCACGTACGTCGCGGTCGTCCTGCTGGTAGCTGCCGTGGAACTTGGTCAGCTTGGTGTCCGCTTCCGCGATGGCACCCGTGGCCTCATCCGCCAGGCTCTCCGCAATGGTGCCCCGCAGGTAGCGGCTCTCGCGCTTGATGATCTCGGCTTCTGGGAGTTTATCGGCCATCAGTACACATCCCGTTGGTAACGTTTCTCGCGGGCAATATCCCGCAGGTATTCGGTGGCCTCATCACGACTCTTGTTGCCCTCGTGGGCGATCACGTCGATCAGGGCCTCGTTCACATCCGGTGCCATGGCGTCCGCGTCACCACAGACGTAGATGTAGGCGCCGTCCTGCAGCCAGCTCCAGAGCTCGGTGGCGTAGTCCCGGATCCGGTTCTGGACATAGACCTTCTCTTCCTGGTCCCGGGAGAAGGCCACGGTAAGGTGATCCAGCAGCCCCTGCCGGCGCCAGGCCAGCCACTCACTCTGGTAGAGGAAATCCATGTGGAAATGCTGCTCACCGAAGAACAACCAGTTCCGGCCCCGGGCACCACGCTCTTCACGCTCCTGCATGAACGCCCTAAAGGGCGCCACACCGGTTCCCGGCCCAATCATGATGACAGGTGCATCATCATCTTCCGGAAGCTTGAAGTTCTTGTTCGGATCAATATACACCGGAACCGTGGCATCGTCTTCCAACCGGTCGGAGAGCCAGGTGGAGGCAACACCTTCCCGTTCCCGGTTATGGGACTCATAGCGCACGGCTGCGACGGTAATGTGAACCTCTTCATCCACTGCCGCCTGGCTGGACGCAATGGAGTAGAGCCGGGGCGGCAGCTTGCGCAGCATCCCCGTGAGCGTGTCCGCGCCCAGGCCTTCCACGGGCCATGCTTCAATCAGGTCCAACAGGTCTCGGCCGCGCATCCAGTCGGTCAGCCCCGTGTGATCGGCCACCAGTTTCTGCAGCTCCGCATCCCCGCTGTAGGCCGCCCACTGCTCCATCAGGGGCCTGGTGAGCACGGTGATCTCACGGTAATGCATCAGGGCCTTGGAGAGGGTGGTCTGGGTCTCGCCCAGCGACACGGTCTCTTCCGGGTCTAGCCCCAGCTTTTCAATGATGGCTGCAACCAGGTTGGGATTGTTCTGGGGGTAGATGCCCACCGCGTCGCCGGGCCTGTAGCTCAGACCTGAATCCTCCAGGGAAAGCTCAATGTGACGCGTCTCCTTGTTGGAACCACGGCCATTGAGCACAAGGTTCTCGAGCACCGGCGCCGGGAAGGGATTCTTGCGGTCGTATTGGGATTTGCCAGGTGCCCCGCCCGCGCTCTGCCCACTGCCAGCGGAGACAGCCGCTCCCGCCTTGGCCTCGATGGCGTCCAGCATCGCGTTGACCCAGGCCTCCGCCGGGTCATCGTAATCCACGTCGCAATCCACCCGCTCCACCAGCTGGCTGGCGCCCAGTTCCGCAAAGCGCGCATCAAAGTCCTTGCCCGTCTGGCAGAAGTGTTCATAGCTGGTGTCACCCAGCGCCAGGACGCCGTAATGAACACCTTTCAGCCCGGGCGCCTTGCGGCTGTGCAGGAACTCGTGGAAGTCCAGGGCGCCGTCCGGCGGATCGCCTTCACCATGGGTGGATGCCAGCACGGCAACAAAGCTCTCGCTCTTGAGCTGGCGAGCCTTGTAGTCCGCCATATCCACGACCGTGGCCTTGATGCCCCGGGCACTGGCCTGCTCGCCGAGCATCTCGGCCACACCCTCGGCATTGCCGGTCTGCGAGCCATAGAGCACGGTCAGCGAGGGCGCCTCCGCGCTGGCACCCGCAGTGGCCTGACCACCGGCGGAGGGTTGACCGGTCTGGGCGGCACGCCAGCCGGCCAGATACCCGGAGAGCCAGTCAATCTGGTGACCTTCGAGCTTGCCCAGCAGTTCGTTGAGCTGGCGGGCCTGTTCGTCAGTCAGAGGTGAGTTGCTTGTTGATAGAGTCATCAGGAATAAACACCGGTTATCCAATAGCACGATTGCCTAAAAGGATAACAGGCAGAGGTTATCGCTTTAACCCATCCATGGGTCATTATCTATGGATTTTACCGATAATAGATAATGGCTTGCCAGGTGAACACAAAAACCCCGGCCGCAGCCGGGTCTCAGAGCCATACAGCGGAGACTGTTCCAGGTTTACCCGAGCTCAGCGCGGCAACTGGTCCGCACCTCACGTGCGCACCCACCGTCTCAACTGCCCGGGAGGGGACGACGACTGCGTTCACTGGATGCTCGCCCCGACCCGGACAATTTTCATCGTGTTCGTGCCACCCTGGGCATTCACGTAGTCCCCCTTAGTGATCACGACCCGGTCCCCCTCTTCCACCACGCCCCGACGCACCAACTCCGAGACCGCCAATGCGTTCGTCTGCTCGTTGGGAATCTCGAGCGAATCAAAGGGAACCGTCTGTACCCCGCGCAGCAGGACCACACGATGCTGGGTGGCATGGTGTCTGGAAAAAGCGAAGATGGGCAGACTTGATTTAATCCGGGACATCAACCTGGGCGTTGCCCCGGACTCCGTCATACAGATGATCGCCGTAACGCCTTCAAGGTGATTGGCCGCATACATTGCGGACAGTGCAACAGCCTCATCCACATGCTCCATGGCTTCATGGATACGATGCTGTGACTGGCGCATGGAGGGGTGCTTCTCGGCGCCCAGGCAGATGCGGACCATCGACTCCACCGCCTCTACGGGATAGTCACCCACCGCGGTTTCAGCAGACAGCATGACGGCATCCGTGTAGTCCATGACCGCGTTGGCCACGTCGGAAACTTCCGCACGGGTCGGCATGGGGCTGGTGATCATGGACTCCATCATCTGAGTGGCGGTAATAACGCCGCGGTTCAGCACCCGGGCACGATGGATGATATGCTTCTGGACACCGACCAGCTCGGCATCACCGATTTCCACTGCGAGATCGCCCCTCGCCACCATGACCACGTCGGATGCCTCGATGACCTCATCGAGCGCCGCCTCGTCATGGGCCAGCTCGGCCCGCTCAATCTTGGCAACCAGGCCAGCCTCCGAGCCGGCTTCTTTCAGAAGCCGGCGCGCCGTGTGCAGATCCTCGGCGCTACGGACGAAGGACACCGCCACATAGTCGGCACCGAGGCGGGCAGCCGTCACAATATCCTCCTTGTCCTTGTCCGTAAGCGCATTAGCGGACAGACCTCCGCCCCGTTTGTTCAGTCCCTTGTTATCGGAAAGAACGCCGCCGACCAGAACCCGGGAGGTGATGCTGTTGTCACCAACCGAGATCACCTCCATCTCGATCGCCCCATCATCCAGAACCAGCACATCCCCGGGCATCACATCGTCAACCAGCTGTTCGTAATCGATGCCCACCTGGTGGCTAGTACCGGCGTCCTTGGGCAAGGCCGCATCCAGTACGAATTCCTGGCCCGTTGCGAGTGTGACCTTGTGCTCCCTGAAGCCGGAAATACGCAGCTTCGGGCCCTGGAGGTCCGCCAGCAGGGCAACGAATCGCCCCTGGGTAGAAGCCGCCTCCCGCACCCGCCTGGCCCGATCGATATGCTCCTGATCACTGCCATGGGAGAAGTTGAGCCGCGTCACATCGACACCCGCCCTTATAATCGCGGCCAGCGTTTCGGCCGAGTCCGTGGAGGGGCCGAGTGTTGAGACTATCTTGGTGCGCCTGAGCATTGAGCTGATCCTATCGTTACTGGCTTGCCTTCATCAGGGCGACGGCCTTGTCAAGCATCCGCTTCGAAAAGCCCCATTCATTGTCGTACCACGCCATTACTTTAACGTACCACTGATTGTCTTCGGCTGGATTGCCGCCATGACGCTCTAGAGGCCAATGATGCGCCCCGGCTCTCGATACGAACCGGGGCAATGCCCGCTACATCAGCAACTCACGCAGGTCCCCGAGAACCCGGGACAACAGGGTGGTAAAACGGGCAGCGTCAGCGCCGTTGATGGCGCGATGATCGTAGGACAGCGACAGCGGCAGCATCAGCCGAGGCTGGAACTGCGCCCCATCCCAGAACGGCTCCATGGAAGCCTTGGAGGCCCCAAGTATCGCCACCTCAGGGGAATTCACGATGGGCGTGAACGCGGTACCACCGATGCCACCCAGGCTGGTGATGGTGAAGCAGGCCCCACTCATGTCGTTGTTTGTGAGCTTCTTGTCCCGCGCCTTGCCCGCCAGTTCCTGGGCCTCTTCCGCCAGCTGCCAGATGCTCTTCTGATCCACGTCCCGGATTACGGGCACGACGAGGCCATTGGGCGTATCCACCGCGATGCCGATGTGGCAGTAGTGCTTCTGGATGATCTGCTCGTTCGCCATGTCCAGCGACACGTTGAACTGCGGGTAGGTGGTGAGCGCATGGGCGCAGGCCTTCATCAGGAACGGCAGCAGCGTCATCTTCACGCCCCGCTTCTCGCCCTCGGCCTTGTGGTCCTTGCGGAAGGCTTCCAGGTCGGTGATGTCCGCCTTCTCGAACTGGGTCACGTGCGGCACGTTGAGCCAGCTGCGGTGCATGCCCTGGGCGGTCAGCCGCTGGATCTTGGTCATGGACTGGCGCTCGACATCGCCGAACTGGCTGAAGTCGGGCAGCGGTACCTCGGGGATCCCCGCACCACCACCTGCAGGCGCACTGCCGCCGGACTGGAGCTGGTTACGCACCCAGGTCTGGACGTCTTCCTTGAGAATGCGCCCCTTGGGCCCGCTGCCTTGGATCTGCTGTAGATCCGCACCGAACTCCCGGGCAATGCGGCGCACGGCGGGGCCGGCGTGGACAAGCTTGCCGGAAGGGGTGTCGGGTGTTTCAGGTTTGGCGGCGGTGCCAGAGGCTGCGCTCTGGGAGGGGGCCTCGCTCTTGGTGTTATCGCGAGCGGGGCTCGCTCCTACAGGGGTGCCCTGCTGCTCGCTCTCCGGCGCCTGTTCCTTACTCCCTGCTTTCTGCTCCTGGCCGCCTGAAGCTGCAGCCCCGGATCCGCCGCCTGCGACTTCCAGCATCCCGACGACATCGCCTTCCTTGAGGGTATCGCCTTCCTTAACGTCGAGGCGGGTGATCTTTCCCGTGGCGGGAGACGGCATTTCGACCGTCGCCTTGTCGGATTCCAGCTCCAGCAGTGGATCCTCGGCATTCACGGAATCGCCCACGCTGACCAGGACCCCGACGATCTCGACCGATTCGGCGCCGCCGAGTTCGGGGACGTGGATTTCCTGCTCACCGCCTGAGGTTTCCGCCTCCCCGGCAGCCGTTTCTTCAGAGCCCTGATCAGCGCTCTGTTCCTCATCCTGAGCGGGGCTGGTTCCTGACGAAGCCTCGTCGCCTTGCGCCTCCTCACCGTCGCTCGCGCCGCCGCCCTCAGCGGTCTCCATCATACCGACCAGATCCCCTTCCTTGAGGGAATCGCCTTCCTTCACATCCAAGCGGGTGATCTTGCCGGCCGCCGGCGCCGGCAGCTCCACGGTTGCCTTGTCGGATTCCAGCTCCAGCAGCGGGTCCTCAGCGTTCACCGAGTCGCCGACGCTCACCAGAACCCCGACGATCTCAACCGATTCCGCACCGCCCAGCTCGGGAACCCGGATCTCCTGTTCACTCATGATGCCGTGTCTCCTTCTGCCGCCGGATCAGCTGGACGCTGGATTGGGTTTGTCGCCATCAATGCCGTACTGGTTCATGGCCTCAATAACCGTGGCGTGCTCCACGGTGCCTTCTTCGGCCAGCGCGTTAAGCGCGGCTGCGACCACATGGTAGCGATCCACTTCGAAGAAGGACCTAAGGTTCCAGCGGGTGTCCGATCGCCCGAAGCCATCAGTGCCCAGTACATGGTAGGACGCTGGCACAAAGGCGCGGATCTGCTCGGACTGCAGCCGGATGTAGTCCGTGGAGGCGATCACCGGCCCCTTCTGGTCCTTGAGCTGATCGTGCACCCAGGAGGTACGGTTTTTCTTGTCCGGGTGGAGGCGGTTCCAGCGCGCCACGTGCTGGCCCTCACGGGCCAGTTCGCCGAAGCTGGTCACGCTCCACACATCGGAGCCCACCTTGAACTCCTCCTTCAGCATCTGGGCCGCCGCCCTCACCTCGTTGAGGATGGCGCCGCTGCCCAGCAGCTGGACCCTGGGGGCCTTATCCTTCGCCTTGCCCGGGACGTTCACGCTCTCCAGCTGGTAGAGGCCCCGGATGATGCCTTCTTCCGCGCCCTTGGGCATGGGCGGGTGCTGGTAGTTCTCGTTGAGCAGCGTGATGTAGTAGTAGATGCTCTCGTTCTCGGCATACATCCGCCGCATGCCTTCCTGGATGATCACCGCCACCTCGTAGGCGTAAGTGGGATCGTAGGTCAGGCAGTTGGGCACCACGTTGTGCAGGATCAGCCCGTGGCCGTCCTGGTGCTGGAGGCCCTCGCCGTTAAGGGTGGTGCGCCCGGAGGTGCCGCCCAGCAGGAAGCCGCGGGCGCGCATGTCGCCGGCGGCCCAGCACAGGTCGCCCACCCGCTGGTAGCCGAACATGGAGTAAAAGATGTAGAACGGCAGCAGCGGGTAGTCGTGGTTGCTGTAGGCGGTCGCCGCCCCGATCCAGGCGGACATGGCGCCGGCCTCGTTAATGCCTTCCTGGAGGATCTGGCCTTTCTTGTCCTCCCGGTAGTACATGATCTGGTCCCGGTCCTCGGGCGTGTACATCTGGCCCTCGGAGGTGTAGATTCCGGTCTGGCGGAACAGGCCCTCGATCCCGAAGGTGCGGGCCTCGTCCGGCACAATGGGCACCACGCGCTGGCCCACCTGCTTGTCCTTGAGCAGGGTAGTGAGCAGACGCACGAAGGCCATGGTGGTGGACATTTCGCGGTCGCCGGTGCCCTCGAGCAGTTTGTCGAAAGCCTTGAGCTCCGGAACCTTGAGCGGACGGGCATCCCGGCGCCGGCGCGGCAGGTGGCCGCCGAGCTCACGCCGGCGTTTCTGCATGTACTGCATCTCCGGGCTGTCGGCGGCCGGGCGGTAGTAGGGCAGGTTCTCCAGCTCGTCGTCGTTGACCGGTACGCCAAAGCGGTCCCGGAATGCCTTGAGCCCCTCCTTGTCCAGCTTCTTCACCTGGTGGGCGATGTTCTGCGCCTCCGCGCCCTTGCCGAATCCATAGCCCTTGATGGTGTGCGCCAGGATGACCGTGGGCTGGCCCTTGTTGTTCACCGCCTCGTTGTAGGCAGCGTAGACCTTGTAGGGGTCGTGGCCGCCGCGGTTGAGCGCCAGGATGTCATCATCGGTCAGCTCCTTGGCGAACTCGGCCAGCTCCGGACTCTGTCCGAAGAAGTGCTTGCGGGTGTAGGCCGGGCCCTGGCTCAGGTAGTTCTGGAGCTCGCCGTCACAGGTGCGGTCCAGCGCCTCCTGCAGTACGCCCTCGGTGTCCTTCTCGAACAGGGTATCCCAGTGGCGGCCCCAGACCACCTTGAGCACGTTCCAGCCGGCGCCACGGAAGATGCCTTCGAGCTCCTGAATGATCTTGCCGTTGCCACGCACCGGCCCATCCAGGCGCTGGAGGTTGCAGTTGACCACGAAGATGAGGTTGTCCAGGTTCTCGCGCCCGGCCAGGCCGATCGCGCCCAGGGTCTCAGGCTCGTCGCACTCGCCATCGCCCACGAAACACCAGACCTTGCGATCGCCGCTTTCCACCAGCTCCCGGTTATGGAGGTATTTCATGATGTGGGCCTGGTAGATGGCCTGGATCGGGCCCAGCCCCATGGAAACGGTCGGGAACTGCCAGTAGTCCGGCATCAGCCAGGGGTGCGGATAGGAGGAGATGCCGTTTTCCAGGGTGTCCTGGCGATAGTGGTCGAGCTGCTCCTCGCTCAGCCGCCCTTCCAGGAAGGAACGGGCGTAGATGCCCGGCGCGGCGTGGCCCTGGAAATAGATCAGGTCCGGCTCGCGGCTTTCGTCGCCACCGTGGAAAAAGTAGTTGAACCCAACGTCATAGAGCGTGGCGGCGGAGGAGAAGGTGGAGATGTGGCCGCCGAGATCCCCCGGCTTCATGTTGGCGCGCATCACCATAACCAGCGCGTTCCAGCGGATCAGTGAGCGGATGCGGCGCTCCATGAACATGTCGCCCGGCATGCGGGCTTCGTCCGTGGGCTGGATGCTGTTGCGGAAGGGCGTGGTGATGGCGTAGGGCATGGGTGTGCCCGCGCGGGTGGCCCTGTCGGAGAGCTTGGACAGCAGGTATTCCGCTCTCTCAACCCCTTCATATTCAATAACCGATTCCAGTGCCTCCAGCCATTCCCGTGTTTCGACCGGATCCTCGTCTTCGCGCATCAGGGCCCTCCTGCATCGTGTCCATCGTGACGTGCGTCACATGAGACTAACATAGTTCATTGCAGCGTGATTGCGCGTAATGGATCACAGTTCCGTAGCGGATATCCCCTACGAGCTGAACAGAATTTGACCTTTTTTAACGAAACATTACACTTTGTATAGACACCCTCTCCCACGGATCCGGAGTTCTACCATGAAAACGGGACATCAAACTCTCGCGGCCACCCTCCTCAGCACACTGATGGCCAGTTCCGTTCAGGCGGTCGAAATGATGGACGAGTCCGCTCTGGGCGGCGTCCATATCAACGCCGGCAACGTCCTCAACATTGTCGGCCCGACGGCGGCCGGTGGCGAGGCGCCTCCCATCCAGCAGACCGCCGGGGAACAGGCCAGCGTGAGCATGGCGCTGGGCCTGACGGCGACGGAATCCAATCGCCCCACCCGCCGCGTGAAGGATGAACGGAACATCCTGTCGCTGGTGTTGCCGGAACCGGATTTCTCGGTCCCGCGCCAGCGGTCCATCCCGAGTCCGGCCAGTGACGGCCAGACCCTGATCGTGATCAACCCGCCGGAACACCAGGTCCAGAGTTTCATCGAGCGCGTTCAGGGGCGGCCCGTGGTCAATACGGACTTTGATGTGCGGGTTCAGGAGCTCCAGTGGCAGGGAGTGCGGTTCCCGAAACAGGCCATTTCCCGGGAGGGATTCAACCAGACCCTGTACGGGCTGGAATTCACGGGCACGGGTCGCATGATGCGCAGCCTCGACTGAGCACGCACCGCCGCTATTGCAGCAGCACCATGCCCACAAGCCCTGCCCAGACCAGGGCCAGCATGACCGGGAACAGGCGCAGCACCCAGACGGTGGGCGAGACCCGAGCAAAACGACTGGAGATCACCTGCAGGTGCGCGGGCAGGTTGACCACCGCTTCGCCCCCGTATTCCCCGAGATGGGCTTCCAGAGCACCCAGTGCCGCCTTGCGGTTCTGGAGATAGAGTGTGCCGTACCACAGCGCTGTACCGAAGGCCAGCGCGACCACGATGCCGATCACACCCAGCAGTACAAAGACCGCTTCCGCATCAAATGCGGACACGGGCCCTGCCCCGTTCTCCAGCGCAAACCCGGCAACCGCCCCCAGCCCCACATTGACGTAGAGCAGGTGATGCAGCTTCTGCCAGTTGAGCTGGTCCTCATGCAGGTAAAGGCTGGCGGCGATATAGAATTCGTGGATCAGGATGTCGACCCGGTTGTCGACCACATTCCGGCGCTGCACCGGAGGTGTCACGTCCATCAGGAGGCGCTCCTGCACCAGATGCCACGCCGGCGGCCATCAGGTGCATCCCGTTCGCAGCACCGGGTGAAGCCACGCTGCTCGTGGAAGCTAATGGAGCGGGTGTTTTCAGGCTGAAGCACAATGGCCGCATACTGGGGCAGGTCGTTGAATTCCTCACTGGCGAAGCGGTAGAGGGCCGTAGCGCCACCCCTGACAGTGCTGCCGCGTCGGTTGCAGATCTGTTTGACCAGCAGGAAAGGCCCCGGGTCATAGTCATGGATCGACAGGCTCACGGGATCATCCGGGCTGATACGGTCATCGGTGAGCGCCAGTATGAACGCCTCTATCTGCCCTTCATGTTCAAACACATAGAACGCGTTGGCGACCTGCGTGAACCGGCGGTACTCCGCGGGAGTAAAATTGGAGACCAGAAACCCGTGATCACGCGCCTCCGCGCTGCTCAGCCCCTGAAGAACCCATTGCTCCGCAAGGCTGTGAATTGCGGGCACATCAGGGCCTGTTGCGGGCCGGATTTCGGACATGGACAACTTCCTCGATAGAATAAGCGCTGATAATAACCAAACTGCATCGGGTCTGCACATGCAATGAATGGCAAACCACCCAGACCGTCACAGTGTGAACTCTGCGGGCGCGCCGTCGCGGACCTGACCCAGCATCACCTGATCCCCAGGCGACTGCACCGTAGGAAGCGCTTCCGGAAAGACTTCTCCCGGGAGGAGCTGGAAGGACGCGTCTGCTGGGTCTGCCGGCCCTGCCACAACATGATCCACCATGTACGCAGCGAGCAGCAGCTGGGCCTTTACCACAACACCCTTGAATCCCTGCTGGCCATCCCCGAGCTGGCGGAGTTCGCGCGCTGGCTCAGCAGCAAGCCGCCCGGCTTCGTTCCCAAGAAGCACCACCGGCGCCGCTAGGGGCAGTCCTCGGCCATGAAGTCCAGCAGGCGCTGGCGCACATCCTCCGCCTGGGTACTCTGGATGTGCCCGCCTTTCAGGCGCTGGAAGGTCTTGGGCTCGGCAGCAGCCTCGTAAAGGGCCCGGCCGTGCTCAAACGGAATGATGTCATCGTCGATGCTGTGCAGGACCAGCAGGGGCCTCGGTGCAATACCGGCAACCCTGTCAATGGGGTTGGCCTCATCCGGCATCAGCGGCGCGACCACAAAACTGAACGGCCAGAGCACCCAGCTTTTACGCATCACATCCCGGGTGATGCTCTGGTAGCTGGTGAACGCGGCCTCCAGCATGACGCAGTCACCCTTGCCGGCGTTCTCCTCCCGACCCAATACGGCGGTCGACAGTGACGCCCCCAGGCTTTGCCCGAACACCACCAGGGGCGGTTCCACACGGTCCGCCGCATAGAGCCAATCCAACCCCAGCTGGATATCCTTACGGGCACCGGCCAGATCCGGCTCACCCTCGGAGAGACCGTAGCCACGATAGTCAATCAACAGTACCTGGTAGCCCTTCTCCGGCAGCCAGGCCACGTTCATCAGGTGGGTACTGATGTTCTGGGCATTGCCGTGCAGATGGTAGACGGTGCCCCGCACCTCGTCCGTGGCCGATGGCAGCCACCAGCCATGAATGCGCTGACCATCCGGGTGGATGAGCACGATGTCCTCATAATCCAGCCCCTGGCGCGCCGGGTTCTGCACCCAGTCGCTCATGGGATAGAAGAAGAGGCCGCTGCAGCCACCCAGCCCGAGCAGTGTCAGCAGCAGGGTCAGTCGAAGTAATAGCGCCATGAGAGGTGGAACTCCGTTTCAGCACGGTCCGGTCCGCCATCCCGCTCAATACGGGCTCGCAGGGCATGGTTACGGCCCAGGGGCACGTTGAGCGTGGCCGAGGGCCGATAGCGGCGGTCGTCGTTGTGATAGTACAGGCCTTCCGCCTCCAGCCCCAGCTGGAAGCCATCAGCATACCAGAGCACCCCGGCCCGCGCGCCGGCCGCCGTGGAGACCAGTACCTCATGGGCGCTGTTATTCTCCGCCCGAGCCATGGCATAGGCATAGGGCATGACAGGGCCCAGCTCCCAAGCCAGACCGGGCCCGCCCTGAATGTGGCGTGTCAGATGGCGCTTCTCACCGATGAACCGCCGGTCCAGCCCGCCATTGACGAACCATGAAACCGGCTTACGGAAGCTGTTGCGTGGCGCCAGGGATTTGATGTTGACCACATCCAGCTGCTCCAGGGTCAGGTCATCGCCCTCGGTGCGGCGGATACGGGCGTTGAAGGCTTCAATCGCCGCACCGTTGAGGTAGCCATCCGGGTTGTCCAGCCAGTCATGGTAGCTGAAGCGGGCCTGCAACTCCCCGAACCCGCGATCACCCAGCATGCCGCCGCCGGCGGCCAGCATCTTGGTGCCGTGCCCCTTTTCCGGCGAAACCGGTCTTTCCGGCTCAATCCCAGAGACCGTGGGCGTACCGTTAATGGTTCTGAGGAGCGCCATGCCACGCTCGGCAGCCGCCTGACTGCGTTCTCCTTCCCGGTTCTGGAGGCGCAGGTGGGCATAGGCGGTACGGGCCACCAGGTTCTGGCGCCGGGGCTCCAGCTCCCTGAAGGCCTCCCGCTCCGTGACGGCATGGTCAGCGGCCAGCGCCAGGGCCAGATCCTGTTCCGTGGCATCCAGCTGCTTGACCAGCGCATCCAGTTCATTCGCCTTGGAGGGGCGATAATCCACCGACTCGATGAACCCTGCCCTGTCCAGCGAGCTGACCGTATTCGCCGGCACCTCCGCCAGGCGGAAATCGTTCATCAGGCCGCTTTCCGGCCGCGCCAGGTTGATCAGCTCCAGCAACCGGAACGAACAGTTCTCGTCCAGGAACAGGTAATCGAACTCAATGTCTTCCAGCTCCCATAGGTGCGCCAGAAGCCATTCCCGCTCCTGCTCGTCGAGATTGAGCTGGTACTCCCACATGTCCCGGTTCTCGAGGTGGGCGTAATCCCGGATCTTGTTCATATAGGGTACGTTGCTGAAATACCCCGGGTAACCACCGAACAGGCCCCGGTAAACGTAGAGTATGGAGTTCTCCTGCCCCTGAACCGTGGCGCCGAAATTGATGGCCCGGGACAGCCATACGCCGTCCTCGTCCTCGCCGTGATCAATGCGCAGCAGTGTGTGGCCGAACATGGAGGACGGACTGTTCAGGTAGGAGGCGGGAAAAATCAGGGCGACCCGTTCCTCAGGCATGGCCCCGCGCCACTCCTGGTATTCACTGCAGTGGCTCAGGGCCCCGTCATCGGGCCAATCCAGCTGCTGGCTCAGGAAACGGTAGCGGGCTGGAAAATCACAGCGCGCCTCGCTTTCCGACGAGCGGAGCTGTTCAATACTTGCCTCCAGCTCGGCGCGCGCATCGGTAGCACCGGATTCGTGCAGAAAGAAATCGGGGTCATCAATATAGCTGCGGCCCTGGTAACGCCAGGTGGTGCCCTGGTTGATGTGCAGCAGCGCCTTCCAGCGGGGGTGCTCCGCCAGTTCCTCAGGCGTGGTCCTTGCCCATAACGGCGCACTGGCCAGCACCAGTATCAGTGCCAGGTATGTTGATTTCATCAGTGGTTTGCTCGGGGAGGAACAACCGCCCGGCACGGGGCCGGACGGCGGTATGGTGAGGCAATCAGCTGAGGCTGGCCAGCTGCTTGTCCTGGTTCATGACTTTCTGGATGTTGGCCATGACTTCTTCAGCGGTCACGTCTTCGCTCGGGAAGATGGTGCTGAAGTTCTCGTGCATGGTCTTCTTGAAATGATCACGCTCTTCGGCCGGAATGCCCATGGATACGGAAAGCGCTGTCAGAGCCTCGCCATCGCCCACGGCCATGTCCTGCGCCACTTCTTCCATGACACCCGCCTGGGCCAGCATGTTTTCGCCGTGATAAGACAGCGCGCCACTGGTATCACAGCCGTTGGTGCCGGAGGTGATGCCGAAGGTACGGTTGCCGGAGGTGCCATTCACCAGCGTTGCCAGGACGTGCATCGGCATGCCGTCATTGCCTTCAAACAGCATGTTGCCCCAGCCACAACCGGAACCGCCAGGTGCACTTGCCTGGGCGCCGAAAGAGGTTGCGACCAGTGCTGCGGCCAACAGTGTTTTCCTCATCTTGAATCTCCACTTGTTTGTTCACTTCCTTGATAGCAGACCGACCACAACGTGATCGGACCCCCTACCCCCTCTTCTCTCGGACGGGGCTCCCGAAAAGATAGGCGCTTTAAGAAGGCATGACAAGCAGCAGAATGGAACCTGAAGGCCCTGAGAACGTGCTCAGTACATCATGGCGAAAAGCCGCCGCCGATACTGCCTCACCAGTTGGTTCTCGTTGCCCAGCAGATCAAAAAGCTTAATGAGGGTGTTCTTGGCGGCACCGTCTCCGAAATCCTTCTCGGTCTGCACCGATTTCAGGAGGAGCTCCATGGCAGCCTCATAGTCACCAGCAAGGATGCCGTGGGTCGCCAGCTGGTTCATCGCGGCCACGTCTGAGGGATCCTCTTTCACGCGGTCCTGAAGCTCCGCCACGGGCGGAATATCCCGGGCCTGCTCCTCGAATTCAAATCGCGCCTCCAGCTGCTTGGCGCCGGGCTTGAGGCGTTCTTCCCCGGGCAGACCTTCATAGATCGCACGCGCTTCCTCGGTCTGCCCCTGCTCCATCCGCAGGCGCGCGAGGTCGATCAGCACGTCGTAATCCTGAGGGTTCTGCTGGTTCATCCGGATCAGCACGGCCTCAGCTTCCTCAAGCTGCCCCTCGGACCACAAGTGCTTGGCCTTCTCCTGATCGGTTTCCGGCGGCGCATCCACGTGCTGATCCAGCTTCTGCCGGATCTCGCCCTCCGGCAGCGCCCCATTGAACTCATCCAGGAGCTGACCCTGCTTCACGATCTTGACGTTGGGCAGGCTCTGCACTCCCAAATGCCCCGCCAGTTCCTGCTGCTCCTCGGCGTTGACCTTTGCCAGCACGAAGGCACCCCGGTACTCCTCGGCCAGTTTCTCCAGAATGGGCGTCAGCTGTTTGCAGGGCTGGCACCACTCCGCCCAGACATCAATCACCACCGTCGTGTTCATGGACGCTTCCAGCACCTTCTGCTGGAAGTTCTCGAGTGTGGCATCAAAAACGAACTCGGAATTGCTCATAGTGCTGGATCCTGTATTGGCGGTGGTCCTTACTGTCCGCCTAGATGGGGATCCGGAAGGGGTTGTTCAACCCGGCCCGCCCCCTTGATTTGCGGAATTCAGACATCATGTCTGCGGGAGCAGTGATGTTTGGTGACTGGAAGGGGGACCATGACGGACAGCGACGCAATCGAATACATCGGCAGGGATGACAACGGTAATGGCCAGGGCGGCAGTGGCAGTGGTCTCGCCCTGCCCTATCAGGTGCTCCCGAAGCGGATCTACATCATGCCGCTCTCCGGCCGGCCCTTCCTGCCGGCCCAGGTGCAGCCCGTGGTTCTGAACCAGGACCCCTGGGATGAAACCCTCCAGCGGCTGGAAAACACCAGCCACATGACGGTGGGGCTTTGCTTTGTGGAGAACGAAGCCGGCGAGAGCGGGAATGACGAGGACCTCCCCGCCCCCGAGCAGCTGGCCACCATGGGCTGTGCGGTGCGCGTTCATCACGTCCACCGCGAGGACGGCAAGGTCCAGTTCATTGCCCAGGGCATCCGCCGCTTCCGCATCGATCACTGGCTGCGCCGGGAGCCCCCGTACCTGGCAGAGGTCAGCTACCCCGAGGAACCGGCCGAGGACCACGAGCAGGTCAAGGCCTACACCCTGGCCATCATCAGTTCCATCAAGGAGCTGCTGCGCACCAACCCGCTCTACGGCGAGGAGGTGAAGCACTACCTCTCCCGCTTCGGGCCGGATGACAGCTCACCACTGGCAGACTTTGGCGCCGCCATCACCAGTGCCCGCGGCCCGGAGCTGCAGGACATACTCAATACTGTGCCGCTGCTGAACCGGCTGGAGAAGGTCCTTCTGCTGCTTCGCAAGGAACACGAAGTGGCCCAGATGCAGGCAGAGATCACCGAGGAGGTGAACGAGCGCGTGCAGAAACACCAGCGCGAATTCTTCCTGCGCGAACAGCTCAAGATCATCCAGCGCGAACTGGGCATTGCCAAGGACGACAAGACAGCGGACGTGGACATGTTCCGCGAACGCATGGCGGACAAGATCCCTCCGGAGAACGTACAGGAGCGCTTCGAGGACGAGATCGGCAAGTTCCAGGTGCTCGAGCAGGGGTCCCCGGAATACGGCACCACCCGCAACTACCTGGACTGGCTGACCCAGATGCCCTGGGGCCAGCACTCCCAGGACAAGCTGGACCTCAAGGAGGCCCGGCGGGTACTCAACCGAGACCATGACGGGCTCGACGACATCAAGGACCGCATCCTGGAGTTCCTGGCCGAGGGCACCTTCAAGGGCGAGATCTCCGGCTCCATCCTGCTGCTGGTGGGTCCCCCGGGGGTCGGCAAAACCTCCATCGGCAAGTCCGTGGCCAGCGCCCTGGGCCGTGAGTTCTACCGCTTCTCGCTGGGCGGTATGCGCGACGAGGCCGAAATCAAGGGCCACCGGCGCACCTACATCGGGGCCATGCCGGGCAAGTTCGTGCAGGCGCTCAAAGAAGTGGGCACCAACAACCCTGTGATCATGCTCGACGAGATCGACAAGATCGGCAACTCCTTCATGGGCGACCCGGCCTCGGCGCTTCTGGAAAGCCTGGATCCGGAACAGAACAGCGAATTCCTGGACCATTACCTCGACCTGCGCGTCGATCTTTCCAAGGTGCTGTTCATCTGCACCGCCAACCAGCTGGACACCATCCCCCAGGCGCTGCTGGACCGCATGGACACCATCCGGCTCTCCGGCTACATCACGGATGAGAAGGTGGACATCGCCAAGCACCACCTGCTGCCCAAGCTGCTGAAGAGGGCCGGCCTGAAGAAGAAGCAGCTGGACATCACTGATGGGGCCATTCGCCAGGTGGTCGAGGGCTATGCGCGCGAGGCCGGTGTGCGCAATCTGGAGAAACAGCTGCACAAGATCGTGCGCAAGGGCATCGTGCGCATGGTTGAGAGCGAAGAGGCGGAGCAGAGCCCGATCCGGGTGGGCGTGAAGGACCTGCCGGATTACCTCGGCCAGCCCCTGTTCCGCAAGGAGAAAGCTCTGCGCGGTGTGGGTGTGGTGACCGGCCTGGCCTGGACCGCCATGGGCGGGGCCACCCTGGGCGTTGAGGCGTCACGCATCCACAGCCAGAACCGCGGCTTCAAGCTCACCGGCCAGCTCGGCGATGTGATGAAGGAGTCCGCCTCCATTGCACACAGTTTCGTCTCGTCCCACCTGAAGCAGTACAAGGGGGATCCGGAATTCTTCGACCAGTCGTACATCCACCTGCACGTACCGGAAGGGGCCACGCCCAAGGACGGCCCCAGTGCCGGCGTGACCATGGCCACGGCACTGCTGTCACTGGCGCGCAACGAGGCGCCCCACAAGACGCTGGCCATGACCGGGGAACTGACATTGACCGGGCAGGTACTGGCAGTAGGCGGCATACGCGAGAAAGTGATCGCCGCGCGGCGCCAGAAGATCCACACCCTGATCCTTCCCGAGGCCAACCGGGGGGATTACGAGGAACTTCCGGACTATCTGAAGGAAGGTATGGAAGTGCACTTCGCGAAAGAATACACGGACGTGTACCGGGTCTGTTTTGAGGATTCGCCGCGACGGAGGGCGCACTGACGTATACGGACAAACCGCTATAGCGCCCTGAGCTGTGGGAACTAAACTGGGAAGTATCGGTTGCGGCGCATCCGATCCTCAGAATTCCTGTCATCTGAGTAGAGCCCATTGGCCACCCACGCGGTGGCCTTTTTTATGCGCGGTTGATGCCCACACAAAAAGGGGCGGCCGCAGCCACCCCTCTTTCTCCACGTGCCTGTCGGCACATGCGCCGGCGATCAGCCCTCGCCGGGCAGGCGGAAGTCCACCGGCTCTTCGTCACCGGCTACTTCCTTCATGCTGAGCTTGACGCGACCACGCTGGTCCACGTCCAGCACCTTGACCAGCACTTCCTGGCCTTCAGTGAGCTCTTCACGCACGGTCTCGATGCGGCGGTCGGCGATCTGGCTGATGTGCACCAGACCGTCCTTACCCGGCAGCAGATTGACGAAGGCACCGAAGTCCACGATGCGCTCAACCCGGCCGCGATAGACCCGACCTACTTCCACATCCGCGGTCAGCTCCATGATGCGGAAAGTGGCCTTCTCGACCTGCTCGGAGTTCTCCGCGTAGATCTTGACCGTACCATCGTCCTCGATGTCGATGGACGCACCGGTCTCCTCGCAGAGCGAGCGGATGGTGGCGCCACCCTTGCCGATCACGTCCCGGATCTTCTCGGAGTCGATGTGCATGGTGTGCATCTTCGGCGCGTTGTTCGCTACGTCCGCACGCGACTCGGAAATCACCTTCGCCATCTCACCCAGAATGTGCTGGCGGGCCTCATAGGCGCGCTGCAGGGCGATCTCCATGATCTCCTCGGTGATGCCGGCGATCTTGATGTCCATCTGCAGGGCGGTGACCGCTTCCGGTGTACCCGCCACCTTGAAGTCCATGTCGCCGAGATGGTCCTCGTCACCCAGGATGTCGGTCAGAACGGCGAAATCCTCGCCCTCCTTCACCAGGCCCATGGCGATGCCGCCCACCGGCGACTTCACCGGTACGCCGGCGTCCATCAGCGCCAGGCTGCTGCCGCAGACGGAAGCCATGGAGCTGGAGCCGTTGGACTCGGTGATCTCGGAGACACAGCGGATGGTGTAGGGGAAATCATCATGCTTGGGCATGATCGCCTGAACACCACGGCGCGCCAGCCGGCCATGGCCGATCTCACGGCGCCCCGGGGGACCCATGCGACCGGTCTCGCCCACGGAGTAGGACGGGAAGTTGTAATGGAACAGGAAGGGGTCGCGGCTCTCGCCCTTGAGGGAATCCACAATCTTGGCATCCCGGGCGGTGCCCAGAGTCGTAGTCACGATCGCCTGGGTTTCGCCACGGGTGAACAACGCCGAACCGTGGGCATTGGGCAGCAGCCCGACCTCCACATCGATGGGGCGCACCGTGTTGTTGTCACGTCCGTCGATACGCGGCTCGTTACGCAGGATGCGCCCACGCACGATTTCCTTCTCGACCTTGCCAAAGTAT
Organism: Vreelandella halophila; assembly: GCF_019903425.1. Lineage (GTDB taxonomy): Bacteria > Pseudomonadota > Gammaproteobacteria > Pseudomonadales > Oleiphilaceae > Halospina > Halospina halophila. The sequence continues at coordinate 28,464 of NZ_JACHUZ010000013.1, forward strand.
TCCTTCACGTCATTCTCGGTGGGTTCGCCACCTTCTTCGTCAGACGCCAGTGCTTCGAGCACACGGTTTTTCAGCTCGCCCAGTGTCTCCTGGCGCTCAAGCTTGTCCTTGACCTGGTAGGCGGCCTCAATCTCGCTGCCGAACTGCTCCTTGATGCGGTTCTTCAGCTCGGTCTTCTCGGGCTCGGCTTCCCAGTTCCAGGAAGTCGGCTTCACATCCTCAACGAACTCATTGATGCCCTGGATCGCAGTCTGCATCTCGTTGTGGGCGAAAAGCACCGCGCCCAGCATCTGGTCCTCGGTCAGGCGGTCCGCTTCGGATTCGACCATCAGCACGGCATCCTTGGTGCCGGCCACGACCATGTTGAGGCGGCTCTCTTCGAGCTTCTCGTAGGTCGGGTTCAGGAAGTAGCCGTCCTCATCGGTGAAGCCAACACGTGCGCCACCGATAGGGCCTTCAAAGGGCAGCCCTGAGATGGACAGCGCAGCGGAGGCGCCAATCATCGCGGGGATGTCCGGGTCCACGTTCTTGTTCGAGGACATGACGGTGCAGATCACCTGGGTTTCGTGCTTGAACCCGTCCTTGAACAGCGGCCGGATGGGCCGGTCGATCAGGCGCGAGGTGAGGGTTTCCTTTTCCGAGAGAGGCCCTTCCCTCTTGAGGAAGCCACCCGGAATCTTGCCCACGGCGTAGGTCTTTTCCACGTAGTGAACCGCCAGCGGGAAGAACGGCATCGGGCTCGGTTCCTTGTCCGCCATGACGGTAACAAGAACGGAGGTGTCGTCCATGGTAACCAGGACGGCGCTTGTGGCCTGCCGCGCGATGCGACCGGTCTCGAGGGTAACGGTGGACCCTGCGAATTCGAAGGTTTTCTTGACTGGATTCACAGTTGCTCCTTTCCAGACGTGCGTTGTTCAGAACCAAAACGGCCAGACCCGAGGGTCTGGCCGAGGATGTTTTGACCGTTAGCGCCTGAGCTCAAGGCTGCGGATCATCTCAACGTAGCGATCCGCGTTCTTGCGCTTGAGGTAGTCCAGTAGCTTGCGGCGCTGGTTGACCATCCGGATCAGCCCGCGGCGCGAGTGGTGATCCTGCTTGTTGTCCTTGAAGTGATCCTGCAGCTTCACGATGTTGTGCGTCAGAAGCGCGATCTGTACTTCGGGGGAACCGGTGTCGCCCTCGGCGCGCTGGTAATCGTTGACGATCTTCTGCTTTTCTTCGTTGGTCAGTGCCATGCTCTGATTTCTCCTGAATATGCCTTGAATGGGAACGGAGCGGACCGCGCATATCTACAGCCCGACCGTATTGCTTACTGGGCCCCGGTACGCATCAGCCGTCGGGGCCTTATGGCCTCCCCCGCGCCTTCTGCAAGGCCGAGGAAGCGTCCATCCGGATCGTACAGTCGACAGAGGCCATCAACCGCCGATTCAGAGGGCGATATGGTAACAGCCTGACCGTTGGAAATCGATACGGCTCCGGGCCCGTCCAGAACAGTCGCCGGCAGGTCCGCAAGCAGCACATCCGGTGACTGCAGCCGCTCACGGACTGCCTGCCGGCCCATGGCCTCAAGATCGTCCAGCGTCAGGGCCTGGGCCAGTTCAAAGGGCCCGGCCTGCTCCCGGCGCAGCTCGGCCACATGGGCGCCACAGCCCAGGGCCTCGCCGATATCATCCACCAGTGTCCGGATGTAGGTCCCCTTGCTGCAGCGCACACGCAGCTCCAGTTCATCCCCTTCAAGCCGCAGCACCGTCAGCTCCTCAATGCGTACCGGGCGTGCTTCCCGGGGGACAGTCCGCCCCTCCCGGGCGTACTCGTAGAGTGGCCGGCCCTGGTACTTGAGGGCGGAGTACATGGAGGGCACCTGTTCGATTGCCCCCCGGAAGGGTGCCAGAACGGACTCCACGGCTTCTGTATCCAGGGCTGATGGCAGCGCCCTCTCCTGGACGGTCTCGCCATCCGCATCACTGGTATTTGTGCGCTGGCCGAGTCGGGCCACGGTACGGTAGGTCTTGTCCGCTTCCAGCAGGCGCTGGGCGAACTTGGTCGCCTCCCCGAAGCAGAGCGGCAGAACGCCCGTTGCAAGCGGGTCCAGGGCACCGGTGTGCCCGGCCCGGGCGGCATTGAGAAGACGCCGGACCTGCTGGAGTGCAGCGTTGGAGGTCATCCCCGCCGGCTTGTCGAGCACCAGTACGCCGTTGATGTCGTCCCCGCGACGCCTGCGGCTCAAACTCCGCCCCCGTCCTCCGGGTCATCCCCGCCGTGCCGGCTTTCGTCACTGGCCACCGCCTTGCGGATCAGTGATTCCATGTGGCGACTCTGGCCGGCAAGCCGATCGAAACGGAAACGCAGCTGGGGCACCACGCGCAGACGCATGGATTTACCCAGATGCCCACGCAGGAAGCCGGAGGCGCGCTGAAGCACCTCCAGGCTGGTCTGGACCTCTTCGCTGTTCTCGTCCAGTTCCTCGGTGCTCAGCAGCGTGATGTAGATGTCCGCGTAACCGAAGTCCCGGGTCACCCGCACTTCACTGATGTTGATCATACCCAGGCGGGGGTCCTTGACCTCCCGCTGGATCAGCTGCGCCAGCTCCCGCTGGATCTGGTCGGCAACCCGATCGGCACGACTGAATTCACGCGGCATGAGTACTCCCGATCAGTTGAGCTTGCGCTCAACCTGAATCCGTTCGAAGACCTCGATCTGGTCACCGACCTTCACGTCGTAGCCCTTCACGCCGATACCGCACTCCATGCCATTGCGCACTTCGTTGACGTCGTCCTTGAAGCGGCGCAGGGACTGGAGCTCACCCTCGAAGATCACCACGTTGTCACGCAGTACACGGATGGGCTTGTTCCGGTAGACGTGGCCCTCGGTGACCATGCAGCCGGCAACCTGGCCGAAGCGCGGGGAACGGAAGGTGTCGCGTACTTCCGCGATCCCCAGGATCTCCTCGCGGAACTCAGGCTTGAGCATGCCGGTCAGCGCCGCCTTGACGTCATCAATCAGGTTGTAGATGACGCTGTAGTAGCGCATGTCCACTTCTTCCTGCTCCGCCTGCTTCTTGGCGGCCGGGGTGGCGCGGACGTTGAAGCCGAAGACCACAGAGCTGCTGGTGATGGCCAGGTTGATGTCGGACTCGGTGATACCGCCCACACCACTGGAGACCACCTGGACCTCCACTTCCTCGTTGCCCAGATCCTGCAGGGCACCGGTAAGAGCCTCCAGGGACCCCTGCACATCGGCCTTGACGATGACGTTGAGGGTCTTGACCTCTTCCTTGCCCATATTCTCGAACAGGTTCTCGAGCTTGGCGGCCTGCTGGCGGTGGAGGCGCTGCTCGCGCTCTTTCTCCTGACGGAACTCGGCCAGTTCCTTGGCCTTCTTCTCGTCCGCCACGCGCACGAATTCGTCACCGGCGTTCGGCGTGCCGTTGAGGCCAAGCACCTCTACCGGAATGGAGGGGCCCGCCGTCTCAATATGCTTACCCGTCTCATCCACCATGGCGCGGATGCGGCCATAGTACATGCCGGCAACAATGACATCGCCCTTGTGCATGGTTCCGTTCTGGACCAGCAGGGTTGCCACGGAGCCGCGGCCCTTCTCCATGCTCGACTCAACCACGGTACCCTTGGCCGGCCCATTGGGCACGGCCGTGAGCTCCTGCAGTTCAGCCTGCAGCAGGATCGCCTCCAGCAGGTTGTCGATGCCATCGCCGGTCTCGGCGGAGACATGCACGAACTGGGTCTCGCCGCCCCATTCCTCGGGGACCACTTCCATACCCACCAGCTCGTTCTTGACCCGGTCCGGGTCCGCCTGGGGCTTGTCCATCTTGTTCACGGCAATCACCAGCGGTACGCCGGCGGCCCGGGCGTGCTGGACCGCTTCCTTGGTCTGGGGCATGACACCGTCGTCAGCCGCCACAACCAGGATGACGATATCCGTGGACTGGGCGCCACGGGCACGCATCTCGGAGAACGCCGCGTGGCCGGGCGTATCCAGGAAGGTGATCATGCCGTGGCCGGTCTCAACGTGGTAGGCACCGATGTGCTGGGTGATACCGCCGGATTCGCCACTGGCCACCTTGGTCTTGCGGATGTAGTCGAGCAGCGAGGTCTTGCCGTGGTCAACGTGCCCCATGACACTGATGACCGGCGCACGCGCCTCGGCTTCACCCTCGTATTCGATATCGCTGAGGACTTCCTCTTCGATCTCGTCCTCACGGACCGACTTGGCCTTGTGCCCCATTTCCTCGACCACAAGAATCGCTGTTTCCTGATCCAGGGCCTGGTTGATGGTGGCCATGACGCCCATTCCCATCAGGGTCTTGATGACCTCGCCTGCCTTGACGGCCATGCGCTGGGCGAGCTCAGCGACCGTGATGGTTTCCGGAATTTCCACTTCATGCACCTTGGGCTTGGTCGGCTTTTCAAAAACATGGCGCTTTTCACGCTGCTGCTTCTTGCGGCGGGAGGAGCGCAGCGGCTTGCGCGGCTCTTCCGGTGCAGCGGCAGCTTCTTCGGGCTCGGCTTCAGCCTCCGGTGCGTCCAGCTCAGCCAGCTCTTCCTCAACACGCGGCTTCTTGGGCCCTTTCTGAGCCGCCTTGCCGCCCTTGTTCTTGTGCTTATCTTCGTCGTCGTCGCGTTCCGGCTTGCCTTTCTTCTTTCTGGCATGCTTGCGCGTGTCTTCCTTCACCGGCTCGGGAGCAGGCGCTGGTTCCTCGGCAGCAGCCTCTTCCGCCGCCGGTTCACTCTCGGCGGCTTCCGCAGCTTCCGCTTCCGGCTCGGCAGCCTGGGTGGCTTCCGCTGCTTCCGCGGCCTGCTCAGCGGCAGCCTCTTCAGCCTGCGGGGCCTCCTGGGCCTGCGCTTCAGCCGCCGCTTCTTCCGCCTGCTGTTCCGCTTCGCTCTCCGGCTGACCCTGGGCTTCCGAGCGCTTCACGTAGGTGCGTTTCTTGCGCACTTCCACGTTAACGGTCTTGCCACTGCCACCGCGGCTGCCACCGCCGGTCCGGAGCTGGGTCGTGGTACGGCGCTTGAGCGTTACCTTGCTCGGCCCACTCTCGCCGCCAGTACCCTGGCGCAGGTAGGCAAGCAGGGTCTGCTTTTCCTCGTCCGTAACCACATCGTCTTCCGCCCGCTTGCTCAGGCCCGCTTCCTCAAACTGACGGAGCAAGCGATCAACGGGAGCGCCTACGTCTTCGGCCAATTGCTTGACTGTTACTTCGGCCATACTGGTCCTCCTCTCCCGATTATTCCTGGCCCTCGAACCAGGGTGCGCGCGCGGTCATGATGAGCTGACCCGCGCGATCCTCATCCATACCCTCGATGTCGAGTAGCTCATCCACGGACTGCTCCGCCAGGTCTTCCATACTGCAGATGCCCTTGCCGGCAAGCGTCTGGGCCAGTTCGGGATCCATACCATCCATCCCGAGCAGATCTTCCTGGGGTTCGCCGCCTTCCTGGCTCTCGGTCCCCGACGCGAGCGCCTCGTTCAGCATGCCATCCCGGGCACGTTCGCGCAGCGCCTCGACCAGATCCTCATCGAAGCCTTCGATGGCCAGCATCTCATCGCGCGGCACGTAGGCGATTTCCTCAAGCGTGGTGAAGCCTTCTTCCACCAGCACCTGGGCGAGTTCCTCGTCCGCATCCAGGAAGCGCTGAAAGTGTTCGACCAGCTTCTGCGCCTCCTGTTCCTGTTTCTCTTCCGCCTCGCTCTCAGTCATGACATTAAGCTCCCAGCCGGTGAGCTCGCTGGCGAGGCGCACGTTCTGGCCGCCACGGCCGATAGCCTGGGCAAGATTATCCTCGGCTACGGCCACTTCCATTGAGTGGGTGTCCTCATCGATCACGATGGAGACCACTTCGGCCGGTGCCATGGCATTGATGACCAGCTGTGCCGGGTTGTCATCAAAGGTTACGATGTCGACGCGTTCGCCGCCCAGCTCGTTGGAGACCGCCTGGACACGGGCGCCGCGCATGCCGACGCAGGCGCCGACAGGGTCGATGCGCCCGTCGTTGGTCTTGACGGCGATCTTGGCGCGGGAGCCCGGATCGCGCGCGGCACCCTTGATGTTGATCAGCTCCTCGGCAATCTCGGGCACCTCGATGCGGAACAGCTCAATCAGCATCTGCGGGCTTGTCCGGCTCAAGATCAGCTGCGGGCCGCGATGATCGGTGCGGATCTCCTTGAGCAGCGCACGCACCCGGTCGCCCATGCGGAAGGTCTCGCGCGGGATCAGCTGGTCACGCGGCAGCAGGGCTTCGGCGTTACTGCCGAGATCCACGATGACGTTGTCCCGTGTCACCTTCTTGACCGAGCCGGAGATCAGTTCACCCACCCGGTCGCGGTAGCTGTCGACCACCCGGGCACGTTCAGCTTCGCGCACCTTCTGGAAAATGATCTGCTTGGCGGCCTGGGCGCCGATGCGCCCGAAGGAGACCGACTCCACCTGCTCCTCGTAGACATCACCAGGCTGCAGGGACATATCGATCTCGTTGGCTTCCTGGAGCGTCAGTTCCGTGCCCAGGGCCGGAACCGCGTCGTTGTCCACGATGGTCCAGCGGCGATAGGTCTCGTACTCACCGGTCTTGCGGTCAACACTGACGCGCAGATCCGCTTCCTCATCCTCATACCGCTTCTTGGCCGCTGTTGCCAGCGCCATCTCGATCGCTTCGAAGATGACGTCCTTGTCGACGTCCTTCTCGTTCGAGACGGCCTCGACCACCATCAGGATTTCTTTATTCATTGAACAGCCCTGCCTTTCCTGTAAGCCTGATACTGCAAATCACTCGAATACCGGAACAATGCGCGCGCTCTCGATGGATTCGAACGGGAGCTGGAGCTCGTATTCGCCGACCACCAGACAGATTTCCTCACCCTCGACCGCGCGCAGGATGCCCTCGTACTTGCGCCGCCCTTCAAAGGGCGCGCTCAGGCGCACGCTCAACCTGGAACCAATGAAATCATGGTACTGGTCCAGCCTGAACAGCGGCCGGTCCATGCCCGGTGAGGAAACCTCGAGGGTATAGTTGGTTCCGATCGGGTCCTCGACATCCAGAACGCCGCTGACCTGGCGACTGACCTGCTCGCAGTCATCCACGGTGACGCCGTCGGCGTGATCGATATAGACCCTTACCGTGGTGTGCTTGCCCTGGGCCAGGTATTCAATGCCCCAGAACACGAATCCCAGCCCCTCGACCACGGGGGCCAGCATTTCCTCAAGCTTGCGAACCTTCGCGGACAATGCGCCTCCGCTGTCATGCAACCACTGGACCCGCCCGTTTGGCGGAGTCCAGAAACAAAAAAAGGGCTCTAACCAGCCCCTTTTCAAAACGTGGCCTCCGGTCTGCGGAGCCACCGAACGAAAAGCCAGCCGCCTCTCCGGCGGCCTGGCATCCCTGAAGGATGCCGCGGGCTGGTGATGCCACCCCGCGCATTGCTCCGGTGCCTGCCGAAACAATGCCTTAGCAGCGCACAATGCGCGCCGCACAGGGGCGGAAGTATAAGCACCACCCCCTGACTGGTCAAGGACTGACCAAAAAAACGGCTTGGTCGAGGAAAGCAGCGCCACCCCTTCCAAGCCGTTCCCTGTATGGTGCCGAAGGCCGGACTTGAACCGGCACGGCTTGCGCCACTAACCCCTCAAGCTAGCGTGTCTACCAATTCCACCACTTCGGCATGTCATTTCCGGAGCGTATACTAACGGACAGCCCCGGCATTTCCAATACCCACAAGGGGTTTATTCGATGGAGGGGACCTCTTCGCCCTCACTCTCACCGCTTTCCTGATCCCCGCTGCCTGATTCGGCCCCATCGGCGCCGCTGTCAGAGGCAATGTCCGGTGCCTGGCTGCCGCTTTCCTGGCCGCCCTGCTGCCCGGAGGTCGAGGAGGATTCTTCGACCGTCGGCACGCCATCCTGGACGCCGACCTCGGCCCGCTGCTTGGCGTACATCGCCAGCGCAAAGCTGGTCACGAAGAACAGCGCTGCCAGCACTGCGGTGAGCTTGACCATGAAACCCACGCCCCCGGAGCTGCCGAACACGGTCTGGGAGGATCCACCCCCGAAAGCCGCACCGGCGTCAGCACCCTTGCCCTGCTGCAGCAGCACCAGCACCACCAGGGCCACGGCAACAGCCACATGTACCAGCAGAATGCCTGTTTCAACCCAATCCATAATTCCGTCTCTCAACCGGCCCGACAGATGGCGGCAAAATCGGTCGCATTCAGGGATGCGCCGCCGATAAGACCGCCATCGATGTCGGGCTGTGCAAACAGTTCGCCAGCCGTATCGGGCTTGACGCTGCCACCGTAGATGACCGGCGCTTCGGCCGCCGCGGGGTCCAGCTCTTCCAGCACCCCGCGGATGTGCGCGTGTACCGCCTGCGCCTGCTCAGCAGTCGCACTTTTCCCGGTCCCGATGGCCCAGACCGGTTCGTAGGCAACACAGACATGACGCCAATCCGATTCCGGAACGTCCGTCAGTGCCGCACGAACCTGGCGCGCCACCACAGCCTCGGTGTCTCCGGCTTCGCGCTCGGCTTCCGTCTCGCCCACACAGAGAATGGGATCGAGACCCGCGCTCAACGCCTGGAGCACCTTGGCATTGATGCGGCCATCAGACTCGGACCAGTACTGCCGGCGCTCCGAGTGCCCAATGATGGCAAAGCTGCCATGCTGGTCCGCCGCCATCGAGGCCGCAATCTCGCCGGTATAGGCACCCGCCTCCCAGGCGGAGACATCCTGGACGCCCACCATGACCCTGCGACCGCTATTCTCGTTCAGCGACTCACGCAACGCCGGGAGCAGGATAGCCGGAGGCATCACCGCCACTTCAACGGCTGGGTCCAGTCCTTCCAGAGCAGGCACCAGCTCTGCCGCGTATTCCGCCGCAAAAGCGCCTGTCCCGTTGAGTTTCCAGTTTGCTGCTATCAGCCGACGTCGCATACAAGAAGCCGTTTTTCAGGGACGCGGCACTATACCCAAGATGCCTCTGCCGCGCAAGGAAGCTCAGGGCGCCTCCCGCTGCACCACCTCCGCCAGCTCACGGGCCACACGCCCGATATGGTCCGCGTCCTCGCCTTCGGCCATAACCCGTATTACCGGCTCGGTGCCGGAGGCCCTCAGCAGGATCCGGCCGCGCTCGCCCAGCTCGGACTCGGCGGCGCGCACCGCCGACTGGATGCCTTCACTGTCGTCCGGATTGAAACGCTGGCCGACGCGCACATTGACCGTCTCCTGGGGCAGGCGGGTGACATCCGAGAGCAGCTCTGCCAGCCCGCATTCGCGCTGATGCATGGCCACCAGCACCTGCAGGGCCGAGACGATGCCATCGCCGGTGGTGGTGCGGTCCCGACAGACGATATGCCCGGACCCCTCACCACCGATCTGCCACCGGCGATTCACCAGCTCTTCCATCACATAGCGGTCACCAACCTTGGCTCGGGCGAAGGGAATGCCGCGCCGGCCCAGAGCCAGCTCAACGCCCAGGTTCGTCATAAGCGTTCCCACGACACCGCCATCAAGACCGCCGGCATCGTGGCGCTCACGGGCGATGATGTAGAGCAGCTCATCGCCGTCCACCTCGCGGCCAGTGTGATCGACCATGATCACCCGGTCGCCGTCACCATCAAAGGCGATGCCGAGATCCGCGCCGATCTCAAGCACACGCTGGCGCATGGACTCCGGAGATGTGGAGCCGCAGCCGTCGTTGATGTTGAGGCCATCCGGCTCCGCTCCCATGGCCGTTACCCGGGCGCCCAGCTCGCGGAATACCGCCGGCGCCACGTGATAGGTGGCGCCATTGGCGCAGTCGACCACCAGATGAAGCCCCTCCAGACTGAACTGGCCCGGAACGGTGCTCTTGCAGAACTCGACATAGCGACCCGGGGCATCATCGATACGGGCCGCCTTGCCCAGATCCGCGGCGGGGACCACCGCAAGCTCCGAGTCGATCCACTGCTCAATACGTGTCTCAAGCGCATCACCGAGCTTGGTGCCATCCGCCGAGAAGAACTTGATGCCATTATCATGGTGCGGGTTGTGGGAGGCACTGATGACAATGCCCGCCGCTGCCCGGAAGGTACGCGTGAGATAGGCGATGGCGGGCGTGGGCATGGGGCCCAGCAGGCGCACATCCATGCCGGCGGCGGACAGGCCTGCCTCGAGCGCTGACTCGAACATGTAACCGGACAGGCGGGTGTCCTTGCCGATCAGCATGGTGTTGGCCTGTCCCTCGCGGCGAAAGGCCCGACCGGCCGCCCACCCCAGCTTGAGGATGAAGTCCGGGGATATCGGATGAACCCCCACTTCCCCGCGAATACCGTCCGTTCCGAAATACCTGCGTTCACCCATGATTCGGTTCCCGTTCCTGTTCTATTCCCGGAGAGTGCCCTGTTCCCGCGCCGCACGCACCATACGCGCGGCGTCCACCGTTTCCTGCACATCGTGCACACGCACGATCGCGGCCCCCTTCATCATCGCCATGGTCGCAGCCGCCACACTGCCTGGCATGCGGTCCTCAACCGGTCGACCGGTAACACCGCCGATCATGCTCTTGCGTGACATTCCCACCAGCACAGGCCACCCACGGGCGACAATGGCCTCCAGGTTTTCAAGCAGGATCAGGTTGTGCTCCAGCGTCTTGCCGAAACCAAAGCCCGGGTCGTAGAGCAGTCGATCGCCGGCAATACCCGCCTCCTGGAGCTCCGCGGCGCGACGGTCCAGATACCCCAGCACCTCCTCCAGAACGTTACTGTACTCGGGCCGATCCTGCATGGTTTCCGGCTCACCCTGACGATGCATGATGCAGACCGGGAGCCCCGTGTCACGCGCCGCCGCCACAGCGCCTTCCCGCTCCAGCGAGCGTACATCGTTGATCATGCTGATGCCCAGCCGAGCCCCTTCACGCATCACCTCGGGGGCACTGGTATCCAGGGAGATGGGCACATCCAGATCGCGACGGATCGCCTCGATAACCGGGCAGACCCGGTCCAGCTCCTCCTGCAGGGGAACCGGTCTGGCGCCAGGACGGGTCGATTCGCCACCAACGTCCACCCAGTCCACCCCGGCTTCGACCATCGCCCTGGCCTGCGCAACAGCGTTTTCCGGAACGATGAAGCGGCCACCGTCCGAAAACGAATCCGGAGTGGCGTTGATCACCCCCATGACGGCGGGTGACGGTGTCTTCTCAGACAGGATGGTCATGACTGCTCCCCACAACGAAAAACGCTCCCGGGACTGACCCGGGAGCGCTCAGACCACAGAGGGTCGGGCTTTCAGTGTTCACCGGCAGGATGACCCGTTCCTTCACCGTCCGACGCCTCGGACCCGGAGCCGGCATTGATGTCGGCCACAACGGTGTCACCGCCGTGATCGTCATCATCGTCCCAACTGCTCGGCGGCCGTGGCACCTTGCCCGCCATGATGTCATCAATCTGACCGGCATCGATGGTTTCGTACTTCATCAGTGCGTCCGCCATAAGATGCAGCTTCTCCATGTTGTCCACAAGGATCTGCTTGGCGGTTTCATAGCACTCATCGATAATTCGGCGCGTCTCTTCGTCAATGGCCTGCGCCGTGGGCCCGGAAACTCCCTTGCTGCCGGAGCCGGAATCGTACCCGGCGAAGGGCTCATCGCGGTCCTCGTCGTACATCAGCGGGCCCAGCTTATCGGACAGGCCCCACTTGGTGACCATGTTCCGGGACAGTTCGGTGGCGCGCTTGATGTCGTTCTGGGCACCAGTGGTGACACCGTCCTTGCCCAGCGTCAGTTCCTCGGCAATACGGCCACCGAAGAGACTGCAGATCTGGCTGATGATGTAGCGCCGGCTGTGGCTGTACTTGTCCTCTTCCGGGAGGAACATGGTCACGCCAAGGGCCCGGCCGCGCGGGATGATGCTGACCTTGTAGACCGGGTCATGCTCGGGCATCAGCCGCCCCACGATGGCGTGGCCGGACTCGTGGTTGGCCGTGTTGAGTTTTTCCTTCTCGGACATGACCATGGACTTGCGCTCGGAGCCCATCATGATCTTGTCCTTGGCCAGCTCCAGCTCGTCCATGGATACCAGCCGCTTGTTGCGGCGTGCGGCAAACAGGGCTGCCTCGTTGACGAGGTTTTCCAGATCCGCACCGGAGAAACCGGGCGTACCACGCGCAATGTTTTTGGGCTCCACCCCATCCGCGAGCGGTACCTTGGAGAGGTGGACCTTGAGCACCTGCTCCCGACCGCGGATATCCGGCAGCGGGACCACCACCTGGCGGTCAAAGCGCCCCGGGCGCAGCAGCGCCGGGTCCAGCACGTCCGGGCGGTTGGTGGCCGCGATCACGATCACGCCCTCGTTGCCCTCGAAGCCGTCCATCTCGACCAGCATCTGGTTCAGGGTCTGCTCGCGCTCGTCATGGCCACCGCCCATGCCGGCACCACGATGGCGGCCGACCGCATCGAGCTCATCGATGAAGATGATGCACGGGCTCTGCTTCTTGGCCTGCTCGAACATGTCACGGACCCGCGAAGCACCCACGCCCACGAACATCTCAACAAAGTCCGAGCCTGAGATGGAGAAGAACGGCACCCCAGCCTCACCGGCAATGGCCTTGGCAAGCAGCGTCTTACCGGTACCGGGCGGTCCGACCATGAGCACGCCCTTGGGAATATGGCCGCCCAGCCGCTGGAACTTGCTGGGATCCTTAAGGAAATCCACCAGCTCCTTAACGTCCTCCTTGGCCTCATCCACCCCGGCCACATCGCTGAAGCTGGTCTTGATCTGCTCCTCACTCATCAGGCGGGCCTTGCTCTTGCCGAAGGACATGGGCCCCTTGCCGCCACCGGCACCGCCCTGCATCTGGCGCATGAAGAAGATGAAGATCGCGATGATGATCAGGATCGGGAAAGAGGCCACCAGCAGCTGCGTCCAGATACTCTGGCCGGAGGATTCCTTGCCCGTCACCTCCACATTGTTGTTGTAGAGGTCGTCCATCAGGTTGGGGTCCTCGACGGCCGGCCGGATGGTGGTGAAGTTCTCCCCGTTCTGCCGTGCACCGGTAATGGTCTGGCCTTCGATGGTCACTTCCTCGACCTGACCACTACGCACCATTTCGATGAACTGGGAATAGTTGAGCTGTTGCTGCTGCGGTTCCGGGCTGAAGTTCTGGAATACCATCAGCAGAACGGCTGCGATGACCAGCCACAGAACCAGATTTTTTGCCATGTCGTTCAAGATCGCTCACCCATACTGTCTGCCCGTTCCGAACTCGAACGGTCCTGATTCAAACCTTACACCAATGCGCCGGTCAGCGGCCATAGCCGCCCGGTTCCCTTAACGGGCCTTAACGGCCACGGAACCCGGTACACACCTGATACTGTTCACGCGAGCGGCCCCTCGAGGCATCCGGCTTGCGACTGGCCACCCGCTGAAAGTCCCGCTTCATTGTACGAAGCAGGTCATCAAATCCCTCACCCTGGAACACCTTTGTCACAAAAGCACCCCCCGGGCGCAGCACCTCGTGCGCCATTTCCAGCCCCAGTTCCACCAGATGCATGGCACTGGGGATATCAATGGCCGCCACCCCACTCATATTGGGCGCCATATCGGAAATGACAAGGTCCACTGGGCGACCATTGAGCCTGGCCAGCAGTTCATCCAGAACCGCCTGCTCGGTGAAGTCGCCCTGGACAAAGGTCACGTCCGGAATCGGATCCATCGGCAGGATATCGCTGGCGAGCACGGTACCGCTCTCGCCAACCCTTTCAGCAGCCACCTGGGACCAGCCGCCGGGCGCAGCACCCAGATCAACCACGGTCTGGCCGCGCCGGAAAAGCCCGTCCTTGCGGTCGATCTCGATCAGCTTGTAACTGGCACGGGAGCGGTACCCCTCCTCCCGTGAGCGGTTCACGTAGGGGTCCTGGTGGTGCTCGCGCAGCCAGCGGTCACTGCTTTTGGAACGTCCCAATCCTGCCTCCGAAACGGTGCATCCGGGCTGTGCCGGCTGCTATCATGCGTTCTACCCAATCCATACGATCAAGAGACCCCAACATGCCACTATCCGCCGAACAGCGCCGCCAGTACCGGGCTCTTGCCCATGACCTCAAACCGGTCGTACAGGTCGGCGACAACGGCATTTCCGAAGGGCTGCAGCAGGAACTGGAGCGGGCCCTGGATGACCACGAACTGATCAAGGTCAAGATCGCCTCCACGGACCGCGAGGAAAGGCGTGAACTGATTGACGAGGCCTGCGAGAGCACAGGCGCGGAACTGGTGCAGGTGATCGGCAAGGTGGCCGTACTGCTGCGCCGCGCGGCCGAACCCAACCCGAAGCTCTCCAACCTGCGCCAACGCTAGATATGCATCACCTCGTCGATTTCGTATTCCACGGTGCCTGAGGGCACCTGAACCGAAACCTCCTCGCCTTCCTCCTTGCCGATCAGCGCCCTGGCGATCGGTGAGGAGATCGAGATCCGGCCTTCCTTGATGTCCGCCTCGTCGTCACCCACGATCTGGTAGGAAACCTCCTCCTCAGTGTCCATGTTGATCAGGCGCACCGTGGTACCAAAGATCACCTTGCCTGTCTTCTCGATGGTGGTGACGTCAATCACCTGGGCCGCGCCCAGCTTACCTTCGAGCTCCTGGATCCGACCTTCAACAAAGCTCTGCTGCTCCCGGGCCGCGTGGTACTCGGCGTTCTCTTTCAGATCGCCGTGTTCGCGTGCTTCCGAGATCGCCTCGATCACCTTCGGCCGGTCCTCGGACTTGAGCCGGTACAGTTCATCACGCAGGGCCCGCTCGCCCTGCTTGGTCATGGGAACACGGTTGTTGCTCATTGCTGATACCCCGCGTGCAGATCCTGGAGGCGACGCACCTGGCGCTCAGAGCCGAATCGGATGGCGCGGCAGAATGCTTCGCCGCCAGTCAGTGTGGTGGCGTAGGTGACCTTGCGCTGAAGGGCGGACTGACGGATCTGGGCGGAATCCGCAATGGCCTTGCGCCCCTCGGTGGTGTTCACGATCAGGTCGACCTGGCCGTTCTTGATGGCGTCCACAATGTGCGGGCGGCCCTCGCGTACCTTGTTCACCTTCTCGACCTCGAGCCCGGCCTCGGAGAGCACCTGGGCGGTACCGCCGGTGGCAATCAGGCGGAAACCCACATCCGCCAGGTCACGGGCCAGGCGTACAACGTCCGGCTTGTCCGCATCACGCACACTGATGAAGGCGGTGCCCGAGGTGGGCAGTGTCTCGCCCGCGCCCAGCGCGGCCTTGGCAAAGGCTTCGTCGAAACTGTCGCCGATGCCCATGACCTCGCCGGTGGACTTCATTTCCGGCCCCAGGATTGGATCCACGGACGGGAACTTCGGGAACGGGAAGACCGATTCCTTCACCGAGTAGTACTGGGGCACGGATTCGCTGGTGATGCCCTGCTCCTCGAGGCTGACGCCGACCATGCAGCGCGCGGCAATGCGTGCCAGCGAGCGCCCCACAGCCTTGGACACGAAGGGCACGGTCCGGGAGGCCCGCGGATTCACCTCGATCACATAGACCTCGCCGTCCTGCCAGGCCAGCTGCACGTTCATCAGGCCAACCACGTCCAGCTCCAGCGCCATGCGCTTGACCATGTCGCGCATCTGGTCCTGGACGTCTGCCGGCAGGGTGTAGGGCGGCAGTGAGCAGGCGGAGTCACCGGAGTGCACGCCCGCCTGCTCGATGTGTTGCATGATGCCGCCGATCACGGCGGTCTTGCCGTCGCACACGGCGTCGATATCGATCTCGATGGCGGAGTTCAGGAAGTGGTCCAGCAGGACCGGGCTGTCGTTGGAGACCAGCACGGCGCTGCGCATGTACTCCTTGAGTTCCTCCTCGGTGTAGACGATCTCCATGGCCCGGCCGCCCAGCACGTAGGAGGGGCGGACCACCAGGGGGTAGCCGATGTCCCGCGCCACCAGGATGCCTTCCTCCAGGCTGCGCACCGTGGCGTTGGCCGGCTGCTTGAGCCCCAGCCGGTTGATCATCTGTTGGAAGCGCTCGCGGTCCTCGGCCCGGTCAATGGCGTCCGGGCTGGTGCCGATGATGGGCACGCCGGCCGCTTCCAGGCCGCGCGCCAGCTTCAGAGGCGTCTGGCCGCCAAACTGGATGATGACGCCATCCGGGTTCTCCGCCTGGACGATCTCGAGTACGTCCTCGAGGGTAATGGGCTCGAAATAGAGCCGGTCCGAGGTGTCGTAGTCGGTGGAGACCGTCTCCGGGTTGCAATTGATCATGACGGTTTCATAGCCGTCATCGCGCATGGCCAGTACCGCGTGCACACAGCAGTAGTCGAACTCGATGCCCTGACCGATGCGGTTGGGCCCACCGCCGATGACCACGATCTTTTTCCTGTCACTGACATTGGCCTCGCACTCCTCCTCGTAACTGGAGTACATGTAGGCCGTGGAGGACTCGAATTCGGCGGCGCAGGTATCCACGCGCTTGTAGACCGGGCGCACACCCAGATCATGCCGCAGCTTGCGGAAGCTCTGTTCCGACACCCCCAGCAGGTTGGCCAGGCGCGTATCGGAGAAGCCCTTGCGCTTGAGCCGGAAGACAGTGTTGTAGTCCAGATCCGCCATGCCGGTGGACTGGAGCTGCTTCTCCTCCTCGATCAGATCCTGGATCTGGATCAGGTACCAGCGGTCGATGAAGGTGTACTCGAACACCTCATCCACGCTCATGCCCCAGCGGAAAGCCTCGCCAACGTACCAGCTGCGGCTGGCGCCCGGCACCTTGAGCTCATGGATCAGGGTATCCCGGGCGTCCTCACGGTCCTCCAGGATCGGGTCCAGCCCGGAGGCGCCGGTCTCGAGACCGCGCAGCGCCTTCTGGTAGGACTCCTGGAAGGTGCGCCCGATGGCCATGACCTCACCCACGGACTTCATCTGGGTGGTCAGGCGCGGATCCGCCTGCGGGAACTTCTCGAAAGTGAACCGCGGGATCTTGGTGACCACATAGTCGATGGACGGCTCGAAGGAGGCGGGGGTAACGCCACCGGTGATGTCGTTGCTGAGCTCATCCAGGGTGAAGCCGACCGCCAGCTTGGCGGCGACCTTGGCGATCGGGAAACCGGTGGCCTTGGATGCCAGCGCCGAAGAGCGTGACACACGCGGGTTCATCTCGATCACGACCATGCGCCCGTTGGCCGGGTTGATGCCGAACTGGACGTTGGAGCCGCCGGTCTCGACACCCACCTCACGCAGCACCGCCAGCGAGGCGTCGCGCATGATCTGCCATTCCTTGTCCGTGAGCGTCTGGGACGGCGCCACGGTAATGGAGTCGCCGGTGTGCACGCCCATCGCATCCATGTTCTCGATGCTACAGACGATGATGCAGTTGTCGTTCTTGTCCCGGACAACCTCGGTCTCGTATTCCTTCCAGCCGATGAGCGACTCGTCGATCAGCAGCTCATTGGTGGGCGACAGCGCCAGGCCGCGCTCGCAGATCTCATGGAACTCTTCCCGGTTGTAGGCGATGCCGCCACCGGAGCCCCCCATGGTGAAGGACGGCCGGATGATGCAGGGCAGACCGATGTGGTCCAGCACCTGATAGGCCTCTTCCATGCTGTGAGCCATGGAGGCACGCGGTGTCTCCAGGCCGATGTTGTGAACCGCCTTGTCGAAGCGGTCGCGGTCTTCGGCCTTGTCGATGGTGTCCGCGTTGGCACCGATCATCTCCACGCCATGCTTTTCCAGAATGCCGTGGCGTTCCAGGTCCAGGGCGCAGTTGAGCGCGGTCTGGCCACCCATGGTGGGCAGCACTGCGTCCGGCTGCTCCTGCTCGATGATCTTCTCGACGGTGCGCCAGGTGATGGGCTCAATATAGGTCGCATCGGCCATCACCGGGTCCGTCATGATGGTCGCCGGGTTGGAGTTGACCAGAATGACCCGGAAGCCTTCCTCGTGAAGGGCCTTACAGGCCTGGGCGCCGGAATAGTCGAACTCGCACGCCTGGCCAATCACGATGGGGCCGGCGCCAAGAATCAGAATGCTTTGAATATCGTCTCTTTTCGGCATTGAACCCTTATCCTGTTCGTCTCGAGCCGTGATTCGAAGCCGTCGGCCTCACTGTGCGGCCTGCGTGGCCTGATGTTCATCCATCAGGCGGGTGAACTCATCGAACAGCGGGATCACATCCCGCGGCCCGGGGCTGGCTTCCGGATGCCCCTGGAAGCTGAATACCGGCGCATCCTTGAGGCGCATCCCCTGGAGGGTGCCATCAAACAGCGAGCGGTACGTAACCTCCACATTGTCCGGCAGTGACTTCTCATCCACCGCAAAGCCATGGTTCTGGCTGGTAATGACCACGGTGCCGTCGGCAACCCGCTCCACCGGATGGTTGGCGCCATGGTGCCCGAACTTCATCTTCTCACTGCGCCCGCCGACGGCCAGCCCCAGCAGCTGATGCCCGAGGCAGATGCCGAAGGTCGGAATGCGCCGCTCAATACAGCCCTTCAGGGCCTCGATGGCGTAATCACAGGGCTCCGGATCACCGGGGCCATTGGAAAAGAAGACGCCATCCGGGTTGTACGCCATCACCTCGTCCAGCGGCGTCCGCGCCGGCACCATAGTCACCTCGCAGCCGCGCGAGACCAGCAGCCGCAGGATGTTGTACTTGATGCCGTAATCGTAGGCGACCACACGGTAACGCTTTTCGGGCGCCTCGCCGTAGCCCTCATCCAGGGTCCAGACGTTCTGGGTCCAGGTGCGCGGCTCCTTGCAGCCGGCCTCGGAGGCCAGGTCCATGCCCTTGATGCCGGGGAAGTCCCGGGCCAGGCGCAGGGCCTCTTCCTCGCTGGCGTTCTCACCGGCGACAATGGCACCGCCCTGGGCCCCCTTATTGCGCAGCAGACGCGTCAGTCGGCGGGTATCCACACCGGCAATGGCCACCACGCTCTCCCTCTGCAGGTAATCCGAAAGCGAGTCGGTCCGGCGCCAGTTGCTGGCCAGCAGCGGCAGGTCGCGGATGATCAGTCCGGCAGCACAGATCCGGTCGGACTCCACGTCCTCCGGGTTGGTGCCGGTATTACCAATGTGCGGATAGGTCAGTGTGACCATCTGGCGGGTATAGGACGGGTCAGTCAGGATCTCCTGGTAGCCGGTCATGGCCGTATTGAAAACGACCTCGCCGCTGGTGGCGCCGTCGGCACCAATGGATTCCCCTCTGAAGATGCTGCCGTCCTCAAGTGCAAGGATCGCTGGTTTCGTCAAAGCCATGCCCCTCTAGCGTCTCTGGCGGGTAGGACGCGCGTCACGAAACCCCGGCGCTCATTTGCAAAAAAGCGAGACGGTGTCGTGGACGCCGTCCCGCTTTTCGCAGGGATTCTGGGAACTTCTGCCGGACTCACAGAGGTTCCTCAACAGCCGGTGGAGTAAGCGCTTAACAAATCCGGCGTATTATATAGAGAAACCGACTGCACTGTCATCCGGGAGTTCCCCTATGGGGCCGGCACGAGGGCATTCACGGCGCGGATCACTTGAGACCGAGCACATCCTGCATGTCGTACAGCCCCGCGGGCTGCTGCATCAGCCACTGGGCCGCCCTGACAGCACCCTGGGCAAAGGTCATGCGGCTGCTGGCCTTGTGGCTGATCTCGATGCGCTCCCCGAGACCAGCAAACATTACGGTGTGCTCACCCACAATATCCCCGGCACGGATGGTCTCAAAGCCAATGGCGTCACGCGGGCGCTCCCCGGTAAAGCCTTCCCGGCCATAGACGGCGCACTGCTGGAGGTCACGGCCGAGTGTATCAGCCACCACCTCACCCAGCCGCAGCGCGGTCCCCGAGGGGGCGTCCTTCTTGTGGCGATGATGGGCCTCGATGATCTCGACATCGGCGTCATCACCCATCACCCGGGCCGCCGTCTGCAGGATCTGGAGCAACAGGTTCACCCCCACACTCATGTTGGGCGCAAACACCACGTTCAGGCCTTCGCTTTTCGCCTCAAGCTGCTGCTTCTCGGCCTCGCTCAGGCCCGTGGTGCCGATCACCGCCGCCTTGCCGGCATCCCGGCAGATATCCAGGTGCTGCAGGGTCAGATCCGGGAAGGTGAAATCGATCACCAGATCGAAATCGTCCGTCACCTCCGCGAGGCTGCCGACCAGCATCACGCCATTGCGGCCGACGCCGGCCACTTCACCGGCATCGGAACCAATCAGCGAGCTTTCCGGATGAACGGTTGCCGCACCCAGGGAGACTCCCTCGGTCAGCGTCACCGCCTCAACCAGTGTTTTGCCCATACGACCGGCAGCGCCGGCGACCGCAATCCGCGTCATACTGTTTCCCCATGCGTATCCACTGTACCGGGTGCGCTAGAACTTCATATCCTCGAAGAAGTTCTTCACGCCCTCAAACCAGGAGCTCTTGCGCGGCCCGTGCTGCTTGCCGTCGCTGTCCTCCTGAAGGGTCTCGTCGAACTCACGCAGCAGCTCTTTCTGCTTCTTGGTGAGATTGACCGGTGTTTCCACCATCACCCGGCACAGAAGGTCACCCGGTGACCCGCCACGCACGGGCGTCACACCCTTGCCCCGCAGGCGGAACAGCTTGCCGCTCTGGGTTTCCGCCGGGATCTTGAGCTTGACCCGGCCATCCAGCGTCGGCACCTCGAGCTCGCCACCGAGCGCCGCATCCGTGATGCTGATGGGCACGTCGCAATGCAGGTTGCGGCCGTCCCGGTCAAAGATGGGATGCTCCTTGACCGCGATCTGCACATAGAGATCCCCCGGCGCAGCGCCGTGCATGCCCGGCTCGCCTTCGCCGGAAAGGCGAATCCGGTCACCAGTATCCACGCCCGGCGGCACCTTGACCGAAAGGGTCTTCTCTTCCTCGACGAACCCTTCGCCACGGCAGGCCTTGCAGGGGTTCTTCACGATCTGGCCGGCGCCCCGACAGTTGGGGCACGTCTGCTGCACCGAGAAGAAGCCCTGCTGCATGCGCACCTGCCCCATACCGCGACAGGTCCCGCAGGTCTCCGGCCGCGTGCCCGGCTCGGCGCCGCTGCCGTTACAGCTGCTGCATTCGGTGGCACTGGGAATCTCGATCTTGACGTTCTTGCCGCGCACGGCGTCCTCGAGGTCCAGCTCCAGCGTGTAGCGCAGGTCCGCGCCACGCCCGCTGCGACCCCGCCCGCCGCCGAAGATGTCACCAAAGACATCCCCGAAGATGTCGGAGAAGCTGGCACCACCACCGCCGCCGAAGCCGCCGCCACCGGCGGAGCCATCAACGCCGGCATGACCGAACTGGTCATAGGCGGCCTTCTTCTCGGGGTCACTCAGGACTTCATAGGCCTCGCTGGCCTCTTTGAAACGCGCTTCGGCGTCTTCGTCATCCGGATTGCGATCCGGATGATACTTCATTGCCAGCTTCCGGTATGCCTTCTTGATCTCCTTGTCGTCAGCGCCCTGGGAGACGCCAAGGATCTCGTAATAGTCGCGTTTGGCCATGACAGTCTGTCAACCGTAATTCGAGTGTTCACAACAACGACGAACGCGGGAGAGAACCCCCGCGTCCGCCGATCAAAGGATGTGGATGATGCCAGCGGTTTTACCGCTTGTCATTGTCGTCGACTTCCTCGAACTCGGCGTCAACCGCATCATCACCACCGCCCTGGTCCTGGCTGCCTTCAGCCCCGGCAGCGCCTTCTTCGCCCTGCTGGGAGTACATCTTCTGCGCCAGGCTGGAGGAAGCTTCGGTCAGGGCCTGGGTCTTGGCCTCGATCTGCTCCTTGTCGTCGCCCTTCATCGCCTCTTCCAGTTCGGAGATGGCGTTTTCGATGGCGGACTTCTCTTCCTCGGTGGCCTGATCGCCGGCCTCTTCCAGGCTCTTGCGGACGGCATGGATCATGCTGTCGCCCTGGTTGCGCGCCTGGACCAGTTCCTCGAACTTCTCGTCTTCCTGAGCGTTCTGCTCGGCATCCTTGACCATCTGATCGACTTCGTCCTCGGTCAGGCCGGAAGACGCCTTGATCTCGATGGACTGCTCCTTGCCGGTCGCCTTGTCCTTCGCGGAGACGTTCAGGATGCCGTTGGCATCAATGTCGAACGTCACCTCGATCTGGGGCGTGCCACGCGGTGCCGGCGGAATGTCCGCCAGGTCGAAGCGGCCGAGGGACTTGTTCTGGGCTGCCTGCTTGCGCTCGCCCTGAACCACGTGGATGGTTACCGCGGTCTGGTTGTCCTCGGCGGTCGAGAAGGTCTGCGACTTCTTGGTCGGGATCGTGGTGTTCTTCTCGATCACCGGTGTGGCAACGCCGCCCATGGTCTCGATACCCAGGGTCAGCGGTGTCACGTCCAGCAGCAGTACGTCCTTCACGTCGCCGGAGAGCACGGAGCCCTGCAGGGCCGCACCCATGGCCACGGCTTCGTCCGGGTTCACGTCCTTACGCGGCTCTTTGCCGAAGAACTCTTTCACCGCTTCCTGCACCTTGGGCATGCGGGTCTGACCACCGACCAGGATCACCTCGTCGATTTCGCCAACCTTCACGCCGGCGTCTTCGACGCAGGTCCGGCACGGATCGATGCTGCGCTTGACCAGATCCTCGACCAGCGATTCCAGCTTGGCCCGGGTAACCTTCACGTTCAGGTGCTTGGGCCCGTTCTGGTCCGCTGTGACATAGGGCAGGTTCACGTCGGTCTGCTGTGCGCTGGAGAGCTCAACCTTGGCCTTCTCGGCAGCTTCCTTCAGGCGCTGCATGGCCAAGGAGTCGCCGCGCAGGTCGATGCCCTGCTCCTTCTTGAACTGGTCGGCCAGGTACTCGATCAGTGCCAGGTCGAAGTCCTCGCCACCCAGGAAGGTGTCACCACTGGTGGCCAGCACCTCGAACTGCTTCTCACCGTCGACATCCGCGATCTCGATGATGGAAATGTCGAAGGTACCACCGCCCAGGTCGTAGACCGCCACGGTGCGATCCTTGCCCTTCTTGTCCAGGCCATAGGCCAGTGCGGCCGCGGTCGGTTCGTTGATGATGCGCTTAACCTCAAGACCGGCGATGCGGCCGGCATCCTTGGTGGCCTGGCGCTGGTTGTCGTTGAAGTAGGCCGGAACGGTAACAACCGCCTCAGTCACGGTCTCACCGAGATAGTCTTCGGCGGTCCGCTTCATCTTCTTGAGTACCTCGGCGGACACCTGCGGGGGCGCCATCTTCTCGCCGTTTACTTCCACCCAAGCGTCGCCGTTGTCGTTCTTCACGATGTCGTAGGGCACCATCTTGATGTCCTTCTGAACGACATCGTCATCATAGGCACGGCCGATGAGGCGCTTGATCGCGAAAAGTGTGTTCTTCGGATTGGTCACCGCCTGGCGCTTGGCCGCCGCACCCACAAGGGTCTCACCTTCGTCGGTATAGGCCACGATGGAGGGCGTGGTGCGATCGCCTTCCGCGTTCTCAATCACCTTGACCCCGTCACCATCCGGGATGGCTACACAGGAGTTCGTGGTGCCCAGGTCAATGCCGATAATCTTACCCATGGATATCACTCCAGTTTTCTGATCGTTGAATTCAAATCCGGTGTTCGGTTGCCGTTACTGCCTTTATTGGGCTTAACGGTTCAATTTCAAGCCTGCTCGTCGACGTTTCCGCCTCCGGAATCGTCCGCCTTGGCGACCATGACCATTGCCGGGCGCACGACGCGATCATGCAGCAGGTAGCCCTTCTGCATCACCGCGATCACGGTGTTGGGCTCCGCCTCGTTGCTCGGGACCATGGACATGGCCTCATGCTTCTGTGGATCGAAGGGCTCACCCACCGGGTTGATCTGCTCGACGTTGAACTTGGACAACGCGCCGGTGAACATTTCAAGCGTCATATCGACGCCTTCCTTGATGCGGCTGACCACTTCCTCGTTCTGCACCTCCTGGTTCTGGGCGCTCTCGACGGCCTTCTCCAGGCTGTCGACCACCGGCAGAAGCTCTTTCACGAACTTCTCGGTGCCGAACTTATGAGCCTTTTCCACATCAATCTCGGCACGCCGGCGGATGTTCTGCATCTCCGCCTTGGCGCGCAGCACTTCTTCCTTCTGCTCCTGAAGCTGCTCACGCAGTTGAGCCACCTCGTCATCCCCGCTCCCGGCGGACGCAGTCTCCTCGCCCGCCCCGGGTGCCGGTTCCGCCTCTTCCGCGCCGGCGCTCTGGTCCGCCCCGGCTTCGTTCACGGCTTCATCCTTACGGGTTTCGTCATCACTCATGATCGACCTCATTGCTCGGTATCGGATTCTCTGGCCCGCGTGGGGACGTCTGCCGGGCGATATGGGGCTGCTGCAGCGGGTTTCAACCACCCCTGGGCATTTTATTCACCGCTGACGGCCTCCCTCCCCCTTGAAACCC
Organism: Vreelandella halophila; assembly: GCF_019903425.1. GTDB lineage: Bacteria > Pseudomonadota > Gammaproteobacteria > Pseudomonadales > Oleiphilaceae > Halospina > Halospina halophila. The sequence goes on from NZ_JACHUZ010000013.1 coordinate 52,793, forward strand.
CCACCAACTAACTGTACAAATAAACATATACTGTATATGGATACACACCAGGAGTTGCTCATGCTCACGCATCTGACCGTTGCCAACTACGCCGTTGCGGAGAAAGTGGAACTGACCATCAGGGAAGGGATGACCACGCTCACCGGCGAGACCGGGGCCGGCAAGTCCATCGTCATGGACGCCCTGAGCCTGGTCACCGGGGCCCGGGCGGATGCCGGGGCCGTGCGCGAGGGCGCGGACCGGGCCGACCTGAGCGCGGTGTTCGACCTGTCCCGCATCCCTCAGGCCAGGCACTGGCTGGAGGAGCGGGACCTGGATCAGGAGAATGACTGCGTGCTCCGGCGCGTGATCCGGCATGACGGCCGCTCCCGTGGCTACATCAACGGCCAGCCCTGCACACTCTCGGACCTGAAGACCCTGGGCGGCATGCTCATGGACATCCACAGCCAGCACCAGCACCAGTCCCTGCTCAAGCGCGAGACACACCACCGGCTGGTGGACGAGTTCGGCGGTAACGGCGGACTTGCCGAGCAGGTGCGCGGGGCCTTCCGGGAGTGGCGTGAGCTCAGCCGTAAGCTGGAGCAGGCCAGCAACCAGCGGGATGAACGCAACGCCCGCACCGAACTGCTGCGCTACCAGGTGGAGGAACTCGACCGGTTGGCCCTGGGCGAGGGTGAGCTGGACCAGCTCGAGGCGGAACAGAAGCAGCTGGCCAACGCCGAGAGCATCCTTGAGCAGTGCCATGAGGCTTCCCAGTGCTGCAGCGAAGGTGAACCATCGGCAGTGGGCCTGCTGGAGCAGGCACGTCAGAGATTGGAGCGGCTGCCCATAGAAGTGCCACAACTCGCCGAAACCTGCCAGATGCTTGAGGAGGCGCGCATCCAGGCCGAGGAGGCCGGGGACAACCTGCGACGCTTCATCGACGACTATGACTGCGATCCACAGCGCCTGCAGGAGGTGGAGGAACGCCTGAGCTCGATCTACCAGATCGCCCGCAAGCACCAGATCCAGCCCCAGGAGATCCGCGAGCACCAGGAATCACTGCGCGCCGAGCTGGATGAACTCGAGAATGGCTCCGAAAGCCTGGAACAGCTGCGTGAACGGGCGGAAACAGCCCGGGCAGACTGGAACCGGCTCGCGGATGAGCTCAGCGATGCCCGCCGGGAAGCTGCGGAACGCCTCGATGCGGGCGTCGGCGAGGAACTGCGCCGGCTGAGCATGCCGGACATCCAGTTCCAGACCCATTTCGCCGCCACATCCGGAGACGGTCAGCCTGCAGCCTCCGGGCACGAGGAGATGGAGTTCCTGGTCAGCACCAATGCCGGCCAGAGCGCCCGCCCCCTTGGGAAAGTAGCCTCGGGTGGTGAACTGTCCCGCATCAGCCTCGCCATTCAGGTGGTCGTGGCCCAGACCTCAACGATCCCAACGCTGGTCTTCGACGAAGTGGACGTGGGCATCGGCGGTGGCGTCGCGGAAGTAGTCGGCCGGCTACTGCGCCAACTCGGCGAAAGCGGCCAGATCCTGTGCGTGACGCACCTGCCCCAGGTGGCCAGCCAGGCACACCAGCACATGACCGTGAGCAAGTTCACCGAGGACGAACGGACCTATTCAACCGTGGAAAGCCTGGATTCCGAGGAACGGATCCGGGAAGTGGCCAGGATGCTCGGGGGTGTGGATCTCACGGAGCAGACCATTGCCCACGCCAGCGAGATGGTCCAGAAGGGGCAGGCAACCCACCACTGAGTCACGACTGTAGGAGCCTGCCCCGCAGGCGATCCCGTTAGTCGCGAGCAGGGCTCGCTCCTACAGAAACCGTACGATGATTATTTCGGCTTCACGTACAGGATCATGCTGTGATCCACCAGATCGAAGCCATGCTCTTCAGCGATACGGCGCTGACGGTCCTCGATGACCTCGTCATAGAACTCGATCACCCGGCCCGTCTGGGTGCACACCATATGGTCATGGTGCTCTTCCCCGGCCAGCTCGAATACCGCATGACCGCCTTCGAAATTGTGGCGCAGCACCAGGCCTGCAGCTTCAAACTGGGTCAGCACCCGGTAAACGGTGGCAAGACCCACGTCATCCCCGGATTCCAGGAGTTTCTTGTACACATCCTCGGCACTGAGGTGGTGATCGCCTTCGGCATCCTCGGCAGCTTCCGCGCTTTCCAGGATGCTGAGAATCTTGACCCGCGGCAGCGTGACCTTGAGGCCTGCCTTGCGCAGCTCGACGTTTTCTGGTGCCATGCTGAACCTAACCGTTGGTGATGGAGTGGGCTTTCGTTACCATGTGCGCTCGTCTTCAGGCGGGCAGCGCGCCTCGGAGCGGCACTCAAGATAGAGGATTTCCTTCCACGATGCAAAAGGCTTCCATTCCCGCCTGCCTGGCTGCGGTCACCCTGACGCTCAGCCTTGCGGCATGCAGTTTTCCGGGCGTTTACCGGATCGATGTTCAACAGGGTAACATTATCGATCAGGAAGATCTCGGCCAGCTCAACCCGACCATGACCCGGTCCGATGTGCACGAGCTTCTGGGCACGCCCATAACCGTCAACAGCTTCAATCCGAACCGGGAACACTACCTTTATACCTTCCAGGAGGACGGTGGCGATATCCGTAAGCAGCGGGTGACCATCATCTACGAGGACGGCCAGTACCTGCGGCACGAAGCCAAGCTGCTGGAAGATACCCCGGCCAACTGACTTAACGGTCAGCGCCGCGTGCCGGCCCGTTTAGCCCTGGCCTCCTTGGGATCAATCTCAAGGGGGCGGTAGATCTCCACCCGGTCACCCTCGCGCAGACGGTACAGCCCGGGCTCGGCAATCACCTGGCTGAACACCCCCACGCTCTGGCGTTCCAGATCAATCCCGGGAAAAAGATCCTCGATTCCGGACTCCCGGATTGCATCAAGCGCCGTACTCCCTTCGGGAAGGCTGAGCGCAATCAGGCGCTGGGCTTCCGGTAGCGCATAGGCGACTTCCACAAGGATCATCTCCCCTCAACCTCCTGGAGTGCCCTGGCCCTTCTGCAGAACGCGTCCACCATGGTGTTGGCGGCCTGGGCAAAAACGCCGCTGAAGGCCATCTGTGCCAGGCCATTCTGGACCGCAAACTCCAGACTGAGCGTCACCCTGCAGGCGTCCGCCCGCAGCGCACGGAACTGCCAAAGGCCCTGAAGATGCTCAAAGGGACCATCCACCAGCTCCATACGGATCGATTCCGTGGGCATCAGGTAATTGCGCGTGGTGAAACGCTGCTTCAGGCCGCCGCGCTCCACATCCAGCGACGCCACCAGCTGATTCCCGCCCTGCTCATGCAGCACCGCACCCCCACACCATGGAAGGAACTCGGGGTAGCGCTCCACATCACTGACTAGGTGGAACATCTCTTCAGCGGAATGATGCACAAGCGCACTGCGCTCGATCTGTCGGGTCATTGAATGTTTACCCCGTGAGGTTCCTCTTCAATGGGCATCACCGGCTGCTCCAGGCCAGCACCGCCACACATAGCAGTACCGACCAGCCGGCAGAAACCCTCTCTGTACTCAACCACCGTCACAACGACAGAGACCATCACTGCCACAGGGACCAGCCATGCCATCAACGCCCGCCACAGCCGGTACCCCTTGCCCCTTACGCCCAGAAAGGCCAGCAGCTGACGTGGGCGCAGCTGCCAGCCCGCCAGCCTAACGAGCGCCAGCACTGAAACGGGCACTAGGACCAGCATGACGACAAGCTCCATCAGAGCCCAGGCATCCACGCCTCCCACCCGGGTGAACCCGGACAGAGCCAGGGCTGCTGCCATGCCCGCCGGCAGCATGGCGATGAGTCCGGCCAAAACCCGGTTTCCACCCAGGGCTTCCGTGACACGCGCAATCACCACCTCCAATGTGAACAGGGCCGAGGTCCAGATCAGCAGCACCATGACCAGATAGAACAGACTGCCTACAAGCTGCCCCCCTGCCATGGCCTCAAACACCTGCGGTAACGCCACGAAAACAAGCTCGAACCCGGACGTCAGCGGCACCTGCTCCGCCAGCATCAGCGCCGTAACCGCCAGCCCCAGCACCAGAGTCACCACCAGATCCACCAGCGCCACCCCGATCGCGGAAATCGGCATGGATGCATTCCCCGGCATATAGCTGCCCAGCGTCATAAGCACACCGACCCCGAGAGCCAGCGAATAGACCGCAAGCTGGATGGCCAGCGCCACACCATACCAGCCCAGATCCTCCCAGCGGGGCCAGAACAGCGACCAGGCCGCCTCCTGGCCCTTGCCGGAGGACAGGGCTACCACCATCATGACCACGAGCAGCACAACCAGAAGCGGGACGACCGTGCGCAGGGAGCTCTGAACCCCCATACGCAGGTTGCGCACGGCCACAGCAAGCACCAGCCCGACAAAAACCACCTGCCACAGAACCACTTGCTGCGCGTCGCCGGCAAAATCCGTAAACAGGGTGGCAGCGGAAGCTTCAGTGGCACCTCGCAACTCGCCCAACGCGGCCCGGAAAAGCCAGGCCAGGGACACACCTCCAAGCACCGAGTAGAGACCGAAAAGCAGCAGCGCAGCCAGCAGCATGCCGCGACCGGCCCACGCCAGACTCCGCGAGTGCAGCCCCGCTGCTTCTGCTGCTGCCTGCAGGGAGCGGTCCGGACCCTGCCGGTAACGCCGCGCCATCGCCAGCTCTGTCATCACCACGGGCACACCGGCCAGCATCAGCGCCAGGCCGTAGACCAGCAGGAAGGCGCCGCCGCCATGCGCCACTACAGCCGGCGGCACCAGCCAGAGATTGCCCACACCCAGCACGACCGCGGCCAGTGCCAGTGCAAAGGTCCAGCGGCTACCCCAGGCGGTGACCGGCGCTCCCGGGTTGGAATGCATGAACAGGCTCCCGATCGGATGAGGACGGATTATAGCCCAGTGTAGCCGCCTTATTCAGCCGCGGCCCCGCAGACTTTGCCCTGAGGCAGGCCCTTTGGGCTACAATACGCCGTTTGCAGAAACACCCACTCCGCCAGGCCGGATGATTCCCATGGCTCAGAAGAAAAAGCCCGCCAAGGGCGGCAGCACTATCGCGCTCAACAAGAAGGCGCGGCACGAATTCCACATCGAGCAGAAGTTCGAGGCCGGCCTCCAGCTCCACGGCTGGGAGGTCAAGGCGCTGCGTGCGGGCAAGGCCCAGATCACCGATGCCTATGTCCTGCTCAAGGACGAAGAAGCCTTCCTGCTGGGAGCCCATATTCCGCCCCTGCCGACCGCGTCCACCCACATCAACCCGGACCCGACGCGCACGCGCAAGTTGCTTCTGCACCGACGCGAGCTGGCCACGCTGCTCGGCAAGACGCAGCAGACCGGCCACACCTGTGTGCCACTGGCGTTGTACTGGAAAAAGAACCTGATCAAGTGCGAGATCGCGCTGGTCAAGGGCAAGAAACAGTATGACAAGCGCCACGACGAGAAGGAGCGTGACTGGAACCGCCAGAAACAGCGCATTCTCCGGGAGACGCTGCGCTGATCAGTAAATGATCATTTGAACTGCTTCCTCACCGCAGTATACTGGCTGACCATCATCTCAACATGACTGCAACCAGGGAGGGATCATGTCTGCCCAACGAACGGCCATGTCCTCAGTCGATACCGCCTGGTTGCGGATGGAGTCGCCTGAAAGCCCGATGATGATCGGTGCCGTGCTCGTTTTCGACGAGCCCATCGATATCAGAGCGTTCCGCAACCTGCTTGAAGAACGATTCCTGCGCTTTGAGCGCTTCCGCCAGCGGGTGGTCTGCCAGAATGAGCGCTGCTATTGGGAAGAGGACCCGTGGTTCGATCTCGACAACCACCTTCACATCACCGCCCTTCCCGGCAACGCCGATCAGGCTGCTTTGCAGCAGCTGACCAGCGACCTCAACAGTACCCCACTGGATTTCAACCGCCCGCTCTGGCAGATCCATTACGTCGACAACTACCAGGGCGGCTGCGCGCTGATCGTGCGCATCCACCACTGCATTGCAGACGGCATTTCGCTGGTGCGGGTACTGCTCTCGCTGACCGATGAGCAGGATGATACCGGCAGCAGCCGGAAGAGCGCGAAGCGCCGTAAACGTGCGCGCAAAGACTCACCGGAGTGGCGCCAGACACTGTTCCGGGCCCGTCGCAACCTGCGTCTTGCCCGCTGGCAGGCCAGACAGACTTTGCGCACCATGCGCGAGGACCCCGCCTACCTGGTGCGTCTGGGCCGTGAGTGCCTTTTCGTGGGGCGGGATCTGTTCAAGGTGGCTTTCAGCCCACCGGACCCTCCCACAGGCCTCAAGGGCCCCCAATGCGGACGCAAACGCGTGGCCTGGTCCGAGCCGCTTGACCTGGGAGAAGTAAAGGCCACCGCAAAAGCCCTGAACGGCACGGTCAACGACGTGCTGCTTGCCGCGGCCACCGGCGCGGTCCAGGCGCACATCCAGCAGAGCGGTACGCCATTGCCCGAAGGTGGCATCCACGTGGCGGTCCCCTTCAACCTGCGGCCGCTGGACCAGCCCATCACCCGCCTCGGCAACCAGTTCGGGCTGGTGCTCGTGCCCCTGCCGGTACAGACCCTGTGCCCCAGGGAACGTTTTGAGACCGTCCAGCGCCACATGGACGACATCAAGCGCTCCTATCAGGCCCAGGTCTCCTATGGGCTTCTGGACATACTCGGGCGTGGCCCCGACCTGATGGAACGCCGGGCCCTGGAGCTGCTCAGTCGCCGCGCCTCCGCCGTGCTGACCAATGTGCCCGGCCCGGACGAGCCACTGCACCTGTGCGGCTGCCGCCTTCGCACCCCCATGTTCTGGGTACCCCAGACCGGGGATGTGGGCATTGGCCTGAGCATCTTCAGCTACGCCGGCCAGGTGCAGTTCGGCGTGATCAGCGACCGCCAGCTGATGGATTCACCGGAACGCCTGGCCACGGCCTTCGCGGATGCGTTCCACCAGCTCCGCGACCTGGCTCTGGAAAACAGGATTCCCCTTGAGTCCGCACTGGGGCGCCCCTATACTGGAAGGTACGGGGACGATCCGGATTCGACGCCGGTGACAAAACCCGAGGTGCATGCCGAGACGGCAGCGAGTCTCGATAAATCAAAGCTGCTTTAAAATAGTCGCAAACGACGACAACTACGCACTCGCGGCGTAAAAACCGCTAGTGCCTGCCTGACCGGGGTGCCTGTCCCCCGCGTATCACAGGCAGTCATATCAGACGGGATCGCCGTTGCGTGACGCTTGCAGCGTAACGGTTAAACTCTGGTAAGCTCGCCCCTTGCACCCTGACCTTCGGGTCGCTTGGGGTTAAAAGAATAGAAGGAACCTAAGCATGTAGAGCCAAGGGCGGAGTACCGGCGGACGCGGGTTCAACTCCCGCCGTCTCCACCAAACAGAAAGACCCAAAGCCCTGATTCGTCAGGGCTTTTTTATTTTCGACACCGCCCAAATGCCCAAAGGTGTCAACAAAGTGTCAACATCGGACAGAAGCTTCAACACATGGATGACCAAAACCACATAAAAAGCCGCCGAGGCTTAATAATTCTTTCGGTTGGCCTAATTATCTATTTTTGGGCAGGAGGAAGCTTAGACGAGAACGCAGTAACGCTCCCCCTTATTGGCATGAACTTAGAGCGTGAATGGCCAGTGCTGACGATAGCTGTCATCGCGTTTGTGTTTTCGTTAATCCGTTTCCTTCAGTTCAACCTGGCTCAAGCCAAAACAGCTATCCAAGCAGCTACGAAAGAACTGTTCCCAGATCCTCAACTCAACAAGCTCGCTCACAAGCTCAAACTCGACGAACACTTAATTCCGAGCCCTCTAGATGCCTCAGATTCGGTCGAAATCCTCGAGCTTTTCCGCGATGAAACCTCCTATTACATTGACATTATCCCCTCAGGGGCAAGAAATATATACGACCATGAGACAGGCAACACGACCGAAGACTACCGTAAGAGAGTCCGCCTCTCAGGAAAAAACCCCCTTGTAATTCGCGCCCACTTGAAAGCTGCCCTTCTTATCCCAGCGTTTGGTGACTATATAGTCCCTCTTCTAATCGCTCTGGTAGCTGCAGTGACTATCATCACTTCAGCATTCATATCTCTGGTTGAGCTCATCTTCTAGAGCAGGCTTCAAGTTAACAGCGTCTTCCAGATGATCAGGCGATAGGTGCGCATAACGCATAGTCATGCTGATCGAGGCGTGCCCCAGGATCCGCTGCAGGGTGAGGATGTTGCCGCCGTTCATCATGAAGTGACTGGCGAAGGTGTGCCGGAGGATATGGGCGCATTGCCCCCTCGGGAGCTGGACGCCTGAGCGCTTCACAGCACGACGGAACGCCGAAATGGTCGAGGTTCCGAAACTACCCCACTCTCTCAGGTGCTCGGTGATCGCCTGGTGTAGTTCCTGGGAGATCGGGACCGTGCGTTTACGACCGGACTTGGTATTCGTGAACGTGACCCGGTAACGCTTCACCTTGTCCCCGGTGAGCCCTTCCGCTTCCGACCATCGGGCGCCAGTTTCCAGGCTAATCCGTGCAACCAGGTAAACGTGTGGGTTGTCGCTATTGTTCAGCTCCTGGAAGATCGCCCGGATCTCGTCGTGTTCCAGGTAGCCCATTTCCTGTTCAGGGACTTTCAGCGGCCGCACGGAAGACAGCGGGTTCTGAAAGTCGATCTCCCCTACCCGGCGCAGCTCATTGAACACCGCGTTCAAGTAACCCAGCTCATTGTTACAGGTCTTAGCCGTCCGCCCTTCCTCAACACGCCTGGCGCGATACGTCATGTAGTCCCGGGCCCGGATCCTGGATGCCACGGGATCGCCCCAGTTCTCGGCGATCCTGAGCAAATGCCGGTAACGGCGTTCGCCATCCTTCAGGTACCGCCCGTGGGTGTCGTACCAGAGCGTGACAAGCTCACTCAGCCGGCGTTTTTCCGGCCGCACCTGGCGAACGACATCATCGGCCTGATGCTGCGACAGCGCCCAGCGCTCGAAGCGCTGCGCGTCCGCCTTGCTCGCAAATGTCTTGCGAATCCGCTTCTGACCACGGCCACCAGGCTGAACGTCAACGCGCCAGCGTCCGGACTTGAGCTTGCGGATCATGCCGCCACTTTCCCCTGCAGCCGTCGCTGGGTGAGTCCGTCCCGTACCATCTCGTACAGCATTCGCTCGGTAATCTCACGCCGTCGGTAGTACGATTTCAGGTCATTCCATAGGCCGGACTTTTTGAGGCAGTGCCACGCCTGCTGAGCGTTGAACCGGTTGCGTGCATAAATGCTCAGCAGATTGCCGAAGGCAAGGGCGACGTTCTTTTCGTTGCCGCAACCCGGGGTCTTTTTTTCGCGTTTGTACGCGATCGGCGGGGCCTTGTGGCCGAAGCTCACCTCATCCCGGAGGAAGGTCCAGATGGGGTGGACCCAGTCCTTGCGGTACTCATAGCGGTTCGACCTGAGCGCGTACTGCCACAGCCCCGTGAGGTGCTTGTCCGCTTCCAGATAGGTGTAAATGGGCCCGACAGCGTCAGTCCCGCGCCACAGTTCGTTGATGATGCGTTGATGAAATCGCACCTCCAGCCGCCAGACGGGCGCCTCCTCGTCGTAACAGGTGGCCGGGAAGGTGTCGTCATTGGTGGCCGTGCGCCAGATCGATTCCATGAAATCGCGCTTGTCGGAGACGTCCACTTCCTCGGACTTGTTGTACAGGCAGAACTGTAAGCTGTTCGCCTTGCCGAAGGTGAACGACGTCCCACGACCGTGGACAATGGCACTGTCACAGCCCTGGAAGCGGAATTCAGCCATGCCGTCGTAGCGCTGGACGCGGCGGGCCTTGGTGACGAAGTGGCTGTCAAAGTCCTGGGGCGGTTCCCAGCCCTGGAAGTCCACGGCCAGGTGAACGGCCACGGCGTTCGGTTTCGGGTTCTTCAGCAGCTTCTGGGCCCATTCAAACAGCTCGTCATTGATCTGGTACTTGTCCCGCTCATAGAGCCACTGCGGGGAACACTCGATTTTCAGGTGGGTCGAGATGGCATCCGCCTCGGCGTAGAAGTGCTTATACAGCAGCGTGAGCCCCAGCTGGTTGTTCTGCAGCATGTACTTGAAGCCACCCTGTTTCCCGCTTTTGACAGCGAACTCATGGCCGCCAATGGTCACGGTTGAGCCCACACCGGCGTCGTAGGCGTCCGCGATCTCGTGGAACTGGTGTTCTTCGGGGCGGCCCTCGAACATCTGGCGGATGGTATCGGTGCCGGCCCAGAGGACATTCACCCGGTCCAGGTTGAGCTGTTGCCCATCCGGTCCGACGAACAGCCGGCCAGTTCCCAGTTCCCCGGTGGTCACGTCGAGGCGCTCAAAATCCTTTATGGTCATCTGTGGTTCTCCGTGGTCTTGTTTGGCTTTCAAAGAAAGACTGTGAGACGTGCTACAGGGACGTCTCGCGCCGGTCGGCATCCCCTAGCGGTCCGGCAGGTCCGCAAGGGGATGCCGACCGGCGCGGTGATGCCCTAACCTGGCTTCCAGGGCATCTGTGTCAGGCCCACAAGCGCCACCAGGTGCACCCCATACGCCGTGAGCGGATAGCGCCCCGGCCAGGTCAGCCACTGAGGCCAGTCGCGGTGTCGGATCGGGATGCCGGCCTGGCGTGCGAGCTGGCCCAGGACCAGGAAGGCGAGCAGGTAACCGGGCTGGTAGCCGTTCCAGGGAATCGGCCAGTTGTAGGTCTGCAGCAGCCCGCCACAGGCCAGGGTAAGCAGCGCTCCGGGGGAGGCCCGGAGTAGTGGCAGCACCAGGGCGTAGACGATCAGTACATGGACCAGGGCCAGTTCCAGGATGACGACCATTGGCCAGGTCATCGCCGCTGTCATCCATACATCCCAGTAACGCTTTCCAAGCTTGCCCGTGAACAGGTAACCGGATGTAACCATGAACAGCGGCATGGCCAGACGGGTGATGTCCCGAACGAATGGCGGCCACTCGTAAACCACCGCGACATGATCCAGGATCATCAGCGCGATCCCGGCGGCCCTGGACGCATCAAGCGTGGCGTTGCGCATCAGCCCACCTCACAGATTCGCACTGGTGCTGTCCGGTACCGATCCGAACGGCTCAACAGGCCAGGGCCGCACCACATGTGACACCGTCCGCTCTTCATCGGTTTTTTCGACTTTCAGGCCGTAACCGGTGCGCTCAACGGACCACCCCAGCGCCTCGATCGCGGTTAAACGGAACTGCTCCTGGACCCGGTAGGAGCCATCAAGCGCCTGCACCCGACCCACCAACCGGTCATCGCTTTCAATGACCCCGGACAAGCGCAGCCGGTACTTCTCCGCCATCCGATCGAAGTAATCCAGCGGCTCCGGCTCTTTGTCTTTCTTACGAGGCTGCGTTGCACTGCCTGGATCACGCTTTGCCTGATCCGGTTCCCGGCTGACGGTCACGACTTCTTGCGACTGGGTTTTATTGTCTGGCTGCTGTTGTTCCGTTTCGGTTTGTTCCTTTTCGACAAAACCAGGCTCTTGAAGAAACGACACCAGGTAATTGACCGCCACAACCCCAACCAATACCGCTGCTGGCAGTCCGTATTTGAAGCCTGGCGTTTTCAGGATGTTCGCCCGGTCATCCTTGAAGTCGTCCGTGTTTTCGGTGTCCTGCGTGTGGCTGGCGTAGATCCCGAAATACTTCGGGTCATACTTGCGGCGACCGCTGCGGATCTTCTCGAACTTCTCGCCGGCTTTCGCCTTGTACACCGTCCAGTTGTACCGGCTGGCCGCCCCCACGGCATCGAGCTTGGTGAACACGACTTTCTGCGAGACGCGGCGCTTCCAGAGGTTGTGACAGTCGCGGATGTCCTGGCCGATACCGAGGATGTCCAAACCGCGGTGACGGTGCTCCGTGACAAACTGAGTGACGCCGTCTGAAAGCTTCTGGCGGCCGGCCGGGAAGAAGTTCTGAAGTTCGTCCAGGACCACCAACGAGTCATTTTCAACATGCTTGTGTACTTCCGGGACCTGGTCCTGCGAAAGCGGGATCAGCAAAGACCGGACGCGCTCTTCGGATTCATCCAGCACGCCCGCGATCTTTTTATGATCAATCCCGTTGATGTAGGCATACACTTTCCGGCCCTTCTCAATAGCGGGAAGGACCTGATGCACCATCGCTTCATAGGTTTTTCCGGCCCCTGGTAAGCCCTCATGAAATATGATCATTACCACTGCCCCAGCGTTAACAGTTTGCGCGTCAGCCGAAACATCACCCCGGCGCCGATCAACTCCAGTCCTGCCCCCAGGCCAGACTTGGACAAGAAATACATCACAGCCGGATCAATGCCGCCCAGGAACTCGGAAAGCCCACCCGCAAAAAAGGACGGCAACGTTAAAAACGAGATAATCAGAAGGAAAATATCAAGTATGGCCGAAAGCAGTATCAGGCCAATATCGGAGAGCAGATCCCAGAAAGCATCAAAAATCGCTTTGATGAGCTCTTTGATCCAATCCAATACATCCGACACCCAATCCATAACACCCTCACAAAACCGCTATACGAAAGGCGTAAAACCCACAGGTCGCAATAATGATCGCCGCAATACCCGGCCAGACCTGGTTCATCGCGCTGGAACATTGCTGATCAATCGTGATCGCGGGCATCTTCATGACACTGGGGATAATCCAAACCGGGCAGGAATAGCCATTGATGTCCACATCAAAAAAACCATCAATGGATTTCATCAACTGCGTTTTTTCAATTTCCGAATTAAAATCGGATATTACTTTTTCAACGCCATCGGGATTCTTGCTTTCATAAAAATCCCCCGCATCAACCCCTGGGGTACCTACCCCGTCACCATCGCCTTCACCTTCGCCATTACCGCCATCGGAACCGCCGTCTGAACCACCGTCAGAACCGCCATCAGAGCCGTCGTCAGAACCGCCGTCAGAGCCCCCGTCAGAGCCGCCGTCGGAACCACCATCGGAACCGCCGTCGGAGCCGCCATCAGAGCCGCCATCAGAACCGCCATCAGAGCCGTCGTCAGAACCGCCGTCAGAGCCCCCGTCAGAGCCGCCGTCCGAACCGCCATCGGAGCCGCCATCAGAACCGCCATCGGAACCGCCATCGGAACCACCGTCCGAGCCGTCATCGGAACCACCGTCAGAGCCGCCATCAGAGCCACCGTCCGAACCGCCATCGGAACCGTCGTCAGAGCCGTCATCGGAACCACCGTCAGAGCCGCCATCAGAGCCACCGTCCGAACCGCCATCGGAACCGTCGTCAGAGCCGCCATCGGAGCCGCCATTATCCCCAGCGCTTGGCGGATCACCACCGCCATCCCAAGCGTTGCCCGTATAAGTACACTGCTGTTGATCAGCTACAGATTTGCAACCTGTCCCTTCTGGATTATCTAAATCACACCCCGGAGGCTGAGAATCATTATATTCGCAATCCATTTCACAGCCCTGATATGAGTAAGGACCAGAGCCTGGATAACTAAAACCCTCCATAGCACCCGTCAAAGTCGTTCCGGATGGACATTCAATAAAATAGTGATAATCCAAATAAACCGGCTCATTCTCAGTATCATCAAGGTCATAATGGCGCATAAAACCAGAACGGAAGTAACTTTCGTGAAAAGGGTATGAGGAGTCAGAACCTTTCTGATCAGTAAATACCTTTTCACAAAATTTGCCATGAGGCCCAGCCGGTTTCGATCGCTCAATACAATCAGATTTAGCAGCCGCCTTAGAATCAAAATATTCTTTATCGGCGCTAGCTGATAGCGGCAAAAAGAGAAGTACAAATAGCACAAATAACGAGGGAATACGGGTCATTGATAAACACCTTTTACCCCTGGAAAAGAGGTTCAAAGACTTGTGAAGCCTTTGACGATCGCAAAACCGCACAAACTTCCCGATAGAAAAAAAAGCCCAAGCCATAACATGTCAGCCCCACAAAACACGTATGGCCGGGAGCCCCGGCCATACGTGTGTGTCAGTTGAACCAACCAATCACCTTGTTGTAGCCCCACCGGGCAACGCCGGGCAGGATCTTGATGGCGGCGATTGACGAGATCGCGGCGACGATGGTCGAGGCATCGACCGCCGAGGTCACACCCGACATGTCGAGCGATCCACCACCACCGCCGCCGCCGGATGCCGCTGCCACCGCTGAAAACAGCATGAGCGACAGTGCCGCGAACAGTGCACGAATGCGCATAACGCACCTCCTTCATTCTCTTGGATTGATAAAGTTGACCACCGACCCGAAGGCCCAGGCGATCAAGTACGAGAACATCGGTAAGCCGGCACCGATGCTCCACACCTTCCCCAAATCCTTGGCATCCGGGAATGCGAACAACGATTTAAGGGTCGGATACTGTGAATACTCCTGGGCATCGAGCACGACGTACCCGGAGCATTCGGAAACCGGTTCGGTGGTGATGCGCAAACTGCCGCNTCTTCTGATTCAGTGCTTGTTCCGATGCTTTTTGATTCAGTCCTTCCGCCAGGAGCTGGGCCGCGTAGTCGGACGGGGTCTTCACGTCCTGGGTGTTGGCGGCCTGGACCAGCAGCTGGCGATAGGTGTCGACGTCCAGGTAGAGCCGGACGCTTTGCTTTCTGCGGCTCATGCGGCCTCCTGTTGGTCTGAAAGGGCGGAAAGTGCGAGGCAGGCCTGCTGCATGAGGTAAGCCTCCGGGGGCATCTCGCGCCGGGGTGCGAGGCTGTACTCAATGACGACCCGACGGAGTCCGGTCAGCGGTACATACCATTCAGGTTTGAGCGTCATGGCGGCATTGATCAGGCCAGACAGGCGGTGCTCGTGGATATCGGCGGCCTGAAAACGCCCCTGGTGGTACAGGTCCATGACATCGCGGGCCTGCTGGGTGACCTGGGTCAGGTACTGGTGTTCGTTCGGAGTGATCGCCGTCATGCCGTCCAGTCCTCCAGGTTGATGGCTTCCTGGGACAGGCGGGCGATGTTGACCATCCGTGCCTTGCCGCACTTCATGGAAGGGAGGTGGCCTTTGTCGATCATGCCGCGGACCTGGCCTTCACTGAGCCCTGTCATCTCAGCGAAGCGCTCCTTGCTCATGACCGGAACCGGGATCATCACGATGTGCTTCTGTTCGTCCACTTTTCGCCACTCTGCTACACTATTAAACATGATTGCTTTGCATACCGTGCATTGCACTATCTACAAATATAAAAGGCATTTGCACTCTATACAAATAGTGGATTTAAATGATTCGCGAGCGGCTTATAGACTTCTTCAATACCTGCAGTGTCACATCAAAGGAGATGGAACATCTGACAGGTATAGATCGGGAGAAGTGGAACTCAGTCCGCGCAAGGCGCCGGCGAGTCAATGAAGAGGATATCGAGGGGTTCGCGGAAGCATTTCCGCAGTACGCATACTGGCTGACGACAGGAAAAACTCTCCCGGAGTCAGGGCAGATAAGTCCCCACGACGAGCAAGTAAGAGGTGATAACGACCTCGGACACGGAGAGGCTTCCGGTTAGCCGCAACAATCCGACAACGATGGCACCAGGGAATGCCCAGGGAATAACAAGGACAAAAGGGAAACGGCCAGCGTGCATAGGGGTACTGGCCAACATCACATAGATAAAAGAAGGATCAGTTTTTGGAAGTTCCATTTATAAAAAAAGAAACAGTCAAAAGATATTCAGTACCTTTGCTGTTAATACTTAACACTTTCCTGTTGATGATATTAGTCCTTGTTATATTCAATGATGAGCCAGTAACAAAATTCCCCAACGGGGTTACGTTATCAGAGTTGAGCAATCCCGAGAAAATCATGGCTCAGAAGATAGTGACCATGCAAGATTATCATTCGTCGCTCATTACTACTGTCTACTGGGCACTAGGGACCATAACAACCATATTTATAATACTTATAGGTATAAGCTGGCTCACAAACTTTAAATTTTACGAAAATGACAAAGCCCAGATTCAAGAAAGAATAGAATCTCGCTTAGAAGAACACTCTCAATCGATAGATGCCCGACTTCATAAACACAGAAGCGAAATGTCCAATGACATACATGAACACGAAGAAAAGATAAACGAAAAGTTCGAGAACCACCACTCTAGTGTTCAAGAAAACTCTAGCGAGATAAGTCGTCTCCGTCGACAAATGCAGTTTGAGAGAACAAAAACCACAGCACTTGAAGCTCAACTATGGGAAGTTAAAGGAGTTCCACAAAACGTCGCTTTAACTTATGCCGAAGCAGTACAAGCAGCGATTGAAGGAGAGATCCAACCCTTTATTGAGCGAAACCTAGAAAAACTTGAGGAGCAAGTTTTGGCTATGCAAAAAGATGAATCTTGGCTTACGCCAAGTATCGTACGCCTTATAAGAGATCATCTACAGGGAGCAGAGGACTATTACCCCGTAAAAACATCAAATGTTTGGAGTATTATAGATAATATAACTGAAACTAAAGAAATTTAGCCCATCCATTTAATAACTATATATCAAAAAAAGCCAGAGCTCTCCCTGGCAGTCCCACCACTGAGCAGGTGGCGCACCCGCTCTGGCAGGAACTGCAGCATCCGTGCAACGCGGGCGGCTCGTCCTGAGCCAAGGCCAAGGTAGCGCGTGGAAACGGTCGGCGCTATGGTCGTTTTCTGAATCCCGTGTAGGATATTTCCTACATTCCGTGGAGAGGCACAATGTGTGGCCGTTTTGACCTGCACACCCCAAGAGGTTTGATCGCAGAAACCTGGTTCGGGCTGACCAAGCCTGTGGGTGAAGTCCATGCCCGGTACAACACCGCACCAGGTCAGAGCATCACAATCATCAGCCTCAAGGATGACCAGGTCCGGTTCAGCTTCGCTCACTGGGGCTATAAACCAGCCTGGGCAGGGGAGGAGGCACCAAAGCCGATCAATGCCCGGGCTGAAACCGTCGCGAACAGCAAGTACTTCACGCACGCGTTTCATCACCGTCGGTGCCTGATTCCAGCTGATGGATGGTTTGAATGGATGGCTACGGACCAGGGGAAGCAGCCGTACTACATCACAGACCCATCCAACGGCCGCAGAGACGTTCTGTTCTTCGCGGGGATCTATACCGGGGATATCGAACCAGGAATGTCAGCCGCGATTCTGACCGAGCCAGCTGCACCGAATCTACGCCACATTCATGACCGCCAGCCCGTGGTCCTGGATCCGGAATGCCGTTGGGATTGGCTGAATCCCGAGATCACCGAACGTGACCAAGTTCGCCAAGTCGCCAAGCGGCTGGACCCTTCGCGGCTGAATAGCTGGAGGGTTTCGCCCAGGATGAACAAGCCGGACTATAATGATCCCTCGATCATCGAGCCAATGGGAAACTGACCAATGCGGATATTGCTACCCCTCGTATGCCTAACCGCGCTCACCACAATGGTCCCTCCAGAGGCGACGGCATCTGAGGCACAGGCAACTGACTCTGAATCCTTTGCTGCACGTCTACGCCATGAGATAGCAGATAACTGGTATCTTCCAAGCGGGATGGGGGGCGACATAACCTGTAAATTAACCGTGGCGTTCACACCTGGTGGCTACCTGGAACACCTATCATTCCACGAGTGCCCATCATCTGAACTCAAACATTCTGCAGCCCAGGCTCTCCATCGTGCCGCACCGTTTGAGTCGGTGAAGAACCATGAAGAAAGAAGCGGTGAAGAAATCACCCTCCATTTCTTTGGATGACGACAGAACCGCTAGGTGTCCACGAAGTGTCAACATAAACGGTGTTTACCGTGGCCCAACGAGGTTCTACGATCCTCTAACATACGGATTGTGCAGGATTATGGTTTACTGCGATTGCTAAGCTCTGAATTGAAAATTCTTCGCACGGCTACCCTTGCCACCATACACACGCACCAATGGAGGCCTTCTTGTCAGGTCATACAAGCAACTCCCGATGGTGGGAGTTCTACGCCGTAAGATATGGAATTGGCAGCATTTTTGGAGGGATCATCTTCTATGCCATTTGTTCAATAGATCCCTTTTTATCACCTTTAGTAGACGGGATCACTCCAAAAACATTATCTGGACCACAACTTACCCTTCTATTCGGCTACGGGGCCGCTTATTGCTATATTTCTAGCGCGCCAATCTTGGTTTTTCATATTACCCGCTTCCTGCTAGCCCCCTTCAAAGAAGGCATCCGAGCACGCATGTTGGTATTAGCTTCAGTACCACCAGTCTTAGTCGGTCTAATTACAGCGCTCTGTTTAAGTACGGAAAGTTGGGTTGAATCATTTTTCTTCTTTTTAGCTGGTTGCTCTTGGTCTTTTACTTTATGGTTACAAGCCCTATTAATTGGAGGAACCATAAAAGGAAGAAACAATTGGTACTCCTTCTACAAAAATCTCGCAGAAAAACGGGAGTCCAACAGTGAAGGCATTATCAATTCCTATAGACACATACGAGAGCATGGCAATGCCTTCTTCATTGTCCTCTTTGAACTCGTCTTCGCACTCTTCCTTGTTACTTTCGCAAACCAAGAATTTCTTCTAAATGATCCCCAACCTAGCAATAGAGCTTTAAAAGCTCCTGGCTATATTCTAGCTGTTATTATTTGGACATTTCCTGCTGTTTTGGCTTGGCTTCTAGGCACACTGCTTGAGCGTTTATTTTCTGAGGATAAAGGAACATAGAGGATCAACCCGCTGCCTTCGATACCACAATCTCCGAAGGCAGTTTAGCTCTAGCTTGTATGGCACGCACGCGAGCAGTAAAAACAACCATTAGATTGCTTATAAAGCTTACGTGCTTCCCTTACTGCCGGCGCACAGGAATCAAACATCCCCAGAAATTCTGAATTTTTCGCCTCAGGCATATAGTTGCAACCAGTCTTATGGACTTCATGATCGCCATTAGCCTGAGCGTTTGAATTGACATAGTAGCGGCTAGCCATTGGTGCTGCTCCTTTTGGTTATTTGATATACAGCAGCACCACCTCAACGCATCCGCACTGAGATTTCAAGGACTATATAGCACAAAGAGAGGCCATCGAATGCCTAAGGGGGCTCAGATTACGTGAGTAGTATAAAAGTCTTTGATCATGGGAGGGGTATAAGGGGACTGCATCAAACCATCCAGGATCCGCGCCAGCAAGGCATCATCAATCGGGTCTCTGGGCACAAAGACCCCCTGCCTTACACCGTTTTCCAGTTGTTCCTGGGTCAGGATTCGACACAGGGCGTAAACCACATAGCTTTTCTTCTTGATGAAGCGATGATCGCCAGCTTCCAGGATGCAGGTATCGTCGTACTCACGATCTGGTTTCACCGATGAGATCGTGGCCAAAAGGACCTTTTGTTCTTGGGTAACGGGATCACAGAGAAGAATAAAAAGGTGCTTGCGGGCCAGATCCTGCTTCGGCCCCGAGGGCATTAGTAGGCATGCCTTCTTCCTTGGCAAGAACAAACTCATAGCTCGGCAAACAGTTCCTCGATCTTCTGCTGATCCCCGATTTCAGCATCAATGTCATTTGCCGCCCGTTCGTCCCTACCCAATGCTTCCAGAACCCGCTTGTACGGAATCGGCTGACTTGAGCCATGCGGGTCTTGCCACTCCTGGCACTGATAATGGGTATAGTCACGCAGTTCCCAACGGTTCCACCGGCCAAACTTCTCGTAAACGTCATCGAGCACGGAGATTTCGGCATCCGAGACGAGGCCCAAATCGTCCCTTGAAACCTTTTTGCGGAGCTTAACCCGGTGGTCCTGAATGTCCGCAATCCAGCTCTCCCAACCTTGCTGTTCGTCGGATCGAGTCTGGCCACTCATGTACTCATAGGTCTGAGAAAGAACCGGTCCGTGAGGCATCGAGACGAAGTGATCGTAGGTGATCGGGCGTTCATACCGATCCATGGCTTCCCGCTCACAGAGGTAGAGCAGCTTCATAAGCTTGAGGTGAGACATGGTGCCGCCGCGCTTCTGCAGCAGGTACGCCGCGACCTGGGCTGCTTTGCGTTCATCAAACATGGCTGAGCACCTCCTCGTTCAAATCTTTCCCTGATCTGGGGGCCAATATGCTGGTTACAACGTCCAGTAACCGTCAAAAACGGACAATATCCGTCAGTGCGTGCATACCCTAATCCATGCAATAGCACCTTACAACGCGCATGTCCACATTTTTACACCAGCCATGAAGGTGTCCACGAAGTGTCAACATAACCGCGCATTAACGAGGTTCACTGTGGTTTATCGGTTCCGTAACTCACTGATTTATGGGCCAGTGTGTTTTTAAGTGGTTGATTGTGAACGGCTTCAACGGGTTCAACTCCCGCCGTCTCCAC
Organism: Vreelandella halophila; assembly: GCF_019903425.1. Taxonomy (GTDB): domain Bacteria; phylum Pseudomonadota; class Gammaproteobacteria; order Pseudomonadales; family Oleiphilaceae; genus Halospina; species Halospina halophila. The sequence goes on from NZ_JACHUZ010000013.1 coordinate 73,105, forward strand.
CAAAAAGCAATACCCAAAGCCCTGATTCGTCAGGGCTTTTTTATGCTCCTCACTTCCGGCGCTAACGGCGCCCACGTACCTTCTCCACAACGGCCTGAACCCAGTTTTTCGCATCCTCCAGCGTATGGTTCTGCTCAATCAGGTCCCGGATGGCCTGTAACTGCTGATCGAAAAGCCCTGTCCTGTCCAGGTCCTGGGGCGTCTCTTTCGGCCCCAGCGGCAGGATATGCTGGAAGTAAGTCCCTCCCAGAATCCGGCGAAGGATGCCCTCGCCCAGAAACGCCTCGTCGTTGTTGAGGGTGCGGATGGCCCGCAACAGACGGCGGATATCGTATTGCCCTGGGTAGATGTCGGGCACCTGCTTTTTGAGACCAAGCAGGCTGTAGACACCGGTACGTGCCGTACGCACCGAGCTTTCCAGCGTGAAGACCACATCGTTGTGGGTTTCCACGAATTGGCCCATGCAGGCCATGTTGGTGCAGCCCTCGGGTACCACCCAGGGGCGATCTCCCTGGGCGCGCGGCATGAACTGCGAGGTGATGTAGGGCATCAGTGCCATGCGGGTCTTGGTGGCGGCAATCGCCTCCTCCACCTGGTCGATCAGGCCAAGGTGATAGCACATTTCAGTGAGTATCTCCTGGCCCGTGCATTCCGCCATGGTTTTCTTCACATAGTCCCCCGGCTTATCCATCAGCAGTGAATAGGCCCAGAGCACAATCACATCATCGGGCTGATCGAGAAAATGCGGCTGCCGGTTGCAGGTGAAGCTCATCAGCCAGGACGAGTCCGTGAAGGTGATGACGCCGCCGGTCGCCGTGAACCCTGAGTAGGGGTCATTCACCGAAAGCTCCTTGAGCTTGTCCATCAGCGGCGATGGCCAGCACGTCAGGGTGACCGATTCCCACATTGAGCTGGAAATGTCGCCACAGAACTTTTCGGGACGGCCGAATACCTCGGACTGTTGCGCCAGGTTTTTCCAGAGTTCCCAGCCCGAGCCGGGACTCGGCTCATCCCCGTCTCTCAGTTGGGGTACGGTCTTGTCGTCGCCGTAGGCCGTGTCCTCGGTCATCGAACCGGTGGTCACAAAGACCAGGTCACGCTCGCCGACGCTGATGGTCGCCTCGCCATCGCTTGTCCGGCATTTGATGCCGGTCACGGTGCGTTCTCCGCCGGAGTTCTCCATCTTCAGGTCCGGCACAATGGTGTCGTACTGGATGGTCACACCCTGACCCCTCAGCCACTCTGTGAGCGGGCGTACAAAACTGTCGTACTGGTTGTATTTGGGGAAGACGAGCGAGGTCATGTCATTGAGCCCGTCCAGCAGGTGCAGGAAACGGTGCATGTACAGCTTCATCTCCAGCACGGAATGCCAGTTCTGGAAGGCGAACATGGTGCGCCAGAAGGTGTAGAAGTTGCTGTTCAGGAAGCCATCGCTGAACCACTGCTCCACGGTGATGTCATCAAGCTCCTCCTTCGGCGTGAGAAGAAGCTTGATCACTTCCATCTGCTCCCGCTTGCTCAACGTCATGGTCGAGAAATCCCTGACCTCGCCCTGTTTTTCAAGAAGCCGCGCCTTGGACCAGTTCTTGTCGGCATCATTCAGGATCCGGTACTCATCCAACACCGTGAACGGTTCCGGAAGATCGAGCGCCGGTATCTCCGAGAAGACATCCCAGAAGTTCTGATAGGTCATCTCCATTTCACGGCCACCGCGAACCATGTAGCCGTCCTCCGGGTTACCCGAGCCGTCAAGGGATCCGCCCTCAACCGGCTCTTCCTCGAGAAAGGTGATGTTCTCCGCTGGCATATGGCCGTCGCGAATCAGGAAGAACGCCGCGGAAAGGCCGGCGATACCGCTGCCAATGATGTAGGCACGGCGCTTTTCAATACCCTCGGTCGGTAGAGGGCGATTATTGGTATAGGCCCCGTGAAGGTCGGGCGGTGGCAGCGGCGTATCAACACCGTTGTGAAGGTGCTCCGAGGAGGCGTCGGGGGTGACACCAAAATATTGCGCCCTGAGAGCATCAATATGCGTCTTCAGCCGGGAGGCGGGTTTTCTGGAGGTGTCCGGGTGAGTCATTCAGGTTACTCCTGTCTGGGGAAGGTCCTGACTCAATGGTGCAGCACTCTCGCTGGAAAACCGATGACTTACATCAATCCAGAGAAGACGTTCGAGACACATCTGTTCCGGAACGCGCTTCCAAAAAGCTCCAAAACCTTCAAAAAGGCCCCTTCCTGTGTACTCATCCGTAAATACCACTATCTGTAATTTGTCCTGTGGGTGTCTGGGGCATTAAAATCCGCCAACTCCATGACAACAAGCGAGGCAATAATGCGTACAATTTTTGACGGCCGTGGTGCAATTGTGCTTACCGCCGCAATGGTCCCTGGTCTTTCAATGGCCGGAGGCTTTTCGCTTAACGAACAGAGCGCGAGTGCCATGGGCACCGCCAACGCTGGCGCCGCCGCCAATCCCGAGAACGCGGCGACGGTGATCTTCAACCCGGCGGGCATGACCCAGCTTTCCGGCACCAACCTTTCCTTTGGTGCCTCGGTACTCGACATTGACGCGGAAGCTGACCGGGCTGAAGCGACAAATCAGGTAGGCCAGCCGGTTGAGGGCACAAAAGGTGGCGACATCGCCGATCCTGCGTATCTCCCCAGTGCCTTCCTGACCCACGAGATGACCGACAACGTCGCAGTGGGGATTGGCCTGCATGCGCCCTATGGGTTGGCTGCGGATTACGATGATGATTTCACCGGCCGCTACTTCGCTGACGAGACAGAACTCACCGGCATCGCCCTGACACCCTCCATTGCAGTGGATTCCAGTAACGGGCTGTCCTTGGGTGTAGGGGTCAACATCATGTATCTGGATGGGAAGCTGTCCAAGTACAATGATATAACGGGTACTGTTGCTGAACAGCAGGGATTAGACCCATCAAACGAGCAGGAAGCCGCACAAGCAACTGCTATTGCGGCCCAAATGGAGGAGCCTTACTCAAACGTCGAGGGCGATTCCATTGAATACACCATTCGCATTGGCGCCCTCTACGAACTCTCCGACAAAACCCAGTTCGGCCTGACTGTGGAAACCGGAACCCCAGCCTCCCTGGACGGTGACATCACCATCAGCGACTTCCCGGATCCAAATAATCCTGGCGCCACAACTACACTCAAGGAAGACGCTTCGGTCCCCCTGGACATCCCACCGAGCGCCACTTTCGGTGCACGGCATAAGCTCAGCGAGGACGTTACCCTGCTGTTCGGGGCCACCTGGGCACGCTGGAGCGACTTTGAAGAGCTCGACATCTATTCAGCAGAAGGCGGTACAGGTGCGGTTTCCGGTACTCTGGATAGAAACCCGATCACCCACATCACCGAGAAGTGGGAAGACACCTGGCAATACAACCTCGGCGCCACCTGGCAAGCCAATCAGGAATGGAAGCTGAAGGCCGGCTATGCCTGGGATGAATCCCCGGTAGACAGCTACAATACAGCGCGAATTCCGTCCCAGGACCGCCACTGGCTGACTCTGGGCGCCCAGTTTGCCCCGGCCAATACCGACTGGAAAGTGGATGCGGCCGTGGGCACGCTTATCTTTGATGGCGACGCCAAATTCACTGAGCGTGATTACAGCCATCAACAGCCGACAATCCCCACAAGCGCGGCAAGCTACTCCGGCTCTTACGACCTGAGCGCATGGAGCGCTTCCGTGGAACTCAGCCGCTCCTTCTGAGTTCACGCCTTCAGCTCCAGGGATGGAGCTGATCCTTCCATCCGCTACCCTTAGCACTCGCTGAATATCTTTGAGCGCAACGCCCGCCGTTCGGCGCGCAGCTGATTGCCCCTCGGCTCCTGATAACCACGCCCAAGCTCCTCATTGATCCGGTCCAGGCGTTCCTCGTACTGCTGGCAGCGGCGCTCCTGCGCGGATACCTTCTCCCTGGCCGCCTGATGATCGCTGTCACTGTCCTCCTGATGGTCCCTTTCAGGCTTCCAGGTTCCCGGTTCCGGCAACTCCATGGGCGAATTCGCAAGCCCAGGCGGCACCGCCTCCTTCGCAGCCCCTTCCTTTCTGGGCCTGTCCGTGTAGTGGGTGGTGCCATCCTCGTCGGTCCAGGTATAGATTTAAGCATGCACGGGTGCGGCCATCAGCATGGCCAGAAGGGGTGCTGCAGGAATGCGTAATGCACTGGCAGGCATGGTCCGTTCCTCCTTGAATGAGCTGTAATTCCGTCTGGAATCGCGAAGAATCCACGCAGGGGCAGCAGCTGTCAAGGGTGGCCTTGTGGCATCTGATCCCTGCTATGATGAAGACAAATCGCCGGGTTCCGGAGCCGTCTTCTCATGGATGGATTCACCAGCCCCCTGATCGGGGATCACAGCGACACCGAACGCACCTACCAGCTGGAACTGCGGCTGGGCGCAGAGCATGCGCGCCAGAGGCTGGCCATCGAGCATGAACGCGAAGCGTTGTTTCTCAGCCGGACCGGTAAGCACGTCCACCCCGAAAACCTCTATTCAATGCCCGCCATGGTCCGGCTTGCACTCAGTCTTGGTGGTCTCTATCAGCGCGCTGTCACCAACAGCCGCGCCCTCAGGGTGACCCGCAACCGGTTTGTGGTCCCGGGGCTGCCGCCTGCCCTTGAGGGCTACACCCTGCTGCAGCTCAGTGACCTGCACGTGGACATGGACGAAGCCAATCTGCATGCGGTCATCGAAACGGTGCGGGAGCTGGACTACGACCTCTGCGTGATCACCGGCGACTACCGGCGTGACACCTGGGGCGACATCAATCCGGCCATGGATGGCATGCGGCGGCTTCGAACGCACCTGAAGGGAACGCCCCTGGCGATTCTGGGGAATCACGACAGCGTACTGATGGTCCCGGAGATGGAGAGCATGGGCTATCGCATGCTGATGAACGAGAGCCTGTGCATTGAAAGGGAGGGCGCGGCGCTGTGGATCGCCGGCGTGGATGACCCGCACCTCTACCGGACCCATGACCTGGCCGCCGCCACCCGGGATATCCCCCCTGGTGCCCTGTCACTGCTGCTGAGCCATACGCCGGAAATCCATAGGGATGCCGCCCACGCCGGGTTCGACCTCTACCTGTGCGGCCACACCCACGGCGGCCAACTGTGCCTGCCCGGCGGCATCCCGCTGACCCTGGATGCCCGAATCCCCCGCCGTCTCGGCCGGGGTGCCTGGGAGGAGGAGGCCATGCAGGGCTATACGACCACGGGCGCGGGCACCTCCATTCTCAACGTCAGGCTGAACTGTCCACCGGAAGTCACCCTGCACCAGCTCAGTGCCGGCCCGGACTCCGCGGGTCAGTGAGGCCGCCGGCGGATGCCAAGGCGGTAGAGGAAGGGGGAACCCCAGATATTGAGCGCCGAGAAAATCAGAGCCGCCAGCAGCGCCACCCAACCGGAAACACCCAGCCACCACCAGGCAACGAAATTGGGCAGTAACCCCTCCGGCAGCTGATCCAGCCCCAGGGCCCTGTCACCGGCCCTAAGACCCAGACGGCGCTTGAGGAAGCTCGAGGCCAGGTCTCCAAGCATTGCAGCAGCACCGAAAACGGCCCCGAAAACGAACCCCAGCCGGAACAGCCACGCAATCAGGGCCGTGGCAGCGACCGCCACCACCAGACCGCGCCAGGTCTTACTGGCGCCGAAGAGCCGACGACCATCCGGCAGACGCAGACGACCGTCAACGGGGGAACCTCGGGCCCCCAGGATCCGACTCAGGACCAGGGGCGCCCCATTGGCCACAATCAGCAGCGCGACCAGCTCCGGGATCAGCAGCATGGCACGCTGCCCGGTAACGGACGCCGGTCAGGCGTCCGGCAGCCCACCCTTGGTCTGCTTGATCGGATCGAGCAGTTCACGCAGCTCGTCTTCCGGCACATCCGTCTCTTCCTTCGCCACATCCAGTATGGAGCGGCCGGTTGCATAGGCCTTCTTGGCCACTTCGGCCGCCTTGGCATAGCCGATCACCGGGTTCAACGTGGTCACCAGTACCGGGTTCTTGCCCACGGCTTCGGCCATCACCTCACTGTTCACAGTAAAGCCGGCAATCGCCTTGTCCGCCATGACGCGAGCCGTATTCGACAGCAAGCCGTTCATCTCCAGCAGGTTCCAGCCCACCAGCGGCAGCATGACGTTGAGCTGGAAGTTACCGGACTGGCCGGCGGTGTTAACAGTAGCATCCAGGCCGGTTACCTGAGCCGCCACCATGGCAGCGGATTCAGGGATCACCGGATTCACCTTCCCGGGCATGATGCTGGAGCCAGGCTGCAGCGCAGGCAGTGTGATCTCGCCCAGGCCGTGGATGGGACCACTGTTCATCCAGCGCAGATCATTGGCGATCTTCATGACCACCGTGCCCAGCCCGCGGTAAGCCGAAGACAGGGCGACCGGGGCATCGATGGCGCTCTGGCCGACGAAGGGGTGGTCCATGGCGGTGAAGTGGTGATCGGTCAGCGCACTGAGCTCCTCGGCGAACAGGCGCGCGAAATCAGCATGGGCATTCACGCCCGTACCCACAGCGGTGCCACCCTGGGGAATGCGCAGCAGGTCCTTGGCCGCCTGTTCCAGACGGTCACGGGCATTGCTGATCTGGTCGCGCCACGTGCGCAGCTCCTGGGCAACGGTCACCGGCATGGCGTCCATCAGGTGCGTACGGCCGGTCTTGACCACGGACTCGGTTTCCTTCTCCCGACCCGCGATGGTCTGCATCAGGTGATCCAGCGCCGGCAACAGCGACTCGTGCACCTCGGTAACCGCGCTCAGGTGGATGGCGGTGGGGATCACGTCGTTGCTGCTCTGGCTCATGTTCACGTGATCGTTCGGGTTGACCGGCTCACTGCTGTGGTTGGAGGCCAGGCGCGCGATCACCTCGTTCACATTCATGTTGGTGCTGGTACCGGAGCCAGTCTGGAATACGTCCACCGGGAACTGGTCGGCATGGGCACCGCCAAGCACCTCGTCACAGGCCGTTTCGATGGCCTGGGCCCGGTCCGCATCCAGAAGCCCCAGCACGGCATTGGCACGCGCGGCGCTGCGCTTGATCCGTACTACGGCATGGATGAAGGCGCCGGGCATGGGCCGGCCGCTCACCGGGAAGTTGTCAATGGCGCGCTGGGTCTGGGCCGCCCAGAGGGCGTTGGCCGGGACTTCCACCTCGCCGAGGCTGTCTTTCTCAATGCGCTTGTCACTCATTAGGACCTCCGTCAGGTTGACCAGGCTGTTCAGAACTGCGGCTATAGTGCCTTCCGAAGGCCCGGTTTTCCAGTCATTGGCCCTTATGCATTGGTCGAAGAGACGGATCAGCCGCAGCGTGACGGTTGTCTCAGCCGGCAGACTGGTTACAAAATTCCACTGCCACGCCCCAATGCATTTCTATAATGTAAGGTAAAGATTCCGTCATAAGCCGGTCATCGAAAAGGTGTATTCAGCCGCGCTCAGGAGATCAGCGCCATGAAAGCCAGTGACATCCGCAAGCTGAAGAAACGCATCGAACCCGCGTACAGCGAGATGTTCTCCGGGCGGGTCTATGAAGTCGGCTCTGGCGCGGTGGCCGTACGCAACCACAGTGGCGAGGCGCACCATACCGTGATCGGGGTGCATGGTTTTCTTGAGAATCAGTGCTATTTCACCCAGCTTTATCAGGAGCCCACCACCGAGCTGATCCTACTGACCTGCTCCAACTACCACATTCCCGTGAGTGGCCCGAACCTGGAGCGGCCGGGCTGGGTTCTGCGCAACCCGCACACCGAAGCCACCATTGAGTACGACGCCCGCATCCTGATCCAGACCATCGAGAACCTGCCCTCCTCCAACCGGATCCGAGTCCACGGCCACTCCCGGGGCGGCGGCGTAATCCTTGAGGCGGCCCGCCAGCGGCCGGAGCTTTTCGGGGACATTGATGTGGTTTTGGAGGCGCCGGTGATGCCGGAGGGTCAGCTTCACGCCCTGGTGCGGGCCATTCTGGAACCGGTCAGCCACGGCATGTGGCCATGGATCGTGCGCGCCATCAACAGCACCCCATCCTCTGCCTACTCCCAGACCTTCTTCGGACGCATGAACCCGCGCAAGAAGACGCTGCTGAACCGGATGTTCTCCGCTACCCAGGATCACCTGACCATTGTGCGCAACCTCGAGAACATCATGGCCTGGATGGAGCAGTGGGACACCAGCGTCCTAGCCAACATCCGCCAGGGCACCATCCTGATCCCGGAAACCGACCGCATCCTGGATCGTGAAGCGATGTTGAACGCTGCCCGTCATTCGACGACCTCCGTGCGGATCGTAGAGACCCGGGGCACCAGCCACTTCATTACACTCGACAGCGAAACCTGGGTGCCGTCCATGGATGACATCCCCAGCGTGGCCTGAGCGCCATTGTCGGACATTCCCGACCCCACTAGAATGCCTGTCCGCATCAACGGAGGACGGGTGTGTACCGGTACAAGCTGACCCAGACCCAGACATGGACCCCCAACGCGCGCCGGCTCCAGGAGCTGATGCTCAGCTATCACGACTTCCGGCAGGAACGGGTAGGGCATCCACTTGAGCCCTCCATTGAAGCCTTGGGCCGCTGGCAGGCAGCGCGGCTGCGCGAGACTCACCGCGACCTCTACGAATCCCCGCGCTACCATGAAGCCCTGGATTTCCTGCTGGAGGACCTCTACGCGCCCCAGGACTTCAGCCGCCGGGATGACGACTTTGACCGCATCTTCCCCTACCTGGTCCGCCTGAGCCCTGACAGCGCCCTCTTCACCCTGTCACAGCTGGTGGAGCTCAACCTGATCAGCCAGCGTCTGGATCTGGCCATGTCCGAATGGCTCACCCATGAGCGGGGTCTGGATGTCAGCGGCATCGAGGCCATGTCCGACGCCACCTATGCCGAAGCCTACCGCGCCTGCGGGCAGGTGACGGACCGGCGGCGACAGATCGAGCTGGTGGATGCCGTGGGGCGGGATCTGGAACGTTACGTGAACCACCGCTCTCTGCGAATGGGGCTGAAGATGGTGCATCAACCCGCGCGCATGGCTGGACTGGGCGAGCTCTACCGCTTCATCACCGAAGGCGTACATGCCTTCCGGGCGATGGGCGGCGTTTCGGAACTGCTGGAGACGATCCGCGAGCGCGAAACCCGCATCATGGACAGGATACTGGCAGGGGAACCACTCCCGAGGGAGTGACGTTCAAACCCGGCAATCAGCTGTGGCGCTTGAGAATGGCCTCAAGCTGACGCACCACCTCCTGCTCGATCCGCCCCTTGAAGGGCCGCAGCATCATGCCCAGCTCCAGATCCACGCCGATGTCGTTCGGATTGACCGCCACCTCCCCCTTGAGGCCGGTCCGGCGGAGCTTGAGGCGCTCGCCTTCCCAGTGCCACTCAAAATCGTAGTGTGCGGTCATCTCCCGGGCCAGCTCATCGGCCACCTGCAGCGCGTGCTCATGGTCCATGGCGTGCGGGCGGTGAATCTGGATACGGGACATCGGGACTCCTCGGCGGACAGTGGTTAACGGCGTTGCCCGCAATTTTACGCAACTCCGGCGCCAGAGGCGAGCAGAGCCCCCGGCGAAGACAAGTGGGCCCTCCGGGGTTAGAATACGGCAAAGCATCAGCGGAGGTCCCCATGGCGGATCAGGACACCACCCATTTCGGTTACCGCGAGGTGCCGAAGCAGGAAAAAGCGAAGCGCGTCGGCCAGGTCTTCTCCTCGGTCGCCAGCCGGTACGACCTCATGAACGACCTGATGTCCATGGGCATCCACCGGCTCTGGAAACGCTTCACCATTGAGCTGAGCAGTGTGCGCCCGGGTCACCGGATTCTGGACATCGCCGGCGGCACCGGCGACCTGACCATGCAGTTCGCGGACCGCGTGGGCACCGAGGGCGAGGTGGTGCTGGCGGACATCAACCAGGAGATGCTGGAAGTTGGCCGGGAACGCCTGATCGACCGCGGGTACGCCGGGCGCGTGGACTACGTCCAGGCCAACGCGGAATGCCTGCCCTTCCCGGACAACTACTTCAACGCGGTCTCCATTGCCTTCGGCCTGCGCAATGTCACGGACCAGAACCTGGCCCTGCGCGAGATGACCCGCGTGCTCAAGCCCGGGGGCAAACTGCTGATCCTGGAGTTCTCCAAACCGGTCAACCCGCTGCTGAACAAGGCCTATGACACCTACTCCTTCACCGCCCTGCCGCTGATGGGCCGGCTGGTGGCCGGTGACAGCGAGAGCTACCAGTACCTGGCCGAGTCCATCCGCATGCACCCGGACCAGGAGACCCTCAGGGGCATGATGGAAGAGGCCGGCCTGGTGCAGTGCAAGTACCACAACATGACCGGTGGCATCGTGGCGCTGCACGCGGGGGTCAAGCCCTAATGGGACTGGGCGGCACGCTGCTCGACCAGGCCACCACCATGGCCGCCTCCGCCCTGAACCGTGCTCTCGAAGCGGACCCGGCGGCCAGGGACATCCTGCTTGAAGAGCTGGCTGCGCCGGTGGCGATCACACTGGTGCCCTTCGGGGCCACCCTGACACTGGCGCGTTCGGGCGACCGCCTTGCCCTGAAACAGGGCCCGTCCGGCCCGGGAACGGACACGCACATCACCGCCACGCCACTGGCGCTTCTGGCACTGGCCGGCGGCGACACCAGCGGCCTGGACCAGGGCCTGATCACGGTCGAAGGAGACAGTGAGCGCGTCCGCCACCTCGCACACCGACTGCATGCGCTGGCGCCGGACTGGGAGGCTTTGCTGGCCCGCACCCTCGGGGATGTTCCCGCCCATGTCATTGCCAAGCGCCTGCGTGATGCCCTGCGCTGGAGCCAGCAGGCGCGCGCCTCCGTACACGCCAACATCGAGGACTACCTGCACGAGGAATCCGGCCTGGTGCCCGGGCGCCGGGAGGCCGAGGCCCGCTTCAGCGACATCGATGACCTCGCCGACCGTACGAACGCCCTTGAGGACCGCCTCAACCACCTGGATCCGGAGGCGGGCCGTTGATCAACCTGGGTCGCCTGCTCCGGATCCTGAGGGTGTTCAGCCGCTATCGGCTCGATACCTTCCTGCGCCTGCTGACCCTGCCGGCCGGCATCCGCTTCCTCCTGGCCATCGCGCCCTGGCGGCTGTTCCCGCAGCCGGAGGCCAACCGCGGCGAACGCCTGCGACAGGCCATGGAGGACCTGGGCCCGGTCTTCATCAAGTTCGGCCAGATCCTCTCCACCCGGCGTGACCTGCTGCCCGAGGACATGGCCGAGGCCCTGGCCCACCTGCAGGACCGGGTTGCGCCCTTCGACAGCGACGACGCCCGAGCCATCGTGGAGGCGGAACTGGGGGCGGGCATCGCCGACTGCTTCAGCGAGTTCGAACGGGATCCGCTGGCCTCGGCCTCCGTCGCCCAGGTGCACGGCGCGAAGCTGCTGGACGGCACCGCCGTGGTGGTCAAGGTCATCCGCCCCGGCATCGAGAAAGTCATCCGCCAGGACATCCGCCTGCTCTACCTGATGGCGCGCCTGCTCCAGCGCCTCTGGGCCGAAGGGCCGCGCCTGCGCCCGGTGGAGGTGGTCTCCGACTACGAGAAGACCATCTTCGACGAGTTGGACATGCAGCGCGAGGCGGCCAATGCCAGCCAGCTGCGGCGCAACTTCCCGGACTCGCCCCTGATCTATGTGCCCGAGGTGTACTGGTCCCACACCGGTCGCCGGGTAGTCACCATGGAGCGGGTCAGCGGCATTCCCATCGGGGACACCCCCGCCCTGAACGCCGCCGGCGTGAACATGAAGGTGCTGGCCGAGAAGGGCGTGGAGATCTTCTTCACCCAGGTCTTCCGCGACAGCTTCTTCCACGCCGACATGCATCCGGGCAACATCTTCGTGGATGCCTCCAACCCGGCGGACCCCCAGTACATCGCGCTGGATTTCGGCATCGTCGGCACCCTGGGGCCCTCGGACAAGAGCTACCTGGCGCGCAACCTGCTGGCCTTCTTCCGCCGGGACTACCACCAGGTGGCGGCGCTGCACATCCAGTCCGGCTGGATCCCCGCGGACACCCGCGTGGACGAATTCGAGGCCGCCATCCGCACCGTCTGCGAGCCCATCTTCGCCAGGCCCCTTCGCGAGATCTCCTTCGGCCACTTCCTGCTGCGCCTGTTCGAGGTGGCCCGGCGCTTCCAGATGGAGGTCCAGCCCCAGCTGGTGCTGCTGCAGAAGACGCTGCTCAACGTGGAAGGCCTGGGCCGCCAGCTCTACCCGGACCTGGACCTCTGGACCACGGCCCAGCCCTTCCTGGAAAACTGGATGCAGCAGCAGATGGGCCCGCCCGGCGTGATACGCTCGTTGCGCGAGCACCTGCCGGACTGGGCGGAGCAGGCGCCGGAAATGCCGCAGCTTTTCCATGACGCACTGGAACGCTTGGCCGGCGACCCACCGCCCATCCAGCCGCAACCCGCGCCCGCCCCGGCGCCCCGCTTCCGCCTCTGGCCCCTGCTCGGGGCGGCAGCCTGTACGGTGGGTGCACTGGCAGTGGCGGAACCGGGCGTTCAGGAATGGCTTAGGAACCTGCCGGCCGCAAGCTGGATTCTGCTGGGCACCGGCGGCGTGTTATTGTGTTATAGCAGTAAAAGCAGTGGACACTGAGATGACAGCAGATTCCCAGCCCGAATGGATCGGCGACGTGGCTTTCAACGAAGACGGCCTGGTTCCAGCCATTGCCCAGGATAGCGCCAGCGGCGACGTGCTGATGATGGCCTGGATGAACGCCGAAGCGCTGGAAAAGACAGCGGAAACCGGCGAAGCCGTCTATTATTCCCGGTCACGAGACCGGCTCTGGCACAAGGGCGAAAGCTCCGGCCATGTGCAGAAGGTCCACGAGATGCGGCTGGACTGTGATGCGGATGTCATCCTGCTGCGGGTGGAACAGATCGGCGGCATTGCCTGCCACACCGGGCGGCGACACTGCTTCTACCGCCGACTGGAGAACGGTGCCTGGCAGGAATCCGGAGCGGTCCTGAAGGACCCTGAGGCCATTTACGGAGCGGAGCAGAGCTGATGGACACGGTACTGAGCCAACTGGCCGAGGTACTGGAGGAACGGCGCCGGAATGCCGACCCGGACGACTCCTACGTTGCGAAGCTCCATCACAAGGGGCTCAACAAGATTCTTGAGAAGGTCGGGGAGGAATGCACAGAAACCCTGATCGCGGCCAAGGACGCGGAACACTCCGGTGACAACCGGGAGCTGATCGCTGAAACGGCGGATCTGTGGTTCCACAGTCTGGTCATGCTCTCCAACCGGGGCGAGAGCCCGGACGCAGTACTCGAGGAACTGGCACGGCGTTTCGGCCTCTCCGGCCTGGAAGAAAAAGCCCGGCGCACGCCGGAATCCTGAACGGGAGGAATTCAACATGGGTGGTATCAGTATCTGGCAGCTTCTGATCGTCTTCGGCATCGTCATCCTGGTGTTCGGGACCAAGAAACTGCGTAACATGGGCGGCGACGTCGGCAGCGCCATCCGCAACTTCAAGCAGGCCATGAACGACGGCGACAGCGAGAAGAACAAGGATGAAGGCGAAGACCAACCCCAGGGCGGTCGCACCCTGGAGCAGCAGGAGAGCGAGGAGACGCCCGATGCGGAAAAACGCCGCGATCACGAGCACTCCTGAGGCGCCCTGAATGTTTGATCTCGGGTTCCTCGAACTCTTCCTCTGCGGCGTCATTGCCCTTCTGGTGCTGGGACCGGAACGCCTGCCGACGGCGGCGCGCACGGCCGGGCACTGGATCGGCAAGGCCCGCCGCATGACCCGCCAGTTCTCCGAGGAGCTCGACCGTCAGGTCAAGGCCGAAGAGATCCGGGAGCAGCTGCGCCGGGAAAAAAGCGATATCGGCTACGAGGACATCCAGCAGAACATGCGCGAAGCCCTGGATGAGGCGAAGCTGGATGAGGAATACCTGAAACCCGTGAACGGCGACGGTACCGGCAGCAACCAGTCCGACACAGCCAACCGGAGCAACTCCGGGAACAGTTCATGAGCCAAGAGGACAACCACCCCGACGAGAACACCATGCCGCTGGTGGCCCACCTGGTGGAGCTGCGCAACCGGCTGCTCAAGGCCATTCTTGCCATCCTGGTGATCTTCCTGGCGCTCTACCCCTTCGCCAATCAGCTCTATGCCTGGCTCTCCGGCCCACTTCGGGCCTATCTGCCCGAGGGCAGCAGCATGATCGCCACGGACGTGGCAGCCCCCTTCTTCGCGCCCCTAAAACTGACCCTGGTGCTGGGCACCTTCCTGGCCATGCCGGTGGTGCTCTATCAGATCTGGCGCTTCATGGCCCCGGGGCTGTACCGCCACGAAAAACGCATCGCCTTTCCGCTGCTGGCCTCCTCCATCCTGCTGTTCTACCTGGGTGCAGTGTTCGCGTACTACGTGGTCTTTCCACTGGTATTCGCTTTCTTCACCTCCGTGGGGCCGGCTGAGGTTACGGTCATGACGGACATGAGCAGCTACCTGAGCTTTGTGCTCAAGCTGCTGTTCGCCTTCGGCATCGCCTTCGAGATCCCGATCGCCATCATGCTGATGATTCTCAGCGGTGCCACGGATACCCAGTCCCTGCGCGAGAAACGCCCGTATGTGGTGGTGGGCTGCTTTGTGGTGGGCATGCTGATGACGCCACCGGACATGATCTCCCAGACGCTTCTGGCCGGACCCATGTGGCTGCTGTTCGAGATCGGACTCATCTTCGGTCGCATGGTTGAGCGCCGCCGCCCACCGGATGATGCGGACGCAGCATGAACCTGCTCCTGCTTCACCCGGAACAGTTGGTGACGCCGGAGCGGGCCCGTGTGACCGGTCGCCAGCTGCAGCACCTCCATCAAATACATGGGGCCAATACGGGCGACTCACTGAGAGTGGGATTGCGTGACAGCACCATGGGGATGGGGCGAATCGAACACCTGGATGCGCACGAGGCCACGCTGGCCATAGAACTGTATGAGGCGCCACCTGCGCCCCTGCCACTGACCCTGATACTCGCGCTGCCACGCCCCAAGATGCTGCGCCGGATCATCCAGTCCGTCGTTTCCATGGGCGTCAAGCACCTCGTGCTGGTCAACAGCTACCGGGTGGAGAAAAGCTACTGGCAGACCCCCTGGCTGCAACCGGAATCCCTTGCTGAACAGATCGCCCTGGGGCTGGAACAGGGGCGGGATACCGGGTGGCCGACAATCCTGCAGCGCAACCGTTTCAAGCCCTTTGTAGAAGATGAGCTCGCTGCCATCACGACCGGGAGCCGCCGCCTGATAGCCCACCCTGGCAGCGTCGGAGCCTGCCCGCAGGGTCTGGACGAACCTGTAAGCCTGTGCATCGGCCCAGAGGGGGGCTTCATTCCCTATGAAGTGGAGCTGATCCGCGAACAGGGGTTCAGCCCGGTACACCTGGGGGCACGGATACTACGCACGGAAACGTTTGTACCAGCGGTCCTCGGACGTCTATTCGATATCACTAATGGATGATCCCCCAAAATGGGAAGCTGGATTCCTTGCAGCGGCTTCACGCTTTGTATAAGAATAGTGATCGCTTTACCTCCGCATGGTCTCTATGAGCCAAACCACCAACAACCAGACTGAAGGGTCAGCCACAGCTCCGGTCGAGGGAGCAAGCCCGAACCAGCCTCTCAACGCCAGCATCATGCTGATCCTGGCAGTGGGGGTGGGTATCTTTGGTGGTTTCAGTGCGATTGCCTTCAAAGCCATCATTGGTTTTTTCCGCAACCTCTTTTTCTATGGCGAGCTGAGTCTGGCCTTCCAACCGGATGTCCATATCGCCCCGAGCACCTGGGGTGCGGGCGTCATCCTGGTGCCTGTTGTCGGTGCCATCATCGTTAACTGGATAACCGAACGGTTTGCTCCGGAAACCCGCGGCCACGGGGTCCCGGAAGTGATGAACGCCATCTACTTCAGCCAGGGCCGGATCCGGCCCTCCGTGGTGATCGCCAAGGCGCTGACATCCGCGGTTTCCATTGGCAGTGGCGGGTCTGTCGGGCGTGAAGGGCCTATTGTCCAGATCGGGTCAGCCTTCGGTTCCAGTCTGGGGCAGCTCATTTCCATGCCGGCACGCCAGAGGGTGGTGCTCGTGGGCGCAGGTGCCGCAGCCGCGGTGGCCGCAACCTTCAATGCCCCGATTGGCGGGCTCGCCTTTGCCATGGAGCTGATGCTGGTCTCGATCAGTGCCCGCACAGTCACCGTGGTGGCAATTGCCACGGTAACGGCGACCTATATCGGGCGTTTCTACAGCGGCCTCCACCCCTCGTTCGATGTCCCCGAGCTGGTGGTCTTTGAGAACCATCTGGTGGGCTTCTACTCACTGTTGGCCTGTATTCCGCTGGGGGCGCTGATCGGCGTCATTTCATCCGGTTTCATCCGCTCCATCTATTCGTTCGAGGACTGGTTCGAACGCCGCTTTACCAACTCCTATGTGCGCCATGTCAGCGGGATGGCTGTCGTCGGCGTCATGTTGTACGGATTCATCGTCTATACCGGGCACTACCATATTGGTGGTGTTGGTTATCCGACCATCCTGGATGTTCTGCGCAGCATCCTTTCCGACCCACTGTTCCTTGCTCTGCTTTTCCTTGGCAAGTGGCTGGCAACAGCTCTGACACTGGGCTCCGGGGCTTCCGGGGGCGTATTTGCCCCTTCCCTGTTTCTGGGCGCCATCTTCGGCGCCCTGTTTGGCAACCTGGTCCTGCTGGTCTTTCCAGGCAGTGGTGTCGATCCCGTGGTACTTGCGATTGCGGGCATGGGCGGCATGATCGCGGGAACCACCGGTGCGGTGCTGACCGCCGTCATCATGGTCTTCGAGCTGACCGGTGACTACGCCGCCATGCTGCCGATTATCGCAACGGTGTCTTTTGCCTACGCGGTTCGGTCGGCGATCACTGAGGAGAGCATCTATACCCTCAAGCTGGTACGGCGGGGCTACAGTGTTCCCCACGGCCTTCAGGCGGCAACGTCCCATCTCCACAGCGCGGGGACACTGATGAATACCGAATTCGACCTGATTGATGTCCAGCTTCTGAGACAGTGGGAGGCGACCCACACCCCCGAAAGAGCCCCCCGTTACGCGATAGCGGTGGATAACGGGACCATTGATGGTGTGGTCCATGAGAACCTGCACCTGCTAAGCGCTCCAGAAAACACTGACTGGACCATTGACCGCAACTTCCTAAGGGTGACGCCCGGAACCAGCTGGTCCAACCTGATGCGCTCCATGCATGCCTGCAATTGCGAGGTGGTTCTGGTCATGAGTGATGAGAACAGTCGGCAGGCCACGGAGATCCTGGGCGTTATCACCCCGCGCGAGATCTCCCTGGCGTCAAAGGAAGACGCCTACCTGATGCATTAACGACCAGGGCTCGCAACCCGCCCATGAGTACTGACCCGCCCCTGAACCGGGAACCCGATGACGAGCGCGAAGCACCCGCGCTGTTTTTTCCTAATCGCCGTTATCGTGGGCATCGTCACGGGTCTGGGTGCGGTTCTCTTCTATAACATTGCGGCCATGAGCGTGCTGGGTGTCGTCTGCGGTGTGACTGCCTGGATATTCATAACACCACGAGGACTGGCCGCTGGCAAAACTCGGCCATCGGCGGTTCGTGCAGGTGGTGGCCAGGGATCTGCTCAGCCAGGTGGTGCAGCAGCTGACCCAGCAGGGCGTGGACTATGCGCTGGTCTACGCGGGCGCCGAAGAGACCGGCTTGGCCGAGGAAGTGGTGGGCGTGCTGGACAAGGATCACCTGGCGGACAGTGTGATGGAGCAGTTCCGGAGCTTCAGCACCGGCACCTGATCAGTCCGCCTCCACCGGCACGGGCCGCGTGAACCGTGGCAGTGGATGACGGCTGCCCATGGCCTCTGCCGCGATCCGGTTCTTGATGCCGCTCTGGCTATCCAGCCAGCGCATGCCGGTGTTGCGCAGCCAGCGCAGGGGCAGTTCATCCCGGGCGAATAGCTGCTTGAAGCCCTCCATGGCAGCCATGAGCGACAGATTCTCCACCTTGCGCCGGCGCTGGTAACGCTGCAGGGCGCTGGAGTGCGAAGGCTCCAGACCACGCTCCATGGCCAGCCGGATCTCGTCCGCCAGGACAGCCGCGTCCGCAAATCCGAGGTTGACTCCCTGCCCAGCCAGCGGGTGGATGGTGTGTGCGGCATCCCCGACCAGAACCACCCCCGGACGCGTGTACTCCCGGGCATGACGCTGGCGCAACGGCAGGGCATGGCGTGTGGATATCGCCTCCACCGCTCCCAGGGTCCACTCCAGCGCCGCCGCCAGCTCACCGGCGAAGGCGCCCTCGTCCAGGTTCATCAAGCGCGCTGATTCCCCCACGTCCTGGGACCAGACGATGGAGACGAAGCGATCACTGCCCTCCTCATTGGCCAAAGGCAGATAGGCCACCGGCCCCGTGGTCATGAACCGCTGCCACGCGGTGCGCTGGTGGCCGTATTCGGTTCGGGCGGTACAGACAATCGCCTGCTGGTCGTAATCCCACTCACGGGTGGCCAGGCCGGCCCACTGGCGTATGCGGGAATTGGCTCCATCCGCGCCAACCACAAGGCGCGCCTCCAGCCAGCGGCCGTCACTGAGCATCACCGCCGAACCCGCACCCGTCGGGCGCCAGTGGCGGACGTACTCGCCATCCAGCCATGTCAGGTTGGGTTCCGCCACCATGGCACGGGCCAGTGCTCCCAGCACCACCCGGTTCTCCACGATGCTGCCCAGGCGGGAAAGCTGGAGTTCGGCGGCATCGAAATGGATGCTGCCGGTGCCCTCCGCGTCCCAGACGCGCATCTCGCGATAGGGGCAGCAGCGCCGGGCCTCGATCTCCGGCCAGATACCCAGATCCTCGAGCAGCTGCCGGGTTCCCTCGGTCAGGGCACTGACCCGGGGCTCGAACCCGTGGACAGTGGTCGCCGGCTCCAGCTCGTGGAGCTGCGTCTCCCGGGACTGGGGCTCCACCACGGTGACCGCCAGCCCCTGACGGGCCAGCAGCAGTGCCAGGGCACCGCCAACAAGGCCGCCGCCCACAATGGCAACGGTCGTGCGTTCCGTGAGTGGCGTGTCAGTCATGGCCGAGAGAGCTCCGTCTTGTGTTCAGCCCCATGTTGCGCTGGGCCAGCCAGTCCCGCGGGCCCGGAGCGGCATCCAGAGCCGCCAGCCCCAGGTCCCGGAGTCGGCCGGGAAAACCACTCTTCTCCGAGAACACCCGCACCAGGCTGTCGGAGAAGCCGACAATGGCGTCCACATCCTGCTGATGGGTCGCTACATAGGGCGCCAGTGTTTCCGGCTGCCCCAGGGAGGCCGGTTCATCGGCAACCTCAGCCAGGCGGCTGCTGAGCCGCATCAGCCCGCGCAGGGCCAGGTTGAAGCCCTGGCCGGCCACCGGATGCAGCGAATGAGCCGCATTGCCCACCAGAACCACCCCGGGGCGTACCGGGCTGGCGACCTGCTCCAGCGCCAACGGGTAACTGTGGCGCTGCCCCACGTGTTCAAACCGGCCCTGCCGCCAGCCAAAGCGCTCCTGCAGTTCCGAAAGGAAGGCATCGGTGCCCAGGGCCATGCGGCGCTCAATCTCGGCACTGTCCATGGTCCAGACCAGAGCGTAGTCATGGCTTTCCCTGTGGGGTAAGAGCGCGACGGCCGCGCCATCGGCGAAGCGTTCATAGGCCTGGTTAAGGTGCGGCTCACCAGTGGTGACCGTGGCCACTAGGGCGTGCTGGCCATAGTCCTGCCGACGGGCGCTGAACCCGAGCTGTTCCCGCAGGCCGGAGCGGCCCCCGTCTGCCACCACCAGGAGACGTGCCTGCCACCACTGCTGCTCACCGTCCTGTTCCACCAGAACCTGTGCGCCCGTGCTGCCGGTTTCCGCCGTGACCACCCGTGCCGGGCAGAGCCAGTGGGTGGCTGTTTCCCGAAGGGCGGACACCAGGTTGAGCCCCAGCCAGGCGTTATCCACCACATACCCCAGCGCGTCCGTCCCGTGCTCCGAGGCGTGCATACGGGTGGTGCCGGGGCGGCCACGGCTCGAGACATGGACGTGTTCGATGGGTGTGGCGGCGCGGGCGAGTTCCGGCCACACGCCCAGGTCCTCGTAGATCAGGCGTGAGCCGTAGGCCAGCGCCGTGGCGCGGGCATCGTAGCTGGGCTGGAACCGGGTCTGCGGGTCCACTGACGGATCCAGCGGCGAGGATTCCACCACGGCCACGCCCAGTGACGGCGCCTGCCGGGCCAGCCCCAGTGCCAGGGAGGCACCGGCCATGCCGCCGCCAACAATGAGCACATCACAGTGCCGCGTGGGGCAAGCCGGCTCACTCATCGGCCATCAGCGCCTCAATGTCCGCGATCTCCTTGGGCACGTCCGGCGTCAGGTTGCGGTAACCGGAGCGGGTGACAGCCACATCATCCTCAATGCGCACGGCGATGCCCTGCCAGCGCTCATCCACACCCACCTTACCCGGCGCAATGTAGAGCCCAGGCTCGATGGTCATCACCATTCCCGGCTCCAGAACCCGCCAGGCGCCACCAATACGGTAATCCCCCACATCGTGCACATCCATGCCCAGCCAGTGGCCGGTCCGGTGCATAAAGAAATCACGGTAATGGGCCTGCTCGACCACCTCCTCAAGGCTGCCCGTCAGGATGCCCAGGTCCAGAAGCCCCTGGCTCAGGACCTCGACGGCCGCCTCGTGGGGCTGGTTCCAGTGGTTCTCGGGCCTGACCTTCTCAATGGCCGCCTTCTGCGCTGCCAGTACGATCTCGTAGACCGCCTTCTGCTCGCCGGTGAATCGGCCGTTAACCGGGAAGGTACGGGTGATGTCCGCCGCGTAGCCGTTGTATTCACAGCCGGCATCGATCAGTACCAGGTCGCCGTCCGCCAGCATGCCCTGGTTCTCGGTATAGTGGAGCACGCAGCCATGGGAGCCGCTCGCGACAATGGTGGGATAGGCGGGCGCGCTGGCGCCCTCGTCCAGGAAGCGGTAGAGCAGTTCGGCCTCCAGCTGGTATTCGCGCAGCCCGGGCCGGGCTCGGCGCATGGCCTGACGGTGGGCATTAGCGCTGATCCGCCCGGCCTGTTCCATCACCCGCAGTTCCGCAGCGCTCTTGTACAGCCGCATGTCATGCAGTGTGTGCTCCAGGGCCACGAATTCACCCGGCGGCTTGGCACCGCTGCGCACCCGGGCGCGGATGCTGTTGACCCATTCCATGACCTGGCTGTCGAACGCTGAATCACGGCCAATGGAATAGTAGACCCGGGAGCGCCCCTCAATCAGTCCCGGCAGGATGTCGTCGATGTCGGTGATGGGAAAGGCGTCATCCACACCGTAATTGGCCACCGCACTGTCAGGGCCCACCATGAAGCCATCCCACAGCTCGCGGTCGGGGTCGCGCTCCCGGCAGAACAGGACGGTCTCACCGTGTTCCCGGCCGGGAACCAGCACAAGCACCGCGTGCGGTTCCTCGAAGCCGGTAAGGTAGAGGAAATCGCTGTCTTGGCGGTAGGGGTATTCCGTGTCCCTGCTGCGGATGCGCTCCGGGGCCGCGGAGACAATGGCGATACTCTCCGGCGCCATCTGCTCCATCAAACGGCGCCGGCGGCTGGCATGCTCGTCACGGTCAATGGCGGTCTGAGTCTGCTTGCTTGCGACGGTCATCGGCACTCCCGATCAGTGCAGTGTCTGTTGGTCCGGCTGAGGATGGTTGAACTCGGCGAAAACATTGAGAACGCCCACCCGGATGTACTCGGACACCTCCTCGATGTCGCGGTCACCGTCCTCGTCCGCGTCGTCGGCCTCGCTTTCCACCTGGCTGATGGCCACAAAATCCCGGATCAGTTCGCGGATGTCGTCAGGCGCCCGACTGAGGCCATCACCCGCAGCCCGGGCCATGCCTTCGAGGAAACCACGGACCCAGTTGGAGACGGCCTCAAGGCGCTCATTGAGCGGTGCCTGCTCAGGGGGCAGCAGCAGCCGGAAGTCCATGTCCTCGGACTGCAGTGAAGCCAGGGTCGCCGCGTAAAACGCGTGCAGGAGTGCCCTGGGGGAAACCTGCTCATCATCCTGCTCTTCCTGCAGCCGGTCGCACCCCAGATGCTCCAGCACCAGGTTCTCCCAGCGCTCGCTGGAAAGGCGCTCCCCTGCGGCCAGCTCACCCGCCAGCAACCCGTGCAGCTCACTGGGGTGGTTGATGGCGCCGTGGCGCCCGTGGACGTCGGACCACAGATCGAAGTCGTAGACAATCTCCTGTAGTTTCTGTGTATCGTTCTCGTCGATCCCGCTCATAGGGGGCGTAGTGCTCCTGGTTCCCGGTTCGGTGTCTGCAGGACTCTACACTAGCATTTCCGGGCTCTCTGTCGTACCGCAAATTGACCGCTCCCGGGGAGCCCACTATAGTGATTTTCCAGAGGCGATTCCCCGGAGAGGCGTACCATGGACCAAGCGGAACTCGAGGCACTGGCCGCCCGCATCGAGCGGCTGATCGAGCGCAATCGCCAGCTGGAAGCCGAAAACGCGCGGCTGCGCCAGGCCCAGGAGGACTGGCAGCAGGAACGGGTCCAGCTCATGCAGAAGAATGACATGGCACGCCACCGGATCGAGGCGATGATCTCACGGCTGCGCTCACTGGAGCATCACTGATGGCGGAACACACGGATAAGGAAACAGTCGCGGTCAACATCCTCGACAAGGAATACCTTGTCGCCAGCCCCGGCGATGCCCGTGGCGAGCTGGAACGCTCCGCCCGCTACCTGGACGAGAAGATGCGCGAGATCCGCGCCAGCGGCCGCGTCTTCGGCACCGAGCGGATTGCGGTCATGGCCGCGCTTAACATCACCCATGAACTGCTGCAGAACAGTGGCAGCATGCCCGACTCCGCAGAACGCACCCTGCGTGAACTCGACGAGCGGGTACGCGAGGCACTGGAACAGCCCCAGGCGAATACCGGCTCCTGAACGCCGGCACAATGCCATTGCATTCCCCCCCGGCTGTCGGCCTATAATCGCATCAACTCTCTGGGCTGTACGACTTCACTGGATGTTGTCCTCGAGCCGATGCGCACGACCAAAGGGAGCCGCTCCCTGGTGATGTGAGCAAGTCCTCCACAGCAGAGGAAAGCCTAATTCACTATCAAGGGGCTCCCGCCTTGAACTACTGGGTTCAAGGGCACGATCCGGTCCGGCAGCCCGGAGGGTTTCATTACCTGCCTTGCCAGAATTCCATGACGAACCATCAAGCAACCCGAAAACAGCTTCGCAGGAAACTGCGCGAACGCCGGCGTGCGCTCAGCCCGCAGCAGCAGAAACGCGCATCGCGCAGGCTCTGCCGCAATCTCCTGGCCAGCCGCGAGCTCCGGGATGCCCGCAGCATCGCCCTTTACTGGCCCAATGACGGCGAGATTGACCCGCGCCCACTGCAGGCAGCGGTGGAACGCATGAACAAGCGCTGCTACCTGCCCGTGCTGCACCCGATACTGGGCAACCGTCTCTGGTTCCTGCGCCTGGACCGCAATACGCCCATGAGGCGCAACCGATTCGGCATACCGGAACCCAGCCTGCGCCGAGCTGCATCAAAGCCGGCCTGGGCACTGGATGTGGTTCTGATGCCGCTGGTGGGCTTTACCGCGGAAGGGGACAGGCTGGGAATGGGGGGCGGTTTCTATGATCGGACCTTTGCGTTCCTGGGCCAGCCCGACCGCCACAGTCCGAAGCTGATCGGGCTGGCTCACGAAAGCCAGCGGGTCGATACGATGCCGACCGCCAGCTGGGATATTCCCATGGACGCGATTGTGACGGATCAGGGGTATTACCCGGTAAGCGACCGGAGCGCCTGACTCAGTTGATGGCGCGGCCTGAGGCCCCCTGATGGGTCAGGGTCGCCTCCTGGGCAGCGCCGGAAGTCAGCCTGGGCTCATCGGATGCGGCCAGTGAGGTCAGGCCACTGACCAAGAGCCCAGTAGCAAACACCACTACCAGAACGCGGATAACATCGGGTCGGCGGTTCATTGTCGGTCGTCTCCTGCCAGCTGTTCTTTTTTCTTATTGGATTTTCAACAATACCCGCGAAACAGGAATCTGGGCCTGTTTCTTCGGAAAGTGGCAAAGAGTCTAGCAGTAAAACCCTTTTTTACAATTCATAAACGCTTCCACATTATTATGACTTTGTAAGATTGTGCAATCTACTGCCCGAGAAACAGACGATAGGCTGGATCATCACCGATCTCTTCATATTCAAACCCGATTTCATCCAGCATGACCCGGAAGTCATCCAGCTCCTCATCCTCAACCTGCGCTCCCATCAGGATACGGCTGTAGGCGGCCCCGTGATTGCGGTAATGGAACATCGAGATGTTCCACCGGCTGCCCAGTGACATCAGGAAGGTGATCAGCGCCCCCGGACGCTCGGGGAAAGTGAACTGGAAGACCTTTTCATTGGTCACCGAGGGCGCGTGCCCGCCGACCATGTGCCGGATGTGCTGCTTCGCCAGATCGTTGTCCGTCAGGTCCAGTACCGGATAGCCCAGATCCCCGAGCTCCGTCACCACCTCGTTCCGGCCAAGTCCGCCTGACTGGATCTGGACCCCCACAAAGATATGGGCTTCGTCCGCCGAGGAATAGCGGTAGTTGAACTCGGTGATATTGCGCTTGCGCAGGGCCTGGATGAACTTGCGGAAGCTGCCAGGCTCCTCCGGAATGGTCACCGCCAGGATGGCCTCGCGCTGCTCGCCCACTTCCGTGCGCTCCGAAATATAGCGCAGCCGGTCAAAATTCATGTTGGCGCCGCTGAGGATGCCGATCATGTTCTCATCCTCCAGCCCCTGGCGCTGGACGTACTTCTTGAGCCCCGCCACGGAGAGCGCCCCTGCCGGCTCCTGGATGGAACGGGTATCCTCGAACACATCCTTGATCGCGGCACAGATCTCGTCGGTCGTGACGGTGACCACCTCGTCCACGTGATCCTTACACACATCCCAGGTGTGGCGGCCGATCTGTTTCACCGCCACACCATCGGCAAAGATCCCGACCTGGGGCAGCGTCACGCGCCGACCCGCCTTCAGAGCCTCGGAAAGGCAGGCGGAATCTTCGGGCTCTACTCCAATCACCCGCGTCTCCGGGCGCAGGTACTTGATGTAGGCCGCCATGCCCGCGATAAGGCCGCCCCCACCGACCGGAATGAACACCGCGTGTATCGGCTTGGTGAACTGCCAGAGCAGCTCCATGGCGACGGTGCCCTGGCCGGCGATGGTGTCCGGGTCATCATAGGGGTGGATATAGGTATAGCCATGCTTCTCGATCTGTTCCTGAGCATAGGCGGCGGCCTCGTCGAAGGCGTCACCAATCAGCACCACCTCGGCGCCATGATTGCGCACGGAGTTCACCTTGATCTCCGGCGTGGTCCGCGGCATGACGATGGTTGCATGGATACCCAGCTGGGTGGCCGCCAGCGCCACACCCTGGGCATGGTTGCCCGCGGAGGCGGCGATGACCCCGCACGCCTTCTGCGCATCCGAGAGCTGACTGATCTTATTGTAGGCCCCACGCAGCTTGAAGGAGAAAACCGGCTGCAGATCCTCGCGCTTGAAGAAGATGTTGTTGCCAAAGCGGCGGGTCAGGTTACGCGCATGGGTCACGGGCGATTCGATCGCTACGTCGTAGACGCGTGCGTCCAGGATCTTGCGGATATATCGGTCGGGCATGGTGAGGCTCTCTCTGGTCAGACAGCCTCACAGTGTAAGAAGTATACGGGCATCCCGTCCACGCGCGATGGCCGTCTGTTGATCACTCGATTGCTTCGCCGAGCATGTAGTCAACCGCCGCTTTCATCTCGGACTCAGAACAATCGCCGCAGGTCCCCTTGGGCGGCATGCCCTTGAAGCCGTTGATGGAATTCTCATAGAGACCTTCACGGCCACGCTCGTCCACACGGCTCTGCCACTCATCGGCCGCATCCAGCTTGGGCGCACCTGCAGCACCGATCTTGTGGCAGGTACTGCAGTAGTTGTTGTAGATTTCCTCACCGGAACGCTCCTGGGCCATGCCGGTACTGGCCGCACCCAGAGCCAAGACAGCGCCGAGGGCCGCGATCGGTTTGATCATTATCTTCATGGGAACTCCTTCGTTGTCATCGTGCAAATGCAGCTGTCACTGTTTTACACCGTACAGGGCTCAGCCGGCAAACACATTGACCTCCCTCAATCCGAGCTGTGGATCAGACCATGCTTCCTCAGCCGGTAGAGAAAGGTGTCACGGGTTACGCCAACCAGCGCCGCAGCTCTGGTCCGGTTACCACCGGAGCGGCTGAGCGCCTGCCGGATGAGATCCGCTTCCACGTCCTCAAGTCTAACGCCCTCGGGCGGCAGATACACGCCCAGGTGCTGCTCTGACACACAGCTATCAGCCAGCCACTCATCCGGAAGATCCGCAGCCCCCAGCAAACGCCCCGGCATCAGAACCACACAGCGCTCAACCAGATTCCTCAGCTCCCGTACATTGCCCGGCCAGGCGTGCCTGGCAAGCCGGGTGAGGGCGCTCTGAGCAAACGTCGGCGGGCTGACGCCATGCGTCTTCGCGAGCTCCAGGCGAAAACGCTCAAGCAGTATCCGGACATCCCCGTCGCGTTCCCTGAGAGGGGGCAGCGTCAGCGGAATCACATTGAGCCGATAGAAAAGATCCGAGCGGAACCGTCCCTGGGCCGCCAGGGCGGAAAGGTCCTGATGGGTCGCCGCAATGATCCGTACATCGAGCGTCTCAGCTCTGCCGGAGCCAAGGCGCTGGCACTCGCCCTGCTCCAGGAAGCGCAGCAGCTTAGCCTGCCCCGCCAACGTGAGTTCGGCGATCTCATCGAGAAACAGCGTGCCGTTCTGGGCCTGATGGACATAGCCCGGCGCATTGCGGTCCGCACCGGTGAAAGCGCCCTTCCAGTAACCGAACAGCTCCGCCTCAACCAGCTCGGAAGGCAGAGCGGCACAGTTGACAGGAATCCAGGGCCCCGCATGCCGACTGCTGGCCTGGTGCATACCGCGCGCCAGCAGCTCCTTGCCAGTGCCGCTCTCACCGGTCACCAGCGCCGTTGCATCCGTGGCCGCAACCAGCGCCGCCGAGCGCAGCACGGCCTGCAGAGCCGGCGACTCACCACCAAGCAGGGTAAAAGCATCACTGCTGAACATGATCACGGCTCCTGCGTTCACCCATCCAAATCCACTCCAATACCGCGGTTACTGCCCGGGTGCCAGAGCAAGCGGCACCAGGGCCAGCGCAATGATCGCAACACCCGCCACCTGACGGAACAGCGGACTGGCCATGACCCGCCGCGTCCGGTCGGCCATGATGCCCACCAGCAGCAGCGTGGGCACCGTTCCCAGGCCGAAGAACAGCATGACCCCTGCGCCCTGCCAGGCCGAACCGGTACTCAGACTGTAGACCAGCGCCGAATAGACCAGCCCACAGGGCAGCCAGCCCCAGACCACCCCGAAACCGAACGCCTGGGGCAGCGAGCGCACCGGCAGCAGCCTGCGCCCCAGGGGCTCCAGCCAGCGCCACAGCGGTCGCCCCATGGACTCGATCCAGGCGAAGCGCGAGAACCAGCCACCAATATGGAGCCCCAGCGCGACCAGGAACACGGGCCCCACGGTGCGCATGACCAGCGCGCTGCCACCACCGGCTACGCTCTGGAACACACCGGCACCTCCCGCCACCAGGGCGCCGGCCAGCATGTAGCTGCTGATCCGCCCCAGGTGGTAATGCAGGCTGAACACAAGAAACAGCCACCGCCGGGCCCGGATGCCGGGCGCCAGGCTGTAGGTGAGCGCGCCCACGATGCCGCCGCACATGCCAATACAGTGCGTACTGCTGACCAGTCCCAGAAGGAATGCTGTCAGCCAATCCGTCCACCCCATCCTACAAAGCTCCCACGATCGTGGACTTAAGGAATATCAATCGCTGTGTGAAATCACACAGCCAGCAGGGGATTTCACACAGCGACCACCCCGGGCACTGAGCGGCTCTCCACCCACCCCCTCGAAAACGCCCGAATGACGCGGGCTGGAGCCACACCACCGCACACCATGAACCTGGCCCGCATCCTGCTAAGGGAGCCCGGATCCATGACCATCAGGGACATCAGGGAGTACCGGATGATACACAAGCCTTACTGGCGGCGCACCACACCCGTCCTGACCGCCACCCTCTTGGCCGGAACCACACCGGCACTGGCCCAGACCATGGCTCTGGAGCCCCTTGTGGTAACCACCTCCTCAATGGACACCCCCTACGAGGTGACCTCGGACCCGAGAAAACCCCACGCCTCCCTGCCGGCGCAGGACGGCGGTGCCTACCTGGAATCGGTGACCGGTTTCAACGTCAGCCGTAAGGGCGGAACCAGTGGTGAACCAGTCCTGAGAGGCCTTGGCGGCTCCCGGCTCAACATCTCCGCCAGCGGCGGTGCCATCCCCGGAGGCTGCCCCAGCCGCATGGACCCGCCCACCGCCTACATCTTTCCCCAGTCCTATGACCGCATCGAGATCACCAAAGGGCCCCAGAGCGTCCGTTACGGCCCGGCCACCGCCGGCAGCGTGCGCTTTGAGCGTGACGCCCCGGACTTCAACCGGGCCACCACCCGCGGCTTTGCCAGCTTCACCGCCGGCAGCCATGCCCGCAACGACATGGCCACGGACATCACCACCGGCGACGACAGTGGCTATGCCCGCTTCATCGGCACCCTCTCCTCCCAGGACGACTACAAGGATGGCGGTGGCAAGACCGTCCACTCCGAGCACGAGCGCTGGAGCACCAGTGCCATCGCCGGCTGGACGCCCGGCGACGATACCGAGGTCGAGCTCAGCTATGATCGCAGCAACGCCGAGGCCGCCTACGATGATCGGGGCATGGATGGCACTGACTTCGACCGCACCAGCTACCGGCTCTCAGCCACGCAAGAGAACCTGACCTCCTGGCTGACCCGGGTGGAAGCGACCGCCTACTACAACGACGTGGACCATGTCATGGATAATTTCCGTCTCAGGGATCCTGGGCAGATGGCCATGGCGCGCATCGTGGAACGCACCACCCTGGGCGGGCGCCTTGCCGCCGACATGGCACTGTTCTCTGGTATGGATGTCCATGCCGGAATGGATTTCGCCACCAATGAACACGCGGACAGCGGTCCGCTCATGGGAATGGGAAACCCGCTGGCAGGCGCCCGCTTCCGGAATGCCCCGACACCGGACACGGCCGAGTTCTCGGACTTGGGTGTCTTTGCGGACATGGAGCAGCCGATCAGCGACACCTCCTGGTTGACCCTGGGCCTGCGCGGTGACTATCAGGAGGCGGAGGCGCTGGAAGCCGGTTTCGGGGGCGCGGACCAGGATGAATCCGATCACCGCACCCAGTGGAGTGGCTTCGGCCGTTACGAGCTCGCCCTTCAGGACCTGCCTGTGACCCTGTACACCGGCCTGGGCCGCTCCGAGCGCGCGCCGGATTTCTGGGAGCGGGAGCGGGATTTCGGCATTGGCAACGAAACCCTGACCCAGGCGGATGCCGGGCTCACCATTGACCACCGGCGTGTCCAGGGCACCGTTGCCGTGTTCTACGGCTGGTATGACGACTACATCCTGATCACCGATCAGGGGGAGAACGCACGCAATGTGGATGCCGTCACCCGTGGCCTGGAGGCGGACGTCACGGTCACCCTGACACCGTCTCTGAGCCTGAGCTCCAGCCTGGCCTGGACTCGCAGCACCAATGACACCGACAACGAGCCACTGGCACAGACACCGCCCCTTGAGGGCACGCTTGGCCTCAACTACGAACAGGCTGGCTACTCCATCGGCATGCAGTGGCGCGGGGTTGCCCGCCAGGATCGGGTAGATGAGGGCAACGGCACCATCTACAGCCTGGACACCCGGGAAACCCCAGGCTTCGCCACCCTCTCCCTCCACGGTGGCATGCAGCTGTTTGAGCGCACCCGCCTGAGCGCCGGCATCGACAATGTCTTTAACCGGGAGTACGCGGAACACATCCAGGAGGGCACTGCGGACCTTGGGGCCAGCAGCGAACCGATCAACGAACCTGGCCGCATCCTGTGGGCCAACCTTACAACCGAGTTCTGACGCCTCTCGGTGAGCCGGGCGCCCGGCTCGCTCCCGGGCCGTTCCTGATGGCCTCCTGAACCCGTATACTGGGCCCCCAGTACCGAACAACGGAGAGGCAGCTCCCTATGAGCCAGGACAGCCACAAACAGGAGGCGGCCCGGGCCGCGCTCAAGCACGTGCTTCCGGAACTGACCCCACGCAGCATTCTGGGGATCGGCACCGGCAGTACCGTCAACTTCTTCATCGACGCCCTGGCCGCGGAAAAGGACCAGTTCGACGGCGCCGTCGCCAGCTCCGAAGCCACGGCCGAGCGCCTCAGGCAGCACGGGATTCCCGTCTATGATCTGAATGCAGTGGAACCACCCCGCTTCTACATCGATGGGGCGGATGAAGCCAACCATCGCCTGGAGCTGATCAAGGGTGGCGGCGGCGCGCTGACCCGGGAAAAGATCCTGGCGGCCGCTGCCGAGACCTTCCTCTGCATCATCGACGAGACCAAACAGGTGGACATACTCGGCAATTTCCCCCTGCCGGTGGAGGTCATCTCCATGGCCCGCAGCTACGTGGGGCGAGAGCTGGTCAAGCTGGGCGGCGACCCGGAGTACCGCCCCAACTTCACCACCGACAACGGCAATATCATCTTGGACGTGCACCACCTGGACCTGAGCCGCCCCATCAAGGCCGAGGAAGCCATCAACCAGATCACCGGCGTGGTCACCAACGGCCTTTTCGCCAAGCGCCCGGCGGACCGGCTGTTCGTGGCCACCAGCTCCGGTGTCAGCGAGAAGGGGCGCTGATCACAGCCCCATCTGCCTGGCAATCAGCTCCTTCATGATCTCCGTGGTGCCGCCGCCGATGGCCAGGATGCGGGCATCCCGGGCCAGACGCTCCACGCCGGCTTCGCGCATGTAGCCCATGCCGCCGTGGAGCTGAACCGCTTCCCGGGTAACTTCCTCTGCCACCTCCGCGGTAAAATTCTTGGCCATGGCCACTTCCTTCACCGGCGCCTTGCCGGCATCCATGAGGGCCGCGCAGTGATAGGTGTACTGGGTGGCCAGTTCCACACGTGTGGCCATATCGACCAGCTTGTGGCGGGTCACCTGGAAGCCGCTGATGGTGCGCCCGAACGCCTCACGCTCCCGGCTGTAGTCCATGGCCTTCTCCAGCGCCAGGCGCGCGGTCATCGCCCCCATGATGCACAGCATCAGCCGCTCCTGGAGGAAATTGGTCATGATCACCATGAACCCGCCGTTCTCCTGACCGATCAGGTTTTCCGCCGGCACTCTGACATCCTCAAAGAACAGCTCCGCCGTGTCACTGGCCCACCAGCCGGTTTTCTTCAGCATGCGCCCACGCGAGAACCCGGGCGTATCACGCTCGACCAGCAGCATGCTGATGCCGTTGTGGCCGGCTTCGCCCGTGCGCACGGCCACGGTGTAGTAATCCGCCCGGTGGCCACTGGTGATGAAGGTCTTGCTGCCATTGATCCGGTAGTGGTCACCGTCCCTTTCTGCTCGGGTCCGGAGACTGGCCACATCGGAGCCGCCACCAGGCTCGGTAATCGCCAGCGCCGCCACCGCGTCGCCCCGCAGCACTTCTGGCACCACCCGTTCGCGCATGGCCTTCGGCCCCCACTTCACAATGGGTGGCAGGGCAATGTCATGGGAACCCAGCCCCGCAACCAGGCCCCCGGAGGTGCTGCGCATCAGCGCCTCACTCACCGCAACCTTGAGAAACAGGTCCCCTTCTCCGGTTCCGCCCAGCGCCTCGGGGTAACCGACCCCCAGCAGGCCGGCATCGGCCGCCTTGCGGTAAAGCTCACGTGGAAACTCCCCCGCCTCCTCCCATTCATCAATATGCGGCAGCACTTCCCGCTCCACAAAGCGCTGCGCCGTCTGCCGGGCCTGTTCATGGGTTTCGTTGAAACAGTGTGTCGAGGTTTGCATGAATGCCTTCCTTCAGCGGTCAGGACCGTAGTGAACAGCCCGAGTGTGCCGCAACCGCTGATACCAAGCAAGCGCTTGGTCGTGTTCTGATTTTTATCCAGCGCGATCCACGCGTATAATTCCGGCCTGTTTCATGAAGCCTTCATTCATCCACAGAGAAAGGACACCGTCATGAACTTTGACAAGATCCCGCCCGGCAAGAACCCGCCGGAAGACATCTTCGTTGCCATCGAGATCCCGGCCAACGCCCAGCCGATCAAGTACGAAATCGACAAGGACATGGACGCTGTCCTCGTGGATCGCTTCATGGCCACACCCATGTTCTACCCCGCCAACTACGGCTTCATCCCCAACACCCTGGCGGACGATGATGATCCGCTGGACGCCCTGGTGGTCACGCCCTATCCGGTCATGCCCGGCTCCATCATCCGCTGCCGCCCTGTTGGCGTGCTGAACATGGAAGATGAGGAAGGCGAGGACGCCAAGCTGGTCTGCGTGCCGCACGACAAGCTGACCACGGCTTACAAGGACGTGCAGGACGTTGAAGACCTGCCGGAGCTGCTGAAGGACCAGATCAAGCACTTCTTCGAGAACTACAAGGATCTTGAAGCCGGCAAGTGGGTCAAGGTACGCAACTGGGACAACGCTGAAGCCGCCCGTAACGCGGTGGACGAAGCGGTCAAGGCAGCGGGCTGAGGCCGTTACCGGGCGGCTTTCCGCCCGGTCACCCTCCTTCCTCCGGCTCCTGCGGCCGGGAAAAATAGAAGCCCATCACCCCGTCCACCGGCAGCTCACGCACCACGGACCACTCGCCCTCAACCTCCACGCCACTGACAAAGACACGGATCCCCTGAGCACGCAGAACCGGCGCAATATTGGACAGGAAAAAGCGTGCCTCACGGCGTTGATGAAGGTCGCGGATGTATTCCCGGCTGATGCGTACAGCCTGTATGGCATAGCGCCCCAGATACCCGAAACTGACACCACCAGAGCCGAAATGGTCCACCATCAGTCCCGCCCCGACCCGGGAGGCTGTATCCGCCAGTAGTGCCACGGCGGTCGGCTGAACACGCAGGGCGCGCTCGGGGACCACCAGCCAGAGGCCGCGCACCTGATCCCCGGCCGCTTCGAGCCGCATGGCCAGCCAGTGCATGAAGCTGTCATCGACCAGCGATGCCAGACCCACCGACACGGCCACACTGCTGTCCGGCGTGACCCTTTCACCGGAGAGCACCCGCTCGATGACCAAGCGATCAAAAGCAGGCGTCCGGCCCGAGCGCTCAAGATGGGGCAGGAAATGCGCCGCCGCCTCCCAGCGCCCCGCCAGCTTCAGCCGACCCAGCGCCTGGGTCATCAGCACGCTGCCATCCATGTCATGCAGCGCCTGCCATGCCAGGGCCATATCCCCCGAAGCCAGCGCGGCATCAATGGCCTCCAGCCAGTCGCCCGCACCTTTCACCGGGGCGGCCAGTGCATGCCCCCAGCAGAGCAGGGGTTCCCCGCTGGCCGCTGCCGTTGCCAGACCCTGGTCGGCGCGGGCCAGCAGCGCGCCCACATCCAGCTCCAGTTCCACCCGGGTCACGCCGGCCTGGAAAACACCCTGGTCGGGTACGCTGCAGGTGCTGTAGCGCGTTGAGAGCTGCTCCACCAGTTCCTGGAGCCAGGCATCGGCCTCCACCGGCTCGACGCCGGTGATGCAGACCAGCAGATCCGCGCCCTGCCCCCGGGCGGTCATCACACCCTCGTGATGGGATTCAAAGTCCAGCAATGCCGCACCGCACTCCGCCAGAACCGTATTCCCCCGGGCCCGCCCATGGCGTTCATTGAACGACTGGAACCCGCGCGGACGGAAAACGGCAACCACGCCACCAGCCGCGGATTCCCGGGAATGGAGCTCCGCCGCCAGCGCCTGATCGAAGGCCTCACGGGTGCGCAGCCCGGTTACCGGGTCCCGGCGGTTGCGATGTTCCAGCTCGCTGATCAGGCCAATCTGGCGCTCGAAGGTCTCCCCCAGGTTCCGGGCCATGCTGTTAAGCGCCCGGGCAACACGGCCCAGTTCCCGGGAGCGGGGAGGATCGGTGCGGG
Source organism: Vreelandella halophila (assembly GCF_019903425.1). Classification (GTDB taxonomy): domain Bacteria; phylum Pseudomonadota; class Gammaproteobacteria; order Pseudomonadales; family Oleiphilaceae; genus Halospina; species Halospina halophila. The sequence goes on from NZ_JACHUZ010000013.1 coordinate 107,287, forward strand.
CTGTGAAATCATTCGCCTCCAGCGCCTGCGCCTGATTCTCCATCTGGCGCAACGGCGCCAGTAGACGCCCGGCACACCGCCAGACCAGCCACAGGCTCACCACCAGAAGCGCGCCGCTCCAGGCAAGACCCACCAGGAAGCTGTGCCACAGGCGTACCAGAGCGGGCACAGGGTCGGCGTGGACCTGCACGCTGCCCGCTGGCTCCCAGCCATCCACCACAGCGGCTTCACCCAGTGGCGAAGGCAGGTCGGCCCACCAGCGGAACCATTCCGGTACCGGCGGCGGGCCCGTCTCCACTTCGCGGCTGTGGCGCAGACTGCCGTCTGCCCGCACCAGCTCGATACGGGTATAGGCGCCGCTGTCAAACACCGTATCCACCAGCCGCCGCACCTGGCCCTCGCGCTCCAGGACGGAAACCGCCACGCCCAGTGCCGTCGCCGCATCCTGGGTCTGGATACGGAGCTCATCCTCCAGATAGGCCCCAAAGCGGCTGGCACTGAACCAGGTCCCCGCCAGCAGCACCACCGTCAGCAGCACTCCGATGAAGATTACGAGGAGCACGCGCAGGCTGTACCCGGTGTCATCGGCTCGATACATCATGATTTTCCGAAAGGGCAGAAAAGCGTCAGATTGGCACAGATCCTGACGAAACGACTATAGTGAGTGCACAGAATGTGACGAAGCACACCAATAACAAGCCCACGGCCATGACAGACACCAGCTCCCAACAGGAGAAGCTGCGCCAGCATTTCGCCCGCCGCGTGACCACCCAGGCACGGGTGGTTCTCGAGACCTGGCAGAAGTTCCTGGAAACCGGCGAACCGCCGCCCGGTCTGCGTGAGGACCTGATGGTCACCACGGAGAAGCTGATCAAATACGCCCGCCGGTTCGAGATGACGGATCACGAGGCGGCCGGTGACAGCATCCGGACGGCGCTCGACATCTGGCCCGAAGGCCGCCCACTCAACACCGAGATCCGGGAAAGCCTGCAGCGGGGCATGGATCAGCTTTCACGCTGCACCCTGAGGCGCTCGGACCAGAATGAGGACGAGACACCCCGGACCTGGCTGCGGACGCCCATCTATCTCGCGTTCAACGACAACGATTATGCCCAGCGCATCATCCGACAGATGGAATTCTTCGGGTTCCACGCCGCCGCCTTCGTAACCCCGAGCGAGCTGGAAGCGGAATGTGCACGCAACAAACCCGAAACCATCGTGATCGACGTGGACTTTGGTGGGGGCGAGGCAACCGCCGGAATCGCCACCATGGAGCGTATTCAGGAACGCCATGAAACCCCCATCCCCGTGCTCTACATGAGCCGCGAGGACGGCTCCATTGAGACCCGGCTGAGGGCAGTGCGTTCCGGCGGCGAAGAATTCTTCTACCAGGCACTGGATCCGGGCCAGCTGATCGAGAAGATCGAGCACTACTCCTACGCCCATCCACCTGAACCCTACCGGGTGCTGGTAGTGGACGACTCGAAAGCCCAGGCCAAGTACATCGAGAACGTACTCCAGAAAGCCGGCATGCGTTCGCGCGTGCTGACCGACCCCATGGAGGTCATTGATGCTCTGGAGGAATTCTCACCGGAAATCATCATCCTGGACATGTACATGCCGGGCTGCACCGGCACGGAGCTGGCCAAGGTTATCCGCCAGCAGGACCACCTCCACAGCGTGCCCATCATCTACCTCTCCGCCGAGGAAGATGTCTCCAAGCAGCTGCATGCCATGAGCATGGGCGGCGATGACTTCCTGACCAAACCCATTGATGCCAAGCACCTGGTGGCGACCCTGCACAACCGGGGCCGGCGGGCACGCTCGCTGCTGGCGCTGATGATCCGCGACAGCCTCACGGGCCTGTACAACCACACGCACACCCTGAGCCTGCTCGAATCCGAGATCAGCCGGGCACACCAGAGCGGCCAGCCGCTGACCTTCGTCATGCTGGATCTCGATCACTTCAAGAAGATCAACGATACCTACGGCCACCCCATCGGCGACCGGATCCTCAAGAGTCTGTCCCTGTTCCTCAAGCAGCGCCTGCGCAAGACCGACCACATCGGACGCTACGGCGGCGAGGAGTTCGCGATTGTGCTGCCGGACACCCGTGAGGAGGATGCGCTGGGCGTCATGAACGAGATCCGCGAGAAGTTCAGCCAGCTGCGCCAGCCGGCCGCGGGCACAGACTTCCATGTGACGTTCTCCTGTGGCGTGGCCCAGTGGCAGGGCGAATCCCCCCAAGAGCTGTGCGAGCGCGCCGACACCCTGCTCTACCGTGCCAAAAACGAGGGACGCAACCAGGTCGTTGCAGGAGATTGATTTTTCGTATCACCGCTATTGATCTACGGCTAACATGCGTTCACACTTTTCTGAACGTGCCAGGATCTTAGCGCGAAAACACAAAAACCGACGCAAAATAAGCCGAAAAGAAACAACTATGGCCACGATCCTCGTCCTCCACGGCCCCAATCTGAACCGGCTCGGTACCCGCGAGCCCGGCACCTACGGAGCGGCCACCCTGGCGGAGATCAACCAGCGCCTGCACGAACAGGCCAGCGAGGCCGGCCATCACCTGCTCACGCTCCAGAGCAACGCCGAATACGAACTCATCGAACGGATCCATGACGCGGCCGATGAAGGCATCGACTTCATCCTGTTCAATCCCGCCGCCTTCACGCACACCAGCTTGGCTTTGCGGGATGCGCTGCTGGCCGCCGCGATACCGTTCATTGAGGTGCATCTTTCCAACGTGCATGCACGCGAGCCCTTCCGCCATCACTCCTTTTTCTCGGATATTGCCGAGGGTGTGATCAGTGGCTTCGGGGCACAGGGCTACGAACTCGCCCTGACCGCGGCATACCGCAAACTTAGGTGAATGAGAGCCCCATATGGACATTCGCAAAGTCAAGAAACTGATCGAGCTTCTGGAAGAATCCGACGTCGAGGAACTGGAGATCCAGGAGGGCGAGGACTCCGTCCGGATCAGCCGTCGCCGCGCCGACACCGTGACCATGGCGGCGCCCGCCCCGGCGCCCGCGCCCCAACAGGCGGCACCGGCGCCCCAGCCCCAGCAGAGCGCCGGCAGTGGGCAGACGGAAGAGAAGACCGAACCGGACGAACCCCAGGGTCACCTGGTACGCTCGCCCATGGTGGGTACCTTCTATCGGGCACCCTCGCCCACCGCAGCCTCCTTCGTGGAAGTGGGCCAGAAGGTACACTCCGGTGACGCCCTCTGCATTGTCGAGGCCATGAAGATGATGAATCAGATCGAGGCCGACATCAGCGGAACCGTCTCCCAGATCCTGGTCGAGGACGGCGAGCCCGTTGAATACGACCAGCCCATGTTCGTCATCACCTGACAGCGAAGCGCCGCATCATGATCAATAAAGTACTGATTGCGAACCGGGGCGAGATCGCCCTGCGCATACTGCGGGCCTGCAAGGAACTGGGCATCCGCACCGTAGCTGTGCATTCACGCGTGGACCGCGACCTGATGCACGTCCGCCTGGCCGACGAATCCGTCTGCATCGGGCCCAACAGCGCTGCCGACAGTTACCTCAACATCCCGGCCATCATCAGCGCCGCCGAGGTGACAGACGCCGACGCCATTCACCCCGGTTACGGTTTCCTGGCCGAAAACGCCGACTTTGCCGAACAGGTCGAGAAAAGCGGCTTCCGCTTCATCGGTCCCTCCGCCGAAACCATCCGGCTCATGGGCAACAAGGTTTCCGCCATCCGCTCCATGGTCAAGGCGGGTGTGCCCACGGTTCCGGGCTCCAACGGCCCTCTGACTGACGACGAGGAGCGCACCCGCCAGGTCGCCCGTGAAATCGGCTACCCGGTGCTGATCAAGGCCGCTTCCGGCGGCGGCGGGCGTGGCATGCAGGTGGTTCACACCGAACACGCCCTGCTCAAGGGCGTGCATGTCACCCAGCGTGAAGCCCGCGGCGCCTTTGGCGACGAAACAGTCTACCTGGAGAAATACCTGGAGCGCCCACGGCACGTGGAAGTCCAGGTGCTCGCAGACAGGCACGGCAACGTCATCCATCTGGGCGACCGTGACTGTTCCCTGCAGCGCCGCCACCAGAAGATCATCGAAGAGGCCCCCGCGCCGAACATCGACCCGGACGCCCGGGAGCGCACCCTTCAGGCCTGTCTCGACGCCTGCCGCGAGATCGGGTACGTGGGCGCCGGTACCTTTGAGTTCCTGTACCAGGATGGCGAGTACTTCTTCATCGAGATGAACACCCGTGTCCAGGTGGAGCACCCGGTCTCGGAGATGGTCACCGGTGTCGATATCGTGGCCGAGCAGATCCGGGCCGCTGCCGGCGAAGAGCTGCGCTACAGCCAGGAGGACATCGAGATCCGGGGCCATGCGCTGGAGTGCCGCATCAACGCCGAGGATCCCAAGACCTTCTCCCCCAGCCCCGGCCATGTGGAACGGTTCCACCCACCGGGCGGGCTTGGCGTACGCGTGGACTCGCACCTGTACTCCGGCTACAGCATTCCACCGTATTACGACTCCCTGGTGGGCAAGCTCATCACTTTCGGCGAGAACCGTGACATCTGCCTCACCCGCATGCACAACGCGCTGGATGAGCTGGTCGTCATCGGCATCAAGACCAACGGATCACTGCACCAGCGGCTGGTTCGTGATGAAGGCTTCCGCAGCGGAGACATCACGATCCACTACCTGGAACAGCTGATCCGACGGGACTGAGCCTATGGCCTGGGTTCAGCTTCACATCCAGTCGGACAGTGAGCACGCCGAGCTGCTGGAACAGATGCTGCTCGAAGCCGGTGCCGAGGCCGTGAGCATGGAAGACACCGAGGATACCCCGCTCTATGAACCGGAGCGGGGCAGCACACCGCTGTGGGACAGCACCACGGTGACCGGGCTGTTCCAGGGCGATGCGGACCTCGCCGATATCCAGGCCCAGGTGGCCGAAGCCTACCACTCGGCCACCCAGACCCACCTGGAGTCCATGGAAACGGAACTGCTTGAGGACCGGGAATGGGAGCGGGCCTGGATGGATGACTTCCGGCCCGAACGCTTCGGCAACCGCCTGTGGATCTGCCCCAGCTGGCAGGACCCGCCGGAGCCGGGCGCCGTGAACATCATCCTGGACCCCGGGCTCGCATTCGGTTCCGGAACCCACCCCACCACCCGGCTCTGTCTGGAATGGCTGGACGCCAACCCCGTGGAAGGCCAGAGCGTTGTGGATTACGGTTGCGGCTCCGGCATCCTCGGCCTGGCGGCGCTCAAGCTCGGAGCCCGGCACGTGGTCGGCACCGACAACGACCCCCAGGCACTGGACGCCAGCCGGGACAATGCCCGACGCAACGGCATTCCGGATGACGCCCTGGCGCTGTACGCGCCTGAGGACCAGCCGGAAACCCACTGTGACCTAATGCTTGCCAACATACTGGCCCAGCCATTACTGTCTCTGGCACCAACACTGGCCGGTCAGGTGCGGCCGGGCGGACGAATCGTGCTTTCGGGCATCCTGTCCAGCCAGGCCGACTCGATCAGTGATCGCTATGCCCACTGGTTCCACATGCAGTCACCGACGGAACAGGAAGGCTGGATCTGCCTGACCGGCACGCGCCACACGGACTGAAGTGGAGCCGACTGCATGGCCACAGAAACGGAAACACTCACCCGCTGCCCCTACTGCCAGACGCGGTTCCGGGTAACCCCGCGCCAGATCGAGGCGGCCCGGGGGCGGGTGCGCTGTGGCCATTGCCTGTATGTGTTCAATGCCGTGGAGCACGCCGAGCCGGAAGAGGACACAACCACCGAATCCGGGAACACGGTCCCACTGGATCAGTCTTCCGGAGCAGAAACCGGCGAAGACGACCTGGTCTTCGACGACAACCCGGAGGAGGACGCCCAGGAGGGCCGCTATGCCGGCCACGACGAGCCGAAGGAAGAGGAATTCAGCGAGGATTTCCTGGCCCTGGATGCCGGCGACCGCTCGGGCTTCCGCAGCGAACTGGACGACCTGGATTCCCGGGAACAGCTGGAGGACGACGAAAGCTGGGCAGAGTCACTGCTTCAGGAAATCGAGAGCGAACCGGCCCCGGCAGCCAGCGAGCCGAAGCCCCCTTCCGAACCTCCTGCCCCGGAACCGCCGCCCCGGGAACAGGCGCCTGACCCAGAACTTGAGCTGGAGCCTACCCCCCGGCAGGAACCCCGCAAAGCCTCCAGCTCGGAACCGGCCTGGCAGTCACTGAGCACCGACCCCATTGTCGCCAGCCGGCCGGACCGCTGGCGCTGGCTCCGCAGGCTGGCCTGGCTGCTGGGCATTGCCGGCATGGTCGGGCTGCTGGTATACCAGCTGGGCTGGTACCGGTTCGAACGGCTGGCACTCTACGAACCCATCCGCCCCTGGTACGAGCAGGCCTGTGACTGGGTTGGGTGTGAGCTGCCCCCGCTGGTGGCGACCGACGCGCTTGAACCTCGCCGGCTGGTGGTACGCAGCCACCCCGACATCGCCGATGCCCTGCTGCTGGAGGTCACCATCGTCAACGAGGCCGGCTTTGACCAGCCCTGGCCCGCCATCGCCCTGAGCTTCTCCAACCTCAACAACGATGTGGTGGCCCAGCGTGTATTCCAGCCCCAGGACTACCTGGCGGACGAGGAGACAGAACGCGGCCATGTTCCCTCCAGAGAAGGCCGGCGCATCCGCCTGGGGCTTCAGGACCCGGGCAAGGACGCCATCAACTACCGGATCGACTTCCTCCCCGCGCGTCAATAGTCCCGACCCAAAAATACTCAGTTTTTCAGCCAGCCAGCCCCTTTAATGGGATGGGAGCCCGGAGTATCATTGTCTCCCCCTGAGCTGGTCGAGATTTGACCAACCCGCACGGATCCAATCACCGGGAGAACGCTGTGGTCGCCATTGGCCCCCATACGCTGCCCAATAATCTGGTTCTGGCCCCCATGGCGGGTGTCACGGACAGACCCTTCCGGCTCCTGTGCCGCAGAATGGGTGCTGGTCTCGCCATCTCGGAGATGGTCACAGCGGACGCCAGCCTGTGGAGTTCCCGCAAGTCCCAGCAGCGCATGGACCATGACGGTGAACCGGAGCCCATCGCGGTCCAGATCGCCGGCGGCGATGCGCCCATGCTGGCCGAGGCCGCCCGGTTCAACGTGGCCAACGGCGCCCGGATCATCGACATCAACATGGGCTGCCCCGCGAAAAAGGTCTGCAACAAGGCCGCGGGATCCGCGCTGATGCGCGACGAAGCCCTGGTGCGCGAGATCCTGGAGTCCGTTGCGGCGGCCGTTGACGTGCCGGTCACGCTCAAGATGCGCACCGGCTGGGACGGCGATAACAAAAACGCCGTAACCATCGCGCGCATGGCCGAAGACGCCGGCATTGCCGCACTGGCGGTGCACGGGCGCACCCGCGCCGATGCGTACAAGGGTGAGGCGGAATACGACACCATTGCCCGGGTGAAACAGGCCGTGGATGTTCCCGTCTTCGCCAATGGCGACGTGGACTCGCCCCGCAAGGCCGCGCAGGTTCTGCGGGAAACCGGAACCGATGGCCTGTTCATCGGCCGGGCCGCCCAGGGCAGGCCCTGGCTCTTCCGCCAGATCAACCACTATCTGGCCACGGGCGAAGAACTCCCTGAGCCCGAGCCGGAGGAGATCCGGGAGACCCTAATGGGTCACGTGGAAGCACTGCATGCGTTCTACGGCGAGTACATCGGTCTTCGCGTGGCGCGCAAGCACGTGGGCTGGTATCTCCAGGCCCGTGATCCGGACAAGACATTCCGTCGGCACTTCAATGGCATTGAAGAGGCCGGCGCGCAGCTTCAGCTGCTCGATCATTACTTTCAAGGCATCCAGACAGAAGAGGTACGTGTCGCATGAGCACTGAATTCATGGCCGAGGACAACCGGGCCCGGCAAACGGATGAGCCCCTGACCACTGCAGCCGGCAACGGTCAGACCGTCACGTTGCGCGACAGCGTGGAACAGGCCCTGGAGAACTACTTCTCCCAGCTCGACGGCGCGCCGGTCAGCGACGTCTACCAGCTGGTCCTGTCCGAAGTGGAAGCGCCGCTGCTGGAGAAGGTCATGGAGTACACCGGCGACAACCAGACACGTGCCTCCGCCATGCTCGGTCTCAACCGGGGCACCCTGCGCAAGAAGCTCAAGCAGTACGGCCTGCTGTAAGGAGTCAGAGCCATCATGACGGAACAGCCCAATGCGACCCCCATACGCCGGGCGCTGATCAGCGTCTCGGATAAGGCCGGTATTGTTGAATTCGCCCAGGCCCTGCGCAAGCGCGGCGTGGAGATCCTCTCCACTGGCGGCACTTTCCGGCTTCTGACCAGCAGTGGCATCGAGGCGAAGGAAGTCTCCGACCACACCGGCTTCCCGGAAATCATGGGCGGCCGGGTCAAGACGCTGCACCCGCTGATACACGGCGGCATCCTCGGTCGGCGCGGCACGGACGACGAGGTCATGGCGGAACAGGGGATCGAGCCCATCGACATGGTGGTGGTCAACCTCTACCCCTTCGAACAGACCGTTGCCGACCCGGACTGCGACCTGCCCACCGCCATCGAGAACATCGACATCGGCGGCCCCGGCATGCTGAGAGCCGCCGCCAAGAACCACCAGGATGTAGCCGTCGCTGTGAACGCCGGCGATTACAACCGCATCCTGAACGAAATGGACGCCAACGACGGCGGCCTGCGCAGCGCCACCCGCTTCGACCTGGCCACCCGGGCCTTTGAGCACACCGCGGCCTACGACGGCGCCATCGCCAACTACCTGGGCGGCCGGCTCGACAGCCAGGCGGAGCCGGATCCCTTCCCGCGCACCTTCAACAATCAGTTCGAGAAGGTGCAGGACATGCGTTACGGCGAGAACCCGCACCAGAGTGCCGCGTTCTACCGTGAACGGGGCGCCACCGAAGCCTCCGTCTCCACGGCGCGCCAGCTCCAGGGCAAGGCCCTGTCCTACAACAACGTGGCGGATACCGATGCCGCACTGGAATGCGTCAAACCCTTCGCGGACCCGGCCTGTGTGATCGTCAAGCACGCCAACCCCTGTGGCGTGGCCATCGGCTCGGACCTGAAACAGGCGTACGAGCTGGCCTTCGCCACGGACCCGACCTCGTCTTTCGGCGGCATCATCGCCTTCAACCGCCCGCTGGATCCGGAAGCGGCGGCGGCGATCATCGAACGCCAGTTCGTGGAAGTGATCATCGCGCCGGAGATCACGCCTGAAGCAGCTGAGGTGCTTGCGGCCAAGAAGAACGTGCGCGTTCTCGCCTGCGGTCCCTTCAATGACGAACGCATTGCGGCCTGGGACTACAAGCGTGTAACAGGTGGCCTGCTGGTCCAGGACCGCGACTTGGGCATGGTCGATGAGAACAGCCTGCAGATGGTGACCCAGCGCTCACCGGATCAGGACGAGCTGGAAGACCTGCTGTTCGCCTGGGAAGTGGCCAAGTACGTCAAGTCCAACGCCATTGTCTACGCCCGCCATGGGCGCACTATCGGTATCGGCGCCGGCCAGATGAGCCGTGTCTACAGCGCCCGCATTGCCGGCATCAAGGCCGCCGACGAGGGCCTTGAGGTAAAGGGCTCGGTCATGGCCTCGGACGCCTTCTTCCCATTCCGGGACGGCATCGACCAGGCCGCCGAAGCGGGTATCCAGGCGGTGATCCAGCCCGGCGGCTCCATGCGCGACCAGGAAGTGATCGACGCTGCCAACGAGCACGGCATCGCCATGGTCTTCACCGGAATGCGCCATTTCCGCCACTGAGGGAGGCTTATGCAGGTTCTGATCATCGGCGGCGGTGGCCGCGAACACGCTTTGGCCTGGAAGGCGGCCCAGTCTCCCAGGGTTCAGCAGGTCTATGCAGCGCCCGGCAATGCCGGTACCGCACTGGAGCCGGGCGTTGAGAACCTGGCCCTGGCGGACGACGACATCGACGGCCTTACTGAGTTCGCCACGAAGAATGGCATTGATCTGGTCATTGTGGGCCCCGAGGCGCCGCTTGTGGCCGGCATCAGTGACCGTCTGCGCGAAGCCGGGGTGGCTGTGTTCGGGCCCAGCGAGGCAGCGGCACAGCTGGAAGGCTCCAAGAGCTTCGCCAAGGATTTCCTGGCGCGCCACAGCATCCCGACGGCCGAGTACCGGACCTTTGCGGATCCGGAGACCGCTCTGGAGTACATCCGCGAGAAGGGTGCTCCCATCGTGGTCAAGGCGGACGGTCTCGCCGCCGGCAAGGGCGTGATCGTAGCCGAGACCCTGGGCGAGGCGGAGGACGCGGTGCGCGACATGCTCGCCGGCAACACCTTCGGGGATGCCGGCCACCGCGTGGTGGTTGAGGAATGCCTGGTGGGCGAGGAAGCCAGCTTCATTGTCATGGTGGACGGCTCGAACATCCTGCCTCTGGCGAGCAGCCAGGACCACAAGCGCGTTGGCGACGACGACACCGGCGCCAACACCGGCGGCATGGGCGCCTATTCCCCGGCACCCGTGGTTACGGATGAAGTCCATGAGCGCATCATGCGGGAAGTCATCGAGCCCACGGTGGCCGGCATGGCGGATGAGAGCCATCCCTACACCGGCTTTCTGTACGCCGGGCTCATGATCACCCCCAATGGCTCGCCCAAGGTGATCGAGTTCAACTGCCGGCTGGGCGACCCGGAAACCCAGCCCCTGCTGATGCGACTGCGCTCGGACCTGGTCGAGCTTTGCCTGGCCGCCACCCAGGGCGGGCTGGGCCGCCGGAAGTGCGACTGGGATGAGCGCACAGCCCTGGGCGTGGTGATGGCTGCGGGCGGTTACCCCGCCAAATACCGCAAGGGTGACACCATCACCGGCCTGGACAGTGTGGGCGGCGACGGCATCAAGGTGTTCCACGCTGGCACCCAGGACGATGACAACGGCCGGATCGTCACCGCAGGTGGGCGTGTCCTGTGCGTGACGGCTCTGGGCGATTCCGTCGCCGAGGCGCAGAAGAACGCCTACGCTGGGGTGGATCGGATCCAGTGGGAAGACGCCTACTTCCGTGGCGACATCGGCTTCCGGGCCCTGAACCGGGGGTAACCCCCTCCACCTCTCATGGCTGAGCCGATCCTCACCTGGGGCCTGCTGATTACCGCCGCCTTCCTGGGCGGCGGCATCGTCTGGCTCCAAGCGCTGGTCATGATGATCTCGGCGGTAGCCGGTGGCTATGTGGTGGCTCGAGTGGCCCGCCAGCTGCCGGAATCCACCATCCGCTTCGTGATCATTGCCACCGGTGCGGTGATGACGGCGCTGTTCTTCCTGAACTGATCAGCCTTCCGCCTTGCGCTCCGAATAACGGCTGACCAGATATTCCGACCGATCCCGCAGCAGCAGGGTGAACTTCACCAGCTCCTCCATCACGTCCACGACCCGGTCATAGAGCGGAGACGGCAGCATCCGGCCTGCCTCATCGAACTCCTGGTAGGCCTTGGGCACGGAGGACTGGTTGGGGATGGTGATCATGCGCATCCAGCGCCCGAGGATCCGCAGGTTATTGACCGCGTTGAACGACTGCGAACCACCGGAGACCTGCAGTACCGCCAGGGTCCGGCCCTGGGTTGGCCGCACGCCACCCACGGACAGCGGCAGCCAGTCGATCTGGGTCTTCATTATACCGGTCATGTTCCCATGACGCTCCGGGCTGACCCAGACGTGCGCCTCGGACCATTGCGAAAGCTCGCGCAGTTCCTGAACCTTCGGATGATCGGCCTCCGCATCATCCGGTAGCGGCAGACCCGAGGGATTAAACATGCGGGTCTCGGCCCCAAACTCGTGCAACAGGCGCTGCGCCTCCTCAGCGAGGAAGCGGCTGTAGGAGCGCTCGCGAAGGGAGCCGTAAAGCAGAAGCACCCGCGGCGGATGGGCACTACCGGGGCTGTTGAGCTTGGTCAGGTCCGGGTGGTCCAGGAAGGTCCGGTCCACATTCGGCAGATCATTCATTCGGTGCTCCTCAGGCCTGGCTGATTTCCGGGAAATAGCGGCGGGTACGGTTGGCGATCTTGACCAGCGCCAGCATCAGAGGCACTTCCACCAGAACGCCGACCACGGTCGCCAGCGCCGCCCCGGACTGCAGGCCGAACAGCGCAATGGCCGCCGCCACCGCCAGCTCGAAGAAGTTGCTGGCACCGATCATGGCCCCCGGCGCCGCCACGCTGTGCGGCACCTTCCAGGCCCGCGCCCACCCATAGGCCAGCGCGAAGATCAGCAGCGTCTGGACGATGAGCGGCACCGCGATCAGGGCGATGTGGATGGGATGCTGCAGGATCACCTCGCCCTGGAAAGCGAACAGCAGCACCAGCGTCAGGATCAGGCCCGCCGGGGTAATGGGGCCGATCCGATTCATGAAGACGCTGTCGAACCAGTCCTTCCCTTTCCGGGCGATGACCGCACGGCGCGTGAGGTACCCGGCGATCAGCGGGATGACGATATAGAGCAGGACGGAAAGGGCAATGGTTTCCCAGGGCACCACGATGTCCGAAAGACCCAGGAGCAGCATCACGATGGGTGCGAAGGCGAACAGCATGATCAGGTCGTTCACCGACACCTGCACCAGCGTGTAGGCCGCATCACCACGGGTGAGATAGCTCCAGACGAACACCATGGCCGTACAGGGGGCAGCCCCCAGCAGGATGGCGCCGGCCAGGTACTCACGCGCCAGCCCGGTGGGAATCAGCGGCTCGAACACCACCATCAGGAAGAACCAGGCGATAGCAAACATGGTGAAGGGCTTGATCAGCCAGTTCACGGTGGTGGTGATCACCAGGCCCTTCGGCTGGCGGCGAACGCCCAGGATGGCGTCAAAGTCGATCTGCACCATCATCGGAAAGATCATGGCCCAGACCAGCACCGCGACGGGAATCGACACCTGCGCCACTTCGAACCGCGACAGCCAGTCCGCGGCCCCGGGAGCAAACTGCCCAAGCGCCACCCCGATGACAATGGCCACGGCAACCCAGACCGAGAGGTAGCGCTCAAAGACGTTCATGCCCTCGCTGACCGAGGGTAGGTCCTGGTTACCGTTCAAGATTGCCTCCATCAATGTCCCCGACAAGCGCTTCAACCCGCTGACGGATGTCGTCACGCACCGCGCGGAATGCCGTCATGATCTGCTCCTCACTGCCGCGCACCCGGGCCGGGTCCGGCAGCCCCCAGTGGCGCTTGAGCGTCCCCGGCGGCACTATCGGGCAGGACTCGTCAGCGTCACCGCAGACCGTCACCACCAGGTCCGCCCAGTCGAGATGGGCATCCGTCAGGGTTGTGGACTGCTGGCCCCGGATATCGACGCCGAGATCATCCATCACCCCAATGGCCCTGGGGTTCTGGCCATGGGCCTCAAGCCCGGCCGAATCCACACCCAGGCGATCCCCGGCCAGCTGGCGCAGAAAGCCCTCGGCCATCTGGGAGCGGCAGGCGTTGCCAGTACACACGAAGAGCACATTCATCATCGAACCTCACTGGACCGCATTGAGGGAGGGGCGCTGCCCCATGTCACAGAGACGGGCACGGAACTCGCCAAGGTCCCGGGATGCCAGCACCGAGCGCAGGGTCTGACGGGCCCAGTCCGGCAGATCCGGGGCGAGACGGTAATGCACCCACTGCCCCCGGCGCTCATCCTGCACGATGCCCTGGTCCCGCAGCTGGGAGAGATGGCGTGAGATCCGGGGCTGGGAAAGCTCCAGCGCAGCCACCAGCTCACAGACACAGAGCCGCCCTTCCTGTTCAAGGAGAAGGAGGCTGTTGAGCCGGGTGGTATCCGAAAGCGCACGGAAGAACTGTTCAGGGGTTACCATATGCACATATCCATATATCTACAAAAGCAACTATACAGGAGCCATGGCAGGGCGCCAAGCCTTATGCCGGATCCTCAGTACCCGGTGATCGTAACCGGTTCCAGCTCCGGTACGCCTCGCCGCCGCCGGATCCAGTTGATGGAACGGAACACCGGGGGTCGGGAGACGACCCAGCGCTCCAGGTGATACTTGCCGGGAAAGTTGAGCAGCGTCAGCGCGATCACGATGGTCAGCAGGCCCTGGCCCGGCAGGACCAGCATGGCAATACCGGCCACCAGGAGAACCAGCCCCAGAAGGTTCTTGAGGATCAGCACAACCAGGCCCATCACGGGATGGCGCTGGAGGATCAGGCGGGTGCCGCGCTCTGGGCGGACAAAGTAGTCCGCGGGAATCCGCACCACGACGACCGGCACGGCCACCAGTGTCGCCACGAACATGAACAGGGAAGCACCGCCCAGACTCCACAGGACCCATTCATGTGCTTCCAACCATGCCACCAGTCTGCTGAACACGTTGCCTCGGCGCCTCCCTGATCCCCACTGTTCCCCGGCAAGCGTACCGGGTCCTTACCGGATTGCCCACCCCACCCTTGGAAGCTGAAAACATCGCCCGCATCACAGAGGGCAGTTGCCGTTTCAATTGGTTACTTCCTATACTCCGTCGTATGGGGAGATAAGAATGACATTCTGGAGGGCACCGTATGGAACAGAGGACCCCGCAAAGGGACACTGCTCGAACGTATCGTAATGACCGCTTTTCGCCTCTGGGCTTCACCCAGTCGCTGATCGAGCCGACCAGCTCAGCGACCGGGCCCGAGCGCTGGATGGCGGAAAAGTTCCTTTCGGTGGCCGGCAATCCGCCGCTGACCCTGGACCTATGGGGCACCCAGGAAGTCACGCCTTCCGGTGCCACGCCGCGCTACCGGCTGCGGGTCGCGGATCGGGCGGCTCTCTACGAGCTCATGACCAACCCCAACCTGGCCTTTGGCGACCTCTACAGCGAAGGGCGCCTGGAGATGGAAGGCCATATGCCGGACCTGCTGACGGACCTTTACCGGGCCCTGGACCAGGCCTATGAGAAGCTGCCGCTTTTCCTGCGCATGCTCTGGCGCGACCAGGCGCCTCGCTCAACCAGCCTCAAGGCGGCGAAGGACAACATCCACCATCATTACGACATGGGCAACGACTTCTACCGTCTCTGGCTGGACCGGGCCCAGATGCAGTACACCTGCGCCTACTACGAGGAACCGGGCATCAGCCTCGAGCAGGCCCAGCTCGCCAAACTGGAACTGGTCTGCCGCAAGCTCCAGCTCCAGCCCGGTGAGACCGTGGTGGAAGCCGGCTGTGGCTGGGGCGGCTTGGCCCGCTATATGGCAAAGCACTACGGCGTGAAGGTCCGGGCATTCAACATCTCTCAGGAGCAGGTCAGTTTTGCCCGCGAGAAAGCGAAGGAGGAAGGCCTGGAGAACCAGGTGGAATACGTGCTGGACGACTACCGCAACATTTCCGGCGAATACGACCGCTTCGTCTCCGTGGGCATGCTTGAGCACGTGGGTACCGACTACTACCCGGACCTGGCCGCGGTGATCCGCCGGCACATGAAGACCGAGGGTCTGGCGCTGGTCCACTCCATCGGCCGCAACTACCCCATGCGTACCAACGCCTGGATCGAGAAGCGGATCTTCCCGGGCGCCTATCCGCCCAGCATCACCGAGTTCACCAGCATTGGCGAGGCAGGCCCCTTCTCGGTGCTGGACGTGGAAAACCTGCGCCTGCACTACGCCGAGACCCTGGAGGACTGGCTGGCCCGCTATGAGGCCAACATTGATACCGTGCGCGAGATGTACGGTGAGCACTTTGTTCGTGCCTGGCGCCTTTATCTGGCCGGTTCCATCGCCTCGTTCCGGGCCAATGCGCTGCAGCTGTTCCAGATGGTGCTGGCGCACCCGGAAAACAACAACGTGCCGCGCAACCGCAAACACCTCTACACCACTTCCAACGTACCCCCGGAGGGCAGTTACTGATGGCACAGCGCTATGATGCACTGATTGTCGGCGGCGGCCCGGCCGGCTCGACCATGGCACGGACCCTGACCAACCGGGGCTACCGCACCCTGGTGGTGGACAAGCAGACCTTCCCGCGCGACAAGACCTGTGCGGGCTGGGTGACGCCGGCCGTTCTGGACGTTCTGGACATTGATCCGGCGGACTACCGCCGCAAGAACATCATGCAGCCGATCCACCGCTTCCGCATCGGCATGATGGGGCAGAAGGCAGTGGAGAACGACCACGGCAGCGAGCCGGTCAGCTACGGCATCCGCCGCTGTGAATTCGACCACTACCTTCTCGAGCGCAGCGGCAGCGAGCGGGCGGAAGACGTGAAGTTCCAGTCCCTCGAACGCACCAGCGATGGCGAGTGGTGCCTCAACGGCGAATACCAGGCACCGCTGGTCATTGGCGCCGGGGGCCATTTCTGCCCGGTGGCTGCAACCATCGGGGAAGGGCCCGGCAGCCACGAAACCTCGGTAACCGCCAAGGAGGTGGAGTTCGAGATGACCCCGGAGCAGGCCCGCCACTGCCGGGTCCGGGAAGACACCCCGGAACTCTGGTTCTGCCGTGACCTGATGGGCTACGCTTGGGTGTTCCGTAAGGACAACTTCCTCAACATCGGCCTGGGCCGCGAGGACCCGAACGACCTCAAACGCCACCTCAACGACTTTGTGGAGAAGATGCAGGCCGAGGAGCGGATCCCCGAGGACCTGCCCGGGAAGTTCAAGGGCCATGCCTACCTGCTCTACGACCACGCCGAAAGGCCTCTGGTGGATGACGGCATCCTGCTGATCGGTGACTCCGCCGGGCTGGCCTACACCCAGAGCGGTGAGGGCATCCGCCCCGCAGTGGAATCAGCCTTTCTGGCCGCGGACGTCATCCAGGAGGCGCCTGACTACAGCGCCGCCAGCCTCCAGCCCTACGCGGATCGCCTGCGCGAGCGCTTCGGCACCCGCGAGGTGGAGAGCGAAAGCGGTGTGGACATTCCCGACTGGGCCAAGCTGCGCATTGCTCCAGCGCTGATGAAGACCCACTGGTTCACGCGCCGCGTAGTGACCGAGCGCTGGTTCCTGCACGAACATGTACCAGCGCTGGAGATCGCGTCCTGAATGAAAGCCGCTTTGATGCCCTATGCGGCCCGCGCGATCAGCAGCCCGCTCATACGGAACCTCCGCCGTGGCCTGCGGGCCCGGCGCGCAAGGCGGGAGGGACAGGAGCGCCTGGTCGATGTCTACCTCAACCCGAGGGATCCACACGGCTATGTCTTCCTTCAGGTTCTGCCCTCGCTGGCGGAACGGTTTCGTCTCACCTATCGGTTTTTCACGGTCGAGGCCCTGCAGGACGACATGTTCCCGGAGCGCGACCTCTGGCAGTCCTGGGCCGTGGCGGATGCCCGTGAACTGGCGCGCCTCTACCGGCTGGATTTCCCGGACGGCAATCCCGAGCTTACCGAGGACGCCGTTCATGCAGCGGCCTGCCGCATGACAGGGGCCGAGCGGGGCTCGAATTTCATGGAGGAGGCCCTCGCGGCCCTGCGTGGCCTCTGGCACGGTGATCCACCACTGCCGGCCCCCTCCCCCGAGGAATCCGAGCAGGCCCGTGCCGCCATCGCCCGCAATGAGCAGCACCTGCATGACGCTGGCCATTACCTCGGCGCCATGCTCCACTACGAGGGTGAGTGGTTCTGGGGCCTGGACCGGTTGGATCACCTGGAACGGCGCCTGATCGCGAAAGGCTATGCCCGCCATGCCAACGAAAGCGCGCGCTTCGTGCGCACCTGGGCGGATCTCTGCCGCAAACCCAGACCGGCCGACCCGGTAACCACACCGCTGGAGATCTTCTTCTCCATGCGCAGCCCCTACTCCTACTTGGGCCTGGAGAGAGCCAAACAGCTGGCAGACTATTTCGAATGCCCGCTGCACATCCGCCCGGTACTACCCATGCTGATGCGCGGTCAGGCGGTACCCCCGGCTAAGAAGTGGTACATCTTCAGGGACACCAAGCGGGAAGCGGAGAAGCTCGGCATCCCATACGGCTTCGTCGCCGATCCGCTGGGTGCCGGCGTTGAACGCTGCTATGCCCTGTGCCCCTATGCCCGGGAACAGGGGCTGGAGGTCACCTGGATGCTGACCTTTGCGCGCGCGGTAAACGCCCGGGGCATCCGTTCCGAGACCGACAGGGGCCTGAAACGCATCGTGGAGGAAGCGGGCCTGGACTGGGCGAGCGCCCGGCGGTGGCTGCAGAACGAGGACTGGCGGGAGGAGGTGGAAGCCAACCGCCAGGAACTCTACCGGATCGGCCTCTGGGGCGTGCCCGGCTTCCGCTTCGGCAACGTCACCGCCTGGGGCCAGGACCGGCTCTGGCTGATCCAGGAGGCCATGCGCAGCGGGGATTGTACCCCGGCGGAGCAATCCCCAGAATCAGGGCATCAGTCATCCTCCAATCAGGCAGTTTCCACATGACCACCCTGAAGATCGACATCGTGTCCGACATTGCCTGCCCCTGGTGCGCCATTGGCTATGCGCGCCTGGAACGGGCGATGGAACAGCTCTCCGGCGAATTCGATTTCACGGTGAGCTGGCATCCGTTCGAACTGAACCCCGACAAGGACGCCGACGGCGAACCCATCCTCCAAGCCCTGAGCCGCAAATACGGCCGCAGCCCCGAGGAAATGGAGCAAGCCCAGAAGGACATGACGGCCATTGCCCATGAACTGGGCCTGAACTTCGAACGCATGCAGGAACGCTACACCCGCAACACCTTCAACGCGCACCGGCTGGTCATGTGGGCCGGCGACCAGAACCGGCAGACCGACATGAAGAAGGCCTTCTTCGAGGCCTATTTCGGTCGCGCCGCCGATATTTCAGACGACGAGGTACTGCTGGAATGCGTGGCGGCCACAGGCCTGGATACGGAAGAAGCGCGCCGGGTCCTGGACGAAGGCGAGTACGCCGAGGAAGTCCTGAAGGAAGAAGCCTATTACCAGAAAGGCGGCATCTCCGCCGTCCCGGCCTACATCATCAACCAGCAGTACCTGATTTCCGGCGCCCAGGAACCCAACTACCTGGTCCAGGCGTTCCGCGATATCAACGCGGGCACCGCCGCCTGAAACAGCTCCGCCAACCTTACGCCTCCGGGGACACCAGCTCCGCCCGCATGCGGGGCAGATGGCCCGGATAGTGGCTGTTCATGAACGCCACCAGCGACTCACGGATGGCACACCGCAGGTTCCAGAGCTGCGTGGAATCCCCGGCGCTCATCAGGAAACGCACCTGCATGCCGCGCTCGCCCGCCTCCATCACCTGCACGGATTCCGTCTTGCCGTCCCATTCCGCGGAAACCGCCAGCAGGCGCGAGAATTCCCCGCGCAGCGGCTCCACCGGCATCGCGTAGTCGACCCACAGCGTAACGGCGCCCATGAGGTCCGCATTATGGCGGGTCCAGTTCTCGAAGGGGTGCTCGATGAACCACTGCAGGGGCATGACGATCCGCCGCAGGTCCCACACCCGCAGCACCACATAGGTGGCGGTGACTTCCTCCACCCAGCACCATTCGCCTTCCACGTTCAGCACATCGTCAATACGGAAGGGCTCGGTGAGGGCGATCTGCATGCCCGCCAGCAGGTTCCCCAGCACCGGGCGGGCCGCAAACCCGAGAACAATACCGCCGATACCGGCGGACGCCAGGAGGCTGGCTCCGAACTGGCGCATGGGCTCGAAGGTCATCAGGGCCACGCCGGCGCCGATGATGACCACCAGGATATTGAGCGCGCGGACCAGGAAGCGCGTCTGGGTCTCCACCTTGCGCGCCCGCCGCCACCGGCCTTCGTCCACGGGATTGAGCCGGACGATGACATCCCCGATCGCGGAAACACATCGCACGGCTGCCCAGGTCAGGGCCAGGATCAGCAGCAGGCGGGCCGTATGGCGCATGAAGGCCAGCAACGGCAGCTGCTCCCAGACACCCTGCTGCAGCACGGCGTTCACCGTCATCAGGCACAGGGAGGCCCCAATAGGGCCCGCAGCGGCATCCAGGAAGAGCCGCGCCGTGTCGGTGGGCCTGGTGAAACGGCGGGTTATGGCCAGCGCCAGCCGATAGCCCACCAACGTGGCGGCCACGGCAAGCACCGCCACTCCGATGGGGAACAGCCAGGGTCCCAGCACAGCTTCCAGCGCGGTCATCATCAGCCGTTACCGAGTGACTTCACCGCCTCGATCATCTCCACCATGACCTTCTGGGCATCGCCGTACACCATATGGGTGTTATCCGCGAAGAAGAGCTCGTTCTCAACGCCGCTGTAACCCCTGCCCTGACCGCGCTTGACCACGAAGGCTTGCTGGGCATAGTCCACATTCAGGATGGGCATGCCATATATGGGGCTGGACTCGTTGGTGCGCGCCGCGGGGTTCACCACGTCATTGGCGCCGATCACCAGGGCCGCATCCGACAGCGCGAATTCCTCGTTGATGTCCTCCAGGTCATGGATGATGTCATAGGGAATGCCGGCCTCTGCCAGCAGCACGTTCATGTGCCCCGGCATGCGTCCGGCCACCGGGTGGATGGCGAAGGCCACCTCGACACCCTGCTTCTGCAGCAGTTTTACGAACTCGTAAAGCTTGTGCTGGGCCTGGGCCACGGCCAGGCCGTAGCCGGGCACGATGATTACCTTCGAGCCGTAGTACATGGAGATGGCGGCATCCGATGCATCCACCGATTTCATGGAGCCCTCGATACCTCCGGAGCCATCGTCTTCCTCACCGAAGTTCGAGAAGATGACGTTGCTCACCGAGCGGTTCATGGCCTTCGCCATCAAGAACGTCAGCAGCGTGCCGGCGGAGCCCACCACGGTACCGGCAATGATCATCGCCGGGTTCTGGAGCACGAAGCCCTCAAACGCCACGGCCAGGCCGGTGAAGGCATTGTAGAGCGAGATCACCACGGGCATGTCCGCGCCGCCGATGGGCGTGGTCAGAAGCACGCCCAGTACCAGGGCAGCGATGAAGAACAGCGTTATGGCTGTCGTGGGCACCGCCCCGGCCCCAACAATCAGCACGTAGAGCGCAAACAGCGCGGCCAGTGCCAGTAGCCCACCATTAACCAATTGCTGGGCGTTGAAACGCAGGGTCCTGTTGAGCCGGCCATCCAGCTTGGCCCAGGCGACGATCGAGCCGGAAAGTGCCACTGCCCCGATCAGACCGCCAACCAGCGCCAGAACCGTGACCACGAAACCATAAGCCTGGGCATTACCGGAATACAGCTCCACGGCCGCGATGGCCGCTGCGGCACCACCGCCCATGCCGTTGTAGAGCGCCACCATCTGCGGCATCCCCGTCATCTCGACGCGCTTGCCACTGCGCCAGGCCCAGGCCACACCGATCCCCAATGCGACCAGGGCCAGCAGGAAATTGGTACCAAGGTGCTCCGAAGCCGCCGGGCGTACGTCGAAGGCATACAGGAAGGCGGCCGCGACCGCGATCACCATGCCCCAGCCCGCAACACGGATACCGGAGGGTGCGGTCACGGGGCTGGCCATGCGCTTAAGCCCGTAGATGAACAGCAGGGTCGCGACAAAGAAGGCCGCTGCGATCAGGAAACTCACCATGATTGTGCCTCCTCAGTCCTGCCGGTCACTGGATTTGAACATGTCGAGCATGCGGTCGGTCACCACGTAACCGCCGGCCGCGTTGCCCGCGCCCAGCAGGACGCCGATGAAACCAATCGTCTGTTCCAACGGTGTGGCGGCGTTGAGCAGCGCCCAGATGGCGCCCACTACCACGATACCGTGCACGAAGTTGGAGCCGGACATCAGCGGCGTGTGCAGGATCGCCGGAACCCGCCCGATGATCTCGTAGCCGGTGAAGGCGGCCAGCATGAAAATATAGAGCGCAACAAAACCGGTAATGGCGGTGGTCGCATCCATGGTCATTCCCCCCTGACGGCTTCGGCCGCCGCTTCGTTCCGGATTTCGCCCGCGTGCGTCAGGCACGAACGGGCAATGACCTCATCTTCCCAGTTGAGCTGGATCTCGCCGTCGGCGACGATCAGCCCCAGGAAGTTGAGCAGGTTCTTGGCGTAGAGTTCAGAGGCGTGCTCGGCCAACAGGCTGGGCACGTTCAGCGGCGCCACGATGGTCACACTGCCTTCCTCAACCGTCTCGCCCGGCTGCGTCAACGGTGTGTTACCGCCACCGTCAGCCGCCAGGTCCACGATCACGGCACCCGGCTTCATGCCCCGGATCTGCTCCTCGCTGAGCACCTTCGGGCTCTCCTGCCCCGGAATATTGGCAGTGGTGATCACCGCATCCGCGTTCTGGACATGGCGGGTCACGACCTCGGCGGCCTGAGCCTTTTCCTCATCTGTCAGTTCCCGGGCGTAGCCTCCCTCGCCGGTCGCGGAGACGCCGGTGTCCACGAACTTGGCGCCCAGTGACTCCACCTGTTCCGCGGCCTCACTGCGCACGTCATAGCCCTCGACCATGGCCCCCAGGCGGCGCGCTGTGGCAATGGCTTGAAGCCCCGCCACACCCGCGCCGATCACCAGCACCTTCGCCGGCCGGATGGAACCCACCGCCGTGGTCATCATGGGCAGAATGCGGTGCAGGTTGGTGGCTGCCAGCAGCCCACCGTAATAGCCCGCCAGGGCGGCCTGGGTGGAGAGCGCGTCCATGGCCTGGGCGCGCGTGATACGGGGCACCCGATCCATGGCAAAACAGGTGATCTCCTGTTCCACCAGTGCCTCCACCACTTTGGGCTCGCGGTGGGCATAGACAAAGGACAGCAGGATGCTGCCCTTGCGCATCTTCCGGATCTCGGAGGGGCTCGGCGACTGTACGCTGAGCACCACGTCCGCCTTGCCCAGCTCCAGCCTTCCCACATGGATACCCGCGCTGGTGTAGGCTTCATCCGGAATCCGGGCGGCCTCCCCGGCCCCCTTCTGGACACGGATCTCAGCCCCCAGCTTCTCAAGCTTGGGCGCCACAGCGGGCACCACGGCCACCCGCTTCTCGTTGGCCCGTGTTTCCCGGGGCGCAGTGATGGTCACCGTCATAACGGCACTCCCTCGTTAGCAGGATGCTATCCTGAGCGTGAAACGGTCGCGCACCTGTTGCCGGTGCGATACCCTGAGCATAGATGGAATTCCATGGAATATCATGAAACCAGCCAACCGCAACCTCATTCTTATCTGCCTGTCACTGCTGCTGGCGATGCCTGGCGCATTCGCCGCGCCTGAAAGCCATGTGTTTGAACTGGAGAACCGGCGGGCTCAGACAGTCGTTCCGCAGCTGCGCAACCTCTATGGGGACGGCATAAAACTCTCGCCGGACGGGCAGAACCTGATGGTGCGCGCCGAGCCCGAGCAGCTCGCCGAGATCAAGAGCCTGCTCAAGCAGATCGACCAGCCCGTCCACCAGGTACGCCTCTCCCTGCGCCACAGAGACATGGCCTCGGGGAAGGACGATAACCGTGGCAGCAGGCGCGTCTACAGCACCAGAAAGGACTCGACCCGCTCACTGGTGGTCCAGGATCAGCAGCTCGCACAGATCTCATCCGGCCGGATTGCGCGACTGCCCGTCGCGGCGCGTGGCGGCAAGGACCCAATGGTGATTCTGGAGGAAGTGGATATGACCAGCGGCTTCCTGGTGCGCCCCACGGTGCTCAGCGAGAACCAGGTGGAGCTGCACATTACCGCTATCCGCAACGAACCCGTGCCGGGTCGGCCGGATTACGAGACCGCCGGAGTGGTTACCATCCGCCGGGTGAACCCCGGCGAATGGGTGGAACTGGGCGAGGAGCGTCGGAGTATCCGTTCACAGCAGGGCAGTCGCGTCTACAGTACACAGTCAAAAGGCAACCGGCTCTGGGAAGTGAAAGTGAACGTGCTTCCGGCTCGCTGAGCGCCGGATAAACCCGCATCACCCCAGAGCCTTCAACAGCACCTCCTTGGCCTCATTCACCCTTGCGGCGAGCTCATCACTGCCGCCGTGGTCCGGATGCACCTTCTGGATCAGCCGCCGGTGCGCCTTCACGATGTCATCCCGGCCGGCATCCGCGGGCACATTGAGCACATCCCGCGCCTGTTCGGGGTCCATACGGCCGGAATTATCCGGTTGCGCCTGCTGGCCGCTGTCATGTTCCTGCCCGGTACCCGTATTCCCCCCGGCATTACGGATACGGCGCCACAGAAGCCAGAGCTGGAAGGCGCGCCAGCCACGATGCGCAAAGGGCACAAGCGCCGCCAGCAGCCCTCCGATCACATGCAGCCGGCCTGTGACCACCAGCAGGGTACAGAGCGCACCCACCCCCACCGCTACGCCCCAGAACAGCCCCTTACGCTTTTCCGCCGGATCCAGGCGCGCCCACTGGCGCAGCAGCAGGAAGAGCAGGACGGTAAGAACAAGGCCGAGGATCAGATGCATGGGGTTTCCGTTTTGTGGCCATACCGGGGGCCGGAGTACACTACGCGGCAGACCGACCCGATCCGCCACATCCTACCAGAGGGGCCGCACCTCAATGCATGACGACCTGACCGCCATTACCGAATTCGCCGAGGAAACAGCCATCCAGGCCGGTGAGCTCATCATCCAGGAACGCCGGCAGGGCAGTATGGAGCACAGCTACAAGGATGCCACCGAGCTGGTGACCCAGGCGGACATCAAGGCGGATGAGTTCATTGCCGAGCGCATCCGGGAGACTTTCCCTGGGCACCGCATCCTCTCCGAGGAAGCCATGCCGGATCTGACCCAGGCGGAAAACCTGGATACACCGCTGTGGATTGTCGATCCCATCGACGGCACAGTGAACTATGCCTACGGTCATGCCCAGGTGGCGGTATCCATCGCCTATGCGGAAAAGGGCCGCGTTCGCACCGGTGTCGTGCACTGCCCCTTCCAGCAGGAAACCTTCATGGCCACCCATGGGCAGGGCGCCCTGCTCAACCGTATGCCGATCGAGGTCTCCGGCGCCACCAACCTGCGACAGAGCCTGATCGCCACCGGCTTTCCCTACGGTAAGGATGAGATCCCGACTCTGATCCGGCGCCTGGAACGGGTGCTAATCCAGTGCCGCGACATCCGCCGCATCGGCTCCGCCGCTGTGGACATCTGCTGGGTGGCCTGCGGGCGGCTGGACGGTTACTACGAGAGCGTCAGCCCCTGGGACTTTGCGGCGGCGCGGCTGATCGCGCTGGAAGCCGGGGCCACCTGCGGGCACTTCTCAGAGGTTCCAGAGGGCTATCCGGAGGATCTGTGGGGGCGGGATATCATCATCACCAGCCCCGGCATCCATCCCGCTCTCGCCGAATTACTGCCGGAGCCGGTGAACGGCTGATCCCCTCAACGGATCCGGTTAGCCAGATTCGTTGCGCTGGAGGCCATGGCTTCCAGCTCCGGGATCGTCTTCAGGTTGGCCTCAGAGGCTTCACTCATGCCATCTGCCAGCTCCGAGACTTCCGTGATGTTACGGCTGATGTCCTCGCTTGTGCTGGTCTGCTCTTCCGCAGCGGTTGCCACCTGGGTTGTCGCATCCCGGATCTCATTCATGCGGGCATTGATGTCCGTGATGATCTGCTGCACTTCCGAAACCTGCTGAACACATTCCTCGGTCACGGTCTCGCTCGCCTTCATGTACTCGGTCGCCTCATCCGAGCCGGAAGCGATGCTGCTCACGATGCCATCAATCTCACCTGTCGCCTCCTGGGTCTTGGCAGCAAGGTTGCGCACCTCGTCCGCCACAACGGAAAAGCCACGCCCCGCCTCGCCAGCCCTGGCAGCTTCAATGGCGGCATTCAACGCCAGCAGGTTGGTCTGGTCTGCGATCTCTCGGATCACTTCCATCACGCTGCTGACCTTCTTGTTGTTTTCCGCCAGCGCCACAACGGTCTCCGAAGTTGATCGGACCTGCTCCGAGAGGCGGTTCATACTCGCCACGGATGTGGTGATGTTGGCACTGGCCCGATCCGTTTCGGAAGTGGTCTCATCCACCCGTGTCGAGACATTGGAGGCATGCTGCGCCACCTCACTGGCTGTCGAGGCCATTTCATTCATGGCCGTTGCCATCTGGTCGATCCGCTGTCTGGCCTGCTCCGAACGTTCGGCAACATCCCGCGCCCCCGATCCCACCGTATCCCGGATGGTGGTCAGATCCGCCGCGTTCGTCCGGGTGGTCTGCTGGATCTCATTCAGGAAGTCATGCAGCTTGCGCGCGGCCTCCGCAAGCCGGCCGATTTCGTCCTGACGCTGAAGGGTGGGTTTCTCACCCAATTCACCATCTCCCAGCTTCTCAAGCTCACCTGCAATAAGCCGGGTAGGCCGGATGACCTGGCGGTTGATCATTAAAGCGGTGACGAGGGTTCCCAGCACCACCGCAATCAGAAGCGCCGCACCCGCCAGCATGGTATTGCTGCGGGCACTGGATTCGAGGCGGCCGGCTTCACCGCTGGCCAGTTTACGGATCCGGGTTGTGGCATTGTTGATGAGTCGCGCGGGCTCACGGTCAATACCCGCGACCGCCGCATCGCCAGCGGTATGATCAAACCCCGAATCCACGAAGTCCTGGAAGCCTTCCCGGTACGATTCGCCCATGCGCTGGTGAGCCGTCTGGAACCGTTCCAGAAGATCCCGCGCCTGGGCGTCGTCCACTAGAGGCAACAGCTTGTCCAGGCTCTTCTGGATGCTTGCCTCCTGCTCTTTGAACTGGCCCCAGTATTTCTCCCGCTGATCCTGGTCATGCCCCCGCAGCAGTACGTTCTTCCACTCCTGGACCTGGGTCTTGAAGTCCGAAAGGATGCCCTGTGTCTCAATGGCGGCGCGCATATCCCGGGATGTGAGCTGGGAAAAGCTATTGGTCACACTCAGCGAATAGGTCAGATAGGCACCAGCCACCACGGCAACCACAAGGTTGACCATGACGATCACGGTGAGCACCTGACGGGCAATACTGTTGCGGATCATGGTTGAGGGATCTCCTGGTCACCTTTTGCCTGCATCATCAGGGTATCGGCCGCTAACGGCCGGCATTGAGCGCAGAATTGTAAACGTCAGTGACTCAGGAGGCTCCAGATCAGAGTGAAGGTCTTTCCGGTGTGAACGCAGCCAGAGGATGCTCGGAGCTGATGCGCAGATGCACTGGCGCGCCCACGGCCAGATCCACTTCATGGTTGGTGCGCACCCGCAGCGCTTCACCATCGCAGACACGGATGGCGTAGAGTCGGGTCTCGCCCTCATAACGGCGCCATTCGACCACACCATTGCCCTCCCCCGAGGGCACCACGGTCAGATCATCCGGGCGCACCATCAGGTCCACCTTCTCGCCATTGGCGCCCTCCGTGATGGCGGGCGCGCTGCCAAGCGGCGTCGCCACCACCGACCCGTCCCGGTGCCCGCGCACAAAGGCCGCCTCGCCCAGGAACTGGGCGGCGAAACGGCTTGTTGGCTGGCTGAAGCACTGCTCCGGCGTATCAAGCTGTTCCAGGCGGCCGTTATTGAGAACACCCAGACGGTCGCCGACCGAAAGCGCCTCCTCCTGGTCATGGGTCACCCAGACCGCCGGCACACCGGCCTCCTTCAGCGCCGTGCGGATATCCCAGCGCAGGGTGTCCTTGAGCGCGGCATCCAGGTTGGACAGCGGCTCATCCAGCAGCATCAGCTGAGGCTCATGGGCCAGCGCCCGGGCCAGGGCCACGCGCTGCTTCTGTCCGCCGGAAAGACGTTCCGGCATGGCATCGGCCAGCGCTGTCAGGCCCAACCGCTCCAGCCACTCATGGGCGGGCCGGCGGTTGCTCAGCCGGAAGGCAACATTGTCGATGACACTGAGGTGGGGAAAGAGCGCAAAGTCCTGGAACACCATCCCGACCCGGCGTTTTTCCGGCGGTACATCCCGCTTGGGGGTGATCCGCTGCTCCCCGAGTACGATCTCACCCGCATCCGGGCGCACCAGTCCCGCCAGGGTCCGCAGTACCGTGGTCTTGCCGCAACCGGTCGGCCCCACGAGCATCAGGATCTCATCCGCGCCCAAACTGAAAGAAAGATCCGCCAGTACCGGTGTCTGGCCGTAGGCCAGGCTCAGGTTGCGAACATCCAGCATGATTACCCCTTATTCTCCGCAAGACCGGCTTTCAGGCCCCGCTCACCACTGACCATGAGAACCAGCGCCACCCCGGAGATCACCACAAGAAGCAGGCCCGGAACACCGGCACGGCCGAAGTACCCGGCCTCATAGACACGCCAAAGCTCCGTGGCCAGGGTGTCGAACCCCGTGGGGCGCAGCATCAGCGTTGCCGGCAGCTCACGCATCGCCTCCAGAAACACCAGCGCGCCTCCGGCGACCACCCCGCGCAGTGTCAGCGGCAGGCTCACGCGGCGGAACGCTTCCCAGCGGGAGGCCCCAAGAAGGCGGGCAGCGTGGGTCATGTTGTCGTCCACCCGTTCCGCCGTGGAGCGCACCGCGCCCACCGCCAGCGGCAGGAACCGCAGCATGTAGGCCAGCACCAGAAGGAACAGGGTCTGGTACAGCACCGGCACCCTGAGCCCCAGGTGGACCAGGGCCGTGCCCATGACGATGCCGGGAACCCCGAACCCGAAATAGGTCAGCCTGTCCATGACACGGCCCGCCGGCCCCGCAAGCGCCGCGTACGCCACCGGTAGCGCCAGGAGAACCGCACCGAGCGCCGCCAGGGCAGCCGCCCAGGCCGAGTTGACCGCCGTCATGGGATCAAAGCCGGCCAGCCCGTCACGGGCGATCCATACGCCGAAAAGTGCCAGAGGCAGGCCCACCGCCAGAGCAAACACCAGCAGCGCCACGCCCATCATACCAGCTCCGGAGAGAGCTCCGGGGGTCAGAACCAGCGTGCGGCCGGGGCTTTCCTGCTCCGTCCCGAAGCGGCTTTCCAGGAACAGGATGAGCCCCACGATCACCAGCAGGTGCAGTGACAGCATGGCGGCCTGGCTGAGCCCGAACGCATTGTACTCAACAAAGATCACCCGGGTGAACGTGTCCACGCCCATGATGGCCGGCGTTCCGAAATCCGAGAGCGTGTAGAGCGCCGCCAGCAGCGCGCCGGCCGCGATCCCCCGGCGCACCCGGGGCAGCACCGCCCGCCAGAGAGCCTGCGGCAGGGACAGCCCCAGCGTGCGGGCCGCATCCAGGACACTGGCATCCAGACCACGCAGGGATGCCCGCGTGGTCAGCAGCACAAAAGGAAAGGTGTACAGCGACATAACCACCGCCGCTCCCGTAAGACCACGGAGCTCAGGGGTCGGGATGCCGGTCAGCTGCTGGATTTCGCCCCCGGGCCCGAAAGCCGCGTAGAACGTGAAGGCACCGATGTAGCTGGGCATTGCCAGCGGCGCCGCCAGCAGCGGCAACCAGAGGCCAAGCAGAGGTAGCCTGACGTAAGCGGTCATGACCGCGAGAGGGACACCGAGAAGGAGCGACCCGACTACCGTCAGCCCGGCCAGTGCCAGCGACTGCCCCAGTACTTCGAGCCAGTGCGGATCCCAGAGGGTTTCAGCGCCCGCTCCCAGGTCCAGCAGGACCAGCAACGGCAGTACGGCCAGTATCGCAACGGGTGCGGCCAGCACATAGGAAACCGGCCAGCGCCTCATAGCACTCCGGCGTCACGTATCAGATCCAGTGTCGGCCGCATGTCCGCAAGGCGGGTCAGTTCCAGTTCAGGAGGCTGAATGCGATCCCCGGACGGCAACCCCTCAGGCAGAGCTACACCATTGACCATCGGAATCTCATAGGCCTCACGCGCCAGATAGGACTGGACCTCGGTGGTCAGCAAGTAGCGAATGAAATCCATGGCCAGGGGGCGTTCCGTCAGCGCCATGGCACCAGAGGCATTCAGCAGCGAGCCCGCGTCATCACGGGTCATCGCCAGATCGACGGGCGCCTCGGGCTGGCCGGAAAGCAGCCGCAGCGTGTAATAGTGATTCGCCAGCCCCAGGTCCACTTCGCCCCGGGAAACGCCCATGACAACACCGAACTCCCCCGCGTACTGCCGGGCCCGGGCCTTCATGCCGCGCAGCCACTCACGTGTGGCCTTTTCGCCTTCAAGCAGACGCATGGCGGTGACAAAGGACTGGAACGACCCATAGGCAGGCGCCCAGCCAACGCTGAGCCCCGTCTCAGGCAATGCCATGATGTCCTCGGGGATATTGTCTCTGCTGAGTCGCTCGGTGTTGAACGGCAGGGTCCGGATGCGCCCAGAGATCGGCACCCAGTTGTTGTACTGGAAGCCGTCTCTCAACCCCGAACCAATGGACTCCGGAACGGGCGTGGCCAGCCCCGCCTCACTCACAAGACCCAACGACCCGGAATCCACGGCCCAGAACAGGTCCGCCTGGCGGGCACCGGCTTCCGCCTCCGCCACGATGGTGTTCGCCAGGGCCACGGTGGGCCCACGGCGCACCTGTAGTGACAGGTCCGGGTTACGATCCCGGATGGCGTTGATGACGTCCTCATAGAGGCCGCCCTCACCACGCCCCAGATACAGCGTCAGCTCCCCTTCCAGCGGAGGCAGCGACTCAACCGAGAAGGGCGCCCCGCCCTTGCTGGCCGCCAGGCCCGGCAAGGGGAAGGCACCCATGACACCGAGCGCGCCCAGGGCGCGCAGCAGATCACGACGGGTCACGTCAGAACACATCGCCCTGGCTCTCTTCCGCCTTCTCCAGCAGCTCCTGCGCCCGCGTCAGCTTTTCCTTCATGGCATCAACCTGATCGGTGACCTCCGATACCGGCGCCCCCTTCTCAAGCTGCTGGGGCAGGGTCACGTTGAAGTCCTTCTCCAGCGACTCAACCAGTTCCGCGTCCTGCTCGATCAATGCCCCTTCGATTCCCTCGAAGATCTCCATGTAGGTGTCATGAACCAGCTCGGTCGCCTCTTCCGTCTCACCCTCGGCGTGCTCAACCGTTACCTTCTCGAGATTGTTGATGATCCGGTCAATCGGGTCACCTTCCGCAGACTCGCCTTCCTGATCCCCGGAGTCACCGGAAGCCTGATGCTTGGACGCCATCTTCACCGCACCCAGGCCCTGCCAGAGCGCTGCCTCAAGTGCCGCCTGTTCAGCGCGTACCCGTTCAATGCCACTGTCATTGTCAACGGCTTCCTTGTACCCATAGATACCCTGCCAGATGGAGGCATAGACCGGCACATAGGTGACTTCCACCGCCGCATGCAGCTTCACCTCTTCCCAGAGTTCGATGAGCTGGTCCGTCTCCACGGCCTTCGGCCCCTGGTCGGCATAGGCGGATGTCATGTCATCAAGGCGGTCCGTGAACCGGCTGACATCCCCCTCATAGGTACTGAGATGACCCTTGAGATCCTCCACATGGTCGCCGATCTCACCGCTGGCCACCGCACTGGTGGACGTCAATCCAACTGACGCTGCCAGTACCAGAGTGCCGGCAACCGCCGTAAGCTGCTTACGCATCACGTTTCCCTCTTATTCCCACCAATTTCGCAAACAATAACTATTCTCAACTTAATAGTAAAGGTATCCCGGTTTGCGCGGACTCCGCGCCACCTGCGCCTGTGATAGGCTCAGGGAAAACCAGCCGAACAGGACTCCGACCATGACAGACGCCATCCGCACCATCGCCCTGGTGGCCCACGACAACCGTAAACCCGCCCTCGCCGACTGGGTTCAGTTCAACCGCGGACAGCTCGATGGCCTGACCCTGATCAGTACGGGCACCACTGGCGGGCTGATCGCGGAGCGGACGGGCCTTGACGTGATCCGGCTCAAAAGCGGCCCCCATGGCGGCGACCAGCAGATCGGGGCACGTATTGCGGAAGGCGGAGTGGACATGCTCATCTTCTTCTGGGACCCACTGGAGCCGATGCCCCACGACCCGGACATCCGCGCCCTGCTGCGCCTGGCCACGCTCTGGAACATCCCGATCGCATCCAATGAGAGCACAGCGGACTTCCTGATTTCATCGCCGTGTTTTCAGGCGTATGACAGGGCGGTTCCCGGGTTGGGGAATTAAGGGCGAATAGTCACCCTGGGCCTTAGCTCCGCCGGGAGCCCCCTTCCGCTTGCTCCAGAAGATGGATGACTCGACTAAAGTCCCTGTCGGGGCGATTCCGAGAGATAACCCGAGCCAAGTCGAGAGGCGTGCGGCCCTCGTGATCCGTTACCTTTGGGTCAGCTCCTTCGTTCAGAAGAATCTCGACAGCACTGTGGTCATTACTGAGGACAGCAGCATGAAGCGCTGTGAACTCCGAGCCATCCATCTCAGCCACGCTATCAATGTCGAGCCCGTTCGATACGAGATGAGTAAGCACCGATCTCGCCTCCTCGGAGTCAGGAAGGGAGGCTGCATAACGAGCTCCAGCCTCGCGACTCAGTTGCTCGACATCGTCCTGATCTGGATGAAATGCATAAAGTGCCTGCTCCGCGCTCCAGCGGATGACTTCAGGATTATCCTGATCCATATAGACCACAATCAACTGAAACGTCGATGTTGTTCGGAACTCGTACAGAACAACACCCGCCGTTGCAACGACAAGAAAAACAAGAACCAGGGCAGACCACTTTAAAAGTTTTCGCATACCCCCTCCTCAGACCCAGACTTCTTCGCACGGTTCAATATTACCGAACTCGATTCTCGACTTGCCCCGATTCGTAAGAGGCAGACCATTCAGCCCTTTCTCAACCCGAGGTTTCTGTTTGCCGGCAATGGCCACCCGAACCGTTTCATAGATTCTTGGATCCTCCAGATCATCCTCCGTCGCGTGTTTCCACCAGTGCTTGGTCGATTTTCGGGTAACCTTGGTTATCAGCTTCCTAATCGAGGTGCCAGGTTTTCGCCGGAACACCACATTGAAGAGTATGTGCACGAAACCGAGCAGATAGGATCCATCAATAGCAACAACGAGCAAAGCCTGAGCATACCGCCTCAAGTCCATCGTCATCGTAGTTGTCTTGATAACGGGCTTCTTCGAGGGCCAGAAAAACGCGAGCACCTCCCGGGCTTCACGTTCGTTCAGCACCACTTTGGAATCCGGGATATCGGGTAGGGAGAGTGTCGTAGCACTCATTGTTTGCCTCCTTTCAATAGAACCCCATCCAGTGGGGATTTGAAGAATCCTGAGCGTAATTCCACAAGTCTTAATATTCAAGAACTCAAGGACATCGTGCTCATGGCGACTAGGGCAATCACGCCGGACAACTGCTAGGCTCCCTTTTGACGGAAAATAATCATCCGCTCAGGGAGTGCCGGTGAGCCAAATTGAACGTATCTACCGCATCCATGACACTCTCCGCTCGGCAAGGCGCCCAGTGCCGATGCAGACTCTCATGGAAACCTTGGAAGCCTCCCGCAACACCATCACGCGGGACTTCCAGTTCATGCGGGACATCCTCGGCGCACCCATAACCTATAACCGGGAACACAACGGCCACGAATACGACCCGGAAGAACCAGTATTCGAGCTGCCCGGCTTCTGGATGAACGCCAGCGAACTCCATGCACTACTGGCCAGCGAACAACTTCTGGAAGCCGTTCAGCCGGGACTGATGACGCCCCACCTATCACCCCTCAAGGACCGCATCCGGGAACTTCTGGGAGATGACGGTGACACCGCCCAGCGCCTGAATGAACGCATCCGGATACAACCCATCCTTGCCCGCCATGCGCCCGAGTCCATATTCCGGAACGCTGCCGAAGCCACCCTCCGAGGCCTCCGGCTCAATGCTGCCTACACCAGCCGCAGCCGGGAGCAAACCCAGAACCGGGAAATCAGTCCCCAGCGGCTTCTACACTACCGTTCCAACTGGTATCTGCTGGGCTGGTGCCATGAAGCGGAAGCGTTGCGGCTGTTCTCCCTGGACCGGATGAGCGCACCTTCCGTAACCAGCGACGAGGCCCTGGAATGCTCACCAGAAACCATCGACGCCGAATTCAGCGCCAGCTTCGGCATCTTTACCGGCGAAGCCGAGCAAACCGCCCATTTGCGCTTCTCTCCCCGGGCCGCTCGCTGGAGCGCGGAAGAGACCTGGCACCCGGCCCAGGAAGGACACTGGCAGGACGATGGCCGTTTCCATCTCTACGTTCCCTACGCAGATTCCACCGAGCTGGTCATGGAAGTCCTTCGTTACGGGCCGGAAGTGGAGGTGATTGCGCCGACGGCATTACGGCAGGAATTTGCGGATCAGATCGAACGGATGCATAGCTTGTACTGGTAATTCGACCAGTGGTGCATTCTGTGGGGCAAAGCCCGTGATAAAACCGCAACTGTTACGCAGCAGAAGGTCGACGGCAAACAAATGAGCTCTGGTAACACTTTTTTCGCTCACACCACAGAACGTGAGGATCAGGCTGACTGGCAGCCCCTCCAGGAACACCTGGAGGCCACGGCGACCCTCGCGGAAACCAATGCGGCTCCGTTTGGGTGTGGGAACATGGCAAAGACCATGGGTCTGCTCCATGATCTCGGGAAGTACTCGACCCCATTCCAGAGACGGCTCCAGGGTGAGAGCGGGAAAGTGGACCATTCCACTCGGGGCGCCATGGTTGCGGCTGAACGCTACAGCTTTATCGGGAAACTGCTGGCGTATGGAGTTGCCGGACACCATGCCGGACTCGCTAATGGGCGAGACCAGGGCACACGGACACCACTCGCTGAACGCCTGAACCGCGACGTCCCTCATCTGAATCCAGCATGGGAGGATGAGATCCCACTCCCTGAAACCGCCCCTGAACCGGAAGCGTTTTCGCTGAACCCGGATCAACGCAGCTTTCAGTTCTCCATGATGGGTCGGATGCTCTTCTCCTCCCTGGTTGATGCGGATTACCGGGATACAGAAGCATTCTACACCGGCATCGAAGGAACCTCGGTAGAGCGCACGGGCTTCCCATCTTTGGAAACATTACGGGAGGAGCTGGACAAGACCCTCTCAGGCTTTACAGCGGATACCGAGGTCAATGAACTACGGTTAGAGATTCTCAACCATGCCCGCAACGAGTCCGAACAGTCTCCGGGGCTCTTCTCGATGACTGTTCCCACTGGTGGCGGCAAAACACTGACCTCGCTGGCGTTCGCGCTCGATCATGCCATCAGGCATGGCCTGAGGCGCGTCATTTTCGTCATCCCCTTCACCAGCATCGTTGAACAGAATGCAGCGGTCTTCCGTCAGGCTCTGGGCCCCTACGGCGATACAGCCGTGCTCGAACACCATAGTGCCTATCAGGACGACGGGCAGAAAGCTCCGGAAGCGGCCGACAAGCTAAAAAAGGCAATGGAAAACTGGGAGGCGCCGGTCGTGGTCACCACCTCAGTCCAGTTCTTTGAAAGCCTTTTCGGTGACCGCCCTTCCCAGTGCCGCAAACTGCACAACATCAGTGGCAGTGTCGTGATACTGGATGAGGCCCAGACCCTGCCATTGAAACTGCTGCGCCCATGCGTCGCAGCAATTGACGAGTTGGCCCGCAATTACCGGACAAGCCTCGTTCTCTGCACGGCCACCCAACCCGCCTTGAAGGCCGGTGACGAGTTCAAGGGGGGACTTGAAAACGTTCGGGAACTGGCGCCGGATCGGAAACGCATCTTCGACCGATTAAAACGGGTGACCCTGCGCCATATCGGTGATGCCTCAGATGAAGACATTGCCGGCGCCCTCAAGGAAAACGACCAAGCACTGTGCATCGTCAACAACCGGCGTCATGCCCGATGCCTGTACGAAAGAATTGCCGATGAACCCGGCGCCTATCATCTTACAACGCTGATGTGTGCAAGGCACCGGAGTGAAATGCTGGCCGAGATCCGCGAACGACTCCTTGAAGGCCTACCCTGCCGACTGGTTTCCACCTCCCTGATTGAGGCGGGCGTTGACGTGGACTTCCCCTTGATTCTGAGAGCGGAAACCGGTCTTGACTCCATTGCACAGGCTGCGGGGCGCTGCAACCGCGAAGGTAAGCGGGCGTCGGAAGACAGCGAGGTCCGTGTTTTCACCGTGGCGGATGACTGGCCCATGCCACCGGAGCTCAAACAGTTTGCCCAGGCTGCCCGGGCCATCTTCCGCCAGTTTGATGACCCACTGGCACTGGAGGCCATCAATGCCTATTTCCGGGAACTCTACTGGCAGAAAGATAAGGAGCTGGATGCCAACGACATACTTGGCCGCGTAAACCGGAGCCAGGTCGACAACCTCCCCTTCGAGTGGGTCTCCGACCAGTTCCGGATGATCGAGAGCACCATGATTCCGATCATCATCCCGTATGACGACGAGGCTCGGGATGCCATTAAGACCCTTGAATACGCCGATCGGATTGGCGGGATCAGCCGGAGATTGCAATCGTACCTCGTGCAGATTCCTGAGCAGGGTTATAAGGCCTTAAAGAGCGCTGGGGCAGTCCAACCGATCCGACAGGAAGAATTCGGTGAGCAGTTTCTGGTGCTTGTAAACGAAGACCTCTATCACCCGAGATATGGGCTTAACTGGGATGATTCAGTCTTTATCAGAGCTGAAAACTCGGTTTTATGAGTCGTCGAAACGACGTGGATATATAGGAGAAATAAATGGCTTACGGAATCAAATTACTGGTCTGGGGTGACAGGGCCTGTTTTACGCGCCCCGAGATGAAAGTGGAACGGGTCAGTTATGACGTGATCACACCGTCAGCTGCGAGAGGCATTCTGGAAGCCATTCACTGGAAACCGGCAATCCGATGGGTGGTTGACCGGATACAGGTGCTGAAGCCAATCCGATTTGAATCCATCCGCCGGAATGAGGTGGCATCCAAGATTCCCACGGGCAACGTCAAATCGGCTATGAAGGCGGAATCCACCTCCGGACTTTCAAACATCGTCGAGGATGACCGCCAGCAGCGCGCGGCCACCATTCTCCGGGATGTTGCCTACATCATCGAAGCGCACTTTGAGTTCACCACCAAGGCAGAACCTGGCGATAACGAAGGGAAGCACCTGGACACCTTTAACCGTCGGGCCCGGAAGGGCCAGTGCTTTCACACCCCCTATCTCGGCAACCGTGAGTTTCCTGCCTTTTTCCGGCTGATCGAGGAAGGCGAGCCCGAGCTTGCCGTGGATGACAGTCTTCTGGGCGAGAAGGATCTGGGCTTCATGCTCCATGACTTCGACTTTCAGAACGGCATGACTCCCCGTTTCTTCCGACCCGTAATGACGGATGGTGTCATCGACGTTCCCGCCTTCCATGACGAGGAGGTGCGAGCATGATCCTGACAGCGCTGAACGATTATTACGACCGACTCGCAGCCCAACCGGAGAGCACTATCGCACCTCTGGGGTACAGCTACGAAAAGATCAGTTTCGGACTGGTCCTCTCTCCCGAAGGGAGGCTGGTTGATGTCTTGGACCTTCGTGACACCAGTAATAAAAAGCCCCGCCCCAATCTGATACTGGTAACCCAACCACCAAAACGATCCGGCGTTAACCCTCCACCTGCATTCCTCTGGGATAACACCAAGTACGCTCTTGGTCTGACAGAAGGACAGGATGACAAAGCGCAGAAAAGAGCTGCCGAAGCCCATAAGGCATTCAAGGACTATCATGAGGAAGTTCTCGATGGCACAGATGATGAAGGTCTCCTGGCTCTCCTCCGCTTTCTGCGCCAGTGGCAACCCGAACATTCCGGCAAACTTCCAGCATTGAGCGAAGAAACTCTGGATACCAATGTTGTTTTCCGCCTTGAAGGGGAGCGGCAATTCATCCATCAGCGTGAGGCGGCCAAAGAGCTCAGAAAACAACTTCTTGAGAAGGCCGAGAGCCCGGAGGGAACCTGTCTCGTAACGGGCGAACACGCGCCTGTCGCGCGAGTGCATCCCTCCATCAAGGGCGTTAAGGATGCGCAGTCGATGGGTGCCTCCATCGTCTCATTCAATGAAAAAGCCTACGAATCCTACGGCAAGTCTCAAGGGGATAACGCCCCGGTATCTGAGAAGGCTGCCTTTGCCTACACCACGACACTGAACCACCTGCTCCGAAATGAGCCCGACAACCACCAACGTCTCCAGATCGGCGATGCCACAACGGTTTTCTGGGCCATTGCGGATGACCAGTCGCAGACGCAAGTTGCCGAGCAGACCTTTGCCCAGATGTTGAACCCAGGTGCGAGCGACGAGAGTGAGACGGAACGGCTTAAACGCCTTCTGGATTCGGTCGCACGGGGCCAGCCCCTGCGTGAGCAGGACCCCGGTCTCAACGACGAAGCTCAGATCTATGTGCTGGGCCTTGCTCCGAACGCATCACGCCTGTCCATCCGATACTGGGAGACCGGTTCTCTGCAGTCCTTCGCACGACGGATGGCACAGCACTATCAGGACCTGAGCCTTGAGCCTTTACCGTGGAAAACGTTTCCCGGCATCTGGCGTTTGCTGCTGGAAACAACGCCCCACCGTGGCAAGGAGAAAAAAGGCAGCTGGGATGACATACCGCCCCAGCTTTCAGGGGAACTGACCCGTTCCATTCTGACCGGCAGGCGTTATCCGCGAAGCCTGCTAACCAACATCATCATGCGCATGCGCACGGACGGCGATATTTCCGGCCTCCGTGTTGCTCTCTGCAAGGGAGTCCTGGCGCGCGAGCGGCGCCTGGGCGTCAAAGGTATCCAAGAGGAGGTGCCCGTGAGTCTCGATAAAGAAAACACCAACCCCGGCTATCGGCTTGGCCGACTGTTTGCTGCGCTGGAGAACGCGCAGCGCGCCGCCCTGGGCGATAATGTAAATGCCACCATCCGGGACCGGTATTACGGTTCGGCGTCCGCCACACCAGCCAGCATTTTCCCGGTCCTGCTCCGCAACGCCCAGCACCATCTCGGGCGCCTGCGCAAGGACAAGCCGGGGCTTGCCGTGAACATTGAAAAAGAGATCGGCGAAATCAT
Organism: Vreelandella halophila; assembly: GCF_019903425.1. Taxonomy (GTDB): domain Bacteria; phylum Pseudomonadota; class Gammaproteobacteria; order Pseudomonadales; family Oleiphilaceae; genus Halospina; species Halospina halophila. Next base: position 146,036 of record NZ_JACHUZ010000013.1, read on the forward strand.
GGACGGGCTGGGCTCAACGTTCCCCAAGAGCCTGCGCCTCGAATCCCAGGGCCAGTTCGCCATCGGTTATTACCACCAGTCCCAGAGCCACTTCCGCAAACCGGAACCCGCTGAGCAAGGAGAAGAATGATGACCGCCATTAGCAACCGCTACGAATTCGTCTTTCTGTTTGACGTGACCAACGGCAACCCAAACGGCGACCCCGATGCCGGCAACCTGCCGCGCATTGATCCGGAAACCAACCAGGGTTTGGTTACGGACGTTTGCCTCAAACGCAAGATCCGGAATTACGTCAGCCTCGAGAAAGAGGAAACCCCAGGCTACAACATCTACATGAAGGAAAAAGGCGTTCTGAACAACCAGCACCAGAAGGCCTATGAAGCCTTGGGAATCAAACCGGAACCGAATAAGCTTCCCAAGGACGAAGCCAAGGCAAGGGAGCTCACCCAGTGGATGTGCACCAACTTCTTCGACATTCGTTCCTTTGGTGCCGTTATGACGACCGGCGTCAATTGTGGGCAAGTTCGGGGTCCAATCCAGATGGCCTTTGCCAACTCCATTGACCCTGTCGTTCCTCTTGAAATGTCCATCACCCGCATGGCAGTTACCACAGAGAAGGAAGCCGAAAAACAAAGCGGCGACAACCGCACCATGGGGCGGAAGCACATCATTCCTTACGGCCTTTACCGGGCGCATGGCTTCATCTCCGCGAAGCTCGCGGAACAGACCGGCTTTGGTGAGGAAGACCTTGATCTTTTGTGGCGCTCGCTCATCAACATGTTCGAGCACGACCGCTCCGCATCCCGAGGGGAAATGTCTGCCCGCAAGCTGATCGTATTCAAGCACGACTGTGCCATGGGAAATGCACCGGCCCACACGTTGTTCGATTCCGTGAGCGTGGAGCGCGTAGACGGCGAACCGGATTCCCCCGCCCGCCAGTTCTCGGACTACCGCGTCAGGGTTGATTCAGAGTCCATCCCGCAGGGCGTCAGCGTCGAAGAGAAACTGTAGGTGCCCTGGCAATGGATGACCTTCTGCCCATCTCCGCTCTTCAGCACTACGCGTACTGCCCACGGCAGTTCGCGCTGATCCATGTGGAGCAGGTATGGGCAGAGAATCGGTACACGGCGGAAGGTCGTGTACTGCATCAACGCGTGGACTCCGGCCAGTCGGAAACACGCAACGGGATCCAGTATGAACGCAGCGTTGAATTGCTCTCCAGAGAACACGGGCTCACTGGAAAGATGGACCTTCTGGAAGTCGAGCAGGGACCACCGGAGATCTACCGCCCTGTGGAATACAAACGGGGAAAGCCAAAGGTTCAGGACTGGGACCGCATCCAGCTCTGTGCCCAGGCGCTCTGTATCGAGGACATGAAAGAGACCGGTGTTGGCGAAGGCGCCATCTGGTACTGGGAAGTACGCCATCGGGAGACCGTCTCCATCAATAATGCTCTGAGAGAACGGACTCTGGCCTGCATCCAGGCTGCCCGTGAACTGATGGATCAGGGAAGAACACCGTCGCCCATCGACGATGCCAAACGTTGCCGTGCATGCTCCCTCGCCGACACCTGCCAGCCCCAGCGTTTCCGGAAGGATGCCTCCGAGCGCTATATCAGAGAGTTGTTCCAACAATGAAGCGGCTTCTGAACACCCTCTATATCACCCGCCAGGAAACCTACCTCCACAAGGAGCGGGAGACCATTGTCATCAAACAGGGTGACGAAAAGCTGGGGCAGTTCCCAGCACTGTCACTCGGCGGCATTATCTGTTTCGGTCGGGTTTCGGTATCGCCCTTCCTCATGGGCTATTGCGCGGACCAGGGCATTGGCCTGGCCTTCTACACAGGTTATGGGCGTTTCCTGGCGCGTGTTCAGGGCCGTGAGAACGGCAATGTCCTGCTGAGGCGGGAACAATATCGCTGGGCTGATTCAGAGGAACAGGCCGCGGCCGTTGCCCGGCTTTCCGTGGCAGCCAAGATCGCCAACAGCCGGTCCGTTCTGCAGCGTGAGATCCGGAATCACGGAGAAACACCATCCCTCAGAGAGGCCGTGGATAAGCTGGCAACCAGCCTACGGCGGGTACGCAATGCCGATTCCGTGGACGCCATCAGGGGCATGGAAGGCGATGCCGCCAACACCTACTTCGGCGTTTTCAACGATCTCCTGAAAGGGTCCGGATTCGCCTTCGGAGGCCGCGTTCGACGCCCACCCACTGATCCGCTAAACGCACTCCTGTCCTTCGTGTACTCGCTCATAACTCAGGAATGCACATCGGCATTGCAGGGCGTTGGGCTGGACCCATACGTCGGCTTTCTTCACAAAGATCGCCCCGGACGTCCAAGCCTGGCTCTCGATATGCTAGAGGAATTCCGGGCGGCGTGGGCAGATCGTTTCGTTCTTACCCTAGTCAACCGACAGCAGGTTCAGCTCAAGGATTTTGATACGGATGCCAGCGGCGCCGTACGACTGAAGGAAGAGCCGCGCAAGAAGGTTCTTACCGCCTACCAGGAACGCAAACAGACCGAGTTGCAGCACCCCTACCTGGAAGAACAGGTCCCGATTGGTCTGCTCCCGCACTGCCAAGCCCTGCTGCTGGCGCGGCATCTAAGGGGAGATATGGCGTTCTACACACCCTACATGGTGAAATAGCGATGCTGGTACTGATTACCTACGATGTCAGTGTAACGACTGCAAAAGGTCGGCGCCGACTCAGGCAGATCGCAAAAGCCTGTCTGGACTATGGAATACGGGTTCAGAATTCCGTCTTCGAATGCGATGTGGAACCAGCACACTTTACCCAGCTCAAGGATGAACTGCTCTCGATCTATGACAGCGAGGAAGACAGCCTTCGGTTCTACTTTCTGGGCAAGAAAGGAAGAGAGAAGGTCGAGCACCATGGCTCCAAGCCAGCTAATGACCCATTGAATGACGCGCTGATCCTATAGGTCCGCTACCCTATGGTTCCCATAAAAAACCCGACAGATCAGCGGAACCCCAACCATCTGATTCACAAGTCTTTCCGAAACGGACGGCACTTCTTCGCCTTTATCGCTCCTCTTTGTTACCGGATCAGCGGGAACCGCTGGTTTTTGGGTTGCTCTTTAACAAGCTAGACTTGAACGGTCGCGCCCCACGCGGGCGCGTGGATAGAAACTTCCCAGGCGTGGAAATCACTATTTCCAACGGGGTCGCGCCCCACGCGGGCGCGTGGATAGAAACATCATGAACGGGGGTGATCTTCTGACGCTGCAGCGGTCGCGCCCCACGCGGGCGCGTGGATAGAAACGTGTGCCATTAGGTGTCCTCCGGTGGTTCGGGGCGTCGCGCCCCACGCGGGCGCGTGGATAGAAACATCAGACCCCCTCAAAAACGACCGCACAGAGCGCGTCGCGCCCCACGCGGGCGCGTGGATAGAAACTGCTTGATGGCGTTGATTTTGGTCTGATCATTCTGTCGCGCCCCACGCGGGCGCGTGGATAGAAACAGTCATAGCTGAATACGTCTCAATAGGAACAGTGAGTCGCGCCCCACGCGGGCGCGTGGATAGAAACACATCGACGAGATCACCCGCTTCGGTATCAGGCCCGTCGCGCCCCACGCGGGCGCGTGGATAGAAACTATTCAGGCAGTAAACGCCGCCGCTGAAACCCGCGTCGCGCCCCACGCGGGCGCGTGGATAGAAACTCAAGCTAGCTCAGCGGGCGGTGGCGCCAATAACGTCGCGCCCCACGCGGGCGCGTGGATAGAAACGTCTACAACATCACGATCGCCACCAAACAGCGCGGTCGCGCCCCACGCGGGCGCGTGGATAGAAACATCAAAAAGGTCCAGTACATGCCGATGGTGGACGGTCGCGCCCCACGCGGGCGCGTGGATAGAAACTGTTATCGATCAAGCTCTTGAAGGACGAATCGAAGTCGCGCCCCACGCGGGCGCGTGGATAGAAACTCTGGCAGGCTGGGCAGCTCCACGATGCGGACAGGTCGCGCCCCACGCGGGCGCGTGGATAGAAACTGCTCCGGGGCCGCGGCTTCCAGGTCGTCCATGATGTCGCGCCCCACGCGGGCGCGTGGATAGAAACTGCTTGAGATAGCCGTCCTTGTGCTCGGTAATCGTGTCGCGCCCCACGCGGGCGCGTGGATAGAAACGTCGGCTGATGCTCGGTTGCCGCCGATTGCTGACATTGTCGCGCCCCACGCGGGCGCGTGGATAGAAACACCGTTACCTATGAAGCCGGCGCTAACGGCTCTATGTCGCGCCCCACGCGGGCGCGTGGATAGAAACAGCCTGTCCAGAAGCGATTGCGGCGCGGCCTCAACGTCGCGCCCCACGCGGGCGCGTGGATAGAAACACCGGGCCGCCATCAGCCCCCGTTACCTCTTGGCGTCGCGCCCCACGCGGGCGCGTGGATAGAAACCCGACACACTTTGAATGGCTGCCTGATACTGTTAAGTCGCGCCCCACGCGGGCGCGTGGATAGAAACTTTGCCAGTGACAGTACGCTCGACATAAGTTGTCTCGTCGCGCCCCACGCGGGCGCGTGGATAGAAACGATTTTGTGCGCAAACGCGGCGCGGTCCGTAAATGTCGCGCCCCACGCGGGCGCGTGGATAGAAACAGGGCTCATCGCTCGCCCTTGCCCTGAGCAGATCCGTCGCGCCCCACGCGGGCGCGTGGATAGAAACAGAGACTATCGGAAACATCCGTGATTCGCTCGTTGTCGCGCCCCACGCGGGCGCGTGGATAGAAACCCATTTAACAGTCAGAGGAACGCCGTCATGTTGCTGTCGCGCCCCACGCGGGCGCGTGGATAGAAACTAACACTGCATTCTTTAATGCGTTAGCCGCAAAGGTCGCGCCCCACGCGGGCGCGTGGATAGAAACAAGGGACTGGTAGAGACCGATGCAGCCGCATCTTGTCGCGCCCCACGCGGGCGCGTGGATAGAAACGCATGTCCAGCGGTTGCTGCATTGCACGTAAGTCGTCGCGCCCCACGCGGGCGCGTGGATAGAAACTGTGCCGTAATACTTGATGAGGCGCACCGCATAACGGTCGCGCCCCACGCGGGCGCGTGGATAGAAACAAGGCGCGGCGCTACAAGTACCTTGTCAGCGTGGGTCGCGCCCCACGCGGGCGCGTGGATAGAAACACGTGCGGGTGATACCAGATTGAGAACGTCCGCCATGTCGCGCCCCACGCGGGCGCGTGGATAGAAACCAGCACCTACCGCGATCTCGAGTGCAAAAGCTGTGTCGCGCCCCACGCGGGCGCGTGGATAGAAACATCAGCGACGAGAACCCGCACCGGTCGATGGCCGGTCGCGCCCCACGCGGGCGCGTGGATAGAAACACGCAGCTGGTCTACAGGATTGAAGCACAGCACCTGTCGCGCCCCACGCGGGCGCGTGGATAGAAACTCGTTCGCGCTACGTCACCCTGGTGTCATTCGATGTCGCGCCCCACGCGGGCGCGTGGATAGAAACGTCTGCCAGTGGGTGCGGGATCATGTCCGCATCGGTCGCGCCCCACGCGGGCGCGTGGATAGAAACACTGGCCATGGACCCAATCCGCAATATCTGAACCCGTCGCGCCCCACGCGGGCGCGTGGATAGAAACAGACGGTTCCCGGCGGCCAATGCGCATGGTTGTGGTCGCGCCCCACGCGGGCGCGTGGATAGAAACATCAGCGACGAGAATCCACACCGGTCAATGGCCGGTCGCGCCCCACGCGGGCGCGTGGATAGAAACGAATTTAAGACCACGCCCAAGGGTGTGGCGGATTGTCGCGCCCCACGCGGGCGCGTGGATAGAAACCGGCATCGCCAAAGATCGACACCAGATAGTCAAAGTCGCGCCCCACGCGGGCGCGTGGATAGAAACAAGATCGGTCACGCCCTGGTCGATGAGCTCGACAGTCGCGCCCCACGCGGGCGCGTGGATAGAAACATATCCACATGCGTTACCTTGGAACTCAGCGGCTCGTCGCGCCCCACGCGGGCGCGTGGATAGAAACGCGGTGGTCGAATCCCGGCGCTGGGCTGGCGAGGTCGCGCCCCACGCGGGCGCGTGGATAGAAACCGCCGCGTCCTGCTCGGCCTGTTCCTCGGCCTGGGGTCGCGCCCCACGCGGGCGCGTGGATAGAAACCTCCATGACGCCAACCTGAGACGCAAGGCGGGCCGTCGCGCCCCACGCGGGCGCGTGGATAGAAACCTCAAAACGACACCTCCACTGGCGAAGACTTCAAGTCGCGCCCCACGCGGGCGCGTGGATAGAAACTGGCACAGATGCAAGCCGCCCAGCGCCAGGGCGGGGGTCGCGCCCCACGCGGGCGCGTGGATAGAAACTTTGGTTGTCATCATGCACACCACCTCGGGAAACTGTCGCGCCCCACGCGGGCGCGTGGATAGAAACAAATGGAATCTGTTTTTTCATTTTTCACTATCTCTGTCGCGCCCCACGCGGGCGCGTGGATAGAAACCGTGCGGGGGACGAAACCACCGGCCGATCCCAGGTCGCGCCCCACGCGGGCGCGTGGATAGAAACCTTGGCGAACTCATCCGAGCGCAGAGACAGTTCCGTCGCGCCCCACGCGGGCGCGTGGATAGAAACCTCGGATGCCTTTAACTCTGAGGACATGTAAACGGTCGCGCCCCACGCGGGCGCGTGGATAGAAACCCGTTGCGCCTTGCCTGTAGGCTGTTTCGAAGGAGTCGCGCCCCACGCGGGCGCGTGGATAGAAACGCCCCTACTGGTCACACGTTAATCACAGCGCCATGTCGCGCCCCACGCGGGCGCGTGGATAGAAACCGGCCATATCTGGTGTGTATATAATGATCTCACAGTCGCGCCCCACGCGGGCGCGTGGATAGAAACATACTCACGCCCCAGCTCCCGATCAAGCAGAATGTCGCGCCCCACGCGGGCGCGTGGATAGAAACGCATCCGTGAAAGCCGGATCACCGTGGCCGGCCGTCGCGCCCCACGCGGGCGCGTGGATAGAAACTCTGGCCAGTCATCTTGAGTATTACCAGGACGGCGTCGCGCCCCACGCGGGCGCGTGGATAGAAACTGCCGCTTCCCGAGCGCCACGAACCACCGGAGGACACCGTCGCGCCCCACGCGGGCGCGTGGATAGAAACAAGGTAGGCATCGCGGGTTTCAGGCAGTTCAAGCGTCGCGCCCCACGCGGGCGCGTGGGGATAGAAACGGCGTCAAGGGCTGGAAACAGTTTGTAGCCCGCTAGTCGCGCCCCACGTGGGCGCGTGGATAGAAACGAGCGAGCACAAGGCGCGGGAGTGCAGGTATTCGCGTCACGCCCCGTGCGGGCGCGTGGGATAGAAACGAGAACTTCACTCGCACCGCCCAGGTCCTGATGGAGTCGCGCCCATGCGGGCGCGTGGGTAGGAACAATAGTGCAACCTCCGGCCAAATTTGGCCGATTTCGTCGCGCCCCGTGCGGGCGCGCGGATCACTTTCGCTCAGACCATCTCCACAAAGCGGGGTAATTTCATGGCCTCTCAGGTCATGCTGGACTTCAAGATATGGAACGTCCCAGCCCTACCTTGCAGCCAATTTAGCCCTAAGGCAAAATACCAAACACTGTTAAAAAACCAGATCAATCACACAGGGATGTCGATTTATGGAAATCAGGATCACAGCCACCAGTGCAAGCGTCTCTTTCGGTAAAACAGGTTTCGGGGTTAACGGATTCACCGGAACGTATATCGAAACCCGCCCCAGCAAAGATGCTCCCCAGAAGCTTTACGGCATAGTAAAAGGCCCCTCGTTTGGTTCCTCCACGGGATCGTTCGTCGCAAGTCACGTACAGACAGACTGGTTCTCTATCAGAACCAACGCCGAACTTTTCCGTACTCCTGGAAAGCTGGCTGGAAAAACGCTGGATATAAAACTGACCGGAGCATTGGTCGGGGGCGGGAAGGTAGACGTCACTATCAACCTTATTGATGACACCGGGAACATTGAAACGGTAACTGCCAAAGCAGACATTTCATCGAGTGGCGTTCAGGCAGCCTCGACCAGGATTCGGGGCAAGGTCAAATACCTCCCGGAAGAGTCCAAAGCTGCATGAGAAAGGACATAAAGGATATCGAAAAGGGCAGGGACTGATGCTCGTCACATACATCAGCCGCCATGGTTGGCGGCATACCGTTAAAGCATTGCTCAATACGCTGCTGGTTTTCGTCATTCTCCTTCAGCTGGGCACGATGCTGGCAATCTCCAACAACCGTGACTTTTTTCTTTCAGTAAACGGTGAATCCAGTAATCCAGCTCAGCACACCATCGGAGCATGGATTTCCGACGTGCTCCTCACCCCTGTATCAACATGGGTTCTCATGGGGTTTCTCGTTATTATCACTCTCAAGGAACTTATTCCAGCCTCCCTCAAAACCCGTCTCGGGGTTAACCTCGCAACTCTGCTTATCACAACCGCCCTTCTGACATTGGCTTTGCCTGCCCTCTACCAGATCTAGAAGATGCCGGCAGTAGCAGGCTTACTTCGTACGCTTCAGCCTGAACGCCGTACTCAGCTCATACCCGAAGTAACGCCCGAATGCGCCGAGTACGCTCAGGTTCAGGTCCACCGGCTCGCCGTCGGCCAGGTGGAAGATCTGCTGGTAGTGCCAGGCCTGGCCGCCGAGCACGTTGATCATCTTCAGTGGCATCAGCGGGCTGGCCGGTGAGAGCCAGCCACGGTCGGCCAGGCGCAGGCGCTGTTCATGGCTTACGGCCTGGTCGATGCGGCCTTCGATCAGCTCTTTCGGGGTGTCCGGGTCCGTGCAAAGGGGGCGGCCCAGGCCGATCATGTCCAGCTCCCCGTTCGCCAGGGTCTCTTCCATCAGTGAGCGGCTGCGGAAACCGCCGGTCACCATCAGCGGGCACTGGCAGACCTCGCGGATGGCCTGCGCATACTCCAGAAAGTAGGCCTCGCGGGCTCGGGTGCTGGCGCGCTGTTCCGGTTCATGCGCCGTGCCCTCGTCACCGCTGTGTCCGAGCAGGCGCGGCTGCTCGTAGGTGCCACCGGAAATCTCCAGAAGGTCGATGCCTTCGTCATTCAGCCACTTCACCACCTTCAGGCATTCCTCGTGGCTGAAACCGCCCTTGCGGAAGTCGTCCGAGTTCAGCTTCACCGCTACCGGGAAGTCCGACCCAACGCGCTCACGCACCGCCCGGACCGTCTCCAGGAGGAACCGTGCCCGATTGGCAAGCGAACCGCCCCACTGATCCGTGCGCTGATTGGTCACCGGCGACAGGAAGGAGGAGAGCAGATAACCATGGGCGCCATGCACCTGCACGCCCGTGAACCCGGCATCCCTGGCGATACGGGCGACATTCGCGAAGCGTTCGATGAAGTCCCGGATTTCAGCATCACTCAGCGCGCGCGGCCGGGCGTAGTTGCCCATCAGTTCCAGCTGTACTTCCGAAGGGCCCACGGGCTTGGTCGTCACGTAGCGCGGCGACTGGCGGCCGGCATGGGAAATCTGCATCCACAGATGATTGCCGTTGCGAGTGCCTTCCCGAGCCCAGGCACGCAGTGCCGCCATTCCAACGGGCTCACCATCAGACGGCGCCGGATCGATGGCCACGTTGCCCGGGCGTTCCAGCACGGTACGGTCGATCATGACGTTGCCGGTGATCAGCAGTCCGGCTCCCCCATCCGACCAGCGCCCGTAGAGGCGCTGATGACGCTCGGTGGCGTGCAACTCGCTGTCCGCAAGGCCTTCGGTCATGGCGGCCTTGGCAAGACGGTTCGGAATGACAGCGCCGCAGGGCAGCGTTAACGGCGAATCAAGCGTCACTGAATCCGTCATCAGAAAAAGGTTCCATCCAGCGGTGAGGAGGCACTGGCATAGGCCCGCTTCGGCATGCGCCCGGCGGTGTAGGCCTCACGCCCGGCCTCAATCGCCTTGCGCATGGCCCCAGCCATCCGCACTGGATCCTTCGCCTCGGCGATGGCGGTATTCATCAGCACCCCGTCGCACCCCAGCTCCATGGCCAGGCTCGCATCCGAGGCGGTACCCACGCCCGCATCCACCAGTATCGGCACACTGGCGTTCTCAACGATGGTGCGGATGTTGTAGCGGTTCTGGATCCCCAGCCCGGAGCCGATGGGTGCCCCCAGCGGCATCACCGCAATGCAGCCCATCCGCTCCAGCTTCAGGGCAATCAGCGGGTCATCGTTGGTGTAGACCATGACCCGGAAACCATCATCAATCAGCTGCTCCGCCGCCTTCAGGGTCTCGGTCACATCCGGGTACAGGGTCTTCTCATCCCCCAGCACCTCCAGCTTCACCAGGTTGTGACCATCCAGAAGTTCGCGCGCCAGCTTGCAGGTGCGCACCGCGTCCTTCGCGCTGTAGCACCCGGCGGTATTCGGCAGCAACGTATACTTCTCCGGCGAGACAATATCCAGAAGGCTCGGCTCATCCGGGTTCTGCCCCAGGTTCGTGCGCCGCACCGCCATGGTCACCATCTCCGCTCCGCTGGCCTCGATGGCGTCTTTTGCCTGCTCCCAGCTGGCGTACTTGCCGGTACCCACCAGCAGGCGGGAACGGTAGGTGGTGCCGTCGATGGTGAGCGGGGTGTCCTGTGGGGTCTTGTGGGTCATGGTGTCTCTCGTTTCAGGGCATTCGATCGCGACCGGGGTCGCTCCTACAGGGGCGCGGATCAGCACGGACGGAAGCTGGCTCAGCCACCGCCGATGGCGTGGACAACCTCCACCTGGTCACCGGGCGAAAGCTGGTGCGCTGCATGCTCGCTGCGGGGCACAATCTCCTCATTCACCTCCACGGCAATCCGCCGCCCGGTGAGCTCCAGCTGATCCACCAGCGCCTGGATGCTTGCACCTTCACTGACTTCGGTGTTCTCGCCGTTCAGTACGATCTTCATTTCTAAAGCCCGATCCAGCTGGAGTGCATGGTGATGGGTATCGGGGAGGTCTTTCCGGGAAGCTCGATCGCCAGGGATGGCGATCGCGCAGCGTCCATGGATGGATTCATAGCGATTCCCGGAAAGACCTCCCCGATGCCCATCTTCCCGAAAACCAACAAGCTTGAGATGTCATTTATACAAAAATGAGGCTTTCGAGAGCCAGCTTCAAGCCCCCAGCCGCAACCCAGCCACAACCAGACACACCCAACCAACCAGGAACGCCACACCCCCAATCGGCGTAATCGCCCCCAGAACCCGGACACCACTCAGAACCAGTGCATAAAGACTACCACTGAACAGCAGCGTACCCACCAGAAACGCCCAGGCCGCCGGCACCAGCCAGGACGCATCCGGCCGCACCATCCCGACCAGGGCCACGCCCAGCAACGCCAGCGCATGGAACATCTGGTACTGCACCGCCGTCTGGAACACGCTCATGTAATGTTCCGACAGCTTGCCCTCAAGCGCATGGGCACCGAAGGCCCCGGCCGCCACCGCAAGGCCACCCAGAACAGCGGCAACCGCCAGCCAGGTGCTGGCCGGGAATCCCGCCTCAGTCGCAGGGTTCAACACGGGTCATCTCCTTCGTATCAAGGTTCATTGCCGTAAGCTGGCCATTGTAGACACAGCCCGTATCCAGACCGTAAACGTCAGGCGTATCCGTGCGGCCTTCAAGCGCCGCCCAGTGCCCGAAAATCAGTTCCGTGGCATCCGGCCGCGGGTACTGGAACCAGGGTGCAAAGCCCTCAGGCGCGGCGCCCGCGCCCTCCTTGGTGGCCAGATCCAGGGTGCCGTCCTCGGCCAGAAAGCGCATGCGGGTAAGGTAGTTGGTGATCACCCGCCAGCGCTCCATTCCCTCAAGGCCGGGATCCCAGCGTTCCGGCTGGTTGCCGTACATCTCCCGGAAGTAACGCGATGCCTCGTTGCTCTGGATCACCGCCTCCAGTTCCCGGCTGTAGCCAACCGCTTCTTCCGCCGTCCACAAATGCGGAATGCCCGCGTGGACCATCAGCAGGCCGCGCCCTTCGTCCGGAATCGCAAAATTCTGCTGCAGCATCCAGTCGATCAGGTCATTGCGATCCGGCGACTCCAGGATGGCCTGCAGCGTATCCTTGGGGCGAGGTTCATGCCCGCCCAGCGCCACGGCCAGGAAGTGCATGTCATGGTTGCCCAGGGTCACCAGGGCATTATCGCCCAGGTCCCGCACCAGCCGCAGGGATTCCAGCGACTTGGGGCCACGGTTGATGATGTCACCCACGAACCAGAGCCGATCCCGGTCCGGGCTGAAACCGATACGGTCCATCAGGGCCCTCAGGCTGTCATGGCAGCCGTGAATGTCGCCGATGGCGTACTCACTCATTCCGTACTCCCATTAGATTGCTGTGCGTACAGATCATTGGCCAGCATCACGTAGTCCGCCAGCGTCAGGTTCTGGGGGCGCAGCGTCGGGTCAACCCCCAGACGCGGCCAGTCAGCGTCCCCGAACAGCGGCGCCAGTGCCTTGCGCAGGGTCTTGCGGCGGGCGTTGAAAGCCGTACGCACCACCTTGGCCAGCAGTTCCACATCATGCGCAGGGTTGTCGATGGTTCCGTGGGGCACCAGTCGCACAATGGCGGATTCCACCTTGGGGGCTGGGCTGAAGGCACCCGAGCCGACCGTGAACAGAGGCTGCACCCCGCAGCGGTACTGGGTCATGATCGCCAGCCGGCCCCACTGGCTCTCACCCGGCGCCGCGGCCATGCGCTCCACCACCTCCTTCTGGAGCATGAAATGCATGTCGCGGATCACATCCCCGAACTCGAGCAGATGGAAGATCAGCGGCGTGGCGATATTGTAGGGGAGGTTACCCACCGCCCGGATCGGCCCCTTGCCGGCAATGGCGTGGTAGTCAAAGCGCAGGGCATCCCCTTCATGGATGGTCAGCCCCGGGTAGCGGAAGAACTGCGCCCGAAGGCCGGGAATCAGGTCCCGGTCGAGCTCGATCATCTGCATGGACGGGCAGGCTTCCAGCAGTGGCTCGCTGAGCGCCCCCATGCCGGGGCCAATCTCCAACAGATTGTCATCCGGAGTGGGGTTGATGGCGCCCACGATGCGGTCGATCACCCCCGCATCGTGCAGGAAGTTCTGACCAAAGCGCTTACGCGCCTGATGCCCCGCCGGTCGGCTCATCCGTGCCCCTTCCGTGTCCGCTCCCGCTGGCGCACCATGTGGGCCGCAGTCTGGATGGCCTCATGCAGGCTGCCGGGGTCCGCCTGCCCGGTGGCGGCCAGGTCCAGGGCCGTGCCGTGGTCCACGGAGGTGCGGATGATCGGCAGCCCCAGGCTTATGTTCACGGCCCGACCGAAGCCCTTGTACTTGAGTACCGGCAGGCCCTGATCGTGGTACATGGCCAGCACGGCATCCGCCTCTTCAAGGTTGTAGGGCGTGAACAGGGTATCCGCCGGCAGCGGCCCTGTGAGGTTCATGCCCTCGCTGTTCAGCCGTTCCAGCAACGGTTCGATTACGTCAATCTCTTCGTGACCGATATGGCCACCCTCCCCGGCATGCGGATTGAGGCCCGCGACCAGGATGCGGGGCTGGTTAATGCCGAAGTGTTTTTTCAGATCGGCATGCAGGATCTGGAGTACCCGGTTGAGGCGGGTGCCGTTAATGGCATCCGGCACTTCACGCAATGGCAGGTGGGTGGTGGCCAGTGCCACGCGCAGCCCTTCGGTGGCCAGCATCATCACCACGCCACTGGCGCCGGTTTTCTCCTGCAGGAACTCGGTGTGACCACTGAAGGTGATACCGGCCTCGTTGATCACCCCTTTGTGCACCGGTGCGGTCACCATGCCATCCACGATACTGAGCTGGCAGGCCTCCACGGCTGCTTCAAGGGTGCGCAGCACATAGCCGGCGTTCTCCGGGTCGAGCCGACCGGCCCGGGTTGTTGCAACGGAGGCAACAGACCATACGGGAAGCACGCCGGCGCCGGTCGGAATGGGCTGGTCCGGCTCCCAGGGCTCAATCCGCACGTCCAGTTCCAGCAGCCGGGCCCGCTCACGCATCAGGTCCGCATCAGCGACCACCACTAGTTCCGTCTCCCGCTCACGGTCGGCCAGGGTGAGGCACAGATCGGGCCCGATGCCGGCGGGTTCACCGGCCGTTACCGCCAGCCGTGCCGGACGGGTCACAGCGAGCCCTCCATGCCAGTGACCACGGTCTTGATGTCCACATAGGCCTCTTCACGGATCTGGCTCAGCCAGTTCTGGAGCTCCAGCTCGTACTGGCGCTGCTGCAGCGCCTGGCGGGCCTCATTGCGGCGGATCTCGTCGCTCTGCTCTGCCACGCGTTTATCCTCAACCTTCAGGATGTGCCAGCCGAACCGCGAACGGAAGGGGCTGCTGGTCTCGCCAACACCGGTGTCCATCATGGTGTCCTCGAACGCCGGCACCATCTCGCCGGGCCCGACCCAGCCCAGTTCACCGCCTTCAGAAACGGTGCCCGGGTCATCCGAATACTCACGGGCCAGCTCGGCGAAGTCGGCGCCGTCCTCCAGATCCGACTTGATCTCGCGGATCAATGACTCCGCCTCGGATTCGGAACGATTCTGAGTATTAACCAGTATGTGGCTCACCTCCCGCTGTTCCACTTCATTGGTGTCCTGCCCCCGGCGGTCCAGCGGTGTGACCACGTGGAAGCCATTGCTGCTCTGCAGTACCGGCGACGGCTCGCCCACGTCCAGCCGCGGAATCTCACCGGCCACCAGCGAGGGCAGCTCCTGGCCGGAACGCCAGCCCAGCTCGCCGCCTTCAAGCGCATTACGGCCATCGGATTCGGCCACCGCCAGCTCGCGGAAGTCGCCGCCTTCCTCAAGCTTCTCCTGGATCGACTCCGCCTTGCTCCGGGCCGCCTGGACCTCTTCCTCGTCGTTGAAGTTGTTCACCTCGATCAGGATATGGCCGAGCAGGTGTTCAATCCCGGAACGTTCACGCGCTTCCGCCGAGCTTAGGAAGTTGTCCACTTCCCTTTCGGTGACACGCACGCGCCGGCCAACGCGCTGCTGCTGAACGCGACTGACCAGCATCTCCCGGCGGATCTGCTCACGCGCCTGCTGGAAGCTCAGGCCCTCGCTGGCCAGTGCCTGCTCGAAGGCGTCCAGGCTGTTGAAGCCATTGTTCCGGGCCACATTGCGCATGGCGTCGTTGAGCTCGGAGTCCCCGATGCGCATGCCCATCTGGCGGGCCCGCTGGATCTGGATTTCCTCCAGGATGAGCTGGTCCAGAACCCGCTGGCGCAGCACCGATTCCGGTGGCAGCCGCGTGCCCTGGGCGCTTAGGCGTGAACGGATCTGCTGGATCCGCGCCTGAAGCTCGGACTGGAGCACCACGCCCTCGTCCACCACGGCCACGACGCGGTCCAGCGGCTGGCGTTCGGCTCCGGCCGCCAGCATGGGCAGGCAGGCCAGGAAGACCAGGGCCAGCAGGCTTGAAGGGCGCTGTCGTTTCGGAATCATGCTTACCTCAGTCTGAATGGGTTCAGGGCCATCGTTCCTGCGCCGGGCGCCGCAACTGTTCGGGCGTCGGGCGCTCTCTGATGGCAGTGCGCTGATCAAAGCCGGGAATGGCATCACGGGCGTTGTCCTGGGCATCGCCGCTGCCCCCCAGCCCGAGCAGCTGTATCTGGAACAGGAACCGGGTATCCAGTCCCTCATCCCGGGTTCGGTAACGTTGGGCCACCAGCTGGAGGTTCCAGCAGCAACTGCTGTACTCAAGCCCCACCAGTGTGCCCGCTGTCTCCCTATTCTCCATATCGTAAAGCCAGCGGCCAATCAGGCTCGTCTGTTCACCCAGCGCCACCACGGTGCTCACATCCGACTGCTCAAGGTCGGTATCCGCGTCATAGGTATGACCGGCATTGAAAAGGTAGCGGTAGTCACTGGTGTGGAAGCGGAACTGGCTCCGGCCGCGAACGGTCTCACGTTCATCCGCGTCCCACTGACCGGTGACCCGCAGGTCCATGGTTTCCAGCGGCCTCAGCAGGAGCTCACCGGCGTACGGGGAACGCCCTTCCTCGCTGGTCCCGGCACCGTTGAGCGCGACCTCCTCGTCCTCGAACCGGTGGATCTGGCCAAGGCTCACGCGGGCCCGTTCGATTCCGGCGTCCATATCATACACCCGTGAGGTCAGCGCCGTCGTGAGGCGGTTGTTGTCCCCTACACGGTCACCGCCCACAAAACGGTCCCGGGCGAAAAGCTGGTTGAAGTTGAAGGAGTTGAGCCGGGTGTCAAAGACCGGGATATCCTGCTGCTCACGCTCCGGTGAGTACACATAGTACAGCCGTGGCTCCAGCGTCTGGTTGTAGAAGCTGTCCCCCACATCAAAGAAGCGGTCGAAGTAGAGCCCGGCATCCACGTCCGCAAAGGGCACGTTGCGGCTGAAACGTTCATCCCGTTCGATGTCGTCCAGCTGGTACTGGGTGTGGTCAAGCATCACGGAGGTGCTCACAAAACCCGGCAGCCCCCGCAGCTCCCAACCCACCTCCGGGCGGGTGCGCAGCCGGTGACCAATAGCCGCGTCCAGGCCCTGGAGATCCCGGTTATCGCGCCAGAAATGGTTGTACTCGGAATCCTGCGCGGCGTACCAGTTACCACTGCTGGTACTGAGGTCAAGCTGCACACGCGGCAGCTGATTGTAGGGGCGGCGGCGTTCGGGGATGGCGGGATCAATGGTCTGGAACCCCCGCAGTGCCGCCGAGAAGTTCACTCCGGGCTGACTGTAGCGGAGGCGGCCATCGCGGCGCAGATGGGTGTTCTGCTGGATATCCAGGGTCCGGTTGAGGTCACTGGAATAGTCGTCGTCGGAGACCGCCGCGTAATCCAGATCCCCGCGCCAACCGCCACCGAAGTCGGCATCACTGGTGACATCCAGGCCCCAGCGCTTGCCGTCCATGCCGGGATTTTCCGACTCGAACTCCGAGTCGTTGTCGATGAAGCCCAGCTGCACATCCGTCTGCCCGAAGCGGCTCAGGTAGCGGGTTTCCAGCTCCGAGAAGTAGCCCCGACCATGGATGTACTGCGGCGTGTAGGTAGCATCATAGTGAGGGGCGAGATTCAGGTAATAGGGCGCGGCCACGAAGAGGCCATTGCCAGCGTTCGACGTCCCGAAGGACGGGTACAGAAAACCGGACTTGCGCCGGTCATCAATGGGGAAGCTGATCCACGGCACATACATTACCGGCACATCCTTCACCCTCAGCCGGACATGGCTGGCAGTGCCGAAACCGCTGGCCTGATCCAGATTCACACGGCTCGCCGCCATGGACCAGTCATTCCGGCCAGGCTGGCAGGTGGTCATAACCGCCTGATTGATGCGCATGGCCTCTTCCCCGGTGCGCTTGATACGGCCGGCACTGCCGCGCATATGGGCGTCATGGAGCAGGAAACGGGCGGTGTTGAGGGTCAGGCTACCGCCCTCATCGCTGGCCTGGGCTTCATGGCCCGTCAGCAACACGCCGCTGGCGCGGCTGACCACCCCGCCACTGAGATTGAGGATGCCCCTGCTCTGGTTATACCGGGCACGATCGCTGCGTGCCCGGAGCTCCCCCTGGCGAACCCGCACATCACCGCTCAGATCCAGGGTCTCATCCATGCGGTAGTGGGCGTCGCGGCTGGTAATGTGGACCGGCCCACCTTCACCACTCTCCCCGGAGGCGCCATCGCTACTACCGGATTCGAGTGCAGGGGGGCGATAGGTCCCGCCACAGTAAGCCGGCACCTTTTCCTGCAGTTCCGGGGGCAACTGCTCCCACTCCACCCAGTCGATGGCAGCGGCCGAGCGCGGCTCCTGGGCCTGCGCGGGCACACAGGCGAGTGTGATGCTGGCAGCCAGCATCCGGAATCGCCCGGCGCGGTTGTTCGTCCACCTCTGTATTGCCACTCACCTTCTCCGGAGCGTCCACCGGCCTGCGGCTGAAAACAGGGGCACAGTCTACATGGGCCACTGCAGCATGTTAACGCTCTCTGGCCAGCTGGCAGAGGCTTAATGCAGAATACAACACATCCGAAAGGGTGCTGCCTGGCGCGGTGCCCATCAACAGGAGTAACCATGGATCAACGCTACGACGCCATGCTGGCCTGGCTGAGCCAGCGCCTGGGAACAGCGCCGCAGGCACCGGAACCGGTGGCCGGCGACGCCAGTTTCCGGCGCTATTTCCGGGTAATGACCCCGGAAGGATCCAGGATTGTGATGGACGCGCCACCAGAGAAGGAATCCTGCGAGGCCTTTGTAGCGCTGACACACCACTGGCACCAACACGGTCTGCATGTGCCGCAACTGCTGGCCGAGGATCAGGAGCAGGGGTTCCTGCTGCTGGAGGATCTGGGTGACCGGCTCTACCTGGAGGAACTCACCTCCGAGGCAGCCGCGGACCGGCTCTACGGCGAGGCCCTGAGTGCGCTGGTCCAACTGCAGGGCCTGCCCTCCCCTCCGGATCATCCCCTGCCACCCTATGACCGCGAGCGCCTGCAGCAGGAGATGCAGCTTTTCCCGGACTGGCTTCTGGAACACAAGCTCGGCCTCAAGCTTTCCAGCCAGGAGCAGGCCATGCTGGCGACCACCTTCGCCACCCTGACCGAGTCCGCCCTGGCCCAGCCCCGGGTTACTGTCCACCGTGATTACCACTCCCGCAACCTGCTGGTGGCGGACAACAACAGCCCCGGCATCATCGACTTCCAGGACGCGGTCACCGGCCCTATCACCTATGACGCGGCCTCACTGCTGCGTGACTGCTACGTTGCCTGGCCGCAGGAAAAGGTCTGCCAGTGGCTTGAGATCTACCGCCTGCAGGCACGCGAAGCCGGTCTTCATCAGGCGGACGAGGCCACTTTCCGCCAGTGGTTCGAACTCATGAGCATCCAGCGCCACCTCAAGGCCAGCGGCATCTTTGCCCGGCTTGATCAGCGCGATGGCAAGCCGCGCTACCTCGAGGACATCCCGCGTACCCTGGAGTACATCATCCTGGCCGCACGCCGCCAGCCGGCCCTCGAGCACTTCGGAGACTGGCTCGCGGAACGGGTGGCGTCGGCAGTGGAACCAATGGCGGGGACCCCATGAAGGCCATGATCCTGGCAGCCGGGCGCGGCGAACGTCTGCGGCCACTGACCCTGGAGACCCCCAAGCCGCTGCTGCCGGTTGGTGGCCGGCCGATGATCCAGTGGCACATCGAGGCCCTGGTACAGGCGGGGGTTCCGGACATCGTCATCAACACAGCCTGGCTGGGGGACCGCATTGAAGCCCACCTCGGCGATGGCGCCGATCTGGGGGCCCGCATAGAGTATTCCCGCGAAGGAGAACCGCTGGAAACGCTGGGCGGAATACGTCGGGCGCTGCCGATGCTCACGGAGACGGCCAGTGAGTTCCTGGTCATTAACGGGGATGTCTGGACGGACGTCGACATGACCCCGCTTGCCGCCCGTCCACTGGCAAAGGATACGGATGCCCACCTGGTCCTGGTGCCCAATCCGGCGCACCACAGTGGAGGGGATTTCGCACTGGCCAGTGGCCGGGTAACCAGGGAGCATGGTGAACGGCTTACCTTTGCCGGGATCAGCCGCCTGCACCGGCGCCTGATTGACAGCGCCCCTGCCGGGGAAGACCGGCTGGGCCCCGTTCTGGCAACGGTCTGCCAGCAGGGGCGGGTGAGCGGCATCGGCCATGACGGCTTCTGGGTGGATGTTGGCACCCCCGAGCGTCTCGAGGCGGCGCGCACACTGGCAGGGAGTGTTACAGCCCCATGAGCGCGAAACACCACGACAACAGTACGGACACCCTGCCGGAGAACCTTTCGGACCTGCTCCGTGAACTGGCGTCCTGCGGCCATCACGGCGCCCGGCTTCTGGAGCGCACCGGACTGCCCCGCTGGGCACGCGGCACCCTGTTCCGGTTGATGGGCTATGTGGCCAAGGCGGACGGCCGGGTGAACGAGCTGGACATCCGCTACGGCGAGTCCCTGATGCGCAATTTCAGTGCTGGGCCCCGCCAGCGCCGCCGCCTGATCCGGCGCTTCAATGCCGGAAAGCAGGACACCCAGCCAATGGTGCCCTTCTGGTTCCGGCTTCTGTCGCGCCGGTCCCCGGATGCGGCCCTGCGGCTGAGCATGGCACTGGCCCATCTGTGCTACCAGGATGGCCCGGATTCGGCCGCCCGCATTGCCCGCTGCCATACCGCGATCGTTGCCACGGGGCTGCCCGCCACGGCGAGCAACCGTATCCTTCAGAGCTACCGGGGCAAGGTCTGGATCACCTCCCCGGACGAGGGCTCCGCTCAGACTCCCCTGACCGGCTTGGCCCGCGCCTGCCAGGTGGTTGGCGGCAAGCCGTCGGATTCCTTGGAGACCCTTCGCCAGGCCTACCGCAAGCAGCGCAGCCTTTACCATCCGGACAGGGTGCAGCATACCGACATGGACCCGGAACTGGCCCGGGCCCGTCTGGAGGAGATCCACAAGGCCTGGGACCTGATCAGCCGGCGGCATCCGGAGGCGCGCTGACTCCCGAAGGGGCACCCAGCAGGGGAATGCGCCACTCCAGCGCATCCAGCAGGTTCTTCACCGCCAACCCAAGTTCGGTATCTCCCTCGATCACCAGCTGACGCTGGAAGAACAGACGGTCCGGGTCCTCACGGCGCTCCGCCAGCCGCCGGAAGGCTTCCGTGGTGCCCCGTATGGTCGCCTCGGGCTCTGCATACGCCATACGCAGACGCCCACCCCAGAAGCCCAGCGTGACCCCGGTGGTCGCATCCTCCAGTTCGAGCCGCAGCACACGGCCTTCCAGCTCCCCGAAATCACCTTCTGCCAGAGCCTCGGCAAAGAGGTGATTCAGGGGCAGCTCCACCAGACCCTGCTTGAGCGCCCAGGGCAGGCGGGCATCCACCAGCGGGATGAGGCTGCGAGCCATGCGATCCAGGGTCTGTTTCATGGGTTATGACTCCATTCCATGCCCGGGCGGCCATACCAATAGCCGTCACAGGGGGGCGCTTCCACCAGATGAAGCGGATGACGTTCCGGCATGTCGCCATGCCGGGCCCGGTCGAAGCGGGCCACAACATCCGCCATGCCTTCGTATTCCGGGCTCAGGCGCACGGTATCCACGCCCAGCCGCTGCATGTCCGGCAGCTCACGCATCAGGTCATAGCGGGCGCCGGACAGGGTGCTGATGCCGTTGAGACGGAACACGTCCTGATGCTCCCGGGATTTCAGGGCCAGCCCATCCGGATGCTGCTGGCAGACGAACTCGCAGCGGTCCTTGGGCTTGCCGTAATAGCGCGCCGTGAAGCAGCGCGACGACCAGGCGAGCGGCAGGAAGCCCCAGGCAAAGACCTCCACCGGTGCGTGCAGGGACTGCTCATCCAGGGCGGACTGCATGTCCGCCAGCGTATCGCGGCTCAGTTCCACCGGCAGACACCAACGCTGCAGGCCCCGGCGCAGAAGCACCTGAAGCGTGGCGGTGTTGTAGAGGTTCACGGAGGGCCCCGTCACAAACGGCAGACCGGCCTCGATCACCATATTCAGCGCGCTCTGGTCATTGGCCTCGACCAGGAACTCGCCGTTGTCCCGGATGCGGCGCAGGGTGCGCAGGTCCGCCTCGGATTCGATCAGCGTCTGGCTCGAAAGCACTACCTCCTTGCCGCAATCGCGCAGGTCACGGGCCAGATCCAACCAGTCCGCCACCTTCATGTCGCGACGGCGGGAACACACCACTTCGCCCAGATAGATGGTATCCACCGGCCATTCCGCCGCTTCCGCGTAGAAGTTGAGCACATCCTGGCGGGGCCAGTACCAGATGATCGGCCCCAGTGAGAGTTTCATCGTCATTTCCAGCTCCGGGTCCATGCGCCCAGTGTGGTCTGGCCACCCTCGGACAGTTCGCCCAGGGTGTGCTGCCACTCCGGGGCGGGCTCAAAGGTCTCGGGATCCGCCTTCACACGGTCGATTGCCGCCCGCCAGGTGCCGGCCACCTGACCACTGTAGGCGGGGCTGCGCTGGCGCCCCTCGATCTTGACCGCGGAAACGCCGAGGCGGTGCAGCTCCGGAAGCAGATCCATGGTGTTGAGGCTGGTGGGCTCCTCGATGGCGTGATAGACGGCCCCCTCCACCTCGAAGCGCCCCTTGCACAGGGTCGGGTAGCCCGCCTGTTCGTGGCCTGCAAAACGGTCGATCAGCACACCATTGAGCCGGGCTTCCAGCTCATCGCCCTTCTCTTCCCAGCGCACAGCCTTGGCGGGTGAGCAGGCGCCGCAGGTATTCGGGGATTCATCCGTCAGATAGGAGGACAGGTAACAGCGCCCCTCCGCCATGATGCAGAGGCTGCCAAAGGCGAACACTTCCAGCTCCACCGGGGAATGTTCCGCCACCTGCCGCACCTGGTCCATGGACAGAACCCGTGGCAAGACCGCGCGGCTGATACCGAACTCCCGGTGATAGAACCGCAGGGCCTCATGGCTGGTGGCCGAGCCTTGTACTGACAGATGGCGCGGGATACCGGGGTGGTGGCGGGCCGCGTGATCCAGCAGCCCCATGTCCGCCAGGATCAGGGCGTCAAACCCCAGGTCGGCGGCCCGGTCCAGGGTTGCCGTCCAGTGCTTCCAGCCCGCGGGCTGCGGGTAGGTATTGAGGGCACAGAACACGCGGGTGCCACGCTGGCGGGCGTATTCCATCCCCTCACGCATACGCTTTTCGGTGAAGTTGAGACCCGCGAACTGGCGTGCGTTGGTGTGGTCACGGAAGCCGATGTAGACAGCATCCGCCCCCGCATCAACAGCAACCTTGAGAGCGGGCAGGCTGCCCGCTGGGCAGACGAGTTCCATGGATGCCTCCGATGGCTGACGGCAAAAGGCATGATGGCGCTACCCGCACGCTGCCGCCACCGAATCCGTCAACCGGTTTCACCATGCACTTGTCTGATTTGTATATTCCAAAACAAACTTACGGTTTTTGTTTTTATCAATTTATGATCTCAGAAAAGGCGTTACTATAAGCAGCAATCACAAAGCATCATTAACCAGAACCAGAATGAGAGGTCCCATGAACACTCCCTCCCAGTCCCTCAGCCATCAGGTGGTGATCGTCGGCGGCGGCACAGCCGGTACCACCGTCGCCGCGTCCCTGCTCCGCCAGCGCCCTGAGCTGGATGTGGCCGTGGTGGAACCCTCGGAAGTGCACTACTACCAGCCGGCATTCACCCTGGTCGGCGGCGGCACCTACGACATGGACAGCACCCGCCGCGCCCAGAAGGAGACGCTGCCGGAAACAGCCAACTGGATCCAGTCCGCCGTTGCCACCTTCGAGCCGGACAGCAACCAGCTCACGCTTGAGGACGGGCGCCAGGTGCAGTATGAACACCTGGTTGTCGCCCCCGGCATCAAGCTGGACTGGGATCGCGTGGACGGGCTGCGCGAAGCCCTGGGCAGCAACGGCGTATGCAGTAATTACAGTCCGGAAACGGCGCCCTACACCTGGGAATGCCTGCGCCAGTTCCGTGGTGGTAATGCCATCTTCACCCAGCCGCCGCCCCCGCTGAAGTGCGCCGGTGCACCGCAGAAGATCGCCTATCTGGCGGCGGACCACCTGCGCCGCAACAACCTCAGCCCGGAGAGCAACCTGCAGTTCTACAGCGGCGCCGGTGCCCTGTTCAGCGTGCCGGACTTCGTGCCCCACCTGCAGAAGGTGATGGACCGCTACGGCATCGGCGTCAATCTGGGCCATGACCTGATTGCCATTGATGCCGAGCGCAAAGTGGCCCGCTTCGCCACCAAGGACGCCAACGGGGAAGCCACCGAGGTGGAACAGCCCTACGACCTGCTGCATGTAACACCGCACCAGAGCTCACCGGACTTCGTGAAGCAGAGCCCACTGGCCAATGCCGATGGCTGGGTGGACGTGGACAAGGGCACCACCCAGCACAACCAGTACTCCAATGTGTTCTCACTTGGGGATGCCAGCTCCCTGCCCACCTCCAAGACCGCCGCGGCCGTGCGCAAGCAGGCGCCGGTCACCGTGAAGAACCTGCTGGCGCGGATGGACGGGCAGGCGCTGTCGGCGCAGTACGACGGCTACACTTCCTGCCCGCTGGTCACCGCCTACGGCAAGGTGATGCTGGCCGAGTTCATGTACGACGGCGTGGTCACCCCCACGTTGCCCCTGAGCCCGTTCAAGGAGTCCCGGTTCTACTGGGTGGTCAAGAAGCACCTGCTGCCACCGTTCTACTGGAACCAGATGCTGCGGGGCAAAGAACCCGATATTGCCCACAGGCCCCTGAAAAAGGCGGGCTGACCCGGAAGATCAGGCGACGCGGTTGGCGGCAACCCCGCTGCCCACCGCCGGCTCCGGGGCATGCTCGGGGCCCGGCTCATACGCCAGCACCCGGGGCTCTTCGGACCAGTGCAGCAGGCTGAGCCGGCCACCACTGTCCTCGACCAGGGCCGTGCAGTGTTCGGTCCAGTCGCCGTCGTTGCAGTACAGCCCCTCACGACCCCGATGGAACCCCGCGGAATGGATGTGACCGCAAATGGTGCCATCGGCCTTCTGCCGACCCGCCGCCGTCAGTGCCGCCTGCTCGAAGCGGGCAATGTAGGCACGCGCACGGGCAAGCCGCTGCTTGATATAGGCCGCCAGGGACCAGTAGCCCTTGCCCCGGGCTCGACGCCAGTGGTTCAGCCAGCGGTTCAGGCGCACCAGCACCCCGTGCATCGGGTTGCCGACCAGCCACAGCAGCGGACTGCAGCGCACCGCATGGTCGAATTCGTCACCGTGACAGACCCGGAAATGCCGACCGTCCGCCGTGGTATGCCAGTCCGCGAGGCGCATTTCGATCCCGGCTAGGGACTGCCCGCAGAACGAGCGCATGAACTCATCATGATTCCCGGGCACGTAGATGACCTGGCGGCCCTCCGCCGCCAGCGTCACCAGGCGACGGATGACGGCCAGGTGGCTCTCAGGCAGGTAGACCCGTCGCTGCATGGCAATCAGGTCGATGACATCGCCCACCAGGTAGATCCGCTCGGCCTCCACGGTATCGAGGAAGCTGAGCAGGTAGGACGCCTGGCAGTCCGGCGACCCCAGGTGCAGGTCGGATATGAAAACGGTTCGATATCGGTACACGGCCACCCCCGGTTCATTGCATGCCATTCATGTTCAATGGTGCGGACCGGTAATGACCGGAGGGTGACCGGGGGATTTCAATCCGGTGACGATTCACCGGGCGGCAACGGCGGCATGGGGCAGTCGAGTTGATCGGCAATGATGCGCAGCAGCTCGTACTCGCGCGGGCTGACCCGCCCGTCGTCCTGGATGCAGTGAACACAGGCATCAATGATGGCGGGCTTGAGCATCGCCGGCAGCCCGTCCAGCCGCCCCAGCGACTGCAGCAGCCTGCGGGCACCGGTGCCCTCGCCGGAAGGCGGCTGCGCCTCCGTTTCGAACCCCGCCATGGCTTCTCGGTACAGGGGCCCGGCATCGGCGCGGGTACCCGCCGATGCCATCAGCCACAACAGCCGGCGGATATCCGGCATGACCGGCCCGTAGCGACGATGGACAACTTTCCGGTTGCGACCCGCCCGTCTTCCGAGATGATGCTTGAGGAAGCCCAGGATGGCGATGTCGTGCAGGCGGGCGCCGCGATCCTCCCGGATCAGTTGCTCCATGTCCCGCAGTAACTGGCGTTTCGCCGGAGCCTCCAGTTCCCGCAGTGCCGGCAGCGACAGCTCCACCAGCGGCAACCGATAGGCCGGGCCCAGGTCGCGCAGTGTCTGGATCATCTGGCGCACCAGAAGCGGGTCAATCGCCACCGCCCCCACGGGCTCCAGCTCCGGGAGCCATTGGTCGAGGGACACGTGATCCGCCTCCTCCAGCGCCAGAGCCAGGCACAGGTGAACCGCGCCCTCGGCGCCGTGCAGCTGCCGGTTCAGGCCACCGGGCAGCGCGGCAAGCAGCGAGCGGACATGACAGGTGCCGGACTCGCTGAGCGCCCCCACCGACGCGGCACCACTGCCGATATCAAGGCCACCCGCCCCCGAGAATCCCATGGCGGCAGCTTCCCCGCTCAGCGCGGATGGCGGCGCCTCGCCCTGCTCCCGCGCCGCCTTGCGGTTACGGGATTTCATGCGTACCAGCAGGGTTTCATCAATGGCGTTGAGCCGTGCCTCAATGGGCGGGTGGGATGCCAGCAGCCGTGCCAGTGAAACACTTTCCCCGAAACACAGGTGGTTCAGGTCCTCGGCATGACTGGTGGCCCTGAGCTGCGACCCGGCGTCGGCCACCCCGATCCGGTACAGCGCTCCCCCGATCCCTTCCGGGTTGCGGGTGAACTGGACAGCGGCGGCATCCGCCAGGTACTCACGCTGACGCGAGACGGCGGACTTGATGACACGCCCCATGAAAAGCCCGACGTAACCCACGATCACCAGCACGGCGCCCACCATCACAAGGGTGCCATCGTAACGACGCCGGTGGTGATGGCCGCTCCAGCCCCAGATGCCGAACCGCACCAGGTACTGGCCCAGCTGACCGATCAGCAGGATGCCTGCCAGCATCGAGATCAGCCGCACGTTGATGCGCATGTCGCCGTTGAGGATATGGCTGAACTCATGGGCCACGACGCCCTGGAGTTCATCGCGGCTTAGCTCATTGAGCGTTCCCCGGGTTACCACCAGCACCGCCTCGTTAGGCTGGTAGCCGGCCACGAAGGCGTTGATGGCCGATTCCTGGTCCATCACGAACAGCTGGGGCACCGTAACCCCGCTGGCCAGGGCCATTTCCTCGGTGACGTTGCGCAGCTGACGCTCGCCACTGTCGGCCGTACCCGCCGCGACCGGTCGCGCGCCCGCCATACGCGCAACCCGTTCGCCGCCACGGCGCAGGTCCGCGTAACGGTAGAGCGACCCCATGGCCACGATGGCCGCCACGGTGCCGGTCACGAGCCAGCCGGGCTCTGACAGGAGCCACTCCAGGAACGGTACCGGGTAGTGGACCCAGAAGACGTAGAAGCCGTAGAGCACGGCCGAGACCGCCAGGATGATAAGGCTCACGGCCAGCAGGAACAGCTGGATCAGCACCAGCGACTGGCGCCGTGCCCTGTCCTGGCGTTCGAAAAAGCGCATGGCGGGCTAACCCTTCAGCTGAAGGAAACGGACGGCGGTTCGCTCAGCGCCTCGGTATCAAACTCCAGCAGCCCGGCGGATTTGAAGGCGAAGAACCCGGCCATGAAATTATTGGGGAACTTCTCCCGGTAGGTGTTGTAGTCCATCACCGAATCGTTGAAGGACTGGCGCGCGAAGGCAATGCGGTTCTCCGTGGAGGACAGCTCCTCCATGAGCTGCTGCATGGTCTCGTCGGCCTTGAGGTCCGGGTAGTTCTCCGCCACCGCGTAGAGACCGCCCAGGGCCTTAGTGAGCATGTTCTCGGCACTGGCGAGGCCGTTCATCTTCTGGCCGTCCCCCGGATCCTTCCGGGCATTATCCTGGGCCTGCATGGCCCCGCTGCGGGCTTCCGTGACCCGGGCCAGCGTCTCACGCTCATGGGTGAGATACCCCTGCGCTGTTTCAACGAGGTTGGGGATCAGGTCATGCCGGCGCTTGAGCTGGACGTCAATCTGCGCAAAGGCGTTCTTGAAGCGGTTCTTCAGCGTGACCAGGTGGTTGTAGATGTAGATCGCGTAGCCGACGACCAGAACGATCACCGCCAGGCCGATCAGGGTGGTTGTATCCATACGCTCAATCCTCCTCAGGTCCGGATCCTGAGCTGGATTAAAGAGGAAAAATCACGATAACGCCAGTTTATCGAATCCTTTCCGGGATAAGTGGAATGATCACCCATGGAGCAGGATAGGCAGGAATAGTAAGGGAAGAGCATGAACGGACGTCGATTGACGCCCGCTCACAAAGGCGCTGTCTTCAGAAGCTGTAGCCGACATGGAGGCGGTAAATCATGGGATCAATCTCCACCGTACCGATGTCGGCGCCGTTGAGCTTGGCATCCGTCTCAATATCCGCGTAATAGGCCGCTGCACCGACACTCCAGTTTTCATCCAGCGGAACATCCACGCCCACCTGAGCCGCGAAGCCAACAGAGTCGTCCAAGCTCAGGTCCTGCGCGCCAGTTGCAGTTTTACCGGTGCTGTTCAGCTTTTCATCCCAGAAGGTCGTATAGTTTACCCCTGCCCCCACATAGGGCTTAAAGGCAAGCCCCTGGCCGGCAAGAGGGAACCACGAGACTGTCACCGTAGGGGGAAGGTGCTTGGTTGAACCAACGCTTGAGCCACCAAGCTGGCTGGCCTCGATATCATGCTCAAAGGGCGTGGCGGCCAGAAGGTTCACACTCATGTTGTCCGTCATCATGTAACTGATGCTGGCACCCGCCTGGATGTCCGAATCCACACGAAGGTCAAAAGCCCCCCCCGCGACGGAGGAATAGCTGCCACCAGGCACCACGCTGGCAATACCGCCACGGACAATGGTGTCACCCTTGTCGTAGGCCAAAACAGGGGCAGCTGCGCCAATGGCACTGATGGAAAGGGCAGCGATGAGGGATTGACGAATAGGGGTCACTTTCATGGTCGGGCTCCTGCCGTTGGATATGGCACCAGTTTACGCCCATTACGGACCAAAAAGGATTGACCTATCTCATTGTTTTTGAATTTGATTTTCGTCAAAAACTACCCTTTCCGCCGAACAGAACCCCTTCCAGTTTCCCCGCAGGATCCCAGGCTCAGGCCGCAGCGCCCTGGCCCTGATCCTGCGGCGCGAGCTGCAGTTGGTCACCGTCCAGGTGCACGGCGTAGGTCCGCAGCCGGTGGCTGTCATCCTCCAGGCAGCGGCCATCGAGCAGCGAGAAATGTTTCTTGTACAGCGGCGTCGCCACTACGGGCTCGCCCTGGATGTCGCCCACGATTCCCCGGGCGATGATGTTCACGCCGGAGATCGGGCAGTAGTTGTCCACCGCGAACAGGGATTGCTCCAGCTCCGGAATATGGAAGATGGCCACCTGGCGGTCACCGACGCGCGCGCCAATGCCCGCGCCCGGTACCAGGTCGGCTTTACTGCCCACATGGGTCCATTCATTCTGCTGTGTCATATGAATCCTCCTCAGACGGATACCGCCGGAATGCGTTCCAGCTTCTCTTCGGCCGTGGCCGGGCGCGGCTGCTCGCGCTCTTCCACCGTGACCACGTAGGGGTCGTCGCCGTCGTCGTTGATCATCTGGCGGAAGCGCTTGAGCTTCTCCGGGTCCTCGAGCGTGGTCTTCCATTCGCACTGGTAGTTCTCGATCAGCCGCGCCATCTGGTTATCCAGGTCTTCGGCGATGCCCAGTGAGTCGTTGACGACCACGTCGTAGACGTAATCCAGGCCGCCTTCCAGGTTCTCCAGCCAGCGCGCGGTGCGCTGCAGCCGGTCCGCGGTCCGGATGTAGAGCATCATGAACCGGTCAACGAACCGGATGAGCGAGTCGGTGTCCAGGTCCTGGGCGAAGAGATCGGCGTGGCGCGGCCGCATGCCGCCGTTGCCCGCCACATAGAGGTTCCAGCCGTTCTCGGTGGCGATCACGCCAAAGTCCTTGCTCTGGGCCTCGGCACACTCGCGGGTGCAGCCGCTGACCCCGAACTTGATCTTGTGCGGCGCGCGGATGCCTTTGTAGCGGTGCTCCAGGTCGATGGCGAGCTGCACGCTGTCCTGCACGCCGTAACGGCACCAGGTACTGCCCACGCAGCTCTTCACGGTCCGCAGGGCCTTGCCGTACGCATGCCCCGTTTCAAAACCGGCATCCACAAGACGCTGCCAGATGGAGGGCAGATCATTGAGCTTGGCCCCGAAGAGGTCCACCCGCTGGCCGCCGGTGATCTTGGTGTAGAGTTCGAATTCCTTGGCCACCTCGCCCAGGGTGATCAGCTTATCCGGCGTGATCTCGCCGCCGGCGACACGGGGCACCACGGAGAAGGTCCCGTCCTTCTGCATGTTGGCGAGGAAGGTATCGTTGGTGTCCTGCAGGCCCACGTGTTCCGGGTTGAGCACGTACTCGTTCCAGGTGGAAGCCAGGATCGAGGCCACCGCCGGCTTGCAGATGTCGCAGCCGAGGCCATGGCCGTGATTCTTCAGCAGGGTATGGAAATCATGGATGCCCTCGACGCGGATGATGTGCTCGAGCTCCTGGCGCGTGTACTGGAAGTGCTCGCAGACGCTGTTGTCCACCTCCATACCCAACGCCGCCATCTCGTGGTCGACGATCTCCTTGAGCTGGCCAGCGCAGCCACCGCAGCCGGTACCCGCCTTGGTCGCGGCCTTAACGTCCCCGACCGAGGTGTACCCGTCGTGTACGTACTGGACGATGTCGCCCTTGGTGACGTTATGGCAGGAACAGATGCCGGCGGTCTCCGGCAGGGCATCTACGCCCAGCGCCGGGGCACCGCCCTCGCTGGCCGGCAGGATCAGGGATTCCGGGTTGTCCGGCAGTTCCAGGCCGTTCAGGGCATACTGGAGGAGGGTGTCGTAATAGCTGTTATCCCCCACCAGCATCGCACCCAGGAGCTGCTTGCCGTCGGCGGAGACCACCAGCTTGCGGTACTCCTGGGCGATGCCGTTGGTGTAGCGGTAGAAGCGCGCCCCAGGGTTCTGGTTGCCGTGGGCATCACCGATCGCACCCACGTCCACGCCCATGAGCTTGAGCTTGGTGCTCATGTCCGCCCCGGTGAAGGCCCGGTCGCCCCCGGTAAGGGTGTCGAGGGCGGCCTTGGCCATCTGGTAGCCCGGGCCGACCAGGCCGAAGATGCTGTCGTTCCACAGCGCCACCTCACCGATGGCGAGGACGTCGGGATCACTGGTGCGGCAGTGATCGTCAATCACGACGCCCCCGCGTTCGCCCATGGTCAGGCCGGCGTCGCGCGCCAGTTCATCGCGCGGACGGATGCCGGCGGAGAATACAACCAGGTCCGTCTCCAGCAGCCGGTCATCCTGGAAGACCATCTGGTGCCGGGCATTGGTGCCCGCCTCGATGCGCTGGGTCACGCGGCCGGTCAACACCTGAACGCCCAGTTCCTCGATCTTCTCGCGCAGGATGCCGCCGCCCTCTTCGTCGACCTGAACCGGCATCAGCCGGGGCGCGAACTCCACCACGGCCGTGTCCAGGTCCAGCTCGCGCAGGGCGTTGGCCGCCTCCAGACCCAGGAGGCCACCGCCGACCACCACACCGGTGTTCGACCGGGATGCGGCCTCGCGGATGGCATCCAGATCGTCCAGGGTCCGGTAGACCAGGCAGTCCTCTCGGTCATTGCCCTCGATCGGGGGCACGAAGGGATAGGAGCCGGTGGCCAGCACGAGCTTGTCGTACGGCAGGGTTTCACCGCTGTCCAGGGTGATGGTATGGGCCTCGCGGTCGATGGCCGTGGCCGCCGTGTTCAGCCGCAGCTCGAACCCCCACTGGGCGTACTGGTCCGCCGTGGAAAACGCCAGGTCATCGGCGGACTTGCCCTGGAAGTACTCGGACAGGTGCACGCGGTCGTAGGCGATGTGCCGCTCCTCCCCCAGGACGGTCACATGGAAGCCGTCCGCCTGGCCGCTCTCGGCCAGTTGCTCCAGGAAGTGGTGGCCAACCATGCCGTTGCCGATCACGATCAGGTTCTGTTGTCTCATGACGCTTTCCTCCGGTTGCCAGCGGGCGGCATCTCAGGCCGCCTCGCAGTATGCTTCGCCAAATGCCAGGCTCGCGCGCCAGGCACTGAGATCCGTTCCCCGGCTCAGGTGCTCGAAGAGCCAGGGGCCCATCGATGCGTCGCCATAGAGCACGGCACCCACAAGGCGGTTGTTCTTCAGGAGAAGGCGGCGGTATTCGCCGCCGCGGCGGTCGTGATAGAGGATGGACTCGGTCTCCCGATCACGGGGTTCCGTCTCCCCGCACGAGAACACCTCGACGCCGCTGATTTTGAGACGCGTGGCCACCGGCGCCTCGTCGTAGAGCCTTTGCCCGCCGCAGAGCCGATCGGCGAGAACGGCCGCCTGCCGGTAGACCGGCTCGACCAAGCCATAGGTGTGATCCCGGAACTGACAGCATTCACCCAGCGCCTGGATGCGCTCATCGCTGGTAGTGAGTGTGGCGTCCACATGGATGCCCCGGTCGCATTCCAGCCCGGCATGCTCGGCCACTTCCCGATTCGGCCGGGTCCCGGCGGCAACCACCACCAGATCCGCTGGCAGTTCACGGCCATCCGAAAGGCGAACCGCCTCGACCTGTCCATCGCCTTCGATCCGATCCACGCCGCTGGCCAGATGCAGGGCCATGCCGCGCCGCCGGAGCGCATCCGCGAGCATGCCGCCGGCGGTCTCGTCCAGTTGCCGATTCAGGGGCCAGTGCCCCCGATGCACCACGGACACCGTCATCCCCTGTGCCCTCAGGCCTTCAGCGGCTTCCAGGCCCAGAAAACCGCCACCAAGAACCACGGCATTGCCACCCTTCCGGGCGCGCTCCGCCATCCACCGGGCGTCCTCGAGGGTCCGGAAACCGGTAACGCCCTCCAGCTCGATTCCCTCAATATCCGGCATTGCCGGGCGGGAGCCGGTGGCGATCACGAGCCGGTCATAGGGAATCCGGTGACCAGCCCGGGTAATCACGGCCTGGGAAACACGGTCAATCGAGGCCACACCATCCCCTCGGTGCAGATGGAGGGCCTGTCGCGCGTACCAGCCCGGCTCTGCGAGCGGCAGCGCTTCCGCAGTGGTCTCCCCGGCCATCCAGGGCGACAGCAGTATCCGGTTATAGGCCGGCCCGGGTTCGTCACTGATGACGGTTACACGCCAGCCGTGGCGCTCCTCCGCCAGCAACTCCAGGAGCCGCTGCGTGGCCATGCCGTGTCCGATGATGACGAGCTTTCCGCCCATTCCTGCCTCCGGGGCCCTGCCCCAATAAAAAAGGCGCCTGCCAACCTTCCCGCAGGAAGACCGATCAGGCGCCAGTGCCCTGTTGATTCGCAATGTCCGTGTCTTCAGACACACCCTTCTGGTAGCAGGTTGCATGCCAACATTGAATACCCCTATAGATCAGTTACTTGAAGCACAAATCGACTCAACGCGGGGGCGCAACCGGAACCCTGCTGGTGCACGCCCGCGCGCCAGTGCACCAGAATCAGGCGTTAACAGCGTCCGCATCCGATGCTGGACGGGCGGTTCGCTGGGGCATGGGCGTTACCTTCTGCTGCTTCTCGTAGAGGAAGCTCAGCACCGACTGCCGGCAGCGGTTGTACTCGGGGCAGTCCGCCAGCGCCACCCGATCGCGAGGGCGTTCCAGCGGAACATCCAGAACCTCGCCGATGCTCGCCGCCGGCCCGTTGGTCATCATCACGATGCGGTCGGACAGCAATACCGCCTCGTCCACGTCGTGGGTGATCATGATGACGGTGCTGTTGAGCTCACGCTGGATCTCCATCAGCGAATCCTGAAGGTGCGCCCTGGTGAGCGCGTCCAGGGCCCCGAAGGGTTCGTCCATCAGCAGCACCTTCGGCTGCATCGCCAGGGCCCGCGCGATGCCCACGCGCTGGCGCATGCCGCCGGAGAGTTCATCCGGGCGCTTGTCGAGCGCATGACCCATGTGCACCAGCTCCAGATTGTGGATGATCCAGTCCCGGCGCTGCTCGCGCGTCATGGAACGGCGGAACACCTGGCGCACCGCCAGCTCCACATTGCCGTAGGCGCTCAGCCAGGGCATCAGCGAATGGTTCTGGAAGACCACGGCCCGTTCCGGACCGGGTTCGGTGACCTCGCGCCCATCCAGCAGGCAACCACCCCGACTCGCCCGCATCAGCCCGGCGATGATGTTGAGCACCGTGGACTTGCCGCAGCCGGAGTGGCCGATCAGGGAAATGAATTCCCCTTCGTTGACGCGGAGATTGACGTCCTCCAGGGCCGTGAAGGTGCCGCCTTTGACGGGAAAACCCATGCCCACGGAAGACAGCTCAAGATGGGGACGTGAATGACTCATGGGGAAACCTCCCTTGTTCAGTGTGTGGCGCTGGCGCGATCCCAGGAGAGCAGGCGCTGCAACGTCAGCATGCCGCGGTCCAGCACCAGCCCGATCAGGCCAATGACGATCACGGCGACCATGATGCGGCCCAGTGATTCGCTGCTGCCGTTCTGGAATTCATCCCAGACGAACTTGCCGAGCCCGGGGCTCTGGGCGAGCATCTCGGCGGCGATCAGCACCATCCAGGCAATGCCCAGCGACAGCCGCAGGCCGGTGAAGATCATGGGTATGGCGGAGGGCAGCACCACCCGCCAGACATGGGTGAAAAAACCCAGCCGCAGGACCTGGCTGACGTTGCGCAGGTCCTGGCTCACCGCATTCACGCCCATGATGGTGTTCACCAGCGTGGGCCAGAGGCTGCACAGCGAGACCGTGACCATCGAGGTTATGAAGGCGCGCGAAACCATCGGGTCCTCAACCGTGTAGGTGGCGGATACCACCAGCGTGACGATGGGCAGCCAGGCCAGTGGTGACACCGGCTTGAACACCTGGATCACCGGATTCACCGCCTCGTACAGGTACCGGTTCAGCCCCACGACAATGCCCAGGGGAATCGCCACCAGCGAGGCCAGGACAAAGCCCGAGAACACCGTCCCCAGGCTCGTCAGGATCTGGTCAATGAAGGTTTCCTTGCCGCTGTAGGGGCGGATCCGCACTTCGGCGTCCGGGTTGCGCTCCAGGATCTGCGCATTGCGTTCCTTCTGCATCTCGATGAACTCGGCGGCGCGCCGCTGCTCCTCGAGATGACCCTCCCAGAGGTTCCCCGCCTGCTCCCAGACGCCCGCCGGCCCGGGCAGGCTGCCCAGGGAGGTGGTAACGTTCTGGGCCGCCATCTGCCACAGCAGGAGGAACACGAGCACGCCCAGTACCGGCATGGTCAGGGCCCTGATGGCCCCCTGGGGATTGAATCCCGCCATCCGTTGCTTCATGAAATCGGTGATCCGTGTCACCGGGGCTGTCTGTTGCATAACGCCATCTCCTGTTGATCAGGGCGTTTCATCGCCGCTGAGGCCGATGTCGAAACTGTTGATGTAGGCATTGGGTTCCCGGCCGTTATAGGCCCGGCCATCGATGAAGTCATCCTGCACCGGCTTGAAGCCGTCGATCTCTTCGAAATCCGGGAAGTCAGAGGCCTCCAGGGTGCCATCCGCCACCAGCGATCGCGCTGCTTTTTCATAGGTGGCGGGTTGGTAGACTTCGCGCGCCTTCTTCATGTACCAGTCATCCGGCTTACGCTCGGAAATCTGGCCCCAGCGCCGCATCTGGGTCATGAACCAGATGGCATCGCTGTAGTAGGGGTAGTTGGCGTTGTGGCGGAAGAAGACGTTGAAGTCCGGCTCCTCGCGCACGTCGCCGGGCTCGTATTCGAAGGTCCCGGTCATGGAGTTGGCGATGACCTCTTCGTCCGCCCCCACGTAACGGGAATCCGAGAGGATCTCGACGGCCTCCTCGCGATTGGCGTTGCCGTTCTCGTCCAGCCAGTGGGCCGCCCGGATCAGCGCCCGGAGCACGCGCAGGTGGGTGTTCGGGTTCTCTTCCGCCCATTCCCGGGTCACGCCGAAGACTTTCTCCGGGTTATGGGGCCAGATGTCATGATTGGTGACCACGGGAACGCCAATGCCCTTGGCAACGGCCTGCTGGTTCCAGGGTTCGCCCACGCAGTAGCCCTGGATGGTGCCGGCCTCCATGGTGGAGGGCATCTGCGGCGGCGGCGTCACGGAAAGCCGGACATCTGCCCCGCTGCGGCCGCTGTTATCACCCTCAAGCGGCTCGTAGAACCCGGGGTGAAGCCCGCCGGCCGCCAGCCAGTAACGGATCTCGTAATTGTGCGTAGAGAGGGGATAAACCATCCCCATGTCGAACGATTCGCCCTCGTCCAGGCTCGATTCCACAACGGGGGCAAGCGCCTCGGCACTGATCGGGTGGGCAGGCTTGCCGTCCTCACGCTTCGGCACATGGGGGCGCATGGCCTCCCAGACATCGTTCGAAACGGTAATGGCATTACCGTTCAGGTCCATGCTGAATGCGGTCACGATGTCGGACTTGTTGCCGCCAACCCCGATGCTGGCCCCGATGGGCTGACCCGCGAGCATATGGGCGCCATCCAGCTCGCCCCGGGCCACGCGATTCTGGAGGACGCGCCAGTTGGACTGGGCCTCCAGGTCCACGAACAGGCCCTCGTCGAAGAAAAAATGCTTCTCCTTGGCAATGGCCAACGGGGCCATGTCGGTCAACTTGATGAACCCAAGTTTAAGATCCGGCTGCTCGGGCGGCCCGATTTCCTCGGCGCCCACCGGTAATGCGCTCAGCAGACCCGCTAGCACAAGCGTACCGATTCCGGATCCTCTCCATCTGTTCCCGTTCATTGGACATCTCCCCTGCAACAAACCAAAAAAAAGCGCCTGCCCCCAGTCCGGGAGCAGGCGCCTTTGCCAATGCAATGCTCGTAATCTTGAGTGCAGTTCCTTCTGCACCCGGCCGCCACACCGGTCCGTGCCATGGCAAACCGTCAACCTCTCCGTGGCACACCTGGAATAAAGCAGGAAGTATGCCACCAATTCTTTCCACTGATTTTAAAGGCTTTTACTGCAACCCTTCCCCTTGAAGGCAGGAATCTTCGACCGAATCAGGTGCATCAGGCGGACCCCGTGCACCGGCGCGGATCAGCCCCGACCGGCTGCGGCGATCAGGGCATCCGAGGCCACCTCAACCTGCCCCCGGAATCCTTCGACCACGAACGGCTGACGGTGCTCCCCTTCGTCCTTGTAGTCCATAACCGGCGCATCAAGGCTCAGGCTTTCCGCCACCTCGCGGTAGAGGTCGGGGCGGAAGATACTGCCCAGATCGGGCACCCCCGAAACCTGATCCCCCTGGGTATGCAGCCGCATGCGTGAAAGCAGCCATTCCGCCTGGGAGAGCCATGGGAAATTCGCGCTCTGCCGGAAGAAGTGCTGATGAACCCTGGGGTGGAACAGCCATTGCCCCTGATCCCCGAGAGGCTCAATCGCGCTGCCCAGGTAGTTAGGATGCACCAGTATGCGATGAATGAGTTCACGATTGACCGGGTCATCCAGCCAGCGGCAGCACCGGATCACAGCCCGCATCATCGCCCGGAGTTTTTCCGGGTTGGCCTCCGCCCAGTCGCGGCGAACGCCCAGGACTTTCTCCGGTGCGTTCTGCCAGACCTGACACCCCGTCGCCAGGATCTGCCCCAACCCGTGGTACTCCATCAGCGAGTTCCACGGCTCTCCAACACAGGCCAGATCGACACTGCCGTAGGCCAGCGCGGTCATCATTTCCGGCGGCGGTACCGTTACCAGCTCCAGGCCCGGGCCGGGGGACAGTCCGGCACTGGCAAGCCAGTCGAGCAGCTGCAGATAATGGCTGGACCAGGCGTAGACAATGCCCAGCCTTATGGGTTCATGACTGGAAGCCACCACCCGTGCCAGAGCACGGGCCGCCTCCGAGGGTTCCGAGAGATCGAAGCCGGTGGCGGCCAGCTGCTCATAGAGCGCTCGCCTGGCCGTGATGGCGTTGCCGTTGCGGCTGAGTACCATGGGGCTGATGACAGGGCATGGCGGCGCCCCGAGCCCCATATTGATGGCCAGAGCCATGGGCCCGAGCATCTGGGCGCCGTCGAGCATCCCAACGCCAACACGGTCCCGCAGGCTGGCCCAGGACGGCTGGCGATGCAGACTGACCTCCAGCCCCTCCTCCGCAAAGAACCCTGCCTCCACGGCCATGATCAATGGCGCGGCATCCAGAAGGGGAATAAACCCCAGCCGGATACTGTCACCCATTTCCGCGTCGTTTATCGAGTCAGTCATCCATCGCCTCCGGAGAACCTGCCCCCTCGCCCCCATCCAGCGCCTCGATCAGCTGGCGGGCCACGTCACTGAGTTTCTGGTTCCGGTCCATCGCCAGTTTGCGCATGCTGTGGAACGCCTCATCTTCCGAACAGTTCTGCTGCTTCATTACCAGCCCCTTGGCCCGCTCGATATCCTTACGGTCCTCGAGAGCCGTTCGCGTTTCCTCAAGCTGATGTCGCAGGGACTGGAAGGCCTCGAAGCGCGCCACCGCCACATCCACAATCGGCTTGACCCGGTGCTGCTCAAGCCCGTCCACGATGTAGGCGCTGACACCAGCGTTGACGGCCTGCTGGATCGTGTAGCTGTCGCTGTCATCACTGGCGAAGAACACCACCGGCCGGGGCGCGTGCTCGTTGAGGGCGGACATTGATTCCAGGGTATCCCGGTCCGGTGAATCCATATCGATGATCACCACATCGGGCTCCTCCTGGGCAACGGCCGCCACCAGGCCACGGGTGCTGCTGCGCTGGCCCACCACCTGATAGCCCTCGGAGGTCAGCGCTTCACACACCATCGCCGCCCGTTCCGGCTCGTTGTCCACCAGCATGACCCGCACACCGCTCTGATCCGCTGACATGCTCCATCCTCAACATCGATTCGCGCCAATCCTAAGCAAAAGCCACGCCAGCGCTCGGAGCCCATGGAGTGGGCCTGAATCGCCGTATTCACCGCGACCACTGCCCCAGCGCAGTGCAGCCTGCCCCGTAAAAGGACAGAACCCGGCTTACAGCCCCTCAATGGAGGGCATTTCAGGCAGGCATGGGAAATGCTTGTAGAGGGAAAGCGTACACTATCACAGATCACGGGTACCGAAGCCCGGTCTCCGGCACAGCATGCGTGCCGGGGCCGGGCTTCTTCTGTTCAGGGAGCATCCATCATGGGCTGCAAGACCACCTGCCCTTACTGCGGCGTCGGCTGCGGTGTCGAAGCAACCACCAACAGTAACGGGCTCGACCCCGTACAGGGGGACCCCGATCATCCCGCCAACTCCGGGCGGCTATGCGTAAAAGGTTCCGCCCTGCATGAAACCCTTGGCTCCCATGGCCGACTGACCCGCCCGCGCATCCAGGAGCGTGATACAGACTGGGACGAGGCAATCCGGTACCTGGGCGCAGAGCTCAGCCACCTGATCGACGAACGCGGTGGAGACTCGATTGCGTTTTACCTGTCCGGCCAGCTCCTCACCGAGGACTACTACGTGGCCAACAAGTTCGCCAAGGGCTTCATCGGCACGCCACACGTGGACACCAACTCGCGGCTGTGCATGTCCTCGGCGGTCGCGGCCCACAAGCGTGCCTTCGGTGAGGATGTGGTGCCGGGATGCTACGAGGACCTGGAACTGGCCGACCTGGTGGTGCTTGCCGGTGCCAACCCGGCCTGGAACCACCCGATCCTGTACCAGCGGATGCAGGCAGCGGGCGCCGAGCGGCCCGGACGGCGGATGGTGGTGATCGATCCCCGCCGGACCGCCTCCTGCGACCAGGCCGACCTGCACCTGGCCCTGAAACCCGGCACCGACGCCATCCTCTGGAACGGGCTCCTGGTCTGGCTGGCGGACTCCGGCACGCTGGATCACG
Source organism: Vreelandella halophila (assembly GCF_019903425.1). Lineage (GTDB taxonomy): Bacteria > Pseudomonadota > Gammaproteobacteria > Pseudomonadales > Oleiphilaceae > Halospina > Halospina halophila. The sequence continues at coordinate 185,465 of NZ_JACHUZ010000013.1, forward strand.
CCTGGGTCGACGCCCACTGCAACGATACGGAAGCCGCCCTCCAGGCGGCCCGCGACAGTGCCCCCGATCCGGAAACGGTCGCCGAGCAGTGCGACCTGGCCGTGAATGACGTCCGCACTTTCTATGAGTGGTTCGCCGTCACCCAGCGCACCACCAGCTTCTGGTCCCAGGGCCTGAACCAGTCCCGCTCAGGGACCGACAAGGCCAACGCCATCATCAACTGCCACCTGGCCACCGGTCGTATTGGCCGGCCCGGCGGCACGCCCTTTTCGGTGACCGGCCAGCCCAACGCCATGGGCGGGCGCGAGGTTGGGGGGCTCGCCAACCAGCTGGCAGCCCACATGGACTACGACACACCCGGGGCCCGTGAGGCACTGGCCCATTTCTGGCAGGCCCCGGCCCTGCCAGAGGAACCGGGCCACAAAGCCATCGCCCTCTTCGAGGCCATCGAACGCGGCGAGATCCAGTGCGTCTGGATCATGGCCACCAACCCCCTGGTCTCTCTGCCGGACCCGGAGCGGGCACGCTATGCGCTGGCGCAGTGTCCGCTGGTCATTGTCTCGGACTGTGTGGCCGACACCGATACCCTAGCCCTGGCGGATGTGGTGCTGCCGGCCATGGGATGGGCCGAGAAGGACGGCACCGTCACCAATTCCGAGCGCTGCATCTCGCGCCAACGGGGCCTGATTCCGGCGGTCGGCGAGGCACGCCCGGACTGGTGGATCGTCAGCGCCGTGGCAAGGGCAATGGGGTTCGGTGCGGCGTTTGACTACGAGTCCCCCGCGTCGATCTTCAGGGAACACGCCCGGGCCTCGACTCTTTCAGGCCGCCCGGAGCAGCAGTTCAACCTGGGCTCGCTCGCGGACCTTTCCGACCGCGACTATGACGCAATGACGCCAGTCCGGTGGCCGGTCACACCGGCACATCCCCATGGCCGTGAGCGGCTGTTCGGGGACGGCGCCTTCGCCACGCCGGACAGGCGGGCCTGTTTTGTGCCCATCCAGCCCACGGAACCGGCAAGAGGGCCCACGGTGACCACCCCCCTGAGAGTCACCAGTGGCCGCATCCGCGACCAGTGGCATACCATGACCCGAACCGGCCGTGCAGCGCGCCTGCTCCAGCATTTATGTGAGCCTTTCATCGAAGCCCACCCGAGCGACCTTGCCGCCCACAATCTCGCGGACGGCGACCTGGCCTGGCTCAGCAACGGCCAGGGCCGATACCTGGGACGAGTCAGAGCCAGTGACGGCATGCGTCCCGGGGAGGTGTTCGTGCCGATCCACTGGAACCACCAGTTCACCCCCCAAGGGCTGGCGTCCGCGCTGTTCTCCCGGGTCACGGACCCGGTCTCCGGCCAGCCGGAGACCAAGCACGCCACGGCTGCACTGGTTCCGTTCAACGCCCGCTGGCATGCACGGCTACTCGGCGGGCAGGCGGCACACTGGCCGGACGGACTCTACTGGGCGAGGGTGCCGATGGCACAGACGGACTGCTGGTACCTGGCCGGCAACGGCACTGTGCACGACTGGCCCGGCACTGCTCGCCAGTGGCTGGGCAGAGCGCCCGACTCGGAGATGCGGGATCCGGCGGCCGGGCGCTACCGGGCGGCCTGGTACAAGGGTGAGCAGTTGCAGGCGGTCCTGCTGGTGGAACCCGATAATGACTTCCCCGGCCTCGACTGGCTGGACAGCCTCTTCCAGGCGCCACAACTGGATGACGGTACACGGCGCCGTGTACTGGCAGGGCGTGACAGTGACCAGCCGGACCCAGGCCCCATCATCTGTTCCTGCTACCAGGTTGGTGAACGCCGGATCGAGCAGGCACTGGCGGAAGGCTGCGACTCCGTATCCGCTCTCGGCAGAGCCCTGGGCTGCGGCACGAACTGCGGCTCCTGCGTGCCGGAACTCAGGCAGTTGGTGGAACAGTCCCTGCCCGAACCCTCAGGTGATGGATAAGCGCCAGGGTGCCAGCCACCGGCCCCAGCAGGTAGAAGGCGACCATGGCCTGATCCGGAACCAGTTCCAGCATCAGGCCACCGACCAGCGTGCCGCTGCCAAAACCAATGGTGTGGACGCTGATCAGGCGCCCCGACACCTGCCCCTGGGCATCCGGGCGCCGTGCCCGCAGGATGCTGCCGTACCAGGGAGCGGCCAGGGTAAGCCCGGCGGTGATCAGGCACACCGCGACACCCACTCCGATCACGCTGGATGACGCTGCCAGCAATACGCCACCCAGGGTGAACACGCCCAGCCAGAGACCGCCCAGAACACGGGGCATGGGCGAGAGCCAGCGGTTGCCCAGGGGCCCGGCAAGAACCGCGGAGACAGAAGCCGCCATGAGTACCGTTCCCGTCCACTGGGAAGCGGTTACTGAATCAACGTCAGCCAGATTCTGGATATATGGGCCCAGTGCGAACTGAAGCTGCCCCACCCAGAGGGTGATCACGAACCCCAGTCCATAGAGGGGCCAGTCGTCGTTCCAGGGTGGCGCCACGGCGTTTTCGCGGTTACCGGGCGGCTCCGCTGCCACGCCCGCGGCGAAGTACCACTGCATGAGCCAGAGAGCCACACCGAGCAGAACAATCAGGACCAGCCCCAGCGGCAGGCTCCATATCGCCGCCAGCGCCACGATGCCCGGCCCCATGACACGCCCGGCATGGGTAGAGGCCTGGATGTAGGCCAGTGTCTCGGGCCACTGGGCAACAGGCTTGTCCGCCAGCGCGAAACGCTGGGCCGACGGGAAGACGCCACCTGTAGCAATGCCGTACACCAGGCGCGTCGCGATGGCGATAGCCGCAATCAGGAACGGGGAAGACAGGGCGAGGATGGCGGCAATCAACAGGCCATAACACAGGACGACCAGACCCATGGTCAGGCGCATGATCGGCAGGGCCCCGTGACTGTCCGTACGCCGGCCCCAGACGGGACTGCTCACCGCCACCAGGATCAGGCTGGCGGCCACCAGCACCGACCAGAAGGCGGCCGGCAAGCCGGTGCGCTCAATGATCCAGGGCAGGGTTGCCAGCAGCGAGGACTGGAACAGCCCCATGACGGTGACGGTGGCGACCGCCAGAAACAGTTTCATGCAGGCTCCCGTTGCTGATGATGACCTCGCAACAGGCTTACTCCTGCGGCATGGGTGCTCCCTGGCTCAGGCGCTGCACGGCCTGCTGGCACTGTTCATCGAGTTCTCCGGTACTGCGGACTCCCAGACCCATGTCCCGAAGACGGCCATCCTCCAGGCCATAGATGCAGCCGTGGACCGACAGGTCCTGACCACCCCGCCAGGCATCCGCCACCACCGTGGTGCGGCAGACGTTGGCGACCTGAGCCACCACATTCAACTCACAGAGCTTGTTGACGGCCGCGGACTCATCCGGCTGGGCCGCCAGCAGTTCCCGATGGTCCGCAGCGACGTTCTGGATGTGGCGCAGCCAGTTGTCGATCAGCCCCAGGTGGGCATCCTGATAAGCCGCCTTGACGCCACCGCAGCCGTAATGACCGCAGACGATCACGTGCTTCACCTTCAGGACTTCCACCGCGAACTGCAGCACCGACAGCAGGTTCAGGTCGGTCTGCACCACCACATTGGCCACATTCCGGTGCACGAACAGCTCGCCAGGCATCAGCCCCACCACCTGGTTGGCGGGAACCCGACTGTCGGCACAGCCGATCCAGAGGTATTCCGGTGCCTGCTGCTGGGAGAGCCGCTCAAAGAAGTCCGGGTCCTGCGCCAGCGTGTCCTGGACCCACTGCGCGTTGTTATCAAACAGGTGCTTCAGTGCTTTTGCCAAGGTTCCCCCTAATCCGTCTGTGACCGTGCGCACCATCTTACCGGGCAGCTGAACTGCGGGGAACCGGATTGCGGGCTCCACCAATAACATTTATATTTATTGAATCTTTTAGAGAAATGGAACCAGCATGCCTCGTAGCCGCGGAAAACGCCTGAAAAGCCACCGCTTTTTCTTTCCAGCCGCCTCCTTCTACGCGGCCATTGCCCTGCCCCTGTCCATGGCGGCGATGCTGGCTGGCTGGAGCTGGACGCCGGGTCTGGCTGGCAGTCACCACGGCCACGAAATGATTTTCGGTTTTGCCCTGGCGGTGATCGCCGGATACACCCTGGGCCCCCAGCCCATACGCTGGCTGGCGCCACTGTTCGGGCTCTGGCTCACAGCCCGCTTCGGCTACGCCCTGGCCCCCGGGTTCTGGTTCAGCCAACTGCTCAGCCCGGCGTTTGCGCTACTGCTGGCCTGGCGGGTCGTGCCGCGCTTCAACGCCGCCAAGAAGTGGCGTAACCGCATGCTCGTGCCACTGATGGTGAGCCTGTGCGGCCTGCCCCTGCTCTGGCTGGTCCTGCCAGCCATACCGGTCCCAAGGGCCACCACGCTGCTGCAGACCGGAGTAACCCTGCTCCTGCTCCTGATGACCTTCATGAGCGGGCGCCTGATCGCGCCGGCAGTGACGGGAACCCTGGAAAAGCGTGGCATCACGCAGGAGGCGCGGGTTCAGCCGCGGATCGAGGCCGCACTGATCCTCCTGCTGGGACTGGCGGCCGCCCTGACCCTGCTGTCACTGCCTCTTGTGCCGGTGGGGAGTCTGCTGCTGGCAGCCGCTGTCCTGATCCTGATCCGTACACTACGCTGGCGGCTCTGGCTCTGCCTGGACCGTCCGGATCTTCTGGGGCTGGCGCTGGGAACGCTGTGGCTGGCGGCCGGCGCCCTGGGCATGGGGATGACACAGCTGCTCGGCCGGGACCCATCGGCACTGCTGCACCTCATCACTGTGGGCGCGCTGGGAACCCTGACCATTGGGGTCATGCTGCGGATCCATTATCACGCCATCCGCCGCCAGCCACCGCCATCAGGCATTCTCATCGCCACCCTGACACCCGTAGCCGTGGCGACGCTGGCACGACTGGCGGCAGGGCCAGTCCCCTGGAACATGCCGGGACCGCTTTGGACGGCGGCCGCTGCCTGGTCACTGGCCTACGCCATCACCGCGGGGGTACTGCTCCTGCGCTCATAATATTGCCCATAAAGATTTATGTGAGTAGCATCAAATAAATAACACCGGAAGGGGAGGACAACAATGCCAGCAACCCGCCACCCCATCAGTGCTCTCCTGGCCATGGCGGCCATTCTGATGACCACATCCGTTCAGGCAGAGGACGTCACCTCGGATCTGAACCCGTAACCCCGAGGGCTCAATGCCAATGGCGCCGGTTACTGCCCGCCCGCTGACTTCAGGTCATCGGAGAGCCACCCCCTGATCCGTGCGGACACCCGCCGCTGCTCACGCGCCGCCCCACCTCCGGGGATGGGAACAGCGGACTGGGTATAGGCCGAAAAACCGCCCCGCCGGGCGGCGGCCGAGCGCTGCTCGGCCCGCCCGGGCTCAAGACCCCGGTCGTACAGATCGAGAATGGGAACGCTGTAGTCCTCACCCAGCTCCGCGGCCAGTCCATCACTGAACGGAGGCCTCAGCCGGGCATTGATCCACACCATGCCGAACTGGCCCGGCGGGAAGGTGGCCCCGTTGGCACTGGCGTAGCGCAGAACAAGATCCGCCCCGTCACCAATACCCACAAGCGCCATCGGACCAACGTCCTCGTTCCGGAGGGCCTCAACCGCGGCGGCAAGACGGTCCGTAGCCCGCTGTTGCCAGTCATCACCACGCTCTGGTGTGGCTGAGTCCCCGGCGACCCGGAGCGTAATATCCGGCGGGTCGGCCTCCTCCCCGGCCTGATCCCCTCCACTGCTGCCATCCCCTTCCGTGTCATTGCCGTTCTGGGGCGCTCCATCGCCATCATCGCCCTCACTTCCTTCGCCAGCCGGAACAGGCTCCAGAACCCGCTCCGGCAGGTCCTGCACCGGCTCAGACGGCTGCGCGATTGAAAGGGTCAGCCAGCCGGCATCGGTGAGCTGCGTGCGCACCGCCCCCGCTACGCCCTGGTCAGGGGACTGGCCGGAGGGCGCCACAACCAGGACACCACCGTGGCGCTCAGACGTAGCCTCCCGCTTGAGAAGGCCCGTGAAGGCGTTTTCACCCTGCCCCAGCTCAAGCGCCTGATCCGGATAGAGCGAGGCCAGCGACCCGCCCGCATGATCCGGGCCGAAATGGACCATGGTAATGCTGGGCGGCTCAACCCCCTGTTCGTCCCCATCACCCCCTGCATTCCCCTCGCCTTCCGGGGCCTGTCCAGCGTTCTCCTGCTGACCGATGGCCGGCACGCCAGCCACACCAAGGCAAAGACCGATCAGGGCGATGGGTAGGGAGCGACGGAACACGGAACCTCCTGTGGTATGGAATGAGCCGGAAGCGTTAAACTGCCGCCTTTCGGAACAGTCTATCAACAATGGCGGATCTTCCCATGAACGAGCCCCTCATCGCGCCCTCCATCCTCTCAGCGGACTTCGCCCGGCTGGGCGAGGAAGTGGACAACGTCCTGGCCGCAGGTGCGGACATGGTCCATTTCGACGTGATGGACAACCACTACGTTCCCAATCTCACCATCGGCCCCATGGTCTGCGAGGCGCTGCGCAAACACGGCGTGACCGCCCCCATCGACGTGCACCTCATGGTCAAGCCAGTGGATGAGCTGATCCGCCTGTTCATCGACGCCGGCGCCAGTTACATCACCTTCCACCCGGAAGCCTCGGAGCACATCGACCGCTCCCTGCAGATGGTTCGCGATGCCGGCCTGAAAACGGGCCTGGTCTTCAACCCGGCCACGCCACTGCATTACATGGACTACGTAATGGACAAGCTGGACATGATCCTGCTGATGTCCGTGAACCCCGGCTTCGGGGGCCAGTCCTTCATCCCGGGCACCCTCGACAAGCTGCGCGAGGCGCGCCGGAAGATCGATGCCAGCGGTCGCAACATCCGCCTCGAGGTAGACGGCGGTGTGAAGGAAGACAACATCGGGGAGATCGCTGCAGCGGGCGCGGATACCTTTGTTGCCGGTTCCGCCATCTTCAAGAAGGACGACTACAGCCGCATCATCACCGATATGCGGGAACGGATCGCCGAGGCCCGATCAGCGTGAACGGCGCCGAGCTCCCCGATACGCTGCTGCTGGATCTCGACGGCACCCTGGTGGACAGTGCCCCGGATCTTGCCGCCGCCGTGGATGCCATGCTGGCGGATCTGGAGCGCCCGCCAGCCGGTGTTGATCAAACCCGCCTCTGGGTGGGCAACGGTGCCCGCAAGCTCGTGGAACGGGCCCTGGCGGATGCCTTCGACCCTGCCGCGCCCGGAGACTCGGCGTTTGTTCACCATGCCGAGGGCCTGTTCTACAGGGCCTACCACACCTGCAACGGCCATCACAGCGAGCTTTACCCCGGCGTCATGCGTTTTCTGGAAGCAGCCCGGGGGCGGGAGTCCCATCTGGCCATCGTCACCAACAAGCCCGCCGAGTTCACGGAGCCACTGCTGGAACGGCTCGGCATCGCCCGTTACTTCGGGGCCACTGTCAGCGGCGACAGCCTGCTCGGTGACGACGGCACCGTCATCCGCAAACCCGAGCCGGCCCACCTGCAGCTGGCGCTCGACCGGCTCGGCGCCTCAACCGGCAGCGCCTGGATGATCGGGGATTCCGGTTCGGACATCCTCGGGGCACGCAATCTCGGCATTCCGAGCGTGGCGGTCACCTACGGGTACAGCCAGGGGACGCCGGTCGCGGATTACGGCCCGGATCGAATCGTGAACGACCTGACGGAACTGCTCTAGACGCTTCTAGCTGCGCGCCAGCCGCCGGTTCAGGGCCCAGAGCGACAGGGGCGCGAACACCACGGTGATCGTCCCGGCCCACACCAGGGACCACAGTGCCGGCTCGAGCACCGGCCCGCCACTGAGCAGCCCACGGGACGCCTCCGCCAACAGGGAGACCGGGTTCGCTGCCACCACCGCCCGGATAAACGGCGGCAGCGTGTCCAATGGCACGAAGACGTTGCTGAGAAAGGTCACAGGGAACAGCGCCGTGAACCCGAACAGCTGCACGTGTTCCGGATCCCGCGCCACCACGCCCACCAGCACCATGATCCAGGACATGGCGAAGGCGAACACCAGCAGCAGGGCCAGCATTACCAGCACGCCACTCACCGGCGCGCCCAGCCGGAACCCGAGCAGGAAGCCCACCACCAGCAACAGCAGGACACACCAGGCCTGCTTGACCATATCCGCCAGGATGCGACCGGCGAGTGGCGACCAGCGCGCAATGGGCAGGGCCCGGAAGCGGTCGAAAACCCCTCGGGTGAGGTCCGTGTTGAGCCCGTGACCTACATAAACGGTCACGAACACCAGGTTCATCACGATCACGCCGGGCAGGATGAAGTCCAGATAGGCCGCCGTGGAGCCCGCGACCGCACCGCCGAACACATACAGGAACAGCAGCAGGAACAGGATCGGCTGGATGCTGAAGTCCATCAGTTCCCAGGGATTGCGGCGCAGCTGAAGCAGGGAGCGCCAGGCGAGGGTCAGGGTCTGCTGGAGGCTGCTCACGGCGCCACCTCCGCATCATCAGCCGGCGTCTCGACGCTGGCGTGGCGACCGGTCAGTGTCAGGAAGACATCATCCAGGCTCGCACCACGCAGCGTCAGCTCCCGGGCCACGATACCGGACTCATCCAGGCGCCGGACCACGGCCGGCACCAGTGCCGGGTCGCTGGCCGGAACCTGCAGCCGGGCGCCGTCCACCTCGGGCTCGCGCCCCACGATCTCTGTCACGATCGACAGTGCGGTCGCCAGGTCCGATTCCTGCTCCGGCGCCAGCACCAGGGTCTGCCCGCCGATGCGCGCCTTGAGCTGATCCGAGGTGCCACTGGCAATGACGCGCCCCTGGTCGATCACCACGATCTCATCCGCCAGGCTGTCCGCTTCCTCCAGGTACTGGGTGGTGAGCAGCACTGTGGTGCCCTGGGCTACGAGCTGGCGGATCAGGTTCCAGAGATCCAGGCGGGCGCGCGGGTCGAGCCCGGTCGTGGGCTCGTCCAGGAACAGGATACGGGGTTGGCCCACCAGGCTCGCGGCCAGGTCCAGGCGTCGGCGCATACCACCGGAATAGGTCTGGACGGGCCGATGGGCCGCGTCCTCCAGGCCGAACTCCGCCAGAAGTTCGCCCGCCCTTGCCCGGGCATCCCGCCGGGAGAAGCCCAGCAGGCGGGCAATCAGGATCAGGTTCTCGCGGCCGGTAAGCTTCTCGTCCACGGAGGCGTACTGGCCGGTGAGCCCGATACGCGAACGCACCGTGGCGGCCTCAGTGACCACATCGAAACCGTCTACCCAGGCCTGCCCGGCATCCGGCGCAAGCAGGGTCGCCAGAATCCGGACCGCCGTGGTCTTACCGGCGCCGTTGGGGCCCAGCAAACCGAAAACGGTGCCACGCGGCACGCTCAGGTCGATCCCATCGAGCGCCCGGGTGGCACCGAATTGCTTGACCAGGCCTTCGGCGCGAATGGCGTCATCCATAGCCGCTCTTCCCATACGGTGCAAAGCGGTTAGGATACCTTTCCCACGTCCGAGGCAACAGGTCCGAGCCTGTCTCAGAAGTCGTAGGTTACCTTAGCCTCGACACTCCGCTCAGCCCCGTAATAACAGACCGACTCGCTGTAGCATGAGCCAACGTATTCCTTATCGAACAGGTTCTTGGCGTTCAGGCTGGCTGTCACCCCTTCCATGCCCATGCTCGTCAGGTCATAGCGCAGGTTGGCATCGACCAGCGTGTAATCGGGCACTTCGAGTGTATTGGCCTCGTTTGCCCAGCTTTCGCCGATGTACCGGAGGCCGAGGGCGGCATCCAGCCCCTGGAGCGGCTCACTAGCGAACGCATAGGAACTCCAGATCGATGCCATGTGCTGCGGCGTAGCAACCGGTGTTTTCCCTTCGTTTCCAGCGCTGGACTCCTCGACCGTGACATCGGTGTAGGTGTAGCTCGCCATCGCGGACCACCCTCGTGTCAGCCAGGTAGTGGCTTCCAGCTCCACTCCTTCGGACCGGGTCGATCCGACCGGCCGGTAAGCATTGATATCCCGGATGTAGTTCGCCACATTGTCCTGATCGATCCGGAACACCGACGCGCTATAGCGATCCCGGGTACCGGTAGGCTCATACTTCAGTCCTGCTTCGTACTGGCGGCCTTCCGTGGGTTCGATGAGATCGCCATCCTCCCCGACGTTGCTGCTTGGATTAAAGGATTCAGAGTAGCTGATGTAGGGCGCCATGCCATTATCAAACAGATAGAGCAGCCCGGCACGACCGCTGAACTTCGACTCATCCAGCTCTTCATCGCCACTGACACCAGTCAGCAGGGTCTCATACTCGTTCGCTACATCGACCCAATCATGACGCCCACTGAGGGTAAGACGCCATTGGTCCAGTGCCACCTGATCCTGAATGTAGATTCCCGTCTGTTCAAGCTGACGATCATTATCCTGGAATGGGTTGATGTCACCCGTGTTGCCGTACTGTGGATCAAATGGATTGATGGAGGGGAAGGTGGAACTGTAGTCGGGATTATAACCGGCCGTCCAATAGGCCTCCGTATCAACATGCTGATAATCGAGCCCGACCAGCACCTTATGCTGACTTTCTCCAACGCCAAAGTCCGCGACCAGCTGGTTATCCACGGCCAGGGAATCAAGCGACTCGTCCGCACCGAAATACGTACGCTCCAACTCGTTCCCCTCCCAACTCTGGCCCATGAGATTAGGCTCCGCATAAACCTGGCCGTACTGGGTATCAATGTCCATATAACGCAAGTTCTGCCTTGCGGACCAGGTGTCATTGAAGCGGTGCTCAAGCTGATAGCCCAGCATCATCTGTTCCCGATCGAATTCCTCGAGAGAGGGCTCTCCCTCAAAAAAGTCATTTGGGATGGTCCGGCCATTTCTAGGCTCCAGCGTCCCTTCTGCAGGCAGGGATCCGTAGTAGCCGCCTTCCGGATCCTTTCGGAACTGGGACAGCAGGGTAAGGGTCGTTGAATCCGTCAGATCCACAGTCAGTGACGGTGCGAGGGAGTAGCTCTCCTCTTCCACATAGTCCCACTGGGTATCCGATTGCTTGACGCGGCCCACCAGACGATAGGCCGCTCGCCCGGAATCACCAACCTCATTGCTGAAGTCAAAGCCCAGGCTCCTGTGGCCCTGGGTCCCCACGGACGCCTGGACCTGGTATTGCGGGGTGAAGGTAGGCCTCTTACTCGTCATAGCAACCAAACCACCGGGTGCGGAGCGCCCATACAGCACGGAAGAAGGCCCTTTCACCACCTCAATGCTCTCGAGGAGGTAAGGGTCAACCTGCATGATGCTGTAGGTTCCCTTGTCGTTCAGAACCTTGAGGCCGTCCAGGTACTGGTTGTCCGTACTGTCACTGCCAAAACCCCGGAGCTTGATCGCATCATACCGACTCGCCGTCGCCCCATACTGGTTGGTGAATACACCGGCGCTGTAGCGTGTCGCCTCCTGCACACTCTGGGAACCCTGTTCCTCCATCTGCTCGCGAGTGATTGTGGAAATGGACTGGGGCGTCTCCACAAAGGGGGTCTCCGTCTTAGTCGCCCCCTGGGGTGCCGTGATTTCCAGCGTCTGCAGAACGCCAATGTCAGCCTGGTTTTCCTGTGCACCAATTGGCAGAGCCGACCCGGTCCCGGCGACAGCCACCGCTACGGCAACCGATAATCTGGAAGGATGAACCATACAGCAAGCCTCTCTTAATCTTTAAACAACTAATGCGAATTATTCTCCTTTAGATCCATAAAAAGGTATTCGGCGTGCCAGATCATCTATGCGACTCGCCAAAACTGCTCAGGTCAGGTCCTTGGGCGATACCCCGAAATAGCGACGGAAAGCTGTCGCGAAGTTGGACGCATACCGGTAGCCACTGCCGTGGGCAGCCTGCTGGACGCTGTAGCCCTGCTCCAGGTGACGTCGACCCAACTCCAGCCGACACTGGCGAAGGTAATCAAATACCGAGGTCCCGTAAGTAGCCCGGAACTTGGCACGCAGGCCGCTTGAGCTCATTGCGGCCCGCTGGGCAAGATCCTCGAGGGTATAGTGCTCTGTCGGCGCGAACGCCAGCAGCTGCCTGACCGACTCAAGCCGCTTCTGCTCATGGGAAAGGGGCACTTGCCGTAGCGGGCCGCCAGCGTCGTCTCCGTCAAGACCATACGCTGCCAGCTGTAGCGCCAGCCCCTCGAGAAAGAGCTTCTTCTGGAGCACGGCCAGGGATGATACCAGGCTCTGCTCAATGGGCTGGATCAGCGCGGCAGGAATGCGCCAGAGATGGAAGGGATGCTGGATGTTGCGGAGGAGCGCGCTCAATGTCGGGCTGACAGTGCCCGTACTCCCTGCGGCGACGGGATCGAAGGCCAGTGTCAGGGTCTTCAGGCGTTGTCCGGCCGGCTGGAATGCTTTAAGCGCGTACTCCGGACACAATTGGAGACTGACTGCCATGCCGCCCTCCAGCTCCCGGGAAATGGCACCAACCGAAATACTGACACGGCCCTCAAGCACGATGACGATCAGTAGGGGAGCATGGCCCAGTGACTCCGACTCATAAGACTGGAAGATGTCCAGCTCGGAACGGGTGAAACGGAATCCGGAAGGCAGTGCTGTCTCGGTGATGCTTCCCCGGGCCACGGTCACGTCCGTATCCGGCCCACCGGGAGATGGCGTGCCGGGAAACCGGTAATCAATGCCGTAATGCTTGCCGAATGCCAGGAAATCCCTGATCCCGAAAGAGCGTGACGGCTGACCACTGGATTCAGGTTGCATGAGAGAGACCCTTGCCGCGCAAGCTCGGTATCGTAGCAGAAACTACTCAGAGAAAACGAACGATAACAATTTACATCAAAGAATCTCAAAGTACAGGCTCTCTGCTCCCGTCGCCGTCCGCCTGCGGTATTCACCGTCGACGCAAAGCCACGTGATAGAGTCTGGCAGAGCAATGATCACCAACCGGACCGATAACGTATCAACGCCCATGAAAATAGCTCGGAATCCAGATAGAAGCTTGGTTTTTCTCGTCGACAACGGGTCAGTGCGCCCTGGCGCCACCCTTAACCTGCGTCGGGTGGCGGCGGCACTCAGTGAGCGCACCGGCATGCCCGTGGAAGCCCGCTCCCTGCTGCACTCCAACAAGGTACCGGCCGAAAAGCTGGATGGCATGCCCGCCTCAACGCTTGGTCCGGCCGCGACATGGCGAGCTGAGGAGGGGGTGAAAGACATGGTGATTCTGCCGTTCTTCTTCGGGCCAAGCCGGGCACTCAGCGGTTACCTGCCGGAGCGGCTGGGCGAGATGCAGGAGGTTCATCCGGAAGTACGGGTACGGGTTGCCTCGCCTCTCGTCGATCTGCAGGCACCAACAGATCTGCGACTCGCGCGCATTCTGCGTGACGGAGTGGAAGAACAAATCCAGCAGCTGCCCACCGGCTCAAAACCAGCCGTTGTCCTGGCAGACCACGGCAGCCCGATCCCGGAAGTAACCGCCGTGCGTAACGTTGTTGCCGGCCAGCTGGCGACGCTTCTCGAGGACCGCGTACGCAGTGTGACACCCGCCTCGATGGAACGACGGGAGGGCGACGAGTACCGGTTCAATGAACCGTTGCTGGAAAACCTTTTGGACGAGCCCGGTTTCAACGATGGGCCTGTAATCGTCTCGATGCTGTTTCTCTCACCCGGGAAACATGCTGGCGAGGATGGCGATGTGGCCACCATCTGCGCCGATGCCGAAGCCCGCAACAGCGGGCTGGCAACCCGCATCACGCGCCTGGCCGGCGAGCACGACGGCATCCTGGAGATACTGGCGGACCGGCTGGAAGAGGCCATCAGCGGTGAGCACTATCTGCTGGATCTGCCTCCAAGGGGAGCCTGATACACCCCGCGCGCGCCGGACGCGAAAGGAGGGTCAGGGCACGCTGCCCTGGCGAGCTTTCAAAACCGGTGCGGCTCGAATTCCACCGACTCGGTGCGCTCGCCCAGCAGTACGATCCGTCCCCGATAGCGGCCCTCGCCGGTGGCTGTAAAGTCAAAGCTGAACGTTCGGCGTAACCGCAACCGCCCCTGCTGATCCCTCTTCAGGCCCAGCCCGCTCAGGCACACGCTCTGGTCCAGAAGGTCCACGTCCGCGCGTTCACAGGCCCGCCTTGCCGCCTGCAGGGCCAGCTCCTTGGTGCCAAGGGCCCGCCACCAGTACCAGCCCCCAAACCCAATGGCAAAAAAGATCGACAGGGTTGTTAGATCGAGCTGCATTTCCGCCTTAAACCTAAAATGTTATTTGACAATGATTCCTATTCGCTAATAGGTTAAAGGCCATCGCAACCGTACCCGAGGTTACCGATGCGCCATAATCCCTCACTGAACGCGTTCTTCAATGCCCTGATCCGCGAATGGGCGATCGCGCGTTATCACGAACCCGCCGCTACCGCAGACCAGGGCTACTTCGAGATACAGGGCTCCAACAATACATCCCTGCTCGTTCCCTGTCGCTTCCGGGCCCGGACCGGCCGCCACCTGCTGGCCGACCCCCTGCTGTTGGATCACCAGGGAGAGCAGCAGCCAGTCTCCTTTGAAAAGGCCGTGGAATGGTGCCTGGGCCTCGAACCGCTCCGACGGGAGGCCCCCGACCATGCCCTTGAGGCGCTGCAGCAACGGGTCCATGCAAGTTACGAAAACCTCGCCGCCGCCCAGGAGGCCCGGAACCCCGATCTCGAACACCTGTTCCGGGCACCACTGAGCTTTATCAAGGCCGAACAGGCCCTGTTCAGCGGTCACTCCATCCACCCCTGCCCCAAGGACAGGGGCAACATGGACAACAGAGACGCCCGGCGCTACGCACCGGAGTACGGCTCCCCATTTCCCCTGGTCTGGTACAGCGTGGACCAGGAACACCTGTTCCGGCGCGACGCGGAGGGGGTCGGTTCTACCCATGGGGCTGACACTCTCCTGGAAACCGAACCACACGCAGATCACCTAAGGGCCCGGATCCCCAGTGGTCACTGCCTACTCCCCTGCCATCCGTTCCAGCACCGGCAATGGCGGGCATCCCTCGAGCTGGCGCCAATGCGCGAGTCTGGTGCCCTCCGGTACCTGGGCGAAGGCGCCCCCCAGTGGTATGCCACCTCGTCGTTACGCGCCATTTACTGCGAATCGTCACCCTGGATGCTGAAATTCTCAATGAGTGTATGGCTCACCAACTCCAGACGGCATCTGCAACCCGAGGAAGTGGTACGCGGTGCCGAAATCTGCCGGGTTCTGGACAGCGGGCCCGTCCGGGAATGGCTCGAACACAGGCCGTGCTTCGAGGTATTGCGGGAACCCATCGCCGCCGGCATCCGGGGCCCGGAGGGCCAACCGCTGACGGAAACCCTGGTTGTCTGGCGGGACAACCCGTTCCATGGCCGCGCAGCCGGCAATACCGAGGTACTCGCCACCCTGCTCCAGGACGACCCCCGCAGCGGCGAATCCCGTCTCTCACAGCGGCTCTGGCAGGCGGGCCTGGACAGCCATGGGACCCATGAGTGGTTCCGGTGCTACCTGGATGTGGCCGTGGCTCCCCTGCTGGAAGCTCAATCCCGATTCGGCATTCTCTTTGGTGCCCATCAACAGAACCTGGTGCTGGGACTGGACGGGATCTGGCCCAGAAAACTGTTTTTCCGGGACTGCCAGGGTACGGCCTTCACCAGCCTGGCGTCACAGCGCCTGGGGGAAGAGCTTGGCAGCCTGGCTGAGGACAGCGAAAACCTGTTGCCGGACGAGCTCGGCATCCGACTGTTCTGCTACTACCTGTTCATCAACGCCACCTTCAATGTCATCGCATCCCTGGCGGCAGGGCAGCTCACCAGCGAATCCGGGCTCATCCGGACGCTGCGCGACTGGCTGCAGGCGCGTCTCGACGAGCAGCCACCGGACGACCGGGCAATCCGTTACCTGCTCGAGAGCCCTGAAGTCCACGCCAAGGGCAACTTCCTGTGCACGCTCCGGGCGCTGAACGAGAACACCCTGAGCGACGTCTTTTCCATCTATCACCCCCTGGACAACCCACTCTACACGGAGGCCGAATGCCATGTTTGAGAGCAACCCAAGGATCAACCTGACTGCCAGCACCGGCGGTGATCAGGTGCAGCTGGAAACTGGCGGCCAGACCTGGCAGCTTTCCCTCAGCGATAAGGGAAGACACTGGACAGTGACCGGCTGGGAAGGCTCTGTCCCGGAGCCCAGCCTCGTCTACCCGATGCTCGACCGGCTGTTTTGTGGTCTCGAGCTCGACTCACTGGCCCTGACCGTCGGCATTGCGGAACTCTGCTCACTGTGCCACCCCGCATGGCAGGTTGAGGAGGACGGCACCCACCGTATCGACAGACCCACCTTCTACCAGATCCGGGAAGCCTGGCTGACCCCGGCCCTGTGGCCGGTTATGCCGGAAGTTCCTGAGCAAACCGGCGAGGTCGTTCACCCCCGTCGGCCCACGCTTCCCGATACGATTCTCTACCGACGCTACCATCCGGGCCTGGACAGGGTTCTCGAACTGCGCCCAGCCACCGTTGAAGAGGATGGAGAACGCTTCCACCGCTGGCAGAACCTTCCCCGGGTGGCCCGCTTCTGGGAATACCCCTTCAGCCGCGAACGACTGGACGCCATGCTCGATGAACGACGTGCAGCGGCCAACAGCTTTCCACTGATACTGGAAGCTGATGGTGACCCGGTGGGGTATTTCGAAACCTATTTCGTCACGGAGGATCGCCTCGGCCCCTACTGCAGCGCCGGCCCGTTCGATCAGGGCGTTCATGTGCTGATCGGCGAGGACCGCTACTGCGGGGATGGCCAGACACCGGTCTGGCTCAACACGATCAGCCATTACCTCTTCCTGACCGACCCCCGTACCACAACCCTCTATGGCGAACCGGATGCCGGTAACAAAGCCATGCTCAGGCAGCTCCAGCACCTCACCTGGAGCAAATGCTACGAATTCGACTTCCCTCATAAGCGCGCCGCCCTGGTCGCCACGGAGCGCGACGCGTTTTTCCGTGAAACACGACTCTAACGGGAGCCGATAATGGAAAGAGAAACCATATGGAACCGGACCAATCAGAGGCTGATGGCCAAGATCATCGGTGAAACCAGCTACGAGGGATGCCTCTCGCCAGAGCCCACCGGCAATGGACGCTATCGCCTGGCCCTCGGGGGGCATGACTACGGCTTCCAAGCCCGCTGCAGTTGTTGGGGGTGGTTGCGGGTGGTCCCGGAAAGCCTCACCCGGGACGGCCGCCCCGCCACGAACGCGACCCAGCTGGTGGTGGATGCCCAGCACTCCCTGGGCATGACCGACATCGTGCTCGCCAACTTCCTCGAGGAACTCCAGAACACCCTGGCCGGGGACCGCATCCAGCAGGAACGGCTCGCCGGCTTAACAGCCGAGCAGATGCTGGAGCTTCCCGCGACGGAGCTGGAGGGGCTTCTGGACGGCCACCCCAAACTACTGGCCAACCGGGGCCGCATGGGGTGGAGCCAGGCGGACCTCGAGGCCTACAGCCCGGAGGCGGGCAACCGCTTCCAGTTGCGCTGGCTGGCCGTGGCCCCCTCGTTGGCAGGCGCCCATGCAGGAAGCCCACCACTCGAACAGTGCCTTGAAAGCGGCGAACACGCTGCTCTGGTCAGGGGCTCCGGCGGAGCCGGGCACTGGCCCCTGCTCCCCGTGCACCCCTGGCAGTGGGATCACCGGCTGCAGCCCCAGTACGGCGATGCCCTGGCCAGGGGCCTGATCCGCGATCTGGGCGTGCACGGCCACTGCTACCAGCCCCAGCAGTCGCTGCGAACCCTGAGCAACACCAGTGTGCCCGGCAACTGCGACCTCAAGCTGGCCCTTACCGTCCTGAACACCTCTTGCTACCGGGGTATCCCGGCAGGCCCCATCGCCCTGGGGCCGGAGCTTTCCCAATGGTTGTGGGAACAGAGCCGGACGGACCCCGAGCTCGCACGGTCAGGACTGGAAGTCCAGAGGGAACTGGCCGGCAGCCACATTCCCCACCCCCAGCAGTCCCGGATCGCGGGTGCCCCCTACCGCTATCATGAGATGTTCGGCGCGGTCTGGCGCGAAAGCCTCACCGCCAAGACCGCTTTGGGCGAACAGCCCATGCTGATGGCCACACTGATGCAGTGCGACGGCCAGGGCCGCTCCCTGATCGCCGCCCTGATCAGGCGCTCGGGGCTGAGTCCCGAGGTCTGGCTCAGCCACCTGTTCGACCGTGTGACGATACCGCTCTACCACCTGCTGTGTGCCTACGGCATCGGACTAGTGGCCCATGGTCAGAATCTGGGCCTAATACTGAAGGACGCCATTCCCCAACGCCTGGCCCTCAAGGATTTCCACGGCGACCTGCGTTGCGTGGATCAGCCGATGCCGGAACAGGCGGGCATGCCGGCGCATCTTCTGGAAGGGCTGATGCGCCTGCCCCCGGAATACCTGGTGCATGACCTCATCACCGGCCATTTCGTCACCACTCTGCGGTTCATCTCACCGCTGCTGGAAGACGAGATGGGTTTTCCGGAGACCCGCTTCTACAGCCTTCTGGCCGAGCGCCTCCGTGCCTACCAGCAACGTCACCCGGAACTGAGCGAGCGCTTCCAGCGGTTCCCGCTGCTGCGCCCGACCCTGGAGCGGGTCTGCGTCAACCGGGTGCGGTTCCGGCTCGGGTACGAGGACCATGCCGAACGCCCCAGTGCCGACCTGGGTGTGCCGCTGAGTAATCCCCTGCTGACAGGAGAGACGCCATGAACAAGCCACTGGATCTTGCCGGACTGGGCATTGGCCCGTTCAACCTGAGTATCGCCGCCCTGTTGCGGGAAGTCCCACAACTGCGCACGGCCTTTTTCGACCGCAAGCCCCAGTTCAACTGGCATCCGGGGATGATGCTGCCGGGCGTCCGCCTGCAGACCTCCTACCTCAAGGACCTGGTCACCGGGGTGGCCCCCTGGAGCCCGAACAGCTTCCTGAACTACCTCGTCCAGCACGGCCGCTTCTACGCCTTCATGAATGCCGACCTGCCCGCGGTGAGCCGCGCCGAATTCGCGGACTATATGGCCTGGGTGGCGGACGGGCTCGATAACCTGCATTTCGGCCACAACATCCGGCACGTCGATTTCGACGGGGATCTTTTCCATGTTCACTTCCAGGAAGACGCGGAACCGATCCGGGCCCGTAACCTGTGCCTGGGGACCGGAAAAATCCCGGCCATCCCGGAATCCTGCCGACCGTGGCGAGGCGATGACTGCTTCCACAACATGGAACTGACCCTGCGCCAGCCCGATGTCACGGGTCAGTGCGTCACCATCGTCGGCGGCGGCCAGTCAGGGGCGGAAGTGATCCTGAGCCTCCTGCAGGGCGACTGGGGGCGCCCGGAGCGCATTCACTGGCTTTCCCGCAGGCCGAACTTCGAGCCCCTGGATGAAACCCCCTTCACCAACGACTATTTCACGCCGGCCTATGTGGACACCTTCCATGGACTGCCCGAGTCGCAACGACTTGCCCTGGTCCGGAACCAGAAGCTGGCCTCGGACGGCATATCCCCAGACACCCTTGAGGCACTCTATCAACGTCTCTATGAGCACCGCATAGCCGGTGGTTGCTCCCCCCTGGTGGTGCTGCAGCCGCACCGGACCCTGGAAGCCATGACGGGGCCGGCCCCCTACCGGCTTGCGTTCCATAATGGTCTCAATGGCGCCCGGGAGCACATCCAGACGGATCGGATGATCCTGTGCACCGGCTTCGAGTCACGACTCCCGGACTACCTCTCCAGCGACCTCAGACAGAGACTGGAAACGGACAGCCAGGGTCAGCTGAAACTCGATTCGGACTTCCAGGCCCGATGGGACGGACCCTCAGGTCGCCATGTCTACGCGGTTAATGCCGGCCGCCATTCCCACGGCATCGCCGACCCACAGATGAGCCTAATGTGCTGGCGCTCGGCGCGGATCGTCAACCATCTCGCCGGCGACACGCTGTTCCCGGTAACCGGAAGGGTGGACCTGGTCGACTGGAGCGGCGAAGAGACCCTGGGTGACCCCGTGGAATCGAACCGGGAATCCCTGCTCGCCATGCTCAAAAATGACTTTTGATAATCATTTGCATTACCGTTGCCATCTGTTAACCTCCCCAACCCGCGTAACCCGACAATCAGGAGTGTTTGCCATGCGCCAATCCAACAGACTATCCCGAACGCCCCTCGCAGCCCTGTGCATGACAGGGATCGCGATGGGGACCGCCCCTCTGGCGTTCGCACAGGAACCGATGGGCTCCCTTGACGAGCTGGTCGTTGTGGGCAACCGG
The DNA here is from genome assembly GCF_019903425.1 of Vreelandella halophila. Lineage (GTDB taxonomy): Bacteria > Pseudomonadota > Gammaproteobacteria > Pseudomonadales > Oleiphilaceae > Halospina > Halospina halophila. Next base: position 205,782 of record NZ_JACHUZ010000013.1, read on the forward strand.
GCCCCCTCCCAGATCAGCGAAGTCCCGGGCACGGTCTGGGTTCTGGAGGGCGAGGAGCTGCAGCGCCAGTTCGACAGTGGCCAGAGTCTCAAGGACACACTGGGCAAGCTGGTCCCCGGCATGGACCTCGGCACCCAGAACCGCACCAACTACGGCCAGAACCTGCGCGGGCGCAGCGTGCTGGTCATGATCGACGGGGTCTCGCTCAACTCCTCGCGGGGCGTGAGCCGCCAGTTCGACAGCATTGATCCTTTCAACATTGAACGCATTGAAGTGCTTTCAGGCGCCACCGCCATCTACGGTGGCGGCAGCACCGGCGGCATCATCAACATCATCACCAAGAAGGGCGAAGCCGGCGATCCGCAGTTCGAGACGGAAGTGGGCGCCACCAGCGGTTTCAACAACTCCAATGACCGGGACCTGCGGGCAGGCCAGTCCATCAGCGGCGGCACAGACTTCGTGAAGGGCCGTCTCGCCGTGGCGGGCCAGGACAACGGGTCCTTCTACGACGGCAACGGTGACCCCATCCTGCCGGACATCACCCAGACGGACCTGCAGTACAACCGCACGCTCGACGTCATGGGCAATCTGCAGTTCGAATTCAGTGACACCCAGAGCCTGGACCTGACGGCACAGGTGTACAACTCCAAGTTCGACGGCAACAAGGGTCTTTACCTTGGCCAGAACCTGTCACGTCGCGACAACCCGGAAATCCGTAACGGCTTCACCACCGACCGTGAGCCTGAATCCGACCGGTACTTGGTGAACGCCTCCTATCGCGATACCGATTTCCTCGGCCATACAGCTTACCTTCAGGCCTCAACCCGCAACGAGGAGCTCAGCTTTCACCCCTACCCAGGCCGACTCGCGGATGACCCGGATACGCCCATCACCGAAATGCCGTATGTGGGAGCCTCCAAGCAGAACACCGAGCAACACGCGCTGAAAGCAATGCTCGTCAAGGAACTGGGCGATGTGCAGCTGACCTATGGCCTGGATCTGGACCGGGAAGACTTCGACGCCAACCAGATGATCTTCGACCTCAACCAGGCACTGGCGTCCGGGCTCCTTGTGAACGAGGCCAGCTACACCACCCCGCGCTATCCCAGCTATCGGGTGGATGGTACAGCCGGTTTCCTGCAGGCGGAATGGCAGGCGACAGACCGGCTCAAGCTTGATGCCGGCGTCCGTCACCGGCGCGCAAGCCTGGAGGTCAGTTCCTTTGTGCCCGTACAGCAGCGGGTCAATATTGAGAACGGCATCGGCTCCTCCGCTGAACCGATCCCCGGCGGCAAGAATGACTATGAAATCACACTGTTCAATGCTGGTGCGATCTACAGCCTGACCAACGACCAGCAGATCTGGGGCAGCTTCAGTCAGGGCAACGAGATCCCCGACCCCGGCAAAGTACTCGGCGAGGGGCAGTACGGCCTCTCCGGGAGCGGCCAGTACCAACTGACCGACTTCCTGAACCTCGACAACAACAACCTGCCGGCACTGAAAACCAACCAGGTGGAATTCGGCTGGCGTCGTCATACCCCAGAGTGGGACGCTCAGGTCGCGACCTACTACACATGGTCCGATAAGGATACCGAGATCACCGACCGGCTGACGGTGGATGTCGTGGATTCCAAGACCCGTGCCTACGGCCTTGAAGCCAGCGGCACCTGGCGCCTGACCCCCCAATGGCAGATTGGCGGCACTGGCCATTACGTGAAATCGGAAACCAAGCAGGACGGCGACTGGCAGGACCAGACCGTTACTGACGCAAGCCTGCCCAAGGCAACAGCCCATGTCCAATGGGGTGATGATGACACCAGCGTCCGCTTCCAGGGCGTGCACGCCTTTGATATCGATGACGCCCAGGGCAACGAGATTGAAGGTCCGACAACCTTCGACCTCCAGGGCACACAGCGTCTCCCGGCCGGCGAGCTGACACTGGGCATCAACAACGTGTTCGATAACCAGTACACCACTGTGTGGAGCCAGCGGGCGAAGCTGTTCTACGGTCTGCCCGAGGTTACGGACTTCAAGGGCCGTGGCCGCACCTACACCCTCTCCTACTCCATCGAGTACTGAGCCCCAAGGCCAACCCCCGGTTCAGCCGGGGGTTCCCTCCTTCCCGTATTGCTGCTCTACCCCAGACGCCGCCGCGTCAGCAGAAAGATGAAGTAACTCCCCCCGATCAGAGCCGCCATCAGACCGGCAGGCAACTGGTCCGGGTAAAGCAGCGTCCGGCCCAGCCAGTCGGAAAGCGTCATCAACCCCATTCCCACCATAGCGGCCAGTACCAGCTGGGGAAGAACCCGCCTTGCTCCCAGAAGGGCTGCCACATGCGGCGCCAGCAGGCCGACGAAAGCCACCGGTCCCATCAGCGCCGTTACCAGCGCACAGAGCGCGCACACCACCAGCAGCAACACCAGCCGGGCCCTGGCCACATTCACGCCGCGGGCACGGGCCATTGGATCCCCGATGGAGATCAGCGTCAGCCAGCGATTGAATACAACAACCAGCATGACCAGTCCCGCCACCCCGGCCGCCAGCATCAGAGCCCTGTCGGCAGAGGCCCGGTACGTGGATCCGGAGAGCCACCCCAGAATGATGTGGGCGCTCTGCGTGCCCTGGGCCAGAACAAAATGCACCAGGGCTTCCATCAGGGCCGCGAGCGAAATCCCCACCAGGATCACGATCCCGGGTGCGTAATGGGACCGCCGCCCCACGATCAGCAGTACGACCAGTACCACCAGGCTGCCCAGGAAGGCGACCCCCGGCCCGGCGTGGTAAATGGAGGTGCCGGTCCAGACGGTAAAGACAACCAGCGCGAGCGTTGCGCCGGCGGACATCCCCAGAATATCCGGGCTGGCAAGGGGATTACGGATCAGGCGCTGAAGGATCAGGCCGGCAACCGCCATACCCACACCTGCCGCCGATGCGGTCAGCAGGCGTGGCGCACGCAGCGACCAGATCAGCTCCGAGGGCCAGGCAAAGGGAAAACCGGACAACGGCTCCATGGCGCCCGGCGTATAGGTCAGTGTCAGGGCAACCAGACCGAGCAACAGGCTACCGGCCACCGTCCATGTCAGCCAGGTTGTCCGGCGTGCGCCCTGGGGCAGGGCCAGTGCGGTCTGGTCGCCATGGCTCAGCTTGCGGTGGGCGAAAATCACCAGGGCCGGCGCTCCCACCATGGCAGCTGCGGTGCCGCTGGGCACCAGTTCACCGAACCAGTCGCCGGCCGCCTGGGCCAGCGAATCCGTAGCCAGCAGGAGCACCGCCCCGAGCAGTGCACTGTAGGCGAGCTCATCCCCAGCACGGCGTGCGCCCATGGAGCGGGCGATATTGGGGGCGATCAGACCCAGAAACCCGATGATCCCTACAGCGGTGATGCTGCTGGCAAGAATCCACAGAGCGCCGATGAGCAGCATGACCAGTACCGGCCCATAACTGAACCCCCGGCCCCGTGCGCCCGCCTCCCCCAGCCGCATCAGCGTCAGGGGCCGGGGCGCCAGTGCCAGCATCAGCGGCAGAACCAGCAGGCGGGGCCAGAGCCACTGCACCCAGTTCCAGTCATTCTGGGTAAGATTGCCGGCCCCCCAGATGAAAACCCCCTGGGCCGCCTCCTGGTTCAGCAGGATGATGGCCGAGGCGGCCGCTCCCATCAGCAGGTGAGTCGCCATGCCGGCAAGGATCACCGGCAACCCGCCGATGCCATTGCGGCCGGCAATGGCCAGGACCAGCCCTACCGAAAGCATCGCCCCCACCATGGCCACCAGTGCGCGCTCATCCGTTGCCAGCGCCGGCAGCCAGACACTGGCACCGACCAGTGCCAGCCAGGCGCCGGACGAGGCGCCCACCGTCAGCGGTGATACGAGAGGATTGCGGGTAACCTGCTGGAGGAGACTGCCCACGGTCCCGAGCACGGCCCCCACCATGATGGCGAGAAGAGCCCGTGGCAATGCGGTGTAATAGAACCGGACCTGGTCAAAGCCACTGGGCTGGCTCCCGGTGATCAGCCGCCACTGCTCCGCCAGCCCCAGGTCACCGTCGAGCTGAAGATGGCCCAAAACCAGCGCCAGCATGACACCCAAGCCAAGCACATAGCGGGGCCACGCTGTTGCCAGCAGAGACGCCGCGGCGTGCATCAGGGCTCGATGGTCAGCAGGGCATCCGTCATGTTCTCAGCCAGGTAGCGGAGTGACATGGCACCCCCATAGACCCAGCTGGTATCCACCGGCGCCACGCGCCCGGCTTCAACCACCGGCAACGCATTCCAGAGCGGCTTCTCCAGCAGGTCCCCCGCCAGCACCGTGGGCTTGAAATAAAGCAGCACATCCTCCTGGTTAAGCTGGTTCAGGTCGGCAACTTCCCTCTGGGTCTGCCCCCACTGGCTCGCTGGCTGGGGCATGGCCGACTCCAGGCCCAGCTGGCGGAGCGCGTACCAGGGCATGGCATTCCTGCCGAACACCCGCACGACCGTAGGGCTGGCAAAGCCGACGCTGGTGACTTCCGGCAGCTCATCCCCGAAGTGATCACGGATCCGGCCGCGCAGCCAGATGAACCGGGCCTCCAGCATGTCGAGCTGGTGCTGCGCACGGTCCTCGCGTTCGAACAGGCGCCCCATCTCGAGGAATATCTCGCGCGCTTTTTCCGCATTGCTGTGGTCCTTGCGGAAGGCGTCAAAGAACAGCACCGGCGCAACCTGGCTCATCTTGTCGGCCAGCCCGGCCTGGTCGGTGGACAGAACGATCACATCCGGCTCCAGGTCCGCAATGCGTTCCATGTTGGGTTCCGAGCGCTTGCCCACATTGACCACCGACTCCGGCAGTTCCGGCTGCGCCACCCACTTGCGGTAACCAGCCACATCCGCCACACCCACGGGTTCAATGCCCAGCTCCACCAGGTTTTCCGCCATGGACCAGTTCAGGGCCACCACGCGCTCCGGAACCGACTCGAACCTCTGTTCGCCACGGCTGTCCGTTACGCTGACCTCCGCATGGGCGGTTACTGTCAGGCAAACGCCCAGAACCAGGGTGAGGCACTGTTTCAGTTTCGGATCCATGAGTGAAGCAAACTCCTGTCAGGCGACCACCGCAACCGGCCGCTGCGTACCGGGCTGGGCGATCAGGTTGATGTCGATTCCATAGAGCATGGTCAGCAGGTCGGATGACAGCATCGCCTCCGGTGTGCCGTCGAACGCCACCTCGCCCTGCTTAAGCGCGATGACCCGATCGGCATAGCGCGCCGCCAGGTTCACGTCATGCAGAATAACCGCGACGCCGCGCCCAGCGGAGCGATTGAGGTCACTCAGAAGGGCCATGCATTCGTACTGATGAGAGAGGTCCAGCGCCGATGTGGGCTCGTCCAGCAACAGAAGCGGTGCCTCCTGTGCCAGCAGCATGGCGATCCAGGCACGCTGGCGCTCACCGCCGGAAAGTTCATCCACCAGGTGGGTGGCATAATCCGCCATACTGGTCTGTTCCAGGGCCCAGTCCACCGCTGCGGCATCATCCCGGTGCCAGCGCCGCACCAGCCCCCGCCAGGGGAAGCGACCCAGGCGGACCAGCTCACGCACATCCAGCCCCGCAACCTCCGGCAGCTGCTGTGGCAGGAAGGCCATGCGGCGGGCCAGCTCCCGCTGGCTGTAACGCTCGAGGAGCTGGTCATCAAGCCGGATCATGCCCCCATCCGGTTTCATCTGCCGCGCCATCACCTGCATCAGGGTCGACTTGCCGGAGCCATTGTGGCCGAGGATGGCGGTAAACTCACCGTCACGAAGCGTCAGTTCATCCAGGGCGAGTATGGCGCGCCCGTCCCGATGAACGCGGATGTCAGACAGCGACAGCTTCATGGCTCAGTTCCTCCAGTTGACGCCGCGTGCGTTCGGAATGGGTCAGTTTGGGGCAGGACGAACAGTAGCAGCCGTCGTCCCGCCGGTAGTGCATACAGCAGGCGCGGCGTTCCAGCCCCAGAACCTCTTGCCCGCTGTTGAGCGTCAGGGGCAGATACCGGCTCTGGTCCTTCAGCCCCATCGCTGCCAGCCAGGCCTCGCCGAGCGCCTGCACACGCTCATTGCTGAATCCGGGCAGGGTCACCGCCATGCGCTGAAGTGCCATAAGAAGAATATCCGCCAGCAGTCGGTTGGCCGTCAGCGGCTTGATGCCCACGACCCGCCTGAGGTCCGCCAGCAGGGCATCCCGCACTGCCGTCAGGTGGGCAGCCGCCTCATGAATGCGCTCGCTTTCTTCCGTGGGCGTTACGGGCCAGCCCTCCGGCACCCGGAAGCCGGCCACCACACCCTGCTCCACCCGTTGCCACAGCCGGTCCACCGGCACCACGGTACCGGCGCCGTGCACACCCAGAACGGCGAGAAACACCGGCTGCCACACCAGCAGCGTCCAGGTGCGTACAGACGAGTACGGCTGCCCCGCCTCTGGATAGGCGCTCGCCCAGATGCTGTGAACCGTGCTGATCACCGGCGTATTGTCAGCACCATGGGACAGGCCCGGTTCGGGAGAAGGCGTCGCCATGCCGTTCAGCCCCGGATGAATCCGGGCTGCCAGCGCCAGAAAGGCTGATGTATCCCAATGATCCGATGCCTGCATAACGCGCTCGCGGGTCCGGTAATCCGGAAGGAAAGAATACCCGCTTATTGTGCAGCGATGGAAAGAATACCGCAAATACGAATCCGTATCATTCGGGGAGCGTGCTGGCGGCGGTTGCTTCCGCCAGGGCTCTCCGCTAACCTATCGCTGTTATTCCAACCATCGGGAGAGCGGCCGTGACCGCCGGACTGAAAGAAGCAACTCTGATCGTGCACCCCGCACGCTGGGCGACCCCGCGCTGGCGATGGTGAACCGTCACCACTGAGCGCCCGTGGCCGACGCCACGATTCCACAACGCCCATGCTTGTTTCAGGAAAGACCCATGACGCCCGAACAGTTCGACGCCTATGCCGGTGAAGGCTATAACCGCATTCCCGTTCACCGTGAAGTGTATGCGGATCTCGACACCCCGCTGAGCACCTATCTCAAGCTGGCCGACGGCCCCTACTCCTACCTGCTGGAATCCGTCCAGGGCGGTGAGAAATGGGGCCGCTACTCGATCATCGGACTGCCGGCCCGCGAGCGGCTGCGGGTGACCGGCCACCAGGTGGTGCACGAATCCGATGACGGCGTGATCGAGGAATTGACCGCCAAGGATCCGCTGGCCTACATCGAAGCCTTCCAGGCCCGCTACCACTCCCCGGACCTGCCCGACATGCCCCGGTTCAATGGTGGCCTGGTGGGTTACTTCGGCTACGACACGGTGCGCTTCATCGAGCCGCGCCTGCACGACAGCGTGCCGCCGGACGAGCTGGGCACGCCGGACATCCTCCTGATGGTCTCGGACGAGGTGGTGGTTTTCGACAACCTGCGCGGCAAGCTCCACCTGATTGTCCAGGCCAGCCCCGCCCGCTCCGGCAGCTATGAGGCGGCCGTTAACCGGCTGGACGAGCTGGAAAAGCAGCTGCGCGAAACCCGCGTCACCAGCCCGGTTTCCGAGGCCACGGGCAACCGCATCGAGGAACGTGATTTCCACTCGGATTTCACCCAGGACGATTTCGAGGCGGCGGTGGAACAGATCCGCGAATACGTCCTCGCCGGCGACGTCATGCAGACGGTGCTCTCACGACGCATGTCCGTGGCCTTCGAGGCGCCGCCCCTGAACCTCTACCGCGCCCTGCGCTGCCTCAACCCCTCGCCCTACATGTACTTTCTCAACCTGAAAGACTTCCACATCGTGGGCTCCTCGCCGGAGATCCTGGCGCGAGTCGAGGACGAGGAAGTCACGGTCCGGCCCATTGCCGGTACCCGCAAGCGTGGCGCGAACCGCGAGGAGGACGAGGCGCTGGAACAGGAACTGCTGGCCGACCCCAAGGAGCGCGCCGAGCACCTGATGCTGATCGACCTGGGCCGCAATGACATCGGCCGCGTGACCGAGACCGGTTCGGTGACCCTGACGGATACCATGACGGTGGAACGCTACTCCCACGTCATGCACATCGTCTCCAACGTCACCGGCCGGCTGCGCCAGGGCCTGTCCTGCATGGACGTACTGCGCGCCACCCTGCCCGCCGGCACCCTCAGCGGCGCCCCCAAGATCCGCGCCATGGAGATCCTCGACGAGCTGGAACCGGTCAAGCGCGGCGTCTATGGCGGCGCCGTGGGCTACCTCTCCTGGAGCGGTAACATGGACACGGCCATTGCCATCCGCACCGCCGTCATCAAGGACGATACGCTGCACATCCAGGCCGGCGCGGGCGTCGTGGCGGACTCCGTGCCGCGCCTTGAATGGAAGGAAACCCAGAACAAGGGCCGCGCCATCTTCCGGGCCGCCGACATGGCCCTGACGGACTTCGACCACTGATCAAGAGCTGGCCGGAGAAGCAGCACCATGCAACTGCCACTTCTCTGGCCAGTGGCCCTGTCGCTCCAGAGCCCGCGATCGTAGGGTTAACTACCCAAGACAAATCTGGCCTTCAGCTCCCGAAGAAACTGAAACGTATTCAGGCAAGAAACTTCGAATTGCTGGCAGATATTCGGAATTTTCACTTTCCGGGCGTTCGGGGCTACCACCGATTCATGGGTTACCACAGTCGCCCCGAGCGTTTTTGCTTTGGCAATGATCCATGGATCTGCTTTCGCCAGGAAATTGTCCCGGTCAGCTGGATTGTAATCACCAGCCATAACTGACTGCGCAATGTCAGCAAAAATCTCTTGGGTCGGTTCGTCGTCATTGCTGATGAAGTGCCCAGGCCTATCGCGCACCCACTCGGCAAGTTCATCGTTGCCTTCCCGCAGTTCCCGGCCGATCATGTTAACGCTGGCAATTATGCCTTTCTCAAACTCCTGATCCAGCCAATCCCAATAGGCAGGGCAAATGTCCATGCCGTAGTACTGGTTTTTAGCCTGTATATGGAGTTGACCCGCTTTGGTGGACATCCGATCCTTTGAAAACAACGGGAGGACAGGATGCCACAAAGCAGACCCCCATATCCGCCGGAGTTCCGGCAACAGATGATCGATCTGGTTCGCAGTGGGCGCAGCCCTGCGGAACTGGCTCAGGAGTTTGAACCCTCAGCCCAGACCATCACCAACTGGGTGGCGCAGGCCGACCGTGATGCCGGCGTTCGCCATGACGGCGCCACCAGCGCTGAACAGGAAGAACTGCGCCGGCTTCGCCAGGAGAACAAGCGCCTGCGGGAAGAACGCGAGATCCTGTCAAAGGCCGCGGCCTGGTTCGCTCGGGAGACCGATACCGTGCCACCGACATCTTCCGGTTCGTCGAAGTGAATCGGGCCGTTCACAGCGTTGCCACCATGTGCCGTGTGCTGGGCGTCTCCCCCAGCGGCTACTATGCGTGGCGCCAACGAGGGCCATCACAGCGCCAGCGCACTGACGAAGTGCTCAGCGTCCGGCTCAAGGCGCTGCATCAACGCTCGGGCGGCACCTATGGGGCGCCCCGGCTCCATGCCGATCTTAAGGATGAGCAATGGTGCATTGGCCGAAAGCGGGTCGCGCGACTGATGCGCGAGGCCGCTATCCAGGGCGTGAGCCGGCGCAAGGGCGTATTCACCACGGTGCGTGATGAGCGTCGCCGCGGTGAGCCGGATCTGGTTGAGCGCGACTTCTCAGCCAGTGCACCTGACGAGCTCTATGTGGCCGACATCACTTACATCCCGACCTGGACCGGGTTTCTATACCTTGCCATCGTTCTGGATGTTTTCAGCCGCCGAGTCGTTGGTTGGGCCATGGCCACGCATATGAAAACCGAACTGGTGCTCGATGCACTGGAGATGGCGCTGTGGCAACGTCAGCCTAAAGACGTGATCCATCACAGCGATCAGGGCTGTCAGTATACGTCGATTGCTTTCGGGCACCGTTGCCGGGAACACGGCGTGCGTCCCTCGACGGGGTCGGTCGGTGACTGTTTCGATAACGCGATGGCGGAGAGCTTTTTCGCCACACTTGAGTGCGAACTGCTGGACCGGCGCCGGTTCCGCAATCCGACCGAGGCGCGACTGGAAGTGTTCCAGTTCATCGAAGGCTGGTACAACCTGCACCGTCGCCATTCGGCGATCGGACAAGTGTCACCAGTGAACTACGAACGAATGCATGCTGAGCATGCCCATGAACTCAAATCGGAACCTGTCCACTGAAACGGGTTAACTCCAATATAGGTATTCGCATCCAGCAAATATCTCAAACGCCTAACTCCCTGGCGAACCTCTCAATCTTACCTGGTTTGATCCCACCCAGAAGCTCACCGGCTTCACGCAACATGAGCTGGCCACTTAGCGCCTCGCCCACCACGGCACGGGAAAATGGACGACTGATTTGAGCCTTCCTGGTTTGATAGTAGGTGGGGCCACCACTCCCTTCCCGCTTTTTGTGCTGTGCTCTTTGATCAGCGATATAAAGGCTGTATTGCTCATTGGAGATAAAGTTTAGCGTCAAGGCGCGCCGCGCCAGCACCCAAGTACTAACGTGAAAATGAGCCTCCAGCGGTGGCAGGTTGTCTTCCCAGTGCTCAAGGTCTTGTTGCCAGAGCCCCTGGAATTCCTCCGCTGGCACCAGAAATTCTGCTGCCACGGCATTACACAGCACCTCTTGCTGCTGATGTGTATTAGTTTCGCCATCGGAGATTCCAGACTGGCCAATCCATACATGGCAGAGTTCATGAATCAGCGTGAAAAGGCGTGCTCCGAGCGCATCACTGTGGTTAATGAAAATGATCGGTGCGTAGTCGTCAACAATCGCAAACCCACGAAATTCCTCTACCCGTAGCGGACGTGTATGGTGCCCAAGGTTGCCTTGGCGCATAACGAGAACACCCAAGGATTCGATACGTTCGACCAAATCCCGGTAGTAATCTTCCCATTTGCCCCTAGTTGGATGCGGTCCGACGCCGAGACATGCCCGCATGTCTTTAACGATGGCCGCCACAGCGTCAGAGGAAGCAGAGCGGCCAACATAGGGACTCGGCTCGGAAAAATGCTGCTGAAGATACTCCCGGTACCACTCCTGGCGTTGCAGCATCAGCTTGACCAAGTCGAGCAACTCACCGCTTGGCCGCTGAACACCCTGGCCCTCCACGGTCCGCAAATCCGGGATCGGTAACTCTTCCTCTGGCGGTTCCGCCAGAAACAGATATCCAAACGGCACATGAGCCTTGTCCGCGAACCGCATGGCCTGGTTAAAGGTCAGGCTGCGCTTACCGGATTCCCATTCCTGCAGCCGTTCCTCTGTAACTCCGTTCTTACGGGCAAAATCAGGCACAGGAATGCCAGAGCGCTCCCGCGCCCAAGTCAGCATTTCCGGGTTGATGTTTGCCGTGGTCATTGTCACTCGCCCTAGCTTTTAAGCCTGATATGTCCTTGGGATTACCCTTATTGACAGTTTAGCAGGGCGGAAAATCCAGCGACACCATCGACCAACCCTAGACTTTCGTCACAGTGCTCCTTTCTCACTTGGCAGCATCGGGGCTTTTCGCTTTTAAGGGGCAGATCACCACCATGGGCCTGTTAACGTGGTGACTTCACTGGCCATGCATAGTTTAGTACTGGTTACATGTATACAGCGTCAAGAATACCGTCGTATTCTGGCTTGTGTCGAAAGCTATCTAAGTAAGCAATGCAAAAGCTAGAAAATGGAGCTTCTTTGCTGCACATTTTCCTTAGCCGACAAATAGCCTCTTCATACGCCAGGTCGTTGTCGGCATCGCCCATTTCCAGTTTGTTGAAGTACCTAACGGCTGATTTTACTTCCTTGTCAATGCTATCGCGCAGCTCAATACGGCAACGCACGAAGTCGGAATGATTAATATTATAAAACTCAATAGATTTGTCTGCCCGCATAAACTTCCGTGAGTGTCTGTCTACGGAAAACCTAGGCATGGCCTCACCGTCTGGCTTGAAGTCCAACAACTGCACATCAGTAGCCTTTAGTGGATCCAGCAATACCGGTTGCTCTTCTTCCAGATCGCTATTCGGCTCTTCGGCACGTTTGGCTTCTTCGCATAAAGGAAAGTGATCCGCCTTGCCTCCTTTTCTGCCTGTTTCCACATCGGTGCGGCGACGGTTAGCAACAATACAACTGAGACGATAATTTTGAAGGCAAAAAGCTAACCACCAGTAGCCACCATGCGGGCTTTCCTTTGACAGTGTTTCTTGAACACGCTTTTTGGGCCGAAAGTGGTCAACATCAACGTCAGTACCTTGCTGCGGAGCTTCTGTATACCAACACTTATAGTTAAACAATCTGGCTAGAGTTGGTTTAATAACTTTCCAAAAATCCTGATTTTTTTCAATTATGTCGTATCGCTGTCTTTCATCCTCGGCTGCTAGCAGCGCCTCCGTTAGCTCCTGCCCTCTTTCTAGCCAGCCTTCCGGTAGCGTGAGCTGATTGAAATTGATATCCAAGTGTCTCATTCTTGGCTTCGCTGCTCTTCGGTCTCCAACATGCGATGGACAATTTCTTTTGCACGCTTTTTGCGAATTCGCTTTAGCTCTGGCGTTACGTTAATTGAGTCTGCTTCACGCTCGACTTCACGACGCATGTGCAAATATTGAGCATATTCTTCATCCCAATGTGCCGTTGAAAAACCGAGGCCCTCTAGTGCTCGATCAATTTTCCTTAGTCGCCCAGCTTGTATCGGTGTTAGCTCTAACTTTTCGGTAAAGCGACGACGCAATCTCAGTAGGCGCTCAGTTGAGTTGTCCAACGTCGTGTGGAGTCCAAACATGTCGCTGGTGAGAATTCCACTATACCCCATGCCTCTGGGGCTTTCCTCTGGTTCTTGCGCGTGTACCTGAAAACTGGAATCTCGCCACATAACTTGGACTTGTTGCTTCATAAGCTCCGCAATGGCCAGGGGATGATGGGTGACCATGAGCAAATGGCTAGTTTCTTGATTGGGTACAAAATCGCGTAAGAGTTTTAGGTACTTAACTGCCCATGATGGATTTAGGTGAGTGTCAGGTTCATCGAGTAAGAACAAAGAATCTTTTCCACCGGTAAACTTTAGTAAGCCTAAAACGGTGAGCAACTGCTGTTCGCCTTCACTGAGTTCGCGGAACGTGAGAGGCTCTTCGCTACTGGAAACCTTCACTCGAATACTTACCTCGGAAATAATATCGGAAAGAAGCGTGCTTTCGAGCATCTTGAAAAGTTCGTCAGAACTGAGGTCTCTGGCGAAATCACGCAGAGCATTAACGTCTGGGAGGAACAAATGAAAGAACTCGTTACGGATGTTGTTTCCGGTTAAGGAGGTATTTTCCTGTCGAGTCACTTTCACCGGTGACAATGCGTATTGGATTAGCTCATCCAGAAAGCGGCGCACAACACCTCGCGCGCCCCAGAACAATTCGCCCTTCTGCTTGGCCCAACCTGGTTGGCGCATTACGAAGTGAATACTGTCCAAGCCTTCGATGCCCAAGTGCTCACGTAGAAAGACCTTTTCTGCGCTGTCTTTTTCTGACAGGAAAAAGGCTAGCAACACGAATTGGCTATGGTAAGGTCTGGCGTAGAAAAGCGGGCGGATATCACCTTTTAGATCAAGCTTATCTTCGAGCAAACGGCGATAGAAATCAGTACGATGTTTTTTAAAGTGCTCTTCTAGTCGATCACTGGGCCCGGAATAGTAAGCAAATACATAATTAGGCAGGTAGGGTGCGTTACCTTCTTTATCGCGCTTTACTTTTGAAAAGGGCACCAGTTTTCCGGCAGGCTTTTCACTGAGCAGGTCACTGACTTTCACTTCGTATTGTTTTGCTGGCGTGCCGCGCGATGGGTCTGCATCAATCGCCACCTCCAACCATCGATCACTAGGTTGATTTGGCTTGTGAGGTGCGCCAAGTCGATAAACCAATTCATAGGAGAACGGCGGGGGTTCGCCTAAATCAAGGTTTCGGAATATGGCGACCAAGGCTTCCAATACATTTGATTTACCCGAACCGTTGCGGCCGACCACCACCGTCATCAAGTGGTCCTCGTCAAAATACACGATCACGTTCTCAAGATTCTTAAAGCACGAGCGAACATGCAGTTTATCAACTTTCATGGGCTGCCCTTAGGGTTTTGCTTTATTCATCAGTTGTGGCCTCAATTAATGAAAACCAATCCTGCCCATCGTCACTGCGCTTTAACTTTACGATGGATTTTTCTTGGTTTATCGCCTTTCGAATATCAAGAAAGAATGTTTCTAGATCCGCGGTACTGCTGTCACTCGGGTAACCGGCTGCCGCTAACAACTGTTGGCCGCTGAGTGGCTTATTGGCTTTTTTTAACGCCTCAGCCACGTTAATGATTTGTTTGTTCATGCTACTACCTGTCTTTCTTTTGACCACCGCACGACTGGGTTTGGATTTTTTCCCTAGCGCCTCACATTCACCTTTGATCTTTGCCAATAGTGCTTCGGCGCTGTTTTCGCCGCTGATCAGCTCCGCGTTGTCGCTGCGCCATTGTTCGGTAAGTTCACCCCGAAACGCCTTGGCCAGGATGGACTGGGTGAGGCTGTTGACGCGGGCCAGGGCGTTGTTGACCTGTTGTTCGATACGGTCTGCGTGGGCGAAAAGTTGGTCTACTTGGCGAACGATCTCAGCTTGCTCTCTTTTTGTTGGTACATCGATGCCTATCGCCCGCACCTTATTGAGGTTCAGATTAGGCTGCGCGCCACCAGCGGCAGCTTTCCGCGTCTCTTCGTAATTCTCAAGTAGTCGGAGTTTGAGATAGCTCCCGAGTATTTTCTTTTCGTCTGCCGTAACTGCTGCACAGGCTTGGTTGCAGGTGGCCGCCAGCCTTAACTCTGTGACTTGACCTCTGGTTTTACCTTCACCGTACATGGCCAATAGCAGGGTGCCGGGTGGAAAAACCTTGAGCGAGCAGTCCTCTACGGCGAATTGAGTCACGAACTGTTCGGCTGACTCGGTGTAGACTGATCCAGTACTCTTACTTGTTAGCCACGGAATATCGCCATCTTGCCAATATTTAGGTTCCTTTCTGCTTGGAGTCTTTCCAGTTGCAACGATGGAAATCTCACCTACGGTGTGATGCACCCAATCGGTCAGGGATATTCCATATTTATCCCGCCACTCCTCCGTCAACTGCCCTCTCACCGCCGCAACCAACGCGGACTGGCGGAAGCGTTTGAGGATTTGCGGGATGCGTTCGAGGCGGGCTTTGGTGTTTTCCACCTGGGTAAGCAGGGTGTCGAGTTTATCAGCAATGACTTTTTGTTCCGCTAGGGGAGCTAAGTAAAACGGCAACTTCTTAGCATTTGCTCCAGATATCTCTTTGAACGTAGTACCTGTGCCCACGCTCTCAGCAACGTCTCTGATGCTACGCAAAAAGTAATATCCATAGCTTGAGTCGACAGCGGTCGGCAGAACAAAATTCTTAAATCCCTGATTCGTTGATATTTCGTTCTCAGCTATCGCAACATAACCAATAGGTGCTCTGCTGCTAAATAGCAACGTGCCAGAAGGCATTAACTTTGCCGAACTCTTCTCGTAACCTTCTTTACTGAGATCTCTGGAGCCATGAGCGATGTACTTTTCAGAGTACTTGCTCAGGTCAGCCGGCGTCAGCCATGGAATCTGTGTTCCGGGCTCAGCAAAGTTGTCTGGATCACCGGCTTTAGGTGTTCCGCCGCCAACGACTTCTGCAATCTCTCCAATTTGAAGCGAAAGCCATTGTTGAGGGATCTGCTGGCTGTCCGTCACTCATTACCTCCAATCATCTGACTGATGATGGCTCGCTGCCCATCAGCCTCCTCCTCCTCAGCTCCCAACTCCCGCATCAACCCGTCCAGTTCCTCCAACGCCTGTACCAACTCCCCCATCGCCTCACCCGCCAAGAGGCTCGGCTCCGGCAGGTTGGCCGCATCCAAACTGTCACTATCCTTCAGCCAAGAAATATCCAGGGAATCACCTTTTTGCTCGGCAACCCATTGGCGTGAGAAACAGCGCCAGCGGCTGTGGGCCAGACGGGGGTCGATGCCTTCGTTCTCTTCACTGTGTTCGGGCAGTTCGATGTCTTCGGAGTGGTAGCTGTATTCCCCTTCCCTACGTTCGCTGTCTCCGTTGGGGCTGTCACCATACACCGCTTCAAAGGGCTCTAGGTGTTGCTCACTAAAAGGCGTGCGCTTGCCGAAGCTGGGCATGTTGGTGCGCAGGTCGTAGACCCAGACGTTGTCGGTGCAGTGTTCTTCCTGGTGTTTGTCGCTGGCGCTGCCTTTGGTGAAAAAGAGCACGTTGGTTTTCACGCCTTGGGCATAGAAGATGCCGGTAGGCAGGCGCAGCAAGGTGTGCAGGCTGCACTTGTGCATCAGGTCCCGGCGGATGTCGGTGCCGACGCCGGCTTCGAACAGCACGTTATCCGGCAACACTACAGCCGCGCGGCCGCCTGGTTTGAGGTTACGGTAGATGTGCTGGAGAAAGGCCAGCTGCTTGTTGCTGGTTTTGTAGGTGAGGTCGTCCCGGGTGATGCTGGCGTCGCCACCTTTACTGGTGCCAAAAGGCGGATTGGCCAGGATTACGTCGGCCTTCTGGAGGCCGGCGCCGGTCTGGCCCAGGGCGTTACCGAGGTGCACGACCCCTTCGTCGTCCCCTTCCATGTCATGGAGCAGACAGTTCATCAGAGCCAGACGACGGGTGCCGGGCACCAGCTCGATGCCCACATAGGCCTGGGTGGCTTGGAAGGCTTTCTGTTCGCTGGTCAGGTCGTACAGCTCATCGGTCTGGCTTTTGATGTATTCGTGGGCAGCAGTCAGAAAGCCCGCTGTACCTGCCGCCGGATCCTGAATATGCTCACCGGCCCTCGGCTTGATGCAACGAACCATGGAATTGATCAGGGCGCGGGGGGTGAAATACTGGCCAGCGCCGGACTTGGTCTCGTTGGCGTTCTTTTCCAGAAGTCCCTCATAAAGGTCGCCCAGTCCGTCTTTCTGGGCGCTGAACCAGTCGATCTGATCCAGGGTTCTAATCATCTGCTCCAGATGGCGCGGTTCGCGTAGACGGGTCTGGGCATCAGCGTAAATGGCACTGATCAGTGGATCGTCATGCACCAGATTCCCATCACCGTCTTTACCGGTGGACAGGCTGAGCAGGATACGTTTGTAGTCGTTCAGCAGGTTTATGCCGGATTTTCCGTTCAGGTCGCTCCAGCGGCAACCCTCGGGAAGCGGGTGCTTTTTCAGGGTGCCGGCTTCGGTGTTTTCATGCACCATCTTGATGAACAGCAGCAACACCAGTTCGGTAACGTAGTCCGAGTAGTTGATGCCGTCGTCCCGCAGGACGTCGCAGAGGTTCCAGAGTTTCTGGACGATGTCGTTGTTCGTCATAGGTGATCCTTTGAAAGGCGCGCAGCCTCTATCAGCGCCTTATGTATAGAAAACGGTGAAATCTTTGCACGTTGCGGGCGACATGTTAAGAAAAGGTCGTTTGCTTAACATGTCGCTTTGGTGATGTCGAAAAGTCGCGAAAAATCGACAGGGGTTAGGGCGATCTCGATGTCATCAGCATAGCCTGGTCAGGCACGCTCCTGCGGCCACATTGCCTCATTCAGTTCATCCAGCACCGTATCCAGCTGCTCCCCCAGTACTTTGTCCAGCCGCTGGGCACCACCGTGGTCGGCGAAGCGGTTATTGACGAAATCCCGATCGATAATAACTTCATGCACCAGTTGCTTGGCTAGCCTGTCCAGCCAGGTGCGTTGAGCGCGTGTCCAGTTGTGTTGGGTATAGATGTGATCCATGGCCTCGGTGACCCGCTGCTCGAAGGGCACCAGGGGTTCGCCCAGAGCAGCGCGGCGGATATGACCGACGATGCTGGCGGCAATATCCTTATTGGTCTGATTGCGTACGGCGCTTTGCAGTCTGGCTTCGGAATAACCGTGGTTGTCGAGTAGCAGTTTCACTTCCCGCAACTGTTCCCGGGTTAGATTCCGGGGTTTGTTGACCACCACGGAAAGAGCTGAGGACTGATTCAACTGCTCATGAATGAACTGGTTGAAGCTGTCCAGGTAGTCTTCCGGCCTTTTATGGGGGCCGTAACTTTGTGCTCTCTCCTTGATCTCATCCTCGTGCTCTGAAATCACCGGCATGTACTCACTGCCCACCAGACTTTTTACCTCGGCTAGTTGGTCCAAAAGCCCGCTGTGCTCGCGGATAAATTCGGAAGCCTGCCGGGGGCCCAGCTTTTTCAGGTGCTGGTGGAGCGATTTGGGTTCTACTCCCCAGAGCTGCTCGAGTTCACCCAGCTTCTGTTTCAGGGCCGGGTTGCTTTCGGCCTTGTTGTCTGCCTTGCGCAGCACCCGCATCAGCTTCTGGCTCATCTGGCTGAGCACCACATCCGCCTGGGATTCGCCCTGCTGCTCGCCGGGGCTGTGGAGGGCCTGCTCTAGCCAGTGCTCATCGCCAAGTTCATCCACCAGTTGCTCCAGGGTGATGTTCGGGTCTTTCACCAAGGGCTTCATAGTGTTCACGTCCTGCAAAGCGGCGTAGATGTCCACCGGGTCGTAGATGCGGAATACGGTTTTGCCAATCTCGTCGCAGCGGCGAGTGGCTCGGCCGATCATCTGTTCGTACAGGATGCGGGAGCGTACCAGGCGCATGAACACCAGGTTGCAGATCTCGGGTACATCGATGCCGGTGGTGAGCAGGTCCACTGTAACGGCAATGCTGGGGTAGCGTTCGTTTTTATAGCACCGAATGAGCTGATCAACCTTATCGCTCTGGCCGGTGATCTTGGCCACGGCGGCTTCGTTATAGTCACCGTTATACAGTGCCTTGAAGGCGTCATCCAGAAGCCGTTTGACCATGTCGGCGTGCAGGTCTGTGGCACAGAAAATCATGGTTTTTTCGTCGCCGAACGGGTCCAGCTCGTGCACCAGTTGCTCGCAGATCACCCGATTAAAGTTTTCGTTGATGACCCGACGGTTGAAGGCATCCACCTCGAAATTCAGCTCGTCTTCCAGCTCCGTGGTATCGACCTCGCCCGTCTGCATATTGATGAATTCAACCGGCTTGCCTTTCTCAAACTGAATGCCGTTCTGGGTAAGCAGCGTTTCATAGCGGATGGGCGGCTCGTGGTCGATCAGCCAGTCATCCGCCACGGCTTCCCGATAGGAATAGGTATAAACGGGTTTGCCGAAAATTTCGCTAGTGTGTTTGGCCGGAGTTGCCGTGAGCCCTATTTTGACCGCATCGAAGTAGTCCAGTACGCGGCGGTAGGTTGAGATGTACTGGCTGGTATCACGCGTGGCCAGTTCGCCCTCGGTCATCTCCTGGTCCAGCGTGTAGCCCCGGTGGGCCTCATCGATGATGATGCAGTCAAACTGATCAATAGGCGGTGACTCATCGCTCATGAAGATGCGTTTCACCATGGCCTGAACCGTGGCCACCTGCACCCGGGTTTCGGCTTCGGCGGCCATGTCGCCCAGTTCAGCGACGTTGTAAATCTTACTGAGGGTCTGGTTCTGCTCCAAAGGCGCTTCGTTGAACGCATCAATGGCCTGCTGACCCAGCGCGGTTCGGTCCACCAGAAAAAGGATGCGATGGAAGCGCTCGCTTTTCAGGAAGCGATACATCAGGCCGATGATGGTGCGGGTTTTACCGGTGCCGGTCGCCATGGCCAGAAGCGCCGAGCGGACGCCCTGAACCAGGGCATTTTCGGTGGCGATAATGGCTTGTTGCTGGTAATCGCGCAGTTTCAGATAACCAAAGGGTTCGTTTTTTAACAGCTTTTCGGCATGTTCTTTATCGCGCTGGAGAAGCCCCAGCAACCCACCTGGTGTATGAAAGCGAGACAACGCGCGGCGTGTATTACTGGGCTCCCGTACATCCCGGAACCAGGTGCCTGACTGTTCAGCCAGTTGTGGTACATAGGGTCTGCCATTGCAGGAATACACAAACGGCACGATGAAATGCCCGTCTTCATCGGCAGGCCAAGCAATGGTCCTGCCTGCCAGTTCCCACGCTGACACCAGAGGCTGCTCTACCTTCATTCCTTTACAGTAACGCTCCGCCTGCGGGATTTTTCCGGCCACGTTGGCGTTTTCTTTCTTGGCTTCCACGACGGCAATGGGGGTAAGCCCCGCAAACAGTACGTAGTCCGCTCGACCTTTCTCGCCGTGCTTGTTGGTCGGCCATTCAGCGATGGCACGGTTTACACCTTTTTCCGGGCGTGCGCCCTTCTGGTGGGTAAGTTCCTGGCTATCTGCTTCCCAACCGGATTCATAAAGCTGCTGGTCAATGAGAATACGCGTCAGTTCTTCATTGAGCGCCAGGGTGTCGCTGGCCGCCTTGGTCTTGCTTGCCACCTGCTGGCGCCGCTCGATAACGCTTTTTTCGCCCTGCTGCTTGAGCTGATCTTGCAGGGCTTTGATTTTTTCCTCGTACTCCTGCTGCTGTTGCCTGAGCGTTTTTTCATGGCCACGGGCCTGCTCAGCCATAGCCCGGGATTCTTTCTCCATGGCCAGAGCAAGCTCTTCATATTCAGTCTTTTCTTTTTCGACCAGCTCGCTAAGTTGCTGACTACTGTCCAGTTCCATGTTGGTTTGCTGGAGTTCATGACGCAGCTTTTCGATATCGGTGTGGAGCTGGCGCAACTGCGCGCTGGGGTCGGGCGGAGGCACGAAGGGGCCTGGCTTGAAGGAGGCACGGGCTTTGCCAAAGGAGCGGTGGAACCAGATGGCAAGTTCCCGGGCCAGCTTCAGGCCATCCATAGCCTCTTTGTGGCGGGTTCGGAACTGGTGTGTGGCCTTATTACCTTCAATTCTCAGCGTATGGAACAACTCTCTAACCTGCGGTTCCAGGCGTAATGCCCGGTTCAGGCGGTAAAGAAGGTCTGATTGGCTGGTTTGCTCATCGAATTCGACGCCAGAAAGCGCGGCCAGATGCTGAGCCAGAGCTTCCCCGAACTGGCGTAGCTTGATCAGTGTCGTATTGGGGTCGCTTGAGAAGGTGCGCTCTGCTGCTTCGGCAAGCTCAACGAACAGTGGGTCATGTTCCGCCAGGAAGCTGAAATTCGTTGAGGTATTATGGCTGCCTTGCACTGCTTGCTCCTGCTAGCACCGTTTCTCATTTTTCTGACGAGATTGATTGGTCGTTTTGGCAGTAAGTCTTGAGGGCCGTGCCTCATTAACGGTGGTTATATTACGAATCTTTTAGAGAACTTTATCAGTACTTGTTATGAAGGCCAATTAGCGGACGATCGAGTTGCTTATGTCTGTCTTGAGCTACTTGGACGGAAAGCTCACCCTAGTGAAACGGATCGAGTCGGAACCCTCAACCGGGCAGGCTCTCCCCACGCCCACCGTGACCCCAGAAATGATCCACCTCCGAAAGCGTGGGCATTAAGGCCAAACCAGATTCAAAAAGCACGGGACAGACGACCCAGAGGCAAAACGGTTTGAGCTTGAATATCAGCTTTTCAATCGACACTCCCACGAAGGGCTTCCACCTAAAACACCATACGTCGTGTTTGAAAAACTGGGAGACTAACGGGCCCCAGAGCTCTCCCTGGGACTCACACCACTGGCACAGCCATAGCACCCACAAGCATCGGGTGATCGTTTCAACGGATCTCAGTGGTACAATGCACATCCTGTCAACGAACGCGAACGCAAGCCAGAACCGGCGTGAGTAAGATTGTGAGTAACAAGCCAGCCCATCATCCGGGCGGCTCAGTCAAAACAGAAGGATAGCCGCCCAATGCTGTTGATGATCGACAACTACGACTCCTTCACCTACAACGTGGTCCAGTATCTGGGCGAGCTCGGCGCCGAGGTGGTGGTGCACCGTAACGACACCATCAGCCTCGACGAGATCGAGGCCATGGCGCCGGAGCGGATCGTGATCTCCCCCGGCCCCTGTTCACCGGACGAGGCCGGCATCTCGCTGGAGGTGGTGCGCCGCTTCGCCGGCCGCGTCCCGCTGCTGGGCGTGTGCCTGGGCCACCAGTGCATCGGCCAGGTCTTCGGCGGGAAGGTGATCCGCGCAGGCCAGGTCATGCACGGCAAGACCTCCATGATCCACCACCGGGGCGAAGGCGTTTTTGCCGGCGTGGCGAACCCGTTCGAGGCCACGCGGTACCATTCACTGGTGGTGGACAAGGATCACTGGCCCGATGATGCGCTCGAGATCACCGCCTGGACCGAGAATGAGGACGGCTCCATGGAAGAAGTCATGGGTCTGCGGCACCGTACCCTGACCATCGAGGGCGTACAGTTCCATCCAGAGTCCATCATGACGCGCCACGGGCACGAGCTGCTGCAGAACTTCCTGAACATGCCGAATCGGGGGTAGACCAACATGGACATCCAGACCGCCATCGCGAA
Organism: Vreelandella halophila; assembly: GCF_019903425.1. Lineage (GTDB taxonomy): Bacteria > Pseudomonadota > Gammaproteobacteria > Pseudomonadales > Oleiphilaceae > Halospina > Halospina halophila. Next base: position 228,155 of record NZ_JACHUZ010000013.1, read on the forward strand.
GGTAGCCGAGCGACAGGACCTGGGCACTGCGGATATGAAAGCCGTGATGCGCACCATCATGCAGGGCGAGGCCACGGACGCCCAGATCGGTGGCTTCCTGGTCGGCCTGCGCATGAAGGGCGAGGCCATTGACGAGATCACCGGCGCCGTGGAGGTCATGCGTGAACTGGCCACCGGCGTCACGCTGGATGTCCCCAATGTGGTGGACATCGTCGGTACCGGCGGTGACGGCGCCAACCTGTTTAACGTCTCTACTGCGGCTACCTTCGTTATCGCCGCGGCCGGTGGCAACGTGGCCAAGCACGGCAACCGCTCGGTTTCCTCGCGCAGCGGCAGCTCGGACCTGCTCGACCAGGCCGGGCTGCGCCTGAACATGACGCCGGAGCAGATCACCCGCTGCGTGCACGAGCTGGGCGTAGGCTTCATGTTCGCCCCGAACCATCACACCGCCATGAAACATGCGGTCGGACCGCGCAAGGAACTGGGCATCCGCACGCTGTTCAATATCCTCGGCCCCATGACCAATCCCGCGGAGGTGAAGCACCAGGTGATCGGCGTCTTCAACGGCGATCTCTGCGTGCCCATGGCGGAAGTGCTGCGCCGGCTCGGCAGCAAGCATATCCTCGTGGTCCACTCCGAGGACGGGCTGGACGAGATCAGCCTTGCCAGCCGCACCCGTGTGGCGGAGCTGAAGGATGGCGAGGTCAGCGAGTACCACATCCGCCCTGAGGACATGGGCATCAGGGCTCAGCCGATCTTTGAACTCCAGGTGGCCGACGCCGCCGAATCCCTGGCCCTGATCCGCGAGGCCCTGAGCCGCAACCCGGGCGAACGGGCCAGCATCGCGCGGGACATGATCGCGCTCAATGCCGGCGCTGCGCTCTATGCCGGCGACATGGCGGAATCACTGCAGGCCGGCGCTGACAAAGCCCTGGCTGCGATGGAGAGCGGTCAGGCGCTGGAACGCATGGAGCAGCTCGCGGCACTCAGCCAGCAGATGGAGCAGAACGGATGACGGACACGCCCACCGTCCTCAAGCGCATCGTCGCCCGCAAGCACGAGGAAGTGACCGAGCGCCAGCGCCGGCTTTCACTCGAGGACTGCCGTGCCGAGGCGCGGCGCCAGCCGGCCCCGCGCGGCTTCGCTGCTGCCCTGCAGCGGCGCATCGACGCCGGCGACCCGGCGGTGATCGCCGAGATCAAGCGCGCCTCTCCCAGCGCCGGCGTGCTGCGTGATCCCTATGACCCGGCCGCCATCGCGCGCGACTACGAGGCTCACGGCGCGGCCTGCCTGTCCGTGCTCACCGACACTGATTTCTTCCAGGGGAGCGAAGCCGACCTTCTCGCCGCCCGCGATGCCTGCACCCTGCCCGTCCTGCGCAAGGATTTCATGGTGGATGAATACCAGATCCACGAAAGCCGCATCGCCGGCGCTGACTGCATCCTTCTGATCGCCGCCTGCCTGTCTGTTGCCCAGATGCAGGACCTGGCCGGCATCGCTCGCGAACTGGGCATGGATGTACTCGTGGAGGTCCATAACGAAGCTGAGCTCGACCAGGCCCTTCAGGTGGACAGTCCCCTGCTCGGCATCAACAACCGCGACCTGCACACCTTCGACGTCTCACTGGCAACAACCTGGGACCTGCACCAACGAGTGCCGACGGATCGGGTAACCATCACCGAAAGCGGCATCCACGCACGCGAGGATGTTGCCGCCATGCGCGAGCGCGGCATCCATGCCTTTCTGGTGGGCGAGTCCTTCATGCGAGCGGGCAGCCCGGGCTACAAACTGGGTGAGCTGTTCTTTTAAAAACCCTGACAAAAAGCCCTGAACGCCGGGTTTTCCAGCATCGTACCCTCCGTGTATCTGCTATCTTCATGCTGTCAGACGATCCCTGAAGGTGGGGCCATGAGACGTGTTCTGAACCGCCCGGTATGGTTCGCCCTGCTGAACTCCTGCTTTCTTCCTGCGCTCTCCGTCGCCAGCCCGCTCACCATTACCGTTATTGATGAGAGCAGCAGCGAGCCGGTCGAGAACGCCGTGGTGACCCTCCCCGGCTCCGGGGGTGCCGAAACGGACGCCTTTACCATCGCCCAGAAAGATCGGGCCTTCCAACCGCGCGTACTGGTGATTCCCGCCGGGTCGGAAGTCAATTTCCCCAACCGCGACGACACCCAGCATCACGTCTACTCCTTCTCAGAAGCGAAAACCTTCAACATTGAACTCTACGCGGGTGAGCCGGAATCCCCCATCCACTTCGACCAAACGGGTATCGTCGAGCTCGGGTGCAACATCCACGATCACATGCAGGGCTTCATCATAGTCACGGACCGCCCCCATTACGCCCTGACCGATGCCAGCGGCGAGGCGCACTTCGAGATGGCTTCCGGTGCTGGCAGCCAACCGCTTGAAGCCAACGTGTGGCACAGGCGCCTCAGCGATACCGGCCGCCTTACCCAGCACACGCTGACGCCCGGGGCAGAATCCGCAATGCGCATTCAGCTAACCCTGGAGCCCAGGGACGAAGAGGATGACGAACTCGACCAGCTCCAGCAGGAGTTCCAGGATCTGTGATGGCATTGCTGCCTGAAACCGGGTTCCGTGCGCGCCTGATGCTAGCCATGCTGGCACTGGTGGTGCTCGCCAGCGCCAGCGTGGCGGCGGTGCTGATGTATAACCTGTTCGAGGAAGAGAAAGCGCGCGCGGAAGAACAACTGGATGTCGCCGAAAGGGTCGCCAACGAAGTGATTGATGCGCGCACGGACCTGCTCGTTTCCAACCTTCAGATCGTATCCCGGGACTTCGGTCTCAAATCCGCCATCGCCTCCAGGGACATCCCCACCATTACCAGCGCGCTCGAGAATCACAGCGCGCGGGCCAACGCCGATCTGGCAATGATCACGGACGAGGAAGGCAAACTGATCGCCAATCTGGCAGACCTTGAAAATGGCGCCCAGGTTCCCTTCGGCGCACTGTTCCGGAAAGCACGCCAGGAGGGCAGCGTATCCGCCGTGACCCGCTGGCGCGACGAGGTCCACCAGATCCTGATGGTGCCGATTGAAGGGGGTGGACTGAAGGCCTGGCTGATTGCCGGTTTCCGCCTGGATGACGACTTCGCCCGGCTGATCGCGGACCTCACCGCCACGGAGGTGGTATTCCAGACCAGGGGCAAGGAATACCGGATCCTCGGCGCCAGCCTGCCCGACTCGGAGCTGCCTGCCTCTGAGATGACATCAGCGTCGCAAACAGCCTCTGGCATGCGTGAAAACAACAAGTTCTTCATGCGCTCGATGCGTCTCGATGGAATAGACCGGACACCGGCACGGATTTGGCTCCTCAAGGATCGGGCCAGTGCCCTTTCACGCTATTACGCGCTTATTCTCGAGATGGCCATCGTGCTGGCGGTGGTCCTGGCGGTTGCAAGCGGTGTCGTCCTGGTAACCGCCCGTACGCTCGGGCGCCCCATCTTCAAGCTGTCGCGTTTTGCCCAGGCCCTGGGGCAAGACCGCCGTGCCGCGCCCCCGGAAATCAGGGTGCCCGGTGAACCCCGGATCCTGCTGCGGTCACTGCTGAACATGCGCAGCAGCATCCTCGAGCATGAACAGCGCATCGAGTACGCGGCAACCCACGACAGCCTGACCGGGCTGCCCAACTGGCGCGCGATCAAGGAACGGCTCCAGCATTACCTGGACAATGGTGAACAGGCCAATGTCATTGCCGTCAACCTCCCGGACATCAAGACCATCAACGCGATGCTGGGCTTCCGTTTCGGGGACGAGACCCTGATTGCCAGCGCGCTCAGGCTGAACGGCGTCCTGCTGAGACCGGGCGAACTGGCACGGACCGGGGGCAGCCAGTTTGTTGCCATACTGCCCTCCCTGGAAGGCAGGGGCCTGCATGAGCGTCTGTCGTGGCTCAAAGAGCGCATCGAGACCTCCGTGGAAATATTCGGCAGCCCCATCCAGATCCATGTGGATCTTGCAGCGCTGAGCATTCCGGAACAGGGAAACACCATTGATGAGATACAGCGGCGGCTGGACCTGACCCTGGAGCGCGCATCCCATGCAGCCGACCATATCGCTCTCTATACCCCGGGTGGCGACGAGGAACACCTGCGCGAGATCCAGTTGATCCGGGATCTCAGTGATGCGATCCAGAACCGGCAGCTGCACCTGAACTACCAGCCCAAGGTGACAATGGATACGGGCCGTTTCATCGGAGTGGAAGCGCTGGTTCGCTGGCATCATCCCGAGTTCGGATTCATCAGCCCCGAAGAGTTCATTCCCCTGGCGGAGAGTTCCGGTCAGACGCTGCTGCTGACCGAACTGGTCATGACCATGGCGGCAGAAGACACCCGCGAGTGGCGATCAAGGGGGCTGGACCTGAAGCTGGCCATCAACCTCTCGGCACTGGACCTGACCAATCCGGAGCTGCCGGAGAAGGTTCAGGGTCATTTCCAGCACCTGGAAGGCGAAATGGACCGTCTGACCTTCGAAGTCACCGAAAGCGCCGTCATGAGCGATACCGGCGCGGCACTCCGGACCCTGGAGAACCTGCGCGCCCTGGGCGCAACCATTTCCGTTGACGACTTCGGCACGGGGCATTCCTCCCTCGCCCAGCTGCGCCAGCTCCCGGTGCAGGAGCTCAAGATCGACAAGTCTTTTGTCCTGAACATGAATCGCGAGGAACAGGACCAGTTGATCGTCAAATCCACCATCGACCTGGCCCACGGACTCCAGCTCCGGGTCTGTGCCGAGGGCATCGAGAACCTCGAGAGCTGGAAGATGCTTCAGCAATGGGGCTGTGAGCAGGCCCAGGGCTTTTTCATGGGCCGGCCGATGCCCGGAGCGGACCTGCCCGACTGGGCCAACCGCTATGAGCAGTGGGCACGGGAGCAGGGGCTCAACAACAGCGGAGACGATGAATGAATAAAGCCTGGACACCCCCGATACTGGCTCTGGGAATTGGCCTGGTGCTGTCGCCAATGGCCAGCGCGGACCCACCCGGCAGCCGCCTCTGGGGCACGGGCGGCGTCAACAGCATTGAAGGCAGCGCGGGTGGCGGGCTCAGCCCCTGGGCAACCCTGGCCGGCTACGCCAGCGACGAGGAATGGGGCGGCACCGTCGCCCTCTCCAGGGCCAACACTCAGGACTACACGCTCAATGTCCAGGGTGCCGCATTCAACTGGCGTAACCGGATCGAACTGAGCTTTGCCCGCCAGGAACTTACACTCGACACCCTCGCTTTCACCCCCACGCTTCAGCCCTTTGGTGAATCTGATCTCACCCAGGATGTGTTCGGTGTGAAGGCCCGACTTGCCGGCGACCTCATCTACAGCCCCTACGGCCAGTGGAGCCTCGGTGCCCAGCACAAGCGCCACCGGGTGTCCGAGATTCCCGCCGCCGTGGGTGCCGAGGACGACACCGGCACCGATGTCTACCTCAGTGGCAGCAAACTCTTTCTCGCCGGTCCCTTTGACCGCAACCTCGTGGTCAACGGCACCCTCCGTGCCACCCGCGCGAACCAGGGCGGCCTGCTGGGCTTCGGCGGCGACCAGCGGGACAGCCACGAACTGGTCGCCGAAGCCAGTGCCGGCCTCTTCCTGCGCCGTGACTGGCTGATCGGCGGCGAGTACCGGCAGAAGCCGGACAACCTCGGCTTTGCCGGGGAGGACGACTGGTGGGACCTTTACGTCGCCTGGATCCCGGACCGGCGACTGACGGTTACCGCCGCCTACGTGAACCTGGGCGACATCGCCGGACTGGCATCTCAGGACGGCGCCTATCTGTCCGTTGAAGGGAGTTTCTGATGATGCCAGTCCACCGCCATACCCTGCTCGTGCTGCTTCTGAGTGTTTTCACCCTGATGCCTGCCCATGCCGAGGAGCCGTCTTCCGAACTTTACCAGGCGCTGGGCGAACGCTCCGGCATCGAAACCATCGTGAAGGAACTGCTCGGCCGCATCGCCGATGACGAGCGCATCGCCTCCCAGTTCAAGGGCATCGACGTCCGGCGGTTCCACCGCAACCTGAGCGATCAGCTGTGCCAGCTCAGCGGCGGCCCCTGCAGCTACAGTGGCAACGACATGCGCTCGGTCCACGCCGGCATGGGCGTGAGCGATACCCAGTTCAACGCCCTAGCGGAACAGCTGGTGCGAGCAATGGAAGAAGAAGGCATGCCCACCTGGGCACAGAACCGGCTGCTGGAGCGGCTGGTGCCGCTGCATGAGGACATCGTGGACGTGCCGGCGGAAGCCGCGCCTACCCGGTAGGCGCGGGCGCCGGCGCCGTCAGACCTGTGCGGACTCGCGCTGGGAGATGCGCTCGTACCAAGCCTGAAGGTTCGTCTGGTCGGCCTGGATACCGATCTTGTTGACCTTGTTGAAGTCGACGGTGCACAGAGCACTGATGTCCGCTGCGGTGAAATGGTCTCCCACGATGAACTCGCGCCCTTCCAGGTGCTTGTTCAGGAAGTGCATAAACTTCTCCACACCCTTGCGGCATTCCTCGCCCCATTCCGGTATCGGAGTCATGCGGTCTTTGAAAACACCGCTGGTATGCTGGAAACACATGCCGGTGGGCATGAAGAAATAGAGCTCAAGCCAACGAAGCCACTGCTCAACTTTTGCCTTGTCCAGTGCATCCTTGCCCAGCAGTGGCGGCTGCGGGTGAAGCTCCTCAAAATAGCGGCAGATGGCCATGGTCTCAGAGATACAGGTGCCGTCGTCGAGCTCCAGTACCGGCACCTTCTTCATGGGATTCTTCTGTGCGAACTCGGGCGTGAGGTTCTCGCCCTGCTGAAGATCCATCTCAACGAATTCCGCCTGGTCGAGAATGCCCTTCTCGGCCATGAACATACGTACGCGCCTCGGGTTGGGCGCCTTTTTCATCTCGTAGATTTTCATCATCGGGTTCCGTAGACAACCATGGTTTTACCAGAGACCTGCACGAGGCCCTGGTCTTCGAGGGTTTTCAGGACGCGGCCCACCATCTCGCGGGAGCAGCCCACGATGCGGCCGATTTCCTGGCGGGTGATCTTGATCTGCATGCCATCAGGGTGCGTCATGGCGTCCGGCTCCTCGCACAGGTCGAGGAGCGTGCGCGCCACACGGCCGGTCACGTCGAGGAAGGCCAGGTCGCCCACCTTGCGGGTGGTCTGGCGCAGGCGCGAGGCCATCTGTTCGCCGATGAAATAGAGCACTTTGGGGTCTTCCTGGGAGATTTCGCGGAACTTGGTGTAGCTGATCTCCGCGACCTCGCACTCGGTCTTGGCCTTAACCCAGGCGCTGCGCGAGTCCATGTTGTCGAACAGGCCCATTTCGCCGAAGAAGTCACCGGCATTGAGGTAAGCCATGATCATCTCACGGCCCTCGTCGTCCTCGATAATGACGGTGACGGAGCCCTTGACGATGTAGAACAATGAGTCGCTCTTGTCGCCAGCGTAGATGATGGTGCTCTTTGCCGGGTAACGCCGCCGGTGGCACTGGGACAGGAAGTAGTCCAGGTGCTTGGTCTTGTTGTCGACGGGTCTGGCAATACTGGTCATGATGGCATCCTGATTTTGTTATGGTCGTTTCCGTTCTGCCCCCGAGGGACATTTCCCTTTTGATAGCACCCAGTATAGAACAGCACAAGGGGTTCGTCGTTCCAATGGCTTAACCCATGCTTTTCGCCCTGTGGTAGCCTTTTGTGCTTGCAGCGTGAGGCGCGGCCGGGGATTGTCATACGGGAACCGCCACTAGTACTTCCCTGTAGGCTACGCGGTGGCCATCCATGGCCACCGAGTTTCCCGTATGACAATCCCCGACCACACCTCTTTCAACGTCATGGGAGAGCGCCACCACTATGGGTATGAGTACTACAATCAACTGGACTGGCGCCGCCAGCTTCCGCGCCACCACCGGCTCCGGCCACGACATCCAGCTCGACGGCCCGCCCGACCACGGCGGTGAGAACCACGGTGCCCGGCCCATGGAGATGATGCTTGTCGGCCTCGGCGGCTGCACCTCGTTCGACGTGATGAGCATCCTCCAGAAATCCCGCCAGAACGTCACCGACTGCCGCGCCGAAGTCACCGCCGAGCGCGCGGACACGGTGCCCTCGGTCTTCACGAAGATCCACATCCACTTCCACGTGACCGGACAGGATCTGAACGAAAAGCGCGTTGCCCGTGCCATCCAGCTCTCGGCGGAGCAGTACTGCTCGGCTTCGATCATGCTGGAGAAGGCCGGGGTTGAGATCACGCATGACTACACTATTCATGAAGAATAGAGACCAAGGGTCTCGAGCCAAAGGAATGAGCTAGCGCTACCTGCAGGACTCGGGGTTCAAAGGCTGCGGGATGACTTGGAGGGAAGCTCGGTGGCCATGGATGGCCACCGCGCAGCCTACATGGATGTACTTGTGGCGATTCCCGGAAAGTTATCCCGCAGCCTTTGAAACCGGCAGAAGCATCCGCATTCTTGTGGCAGAGGGCAGAATCAGTCCGGGAAATCCCTGAGCAAACCAATGGTGTTCAGCCCAGAGCGACGCAGGCATAATACGCGGCTTTACCGGCACCGTGTGCAAGAGAGTGGAGGGGCATGCCGATGGAACCCAAACTGGAACTTCACGGCTTCAACAACCTGACCAAGTCCCTCAGCTTCAATATCTACGATATCTGCTACGCGCGCACCGAAGAACAGCGCCAAGCGTACATCGAATACATCGATGAAATGTACAACGCCGAACGCCTGACCCAGATCCTCACCGACGTGGTGAAGATCATCGGCGCCAACATCCTCAACATCGCGCACCAGGACTACGACCCCCACGGTGCCAGCGTCACCATGCTCATCGCCGAGCACGAGGAAGCCCCGGAAGGCAACATCAGCGACGCCTCCCCCGGCCCGCTGCCGGAAACCCTGGTCGGCCACCTCGACAAGAGCCATGTGACCGTCCACACCTATCCGGAAAGCCACCCCTACGAAGGCATCAGCACCTTCCGGGCGGACATCGACGTCTCCACGTGCGGCCTCATCTCGCCGCTGAAGGCGCTGAACTACCTGATCCACAGCTTCGACTCCGACATCGTCACTGTCGACTACCGCGTGCGCGGCTTCACCCGGGACGTGAACGGCAAGAAACACTACAGCGACCACGAGATGAGCTCCATCCAGGACTACCTCACCGAGGACACCCGCGCCGCGTACCAGATGATGGACGTGAACGTGTACCAGGATAACCTCTTCCACACCAAGATGATCCTGCGCGAATTCAACCTCGACAACTACGTCTTCGGCGTGAACGCAGCCGACCTGGACAAACAGGAAGCCAACGACATCCACCAGCGCCTGCAGAAGGAAATGCTGGAGATCTTCTACTCCCGCAACCTCCCATAGCCCCTTGTCCCTGCTGACCCGGCGCCCGGTCCCGGGTGCCAATGGGCGCATCCCTGCAAATCGTTACATTGCCTAATGTCACTTTTTTGGTGAAAGCCTTTACATTGAAGTATACAATCGTCTACGTTTGTAGACAGATGTATACAGGCAAGCAGGGAGAACGCCCATGGCCCAACAACAACACGGCACCATCGCGACCAAACACACCCAGGTGGCCATCATCGGTTCCGGCTTCTCCGGACTCGGCATGGCCATCCGGCTCAAGGGCGAGGGCCGTCACAGTTTCCGCATCTTCGAGAAGGACGACGGCATCGGCGGCACCTGGCGCCAGAACCACTACCCGGGCTGCGCCTGCGACGTTCAGTCCCACGTCTATTCCTACTCCTTTGAGCCGAACCCGGAGTGGACACGGATGTTCGCGCCCCAGGAGGAGATCCGCCAGTACCTGGAGCACTGCGCCGACAAGTACCGGATCCGCCCCCACATCCACCTGAACACCCCGCTGACCGAGGCGAAATGGGACGAATCCCGGGCCCTGTGGCAGCTGAAGGACAACCAGGGGCGTGAATTCACCGCCAGCGTGCTGGTCTCCGGCATGGGCGCCCTGTCGATTCCAGCCTACCCGAACATTCCGGGCACGGACCGCTTCCAGGGCAAGACCTTCCACTCCCAGGACTGGGACCACGATTACGACCTGACCGGCAAGCGCGTGGCCGTAATCGGCACCGGCGCCTCCGCCATCCAGTTCGTGCCGGAAGTCCAGAAGGACGCCGGGCAGCTGTACCTGTTCCAGCGCTCCGCGCCCTGGATCATGCCCAAGCCGGACCGCGAGATCAGCGAGAAGGAACGTGACATCTTCCGTCGCCTGCCAATGGTCCAGCAACTGGAGCGCAAGGCGCTCTACTGGATGCTGGAGAGCCGTGTCGTCCCCATGCTGATCAACCCCAGGCTGCTCAAGGCAGCCCGGTATATGGCGAAGTCCCATATCCGCCGCCAGATCAGCGATCCCGAGCTGCAGCGCAAGGTCACTCCGGACTATGAGTTCGGCTGCAAGCGGGTCCTGATGTCCAACAACTACTACCCGGCGCTGGACCAGCCCAACGTGGACGTGGTCACCGACGGCATCCAGGAGATCACCGAGAAAGGCATCGTCACGGAGAACGGCCAGCACCGCGAGATCGACGTGCTCATCTACGGCACCGGCTTCAAGTCCACCGACCCGGTCCCTAAGGGCCTGATCAAGGGCCGTAACGGGCAGGACCTGCAGGAGCTGTGGCAGGACGGGCCGGAGGCCTACAAGGGCGCCGCCATCTCCGGCTTCCCCAACCTGTTCATGATCATGGGCCCGAACACCGGTCTCGGTCACAACTCGATGGTCTACATGATCGAGTCCCAGATCCAGTACGCCCTGGATGCCATCCGGACCATGGAGCAGAAGGATATCGACTGGGTGGATGTGAAGGAAAAGACCCAGCAGAGCTACAACAAGCGGCTTCAGAGCCGCCTTGATGGCTCCATCTGGAATGATGGCGGCTGCACCAGCTGGTATATTCATCCGGAGACGGGCAAGAATGTCGCCCTGTGGCCGGACTTCACCTTCCGCTTCAGCCGCCAGACCCGCCAGTTCGATGCCGCCGCCTACCAGGCCGGCAAGGCCGGCGAGCAACCAGGGGGCGAAGCCACCGGAGAGACAACAGCAACCGCAACAACCGACCTGGAGGAACAGCCCGCATGAAGTCCTTTTCCGGAAAGGTGGCCGCCATCACTGGTGCAGGCTCCGGCATCGGCCGGGCCCTCTCGCGCGCGCTGGCGGCCGAGGGCTGTCACCTTGCACTCAGTGACGTGAACACCGGAGACCTGGCCGAAACCGTACGCCTCTGCGAGCACCAGGGCGTGAACGTGACCAGCGCCACGGTGAACGTGGCCAAGCGCCGCGAGGTGGAGAACTGGGCAAAAGAGGTGGCCCGCGACCACGGCCAGATCAACCTGATCTTCAACAACGCCGGCGTGGCTCATGCGGGCTCGGTGGCCGAATCCAGCTACACGGACTACAACTGGATCCTGGATATCAACTTCAAGGGCGTGCTCTACGGCACCAAAACCTTCCTGCCGCACCTGAAGGAAGCCCCGGGCGGCGGCCATGTGGTGAACATCTCCAGCATCTTCGGCCTCTTCGCCCAGCCCGGAATGAGTGCGTACAACGCCACCAAGTTCGCGGTGCGCGGGCTCACCGAATCACTGCGCCAGGAACTCGACATGGAAGACGGCGATGTCTCTGCCACCTGCGTGCATCCCGGCGGCATAAAAACCAACATTGCCCGCACCGCACGCATGGACGAGAGCATGTCCGATCTCATGGGTGAGGAGACGGGTACGCTGACGGCCAACTTCGAGAAGCTGTTCCGCACCACCGCGGATGACGCTGCACAGGCTATACTGAAGGCTGTGAAGCGTGACCGCCGCCGGCTGCTGATCGGCGGGGAGGCCTATGCCGCGGACTGGATGCAGCGGCTGATGCCCGCCGGCTACCAGAGTCTCGTAACCGGTGCACTGAAGTTCAACCGCCAACGCCAGAACACAGCACGGAGAAGCTGATGGAAGCGACCACCTTCAACGCAATACTCGACTCCCTTCAGGAAGTCAGCGACTCCTACCTGAAGGCGCCCTCTGCCCAGCCGGACCGGGAAACCCTGGACCGCTGGCAGCCCTCCTCCAGCCCCTGGCAGAAGCTTCAGGCCATCAGTGGCTGGATTCCCGGCATCCAGGCGGAAAGCATCGAGATCGACGGGCACCGAATCCAGCACTGGCGCATCGGCTCCGGGCACGGCACACCGGTAGTGCTGCTTCATGGTTTCGGCGCCAGCAAGGAGAACTGGGCCAGTCTGATCCCAGCCATCCGGCGCCGCAGCATGACCCTCTACCTGCCGGATCTTCCCGGATTCGGCCAGAGCAGCTACCACGCGGGCGCCCGCTACACCTATGAGGTCCAGGCCCGGCGCATGGCGGAATGGGCCAGGCATCTCACCCTGCCGCCGGCGTTCTGGATCGGCTCCTCCATGGGTGGTGCCGTCAGTGCCACCCTGGCCGCCAACCACCCGGAACGGGTAGCCGGGCTGGTGCTGATGAACGCCGCCGGTATGGGCAGCGCCCGCCACAGCCCCATGGAAACCCAGCTCATTGAGGGTCGCAACCCGCTGATCCCTGGCAACGCGGACGAAACCCGCACGCTCTTCCGCTATGCCACCTGGCGGGGCCGCGGGGTCTTCAGCCGCGTCATGCCTCTGGCGATGGGTCCGGAAATGCGCCATCGACGCCCGGTTAATCAGCACCTGTTCATGGACATGATGCAGCCCCGCGAACGCATCCCGGAGCTTCTGGAACGGATCCAGGCGCCGGCCCATGTGATCTGGGGCGAACGCGACCAGGTTCTGGATGTCTCATGCGCCCACCACTACGGCGCGCTGCTGCCCAATGCGGAGGTGACGGTGCTGCGGGGTATCGGTCATCTGCCGATGCTGGAGGCGCCACTGCAGACCGGCCGGCTGGTTCGCCGCTTCCTGCGTGACCACGGCTGAGCGCGGGCGCTACCAGGCGTAGCGCTTGTGCTCCATCAGCTCGAGAATCCGGGGCCTGAGGATCAGGTCAATGGCCAGAGGCAGCTTGGGCCCCGGAATCACAAGCGTATCCTGCCGTGACATGAAGCTCCCCGGAATCATCTGCAGCAGCCGCTGGAAATCCACATCCGCGTAGTGGCGGAAGTGAACCACAATCATGCTCTCATCCGCGGAGGGAACCTCCCGCACGACGAAGGGATTCGAGGTATCCACCGTTGGAACGCGCTGGAAGTTGATGTGGGTGTTGGAGAACTGGGGGACAATGTCCTGGACGTAGTCGTCCATGCGGTTGACGATCGTCTCCACCACCTCATCCTGGCTGTAGCCCCGATGGTGGGTGTCCCGATGAATCTTCTGGATCCATTCAAGATTGACGATCGGCACGACGCCGACCAGCAGATCCACATGGCCGGCCACATCGTGCTGCTCAGTTTGCACGCCACCATGCAGTCCCTCATAGAACAGAAGGTCGCAGTCCGACGGCAGATTCTGCCAGGGCGTGAAACTGCCCGGTTCATGACCCGCGGCGATCAGTTCACGGTCCTCATCGTGCACGTATTCCCGATACTGCCCGGTACCAGTGCTGCCGAAGTCCTGGAACAGAGCTTCCAGCTTGTCGATATGATTGGCTTCAAGGCTGAAGTGGTTGAAGTCACCATAGTCACCACGCTCTGCAACACGTGCCATCTCCTCCCGGGTATAGCGATGAAAGCTGTCCCCGCTGACGGTGGCCGCATTCAGGCCCTCGCTGACAAACAGCTTGCTGAAGGCACGCCCGGTAGTCGTGGTGCCGGCACCGGAGGATCCGGTGACCGCAATGATCGGGTACTGGCTGGACATGATCGAATGGCCCGCTCTGCACTGGGAGTCCCAATTTCGGGAATCCGCTATGGTGCATGGGGTATCACCGGCTGGCAAGCCTCAATGGTGCAGCAATCGGGGCCGGGCAATAGCGCTGCCCTGCGCATAGTCCACCCCGAGTTCTCGCAGGCGCTCGATCCGCTGCGAACGGCTGACTCCCGAGACAATCACTTCCGCCCCCAACTGATGGGCGGCCGTCACCACCGCCCTGAGCCTGAGCTCATGCCCCCCCCCATCCTCTTCCGGCGTTCTGGTGCGCGCGCGGATCAGATCCACGGGCAATCGCCTGACCAGATACGCCAGCCCGGCATCCGTTTCATCCGCATCCAGACAGATGCGACATCCCAGCTCCCGCACCTCGCGCATGAACAGTGCCACCGTGTCCGGATCCGCCAGAGCATCAGCATCGGAGATACAGAACCAGAGACGGTGCACGGGACAGGGCTGGATCCGGAATACCTCGTGGATGAAGCGCACGAGACCGGGTTCGGTGAGCGTATAGCCGAGTACCGGGATGCAGATCCCCGGATCCGCTTCCGGCAGCGTCTGCATCGGGCGGGAGAGACAGTCCAGAACAGCCTGCATCAGCCATTCATCAAGGTTCCGGGAACCGGCGAAGCGTTCCGCCAGCGGGATCAGCTCCCGGGCCATCATCAGGTTGCCGTGCTCGTCGGGCAGCGTCATCAGCAACTCATACTGCGCCGCCATGCGGGTTGATCCGTGAAGAGGGATAATCCGTTGGGCCTGCAGCATGAGCTCCTCCTGCCGCAGCCGACCATTGCCCGCCAGCCTATCCACCAACCCGCGAATATAGCGGCTGCGCTCGGCGGGAACACTGGCAAAACGGAAGGCGGGAGGGTATTCAAACGGCGCCTGCCTGGCGGCCTCCTCCGCCAGCTCATACCAGCGGGCCGCCGTCACTATAGCCGGATCACCCACGGCAACACCGGCACACACATGACTGCCGGCATCCGAGACCAGCGCATTGAAGCGCTGCATCAGCATCACCAGCCAGGATTCCAGATTCTCGCGCCGGCACCGGAATACCATCCGGCGCGCGCCGACCCGCCCGATCATACGGCCATCCCCGAGTTCCCGACGCACTTCCGCCACCAGGGCTGCCGTATCACCACGGCTGTCCCACGCCAGAACCACCAGTGCCTGTTCACGGTCCAGCGGTGCCGAGTGCAAGACCCGTTCCAGCCATCCGAGGAACGTCTCCCGATCCGCCAGTCCGGTATCCGGGTCCCGGGTATGCTCCAGGATGCGGCGCTCATAGAGCTGCTCCAGCAGCTGCCCCAAAGCCTCATCCACAAGCGACTGGTCCTGGCGTTTTACCGGGATGAGCGCACCTTGCGCCACTTGATGGGCCAGTTCAGACAGACTGAAGTCGTACTGCTTGCGCCCTGAGGGCGTCACCAGCACAAAACGCCGCCGCCTGGCATTGGTCCATGCCAGGCGCACCGGCGGTTGATCGGGGTGACCGTCAATGAACCAGCTGCCCAGGGGGAGACTTTCCAGCCCGGGGCGCCACTGCTGCAACAACCGGTCATCCTCAACTGGCCCGTCTTCGCCCTGTACGAATCCCTCACTCAGGCGTACCAGTTCCTGAATGCCCGGATCCTGAAGGCAGACTCTGAGCATGGCGCGGGCCGATTCACTGTCGCTCTGGCCCCCGCAGATGACCTCCAGCTGCGCGCTGATGTCATCGGTGCTGCATTCGCCGGGATACCGATGGTACGCCAGCACCGCGTCCAGCAGCGCCAGAGCCTTCCACCATAGGGGCCCGGCGTTCCCCTCATGAAGATGCAGGAGCACCAGCCGGTTACGCCATTCACTCTCGACAAACCGCAACACCGCCAGCGGGATTGGCCCTCCCAGCAGGCGGGCGTCCAGTGCGCTATCAGTGGCCGCCTCTGCTTCCCGCAGGCGCTCACTGCCCGCCACGGCCTTGGTCACCCGTCGCAGATTGCGCTGGTAGGCGTCATCGCGCTGCTGTAATTCCGCTCCGAGAACCCTGACCGCTTCGGTCATTGCCTCTTCATCTTTCCCCTTCGGTGAGCGCAGCGCCCGCAGCAGCGCCTCGGGCCAGGGGCCCGGACTCTCGTGGTCCGCGGTTTCAAGGTCGCCAATCCGGTTGAGCAGCGTCCGCAAGGGGTGGTCGCTGTGAGACAGGGCTTCAGGAGTCCGCGCCAGAGTCCGTTCAATCAACGGCGTCAGCCAGTCCAGCAGCGTCCGTCCGCGCCCGGTCATACGGGGGTTCTCACCCATCACCCGGATAAGTTCCGGAACCAGCGCTCCCGGGAAATCGCCTGCATCCGACTTGCTGCCCTGATAAAGACGGGCAATGGCCTCGTGCAGGGCAAGCCCACCCAGAGCCTCATGGCGCATGGTTTCGGATTCGATCAGAGACGGCGTCGGGGGGATCACCGCCTGCCGCACCGCCACTTCCGCTTGGCGCCCGCGAGTGTTAACGGAAGGCGCCCTGCTCGGAACCACGTCCGGGGCCTGCGTTCGGCGGGACGGGCCCAGCCCGGCCCGGGCCAGGAGCGCTTCGAACCCCTGAAGGGCATCATCGGCAAAGCCGATCACCAGAAAACCCGGCCCGGACTGGAGCACATGCCCATCGATCGCCTGCCAGCGTTCCAGACTCCCATGATGGAACTGGAGCCGGATGCTGTAACCGCCCGCGTCCAGCCAGCTGCGTACCGCGGGTTCACGAGAGGCGGGGTAACGTACTGAGACTGCCTCCGAGGAAAAATCGGTGACCTGACAGAGCCAGGAAAGTCCCTGGGGTGTCAGGGCCCGTACAGCGAGTCGGATATTATGCCGACGCGTATCCCCTCGGTCGGTATTACTGTTGAGCAGTCCTGCTTTTCCCCTTTCCATGAGGTTGTTCCCTGCATTTCCGATCACGGTAGCAGCCTATGTTGATACCACATGGAGAGACCATTACGGGTTTCCGTGTCGCGGTAATCCGCAGGTCAGAGTTGCTTTACAAAAATCCGCGAATTGCGACCTGTGTCATAGTCGCGCCGTTTTTCCGGTGGTAGGGAATCCGGCTCAACCAGCTCAAATCCGCGCTCCGCAAACCAATGGGAGGTCTGCGTGGTCAGCACGAACAGCTCTCCCAACCCTTCCGCCCGGGCATGGCGCTCAACCATGGCAAGCATGCGGTCACCACGCCCCCCGCCCTGGTAGTCCGGGCTCACGGCAAAACATGCCAGCTCCATCATGGCACTGGAAGGATAGGGGTAGAGGGCAGCGCAACCGACCACACGGCCATCGCGCTCATCCACCAGGAAGCGGTCCACTTCGGTCTCGATCAGGTCCCGGGGCCGACTGACGAGGATACCCCTGGCCTCCAGTGGCTGGATCAGCTCCTGGATGCCGTTAATATCCTCCGGCGTGGCGAAGCGGATGTGCTCGTAGTCGTCGTCGGTCACGAGGGTTCCGAGACCATCGAGCGTGAACAGCTCTTCCAGCAGTGCGCCTTCACGCCCATAGCTGATGATGTGCGCACGGCGGACATTGCGGTCGCAGGCATTGCCCGCAGCATCCAGGGCGGCCGCGTCGTCCTCGTCCAGATGCCCTTCATTGAGCAGTTCCCGGGCGCGGGCAACGCTGACTTCACGTATGAGCTCACCGCCGGCATCCGGGATGCCGCTGCGGCCACTGAACAGGATGAGCTTGTCCGCCTCCAGTGCTGCCGCAGCTTCTCCGGCCACTTCCTCATGGGAGAGGTTGAAGGCATCGCCGGTGGCGGAGTAGCCCAGGGGTGGTAGAAGGACTACCTGCCCCAGCGACAGCTGCTCGCGGATGCTGGCAGCGTCCACACGGCGTACCCGCCCGGTATAGCCATGATCCACGCCCTCAATCACACCGATGGGGCGGGCAGTGATCCAATTGCCGCTGGCCACCCGGATCTGGGCCCCGTGCATGGGCGAGTTGGCCACGCCCATGGACAGGTGGCTTTCCAGCAGCGCCCGGACCCGTCCAACCGCCTCAAGCACCAGCGGCAGCTGGGTTTCAGTGGTCACGCGCAGCCGCCCCTGATACCCGGAGGTTTCCCCCGCCTCATCCAGGCGCTCGCGGATCTGCGGGCGCGCGCCGAAGGCCACCACCAGGCGCACCCCCAGACTCGCAAGCAGGGCAATGTCATGGATGATGGTGGTCAGGTTCGGATGGGCCAGCGCATCGCCGCCCAGGGTGATGACCACCACCCGGCCGCGATGGGCATTGATGTAGGGTGCGGAATGGCGGAACCAGTACAGCCAGTCTTGGTCACTCACCCCGATTCTCCTCCCTTGGCGCAGCATTGTTCAATCAGACCGGTCAGTATAGTCACCATGGGCTCGATCTGGGAGAGGGCCAGGAATTCGTCCGGCTGGTGGGCCTGGTCGATGGAGCCCGGCCCCAGCACCAGGGTCTCCATCCCCAACTGCTGCAGGAAGGGGGCCTCGGTGGCAAAAGCAACGCCTTCCGCCGCATGCCCGGTCAGACGCTCACAGATTCCCACCAACCGGGCGGTTTCCGGCTCCTCGAACGGGGGGACGCCATCGAACAGGGGCTCAAAGGTGCAACTGAGCCCGCGCTGCTCCGCCACCGGCCCCACCCGCTCCAGAATGCCCCGGCGCAGGGCCCCGGGGTCCATCCCCGGCAGCGGGCGCAGATCAAAGTGGAGCTCGCACTCCGCGCAGATGCGGTTGGGGTTGTCACCACCATGGATGTGGCCGGGGTTCAGGGTAGGGTAGTCCACCCGGAATCCGGGATGGCGATGATTCCTCTGCAGCTCATCCCGGTACGCCAGAATGCGCGTGAGTGCCTCATTCATCCCTTCCAGGGCATTGCGCCCCAGCGCGGGATTGGAGGAGTGGCCGGACTGCCCCCGGAACACGAGCCGTTCCATCATGATGCCCTTGTGCATGCGCACCGGGCGCAGTTCCGTGGGCTCTCCGATCACCGCGTGCCGTGCCTTCGGGCGACCGGCCTCGATCAGGGCCCGGGCCCCGCCCATGGCGCTCTCCTCATCCGCCGTGGCCAGGATCACCAGCGGTTCCGCCATGTCCTGCCCGCGCGTGCGCCAAGCCGCCTCCAGCGCCAGGGCGAAGAAGCCCTTCATGTCGCAGGTACCGAGGCCGTACCAGCGGTCATCACGCTCGGTAAGCGCGAAGGGATCACTCTGCCACCGCTGGTCATCGAAGGGCACAGTGTCCGTATGGCCGGAGAGCACCAGTCCGCCCGGCCCTTCACCTCGTGTGGCGATCAGGTTGAACTTGCCCGGTGCTCCCGGCACGGGCATGGTCTCCACCCGGAAATCCAGCTCCCCCAGCCACTGGGCTAGGCGGGTGATCACCGCTTCATTGCTGCGGTCCCACTCCGGGCTCACACTGCTGATCGAGGGCATGGCAACCAACTCGCCAAGCATCCCCCGGATATCCGGAATCGGCCGCTGCATATCAGTTCTCCCGTGAGTCGGATGCCGACGGAATCGGCTGCATCTTCCCGAGATCCGGGTTCAGGAAGTCCTCCAGCCCCGGTCCGCTGTCGCCATCGGATATGGGCCGGCCCATGTCATCGGCACGCCGCCAGACTTCAAACCGTTCAACCTCTGTTACCGGGAAAGGCGCCACCACCGAGCCGCCCTCCAGGGCCCGCCGTATATGCAGCTGCTCCTCCTCCAGGGCCACGAGCTGCCCTTCCACCTTCCGGCCCGAGCTCAGCCTGAGGCGTACACGGCGGTCGATCCAGGCACCGGCTCGCTCCGTATCGGACTCGCGGAAGGCCGGCTCCGGGGCGGGCTCATCCATCTGCACCAATGGAGCGCGCTCCGTCTCCTCCGGCGGGTCGCTGGGTTCACTCAGGCTGAACCCGATGTCGTCCAGCTCGCGGCCGTTATGGACAACCTGCAGCCCCGTTGTCTCACGCCACTGCGCCGCCGAGACTCCGTTACCGGGCCAGCCCTCGCCAGCCAGCGCCCAGGTAAAAGCCAGCTCGCCTCCCTCAAGGAGCCATTGCCGGTAGAGTTCGGTAGTGGCCTCGGTTGGCGCCAGGCCCTGACCGGTCATGGCCTGGTTCCAGTGACTGGAGGCGCGGCTGACCCATTCCCCGACCGGTTCATCCTCCGCTGCCGCACAGAAGGAGGACAGGCGCCGCATCAGCCCGGCATCCCGGACGACCAGTTCCGCCTTCCGCGGGAAGGCTGGGACACCACTCCCGCCCGAGACCACCGGCACCTTGAGGTCGTCCGCCTGCCAGAGCAGGGAAAGACTTCCAAGACGACCGGCATCCATTTCCGCCCGGTAGCGGTATTCGCCGGAACCACTCCCCGTGTCCTGGAGCTCGATGTCACCGCTGATCCGGTCCACACCCATGCGCAGCAGATCCGCGGGCGTCAGCGCCGGCTGCTCACCGCAGCCGTGGAAGTGCAGGGGATGGTGCTTCAGGGAAAGCGCCCGACGACTGCGGGCCCAGGGCCGGAAAAGATCCGGCTCGACCACCAGCTCCATGTCATCCACACGCAACTGCCACCGGGAAGGCTGCTCGCCCCCCAGAAGCCAGGCCGGCAGTGCCAGCATCCCGGGTGTTTCCAGAGTGACCTGTTTGACGCGTACCGGCCGGGTGATGTCGAACCAGTGCCACCGCACTCCCTGGAGCGTCACGCGGCCATCCCAGGTTGGGCGAACCGCGTCCCAGTGGAGGTTGCCCCAGGGGCTGACAGCATCCTCCAGTTCCGAAGCGGCTGTCCGTGCGCCGTACCAGAGCGTCGTGTACCAGGCGCCTGCGGCCAAGAACAGCAGAATCACAAGGGCGCCGAAGATTCGTTTCATGGTCGACCATCCGGGGTCATGGCGTGGCAGAACGTGCTGATCATCGTATCGTACCTGATCAATTGGCGATAATGCGGCAACCGTCGCACAAACCGCCCCTCTGCTGACGCAAAAATTATGGAATTCACTATAGTAGGGGCAGGAGGCAGATGGTAACTGTCACCGTTCATCAGGAGACGCCATGAATGCGCACCAGCATCCAGGCCGGACGTTCATCCGGCATCCCATCGACATGCCGATTGACGTTGAGCCACGCGAGGGCGAGCACTACCGCCAGGAGCTGCGCAACCTGAGCCTCGGTGGGGTCGCGTTCTCCTCGGATCGACCATGGCGTACTGGCACGCCGATACGCATCACCATCAGCTGCTGCACTCCGGCCGCCAGCATGGACGGCCGTGTCGCCTGGTGCGAAGCCTGTGGTGGTCACTATGAGGTGGGAGTCGCCTTCGAGGACAGCGCGGACGCCTACCGCATGCGGCTGGTCGAGCAGGCCTGCCACATCCAGCAGTATCGCCTTGACCAGGTGGTCCAGCAGGGACGCTATCTGACCCTGGATGAAGCCGCTGCGGAGTGGATCCGGCAGTACGCCCCCTACTTCGCACCAGTAGAGAAGGGAACCTTCAGGTCCGGGTGATCAGGGTGCCCACGCCCTCGTCTGTGAAGATCTCCAGCAGCGTGGCGTGCGCCACACGCCCATCGATGATGTGGGCGGAGGTCACCCCGCTTTTGACGGCATCCAGCGCACACTGGATCTTGGGAAGCATACCGCCCTGGATGGTGCCGTCCGCGATCAGCTCGTCCACCCGCTCGGCGGTGAGCCCGGTCAGCACATTGCCCTCTCTGTCCTGAAGCCCTGCCACATTAGTCAGGAGAATGAGCTTCTCCGCCTGCAGCGCCTCGGCCACGTGACCGGCCACGGAGTCGGCGTTGATGTTGTAGGCCTTGCCGTCATCACCCACGCCAATGGGCGCGATCACCGGAATCACATCACTGGCGGTGAGCATGTTGATGACCTCGGTGTTCACGGACACCACCTCGCCCACATGCCCGATGTCGACGATCTCCGAGCGGGTGACCTCCGGGGAGGGGTCCCGGACTTCCAGCTGCCGTGCCCGGATCAGGCTAGCGTCCTTGCCGGTCAGGCCGATCGCACGCCCACCGTGCTGGTTCATCAGCGACACGATCTCCTTGTTCACACGGCCTCCCAGCACCATTTCGACCACATCCATGGTCTCGCTGTCGGTTACGCGCATGCCGTTGATGAACTCGGAATGGATCTCCAGCCGCTCCAGCAGCTCCCCGATCTGGGGACCACCGCCGTGAACGATGATGGGATTCATGCCTACCAGCTTCATCAGGACGATGTCCCGGGCGAAGCTGTTCTTGAGCTCCTCGTTCTCCATGGCATTGCCACCGTACTTGATGACGATGGTCCTGCCGGTGAAGCGCTGGATGTAGGGCAGGCCCTTGCTGAGTACCGAGGCCACCTGCATGGCCGTGTCACGATCCATGGTCATGGAATGCTCTGTCTCCTGAATGCTCAGAACGGAATCTTCAGTGACGGCTCCGCCTTGCCAAGCTGCTCCCGGAACACACCCTTGATGCGCTCCAGTGCCTCAACGTTCTGCGCTTCGAAACGCAGCACCAGGTTGGGCGTGGTGTTGGAGGCACGGCACAGCCCCCAGCCATCCGGGTAGTCCACACGCAGGCCGTCAATGTCGGTAATACTCGCCTCGCCGAAATCACCGCCGCTGGCAAGGCGCTCGATCAGTGCGAACTTGTCGTCATCGGCAACCGCCAGGTTGATCTCGGGGGTGCTTTCGTCCTCGGGAAACTCCTCGAAGATGGCGTCCGCCTCCCGGTCCTCGATCCCAAGGATCTCCAGAAGGCGGGCCGCAGCGTAGAGGCCATCATCAAACCCGTACCAGCGCTCGCGGAAGAAGATATGCCCGCTCATCTCACCCGCCAGCAGCGCACCCATCTCCCTCATCTTACCCTTGATCCAGGAGTGGCCAGTCTTCCACATGACCGGCCGGCCACCGTACTCGTTCACCACACTGGCCAGACGGCGCGAGCATTTGACGTCATAGATGATGTCAGCACCCGGGTTGCGCGAGACCACATCCCGCGCGAACAGCATCAGGAGGCGGTCCGGCCAGATGATCTTGCCGCTGTTGGTGACCACGCCCAGGCGGTCGCCGTCGCCGTCGAAGGCGATGCCCAGATCCGCTCCTTCCTTCTTCACGGTCTCGATCAGGGCCTCGAGATTCTCCGGCTTGCCCGGATCCGGGTGATGGTTGGGGAAATCACCATCCACATCACAGTACAGCGGCGTCACCTCGCAGCCCAGTTCACGGATCAGTTCGGGACCGAGTTCCCCGGCCACACCGTTACCGGCATCAACCACCACTCTCAGTGGCGCGGCCACGGCAATATCACCGACGATGGTATCGATATAGGCCTTGCGTACATCACGCTCACTGCGCTGGCCCTGGCCGTCCTCCAGCTGGTGGTTGCGGATCCGTGTCAGCAGGGCCTGGATGGCATCCCCCGCCAGGGTATCGCCACCGAGCATCATCTTGAGGCCGTTGTACTCCGGCGGGTTGTGGCTGCCGGTGATCATCACACCGGAACCGGTCTCCAGATGGTGGGTGGCGAAATACAGGACCGGTGTCGGCACCCGGCCGATACGGATCACATCCACGCCCGTGGCCAGGATGCCGCGTGTCAGCGCCTCAGCCAGATCGGGACTGGAGTGGCGCCCATCGTAGCCCACACAGATGCTCTGCTGCTGGCGCTGCAGCGCCTCGCTGCCAATGGCCCGGCCGATGGTCTCAACAATCTCCGGAGTCAGGCTGTCGCCCACCACACCCCGGATGTCATAGGCCCGGAAGATGGAATCCGGAACATCCACTGTTACCGCCGAGCTTTCCTTAAGACCCATGCTGCCTCCACTACTGTCGCTGTCTCCGAGTCCGAGCACGTCCTCGTCTCCATCGAGCATGTCAATGTCGAGCGCATCATCCCCGAACAACGGCTCGCTGTCACTACTGGATTCCCCGGCGGTCTCCGGCTCCTGCCCGCTCGCCGGCGCCGTTGCCGCGCCGCCTGATGCCGCCCTCCTGCGCCCGGCACCGCCCGTTTCGGGGGGCTCGGTGGGGCGCTCCCTTGCCAGCCGCTGCAGGGTCTCGGCCAGAGCCCTTGCGGCGGGAATGCGCAGCTCCCGCGGCCTCCCCCGCCCTCCCCAANCGGCTCCTGCCCGCTCGCCGGCGCCGTTGCCGCGCCGCCTGATGCCGCCCTCCTGCGCCCGGCACCGCCCGTTTCGGGGGGCTCGGTGGGGCGCTCCCTTGCCAGCCGCTGCAGGGTCTCGGCCAGAGCCCTTGCGGCGGGAATGCGCAGCTCCGGCGGCTTCGCCCGCTCTCCCGAAAACGCTTTCTGGGCCCACTGGCTGAGCCCGGACACGTCCTGGCGGAGCTGCTTCTGCAGCTGACCGAAGACCAGCCAGATGCCCGCAACGATCACCACCGCCACCACAGCCAGAAGGCCCCAGAGTGCCATCGGCGCGACCAGTTCCAGTGTCCCGGAGGTAGGCACATAGCGCACCGACCAGCCACTGACTGCGAGATCCCGGGCCACGCCTCCGCCCTGGCCACTGCCACGGGTGAATACTGGCACATCACGCCCATCCACTCGCTGACGCAGTGCCACGCGGCCTTCCAGGACCCCAGCTCCCGAGAGCACCGGATCCATCACCGAGTCGTCAAAAATCACCAGCAGGCTGCCACCACCGGCATCGCCAACCGGCGCCGCGATCTGAACGAACCAGCTGCCATCCCGCTGGAAGGCATCCATGCGCGTGTCGCCTTCGCGCTCGGCCTGGCGTGCCAGGTCGATACTGGCGAAACCCAGCTCCCAGTCGCGATCCTCAGGCTGGCTGACATCCCCGGGTTCAAACAGGAAAACCGCTTCCGCGGCGGGCAGGGTATCCTGGAGGATCCGCGCGGCATCCTCGCGATCATCACTGCCACCGGCAGCGGTCCGGATGGACTCCTGGGCGGCAAAGGAGCCGACCACGTCATGCAGGTAATTCAGATGCTGGTCAAAGCGCGCCTTGAGCACATCCGCCTGCTCGCGGGTATTGTTCTGCTGGACCGTCTGCTCAGCCGGGGCGACCAGAAAGAAGCTGAACAGCACCCCCGCCAGGGCCAGACCGGTAACGGCAACCAGCGACTGTAGCGTCGGTACACGGGAGAGGGAAAAGGAGCGGGCACCGCCCGATTCGGATTCCGGCCCTGAAGCGGCCTTTCTGAGTCGGAATTTCATGATGTCATCCTTGGGTCTGGGAGGGCTCTGAGGGCCAGTATAGATGGCTGCCCGATGATTGCATCCTACTACTGGCCCCCGGTAGAGCCGAAACCTCCCTCGCCCCGTTCGGAGGCGCTGAAGGTCTCGACCACCCGGAAATCCGCCTGCACCACGGGGACCACAACGAACTGCGCGATACGGTCACCGGGCTCGATGGTGAAGGTCGTGTGCCCCCGGTTCCAACAGGAAACCATCAGCTCGCCCTGGTAGTCCGAATCGATCAGCCCGACCAGGTTCCCCAGTACGATACCGTGCTTGTGCCCCAGGCCGGAGCGCGGCAGGATCATCCCTGCCAGCCCGGGGTCGGCGATGTGCACCGCCATCCCCGTGGGCAGAAGCTCGGTCTGGCCCGGCTCCAGGGTCAGGGGTTCCCGCAGGCAGGCCCGCAGGTCCAGCCCCGCGGAGCCGGCAGTGGCATAGTCGGGCATGGGAATGCTGTTGCCCAGGCGTTCGTCGAGAACCCGGATTTCAATGGATCGGTTCGCCATGGCAGGCAGGTGCTCCTTTCAGGTTAGGCTGGACGACTGTTCTGGTGTGAATGGAAAAGGCGGATCAGGTCCCGGGCCAGCTCGCGTTTCGGGCGCGCCTCGAACCGCTCGCTGCCGCCCCCCCAGAACACCTCAACCGCATTACTGTCACTGTTGAAGCCGAGACCGGGCGTGGACACATCGTTGGCCACGATCAGGTCCAGCCCCTTACGGCTGAGCTTGTCACGGGCGTAGTCGGCCAGGTTGCGGGTCTCGGCGGCAAAACCAATGGTCAGCGGTCGCTGTTCGGTGCGCCCTGCCACCCCGGCCAGGATATCCGGGTTCTCTTCCAGTTCGATGACAGGGGCGTCGGCACCGGCCTGCTTCTTCATTTTCTGGTCCGCTATCGCCAGCGGCCGGTAATCCGCCACCGCCGCCGTGGCGATGAACCAGTCCGTGCCAGCGGCGACCGCCCAGTCAACGGCGTTCTTCATTTCCCGGGCGGATGTCACATCAATACGGGTAACGCCAGTGGGCGTGGGTTGCTCAACCGGGCCTGCCACCAGCGTCACGTCCGCCCCCTGCTGGGCAGCAGCCTCCGCCAGGGCAAAGCCCATGCGGCCAGAGCTGTGGTTGGAGATATAGCGGACCGGATCCAGCGCCTCGCGCGTGGGCCCAGCGGTGATCACAACCCGCAGATTCGCCAGCGGCTGCTCCTGCAGGGCGGCCACTTCCTGCACCAGCACCTCCGGCTCCAGCATCCGCCCTGGCCCGGTGTCGCCACAGGCCTGGTCCCCGGCTTCCGGCCCCCAGAGCCGGAACTGGGAATCCTCCACCAGCAGGCTGCGGTTGCGCTGCGTGCGGGCATTGCGCCACATGGCCTGGTTCATGGCCGGGGCCAGCGCGATGGGTGCTTCCGTGGCCAGGCAAACGGTCGTGAGCAGATCATCCGCCAGCCCACAGGCCAGCTTCGCCATGATGTCCGCCGAGGCCGGGGCAACCAGCACCAGATCCGCCCATTTCGCCAGCTCGATGTGCCCCATGCCGGCTTCCGCCTCCGGATCGAGCAGGCTCTCCCGCACCGGGTGGCCGCTCAGGGCCTGAAAGGTCAGCGGCTGCACAAAGGCTCGAGCGCCGCTGGTCATCACCACCTGCACCTCATGCCCCTGGCGGCGCAGCTCGCGCACCAGCTCCGCGCTCTTGTAGGCGGCGATGCCACCGGTTACGCCTAGAAGAATCTGTTTGCCCACTGTCGCCTCTGGGGATCCGTTTTGCCGTTAAAGATACCAGATCCAGCCTCAGTATTGGCAGCCGTAAGCCAGGACGCTAGACTCTTCAATCACCGCTAGCCGGCGGTACCCTGACGGATCAGGAACCATCAGCGAAGGAGTCGCCATGTCACTGAAAGACCTCCCCGTCACCGAACGCCCGCGTGAAAAGCTGCTGAACCTCGGCCCGGACAGCCTCACGGACGCGGAACTGCTGGCCATCTTCCTGCGCACGGGCAGCGCCGGCCGGCCGGTCATGACGCTGGCCCACGAGCTGCTCAACAGCTTCGGGAGCCTGCGCGCACTTACCGGCGCCTCGGCGGAGCGCTTCTGCCAGACGCCGGGACTGGGCACCGCCAAGTACGCCCAGCTGCAGGCCGCGCTGACCATGGCGCAGCGGGTCATGGAATCACCGGTCACCAACGGCGAACCTCTCACCTCGCCGGCAGCCACCCGGAGCTACCTGAAGTCGAAACTGGTGACGCGTCACCACGAGGTATTCGCGTGCCTGTTCCTGGATACCCGCCACCGGGTGATCCGCTACGAGGAGCTGTTCACCGGGACCATCGACGGAGCCGCTGTCTACCCACGCGAGGTGGTCCGCCGGGCACTGGAGACCAACGCAGCGGCCCTGATCCTGGCTCACAATCACCCCTCCGGCGTGGCCGAACCCAGCAGCGCGGACGTCAATCTCACGGAACGACTGCGTTCAGCGCTGGGCCTGATCGACGTACGGGTGCTGGACCACATGATTGTGGGGCACAATGAGGTCACCTCCATGGCGGAGACAGGCCACCTCTGAAAGCGAAAATTTTTGCGTCGGGCGCCCTTTTCTGGTATAAAACCGGCCTTTTCCGGGAGCGTCAGGCGCGAGCCGTCAGCGGGTGCAACGAAGGCTGCGGGGCACCACCGGGCGCGGGATTCGATTTCAATCATTATGACCAACGCTCAGTTGGAGGCCTAATATGTCCAGAGTCTGTCAGGTGACCGGTAAGCGCACGGCCACCGGTAACAACGTTTCACACGCCATGAACCATCGCAAGCGGCGGTTCCTGCCCAATCTGCAGACCCATCGTTTCTGGGTGGAAAGCGAGAAGCGCTTCGTAAAGCTGCGCGTCTCCACCAAGGGTCTGCGTACCATCGACAAGAAGGGTATCGAGACGGTCCTGCAAGACCTGCGTGCCCGCGGCGAGAAGGTCTGAGGAGAACATCATGCGCGAGAAGATCAAACTGGCTTCCAGTGCCGGCACGGGTCACTTCTACACCACGACCAAGAACAAGCGGAACACCCCGGACAAGATCGAGATCAAAAAGTACGATCCGGTTGTCCGCAAGCACGTTCCGTACAAGGAAACCAAGCTGAAGTAAGCGGTTCCCGCCTGCCCCACCACCACCGGTGGGGCACTCCCCTTTAGCTTTCCGTATCCTCCAGAGCCGCGGCATGATGCAGGAACGCCTGTCGTATCTGGCTCCGCAACTGCTCATCGTCCCAGGGCTTGGTCAGGAACTTGTAGATCGCCCCCCGATTCACCGCATCGGTCACGGAATCCAGATCGGTATAGCCAGACAGGACAATACGGATGGTGTCCGGATAGAGCTCCTTGACGCGACTCAGGAAATCCGTCCCCGTCATTTCCGGCATGCGCTGGTCCGACAGAACCACCTGGAACTCGTAAAGGGCAAGCAGGTTCAGCGCTTCCTGCGCTGACGTCACCGTATGGATCTCATACCCATCCCGCCTGAGAAGCCGCTTAAGCGACCTGAGAATGTTCGGCTCATCGTCAAGGATCAGCAATCGGCGGCTATCCTGCTCACCGGATTCACGCCCGTTCACCTCCGCAAACGCCGCCTGGGCTTCCCCGCTCAGCTGGTAGGTCCGGAGTTGATCGAGTGGCATGGGCGGCCCCGGCAGAAACCCCTGTACCAGATCGCAGTGATTACGGAGCAGGAATGCCAGCTGGAAGCGGTCCTCAACCCCTTCCCCCACAACCTGCAGGTTGAGTTTGTGGGCCAGGGCGATAACACCCCGCGTAATTGCGGCATCGGCGCTGTCCGACACGACATCCCGGATAAAGGACCGGTCAATCTTGATCCGCGAGGCAGGAACCTGCTTGAGGTAATTCAGGCTCGAGAAGCCGGCGCCGAAATCGTCAATCATCAGGCCGATGCCCAGGGTACGGATTTCATCAAGCGCCCTGCGCACCGGTTCATCAAACGACAGGAATGTCGACTCAACAAGCTCCAGGTTCAGACAGGAGGGGGCAAGGCCAGTGCTCTCAAGTGCCTCCCTGACCGAGGAGACCACATCGCCACGCACAAAATGGTTGGGTGAGATGTTCACGGAAACCCAGAGCATACGCCCGGTTTCCTCCATGAAGTGGATGAGATCGGTGCAGGCTCGCCTGAGCACCCAGTCCGTGACCTCAACCATGAGTCCGCCGGTTTCAATTGCCTGGAGAAAATCGCCGGGGCACAACATACCCTGTTCCGGATGGTGCCAGCGCAGGAGTGCCTCGATTCCGACAATTTCCTGGCTCAGCGCCTCCACAACCGGCTGGTAATAGAGCTCAAACTGCTCCTCGCTCAACGCGTGCTGCAGCTGATTGTGGAGCCTGAGCGTCCACTCCACCTCTTCAGCAAGCAGGATGCTGTACCAACGGTAACCACCACCGCCACACTGCTTGGCATTCCGCAGGGCCAGGCTCGCATGGCTCATGAGTTCATCAGCTCCCGCACCGTTCTCGCCGGTCCATGCGATACCCGCACTGGCAGTAACGAACATCTCCTGCCCCTCGAGCCGGAAGGGAATGGCCAGCACTGAAACCACCGAATCCACCAGGGAGCTCACATCGTGGCTTCCCATCACGTCGTTCTGGAGAATCGCAAACTCATCAGCACTCAGGCGCGCCAGAAGATCACTGCGCCCAAGCAATGGCATCACCCGGTCCACCACGGCCTTGAGCAGCTGATCAGCGGCCCCGGCCCCGAAGGCAGCGTTGATTGCCTTGAAGTTATCTATGTTGAACAGCGTCAGTGCCACGGCATGCCGGTGATGGCCTGATTCCTCGCACGCCTGGGCAACGCGGCTCTTGAACCGCTCAAAATTGGGAAGCCCGGTGAGACCGTCATAACTGGTGCGGTAGGCGAGCGCCGACTCCGCATCCATGCGCGCGGACACATCATTGATGACCCCGACATAGTGGGTAATCTGGCCGCCATTCTCACACACTGGTGAAACCTGGAGTTCGTTCCAGAACCGGGAACCATCCCTGCGGTAGTTGCGTATCTGCACGAGCGCGGCCTCGCCGGCCCGCAGGGCCATTCGCAGCTGGTCAACCCCGGGCTGCTTGCGATCACTGCCCTGGAGAAAGCGGCAGTTGCGCCCATGGACCTCATCCGGCGCATAGCCAGTAATCCTGGAAAACGCCTGATTCACATGGACAATGGGCATGTCATCGGAGCGGGCATCGACGATAACGATGCCGTTGGCGCTGGCTTCAACACAGGCATGGAACAGGGTTGAGCGCTGCCAGAGCCGGATTTCATTGAGCAGCTGCGCCAGTGCCTCGACCACAGGCCCCTCATCCCCTTCCGACCCCGACAGGCACCGCACATTGAAGCGGCCGTCCAGGGCCTCTGGAAGCTCGCTGTCACCGAGAACGAGGAAGGCGGTTGCCGGGTGTTCTGCAAGCAGCTGATCCGTCAGGACGCGCCGGGATACAGCCTGATCACTCCCATCTTCGCGCAGAACCAGAAGATCGATTCCCCCGTTATCGAGCAGCTCCACCAGGGATTCATGGCTCAACGCTGATGCCATCTCAGCCCCGGGGAACCCTGCAAGCGAACAGGCTCTGGCAATGCGCCCGGCTTCGGACCGGTCAAGGCCCCAAAACAGCAGACGAGGGAACGAAGCGGCGTGTTTCATGGTCTGATGGCGCTGTCTCCATTTCCGTTATCACAAGTGTAGTCCCGGACCACCACTCATGCCCCCGGAATGCAAAACATCACTTGCGGAAACAGACCATTTACACCAACACCGAGCAGAATGGATAAAAGCATATAAACTGCGTGTTAGAAGACCATGATCAGCGGCCGGACACACGCCCATGAGTACGTACCAGCATTACCTCTGGTCGGAGATCCATGAATGGCTTCGGCATGTCCGTCGGGAACAGCCGGAATTCCACCGGGAACTGCTGACCCGTGCGTGCCTGTTGTGTGACGGCCATGCCGGTGGCATCGCTCTGGACCCCACCCAGTATATTTCCTGGATCAGCCGGGGGCTGGACCTGGAGGAGGTGCTTGCGTGGGATGGACAGGGCTACGGCATCCTGACTCCGGACACCCCCCGAAGCTGCCACTGCCTCCGGGGAAACAACTCCCAGCCACTGCCCGTCATGAGCCTCCCCTATCGCCAGGGTGACCACCACACGCTGACACTCGTACTGGTCCGCAATGCTGGCAGTGGGCCGTTCACGCGCGAGGACGAGCTCAACGCCAACCGGCTTATACAGGAAACCATGAGCGCCATGGACAAAAATACCCTGCTGGAGGAACTGGCGGAAAGCAATGCCGCGCTGCGACAGCGCCAGGAAGAGCAGGATGCGTTGATACGCGAGCTCAAGCAGGCACGCGACCAGCTGATGCAGTCCGAAAAGATGGCGAGCATCGGCCAACTGGCGGCCGGTGTCGCCCATGAGATCAACAACCCCATCGGTTATGTGCGCTCCAACCTGTCATCCCTGCGCGAATACACCGAATCCCTTCTGGCTCTGAACGATGCGTTTGCAGAGGCGCTGGGTGACAGGTTCCAGTCTCCGGAGCTCCAGTCCCTGTGCAACACCCATGACCTCGAATTCATCCGCGAGGATCTGCCCTCACTGCTGGAGGAGTCCCGGGACGGTATTGAGCGGGTGGAAAAGATCATCCGTTCCCTGCGGGACTTCTCGCGCACGGATACCGGCGAAATGGAATCCCTGGATATCCACCAGTGCCTGAACAAGGCTCTCGCCGTGGCCCGGAATGAGATCAAGTACAAAGCCACGGTTGAAACCGACTTTGCCGAGCTTCCCTCGATCACGGGAGTAGACTCCCAGCTGGGGCAGGTGTTTCTGAACCTGCTGGTGAACGCGGCCCAGGCGATCGAGGAGCAGGGCCTCATAACCATTTCGACAGAGCAGCGTAATGCGGACAACATCGAAGTACGGATCGCCGACACCGGTAAAGGTATAGAGCCAGGTAACCTGGGCCGGCTCTTCGAACCGTTTTTCACGACCAAGCCGGTTGGCAAGGGCACCGGCCTGGGGCTGTCGCTGTCTTACGGTATTGTCCAGAGCCACCAGGGCGACCTGACCGTTTCCAGCACCCCCGGCGAGGGAACCACCTTCAGCGTGGTCCTGCCCATCAGGCAGACATTGAACGAGGGTGTGGAATGAGCGAATACCGTTTCCGCATCCTGTTTGTCGATGATGAAGAACCCATCCTGAGCTCGCTCCGGCGCCTCATGCGCCGCCACGACTACGACTGCTGGTTTGCGGCCAGCGGCGCGGCGGGCCTGGAGATCCTGGAGCACAACCCCATCGATCTGGTCATCTCGGACATGCGCATGCCGGAGATGGACGGTGCGCAGTTCCTGAGTGAGGTGCGGAAGCGCTGGCCGTTCAGCGTGCGCTTCCTGATGACCGGGTATGCGGATATGAGCGCCACCATTGATGCGCTCAACCAGGGCGGTATCAACCGTTACGTCTCCAAGCCCTGGGATGACGAGGCACTGATCGAGGCCATCGAAGAGGGCCTGCGCATCCGCAAGCTGGAACGCCAGAAAAAGAAGCTGATCGACCAGACCCGGGAACAGAACCGGGAGCTCCAGAATCTCAACAAGGATCTCGAGCAACGGGTGCGCGACCGTACGCGCGCGCTTGAATCCCGTACTGCGGATCTGCAGAAAGCATTCCGCCAGCTCGAGAACAGCTACGACTCCTTCGTACGCGTGTTCTCATCCGTGATTGCCAGCCGCCCCCATCTGGTAAAAGGCCGCTCCCGGGAGGTCGCGGACCTTGCCCGGCGCATTGCCCAGCACCTGGAGCTGGACACGGCCCGGGTCCGCTACATCTACTATGCAGCCCTGCTTCACGAGGTGGGCAAGCTCAGCCTGAACGATGATGTCCTGGGGCGCTCCGAAACCCAGCTGACCTACCGGGATCTGGCCGAGTACCGTCAGTACCCCACACTGGGTGAAATGGCACTGATGCCGATCAGGGCGCTGCGCCCCTGCGCGGAACTGATCCGTGCCCACATGGAGAAAATGGACGGCACAGGCTATCCCGATGAGCTGGCTGGTGAGGATATCCCCCAGGGCGCGCGCATTATCCGGGTGGCAAGGGACTTCGTGGGCCAGCAGACGCCGCTGCTCCGGGACCCGCCCGTCACTCCCGTAGAGGCCTACGACAGCATGAAGGAGCGTTCCGGCCGGTTCTATGACCCGGAAGTTCTGGCCGCGCTTGAGCCCATCGTCAATCAGTTCACGCTGGAACCCCAGAATGACGGAACCGGCATGATGCTCCCCATCTCGGAGCTGCGCCCGGGCATGGAACTGACACGTGACATCGTCAGCGCCAACGGCATCCTGCTGATGGTCAAGGGAACGGTGCTCAATGACAGCGCCATCAAGCGCCTCAGCCGGATGAGCTGGGAGGACCGCAGACACCTCAAGGTGTCCGTGACGGTACCGGCCGGGGACGTCCACACCAACGAGGAGTGAGCCCATGTCGGAGGACAACAAGCCCGTCATTGCCCTGATCGACGATGAACCGGAGATCCTGAACGCCCTGGTACGCCTTTTCCGTCACCGGGACTGGATCACCCTGACCTGCACTGATGCCCGCACCGCCCATGCCGACCTCAGGCACCACCAGCTTGATCTGGTCATCTCCGACTACCGGATGCCCGGCATTGACGGTGTCACGCTGCTGAACCAGTTCAAGCAGTCCCACCCTGACGCGCTGCGGATCGTGCTCAGCGGTCAGGCCGACCTGGAAGGCGTGGTCAACGCGGTGAACGACTCGGAAGTGTACCGCTTCATCCTCAAGCCATGGTCCAATGAGGATCTTCTGGTGACTCTGGACAATGCCCTGCGCTACAAGGAGATGGCGCTTGAAAACCAGCGGCTGGCGGAAACCGTCCGGCGCCAGCAGCGCGAACTGCAAACCCAGAAGAAGGAACTGGAACGCCTGGAGTCGGAAGCACCGGGGATAACGCGGGTCGAGCGGGACCAGGACGGGTTCATCACGCTGTCAGACGAGGATTAAACGACCTCAGATGTCGATCTGACTGCCCAGCACCCGCAGGATTTCCGCCAGGTTCGTCTCGCCCGCCTCAACGCGGTAGCGGGCGTCCGCAGCCAGTGTGACCAGACCATCACTTTCCGCCTGCTCCACCATGTCGCGCACCGCCCCGCCCGAGGCGATCACGTGGCGCATGGACTCGGTCACGGTCAGAACCTCATGCAGGGCGACCCGCCCCTTGAATCCCTGGTGATGGCACCGGTCACAGCCTCTGGAGGCATGGTCATAGAGACCAGGGCTGGCAAAGGCTGGCCCCAGCAGTTTCTGGACTTCCGGATCGGGCGTGCTGGGTTCACGACAATACGGGCACAGCCGGCGCACCAGCCGCTGGGCGATCACGCATTCCAGCCCATAGGCCACCACATAGGGTTTCAGGCCCAGGTCCAGGAGACGGGCGACGGAGGCAATGGCCGAATTCGTGTGCAGCGTTGAGTAGACCATATGACCGGTCATCGCGGCATGGAACGCCACCTCCGCAGTTTCCCGGTCGCGGATCTCACCCAGCAGTATGACGTCCGGGTCCTGGCGCAGGATGGCCCTGAGCACCGAGGCGAAATCCAGCCCTACCTTTTCCCGGACCGGCACCTGGCCCGCCATGTCCATGTAGAACTCCACCGGATCCTCAATGGTGACGTAGTTCTTCTCCGGCGTGGCCTGATGCTGGAGCATGGCATAGAGGGTTGTGGTCTTACCGCTGCCGGTAGGGCCGGTGGCCAGGATGATGCCCTGGGGCCGGGTGATGACGTTGAGCAGCCGTTGCCGGTTGAGATCCGAAAGCGCCAGCTGGTCGATGTTCTTGATGCTGGAATTGCGGTCGAGCACCCGCATGACCACCTTCTCACCATTGAGCGTGGGCAGGGTCGACAGCCGCAGGTCCACAATCTTCATGGGTGTCTTCACGGTCAGACGTCCATCCTGGGGCCTGCGCCTTTCGGTGATGTCCAGCTCAGACATCACCTT
This sequence comes from Vreelandella halophila, assembly GCF_019903425.1. Lineage (GTDB taxonomy): Bacteria > Pseudomonadota > Gammaproteobacteria > Pseudomonadales > Oleiphilaceae > Halospina > Halospina halophila. The sequence continues at coordinate 263,241 of NZ_JACHUZ010000013.1, forward strand.
GATCCGCGAGACGATACTCATCTGCAGGGTGCTCGGGATACGGATCTTGTCCTGCAGAACCCCGTCAATCCGGTACCGGACCACCACCACATTGGTACGCGGCTGGATGTGGATATCGCTTGCCCCCAGGCGCAGCCCCTCCATGACGATGGCGTTGACCACACGCACCGCCGAGGGCTGCTGCGTGTCCGAAAGCAGCCCCTCCAGATCCACATCGGAGTCATCATCCTCGATGACCAGCTCGATGGTGTCGCCGGGATCGTTGGCGCCAAAGACCGACTCGAGCTCCTCCAGGCCTTCCCGGGATTCACCGAACAGCTGCCCCAGCCGCTCCTCCAGTTCATCCACCCGCACCAGCACCGGCTCGATCTTGAGCCCAATGGCGAACGACAGCTCCTCGATGAGCGGCTGGTTGAGCGGATCCGCCATGGCGAGCACCAGGCGCCGCCCCCTGACCCGCAGGGGCAGCAGAAGCTGGCCTTGGCAGACGTCCGCGGGGATCAGGTCCAGGGCTTCCGGATCAACCGCGAATTCCGCCAGTGAGACCTCATCAAAGAGCAGCTCGTCGCGCAGCAGACTGTAGACCTTTTCCCGGGTGACCCACTCCTTCTCAAGCAGCAGCCGGATGGTCGCCACCTTGCGCGCCTGCTGGATCTTGTAGATTTCCTGAACCTGCTGGCGATTGATGAGTCCGTGCTTGTGCAGCATCAGCGCCAGCTGGCTGCGCTGCTGCTGGTTCATTTTGCGGAAGACGTCTAGGTCTTTCTTCTGGCGACTGGTGGTCTTCTCCAGATGGCGGTTCTTTTCCCGCAGCTCATATTGCTCCAGCGCCAGGGCCACCGTCACGCGCAGGTCGTCATCATTCCAGGGCTTGAGGATGAAGCGATAGACCGCCCCCTCGTTGATGGCGGTCATCACCGCCTGGGTATCCGCGTGCCCGGTCAGCATGATGCGTAGGGTGTCCGGCGAAATGTCCCGGACTTCCCGCAGCAGATCCGCACCATTCATGCCGGGCATCTTGAAATCGGTAATCATCAGGTGGAAATGCCGGGAGCGCACCAGTGCCAGAGCCTCCTCGGCACTGGCGGCACACTGGATCTCATAGTTCTCACGGTGAAAGGTCCGGCGCAGGGAGCTCAGCACATTGGGCTCATCATCCACAAACAGCAGCCGATACTGGCCTGCCTCCGGAGTGGGCGGCTCATCCTCACCGGACTGTTTGCTGTTGGAGAGAAAATACTGGTCAAACTCGGGCATGCAACGCGCCTGGTTCAGCTGTCACCAGCAGATGGGTTTGTCGGCAGCCATACGGACACGACGGTTCCGGAACCGGGTTCACTGCTGATATCAATCCCGCCCCCGTGGGCCCGGATGGTGTCACGGCAGACACTCAGGCCAAGACCGGCGCCAGCTCCTACCAACCTTGTGGTATAGAAGGGATCAAAGGCCCGGGCAATCACCTCCGGGGCCATCCCGTCACCGTCATCCCGGATCCGCACGCGCACACCCTGCTCACGCCTCTCAGTTTCAACAACCATCCCTACCGGCCGCTCCGCTGCCAGCGAGGCATTCTCCATAAGATTGTAGAAGGCCTGACTGATCCCCGCCCGATCCACCTGAACCAGCGGCACGGATTCATCCAGCGCCCAGTCGACCGTCATGCCCCCAAGGCTTCCTTCCGCCACCGCCCAGACGCCCTGCAGCAACTCATTGATACAGACAGAAGAGGCGCCGCTTTCATCCGTGCCCGCGAAGCGCCGCAGCGCGCTCACAATCGCCGCAACACGGCCGGAGCCGTCAATGGACTCATCAATCAGGTCCTGGAAGTCTGGGACCACGAAGTCCAGGTCGAGCTCCCGCGCCAGCTCCTCACCTCCGGGCAGCGTGCGCAGCCGTTTCGACAGTTCAGCGAATGTGCCCAGATAATCCTTGGCCGAGTGCAGGTTGGAGCGGATGAACCCGATGGGATTGTTGATCTCATGGGCAATCCCCGCCCCCAGACGCCCCACGGCATTGAGCTTTTCCGAGGCATAGAGGCGCCGCTGGCGGTCCTCAATCTGTGCCACCTGCGCCTCAACGCGCTCTTCCAACTGTTCGGAAAGCTGGCGGTAACGGGCCTCGGACGCCTGGACCTGGGCATGCTGCTGCTGGAGCTCATCGTAGTTGCGCTGGACCACATCCAGGTGCAGGTTGGCCGCCAGGTAATAGCGGGAAGCCTGGTACAGCACCCGTTCCGCCGTACGGGCAAGCCCCTGGAGCAGACCGGTATCAAGATCCGCACTGACCCAGGCCACGGTCTGAAGCTGATGGCGGATGGGCGCCGCCGGCTTTTCACCGGCGGCCATAACGATGGCAACCGGCGCCCCCGCAACCTGCGACAGCGACTTCGCCAGCAACGCCGTTTCGCGCTCGCTCATCAGATCATCCCAGCCGAGCTGCTCCAGCGTCGCTTCCAGCTCGCCAAAGTCAACGGGCCCGGGCTCAACTGGCGACATGGTTCTGCCCCAGTGCGTTCCGCACAAATGCCGCGCTATCAAGGCCATGGTGTTCTCCGAGCGCGTATTCGCGATCAAGCGCGAGCCAGGTGCGCTCCAGAAGAAGCTGGAACGTCTCCAGAACCCCCTTGCTCTCCAGGGCGGTCGCCAGCTTGATCGGCCACCAGGGGCTGCTCTGCCACCGGGCAACCAGGTCCGGTTTGGATACGATGTCCCCAAGATCCCGTTTGTTGAACTGGACCGCCAGCGGCAGAGACCCGAAATCCAGCCCCACACGGTTGGCGTTTTCGCTCAGGTTCCGGAAGGACTCCAGGTTGTTCTGTTCCTGGGTGCGCTGGGAGTCGGCGATGAATGCCACACCGTCCGCACGCGAGAGGACGGCCTTGCGCGTGCTGTCATGCTCGACCTGTCCAGGCACGGTATAAAGCTTGAAGGTTACGGTCAGCCCGGAAGGCAACTCAAAACCCAGGGGGAAAAGATCAAAAAACAGCGTGCGGTCATTCCGGGTCTCAAGCACCATCATATCGCCCTTGAGATCCGGCTGAAGCAGATCATGGAGAGCGGCAAGGTTCGTCGTCTTGCCACTCAGGGCCGGACCATAGTAGACCAGCTTGATCCGGAGCTGATTCCGCTCCTCATCGAATTCCGCCATGCTCCGCCCCGGGCCAGAGAGTATCGCCGACTCCTCAAGTATAGCCCATCAGGGGATCCTGCCCAGAAAGACCAGGCCCGGTGCTGGCCCCGCTTATCCGGAGTAACCCGGAATCTCGATTTCCATACTGATCGGCAGATGATCTGACACTGGGTAGTTCACAACGCGGGTGTCATGCACATCCAGACTCGGGCTGACAAGGATGTGATCCAGCGCTTTCTCAGGGCGCCAGCTGGGAAAGCTCATCGCGGAATCCGGCAGCGGGATCAGTTCCGCCGAGCGCAGTGGGGAATGGGTCAGCAGCTGCTCGGCATGGGCATTCATATCGCCCATGAGTACCACATGGCGGTAGGGGGCGATCAGTTCCCGGATGTAACCCAACTGCCGGTTCTGCGCGCCCTTGCTCAGGGACAGGTGCATCAGCACCAGAACGAGCGGATCCTCCGGGTTGCCGTAGAACGCCATCATGGCGCCACGGCCCGGAATCAGGGCCGGCAGGCGGTGCTCTTCCACCTTCAGGGGCTGGTAACGGCTGAGGATGCCGTTGCTGTGCTGGGCGATACGCCCGAGATTGCGGTTGAGTTGCTGACGCCAGTAGGGGAAGCCGCCCTGGTTTGCCAGGTACTGGACCTGATTGACGAAACCACTGCGTAGCGAGCCACCATCGCACTCCTGGAGCGCCACCACATCGTAGTCCAGCAACAGTTCCGCAATGCGATCCAGGTTGTCGCGGCGCTGGGAATGAGGCAGCAGATGCTGCCAGCTGCGGGTAAAGTAGTGGTGATAGGCTTCAGTGGCAATGCCCACCTGAATATTGAAGGTAAGCAGCCTTATCCGGCCCGTCTCGGCCAGGGAGGGAGCGCTGCCGGACGTCGAGGCCGCTCCCCGGGAGCGGCCGGGGGCGGCCAGACGCCGGACCTGGTCACGCAGCTTCGGATACACAGTCAGTCGCCGGAGCGTTCCTTTTCCAGCAGGTGATCGGCAATGGCCAGCATGTTCTCGTAGCTGCCGGCCGCCCTGACGGAGATGACATACTTCCCCTCGACCACCAGCGTCGGGGTACCGCTCACCCGAGCCCCCTGCTGGAACTGGTGGCCGCGGCGCATGGCGGTATCAACCGCGAAACTGCCCCAAGCATCACGGACCTCCGAGGCTTCCGCCACTTCCTGCTCCTCGAAGAAGGCGGCGATCGTATCAAGATCATTCAGGTTACGCCGCTCGCCGGCCAGCGCATCAAACAGCTCGGAATGGATCTCGTCCACAACACCCAGCTCACGCGCGGTGTAGAACGCCTTGGCGTGGGGCTTCCAGTCACGTCGCAGGGAGGCGGGCACATGGCGCAGGTTCACATCATCGGGCTTGGTCTGTTTCCACTCCTCGATGACCGGCTGCATGCGGTAGCAGGAAGGACAGCCGTACCAGAACACCTCAGCCAACTCGAGCTGGTCTCCGGAACGGGTCTCAACAGGTTCGGAAAGGGTCTGATAATGGGTGCCTTCCTCCCATTCCGCAGCCAGTGCGGCTGGTACCATGGCGAGGAAGGCGGAAAGTGCGATCAGGCTGCGATGAAGCATGCCGTTCTCCTGCGGTCACAGAAAGTGAAAAACGCCTCCCATTGAAGCGAACTTTGCAGGAGTCGGCAAGTAGCGGTTCCGCGGAAAGCCTCAGTAGAGCCCTTCGATGTACTCCGCAACCGCCTCGATCTCATCGTCATTGAGCTTGCTGGCGATGTCACCCATGATCTGGCTCTTCGGACCGTAGACGCGGTCACCGGAGCGGTAGTCCTTCAGGGACTTGACCACATACTCCGCGGACTGACCGCTAAGCCGGGGGTAACCGGCAGGCTCATTGCCCAGCCCTTTCGGGCCGTGACAGGCAATGCAGGCCGCCACGTCGCGCGACAGATCACCACCGCGGTACAGGGATTCGCCGGCGTCCACCTTCTCCGGGTTCGCTTCGCCACGGGGCATCTCCTGCTGGTCGTAGTAGGCCGCCAGGTTGCGCATATCCTGCTCGTCCAGGCCTCTCACAATGCCCATCATCTCCGGCACATTGCGATCGCCGCTCTTGATAGCGCTCAGCTGTTTGAACAGGTAGTCCTCACCCAGTCCAGCCAGCCGTGCGTAATTCGGCTGCAGCGGTTCAACGCCATTCTGCCCATGGCAGGAAACACACTGGTTCTGGGCGATTTCTTCCCCGGCGCCGGGGTCGGCCGCCTGGGCCAGTCCGGCCAGACCAAACGTAAGTACAAGACCGATCAGCAGTTTTCTCATCGTGACACCACTCGGATTACACATTGTCCGTTCGGCCGGCGCCTCAAACGGCACCGGCCCCGCAAACTGGTGTGGTATTATACATGTTTCACCACTGACTGAAATCAATGGACGCAGGCCGCGCCGTGACTGGACATTCGACCCGCATCGCTTTCAACAGCGCCCGATTTCTGACCAGCGCCGCACGGCTCGACCAGTGCCCCGAGGACACCGGGCGCGAGGTGGCCTTCGCCGGGCGCTCCAACTCGGGCAAATCCAGCGCCATCAATGCCATCACCCGGATCGGCGGCCTGGCCCGGACCAGCAAGACGCCGGGCCGCACCCAGCTGATCAACTTCTTCTCACTGAGTACGCCCGGCACCCGGCTGGTGGATCTGCCCGGCTACGGTTTCGCGCGCGTCTCGCGCAATACCCAGAAGGAATGGGAGAAACATCTGGGCGACTACCTGGCCCACCGCCAGTCGCTGGTAAGCATGACGTTGATCATGGATCTGCGCCACCCACTGTCGGAGTTCGATGCCATGCTGATCGAGTGGTGCGAGCACCACGGGCTGCCGATGATGCTGCTGCTGACCAAGGCCGACAAGCTCAAGAGCAACCCGGCGCGAAACCAGGTTGAGAGCGTCCGGAGGGACCTCGAAGGCGTTGAGTGCATTCACCACATCCAGCCATTCTCGGCCCTCAAGGGGCAGGGTGTGGAACCGGCCCGCAACCACCTCAGTGACTGGCTGCTTGACGCTGAACCGGGGTCAGACTGACAGACCGGACTCCTCCTCCCGGGCACCCTCCGCCATGACGCTGAGATCGGGCCGGTACTGCTCCCGGATCGCCGCCACGCGCTCGTAATACGCCTCCGTGAGATACGGCATTTCCAGGGTGAGCACCTGATAGATGCCCTGTTTGAGCTCCCTCTGGGTATTGCCGTCGCGGCGGCCGTCGGCACTCGCTGTCTTGAGGAACGCCATCCAGTTGGTCACCACCAGCCATACATTCAGGGCCATGGCCTCGTGCTCCTGCTCGGAGTGGGGGCGCAGAATACCCGCCTCCTGCAGCCCCTTGAGCACCGCGCGGATCTCGCCCAGGCAGTGGAAGGTGAACTCACGATAGTCGTGGCGCAGCCGCTCGTCCATGGTCAGAAGGTACTCCAGGTCGCGGTGGAAGAAACGATAGTGCCAGAGACCATCAAACACGGATTCCAGATAGAACATCTTGTCCTCCACCGTAAGCGTGCGGTTCCGCGGCACCTTCAGGTAACGATCCACCAGCCCCCGGTACTGCACGAACAACGAGTAGATGATGTCCGCCTTGTTGCGGAAGTGGTAATAGAGGTTGCCCGGCGAAATACCCAGATGCGCGGCAATGTGGTTGGTGGTCACATTGCGTTCGCCCTGTTCGTTGAACAGCTGGAGGCTGGCTTTGAGAATCCGGTCACGGGTTTTCATGGCGTTTCTGTGCCCTGCTGACGCGTACTGTCGGCGTTACTGTATTGACTGCTAGAGCAGATGCTCTAATATTGATCCTAGAGTACATGCTCTAGATCTGCCAGCACAGATCCCGCGGAAGGGGCAGCGGCAGAACTCCCGGACAATACAGGAGAAGCAGCCATGGTCGCCAATGTTGTTCAGCTGACGGATAACCGGAAGCAGATCCAGCAGATCAGCCGTGCGTTCAACGCCCAGCGCGAGGCTTTCAGGGCCCAGCCGATGCCGAGCGGTACCGAGCGCCGGGAGCACCTGAAGCGGCTCAAGCGTGTGCTGCTTGCCAATCAGGATGCGCTGTGCGATGCCATCAACGAAGACTTCGGGGGCCGCTCCCGGGACGAAACCCTGCTGGCCGAAATCATGCCCTCGGTCCAGAACATCAACTACTCCCTGAGCCATCTCGGCAGCTGGATGAAGCCCGAGAAGCGCAAGGTACACATGCTCTTCCAGCCGGCGCGCAACGAGGTGCACTACGAACCCTTGGGTGTCGTCGGTATCATGGTGCCCTGGAACTACCCGCTGTTCCTGGCTGCCGGCCCTCTGACCGCGGCACTGGCCGCCGGCAACCGGGTGATGCTCAAGCTCTCCGAGTTCACACCGGCCACTTCGACCCTGCTCGAGAGGCTGCTGCACGAGACCTTCCCGTCCGACCTGGTGACTGTCATCAATGGTGAGGCGGACGTGGCTCAGGCCTTCTCCTCACAGCCGTTCGACCATCTGCTGTTCACCGGTTCCACGCCGATCGGGCGCATGGTGATGAAGGCGGCCGCCGAGAACCTCACCCCGGTGACCCTGGAACTGGGTGGCAAGTCGCCCGCCATCATCTCCCGGGAAGTGCCCATGAAGGATGCGGCCGAACGCATCGCCTTCGGCAAGTGCATCAACGCCGGCCAGACCTGTGTGGCACCGGACTACATCCTCTGCCCGCGGGACCGGGTGAACAGCTTCGTGGACAGCTTCCGCAGCGCGGTCGCCTCGATGTACCCCACGATCAAGGACAACCCGGACTACACCAGCATCATCAACGAGCGCCAGCACGAACGCCTGACTGGCGTGCTGGAAGACGCCCGGGACAAGGGTGCCGACATCATCCAGATCAACCCGGGCAACGAGTACTTCGGAGAGGACACCCGCAAGCTGCCGCCGCACCTGATCCTGGGTGCCACGGCAGACATGCAGGCGCTTCAGGACGAGGTCTTCGGGCCACTCCTGCCGATCGTTCCCTATGACCGGCTCGAGGATGCCCTGGAGTACGTGAACGGCGGCCCGAACCCGCTGGCACTGTACTACTTCGGCTATGACCACAGCGAGCAACGCCGGGTACGGGAGCAGACCCACTCCGGTGGCATGTGCATCAACGATACCCTGGTACATGTGGGTCAGGATGACCTGCCGTTCGGGGGCGTCGGCCATTCCGGCATGGGCGCGTACCATGGCCGCGAAGGCTTCATAACCTTCAGCAATCCAAGGGGCGTCATGAGCAAGCAGCGGCTCAACAGCGGTAAGTTCATTCACGCCCCACACGGCACGCTGATGCACAGGGTGATCTACAAGCTGTTCATCCGCTGACAGGAGCCTTCCCCATGGATTCCGCTGCCCCGGATCCGGATCGCCGCCAGTTCCTCCGCCTTGGCTTCCAGGGCGGCGTAGCTGCCGGCGGTGCTCTGGTTCTGGCCGGTCTCGCCGGCTGCTCCGCACGCCCCACCCACGACCCCATGATTCCGGCCACCACCGGCGCGCCCGGCCGGCGATGGTATTTCATGACCGAGGAAGACCGGGTTGTCATGGCCGCACTGCTGCCCGCCATTGTGGGATCCGGTATGCCACAGGAGGCGGAAGCAAGAAACAGTGCCCTGTCGAACACCCTGGTTGCCATGGACCAGGCCTTCCACGCCATGGGACCACCCAACCAGCGCCAGTTCCGCCAGCTGTTCGACCTGCTGGAATCGTCCATCACCCGACTGACCCTGGCCCGGGTCTCCTCCTACTGGCCCAACGTCTCCGGAGATCAGGCAGAGGCCTTTCTCCAGCGCTGGCGGGGCAGTATGTTTGATGTCTTCAACCGGGCCTACCTGGGGCTGGTACAGGTGAGCAATGCGGCCTGGTACGGTCAGTCAACGCACTGGGAACAGATGGGCTACCCCGGACCACCCGCCTACACCTACGACGCACTGCCCCAGATGCAGAGGGCATCCGCCTGAACGACCCCGGCAATACTGACACGGAGCCCCAATGGCCAATTTCAACCTGTATGGCAAAGGCATTGATGACGGCTGGGACGTGATGGACGCGGCCCTGCTCGAGGAAGACCGCTCACTTGAGGCGGATGTGGCCGTTATCGGCACCGGCGCAGGTGGCGGCACCTCGGCGGAAGTGCTCGCGCGCGCCGGCCTGAAGGTGATCATGGTGGAAGAGGGCCGCCTGTATCACGACCCAGACTTCACCATGGACGAGCACAAGGCCTACAGCCGGCTCTACCAGGAAGGTATGACCCGCGCCACCGCCGACGCCAGCATCGCCATTCTCCAGGGCCGGTGCGTGGGTGGTTCCACCACCGTCAACTGGACGTCCAGCTTCCGGACACCGGAGCAGACCCTCAACCACTGGCAAAGCGTCCACGGCGTGCAGGACTGCGATCCGGAAACCCTGGCCCCCTGGTTCGCCAACCGTGAACAGGCCCTGAACATCCACCCCTGGAACGTGGATCCCAACCGCAACAACGACATCCTGCGCGACGGCTGTGAACGCATGGGCTGGGACTGGAAGACGATTCCCCGCAATGTGCGCAACTGCTGGAACCTGGGCTACTGCGGTATGGGCTGCCCCACCAACGCCAAGCAGGGCACGCTCGTGACCAGCGTGCCGTCAGCGCTCGGTGACGGCGCAACACTGATCCACTCGCTGCGCGTGGACCGGCTCGACCACCAGGGGGACCGGGTGCACGAACTCCGGGGTACGGCCCTCGGTGCGGACGGTGTTACCGTCACAGGCCGGCGCATGCGCATCCGTGCCCGGCACTTCGTGGTCGCCGGCAGCGCCATCGGCTCCCCCGGCCTACTGCTGCGCTCGGACGTGCCGGACCCCCATGGCCGCATCGGCCGCCGCACCTTCCTGCATCCGGTCAACGCTACCGTGGCCCGCATGCCGGAGACCGTGGAGCCCTACTACGGCGCGCCCCAGTCCATCTACTCGGACGAATTCCTCTGGCGCGATGGCGTCACCGGAAGCCCCGGCTACAAGCTGGAGGTGCCGCCGCTGCACCCGGTGATGGCCGCGGCCGTGCTGCCGGACCACGGCGAGGCCATGATCGAACAGGCGCGCCACTTCCCGCAGACCCAGTCCATCATCGCCCTGCTACGCGATGGCTTCAACGAAGACAGCCAGGGCGGCACCGTCACCCTGCGCAACGACGGGAGTCCGCAGCTGCACTACCCCATCAGCGACTCGCTCTGGTCCGCCTTCCGCCATGCCTGGCTGCGCATGGCCGAGGTGCAGTTCGCCGCCGGCGCCGAGGCCGTGCGCCCCGTGCACATGGATGCGCCCTACTGGCGCAGCTGGAAGGAAGCCGAACAGGGTATCCGGGAGCTGCCCCTGGCGGAACTGCGGGCCCGGCTGTTCACGGCCCACCAGATGGGCGGCTGCGCCATGGGCGACGACCCGACCCGCAGCGTGGTCAACAGCTGGAGCGAGCACCATCACCTGAGCAATCTCTCCGTGCACGATGCGTCGATCTTCCCCACCAGCCTGGGTGCGAATCCGCAGCTGACCGTGTATGCTCTGGCAGCACGCAACAGCCACAGACTGGCTGGGCGACTCCAGAGCAACGCATAAGGCATTGGAGAAACGCTGATGAACACTGCCATCTACCCGGGCACCTTTGACCCCGTTACCAACGGGCACACGGACCTGGTCCAACGCGCATCCCACATTTTCGACGAAGTCGTGGTCGCCGTGGCGGCCAGCACCAAGAAGGGTCCCCTGCTGTCCCTGGAGGAGCGGGTCCGGCTCTGTGAACACGTCCTCTCGGACCTGCCCAACGTCCGCGTCGTCGGTTTCAGCAAGCTGCTGGCGGACTTCGTGAAGGAACAGGGCGGCAACATCATCCTGCGCGGCCTGCGCGCCGCCTCGGACTTCGAGTACGAATTCCAGCTCGCGGACATGAACCGGGAACTGGCGCCCGGCGTCGAAAGCCTCTTCGTGACGCCCGCCAACCACCTGTCGTTCATCTCCTCCAGCCTGATCCGGGAGATTGCCGGTCTCGGCGGGGATGTCAGCGGCTTTGTCGACCCGGAAGTCTCCGGGAGCCTCCACCGCCATTTCCAGCAGCATAACGGCTGAGGAGCCACACCATGAGACGCATCGGCAGCCTGTTCACGGCAGCGCTGGCGGCGCTGCTGATTGCCGGGTGTGCCCATTTCGGCACCCCCGAGCCCAACGCCGGCGTGGCCTCGGCGCATCCGATGGCCACCGAGGCCGGGCTCCAGGCCCTCGAGAACGGTGGCAATGCGGTGGACGCGGCCATCGCCACCGCCGCCGCCCTGGGCGTGGTGGAACCCTACAGCTCGGGCATTGGTGGCGGCGGTTTCTGGGTCATCCAGCAGGCCAACGGCGAGTCCGTCGTCATCGATGCCCGGGAGGAAGCCCCCGGCGAGGCCCACCCCGAGCTCTACCTCAATGACGAGGGTGAGGTCCGGGAAGACAAGCCCTCGCTGAACGGCGCCCTTGCCGCCGGCATTCCAGGCCAGCCCGCGGCCTTCGACCACATGGCCTCGGAATACGGCCGGCTGCCGCTGACCCGCAGCCTGGAGCCGGCCATACGCCTGGCCCGTGAAGGCTTCCCGGTGGATGAACGCTACCGCAACCTTGCCGGATTCCGGCTGGAGGTCATGCGCGATTACCCCGGAACCCGGGCGCTTTTCCTTGACGATGGTGATGTCCCGGAAGAAGGCCATGCGATCCGGCAACCGGCCCTGGCGCGAACACTGGAAACCCTCGCCCGGGAGGGCCGCTCGGGCTTCTACCGGGGGCCGGTGGCGAAACAGCTGGTAGCAGATGCCCGCCAAGCAGGCGGCATCTGGACCCTGGACGACCTGGCCGATTACGACCTCATCGAGCGCGCCCCGGTGCGCATCGACTACGGCAATGCCACCCTTCTGACCGCGCCGGCCCCGTCCTCCGGGGGCATGGCCCTGGCCCAGCTGTTCGGCATGCTGGAGCAGCGCCCGGTACCCGAGGACGCGGAACGGGTAACCCGCGTCCATTGGCTGGCCGAGATGATGCGCCGGGCCTACCGGGACCGGGCCGTGCACATGGGCGACCCAGCCTACACCGAGATTCCCCGTGAGCGGCTGCGGGATCCCGCCTACCTGCGGACACTGGCGAGCAGCCTCAACCCGGACCGGGCCACCCCCAGCGCCGACCTCGGAGGACCCGGCACCGATGGCCGTCACACGACCCACCTGTCGGTCATGGACGCCGAGGGCAATATCGTCTCCGCGACCCTCAGCATCAACTACCCTTTCGGCTCAGGGGTCACGTCCGCGGATACCGGGGTGGTCCTCAACAACGAGATGAACGACTTCAGCATCCGCCCCGGCCATGCCAATGCCTGGGGGCTGGTCGGCGGCAAGGCGAACCAGGTGGAAGCCGGCAAGCGCCCGCTATCGAGTATGAGTCCACTGATCATCCGCAGCCCGGAACGGGTAACGGCCCTAGGGGCACCGGGTGGCAGCCGGATCATCACGATGAACTTCCTGGCCGCCCTGGATGTGCTGGAAGGCATGGACCCGGACGCCGTGGTCGCCGGCAGGCGCTTCCATCATCAGTACCAGCCGGACCGGATCGAGCACGAGCCGGAGACCTTCTCGCCGGCCGAGAAACAGGCGCTGCGGGCCATGGGGCATGAGTTGCATGATGTGGAGCGCACCTACGGCAATATGCAGCTGATCCAGAGGAACAGGCGCTCGGATATCATCCGGGGCGCCGCCGACCCGCGCGGCATCGGCAGCGCCGGACTCATTCACGAGGCCGTGGCCTCAGAGTAAGGGAGGCACCTCGAAGCGGTCGTCGTTCACCCGGAGCTGCATCGATTCCAGGCGCAGATCCAGGTGATAGCGGCCGTCCCGGGGTGTCACCACATTCTCGCGCTCAAGCCGGGCCAGTACACGGCGCGCCACCCTCGGCAGCGCCCAGACCATGCCGCGATCCACGTTGAGGACGCCCTCGGCACTGGCATGCCGGATCAGGCTCACCGGCTGATCCCACTCCGACGCCGGCAGGCGCGGATACTCTATGAACCCCTCGCCTTCCACGGTGCCGTCCGGCAGGGTCAGCAGCACTTCCTCCAGGCTCAGGCGCCCCCCGCGAGCAGAGAGCGTCTGCAGGTTCTCCGACAGCCGTTCGTACCTATCCATCAGGTCCTGCCCCCGCTCCGCGTTGCCGCCCCCGGCTGCCGCTTCCGCCGCGCGCAGGGCCATGAAACTGTCCACCACGTTATCGAGGGTGCCCGCGTGCAGGCGCTCGGCCTTCAGCAACAGTGCCTGGCGGCCAAAGGAACGGCCGGCGTTACGGAGCTCACTGATCACCGCTTCCAGATTTGCGTCCAGGTAGCCCTTCTGTGTCCCGGAATGGAAGCGGAAGCGGACCTTGTCCGCAATGATCGGATCGTCCAGAACGGGGTCCACGGTCAGCGAGGCCACATCAAGCTGGCTCTGGCCCTGCCAGAGGCGCTCGCCAAGGGGACTGAGGCGGTGGTCCAGCGTAACGGAACTCACCTCGATGCGCGCATCCCCGAGGTCCATGGAAAGCCCGGGCCACTCCATGGTCAGCCGGTGTTCATTGCCCGGGGACCATTCCCCATGCAGATCAACCGGCGCAACCTTGCCCCCGGAACCCGCGAGCGCCGGGACCGTCGTATCCGGCCCCCAGTCCAGCCCGGGAATACGCAACCGGAGGTCTGCGGAACCACCAATCCCGACCTCCACACGGAGCCTTGGTTCCATCCCCTCGGGCATCAGGGACGCGATGGACTCAAGGGTCTCGTCCGGCAGACGGGTCATCGCCCGGACATCCGTCAGCCCGTGACTGAAGCGCGTCACCAGCGGGAGCACCTGCTCCTCACCATTGTCCATGCGCCAGCGCAGTTCATACCGAGCCACCGCGTTGAGATAGCCACGCTCGTAATCCAGGCCGGTCAGGCGCCAGTCACGGCCCTCTCCCTCCAGATCCCGCACCATCGAGCGGAACCCGGACTCCGTGAGCGCGCCCACACCGTAGGGGGCACCAACGGCAATGCCGACCAGTAATGCGAGGGCGATCAGGGGCAGCCAGCGCATGGTTCAACTGGACCCCGTCAGGCGCTGCATCAGGGCCTGCTGGGAGGCCACCCGCTTCTCGCCCGCCGCCGGCTGGCGCTGGTGATAGTTGCCATCGGGCTGCAGCTCCCAGCTCTGGGCGTTATCCCGCAGGTAGACTTCAAGGTCGCGCCGCAACCGTCGCGCCAGCCGTCGATCCTCGACGGGGAAGCAGGTCTCGACCCGGTTGATCAGGTTGCGCTCCATCCAGTCAGCGCTGGAACAGTACACCTCCGGCTCACCGGCATTGGCGAACCAGTAGACGCGACTGTGCTCCAGAAAGCGGCCGATGATGGAGACCACACGGATATTCTCCGACAGCCCTTCCACACCGGGCCTCAGGCAGCAGATCCCGCGTACGATCAGGTCCACCTGGACGCCCGCACAGGACGCCCGGTACAGGGCCCGAATCACCTCCGCTTCGGTCAGGCCATTGACCTTGACGATAATGCGGGCACGCTTGCCAGCGAGGGCGTTCGTGGTCTCACGCTCAATCAGCTCGAGCACTCGCTGATGCAGGGTAAAGGGCGCATGCAGCAGCTTCTGGATGCGCAGGGTCTTGCCCATACCGGTAAGCTGCTGGAAGATCTTGTTAACGTCATCACCCAGGGCATCGTCACAGCTCATGAAACTGTAGTCGGTGTAGAGACGGGCATTGCCCGCGTGATAGTTGCCGGTGCCGAGGTGCACATAGCGCTTGAGGCGGCCGTTCTCACGGCGCACGATCAGGATCATCTTGGCGTGGGTCTTGTAGCCCACAACCCCGTAGACCACGATTACGCCGGCCTCCTGGAGCCGGCTGGCCAGTTCCAGGTTCTCGGCCTCGTCGAAGCGGGCCCGCAGCTCGATCACCGCTGTCACTTCCTTGCCCCGGCGTGCCGCCTCGGCCAGCGCCTCCACCATCTCGGAGTCCGCGCCGGTGCGGTAGAGGGTCTGGCGGATGGCCAGCACCTGCGGGTCCCGCGCCGCCTGGCGCAGGAAATCCACCACCGGCGAGAAACTCTCATAGGGGTGCAGCAGCAACACATCCTGCTGGCGAACGGCATCCAGGGTGCTGTCGCGGCCCTTGAGGGTCTTGGGGAGCCCCGGCGTCATGGGCGCGTACTGCAGGTCCGGCCGGTTCACCAGTTCACTCACGGCAGTCAGGCGTGCCAGGTTCACCGGCCCATTGGCCCAGTAGAGCTCGCGCTCGGTGAGGCCGAACTGGCGCAGCAGGAAATCCGCCAGGTGGCGCGGGCAGTTGTCCGCCACCTCCAGGCGCACCGCATCGCCGAAGCGCCGGCTCAGCAGCTCACCGCGCAGGGCCGAGGCCAGGTCCTCCAGGTCATCCTCCAGCTCCAGGTCCGCGTTACGCGTGAGGCGGAACTGATAGCAGCCCTTGATGCGCATGCCGGGGAACAGCAGGTTGGCGTGCGCGTGGATCATCGAGGACAGGAACACCAGGTTGTCGCCACTCTCGCAGACCTCGTCCGGCAGCCGCACAAGACGGGGCAGCGAACGGGGGGCCGGTACAATAGCCATCCCCGTCTCACGACCGAAGGCATCCTTGCCTTCCAGCTCCACAACGAAGTTAAGGCTCTTGTTGACCAGGCGCGGCAGCGGGTGGGAGGGATCCAGGCCGATGGGGTTCACCACCGGCATGATCTCGTCCCGGAAGTAGCGGGCCACCCAGTCCGCCTGGGCCCGGGTCCAGTCGCGGCGGCGCACGAAGTGGATGTTCTGCTCGCGCAGTTCGGGAATGATCCGTTCGTTCAGGATCCGGTACTGTTCCGCTACGTAACGGTGGGCAACCTCCGAGATCTCGTTCAGCGTCTGCTGGGGCGCGCGCCCATCCGGACCCGGCACTTCCCGGCCGTACTTGAGCTGCTGGCGCAGGCCGGCGGCGCGGATCTCGAAGAACTCGTCCATGTTGCTGCTGAAGATGCAGCAGAACATCAGCCGTTCCAGCAGCGGATGACTCTCGTCGCAGGCCTGGCGCAGCACCCGGTAATTGAACTGAAGGTGGCTGAGCTCGCGATTGAAATAGTTCTCCGGCGCCTTCAGGTCCGGCAGCTGCAGGCCACTGGTATCGGTAACCGCCTGGTTCATGATGCGTCCTTATCCGTTGGTGCCCCTAAGCAGGCGTGCAGCCCTGACCGCGAAATAGGTGAGGATGGCATCGGCGCCAGCGCGGCGCAGGGCGGTCAGGCTCTCCATCATCACCGCATCGGCGTCCAGCCAGCCCTTCTCGCCGGCCGCCATGTGCATGGCGTACTCACCACTGACCTGATAGGCGAACACTGGTACCCGGAATTCATTGTGCACCTGATTGATTACATCCAGGTAGGGCATGCCGGGCTTGACCATGACCATATCCGCGCCCTCTCCCAGGTCCAGAGCCACCTCTTCCAGCGCCTCACCCAGATTGCCGGGATCCATCTGGTAGGTCCGCTTGTCACCACCACCCAGGTTGGCCGCTGAGCCCACCGCGTCCCGGAAGGGCCCATAGTAGCTGGAGGCATACTTCGCAGAATAGGCCATGATCCGGGTGTTCACACAACCTTCATCTTCCAGCGCCTCGCGGATCACACCGATGCGCCCGTCCATCATGTCCGAAGGCGCCACCACGTCCGCCCCGGCACGGGCATGGGAAACGGCCTGGCGCACCAGCGCCACCAGTGTCTCGTCATTGAGCACGTAGCCACTGTCATCAATGATTCCGTCCTGGCCGTGACTGGTGAACGGATCCAGCGCCACGTCCGTCATGACGCCCAGCTCCGGGAAGCGCTGCTTGATCGCCCGCACCGCCTGCTGCGCCAGGCCGTCAGGATTCCAGGACTCGGCGGCATCCTCACTCTTGAGTTCCGGCGGAGTGACCGGAAACAGCGCCACTGCCGGTATACCCAGATCCACCACCTCTTCCAGATGAATCAGGAGCTGGTCAATGCTGTAGCGTTCAACCCCCGGCATTGAGGGAACCGGCTCCGTCTGCCCCTCTCCCGGCAACACGAAGACCGGATAGATCAGGTCATCCGCGCCCAGGCGCGTCTCACGCACCAGCCGGCGGGAAAACCCATCGCGACGGTTGCGGCGCATGCGGGTTGCGGGGAATTCTCGGCTTTGGTGGGTCACTGCTTGCCTCCTGTTCCAGATCGTCCCGTTATTGATTCCATTATGCCAGAGAGCACCCACCAGCCGGGCAGGATTCCTGCCAGCCAGAGGATGTGTTTTTTTGTTGCAGGCAGTGTCGGGCTGGAGTCACGCATCTAGACTGAAAGTCAGGCCGGTTGCCTGCAGCACCCGACCTCTATCCCTTGAAGTACCGTTCAGCCGGGCTCCCCGAGCCCGGCTTTTTTACCGCTTCCTTTTCTGATTGACAGAACTTGACGCAAGAACTGAACTCTAGTTCAATTATTCTGGAATGCCCGGATTCAGGAGCACTCATGGCCTATCGCGAAACGCCACGCATGCGGGCTCGCAAGGAAGCCACGCGCCAGCGCATCCTGGATATTACCCAGCAACTGGTTGCATCAGGCGGCTTCGGTGCCGCCTCCGTAGCGCGGGTTGCGGAGGAGTCTGGTGTTGCGATTGGTTCTGTCTACCGGCATTTCGACTCCAAGAGCGACCTGTTTGCGGAAGTCTTCCGGCACGCCACTGAAGTGGAGGTCAACCGTGTCGGTGAGGCGCTGAATACCTCAGCCCCTGCCGATAAGGCATTGGCTGAAGCCCTGGAAGTCTTTGCCAGGAGAGCCATCCGTTCGCCCACCATGGCATGGGCGCTGATTGCTGAACCGGTGGGCCCCCTGGTCGATGAGGAACGCCTGCGTTACCGCCAAGCTTACGCGGAACTTTTTGAACAGACCCTGATCCGGGGCATGCGCGAGGGATGCTTCCGCCCGGACCAGAACTCGAAACTCAGCAGTGCCGCCACGGTCGGTGCCATTGCCGAAGCACTGGTCGGCCCCCTGTCACCCGCCGCCGACGGACTCGACAGGGACAGCGCCGAACAACTGATCCATGACGTCGTACGGCTCTGCCTGCAAGCCGTACGCGCACCGGGAGGACAACAACAATGAACGCACCCTTCGAGAGCAACCAGGACGGCGCCTTTCTGGCGGACACCCACGAGGTGTTCAACCAGCCGCCGGCACTGGAAGACTACAACCTCTACCGCGAGGACCGTGCCCTCCAGGAAGCGGTCCGGCGCGAAGGCGCCGCAAGGGCGGAAAGCGAACTGGACGTTTACGGCGCCATCACCGGCCGCTCGGATGTCATCGAACTCGGCCACAGCGCCAACGCCAACAAGCCGGAGTTCCATACCCACGACCGTTTTGGGCACCGCATCGACGAAGTGCGCTTCCACCCCGCCTACCATGAGCTGATGACCATGGCGCTGGAAGGCGGCCTGCACAGCGCCCCCTGGACCGACCCCGGTGAAGGCGCCCACGTCGCCCGGGCGGCCCGCTACTACATGCACAGCCAGGTGGAGGCGGCCCACTGCTGCCCCATTACCATGACTTTTGCCTGTGTTCCGGCGCTGAAGAAACAGCCGGAGCTGGCGGAAACCTGGCTTCCGAAGATCCTCAACCGCCACTACGATCCTCGCAACGTCCCTGTCTCGGAAAAACAGGCCGTCACCATCGGCATGGCCATGACCGAAAAGCAGGGCGGCTCCGATGTGCGCGCCAACACCACCAAGGCCTACCCGCTGGCGGAAGAGGGCGCAGGCAAGGCATACCAGCTCGTGGGTCACAAGTGGTTCGTCTCCGCCCCCATGTGCGATGCCTTCCTGGTTCTGGCCCAGGCCCCCGGCGGCCTGAGCTGTTTCCTGATGCCGCGCTGGCGCCCGGACGGCACGAAGAATACGATGCAGATCCAGCGCCTCAAGAACAAGATGGGCAACGTCGCCAACGCCTCCAGCGAGGCGGAGCTGCGCGGTGCCCATGCCTGGATGGTGGGCGAAGAAGGCCGTGGCGTGGCCACCATCATCGAGATGGTCGCCATGACCCGCTATGACTGCATGATCGGCTCCGCCGCCGGCCAGCGCCAGGCGGCGGCCCAGGCGCTGCACCACTGCGCCTATCGGGATGCCTTCGGTGGCCGCCTCAACCAGCAGCCACTGATGCAGAACGTACTGGCGGACCTGGCCCTGGAGAGCGAGGGCTCCGTAGCCCTGACCATGCGCATGGCACGCGCCATGGACCAGCAGGACGACCCGGAAGAGCGCAACCTGGTGCGGTTGGTCACGGCCGTGGGCAAGTACTGGATCTGTAAGCGCACGCCCCAGCACGCCTACGAGGCCATGGAATGCATCGGCGGCAGCGGCCTGATGGAGGACTGCATCATGCCTCGGCTTCTGCGTGAATCGCCGGTCAACGCCATCTGGGAAGGCAGCGGCAACGTCCAGTGCCTGGACGTGCTGCGGGCCATGAACCGGGAACCGGGCGTGCTCGACAGTTTCTTCGCCGAAGTGAACCGGGCCCGGGGCATGAACGCGGACTTCGATGCGTTCACCAGTGAACTGGAAAACGAGTTCCGCCACAGTGACAATCTGGAGTACCGTGCCCGCAACCTGACCGACCGCATGGCGCTTGCCATCCAGGCGTCACTGCTGCTGCGCGGGGACAACCAGACCGTTGCCGGAGGTTTCTGCGCCGGGCGCCTGCGCCAGCGCGATCACTTCCAGTTCGGCAACCTGCCCGATGATGTCGACTGCGCCGCCATCATCGAGCGCGCCACCCCGAGCGTGGAGGACTGATGGAGCATCCGCACGTCGGCGTCATGACCCTGCATTTCCAGGTCTACGGCTGCGAGACGGTGCGGGACAAGAAACGCGTCTTCTCGGCCATGCGCGGGGTCTGGGGCAGGGAACCGGATCTGGCCGTGGCCGAGATTGCCGACCAGGACGACCCCGGCCTCGCCACCTGGAGCATCGTCACCACCGGCCCGGACCCGCAGCTCCTCCAGCACCGCCTGCAGGAAGTGGAAAAGGCCATCCTCGCCCGCATTGATGCCCCGATTCTCGACACACAGATCGAGATCGACTGACGCCAACCACCATCCCGGATAGACTCACCTGAGGAACCTCAGCTGAACCCAAAGGGAGGACTGGCTCATGAAAGGCACCTGTCTCTGTGGGGCGATCCAGGTTACGGCGCCCGACCATACCGACATCAGCGTCTGCCACTGCACCATGTGCCGGCGATGGGGCGGAAGCCCGATGTTTGCCGTGCACTGCGGACCCGGGGTGCAGTTCAGCGGCAGCTCTACCCCTGCCACCTACCGGTCCTCGGAATGGGCGGAACGCGGCTTCTGCCCCAACTGCGGAACGCATCTGTACTTCCATTACCTCCCGGAGGATGATTATGTACTGGCAGCCGGTCTCTTCCAGGAGTCGGAGACGTTCCGCATCGCCGGCCAGATCTTCATTGATGAAAAGCCGGACTACTATGCGCTTGCCAATGACACCGAGACCCTGACGGGAGAGCAGGTATTCGCTCAGTTCGCCGGGGATTCATCGTCCTGATCGGACAGGGAGGCATCCGATGAAACCAAAGATCAGCCTGATCACCCTGGGTGTTGACGACCTCGACAGGGCCACCCGTTTCTACGGCGAAGGATTGGGCCTGCCGCAGTATGACTTTGAAGGGGAAGGCGTCGCCTTTTTCAGCCTGGAGGGCACCTGGCTGGCGCTGTATCCAAGGGCGGAACTTGCCCGCGACATCGGGATCACCGTTGCGGAAGGGCCCGCCCATGCCAGCGTGACCCTGGCCCATAACGCCCCCAGCCGCGAAGATGTCGACACGGTCCTTGCCCAGGCGGTCGCCGCCGGCGCCACCCTCATCAAACCGGCCAAGGAGGTTTTCTGGGGTGGCTATTCCGGTTATTTCCAGGATCCGGAAGGGCATTACTGGGAGGTCGCCTTCAATCCTTTCATGGACCTGACCTGATCAAGCAGGAGCAGGATGTCGATTCAACCACTCAATCACGCCGGTTTCGACACTGACGATACCCGGCCAGGAAACGCAAAAGTGCGGGAGGCACTTGCGTTAGCCCTGGGAGGCGATACGGCGTCATCCCTTGTCACCCGACTGGCTGATGCCTTCGTGGAGCGGCGCTTCAGGAAGGCGGAGGCTGTTCTGTTGGCCGGAGAACAATGGCAGCAGGTACTCTTCATTGAGCAGGGTATGCTGCGTCTGTATTACAGCGACGAAGAAGGACGAGAATTCAACAAAGGGTTCTTTCAGGAGGGTCAGCTAATCTGGCCTGTAGCGCCCAGCGCCCGCCAGGAACCAAGCCTTTTCAGTATCCTGTGCCTTGAACACTGCTCAATCCGGGTTGCTGATTTTGACTGGTTCCGGAGGCAGCTTGAGAGTGCCGGACTATGGTCCAGGTTCGCCTTGCCTTTCACGGAATGGCTCGCGGAGGAGAAATTCCTGCGTGAATACGAGCTGTTGCTCTATCCAGCCTTGGAGCGTTACCAGCACTTCCAGAACCAGTATCCGGAACTGGCAGCGCGGGTTCCCGACTATCATCTGGCGTCTTATCTGGGCATGAGCAACGTCACTCTGTCACGGATCAAGCGACACGGTGTTTAGCCTGTGTTAATGCACCGGAACCGCGTAGGGCGGAAGATGCAGTTGTTCCATCTGACACGGGAGCAACCGCAATGCATGAAACCAGTGAGCATACCGTACTTGTCACCGGCGGCACCCAAGGTATTGGATTGGCTATCAGCCAAGCCTTTTCGAAACGGGGTAGCCGGGTCATAACGGTTGGACGTCACCCCACAGAGGATCCAACTCCGACCCATCATATTCAAGCAGACCTTACCACCCAGGATGGGTGTCAGGAGGTGACCCGATATTTCCGGGAGGCGGAGGAAGGGTTGGATGTACTGGTCAATAACGCCGGAGTAGCCCGGTTCACCATGCTGGAAGCAACAGAGGATGGACTGCTTGAGGAACAAATGGCCGTGAACCTGCTTGCTCCCTACCGTATGGTCCGCGACCTCCTGCCGCAATTGCGGGAGCGCAGAGGCTGCGTAATCAACATATCGTCCTACTTTGCCCGCCGCATGCTGCCTGATCGCCCTTCCTCCGCCTACTCCATGACGAAAGGGGGACTGGATGCCCTTACGGGGGCGCTGGCCTTTGAACTGGGTCCCGAAGGGGTACGAGTCAATGGCATTGCGCCAGGCACAGTGGATACGCCTCTGTTTCGCCAAAACCTCGCTGCATTACCCGAGCAGTCGCGTGAGGCATTCAGACAGGCTGTACCCCGACTGTACCCGCTGGGACGACTTGGGCAACCGGGAGACGTGGCAGCCCTCGCATGTTTCCTGGCTTCCGCCGAAGCGGGTTGGATGACAGGGGCCGTTGTACCGGTGGATGGCGGACTGACAACTCATTGAGGAAATAATGCGGACAACAGCAGTCATCAAACAGGTGGAACTGGAAGCCGTTGGTGATCCGGCAGCAACAAGGAAAGCACTGGCGGAACTGGTCAGGCATACCCGTGCGGAACCGGGCTGCATTCTCTTCGAGATTCACGAACACAGTGATAACAGCAGTCGCTTCAGCCTGTGGGAACACTTTGTCGATCAGGCCGCCTTTGATGAGCATCTGGCGGAAGCTCATACCCGAGCCTTCTTTGAAAGAGGCTGGACTCGGTTAGTTCAAAGACAGGATCTGCGACTTTTGGAAACAGCCCCCTGAAACGGTTTAAAACATGTCCGCGCCGGTTATCATCCAACCAGGACCTGATAACCCGCCGGACAAGGAGGCGTCATGCTGACCTACGCACACACCATGGCCCGCTACAACCGCTGGATGAACCGGCGCCTTTATGACGTCTGCGGACGTCTTTCCGACGAAGCCAGGAAGCAGGACATGGGCGCGTTTTTCCGTTCCATCCACGGCACGCTCAATCACCTGCTGCTGACTGATCGGCTCTGGATGGGCCGATTCACCGGGGAAGGGTATACGATCCAGTCCCTCGACCAGGAGCTGTACGCCGACTTCGAGACGCTCCGGGCCGAACGTGAGTACGAGGACAACAGGATCCTCGAATGGGTGGCGTCACTGGATCATGAAACGATCGAGGGAGACCTGGTCTACACCAGTGCCGTCAGCCCCGAGCCCAGGCGCCTCCCGTTCCGGCTGGCCCTGACCCACTTCTTCAACCACCAGACCCATCACCGTGGCCAGCTCACCACGCTGATCACCCAGCAAGGGATTGACCCTGGCGTGACGGATCTCATCTGGTTGCCTGAAGAGGCATAATGACCGCTACCGGATCAGCTGGCTCTGGGGACTGATGACCGCGACCAGTCTCAGGCCACCCGGCTGACAGTGCCCTTTCCCTTCCAGCCCCGAGAGGCCCCTATGAGCATGGATCATCATGAAGTCGGAACCCTGTACCCAGCAGCACTCGCACCAGGTCCAGACCAACGCTGATACCCGCACTTACCCAATAAAAAGCCGGGCACAGGGCCCGGCTTTTCTGGAACAGAATGCTGACACCACTAACTAGTCAGTGCTCTCCTCGATACTATCCCCGGCTTCTTCAGCGCTTTCTTCCATCTCGTCGGCAACTTCCCCGGCGGTCTCCTCAGCCTGCTCCATGGAATCCTCCTGGGTACCGGTCAGATCCTCGGTGGTTTCCTCGGCGCTGTCGGCGGTATCCTCGGCCATTTCTTCCATGTCCTCGCCTGCTTCCTCCATGGAGGAGTCATCACCGCAGCCTGCAAGGCCCAGAGCTGCAACAAGTGCAAGACCGATTATCCATTCACGTTTCATAGCGACACCTTCCTTCTCATCTGGAATGTGCCGCGAACTTTCACATTCTTTTACGCGTCGGGCAATAACAGGCTGATTACCATTAATTCAGTCTGATCAGAACCTTAGCCGTAATGCCTGGACGGTCTCCGGGCCACTGCCGGGCTACAGGTCATCGTTCAGCGAGATCATCTGGGTCTTGCTGATGCGGTGCCTGTAGATCTCGCGCAGGTACTTGATCGCCTTCTTGATGTTGTCCCGGTTCAGCCGGATGTCATTGATCGAGACGAAGTTGCTCCGGTCATGGCACATCTCCCGGTACTTCTTCTCATACATCGGCTTGATGGCGTACCAGTTGGTGTCGAGGATCTTGGCCGGATTCTCAAACTCGTTGAGCATCTCATCCACCAGCTGCTCATCGAACTCATCGTTCTTGATGAATTGGAGCATGCTGCGATCCAGGGTGTCATCAAAACGGGCACTCTCATTCGCGAAGCAGCGCTTGATGTAGGCCGTAATCAGGGTGAGGAAGTCATCACTCAGGCACGGGCTCTTGACCACCAGGGTGGTCAGCGAGAGGTTCGCCGAGGCCCCGATCACCAGGGCGTAGCGCTTCAGAGTGGTGTTCGGGAAGAGCGCGTTCAGGTGTGTCTTGAGCCGATTCAGGTCCACATAGGAGAGTTTGTAGTCCTTGGGCAGCGACACGATCGAGACAATGGACGAGCAGTTCTGGAAGAAGTGCAAGTCGCTCAGGGTCTCGGCGTTGTAGCCTGAGTCCCGGAAGCGCTTGAGCCGCTCGCGGTAACGCTCGGACTCGATCGGCAGCAGGCTCACGCCCTCGATGGCCTGGGTGACCTTGTTGAAGTGCGGCAGGTCGATGGACCGATAGAAGAGGTCATCAATGTCCAGCCGCGACTCCTCATCGAAGCGCCGCCGGTCTCCCACATCCTGGGGCGTGGTCGGCACCACGGATTCCGCATAGGCCACCGCCACCGGTCCGGCCAGGCTCATGAACAGGTCGTTGGCGTCCAGGCGAATGGTCTCGCCAATGTCCACACCGGCACGGCGGAAGTAGTCCTCGTCGTAATCGGTGGTCACCGCCTGGGCCGTGAGGATGTTGAAGATCTGCTGGGAGATGTACTGGTTGGCGTACTTCTCCATGGCGTTCACATCCACGTACTGGATGTTGCCGTCATCCGTCTGCTCGGCGTAGCGCATGATGTCGTTGGAGATCAGCATCATGGCGTTCCAGGGCCGGATGCGGTTCATCATGTTCTCGTCGCTGGTCTCCTCCGTGTCGAAGTTGTAGGAGAAGTCCCACTCTTCAGAGAGGTACTTGCACAGCAGGCGCCCGGCGTTAATATGCAGCGCCTCGGACATCTCCACTTGGTTGTCTTGGATATTGGGCAGGATACAGATGCCGCTGGTGAAAATGGGCTCGAAGATGAAGGCATGATCCTGATTCTGGAGGCCAGTGTCCTCCAGCTTGGGGTCAAAGGTCTTGCGCATGTAGGCGTATTGCTGCGCCAGCCCGAACTCCGAGGCCATGCCTGAACCAGTGCCGCCACCAGCGGAGAAGATGTAGAAGTAAAGGCGTGACTGGTTCGCCTTGATACCGCAGGAGTCGATCAGGTAGGAGTGGATGAACTTCCAGTCCTCGTTGCTGAACTGCTGGGTATCCTTGTTGAGGATGATCTTTGCCAGGTACTGGCCGAGGATGGGCGCGTTACCCGCACCACCGGCGTGAACCTCGGAAAGGTCCATGATCTTGAGCTTGTTGTAGTCGTCCAGGAGGTAGTTGTCGTCCTCCTTGTTATGGGTCAGCTGGATGCGGCCCTCGATGTCCTTGTCCAGATCCCCCAGCATCACCATGGGCTCGATCAGGAACACCGGTTTCACCGAATTCGGCGTGGGCAGGTTGAGGCTGTTGCGGATCCAGCGCATCGGGCCCACTTCCTTCTCGCGGCTGCGCCGCTCCTCGCTGTTCAGCTCCTGCAGGTAATAGGTCCGGGCACTGTGCACCAGTGCGGCGACATCCAGCGCGATATTGGAACCGCACCGGCCCAGCCCAATCAGGCATACGGACGGGAAGACCTGATCATTACGCCCGGTCTTGTCCGGCGCCGCACCGGTAATGGTGTTGGGGAACACATTGGCCCGGAGCTCGTCCAGATTCGAAAGAATCTGGTCAAGATCCTTCTCAGTGAAGTACATATAGGGCTCCGGTGACGTGCTGCTCTGACCACCAGAGCCCGTGCGGCGGCGCGTTCCGCCCGACTTGCCTTTACCGCTGGATTTCGCCTGACTGGCACGGCCACTCTTCTGTTTGGCGGTGGTCTCTTCGGCCGCCTGCTCCGTCTGCTCTTCCCCGGTCGTATTCGACTCGCTCATGACCTGATACCCGTCTCTGTGCCGCGCTGAATAGATGGTACATTACTGGATTTTCACCCTCTATCAAGATAGCTTCCCCCACGCATTTCGCAATCCTCCGGTTGCAATTCGACACATACCAGCACGCAGCACCAGAAGCGGCGGATGCTGGTCTGGCGTAAGCTCAGTCCTTATACTTTCTGGTTTGGGCACCTGACGATGAACGCCCTGCAACTCACCGGAGCCCGAGCAGTCATGAGCGGCCAGAGAAAAACCGCACAAGCCAGTCTGGAGGCGATGTACCGGATCTTCACGATCCCAGAGGCCCCGGATTCGACGCTCAGCCGTTTGGATCAGGACATATCCCGGAACCTGACTGGCTTCCTGCAGGACCACATCGTGGCCCTGGAGCGCGAGATGGGCGAGATGGAGAAAGACTTTCAAGAGCCTCGCGTTCCGGAAAAGCCCATCTTCGTTTCCGAGCAGGCCCAGTTTCTTCTGGACAAGCTGGTCTCCCAATCCGTCCACACGGCCTCACCCAGTTTTGTGGGGCACATGACCTCGGCCCTGCCGTACTTCATGCTGCCGCTTTCCAAGATCATGATCGCCCTGAACCAGAACCTGGTTAAGACCGAGACTTCCAAGGCCTTCACCCCGCTGGAGCGCCAGGTACTGGGCATGCTTCACCATCTGGTCTACGGCTGTGAGGACGCCTGGTACCGGCAATGGATGCATGACCCGCATCACGCGCTCGGGGCCATGTGCTCCGGGGGTACCATCGCCAACCTCACGGCACTGTGGGTAGCCCGTAACCATGCCTTCCCCCCTGAGGGCGGATTCAGGGGGGTACACCGTGAAGGACTCTTCCGCGCGCTGCGTTTCTACGGTCATGAAGGGGCCGCGGTACTGGTATCCGAACGGGGCCACTACTCGCTCACCAAGGCGGCTGATGTTCTCGGGATTGGGCGTGACAGCCTGATCCCCATTGCCACGGATGCCGACAACCGCATCGACCCGGACGCCCTGCGTGACCGCTGCCTGGAGCTCCAGCGCCAGAAGATCAAGGTTCTGTCGATTGTGGGTATTGCCGGCACCACGGAAACAGGGCATGTGGACCCACTGGAGACCCTGGCGGATATCGCGCAGGAATTCCGCGCCCACTTCCATGTGGATGCGGCCTGGGGTGGACCCACCCTGTTCTCCCGCCAGCACCGGTACCGGCTCAATGGCGTCGAGAAGGCGGACTCGGTCACCATTGATGCCCACAAGCAGCTCTACACGCCCCAGGGCGCGGGCATGGTGCTGTTCCGGAATCCGGCCTCGGTAAGCGTGATCGAACACCACGCGCAGTACATCATCCGCAAGGGGTCCAAGGATCTGGGCAGCACCACGCTGGAAGGCTCACGCCCCGGCATGGCCATGCTGATCCACTCCGGGCTGCGCATTATCGGGCGGGAAGGGTACGAGATCCTGATCGATCAGGGTATTGAGAAGGCCCAGTCCTTTGCGGCCATGATCCGCGGGCACGATGACTTCGAGCTGATCACCGAGCCCGAGCTCAACATCCTGACCTACCGCTACTCACCAGCCCGGGCCCAGGAGGCCCTGGCGCAGGCGGACGAAGTGGCGGCTGAACGCATCAACGCCAGCCTCAACCGCATCACCCGGTTCATCCAGAAAACGCAGCGGGAGCGCGGCAAGTCCTTTGTTTCACGGACACAGCTGGAACCGGCCCAGCACAACCACTACCCCTGCGTGGTATTCCGGGTCGTTCTGGCCAACCCGCTGACCACCCACGAGATTCTCAGTGACATACTGGAAGAGCAGTCGGGCATCGCGCGCGAAGAGCGTATTGCGGGAGAGCGCCGGGCCCTGGAGTCGGCCGTCGCGTCAGTGCTGGAAGGGACGGAAAAGGCGGCTCAGTAGAGCGCCTGCTCCTCCTCCAGAACATCCTCGATCACGTCCAGGAAGATCTCATCCGCCTCACTGTGGGCCTCCGGAATCCGCACAATGGTCTGGGCGCTGATCTCCCGGGCAATCTGTTCCCGGGCGTCGCGCTCCTGGCGGTGCTCACGGGCAATCTCCATACAGCGCGCAGCCACGGTGGGTTCGCTCAGGACCTTGCGAATGAAGCCCCGGAGCTCATCAATGATCTTCTGCTGGCGGCTTTCAGTGGGCGTTGTCATCAATCTCTCCTGACTGGGGGCGGTTGCTGGATGATCAGTTCGCCCCAGTATAGCAATGCATCAGACGAAAATGCCGCGCAGCGTGAAATAGAACATGGCGGCCAGCAACCCGGAAGCCGGCACCGTGATCACCCAGGCGGCCACGATCTTGAGCATCAGATGGCGCTTGACCATCTCCTCCTGGTAGATCTTCTTCAGGCGCTTGCGTTCCTTCTTCTTCAGGCGTACTTCCGTCTGCTTTTCCTTTGTCTGGCGGATCATGGCCTCCATCTCTTCGATGGACGCCCGGCGGAAATCATCCAGAAACGCCTGCAGCTGCTCCCGGTCGTTCCCCTGGTGATGCTCCAGGATGCCGTGCAGGCGACTGGCGTAGTTGGTCTTGAGGAATTCTCGCAGAAAGCCGACCCCGAAGACGGCACCCAGCGCAATGTGTGTGGAGCTCACCGGCAGCCCCAGCTGAGAGGCGATGATCACGGTAATGGCCGCCGCCAGAGCAATGCAGTAGGCGCGCGTCTTGTCCAGCTCCGTGATCTCGCTGCCCACAGTTTTGATCAGACGAGGCCCGTAGAGAGCGAGCCCCACTGCCAGACCCACGGCGCCCAACAGCATGACCCACAGCGGAATCGGTGCCTGGCCGGCGATGTCACCGCTGGTGATGGCCTCGTTGATGGCCGCAACCGGGCCAATGGCATTGGCCACGTCATTGGCGCCATGGGCAAATGAAAGCAGTGCCGCCGCGAAGATCAGCGGGATGGTGAACAGACCGTTCACGCCCTCGGTGCTGTTGGCCATGGTCGCGGCCTGGCGCACGATACTGGCGCGCACTATCAGGAAGGCGGCGGCCGCCACCAGCAGGCCCACGCCGGCGGCCTCGAGGAAGCTGGCATCCCAGATCTCGGGCAGCGCCTTGATGACCAGATAGGTGGCAAAGGCCCAGGCCATGACCGCAATCAGCCAGGGCACCACCCGGCGCGCCGCCATTACCCGGTCCTGTTTGTACAGCACGGTCAGCTTGATCAGATAGAGGAAGGCGGCGGAAATCAGGCCACCCAGCATCGGCGAGATGACCCATGACGCGACGATGCTGGCCATCACGCCCCAGTTCGCAATGGCCAGCCCACCGGCAGCCAGCCCGGCCCCGAGCACGCCACCCACGATCGAGTGCGTGGTGGAGACCGGCGCACCCAGTATCGTTGCCAGATTGAGCCACATGGCGCCGGCCAGCACCGCGCCAGTCATCAGCCATATGAAGTTGCGGGGGTCACCCACCATCTCCGGATTGATGATGCCGCCCTTGATGGTGCTGATCACCTCGCCGCCGGCGATCAACGCACCCGCCGCCTCGAAGATGGCGGCGATGATGACCGCCCCAGTCATGGTCAGGGCCCCGGACCCAACCGAGGGCCCGACGTTGTTGGCCACATCGTTGGCCCCGATATTCATGGCCATGTAGCCGCCGAAAAGCGCGGCTACCAGCAGCAGCGGGGAACCTGGAACGCTCAGCCCTCCGAAATGCATGAAGGCCCAGATCAGGAGCAGGAACAGGCTCCCCACACCCAGACGGAAAAGACGGGCGGCGGAGGCATCGGAGGCAAGGTAATCGGCAGTGGCGTCAGGTACGGCTGGCTGAGTCATGAGTCACCATCTTCAAGGTCGGACCGATGATTGCAGCCGCACTATAATGGACACTGTCACAAAAATGAAACGTGGTTTATTGTCGCGTTCGCTTGCCGCATATCCCCTCAGCCATTAATTCCTTTGATGCCAGAGGGTTGTGCAGCACCATCATCCGCCACGCCAGCTCTCACCCGCTGCCTCGCCAACGCACAACAAGAATTGAGATTTCATAGAGGCCCAGCACCGGAATCCCAAGCGCCAACTGCGAAACCAGGTCCGGTGGCGTTACCAGTGCCGCCGCGCCAAACACGAGGACCACCATGTGCTTCCGGAAGGCCCTGAGCCCTTCCAGATCCACCATACCGGCTCGCGCGAGCAGCAGGACCACCAACGGCAGCTCGAAACTCAGCCCGAACACCATGATCAGCTGGAGCACCAGCGACAGGTACTCACTCACGCGCGCCTCCAGTTCCACGGGCATCCCGCCGACGGTATTCCCGCTGCTCTCGAACCCCACGAAGAATTCCCACGCCAGCGGAAATACCCCATAGAAGGCGACGGCCGCGCCTACCGTGAACAGTACGGGCGTGCACCACAGAAAGGGGCGCATGGCTCGGCGCTCATGCTGGTACAGCCCCGGCACCAGGAACTTCCAGACCTGGTTCAGGATTAGCGGCATGGCCACGAAAACCGCCACGAAGAGTGACAGTTTCAGGTGCGTCACGAAGGCTTCCTGCAACCCCGTGTAGATCATCCGCCGATCCTGGTTGTCACCAAAGGCCTCGACCAAGGGCTGGGTCAGGAACGCGTAAATATGTTCCGAGAACGCGTACGCCACCCCGAAAGCCCCCAGACAGAAGACAACCACGCGCAGCAGGCGCCGGCGCAGCTCCATCAGGTGGGTCAGCAGCGGGGCCCTTGAGAGGTCCAGCACCTCGTCCCCAACCTCACTCATTGCTCTGTCTCCCGTTCGCCCTGGCCTGAGCGCTCCTCGATTGCTCTCGACCAGGCAGCTTCCGCATCATGGTGCGGCTGCGCGTCCCCATGCGGGGCGGTCATGCGCATGGCTTCCCGGACTTCCTCCGGTAAGAGCTCATGGCGTTCACCCTGCGCCTTCTCCGGATGGCTCGCGGCATCAATCTCCTGCTCCAACCGGGTAACACCGTTCATCGCATCACGGTAGAGCCGCCGCCCCTTCTGCACCGCGCCACCGATGGTGCGGGCCAGTCCGGGCAGCTCCCGGGGCCCGACCACCAGCAGTGCAAGCACCGCCACAAACAGCAACTCGCTCCAGCTCAGGTCAAACACGCCAGCTCACTCCTCCGTCGCGGCGCCCCGGCGGCTCGCATTGGCTTCCTTGCCGGGGGCATCCGCTCCGGCCTCCTCCTCCGGGGCTGCGGTACTGTCGGGCAGTGCTGCGCTCGCAGCGCCCTCACCACGGCCGCTGCCGCCAGTATCACCATCCCCGACGCCACTGCGAAAACTCTTGATGCCTTCAGCCAGATCCCCCATCAATTGCGGAATACGGCCACGGCCGAACAGCAGCAGGAACAGCAGCACAATCAGGGCAATCTGCCAGAATCCCAGACTCATAACGGTTCTCCCTTGATCGGGCGAAAAGTGGCCCCATCCGGAGCCACTCCCGGCTTGTCAGGCCAGTTCCGGCTTGCGCCCGGGGCGCACAACACCGCAGGCCACCAGCAGGCTGAGCCCTCCCGCCATCAGGAAGAGCGCGGATGTCTCCGGAACCTGGGAAACCGACATCTCGTAGCTGAAGCTGCCGCCGGTCTGGAACCCGTCACCAACACCGCCCAGTGCCAGGGTATAGACCGCCCCATCGGCCAGGTCTGTTTTCAGGAACTCAAAGGGCCCGTAGAACGGGTTATTCCCGTCCACATAGGCGAGGTCAGCGAAATCCCCGTTGTTACTGAACGCCAGCGCATCGCTGAATGACGCCACCTCGCCCCGATAGAGGCTGACCCCCATGGTGGTGTCGCCGGAGACACTGACACTCAACGTCTCACCGGGGCTCCCGGTCAGCGTCCAGAAATCCACGCCGTTGCCGGTGGCGGACTCGGTCAGCCAGGCGTCGTTGGCGTCGACATCCCCGGAAAAGGTGCCGCCACCGGTAACATCGCCGGTGACCGGCATG
Source organism: Vreelandella halophila (assembly GCF_019903425.1). Taxonomy (GTDB): domain Bacteria; phylum Pseudomonadota; class Gammaproteobacteria; order Pseudomonadales; family Oleiphilaceae; genus Halospina; species Halospina halophila. The sequence continues at coordinate 295,577 of NZ_JACHUZ010000013.1, forward strand.
GCATGAACGGATGCCGACACCGCCAGGGTGGCCAGCAGTGCGGTGAAAAAGAAGCGCTTGAACCTCATGGCTGTTCCTCCTTGCTTTCCATTGCGTGATGTTGAATAACGGCGCCTCAGAGGCTGCCCTTTTCCCAGGGACCGGTGATGGCAAAGGTCACCCCCGGGTCCTGGATGTTCACGAACAGCCAGCGATTGTAGAAGGTCGCTCCAGCCCACTCGCGGCCCCGATAGTCACCCGCACCGATGTGGTTGGCGGCCCCTGGAAAATGGGAATCGATGGTGGCGACATCGCCGTTGTTCAGACTGATGCGATTGCGCGCGAAGGGGAAAACAGTGGCGTCCCGGTTCACCGCGATCAGCCGCTGCTGGGCCTGACCGCCATCCTCGCAGACAAGCAGACCACCACGCGGACTCACGGCGATGTTGTCCGGGCTGTCCAGATCCGAGGCGCTGCGGCTCTCATAGATCATGGTCAGTTTCTGGCGGCGGGGGTCGTATTCATAGAGCTGACCGGTACGGTTGCTGCCCCCATCGGTAGCGCTGAAGAAAATCCGGCCTGAATCCTCCCAGCAACCTTCCAGACGGGTGAAGGTCGCGGCTCCCGGGGCCGACTCGAGCGCGCTGCCCTCTTCAGCCATGGGGTCGTTGACCGGCACCCATTCCACGTCCCAACTGGTGCCGTCAGCGAAGCTCGGGAACCGACCATTGTCACCGAACACAAAACCCGGCTGATCCTTCACCGCCAGGGCTTCCAGGGTACCGCCGGAGTGCAGGTCACCCCACTTGCCCTCGGGGCGGAACCGGTAGAACCCGGCCGGACGCGCATCCTCGGTCTCGTACATGATGCCGGTGGCAGGGTCGATGGCAACCGCCTCGTGGCTGAAGCGGCCCGCGGCCCGGATGGGCCTGGCATCGCTCACACCAAAGCCGGGCACCTCGAACACCCAGCCGTGCCCCTCCGCGGTTGTCTCCTCGCAGGAGATCCAGGTGCCCCAAGGCGTGCGACCACCAGCGCAATTACGGATGGTGCCTCCGAGTGAGGACCAGGAAGCCACGAACTTGCGATTCACCGTATCGAAGATCAGGTTGCTGGTGCCGCCGGCCTCGTTATCGTCGAACCAGTTCGGTGCCATCACGGCCGGGCGGTCACCAGCTGAGTTCTCGTGGTTGCGGACAATTGCAATCTCGTTGCCACGTGCCGCGACCACACTCATGCCATCGTGAGCACCCGAGGTGGGTGTATCGTCGGACATGACCTGCCCGTGCCAGCCATAAGTGATGTATTCAAAGCCTTCCGGCAGTTCCAGAAGCTCGAGACCGGTCACTTTGTCGGCCACCGGCTGCAGGGGGCCGTAGTCGCTGCTGAAGGTCTCGGCGGCCGCCACGGATTGGCCGCCAAGGGCAGCGAACGCAGCCGTGGCCGCTGTACCACTCTTGACGAAGTCACGCCGCGTAACGGCGATCTCTTGTGAGACATGGTCGATCAGTTGATGGAAATCCTTGTACATGATGCCCTCCCGGGGTTCAGGAAATAGGGATGGGCGATACTGCGTGATTCGCTCCTTGAGCACGCTCCGGCGGGATCGCCGGGAGGTGCAGGGCAGATACTGGGGCTGGAAGGTTAAAAGCCGCTGACAGGACGGTGATGTTTTGACAACAGTTTTTTGAAAGGCGGGTTCAGGTGCGCTGGCGGATCAGTGCCTCCTGCGCCACGGAAGCCACAAGCTCCCCGTTGCGATTGAAGAGCGTACCCCGGTTCATGCCCCGTCCGGAAGAAGCGCTGGGGCTGTCCATGTCATAGAGCAGCCAGTCATCCAGCCGCAGGGCGCGATGGAACCAGATGGCATGATCCAGGCTTGCCACCTGCAGGCCCGGCGTTGAGAACCCGGCGCCATGGGGGCGCATGGACGTGGCAAGCAGTCCGAAGTCTGAGGCATAGGCCAGGATCGCCCGGTGCAGAACGGGATCATCCGGAAGCGGGCCCCGCGCCCGGAACCAACTCTGGCGGCAGGGCTCTCCGGGTTCCGGCCTGAGCGGATCCGTTGGATCGACAGGGCGGATGTCGATCGCGCGCTCCTTCATCATCTGCTCCCGACGTTCCTCCGGGATCAGGTGGCGCACCTGCTCGTTCAGTGCCTCTTCGGATTCAAGCCCCTCCGGGTCCGGCGCAGCGGGGACATCAAACTGGTGCTCAAAGCCCTCCTCTGGAACCTGGAACGACACCATGGCCGTCAGGATCTCGCGCTCATCCTGACGGGCAATCACCCGGCGGACGCTGAAGGTGCCACCATCACGCACACGCTGAACCTCATAATCGATCCCACGGTGCGGGTTGCCCGGGCGCAGGAAATAGGCGTGCATGGAGTGCGCCAGCCGCCCCTCAACGGTACGGCTGGTGGCCATCAAACCCTGACCGAGCACCTGACCCCCGAACACATTGGGAAAGCCGAGATCATCGCTTTCGCCGCTGAAATGGTCGTCCCCGAGCGGCGCGACATCCAGCAGCCCTACAAGCTTGCGTGTTACCTCTTCCATACCACCGGCTCCCGTTATCAACCTGGTTCTCAGGCCGGCAGAATAGCCGGCACTTCCTTCGACAGCGACTGTTTCTCGCCCGCACAGTCACCGGTAACCGCAAAGCCGAGAAGATCACCATTTTCCGAGCGAAACAGGACACGCAGGCTGCAGCCCTCGCCCTCCACATGCCATTCGCCAGCCGCATCCGCCGGGGGCGGGCACACGGCCACGGGGCAGGCAGGCGTCTTCACCGTCACCGGCATGCTGCCGTAGTGCACCGGTGTGTGCTCGCCGGTAAGGCTTTTTGCCAGCGCTCGCGCCGCTGCCATCAGAGGCATGACGTAGGGCAACACATGCCCACAGACCTCGGCGCAGTCCCCCAGGGCATAGACACCCGGAGCGCTGGTCTCCAGATACTGGTTCACCCGGATACCGCGGCCGCACTCAAGTCCGGCGGCACTGGCCAGATCCGTACGTGGCTGCAGGCCGACGGCCGCAACCCCGAGATCCGCCTCGATCACACGGCCGTCGTCCAGAGTAACGCTGACACCACTACTGGTGCGGTGTACCGCCGTGGCGCTGCGTTCAAGATGAAACCGGACGCCGGCCTCTTCCAGCCCGGCCCGCACCGCTTCGGAGGCGGGTTCCGGCAGCAGCGCCGGAAGCACTCTGGCGTCCGGCGCCACGATTTCCACCTCAAAGCCACCCTTGATCAGGTCATTGGCGAACTCACAGCCGATCAGACCAGCGCCCAGGATCACCACACGACGCGCCCCGGCCACCCCCTCACGGAACTGGCCATAGTCCGTGAGGTCATTCACCTGATACAGGGCCTCCAGGCCATCACCTTCGAGTGGGATACGGATGGGGTTCGCGCCCCAGGCCAGCACCAGGCGGCCATAATCAAGCGTTCCGGCGTCCGTCGTAATCCGGCCGGCCTCCGGATCAATGGCCTCAACCCGTGTATGGGTCAGGATACGCGCATTGAGCGCCTCAGCCTGGGCATCCGCATCCGCCTGCGCCAGCTCATCGGCGGTCTTACCCTTGGCAAAACCGTTGGAAAGCATCGGCTTGGAGTAGCTCCGGCCGTCGTCGGCCGTCACCAGCACAAGCGGCGTCTCGGTGTCGAGCTTGCGCAGCTCCCGGGCCAGGGTGTAACCGGACAGTCCGGTCCCAATGATGACAACGGGCAGGTTCTGATTCTGGCTCATGGGCGGGCTCAGTCGATCTCGACCATTTCAAAGTCTTCCTTGCCTACGCCGCAGTCAGGGCAGGTCCAGTCCTCGGGCACGTCCTCCCAGCGGGTGCCCGGCTCAATGCCATCCTCGGGCCAGCCTTCCGCTTCGTCGTAGATGAATCCACAGACTACGCACTGCCACTTTTTCATGGCCTACTCCTTAACGAATGACAAATATGGAGCGCATTCTAACCAAACACTACCCCCGGATTACACCCGACAGTGTCAGAATCGGGACAATCGGGTACCGCGGCGTTATACTCGCGCCTTTCAAATCCACCCATGCCCGCGGAGAGCACGTCCAGCCATGTCCCGGAACACAGCTGAAATGCAACAGGTTTTCGACGAAGCCGACTGCATCTATACGGAAGGTCAGGTGAGTGAGGCCATGGATCGACTGGCCAGTGAGGTAACCACTACCATCGGCGACCAAGACCCACTCATCCTCTGCATCATGAACGGCGGCCTGGTTGTTGCGGGCCAGCTCCTGCCCCGGCTGGGCTTCCCTCTGCAACTGGACTACGCCCAGCTTTCCCGTTACCGGGGCAATACCACCGGCGGGGACCTGGAGTGGAAGGTTCACCCACAGGCCCGGCTGAGCGGGCGCACGGTGCTGATCGTTGACGACATCCTCGACGAGGGCGACACCATGGCCGCGCTCGCCGAGGCCTGCCGGACCGAGGGAGCGGAACGGGTCTGGACACTGGCACTGGTGGAGAAACACCACGACCGCAAGAGCCAGCCGGGCTTCGAGGCGGATTTCATCGGCCTGCAGACTCCGGACCGTTACCTGTTCGGCTACGGCATGGACTACCAGGGCTACTGGCGCAACGCTCCGGGCATCTACGCGGTCCGGGGCCTGTAACCCCATGGAGGGCACCGCCATGGGTTTCCGGCCACGCCCCTGGCACTGGCTGCCCCGCTACCAGCGCCGGGTGGTCCGGCACCGTGGTTCCCTGACACGATTGCTGCGCGGCTTCACCCGCGACCATTTCCATGTCCGGGTCCTGCGGGAGGGTTACCGCCTGCCGAAACCGGACGAAGCCAGGGAACTCGAGCTGCCAACGCGTCAGAGGGCCTGGATACGGGACGTACAGCTGATCGGAGATGGCACCGCCTGGGTGCAGGCACGCACGGTCATCCCCCTCCACTGCCTGACAGGCCCGAACCGTCGCCTGCGCCACCTGGGAAACCGCCCGCTGGGCTCCGCGCTTTTCGGCCGCCACCCCTGGTGCCGCGAGGCATTCACCTGTGGTCAGTGGCAGCCACCCGGGCATGGCGCGCCGTGCCCGGCGCGACGCTCGCGTTTCCGCCGCGGCCAAGGTACCCTGCTGGTCACGGAGTGCTTCCTACCCCCATTGTGGGACGACATCAGGGACCAGGCCGTGCGCCGCCACCCGACCCACAGGGACAGCCTCCGACCACTCTAGTCACGGGCTACAACGGACAGGGAACCATGACGACGACACGCCTTCAGCCCGCACTGAACCGGGTGCGTCAGCGCCTGCCGGATTTCATACAGCTGATGCGGATCAACCGGCCCATCGGCAGCCTGCTGCTGCTCTGGCCCACCTGGTGGGCCCTGTGGCTGGCCGCCGACGGCATCCCGAGCCTGGCCAATCTGGTGACCTTCACCCTCGGGGTCTTCTTCATGCGCGCCGCCGGCTGCGTCATCAACGATTACGCCGACCGCAACCTGGACGGTCACGTCAAACGCACCCGCGAACGCCCCCTCGCCACCGGTCGGGTACGCCCCGGCGAGGCCATCACCCTGTTCCTGGGCCTCTGCCTGGTGTCTTTCCTGATGGTGGTGTTTTTCACTAACCGGCTTACCCTCTGGCTGTCCTTCGGTGGCGTGGCACTGGCCTTCATCTATCCGTTCATGAAGCGCTACACCCACCTTCCCCAGATCGTACTCGGGGCAGCTTTCTCCTGGGCCATACCCATGGCCTGGGCAGCCGAGGCTGGGGAGGTCACCCGCATTGTCTGGCTGCTCTACATCGCCAACCTGGTCTGGACCGTGGCCTACGATACCCTGTACGCCATGGTGGACCGGGATGACGACCTGAAGATCGGCATCAAGTCCACGGCCGTGCTCTTCGGAGACATGGACCGCGCGGCAGTGGGCATCCTCCAGGCCACGACCCTGCTCACACTGCTGCTGGTCGGGTTCCAGACCGAACTGGGTGCACTCTTTGTGCTGGGGGTGCTCGCCATGGGCGGACTTTTCGGCTACCAGCAGTGGCTCATCCAGGGCCGGGCGCGGGGCAGCTGCTTCCACGCCTTCCTGAACAACAACTGGGCCGGGTTCGCCGTGTTCCTGGGACTGGCTCTGGATCTGGCCCTGTCATGATTCTGTCATAATAAGACTGTGTAATGGCACAGTAACTGAGCCGACAGAGATATGGCATCCATGGCCGAAAAAACCGTCCTGATTGTTGATGATGAACCCTCCATCCGCGAGATGATCGCGGTGGCATTGGAGATGGCGGGCTATCACTATATCGAGGCCGGCGATGCCCGCCATGCACACAGCCTGATCGTGGACGAGCGGCCGGATCTGATCATCCTCGACTGGATGCTGCCCGGTACCTCCGGCATTGACCTGGCCCGGCGCCTGAAACGCGATGAAGGTACCGCCGAGATCCCCATCATCATGCTCACAGCCCGAACCGAGGAGGACAATCGGGTGCAGGGACTGGAGGTGGGCGCGGATGACTACATCACCAAACCCTTTTCGCCCCGGGAAATGGTGGCCCGACTCAAGGCGGTTCTGCGGCGCTCCACACCGCCCGGCATGGACACGCCGGTCGAAATCGGCGGCATCCACCTGGACCCGGTCGGTCACTGGGTGACCATTGATGGCGAATCTGTCAATATTGGCCCCACTGAATACCGCCTGCTGCAGTTCTTCATGACCCACCCGGACCGGGTCTACACCCGCGAGCAGCTTCTCGACCAGGTCTGGGGCGCGGGCATCTACGTGGAAGAGCGCACGGTGGACGTGCACATACGTCGGCTGCGCAAGGTTCTGGGCGAGGCGCATGGAAAACTCGTGCAGACGGTCCGGGGTGCCGGGTACCGATTCTCCGCACGCCAGCAGTGAATCGCCGGGAATCCGATGAGTAGAGGCCTTAACAAGCACCTGCGTAAGCTGGCCCTGCTGCTGACCGCGTCCCTACTGGTGGGTTGGCTGCTCGGTCACCCCATCCCGATGCTCGCCCTGGCATTGGCCGTCTACGCCGGCGGGATGCTTTATCAGCTGATCCGCCTCCACCGTTGGCTCGAAGGCAGCAACCAGGACGCCGAACCGCCCGAAGCGCCGGGGCTCTGGGGCGAGGTTCTGGACGACATCTACCGCCTCCAGAAACGTAACCTGCGGGCCCGCGACCGACTCCAGAGCATGATCAACCGAATCCGGGAATCCACCAATGCCCTGCGTGACGGCGTTGTGATGACCGACGCCGCCGGCGCCATGGAATGGTGGAACCAGGCAGCGGAAAACCTGTGTGGCTTCAACAGCAGCCATGACCAGGGCGAATACATCCACAACCTGCTCCGTACCCCGGAGTTCCGCAATTACTTCGAGGCCAAGGCCTACGCGGAACCACTGGAGATTGAATCTCCGGCGCGTCCGCGTACACGGCTTCAGATCGAGATCAACCTGTTCGGCGAGGACGACCGGCTCATCACCATCAAGGATGTGACCCGGCTTTACCAGCTGGAGAGAATGCGGCGGGATTTCGTGAGCAACGTTTCCCACGAGATGCGGACGCCCCTCACGGTGCTGAACGGCTATCTGGAAACGCTCGCGGAGCAGACCGACCGCATGCCCGCCGGCTGGCAGCGACCGATGAATGCCATGCGGCACCAGGCCAACCGCATGGAGGCGCTGATCACGGATCTTCTGCTGCTGTCACGGCTGGAGACCAGCGACCGCAACACCGGCGACACGGAATGTAGGCCGACGGATCTGCTGCGCCAGATCCAGCAGGACGCCATGGCCCTTAGCGGCGAGCAGGAACATGAGATCGAACTGCGCATCGGCGACAACCGCAGCATCCGTGGTGATGCGGAACAGCTGCGCAGCGCTTTCTCGAACATCATCTTCAACGCGGTGAAATACACCCCCGGCGGCGGCCATATCCGTATTGACTACAGCACCGGTGCCGAAGGTATATCACTGAGCGTCACGGATGATGGTCCGGGCATCGATCCGGAACACATTCCCAGGCTCACGGAGCGCTTCTACCGTGCCGACCCCAGCCGCAGCAAGGAAACCGGCGGAACAGGGCTGGGCCTCGCCATCGTCAAGCACATCCTCTACAACCACGACGGGTACCTGAGCATCGACAGCACGCCCGACAGCGGCAGCACCTTCCGCTGCCACCTCCCCGCCAACCGCATCATCCCTGGAAGCGGGCAATGAAGTGACTCAGATCCTCCAGCTTCTGGGGATCATCATCCACGAACCGCACGACGACCTGAACGAACTTCGTATCCGGGTGTTTCTCCTGAGCCTGGAGCTGGTAGACATAACCGTTCAGCCGCGCCATCCGGCCTCCCAGATCCACATCCACCACAGCCTGCTCGAGGATCTGCGGCATTGGGTCATCACGCCTGGCGCTGACCCGCACCTCGTTCAGGGTAACCGCCCGCAAAACCCCCCTCAGCGTCGCCTCAGAGAAGCGCAGATCAACCATGGTGGCTTCCCTGCCCCGCGACGCGCTGGCTGTGCCCGTGGCCTGTGCCCTCTTTGCACCACCGCTTTCAGTGGATGCCTCCCCGGTCGACGAAGGCGTTTCCTTCTTCTGTGAACCGCTGCCTCCTGTCAGAAGATCCGCAGACTGACGGAAGGCATCACTGGGGGCCGGTGCTCCCTGACCCTCATCGCCGAGCTGACTGCCCAGCACCTTGCGTACCTTCTTGCCCAGGGATTCCGGGCTGAAGGGTTTGCCGAGGTAATCAGAGACCCCCTCGCGGATAGCCTCAATCACGTGCTCCTTGTCACCACGGCTGGTCACCATCACGAACGGCGTCTCACTGTACTGGCTGTGGCCGCGTGCCCACTGCAGCAGCTCCAGCCCCGAGACCTCCGGCATCTCCCAGTCGCACAGGATCAGGTCAAAGCGTTCACGCCCCATCAGGGTCTGGGCCCTGCGCCCATCTGCCGCCTCATGGAGTTCAATGGAGGGGAACTGAGAGCGCATCGTACGCCTGACCAGATCCCTTACGAAGCTGGCGTCATCCACCACCAGGGCCTTGAGTTTGCTCATTGCGGGTAATCCGACATCGGTTTCCGGGAATACCCTCACTATAGACCTGAATACCCGCTACTGCCCGTACACCGCAGATGTCAGCGTTTTTCCATAATACTTGTAAGAGATTTCCTACACTGATGTAGGAAATGCTTGTTCTGTTACGTCGGAAACAGCCTATTTCACCTGGAATAGCTTCTTATGATGCTGATTATAAAAAGGTTCAATAACCCAGGGCGGCTGGAAGCGGGCAGGCGGGCGGTATTGACCCACCCAGCAGCCGCCCCTGAGTTGGTATTGTTTCAACTGTCAGCGGACGACAGGGAAAGGACGCTACAGGGACGGTTTCCTCAGAGGACCTGAGGGGAAGCATGGAATAAAGGGATGTAATGCTTGAGGGACGCTGAACCAGAAGGCCGGCTCGGATGCCGGCTGGCCATGGAAGGCCGTGGACAGAGTCACAGGGGGTGGTAACCGGGCAGGATGCCCACCGCTTTCGTCGGAAAGCGTTTCGCCAGTTTGAGGGATGGCCACGGCCATCCCTTTTTTATGCAGTGCCGTCCAGCCCGATGCCTGGAGCCCAGTACAGCCTTACCCGGTTGAACTCCTCGAATTCGTTGAGATCCGGCCAGGTCCGCCCTTCCACCGTAGTGATCAGCCGGTAATCATCATTGCCCAGGTACCGAAGGCGTGAGTCCGCCATCAGAACCGCATCCGCACCGGCCTGGAAATCCCACAGCATGGGACGATTCTCCGGATCATAGAGCACATCCGCGGCCAGAAGCACCTCGGGGCGTGCCACCTCGTACCAGTCCCCGGCCAACGTCACCGTTACACCATTGCGACGGGCATTGATTTCGGTGGCCGCAAGTGCGTCCGGGTCAATATCCGCCGCGATCACCTCACGGGCACCCGCCATGGCAGCGGCAATGGCCACAACACCGGAGCCGCATCCGAAATCCAGTACCCGCCGCCCGGCAACACGCTCCGGATTGTCCAGCAGCCACTGCGCCATCACCTGGCCACTCGCCCAGCAGAACGACCAGTAGGCGGGCTCGGCCACAACCAGCTGCGCCTCCTCGTGGCTGAGCGGGCCCTCCAGGCAGGCGGGATCAAACAGGCAGAGTTCAATCGCCGGGCAGCCGGCGGGCCGGCTCCAACAGGTCCGGGCGCGGGGCAGGCTGCTCTGTAGCAGGGCATCGAGAGGGGCATTGTCCATGGCGGCGCATAGTAGCCGGGCCGCCGGGTAGCGTAAAGCGCCGGGAGCTGGGTTAGACTGTGCACTCACTGCAACAACGGAATCATCACTGTGGCCTCCGAACTGCCGCTTACAGACGACTATGCCGAACTGCTGCGCGAGGGGCGCCCGCTTCTGGATGTGCGCGCCCCCGTGGAGTTCGCCGAAAGCACACTGCCCAACGCGCACAACCTGCCCCTGATGACCGACTCCGAGCGCGAACAGGTGGGCATCCGCTATAAGGAGGCCGGCCAGAGCGCCGCCATCGAGCTCGGCCACGAACTGGTCGGAGGCCAGGTGCGTGAGTCCAGGATTGCCCACTGGGTGGATTTCGTGAAGCGCCACCCCCAGGCCCGCCTGTACTGCTCCAGGGGTGGCCTGCGCTCCCGGATCGTGCAGCAGTGGCTTTATGAGGCCGGCGTCACCATCCCCCGGGTCGAGGGAGGTTACAAGTCCCTGCGACGCTTTGTTCTGGATGAACTGATCGAAAACCGGATTCCCGAACTGCCCCTGCTGGTGGTCGCCGGGCGCACCGGTACCGGCAAGACGAGACTGCTGCACCAGCTCCCCAACCCCGTGGACCTCGAAGGTCTGGCCGCGCACCGTGGCTCCAGCTTCGGACGCACGCTCAGGCCCCAGCCCACCCAGGCCAGCTTCGAGAACGGTGTCGCCACGGCCCTCTGCCAGGCCCACGCCCGGGGCGGCCCCATCCATGTAGAGGATGAAGGGCGACTGATCGGCCGGCGGGTACTGCCCGTACCTCTGCAGAAGCGTCTGGGCGAATCCCCCCGGATGGTCCTCGAACAGCCGCTGGAAACCCGTGTTGAGAACATCCTGGAGGACTACGTCATCGATATGAGCCGGGCCTTCGTTGAGCGCGACGGGACTGAAGCCGGCTTTGAGGCTTTCCGGAGTTTTCTGCTGGACGCCCTGGCCCGTATCCGCAAGCGCCTGGGCGGATTACGCCACCAGCAACTGGAAGCGGTGATGCAGGAAGCCCTGTCGCACCAGTGGCAGTCCGGCGACCTGGACCGCCATCGTGACTGGATCCGGACGCTGCTGACGGACTATTACGACCCGATGTACGATTACCAGCTCAACCAGCGTGATGGCCGCGTCCTGAAACAGGGCGGATTCGACGAACTGATTGAGTGGGCCGTGGAAGCCAACGCACAACCCCCGACAGAACAAGCATCCATAAGGAGCGCCTGAATGCAAAGCATGATCCCGGATACGGAGCAGCTCCAGGAGCTGACATCCATGGCCGCGGGCATGGCCATGAACTACCTGCCACAGCTGCTGCTGGCCATCGTTACGCTGGTCGTGGGCCTCTGGTTGATCAACCGCTTTGTGACCGCCCTCGACAAAAAGCTGACCGCAAAGGATCCGACCCTCGGACGTTTTGTCACCGGTCTGGCTTCCATCCTGCTCAAGATCATCCTTTTGATCTCCGTGGCCTCCATGGTCGGCATCGCGACGACCTCCTTCATCGCGGTTCTTGGTGCCGCCGGCCTGGCCGTCGGCCTGGCGCTGCAGGGCAGTCTCGCGAACTTCGCGGGCGGCGTTCTGATCCTCATATTCAAACCGTTCAAGGTGGGCGATGTCATCGAGGCCCAGGGTTTTCTCGGCACGGTGAAGGAGATCCAGATCCTCTACACGGTGGTGGACACCTTCGACAACCGCCAGGTTGTGATGCCCAATGCGTCGCTCTCCAACGCCAGCCTGACCAACTACAGCGCCTACCCGAATCGCCGTGTGGATATGACCATCGGTATCAGCTACACCGATGACATCCAGAAGGCCCGCGAGGTCATCCAGAAGACCCTGGCAACGGATGAGCGCATCCTGCGTGATCCGGAACCAATGATCGTGGTGGGCGATCTCGGTGACAGCTCCGTGGATCTCAAGGTCCGCATCTGGGCCAATGGGGATGACCTCTGGTTCTGCTACTGGCACATGCTTGAACAGATCAAGGTGGCCTTCGACCAGAACGGCATCACCATTCCCTATCCCCAGCGGGATGTGCACCACTTCCAGGCCGCGGGCTGAATGTACAAAATGTAACCTTTTTACAGGACACCTCCGGCGCGGTTGGGCTAGCCTGAGTTCAGGATCCCCGGATCCATGGGTCACAGCCCTGTGCCAGGAGGTGTTGCCATGCCCGTACAGACCCTGATTGAACACCTGAAGTCCCATGGTGCCGAGTACCGGTGCCTGAGCCACCCTCCCGGATTCACTGCCCATTCCCTTGCCCACCACTGCAACGTGCCCGGTGACCAGGTGGCCAAGACGGTCATCATCGAACTGGACGGACGCATGGCCATGCTGGTGATGCCCGCCAGCTTCCGGATCCGCTGGGACCGGATGATGGACGTGCTCAACACGGACTTCGTGGAACTGGCGGATGAAGCGGACTTCACGGACCGCTTCCCGGACTGCGAGGTCGGCGCCATGCCTCCCTTCGGCAACCTCTTTGGAATGACGGCCTACTGCAGCGAGACCCTGGCCGAACAGCCGGAAATCACCTTCGCGGCGGGCAGCCATACCGAAGCCATGCAGATCCGCACCAGGGACTATCTGGCGCTGGCGCAGCCGGTGGTCATCAGCCAGGGATTCATCCGCCCCGGTGCCCGCCGTCCCGCCTGGCTCGCCGGAAAGCCCGGACGTCCACGCAAGGCCGGCTGAGCCCCCTGTTGCCGTCGTTCACTCTGGCGTAGACTGCGCCCATGAGTGAACGCGAGCACGACATCGCCGTAATCGGTGCCGGCATGGTCGGCGCCGCGCTGGCACTGGCCTGTGCGGCCAGCGGCTGGCGCGTGGCCGTCATCGAACCCAGTGCTCCGGAACAGCCCTCCAGCGACAGCGAACCCGACCTGCGCGTTTCCGCCCTGAGCGCCGGCAGCGAAGCCTGGCTGCGCGGGCTGGGCGTCTGGCCCGCCATGGAAGCAATGCGCATGGCCCCCTTCCAGCGACTGGCGGTCTGGGAGGCCGCCTCGGGCCCGCTTGCCAGCATGCCCGGCGGCCGGCTGCTGGCCCAGCGGGCACGGACCAAGTTCGACGCCGCGCGGCTCGGACGCGACCACCTGGGCCATATCGTCGAGAACCGGGTAACCCGCTGGGCCCTGTGGGAGCGGATGGGCCAGCAGACCGGCGTCACCCGGTTCTGCCCGGCGTCGCTCAAGGCGCTGGACCAGACAGAGAACGGCGTCACGCTCACACTGGAAAACGATGAGACCCTGCATGTGGCCCTGGTCGTGGGCGCGGACGGAGCGAATTCCGTAACCCGGCGCCTGGCGGGAATCGGGACGAGCCGCACCCAGTACCGCCAGCAGGCCATGGTTATCAACATCCGCCATGCCCCGCCGGCACAGACCATCACCTGGCAGATGTTCACCCCGCAGGGTCCCAAGGCCTACCTGCCCCTGCCGGAAGCGGATGGCAGTGCCTGGGGCTCTCTGGTCTGGTACGACCAGCCGGAAAATCTGGACGAACTGATGGCCATGGACGAAAACCGGCTCCTGGCCGCCATACGCAGAGCCTTTCCACTTGAGCTGCCGGATCCCGACGCAGCTCCGGCTCGCGGGCGCTTCCCCATCGCGCGCGAACATGCCCACCAGTACGCCCATGGGCGCGTGGTGCTGGTCGGGGATGCAGCCCATACCATCAACCCGCTGGCCGGACAGGGCGTCAATCTCGGCTTTCAGGATGCGGCCGCGCTGGCGCGCAGCCTGGGCGCCGCCTCTGTACAGGCAGACCCCGGGAATGCGCGGGTGCTGGCCGCCTATGAAACGGAGCGCCGCCCCCGCAACCGCCTGATGATGGAAGCCATGGACCTGTTCTATCACCTGTTCAGCAACACCACCCCACCACTGCACCTGGCGCGCACCCTGGGCCTGGGGCTCGCGGGCCGGGTACCGTTCGCACGTGAGCGGGTCACGCGCTACGCCATGGGGATTGACGAGCAGCTGCCCGCGCCCCTTGAATCACTGCTGAAACGACTGGCCTGACAACCAAGCGAGGAACCCATGTCCGAAACCATTTTCAGCCGCATCATCAACCGTGAGATCCCCGCCGATATCGTGCACGAGGACGACCAGTGCCTCGCCTTCCGGGACATCAATCCCCAGGCGCCGGTGCACATCCTGATCATTCCGAAAAAGGTCATCCCAACGGTCAATGATCTCACTGAAGAGGACGAGCAGACCGTGGGCCACCTCTATACCGTGGCCGCACGCCTCGCAAAGGCAGAGGGTATTGCGGAGGACGGTTTCCGCACGGTGATGAATTGCAACGAGCACGGCGGCCAGTCCGTGTACCACATCCACCTGCACCTGATTGGTGGCAAGGCACTGGGCTGGCCCCCCTTCCCCAACGGCTGAGGCAGGCGCGGGTGATCAGCCCGCGCTGCCTGACTCACTGCTGTCGGCGTCAAGCTCACGCTCCGTCTCGGAAAGCGGCCGATGGCGCACGTCCATGCCACGCACCAGGTAGATCACCTGTTCGGCCAGGTTGTCCGCGTGGTCACCAACCCGTTCCAGAGCCCGCAGTGTCCACATCTGGTTGAGGCAGAGCCCAATCCCGCGCGGGTCCTCCATCATGTGGGTGACCAGTGCACGCGCGGAACTCTTGTATTCCTCGTCCACGGACTCGTCCTCGCGCATGACGCCCAGAGCACTTTCGGTATCAAAGCGCGCAAAGGCATCCAGGGCATCACGAACCATAGCCCGGACATGACCGCTGATGTTGCGAACCTCCACAAACCGGCGCTGACTCATGCTGTCTTCCATCTCATCCGCCATCTCCAGCGCCAAGCGTGCGATTTTCTTGGCCTCGTCGCCAATACGCTCCAGATCCGCCACCATTTTGACCACGGACATCACCAGGCGCAGGTCACTGGCGGCCGGCTGGCGCAGCGCGATCACCTGGATGGCCTCCTCATCAAGGCGACGCTCCATATCGTCCACCTCGCGGTCACGGTCGCGCACGGCCTTCGCTTTGTCCGCATCATTGCTGACGAGCGCCTCAACCGCCTCGCCAATCTGTTTCTCAACCAGTCCGCCCATTTCCAGCAGCTGGTTTTTGAGCTCACTCAGTTCCTCATTGAACCGCTGGGAAATATGGCGGGAATAGTTCTCTCGATCACTTACCATTATTGTGCCTCTGACGATGGTCACCCAAAGAAAGGATAAGAAAAATGGGTAACAATTCTATGATATCAGGCCATGCCTGGTGCCACATCGCAAATGCCACTGAGGGGGCTATACTGGCCCGCAACGCATCCTGACTGAAGCATCGGACAGATACCCATGACAACACAACCCGACAAGCCGCAACCCCGGGGTGACCTGACGCTGCAGCTGGTCACCATGGCCTCAGACACCAACAACAACGGCGACATCTACGCCGGCTGGCTGGTCAACAAGATGGACCTGGCCAGCGCCACCGCCGCCGGCCGCCTGGCCCGCGGGCGGACCGCCACCGTCGCCATGGAGGGCATGGAGTTCCTGTCTCCGGTGCGACTCGGCGCCGAGGTGGCCTTCTACACCCACCTTGAGGACATTGGCCGGAGCTCCATGAAAATCCGGGTGGAAGTCTGGACACGGGACCAGACGGAACAGCACATGCGCAAGGTCACCGAAGCCCAGTTCGTCAGCGTGGCCATCGATGAACACGGGCGCATCCGCGAGGTTCCCGAGCCAGCCCAGAAGCTCTAGGGCGCCCACAGCGACCTGTTTCTGTCAGATATTTTTACACATCGAGGGCGCGGTAACGGGCGACCGTATGACCATCCCCCTGATTCCATGGATGAAGGGCCACCCATGCACGGTTCCTGCATTCCATTCCCTGTTCGAGCTGCCATCCCGGCAGGGATTCAGGGAGTCAGAGTCATGCAACAGCCCACTTCTTTCCGTTTGCCGCGCGCCCTCGTGATGGGCCTCCTGTGTCTGCCCGCAGCGGCCATGGCGGGACCGCACACCTTTGACAGCGGTACTGGCCTCAATGAGGCTCACAGCTGCGGCAGTAATGAAGCCTACATCATCAGTACCAGCAACGTGACCACCGATAATAATGATGCCACAAACTGTTTTGGCGCCTACCAAGGGAACCCCGGCCAGCTGCTCCCGAACAGCGCACCACTGACCTGGAACGGCGACAGCTGGGATTTCATCGCCAAGATGGAGGAAGGCACTTCCGGTGCCCTCAGCGCGGACATTGGCCAGAACCAGGGGAACTGGTCCTATTCCGGTGATGTCAGTGACTGGGCCAGCTTCTTCGTGATCACCAAGGCCTCGAACAATCCAGGCTGGGCGGCCTATTACTTCGATGATACCCAGGGGCTCAGCACACTCGACGGCACCTTCTTCATCCCCTGGGGGAACGAGGGCGGCAACAATGGCCCTGATCTCAGCGCCGCAGAGGAAGGCGGCTCCGCCCTTTCCAACCTGAGCCTGTACGCCCGCCGGGTTGCGCAGGTTCCGGAACCCGCCACACTGGGCCTCATGGGCCTGGGGCTTCTGGGGCTGGGTATGGGCCGCCGCCGCAACCGGTAATCCGGAGACCGCCGCCATCGCGGCGGTCTTTATTTTCACCGCCCTTCCCGCCTATCCTGACAGTCCGTAAACAACCCGGCTCCATACCCATGCCAATCCCGGATCACTATCGCCGTGGCGCCTGCCCCTCTGCCGGTAACCCGATGCTCAGCGGCGACGGGCTGCTCTCGAGGATCCGGCTGATCGATGGCCGCCTGACACCTAAAGGCCTGAGGCGCGTGGCGGATCTGGCAGACCAGAACGGGTCAGGCCTGATCGAGATCACCGGAAGGGGCAACCTGCAGCTTCGGGGTCTTGCCGGGGAAGCCGAGGCAGAAGTGACGGCAACGCTGGTGAATGCCGGCTTGGCGGTTGAAACCGCGGCGGCCGAGGCGGCCCGCAACATCCAGTGCAGTGCGGCCGCGGACCTGGACCCCCAGGCCCTGATCGACCCCGCCCCGGAAGCGCGTGCCCTCGACGAGCGACTCATCGGCGACGAGCGTTTCTGGGCCCTGCCGCCCAAGTTCCGTTTTGTGTTCAACGGCGGAGGACTGACCCACCTGGCTGACGCGGACGGGGACATCCGCGCCGATGCGGTTTCAACTCAGGCAGGCATCCGCTACCGCATCGGCCTGGCCGGCACATCCACCACCGCCCACAGCCTGGGCGACTGTACGCCGTCCCGGGTCGTGGATGTCCTGGTGGAACTGGCGCTGATCTTCCTCGAAGAACGCCAGCGGCTGATCACGCCGGCCAGGCGCATGCGACAGCTGATCGACGCATCGGGCGCGGCTCCCTTCGCGGGGCTGCGCGACCTTGGCCGGCCCGTTGGCAGGCTGGCGGAGTACACGGCGGCTCCGGAGCCCGGCCAGACCCCTGTCGGCACGGTCCTGGGCGTTGCCTTGGGATGCCTGGGGACCAGCGGTGCCCGGCTGATCGCGGAAGGGCTGGAGGCGCATGATGGAACGCTGAGGATCACGCCCCAGCGGCGCCTGATCATGCCCCATGCCTCGGCCCCTGAGCCCGGCCTGCCGGAAGCACCGGAACTGATCCACGCCCCGGGCGACCCACGGCTCTCGGCCATAGCCTGCCCTGGAACGCCCGGCTGTGCCTCCGGCACCACCGAGACACGAAGGGACGCCCTGGACTGGGCGGAACAGGTGCCGGAACTCTTTGACGGCAACACCTCCGTGCACGTATCCGGCTGCCCCAAGGGCTGCGCCCACCCCGGCAGGGCACCCGTGGTGCTGGTGGCCAGGCAGGGGCGCTACGACCTGGTGCTCAATGACCGGGCACTGCCCGAGGAGGAAGGCCATCGGATCGCAAGCGGACTGCTGCCCGGGGAAGTACCGGACACACTGCGCGCCCTGGTCAGCAGCGCCACACTGAACAGTTTCGATAACGAGTCACTGGCCCAATCACTGGAACGCGTGGCTCAGGCGTCCCTGAACAGACGATGATGGGCTGGATCATAGAGCGCACTGTTACAGAAATCCGTTTCCCCGAGCGCGGGCCCAACCAGGATGATCGCTGAACGTTTCTCCGGGATGCGCTCCAGATCCTCCGCCAGCCGACCCAGTGGTGCCCGCAGCACCTGCTCGTCCGGACGGCTGGCGCGGAAGACCACGGCCGCCGGGCAGGCTTCCCCGTAATAGGGCACCAGCCGTTCCACCACTGAATCCAGGGTATGCAGCGAGAGATGAATGGCGAGCGTTGTGCCGGTGGCCGCGTAGGCCTCCAGGGTTTCACCTTCCGGCATGGATGACGCCCGCCCCTGGGTCCGCGTGAGCACCAGGCTCTGGGCAACACCGGGCAGGGTCAGCTCCTGGCCGAGCACCGCGGCGGCCGCTGAAAAGGCCGGTACGCCGGGGGTCAGTTCATAGCGTATTCCCAGCTCGCGCAGGCGCCGAAGCTGCTCCGCCACTGCCGAGTAGATGGCCAGGTCCCCGGAGTGGAGACGGGCCACATCCAGACCCTCCTCATGGGCAGCCTGGATTTCACCGATGATGTCATCCAGGGCCATCGAGGCCGTGTTCACCAGGCGCGCGTGCTCCGGCGCATGGGCGAGCACCTCCTCCGGGATAATCGAGCCCGCGTAGAGGCAGACCGGCGAGGCGGCGATACGGTCCCGCGCCCGCAGCGTGATCAGGTCCGGGGCGCCCGGACCGGCGCCGATGAAGTGTACCGTCATGCTGTTCCTTCCCCTGCCTGTGATGATTTGGTGGCGGACCAGATCGTGATCGGCCGGTCCGACTGCCAGCCATTGAACCGCCCCAGCGGCTCCGTGCGGTCTACCGAGAGGCGTGTCAGTTGCCCGCCAAACCGATCCCGGGCCGCCATCAGCGCGGCTTCGCCCTCGAGGGTCACCGCCGTCGCCACGCATCGGCCCCCGGCCGCCAGGGCGGACCAGGCGCCGTCGATCACCCCCTCGCCACTGGCACCGCCGCCGATGAAGACCGCGTCCGGTTGCGCCAGCGCGGGAATCACCTCAAGAAGATCCCCCTCCCGGGTCTCCAGGTGGCCCACGCCATGCAGGCGCGCATTCTCCCGAACGTTTGCCAGACGCTCCGGGCGCCGTTCAACGGCGGTCGCCCTGTTGGCCGGGTCCGACAGGAGCCATTCCACGGCCACCGCACCGGAACCGGCGCCCAGGTCCCAGAGGTGCTCCCCGCCCCGGGGCGCCAGTTGCGCCATGACCACCGCCCGGATCTCCGGCTGGGAGATCTGGCCGTCCTGCAGGAAGGCCTCGTTGGCCCGCCCCGGTACCCGTGACACCGGCGTTGCCCTTTCGGCGGGCCGGCACTCGATGGCCAGGGTGTTCAGGCGCGCGGGGGCATGAGCCAGACCTTCCCGCGCCGTGGTCTCGATGATCCGTTCCTCCGGCCCCCCCAGGGCTTCAAGTACCGTCACCCGGCTGGCGTCGTAACCGCTGTCCGTGAGCAGCCGGCAGACCACCGCCGGGCTCTGTTCATCACTGCTGAGCACCAGCAGCCGCCGGCCGGGCGCGAGCACCGCCCGCAACCGGTCCGGATCCCGCGCCACCAGCGAGTGGCAGTGAAGCGACTGCAGCGGCCAGCCCAGGCGCGCGGCCGCCAGCGAAAAGGCGGACGGCCCGGGATGGCAGGCCATGACCTCCGGCGGGAAGGTGCGCGCCAGGGTCGCGCCCACGCCGTACCAGAACGGATCGCCACTGGCGAGCACACAGACCGGCTGCCCCTGCCACTGGCGGATGCGCTCAACGCCCTCCGAGAAGGGCGTGGGCCAGGCCTCCCGGCACTGGCCCGGCACCGCCGGCAGATGATCCAGGTGCCGCTGCCCCCCGATCACGAAGACCGCCCCGGTCACCGCCGCGCGCGCCGCCTCATCCAGCCCGTGCCAGCCCGCCTCGGACAGCCCCACAAGACTCAGCCAGCGGTGCGGCACCCCGGAGGACGGCGTCCGGTCCGTGCCTGTATAATCCCCGTATTCACTCATTCCCGACTCCGGCAG
Organism: Vreelandella halophila; assembly: GCF_019903425.1. Lineage (GTDB taxonomy): Bacteria > Pseudomonadota > Gammaproteobacteria > Pseudomonadales > Oleiphilaceae > Halospina > Halospina halophila. The sequence goes on from NZ_JACHUZ010000013.1 coordinate 315,847, forward strand.
AAACCATGCCCTTTCGTATCCTGATCCTCGGCGGCACCCGCGACGCCATGACCCTGGCCGAACAGCTCCTCGATCAGCCCGGCCTCGAGCCCACCTACTCCCTGGCAGGGCGAACCCGCCGCCCGCTGCCTCCGGCACTGCCAACGCGCCGGGGCGGCTTCGGCGGCATCGAGGGCCTGAAACAATGGCTCACGGACCACGACATCGCCGCCGTGGTCGACGCCACCCACCCCTTCGCCGCCGAAATGTCCCACAACGCCGCCGTTGCCTGCCGCGAACTCGACCTCCCCCTCGGCCGCCTTGACCGTGCCCCCTGGGAAGCGCAACCCGGCGACAACTGGCACCCGGTCGCGGACCTCCACGAAGCCGCCCACAAAGCCACCGAGCTGACCGCCCCCGGCGACACCCTCTGGCTCACCACCGGCCGGACCAGCCTCCCGGCGTTCGAGGGCATCCCCGACCGCCACCTGCTCGTACGCTGCGTCGATCCCCCGGACCCCGAGCCCGCGTTTCCGGACTGGACCCTGATCGAAGACCGCGGCCCCTACAGCCTCGACGGCGAACGCCGGCTCATCACCGACCACAACGTCGCCGCCCTCATCACCAAGAACTCCGGCGGCCAGGCCGCCCGCCCGAAACTCGACGCCGCCCGCGAGGCCGGCATTCCGGTCATCATCATCGACCGGCCGCCGCTCCCCCCGGCCACCCATACTTTCCAGTCCCCGGAAGCTGTCCGGGATTGGCTAAGCCAGGCTCTGAGCGTCGTCGAGGCGTATCAGGAGGGGGCAGGGGAGTCCTGACCGGGAAGCTCTGGAGCCAAGGATGGCGGAAGAGCAGCGTACAGGGGTTTGCGCGATTGAGCGCAAACGGGTTTACACGGATGTAAACCCAGGACTTTTCAGCAGAGCAGGATTGCGCAGCTGAAAAGTATTTACAGCGATTCCCGGGCAGGACTCCCCTGACCCCGACCTTCGACAAATCAGGAATAATCCCGGGGACTATAAACGAACCAGCGATCCCCATGACGCACATACCGCCCCCGGGAATTCCCAACCAGAACCACCGTCCGCATATCCACCTCGGTCGGATCCGCCTCCGCCAGCGTCGTCATCCGCACCCACTCATCCGGCCGCCCGACCGCCGCCGCGAACACCACCGGCGTCTCCCCCAGCTGCTCCGCCCGCAGGATCGAAAGCGCCTCGCCAAGCTGCCAGGGCCGGCTCGAGGAACGCGGGTTGTAGAAGGCCATGGCAAAATCCGCCCGGGCCGCCAGCTGCAGCCGGTTCGCGATCACAGACCAGGGCTTGAGGTTGTCCGAAAGCGAGATGGCACAGAAGTCGTGACCCAAGGGCGCTCCCACACGGGCAGCCGCCGCCTGCAGCGCCGAGACGCCCGGATGCACCTCAAACTCGATATCCGCCCACTCCGGCCGCGCCTGGTGATCCAGCACCTCGCACAGAGCCGCCGCCATGGCAAAGATCCCCGGGTCGCCCCCGGACACCACCGCAACACGGCGCCCCTGTGCCGCCAGATCCAGCGCCTCCGCAGCCCGCTCCAGCTCCACACGGTTGTCCGAGGGATGGCACCGGTGGCGCTCCGAGGCCAACCGATCCAGGTAGGGGCCATAGCCCACCAGATCCGTCGCCTGATCGATCAGGTCCCGGGTCTCCGGGGTCACCCACTCAGGACCGGCCGGGCCCACCCCGATCACGTCCAACCGTTTCATACCCGCACCCCGGGGCCGGGAATCAGCACCATGGAGAAGTACGGTGCCTTGCCGTCCGGGGCCTCCACCAGCGGCATGACCCGCTCGTCCGGCATGCTCGCCTTCTCCACGTACCAGGCCCGTTCCTGGAGGCCCAGGTCCGTCACAATGCGGCGGAGCAGTGGCAGGTTGGTGCCCACCTTCATGATCACAGTGGCCCGTTCCGGATCAATACTGGCCCTCAGGGCCTTCTCGTCCATGGTGCCCGGGATCACCCGGAGCTGGTCATCGCGCATCATCAGCGGATGCGGCAGCAGCGCGCCGCCAGCCATCATGGCGCCGACACCGGGGACCACGGTGCTCTCGAAACGGTCCTTGAGACGCAGATAGATGTGCATGAACGAGCCGTAGAAGAAGGCATCCCCTTCATTGAGCACCGCCACCGAGCGACCCGCCTTCAGGTGTTCGGCGACCGCATCGGCGGATTCCTCAAAGAAATCCTCGATCTGCTGCCGGTATTCCGGACTGCTGTGCGGGATCTCGTTGGTCACGGGATAGACCATGGGCAGTTCTTCATGCTCGGCGGTGATGTGGGCCTCGCAGGTAGTACGCGCCCGCCCCGGGCCACTGCGCTTGCAGAAGTAGGCCACGACCGGGCATTCCGCCAGCAGCCGGGCGGCCTTGAGGGTGATCAGTTCCGGATCGCCGGGGCCCGTGCTGATGCCGTAGAGGTGACCGTAACCGTCGGTGCCTGTGGTTGTCGTTACTGCGTCGTTCATGGCGTTATTCCGTTTCGCTGGCCAGGGCGTTCACGGCGGCGGCGGCCATGGCACTGCCGCCGCGGCGTCCGTGGACGGTGATGAAGGGGAGGTCCGGAGTCGCCGCGAGGGCTTCCTTGCTTTCGGCGGCGCCGATGAACCCCACGGGGAAACCGAGTATGGCGGCCGGGCGCGGGGCGCCGTTGGCCAGCCGGTTAAGCAGGTGGAACAGGACGGTGGGGGCGTTGCCGATGGCCACGACGCTCCCCTCGAGATGCTCGTCCCAGAAGTCCACGGCGGCGGCGCTGCGGGTGTTGCCGATGGCGGCGGCGTGCTCGGGGACCCGCTCGTCCCGCAGGGTGCAGATGACGTCATTGTCCGCAGGCAGGCGCTTGCGGGTCACGCCATGGGCCACCATTTCGCTGTCGCAGAGGATGGGTTTCCCCGCCTGAAGCGCAGCCTTTGCCGCGCCGGCTGCGTCCGTGGAGAACGCCAGATCCTCGATCAAGTCCACCATGCCGCAGGCGTGGATCAGGCGGACGGCGGTTTTTTCGAGGTCCGCAGGTATCTGTGATAGATCCGCCTCATCACGGATGGTGGCAAAGGAGGCGCGGTAGATGGCGGCGCCGTCCTTTTCGTAGTCATGGAGTTCGTCCATGGTTCTATTCCTTTGTTTCAAGTAACGGTTAACGTTGTCTCAAGACTTCAAGTCTTTCGCAGGGAATGGGTTGGGGAGTCTTTCCCGGGAAACGCTGTAAATACATCCCTGTACGCTGCTCTTCCGCCATCCATGGCTCCAGAGCTTCCCGGGAAAGACTCCCCAACCCATTCCCTCCTGATTCCCAGCTAACGCAACCCACCTCATGGTTTGATCCGTATTCCTTTCGCCACCAACCACCACGCCAGCAACCCCGTAAGCACGGTTACCACTGGCAGTACCAGCAACGTCCATCCATCGCCGGTGGTTCCCTCATCAAGCAGGCTGTACCGGAAGCCGTCTACGATGTAGACCATGGGGTTAGCCAGGGAGGCGGTGTCCCAGGGGGCCGGCAGGCGGTCGATGGGGTAGAAGACACCGCCAAGGTAGATCAGCGGGGTCAGCAGGAAGGTGGCGATGACGGAGGTGTCGTCGAAGCTGCGGGCGAAGATGCCGTTGATCAGGCCGGCAAAGGAGAACAGGAGCGCGCTCAGGACCGCGACCAGCAGGGCGGCGCCGGGGTGGGCCACTTGCAGGCTGGTCATGGGCAGCGCGATCAGCAGCACCAGGGCGCCGGCCATAAGGCCGCGCAGTACGGCGGCGGTGGCGAAGCCAGCGACGATGAGCCAGGCGGGCATGGGGGCGACCAGCATTTCCTCGATATGGCGCTGCAGCCGGGCGCCGAAGAATGACAGCGTGGTGTTGTTGTACGCGTTGGTGACCACCGCGAAGAGCACCAGGCCAGGCATGAGGTAGTCGGCGTAGCTGGCGCCGCCGACCTGGCCGAGGTCGCGGCCGACGAACTGCCCGAAGATGACCATGAAGAGAGTGGCTGTGACCACGGAGGGCAGCAGGTTCTGGATCCAGGAGCGCAGGAAGCGCCGCACCTGTTTGATCACCAGGCCCTGGTAGGCGTTCCAGAGGATGGTGGCGTTCATGGCTCCCCCTCCTCTTCCGGTTCCCCGCCTTCGAGCAGGCGCAGGAAGCGGGCTTCCAGGCCCTGGTCGCCGGTGCCACTACCGGCGTCGGCGCCGAAGAGCTGCGCCGGGGTGTCGTTGGCGATCAGGCGGCCGTCCTTGAGCACGGCTACCTGCTGGCAGAGGTCGCGCATTTCCTCCAGGTAGTGGCTGCTCATCAGCACGGTGGTGCCGCCGGCGTTGAGTTCGCGCAGCAAGGCCCAGGTGTCGCGGCGGGCTTCCACGTCCAGCCCGGCGGTGGGCTCGTCCAGAATCAGCAGTCCGGGTTCGTGCACCAGGGCCCGGGCCATCATAAGCCGGCGTTTCATGCCGCCGGAGAGGCCCCAGGGTTTGCGCGCGGCGCGCTCGGCGAGGCCGACCCGTTCCAGCACGGCCTGGGTCCGCTGTCGGGCGGCGCGCCGCGAGAGCCCGTAGTACCGGCCCTGGGTGGCAATGATCTCGTTGATGGGCTCGAAGCTGTTGAAGTTCACTTCCTGGGGGACCAGCCCCACGCGGCGGCGGGCGGCGACGGGGTTGCGTTCCGGGTCGTGGCCGAAAAGGCGGACCGAGCCGGTCTCGATCCGGACCAGGCCGGTCATCAGGCCGATCAGGGTACTCTTGCCCGCGCCATTGGGGCCGAGCAGGCCCTGGAAGGCGCCACGTTCGACGCTCAGGTCCACGCCGTCCAGTGCCGCCTGGCCGCCCTTGTAGGTCTTGCGCAGTCCCCGGAGATCAATGGCCGCAGTCATGCCACCTCCTCGGCAAAGCCAATGAGTTCACCCTGGCGGCTCACGCCGCACACGCTCAGGTGATGCTCCCCCGGCAGGTAGTCGCGCATCCGGGCCAGGCCCATCCCTGCGATACGGTCGCCCAGGGGAATCCCCGCTTTCTGGCAGGCTTCGAGGGCCTCGATGCTGGTGTTGGCCGTCCGGATCCAGTCCCCCAGGCCCGTGTCGGCACCGGCTGCAAGGGCCTGGTCGGCAATGAAGTCAAAATCAATGGCACAGCGCCGGCTGTGGGTGTCCGGCTCGCCAGCGGCGAACTTGCTGAGTTTGCCGAAGCCGCTGGCCAACGTTACGCGGGGCAATGGGTGCTTTTTCAGGTACTTGAGCAGCGCCCCGAACATGTCGCCCATCTCCACGATGGCGCCTTCCTCAAGCCCGAAACAAGAGCGGACGAAGGCTTCGCTGGTGCCGCCGGTACAGCCGGCGATATGGGTCAGGCCGTTGGCGCGGGCCACATCCACAGACTGGTGGATGGAGGCGATGAAGGCGGAGCATGAGAAAGGCCGCACGATGCCGGTGGTGCCCAATACCGACAGGCCTCCCAGGATACCCAGCTTCCCATTCATGGTATTCCGGGCAATGGCCTCGCCGTCATCGATGCCCACGGTCACGCTGAAGCCACCCGCAAACCCCGTTTCAGCAGCGATGGCCTCCAGATGCTCGGTGATCAACCGCCGCGGCACCGGATTGATGGCCGGCTCGCCCACGGGCACGGGCAGTCCAGAGCGGGTCACGGTGCCAACCCCCTCCCCGGCCCGGAATACCACGCCGGCCTCACCAGTCAGTTCCAGGCGGACCCAGAGCCGGGCGCCGTGGGTGGCGTCCGGGTCATCCCCGGCATCCTTGATAACACCCGCCGTGGCGCTGGTGCCGGTCACCGCGAGGTCTTCGATGGTCATCGCCGGTTCCTGGCCCCGGGGCAGATGGATGCGCACGCACCGGTCCTCGCCCCCCGCCAGCAGGGCGCGCGCTGCCGCCACCGAGGCAGCCGTGGCACAGGCTCCCGTTGAGAGACCCTGACGAAGGGGACCGTTATGTTCCGGGGTTTCGGGACGCATGGTGGCTCAAGCCCTGAGCGCTCCACCGCCGTGCCACCCGCACTGACGGTGCTGTTCCCCTGGGCCGGTCTCCGGACTCATGCTGGAACCTGAGCGGTTCGGGCGGATCGCCTTCCCATGATGGCACCATCACAGTGGCGGGGATGATCCGCGCCCAGCATTCACCGTTGCGGGGGCAGTCCCGGAGTCACACCGGGTTCCCGTTTCAGCCGGTCATCCGAACGGACGCCGACCACCCAGGGACGAAAGAGGAGCAAATCCTAGAGGATCGGGGTCCCCTGGTCAAATCGCCACCAGCGCTCCGGAGCTTTGACTTTCCTCAAACCTTCCCCTAGCCTCCCCGCTGCTTCGGTCAACACTCCGGTTGGAGTGTGAGGGAACCCGGTGAGAGTCCGGGACTGACGCGCAGCGGTATTGGGGAACAAGGATCACTGGGGGTTACCCCCGGCACTGTCCGAACCGGATGGGAAGCCGTGATCCAAGGCCAGCGCCAGCCATTGGCGCCCGCCCCTGAGTCCGAAGACCTGCCGAAGCCCGGCCCGTGACACAGATGGGCCGGAAACCGAGCCTTCGCGATTGAGGTGTTCGGGCCGCTAACGGACCGGTGTTAAGACCGCTGCCCCGCCTGTCGGCCTGCCCGCGTGAGGGCTCCATCACTAATGGACTCAGTGTTGGAGACCTTGTATGAAACGACTGCTTTTATTCCTGATCCTGTTATTCCCGTTTGCCGCTGCCGCAGTGGATCACCGCATGGCCCTGGATGAGCTGGTAGTCCAGGGGTCCGCCCTTGAGGAAACCCTGCCTTCGGAATTAGCCGACTACGGCGCTGAATTGGAAGTGATCGACAGTGAACAGCTCGAAAGGACCGGTATCAGCGACATCGGCCAGGCCCTGCGGGGTAACGTTCCGGGGCTCTATCTGAATCCCAAGACCGGCCGCGGTGATTACGCCAGCATTTCCATCCAGGGCTCGCGCAGCGAGGATGTGCTCTGGCTGCTGGACGGGGTGCGCATCAACAACCGGCTCTTCGGCAGCACTTCGCCACTGGACTCCATCAGCACCCATATGGTCGAGCGCATCGAGATCCTGAAAGGTGGCCAGGGCCTGTTCTACGGCACCCAGGCAGTGGCCGGAGTCGTGAACATTGTCCTGCGTAAGCCCGGAAGGGACTCCGGGGGCAACATCACCGGCGCGCTCGGATCACTGGGCGACCGCCGCCTTGCCGGCCATGTCAGCAATCGCAACGAGTACGGGCGGTGGCTGGTGTTTGGCGAACACGACCATTCGGACGGCTACCAACCCTACCGGGACAGTGAGCTGCTTGAAAGCGCCCGGCGCCAGAAGCGTGGTTTCACCCGCAGCTCCTACGGCGGCCGCTACCTGCTGGATGCGGGCGAAGGTAAGTCGTTGAACGCCCTCGTGGTCCGCAACGATGTGGAAGCCGATTTTCCCCGGGGCAACAGCAACTTCAAGGCCGTTAACGACCGCGATGAGAACATTGTTTCCCTGAAATGGGATCATCAGGTGAATGAGCAGAACGGTTATTTCGTCAAAGCCTACTGGCACGACTGGTGGACCGATTACACCCGCCTGGGCATGGACAAGGACGGCACCGTCAACCTCATTAACGACCGGGCCGAATGGGGGTTCGATGACTATGGCGTCAATCTGACCGGTCGCCATACCACGGATGGCGGCTCCCAGCTTCTGGGCGGCGTGGATTACCAGCGCTACCAGGGCGAGGACTACTCGCTGCGCATTGACGGCAAGACCGAGGCCGTTACGGCGGGCTTTGTTCAGTATCGGCCCCACCTGAATTTCTCGCCCAGCACCCACCTGGCCCTGGGCGCCCGCTACAACCACTCCAACTTCGCCGATGACCACAGTATCTGGAACATCAGCCTGAAGCAGCCACTCCCCAAAGACCTCCACCTGAAAGCCAGCGTGGGCACCAACTTCCGGCTGCCCTCGGCCTTTGAGATGTTCGTGATTGACGAAGACTTCCCTGCCGGGAATGAAAACCTGGAACCGGAGGAGAGCATCAACAGCAATGTGTCGCTGATCGGTCACATCGGCAACCCCGTGAAATGGGAACTGGGTGGCTTCTACCGCGAGATCGACAACCTCATCAAAGTTGATGATGGCCAGTACGCCAACAGCAACCAGACGGTCCGGGTCCACGGTGCTGAGGCCGCTCTCAATCTGGGCGGTGACAGCGGCTGGCAGCTGGACCTGGATGCAACCTGGGCCGATGCCCGGGAAGGCGGCAGCGATGAGCAAATCGCCGGCATCCCCGAATGGCACGCCAACGCCACACTCAGCTGGCAGGGCGACAATCAGGGCTGGGAGCTCAACGCGCGCCACACCGGCGATGTGGCCACAAGCACGGCAGACATTGGCAAGCAGTCCTACGGCGACTACACCCTGTTGAGCGCCAGTGCCTGGCGTGAGTTCGGGGCCGATGGCGCCAACCGGGTCACTCTGCGCCTGGAGAACCTGAGGGATCAGCAGTACGCCAACGGCGTCGCTCAGGTGACGCCCCCGAATGGCGAGCCGTACCGTCAGGATACTCTGGGCCCGCCCCGCAACGCCCAGCTTGAATACAGCCGGAGCTTCTGATGGCAAGCCGTCTGAAGAAACGGATCCTGCGCTGGCTGATCCCGGTGCACCGCTACCTCGGGCTGACCATGAGCCTGATCCTGCTGCTGTGGTTCGCCTCGGGCATCGTCATGATGTTCGAGGGCTACCCGCGGACAACAGACCAAGAACGCATGGCCTGGCTGGAACCGCTGGATTCGGGCCAACTCGAGGTCGCCCCGTCGCGGGCCCTGGCAAAACTGGATCTGGACGACCCCGAGGGACTGCGGATTAACCAGCCCGGGGAGCGCCCGCGCCTCCATGCCATGGATAGTGACGGCCAATGGCACAGCGCCTTTGCCGATACTGGCGAGCCCGCGCCACCGCTGAACCGTGCCCAGGCCACGGAGCGGGCCGAGGTGCTGTCCGGCACCGAGGTGGCCTCGGTCACGTTGCTGGAAGGCCCGGACCAGTGGACGGTCAACAGCCACGTCAAAGCCCCGGCCCCGCTGTGGCGGGTAGCACTGGCGGATGAGGCCGGCACCCAGCTCTACCTCTCACGCCCCACCGGCGAAGTCGTTCACAGTACCACTTCCCATGAGCGGGTCTGGGGCTACGCCGGGCCCGTGATCCACTGGATCTACCCTACCCAGTTGCGGGAACTGACCGGCATCTGGCGTCAGGTGGTGCTCTGGCTTGCCGGCATCGGCACCCTGGCCTGTCTCAGTGGCGTAGTGCTGGGGCTCATGCTGATGCGTCGCAATAAACGTCGGGGCGGTGTGAGCCCGTTCCGGGGCTGGTTCCGGTGGCATCATTACCTGGGGCTGGTCTTCGGGGCCCTGGCCACCACCTGGGTGTTCAGCGGCCTGCTCTCGATGGGGCCCTTCCACTGGAACTCCGCCGACCGCGAGCCCGCGCTTACCGAGCATCTCGGGCGCAACAGCCCGGGTGCCCATCAAGCGTCCTCCCCGTCGGCGATAGACACACCGGCGGAGCACGGGCCACATGAGCTGCAGCTCCACCGGTTCAATGGCCGGACCTACTACCGGTCCATGGCCGATGACGGGACCGAACGGCTCCACGCGGCCCGCCCTGGCCACGACTCGCCGGCAGCGGACGGACCCCTGCCGGCGGAGGCAGTGCGGACGGCCCTGGAACGCGCAGAGGCAGGTACCCTGACCGCCTTCCGCGAACAGACGGCGTACGACAGCTACTACTACGCCGGCCGTTCCGGGCGCATCGGCCGCGACGGGCCGCCCCTGCCGGTCTACCGGGCGGATTACGACAGCGGGATCCGGCTCTACATCGACCCCGACACGGGCAGTGTGCTCCAGCACTCGACACCACTCAGCCAGCTCAACCGCTGGCTTTACAACGGCCTGCACAGCCTGGACTTCCCGTTACTCAACCCGGGCAGCTGGTTCTGGTATGGGCTGGTTATCGCGCTGATGAGTGGCGGCACCGGCCTCTGTCTCACCGGCACCTGGCTCTCGATCCGCTACCTCCGACGGCGGCGAAAAGCGTGAGGGTGACCACAGCGCCATCACCCAATGGTCAGATGGCGCTATTCATTCCCGGGCTTCCACGCTAAAATGCCGTTTTCACTCATGAAACGGCCAGAGACCGCCCATGGCGCAGAGCGGCAACCAGGAATCCGGCGAGTTCTCCATCGACCAGCTGGCGCGTGCCAGCGGCATGACGGTGCGCAATATCCGGGTGTACCAGGAGCGCGGTCTCATCCCGCCGCCCGAACGTCGCGGCCGCAAGGGCATCTACAGCGAGACCCACCTGTCGCGGCTGCGCATCATCGGTCGGCTGCTGGAGCGCGGCTACACGCTCAACAACATTGCCGAGCTGGTGGAAAGCTGGGAAAGCGGCAATGGCATTGAGCACATCCTGGGACTCGAGAAGGCCGTGGTCAGCCCCTGGTCGGATGAGCTGCCCGAGTTCCTGACCAAACGCGAGCTCGTGCAGCGCTTTGGCAGCATCTTCATGGGCCCTGCCCTCAAACGCGCCGAGGAACTGGAGTTGATCATCCCCGAGGGTCGGCGCTACCGCATTCCCAGCCCGCGCATCCTGCATGCCGGCTCGGAACTGGCCAAAACCGGCATCCCGCTTGAAGACATGCTGGATGTGGTGGCCTACCTGCGCCACAACGTCGAGCAGGCGGCGGAAGAGATGGTCAAGCTGGTCGAACGCCACATCTTCAGCCGTTACGGCCAGCATATGCCACCGCCCGACGAATCCGAGGAGCTCTCGCAGCTCATATGGCGCCTGCGGCCACTGGTGGAAATGGCCGTGCTGCCGGAGGTGGCCCGGGCCATGCAGAAGGCCGCGGACCGCCACCTGGGCGACCGGCTGGCGTACATCCTGGACCACCTCAACCTGCCGGAATCCCAGCACAACTCAGGCTGAGCCACCCCCTGTTGATCCCGCGATTGGCTCCTGTGACGCCAGGCTCCGTCACACCAGCCTTGTCGCCCTCTTGAATACTGTTACATTGAGCATTGTGACTTTCATCAATGTCATGTTGATGAGCTGACAACCATCAAGGGGAGGGCAGCCATGACAGCCGCAACCGCAGCCAAAGAACACGCAACCGACGAGAGCATCCAGGGCCCGGGCGACGACGGCATGGTAATGCCCGAGCGCCGGGACCTGCATTTTCTGCCGCCGAAGGAACGCATCCACGACTGGCATGCCCAGGGGCCGCACATGACGCAGTTCATGAACGCCCTCTCCCTGTTCTTCCCGGCCGGCGAGCGGCTGTTCATTGACGCCCTGCGCTCCTACCGTGACCAGATCCCGGATCCGGACCTGAAGAAGGCCGCCACCGCCTTCATCGGCCAGGAAGCCATGCACAGCCGTGAACACATTGAGTACAACAAGCTGATGCAGGAGGAAGGGCTTCCGGCGGATAAGCTGGACGCCTTCGTCTGGTCACTGCTGGACTTCCTCAAGGAGCGCACCCCCAAGAGCATGCCGCTCAACGCCACCATCGCGCTGGAGCACTTCACCGCGCTCATGGGCGGCTTCCTGCTGGATCACCCGGAGGTGATGGAGGGCTCCCAGGAGGATTATCAGCGGATGTGGCAGTGGCACGCCATGGAGGAAGTGGAACACAAGGCCGTTTGCTACGACGTCTGGGAAAAGTGCATCGGCCGTGGCCCGAGCGCCTATCTCAAGCGCGCCTTCGGCATGACCGCCGCCACCGCCATCTTCTGGCCACTGGTTGTGGGCTTCTACTTCCAGATGGTGAGCAACAGCGAGGCCTGCCGAAAGGAAGGCTGGCGTGGCCACCTGACCGTGCTCAATACCCTGCTTGGCAAGCCGGGGGTACTGCGCCGCCAGATTCCGGAATGGCTGGAATACTTCAAGTACAGCTTCCACCCCTGGCAGCAGAACAACAGCCACCACATCGCGCACCTGAACGAACTGGCGGAAGAAGCCGAGGAAGCCTACCAGAAGGCGATGGCCGGGGAAGGCCACCATCACCACACCCATCACTGATCTTCGGGACGGCAAGAGCTCCCCAACCCCTTGGCCCGGTTCGTCCGGGCCTTTTTTTCGTGGGGTCCCCTAGCCCGACGCGGCCATGAATCCCCTCAGCCGCTGATCAATAATCGCTTCGGCCTCACTCATGATCCGGTCCATCAGGGTGGCGCAGTCCGGGATGTCGTGGATGAGCCCGGCCACCATGCCGCAGCTCCAGGCCGCCGCATCCATTTCGCCCTCCTGCAGTACCTTGCGTCCCTGGGCGCCGGTGACCAGGTGGCGGATGTCATCGATGGCGATGTTGGCCCCCTTGTCCGCTTCGATGGCCTGGATGGATTCGACGGCCGCATTGTTCATCACCCGCTCGGTATTGCGCAGGTTGCGCATGATCAACCGGGTCTGGCGCTCATCCGCCTCAAGCAGGGCCTGCTTGACGTTCTCATGGACCGGCGCGTCGGTGGTGGCGATAAAGCGCGTGCCCATGTTCATGCCCTCGGCGCCCAGTGCCATGGCCGCCACCAGGCTGCGCCCGTCCGCCATGCCACCCGAGGCCACGAAGGGAATCGTCAGTTCCTCGGCGGCGCGGGGAAGCAGGATAAAGTTCGGGATGTCGTCCTCACCGGGATGCCCGCCGCACTCGAAACCATCCACGCTGACCGCGTCACAACCAATCGCCTGGGCCTTCAGGGCGTGGCGCACGGAGGTGCATTTGTGGATGACCTTGATGCCGGCTTCCTGAAGCCGCGCCATGTAGCGCTCCGGGCTGCGCCCCGCGGTTTCCACCACGGTCACACCGCCGTCGATGATCGCCTGGATGTATTCCTCGTAGGGCGGTTCCTTGAAGCTCGGCAGGAAGGTCAGGTTCACGCCGAAGGGCTTGTCGGTCAGGGTCCGGCACTTGTCGATCTCCCGGGCCAGGTCCTCGGGGGTCGGCTGGGTCAGCGCAGTGATGATGCCCAGGCCGCCGGCATTGGAAACCGCGGCGGCCAGTTGCGCGAAGCCCACATGGTGCATGCCGCCCTGGATAATGGGCCGCTCGATCCCGAACAGCGTCGTGATGCGTGTCTTCATCGGGGAGTCCTTTACAGCTCTACATGTTCGGGTAGTTGGGGCCACCGCCCCCTTCCGGGACCACCCACTGGATGTTCTGGGCCGGGTCCTTGATGTCGCAGGTCTTGCAGTGGATGCAGTTCTGCGCGTTGATCTGGAACTTCTTACCGCTGCCGTCCTCGGCATCGACCACCTCGTACACGCCCACCGGGCAGTAGCGCTGCGCCGGCTCGTCGTAGGTGGGCAGGTTGTCCCGGATCGGGATCGCCGGGTCCTTGAGCTTGAGGTGGCAGGGCTGGTCCTCTTCGTGGTTGGTGTTCGACATGAACGCCGAGGACAGCCGGTCGAAGGTCAGGCCGTTGTCCGGTTTCGGGTAATCAATCTTCTTACACTCGGCCGCCGGCTTGAGCGCGGCATAGTCCGGCGTGGTGTCGTGGAAGGTGATCGGCAGGGGCCGGCGCAGGATGTTCTGCTCCAGGAAGGCGATGCCGCCACCGATCACGGTGCCGAACTTGTGCATGGCCGGGCTGAAGTTGCGCTCGGCGAACAGCTCCTTGAAGAGCCAGCTGTTCTCGAATTTTTCGGTAAAGCGGGTGAGGTCATCCCCGCCCTCGGAGCCTTTCTGGATCGCCTCGAACACCGTCTCGGCACCGAGCATGCCGGACTTCATGGCGGTGTGCGAGCCCTTGATCTTGGACGAGTTCAGCGTGCCGGCATCGCAGCCGAGTAGCAGCCCGCCCGGGAAGCTCATTTTCGGCAGGCTGTTGTAGCCGCCCTTGGTGATGGCCCGCGCGCCGTAGGCCACGCGCTTGCCGCCTTCCAGGTGCTGCTTGATCGTCGGATGGGTCTTCATCCGCTGGAATTCCTCGAACGGCGAGACATAGGGATTGGAGTAGGACAGGTCGGTGATCAGCCCCACATAGACCTGGCCGTTTTCCAGGTGGTAGAGGAAGCCACCCCCGGTGGAGCCGCTCTCGGACAGCGGCCAGCCGGCGGTGTGCACCACCAGCCCCGGCTCGTGCTTCGCCGGGTCGATGTCCCACAGCTCCTTGATGCCCAGGCCGTAATGCTGCGGGTCCTTGCCCTCGTCCAGGTTGAACTGCTGCAGCAGCTCCTTGCCCAGGTGGCCGCGGCAGCCCTCGCTGAACAGCGTGTAGCGGGCACGCAGCTCCATCGGCGGCATGTAGCCGTCCTTGGGGTTGCCCTCGCTGTCGAGGCCGAACTCACCGGTGAGGATGCCCTTGACCACGCCGTCCTCATACAGCACCTCGGCGGCCGGGAAGCCGGGGTAGATCTCCACGCCCAGCTGCTCGGCCTGCTCACCCAGCCAGCGGCACAGGTTGGCCAGGCTGATGATGTAGTTGCCGTGGTTGTGCATGTTCTTCGGCACGAAGGCGTTGGGGGCCTTGCGGGCGCCTTCGGGGCCGCGCAGGAAGTAGATGTCGTCCCGGGTGACCGGGGTGTTCAGCGGCGCACCGCGCTCCTTCCAGTCCGGGAACAGCTCATTGAGGCTCGTGGGCTCGAACACCGTGCCGGCGATGATGTGGGCGCCGACCTCCGAGCCCTTTTCCACGACGCAAACGGTCAGTTCCTGCTCCGCCTCGTTGGCCAGCTGCTGGATGCGGCAGGCCGCTGAAAGGCCCGCCGGGCCCGCCCCCACGATCAGGACGTCAAACTCCATCGATTCGCGTTCCACGATAGTCTCCTCTGCTACAGCTGAAGGGCCCGCACTTCAAGGAACTCCTCGAGCCCCCACTTGCCGAATTCACGCCCGATGCCCGAGTGGCCGAAGCCACCGAAGGGGGCCTTGGGGTTAAAGGCGCCACCGTTGACGAACACCTGGCCGGTGCGCAGTTCCCCGGCAATCCGCTTCGCCCTGTCGGCATCCCCGGACCAGACGGCGCCGGACAGGCCATAGGGCGTGCCGTTGGCGATCCGGATCGCCTCCTGCTCGTCGGAATAGGGAATCACGCAGAGCACGGGCCCGAAGATTTCCTCCTGGGCGATCCGGCTCTCGGGGTCGACGTTGCCAAAGACCGTGGGCCGGACGAAGTAGCCCTGCTCCAGCCCTTCCGGCGCCTCGGCGCCACCGGTGACGAGCGTGGCGCTTTCCTCGATGCCCAGCCGGATGTACTCGAACACCTTGTCGCGCTGCTCGGCGGAGGCCAGTGGGCCAAGCCGCGTGCCCTCGTCCAGCGGATTGCCCGGGGTCATCTTGCCAACGGCCTCCGCCGCCAGCTCACAGGCCTGGTCGTGCAGCTCCGATGGCACCAGCATGCGGGTCAGGGCCGTGCAGGTCTGGCCCGAGTTGAGCAGGCAGTTGTTGACGGTCCCCTTAACGGCCGCCTTCAGGTCCGCATCGGGCAGGATCACCGAGGCCGACTTGCCGCC
This sequence comes from Vreelandella halophila, assembly GCF_019903425.1. GTDB lineage: Bacteria > Pseudomonadota > Gammaproteobacteria > Pseudomonadales > Oleiphilaceae > Halospina > Halospina halophila. The sequence goes on from NZ_JACHUZ010000013.1 coordinate 331,319, forward strand.
CATCTCCAGGGCATAGCGCTTGAAGTCGTCCGCGGCCGCGTGGGCCACAAGGTGGCCGGTGCGGGGGGAGCCGGTGAAGGACAGCATATTGACCCGCGGGTGCCGGATCAGGGTATCGCCCGCCTCTTCCCCGAGGCCGCAGACCATGTTGAAGACCCCTTTCGGCAGGTCCGTACCCTCAAGGATCTCGGCCAGGATGAAGGCGCTGCCGGGGGCGATCTCACTGGGCTTGAGCACGACGGTGCAGCCCGCCGCCAGGGCCGGAACCACCTTCAGCATGACCTGGTGCAGGGGGTAGTTCCAGGGGGTGATGCACCCGACTACCCCGACCGGCGCATACTGGACCTCGGAGTTCCCCACCTGTTCCGTGAATTCATACTCCGGCAACAGCTCAACGTAGGACTGGGTGGTGGCAATGGGCATTCCGGCCTGGATCTGGCCGGCCAGTTTCGCCGGCATGCCCACCTCGCGGGAGACGGTTTCCGCGATCTCCGGGGCCCGGGTATTCAACCCCTCCAGCAGTTGCTTCAGGATGGCCAGGCGCTCGTCGCGGCTGGTCCGGGACCAGCTCTCAAAGGCCTGGTGGGCCGAGTCGACGGCCCGTTCCATCTCGGCCCGGCCGGCCGCCGGCACTTCCGCCATCACCTCGCCGGTGGCGGCCTCGTGAACCTTGAGGGTCTGGCCGCGCCAGTCCTCCCATTCACCGTTGATGTAGAGCTTGTTCAGGTTCTTCATGACCGCGTCCTCCTGGGCGTTATTCAAAGACAATCACGCCGCGTGCATTCTTGCCCGAGACCATATCGTCGAACGCCTCTGGTGCCTGTTCAATGGTGTAGGTCTGGGTAATGAGTTCGTCCAGCTTGAGCTTGCCCGCTTCGTACAGCGCCAGGATCCGCGGGAAGTCATACTGCGGCCGGGCGGACCCCAGCCAGCTGCCCTTGAGCGTACGCTCGTCGGCGGGCAGTGACAGCGTTCCAATCTCGGTTCTGTCGCTGGGGTCGGCCACGCCTACCACGACCGCCGTTCCGCCACGGGCAAGGCAGCGATACGCCTGGGAAACCACCGCCCCAGAGCCGACACACTCGAAGGCGTAGTCCACGCCGCCCGTCAGCTTCTTCACCGCCTTGCCGGCATCCTCGACGTCGTTGATGTTCACGGTATGGGTTGCGCCAAAAGCCCTGGCCCGCTCCAGCTTCGACTCGCTGTTATCCACCGCGACGATCATCTCCGCGCCCGCGGTATCACAGCCCTGGACGGCGTTGAGCCCGACGCCGCCGATGCCGAAAACCGCGGCGCGGGAGCCCGGCTCCAGCCGGGCCGTGTTGAACACCGCCCCGACCCCGGTCATCACGGCACACCCGACCAGTGCGGCATTCTGGAGCGGAACGCCCTCCTCGATCCGGACGGCGTTGTCCACGTGCAGGGTGGCGTACTCCGCCATCACGCCGCAGGCACCGAAGACATTCAGGTCATTGCCCTCTGAGTCGGTCGTCCGGACCGTGCCGTCCGGCAGCGTGAACATGGCCTTTTGTGCCTTCTCGCAGAGAACGGGGCGGCCGCGCACGCACTGGCGGCACTTGCCGCACATTGAAACGAAGGTGCTGGCGATATGGTCGCCTTCCTTGAGGTCGGTCACCCCCTCCCCGACCTCGATCACGACACCGGCGGCTTCGTGGCCCAGAACCAGGGGCGGCGGGTACTGGATCTTGCCGGTGGCGGCGGACAGGTCACTGTGGCAGACCCCGCAGGCCGCCACCTTGATCGTGATCTCATTGCGCTTGGGCGGTGCAACCTGGATGGTCTCCACGGTTATGGGTTCTCCCCACGCCCGGCAGACCGCTGCTTTTGCTTCCCGTACCATTGTCCGATCTCCTTTTTGATTCTTACCCGGCCCGGCTCTAGAAACTGTCTTCCGCCATGGTCAGGGCTGTGTCGTCAACCTCGGCCAGCAGGCCGGACAGCGATGTCACCCGTGGCAATTCGTAGCGGGCGAAGTAGTCACAGGCCTTGAGCTTGCCGCGATAGAACGCCTCGGTCTGCGGGCCACCCTCGGCAATACCGGTCAGGGCCAGGCGGGCCTGGCGCAGCCACAACCAGCCGACCACGACGTGGCCCATGGCCTCCAGGTAGAGCGAGGCGTTCGCCAGGGCCCTTTCGGTATCCCCGGCTGCCCGCACCTTGTTGATCGCGTCCGTGGCGCTATTGAGCCGGTCGACCGCCGCCTCCAGGCGCTCGGCGTTGTCCGCCAGCTCGCGTTCCCCGCGCGCGTCACTGATGGTGCGGTCAATCCGGTCCATCAGGGCCCGGTAATAGCGCCCTTCGGCCATGATCACCTTGCGCCCGAGCAGGTCCAGGCCCTGGATCCCGTGGGTGCCCTCATGGATGGGATTCAGCCGGTTGTCCCGGTAGAACTGTTCCACCGGGTAGTCCCGGGTGTAGCCGTAGCCCCCGAGGACCTGGATGGCCAGGCTGTTGGCCTCCAGACAGAACTGCGACGGCCATGACTTCATCAGCGGCGTCAGCAGGTCCAGAAGCCCCGCGGCCTCGTCCCGCTGGGTGTCATCCCCGGAGTGGCGCTGGTCATCCACCAGTCGAGCCCCTTCCAGGCACAGGGCCAGCCCGCCTTCCACATAGGCTTTCTGGGCCAGCAGCATGCGGCGGATATCCGCGTGCCGGATCAGTGGCACCTGATCCGACTCGGGGTCCTTGTTGCCCACGGGGCGGCCCTGGCGGCGTTCCCGGGCGTAGTCCAGCGAGTGCAGGTAACCAGTGTAGCCAAGCATGACCGAACCGAGACCCACCCCGATCCGCGCCTCGTTCATCATGTGGAACATCGCCGCCAGGCCCTTGTTGGGCTCACCCACGAGATAGCCCACGGCACCCTCGTTCTCACCGAAGTTGAGCATGGTGGAGGTGGTGCCACGATAGCCCATCTTGTGGATCAGTCCGGCCAGGGCCACATCGTTGCGCTCGCCGGTGGTGCCGTCCTCATTGACCAGGTACTTCGGGACGATGAACAGCGAGATCCCCTTAACACCGGGCGGTGCGTCCGGCAGGCGTGCCAGCACCATGTGCACGATGTTCTCACTGAGTTCGTGATCGCCGCCGGAGATGTAGATCTTGTTCCCCTTGAGGCGGTAACTGCCATCGTCCTGCGGCGTGGCACGGGTACGCAGGTCACCAAGCGACGAACCGGCCTGGGGTTCGGTCAGGCACATGGTCCCGAAGAACCGGCCCGCGATCATGGGTTCCGCGTAGCGGGCCTTCTGGGCCTCCGAGCCATGGGCCAGGATCAGGTTGGCGGCGGCCATGGTCAGCCCGGCGTACCCCTGGGTTCCCACGTTGGCGCCCTTCAGCAGCCCGACGCACATCTGGGACACGGTGGCAGGCAGCTGCATGCCGCCCCGCTCATAGTCCTGCCCGGCCGCCATCAGCCCGGTCTCGCTGAGGACGCCGAGGGCCTTCCCGACTTCCGGGCGCATCACCACCCGGCCATCCTCGAAGGTCGGCTCCTCTTCATCCACAAGCCGGGCGTGCGGAGCGAACTCTTCCGTCGCCACGCGCAGTGCCAGGTCCAGGGCCGCCTGGAGAGTCTCCGGACTGTGATCAGCGTAGCGTTCATAGGCCAGAAGCTCCTCCGTGCGATGGAGCTCAAACAGCTGGAACGCCAGGTCCTCGGGGTTGATGATGTGCTGGTCCATGGTACCCCCGGTTCAGACGACCTCGAACAGACCGGCGGCGCCCTGGCCACCCCCGACGCACATGGTCACCACCACGTACTTGGCGCCACGGCGCTTGCCCTCGATCAGGGCATGGCCGGTCAGGCGTGAACCGGTGACGCCATAGGGGTGGCCGATGGAAATCGAGCCGCCGTTGACGTTGAGCCGCTCCATGGGAATGCCGAGCTGATCGCGGCAGTAGATCACCTGGGAGGCGAAGGCCTCGTTGAGCTCCCACAGATCGATGTCGTCCATGCTCAGGCCGGTGCGCTCAAGCAGGCGCGGAATAGCATAGACCGGACCGATGCCCATCTCGTCGGGCTCGCAGGCCGCCACCGAGAAGCCCCGGAAAATACCCATGGGCTCAATGTTGTTCTTTTCCGCGTAGGTGCTGTTCATAACCGTGCAGACCGAGGCGCCGTCGGAGAGCTGGCTGGCATTGCCGGCGGTCACGAACTGGTCCTCGCCCCGCACAGGATCGAGACCGGCCAGGCCCTCAAGGGTGGTGCCCGGACGGTTGCACTCGTCCGTGGTCAGGGTCACGTCCTTCTCGCTGACCTCGCCCGTCTCCTTGTCCTTGACCTTCATCGTGGTCTCGAAGGGCACGATCTCATCATTGAAGTAGCCGGCCTCCTGGGCCGCCGCCGTGCGCTGCTGGCTGGCCAGGGCATACTCGTCCTGGGCCTCGCGGGAGATGCCGTAGCGCTTGGCGACAATGTCCGCCGTCTCGATCATGGAGAGGTACAGTTCCGGCTTGTTCGCCATCAGCCACTCATTGGTGGCGCGGAACTGGTTGATGTGCTCGTTCTGGACCATGCTGATCGACTCCACGCCGCCGGCAACCATGGCCGGCACCTTCTCGGAGACGACCCGCTGGGAGGCCATGGCAATCGCCTGCAGCCCGGAGCTGCAGAAGCGGTTGATGGAGACCCCGGCGGTGGTGACCGGCAGCCCGGCGCGGACCGCTGCCAGGCGGGCCATGTTCTTGCCCTGGGCGCCCTCGTGGAAGGTGGCGCCGAGGATCACGTCCTCGACCACCCGGGGATCAAGCCCGGCCCGCTCGACGGCGTGGCGGATCACGTGGCCGGCCAGGTCCAGGCTGTGGGTATCGTTCAGCGCGCCCCGGTAGGACTTGCCCAGGCCGGTGCGCGCGGTTGAGACAATGACTGCATCAGACATGGAATTTCCTCAGGAAGCGGTGTTGGCATTGAGGCTGGCGAAGGTGCTGCCTTCATCAGCCAGTCGTTCCAGCAGGGCGGCGGGTTGCCACTGGTCGCCGCCAAGGGTGTCGTGGAAGCGCCTGACGGTGTCGCGGATCGTGTCGACCCCGACCTGGTCCGCCCAGAACATGGGCCCGCCCTTGTGGGACGGGAAGCCGTAGCCGTAGATCCAGGTCACGTCCACATCCAGAGAGCGGGCGGCAATGCCTTCCTCCAGAATCTTCGCCCCCTCGTTGATCATCACGTACATGCAGCGCTCGAGGATCTCCTGGTCCGGAACCTCCCGCGCCTGGATGCCCTGTTCCTCGCGGAACTGCTCGATCAGCCGGTCAACCTCCGGGTCGGGGATCGGCTGACGATTCCCCTCTTCATACTTATAGATGCCAGCCTGGGTCTTCTGGCCGAGGCGGCCCTGTTCAACCAGCTTGTCCGTCCAGTTCGGCGGGATGTCCTCGCCGGCCTTGCGGCGTTCCTCGCGGATGCGGTAGCCCACATCAATGCCGGCGAGATCCGACATGGCGAACTGGCCCATGGGGAAGCCGAAGTCCGTCAGGACCCGGTCCACCTGCTGCGGGGAAGCGCCCTCGTTGACCAGGGCCGTGGCTTCCGCGCCACGCCGGTGGAGCATCCGGTTGCCCACGAAGCCGTAGCAGTTGCCGACCAGCACGCCGACCTTGCCGATGCGCTTGGCCAGGCCCATGACAGTGGCCTTGACGTCATTGGCCGTGTTGCTGCCGGCTACGTTTTCCAGCAGCTTCATCACGTTGGCGGGGCTGAAGAAGTGCATGCCCACCACGTCCGCCGGGCGGGCCGTCGAGGAGGCGATCTCGTCGATATCCAGCGTCGAGGTGTTGGAAGCCAGGATGGCGCCCTGCTTACAGACGCGGTCGAGGGTCGAGAAGATGTCCTTCTTGATGCCCATCTCCTCGAACACCGCCTCGATCACCAGGTCCACATCCGCGAAATCGTCGTAGGAGAGCGTCGGCTCGATCAGCGCCATGCGCTGCTCCACCTGCTCCTGGGTGATGCGGCCCTTCTTCGCGGAGTTCTCGTAGTTGCGGCGGATCACGCTGAGGCCCTTGTCCAGCGCCTCCTGCTTGACCTCGAGCAGCCGCACCGGAATACCGGCGTTGGCGAAGTTCATGGCTATGCCGCCGCCCATGGTGCCGGCGCCGATGATGCCCACGCGCTCAACGTCGCGCACGGGGGTGTCCTTGGGCAGCCCCGGAACCTTGGAGACTTCGCGCTCGGCGAAGAAGGCATGGACCAGCCCGGCGCGTTGCGGGGATTCCATGCATTCCTGGAAGAGCTCGCGCTCACGCTGCATGCCCTTTTCGAACGGCAGCTCAAAGGCGGCTTCAACGGCGTCAACACACTTGAAGGGCGCGAACAGGCCCCGGGCCTTTTTCTCCAGGTTGGCCCGGAACTCGGCGAAGACCTCGCTGCCCTTGTCGGCGTCGAGTTTCTCGTTGAGATCCCGGACGCGACGCACCGGCTTCCCTTCATCGACGACCTTCTGCGCAAAGGCAAGCCCGACCGCCCGGCTGTCGGAACCGGCCTCGACACTGTCGACGATGCCGGCTTCCAGCGCGTCGCTGGCCGGAACGAAGTCACCGGAGGTGATCATCTCCAGTGACTTGCGGGCCCCGGCGAGGCGCGGCAACCGCTGGGTTCCGCCGGCGCCGGGCAGGAGGCCGAGCTTGACCTCCGGCAGGCCGACCCGGGCGCTGTCGAGCGCAACCCGATAGTCACAACCCAGCGCCACCTCCAGGCCACCGCCCAGCGCGGTGCCGTGAATAGCAGCAACAATCGGCTTGTCGCTGTTTTCGTAAGCCTCCACCACTGACGGCAGGGCCGGCTCCTGCATGGGCTTACCGAATTCCCGGATGTCAGCCCCCGCGATAAAGGTCTTACCTTCACAGACCAGCAGAAGCGCCTTCGCATCGGCGTCCTTCTGGCCCTGGTCGAGCGCGTCGAGCAGGCCGGAACGCACAGCCTGGCTGAGGGCGTTAACCGGGGGGTAGTTCACTGTGATAACGCCGATGGCGCCTTCACGCTGATAGGTGACGACGTCGGACATGTCGCTCTCCTTGTCGGTTTTACGGAATTAAGTTTTAACAAGCGAAACCATGACCCGATTAAAACGATTTTCGGACGCTGTTTCAATAGATGATTGAAGCCGGAGGGTGGACGGAGCGACGATCCGCGCAGGCGCGAGCCACTCATGGCGCGGCATGAGTGCCATAACGGGAAGGGGTGCATCCGCACTGGACGGAACGGGATCAGCGGGATCCGGGGAACCCGAGGGATGATTGCAGCATCAGGGGGGAAGGCCGGCGACTCCGGGAAAACGGAGGCCGGCCGGACAGGGGCGTCCGGGTCAGGGCCCGGGGCTCCTCAGCCGCCGAGTGACTCGATGTCACCCGCCAGCATGGTGATCTGCGGCGCGATGGTGTTGCGCAGTTCCTCGCCCGAGATCTGGTAGGAGGGCGCCGCACAGGTCAGCACCATGGTGGTCCCGTCTTCCAGGACGATGGGAGCGCCGGCGGAGTTGATGTTGCGGTCCCACTCGCCCACGGAGAGGCAGAAGCCCGAGGTCTTGTAATCCTCGATCGCACGCTCCAGTCCCTCTTTCTTCTCGGGCCACTGGTCCCCGTATTTCTTGGCCATGCCGTCCATGAGGATGGTCCGGACGCTCTCGCTGACGGCGGCGCAGTAGGTCCGCCCCGCCGAGGTGGTCGCCATCGGCAGGCGCAGGCCGATCTCCATGCGCAGCAGCGTGGCCTCCGGGGGCATCCGGTTCTCCACGTAGATCATGTGCAGGCGGTCATGGCAGGTCAGCCCCACCGACATGTTGGTGCGGCGGGCGAACTCTTCCATGTAGGGCTTGGCGAGCTGGCGGACCTTGAGGTTCGAGACATAGGCATAGCCCAGCGCCAGCACGCCGGCGCTCAGCTGGTACTTTTCGAAGACCGGGTTGTAGCTGAGATAGCCCAGCCGGGTCAGCGTATGCGTCATGCGCGAGACGGTCGGCTTGGGCAGGCCCGTGATGTGGGCAATATCCTGGTTCCCCAGGATCACCGACCCCTGACTGAATGCCCGCAGGACATCGAGCCCCCGAGACAGGGCCTCTACAAACTTGCGGTCCTTCTCCGGCTCTTTCGAACGTGCCTCCTCCGAGGCCAGTGCCAGGTCGGGGGTCATGATGTCATCGTTAGCCATAAAGTAATGCCTTACCTCTTCTGAACATTGCGGTGCCATGGCGCATTGGTGAGCGCTTTATGGCCACAGATTCTGCTATGCGGAACATTCTAACGGATATGTGTCGCTTTTTCATCTTCCCTGGACTCAATTCATCGCAGCGTACTGACAGAGCCACAGGACCCCGAGCATCAGGGGAATCGACAACAGGGCAAACCGGCCGTTCCAGCCGAAGGCCACAACCCAGCGCGACATGCCGGCAAAGCGGGAGAGCAGCATCACCGAGGGACCAAAGGGCGACAGCATCATGGCCAGGGAAAACCCGATCGCCAGGGCCACCGCCACCAGCAGCGGATCAAGGCCTGAGGCCACCATTTCGCCCAGGACCCCCGCCAGGAAGCTCAACACGGTAATGGGCGCAATGCCGAAGCAGGCAAACAGCGGCAGGATCAGCAGGCTGCCCGCCATCAGCAGGAAGAGGCTCGCCTGCCCTTCCAGGAGCTGCGACAGGAGTTCGGAGGGCACCTGGGCGGACAACGTCACCCCCAGCGCCGCCGAGGCGGCAAAAATACAGATCTCATTACCCAACCCGGCCACACTGTTAACCATCTCCGTGGCGGCCCCGGCCGGGGACTCGTCCTTCAATGCCATATAAAGGAAGGTAATGCCCGGTACGCACAGCATCGCGGCCCGCGAGACGTTCAGGGGTGTCAGCGTCGCCAACAGCGTGATGCCCGCAAAGACCGCCCCCACCACCGCGAGCAGCTGCCCGGTGCCGGACGGCCAGCCGCCGAGCTCGGTGCGCTGGGCACTGACCGCCGTGAAGCGCCGGTGCTCCGTCAGCCAACCCACCGCCACGAACACCAGCGCGGCAACCAGCGTGAAGGGCAGCATCTGGGCCCAGCCCAGGGTGGGAACCTCCCGGGTGATGATGGCAACGGCGACGCTGGTGGGGGCAATGAGCGGCACCAGGGCAAAGCCCCTCAGGGTGCTGGTCAGGATACTGCGCAACCAGCGCGTACGGGCCTTTCCAGAGATGCCCCGCTGGCGCAGGGTCTCCGGCAGGGAGCCGCACAGAAGGTTCATGACCCCAAAACTCAGCACCGAAGCGATGGTGCAGCTGGTCAGCACGTACTTGGGATAGAGCCAGACCGGCCGCCCGGCCAGGAGCACATCGTGGGCCCTGCGGAGCAGCTCAAAGCGCCTGACCAGGCACTGCATCGTGCCCAGGCTGCCCAGGAAGGTGCCGTAGAAGGCGGCGGCCGTGGCCGCCTCGCCCAGTTCGGGCCCGCTCAGGCGGCCGCCGGCCAACAAACCACCAATGACCGTGACGGCGGTAAGCATCAGGTATCGCGCGTACCCTTCGAGTTCGGGAATCCGGAACAGGAAGTACACCAGGAACGCGCCCCCCGCGACCCGACTCAGCATCGCAACACCACTAACCAGCGCCACCAGCTCACACAGGGCCGCAAACGGCAGAACGTAACGCGTCATGGAGCGGGCTCCCCGCCGCCCGTAACGACTTGCATTGGCAACAATCCTCGCGCTAACCTGAACCGAATACAGAACAACGTTCTGCCAAGCAAAACTATTATAACATTATTAACACCATAGCTCATCCAGGGCGGCTTGTTGGGCCCATCAAAACGGTCGGGGTGAGCGCCTTAGCACCTGCATGGGGGAAAGCATGTCCGCTTACATCTATGATGGCCTGAGAACGCCCTTCGGGCGCCACGCCGGTGCCCTATCACCCGTGCGCCCGGACGATCTGCTGAGCAGCGTCATCCAGCACGTGATCGAACGGAACAGCTTCAATCCGGCCGACTACGAGGACGTCATTGCCGGCTGCACCAACCAGGCCGGCGAGGATGCCCGCAACGTCGCCCGCCACGCCGGGCTCATGGCCGGCCTTCCCCTGGAAACCGGGGGGCTGACCGTTAACCGGCTGTGCGGTTCCGGCCTGGCGGCCATCGTGGACGCCGCCCGTGCCGTGCGCTGCGGCGAGGGCGACCTGTTCGTTGCCGGGGGCACCGAGAGCATGAGCCGCGCGCCCTTTGTCTTCGCCAAGAGCGAGACGCCTTTCGGGCGCGACCTCCGGGCCTACGACAGCACCATCGGTGCCCGCTTCCCCAACCCGCGGATCGAGCAGGCATTCGGCAACGACAGCATGCCGCAGACGGCGGATAATATTGCCGCGGAAATGGGCCTCTCCCGGGAAGCGATCGACCAGTACGCGGCCCAGAGCCAGGCACGTTATGATGCAGCCCTGAAATCCGGCTTCTACGACGGCGAGCTGCACCCCATCGAGGTGCCCCAGGGGCGCCGTAAACCGCCGGTCAGCGTGGACCAGGACGAGCATCCGCGGCCCCAGTCCACCGTTGACGCCCTTTCCGGGCTCAAACCGCTGTTCGACGGCGGCGTGGTCACGGCGGGCAACGCCTCCGGCATCAACGACGGGGCCGCGGCCCTGATCATCGGCTCCCGGGAAGCGGGCGAGAAGGCCGGGTTCCGGCCCCGGGCCCGTATCGTCTCGGCGGCCATCGCCGGGGTGGCGCCGCGCGTGATGGGTTACGGGCCAGTGCCCTCAAGCGAGAAGGCGCTCGCGCGTGCCGGCCTGGGCCTGGACAACATGGACGTGATCGAGATCAACGAGGCTTTCGCCGCCCAGGTGCTCGGCTGCACCACACGGCTCGGCCTTGATCCCACGGATCCGCGGCTGAACCCCAACGGGGGCGCCATCGCGGTGGGCCACCCGCTGGGCGCCTCCGGGGCCCGGATCGCACTCACGGCAACCCGCCAGCTGGAACAGGTGGAAGGCCGCTACGCGCTGATCAGCATGTGCATCGGCGTTGGCCAGGGCATTGCCGCGGTCCTGGAACGTGTTACCGAATGACGGGTAAGGGTCCCGAAGGACCTGTGCCCACCCCAACCCTACAGATTCAGGAGTAAGCTAATGGCTGCTGCACCCTGGGACGACCTGCTCTCCCTCGAATCCCGCCTGGACGAGACCGAACGCCAGGTCCGCGACAGCATTCGCGGTTTCTGCGACAAGCGGCTGATGCCCGGTATCACCCAGGCCAATCGTCACGAAGAATTCGACCGTTCCATCTTCACCGACATGGGCGAACTCGGCATGCTCGGTGCAACCCTGCCGGAGGAATACGGCGGACCCGGCCTGAACCATGTCTGCTACGGCCTGATCGCACGCGAGGTGGAGCGGGTGGACTCGGCCTACCGCTCGGCGCTGAGCGTCCAGTCCTCCCTGGTGATGCACCCCATCCACTCCTTCGCCCAGAAGTCACTGAAGAAGCGCCTGCTGCCCCAGCTCGCTTCCGGCGAGAAAGTAGGCTGCTTCGGCCTGACCGAACCCGATCACGGTTCCGATCCAGGCAGCATGGAGACCAAGGCGCGGAAGGTGGATGGTGGCTATCGCGTCAGCGGTTCCAAGACCTGGATCACCAACTCGCCCATCGCCGATGTGTTCGTGGTCTGGGCCAAGCTGGAGGGCACGGTCACCGGCTTTGTCCTGGAGCGCGGTGCCGAAGGCCTGGATACGCCCAAGCTTGAGGGCAAGTTCTCCCTGCGGGCCTCCGACACCGGCTCCATATTCATGGACGAGGTCTTTGTACCGGAGGAGAACAAGCTGGATGTGGAGGGTCTCAAGGGGCCGTTCAGTTGCCTGAACAAGGCCCGGTACGGCATCTGCTGGGGGGCGCTGGGCGCCGCGGAATTCTGCTGGCATGCCGCGCGCGACTACACTCTGGAGCGCAAGCAGTTCGGCCAGCCGCTGGCCGCCAACCAGCTGATCCAGAAGAAACTGGTGGACATGCAGACCGAGGTCACCCTGGGCCTGCAGTCCGTACTGCAGCTTGGCCGTATGATGGACGACGGCACCGCCACGCCGGACGCGGTCTCCCTGCTGAAGCGCAACAACTGCGGCAAGGCCCTCGACATTGCCCGGACCGCCCGCGACATGCACGGCGGCAACGGCATCTCTGACGAGTACCATGTCATCCGCCACGTCATGAACCTTGAGGCGGTCAACACCTACGAGGGCACCCACGACATCCACGCCCTGATCCTGGGTCGCGGCCAGACCGGCATCCAGGCGTTCAGCTGACCCCGGGCCTCGCCCCAAAAAAACACCCCGGCTTCACGGCCGGGGTGTCCTGATTACTGGGGTCGCGGGCCTGGCGCCCAGACCCGCATGGATGATGCCACTCAGAACGAGTATTTCGCCGATGCCATGACCTGCTCGTACTGGGAGTTGCTGTCGTTGGCAATAGCGCGGAAATCCCAGTGAGCGTATTCAAGCCCAACCTGGAAATTCTCATGCGCCTGCCAGATCAGGTTCGCGTGGATAGACGCTACTTTGTCGAAATCACCCAGGGCGCCTGAAGGACTGAACGCCAGGTCCTCAACGATTTCCGTCTGGGACAGCACCAGACTGGAACGCCAGGTGGGGCTCCAGAAGTGGCGATACGCCGCGGTTGCCCCGTAGGTCGTCAGCGGATCAACCTCGCCAGCAGCCTGCTCTCCAAGGTCCACGTCGGGGTAGGTGAACAGCCCCATGTAACGCCCCAGGTGGCCGTAGCTGTACTGCAGGCGCAGGTCATCCCGCCCGATCGTTGGGATCCGGGCACTCAGCGATACCGCCCCGCCAAGCTTCTCATCATCCTCACCAGCGGGGTTGTCGTGTTCCATGTTCCGCAGCACCCCGGAAACGGAATAGATACCATACCGGTTCCGCAGCTGGTAGCGTGCCGTCAGGTCCGGATAGGACTGGTCGTCATAGGACGTAGTGCCAAAACCATCTTCCGGATTCTCAAGCGCCGCCATGAACTTCCCGCCGGGAGCCGCCATCGTATAACGGAGCTGGGGCTGTGTCGTGTAGATAAATGCTGCCATGTAGCCCTGGTTCAGGATATCCGGCAATGCGGCCAGATTCGTGAAGGTGGTGTAGGTCTGGCCCGCGGTCCAGCCGTTCCAGGAACCGTAGGCCTGGCGCAGCCGTGGTGCGTAGCTGTTGGAAACGACCTCGTTACCGGGGGCATCAGCGTCCTGGTTGAAATCCATCTCCAGGTACGTCCGCAGGGTATGGCCGGCAACCTCGTCGGTCTTTGAGCCGATTGCCAGCCGGCTTTCACGGGCCGTGAAACCGGTTTTCCAATCACTCTCCCCACTGCTCGCCGCCGCCGCAAAGTTCCGGGGTATCCCGACTGAATAGGTATTCTTCGTACCATCGCCATTGGACCCGAATATCGCGTCGGCCTTGATGAAACCATCAAAGGAGATCGTTGTTCGCCCGATCTTGATGCCATCACCGTCACGCACCAGATAGGGATTGTCCCGGTCCGGTTGCGGTGCCTCTGAGACGGCATTGTCGATCCGCCGCTGCAGCTCCTGAACCTGCTCCCGGAGCTCATCGACCTCACCCTGGGTATCCTGGGCCAGTACCGGTGTGGCCATGGCACCGGTCAGCGAGAGGCTGGCCATGGCGCAGGCGCGGGTGAAGGGATGTGTTCTGAATGGTCTTGTTGTTGTCATTGCAAACCTCGCTTTGTGTCTTGTTGTCATCAGTAGCGTCCTGCAGAAGCAGCTGCCGGAAGAGCCGGCGCTGGTCGTCCCCGCATGACGCCTGTATCGAGTCGCGTTCTGCTCTGACACGTCCATTGGTACTTTACAGCTCATTGTTCTGCAAAACGAAACATAGTCGTTCCGCTTAGCAGTACCAACTTCCGTAATTACGAATATAGCTAACACAATTTTTCCGCACAAGAATTCAAAACCAAATTCTGCGGAACGGTTCCATACAAAACGGGAAGGCCTACTATTGCGATGCAGTGCTGATGTAAGGCATCCTTGCCTGCAATAAATTCTGCTATGCGGTATATCATTTCAAAATTGCACAAAAACTCCTAAAGTAATGGATATCGAATAACATTCGCTTGGACCAACGAGAGGGTGACCGATGAACATGAACTACACGGCCGACGAGTTGGCCTTCCGGGACGAGGTCCGGAGCTTCCTTGAAGAGAAGCTGCCGGCCGACATCGCAGCCAAGGTCAAGAGTGGGCGGCGCCTCAACCGCGACGATCACGAACGCTGGCAGCAGATCCTGAGCAAGCAGGGCTGGTACGCCACCCACTGGCCCAAGGAATACGGCGGGGTGGAGTGGTCCGCTGTGCAAAAGCACATCTGGGACGAGGAATCCAACCGCTACGGCGCCCCGCGCGTGGTCCCGTTCGGCGTCAGCATGGTGGCGCCGGTCATCATCAAATTCGGCACTGGGGAGCAGCGCCAGTACTACCTGCCGCGCATCCTCAGCGGTGAGGACTGGTGGTGCCAGGGGTACTCCGAACCGGGTGCCGGCTCGGACCTGGCCTCGGTCAAGACCCGCGCCGTGCGCGATGGCGACCACTACATCGTCAACGGCCAGAAGACCTGGACCACCCTCGGCCAGCACGCCAACAAGATCTTCTGCCTGGTGCGGACCAACACCGAGGTCAAGGCCCAGGAAGGCATCTCGTTCCTGCTGATGGACATGGACGCCCCCGGTGTCACGGTGCGCCCGATCATCACGCTCGATGGGGAACACGAGGTCAACGAAGTCTTTTTCGACGACGTGAAGGTTCCGGTGGAGAACCTGGTGGGCGAGGAGGACAAGGGCTGGACCTACGCCAAGTACCTGCTCACCTACGAGCGCACCGGCCTGGCCGGGATCGGGAACTCCAAGGCCGCCCTGGAGCATCTGAAGGGCATTGCCTCGCGTCAACGCAAGAACGGCCGGCCGCTGCTGGAGGACCCCACCTTCGCCGCCCGTGTCGCCCAGATCGAGATTGACCTTCAGGCCGCCTCGATCAGCAACCTGCGCATCATCGCCTCCGTTGAGGGAGGTGGCGTTCCGGGCGCGGAAAGCTCCATGCTCAAGGTCCGTGGCACCGAGATCCGTCAGTCGATCTCCGACCTCGCACGGCGCGCCCTGGGCCCCTACGCCCAGCCGTTCCCGGAGGAGGAACTGCAGGACGGCTATGAGGGCGACTACCTTGCGGATCCGCACGGCGCCGCCGTTTCCCCGCAGTACTTCAACTTGCGCAAGCTGTCGATCTTTGGTGGGTCCAACGAGATCCAGAAGAACATCGTCAGCAAAATGATTCTCGGGCTCTGAGGGAGGCACCCATGGATTTCACGCTCAACGAAGATCAGCAGATGCTGCAGGACACCATGGCGCGCCTGGTCCGCGGCGAATACGACTTCCAGACACGACTGGAGGTGGAGGAAACCGAACTCGGTTTCAGCGAGGCGTTCTGGAACCAACTCGGCGAGCTGGGACTCTGTGCCGTCCCCTTCCCAGAGGAGATGGGCGGGTTCAACGGCTCAGGCGTGGACGTGCAGTCGGTCATGACGGAGATGGGGCGAGGCCTGTGCCTGGAACCCTACCGCCAGACCGTTATCCTGGGCGGCGGCCTGATCGCCCAGGCCGGCAGCGAGAGCCAGAAGAACGACTGGCTGGGCCGGATTGCCACCGGCGAGCTCAAGGTGGCCGTGGGCCTGCAGGAGCCCCAGAGCCATTACAACCTGGATGATGTCGAGACCCGTGCCGAGGGCTCGGACGAGGGCTACGTGATCAACGGCCGCAAGGGGGTACTGATCGGTGGCCATGCGGCGGACCTGATCCTTGTCTCCGCGCGCACCAGTGGCGATGCCCGTGACCGCGAGGGGCTTTCCCTGTTCGCCATCGACCCGGAGGCCGAGGGCGTGGAGCGCCGCGTCTACCGTACAATGGACGGCGCCAAGGGCTGTGACCTCTTCCTCAATAACGTCCGGGTCGACTCGGATGCGCTCATCGGCACCGAGGGCACCGCCGGCGAGGTGATCCAGTACCAGGCCGGGCGCGCCGTTGCGGCGCTTTGCGCGGAAGCCATCGGCGCCATGGAAGAGTCGGTCAACCTGACGCTGGAGTACCTCAAGACCCGCAAGCAGTTCGGGGTGCCCATCGGCCGCTTCCAGGTACTGCAGCACCGCATGGTGGACATGAACTCGGAGCTCGAGCAGGCCCGCTCCATGGCGATCCTGGCGGCCAATGTGGCCGACGACGAGGCCAGTGTCGAGCGTAACCGCACCCTGTCGGCGGCCAAGAACGTCATCGGCCGGTCCGGCCAGTTCATCGCCGAACAGGCCATCCAGCTCCACGGTGGTATCGGCATGACCTGGGAATACAGCCTGAGCCATTACGCCAAGCGGCTGATCATGATCAATCACCAGCTCGGTGATGATGACTTCCACCTGGAACGGTATGTCAGCCTGCTCGAAGCCGGCTGACACCGGACGAACCGGGGCGGCCCCTGGCCACCCCGGCACCGGTCCCTAGGCAGTGGGGTCCGGCGCCACCCGCACCATCAGCTTGCCACGGTTATCCCCGCGCAACAGGCCCTGGAAGGCACTGACCGCGTTCTCCAGGCCCTCCACGATGTCTTCCTGATAGTGCACCTGACCCTGGCGGAGCCACTCCCCCATGTCCCTGAGGAAGTCGGGCTGACGCTCGAGGTGGTCGGACTGGATAAAGCCGCGCAGCATCAGCCGCTTAACCAGCACTTTACCCATGAACGGGATCAACCGGTCACGCCCCTCGGGCAGCTCCGTCTGGTTGTAATGGGCGATACGGCCGCAGACCGGGATGCGCGCGAAATCGTTGACGCGCTTCATGACCGCATCAAAGACCCGGCCACCGACGCTCTCAAAGTACACATCAATGCCGTCAGGGCAGGCGTCATCCAGCTGCTGCTCGAAATCCTCCGCCTTATAATTGATGCAAGCGTCAAAGCCGTAGGTCCCGGTGACCTGGCGGCATTTATCGTCGGCTCCGGCCACACCAACCACGCGACACCCCTGGATCCGCGCCAGTTGCCCGACCACCTGGCCGACGGCACCGGCGGCCGCGGAGACCACCACCGTCTCACCCGCCCGGGGCTGGCCCAGGTCCAGCAGGCCCACATAGGCGGTAAAGCCCGGCATGCCCATGACGCCAAGAGCCGTGGTGATGGGCGCCTGGCCGGGATCCAGCTTGCGCAGTGCCTTACCGGGGGCTGAGGCGTAGCGCTGCCAGCCGCCGTACCCCAGGACGATGTCGCCGGGCACCAGGCCCTCGCAGCGGCTTTCCACCACCTCACTGACGGTGGCGCCTTCCATGACCTGTCCCAGTTCAACCGGCTTGGCGTAGGAGGCCGCATTGTTCATCCGACCGCGCATGTAAGGGTCCAGCGAGAGGTAGAGCGTCTTCAGAACGACCTCGCCCTCCGCCGCCTCGGGCATGGGCCCCTCCTGGTGCACGAGATGGGTTTCATCCGGCATCCCCGTGGGGCGTTCGGCCAGGATCACCTGTTCATTCTGTGGCATTGGGTTTCTCCTCCGTGGTGGGAATAGGCCCGGTCGGTTGCACACCACAACCCCCTGGGCCAGAATTATTTCAGAATTTAATTTCTATAAGCGGAATACTATTTCTAAAAGGATAAGGTCATGAAAGACATTCCCCTGGAAGCGCTCCACGACCATGTGGGGACACTGATCGGGCACAGCGCCTGGAAGACGGTCTCGCAGGAAATGATCCAGGCGTTCGCCGATGCCACCGGAGACCACCAATGGATCCACATCGACATCGAGCGCGCTCGTCGCGAGACCTACTGGCAGAGCACGGTCGCCCATGGCTTTCTCACGGTCTCGCTCATCCCGGTGCTGAACCAGTCTGTCTTGCGGGTCACCGGTGTCAGCGCCAGCATCAACTACGGGCTCAACAAGCTGCGATTTCCCGAAGCCGTCAGGGCCGGTTCAGCCATCCGCTCCGAGGTCACACTGGACGACGTGACCGCCGTCGATGACCAGCGCACGCTCGCCACCTTCACCACCCGGATCGAGATCCAGGGCGAAGACAAGCCTGCCTGCGTGGCCGAGAACCTGGCAATGTATCTCAGCTGAACCGTGCTGGCGCCGGCTAAAAAAGGGGCCCTGAGGCCCCTTCCTGCCGGTGCTCCGGCGTTAATCCAGTTCCAGGTTCACTTCCTTCTGGACCAGCTCACCGTCCTCGACCACCGCCATGGTGGTTTCGGTCACGAAACCGCCGTTTTCGGTCACCTCGGTCACGTCGTAGGGGTTGAAGCGCTTGTCCAGCTCAACCATGGCCTGGCCGATATGCTCCCGGGCCGCCTCCGCATCGGTGGTACCGGCAATCTGCATCGCCTTCACCAGCCCATGCAGCGCCAGGTAGTTGTAGGCCGCCTCGGAGCCCGGCATCTTGTCGTACCGCTCCTGGTAGCGCTCGATGAAGGCCTTGGCCGAGTCGGACTCGTAGATCGACAGCGGTGTTACGCCGACAGCGCCGTTCAGCGCCTCAATACCGCCCGCAACGTCCGCCATCTCGTCCAGCTTCGCCTGGTCCATCACGATATAGCCGCCCTTGAAACCGAGCTGATTGGCCTGCTGCACCACCAGCCCTGTGGGCTCCGAGGCGCCACCAACGAACAGTACATCCGGGCTGGCGGCCAGGGTCCGGCTCACGCCGGTGTAGAAGTCGGCGGACTTGTTGTAACTCATCGGGTTCTTCGCGACCACTTCACCACCCTGGGCTTTCCACTCCTTCTCAAGCATCTTGGCCCAGATCTTGGCGTACTCGTGGGTCGCGCCCGCCATGCCCAGCTTCTTGCCATGCTTTTTCATGGCGTAATCCGTGAAAACCTTCACGTAGCCGTCGAAGGTCGGCGGGATCCGCACGGTCAGCGGATTGCCCTGCTCGGTCACCGTCGGCGTGCTGGTATAGGCCATAATCAGGAAGTTGTCCTTAACATTGAAATCCTGAAGGGCGAAGATGCCACCGGTATGCGGGACAAAGATCGCCGACACGTCCGACTCCTGGGTCAGGCGCTTGGCATTGGTGGCCGTTTCGGAGGGCGAATACATATCGTCCAGGGCTTCCAGATTGACCTTGTGGGTTTCACCGTCAATCTTGACCCCTCCATCCTCATTGATTTCATCCACCGCCATTTCCAGCCCGGAAAGGACGTTTTCCCCGTAAACGGCGGCACCGCCACTCAGGGGGCCGGAAAAACCAATGTTGACTGTGTCCTCGGCCAGGGCGCCGGCGGAAAAACCGGCCCCCAATGCGGCCAGGGCGAACGCGCGGGTTAATGCTTTGAGTGTTTTCATTGTTGTCTCCTTCGGTGTTGCCTTGTTGTTGTGGATACTTCTCAGGTCATGCCCCGATGTACGCTTTGCGAACCTCGTCGTTGTTGAGCATGGTCTCCCGGTCCCCTTCCATGACCAGCTGGCCGCCTTCCATGACGTAAGCCCGGGAAGCAATCTTGAGCGCTGCGTACGCGTTCTGCTCCGCAAGCAGCACGGTCGTGCCGAGGCTGTTGATCTGCTGGATCGTGTCGAACATCTGGCGCACGACCAGCGGCGCCAGCCCCAGCGAGGGCTCGTCGAGCATCAGCAGGCGCGGCCGGCTCATCAGGGCCCGCCCGATGGCCACCATCTGCTGCTGGCCCCCGGAAAGGGCGCTGGCCAGTTCGTCCGACTTCTCCCTGAGGATCGGGAAGAGCTCGAACACTTCCTCGAGATGCCGGCGGTTGCCCGCCTTGTCCCGACGATGGACGTAGGCCCCCATCATCAGGTTCTGCATCACGCTCATCTGCGGGAACAGCTTGCGCCCCTCGGCACACTGGACCACGCCCGCGGAAACGATGCCGCTGGGCTTGAGCCCACTCAGCCGCTGCCCCTCGAACTCGATCTGGCCGGCGCTGGGCCGGATCAGCCCGCTGATGGCATTGAACAGGGAGCTCTTGCCGGCGCCATTGGCGCCGAGCAGAACCACCAGTTCCCCCGACTCCACCGACATGGAGATGTCACTGATGGCCTTGAAGCTGCCGTAGCAGACATCGACGTTGTTAAGCTGCAGCATCGTCGTCACTCCCCAGGTAGGCTTCAATCACGGCCGGATCCTCACGCACCTGCTCCGGTGCGCCCTCTGCAATCTTCTCGCCATGGTCCAGCACCATGATCTTGTCCGCGATCCCCATGATCATGTCCATCTTGTGCTCGATCAGGCACACCGTCAGGCCGTGGTCCTTCATCTTGCGGATCAGTTGGGCCAGCCCATCTGTTTCCTCGGGATTGACCCCGGCCGCCGGCTCGTCAAGAAGCAGGATCTTCGGATCGGTCGCCATAGCCAGCGCAAAGGCCACCCGCTTGCGTTCCTCCTGGGTAATGTCCGCGATAAAGCGATTCTCCACATGGGACAGCCCCACAAAATCCAGGGCCTCACGCGCCTTTTCACGACTCAGCTTCTCCTCCTGCTGGAGGCGCCGGGAATTGACCAGCACATCCCAGAGACCTGAACGGGTCCGCAGCCGGTGCCCTACGATCAGGTTGTCCAGCACCGACGCCTGCTCAAACAGGTTGGTGGTCTGGAAGGTGCGACCGACCCCGCGTTGGGCAATGTGATCACAGCGCAGCGTCGTGATGTCCTCCCCATCGAAGATAATCCGGCCGGAACTGGGTTTGTGCGAGCCGGCCACCAGGTTGAAAAACGTGCTCTTACCAGCCCCGTTGGGGCCGATGATGGCGTTGACCTGATTCGCCTCGAACTCGACGGAAATGTCCTTCACCGCCGCCAGGCCACCGAACATTTTGGTCAGGTTCTCGATTCTAAGCATTGTTATTTACCCTCCGGCCGGTCGTATCCCGGCTCTGCTGTGCCTTGGCCGCTGCTTCGGCCTTGCCCTGGGTACGGCGATGGAGCCAGCTCAGGAAGGAGCCGACGATGCCCCGTGGGAAGAAGATCACCAGGAACACCAGCAAGGGGCCGAACAGGATCATCCGGTACTCCTCCATGAACTGCAGCGACTGGGTCAGCCACACGATGCCGATGGTGCCGACAAGGGGGCCGGAGAGCGTGCCGATGCCGCCAACGAGGAGGTAGGTGATCATGTCGAAGGTGTGCAGGACGTTGGCGTCCTCGGGTCCGATGAAACGGACCATTCCGGCATAAAGCGCCCCTGCCAGCCCGGCAAAGGTGGTTGAGAGAACGAACGCCAGCACCTTGTTGCGCATCAGGTTGATTCCCAGCGACTGGGCCAGCTCATCACCGTTGCGGATGGCCGTGAAGGTCCGCCCGAGCAGCGAACGCGAAAGCCTGCCAATGAACCACATCGTCAGCATCAGGAATACCAGTACCAGGTAATAGATCGGCGTGGTCTCGGTGAAGTCGACCAGACCGAAGCCGTTGGGCGGCGCGATGTTACGCACGCCCACCGGTCCATGGGTCAGCTCCTCCCATTTGTCCATCAGCATGTACATGATGAAACCGACACAGAGCGTGAAGATCGCGAAGTAGTGCTCCTTGAGGCGCAGCGAGACAATGCCCACGAAGAAACCCACGACCGCGGTCATCGCCAGGGCCGCCACAAAGGCCGGCCAGTAACTCCAGCTGTAGTCCGCCGTCAGCAGCCCCAGCGTGTAGGCGCCCAGGGCGAAGAAGCCCCCGTGGGCCAGGTTCAGCTGACCGCAGTAGCCGGTAATGATATTGAGCCCGTAGACGGCAATGGCCCAGACGAAGGCTGACGCCATGACGTAGATCTGGTACTCGTTCTGGGCAACCAGCGGAAACACCAGCGCCAGGGCGATGAAAACGTACTTGGTTGCCGGACGGGTCAGTAAAGCTGCCAGTTTCAACCACATGATCAGTGCGCCCCCTTCGTGAAGAGCCCTTGCGGGCGGATGGAGAGAATCACGACAAGGAGTGCGAAGGCGATCACATCCTTATAGTCGTTCGAAAGGTAGAAGCCCCCGAGCGCCTCGGTAAAGCCGATGATCATGCCGCCGATGACGGCGCCGGGGATACTGCCCATGCCACCGATGATGATGATCACGAAGGCCTTCATGATCACCAGATGCCCCATGGCGGGATACACCAGGTTGATCGGGGCGTAGAGGGTGGCGGCAAAGGCGGCCAGCATGCCGGAGATGGCAAAGGTCATCATCGCCACCCGGTTGGCATCGATCCCCACCAGGAAAGCCCCTTCACGATTCTGGGCCATGGCCAGGATGGTGGATCCGGTCATGGTCCTGCGCAGGAACAGCTGCAGGCCCACAACCAGCACGGCGGCGCCCGCGATGATCAGTGCCCGCTGTTCCGGAATGATCAGCCCCTGGATATTCATCACGCCGGTGAACGGCGAAGACATGCGACGGAAGTCCGCGCCCCAGAGCATCTGCACCAGCGCCTCGAGGAACAGCAGGATGCCGATGGCGGCGATCTTGTCGTGGATCGGGGGTGAATGCCTCAGCGGATGGAAAACCAGGCGTTCGCAAAGAACCCCCAGCGCGGCCACCACGGCGCCCGAACCGAGCATGGCGATCCAGTAGTGGGCACCCAGGTCAACCATGAAGAAATAGGTCATGAACGCGCCCACCATATAGAGCGCGCCATGGGCGAAGTTCGGGATATGCAGGATGCCGTACACCAGCGTCAGCCCGAGCGCAACGAGACTGTAAATGCTCCCCAGCGTCAGCCCGTTGATGAGGTTCTGAAGCAGAATGTTCAAGTTGTCCCCCTTGTGGCAAATCGTTGTTATTGGATGCCGCAGGTTTTTGTTGTTACCTACAGATGGTTTTTCGGGTTGTCCAGCTCCATGGTCTCGCTTCGTGATACTGTTTTTTCTGATCCTCCTCATCCAAGCGTACTTCAAGAGAACCTTCTGTCAACAGACAGAATCATGTTCCGCAGTGCGGTTCAAAGATCATGTCAGGAGGACTCTTTCCATTCCTCTTCCTGCAGCGACCGCCACATCACCTTGCCGGTCTGTGACTTTGGCAGCTCGTCGACGAACTCGATCTCCTGCGGCACCTTGTAGGCCGCCATCATCTCCCGGCACCAGTTCCGGATCTCGTCGGGGGTGATGGTGGGCCACGCCTCCTCGGTCGGCACGATGCACGCCTTGACGCTCTCGCCCCGCTTGGGGTCTGGCGTCGAGATGACGCAACATTCGTGGATCGCCGGATGACGGTACATCAGGCTCTCCACCTCCGAGGGCCATACCTTGTAGCCGGAGGCGTTGATCATCCGCTTCACGCGGTCGACCATGAAGAAGTAACCATCCTCGTCGAAGTAGCCCAGATCCCCGGTCCGGAAGAACGACTTACCCTCGATTTCGACGAAGGCGTTGCGGGTCTCATCCGGCCGGTTCCAGTAGCCGATGGTGACCTGCGGCCCGTGGCTGACAATCTCGCCCACCTCGCCGGGCCCCTTCTCCGCCAGCGTCTCGACATCGATGATGCGCGAGTCCACATCAAAGACCGGCACCCCGAGGCACTGGGACTTGGGCGCATCCGGCGGGTTGATGTGGGTCGCGGCCATGGTCTCCGACAGCCCGTAACCCTCGATGTAGTCGAGGCCGGTACGGCTCTTGAGTTTCTCCGAAATGGCCGAAGGCATGGCCGCCCCGCCGCCACCGATGGTCCTGAGGCTGCTGATGTCGTACTTGTCGAGATCCGGGTTGGACAGGAAATCCACGGCCATGGTGACGATGTTGGTCCAGCCACTGATCTGGTAGCGCTCGATCAGCCTGGCCGCTGTGGTGCGATCCCAGCGGGTCATGATCACGGAGGTCGAGCCACTGAAGATGGGGCTGTTCATGGAACCGCTCATGCCTGTGACGTGGAAGAAGGGCAGCGTGGAGAGCTGCACCGTATCGGCCGTGCTCAGGTTCCAGAAGGCGCGATGTACGGCGGTGGCCATGACAGCCCGGTGTACATGGGTACAGCCCTTGGGTGCCCCGGTTGTGCCGGAGCTGTAGGGGATCACGGCGATGTCATCGGGGCCCGCGGTATGCGCTGAGGGCGTGTGTCCGGCCCGGATCACCTCATTCCAGCTTACCAGCCCCGGTTTCTCCAGGGCCGCTCCCGGGGCCGCCACTTCCGCCGGCAGATCCAGGTCCGTCTCCGGGTTGATGTAATCGCTGTAGGCCGTCACCACCACCTCCTCGAGCGGGGTGGTGTCCAGCAGCGGTGCGATGAACCCGGCCAGCTCCTGCCCCGCCAGGCAGATCCGGGCGTCGGTATCGCTGATGTAGTGCTCCAGCTCGGCGGTGCGGTTCATGGGGTTAATGGGAATGACCGCCGCGTCCGCACGCAGGATGGCGTAATAGCTGATGACGTACTGCGTCGCGTTCTGCATGAAGAGAAGGACACGGTCCCCCTTGTTGACGCCCCTGGACTGGAGATACCCCGCAAGCGCCTCGACCTCGTCCAGCAGCTGCCGGTACGTCATCACCCGGTCGTAGAAAATGATCGCGGGATGTTCGGGGTACCGCAGTGCCGCTATGGACAGGTTGGTGAACACACTGGTCTTCGGCAGTGTCATGGTTTTAGGAAGTTCCTTGGGCCAGACCCCATGGTGTCTTGTAAACATTGTTGTTCTCCCCTTTACCGGCCAGGAGCCGGATCAATGGTGTCGTTACAATTCCCCGATCGGGAGGGTGTCGATGCCGTTGGGGAAGCCGGTCCCGCGGCGCAGCGGTGTGGCCGCAATCGACTGGTCCCGCAACACCGAGACATCCATCCCCGGATCGGTAATGTGCCGGGAGCTGCGCTCGAAACCGAGCCACCAGTACGGCAGGTTCCGGCCATCCCGGCCCGGCTGCAGCCGGGTCCGCTGGATGGAACCACTGGACTCGTGCGCCCAGCGCAGTTCCTCGACCTCCTCCGCCGCGCAGGCGGGGAAGTTGATGTTCCAGCAGGGAACCGGCTCGTCGCCCGGGTTCCAGAGGGCACGGATGACCCGCTCGCCCAGCTCCGCCACCGGCGACCAGTCAACGGCCTCCGGGTCCAGGAAAGCCTGGCTCAGGGCGATCGCCGGGATCCCCATGTGCTCAGCGCTCAGCGCAGCCCCCACGGTTCCGGAGTACTGCACCGAATCGCTGATGTTGGCGCCGCAGTTCACCCCGGAAAGCACCAGGTCCGGCGGTGTTTCACCGAACCACTGCGCCAGGGCAAAGAGCACGCAGTCAGCGGGCGTGCCCGAGAGGGCAAAGCGGCGTTCGCTGTTGTCCTGGGCGTAGAGCCGCAGCGGCAGGTGCATGGAAATGCTCTGCCCGGCCCCGCTGCGGTCATGCTCCGGCGCCACGACCCAGACCTCCTCGGCGAGGTTGTGGGCAATGCGCTCAAGCACCGCCAATCCCGGGGCCCGGACGCCGTCATCGTTGGTGACCAGTACCCGTCGTACCAACGGCTCGCTCATACCGTGCCTCCCTTGGCGCCGTTCTGGGCCACGCGCCAGCCCGCCTCGGCCAGTGCGCTCGCGCGCTTGCCGACCTCCAGGGCATCCGCATTGCTGGCATTGCCCTGCAGCGCACGGGCATAAACGCCCTGCAGGATGGCCGCGAGGCGGAACAGCGAGAAGGCGACGAACACGTGCCAGTCCTCGATCCGCTCCCGGCCGGACTGGCGGCAGTAGCGTTCGATCAGGTCCTGCTCGGTGGGCAGGTTGAGGGCCTCCAGATCCTCACCGACGATCCCCCGGGATCCCTCCAGCTCCATCGGCAGGTGATGCGGCAGGCAGTAGTAGGCCAGGTCCGCCAGCGGGTGCCCCAGGGTGGCCAGTTCCCAGTCGAGGATCGCGGTCACCTCCGGGCGATCCGAGGCCAGCATCAGGTTGCCAACGCGGTAGTCGCCATGGGCAATGGCGCACTCGTCGGTAGCCGGCAGGTGATCCGGCAGCCAGGCCATGAGCCGGTCCATGGCCGGCATCTCGTCGGTCTTCGAGGCCTGGTACTGCTTGCTCCAGCGTGCGACCTGGCGCGCCACGTAGCCCTGGGGCTTACCGAAGTCCTCCAGCCCCACCTGCGCCACATCCACCGCGTGCAGCTCGGCCAGGGTGTCCATGGCGGCGTTGTGCACCGACCGGCGTTCGCCGTGGTCGAGTTCGCGCAGCGCCGGGTGGCTCACCACCCGACCGGGCATGAAGTCCATGATGTAGAAGGGCGTGCCGATCACCTCCGTGTCCTCGCACCGGCCCTTGGCGCGGGGAACGGGGACCGTCGTGTGATCGGAAAGCGCCCGGATCACCCGGTATTCACGCTCCACCATGTGGGCGGAGGGCAGGGTCTGGCCGGGGGGCTTCTTGCGCAGCACGTACTGGCCGGTATCGGTCTCCAGCAGGAAGGTCGGGTTCGACTGCCCGCCCTGGAACTGCTGGATCCTTCGGCATTGGCCGATCTCGGGCATCGTCTCCCCGAGCCACGCCTGGAGTGCGTTCTCATCGAAGCGGTGGGCGTCGAGCACGTCCACCAGATCGGGATCAAGGGTGTCAGCCTGGGGTGCCATAGGGTCAGCTCACGGTCTCGCCGCCGTCCGCCACGATCACCTGGCCGGTGACGTAGGCGCTGGCCCGGGTCGCAAGAAAGACCGCCAGCCCGGCAATGTCCACAGGCTCGCCGATCCGGCGCAGCGGCGTCTGCTGTTCGGCACTGCGAACCCGTTCCGGATCCTCAACCAGCGCCTTGGCGAAATCGGTCCGTACCAGCCCGGGCGCGATGGCGTTAACCCGGATGCCGCTCGGCCCCCATTCCACGGCCAGGTTACGGGCCAGGGCGGCCTCGGCTGCCTTGGAGACCCCGTAGGTGCCGATAACACTGTTCCCCTTCAACCCGGCAATGCTCGACAGCAGCACAACCTGACCGTCACCATTCTCGGCCATGTGGGGCAGGGCCATCTGTGTCAGCCAGAAGGTGCCCTTGACGTTGGTGTCCATGATCTTGTCCCAGGCCTCGTCGGTCATCTCCTGGGTGGTGCCGTAGACCGGGTTGGTGGCGGCATTGCAGACCAGCGTGTCGATCCGGCCCCAGGTGGCCAGCGTCTGGTCCACCAGGTTCTGCAGGTCCTCCTTGCGGCCCACATGGCAGGGCACGGCGATGGCCTCGAAGCCCTGTTCCTTCAGTTCGCCGGCCACCTGCTCGCAGGCGTCCGCCTTACGGCTGGAGATCACGACCTTCGCACCACAGCGCGCCATCTCCTCGGCAATCGAGCGGCCAATACCCTTGGTCGAACCGGTGATGAGGGCCACCTTGCCGGTCATATCAAAGAGGGGGCTTGTCATTGTCGGGTCTCCTGCTCAGTGGTTCTTCGGGTAATCGCGCAGTTCGAGCTTGGCGATGGTGTCGAGGTGGACCTCGTCGGGCCCGTCCGCCAGGCGCAGGGTGCGGACATGCGCCCAGGCCGCCGCCAGGAAGCTGTCCTGGGACACCCCGAGCGCGCCGTGCGCCTGGATCGCCCGGTCCAGCACCTCGAGCGCCATGCGCGGCGCCGCCACCTTGATCATCGCGATCTCCTGGCGCGCCACCTTGTTGCCGACGGTGTCCATCATGTGGGCTGCCTTCAGCGTCAGCAGCCGGGCCTGTTCGATGTCGAGCCGGGAACGGGCGACGTCCTTGCGGATGGAGTCGAACTTCGCCAATGGCTGGCCGAAGGCCTCGCGTTCGTTGATGCGCTCGCACAGCGCCTCCAGGGCCCGCTCGGCCACCCCGATGGTGCGCATGCAGTGATGGATACGGCCGGGGCCGAGCCGCCCCTGGGCGATCTCGAAGCCCCGCCCCTCACCAAGGAGGATGTTGTCGGCCGGGACCCGGACGTTGTTGTAGTGGATCTCGGCATGCCCGTGGGGCGCGTGGTCGTAACCGAAAACCGTCAGCGGGCGGATGATCTCCACGCCGGGGGTATCCATGGGCACCAGGATCATCGACTGCTGCTTGTGCTTGTCGGCCTCCGGATCGGTCTTGCCCATCACGATGGCGATCCGGCAGTTGGTGGTCATGGCGCCGGAGGACCACCACTTGCGGCCATTGATGACGTATTCGTCGCCCTCGCGGCGGATCTGGCACCCGATATTGGTGGCATCCGAGGAGGCCACATCCGGCTCGGTCATCGAGAAGCAGGAACGGATCTCGCCGTCTAGCAGCGGCTGCAGCCACTGGCGTTGCTGTTCCGGCGAGCCGTAGCGGGCGAGGGTTTCCATGTTGCCGGTGTCCGGGGCGGAGCAGTTGAACACCTCCGGCGCCATGTGGGAGCGGCCCATGATCTCGCACAGCTGGGCGTAGTCGAAGTTGCTGAGCCCGGCCCCGTGGTCACTGTCCGGCAGGAATAGGTTCCAAAGCCCCTGGGCCCTGGCCTTTTTTTTCAGCTCTTCCAACACCGGCGCCGGATCCCACCGGTTGTCGGCATTGGCGGTCTCTTCCTGGTAACGCCGCTCATTGGGGTAGATATGCTCATCCATGAACGCCAGCAGCTGGTCGCGCAGTTTCTCCGCCTTCTCGGACAGCTCAAACATAGTCATGCCTCTTTGTCGTTATTTCATCGGCCCGGAGGCCACGCTTCCTTATTCCTCAGCCGCTTCCGTACCGGGAATCGGCACACCTTCAAGACCCTCGCTGCCGGAGCGGATCCGGAATACGCCTTCGCCCATGGCGAGCAGTTGCCCCTCGGCATCGTGGACTTCGCCGGTGGCATTGAAGACACGGCTGCCCCCGGCGCGCTTGGTGCCGGTGACAGTGATGATCCCGCCCCGGCACTGGCCGGTGAAGGTGGTGGTGAGCGACAGGGTGATCGCCTTGCGCATGCGCCCCGGATACGGGCAGTAGGTGCCCGCGTGGGCCATCGCGATATCCAGGAGCGAGGACAGGACGCCGCCATGGATCACGCCGGCCAGGTTCATGTGGTGGGGCTGCAGTTCAACGGTGAGAACGGAGCAGCCGTCTTCC
This sequence comes from Vreelandella halophila, assembly GCF_019903425.1. GTDB lineage: Bacteria > Pseudomonadota > Gammaproteobacteria > Pseudomonadales > Oleiphilaceae > Halospina > Halospina halophila. The sequence continues at coordinate 360,260 of NZ_JACHUZ010000013.1, forward strand.
CAGTGAGCCTGCCGATAGCCCAGGACACTGTGGAACCCCGGGGCGTCAGATTCATCAATAATGGTGTTGGCACTGCTTCCGTCGGACATCAGACTTTCATCCCCGGCATGTTCAGTGACGCGGTATTGCCACCATCGACGGGGAGCGCCTGGCCGGTGATGTAGCTGGCATCGTCGCTGGCCAGGAAGGTGATGGCGGCGGCAATTTCGTCGGCGTTGCCGTAACGGCGCAGTTCACAGCGCGCCCCGAGCTTGTGTTCCTTCTCACGGGAGCGGGCATAATCGAAGATGGGCTGGGTCATCCCGGTCTCGATCAGCCCCGGGCACACCGCGTTGACCCGCACGTTGTCAGCGCCCAGGTCACAGGCGGCGGTCTGGGTCAGGCTGATCACGCCGGCCTTGGAGGCACTGTAGGCATTGCCCCCGGCCCCGGACCGGATCCCGGCCACCGAAGCGGTGTTGACGATGCTCCCGCGCCCCCGGGACTGCATGTGGGGGGCCACATGCTTGATCAGCAGCATGGTGCCGACGAGGTTGACGTTGAGCAGGTGCTGCCACTCCTCCTGGTCCTGCTCGGTGATCACGGGATGGGAGCCGGCAATGCCGGCGTTGTTGCACAGCACATCCACCCGGCCCCAGCGCTGGACCACGTCCTCCACCAGGGAACGGACACGGGTTTCATCCGAGATGTCCATCGCTAACAGGAGGCGCTCGGTTTCCGCCGGCAGGGCATTGGCGGTTGCCTCGAGCCCGTCTTCGGCATGATCCACTAGGGCCAGTACGGCGCCCTCGCTCGCCAGTCTCAGGGCCGTGGCCCGGCCAATGCCACTGGCGGCGCCGGTTACGATGGCCACCTGTTGGTTGAAACGCCCCATGCGGATTGATCCCCTGCCAGTTGATTCCAGCCACGCCTTCACAGCGATACATTCTGTCGCTGCCAGGAATGGCTTAGCGCCTTATAGATAAACTGTCACGAGAAATTGGAATGCGTCAATAATTACGGAACATAATTTCGCTATACAGAATCGAGGCGCTCAATAACAACAACCGAAGCAGGGCTTGAGCCTCACACGCCAAGGCGGTGACGGACCTCATCCGATTGCAGGCGCTCGGCAAATACCGCCCGCTCCCGGTCCAGGGCCGCCAGGGCCTGTTCCCTCCAGGGCGCGAGCATCAGCTGCTTCCCGGCACGCAGGGCATCCCGGGACTTCGTGGTCAGCCTGCGCGCCTCGGCCAGCGCCCGCGCTTCGGCCTCACCGTCCGCGACACGGTGGGTCACCAGCCCGGCGTTAACGGCCTCTTCCGCGTTCAGCCCCTCACCAAGCACCAGCAGCTGCGTCGCCCGGCGGAACCCCATCCAGAGCGGCCCCATCACGGTTGATGCAGCTTCCGGCGTTACGCCAATGTCGGCAAAGGGCGTTTTGTAGCTTGCTGAGTCGCCGCTGACGACCACGTCGCAGTGCAGCAGCAGCGTCGTGCCGATACCGATGGCCGGGCCTTCAACCCCGACGATGACCGGCGTATCGCAATGGATCAGGCGTTCAATGAAGGCGAGACCGGCGGAGGGGCCGGGGCTGTCCGCGCGGGCCCTGGCGCGGAAGTCCTCGAGGTCGTTACCCGCGGTGAAGATGCCCTCGCAACCGGTAATCACCAGCGCGTGGACGCTGGTGTCCGCGCCGGCCTCATCCACGGTTGCCGACAGGGTGTTGTACATCGCCGGTGTCAGGGCGTTTTTCTTCTCGGGGCGGCGGATCGTCATATGGACGATTCCGGCTTCGCGGGTTACCTCGATCATGCAGGGCTCCTGTAATGGTCTAAGGGGTTTCGATGGCTCAGGCCGTGTGCTAGTTTCAAACAATAGAATTCATTGTGCAGTCAATGATTCTGCCTAGTAAAACTCTAAACATAAATACAACAATGATCGAGGTCCGTTATGAGCTTTCTTTCGCGTGCCCGTCAGGCACTGACCCTTTACACCTCCGCGCTGACGCTCGGAGTGTCGGCCGCACTGGCTGCTACCCCGGTGGTCGCACAGGATGATTCAGAGGAAACCTGGACCTGGAAGGTCCAGTCGCACTGGCCCAGTTCCAGCAGCTCCTACACGGACAGCCTGAAACGCCTCAAGCGCGTTCTCGAGGAACGCACCGACGGGCGCCTGCAACTGGAACTCCACGAGGCGGGCGCGCTCTTTGACGCCAAGGAAACCTTCGAGGCGGTCAGCCGCGGCGTTCTGGAAATGGGCACCATCTCGCCCCAGTACGCCCAGGACGAGATCTCGCTGGCCGGCATCGCATCAGGGCTGCCCTTCGCCTTCCGTAACGTCTGGGAAGTGGCCTACTTCCACAAGAACCTGGGCTTTGAACAGATGCTGCGCGAGGAAGCTGCCGAGCACGGCGTCTACTGGGCCACCGACAAGGTCTACCCGACCGAGATGGTGGTGAAGGAGCCGATTGAAAGCTGGGATGACTTCACCAGCATGAAGATCCGTTCCTCGGGCGCCCTGCAGTCCTTCCTGACCGAGGCCGGCGCCGCCGCCTCCTACATCCCTGGCAGCGAGCTCTATTCCGCCCTGGATTCCGGCGTGGTGGACGGCGCGCACTGGGGGGCCGTCCAGGGCGCCTACAGCATGGGCCTCTACGAGATCGCCAAGTATCACGTGCGCCCGGCGCTCAATATCGCGGGCACGGACGTGATCATCGTCAGCCAGAAGGCGCTGGGCGAACTCCCCGACGGCATGCAGAAGGTGGTCAAGAACGCGCTCGATGAGCAGTTCTGGGTCCGTACCAACGAATACCAGTACAAGGAACGCCTGGTGCTGGCCAAGGCCCAGAAGGAGCTCGGCGTGAAGATCAACACGCTGCCCCAGAACGTTCAGGACAAACTGATGGAAACCGCCCGTGATCTCTGGGCGAAGGAAGCTGAACGCAGCGACCGCGCTGAAAAGGCCATGGAGATGCTCAAGGACTACCTCCGGGACCTTGGCTACCTCTGAACCCGACGCCACTGAACCAGCCGGGCCCAGGGCAGCAACGCGCTGCGGTCCGGCTGTCACCTGTTACCTCGGAGTGAATCATGGGGGCCATCAACGCGTTCATAGCCGGGGTAACCCGGCTCAATGATGCCGTGGGGCGCGCGGTCGCGCTCATCATCTTCGCAATGTTCGCCTTCCTCCTTCTGGAGGTGGGCTTCCGCTATCTGCTGAACGCCCCGACCGTCTGGACGAACGAACTCACCCAGATGCTTTTCGGGGTCTATGCCGTCATGTCCGGCGGCTACGTCATGGCCCATGGCGGGCACGTCAACGTCGACCTCCTCCACTCCAACCTGGCGCCCCGCAAGCGGGCCGGGCTGGATATCGTCACCTCGGTGATGTTCTTCATCTTCACCCTGACGCTGCTTTGGTTCGGCATCGAGATGGCCTGGGAATCCATGGCCGGCTGGGAGACCTCCCACTCCGCCTGGAACCCGCCCATATGGCCGGTGAAGCTGGCCATTCCCGTTGGCACCGGCCTGCTGGTGCTGCAGGGGCTGGCCAAGCTGCTGCAGGACATCACCGTGGCGTTCAATCTCAACGGCCCCACCCATGACGAAGGAGAGCGCTCATGAGCATTGAACTCCTGACGCTGCTCTTCTTCGGGGCGCTGCTGTTCTTCCTTCTCCTGGGGCTGCCGCTGGCGTTCGTGCTGGGCGGCGTGTCCGTGATCTTTCTTTATTTCACTTGGGGTTTCGACTCCTTCTTCATGGTGGTCTCGCAGATCTGGAGCACCATGGGCAGCTTCACGCTGGTGGCCATACCGCTGTTCGTGTTCATGGCAATGATCCTGGAGCGAACGGGGGTCGCGCGGGACCTGTACCGGATGATGCACCTGTGGTGCGGCGGCCTGAGGGGCGGGCTGGCGCTCGGCACCCTCGGCATCTGCGCGGTGTTTGCCGCCATGGTCGGAATCAGCGGCGCCGCCGTGGTGGCCATGGGCACGATTGCGCTGCCCTCGATGCTTGAGCGCGGCTATGACCGGGAAATGGCCCTCGGGGTCATCAACACCGGCGGCGGCTGGGGGATCCTGATCCCGCCAAGCATCATGATGATCCTCTACGCGCTGATCACCGATGTCTCCGTGGGCGAGATGTTCGCCGCCGGGATCCTTCCCGGCATCCTGCTGATGGTGCTGACGTCCATCTACATCCTGGTACGCTGCCAGCTTCAGCCTGAGCTCGCCCCGGCGCTGCCCAGGGAGCAGCGCGGCACCTGGCCCGAGAAACTCCGAGCCCTGCGCGCCGTGCTGCTGCCAATCGGGGTCGTGGTCATGGTCCTGGGCTCAATCATCGGTGGTATCACCACGCCCACCGAGGCCGCCGCCATGGGGGTCCTGGGCGCCCTGATTTCCGCCGCCGTGTACCGCCAGTTCAAGTGGTCGGTTCTGTACGGCGCGGCCATCCGCACCTTCAAGCTCACCGGCATGATCATGTGGATCCTGTTCGCGGCCCACGCGTTCAGCGCCGCCTACCAGAGCATGGGGGCCCAGGAGCTGATCGAGAGCGTGATGGCCATGATCCCCTTCGGCGACTGGGGCGTCATCATCGCGATGATGCTGATCGTGTTCCTGCTGGCCATGGTCCTCGACCCGGTCGGCATCATGCTGATCACCCTGCCGGTGTTCACGCCCATTGTGGAGTCCATGGGCTTCGACCCAGTCTGGTTCGGCATCCTGTTCATGATCAACATGGAAATCGGCTACATGACCCCGCCCTTCGGCTTCAACCTCTTCTACCTGAAGGGGATCGTTCCGGAAGGCATCACCATGAAGGACATCTACCGCTCGGTGGTCCCCTTCGTGATCGTGGAGATTGTCGGCGTGGCGATCATCATGGTCTTCCCGCAGATCGCTACCTGGCTTCCGGATCTGTTCTTCTGAAAACGTTTTGCCCGGGTGACGCCTCCTCGCGTCACCCGGGTCTTGCCGGTACCCCCTTGAGGATTACATTGGAAGGTGACTCATCCACCACAGGGAGACGGCGTCATGGCTGAATCCACGATCCACCCGCGCGAGGCCGGTACCACCCCGGACGAAACCGAAAGCGGCATGATGATTCCGGAGCGCCGGGACCTGCACTTCCTGCCGCCAAAGGAACGCATCCACGACTGGCATGCCATGGGCCCGCACCTGAGCCAGTTCATGAACACCCTGTCGCTGTTCTTCCCGGCCGGCGAGCGGCTGTTCATCGATGCCGTGCGCGCCTACCGGGATGAGATCCCGGACCCGGACCTGCGCAAGGCGGCCTCTGCCTTCATCGCCCAGGAGGCCTACCACAGCCGCGAGCATGCCGAGTACAACCAGCTCATGGAAGACGCCGGGCTGCCCGCCGGGCGCCTCGACCAGCATGTGCGCCAGATGCTGGACTGGTTCAAGAAGCACGGCAGCCGCCAGGACCTGCTGTGCGAGACCATTGCTCTGGAGCATTTCACGGCCCTGATGGGCGGCTTCCTGCTGGACCATCCGGAGATCCTGGAGGGCTCCCAGGAGGATTACCGGCGCATGTGGGAATGGCACGCCATGGAAGAGGTCGAGCACAAATCCGTGTGCTACGACGTCTGGGAGAAATGCGTGGGGCGCGGCCCGCAGGCCTATGCGCACCGTGTGGTGGGCATGCTGCGCGCCACCACCCTCTTCTGGACCAACGTTACCCGCTTCTACCTGCAGATGAGCGCCGCCAGCGACGCCTGCCAACGCGAGGGCTGGCGCGGCCACCTTACGGTGCTCAACACCCTGTTCGGTCGCCCGGGCCTGCTGCGCCGCCAGATCCCGTCATGGCTGGAATACTTCAAGTACAGCTTCCACCCCTGGCACCAGAACAACAGCCGCCACCTTCAGGGACTGGACGAGCTGGCCGAGGAGGCGGAAAAGGCCTACCAGCAGGCCATCGCCGCCGACGCCACGCGGCACTGAGCATTTACTATCTCAGGGAATGATCCGCTCAGCCCGCAGCCGTTCGAACAGGTCGAGGAATGCACCACGGGTCTCGCGGAAGTGGTCAAAGCCGAAATCGCGGCATTTCGTCGTGTCGTTGACGCACTCCTGGTCGCGCCCCAGATCGGCGTCCGTATGCCACCAGGAGGCGAGCTTGCTGACGTCCGGCTCGACCAGTTCGTGCTTCTCAGCAATCGCACGCCAGGTCGAGTCGGCATCCGCCATCTGTGATTCTAACGGCTGCGGCGTCTCGGGGCAGTCCGCCACCTCCAGGCCGAAATACTCGCCGATTTCCCGCCACATCCGTCGCCAACGGAAGACGTCCCCGTTCACCGTATTGAAGGCCTGATTGGCCGCCCCCGGCGTGGTTGCCGCCCATTCCATCTGGCGCGCCAATACCAGTGCATCCGTCATGTCGGTCAGTGCATTCCACTGAACTGTTGAGCCCGGGAACACGAACGGCTGCCCGGTCTCCTTACAGATCGAGGCGTACACCGCCAGTGTCACGCCCATGTTCATGGCGTTGCCGCGCGCATAGCCGATCACCGTGTGCGGGCGATGCACATTCCAGGCAAAGCCGTGACGTTCAGACGCTTCGAAAAGGACGTCTTCCAGCGCGTAGTAGAAGTTGTCGCCAGGGACGCGCGGCTCGGATTCGCGGAATGGGGTCTCGATACGCCCACTTCCATAGGCTTCAAACGAACCGAGATACTGCTTGGTCCCGGTGACCAGGGAGGCGTGCTGCAGGTTCTCTTTGTCGAGCGCCGCGAACAGGTTGCGCATCATGGCACTGTTGGCCTCGACGTTGGCTTTCTCACTGTCGCGACCCACCCAGGTGCAGTAAAACACGTGGGTGACCGAAAGGCCGGCCAGGGCCTCGGCCGCCGCCGCCTCGTCCAGAAGATCAGCGCTCACGGGAATCACACCCGTCTGCTCCGTTGCTCGCCGTGAGAGACCGTAAACGGTCCAGCCACTGGCGGTTAGATAGGTGGCGAGGTTGCCGCCCGTGATACCGGTAGCGCCCACAACCAGTGCCGTGCCTTTACGCATCATTCAGGTTCCTTTTTCAGGTTCAGGAGGAGTGCCCATCGGAATAGGACCATTCGATACCCAGCAGTCTGTTAGAGGCCCATCGTTGCTACAATAGAAACAACTGCAAATCTTTATTGCGTTTCACGCAACTTGATGGAACTCAGAGCCATGGACCTCAATGCCCTGCGTGTCTTCGAGCGGGTGGCTGCAACTGGCAGCTTTACCGCCACGGCGCGCTACTTCCGCCGGGCCGTATCCTCTATTTCCCGCCAGATTCGCGGACTGGAGGAGGCCATCGGACAGCCACTGCTGTACCGCCATACCCGGGCCGTAACGCTGACCGAAGCAGGATGGCGCTATTACGAAGAAGTCCGGGAAGTGCTCGAACGGCTGGACGCCGCAACCGAGGCGCTGGCGCACCCCAGCACGGAACCCAGTGGGGTACTGCGTATCAATGCGCCCGTCGCCTTCGGCCAGCACCAGGTTGTGCCGCTTTTGCACCATTTCCAGCGTCGTCATTCCGGTATCAAGGCGGAGTTGCAGTTTGATGATCGCGTCGTCGACCCCGTGCGCGAAGGGCACGACATCACTTTTCGCGTGGGCAACCTCGCTGACTCGTCACTGGTCGCGCGCCGTCTGGCGCCCATGAATTACGTTGTGGCCGCCGCGCCACGCTATCTGGACACACACGGCGAACCGGACACTCCGGAAGAACTGACCGGTCACAACTGTCTTGTCTATCAGGGCGAGATGGGCCGCCAACGCTGGTACTTCCAGACGACCGGCGAATCATCCGCAACCCCTTATGAGGTTTCCGGAAGTCTCTACAGCAATGACGCGCAGAGCCTGCTCCTTGCCGCGCTGATGGGGCAGGGCCTGGTGCTCTTTCCAACCTGGTTGGTGGCTGATGCGCTTGTCAGCGGAGAGCTGGTGCCTGTGCTCAAGGCCTGGCATTGCGAGGTGATGCCGGGCTGTCGCGACCTTTACGTGTTGACCTCCGAACGGCGGCTGCGAGCCCGCAAAGTTCGTGCGTTCCTCGATTTCCTTTTCGAGTCGTTGAGTCCACAACCACCTTGGGATTGCTGGGACAACTAAATACTGAGCGGCAACCAATTGCACAAAAATATGCTTAATCGACTCAGTAGTCCCGGCAAACTCTGCTACTTTGAACATTAAATGCAGAGTCATCCCCTTGCTGTGGAGACAGCCATGCAAGCCATAAGAAAAATCGGGTTAAAAACAAAAATGCTGCTTCCGTTTGCGCTAACGGGGTTAGCCATTGTTCTGCTTGGGATCCTGAAGGTAACCACCGTTCAGGATCTGGTTGATGACATCGATGATGTCTCAGGCTCTTTCCTGCCCTCAATCAGTGCCGTCCTGAATGCGGACCGTGACCTGCACCAAGCCTACATTGCCCAGGACGCATTGCTAGTGGCCGCCGCCCGCGGCGAGCCTCTCGCCGAGCACCGTGAGACCTTTTCTGAGAACGCGGACCAGGCGCTGGAGCGCATGAACGATGCCCGTGAAAGCATGGACGGCAGCGGTATCAACGAGCATCTCTCCGGCTTCGAGAATGCATTTTCCAGGTGGCGCAGCAGCGCGGAAGCAGTCAACCAGATGGCTGCCAACGGTAACCCGCAAGGCGCTAGGGAACGCATGAAGAACGAAACCATCCCCCGCTTTGACGAGTTGCGCACTTTCTACAATGAAGCCGGCGAATTCACCGATGAGGAGGCCGTCGCCACCGCCTCCAACGCCTCTGAAAAGGGTCGGGCAAGCATTGCCACCACAGTGACCACAACCCTGATTGTACTCGTCATCAGCATCGGCATCTTCCTGTTTGCCACCAGACTGATCATCGGCACCATTACCCAGTTGAGAAAGCGACTCGACGACATCGCGCAGGGCGAAGGCGACCTGAGCCAACGGGTGGAATCCGATGCCAATGATGACCTCGGTAAACTCGCGGACAGTTTCAATGCCGTGCTTGCCAACCTCCAGTCGATGATCCACGAAATAAAAGAACTGTCGACCAGCCTGGACCAGGGGGCCGGCGAACTGAAGCAGACCGCCGCGGCCAACCGTGACGGCATCTATCACCAGACTGAATCCATCAACCAGGTCGCAACGGCCATCAACGAAGTGCAGAGTGCTATCGAAGAGGTCGCCTCTAATGCCAATCAGGCCGCCGAGGTCACCCGTAGTACCCACGAAAGTGCCAATTCCGGCAGTCGGATCATTCACGAAGCCTCAAGTGAAGTGAAGCGGCTGGCGGATCAGATCCAGGAAGCGGTGAACGTGATCCAGAAGCTCTCGGAGGATTCCGGCAACATTTCCACCGTTCTGGATGTCATTCGCGGCATCGCTGACCAAACCAACCTGCTTGCATTGAACGCGGCGATCGAGGCCGCCCGCGCCGGCGAGCACGGGCGAGGCTTCTCCGTGGTGGCGGATGAAGTGCGCACCCTCGCCCAGCGCACCCAGAAATCGACCACTGAAATCAACGACATGATCGAAAACCTGCAGAGCGGCGTCTCGAACATCGTCAACGTCATGGAAACCGGGCGCCAGCAGGCTACCCAGAGCGTGGAGAGCTCCAACCGTGCCGAGGAGGAACTCAACAGCATCCTGGAGGGCATGAACCGGATCACCGACATCAACGCCAGCGTCGCCTCGGCCACCGAAGAACAGACCCAGGCCGTGGAGGAGATCAACCAGAACGTCACCCGCATCAACGATCTGGCACAGGACAGCGACGAGCGCTCCAAGAGCCTTAACAATGTGAGCGAGCAGCTGGCGGAACACGCCCGCTCCCTGAGCGACCAGGTATCGCGCTTCCGGACCTGACTACAGGCTGAGCAGCCCCTGTACAAGGGCCGCCGCCCCGGCGAGGGCGGCGATGCCCAGTATCAGACCGCGCAGCCGTTCGCCATCGACCCTGCCCACAAAGCGCGCGGATAGCAGGAATCCGGCGATCACGCCTGGAACGGTAACCAGGAACAGCAGCCATTCCCGCGCTCCCAGATAGCCGGAGAACGCCAGGGCGCTGAGACTCAGAAGGCTGGCGAACAGAAAGAAGGCGGACATGTTGGCGCGCACCAGTGGGCCACGCTCGTTCTGGTAGATCATGGCAATGGGGGGTCCACCCACGGCGGTAATGGTCCCCATGAAGGTAGAAGCCATACCAGCCAGAACACTGCTGCGCCCGGTCAGGCGCGGTCGCCAACCGGCCATGCTCAACCCCACGGCCACGAGGATCAGCACCCCGAATATCAATTCGAAGCCCCAGGGTGAGATCACCATGAGGGTGGCAGCGGCGAGACAGGTTCCGACCATACCACCGCCGATGGCCAGACGTACCTCGCGGACGCGTACCGCCATCCGGTTACGCGCCAGCATCATGAGGGTGAGCAGGGTGGAGTTCAGGGTCAGAGGACCAGGCACCAGCATTGGGCTGATGAGAAACAGCAGTGGCGCGGACAGGGTGCCGATACCGTAGCCCACAACGCCCTGCAGGCAGGCCCCGGCCAGCACCACGAGATTCGCAAGCAGTATCTGGTACAGCCCCAGTTCCGCCATGATCCATCACTCCCCCGCATGAAGCGCGCAGTCTACCAGAACCGGATTCCCGTGCCCGTCTTGATATAACGCAATGCAGTAATACGGCGCTTAACGCACTGTCTTCATGGTGTATTACACTGGTATCGGTTCCGGGCCTCACCGGCTCCGCTCCAACAACAACACAGGGAATTGCACCATGATCCTTAGTCACGCCTTCGGCATGCTCTTCCGCCCCGAAACCGAATGGGCGGCCATCAAGCAGGAAAAGCCCACACCGATGGTGGTGTACGGCCTCTACATCCTGATCCTAGCGCTTATAGGGCCGATCTCCGCCTACATCGGCACCGTGGAAACCGGCTGGACCATCGGTGACCGGCTCATCAAGCTGACGCCGGACAGCGCCATGCAGCTGGTCATCCTGACCTACATGGCCATTCTGGCAGGCAGTTTCGCCCTGGGTTATGGCATCAACTGGATGGCCACCACCTTTGGGGCGGAGACGGAAAAGAACGGCAACAACGCCCTGGCCCTGGTGGCCTATTCACTCACGCCCATGTACATCGCCGGCCTGACCCTGCTCTACCCGGACCCCTGGGGCAATGCCATGATCCTTCTGGCAGCCGCCAGTTACGGTGCTTGGCTGATGTGGAAAGGGGTGCCCGTGGTGATGAGCATGAGCAAGGAGCAGTCCATGGTCTACTGCGGCGGCATCCTGACGCTCGCACTGGTACTGCTGGTCAGCACTCTAGCGACCACGGGCCTGTTGTGGAATTTCGGTTTCGGCCCCACCTTTGTAGAGGCAGGCCTATAAGCCCCCAACAAAGGAGGACCCATGAGCGCAACGGCACTGGTCCCCATTGCCAACGGCAGCGAGGACATCGAGTCCGTCACCATCATTGACGTACTCCGTCGGGCCGGCGTTGAGGTGACCGTGGCCAGCGTACACGCTGATGCCACCGTCACCGCGGCCCGGCAGACGCGGATCACCGCCGACACCCTGATCACGGGTTGCGGCGACCGGAACTTCGACCTGGTCGCCCTTCCCGGCGGCATGCCGGGAGCCCGGAACCTTGGCGAAAGTGAACCACTGGTGGACATACTGCGGGCCCAGAAGGAAGCCGGGCGGCTCTACGGGGCCATCTGTGCGGCGCCGGCCGTGGCGCTGGAGCCCAACGGCCTGCTTGAGGGCCGCAGGGCCACAGCGCATCCCGGTTTCCAGAACCAGCTTTCTGATCAGAGCCGGGTTGGTGAGCGGGTCGTGGTCGACGGCCACTGCATTACCAGCCAGGGGCCGGGCACGGCACTGGCGTTCGCGCTGACCCTGGTGGAGTACCTGTGCGGCCGGGCGAAACGCGATGAGGTTGCCGCCCCCATGGTCCTACCCGACGCGTGACAGGACCCGCCGGACCAGCAGCGGCCCCGCAAGCTCGAACGCAATGGTGGAAGTGACCACGGTGGCCACAATCAGGCTGCCGTGGTCCGGATGGCGTTCAGCCGCCAGCAGCGCCATGCCCATGGCAACCCCCGCCTGCGGCGTGAGCGCCAGACCGATACCAGGACTCAGTTCCCGCCCCCGATGGCCAAGCAGAGCCACACCCAGACGCCCGCCGGCATAGCGCCCCAGAACCCGCAGACCGATATAGATCAGAACCACTCCACCGGCTGATCCCAGATACGCAAAATCCACGCTGGCTCCGGAAAGCACGAAGAAGAAGACTAGGAACGGCCACTCGATGTGCTCAATCTCGGTAAAGGATCGGGTATGGTGGGGGGTGATGTTGACGATCACAAAGCCCGCAACCATGGCGGTCAGCAGTGACGACAGATGCAGGTATTCGGACAGTCCGGCGATCAGGAAGACGAGTGCCAGGGCTTCGGACTGGGTGGGCTCCCCGGGCCGCAGCCGGCCGGTCAGCCAGGCCGCAGGAAGACCCAGCGCCATACCGACGAGTACCGCCCCGCCCAGTTCCCAGCCGGCCTCGAGAAGCGCCCCTGCGCCATCGCCGGAGACGAGAAAACCAAGCCCGGCCATGACCAGCCCGAAAACAATGATGCCCCAGGCATCGTCAATGGCCACGATGCCGCGTATGACCCGGGACTGGGTGTCATCCTTCCCCGTTTCACGGATGGCTTCGCTCACGGCCGCCGGATCCGTGGCCACCGAGATGGCCGCCAGAGAGAACGCCACCGCCAGGGGATAGCCAATGCTCAGCAATCCGATGGCAACGGCCGTGGCCCCCAATGCGATCACGCTCAGTGAAAGCACCACGATGACGGAACCGGTAGCCCGCAGCCGGTCCAGAGTCAGCTCGCCCCCCAGCAGAAAAGCCACCATCACCAGTGCCAGGGTGATCAGCGGCTCGCTCAGTTCTCCCAGAGGGCGGGCTTCGGAAGAGCCCATCACGCCCTGCTGAAACACAGCCACAAGGACACCGATGAGTACCAGGAGGGATATCCGCGGCAGGCGGGTACGGGTGGCAACCACGTCCGCAAGCACGCTCAGGCACAGAAGCAGTCCAATCAGCAGCAGATTGGCGGTGGTGGAACCCGGATCAGGCATCACGACAGCTAGGCACCAACGCAGTCAATACAGCGCGTAACAGTAGGGTCCACACTGAGCCGATCCTCACCGATGTCCTCACCGCAAACGAAGCAGAAACCGAAATCTCCCGTCTCAATCCGCCGCAGAGCGCCCTCGATACGCGTCAGCATCTCCTGACGGCGCCGGGCAGAGGCCTGCGCCATCTGCTGGCCCTGCAGGGCATCCATGCGCGAAAGCCGGCCCATCCGCTGCTGATCCAGCTCCACGGTACCGGTCGAGTTCCCGCCTTCACGCTCAATCTCCTGCAGCTCCTCGCGGAAATCCAGAAGCCGCTGCCGCCAGGTTTCCGGGTCCAGTTCCTCAGTCATCGCCCTTTCTACCCCGATACGTCTGAATCAGTTGCCGTTTACGGCTTTCGAGTCTATCACTGATGGCAACCGGGTATGGGGTGTCCACGGGTGTCAGCGACCGGAGCGCCTCCGGCAGGGCCGCCAGTTCGTGGGCGGCGTGCTCACGCACGGTCTGCAGCGACGGCAGGGCCCCGGCACAGGCCTCACCAGCGCGGATGGCCGGCTGCAGCAGGGGCTCGGCCCCTTCTGGTGCCGGTTCTTCGGCCGCGGCCACCGTGTCTCCGACCATCCGCCCCTGCTGACTGTGCCGCCAGACCTGCTTGGGCCCGGGCCAGGTACTCTTGTTACTGGAGGCCTTGATGCGCGGCTCCCCGTTGTACTCGGCCAGCTTGTAGGCGAAGTCGATGCTGGCCGCGTCCGAAGCCGCCGCCCATTCGGTGCCGACGCCGAAACCGTCGACGGGCGCGCCGGATGCCACCAGTTCCTGGATCGCGTATTCGTCGAGCCCCGAGGACACAACAATCTTCACGTCCGGGAAACCCGCCGCATCCAGGCGCTGGCGCGCGGCACGGGAGAGTTCGAGCAGATCCCCCGAGTCCAGCCGCACAGCGGTGGCAGGGGGTGCCCCCTCACCGGCGCCGCGCAGCAGCTCGATCACCCGGTCCACACCGTTGAGGGTATCCCAGGTGTCGACCAGCAGCGTGGTCTCCGGCCAGTAGTGGCTGAAGGCCCGGAAGGCCTGTGCCTCATCGCCATACACCTGCACAAAGCTGTGCGCCATGGTGCCCAGCACCGGAATGTCAAGCGCACGCCCGGCCTCGACATTGGAGGTGCCTGCGGCCCCCGCGATCCAGGCTGTCCGGGCCAGGTTCATGGCACCTTCACGCCCGTGGGCCTTACGCGCGCCGAAGTCCATCACCGGCCGCCCCCCGGCGGCCTGCATCACGCGTGCCGCCTTGCTCGCCAGTACGCTCTGGGTATGCAGGATGTTGAGCAGCAGCGTCTCCACCAGCTGGGCCTGGATCAGCGGCGCCCGTACACGGAGCACGGGTTCCAGCGGAAATACCACACTGCCCTCCGGAATGGCATCCACATCCCCTGTGAAGCGCAGCCCCGCCAGCATCTGGAGGAAGTCCCCGGGGAAACGACCGAACCCCTCCAGCCAGTCGATCTCCTCCGGTGTGACGCGGAAATCCAGAAGCGCCTGCAGTGCCTGGGTCTGGCCGCAGCTGAGCACATAATTCCGGCCTTCCGGAAGGCGCCGGTAAAAAAGTTCGAAAACAGCATCCCCGTTCAGGCCCTCTGCGTGATAGACACGCGCCATACTGAGTTCGTAGAGATCGGTGAACAGCATGCGCGAGCCCAGCCTCAGACGATGTTGGCGCCGGCTTCACGCATTTCTTCCCGCGCCCGCAGGCCACCGTCGGGGTCCACGGGCCGGGTGGCCTCCTGCATCAGGTTCACGGCAAAGCCTTCTTTGAGTGCTTCAAGGACCGTTGCGCGCACGCAGACATCCTCGGCCAGACCTCCGACCCAGAGCCGGCGGGCACCCTGGTGCCTCAGCCAGTCGCCCAGCCCTGTCCCGTCCAGCGCCGAGTACTGGTCCTCGCCTTCAAAAGTGCCCTTCGAAACCAGGTGGGCATCCTCCGGAAGCACCAGATCCGGATGGAAGTCGGCACCTTCGGTCTCCTGGATGCAGTGCGGCGGCCAGGGACCACCCCGGGCCTCAAAGCTGCAGTGGCTCTGCGGATGCCAGTCCCGGGAGGCGGCTACGGGCACGCCTGCCTGGCGGGCGGATTCAATGGCCCGGTTGAGGACCGGCACCACGGCATCGCCGTCCGGCACCCCGAGTGCGCCGCCAGGGCAGAAATCGTTCTGGACATCCACAACGAGGAGCGCATCATCACTCTCATAGGACGGGTTCATCGGAACCTCCTCCGGGCTGAATCGGGTTTTCCACGTACCGACTATGGTTCCAGCGAGAGACTGAATCAAGCATCTGAGTGCCCGCGCCTCCCCCGGGAGACTTGAAATCTTCTCCCAAGCCGGTAGGGTATACGGGAAACCCGCAATCACTCGGGCTCAGCCAGCAGGCTGTGACCCCGCTGCTTGAATCCCCGTCCCGCTGTGCGCCGGCTCATCGGGGCGATGTCGGTCTGGCCTCACCAAGAGGCCGTCGAGCAGGAAAGCTGCCCGCATGGTCTGGTCTGACGTTCGTTGGACACGTGATGGACACTTTCCCTGACCAGAAGAACTGATTCGGAAACGCAGAAGCCACGCCGCTGCACAGGCGAGCGGCCAGCCGGACAGCGTCATGCTGTGGCATTGGATACGGTTGCCCCAACCGGGGCTTCGCTGTATGCAGCATTATCCGCTGCTGCGGGAAACAGTTTACCGAGGAAAAGCAACAGACTGAGGAGGTCTGATCTCATGACCGAGAAGTACGACTGTGAAGCCGTCAACACGGCACGTGACTACTACAACAGCACCGATGCCGATAATTTCTACTTCCACGTCTGGGGCGGTGAGGATCTGCACGTCGGCCTTTACAAGGACGACCAGGAGCCAATCCTTGACGCCAGCCGCCGGATCGTTGAGCACATGGGCGAGCTGATGAAACCGCACGTGGAAGCTGGCCAGAAGCTGCTGGACCTGGGCTCCGGTTTCGGCGGTTCCGGTCGTTACCTGCACCAGGCGCTGGGTCTGGAGGTTACGGGCCTGAACCTTTCAGAGGTTGAGAATGAGCGTAACCGTGGCTTTAACAGGGATGCCGGCCTTGAGGACAGGATCACGGTCTTGGATGGCAACTTCGAGGAGCTGCCGTTCGAGCACGACAGCTTTGACGTGGTGTTCTCCCAGGATTCGTTCCTGCACAGTGGCAACCGTGAAAAGGTGATCGAGGAGGTTGGTCGTGTTCTCAAGCCTGGCGGCCTGTTCATTTTCACGGATCCGATGATGGCGGATGATTGCCCGGATGGCGTTCTGCAGCCGATCCTGGACCGTCTGCATCTGGATACTCTGGGTTCTCCGGCGTTCTACCGGGATGCGTGCAAGCGCAACGGTATGGAAGAGGTGGACTTTGAGGACAACACGCCCCAGCTGCCGCGTCATTACGGTCGGGTTCTGGAGGAGACCGAAAGGCGTGAGCAGGAGCTGGTTGAGAAGAACCTGGTGTCCCAGGAGTACATCGACCGCATGAAGACGGGTCTGAAGAACTGGGTCAACGGCGGTAACAGTGGTTACCTGACCTGGGGGATCTTCCGCTTCAAGAAGACCCAGTAATCACCTGAACAGGTGAACCTGGATTGAAAAGCCGGCCTTTTGGGGCCGGCTTTTTTATGTCCAGACTGTTGAAGACGGGCTCCCAGGGTGGGGGAGGTCTTCCCGGGAATCGCTGTAAATACATCCCTGTACGCTGCTCTTCCGCCATCCATGGCTCCAGAGCTTCCCGGTAAGACCTCCCCCACCCTGCGATCCCTGAGCTTTTCAGGCGATTCGGCCTAGTGAGTCGGGTCTGTGATGCGGTCAGTCCGGAGGCGCTGTCTATGATCGAATAAACGGTAACTCCCCGCCGTCACCGCCAGCATGGTACCGAAGCCGGTGCCGGCGGCGATGGTGAACATCAGGAGGATCTGGTATTTCACAGCGAGTGCGGGTGGGCTGCCGGCGAGGATCTGGCCGGTCATCATGCCGGGGAGGCTGACGAGGCCGGCGGCGGCCATCATGTTGATGGTGGGGATCATGCCGGAACGCATGGCTTCGCGGCGGATGTCACTGATGGCCTCCTGCCAGCGCTGGCCCAGCATGAGGCGGCCCTCGATGTCCTCACGCTGGCGCCAAACGGTGTCGGTGAGGCGGTCGAGGCTGAGGGCGATGCCGTTCATGGTGTTGCCGAGCATCATGCCCAGCAGCGGGATGGCGTACTGGGGCTGGTACCAGGGGTCGGGGCGGATGACGATGAGCAGGGTCATCACCGCGATGGTGAAGGCGGAGACGAACATGGCGGAGGTGCCGATGCCGAAGGCCCAGCCGCCCCTGAGGCGGCGGCGCTGGCGCATCATGACTTCGCGGCCGGCCAGTATGACCATTGCCACGCCCATCAGGGCCACCCAGCCCAGGGCGCCGACGCTGAACAGGGCTTCGAGGATGAGGCCGATCAGCGAGAGCTGGATGGTGGTGCGTACGGCGGCGATGACCAGTGAGCGGCCGAAGCCGAGGCGGACCCACCAGGAGCAGGCGGCGAGGAGGATCACGAGCACGGAGGCGAGCGCGAGCTGCCAGTATTCGAGCTCAATCAGTTCCATGGTTAACCTCCTCCAGCCGGCGGCCGCTGATGCGGTAGTGGGTGTCGCCGACACGGGCGATCTGGCCCGGGTCGTGGGCTACCCAGAAGGTGGGCAGGCCCTGGTCGTGGATGCGCCGTGCCAGCCACTGCTCGACCCTTTCCCGGGTGGCTTCGTCGAGGTTCGCGGTGGGCTCGTCGAGCAGCAGGGCTTCCGGGTCCAGTGACAGGGCACGGTACAGGGCAAGCCGCTGTTTCTCCCCGGAGGAGAGACGGCTGACCGGCCATTGGTGGACGTCGGGTTCAAACCCGAGGGCCGTCAGGTCGGATTCGCGAGGCTCGCCGCAGTGCTCACCCACGGTGTCATGCCACCAGCGGCTCTCGGCAGGGACCAGCATGACGCGGCGCCGCCATTCGTCGGCCTTGAGGTTGTGAGCGGGTGTGCCGTTAAGGCTCGCTTCGCCGTCGTGCGGGTCCAGGTCGGCCACGGCGCGCAACAGGCGGGACTTTCCGGAGCCCGACGGGCCCGAGAGGCACAGGATACGGCCGGGCGCCACGTCCAGGCTGAATGCGTCCAGCTCGCCGGTGCCGAGACCGTTAATGCTGAGGGTCTGGTTCATACGGGTTCCGTTTCGCGAATAGGGGTCATCATCCGGGGCGGAACGCGGTAGCGCCGCCCGCGGCAGGGGCCGGTGCCGTCCACGGTACAGGTGCGCCGGTTCACGCGCCGGATACGACCCTGCAGCCCCTGGCCGAAGGCGACCCGGTCGCCGGGTGAGAACCGGGTCAGGGCTTCGGTCTCCGCCGCCGGGGTGACCGGTGTCGTGGCCAGCGGCAGGCCCTCGGCCGCCGCTGCCTCAGCCAGGCGGGAACGCAGGGTGGTGGCGCTGCCGGACTGGTGGAGCCGGTCGAGCCACTGGTAGAACACGGCGTTGTGCACCTGCCCGTAACGCCTGCCACCAGCCCGGGTCTGGAGCAGGTGGGCGAACTCATGGCAGCAGCCATGGGCGAGCAGGTTAAGCTCCGAGACGGTGCCGCCGAAGTAGCCGCGCCCCTGGATCTCCCGCATGGAGAGCCAGCCCCCGCAGAGGGCGGGCTGTGCCTTGTCCGCAACCATGAGTGCACCAATCGTAATGCAATGGTCATCACGGCGGGGATCATAGCGGTGCCAGGTGGCGCGGCCCGAGCCCACCCGCGTGCGCAGCCGGCATGCCGGCGCCCACGCGCTGTGCAGCTCATGACAGGCCTCGGCCATAAGGCCGGCAATGACTCGGGCTCGCTCCAACACACCCCCTCCTGAGTGGAGCCGCCATTATAGGGGCCGTTACGGCCAGTGACGAATCTAACCTTGACCCCGAACCACAGCCTGAAATCGCCATGCTAGGCTGAAACGTATGTACGGGAAATACGACTGTCTCCGGAGGTCATCCATGAGTCACGAGCAGGGCCGGAAAATCCCGGTGGGTATCAGCGCCTGCCTCCTCGGCGAGGAAGTCCGCTACGACGGCGGCCACAAGCACGCCCGCTACTGTTCCCAAGTGCTTTCCCACTACTTCGAATTCCGTTCCCTGTGTCCAGAACTGGAATCCGGCCTGGGCGTACCCCGGCCAGCGATCCACCTGCGTGAGCACCAGGACGGCCTGCGCCTGATCACCACCAGTGGCAGTGCGGATCACACCGCCTCCATGGAGCACTGGATCCGGGAAGCCCTGCCCTCGCTCACGAACCTGCGCGGCTTCATCCTGAAGGCCAAGTCCCCGAGTTGTGGGATGGAACGCATCCGCATCCACAATGAGCAAGGGCAGGTCATCCGGCGCGACGGCCGGGGCCTGTTCGCGCAGGCGCTTATGGAAGCCTACCCGCTGCTGCCTGTGGAGGAGGAAGGCCGCCTGAATGACAGCCACCTGCGCGAGAACTTCATCGAGCGCGTCTTTGTCTATGACGACTGGTGCCGCATGGTTGAGGCGGGGCTGACCCGGAACGCCCTTCTGGATTTCCACACCCGGCACAAGTTTCAGCTCCTGGCGCACTGCCAGAAGACCTACCGGGATCTCGGACCCATGCTTTCTGACCTCAAGGCGGAGCCGCTGGCGGATATCGCGGAGCGCTACATCAGCGCCTTCATGCAGGCCATGCAGAAGCAGATCACCCGCGGCGACCACGCCAACGCCATGCAGCACCTGATGGGCTATCTGCGCGGTTCCATGAGCGATGCGGACCGGGAGATGCTGCACGAGCAGATCGACTTCTACCAGCAGGGGCAGGTGCCGCTGGTAGTGCCCATGACCCTACTGCGCATGGCCCAGAGGCGGGAACCCGTTGCCTATCTGGAGCGCCAGGACTATCTTACTCCCTACCCGGATGAGCTCGGCCTGCGCAACCACGTCTGATGGGCGGGCAGACCGGGCGGCCCACCCAACCAACAGGGTCCCCTTTTTGCAGAAAACCACGCTGTTAATGACCGCCCTGCTGCTTGCCGCCTGCGCGGCCCCTTCCCTGAAAGACGCGGACCGCATGCGCGCCGAAGGCAACCACAACGCCGCCGCTGAGCTCTACCGTGAGCTTGCCGATATGGGCAACCCCGGCGCGCGCATGAAGCTGTACAACCTCTATCAGGAAACCGGCACAGGCTTTGATTCAGATGAGCAGGCCCGTGTCACGCTTGAGACTCTGGCGAACGAACACGGCATCGCGGAGGCCCGGTACCGGCTCGGCCGCATTCTGCGCGAGGAGCGGGAGCTGGAAGCGGCCGAGAAACACCTTGAAGCCGCCGCGGATGCAGGCTATCAGCCGGCCATGGATTACCTTGAAAAGGACGACGGCCTGCTCGCGCGGGAGATCCGGATCGCCCGCAGCTCCCCGGACCGCCAGAAACAGCTGGGGGACGAACTCTTTGAGGGTCGCAACAACGCCCCGAAGGACCGGGAACTGGCGGCCCACTGGTACCGGGTGGCAGCAGAGCGCGGCCACGCCGGCGCCCAGGCCATGCTGGGCTTCGTGTACTTCCAGGGCGAAGGCGTTGAGAAGGACGCGGAGACCGCCTACCGCTGGTACCGGAAAGCCGCCATGCAGGGCCATGTGGGCGCCCAGGCCAACCTGGGCTACCTCTATGGCGAGGGCCAGGGCACGGAGCGCAACCTGAAGAAGGCCTATGCCTGGTCAACCCTGGCCGCCGAGAACGGCAGCCCCCAGGGCCGGAAGAACCAGCGCCTGTACCGGGATGGCATGAATAACGAGGAGCGCCTGGACAGCCTGGACGAGATCCGCCGCCTGGAAGAGGTCATCTACGGCGACTGACCCTTAAGTCACCGCCTGGAAACAGACCCTCAGCGCCGGCGCCTCCGGGACTGGGGGTCTGGTTTAAAGGTGATCAGGAGGCGCTCACTCCTCCCAGACCACCTTCTTCTTCTGGTCGTACCACTTCGGCAGCCGCTCGGCGTAGTGATCCTCGATCACGTTGCGCTTGATCTTCATGGTCGGCGTCAGCATGCCGTTCTCCATGGTCCAGGGTTCCTTCACGATCACAGCGAAGGCCAGTTTCTCGTGGTCCTCGACCTCCGAGTTCACCCGCTCCAGCTCTTCCGCCAGTTCCTTCTCGACGGTTGCGCGATCGCCGCCCTTCTGGAGTTCCGCCTGGGCCTCCTCGGAAAGCGTGATCAACGCACAGGGCTGGGGCTGGTTGGCGCCGGCCACGCAGACCACCTCCACCTTGGGATGGGTAAAGCGGCCCTCGATGGGCACTGGCACCACGTACTTGCCCTTGGCGGTCTTGAACAGGTCCTTAACCCGGCCAGTGATGCGGGTGTAGCCGTTGGCGTCGACTTCGGCCATGTCGCCGGTTTTGAGGAAGCCGTCCTCGGTGATCTCCTCCTTCGTCTTCTCCTCGTTCTTATAGAAACCGAGCATCTGCCCCGGACTCTTCACCTGGAGCTCGCCCTCATCCGTCACGCGGTGTTCCACGCCCGGATTGGGCACGCCCACGGTACCGACCTTGGCGTCACCCGGGCGGTTGGCGTGGGAGTAGCCGAAGTTCTCGGACATGCCGTAGACCTCGAGCAGTTCCAGCCCGATATTGCGGTACCAGTGAATGATCTCCGGCGCCAGCGGGGCCGCGCCGGTCAGGGCGGCACGCACATGGTCAAGGCCGAGCTGCTTGAGGATCTTGCGCTTGACCGCCCGGTTGAGAAGCGGAATCCGGAACAGGACCTTCTGCTTCTTCGGCGGCAGTTTGTCGCAGATGGCGAGATAGAACTTCATCCACAGACGCGGCACGGAGAAGAACAGTGTTGGGCGCGCCCGCTGCAGGTCCTCCTGGAAGGTGTCCAGGGAGTTGGCGAAGTACAGCGGGAACCCGAAGTACAGCGAGGAGGTCTGGACTGCGGCGCGCTCGGCAACGTGGGCCAGCGGCAGATAGGAAAGCATGCGATCGTTCTGGTCTACGGGGAAGATCTGCTTGAGCCCCTCGGCCACCGAGATCATGGTCCCGAACGAGTGCATCACGCCCTTGGGCCTGCCGGTGCTGCCGGAGGTGTAGACCAGCGTAGCCAGCTCATCCGGCGCTGGCAGGTGCGGTTCTTCCAGCGGCTCGGTGCGCGCCACGATGTCCTTCCACCGCTCCGTGTCCTTGCGCGGAGACATGGGCAGGGAGATGATCGGCATGTCCGCGGGAAGGTAATTCTTGATGTCGTTCCAGCCGTCGGCCGTGCCATCGAGTTTGCCGAGCACCATCAGCTTCGCCTCACTGTGCTCCAGCACATAGGCGGCCGTTTCCCCATTGAGTGTGGGATACAGCGGCACCGAGACGTGGCCGGCCGCCCAGATGGCCAGGTCCGCCATGATCCAGTGGTCGCTGTTCTTGCCCAGAATGGCGATGCAGCTTTTCTCCGGCAGTTCCAGCGACTTCAGGTACCCGGCCACGCGCAGCACCTGGTCAGCGGCCTGCTTCCAGGTGGTCTCCTCCACCGAGCCATCCGGATACGGCTGATTCATATAGACCATATCTGGGGAACGCTGTGCCCAGTAGAACAGGCTGTGCAGCGTGGTGGGCCTGTCATCAACTTTGATCATCCAAGAGCTCCTGATTGTTATGGTTTATTCGTAAGACATAAACGTCGGGATACTATTCAACTTTCCCTGTCAGGGCATTGGCCTCGTTGGCACATTCTCTCCAGAATTTACATTAATGGGTGGAAGCGGATCACAAACAGGGCACCTACTGTCCCCTCAGGATGCCCTGCTGAAATCCTTGTAGCGCCCGGGGTTACCCGCGGGTGGACGCCCTATCTCGACACCCGCCCTGCGCAGTTCCTTCTTAAGGTCCCGCCGGAACTGGTGGTAATCCACCTCGGTGGAATGGCGCCCGCCGGCATCAAAGTCCAGGTGCGGGTTCGCCGCCTCCTCCTGGATGGCCAGGCGCATATTCGCCGGGCGGGCGTAGTGGCCGAGGATTTCCTGGCAGGCCAGCTTGGCCTGGTAGTCCGCCAGCGGCCAGATGCAGCCCAGTGGCTGGAACAGGCCGATGAAATAGAGGTTGTTGAAGTCCGCGTGCATCATCTTCCGGTACAGCGGCACCCGTTCGGCATTGCTGAAGTCAATCAGTGACGGATCGAAGAAGGGAAAGCTGATCCAGAATCCGGTACAGGCGACCACCAGGTCAAACGCCTCCTCGCGCCCGTCCTGGAAGATCACGGTATCCCCGTTAAGCTCACGGACCGCCGGTCGTGGATGGATGCGCCGGTGCCGGATGAAATCCAGCAGGTCCGAGTTGATGGTCGGATGGTGGCTCAGCACCGGCCGTCTGGGTCTGGGCAGGCCGTAGTTGCGGTAGTAATCCCCCTGGAGGAGCTTCAGCAGGGCCGTAAACAGCAGCTGACGGATCCGGTTCGGCACCCAGGTGGGCATGCTTGAGCCCAGCACATCCGTGGGCTTTCCGAACATGAACTTGGGCATGAACCACTGGCCACTGCGCATGCTCAGTGCCACGTGATCCGCCACGCGCGCCGTTTCCACCGCCACATCACAGGCGGAGTTGCCGGCGCCGATCACCAGCACGCGCTTCCCTCGCCACTCGTCACTGACGCCCTTGAAGTCGTGGGAATGCATCCATGTGCCATTGAACGTGCCCGGGTAGTCAGGGTTCTTGGGATTCCAGTGATGCCCGTTGGCGACCATCAGGTGGGTAAAGTCCTCTTCCACGGTCGTACCCCCGGGCCCAGTCACCTTCAGGTGCCAGGTACCGTCCTCGTTACGGGTGACCTGATCCACCCAGTGCTCGAACCGGATAACCTCCATGACGCCGAAATGGCGGGCATAGCTTTCAAAGTAGGCATGCAGCTGGCGGTGGTTGGGGTATTCGGGATAGTCCGCCGGCATGGGGAAATCCTCGTATTCCGACCACGCCTTCGAGCTGATGATGTGGGTGTTCTCGTAGACGCTGGAATGGCCGGTACGGCTGTTGAAGACCCAGTTGCCGCCGACCTGGTCACTCTGTTCGAACACAGTGACATCAAGACCGGCCTCAAGGCAGTTCTTGGCTGCCGTGAGGCCGCTGGGCCCGGCCCCGATGACCGCGACCCGTGGGGTTTGTTCCATGATGGACTCCGTTGTGTTGTTGTTGGAATGCCGGACAACGTCTTTTCTACCAGAAAGGTTCAGACGTTATCCAGTCATTCCGGCCACAACGGCCCATCAGGCAATCAGTTCGCGGAATCCACCAGGCTGTAGTCCAGCTTGTTCTCCTCCGGCGAGCTGTTGATCCGGCTTACGGTGCTCCAGTAGCGGGTAATGATGTACAGGATGCACGCGAAGTAGATCCCGATCACCAGGGCACCGACCCACTGGATCTTGAGGAACTCCAGCTGGAACAGCAGGGTCAGGCCGATCATCGCCGCCAGGTTGCCCGCAAAGTAGCGTCCCTTGCCAAAGCGCTTCACCGTCAGGTTCAGGTTGTCGGTGTAGAGCCGGATCAGCGAGTCCAGGGAGTTGATGACCATGGTGATGCCCACCGTGACCATGAGGATGTTGAACACACCCGTGGTGCCGATGTCCTCAAGGTGATAGTAGTACAGCACCGTGAACCAGATACCGATGGCGATCGACGGCAGGAAGAGCATGGCCAGCAGCAGCTGCCAGGTGCGCAGACCGCCCACAAAACGCGAGGTGAACTGGCCGATCATGATGGACCAGGCAAACCACCAGTACAGATAGAAGGCGTGGTAGTCACTCAGCGGCAGCATGAACTCGTGGATGTTGCCGAAATAGCCACCCAATAGGCTGAGGGTCCCGGCAAAATCGCCGAAAGTTCCGTTCTCCGTCATGAAGGCGTAGTACCAGAACAGCGCGATCAGCCCGATGAACATCCAGCTGGTGCTCACACTCAGTACCCGAACGTACTTGAGGCTGGTGCTGGAGTAGACGGCCATGGCGATGGAGATGAACACAATGGCGTAGAACACCGTCTGTGCCGTGCCGTCATCGCCCATTTCCGGCAGATACCAGGGGAGGTTCTTAAGCAGAAGGTAGGCGGTAAAGGCACAGGTGCCGATGATCACCACGTTGTTGATGACCTTCACCAGCGGAATCTCGAAGAACTTCACCCGAGGTTCGATCACGCAGAAATAGAAGCAGGTAAGGAAGTAGAAGCCCCAGATCAGGAAGGCCCAGAACCCGAACTCGATCGCGAGCGGGTTGGTAACGCTGTAGTCCTCCGCATAGCCACCGAATTCAGTGAGCGGGAACATGATCAGGCCCACGTCGAGGCCGGATGTGAACAGAATGGCCATGAAGGTGAAGGTACGCACCGGGGTCACGCCCACCACCTGCAGGTTGCCCCATCGCAGGAGAATCACTGCAATCATGGTAAAGGTGAATACCAGTCCGATACTTAACCAGGTCAACATAAACCAACTCCTTTGCTGGTTGCGGCGTCAATTTGCTTTCTTATGGCAATAACTCCCCTACCGGGCCGCCTGGAGCCGTTTACAGGCCGCCCGTAACAGCGTTTGTGACACTGGGTAGGAGAAGTGCCTAGCGGAGCACGCGCTCGGGCTCTCCGGCCCGTTGGCGCACACGCCAGTGCTCGTCCATTCCCACCGGCGCATCCAGCGGCGCCTCGGGCTGACGCCCGCGGATCAGGTCCGCGGCGCGTTCAGCCACCATGATGGTCGGCCCGTTCAGATTGCCGTTGGGAATGGTTGGAAAAACGGAGGAATCGACGACACGCAGGCCACTGATGCCATGCACCCGGGTTTCCGGGTCGATCACCGCCTGCTCGTCCGTGCCCATGGGGCAGGTGCAGGAGGGGTGATAGGCGCTTTCCACGGCCTGGCGCACAAAGGCATCGATCGCCTCGTCCGAGGTGACGTCGACACCCGGCTGGATCTCTTCACCGCGATAGTCGTCCATCGCCGGCTGATTGATGATCTCGCGGGTCAGGCGCACGCAGTCGCGGAAGCCTTCGCGGTCGTCCTCGTGCTGGAGGTAGTTGAACAGGATCTCCGGCGCGGCCTTCGGATCCGCGGAGCGCACATGCACATGCCCCCGGCTTTTCGGCTTGTTGTGCCCGACGTGCACCTGGAAGCCATGACCGTCGAACGCTTCCTTGCCGTCGTAGCGCATGGCCGCCGGCAGGAAGTGATATTGGAGATCCGGCCACTCGACACCCGCCTTGGAGCGGATGAAAGCGCAGGATTCGAAGTGGTTGGTGGCGCCCAGGCCGTCCTTGTTCAGGATCCAGCGCGCACCGATCAACGCCTTGCTCAACGGGTTGAGCTTGCTGTTGAGCGAGGCGGGCTGCTTGCAGCGGAACTGGAAGTAGAACTCCAGATGGTCCTGGAGGTTCGAGCCCACGCCGGGGAGCGCGTGGTTCACCTCGATACCGGCCTTCTTGAGCACATCCGGGTTACCGATGCCGGAAAGCTGGAGGATGTGCGGTGAGCCGATGGAGCCAGCGGAGAGAATGACCTCGCTGTTGGCCTTTATATCCTGGACCTTGCCGCCACGCTCGTAGCGCACGCCCACGGCCTGTTTGCCGTTGAGCAGGACCTTGTGCACCAGCGCGCCTGTCATCACAGTGAGGTTAGAGCGGTTCATCACCGGCCGCAGGTAGGCGTTGGCGGTGGAAGAACGCCGACCGTTCTGCACGGTCATGTGCATGGGGCCGAAGCCTTCCTGCTGATGACCGTTGTAGTCCTTCGTCACGGGGTAGCCGGCCTGTTCACCGGCGTCGATGAAGGCCTGGTACAGGGGGTTCTTCATGTTGTTGCCGTTGTTGGTGCCCAACGGCCCGGCGTCGCCACGGTACATGTCACCGCCGAACACCCAGGTTTCGGCCTTTTTGAAGTACGGCAGGCAGTTCTGGTAGTTCCAGCCGTCGGCACCGTGCGCTTCCCATTCGTCAAAGTCCTTCGCGTGGCCGCGCACGTAGACCATGCCGTTGATGGATGAGGAGCCGCCCAGTACCTTGCCGCGCGGGCAGTGCATGCGGCGGTTGTCGAGGTACGGTTCCGGTTCGGTGTGGAACTGCCAGGCGAACTTGCTGGTGTTCATGGGGATGGACAGCGCCGTGGGCATCTGGATGAAGATGCTGCGGTCGCTGCCACCGGTTTCGAGCAGCAGGACCCGGTGGTGGGGGTCTTCTGTGAGCCGGTTCGCCAGCACGCAGCCGGCTGAGCCGGCACCGACGATGATGGTGTCGTATTGGTGTTTACTCATGGTCTTCTTCCGGTGTCGTTGCCGGGGGAGGGCGGGGCACCCCACCCTCCCCCTGATCGAGTTCGTCGGAAAACGCCAGTCAGAAAGGCGCCTCGATATCTCCCATGCCTACATAGACGGACTTGAGCTGGGTGTAGTGATTGATGGTCGCCGCGCCGTTCTCGCGGCCGATGCCGGACTGCTTGTAGCCGCCCACCGGCATCTCCGAGGGTGATTCGTTATAGGCGTTGATCCAGCAGATGCCGGCCTGGATCTGGTGGATAACCCGGTGGGCGCGCTTGATGTCGCGGGTGAAGACGCCGGCGGCCAGACCGTACTGGGTGTTGTTGGTGCGGCGGATGACATCATCCTCGTCACGGAAGGTCAGCACGCTCATGACCGGGCCGAAGATCTCCTCCTTCACGATGGTCATGTCATCGGTGCAGCCGGTGAACACGGTCGGCGCCACGAAGTAGCCGCCTTCCGCGCCGGCCGGAGACAGTTCCTCGCCGCCGCAGGCCAGGGTCGCGCCTTCTTCCACGCCTTTGCGGATGTAGTCCATGACCAGGTCGCGGTGCCTGCTGGAGATCAGGGCCCCGAAGTTGGTGTCCGGATCCAGGGTGTCACCGGCGATGATGTTGTTGCGGGTGCGCTCGAGGACTTTCTCGATGAAGGTCGGGTACAGGTCCTCGTGCACAAAGACGCGGGTGCCGTTGGTGCAGATCTCGCCCTGAGTGTAGAAGTTCGCCAGCATGGCGGCGGATACGGCGTTGTCGATTTCCGCGTCATCAAAGATAATCAGCGGCGACTTGCCGCCCAGCTCCATGGTGACTTCCTTGAGCGTGGTGGCGGCGCCGGCCATGACCTTCTTGCCGGTGCCCACCTCGCCGGTAATGGAGACCTTGTCGATATTGGGTTCGTGGCTCAGCCAGCTGCCAACCTCGCCCGCACCCTGGACGACGTTGAACACGCCCGCCGGCATGCCGGCTTCCATGAGGATTTCCGCCAGCTTCAGTGCACCCAGCGGGGTTTCCTCGGAGGGCTTGAAGATCATGCTGTTGCCGCAGGCCAGCGCGGGCGCGGACTTCCAGCAGGCGATCTGCAGCGGGTAGTTCCAGGCGCCGATGCCCGCGCACACGCCCAGCGGCTCGCGCCGGGTGTAGTAGAAGTCGCCGCCCAGGTCCTGCTGGTTGCCTTCCAGAGCCGGGGCAAGGCCGGCGTAGAATTCCAGGGAGTCGGCACCGGTGTTCACGTCCACCTCGCTGGCTTCCTGCCAGGGTTTGCCGGTGTCGAGCACTTCCACCTTCGCCAGTTCGTCGTTGCGTTCGCGCAGCAGCGCCACGGCCCGATTGAGGATGCGGGCGCGCTCCATACCGGTCATGGCGGACCAGGTGGCAAAGCCTTCGCGGGCGCTTTCCAGCGCGGCTTGGCGCACGCTTTCATCCGCCACCTCAACTTCGTAGATCACCTCACCGGTGCCCGGGTTGACCACCTCGAAGGTTTCACCGGTGCTGTTGGCCATGGGTTGGCCGGCCACAAAGTTCTGGTAGCGGGTCAGTGGCATGGTTCGACTCCGTGCTGTGTCAGTGTGTCGTTGATAAACGCCTGGCAGAGTTTCTCGCTCTCGCGGAAGCCCTCTTCCTGGTCAGGCCATAGAGCACTGCGCAGCCAGAACCCGTCGATCAGTGCGGCGGTCTGCTTCGCGGCGCTCCGAGCCACCTCTGCCGGCAACAGCTGCCGGAATGAATAGCAGAGGTTGCTGTAGAGGCGGCGGTTGTTAATGTGCTGCAGACGCGCCAGCCCAGGTTCATGCATCGCCCGGGCCCAGAAACTGAGCCAGGTACGGGTGGTGGCCGTGGAGCGCTGGAAGTCACTGAAGTTGGCTTCCACGATCGCCATCAGCCGCTCCTGGGGCGTGAGTGTCCCGGCTCCGGTGTGCTCCAGAAGCGCGAGCTTGAGTTCCTCAAGCAGCTGGCGCAGCGTGGCCTCGATCAGCGCCTGCTTGCCTCCGAAGTAGTGGCTGATCAGGCCCGACGACATACCAGCGGTGCGGCTTATCGCGCCAATAGTGGCGCTCTGGAGCCCCAGCTCACCCACCACTTCAAGGGTGGCTTCAATGAGCTGGCGCCTGCGTTCTTCCTTGACTCCTACTTTGGGCATAAGTTGATTAACCGTTCAATTAAAATAAGGATAGCCTGCTGATCGCCATTGATCAACAGGCGCGTGAGCAGTTGATGGTAACCCAACCGCAGAGAGCTTTCAGATCAGCAGCCTGTCGATAGGATGCTTTTTCGGATTTCCGCTACACTGGCGGCAGCACGCAATGGCCCGGGAGGCTCATGACACCACTCCGCTTCGTCGACCGCCTGAAGTTTTTCCTGGAGCGCCAACTGATCAAGGGGGCTTTTTTTCAGCTGATGGTGGTTGGTCTGCTGATCGCCCTGATCTCAACGATCGGCGGCCTGCTGGTGCTGCCCCTGCAGGGCGCCTTTTCGGGGTTTGGTGAGGCCCTGTGGTGGGCCTTCCTGCGCCTGACGGACCCGGGCTATCTCGGTGATGACCAGGGCAGCTGGCAGCGGGTCGTCTCCACGCTGCTAACCATCAGTGGCTACGTCGTCTTCATGGGTACGCTCGTGGCGATCATGACCCGCTGGCTGATCAGCGCTATGACCAACCTGGAGCGCGGCCTGACTCCCGTCTCACTGAAACACCACATTGCCGTACTGGGCTGGACCAGCCGGACCCTGCCGCTGATCGCCAAGCTGCTGGGAACGACCGAGCGCATGCGCCTGTTCCTGCGCCGCAATGATGCCAGCCGGCTGCGGCTGGTGGCGCTGGCGGACGAGGTATCCGCCCACCGGGAACACCAGCTTCGCAGCGACAGCGGTATTGGCCGACGTGCCCGCCAGGTGATCCTGCGCTCCGGCGACCCACTGCAATCGGAAGCACTGCGGCGTGTCGCCTGCCTCGACGCGGCCGCCGTCATCATTCCCGGAAGCACCAAGACCACGGAGAGCCTGCTGAACGCGGACACCGAGACCATCAAGATCCTGCTGACCATCGCCGCCCAAGCAAAGGAGCAGAACATGCCCCTGCCCTATGTGGTCGCGGAACTCCAGGATCCACGCCGGGAGCGCCTTCTGCGCGGTGCCTACGGCGGGGACCTGGAGCTGGTGGCCGGTGATGCCATGCTCAGCCGTTTCATGGTCCAGACACTGCGGCATCCGGGGCTGGCTGAGGTCTTCCAGGAAATGATGATCCTGCCGGAAGGCAATGAACTCTATATCCGGTTCCAGGACGAATGGGCCGGGCAGAACCTGGGGGAGCTCGCCGCGGCCAGGCCCGACGCCATCGTCCTGGGGGTTCTCGAGCGCTCGGGGGATGAGTGGCGTGTAAACCTGAACGCTCCCGAAACACGGGTACTGGAGACAGGAGATGGGCTGGTTCTGATGGCCCGGGAGTTCGAGGATACCAGCCCGGCGCGTGACAGCCGCCACCTGCCGGCACTGGTGCGGCAGCCGGCCCCGGCACAGGCGGCTGAACCGGCACACCGTCGCATCCTTCTTCTAGGGTGGAACCACCGTGTTCCCGCCCTGATCCATGAGCTCGACAGCTACCCCGGTGAGACCGCCGACATCACCATCGTGTCATTCTGGTCCAGTACCGAACGCGAGGCCGCGGTAACGCGCTATAACCCGCAACTCAGGCGGGTCCAGTGCCGCCATGTGGAGACCGACTACCTGCTTGAGGGGGAAATCACGCAGCTGAATCCCGAGCAGTATGACTCCGTCATGCTTCTGAGCAGTGACCGCATGGCCAGCGGTGAGGAGGCGGACGCCCGGGCCATGGTTGGTTATCTCCAGCTCAGGGATCACCTGACCCGGACACAGGCCCCTGCGCCCCAGGTGCTGCTGGAGCTGACGGACCCGCATAACGAAGCGCTTCTGGTGGCCCGGGACAGCGAGGTCTTCCTGACCCCAGTCATGCTCAGCCATCTGCTGGGCCAGGTGGCCCTGCGCCGGGAGCTGCGCCTGGTCTACGACGAACTCTTCACCCAGGGAGGTGCCGAGATCGGGTTCCGGCCCGTGCCGGAGGCGTTGCGGGAGCTCGGAACCACCTTCGCGGCCATTGAACGCCATGTCGCGTCACTGGGCGAGACCGCGCTCGGCGTTTACCGTGGTCGGGCGGATTCGAGTAACCGGCATCTGGAACTCAACCCCGAGCGCACCCTGCCCATTGAGTTGGATCCCGTCGATCACCTGGTGGTTCTGGGTGCTGACTCAGCGGCCCCAGAGCCGGTACATGATCCGGCGGGTAACACTGGCAGGGATACTGCCGGAGAAGGACCACAGCCCCTTCATTCCCAGTGACAGAGGCCGGAGGAGTTCCTCATGGAGACCCTCCGTGCATCTGGATCAGCCGAGTATAACCGGCGCACCCGGGCCCGGCGGAATGCCCAGAGCGACCCAGACCGCGAGTAATAACGGCCATACCACGGCAAAGGCGATGGCATAGGGGAGCATCAGCGCCATCAGGGTGCCGATGCCGGCCTCCGGCCGCCAGCGCTGCACAAAGGCCAGGACAATGACCCAGTACGGGTTGAGGGGGGTGATGATGTTGGTCACCGAGTCCCCGATGCGGTAGGCGGCCTGGGTCAGTTCGGGGCTCAGCCCGGCCTGCATCAGCATGGGCACGAACACCGGGGCCAGGAAGGCGTATTTGGCCGAAGCGGAGCCAATGAACAGATTGGCCAGCATGGCGATCAGGATGAAGCCGACCGCCAGCACCGGCGCGGGCACGGCCAGCGAGGCCAACCACTGGCCACCAGTGATCGCCAGAAGCAGGCCGAGCTGGCTGTAGTTGAAGGCCTCGATGAACTGGGCCGCCACAAAGGCCAGCACAATGTAGGGCGCCAGAGCCGCGATGGTGTCCGAGAGCATGCGCGCCACGTCGTGGTTGCTGTTCAGGGTCCCGGCAGCAAACCCATAGGCCAGCCCGGGCAGCAGGAACAGGATCAGGAGCAGCGGCACCATGGCCTCGACCCAGCGGGCGAAGTTCTCCCCCTCGCCGTGGAGTGGCGCCCCGGGCACCAGCACCGCCGCGAGCACCAGGCCCAGGGTGATCCCGAATACGGCCCCGGCGGTGCGCAGCCCGCGCCCGGGATCGTCACCCAGATCGTCGTCCGCCTGGCTCTCCTGTTCCACGGTCAGTTCGACGTCCGCCTGCCGGGGCTCCACGATCCGGGCGGTCACCCACCAGCCCACCAGGGCCAGCACCAGGGTGGAGACGATCATCAGCCACCAGTTGGCCGTGACCGCGACCGCGTAATCCGGGTCCAGTATGCGCGCCCCTGTCTCCGTCAGACCCGCCAGCAATGGATCCAGAGCCGTGATCACCAGGTTGGCGCTGAACCCGGCGGAAACGCCGGCAAAGGCCGCCGCCAGCCCCGCCAGCGGTGAGCGCCCGGCCGCGTGGAACAGGATGGCCGCCAGCGGCGGAAGCACCACGTAGCCCGCGTCCAGGGTGACCGAGGACAGGATTCCCAGGAGCACGACCATTGGCGCCAGCAGCGCCCGGGGCGTCAACCTGAGCAGTCGGGCCAGAAGTGCCGGCAGCAGCCCCGAACGTTCCGCCACGCCAATGCCCAGCATGGCCACAAGCACCAGCCCCAGCGGCGGGAACTGCATGAAGTTCTCCACCAGGTGCGACAGCAGCCACCAGAGCCCATCGCTCTCAAGCAGCCCACGGGCCTGGACCAGTTCACCCTCGCCACTGGCGCCCGCCGGCTTGCGCACGGACCACCCCGCCCAGGCGGCCACCTGGGAAAGCACCATAACGCCCCCCAGCGCCATGGCGAACAGGGTAACCGGATGCGGCAAGGCATTGCCCGCCCGCTCGATCCGATCCAGCCAGCGGGTGGAGGAAGCCGCCTGTGTCATGTCACGGCCCCGTGCGGCAGGACATCCTCCGGATAGATGGCCAGCTCGTTCTGGTGGCGCGCGAAATCCGGATCATGTTGTGCCGGGGTCTGCAGGATGCGTTCAACGTAATCCACTGGAAATCCATTCTCTCGGGCGCCGATGAGGACATGGGCCCGGTACCAGCTGTAGGGCACCAGTGAGGCATCCATGTCCGTGGCAGCATACATCCGGGCCTCCAGCGACTCCCCTTGCGGCGTGCGGGGCCGGATCAGCGCCTCATCGTAACCGTTCCCCAGCCCCTCAATCCGGTCCAGGATCGGCTTCTCCCGATCCGGGATGTCGTAGACCACGCCCAGGACCCAGTCACCGGGATCACCGGTATGGAACGCATCGCACTTGGCCGAATGGTCCTCCCGGCTGCGCTTGTGGAAGACCAGACGGTGGTGGTTCAGCCAGCCAACCGTCAGGAAACGGGATTCCGGAACCCTTGCCTGGAGCCGGCGTATGGACATGTTGGAGCCATAGGCAAAACAGAGCATCGTGGATCCTCTCTCCGGTAAGCATGCAGTAAACGAAACTGCCACTGTTACCTGCTCCGAGCAATACGTGGGGTGGAAAGATCCTTTAGTACCTGACCGCCCTTATGGCAGTGTTTCAGGCCAGAATGGTCGGCACACCTGATCGGGGCCGTGCGCCGCTCAATGCTGCGCCGGCCGGTAGCCCAGCCGGAAACCGCCCCAGTGGGTGCCGTTCACGTAGATGGGTACCGAGAGGTCGTGCATGATCTCGCCGGTATCGCGCCGGTAAGTCTGCAGCAGCATGTCGCGGGTATGGCTGCCGCAGCGCGCCCCGGTGCGGTCATTGAAGAGGCGCTTGCTGCGGCTCTTCACCAGATCCACCTGGGGATCGCCGGTGGGCTCATGGGCGAACACGTTGTTGTGGGTGGGCACATAGCCATCCGGCGCGGCGGTGATCGCGAAGACAATGGGCTCCAGTGACTCAACCACGGGCTCCTGGATCGCGGGCAGGTGCCTGTCGGTAAAGGCATCGAAGGGGCTGTGGTACTTCTGCGGGTCCGTGCCCGGAATCGGGGTACGCTCTTTGCTGAACAACTGCTCACGCGTCAGCTCGCCACGCTCAAGCGCCTGTTGGAAGCAGCGCGCGATCTGTGCCGCCCCGGCCCTGGCCGCTTCGTAGAAGGGGCGATGGTAGCTTTCGCTGCTGTACAGCGCGAACTCGGCGTTGGTCTGTTCCGCCAGCTCCATCAGCCTTGCGGCCTGCTGTGCCAGCTCGGCCACGGCCTCATCGCTGTCCCGCATCTCGTCGCGCAGGCTCTCGATGGAACTGAACATCTGTCCCAGGCTTTCCTCATTGTGCTGATCGCCCTCGGCAATCCCCCGCACCTGCTCCTCAACCTTCCTTGAGCCGGTATTGATCTCATCCAGCTGATGGCCAACGGCCTCGACCGAATCAAGACCATTCTCGACACTGCTGGCCAGCTCCTTGACCCGGGTCACAATGTGGCCGGTATCCTGCTGTATGGATTCGAGGGTGCTGGACGCCTCTTTGGTCGCCTCCGAGGTGCGGCCGGCAAGCTGACGTACCTCATCCGCCACCACCGCGAAGCCACGACCCTGTTCACCGGCGCGGGCGGCCTCAATGGCGGCATTGAGCGCGAGCAGGTTGGTCTGCTCGGCGATGCCCTCAATCACGGAGGTCACGTTCTGGATGGTCTCGGATTTGTCGTTCAGCGCCTGGATCAGTGACACCGTCTCCGCGGACTGTTCATGCACCTTGCGGACCTGCTCGATGGCCTCCCTAAGCGCGGTCTGCCCCTGGTCACTGACCTCGCTGGCCTGGCTCGCCGCGGACGCCGCCTCCGAGGCCTGTTCCGCCGACTGACGGATGGTCTCCATGATCCGCCCGGCGTAGTCCGTCATATGGTTGGTGTTCTCCACCTGACGGTCGAGGCGACTGCGCAGGCGGTCGGCGGCATAGGAAACCTGGGCCGCCGAGACGGCATTAGCATCCGCCCCTTCCACCAGGGTCTGCTCCAGCGCCTCACCAGTCCGTGCCTTGCGGAATATGGAGGGCATGAGAGCCTGCAACAGAGGATGCTCCGCCTGGGCGTCCCCGTGCGCTTCCATCTGCACACGCTGTAGCAGTGCCACCAGGGGCAGGATTGCGGCGAGCGCACCAAGCCCCCCTGCCAGAAGAAAACGGACCAGCTCCGGCACGGGCAGCAAACTGCATGCAACAGCAACCAGCACACTCCCGCCGATACCGGCACACAACCGCAGTACAACCTGTTTTTGAAGTGCCCCCATACCAGCCACTCTGTATCTGTCTTGTTATTCAAGGTCTCAGGACAGATTAGAATATAATCAGTATGGGTGCCCTTATACTTTCGGAGTAAGCCGGTGCGACCGACTAGAGGGTCAGAAAGGGCATGAGCGCCAGGTACAGGATCACACCAATCCCAATCAGGGCGCCGATGAAGGCAAGGGGGTTGTGCCGGTACCGCTGGCCGGAGGTCTCGGCTTCGCCCCTTGCGAGGGCGTCCTCATGGGCGGCCCGGGCCTGCTCGGCGCGCTCAGCCTGGTACGCGGCAAGCAGCTGTTCCGCTTCCTCCAGCCGTGCGGCGTCCTCAAGCCAGATGCCACCGAACGACACCATCCAACGGCTGGGCTCGGTCTCGTAGTAGGGCAGGTCGTGCTCTTCGAGCAGTGTCTTGACCTCCTCGTACTCGTCTTCCGGCACGTTGCGCAGGTTCAGCAGCAGATGCCCCATGACGGGTATACCTCTCATCGCGGACTGCGGCCATTATAGCAGCCGTCCGGCGCGTGGCTGTCACATGGATCTCATAAAGAACCGGCATGCTGGGGAAGAACATGTCCTATCCATCCGGGAGGTTCCCCCATGCCCAGCGTCACCGCCCTGACGACGCTCGCCCTTGCTGCCGCCGTGATCCTCTGGCTCGGTCCGCGGCTCTACCAGCGCCTACAGCTCTCCCGCGCCAAGCATCCCTCACTGCAGGGCCACTCCCGCATGGCGCGGCGGGTGGCCCGGCTGCTGCCGTACTACGACTACGACGATGCCACCTTCTTCCGGTGCGACGACGCGCCTGAGCGCATCGCCGAACAGCGGCGGGCGGGCCTTTACCGGCTCTCGGAGAACCTGCACGCGCGGTCTCCGCAGGCACTGCAGGCCGGGACGGAACTCGCCGAAGGCCTCTCGGACCTGGACTTCACCAGCCGCTACCGTGTGCCCTTCCAGTTCCGCCACCTCGTCAGCCGGCTGCTCCCACCCGCCATGATGGCGGAGGCCACCGAGGGGCCCTGGGTGCGCGACATCGACGGTAACTGGCTTCTGGACGCCTCCGGCTCCTACGGGGTGAACGTATTCGGCCACGACTTCTACAGGGCCTGCCTGGCCGAAGGCCAGGAGCGCACCCGCTCCCTGGGCCTCTACCTGGGCGCCTACCACCCGGTCGTACTGGAGAACGTGCGGGCGCTCAAACGCCTCTCGGGGCTGGATGAAGTCTCCTTCCACATGTCCGGCACCGAGGCCGTGATGCAGGCGGTGCGCCTGGCCCGCTACCACACCGGCCGCTCCCAGCTGGTGCGCTTCTGCGGTGCCTACCACGGCTGGTGGGACGGGGTTCAGCCCGGCATCGGCTCCCAGCGCGATGCCAGTGACGTCTACACCCTGCGGGACCGGGACGAACGCAGCCTCGAGGTACTGCGCAGCCGCCGTGACATTGCCTGCGTGCTGGTCAGCCCGTTCCAGGCCCTGCACCCCAACGCCGGCGCCCCCGGCGACGCGGCCCTGATCGCCGGTGACCGCCAGTGCGGGTTCGAGCCGGAGGCCTACCGCCAGTGGCTGCACCGGCTGCGCGAGGTCTGCAGCGAGCGCGGGATCGTGCTGATCCTGGACGAGATCTTCTCCGGCTTCCGCCTGGCGCCCGGCGGCGCCCAGGAGTACTTCGGGCTCCAGGCGGACATGGTCACCTATGGCAAGACCCTGGGCGGCGGCCTGCCCGTGGGCGTGCTGTGCGGGCGGACCCCGCTGATGAAGCGCTACCGGCCGGACCGCCCCGCGGACATCTGCTTCGCCCGTGGTACCTTCAACGCCCATCCGTCCGTGATGGGCTGCATGAACGTCTTTCTGGAACGGCTGCGGGGGCCTGCGATCGCGTCCTTCTACCGGGACCTGCACAGCGTCTGGAACCAGCGGGCAGCACGCCTCAACGAGCAGCTGGAAGCGGAGGGGCTGCCCCTGCGCATTGCCAACCTGGTCTCCATCTGGAGCGTGATCTACACCGCGCGGAGCCGCTACAACTGGATGTTCCAGTTCTACCTCCGGGATCAGGGCATACAGCTGCCCTGGACGGGGACAGGTCGCCTGATCTTCAGTCACGACTATGACGACGAGGCCTTCAGCACCTTCATGACCCGCTTTGTCGCGGCTGGTCGCGCCATGGCCGCGGACGGCTGGTTCTGGGAGAACCCGGAACTGGGTAACGCCGCAATCCGCAAGCGGGTACTGGGCGAGCTGATTCGCCAGCGGCTGCCATTCCCCCGTACCCGCCGCCATACGGCGCCGGCAGGGGGAGCAGCCGGTGACCAGCCGCTTCAGTGACGGCGGGAACCGTCGGGGCTGATGTCGTCCATGGGGTCAATCAACTGGCCCCGCATCAGGTGGAAGGGCGAGCGGTAGTACATCCGCACGTCATTGAGCGGATCGGTCAGGATCTTGATCAGCCAGATCACGCCCGTCTGTACATCACGGATGAAGAACAGGTGCACCGTCCGGCCCACAAGCGCAATGGCGGCCAGCCCGATCCAGAGCAGTGACAGGGTGTAGAGGTAACCGCCAGCGCCCGGCCGTGCCTCGATCAGCCCGAACAGGTTCGGCTGCATCCAGGCCAGTGCCGGCGTCATCGCCCAGAAGGCCAGCAGGATGCGCTTGCGCTGGAGGTTGTAGCCGATCTTGATGTCCTCCTTGTGCGAGTGCGTCACCCGGTTCACCTTGTCGTAGTCCTTGGGCTCGAAGAAGAAATGCCCGATCTGCCGCGAGACCATGGCCACGCCCCAGCCCAGCAGCGCCGAGACCACGGGGTTGATGGCCAGGTAGACGTAGGCGGTCAGGAAGCTGATCGCGCTGACCAGGTGCAGTGACTGGTTGATCCGGCTCTGGTGGTAATAGCGATGGTCGTCCCACCGTTGTTCCTCAAGTGCTTCAAGCAGTTTCATGGCGTGTCGTCCTCCGGTTTGGTCGGTAAGGTTGCGTATTGCCGCGGAATGGCTGTCGTCATCAGTACCGCATGATTGCCTCCCCCATTCGCCAGTGCGCGCCGGTCGCCACACCCTCCTCGAAGTGGAAACCGGGGCCGGTGAACAGCAGGACGGTGGAGCCCTGCTCGAAGTAGCCCATTTCCTCGCCACGCTGATAACCCAGATCACAAGGAATACGGGCCGGGCCTGCGTAATTCAGGCCCAGCGGCTCGTCGAGTGCATGGAGACGCAGGCTGGCCACCAGAATGGCGGCCACCGGGACCATCAGGATCCGGCAGTCCTGCCGGCCCTCCAGGGCCAGTTCCAGGACGGCTCGCTCATTGCGGCAGAAGAGGCGCTCGATCCGTTTGAGGGCGATGGGGTTCACGTTCCAGGTGTCCCCGGCAATATGGCGGATCTCGCGCATGCAGCCGCTTTCCGGTGCATGGAAGCGGTGGTACATGCTGGCGGTAAGCCGCAAGGTCAGGAAGCGGCCATTGGCGTAGCGCCCGGCGAGCTCCGCATCCCCAAGCAGCTCCTCCAGTGAGTAGGGAAAGCCCTTGGCCTGGAATACCTCGGTACCGTTGGTTGCGCCGAATGCGCCCACGATGCCGTCACAGGGGCTGACCAGTATTCCGGCCCGCTGATCTACGGGGCGGACCCCGGGGCGAAGTTCCCGGATGAAGCAGTCGTGCATGCTCTCGAAGTGGTCCCGGCGCGCCTCGTCCAGCCGCAGATCCCCCGCAAAGGCCTGCCACACCGCCATCGACACCCGCTTCACCAACGGCTGCCGGATGCGGCTGAACCAGCCCATGAAACGGGTGGCCCAGCGCCGTGGAATGCGGTTGGTCAGCAGGAAGTTGAGCCGCTCGATGGCGGACAGCTGGTGAAGCAGTGTTTTCGGGTTCATCCCTGCAGGATGCCGCCACGGTGTGACCGATTGATGACGACCGGCACTGTCACCAAAGCGTCATCTCAACCCGTCATGCTCCGCCGGGTTTGTCGAGCCATCCTGGAGTCGCCCATGCTGCTGACCGCCCTTGTTCTCTGCGCCCTGCTTCTGAGCCTGGAACGGATCACCTACTACGCCGTCGCCAACCACCCCGAACGCTGGTATGCCCTCTGCCAGCGCCCGCCACTGGCGTCGCTGGGCCCGCCCGTGGATGTGGTCCACAAGCTGTTCTACGGGTTCAAAGTCATTCAGGGCGTGGTCTTTCTGGGCTGGTGCGTGGTGATGGGGGGCAGCTGGCTGCCACTGCCGACCGCTGGGCCGCTGATGCTGGGCATGGGCGCCGTCCTCGTCGGCATGGGCCTGTTCCTCAACGCCAGCGTCTTCGCACGGCTTGGGCGTGTGGGGGTTTTCTACGGCAGCGAGCTCGGCCACCGGGTGCCCTGGATCGAGGGCTTCCCGTTCTCCGTGCTGAAGCATCCCCAGTACATCGGAGCACTGGCATTGATCTGGGGCTTTTTCATCATCATGCGCTACCCGAACCCGGACTGGGTCTACCTGCCGCTGCTGGAGACCGCCCTCTACCTCTGGGGCGCGCGTCACGAACCCTGAGACGATCCATGCCCATAAAGGCCATCTTCCGCTATCATGGATGGCTGTTGCCATCAGCCAGGAGCCGTCGGAGACGCACCCATGAGCAAACATAAGCGCCGCCCCGTTCCGGTCTTTGAGCACCCCATCATCGAGACACACTGCCACCTGGACTACCTCCAGGGCGAGCCAGTGGAGGATGTGGTCATGGCCGCCGAGCAGGTGAACATCGAGCGGTTGATCACCATCACGGTGTCGCCGGATAACCTGGAGACAGTGCAGCACCTGGTGGGCGCCCATCCGCGCGTCTACGGCACTCAGGGCATTCACCCGCACCAGGCGGACAACTGGCACGACGGGCTGGACCCCTACATCCGCGAGGCGATGGCGGCAAGCCCCAGGCGGCTGCTGGCCATTGGCGAGATCGGGCTGGACTACCACTACGATTTCAGCGACCCGGAGACCCAGAAGTCGGTCTTCCGCAAGCAGCTGCAGATGGCGTCGGAGCTGGACAAGCCGGTGGTGATCCACACCCGGGATGCGGATGAGGACACCATGGAGATCCTGAAGGAGTTCGAGGGGTCGCTGAAGCAGCGGGGTGTGGTGCACAGCTACACGTCCGGTGAGAAACTGGCGCGCTATGCGCTGGAGCAGGGCTGGTACATCGGGTTCAACGGGATCTGCACCTTCAAGAAGGCGGAGAACGTACGTGAGATCATCGACCTGACGCCGGCGGACCGGATTCTTCTGGAGACGGATTCACCCTTCCTGGCGCCGGTGCCGTACCGGGGCAAGGAGAACATGCCGTACTACCTGCCGTTCGTTGGGGAGTTCATTGCCCAACACAAGGGGCTGGAAGTCGAAGAGTTCCTGGCGCAGGCTTATCGGAACAGTGAGGCGGTGTTCTTCAGTCAGCAGGATTGAGGAAGGTGTTGCCTGGCAAGGGGAATGGGGGAGTGCTTTCAGGGAATCGCTATGAATCCATCCATGGACGCTGCGCGGTTGCCATCCCTGGCAACCGAGCTTCCCTGAAAGCACTCCCCCATTCCCCTTACCGATCAGGCGTTATTGGTGACTCGGCTGAACCAGGACCCAGGGGGCAACCACCAGGGCCCAGACCGTCGCATCCGAATCATGCCACCCCTGGGCCTCATCCGGCTTAACCTCACCCACGGACCCATCCTGGATCCACTGCTGGAAACGGGCCTTGTCGTCCCGCACCAGTGAGAACCCAACCTCAATCAGATCCTGCCCCGGCGCCACGCGCACGACATTGCCCCGGGCGTAGAATCGCTGCAGTTCCACCCACCCGATCTGGGCTGTCTCCTGGTGGAGTTTGGCGCGGAGTTCGTCGTCGTTTTCAGGAATTCCGTCAGTTTCAAGCGACATCAGCGTCTCCAACACGTTCGAAAGCAGGGGATCGGGGAGGGCTTTCAGGGAAGCTCTGGAGCCAGGGATGGCGGAAGAGCAGCCTACATGGATGTACTCGTGGCGATTCCCTGAAAGCCCTCCCCGATCGCCTGCCTGCTACACGCTCAACAATCATGAGACAAAAAAGGGTGGCCCTCGGGCCACCCTTTTCCTGAAGGCTACCTCAATAAGAGGCTAACCCATCAACCGCCAGAGTTCACTTGGCGATCATGTTGCGCAGCACGTAGTGCAGGATGCCGCCGCTGAGGTAGTAGTTCATCTCGTTGGCGGTATCCACGCGGCAGATCACCTCCGTCTCGGTGGTGCTGCCGTCCGGGCGCTCGGCGACAAGCTTCAGCACCTGGCGGGGCTGGAGATTCCCGTCCAGGCCCTTGATGCTGATCTTCTCGTCGCCGGTCAGGCCCAGCGTCTGGCGGTTCTCGCCTTCCTTGAACTGCAGCGGCAGGACGCCCATGCCCACGAGGTTCGAACGGTGGATCCGCTCGTAGCTCTCGGCCACCACGGCTTCCACGCCCAGCAAGCGGGTGCCCTTGGCGGCCCAGTCACGGGAGGAACCAGTGCCGTACTCCTTGCCGGCGATCACGACTAGCGGCGTACCCTGCTTCTGGTACTCCATGGCCGCATCGTACATGGCCATCTGTTCGCCGGTGGGCACGAACTTGGTGAAGCCGCCCTCGACGCCGTCCAGCATCTCGTTCTTGATGCGGACGTTGGCGAAGGTACCGCGCATCATCACTTCATGGTTACCACGACGCGAACCATAGCTGTTGAAGTTCTTCGGATGCACGCCCTTTTCCTGCAGGTACTTGCCTGCCGGGGAATCCGGCTTGATGGAGCCGGCCGGGCTGATGTGGTCCGTCGTGATGGAGTCACCGAACAGCGCCAGGATGTTCGCGCCCTCGATGTCCTTCGGCGGCTGCAGCGGCTTCTCGATGCCCTCGAAGAACGGCGGGTTCTTCACGTAGGTGGACTCATCGTCCCACTTGTACGTCTTGTCCTTGCTGAACGGAATGCCCTGCCAGACTTCGTCGCCCTTGAAGACGTCGGCGTATTCCTTACGGAACATCTCGTCGTCCACCTTGGAGACTTCGTGGGCGATCTCCGCGTTGGAGGGCCAGATGTCCTTGAGGTAGACCGGGTTGCCGCTCTGGTCATTGCCCAGCGGCTCGTTTTCCAGGTCCACACGGGTGGTGCCGGCCAGGGCGTAAGCCACAACCAGGGGCGGTGACGCCAGCCAGTTGGCCTTCACGTCCGGATGCACACGACCCTCGAAGTTCCGGTTACCGGAGAGCACGGAGGAGACCTGCAGGCCGCCTTCGTTAATGGCGTCGCCGATCTCATCCATCAGCGGGCCGGAGTTACCGATGCAGGTGGTGCAGCCGTAGCCGACCAGGTTGAAGCCAAGAGCGTCGAGTTCCTTGCTGAGGTTGGCGGTATCCAGGTAGTCGGTTACGACCTTGGAACCGGGCGCCAGCGAGGACTTGACCCAGGGCTTGCGGTCCAGGCCCTTCTCACGGGCCTTCTTGGCCACCAGGCCGGCCGCCATCAGCACGCTCGGGTTGGAGGTGTTGGTGCAGGAGGTAATCGCCGCGATCACCACGTCACCGTGGCCGAGGTCGTAATCCTGACCCTTGACCGGCACGCGCTTGTCCTTGTCCTGAACGCCGGAGTCATCCAGCAGCTTCTCGAACGTGCTCTTCATGGCCGGCATGTCGACCCGGTCCTGGGGCCGCTTCGGGCCGGCCAGGGAGGCCTTCACGTCGCCCAGGTCGAGCTCGAGCGAGTCGCTGAACTTGGGCTCGGGCTTGCTGGAATCGCGCCACATGCCCTGGGCCTTGCTGTACTCCTCGACGAGCTTGATCTGCTCGTCACTGCGGCCGGAGAGCTTCATGTAGTTGAGCGTCTCGCCGTCGACCGGGAAGAAGCCACAGGTCGCGCCGTATTCCGGTGCCATATTGGAGATGGTGGCACGGTCGGCCAGCGGCAGGTTATCCAGGCCGGGGCCGTAGAATTCGACGAACTTGCCGACCACGCCCTTCTCACGCAGCATCTGGGTGACGGTCAG
Source organism: Vreelandella halophila (assembly GCF_019903425.1). Classification (GTDB taxonomy): domain Bacteria; phylum Pseudomonadota; class Gammaproteobacteria; order Pseudomonadales; family Oleiphilaceae; genus Halospina; species Halospina halophila. The sequence continues at coordinate 403,915 of NZ_JACHUZ010000013.1, forward strand.
TACCAGGTCGGTGGCGGTCACGCCTTCCTTCATGGAGCCGGTCAGGCGGAAACCAACCACTTCCGGGATCAGCATGGAGATGGGCTGGCCCAGCATCACGGCTTCCGCCTCGATGCCGCCAACACCCCAGCCCAGGATGCCCAGGGCGTTGATCATGGTGGTGTGGGAGTCGGTGCCGACCAGGGTGTCCGGGTAGACCTGGGTCTCGCCGTCCTGCTCCTTGGTCCAGGCAACCTTGCCCAGGTACTCGAGGTTGACTTGGTGGCAGATGCCGGTGCCCGGCGGAACCACGCGGAAGTTATCAAAGGCTTCCTGGCCCCAGCGCAGGAACTCGTAACGCTCGCGGTTACGGGTCATCTCGATGTCGACGTTGGCGCGGAAGGCGTCGGAGGTGGCGTACTGGTCGACCATCACGGAGTGGTCGATGACCAGGTCCACCGGCGACAGCGGGTTGATCTTCTCGGGATCGTCACCGGCCTTCTTGACCGCGTCACGCATGGCGGCAAGGTCCACGACACCGGGCACGCCGGTGAAGTCCTGCATCAGCACACGCGCCGGGCGGTACTGGATCTCGCGGCTGGAGGAACGGTTCTTCAGCCAGCCGGCAATGGCTTCGATGTCATCCTTCGTCACGGTCTCGTTGTCTTCGTGACGCAGCATGTTCTCGAGCAGAACCTTGAGAGAAACCGGCAGCTGCTGCAGGTCACCGAGGTGTTTCTCGGCTTCCGGCAGACTGAAATACCGGTACTGTTTGCCGCCAGACTCGAGGGTCTGGGCGGTCTTGAAACTATCGACAGGCGACATGGCATCCTCCCTATGTAGGGTTATTCGACGGGCCGATTATACCAGAGAGCGGGTATTCAAGCGGCCCGGATCGGTGGCGGATTGTACTGGAAATGAACAGAGAACTGTAGGTGTAACCCGAGATCGGTTACGGGAGGTCAAATCAGTAACGGATGGTCAGCACGTTGTACACCAGCAGGCCACAGGCCCCGAGCAGCGCCAGCCAGGTGCCCACAACACCCGCCGCACGGGCCGCATGCCAGCGGCCCTGGGCTTCGTGCATGCCCCAGGCGTGGCCAATCCGGCTCACCAGGAACAGGCCGCCCACGGTATGCAGCGCGGCATAGGCCACGCCGTTCATCTCCGCAATGAACATCAGCACCAGCATCAACGGCATGGATTCGATGTAGTCGCCGTGGATGCGCGAGGCCACATTCAGCTCCTGGTGCCCGCCATCGCCGACCCCCACGCCCAGCTGCTGACGCAGCGCCACAACCCGCCATACGAGGATCAGCTTGAGGACCACAAAGACAACGGCGTAGAAAGCGGTGGCGGGTGCGAGCATTGGCTCTCCTCGGTTCAGGCGTTTTCAGGGATGGCATCCACCGTTGGCTGACCGGTCTCGGGGTCTACTGAGACGGTCAACACCAGCGGCTGGCAGCAGACGAAGCAGTCTTCCACATAGGTCTGGTCGCTCAGGGAGCAGTCGACCAGAACGTCGATCACCTCCCCACAGCACGGACAGGGTACGGGTACCGTCTCGGTCAGCGCCATACAGCATTACCCTCCTGATGCGGTAGCGCGATACCAGGTCTCCAGCCAGCTGGCCACATCCTCCTCTGGCATGGGCCTTGCAAGGTGATAGCCCTGCACGATGTCGCACTGCATGTTACGCAGCAACTGCGAGGTGTCATCGCTCTCCACCCCTTCGGCGACCACTTCGAAGCCGAGATCATGACACATGTTGATGGTGGTGCGCACGATGGTCGCGTCGTCGCGGTTGGCGTCCATCTCCATCACGAAGGAGCGGTCGATCTTGATCTCGTGCACGGGCAGTTTGCGGATGTAGGAGAGCGACGAGTACCCGGTGCCGAAGTCGTCAATGGCCAGGCGGATACCGGCGTCATACAGCCCCCGCAACGCCTGGAGCGCGGCCACGGGATTGACCATGGTCGCCGTCTCGGTCACCTCCAGGATGAGCCGCCCGGTCGGCAGCCCATGCCGCTCCAGCACCCCTAGCACCTGCTCCGCAAACGCGGGCTCCTCCAGATTCAGTGCCGAAATGTTGACCGAGATCCGCACCGGGTAGCCGGCCGCATCCATGGAGGCGCCGAACAGCAGGGCGCGGTCCAGCACCCAGCGCGTCAGGGGCCGGATAAGCCCGGTCTGCTCGGCCATGGGTATGAATTCGTCCGGCGGAATGAAACCGTACTCCGGGTGATTCCAGCGCAGCAGCACCTCAAAGCCGCAGATCTCCCCGGAGCTCAGCCGGACCTGGGGCTGGAAATGCAGCTCCAGGCCGTCCTCACCGATGGCCCGGCGCAGCTCCGTCATCAGCGTCAGGCGGCGCTCGCTGTACGGGTTGATGGCCTCGGTGTAGACCGCCACGTGGTTCACCCCACTTTCCGCCTGATCGAAGGCGATGAAGGCATGGCGCAGCAGGGTGGTGATGTCGCCGCTGTCTTCCGGGTAGAAGGAACAGCCGCCCACCATCCGCATGTCCAGGCTCAGCCCCCGGAACTCGACCGGCTCGCGCAGGGCGTTGACCAGGGCCGTCATCTGGTCCGGCATGGCGTTCGTCTGGCGGGGGTGGAAGGCACAGGCAAAGGTGATGCCCTCGACATGGGCCACGGTACAGGGCCCGCTCGCTGCTTCCTCGATGACGACCGAATCCGGCAGGCCCAGGACCACGTCGTTCATCCGCCAGGCCAGCTGGTAAAGCAGCTGGTCCGCGTTCTCATGCCCGAGAGTCTTGTTGATGTCATCAAACCCCCGGAAATGGATCAGGACCAGGGCCAGGCTGCTGTCCCCGGTCCGGTCCACCCGTTCGATGCACCGCTCCAGCACCACTTCAAGAAGATTTCGCTCGGGAAGCCCGGTCAGGCCATGGTGCTGGGCCTGCTCCAGAAGGTCCTGCTCCATGCTCTCGCGTTCCTTCATCGCTTTCAGCCGGGCCCGCTGTTCATCATTGAAGCGCTGGCCGAGGGCGAAGGTCAGAACCATGGCCTGGGAGACCGCCCCCAGTTCCACCCCATACCGGGTCAAGAAATTAACCGGTGCAATGCCGGCGATCAGCAGTATCCACCCCATGGAACCCACCAGCAGCATGATCCACGCCCCCATAAAATAGCGCGCGGCGCGATGGCCCTGCATGACCATCATCAGCCCGATCACGAACATCACGAGACTGACGATCCCGGCAAGCGAGACGGACAACCGCGTGGACAGGTCATAACTGAGGAAAAACGCGGCCACAGTGTTCAGGCCGGTTGCCACGGTCAGGGCATGGAACACCAGCCGCCGGAAGCGCATGTCACGGGTGATGTTGAGGAAAGTGCGGGCAAACAGGCTGAAGAACAGGGCAATCATGGCCGATGCCACCAGCGTCACCCGCTCGTTGAGTTCCGGCTGCTGCGGGTAGAGGAACTGGAAGGCCATGCCGTGCAGGCTCGCCATCAGCACCAGGAGTGTGGCGTTGGTGAGGATGTAGTAGAGGTAGCTGCGCTCCCGCAGCACGGCGTAGAGAAACACGTTGAAAATCACGATGATCAACAGCATGCCGTAGAACATGCTGCGGCCGACCATGTCGGCCTCATTGGCCTCATAGAAGGCTTCAGGCTTCCAGAGAACCAGTGGCACCTGATGCGAACCGGAGGTCGTCACCCGAAGATAGACACGACTGCTGGACTCGGGCTCGAGCGGGACCGGAAACACAAAGGTCCTGTGCTGCATGGCGCGGGAGCCGAACGGATACTGGTCGCCGGTACGATAACCGCTCACCAGTTCGCCATCACGGACGTGATAGAACTCGACATGATCAAGGAGCGGATAGGTAATCTCGAGGAGCCGCTCAACGGGCTGTCCAACAGCGTTCTCGACGGGCAGGCGGTACCAGAATGCCTGCCGGGTATAGCCAAAGTTGACGACATCACCCTGCACGGGGGTCCAGTCCGAGGGGCCCTGCCCCGAAAGAATCCCTTGGATATCGATCGAACGGCCATCCGGCTCAGGCCAGTACTCGATAGCGCCCGTGGGATTCTGGCTTTCCGCTAGCGGCGCCACGGTGACAGCGCACACCCCGGGCGCCATCAGCATGAGGAACACGATGAGCATGGGCCAGAGCGCGACCCTCGACGGAATTCCACTGTGCGATGCACCCCAGCCCATGGCCACTCCAGTGCTCATGCTTCCCGGACCTGCAGTATAGACAGGGGTACGAGGCCGTGCCTCCGCCGGACTACCTGAGCTGCTCCAGAAGTGCCGCATGGGCCCGCATGCCGCGATGGAAGCAGGTCACCTCGAATTTCTCATTGGGGCTGTGCATGCCGTCATCCTCCAGGCTGAAGCCCATCAGGAGGGTGTCGATGCCGAGGATGTCCCTGGCCCAGGCCGCGATCGGAATGGAGCCGCCACTGCCCAGCAGCACAGGCTCGCGCTCATAGACCTGGCCCAGCGCGCTCAGCGCCGCTTTCAGGTAACGGGATTCCGTGGGAATGCGGATGGCCGGGGCCGCCGAGTGAACCGTCAGTTCAATGGAACAGCCCGCCGGGGTATGCGCATCGATGAAACGGCGCAGCCCCTCGATGATGCGATCCGGATCCTGGTCGGGCACCAGCCGGAAGCTGACCTTGGCACTGGCTTCCCGGGGGATGACCGTCTTGGCGCCGTTACCGGTGAAGCCACCGATGATGCCGTTGATGTCACAGCTGGGCCGGGACCAGACCCTTTCCAGCAGGCTGCGGTCCGACTCGCCACCCCCCGGGGTGGTCACGCCGGCGGAGGCAAGGAAGCCGGCATCGTCCATGTTCAGGGCCCGCCAGGCCGCCAATTCCTCTTCGGAGGGCTCCACCACGTCGTCATAGAACCCGGGCACCTGGACCCGGCCCTGATCGTCCTGGAGGGCGCCGAGCACCCGGGTCAAGCCATTGATGGGGTTCTCGATGGCGCCACCATAGAAGCCGGAATGCAGGTCATGCCCAGGGCCACGGTAGGTCAGTTCGGTGTAGAGCAGGCCCCGGAGGGTGTAGGTAACGGCCGGGGTGTCCACGTCCCACATGCCGGTATCGCTCACGACGCACACGTCCGCCTTCAGTTCGTCCTGGTAGCGTTCCAGCACCGGCCGGAGGTTTTTACTGCCGACCTCCTCTTCTCCTTCCAGCAACACCGTCACCTGTATCGGCAGGCCGCCGTGTTCCGCGTGCCAGGCTTTCAGGGCCTCCACCCACATCATCAGCTGGCCCTTATCGTCGACCGCGCCCCGGGCCACCATCTTCCGGCCGTGGGGGCTGTCCTCAAGCGTCGGTTCAAAGGGCTCGTTGCGCCACTCCGCCAGCGGCTCCGGCGGCTGCACATCGTAGTGGCCGTAATAGAGAACGTGAGTGGCGTCACCGTCCGGACCCTCATGGTGGCCGATGACCACGGGATGCCCCTCGGTCTCGCGGATATCGATGCGGAACCCCAGCGGCGCCAGTTCATCCCGCAGCCACTCCGCTGCCTTGCGCATGGACTGCTCATAGGCCGGGTCGGTGCTGACACTGGGGATGCGCAGCAGTTCGGACCAGCGTCCGATGGATTCCTCGAGACCGTTGTCGATGCGTTGCAGGACGGGTTCCAGCATGGGGTGCTCCTTGTTCACCGGTTGCGGGGCTTTCGAGCATAGGGGAGCAGCTCCGGGCGAACAAGCATTTGAAGGCGCCGCTCGATCACCGTACCCTCGCGGAAAACAGGGGGTGCATTATGGCCAACACTGACGGGAGCGTTCCCTTCTGGGAGCGCAAGCCGCTGGAAGCGATGACGGCTGCTGAATGGGAGTCGCTCTGTGACGGTTGCGGGCGCTGCTGTACCCACAAGCTGGAGGACGCGGACACCGGCGACGTCTACGCCACCCAGATCGCCTGCCGGCTGCTCGACTGCAGCACCTGCCTGTGCTCGGACTACCCCAACCGCCTGGAGGAAGTGCCGGACTGCCTGCAGGTCACCCCCGCCATTGCCCGCAACAGCGACTGGCTGCCAAAAAGCTGCGCCTACCGGCGGATCGCCGAGGGCCGTGGGCTGGCCTGGTGGCACCACCTGGTTTCCGGTTCACGCGCCACCGTCCATACAGCAGGGATCTCAGTGCAGGGTCGTGTTCTTCCCGAGCCCATCGTCGACCCGGCGGACTATGAGGACCATATCATCGACTGGATCCAGGAGGAGCCCGAACCGGCAGCCCCTTCTACTCCACCTTCCTGACAAGGCCTCAGCGAGGATCCTTAAACGGCATGTATAACGCCCCCATAACCTCCTGATAGACACCTTTTTCCTTGAGGTCTCTGAGTTCCCTGGAAAGGGCCTGAACAAAGGCCCGGTTTTTCGCCGTATCATGGCAGTTGATGCGGTCGTAGCTCTCGAGCAGGGGGCGATCCGGGGCATAGCTCAGCCGATCCAGATGGGGCCGGATGTCCGGGAGGGCGGCAATCAGAGCGTCCAGGCGCCCCATCTTCAGCATCCGGACCGCCTGCGCTTCGGAGCGTACCGATTCCATCTGCATATCTCCCTCGGTGATCGGGCCCAGGTACAGCTCATGCCCCTTGATACTACCGACCACCCGGCCTTCCAGCGCCTCAAGGGACTCAACCGGAGGGTTTTCAGCAAGTGTGAAGATATGGAAGCTGAACCTGCCCAGCGGATAGCTGTAGACAATGGCGTCGCTGCCAACGCGCCGACGCACCACGTCAGTCAGTGAGAGCAGACAATCAACCCGGGATTGCTCAAACATCTGGAGGGCACGCCGGTATGGGTAGAAAGCTGATTCCACTTTCACATCCAATGGCTCCAGGGCGCGCGCCATCAGCCTCTGGTAGACACCGGAACCATCCCGCTCAATCAGGTTGGCCAGATTGGGTGCCGCCACCGTTACACTCTGGCCAGCATGCGCACCCACTCCCGATGTCAGCACCAACGCCAGCACGAGGCATGCTCGAAAGCATCCATTCCGCCCCATCGATCCCCTACCCATGAACCTGGTCCGATTGCTTCAGGTTAATGTTATTTGTGACCGATCACGAGCCCGAATTGCAATGATCGGTTAATTCACCCGGGGCAGGCCCAACGCTGGAATTCCATCACCGACAGCATCGCTGTTTCTTTTTTTAACTGGACGATCAATTAAAATAAAATTACCCTCTCGCAACTCGGAGTTTCGGAAATCCCTTAGAAAAGGAGTCTATGCAATGAAGAAAAAGCTGATCGGTGCAGCAGTAACAGCCGCCATTTCGGCAACCGCCCCCTCACTGGCCGTTGCGACGACCAATATTTCAGCGGGGGTCTGGGCTACCTACCGGCACGTGACCAACTCCGATTTCGGCTCGCTCAAGTTCAATGAAAACCTGGACAACGAGACTGGGGGCGATATCGGTGAAGAAACGTTCATCCTGTATGGTGACCACACTCAGGACGACGGGCCATGGCGCTTATCGACCGAAGTGCGCTTTGGGCCAGGCAGCTTTACCGATCCAGTGAACAACTCCACGGGTGATCGATTCGCGGTCCACAAGCTTTGGGTCGGGCGGAATCTGAACGATAACTGGGACGTTAAAATCGGTAAGTCTCAGGTACCCTTTGGCTGGAAAACCGTGAACTTCTGGCCCGGTGATATGCTGCTGGGCGGTTACGGTGACCAGATGGATGTTGGCGCCAAGTTCACGGGGCAGCTTTCCAATCTGGATATCTCGGTTGCCTATTTCCATCAGGACGACTGGGGTGAGACCAGCACTGACACTGTCGACGACAATGGACACTGGGGCAGCTTCAAGGGGGTTCCCGCAACCTACCGCAAAATCAAGACCGGTGTCGCCGACATCAGCTACACCTTTGAGCAGGAAAGCAACGCCAGCTCCACATTTGGCATTTCCGCTCAGGCAGGCATTCTCCAGGACATTGAGGACCTGGGAAACAAATGCGATACGACAACCTGCAGCACCAACGATGACGGCTCGCACAGCGCTTTCGCCGCGTACTTTGAAGGATCATATGGGCCTGTTACCACCAAAGCGGAGGTGATCCGCGTTAAACGCGATATCCCCGATGCAGGCGCTAAAGCGGATATTGAGAACACCCGTTATGCGCTTCAGGGCGGTTATACCTCAGGCAACTGGTTCGCGTACCTCGATGCAACGGCGGCAACGACGGATACAGACACGAACAACGCCGATACCGTTTACGGTATTTCTCCTGGCGTGCGCTATGATTACGGCCCCGGCTGGGTCTACGTCGAGTATCTGAACTCCAACGGTGATATCAATGGCGATGGCGATGTCTACGAGTCAGACTTCGACGCCATGTACGTAACCATGGACTACTACTTCTGATCCATAGCTTATCGGGGCGGCCGCCTGCTTTTAGGGGCCGCCCTCCATCCTTCCCACCTCTGCTTTATCCACCTTCCTCACGAGCCTGTATGCGGGCCACTCCGACCACGGCGCTTACGCGTTCGAACCCACCAGCGCCACGCACCCGTAACGGCCAGAACCGGCAGCGACAGCGCCAGTAATACCCAAAGGATCCTTGGCCACGCCGGCAGAAAAGAACCCGTGTGGAGCATCAGCCAACTGTTGTCGTACCAGCTGGCCCAGGATTCCGAAGCCATGTGGCGCACACCCACCACCTCAGCCGAGGTGGGATGAACGTGGACGATATGCCAGCCGTTCGGATGCAGGTCACCCGGCGCCCTCAAGCGGATCTTATAGGGCTCATCCGGTTCTTTGGGATCTGAAAACCCCTGAATGGTATAGCCGGGCATCCGGTTACGCGCGGCGCCCACCACCTGCTGCGTCGAAGCCTGTTCTCCGGTGGTCTCGACGCTCGGTGCCGTGGGCTCATCCTGGCCCGTAGCCAACTGGTACAGGGTGGGAATCACGGTCTTGTGATAGGTCAGAGTCACGCCGGTCAGTGCGAACAGGATCAGCGCAGGAGCCACTACCAGCCCCACAAGATTGTGCCAGTGCAGCAGGGCACCGCGACCGCGCAGCCGGCTCAGCGTTCCCTTGCGCATGGGCCACCAGAGCACGACACCGATGATAACCAGGACCACCATGGCCAGGCTGGAGACCGCGACCACCTGCCGTCCGACGGAGCCGGCCAGCAGGTTGCGGTGCAGTGCCTCGATGGTTTTGACCCACTCCTGCTCCGGCTGGCGCTCGGTGATTTCGCCCGTGTAGGGGTCGATCAGCGCGGGCTGAAACCCTTCCGACTCCGAAACCAGGTACGCCATCAATGGCTTGCTGCCATGACGATCCCCGCCCACATGGGCAATGCGGGTCTCCGGCCGCCAGCTCCGGAGCTTGACCACCAGGGCGCTCCAGGCAAGGGGCTCGCCCTCGGCTTCCGCCTGCCACGCCTCACCGTCGAACACCGGTGAGAGCTGGTCGGCGTAGGCGAGCAGGGCGCCGGTGACAGCTACCAGGATCAGCGGCAGGGCCAGCACCAGGCCGGCCCACAAATGCAGCTTCTGCAGCCATCGCCGTGTTCGCTGTTTCATCAGTAACGGTATTGCAGATTCAGCGCGAAGAACCGGCCGGGTGTTTCACCCACTTCACCGCTGGTGGAGCCGTCCGAGCTGGCCTGCTTGAAGTTGAGGTCCTTTTCGTCGAGCAGGTTCTCGCCACGCACGGCCACCGTGAAGTTGTCCGTGGCCCGCCACTCGGCAACGGCATTCCAGCGCACGAAAGAGTCCGCTTCGGTGACGGTCGCGCCATTACTGCTCTCGTCCACCTGCCGGTAACCGCTGTCGTAGTTCGCCGTTGAGCTCAGCCGGAGGCGATCCGTCGCGTCCCAGCTCAGACCAAGACCCGCCGTATCTTCCGGGGCAGGGACCGCTGTATCCCCGACACGGTCATTTGTGGACGCGGAAGCGTTCACGATCTCGGTTTCCATATGGGTATAGGAAAGCTGGGCACGCAGGGTCTCGCTAAGCCCCAGGTCCGCCATAAACTCCACACCCCTGGCCTCGGTGGTATCAAATGTCAGCGATCCGGCACCAAAAACGCCGAAGTTGGGCGCGTTTTCCGTTTCCCGGTCAAAGACGACGGCTTTCACGAAGCCACCTGCTGCCAGCGGCAGTTGCTGGCGTATACCCAGCTCCGTGGTTTCCGTTTCAGCGGGCGGGAGGCCACCAGGAATGTCATCCCCGCCAAAGGCGCCCGAGGCGAAGAACACATAGCCCTTGTTGCGATAGTAGTTGGTCGAGTTCGAAACATGGAGCCGGGTCCCCGTGGACAGGAAGGTGCGTGCCGCGCCCAGTTCGTAGACGGTGATGTGGTCCTCGCCGCCGTCACTGTCGAGCCGCGCGCTTCGCAGGCCACCGGTAAAGGTCCAGCGTTCACCCACCGCCAGGGTGTTGGACCAGCCCACGCTGGAATCCGTAAAGTTCTGTTCCTTCTCGCTGCCCGGCGCTTCCTCGCGCTGTTCATGGTCAACGTGCTGAACACTGACTTCCGGCGACCAGCGGATGTCATTGTTGAATTCGACAACCTGGCCCAACTCGGCAAACACCGTATGGGTCTTCTGGGGCCGATCGCGCAGCATGGTGGCCGTACTCACATTGTAGCGCTCAGCTTCGCGGTCATAGAGCGTGTACCCCGTGCTCCAGTGCCACTCACCCGGGTCGGCGCCGTGCTGGGCCTGGAATGCCAGATAGTTGGTCTGGTTGGTGGTGTGTCGCCGATTGTTACTGGTCTCCCCCAGATCCCGCCAGTCGTGTTCCTCGTGGCCGCTGACACCGATCACTTCCAGCCGCGTGTCCTGTGAGGGCTGAAAGCCAAGCCGGGCCAGCCCGGAATTCAGGTTCTGATCGAGTTGTTTTTCACCGGTGCGACTGGTCACCTCATCGTAATCACCATCCAGTGTCTTGCCGGCAAAGTAGTAATCAAAACGGCCGGTGTCTGTTTCGCCCCCGACATCCGCCATCAAGAGATGCTCGCGAATGGGCGAATAATCGTAGACCACTTCGCCACTGACATCGCCCCCGCCCTGCTGGAGGTCGGTGGTGATTACACCCCCGTCCACGTTACCGCCGTAGCGTACGCCCAGGCCGCCCTTGGCGACATTGATCCGCTCAATCGCAACGGCGGGAATGATGGCCCCGAGCCCGGTATTGAAGCCGCCGTCCTCGGTGCCGTTGCCGGCGGGCCGAACCGGAGGCAGGCCTTCGATGGCATCCGCAGTGCTCCAGAGGGCGGAACCCCGGATGCGTGAGGGGCTTCCATAACGGGTCCCGTTCTGGTTGAAGTTCACGCCAGGCACCAGGCGCAGGCTGTCGTAGGCGTTCGCCGGATTGTAATCCCGCGACTGCTGGCCACTCACCGAATCCCGAGACTGGGTTTCCTGCCCGCGCCCGTCCAGGCTTTCGCCCACGATCACAGGCTCCAGGCGATAGGTGGTAGTGCCCGCCTCCGACTCCGAACCATCCGCCGCCACAGCCGCAAACGGCAGTGCGGCGATCAGGGTACTTGCCACGCGCTTCATAGTGTCTTCCTCGGTTGAATCCAGAATGTGAGCTGGATCCTACTGATAATTAATTTGAGAGTAAATACAAATCACTCTTATTACACTATGAGTCGATTATCAACACCGCCTTTCACAGATAGTCAGCCCCAGCCTCCAGATATGATAGGCTTTCTGCTCATGATCCGAAGCGCCATCTACGACACGCTGATTCTGAAGCTGACGTCACGCTGGTACGCCGAAGTGCTGGACCGTATTCCTGCAGGCGCCACCGTACTGGACGTGGGCATCGGCACCGCCGGGGCGCTGCTGGCCAATGCCGGGCGGGTCACCGGGAAGCAGCTGCACATCACCGGTATCGACATCGATGGGGATTACGTGGAGCGGGCCCGGCAGCGGCTGGAGCAGTCCAGCCTGAGCGGGCGCGTAACGGTAGGGCAGGAGTCCGTCTACGACCATCAGGGCGGCCCCTATGACGCCATCTACTTCTCCGCCAGCTTCATGCTCCTGCCCGAGCCCGAGCGGGCCCTGCGCCATTGCTGCACCCTCCTCAAACCCGGGGGGCGCATCCATTTCACCCAGACCATCCAGTACAGCCACTCACGGATGATGGAAGCGTTCAAGCCAATGCTGCGGCGGCTTACCAGCATCGACTTCGGGCGGGTCACCTACGAGGAGGATTTCAGGGCACAGATCGAGGCGGCGGGCCTGGGACTGGAGACGTTCACCATTCTGGAAACCCACGGCAGCCGAGCCTCCTGTCTGGCCATAGCCGCCCCAACACCATTTTGAGCCTTCCGGGCCCACACGTAAGCTCAAAGACCCTCGTTACAGTCTGGAATGATGCCGGCTGAAACCAAGCAACGCGGGTTGGAGTTTCCTATACTCCGGACAACGGACAGCGCCGGACCCTGACCACACTCTGGATCGGAGCGCACATCGATGGCCAGACATGCTTCCGACGCAACGCCTCCGGGCTCCACCCCCTCCGAGGTTACCCCGCGGGCCCGAAAGGAAGTCAGCAGGTCCGACAGGCTGGGCAGCGTGATCCGATCCGGTATAACGGCCGCCTTTTTCCTGCACCTGGGGTTTCTGTTCCTTTTCCTGGGCCTTGAGGTATGGCTGCTCGCAGCTGTCAACGTCCTCAGCGTTGGCGTCTACGGCTTCTGCCAGAAGTCGATGGCGGACGTAAAGTGGCTACAGACCGTTTTAGTGATAACCGGCGTGGAAGTCATCCTGCATGCAGGCATTGCATCACGGGTTTTGGGCTGGGAGAGCGGCTTCCACTATTACGTTCTGGCTCTGACGCCACTGGTGTTTCTCGATGCCCGGGCGTCGAGCAGGATCAAGATTTCGGTTATGGTGATCCTCATCACCCTGTACATTGGCATCAGCCTCTGGACCCGTACGGTCGTTCCTCTGCACCCTCTGGCCCCCGAGATCCTGCATGGGCTGCATTACTTCAACATGATCCTGGCGCTGGTCATTCTGGCCATGATCCTGAACGTGCATTCCCACAGCATCCAGCGCGCGGAACACCACCTGCAGACACTCGCAGAGACCGACAACCTCACGGGCCTTCCCAACAGGCGTGGCCTTCTCAACCTGGCCGACCGCTTTCACCCCGAGACAGCACAGAGGCTTACCGCTTCAGCCGCCATTCTCATCGATGTCGATCATTTCAAACGCATCAACGACCGTTATGGCCACGGCTACGGTGATTCCGTTCTGAAAGCTGTTGCCCGGAGCATGCAGGGGCAGATCCGCGACCGGGACGCACTGGCCCGCTGGGGAGGTGAAGAATTCCTGGTGCTGCTCCATGACGCCGACCTGGAGCTGGCCTTAAGCGTTGCGGAACGGATCCGCGAGGCCGTCGCCCAGCTGACTTTCCAGGCCGGGGACCGGACACTGAGCGTCACCATCACCACCGGGATTGCGGACTGGCAGCAGGATGAACCGCTCGAGGCCTGCATCGAACGCGCCGACGACGCGCTCTACCACGGCAAGACGAGCGGCCGCAACCGGAGTGTTATAAGCTAGGGCGACGGCGGAACCGCCTAGTCACTTCATCTCAAACCCACGCTTAACCAGGAAGTCCCGCATATGCGGGCGCAGCTTGGTATCAAACAGCGGCGTTAGATTCTGTGACCAGTTGCTGTCCTTGTTGCCACCGGTGCGGGCCTGGTAGTAGCCCTGCATGGTGTCGTCGAAGGCTTCAACCTGATCCGGATCCTCGCTGTAGACATCCTCCTTGAGGATCGCCTCCACAGGAAGGCGCGGCTTCACTTCCGGATCCTGGGCCGGGTAGCCAAGGCACATGCCGAAGACCGGGTAGACATGGTCGGGCAGCTGCAGCAGATCGCTGACGGCCTGCGGGTTATTGCGGATACCGCCGATGTAGCAGATCCCCAGACCCTCGGATTCCGCAGCCACCGCCACGTTCTGCGCCATCAGCGCGGTATCCACGCTCGCCACCAGCAGCTGCTCGGTCATCCCGCGGACCACATTGGCGCCGGTCCGTTCCGCCGCATCCGTGGGCCGCTTCATATCCGCGCAGAACACCAGGAAATCCGAACAGCTCGCGATGTACCCCTGGCCACCGGCCAGCTCAGCAATCTGCTCACGGTTCTCAGGCCTGGTTACGTGGATCACGCTGTAGGCCTGGATGTGGCTGGAGGTCGCCGCGCTCTGGCCGGCACTCACCAGCTCCAGCAACAGGTCATGGGGAATCTTTTCCCCGGTGAACTTGCGAATGGAGCGATGGGATTTCAGAAGCTCGATCACTGAATTCATGGTTCCTCACTGCAGAATGAACGCCTTTGGGTATACCGAGGATACCGGATTCTAAAGGATTACAGTTGTTGCTGCGTGGGCCGGATGATCAGTTCATTCACATCCACGTCCCCCGGCTGCTCGATAGCATAGGTGATCGCCCTGGCGATGGCGTCGGAGCCGATGGCAACGGAATACAGCTCACTTGCCGCCTCCTGGGCGCCCGGATCCGTAATATGGTCGGTGAGCTCAGTTTCAACCGCCCCGGGTGAGATATTGGTCGCGCGGATCTCACCGTTCGACTCCTGCCGGATGCCTTCCGAGAGCGCTTTGACCGCGTACTTGGTGGCGGAATAGACCGCAGCACCCGGGAAGACCGTGTGGCCCGCAACCGAGGAAAGATTGATGATATGGCCGGACTGCTGCTCCCGCATGGTCGGCAGGACCGCCGCCAGACCGTAGAGAACACCCTTTATGTTGATATCAATCATGGCATCCCACTCATCAACCTTGAGCTTATCCAGCGGCGCCAGCTGCATCAGTCCCGCATTGGCGATCAGCACATCAATCCGCCCATAGGTTTCACGTGTCTGGTCCGCCAGCGACTGCATGGCGCTCCGGTCGGTGACATCCGCCACCTGGTAACTCGCCTCACCGCCAGCCGCGTTGATGGAATCGGTGAGTGCCTTGAGCCGGTCCTCACGCCGGGCAGCAAGCATCAGCCTGGCCCCTTTGTCAGCCAGCATCCGCGCGGCGGCCTCGCCCAGGCCACTGCTGGCACCGGTGATGATGACGGTTTTCCCCGTAATGTCGGACATGGTCATAACTCCTCGTGATCTGAATTGCCGATTCATTTATTGACGGCTGCCCTGGTGGGCGGCCTGATGCATCTGAACTGGTGACACCATGGCGTAACGCAAAAAATTCATCTAATTTATCTCTGTTATTCCAGATATTTTGAATCGACATATCCATGCGCTATGACCTGAACCTGCTACGGACCTTCATCGCGCTGCTGGAAGAACGCAGCGTCACGCGCGCCGCCAAACGCCTGGGCATTACCCAGCCGGCACTCAGCAACACCCTGGCCCGCTGCCGGGAACTGTTCCAGGATCCGCTGTTCATAAGGGAACGCTATGGCATGCGGCCGACGGAAAAAGCCCTGGCCATTGGCCCTGCCATCCGCGATGCATTGGGAGAAATCGACCATCTGGTGCTGGAGCAGCAGACATTTGATCCAGCGACAACAACCATGCGGTTTGTGATCGCCGCCAATGACTACGTGGAATACGTGTTCGTGCCAAGGCTCGTGGAACGCCTGCAGCACCGGGCGCCGGGCATCCAGATCCGCATCGTTCCCTACGGCGCGGACCTGGCGGAAACCGGCGTGGCCGCCGGGGATACCGCGCTTGTACTCGGACGGATTGTGGACCCACCGGACAACCTGGTGGTGCAGTCATTGATGGAGGACGGTCTCGCCTGCGTCCTTCGGGCGGACCACCCCTTCCAGGGCGAACAGCTGACGCGTGAAGCGTTCGAGAGCCTGAAGCACGTCAATATGCTGCCGCCCGGTCGGCTGAAGAAGGGTCTTTTTGAGGCGCTCGGGCGCCAGGGTCTGGAACGGGATGTCGCCGTCTCCGTAACCCACTTTCTATCCATCCCCGAGCTGATCGCCACCACCGACTACTGCACCACACTGCCTCAGCTGATCTGCCGCCGCTTTGTCCGTGACCCGCGGTTGCGGGTCGTGACGCCACCTGCAGATCTCGGCACCTTCCCGGTGCACCTGGGCTGGCATGTGCGCTACCGGCAGGATCCGGCACATCAGTGGTTACGGGAGCAGATCCACGACGTGGCCAGGGAACTCATGTCAGAAAGGGAAGGTGAAGGGAACTATCAATGAAACCGGCCCAGCATGGCCAAGCCTGGACCACACTGAGCAGGCAGGGGAGAGGGGTCACTCCGGTGCCGCCCCCTGGAGACGGATGGCCCTGCCGTTCCGGCGCTGGATGGCGATCGTCTGAGGCGCACCGGCTTCCGCCTGCTGCATGAACTGCAGCGCGTGGCGATGATCCTGCACCGACTCGCCGTTCCACTCCACCAGCCGGTTGGACTACGGAAGCTGTTCTCCCAGTGCGTCGAGGTACCGGTCCGGCGCCTCAATATGGGGCAGATGCCCGACGTCCCCGAACTCGACCAGGGTAGCCTCCGGAATGCGCTCCGCCGCCTTCTTGCCGAGCTGGGTGTAATCGCCCATCCGCTGCGCCAGCTCCTCATCCACCAGCCCGCGGCCAATGGCCGTGCGGTCGCGGGTGCCGATCAGGAGGGTTGTGGGCATTTCGAGCTGATCCAGCTCATAGACCACAGGCTGGGAAAGAACCATGTCGGCAGTCAGCGCCATGTTCCAGGCGAAGCGATCCCCATCTTTGCCCTCATACTGATCCGCCAGCATACTTGCCCAGGGCTCGTAGCGTTCCTTCCAGTCACCGTCGTAGTAACTGGCCTTCTGGTACGCCTTGATACTCTCGAAGTCCTTTTCCAGCTCGCTGTTGTAGATCGTATCGATGGACACATAGGGAACGCCCATGCCCCGCCAGTCCTCCAGACCGATCGGGTTAAGCAGCACCAGATGCTCAGTGGTCTCCGGGTACTGCAACGCAAACTGGGTTGCCAGCATGCCGCCCATGGAATGGCCCATGACGGTGGCCTGTTCAATATCGAGCTCTTCCAGCAGTGACCGCGTATTGGCCGCCAGCTGGTCAAAGGTGAACTGGTAGCGCCTGGGCATGCTGGAACGCCCGAACCCGACCTGGTCCGGCACCACCACGCGGTGTCCGCGCTCGCGCAGGAATTCGATGGTCTGCTCCCAGTAGGCGCCGTTGAAGTTCTTGCCGTGCAGCAGCACGACAACCCCCTTGGCGCTGTCGCCCTCCGGTTCCACATCCATGTAGGCCATGGACAGTTCCTGTCGCTGACTGTCGAATGTGAAACGCTCCACCGGGTAAGGGTAATCAGAAGCCCCGGCAGCCTGCGCGGCGGCCATTCCCAGGGTCAGGATAAGCCATGCAGCTTTACGCATGATTGGAGCCCTCCGTATTGGTTGTCGACCTATAATGGCCGGTAGGCTCCGGTGAGAACAACCTGCGCTGCAAGGCCGGCACCCTCCGGCGCCGGCCGCTGGACGGGCTCACCACCAGCCGTGATCATCCTCCCTGCCATGATGCTTGCCGTGACGCTTATGCCCGGGGTGCACCTCTTCCTCCCCGATGGTTCCGTCATCGTTGCGGTCCATGTGCTCCAGCCGCCTGCGCAACGGTGCGCTGAATTCCTCAGCGCTCACGCTACCATCGTCGTTGGTATCAAGGCGCTGAAGTCGGCGCTCAGCCCGCATCCGCTCAATAGCCGCGTTCAGCTCCTTGGCGTTGAGCTGGCCATCCCCGTTGGCGTCCGCCTGCGAGAAATAACCGGAATGATGCTCCATCAGAGCCGACACCTCGGCCGGCAGCTCCTGGATGAGCATACCCGGTCCGTGCCCAGGGCCATGATGGGGTCTGGCCTGCGCGACCGAGGCCACGCCAAGGGTGCCAACGAGGGCGCCGGTGAGAACGGTGGTCAGAAGCTTGCTTTGTTTCATGGTATGTCTCTCCCGTGATGAATCGGTTTCAAACAGGCCGCGCTTCATCGCGACCCATGACTTATTGTCGGGCCCCTCTATGGAGTGAGTAAGCAGGCATCAAGGAGAGAATGTGGAGACGATGGGCGAGTGCGGTGGTCAGTCGATCGGCTCGAGGCGATAGCCCACGCCATAGATCGAGCGGATGAAATCCTGCTCGCCGCGGACGGATGCCATCTTGCGGCGCAGGTTCTTCACATGCGTGTCCACCGTCCGGTCGGTCACCACCCGGTAGTCGTCGTAGAGGCGGTCCTGGAGCTGTTCACGTGACAGGACTCGACCGGGATGCGCGGCGAGGGCGGCCAGAAGGCGGAACTCCACCGGCGTCAGGGGCAGCGGCTCGCCATCCAGGGTTGCCTGGTAAGCGGCTTCGTCCACGACCAGGCCCCCAGTAGAGTCGACACCAGAATCCGGGCGGCTACGACGCAGCACGGCCCTGACCCGCGCCACTACCTCGCGCGGGCTGAACGGCTTGCAGATGTAATCGTCCGCCCCGAGTTCGAGCCCCAGCAGACGATCAATCTCCTCGACCCGGGCGGTCACCATTATGATCGGCACCTCGCTGAAACGGCGAATCTCGCGGCAGACGCCCATGCCGTCCTCGCCGGGCAGCATCAGATCAAGAAGCACCAGCTCAGGTCGGTGGGAACGAACCCATGGCACCACCTCGCGCCCATCCCCGATCAGGTGCGGCTCATAGCCGGACTGACGCAGGTAGTCCGCCAGCAGTGACGCCAGCTGTGGCTCATCCTCAACCACCAGGATCCGGGTTCCTTCGGACGTCATCATCATGCGCTGACCTCCGCGCTTGTCGAGGGTCGCTGGTCAAGCGGCAAGCGCAGCCGGATGCCAAGGCCACCCAGAGGCGATTCGTAGGCTGTGAGGTCACCATCGTGCGCCTGGGCGATGCGCTCACAGATCGCCAGCCCCAAGCCGGCACCGCCACTGGCACGGCTGCGCGACCCTTCAACGCGATAGAGTCGCTCAAACAACCGGGCGCGGTTCTCCGCCGCCACACCAGGCGCCGAATCCTCAATACTCAATACAGCCTTACCACCCTCATCAGCAAGCGCCATGCGGACCTGGCCTCCGGCCCCGGTGTACTGGAGGCTGTTGCGCAGCAGGTTGGCAACGAGCTGCTCCAGGCGCTGCTCGTCGCCGCTGATCATGACCGCCTGAGGGGGCAGTTCCTCACACAGCTCAAGGCCCGCGTTCGCGAAACTGCCACGCCACTGCTCCGCGATGCGGGCAACGAGCTGTACCGCATCCAGTCGGCTCATACGGTAGGCAAGCGCTCCCGCATCGGCCAGCGAGAGATCGTAAAGATCCTCGACGAGCTTGTTCAGGGCCGCCAGGTTACGCTGAAGGCCGGTCAGGCTCTCATGGTTCAGTGGCCGGACGCCGTCTTCCATGGCTTCCAGTTCGGCCCGCAGAACAGACAGTGGTGTCCGCAGCTCATGGGACACGTCCGCCATGAACTCGCGACGCAGCTGCTCGTTACGCTCCAGGGTCTCGGCAAGGCGATTGAAATCTCGGGCGAGCTGGCCAAGCTCATCCCGGCGTGCCTCCTGAACACGGGTATCAAAGCGACCGGCGGCAAGCGCCCGGGTTGCGCCGGCAAGACGACCAACAGGCGCAAGCAGCCCACGCGCCAGCAACAGGCTGACCATCCCCGCCAGCACACTGACCGCGGCCGCTATGGCCCAGGCAGCTTCGAACTGCTGGTCCCGGAACCGCAGGGCAATCCGGTCCGTAATCCGCTCGACGGGCCTATACGCCAGCCAGCCCACTGTGGCCCCACCAACACGGATCGCCACCCTTTCCAGCTCGCCCACCGGCAGGTCCGGCCCCGTGACCGGCTCACCAACGGCATTCAGCAATGCCGGGCGAAGCCCGAATGATCCGGGCGGCGCGTGGCGGGGTTTAGGGTTGGGGGTATGATGATTCGGCTCCTTCCGGTCTGGTCGGCGTCTTCCTGGCGGCGGCAGTCGCCAGACCGATTCATGCAGCAACTCCTGCCATGCCTCCGGGGAGCGAAGGGCCGACCAGCCCCCGGTATCGGCGTAGTAATCGGCAAGTCGCTCGGCCAGGGACGCGACACGCTCCTGCTGACGCTCCCGGGCATAATCAAGAAAATCGTCCTGGAAGGTATACTGCGTTGCGACCACCATGGCGAGGACCGCAACGAGAGTGACGCCCAACATGGCAAGAAATAACCGTGCCGTTATGCCATGCATTCCCATCCGTCGTTACGCTCCCCTGATCCCGTAGCCGGAGTAACCACCAGTATCCCGCTCCATGGGGCCAGGGCAACCCCACGCACTCCAACTTCGCAGTTTCTTCAAATTACACCCGGCAAATGCATTTCTATGCGCAGCCAGACCCCAGGGCGGATTCGGATCCCGACGAATCACAACCAGATGCAAGGAATAATAGCCCCGAACCGCAGGGAGGAGTATCAAGCGCGACATCACCTCCTGGACCATCCGAAGGAAAATGAAAGTAGACTAACAGTTCATCAGTTATACTGATGAACTGACACACAGCAGTACCGGCTGCGTAAGCACGCGTTGCCAGGAGTGGTTGGAGATGATGTGCTGAAGGTTGTTGGCTTGACCCTCTGGATGGTGATTCTCTTGCTGCATTCCCCGGCAGGATTCGCGCAGGAGGTACCATCCCATGTGATCGGGCCTGAAACACAGCATAGCCTGTCACCGTCAGCCGCGATCTATACCAATGATCAACAGGAGCTGCCCTTAAACAGGGCCGTTGAACTGTATCAGCAGGGTGAATTCTCCAGAGCGGAAATCCATGACCCCTCCCGGACCAACTTTGGTCTCACCATGGATGAGATATGGCTGGCTTTTGAGTTCTCAACTTCCAGCCGGATTCAGGAAAACACCTTCCTGGAAATAGGCCACTCGTCACTGGATAAGGTTGATTTCTATCTGCTGGGCAACGGCAAGCTGCTCGCGGAACAGCAGTCGGGTGACCTGCTGCCATTCTCCGGCAAGCCCGTTAGCCACCGGAATCACGTATTCCCAGTATCCCTCTCTCCCAACAGTGACTACCAGGCCTTCCTGCGGGTGCGCTCCGAAGGCACCCTCACAGTGCCGGTCACTCTCTGGCAGGGCGATGGACTCTGGCGCAGTGACCAGACCGCCTACGCGGCTCTGGGCCTTTACTATGGGGTGCTTGGGGCACTTTTCATCTACAACCTGTTCCTGTTTTTCTCGCTGCGCGACACGCTCTACCTGACCTACGTGGGGTTCATTGGCTTTCTCGGGGTTGGCCAGGCCGGCCTGTCGGGCCTGACCGGTCAGTTCCTGTGGCCTGGCTCACCCTGGCTCGCACACCTCTCTCCCACCGGCGGGGTAGCCGCCGCCGGCGTTTTCGGAACCCTCTTCGTTCAACGCTTCCTTGCCAGTACACCCACGCGGCTTAAACTGGGCTGGCTTATGCCTTCACTCAGCGTCGCGTACGGACTCACCTTTCTAACCGCAGTGTTCGTCTCGTATTACGCAGCGGCGGTCGCAGTCAATCTACTGTCCATGGTCTTCTCGGTCGTCGCTCTCCTGATGGGCGCAGTCAGCCTTTATCTGAAAGAACCAGGGGCGCGTTTCTTCGTACTCGCCTGGGTGGCTTTCCTGTTGGGTGTTCTTGTCATCGCCCTGCACAACGTGGGTGTTCTTCCCTCCAACAGCTTCACCACAAACGCTCTACTGATCGGCTCCGCCACGGAGATGCTGCTGCTGTCACTGGCGCTGGCAGACCGGACACGCGAACTCGAAATGACCAACCGCAGACTGAGGGAGAAGCAACAGCTCCTGCAGAAGCAGGCCAACCATGACCCTCTGACCGGGCTTGCCAACCGAAAACACCTTCAGGAACGCCTGATGGAAGCGGCTGCACGGGCCGGGCGCTCGGGAGAAAGCTTTGCACTGGTTGTCATTGATCTGGACCGATTCAAGCAGATCAATGACACCTATGGCCATACCGCCGGCGATGACGTGCTCCTGACAATAGGCAGCAGCCTTCAGGCACTGACAAGGGCCTCGGATACTGTCGCGCGGATCGGGGGTGACGAATTCGTTCTACTGCTTGAAGGGATCCAGAAAGACAAGGATCTGGATCGCCTGAGAGCAGATCTGGCCCGAATCGGGGATGCTCCGATCCCACTCAAATCCGGCCAGGAAGTGCTTGTGGGCCTGAGCATCGGCGTCGCCATCTATCCGGATGATACCGAGGAACTCGACGACCTCTTCTCACAAGCGGACGCAGATATGTACCGGCACAAGGGCAACCGGATAACAGACTGAAGGAATCAGCCCTTCACTCGCCCCTGATGGCGCTTCTGCATTATCCGCAGCCAGATTCCAAGGCCGACGGCGACCACCGCACCGGCGATCAGCCCGCTCACGTCAGCCGCGAACTCAGCGACGGCGGTAAGGCTGCTGGCGAACAGATAACCCAGACCCACATACAGCGCCACCCACACCGCTTCCCCGGCCGCACTCCATACGCTGAAACGTGCCCAGCGCATGCGTCCCGCGCCCGCGGCGAAGTTGACGTAGGGCCCGAGCGGGCTGACGAGCCACCTGCTGAGAAAAACGCCCATACCACCCCACTGGTCAACGGAGGCCCGCGCCCGGGCCAGCAGAACGGCCCGGCTCCGGCGGGCCTCGGCCCACTGTTCCAGCCATCCGGCACACGAGCGCCCAATCAGGGCCCCTGCCTGGTCGCCGCTCAGGGCGCCCGCATAGGCCGCCAGACTCACGGACACCAGGGGCAGGTCCCCCGAGGCCGCGAATGCACCACCGGTAAGCATCATCAGGGATGCCGGTACCGGCATGGCCAGGCAGCTCAGGAAGGTCACGGCAAACAGGGCGGCACTGCCGTAGGTGGCGACAAGAAGGAAGACCGTGTCTGTCATTCCCTGTCACCCTCATGGGAACGCACGGCCTCATCAACGCGCTGCTGTATCTCCTCCAGAGTCAGGCTGGAGTCCTTGGCGATCTCCTCGAGCGTGCGGCGCTCACCATCAACGGCCTTCAGGTCCAGCACCTCACGGACCACCCCGGGCGGCAGGTCGTAGGAAAGCGCAACATAGCGAGGGGTCATCCAGCCTTCCACCGGCTGATCCTGACGGGCGGGCTCGGCCCAGTACAGGCTGAAGAACACAAGGCGTGCGGCAAAGAATGCCGTCACCACCAGCGCCGTGATGAATGCAATAACGAGGAAGCGGTGTTTCCGCCAGAGGTTGCGCGCCGCAGTCAGCAATGGTCTGTGTCCAATCGGAAGGGGTATTAGCGCCAGCTTATCAGCACCCGGGATGAGCAGGAAGATTCCGTGCGGTGCACTCAGAGGTGACGACAGGCACCGGCGGGTTTAGTCTGGGCAGTACTGTTCATTCCAATGCCCATGGATGTGGTCCGATGCCAAGTGACTCCCTACGCCGTTTTGGCGGCTACCTGCGAACACGGTGGGCCTCTCCACGGCGGATCCGCTTCTGGCTCCTCGCCCTGGTCGTTGCTTACACCCTGCTGGGGTTCCTGGCCCTGCCCTGGATCATCCAGTACCTGGCGGTAAGCACCGTCAAGGAAGACTACAACCGGGAACTCCGCATCGAGGCGGTTCACACCAACCCATACACACTCACTCTCCAGATCGACGGGCTCGCCCTCGACGACACCGACAACCAGCAACTGCTCGGCTGGCAGCGGCTGTTCATCGATGTCGCCTGGTCCAGCGTGGTTGATGGCGTCCTGACCCTGGAGACAATCCAACTTGATCAGCCGCTGGTCCAGGAAGAACGCTTCGCCGAGGGCGGGACGCGCTTCTCCCGCCTAGCCACCACTCCCTCGGAGGAGGCCACAGAGGAAGACGAGACTCCAGACGAAGACGGTGCTTCATCACCACTCGCATTACGGGTCAACGATCTGCACGTCGACGGCGGCGCTCTGCGCTTCACTGACAACCTGCAGGACACCGCAACCACCTCTGCGCCGTCGAACCGGGTGTCGCTGGCACTGGAGGATCTCAGTCTGTCCGCCAGGGATGTCTCGCTGCAGGAAGACGCCCCCTTCCCGGTGCGCATGAAAGGGCAGCTCGCCGGGTGTCGCTGGCACTGGAGGATCTCAGTCTGTCCGCCAGGGATGTCTCGCTGCAGGAAGACGCCCCCTTCCCGGTGCGCATGAAAGGGCAGCTCGCGGCAGGCGGCATGCTCGACTTTGACGGGTCACTTCAGCTCAGCCCGGCGTTCGCTCTGGAAGGCGACGCCCGCATTGATGAACTGGCACTGGCGCAGGCCGAACCCTACCTGCAGCAACTGGCGGATGTGCAGCTCGGCGACGGGACGCTCAACCTGAATGGCCGGATGCGTACCGATGCGCAGCAGCCCTTTGCTTTCGAGGGCTCCGGCGGCATCAAGGCGCTCAGCATCAGGGCCCCCGCCAACGACGAACCACTCATCGGTTGGCAGAGCCTTCAGACGGAAGAACTCAATCTGCGCCTCGCGGAACGACAGCTGGAAACCGGCCCAATCTCCGTCGATGGCCTGTTCGGGCGGGTGACTATCAACGAGGACCAGAGCACCAATTTCGGGCAGCTTATGGCAGAGCCCCAACAGGAGGGCGCAGGGAAGACGGATGACGAAGAACCCAAAGACAGCGAGGCGGACCCGTTCGCAATCACCATCGAGGGTATTGAACTGACCAACGGCGCTCTCCGGTTTGCGGATAAATCCCTGCCGCTGCCCTTCTCAACGAGCATCCACACATTGGGTGGCAAGATATCGACCCTGAGCTCCACCTCGGCCCAGCCGGCTCAGGTGGCGCTGGAAGGCGAGGTCGCGGAATACGGTCTGGCCCGTGTGGACGGCACCCTTCACGCCTGGCACCCCATGCGCGAAACCAGCCTGAAGCTGATGTTCCGCAACCTTCAGATCCCGGAATACTCCCCCTACACCGTGCGCTTCGCCGGCCGCAAGATCGCCGGAGGCACCATGGATCTGGATCTCGATTACACCGTCACGGACAACCAACTCGACGGGCAGAACAACCTGGTGCTGCGCGACCTGAAACTCGGCGAAAAGATGGACGCCAGCAATGCCATGGACCTGCCGCTGGACCTGGCCATTGGCCTGCTCAAGGACAGCGACGGCGTCATCGACCTGGACCTGCCAGTGACCGGGGATGTTGGCAGCCCGGAATTCGACATCAACCAGGTGATCCGCCAGGCACTGGGCAACGCCATCAAGTCCGTCGTCCAGTCACCGTTCCGCTTCCTGGCCAGCCTCGTTGGCGCTGAATCGGAGGAGCTCGGCCAGGTTGAGTTCCCGGCAGGGCGCTCCGATCTCCTGCCGCCCCAGCGTGAACGCGTCGCCAAGCTGCGCGAGGCGCTAAACCAGCGCCCGGAACTGGTTCTGGAGCTCCCCGGCCCCTTCAGCCGGACGTTCGACGGCCCGGCACTGCAGCGCGGCAAAGCCATTGAGGCCCTGCGGCAACGCCTGGCTGAGGCTGGCCGCGACGTCGCGGAGCCCAGCCTCACGGCCGGGTCGAACCAGGAGGTTGTTGAGACAATGTTCACTGCTTCCTACCCGGACGCGTATCTGGAAGCCGTCCGGGCACGCTTCACGCAAGAGCAGGGTGAATCATCACAGGACAGCGGCTTTGATGCCCTGGCGTATCGCAACCACCTGGCCGAAAAGGTGATTGCCGCCCAGCAGGTCACGGACGCTGACCTCAGAGCCCTCGCCAACGCCCGCGCCACAGCGGTGCGCGATGCCCTGGTGGATCCCAGTGCCGAAGACCGTATCGAGACTGACCGTGTTCGTCTGCTTGACCCCGGAGAGATCGACTCAGAAGATGGCGAACGCCTTGCCATGGAGGTGGGCATCACAGCGGATTGAGGTGGTTACCGCATGCTGACAATATCCAACACCGTGGAACTTGCTGACTGGGAGATCGAGATCACCCAGATCCGCGCCCAGGGTGCCGGCGGCCAGAACGTCAACAAGGTCGCCTCGGCCGTGCACCTGCGCTTTGATATCCCAGGCTCCAGCCTGCCGTCCTTCTACAAGGAACGACTGATGGCGCTCTCCGACCAGCGCATCAGTAAGGAAGGGGTGGTCATCATCAAGGCGCAGTCCTACCGTACCCTGGAGCAGAACAAGGAAGACGCGCTGCAACGGCTGAAAACCCTGATCCAGGGTGCCGTAAAACAGGAAAAAACCCGTCGACCCACAAGGCCGACCAAATCCGCCAAACGACGGCGCGTTGAGAGCAAGACACGGAGAGGCAAGACCAAGGCACTGAGAGGGAAGGTGGAGCCATGAAATACGTTGAACTCCCCGGCGGTGAACGCATCCCGGCGCTTGGCCAGGGCACATGGCGGATGGGCGAGCGCCCGCAGGACCGCGAGCGTGAGGTGGAAGCCGTGCGGGCTGGCATCGACGCCGGGCTGACACTGATCGACACGGCCGAAATGTACGGCAACGGCGGCGCCGAGCGCATTGTCGGCGAGGCCATGGGAAACCGGCGCGAGGAACTCTTCCTGGTCAGCAAGGTCTTTCCGCACAACGCCTCACGCGGTGGCGTCCGTGCCGCCTGCAAAGCAAGCCTGGCACGTCTGGGCACCGGCCGGCTCGACCTCTACCTCCTGCACTGGCGCGGCGGGGCTGACCTGGCTGAAGCGGTTGCCGGTTTTGAGGATCTGCAAAGGGAAGGGCTGATCCGCCACTGGGGCGTGAGCAACTTTGACGCAAGCGACCTGGCGGATCTCTGGAAGGTGCCCGGCGGCGACGCCTGCAGCGCCAACCAGCTCCTTTACCACCTCGGCGAGCGCACCATCGAGAACGACCCCCTGCCCTGGATGCGGCAACACGGCATTCCGGCCATGGCTTACTGCCCGCTCGGCCAGCGCAGGCTCCTGGAACAGCCCGCCCTGCGGGCCTTTGCCGAGCGCAACGGCATCACCCCGGCGCAGACCGCGCTCGCCTGGCTGCAAGCGCACGACGACGTCATCGCCATTCCGAAAACCAGTAACCCGGAGCGCCAAGCCGAGAACCGGGCGTCAGCCGAGACCACGCTCACACAGGAACAGCTCGCTGAACTGGAGCGGCTTTTCCCTCGGCCTGAAAGGCATGGGCCACTGCCGATTGTATGATCCGACGGGGCGACACAACGGTGTGGCCCTCGACGCCAAGTACTTCAGGCGTCTGACGAGCCCCCTGCCATAATCCCCAACTGCCTGTTCACCTCATCCCGGATCGCTCGATAACGCTCAGGATCGTTGATCAGTGTGTTCAGGTCATCTTCGGGAAAGATCTCCTTGCGCTTTTCCCGGGCCTCTTCCGTGGCCATACGGGAGGGCATCAGCTGCTCAAGACACCGCAGCATCACCTCCGGCGAGACAGAGGCGCCCGGCGAGGCGCCCAGCAGCGTGCCGTAGGTCCCGTCCTCGGAAACCACAATCTCGGTTCCCATCTGCAGATTCCCATCCTTGATGATCTGTACCCGCTGGCCGGCCTGGATCGGTTTCCAGTCAAACTTTTCACTCATGCCAGGGGCAAACTTCTCCAGCTCCTCGTACATGCTCTTCGTGCCCTTGAACGATTCGGACACGAGGTATCTCACCAGCGAGAAGTGTTCCATGGCGACGTTCAGCATGCTGGGAATGTCATGCAGCCGCAGGCCACTCAGGTAATCAAACAGACCCCTGCCTTTTTCAAGAATGGGCTTGAACGAGGCGAACGGGCCGAACAGCAGGTAATACTGGCCATCCACCACACGCAGATCCAGATGGGGCACGGACATCGGCGGCGCACCGACCTTCGCCTTGCCATAGGTCTTGGCGGTGTAGTGCTTCGCCTCTTCCTCGCTGATCGAGGCCCGCAGGAAGCGCCCGCCGACCGGGAACCCCGCGAAGCGGTGGCGGAAGGGCAGGTGACTTTTCTTCAGCAGTGGGAAGGCACCGCCGCCGGCCCCCACAAAGAGCACATCCGCCTTGTATTGAACCGGTTCCCCGTGCTGATAGGCTTCCAGCAGCCAGCTCCCGGAGGGACTGCGGTGGGCCCTTTTGACATGAACGCCATGCTCAATGGTAACGCCCCTATTCCGCACCAGATGCGTGGCGATATGGCCGGTCAGTGCACCGAAATTGATGTCGGTGCCGGTTTCAACAACGGTCGCCGCCATCTGTTCATGGCGGGGCCTTCCTTCCATGGTGTAGGGAATCCAGCTCTTGATCTCATCAAAGTCTTCCGAGTAGCGCATCTGCTCGAAGAAATGATGCGCGGACATCTCCTGGTAGCGCAGCCGCAACATATCAATGGCCTGGGCAGGCACCAGGGTGCAGTGCTTGGTCTGGTGGATGAAGCTCCCGGGATCCTCGATGATGCCCTGCTGGACCAGGTAGGCCCAGAACTGCTTGGCCACGTTGAACTGGGCATGGATCTTCAGGGCCTTTTCAACGGAAATGACTTCCTCATCAACGGGCGTATAGTTAAGCTCACAATTCGCCTCATGCCCGGTCCCGGCGTTGTTGAACCCGGCTGAACTCCCTTCTCCGACACCATCCAGCCGCTCCAGGATGGTGATGTCCAGTTCAGGCGCCATTTCTTTTGCCAGGGCGGCAAAAGTGGTCCCCATGATACCGGCTCCAACGACAACTACTTTCATGATGAACCCCTGCCCGTCAGTCTGTCTGGTCGCGAAATGCGCATGCCTGCAAGATGCCTTGAATGGAGCGCTTCTTCAATCATTCATCAGGACCGGCAACCAGGCTTCATTTCGCTAAATCTCAACCTCACCGTTGATGCAGGTAAACGTGTCACCGCCCACCCAGATTGTGCCCTCAGCGTCCTGGTTGATACGCGGTCGGCCCCTCCTACCAAGGCGTGTACCCTGGCTTGAAACATAAGGCGCTTTCACGCGCCCACTGGCGATCAGCCATTGCGCAAGGGAGGCATTGAGACTGCCGGTTACCGGATCCTCTGTCTCTTGCCCATGCTCGTCGCTGAAAACAGCCCGTACCTCAAAAGCACACCCCGAACCTTCGGGATAGGGACCGACGAGGCCGATATCGAGGTTACCTTTGCCGGAATAGCGATTGAAATCAGGCTCTACAGATAGAACAGCGTCCGCACTTTCGAGTAATACGCCAACCCACCCGGGTCCATTATCGACCCACTGAGCATCAACAATTTCGTTGCGGGTGATACCCAGTACGGTGGCTAACTCTTGAACAAACGACTCTTCAACCTCACCGGAACGTAATAATGGCGGAGCCGAGAATGCGAGACCACCATCGCGCCTGATGGGCACCAGGCCGGCTCCGCATTCCTGAATGATGCGGTCAGGTTGTTTGGGCTGACCACCCGCTTCCAGCCACGCATGACAGGTACCCAGTGTCGGATGCCCCGCGAACGGAAGCTCATGGGCAAGCGTGAATATCCGGACACGGTAGTCGGCCTCGTCAGACGTTGGAGGCAGGAGAAAGGTACTCTCTGATAAATTCATCCAACGGGTGAAATTCTGCATTTCTTCAGTAGAAAGCCCTTCAGAGTCCAGCACAACCGCGACTGGGTTACCCGTGTAGGGATGCTCTCCAAAAACGTCGATCTGTTTGAATCCTCTCCTCATTAAAGACGTTCCTCCCCAATCAAAACTACTCCTTAACGCTCGAGTCCCGCGCCGGTTTGGAGCCGCGGCGCGGCGGGATATCGGTTAGCTCAGAAATATCTGATCCAGATTCAGAATACGTAGATTGCCCCAACACCCACTTCCGCTTCGTAATCGCTGCGCGCAATTGGGCTATCCCTGACATCGCTACTAAAGTGCTCGTATAGGGCCTCGCCAAAAACCTGCCAGTTGTCGCTCATAAAATAACGGAAGGTATAGTTCAACCCGATGGAGCGAAAGCCACCGCCGAGATCGGTTTCATCCAGCCCGGAATTAGCTGATTGTTCTGAGTTAATACCAAAATCTCGATTCGCATAATCGCTGTCGTGAAAAACCAGAACAACACCCAGCTCCGAGCCCGTACCATCTGTTTGATCACCGAAACGACGCCCAACCCCAAAAATACCAAGGCTCCCGTCTTCGCTGGCAATAAGTCGTCCATCCAGCCAATAACGCCAGTCCGAAGCGAATGCACGACGCGCCTGCAGAACGAGTTCAGTGCTCCCGTCGACATCACCAAGACCATCCAAACGGCCGTCCTCGGAATCACTCTCTTCACGGCCCTCTTCGAAGGGGAAAGCCACAGCCGCGTCAAAAAACCAGGTTTGAGATCGAAGTCCCCGCCAGCCGAGCGCCGTCCCCGCCCAATAGTAGATATCATCTCCGTTTCGCCACTGCACTGCCCCAGCAGGATCGACCTCAAGTTCAAATTCATCGGATCCTTCGTAGGCAGACTCGTATTCAATACCCAGGCCAAGCCCTACTCCCCAGCCATCTTCGCCTCTGGTGAAGTCATCGACCGAGGGTAATGGCACCAAAGCTGTCTGTGACTCTTCTCCAATTGCGGTTTGAAGGAAAATCCCGTTTACAAATATAACCAACGTTAAACCTATGAACTTTTTCATTTCGGTCACGCTCTAGTTTGGGCACACAGACAATTTTACGCTTTTTCGTGCACCTGAATGTTCGCTAATGCACAAGCGCCTGTAAAAATTCAGGAATATTAACGCAAACAGTAGAG
Source organism: Vreelandella halophila (assembly GCF_019903425.1). Taxonomy (GTDB): domain Bacteria; phylum Pseudomonadota; class Gammaproteobacteria; order Pseudomonadales; family Oleiphilaceae; genus Halospina; species Halospina halophila. The sequence continues at coordinate 434,546 of NZ_JACHUZ010000013.1, forward strand.
TGAGCTCTGACCATCGTGAGTCAGATTCCGCTTGCCGGGTCGAGGTATGGAACCTCAGTAGATGGCCGTTTTCCGACCGTCCCCTTCGACGGTCCAGCCGCGATACATTCCCTTGCAGTTGAAGGGCATCGTTATGGCACCGTTGCAGTCCAGCGCGATGATGCCTCCGGTTCCGCTCAAGGCCGTCAGTTCGGTCGTGATCACGTCCGCGGCGGCGTGCTCCAGTGAGACACCGGTGAGCCGCATGCGTGCCTCGATTTCATGTGCAACACACAGGCGCAGGAAGGCTTCGCCATCGCCGGTTGCCGATACCGCACAGGTGGCGTCATCGGCATAGGTGCCGGCGCCGATTACCGGGCTGTCGCCTACGCGGCCGGAGCGCTTCGCCGTCATGCCGCCGGTGGAGGTCGCCGCCGCAAGATGACCGTTGCGATCGCATGCCACGGCACCGACGGTACCGTGACGGCGTGCGGGATCGTCGTCGAGCGTCCCTTCCGCATGCATCTTCAGCGTGTCCTGCAGTGATTCCCACCGTTCCTGTGTGAAGAAGTAATCCTTGTCTTCGAAATCGAGCCCGGCGGTGCGCGCGACGGCAAGTGCGCCCTCTCCAATCATGAAAACGTGATCGGTGTTCTCGAGAACGCTGCGAGCGGCCAGGATGGGGTTCTTCGGCCCGAAGATTCCGGCGACGGCACCCGCCCGGCGATTACTGCCGTCCATCAGGGAGGCATCCATTTCCTGCTGCTTATCGCGCGTGAAGACGGCGCCGCGCCCCGCATTGAAAAGCGAGTCGTCTTCCAGGGCGCAAACCGCCTGGGTCACGGCGTCGAGCGCAGAGCCATCCGTGTCGAGTACCGCTTCACCCGCGCTCAAGGCTCGGTCCAGCGCGGCGTGATACTCGGCCTCACGCTCCGGCGTCATGCAATCGCGATGCAAAACGCCCGCGCCGCCGTGAACTGCGAGACTAAAGCCGCGAATCATGCTCATTCTCCAGAAGGTTACGTCATCAGCCAATGGGTCGGATATTACATGTATACTACCGTAGACAATTCAATTGTGGGGGTCGAAGTGCCGTCAATGAACATACCCGCCAAAATGACCCCCAGAGGACCGCTTGTCGCAATCGGCGGCGCGGAGGACAGGACGTCCGAGTCGGAAATACTGCGCCGTGTCCTGTTGTTGTCGAAAAAGGAGGCGCCGATCGTCGGTGTCATCACGACGGCAAGCGGCGTTCCCGACGATGTATTCGGTCAGTATCGCGAGGTGTTTTCGAGCCTGGGGGCGTCGGACGTACTGGACATCCGGATCCGCGAACGCAGCGACGCGGCGTCGGACCAATTCGTTGAAATGATCCGGAACTCGGACATTATTTTCCTCTCCGGCGGCGACCAGATGCGGCTAACGTATGTTCTCGGCGGTTCTCCCGCTATGGAGACGATTCGTGCGCTGCACCAATCGGGCACGGTGATCGCGGGGACGAGCGCGGGGGCGGCCTGTCAGTCCCAGACGATGGTCTATGGCGGTCCGGCTGACGATTCCCTGCGCAAGGGCGCGGTGCAGATGACTGCCGGCTTCGGCCTGGTTGACGGCGTCATCATCGATACCCACTTCCTTGAGCGTGGACGCTTTTCAAGATTGATGGAAGTGGGCGCCACCAACCCCGAATACCTGGGCGTCGGCCTGGGTGAGGATGCGGCTGTTCTGTTCGAGGGTGATGTCATGCGGGCTTTCGGGCCCGGTCATGTCATCATCGTTGACAGTTCCCAGATATCAGGCTCGAACGTGTCCGATCTTTCGGACGGGGAAGCTGTCACCGTACACAATGTCATCATGCATGCGCTGGTCGATGGTTATGGATTTGACCTGACGGATCGGCGGGTCCTGGGACCAGAAGAACTCAGGGCGGAAGGGCTGGAGCACTGGATTGCGAATTCTTGAACACCGCGCTTTGCGTGGGCCGAATTACTATAGCCGCTACAAGACCATCTACATGCGGCTCGCCATCGACGAACTGGAAGAGCGCCCGAGCGACCAGGTTCCGGGGATAGCGGATAAGCTTGAGAAGCTGATCCCCAGCATTCACGAGCACCGTTGCTCGGTCGGGGAACCGGGTGGCTTTCTGCAGCGGCTCAGAGATGGTACCTGGGCCGGGCATCTGGTCGAGCATCTCGCGATCGAGTTGCAGAACCTGGTTGGCTTTTCGGTCGGATACGGAAAAGCCATCGACAGCTATGAGACTGGTATCTACAACGTGGTCTATCGCTACCGGGACGAAGCCACAGGCCTCGCCGCGGGTGTGGCTGCGGTGGAAATCGCGCAGAAGTTATACGATAGCGAGGACGTGGACCTCGGTCCCTATATCGATCATCTAAAAGAAGTTCGCGACGCCAATGCGCTCGGACCCTCCACCGGGTCGATCGTCAATGCCGCCAGGGCCCGGAACATCCCGGCCTATAATCTTACCGAAGGCACCAGCTACACGCAGCTTGGCCATGGCGTCAAACAACGGCGGTTTCAGGCGACGGTGACGGATTCGTCCGGGATCATCGGCTATTCCATCGCCGACTCCAAGGAATGGACCAAGCAGATACTGGATGATGCCGGGATTCCGGTGCCGCGCGGACAAGCCTGTTATTCCTTCGAGGATGCGCAAAGCGCGGCGGATTGGCTCGGCTGGCCGGTCGTAACCAAACCGCTGTCGGGCAATCATGGACGCGGCGTGACCACCAACATCACCTCTGTCGAAGACCTGAAAGCCGGATATGAAGCGGCCTATGCGCATCACGAAACCGTGCTTGTGGAACGTTACATCAAGGGCGAGGACCACCGAATTCTGGTGATCGGCGGCAAACTCCTGGCCGCGGCACGCCGTCGGGCCGCTCATGTGATGGGCGATGGAACGAACACGATTCAGCAACTCATCGATACAGAGAACGCCGATCCGCGCCGTGGCGTGGGTCATGAAAACCTGCTGACCCAGATTCATGTGGACGCACAGACCCACCGGATGCTGGAGCAGGCAGGCTTTACGTTGGATACCGTGCTGCCGGAAGGCGAGATCGCGTACCTGAAATCGACCGCCAATCTCTCGACCGGCGGTACCGCAACGGATTTGACCGACGAGGTGCACCCGGAGGTGCGATTCACGATGGAACGGGTTGCCCGACTTGTCGGGCTCGACGTGATCGGCATCGACCTTCTGGCCGAAAACCTGTCCGTACCGCTGGATCAACAGTCAGCCGGTATCGTCGAAGTCAATGCCGGACCGGGTTTCCGCATGCATATGTCGCCGACCCATGGCACGCCGCGTCCCGTGGGCGAGCATGTGGTGGATATGCTCTTCCCCGACCCGACGAACAACGGCCGAATTCCGATAAGCGCGATTACCGGTACCAACGGTAAGACAACAACGACGCGCCTGACGACGCATATTCTTCGTCAGGCAGGGCATTCCGTCGGCATGGGGTGTACCGGTACGGTCGAGATCGACAACCATATCATCCTGCGTGGCGACTATTCCGGCCCCGCCGCGGCACAGGCCGTGCTTCGAGAACCGACGGTCGAGCACGCCGTGCTTGAAGTCGCGCGCGGTGGGATCATGCGTCGCGGGCTGGGTTTTGACGAATGCGATGTCGGCGTCCTGTTGAACATCGCCTCCGATCATCTGGGCGAACACGATATCCATACGCTGGATGAACTCGCCCGCTGCAAGACCGTCGTCGTCGATTCGGTGAAGAAGGAAGGCGGGTATTGCGTTCTCAACGCCGACGACCCCTTAGTGATGGAGCATGGCACCTATTGGGCGCGTGGTGAAATCATATACTTCACGATGAATCCCGATAATCCGGCGCTGGCCGAGCACCTCAGTGACCACCGCATGGTGCTGTCGGTGAAGAACGGGAAGATCGTTCTGCTCAAAGGCAAGGTCACCGTCGAAATCGTCGACATCAACGATGTGCCGATCGCATTCGAAGGCCATGCGCCTTTCAACATAAAGAACGCGATGGCCGCGGCCGCAGCCGCCATCAGCCACGGGGTTGAAATCGACGACGTTCGGGCGGGGCTTTCGACCTTCCATCCGACACCGGCGCAGATGCCGGGCCGCACGAACTATTTCGAGGCGGATGGTGTGAAATGCCTGATCGACTACGGTCACAACGTCCCGGCCCTGGAGGCGCTTGAACCCCTGGTCAACGGGCTGGCCACCAAGCGCAGGATCGGTGTCGCCTCAGCCCCCGGCAACCGGCGGGACGAGGATCTCCGGGCCCTGGGCGGGCAGCTCGCCAGTCTGTGCGATCTTCTCTATGTGTATGAGACGGATTCCCGTGGGCGCAAGACCGGTGAGGCGGCGAAGCTCATTCACCTCGGCGCCACGCATGCCGATCCGTCCCTTCAGGCCGAAACGATCATGAGTGAACAGGAGGCAGTGGCAAAGGCCATCGGGGAGGCGAATGAGGGGGATTTTCTACTGCTTTTCGTCGATGACATCCAAGGCACGACGGAACGTCTCAAGGGGCGGAGCTTCCCGACACAGGCTGATATTGCCAAAGGTTGAAACCGACGGTTCTCAGCCTGACCCCACCAACCCCGATAGAAGCTTACTGCCAGCTAACGCCCGGCTCACGCGCCGGTTTGGAGCCGCGAAGCGGCGAAAAATCGCTCGCTGTGCAGTCGATTGTTAAATCCTTTAGCGTACGGTATTCTGATCATGAACAACATCCTGTACAGGAGAAGCCTTATGGATGCCATCAGCTACACAGCGGCTAGAACCAATCTAGCAAAAACCATGGAGCAGGTCTGTGAGGACCATTCCCCTGTGATCATCACCCGGAGCAAGTCGCAGTCCGTGGTAATGATCTCCCTTGAGGACTACGAGGCGCTGCAAGAAACTGCATACCTTCTACGCGCACCCAAAAACGCCCGGCGTTTGATGGAATCCGTTGCCGAGCTGGAACAAGAAGGTGGTCAGGAAAAGGAACTTCTTGAATGAAACTCATCTTCTCCGAGAACGCCTGGGAAGACTATCTATACTGGCAAAAAACCGACAAAAAGATCCTTAACCGAATCAATAAGCTGATCAAAGAGACCAAGCGAGAGCCGTTCGAAGGTGTTGGTAAACCGGAGCCCCTCAAGCACAGCCTCGCCGGTTACTGGTCTCGCCGAATCAATGAGGAACACCGAATGGTGTACAAGGTCACGGATGACGCCTTAGTTATTGCCCAGGTTCGATATCACTACTGATTTAACGCTGAGTTACGCCTTCCTTAATCGAGTTCACTGAAAACCTCTGGATGCTGCTCGGCTATCCGCAACAAGGCCAGCGCCGGACCTTGTGGTTCCCTTCGGCCCTGCTCCCAATCCTGTAAGGTACGCACGCTCACCCCCATCAGCGCGGCGAATGCCGACTGTGAGAGATTAAGCTTGAGTCTGATCTCCTGCGGGGAGGAGGGCTCGGAAAGCTGACGCGTCGTAAGTTCGACGTTGCCCTTTTTGAACTCTTTTATCTCGTTCAGGATCGCCTCCGCTATCTGCCTCAGAGCTGCCCAGGAATCGTTGAGCGCTCTGATTTGTGGTAAAGCGTCAGCATCCATACTTCGTCTTCCGATTTCTTCTAAGAATAGATAACCCGGACCCCGCCGCTCTTGCCTGATCCCGTGGGAGCCCAGAGAACTTTTCGGACACCTCCAGATCCCTTGATGACCGCCCTGCCTCGGGTCTTTGCATCAGAAGCGACTGCAGGGCCCGGTATTCATCGTCCGTGACGATATGTCGGCAAAAGCTTGTTGAAGGTGCTGGTTTCGTTGAAAAGCATCCCTGATAGTACGGCATTGCCGTATATACCGCAATCTTACTCGAAGGTAGAACGGAAGATGTAACGCGGAGCTTTGCGACAATTTTGGAACCGCGAAGCAGTGGAAAAATTGTCCGGCAACAGCGGCTGGTTATGCATCATTCGTAGTGGCTCCAGAGCCTGAGGACTTTCACCACTTGCTCGTCCTCGAGCACTTGGTAGACAAGACGATGCTGAATATTGATGCGGCGTGAATAGGCCCCCTCAAGATCACCAATGAGCTTCTCAAACGGAGGCGGCTTGCGGTATGGATCTTCAGCTATCAGCGCTAACAGTTCCTGGGCTTTTGGTTTGAGGCCGCTGGAGGCCAACTTCTTTGCATCTTTCTGGGCTTGCTTGGTGTAAACCAACTTCCATGTCACCAGTCCAGCTCCTCATCGCATTCATCCACAGGGGTATCCATCCCCTCACGAATAGACTCCCGCATACCTGGTACGGAGAGCAGGTAAAGTGTTTCCTGAATTGCAGACCAGTCTTCCTCGGAAACCAGGACGGCTTTGTTCCGCTTACCCATGATGACGATTGGTTGGTGGGACTCGGCGGTCTCGTCGATCAACCGATATAGGTTGCTGCGCGCCTCAGTTGCTGTGATTCCGGTCATGACGCACCTCTTGCGTGTTCAACTTTTCACCAAGTGTACGCCTCTGGGTACGTACGTCAAGACGAACGCCCGGCATAACGATGACGCTCAGCAGACCGCCCAGACGCGCAGCGGCTGGGCGGTCTGCTGAAGCGCTTTGTTGGACTCATGCCGTGCGATCATTCGCGCACGGCTAGTACTGCGGCAACAATTGAATCTTACAGACTCTACGAAAGCCGCCTTGGTCCCATTGAAATACACCTCTTGCCGTTTCACCATCCGCAGACCGACCATGCGCCAAAATATAGTGAGAATCGCCTCTCTCGAACACCCTCACCCTGTCCCAGGGCTCCCCAGCCGTGTCGCTTATGTTGTACATGTTCTCTTTTAATGCAGCAGAAAGTTGCGTGTCCGCAAGGATTCCCCGATCAGGCTCTAGTTCGACAATCGTCTGCCAATCATTTCCGCATCCTGCCGTGCTGGCGTAATTTAGCCAGGCGATAGTCTCCATCGCACCGTCGCCATCCAAATCGAGTTGTTTGCCGGCTGCGAGGGGTGAGGCAGCTCGCTTCCTAAGTGCGTCCCTATCTACGTTGACATTCTTCGATGGCTTAACCTCCGTCGCGTTTCCGTTGAGGATGTCACCGCACACACCGGCGTCGCTACCACCTGAATATGTTATTTTGATCTCGGTGGGCGCATCGAAACGGCAAACGTTCCTGCGACCATCCGTGGATACCATATCCACTCTTCTAGGTACTGGCGGTTCCTCATGGAACGCACCTGTTACCGCATAGAGTGCTCCGCTTATGCGAATGAAGTGGTCGTCGGTTCCCCAGAAATCCCACCGCGTGTCATCATTCACCAGATGACTCAAAGGGTAAGCTATCTCTCTCTCCTCTCTAGTTGCATTGTTGATCACCGTGTTCAGAGCCGCCTCGCTAGTGTAAAACGTTCCTGAGCAGCTGCCCCGGCCACGCAACGCAACCAGACGCTCTGAGTTTCCGTCGCCGTTAACATCGATTTCGTATATGGCCCCCGGACTCCTTGCAAGCCGCATTGCCGGGTTGTAAGTCCCGACGGGTTCGCCAAGTTCTATAAGGCTCTCTTTCAGTTCTCCCCGTTCGGAAAGCGCTTTGACTTGCCCACATACAGCGTCTTCAATGGCTCCTACGACCGTTGGGACCGACAACCCGGTGACGACCAGTACTCCGAATACGAATCTCATTGCTTGTCCTTGTGTCCAACGAATAGCTAAGCGGCGGCACGACAGGGCCATCCGGTGGACGGCCGCAAGGCCGGGAACGAACTTAAGCGACTGGTTGGGCGCTCCATGGTCCAAAAGATCCAGCCACATGTTAATGATTGCAGCGAAGAAAACTCCCACACCGGCGTACTAAATGCTGTGGGCAACCGCATGTTGTTTCAGGAAGACAGGGGGAAGACCCAACGCTCTCAATACGCGTCCACGATGGCGGCTTTTTGATCAGACGATAGTAGCCGTGGCTGGCATGATTATATTTTAGTAGGTTGAACAACGCTGTCGAGCCTCAGCAATAGCTTTGCACGAGCCGCGTAAAGTATACGTAAAGATAACGGCTCGCTTTTGTCCATGCCAATTCAGTTCTACCAGCACCGTATTGCCTCCGACAATGCGCTGAATAACCTGATTATTGTTTCGGAAATGCAAAATCGGGTCACCCCATTCCTGTGTAAAGGTTTCGCTATCAACAGCATCATCCCATCGGACCCTAGTGCCGAAAAGATTGTAACCGTCTTTCGTTTCAGTATTGTTCAGGTTGGGAGCTTGCGAAAACCCCAAATAAGCCCACTCATTTTTGCTGTCGCAGCCGAAACCTATCCAAGATTCTGTACCCCCGTATGGAAATTCCATTGGCCTGTTTGAAGTCGTGCTAGGAGAGACGGCGTAAGCCGATTTATCGCCGCTCATTTTATCTTCAGACTCGAAGCTGTGCCACTTTGGCTTTGGCGCCGTCTGTTGTACTTGCGTAGGTTCTACCTCTGCTTCTCCGTTTCCTGAGGATAAGCCACTATCAGAGGCCGAACACCTAGTTGAATCAGAACCTTTTTTTCGACGGGCCTCGCGCTCTTGTTTCTCTTGTTCTCGCTTCTCTTCAACACTTACCCAGTCATTGCCGCTCTTAACTTCGCCGTTACCACACGGCTTATGAGAATATGTAATGTTTCCGTTCGGCGCGGGGCACTTGTAAATTTCAGCTATTGCACTGACAGGGTGGAAGAGGGATGAAAGCACAATTACCCTTAGAATTAACTGCAACGGCTGCTCCATAATTCTCTCCTTTTTTCGGCACAACGCTTGCAGCATGCGCGGCTGCGGAATGGAGGCGAAGCCGCAATGCAGTAGACGTCGCCGTGCCTGCACTGGTTAGCCAATTTCCGAAACTCCTTCCAGATGATATTTTTCATGCTCATCTAAACGGAGATCAAAGTTTTTACAATAAGGTCTCGCATTACCGTCGGTACAATTAACCGTCAGTTTAACGTGGTCAGGAGCTTCGCCACTTGTTAGGTTGTCCCACGTTAACTTTTGCTTTTGTTGGCGTGGAAAGTATGGAAATTTTCTGGCGTCAATTTGAGGAATAGCTGGATCAGTAGAGAACCAAACGCTCGTAACCGCTTCGCCAGAATTCAGTATTTCAATCTCATACTTCTTCTCTTTACCGGTTCGAGAGCGCCATCCTGCACTGATTATGGAGAATGAGGGGTGAGCTGCTCTCAGCTCTTTTATTTGCTCCATTTCTAGCGCTTTCAAGTCCGCCTGTAACTGCTCCCGAGTGGTAGCGACAAGCTCTTTATGTTGCTCTACAGACCTTTTTAGCTCTTCAGCCTGTAATTCTAGTGCGTTGGTGTTTTGCCTCAGTTCCTTTTGTTGCTGAATATATCCGAGAATCAGCCAGAACAACATGAGGGGGCCAAAAATGCCGGCTAGAAAATCACCGAACTCGTTGAGCGGAATATTCTGCAATTCGGGAAGACTAGACCATCTCAAAGCCACTACTAAAAAAATATATACTGCAGTGGTTACTACGCCAAAAATGGTCATGAAACACCTTTCCTTTATTGGCTAACGCCCAAGCGCACCGGTGACTTTGACGTAGCGAAGCGGAGACAAAGGCATCCGAGTGACGCGCCTGGTTAGCTGTTCCCAAGCATGTACGCACGTAGCTGCCGCTCCTCTCGCATGACATAGAGGACGAGAACCCGCTTCTTATCCTCACGATAAAAAATGCGACACGGTGGAACCACTACCTCCCTGTATACCGAATTAGGGAGCTCTGGAGGAATCCGTCCGGATTGGGGAAAATCTTCCAAGCGCTCGGTCTTATCGAAAACTTCTTGGACCAGGTGACTTGCGGCAACAGGATTATCCAGAGCAATGTACTCAGCTATGGCATCCAGTTCTTGAAGGGCAGGCTCCGTCCAGATTACTTCAGCCATTTACTCATTTTCTCCCTGGCCTCACTTTGGCTGCACGTTCTTCCCTCAAGTACAGCACGCTCTCCCCGTGAGAGCCCCTCAAGCAGCTCAAGTCGGCGCTGCATAAACTCGTAATCCTGCACATCGACAAGGTATGCGGATGGCTGCCCATGCTCCGTGATCAGTATCGGCTCTTTGGACAAGTGCAGGTCTGCCAGAATCTTTGTGGCCTGGCGCTTAAGGTTCGTAACAAGCTCAACTTTCATGGGCTCACCCTAAATCAGACTGATAGTGACACTATAGTACCACTTTTCGGGTGAGGCAATCACAGCTAAGGAACCTCTGAAAAAGCCCCCGGATTTGCGACAATAGCGCCAGAGCCACCAATCGGGAAGGTCTTCACGCCATGAGCCAGATCAGCTTTGCCGAAGCCGAATACCAGAACAAAAAGCGCAAGACCCGCCGCGAGAAGTTCCTGGAGCGCATGGATCAGCTGATCCCCTGGAAGAAGCTGGAGAACAAGGTTGCCCGCTACTATCCCAAGGGCGAGAACGGCCGCCGGCCGTATCCATTGCAGGTGATGCTTCGCATCCACTGCATGCAGCTGTTCTACAACCTTTCCGATCCAGCGATGGAAGACGAACTCTACGAGATCGAGTCCATGCGCCGCTTTGCCGGCCTGACCCTGGCCGATTCGATTCCGGACGAAACCACCATTCTCAACTTCCGCCATTTTCTGGAGCAGCACAACCTGGGCAAGGCGATGTTCAAGGAAGTGAACAAGCACCTGGAGCGCCAGGGCCTGATGCTGCGCGAAGGCAGCATCGTGGATGCCAGCATCATCTCCGCGCCCAGCTCGACCAAGAACAAAAGCGGCGAGAGGGATCCGGAAATGCACCAGACCCGCAAGGGCAACCAGTGGTATTTCGGAATGAAGATGCACACTGGTGTGGATGACGGTTTTGGGATGATCCATTCGCTGGAAGTGACTGCTGCCAATGAGCACGATCTCAATGCGGCTGGCGCGTTGCTCCACGGCGATGAAACACGGGTTTTTGGCGATTCCGGTTACCGGGGCATTGAGAAGCGCAAAGAGCACCGGCACCGGAACGTCGACTGGTTCATCGCCCGGCGCCCTGGTGTTACCCGACAGCTGGCGGAAGGCAGCAACCTTGCCAGGGCGGAAAAGATCAAGGCCAGTGTTCGGGCGAAGGTCGAGCATCCGTTTCGTACCATCAAGCGTCAGTTTGGTTACGCTAAGGTCCGCTACCGCGGCCTGGCGAAGAACGCCAATCGGCTTTACCTGTTGGCAGCGTTCAGCAACATGCTTGTCGGTGAACGATACCTCCCCGCGTAGGGGAAGTGTGTCCGGTGGCCGCCAAAAAGGCGTTAACCGGACAAAAGATGAACAAATAGACCGGGCATTTATCGCCGAAATCGGTTCATCTCCGGATCGAAATCGGGAATTGGCGTTCAAAACTGGTTATTCAGAGGTTCCCTAACGAATAGCTAAGCGGCGGCCCGACAGGGCCGTCCGGTGGACGGCCGCCAGGCCGGGAACGAACTTGAGCGACTGGTTATGTAGTTGCGAGGTCTGCACAAAAATCCAAAATTTCCTGCACCAACTCATCAGGCTTCTCTTCGATGACGAGATGGCCAGCATCATCAATCACGCGAAAAACCGATCCCGGAATCAAGCTGTGGATTTCTTCCCCGCGCTCCAGCGGTATCCAGCTATCCTCCCGTCCCCAGAGGATCAAGGTAGGTGTAGTAATCGTAGGATAAAGCGACTGGACCTCGTCGGTATATTTAGAGTCTGCTTGAGCCATCTGACGATAGAAAGCTGTCTTGCCGCGCTCACCAGTCCACGGCGAAACGATTCCCTCTAGTGTTGCCTCAGTAAGTGGCTTGAAAGCAGCCGTTTGCACGTAGGACCGGACCACAGCTTCGTGAATATAGTCTGGGAGCCCTGAAAAAGCGGCTTCATACCTGTTTACATGGCGGAAAAATGGCGAGCCCCAAGGAGAGACCGCGACCGGGTCAATCAGAATAATCTTCTTAAAAGACCGTCCATTGAGAAGATGAGTTCTGAGCGCGGTAGCGCCACCAAAGTCATGACCGACAATAATCGGGTCATCCAGCTCCCAATGAGTAAGCAAGCTATCCAAAACCTTATTCTGCACACCCAGCGACACGTCGCCTTCCGCCGTACAAGATTGGCCATAGCCCAGCAGGTCAAAAAAATAGACCGTGTACTCTTTGGACAGCTGCTGTATCAGATGACGCAGATTGAATGATGACCAGGGAGTCCCATGAACAAGGACCAGTGGCGGACCTTCGCCCAACCGGCCATAACGAACTTCCCGCCCGTCATAGTCAAAAGACTTTGAAAGTTTCCAACTGCTCATTGCTCGAACTCCTTTTCTACATAACGCCTTGCTCACCGGAAAATTGGGAGCACAGCGAGTAATTTTTCCGGGTGCAGCAACTGGTTAGAGCTAGCGAGCGAGGTGGTCTAAGTATTGGTTTAAGGGAGTAAATTCTGAACAGGCAGCTTTCAGCTCCCTCGATGCATGCTCCCAAAAGACCACGCTTACCTTAATCCCTCGCGCGACCAAGTTCTCAACTGTTGGGACGTAATCGGTGTCTCCTGCAACAAGTGTGAACTCGTCGCCTTCTTCCCATTGTGTGTATGAGTCGGCCATCATTTGAGTCACAATTTCCGCATCGACCTTTTTCTCCTTATTCGCAACATTACGGTCGTGAACTATCACCTCGAAGCCGTTCGCCTCAGCAGCGTTCCAAAGAGAGTCATTTCTAGGTGGACGTGAGCCGAAAAGAGCTGCCCGTTTAACATCGGACTGATCCCCCGCGACAAAGTTGAACAACTTACCGAAATCGAACTTCCAGTCATAATCACAAATACTGTTGGTTACAGCATCCCAAACATCCGGAGCTTTGCCATTAGCCGCGGCAGCAACATGCATACCTTCAATCCAAATATTGGAATTGTCGACATAAACAAAGTTGGCCATTTCTCCCTCCTTCTTTTTGCTCTAACGCCGCTCAGCACGCGCGGCTACGGAATGGAGGCGAAGCCGCAATGCAGTAGCCGTCGCCGTGGCTGGCATGGTTAGATTGCTTTCAGAATTCTTCGATTTCAACAATGTCAGGTCCAGCTTCCATCCAGCTGCGCACCAACCAAGGAACTCTATTAATGAACGCGTACTCGCGGAGCTCTATCTCGTAATCTCTTTTTTCCAATCCAACGATGCGATATGTGGCTGGATACCCACAGTCGCAGCCGATTATAGAGGGAATGATGCTCTTGTATCCAAGTACAAGTTTGCCAGACTCAAGAACCTTGTAGTTTCCAAAAAGCCATGAGGTCCCGCAGGTCGGCGACAGCGTTACGTCAATAATTGCCACGCCCTCCTGCCATACGATCTTGCTGGAATTGTCCTCTTCCTGAGAGTCGGCGCGGCAATAGCTAAATGAAAAATCCAACTCATCAGGCGCTTCGTGGTTAAGATATTCCTCTACAATAGTAGGCCCAGCTGCGAGATGAAAAAGAAGGGCCAACACGCCTGCCAAAAGAACAGCCAAGCCAATAAGTGAATATTTTAGAGCTCGATTCATATGCCTGACCAATCTAACAGGTAATCGCTGGAATTCAGCGATATCAATATTCGTGAATTCTAGATAGCGCCACTTGCTTCCATAAGATGCCAGCACGCAAACGCCTTATAGAATAGAACCTTAGCGCAGAATCCAAGGTGATGCAGTGGAATCGTTTGACTTCTCGCTTTTACTCTTTCAATAATACTGTATATAGTTACAGTTATCGGCAAGGAGCGCCTCATGCCATCAACAGCAAGCACCAACCTACGGTTGCGTGATCAGGTCCGGAGGGTGATTCGACTCAACCGATACAGCGTTCGCACCGAGAAGTCATACTGGTACTGGATTCGCTACTACATCCGTTTCCACGGAGTTCGCCATCCGCAGGAGATGGGTGCTAAAGAGATTCGCGAATTTCTCACATGGTTGGCCGTGGAACGCAACGTTGCGGCCGCTACCCAGAACCAGGCACTGAACGCCCTTGTCTTTCTCTACGACAAGGTCCTTGGCGTTCCCGTTGGGGATATCAGCGGCACTACCCGGGCAAAGCGGCCTCCGAGACTTCCCGTAGTGCTCACTCATGAAGAGGCCATGCGGCTTATCGCGGAGCTCTCCGAGCCCTACGACCTGATGGCCTCGCTGATGTACGGCGCTGGGCTGCGCGTTGTTGAATCTACACGGCTCCGTGTAAAAGACGTGGACTTCTCCCGGAGTGTAATCACTGTTCGAGACGGCAAGGGTGGTAAAGACCGCACAACGTTACTCCCCGGTCTCTTGCTCGAAAAACTCCAGACTCATATCCAGCAAGTTCGTTCCGAATGGAAGATGTCGAATCCGGATTATCAGGTGCCCGTCAGTCTTCCTTTCGCACTTGCCCGCAAGTACCCCAACGCAGGGCGTTCCCTGGCCTGGCAGTGGTTATTCCCGTCGAACGGGTGCTGCACGGACGATTCCGGGAATATCGTCCGTCACCACATTCATTCAAGCAGCGTCCAGAAAGCCGTAAAAGCCGCGGTTAAGCGGTCTGGTATCGGCAAGGCGGCTGGCTGCCACACCCTGAGACACACGTTTGCAACAGAATTGCTCAGGAGGGGCAGTGACATCCGCACAGTCCAGGAGTTACTGGGTCATTCGGATATTCGTACAACCCAGATCTACACCCACGTCCTGGGGCAGGGCTTCGCCGGCGTCTCGAGCCCTCTGGGCTGAGACCGCTGTTGACCACGCTACCGCCCCGGCGGACTTTAGCCACCGTGTAACCAACGTAGCGCGGCCGGGGTCGCGGTGCCAATTCCTCGGTGGCAACCGGGTTCTCATTTTTGGACAATAGGATGCATCCTTCCCATTACCGGAACATCACAGGACGCCCATGGCCCGATTTGAATCCCCCTTCACCCAACGCGAACCCACTTTCGGCCTGGCCCTGGGCGGCGGGGCTGTTTTCGGCATCGCCCACCTCGGGGTGCTGAAAGCCTTGGAGGAGCATGGTCTTCGCCCGACGCACATCACGGGCACCAGCATTGGCGCGATCATGGCCTCGCTCTATGCCTTCGGTCACACACCGGAGGGCATCAGGGGCGCCTGCTCGGGGTTGGACTGGTGGCATCTGTCGAGCTTTGGCTGGTCGAAGTACGGCATCATGAACAATGCCGCTATGGGCGACTTTGTTCGCCACCACATCGGGGACCGGGACTTCTCCGGGTCGCCGTACCCGATGGCGTTCATTGCGACCGACCTTGCCAGAAGAACCAAGGTCGTTCTGGACAAGGGAGACGTGGCCGAGGCCGCCATGATCAGCGCCTGTGTTCCGGGACTCTACAGCCCCATCGAACGGGAGGATCAGCTGCTGGTGGATGGTGGCCTGGTCGAGAATGTGCCAATCTCGCCGCTTAAACAGTGGGGCGTGGATTTCGTGATGGGGGTGGATCTGAACGGCAGCACGCGGCGGCGGGTGCCGGGTGGGTACTTTGATGCGCTGGTGACCGCCTTCGACATTGCCATCGACAGCCACACCCAGACGCAGTTGGCCGAGGCGGATTACGTGCTGGCACTGGATCTGGCGGACTACGACCGTACCGATCCGGCGCAGAGCCAAGCCCTTTTTGATGAAGGGTACAACGCCTGCCAGAACGCGATCGACACCATCCGCAAACGGCGCGCCGCCAAGGCGCCGGGGCTACTGAGGCAGCTCCGGCGCGGGCTGGGCCGCTCAGCGCCCTGGCTTCAGGCCGGTTCCAGCGGGGCGTAGGCCAGCACCAGCCACTTGCTGCCTTCCGCGAAGTTCACCTGTACCCGGGCATGGGCGCCGGCGCCTTCGGCGTTCATTACGATGCCTTCCCCGAACTTGGGGTGGACCACGCGCTGGCCGAGCTGGAAGCCGGTATCCGTGCTGCTGGCAGCACCCCCCACATCACTGAACATCGTGGGACGGGTCACGGTGTTGCGCAGGCGCACCTCGCGCATGTGCTCATCCGGGATCTCCCGAATGAAACGCGAGGGCGCATTGAAGCGCTCCTGGCCGTAGAGCTTGCGGGATTCGGCGTAGGTGAGGGTGAGCTTGCTCATCGCGCGGGTCATGCCCACGTAGGCCAGCCGGCGCTCTTCCTCCATGCGGCCGGGTTCCTCGGCGGACATGCTGTGCGGGAAGAGCCCTTCCTCCATGCCCGTGAGAAAGACCATGGGGTATTCAAGGCCCTTGGCGGAGTGCAGGGTCATGAGCTGGACGCTGTCCTCGTCCTCTTCCGCCTGGGATTCACCGGCATCCATGGCCGCACGGGCCACGAATTCGCCCAGCAGGTTCTGGTCGTCCTCAACCCGGAACTCACGGGTCGCGCCCACCAGTTCGTCCAGGTTTTCCACCCGGGCCTGGCCTTTCTCACCCTTCTCCTTGCCGTGGTAGTCCCGCAGACCGGTATCGCGGATGGCGCGTTCGGCCAGTGAGTGCAGGGGCAGGCTCTCGTGGTTGTCCGCCAGTTGCTCGATCAGGTCCACAAAGGTCTGCAGGCCGGTACGGGCCTTGCCCTTGAGCAGCTGGTGATGGAGCAGGTTCACGGTGGCCTGCCACAGCGAGACCCCCTCGCGCCCGGCGGCCTCACGCACCGTCTCCAGCGCCTTGGCGCCCACGCCCCGGGTGGGGATGTTCACCACGCGCTCGAAGGCGGCGTCGTCATGGCGGTAGTTCACCAGCCGCATGTAGGCCAGGGCGTTGCGGATCTCCTGGCGGTCGTAGAAGCGCAGGCCACCGTAGACGCGGTAGGGAATGGCCTGGCGCAGCAGTGATTCCTCGAGCACGCGGGACTGGGCGTTGGAGCGGTAGAGGATGGCGCACTCGGAGCGGGCGTTGCCCTGTTGAGCCCAGTCGCTGATGGTGTCCGCGATGTAGTTGGCCTCGTCCTGCTCGTTGAAGGCGGAGTAGACGTCGATGGACTCGCCGGTCTCGCCGTCAGTCCACAGGTCCTTGCCGAGCCGCCCCTGGTTGTTGGCGATCACGGCGTTGGCCGCCTCGAGGATGGTCTGGGTGGAGCGGTAGTTCTGCTCCAGGCGCACCAGCCGGCTGCCGCCGAAATCCTGCTGGAACTGCTGGATGTTCTCGATGCGCGCGCCACGCCAGCCGTAGATGGACTGGTCGTCGTCGCCCACAATCGTCAGCGGCACGCGGTCGCCGCTGAGCACCCGCAGCCAGGCGTACTGCACGGCGTTGGTGTCCTGGAACTCGTCCACCAGCATGTGCCGGAAGCGGTTCTGGTAGTGAGCACGCAATTCGGGCTTTTCCAGCCACAGCTCATGGGAGCGCAGCAGCAGCTCGCCGAAGTCCACCAGGCCGCTGCGCTGGCAGTTCTTCTGGTACTCGCGGTAGACGTTGATCAGGGTGGTGGTGAACACATCCCCGTGATCCTCGATGTGGTCCGGGCGCAGGCCCTCGTCCTTGCTGGAATTGATGAACCACTGGGCCTGCTTGGGCGGCCAGCGGCTTTCGTCCAGCTGCAGCTCGCGCATCACGCGTTTGACCAGTCGCAGCTGGTCGTCCGCATCCAGCACCTGGAAGTTCTCGGGCAGGCCGGCGTCCTGGCAGTGGGCGCGCAGCAGGCGGTGGGCAAGACCGTGGAAGGTGCCGACCCACATGCCCCGGGTCGGGATCTGGAGCATCTCCTCGATCCGCCCCCGCATCTCACGCGCGGCCTTGTTGGTGAAGGTCACGGCCATGATGCTCGAGGCCGCCACCTGCTCCACCTGGATCAGCCACGCAATGCGGTGCACCAGCACGCGCGTCTTGCCGCTGCCGGCGCCGGCCAGAACCAGTACATGGCTGTCCGGCGCGGTGACGGCCTCGCGCTGGGCGTCGTTGAGGGGATCGAGGATGGAAGAGACATCCATAGTGCCACTGGGCCCTTTGCCGGTGCGTGAAACCTGCGCAGTATAACAGGGGACCCTGTGTGTGCATCCAGTATTCCCCACCTGTGGCTTACGCGCAGTGCCTTAAGCGAGGTTCAGCAGAAAGCCTGGGATCGACGCTGATGACAATTTTCAGCGTGAAATACCATTTGGCATTTGAATTACAAATTGAATAGATCTTTAAGTACCAAACAACTTGGCGTCTCCCCATAATGCTGCAACTCCGCACAGGTACCACAGGGACGCCATGCTACAAAGACTCTCCATTTCACTGAAACTGTCGCTTCTGGTCGGGATCGCGATCCTGGCCTTTTTGATCACGCAGGGTTTTAACTTTTACGTCCAGAACAACAACGCCAGCCGCCTGCATGAGGTCAATGATCAGCTGCATCCAATGATGGAGAAGGCCACCGTCAACCTTGGGCAGCTGGAGCTGATGGAAGCGCAGATCAACGCGGCCGTGACAACCGGCAACGAGGAGAGACTTGCGGAGACAGAGACCTATTACAACACCATCCAGACCAACCTGGATGAACTGCAGGACCTTGCGCCGCAGATGAGCGACCGTTTCGGTCGGCTCTCCAAAGACCTGGAACGCTACTACAGCGAAGCGACCCGTATCGCCACGGCCTTCATTGAAGGCGATGCGGATATGCGCACGTTGGGTAAGGATGCTTCGGCCAATGCCAAGCGCCTGAAGGAGCTGATGAGCGATATGACCACCGTGCGTGATGAAGCGCGCACCGCCTTCAGCAACTCCATCGACGAGACCCTCGTGACCACCGAACGCAGCACGACGCTGGGGCTGAGCATTGCCGTTATTGCGATCGCCACCCTGGTTGTTGTCAGCCTGTTCATCGCCCGTTCAATCACCAGCAGCCTTAACCGTGTCATCCACTCGCTGCGCAACATGGCCTCGGGTGAGGGCGACCTTACCTCGCGCATCCAGTACGACGGCCGGGATGAGCTCCGGGAACTGGTCACCCACTTCAACGCCTTCATTGAGAAGCTGCACGCCGCGTTCGGCACGATCAGCAAGGATGTGGAGGGCCTGGAAGAGGTCTCCCAGCAGCTGTCGGAAACCAGCAGAGCGAACCTGCAGCGCATCAACGACCAGTCTTCGGCCATCGCCTCGGCACGCCACTCCGTGGATGAGCTGGTCAAGAGCGTGGAAGAGGTCGCCAGTTTTGCCAGCGACGCCTCCGAGCAGACCCAGGGTGCGGCGGAATACGCCAACCGTGGCAAGGATCACGTCTCCGGCAACGTGCAGACCATCCAGGATCTGGCGCAGGAAATCGACCAGAGCGCGGAACTCGTCAACCAGTTTGAAACCCACTCCACCAAGGTTGCCGGGCTGCTGGACACGATCAAGACCGTTACAGAACAGACCAACCTGCTGGCCCTGAATGCGGCCATTGAGGCCGCCCGGGCGGGTGAGCACGGCCGTGGCTTTGCGGTGGTGGCCGATGAAGTGCGGAACCTCGCCGTGCGCACCCAGGATTCCGCCGCGGAGATTGAAACGGTGATCTCCGAGCTCTCGAGCCTGGCGGAATCCTCCGTCAAAGCCATGCAGAACAGTGTTGAAAAGGCCCGCACCGGTGTGGATGCCACACGGGAATCCGGGGAGGTGCTGCAGAGCATTCTTGAGAACGTTGAGAGCATCAGCAGCATCAACGAACAGATTGCAGCCGCCACCCACGAGCAGACCGCCACCTTCAACGACGTGGTCAAGAACATCACCGACATCCACGGCAACGCCGAACAGATTACTGAAACCACTCAGGAACTGGACCAGGCGAGCCAGGACAGCCGGGAGATCACCCAGCGTCTGCACCAGATTGCCTCACAGTTCCGCGTCTGAACCAAACCAACTCAAACCCCCTCAATGGAGTACAACCATGAAGCAACTGCGCACCACTAAAACCCGCCTGGCCGTATGCCTTCTGGTCAGCGCCGGCGTCACCGGCGCCCATGCCCAGGAAGAGCGACTGGATCGCCTCGAGAGCCAGCTTGAACGGCTCCAGCAGGACATGCGCGATTCGCGTGACACCGACTTCCGCATCAACGGCTTCATGAGCACCGGCTATGCCCGTGCCAGCAACAATGCCGGGTACGCTGGTATTACTGAGGACTCTGACGTCCGTTCCCAGACACTGTTCGCCGTGCAGGGCACTTTTGACCTGAGTGATCAGACCAAGGCCACCTTCCAGCTGCTTTCCCGTGGGAAACCGAAAGCGGAAGGGGGCGATAACTGGGAAACCCAGCTGGAATGGGGCTATGTGAGTCATAAGATGAACAACGGGTTGCGCCTGCGCGCCGGTAAAATGCGCACCCCCTTGTTCATGTACTCCGACTCCCTGGATCTGGGCTACGCGCAACCCTTCACCAGAGCTCCTAATGCGGTCTATGACCAGGTTTCTCTGAGCTCTTTTACCGGGGCAGATGTGACCTATAACTTTGACGTTCTCGGCCAACCGATCCGTACTCAGGTTTTTACTGGACACAGCGAAAATCAGGACTTGGTCGGGGGAGCGGAGCTGCGCAACATAGCCGGCGCCGTAGTCTCCTGGACGGATTACACCTGGACAGTACGGGGCGTCGCCGCGCGCGCCGAAACCTCGATTGACAATCTTCTGGAAGGTACCGCTGCCCCCCAGCTGGAAATTGAAGACGAGGACGGCAAGTTCTACGGACTGGGTCTTGAGTATGAGCAAGGCAACATCCTGGCGGTTTCGGAGATAACCCGGCGGGATACAGACGGGGTGTTCCCGGAACGTGATGGCGCTTATGCCACCCTCGGTTACCGGTTCGACGACGTGATGCCCTATGTGACCTATGCGTGGGTTGAAACCCAGGATGACGATAAGCGTCCTCAGGGTCCGCTGGCGGCGTTCAACGAAAAGCGCGAAGACTATAGCCTCGGCGTACGCTGGGATGCGATGCCGGGTATCGCCCTCAAGGCGGACTGGACCCATTCAAGAGCCTTTGGCGACACCTCCGGCGGCTTGAGTGGTAACGCCACAAGTTTTGCGACTGGCCAGGGCAACCGCTTCGACCACACCAACGTTTACACCCTGAAGCTCGACGCGGCCTTTTAAGGAGACCCGACATGAAAACATTACGCATGATTGCGCTTGCCGGCCTCTTCGCCGCCCCCCTGAGCATGGCGGACGTTGTGGTGATCGCTCATCCGGATGGCCCGGATAATCTGTCTGAAAATGACGTCCGGGACCTATACCTCAACCGCAGCAATGCGGCCACGCCGTTTGAGATCGCTGAAGGCAGCGAGGTTCGGGCGGAGTTCCATGAATGGATTACCGGCCGGAGTAACTCCCAGCTCCAATCCTTCTGGGCAGAACAGACTTTCACCGGAGAGGGGCAGCCCCCCGCGGAAGTCGGTGATTCCGCACGAATGGTCGACGAGGTTGCCGCCACGCCGAACAGTGTCGGCTATGCCGATCCGGCGGACGTGGATGACTCTGTTGAGGTCATTCTGACTCCCTGATCCCCCAAGGACCCATCATGCCGTCAAAGCGGTGTGATGGGTCCTGGCAACAAGCAATCCTGGCATCAACTCCCTCCGTACAATTCAATTCCAAATAACTTTTTAAGTGCAACTTAATTTTGGAAACTCGTTTCCAATAACAGGTAGTCAGAGCCCAAGGGAACAGCCCAATGGGAATTTCGATGACCAACAGTCGCGCACCGCGCAAACACTCCCGGCCATGGGCCCGGCCAAGCACAATCATCGCTGCCTTGATTCTGGCTCTTACAACGCCTGCCACAAGCTTCGCCTGCGAACTCCGAATGGGTTGGGAGCCCTGGAAGCCCTACCAATATAGAGACGATCAGGGAGACCTTAGGGGTCTGGATATCGACCTTATACGAGCCATAGCCAACCGGATGGACTGCGAGCTGACCCTGGTCAAGCAACCCTGGATGCGACACCTGAGAGAACTCCGGGAAGGAAGGGTCGATCTGGCGGCTGGCGCGGATTACACCCCGGAACGAGCTGATTTTGCCTACTTTTCGCGCCCTTATCGTACAGAAACCGTGCGCTTGTTCATGCGACAGGGAGAGCCGGACGAGTACGAGCTGTCAGCACTCAAAGACGTGATCGAGCGGGATCTGAAAATCGGGATCACCCAGGGTTATGACTATGGCAAGCAATTTGAGGCCCTGAGGCAACATCCCCATGCCCATAACCACATAGAAACGACCCGCAGTGGTCTCCTGAACTACAGGAAGCTCGCCCGCAAACGCATTGACGCTATTCTCGCTGACCCTCTTGTACTGCGTACCCGGATCAAAGGGTCAGCATTTGAAGACGCCTTTGAAGCACACCCCCTGAGGGTAAAGCAGGCACCCATCCACGTTATGTTCAGCCGTGCGTCGACGTCGAAAGCCCTGGTGCAGCGTTTCAACAATGCCCTTGAAGCCATTACGGAGACAGGCATGTATGACCGCATATTCAACCGCTACAACTCAGTGAGACAGTCAAAGCCTGCTATTTTTAGTGAGTAGGTAATGCACCCACTGCAGGAAGAGCCGCAATGTCGATCACGAAAAAGCTGGTACTGACTTTTATCCTGGTGCTTGCCACCGTTATTGGAAGCGTCTCGGCGCTTGCTATCTACGAGGCGCGACAAGCCGCCGAGAAGGATTCTGAAAGAGCCAGTCTCCAACAGATCAAACAGGTTGACTATTCGATCACCCAGTTTTTCAGGACGATGCGTAAGGAAGCCAGGTTTCTAGCCTCGGATCCCCGTATCTCCCAGTCAGTTGGCTCCCTTTCCCGCTACTTGGATGCAAGCCGCGCTGGCGAAATGACGCCCCTGGAAAACAGCGAATCGGAAGCGGACCTGTATCGGCTTTTCAGGCGTTACGCCGAGGCCAAGGGTGGCCTGGCCTATGTCTACTTCGGCAGTCGTGAGGGTGAGTTCGTTCAATGGCCAATCGGCGCCAGTGGCGCCCCCTACGATCCCCGTGAAAGACCCTGGTACGAGCAGGTCAGGAACACAGACAGCGGCAGCATCATGACCGATGCCTATTACTTTGAAGCGGACGATACCAGCCTGGTCAGTGTTGCCCATGAAGTTCGTGATGAAGACGGTAATTTCGTCGGCGCAGTTGGCATTGATGTCTCGCTCCAGGGTCTTATGGACATGATTAACAACATCGAAATGGGGGAAGGCGGGCGCCTGGTACTTATAGAGGATAACGGAACCATTCTTGCCAACCCGCTGGCTCCGGAGACCAACTTCACCAACGTGGATGAGCTTGACGATCCGACCCTGTCGAGGTTGGCGAGCATAGACGAGGGGAGCCGCACGGTAACCCTCAACGGGACCGCCTATCAGGCAACGGTTTTCACATCCCCGGAGCTCGGTTGGCAGTTCATGGGGCTCGTTCCGAGAGACAAGATGATGGCCGGCGCCAACCAGTTGGCATGGCAGATCGGGCTTATGGGCCTTCTGGCCATCCTGATTTCGGCCGGCATTGCGGTGGCGCTGGCCCGCTACCTGACCAGCCCCATCCGCAGGGTGACCAAGCGGATGTATGACATCGCCGCCGGCGAGGGTGACCTCACGCAGCGGTTGCCGGAGGAAACGAACGATGAAATCGGTCAGCTGTCGCACCAGTTCAACGCCTTTTTGCAGCGGATGCAGGAAACCATCCAGGAAGTCGATGGCACCACCCAGAGCCTGGCCTCCGCTGCGGAAGAACTGAACCACATCGCCACTCAGACCCGCCAGACGGTTGAGCGCCAGGGCAATGACACCGACCAGATTGCCACCGCCATCAATGAGATGACGGCAACGGTGCAGGAGGTTTCCCGCAATGGCAGCCAGGTAGCCGACGCCGCCTCGGACGCCGACACCAAGGCCCGTGAAGGCGGTACCATTGTCGCCGAGAACGCGCAGGCAATGGAAACCCTGGGCAATGAACTTGATGCCATGACAACGGTTGTTGGTCAGCTTTCCGAGCGCAGCCAGGAGATCAAGACCGTCCTCGACGTTATTCACTCCGTCACGGAGCAGACCAATCTTCTCGCCCTGAATGCCGCCATTGAGGCCGCAAGAGCGGGCGAACAGGGCCGCGGCTTCGCGGTCGTTGCGGACGAAGTCCGGGCGCTCGCCCAGCGCAGCAGTAAATCCGCCGAGGAGATCCAGGGGATCATTGATGGCTTGATCGCGGAGACAAACAAGGCGGTCGAGACCATGAAACAGGCCAAGGAACGCTCCAACGAGAATCAGGAGCGGGCAACGAGTGCCAAGGAGTCGCTAACCTCAATCGAGGAATCGGTCTCAACCATCAGCGACCAGGTGACCCAGATTGCAACGGCCGCCGAGGAACAGAGCCAGGCAGCCGAAGAGATCAACCAGAACGTCACCCGTATTGTTGAAGCCGCGCAGGAAAGCAGCTCCGGCACCGAACAGACCAACCGTGCCAGCGATGAAGTCGCCTCCATGGCGGAGCGTCTCAGAGAGGTCGTTGGCCGCTTCAAAATCTGAGACCAACAGCAGGCAGAGCTGGAATGTCCGGTGCGGGCTTAATCCTGAGGGTCGTACACCACCACGTTCTCATGCCCCTCCGCGATGAGATGTCCAGCATGCAGAGTACTCATGCTGCCCTCATCGCAATAGAGAAGATAGCGATTACCGGCATCCAGCTCTTCAAAGCGGTGATTCAGTTCGTAGAAGGGAATGGATCGGATCTCGTTGTTGGTGAGCGTCAGCGGGGCATCCTCAGCCTCGCCGGGATGGCGGATATCGATCACCACATCAACGGGTGAGGGCGTGTTCACGCGCGGTACGTCGTCGATGCCCACCTCGCTTTCCAGCATCTGGTCCACCGGCGTCATGGTGCGGTTCGCCACGGCGGCGTCCAGGACCGCGTCATCAAAGAAATCCTCATCACGCTCAACGCGGCCCTTTTTCGCACGGGTTGTGGGGCGGTCCGAGATCACGCCGCAGTACTCCGGCATGTTCGCCGCCATCCAGTAGGCACCGATCCGGTCCGCTACATCGATGATCTCGTCCTTGTTCATGAACACCAGCGGGCGCAGCACCAGCATATCCGTACTCTGGTCAATCTGACCCAGGTTGATGGGCGTCTGGCTGGAAACCTGAGAAATACTCTCGCCGGTGACCAGGCCGGAGATGTGCATCTCATTGGCGATGCGCTCGGCCGCGCGCAGCATCATACGCTTGAGGATCACACCCCGGTAGGCGTGATTGATCCGGGTCATCAACTCGCCAATCACGCCCTCGAAGGGCACAGAGATCATGTAGACCCGGTGGGAAGACTGGTAGTCCGCCCAGAGGTGGCGGACCATCTGCCGCACACCCGCCTCGTGGGCCGTACCGCCGAGGTTGAAGAACAGGAAGTGCGTCTGGAGCCCGCGCCGGATGGCCATGTAGGAGGACACGGCCGAGTCGAAGCCGCCCGAGATCAGGGACAGCACCGGCTCCTGGGTCCCGATCGGGAAGCCCCCCTGGCCTGGGTAGCGCCGGCGCACCACCACCATGCTCTCGCGCTTCACCTCCAGGTTGACCGGCACCTCCGGTTGCTTGAGGTTCACGCGCGCCGCCCCCGTGTGCTTCAGCAGGTGACCGCCCAGAAACTGTTCCAGCTGCTGGGAACTGAAACTGTGCTCCCCCCGGCGCTTCACGCGCACGGCAAAGGTCCTGCCCGCCAGCCGCTCCCGGTAGACGTGGGTCACTTTCTCGGCCGCGTCCTCGAAGTTCTGCCAGGGCAGGTCGTCCACCAGCAGGATGAACTGGGCGCCGGGCATGCGCTGGAGGTAATGGATGACCCGCTCGGCCAGGCCCGCATCCCCACCGTGCTCCTGCGTGCGCCGCTGCTCGGCCTCCGGATCCTCGCCGGGCACGTAGACATCGATCCGGTCCCAGCCCGGGCGAACATCAATGCGCTCGTCGAGCTGGCGCATCATGCGACGCACATTACGCCGCATCTGGCGCAACTGCTTGCGCCGCACGGGATCGGATTTAACCGCCATTTCCGGCGAAATCTTGATGAGGTAATGGACCATGGGTAACACTAGTCGGCTTGGATCACGTCCGGATTCAGAAGAGGCGTGATTTTAACCGACACTGAAGGCCAAACACTATGTCCCGACTCGGCGTTCACGCACGCGTCTCCCCAGAAGGCAGTCTTGAGATCCTCTCCAGCAAGGAGGTGAATCAACTCAAGGACGACGGCGAGGGCGGTCTCTACCACCTGTTCCGCCAGTGTGCCCTGGCCGTGCTCAACAGCGGCACCATCAGCGACGACAGCAAGGCCATTCTGGAAACTTACCAGGACTTCGACCTGGCCCTGCTGCAGCAGCCGCGCGGCATCAAGATCGAGCTCCACAACGCCCCGCCCAGCGCCTTCGTGGACGGCACCATGATCCGGGGCATCCGCGAGCACCTGTTCTCCGTGCTGCGCGACATCGTCTACGCCAACTCCATCCTCGCCACCGCCGGCTGGTACAACCCCGAGCATTCCGAGGACATCACCAACCTCGTATTCCAGGTGCTGCGCAATGCCGAAGTCCTGCGCCCGGAGCACGAGCCCAACATCGTCGTGTGCTGGGGCGGCCACTCCATCAGCCGCGAGGAATACGACTACACCAAGGATGTCGGTCACGAGCTGGGCCTGCGCGGCCTCGACATCTGCACCGGCTGCGGCCCCGGCGCCATGAAGGGCCCCATGAAGGGGGCCACCATCGCCCACGCTAAGCAGCGCATCGACGGCGGCCGCTACGTCGGCATCACCGAGCCCGGCATCATCGCCGCCGAGGCGCCCAACCCGATCGTGAACGAACTCGTGATCATGCCGGACATCGAAAAGCGCCTGGAAGCCTTCCTGCGCGCCGGCCACGGCATCGTTGTCTTCCCCGGGGGCGCCGGCACGGCCGAGGAAATTCTCTACCTGCTGGGCGTGCTCATCGACCCCCGCAACGAAGACCTGCCGTTCCCGCTGATCCTCAGCGGCTCCAGCGATAACGCCGACTACTTCGAGATGATCGACCAGTTCATCCGTAATACCCTCGGCGACCAAGCCGCCAGCCGCTACCGCATCATCATCGACGACCCGGAAGAAGTCGCCCGCGCCATGAACGAAGGCATGCAGACCGTGCGCGACTACCGCCGCGAAAACCGCGACGCCTACTACTTCAACTGGGTGCTCACGATCGACCCCATCTTCCAGACCCCATTCGAACCCACCCACGAAAGCATGCGCGCGCTCAACCTGGGCCGTGACCAGGAACCCCACCACCTCGCCGCCAACCTGCGCCGCGCCTTCAGCGGCATCGTCGCCGGCAACGTCAAGGCCGACGGCATCCAACAGGTGGAAGAACACGGCCCCTTCGAGATCGAAGGCGACCCGGAATTCCTCGAACCCCTGGAAACCCTGCTGGACGCCTTCGTGGCCCAGAACCGGATGAAACTCCCCGGCCAGGCCTACAAACCCTGCTACAAGATCATCGAAAAAGCGGGATAACCACGGTTAGCGAATCCAGCACTGCCCGAAGGGTGGGGGTTTGGGGCCTCTCGGAGGGAAACTCGATTGCCAGGGATGGCAATCGGTAGCCTACAGGGACGTACTTGTGGCGGTTCCCGGAGAGAGGCCCCAAAGCCCCACCCCGGCAACAGACTTACAGTCTTATGCAGCCCTAATCTTCAGCCCCCGTCCGAGGCATCTCAGCATAATAAGCCGCCAGATCCCGCAACTCCTGCTCCGAAAGCCCCGAAACCTGCCCATGCATCACCGTAGCCTGCCCCCCACGCCGATCCCCATCCTGATAGGCCCTCATCGCCTTGAACAGATACCCCTCATTCTGCCCCGCCAGCGACGGGTACCGATCCACCGCCGCAATACCATCACTGCCATGACAGGAGGCACAGCCACTCGCCAACGCCTCGCCTGCATCCGGATCACCCGCCGGCGCCTGCCCCACAAAGAAAAACACCAGCGTCAAAGCCACCGCAGCCAGAACCGCCAGGATACTCCGCATGCACACCTCCCATTCACGAAGGCCGCATTATAACCGCTACCCCGGCGCACGCATCCGCCTCGATTGGTGCCCCGGCGCAATTCCGGTAGGATAAGGGCCCGTATCCAACGGCGAACGCGGTATACAGGAGACACGCCCATGGGGGCCGACACAGCGCAGAACCAGGCCGAAGACCCAGTCCTCTTCGAGAAACAGGCATGCCAGGAGGGCGCACTCGGGCTCATCACGCTCAACAACGCCCGTAAATTCAATGCCCTCACACTGCCGATGATCGAAGCCATCCAGCAGCAGCTCGACGCCTGGGCCGAAGACGACGAGGTACGGGTGATCGTGCTCTGCGGTAACGGCGAAAAGGCCTTCTGCGCCGGCGGCGACGTGCGCTCGGTGCATGACGCCATCCAGAACGCCAAGGGCCGCCCGGGCAATGACGGCGAACGCTTCTTCGCCGCGGAATACCGCATGGATTACACCATCGCCCATCACCCCAAGCCCGTTGTGTGCTGGGGCCAGGGCGTGGTGATGGGCGGCGGCCTGGGCATGATGAATGCCTCCCGCTACCGCCTGGTCACACCCGACCTGAAAATGGGCATGCCCGAGGTCAGCATCGGATTCTTCCCGGACGTGGGCGCCAGCCGCTTCCTCAACCGCCTGCCCGGCAGCATCGGCATGTTCATGGGCCTGACCGGCGCCACCCTGAATGTGGCCGACGCCCTGAGGGTGAGCCTGGCCGACTATGCCGTGCCCAGTGACGGCTTCGACCAGCTCATGGAACAACTGCGCGACCAGAGCTGGACCCGCTCACCGGAGACCAATGACCGCCACCTTCTGGAAACCCTCCAGGGTTTTGCGGCGGAGTATCAGCTGGACCTCTCCGAATCCAACCTCGAGCACCATGAACAGTTCATCAGCCGGATCTGCCGCGGCCGGGACGTGGTGGCCGTGGTCAACGCCATTCTCAACACCGAAGCGGAATCCGAATGGTTCCAGGCCGCCCAGAACAACCTGCGCAACGGCTGCCCGGTCTCAGCGCACATTGTATTCGAGCAGCTGCACCGGGGCCTGCAGCAGAGCCTGCGCGACATCTTCATGATGGAACTGATCGTGGCGGTGCACTGCGCCCGCCATCGCGATTTCCTCGAAGGGGTCCGGGCAAGGCTGATCGACAAGGATCACGAACCGCGCTGGACCCATAGTGACGTGGCCAGTGTCCCGACAGGCTGGATCCGGTCCCACTTCACCTCTCCCTGGCCGGAAGGTGAACACCCGCTTCAGGACCTGTAGCCCGGTCAGCTGCCCCCTGCGTTGCCGAGCATCATCACCAGGTCACGATTGCCGTTGGCCCGCGCCACATCCAGTGCCGTGCGGCCATCCGGCGCCTCATAGCCCACATCCGCTCCGGCATCCACGAGAACCCCGGCCAGCAACAGGTCATTGCGGGCCACCACGCGCATCAGCAGTGACTCACCTTCCTCGTTGACCGTGTTCACCGCTGCATCCGCGCGCAGCAACCGGTTGGTTGCCACCAGCTGGCTGTTCAGTGCCGCGTAGGTCAACGGCGTCTCGCCCGCGTCGCTGCGTGCGTTCACATCCGCGCCGGCACGGATCAGAAGATCCATGATGCGCTGCCGGCCCGCCGCAGCAGCCGCCATCAGGGGCGTTATGCCACCTTCCAGGCCGCGGTCCGGATCCGCCCCCTGGCGCAGCAGATACCACACCGTCTCCCCGTGACCCGCATCCGCTGCCTGGTAGAGCGGGGTGCCGTCCGGGCCCATGGCATTGAGCGCCCCCCCATCCGCCACCAGCGCTTCCACCCGGTCCCGATCACCCTCAGCGGCGGCCTCCATCAGGGCGGTGCTCGCATCCGTACTTCTTTCAGCGCGGTCAGGCCCGGGGGAGCTGCCGCAACCGGCAAGCACCAGGGAACCGAGCAGGAGCAGGGCCGGCAGTGGGTTCAGGAGGCAGGGGTGCATGGATTACTCCCGGGAATGGATTTCGCCATATTGTTCGCGGATCCCCACCCCGATGAAACCGAAGCGGTCACACTCCGCTTTCCGACCATTCCTCAACAAGGCACCGGGCCAGAGCCCGGAGCCGTTTCAGCCCCGGGCGCCGCCCCACCACCAGCCGCTCCCGGCGCAGCGCTTCCCAGCCCGCTCCTTCATTAACCGAACGCTGCCAGAGCCGCCGCTCCTCTTCGGTCCAGCCATCCACCACGGAAGGATCCTGAGCGGCCAGCCGCGCCAGAGGCAACCGGGAGACCTCCAGTTCTCTTGCACCCTTCGCGAAGGCCTCGATCTCGCGCCAATCCACGCTACTGAGCGTTCCGGAATCCCGCTCCGGCGGCGTCGGCATCATCGCCTCCACCGCTGTCCGTACCTCGGGCTCAATACTGGACAGCGCCGGCAGAAGCCAGGGCCAGTGCGCCGCAAAACGCTCGCCCTGGGAACGGCACAGTTCCAACCCGTCATGGGTGAGCGGCCTGCCCAGCATGACGGCATGGGTGCCACTCGCGGCATCACGCTTCGTGCCCAGGCGCAGGAACCGGAAGCCGGCGGCCTGCCAGAACGCCAGCAGTTCCGGCGTGGCGCCAAAGCTCGTGGCCAGCACGTCCACCCCGTCCGCAACGGCGATCTCTTCCATCGCGGCCAGCAGCCGCTGCCCGATTCTCCGCCGGCGGCAATCCGGATGCACGGCGATACGGGTCACGCGCAGGTAACGCCGCTGGGCCGCCGCCGGATCACCGCCCTGGAAGGCCAGGGACTGGGCCACCAGATGGCCACGGGGGCGGCGTTCGCCCAGCCAGACCGAACGCGCCAGATCCGCGTCGAGCCCGCCCTCGTGCAGCCCCCAGGCCACACCCACGGGGGTATCGCCCTGCAGGGCTGCAACAACAACCGTCTCCGGATCGTCCAGGAGCTGCCGCAGGTCATCCGGTGACGTCTGGTAATGGGCGCTGACCAGCAGCCCCATCACCGCCTTCAGCAGGCTGTCATCCTCCAGCAGTTCATCCTGGGTAATAACGCGGTAGGCCACAGGCTCGTCCGGGCAGGCAGTCGCAGGCAGATCCGCGTCCAGGCACAGCAACCGGTTCATCAGGTCCTCCAGGGGATCATCTGGCGCCCAGCGGATGGGTTCCTCCAGCATCACCCGCTGCCAGGCCGGGTAATCGCGTTCCAGAACACCCCGGAAGCGCAGGTCAAACCCCCTGCCGGTTCCCTCGTAGCCGTGGACAGTGGTGGCCAGCACCGAGCCCGGCCAGTGTGCCGTCATCGCTGCCAGCATTGGCACCGGCAGCGTGGCCGCCTCGTCCACCATCAACACGTCAGCAACGGGGGGATGACGGAGCAGCTCATCCGGGGCCCGGAACAGGACCTGTTCCCGGCAGCCCGCCGCCACGAAGGCCCAGAAGCTGTCCAGTGCCGAAGGGCGGGCTGCCGTGACACAGACCCGCAGGCCCCATTCGCGCACCAGCCGTGTCGCGGCCATGCCCAGCGCTGCGGACTTGCCACGGCCCCGGTCCGCACGCAGGACCACCGGCGCTGGCGTTGCGGCCCGGCCCATCGCCAGGATGGTCTCAATGGCCCGGGACTGGTCACTTGTCGGCCCCTCTGGTGCTTGGCGGGTTACCGTTGGTGATTCCGGCGGTACCGCATGCGTGACCTCCGGGGTAACCAGGGCATTCGGGGGCTGCTCCGCGGCCTCCCCGAGCAGCCGCGCCACCCGTGAGAGAAACCGGTAGGGGGGCGCATGCTGGCGCAGACGGTCATAGTCCGGGTCCGATCCCTGCGCCCATTCGGCCAGTGGCGGCACCAGCCAGACCAGAAGGCCGCCGCCAACCAGGGCGCCACTGACCGCACCAAGGCCGGCCGGGTGAGTCCCTGCGTGACTGTCCCAGACGATCAGGGAGAGGTTACGGCCCAGCCACTGGCGTGCCTGCGCTCCCGTGCAATGGGCCATATCGGGCGCCGGATCTGCATCTCCAACCCATAGACCGTCTCCCTCACGCCATGCCGCCACGTCGGCCGCAAGGGCGCGCCCCCAGTCCGCGGGCCCGGCCAGCACCAGCACACCCCGGTGCCGCCGCGCGCGAAGCACCGGGAGGGCCACCTGCAACCACTGGGAGAGCGCCGCTTCCATGCTCAGTTGAGATCCACCGCGTAGGCCTTGAGGGTGGCGAAATCCACGTACTCCAGCATGGACTCATGGGTGGCCTGGAGCACCACCCTCGGCGCACAGCCGGCCTCGTAGGCTTCCTTCCAACGCGCCGCGCACAGGCACCAGCGGTCGCCGGGGTTCAGGCCCTCAAAGCCAAAAGCGGGCATGGGCGTGGCGAGGTCATTCCCCTGGGCACTGGAGAATTCCAGGAAGGCCTCGGTTACTTCGCTGCAGACCGCGTGCACGCCCATGTCCTCGGGCCCCACGTGGCAGCAGCCGTCCCGGTAGAAACCGGTCATGGGATCGTAGCCGCACGCCTTCAGGGGCTCGCCCAGGACGCTGCGCTGAATGCTTTCCGGTTCGCTCATACCATTACCCTCATTACCTCTGCTGCCGTTACAATAGGCGCCGCTGCCCGAAGGTCCCCCGCATGATGTCACTGACGGACGAACAGAACAGGGTCGTCACCCTCGATAACCAGCACTGCGTGATCACCGCCGTGGCCGGCAGCGGCAAGACCACCACGCTCGCCTGGCGCATCCGTTATCTGCTGGAGCAGGGCCATGACCCGGCGCGCATCCTGATCCTGATGTTCAACCGCAGCGCCCGGGCGGACTTCCAGGCCAAGCTCCAGACCATCACCGCCGACACCCGGCTCCAGCTTCCCGAGATCCGAACCTATCATGCCATGGGCCTGCGCCTGTACCGCCGTTTCGTGCGCGAGGGCTACCTGCCCGCCTGGCAGGGCGAGGTTCTGAGCGAGCAGGAGGTGAACTTCCAGGCCTGGCAGCTGACCCTGCGCTTCGCCCCCGAGGACCTGCAGGACGAGATCCGGCGCAACAAGAAAGAGTTCGTGGAAACGGCCACGGGCTTCATTGACCGGGTCAAGACCACCCTCGACAGCGCGGAGACGGTCTTTGAGGCGCTGGGCTTCGAGCCGAAGCACCGCTACCTGCTGGATCTGTATCACGCCTTCGAGAAATGGCGAAAGGACCACCGGCGCATCACCTTCGCGGACATGCTCTATGAGCCGGTGGTAGCGATGCACGAGCATCCGGAGCTGAGGGAGCTGGTGTCCAACAAGATGGACATGGTGCTGGTGGATGAGTACCAGGACACCAACGAGATCCAGCACCTGCTGCTGAAGGTGGTGGCCGGAGACCGCGCCCGCGTGACGGTGGTGGGCGACCCGGACCAGACCATCTACGAGTTCCGGGGCGCGCGGCCGGAGTTCATCCTTTCCCGGTTTCGCGAGGAGTTCCCAGACCCGGTAGAACTGAGCCTCTCCTACAGCTTCCGTTACGGCCACCGGGTGGCGCTGCTGGCCAATCACCTGATCGCCCACAACAGCGACCGCAAGGAAGTACTCTGTCATTCCCATCCGGGCACCCCTGACACCACCATCGAACTGGAGCAGGTGCGCGAGGACGCGGATGCCGTGGTGCGCCTGGCGGAGCAGCGCCAGAAAACCGGGGAACCGCTGGAGGCGATGGCGGTGCTGGTGCGGGTCTGGAGCCAGAGCGTGCCGATTGAGCTTCGGCTTCTGGCCCGGGGCGTTCCCTACCGCATCGATGCCCACAAGGGCGCGCTCTTCACCCGCGAGGTGGCGGCCCTGATGGAACTGCTGGCACTGGCCGCCGGCGAACACCGC
Source organism: Vreelandella halophila (assembly GCF_019903425.1). Lineage (GTDB taxonomy): Bacteria > Pseudomonadota > Gammaproteobacteria > Pseudomonadales > Oleiphilaceae > Halospina > Halospina halophila. Next base: position 468,282 of record NZ_JACHUZ010000013.1, read on the forward strand.
GAGCCCGGTGACGCCGCCCGGGCGGAACGGCGCCAGTGCTTCCAGCAGGTGCTGCGCTTTCCGCACTGTGGCCTGAAGGAGCAGGAACTCAACGCCATTGCCGACCAGCTGGCCGCCTTCACCCGGGACTGGGGGCAGGTGCTGCAGCAGCTGGACACCAGTGACTGGAAGCCGCTGCCCGCGCGCAAGGTCCGCAAGCTGGGCGAGGCACTGGCGGCACTGGAAGGCACCCGCAGACCGGTCCACCAGCTTCTTGAGGACTACGCCACCGCCACCGAGCTGTTCGAGGGCATCCGCAGCCTGGCGCTGACCCACGAGCAGGCGGACGAGCGCATCGGCGTCGTGACCGGATTCCAGCGCTACCTCGCCACCCTGAACCTGGACGCCCCCACCGCCCTGCGCCACCTGCGCGATCTCAAGGCCCGGGCCGGCTCCAACCAGCAGGCGGGTGTGCACCTGGCCACCATCCACCGCACCAAGGGGCTCGAATGGCCGGTGGTGGTCATCCCCGGCCTGCAGGAGAAGACCTTCCCCTACACCGCCCGTGGCAGCGTGGACCTGGATGCCCTGCTGGAAAGCGAGCGGCGCCTGCTCTATGTGGGCATCACGCGCACGAAGGAACACCTGCACCTGCTGACCACGGACGGCTCGGACCCGGAGCGCCTGCCCAGCCGCTTCGTGGCGGAATGCGCCTTCGGGCTGAGCCGGGAACTGGGCGAGGGCATTACGGACGGGAAGCAGGAAACCGTGACCGTAACCGAGCCGGCCACCCGCATCGCGCGGCGCTACGCGGAACTGCACAGCGTGGTGCTTGAGGCACCGTCACCTGAGACGGCGTCCGGGGAGGCGCCAACCCACCCCATCTGGCAGGCCCGGGAAGTGGAACACGTGCTCTATGGCACCGGCGGGGTCGTTCGTGAGACGGATACGGCCTTTGAGGTTCGCTTCCACTCAGGCCGCACCCTGCAGTTCAGCAAACAGAGCGCGCACCTGTACTTCCGAGCCCTGTCACACTGAGAGGCCACACAGATCGACTCAGCCGAACATCCAGCTCGCGGGCTCGGGATGGGCCCGGCCCTCATTGAGCGCCACCATCCCCTTCACGCAGCGGATGATGAGCCAGACCACAGCCCAGATCAGAATCAGGACACCAATGCCGACCGGGAATGTAATACTCCCCAGAACCGTATAGAGCAGGCCAATCCAAAAAGTACGGATCTGGAAGCGGTAATGGGTCCGCAGGCGCTCGTCAGGATCCGTTCCATTCACATAGGCGATGACCATACCAATGACCGCCGTAATGCTAATAATCAAAACACCACTGACCAGACTAGCCAGGTACAGCACATAGACAATCATCGGCCAGGTCTTGTCGAATGGCGCGTCAGTCTCGGTCATGGACAGCGTTCCTCAATTCATCATCAATGGCCGCCAGTGTATCCGGGGAGCCGGCACGGCAGCCAGAGTGGCCAGTCAATCCGCTGGTAACGGTGAAAATCCACACACCTTCCGGTATTATTGCGGGCCGCAACACACTATCGCCCGGTAGCCCATGAGCTGGTATCACTACCTTCTTCCCTATGACTTCTCGCCGCTGACGCTGATCGCGTTCGTGGTGGTGCTGACGATGTACCTGCAGGGGCTCTATGCGCTACCGGCGGAGGAGCGCCCCGGCGTGCTGCGGGTCTTCACCTTCCTGCTGGGGCTGCTGCTGTGCTACACGGTGATGCACACGCGCTTCGACTACTATTCCCAGTACATGTTCTTCATTCACCGCGGCCAGCACCTGGTGCTCCATCACCTGGGGCCGCTGCTGATGGTGCTCTCCAACCCGCTGCCGATCATGCGCTTCTGGGCACGCCAGCTGCCCGGCTGGCTCGACCCCGTGCTGTGGCCGGTGAAGATGGTCTACCGGGTGCTGCAGCAGCCGCTGATCGCCGCCACCCTGTTCGTGGGGCTGATCTACCTCTGGCTCACGCCGGAGCTGCATTTTGATGCCATGCTCAGCCGCCCGCTGTACTGGGTAATGAACTGGTCCATGCTGCTGGACGGGCTTCTGTTCTGGTGGCTGATCCTGGACCCGCGCTCGCCGCACACCGAACGGGTCCTGGGCTACGGCAAGCGCATCATCCTGCTGGTGCTGATCATTCCGCCCCAGAGCGCGCTCGGGGCCTGGATCCTGTTCTCGGACAGCATGGTGTATGACGTCTACGAGGTCTGCGGCCGGGCCTGGCCCATGGCGCCGGAGACCGACCAGATGCTGGGCGGGGTCCTGACCTGGATTCCGCCGGCGATGATGAGCGGCATCGCCATTCTCATCGTGATCGGACGGATGATGCGCGACGACCGCAACAGCGCAAAGGCACAACAGGCGCGCGACGCCGAGGAGGTACACGCATGAGCCGGACCATCCGTACCCTGAGCGTCGTCCTGGGCCTGCTGCTGGTCCTCGCCGGCTGCAGTGGCAGTGACACGAACTGGAACGCCAAGAACATCCGGGGCCTGATGCCGGAGCTCGAGTTCCAGCTCACGGCCACCGACGGCGAACCCTTCACCCCGGAGGACAGAGCCGGTCAGGTGCGGCTTCTGTTCTTCGGCTTCACCAACTGCCCGGACATCTGCCCGGCAACCATGGCCCGGCTCCAGAACGCGGTGAAGCAGATGCCGGAGGCCATGCGGGACGAGGTGACGCTGCTGTTCGTGAGCGTGGATCCGGAGCGGGACACGCCGGAGCGCATCGGCGAGTACGTGGACTTTTTCGGGGACAACATCGTGGGCCTGACCTCGGACGAGGCGACCCTGCGCGAACTGGCCAAGCGTTACCGCACCACCTTCGGCTACGGCAAGCCGGATGAGGACGGCAACTACGACGTCTCACACAGCAGCGCCGTCTACGTCTTCGACGGCCAGGCCCGGGCCCGCCTGCTGATCCGCTCGGATCAGTCCATCAGCCAGATCAGCGAGGACCTGGAGACCCTGGTGCGTCAGGGGCGCGACTGAAGCCCGAAACCAGCGGCGGCATTGAGGCCACGCCCGAGCAGGGCGACGCTGCGGTAGGACAACCGGCTGATGCCGTGGTGCATGAGCCGCACCGGTTCACTCACCGGCCGGGTCACCGGAATGGCCTCCAGCACGTTGAAGGTCTCGTCCGCAATGGAAAGGTGGATGCGTTCCAGACCCAGCGCCGCCTCTTCCAGGCTCACGCCCGCCAGATCCGCAACGCCACACCACCAGCGCGTGTTGTTGCCTGTGGTCTCAGTGGTCATGTCAGCCACTCCTTCAGTTGCCGGGCCACTTTCGGCTCATGGGCGAGCCGGATGTGATGGATCCCGGGGAAATTCGCAATACCCGCAAGCACCCAGCCGGAGCGTTCGTCACCCCGGGCGCTGGGTTCCTGGACCAGGGCATCCCCGAACAGTGTATTCACGGGGTGCGCCTGATTGCGGGCCAGCAGACCCGATACCACATAATGATCCGCTCCTGGGAGGAGCGGCGGCTCCTCCACATCGGGTGCGGTAACCTCGCCACGGGACAGGTTGCGGATGCCCTCGCTGCGAAGGTCGATGAACTCGCCCGCCACGCGCAGGTAATCCTTCGGCATCGCGGTCAGATGTTCCGCGACCCGGTGCGCGCCCCGGGCCAGCCAGGAGCCGTCATGGGGCGAGCCGATGTAGACGCAGCTGCCGACACTGCGGCACCACTGGTGGCCACTCTGGCGCCCATGATGACAGGCGGCGCGGATCAAAAGCCCGCCCATGCTGTGGCCGATCAGGATCAGGTTCTCCACCGGCACCGGCCAGTTCTCCAGAAGGGTTTCCAGCTCCTCCGCCATCAGCTCCCCGTTGTGGTGTATCGGGAGCCCGCTGTTGTAACGCAGAGCCAGTGGCGTGGCGCCCAGTGCCCCGGCCAGCTCGGGGCCGTAACCGTTGTCCGGCTCATCCCGATAGGCCCAGACGGATTCCAGTTCGGTCAGGCCATGGATCAGGAACACGATGGTGCCGGAGGCATCCGGCACATCGGGCGCGCCGGTATCGATTGCGCGTTCCTGATGGCGCACCTGCATGGGCATCGCCAGCGGGCTCTCACGGGCCTGGAGCCAGTCCCCGAGAAACCCGCTGGCAATGGCGGAGGCATGGTCCTGCCAGCGTGACATGGGCGTCCTGATAGAGGGGTCAGTGGTCATGGTTACCCAGTATACACCAGTACACCGGGTAACCACTGACTTCAGGGCCGGTCAGGGCCGCCAGCGCAGCCACCGGCGGCTCACTCGTTCAGCTTGAGGGTGCTCAGGGTATAGGGGCGGACCTCATTGAGGAGGTCGGCATCCTCCTTGAGCGAACGGCCATGGGAAGGAATCATCTCCTGCAGCCGGCGGGTCCACTCGCCATCCTCGGCCATCTGACCCGGGAAGCAGCGTTCCAGCACATCGATCATGGCCTTGGCGGCAGTGGATGCCCCGGGGGATGCGCCCAGCAGGGCGGCCAGGCTGCCGTCGCTGGCGGCCACCACCTCGGTGCCGAACTGCAGCACGCCCCGGCCATTGTCGTCCTTCTTGATCACCTGAACGCGCTTGCCGGCGTGCTGGAGGGTCCAGTCGTCGAATGTCGCCCGTGGATAGAAGTTGCGCAGTGATTCAATCCGCTCCTCGGCGGACTGGAACACCTCGCCGATCAGGTAGCGGGTCAGGTCCATGTTGCTCATGCCCGCGCCCATCATGGAGGAGAAGTTGCTGCCCCGCAGCGAGGAGAACAGGTCGAAAAAGGAGCCCTCCTTCTGGAACTTGGTGGTGAAGCCGGCAAAGGGCCCGAAAAGCAGGGCGGGCTCGCCGTTGATGATGCGGGTGTCCAGATGGGGTACGGACATTGGCGGTGCCCCCACCGGCGCCTTGCCGTAGACCTTGGCGTCATGGCGCTGGACCACGTCCTGCTTGCGGCACACCAGCCACTGGCCGCTCACGGGGAAGCCGCCATAGCCCTTGCTTTCCTTGATGCCGGATTTCTGCAGCAGCGGCAGGGCACCGCCGCCGGCTCCGATGAACACGAAATCCGCGTCCAGGCGCCGGCTCGCGCCGGTGTGCCGGTCCCGGCAGGCGACCTGCCAGCTGCCGTCGTCCGCCTGGTCCATCGCTGTGACCGTGTTGTTCAGCAGCAGCTCGAAGTTGGGCTTGCTCTCCAGGTAGCGCACCAGTGCCCGAGTCAGGGACCCGAAGTCCACATCCGCGCCGTGCCCGACCCGGGTCGCCGCAACCGGCTCCATCGGATCCCGGCCATCGGTGATCAGCGGCATCCAATCCTCGAGCACCCGCGGATCCTCGGAGAATTCCATCTCCCGGAACAGGTGGTGGGCGCTCATCTGCTCATGGCGCTTGCGCAGGAAGTTCACATGGTCTTCCCCCCACACGAAGCTGCAGTGGGGCGTGGTGTGGATGAACTCCCCGGGCTCAAGTTCGCCCTTGCTCACCAGATAGGACCAGAGCTGGAGCGAGACCTCGAAGGCCGCGTTGATGTCCAGCGCACGGTCAATACTGATATTGCCCTGCTCATCCTCGGGCGTGTAATTCAGTTCGCAGTAGCCGGCATGGCCGGTACCCGCATTGTTCCAGCCGTCGGTACTTTCATGGGCAACGTGGTCGAGGCGCTCGACCAGGGTGATGTTAAGGGAAGGATCAAGCTCCCGGAGGATCACCCCGAGAGTAGCACTCATTACGCCCCCGCCTACGAGGACGACATCCGTGGTGGTCGTCATGAACACACTACCTCAGCCTTTTGGGCAACACGGCTCGGAATGATAACAGATGTTCACCTGTAATTTCCCGGCGCCGGGCGAAGATTAACGGGAACACCGGGCCACGGGTATTCGACCTTCGTGGTAGACGTCGGTGACATTCGGACACATTCTGGTAACGAAGTCACCGTAGGAGCAGGGTGGGCGTGGCGCCAGAATAGGTTCAAAGAGGATTCTGGCGATCAGGATGGGGTCGATATGCCGGTCAGTGAAGAAACGCTCGAATGCATCCAAGGGTATAGTATCGTTCGTATTACCGAGACGAACGGTCACGGCCAGCCCGAACTCAGGACCTATGCCCTGCGCCATGAGGCGGGAGGGCAGCTGGACGAGTTTGCAGACTACGTGGATGCGGTAAAGACACTCAACCGAATCCTTTTCCCGCTGCCGGGGCTCCCTGAAGACAGGCTCAACAAAGCAGGTTAACCGACAGCGGCATGTTGCCAACCCCCATCACTCTGACCTGGGCTCAGCCCCGCTCAGTCTATGCCCCCACGCCCACACACTGGCGGTCTCCCGTGGGCTGGATTGCCCTTGCTCTCGTCCTGATCGTCAGCGCGGAGGCATCACGCTGGTTCACCATCGGTGACCAGTCAATGTCCGCCCTCTGGCCCCCAGCCGGGATCTTCATCGGGGCCACCGCAGTGCTGGGCTATCGCGCCCTCCTGGTGCTGACCCCCGCTTTCTTCATCTGGCTGATGTGGCTCGACGGCTCACCTCCCATGCTGGCTGTGCTGGCCGCAAGCGGCCAGTGCCTGGGAGCGGCAACCGGTGCGTTCCTGATGCGCCGGTTCTGGCGGCTGGGCCAGAAAAAAGGCCCCTTTTCCGAACTCATCGCCCTCTACACCCGGGCTGCCCTTGCCGGGGGCTTGGTCACGGCTCTGTTCGGGGCCGTCGGCTACCGCCTGGGCAACCCGGTTGCCGCATCCGCCGCATTCCACGACATCGTATTCGTCTACCTGGCGTTCGAAACACTGGGTATCGTTCTGTTCGCACCGCTGACCCAGTCACTGCTGAGCAATCCCCGTTACTTCCTCAAACAGATCCGACTCGATTGGATGCAGCGGATGCCATGGATCTGGCTGGCCCTGACTTCAGGGCTGATCCTGCTGGCCATGCTGGTGCACGGCCTGGATGAAAGCTCCTACTCCACAGCAATTGGCTTCGCCTTTTTCCCACTGCTTTGCTGGTTCATCCTCCAGACCCGAGCACCCAGTGGGCTGGTTGCCATCCCGGTTTTCGTGGGGGTGTTTCTGGGGCTTTCCCTCAATGGCATGGGAGGACTCCCCCATATCATCACACTCCCGGACCTGGTCCGCTCGCTGCTTCTGGTGGGCGGTCTGGCAGTCATGGCGCAGGTGCTGTCAGCCATCACCACGGAGCGGACGCGCCTGATCCAGGGATTCCAGGAGCAGGCACGGACGGATTTTCTGACGGGACTGCGCAATGACCGCGCCTTCACCGAGGACCTGAGAGCCGCGCTGGATGCCCGCGCTCACAGCCGGCAGACACCCGACTGGCTGGTCTACCTCCAGGTCCTGGAGGCGGACCGCATCGAGGAACTGTTGGGATTCGAGGCCAGCCACGCATTGGAACGCCAGCTCGCAGCCCGGCTTATGGGGACGACCGGGCCCGGCGCCCTGCCTGCCCGCATTGCGGATGCCACCTTTGTGCTGTTGATGCCGGCAGAGTCCACAGAGGCACTGCACCGCAAGCTGCAGTCACTCTACGACGACTTCGACGGCAGCGTGCTGGAACCGGGCGGGCACCAGACCCAGATTCGGGTCACCGTCGGCGCAGCCCCCCTGGACGGCAACCTCGAGGACCCCATCCACTACCTGAGCGCCGCCACCCAGGCCGCACGGCAGGCCGAGCAGCATACGCCGCGCATCCATATCATTGAGAACACACGCAACCTGATCGCTGAACGCCACGCCACAACCCAGCAGATCGAACGGCTCAAATCCGCGCTTGCCGAGGATCGTCTGGAGCTCTTCGCGCAACGGATCCAGCCGTTTTCACCCCAGGACACAGGCCTGCACTATGAAATACTGGTACGCCTGCGCGAGCGCGACGGCGAGTTGATCAGCCCTGGTGGCTTCCTGCCGGTGGCGGAGACTTTCGGGTTCATGGGCGAGATCGACCAGTGGGTGATCCGCACCACACTGAGAACCCTGGCTGCCAATCCGGACTGGCTCCAGAGTACGACCAAATGCGCGATCAACCTGGCCGGCACCTCCCTTTCCAACCCGGAACTGGTGGCTTTCATTGACCAGGAACTCCGGGTGGCCGGCGTCCCCGCCTCAAAGATCAGCTTTGAGATCACTGAAACGGAGCAGATCGGCAACCGCTCCGCCGCTGTCGCACAGGTCCGCGCCATGCGGGCGCTGGGCTGCAGCGTCTCCCTGGATGACTTCGGCACCGGACTGGCAACCTTTGATTACCTGCGCAGCTTTGAGCTGGATTTCGTCAAGATTGACGGGATCTTTGTGCGGGACCTTCTGGCCAACCCGCACGACCAGAGCATGGTGCGCGCCATCTGCGAGGTGGCCCGCAGCATGGGCCTGTGCACCATTGCGGAATTCGTGGAGGGCGAGGACCTCATCGAGGCCCTCAGAAAGCTTGGCGTGGATTACGGACAGGGCTTTGGTATTGCCAGACCGGCTCCCATCCACGAGCTGTTCATTCGCCCGGTGGCCTGATCAGGCCCGGCCCATCTTCGCCAGGGAATCCGGCTGGAAGAGCTCCACCCAGTAACCATCCGGATCCCTCACGAACGCGATGCCTTTCATATTGCCGTCGTTCGGCTGCTTCTGGAAGGGAACCCCCAGGTTCTCCAGGCGCTGGCAGGCGGACTCCACGTCCGGCACGGCCACACCGATGTGCCCATAGCCCTTGGGCTCCTCGTTACCGTTATGGAACTGCTTGTTCGGGTCGTTCTCGTCACCCCAGTTGTGGGTCAGCTCCACCAGCGCCTCACGCCCGAAATTGTAGGTCGTGCGTTCCTGCGGGTCCGACGGCACCTTGGATTCATGACCTTCCGGCAGGTAGCCGAGGAAGTAGAGGGTGAACTGCATGTCCTCGAAGTCCAGCTTCCGGATCAGGCGCATGCCCAGCGCCTGTGTGTAGAAATCCAGGCTTTTCTCCGGATCCTTGATACGGACCATGGTGTGGTTCAGGCGATACTGCTGCGTCTCCGCATCCGGTTCATGGCAGAGGCCGGGGGCGTCATCGAAATGCTGTGGCATGGTGTTCTCCTGTTGGTGGCTTTACACAGGAGATGGGTACGACGGGGCGGTGTTCCAAGGCCACCGGAGCCGCAACGAAAAACGGCACCCCGAAGGGTGCCGTTCTGTGCTGCAGTTGCTTCCGATCAGGTGATCAGAAGTTGTGCTGCAGGGCGACCAGTGCAATCGTTGCAGTACCGCCCTGAAGTGAGCCGTCTTCAGAATCGTCGTAATCGGCAGTCTCAAGCTCGAGGCGGATGTCCGTACGGTCAGACAGCTTCTGCTTGATGTAGCCATAGACGTTGAGGTCCATGTCCCGCTCGTCCGCCCGGTCGTCGGAAGCCTGCGCCACACCCAGGTGACCGCTCAGGCCATTGCCGAAGTCCATGAAGGACGCCAACGCGATGCTGTCCACGTTGTTGTCACCAGCATCGTCCAGATCAACGTTTGTATAGTTCACGCCCAGTTCGAGCGCATCGGTGACACTCCAGCGGCCACCAACGTTATACAGGCTCGGCTCTTGGTTCAGCGCCCCTGCGGTCGTGTTGGCATACCCAACAGTGGTGTCATAGCTGTTGAACTCTGTTGCATAGACTGCGTTTACACTGATGCGCTGATCAATGCTGTACTGGAAGGCCGCCTGCAGCGATGTTATCCCTTCTTCGTTCTGAACAGTGCCATTGTTACCGTCTGCGGTACCTTCACCAATCCCCAGGGTAACCTGAGCCGCAAAAGGATCCGAGTGCCCCCAGGCGCTGCCATACTCATAACTGATGGCGCTATCCTGGCGGAAACCGAATGCCTGGGAATTACTCAGATTGCCGGTGGTGTAGTAGTAGGAGCCGTAGCCATGCACGTCAGTCCGGTGCGTGTTCCAGCCACCGAATTCATAAAGGGCCTGCCATTGCGAACCGACCTTGACCTTGCCCCAGTCGCTGCCGAGCGCGACCCAGCCAAGGCGGGTACCGAGATCACCAGAGGCAGTGCCGCCGTCTTCGTCGAGCACGTCAACCGAGAATTCCATGTTGTAGGACGCAGTCAGATCGGCAACATCAAGCTCTTCAGAGCCGCGCACACCGATCCGGGATTGCAGCCCATTCGACAGGGCGAAATCCCGATCATCAGAATTACTCCCAACAGAGTTCAGGCCGGCGAAAATCTCGCTGCCAACACCGTCGCTATCGCTGTAGCTTTCGAGGCCGATATCAATCAGGCCATAAACTTCCGGCGCTGCCATTGCACCCATAGGTGCAGCTGCCAGACCACCGCTAACCGCAAGGGCCAGAATCTTCTTTTTCATGGTCATCATCCTCTCTGTTTCTTCTGGTTCACTTCCAAGTGACGCATTTCCATCTATGCGCCCCCTAGTTTTCCGGTCTCTGCACCCACTTGGGCGAGGATGCTAAGAGCGTAGATCAGGATCTGCCGTTAAGCAAAATTAATTTGTCATCAACCCAACATACTGATCCGTTACGTTACCCACTGAACGCGGACTCCCGGCATGACGAACTCTGGGCCCTGCTTTAGTGAGCAGGCTAAGTATGTTTCCTTATTTTCCAATTGGAAACATGCGTCCATGATTGTCATGTCTCTTGACGGGAGGCAATACGCCGTCCACACGCGCGGGGTTCACATTGCCCCAAGCGGAGGATGAAACCAATGACATACATCAACCGGAAACCCTATAGGAGGCGAATGATGCGCACCAAATTCGTTCAAAAAGATGTTCGCCGCCGCGGTACTGCGCCGGTTGAAGCGTCCCGTCGGGCTGACGTGAATCGTCCCAACAAAGACAACATGACGCTCGAAGCCCTGACTCGCCCCGCTCAAACGCGCAGTCTCAAGGCGGTACTCCGTCGCAAGTAACTGGTACGCCAGGCAATCGTAAGGGAAGGCATTCAGAAAGAGCCTTCCCTTTTGCGTGTGTGAATCCCCCACCATCTCCGCTAGCATAATAGTCTTTTCCGCGTTGCCAGTGGAGCCGCTGTTTTACCCATGATCAACACCTCCGTGGACAACCCGCGCCCGGGCCGGGAACTGTTTCATCTCACATGGCCCATGCTGTTCGGTGTGATGGCCCTGATGAGCTACCAGCTGGTAGACAGCGCCTTCATTGGCCAGCTGGGCGTCAAGCCTCTGGCAACGCTGGGTTTCACGGTGCCACTGCAGATGTTCATCATCGGCGTCCAGGTCGGCATCGGCATTGCGACCACCGCCGTCATATCCCGTGTGCTGGGAGCTGATGATCCGTTGCGGGCGCGTCGACTGAGCGGTCTCGTGGTTCTCTCGGGGGCGGTTCTGATTGCGCTGCTGGCGGTGGTGATCTGGTTCAGCCGCCACCTGATCCTGGCCATGATGGGTGGCAGCGACGAACTGCACCCGCTGGTCGACGCCTACTGGGCGCCTTGGCTGCTGGCAGCCTGGCTGGGCGCGGTACTGTATTTCGGCTACAGCCTGTGCCGCTCCCACGGAGATACCAAACTGCCCGGGGCCATGATGGTGATCACCAGCCTGATCAACGTGGCCCTGGACCCGCTGTTCATCTTCACGTTCGACTGGGGCATTGCGGGCGCGGCCTGGGCCACGGTCGCGGCTTTCGGAACCGGGACCCTGGTGGTCTACTCCCGCCTGTTCGCGCGCCAGTGGCTGACCTTCCTCCTCTCAAACCTGGACCTTAAGCCGGCGCTTACGCAGATCGGCTCCATCGCCGGCCCGGCCATGCTGAGCCAGCTGATGCCACCCATCGCGGCCATGCTGGCCACGGGCTTTGTGGCAACCTTTGGTGAGGCGGCAGTGGGCGCCTGGGGTCTCGGGTCACGACTGGAATTCTTCTCGCTGGTCACGGTACTGGCGCTCACTATGGCCATGCCGCCCATGATCGGGCGCTATGTGGGGGCGGGTCGGCCCGACAGGGTCGCGCTGCTGATATGGCTGGCAGTACGGTTCGTGATCCTGCTTCAGCTGGGCATCGCGGCCGTCTGGCTGCTGGTCTCCGGCCTGGTGGCGCCGCTTCTGGCCAGTGATCCGGCCGTACAGGCGCATCTATGGGATTTCCTGCTGCGGCTGCCGGTAAGCTGGAGCGGGCTGGGCGTGTGCATGCTGATGGTCTCGGCCTGCAATGCCATGGGGCTGCCGATGCGGGCACTGATCATCTCGATACTGCGGCTGTTCGCCTGCTTCCTGCCGCTGCTGTGGGTCGGCGGCCAGATCGGCGGGCTCAACGGACTCTTCACCGGCGCCATGCTCGGCAACATCGCCGCCGGCATTACCTCATGGGCGCTGTATAAACGCGGTATGGCTCACCTCAACCGGCAAGCCGCTCAATCAGAGCCCGAACCATCGGCTTCATGAACCAGGACTCTTCCGGCATCACGTCGACCCCCACGCTGTACTGGGCAAGCCTGTCCCCCACAACAGGCCCGACCGCCACCACCAGGAGCCGGTTCAGTGCCTCGATCACCGCGGGCTCCATACCAATCCCCTTCGCCACATCCATGAGACGCTTCACCTGGGCCTGACTGGTGAAGGCAATGGCATCCAGATCCCCCCGGACCAGGCCCTTCGCCAGCGCCTCGACCTGTTCGCGGTTGCTTTCATCCGCATAGACGTAGGGCGCCACGGTATCCACGGCTGCACCCTGGTGCCGCAGGAAATCGGTGAGCTTCTCGTTGGGTTCCTCGCCGTAGAGCTGAACGCCCACGGTGCGGCCGTTCAGGTCATGCTCGCGCAGGCTTGCCATGACGCCCTCGGTGGTGGCCTCGTCCGCCGTCAGGTCATTCTTCAGGCCCAGTTCACGCAGGGCGTTCACTGGCTTGGGGCCACGGGTGATCTTCCGGACACCGGCCAGGGCCGACACGAAAGCCTCGTGGCAGCCCTCGCGCTCGGCCGCCGCGGCAAGGCGGCGAAGCCCCTCGCCCGTGAGCAGGATCAGGTCATCCATGGCCCCGTTGTTGAAGCGCTCCAGCCAGGCCCGCACGGATGCCTGATCCGGGGTATCCAGGATCGAGACCAGGGGGCACCGCCAGGTCCCGGCGCCACGGCGCTCCACCATCTGTGCCAGCACGTCGAGCTGGCGGGTTTCCGGCAGGGCGATCCGGAGCCCTGCCAGGGGTTCGCCTTCCAGGGCCTCGTCCGTCATGATCAGTAGCTCCTGGGAACAGTCTGTGGTTCGACGAATTCGAACAGGCCTTCCAGGCCACCCTCACGCCCGATGCCGGAGAGCTTCATGCCACCGAAGGGCGCCTCCGGCGTGGGGCCGGTGCCGGTGTTCCAACCCACATGGCCGAAACGCATGGCCGGAATCATCCGCTGCGCCCGCGCCTCGTCCTTTGTGAACAGGTAGGAGGCAAGCCCGTAATCCGTGTCGTTGGCGGAGGCAAGCGCCTCTTCCTCAGTGTCAAAGGTCGCCATGGGCATAAAGGGCCCGAAGGTCTCCTCGTCGCAGCACTGCATGTCCTTGGTAACCCCGGTTACCAGCGTGGGCGGGTAGAAGAGGCTGCCGGAATCGGGCAGCGTGTCCGGATGCGGGCCGGCTTTCAGCGTGCCGCCCTTGTCCAGGGCATCCTTCACGTGACGACGCACCTTGTCGAAGCCGGCCTGGTTGATGAGCGGGCCGATGTCGGTGCCTTCCTGCATGCCATCGCCTACTTTCAGGGCCGCCACTTTTTCAGCCAGCCGTTCCGCGAAGGTCTCCGCAATGCCGGACTGCACGAAGATGCGGTTGGCGCAGACGCAGGTCTGGCCGCCGCCACGGAACTTGTTGCCAATGAGCTGGGTGATGGCGTCGTCAATGTCCGCGTCATCGAAAATGATGAAGGGCGCGTTGCCGCCCAGTTCCAGCGCCAGCTTCTTAACCCGGCCGGCACACTCGCGCATCAGGTGCTGACCCACGCCGGTGGAACCGGTGAAGCTGATCATGGTCACGTCCGGGTTCTGGCACAGGGTGTCACCGATGGGCTTCGGCGGGCCCATAACCAGGTTGATCATGCCCTTGGGCAGCACGTTCCGGTCGTGGATGGCCCGGAAAGCGGCGATCATGGTCAGGGGCGTGTCCTCGGCGGGCTTGATCACGCTCGGGGCACCACCCGCGAGTGCCGCTGAAAGCTTCTTGGCGATCATGCCGATGGGGAAGTTCCAGGGGGTGATCAGTCCGGCCACCCCTATCGGGCGGTAATGAACCGTCCAGGTGCAGTCCTTGGGGGTCTCGGGAATGGTGTGCGGCGCCAGCTGGTCAATATAGTTGGCGCAGTAGTTGAAAAAGCCGGCAGCATAGTCCACCTCACCCACGGCCTCCTTGAGGGGCTTACCGTGCTCCAGGCAGAGAATGCGGCCGATCTCCTCGCGCTCTTCCTTCAGTGCATCGCGCACACCCTCGAGCCAGCGGCGGCGCTCGTCCAGGGAAGCGGGCTCCTGCAGGTTCAGGGCCCGGGAGGCGGCGGTAATGGCCTCCTCCGTTTCAGCAGCCCCAAGCGCCGGCACTTCGGCCAGGGTCTCGCCGGTGGCCGGGTTGGTAACACTCAGCGTGCCGCCGCTGCCCTTCCCAACCCACTGGCCGCCAATGTAGCCTTCCGCGCGCTCGAGCAGTGGTGATTCAATCATGCCGTTTCCCCTGTTTGTGCCCGTTGCAATCGTATGCCTCGACTATAACAGGGGTTCCGGGGAGTGGCATCCGTGGTTGGCCATACCTGTACGGGACACTTTCTCTCCCACCAGAGTGAACCAAACCCCATTGTCTGGACTATAGTAGGGCAGTAGCCGGGTTATGGGTGGCATTACAGAGTGCAGCCTAGTAGGCTCGGTCGCGCAGCATTAAATCCCTTTCACGAGCACGGAAGGAGTACAGCAATGTACCGCAAAATCCTGGTCCCCGTGGACCTTGCCCATCTGGACTCACTGGAACGCGCTTTGAAAGTGGCTTCAGATCTGGGTCAGCATTATGAAACAGAGATCTGTTACATCAGCGTCACCCAATCCGCACCGAGCAGCGTTGCCAAGTCTCCCGAGGATTACGAGCAGAAGCTCGAAGCCTTCGCCAACGAGCAGGCCAAGACTCATGGTCGCCCGGTCTCCGCCAAGGTCCTTGTATCAGCAGACCCGGCGGTAGAACTGGACAAGAAGCTCGTCCATGCGATTGACGACCTGGGTGTGGACCTTGTCGTGATGGGAACCCACCACCATGGCAAGCACGACATCGTCATGCCCTCCAACGGCAGCCACGTTGCCAAAGAAACCGACGCATCGATTTTCCTGGTGCGCCCCTGAACTTCTGAGACCTTATTAACGTCCAAAGAAACGTAGAACGGAGTGTTCTCTATGGAGACGCAAGATCCAAAGAAGTCTAATGACAGCAGCGAGGGCGTCGACGGCGTCCCGGCCCCGGAGGGCCCTGCCAATCTGATTGATACCGATTATCAGATTGGGCAGGACAACTACTCCGGGCGCGTTGGCGGTATCGAGATCGACCTGCACGGCAAGGTCTTTGCAATATCGTCCATTGCCATACTTTTCTTCGTCGTGATTACCCTGGCGCTTCAGAACCAGGTAGAGCCCGTCTTTCAGGGCATCTTCGATTACCTGACGACGAATCTGAGCTGGGTTTTCCTTCTGGGAACCAACATCTTCCTGCTCCTGTGTATTGTCTTGATTTTCACACCGCTTGCTAAAGTAAGGCTTGGTGGTGCCAAGGCCACGCCCGATTTCTCCTATCTTGGGTGGTTCTCGATGCTGTTTGCTGCGGGCATGGGTATCGGCCTGATGTTCTACGGTGTTTCTGAACCGGTTACCCACTACGGGACCTCGATAGCCGGCACAACCGTCGAAGACGGTGTCAGAACCGACTGGGCGCCCCTCGGCGGAGCGGAAGGCAATGAAGAACAGGCGCAGCGTCTCGCGATGTCGGCCAGTATCCTTCACTACGGCCTCCATCCCTGGGCGATGTACGGCATAGTGGCACTGGCGTTGGCACTGTTCTCTTTCAATAAAGGGCTGCCACTGACCGTGCGCTCGATCTTCTACCCCATCCTTGGGGAACGGGTCTGGGGCTGGCCAGGCCACATCGTGGATATCCTCGCCGTTTTCGCGACACTCTTTGGGCTGGCGACATCACTGGGTCTCGGCGCATCCCAGGCAGCGGCCGGTCTGTCCCATCTGTTTGGCATTCCCAACGGCGATCCAACCAAGGTATTCCTGGTCATGGGGATCACCGCCGTTGCCCTTTGTTCCATTCTTCTGGGTGTCGACAAGGGGGTAAGGCGCCTCTCCGAGATCAACCTGGTTCTTGCGGCGCTGCTGCTGCTGTTCGTGATCATCGTCGGTCCGACCCTGTTGATCGCAACGGACTTTTTCAAGAACCTCCTAGCCTACTTCCAATATCTGCCCGCGCTATCCAACCCGTTCGGCCGTGAAGACGCGAACTACAGCCAGGGCTGGACCGCCTTTTACTACGCCTGGTGGATTGCCTGGTCACCCTTCGTGGGCATGTTCATCGCGCGGGTCAGCCGCGGACGGACCGTACGCGAATTCCTGATCGCGGTTCTTCTTATTCCCTCGGCCGTGTCCGTCCTCTGGATGACCGCGATGGGCGGCACCGCGCTGGAGCTCTATCTGGGGCAGGGTGTTGAAAGCATCAAGGAGTCTGCGCTCGAACTGCAGCTCTTCATGATGCTGGAACAGTTGCCGCTGGCGGCCATTACCTCCTTTATCGGGATCACGCTGGTACTGGTGTTCTTCATCACCTCGTCGGACTCCGGCTCACTGGTAATCGACACCATTACAGCAGGCGGCAAGGTGGATGCACCCAGGTCCCAGCGTATTTTCTGGGCCATCATTGAGGGTGCCATCGCGATCGCCCTGCTGCTCGGGGGTGGTCTGGAAGCGCTTCAGGCCATGGCTGTATCCTTTGGATTGCCATTCACTGTGATACTGCTGGCTGGGTGCTATTCGATCGTGAAAGGTCTGATGAGCGAGCCCCGCGCTCAGTAATCCGGTTTTCCGGATTCAGAACGAAAAGAGCGGCCTTCGGGCCGCTTTTTTTTGGTTACTCCATCAGGGGTCAGACCCAGAGATCGCCAACAGGGGTGTCCGGAGAGAAGCGGTGGGCAATCTGCGCCTGCAGCAATTCGGCCGTGGCCAGGGCATCCGTGAGTGCATGGTGGCCGCGATAGAAGGGCAGGTTGTAGCGGGCCCGACTCTCGTGCAGCCGGATCGACAGCGGCTGGGCGCCGAGCCACTTGCGCATGCGCGCCCGCAGCGACTGTCGGCACCAGCGCGACTCCAGCACCATGGTATCGATCATTGGGCACATCAGCCCCTCGCCCAGACGCACACGTACGGATTCATCCAAAAAGCGGCGTTCGATCGGGTGATAGTGCACCACTGGCAGATAGCCCGCCATCCGGTTGAGCAGTTCCGGCAGCAGATCCGATAGGTCAGGCGCGCTGGCCACCTCGGAGTGGGTGATGTGATGGACCACCACGGACTCTTCCCGCAGCATCCGGCGGGGCCTCACGATGCGGTACCAGCTCTGTGCCGTATAGATCCGCTCCAGCGTAAAGGGCAGCATGCCGATGCTGACAATGCCGTGACGGTTCACGTCCATGCCCGTGGTTTCCAGATCCATGGCCATCATGGGCACCCGTTTTATGGGTGTGTCCGGCTCCAGCCGGCCCTGCTCGTAGAAGTGTTTCAGCTCCGGATTCTGCGCGCGACTCGCACGCCCCGCCATATAGTCCGGCCATCCCGGCTGGGAACCCTTGAGATCACGGAGTGACAGCATAGCCTGGCCTCAGGGTCTGGGGTAGCGGAACTGGAGGAAGCTCTGGGCGTTGCTCAACACCTGGAACGCATCCTTGAGGTTGTGCCTTTCGCTGTTGGAGACATCCTCTGGCTCGATGCTGTTGTCCGGCTCGCGCCCGGCCTCCACGTCGTAGAGATGGTGCCAGATACGGGCCATGGACATGAATTCCAACGCATAGCGGAGTTTCTCGACCGCATTGGGCGTCAGCAGCTGGGTCTTGGCGATGTCATCCAGCCGCTCGAAGGAATTCTGGGCCCGTGAGCCGCAGGCAAGGGCATGGATACGGATCAGGTCAACGGCGGGGGCGGTACCGCGCCGCTTGATGTTGATGGACTTGTTCTCGTGGCCGTTCTTCTCCATCACAAAGGTCCTGAAAAAGCCCAGCGGCGGGGTGCGGTTGAGCGCGTTGCGCGCCATGGCCGCCAGGAAGCGGTCCGCCAGTGGCGCCTTATTGGCGATCAGCCCCTGGAGGGTCTCAACGAATTGCTCTTCACCATGCACGCAGTCCAGGTCGAAGAAGATATTACAGTGCAGCAGCGCCTCCGGCGTGGGATTATCGATCCACTCCGTGAAATAGCGCCGCCAGACGCCAAGGGGCTGGCGCCATTGAGGGTTGGTGGCCATGATCTCACCCTTGCAGTAGGCATAGCCACAGGCAGCCAGGCCATCCGAGGCCCGTTTTGCAAGGGTCGCGAAATATTCGCCGTGCTGCTCTGGGTCATAGTCGTCACTCAGGATCAAGGCGTTGTCCTGATCCGTGACCACGGTCTGCTCGTCGCGCGCCATGGAGCCGAGCACCATGAAGGCATAGGGCACCGGTGGCGGCCCCAGCTCTTCCTCGGCTAGCTCCAGGATGCGCCGGGCGAAACTGCGCCCGATGGCCGCCAGGGCGGTACCGATCACCTTGGAATCGGAGCCATCCCGCACCATGCGGGTGAAGGCGACGGACACCTCATGGCGGAGCCCGGCCAGGCCACGCAGGGTGGTCTGGTTGAGGATGCTGCCCACCAGATAGAGGCTGCTCTGGGTTTCATAGCGGATGATGTCGGAAAGATGCAGAAGCCCGATGGGTCGCCGACGATGCAGCACCGGCAGATGCTGGACGTTGTTGCGCAGGATGCTGAGCATGGCCTCCTGCACGGTCTCATCCGACTGGATTGAGATCAGGGTGCCACTGTGCAGCTGGCTCACTGGGGTTGTGCCGGCAAGCCCCTCAGCCACCAGTCGTACGCGCAGGTCCGCATCGGTAAGGATGCCTCTGAGAGCCCACTGACGCCCGTCGGCGCCCGTATAGATCACCGAGTCCGCATCCACGGCGGGCTCCACCACCAGCGCCGCCGAGACGTTCTCCCCGGTCATCCGGGCGGCCGCATCCTGTGCCGTGGTATCCGTCTCGATCAGCAGCGGCAAACGGTTCACCAGCTTGCGCACCCGGGTGCTCATCAGGTCGTTGCTCTTGTGCTGGGCCTCGACCGTGGCCTGCAGGCGCGGCTTTTCCACCTCCACGAATTCGGCAAAGCCATCATCCGTTTCGCACAGCTGGAAAAAGACAGAGTCCGGGATGAAGTAGATCAGGGTGTCTTCCATGGCCCGCGCCGGAAAGCGCACCCGGTTGTTCCGAAGGAGGTTGAAGTGCCCGAAGATGTCGCCTTCACCCAGACGGTTGTAGAGATCGTTGTTGCGACGGTAGATCTCCACTGCTCCGCTCCGGATGTAGCACAGGTCGTGGAGTTCGCGGTCAGCCTCCAGGATCATGGAGCCGGCCTTGAAATAGGCCACCTCAACAGCTCCGGCAACCTCATCAATGAGTTCGTCATCCAGGCCGTCAAAGGGTGGAAAACGGGCCATGTGGTCGCGGATCTCAAGCAGCTCGGTATTCATGACGGCCTCATTGGAACGGTGACAGCCTCAGCATGGTGCAGGCCCGTACCTGGCGCAATCCGCATCGCCCGCAATCAGGCCTCCAGGATGGCGTCCGCGGGTTCCTGTTCATCCCGGGCCAGGGGCTGATTCCGGGCTTCCGACTCCGGGGCGATTGGCTGGGCCATACGGGCCTCCCCGGGCACCACCCGCAGCCGCAGCCGCTGCTCACGG
This sequence comes from Vreelandella halophila, assembly GCF_019903425.1. GTDB lineage: Bacteria > Pseudomonadota > Gammaproteobacteria > Pseudomonadales > Oleiphilaceae > Halospina > Halospina halophila. The sequence continues at coordinate 488,181 of NZ_JACHUZ010000013.1, forward strand.
ACTTGCCCCGCAACGCTGCCGCGCACAACCAGTGTCCAGTAGTGATGACAGTGCCATTCCGCCTCACTCAGCTCCGGTCTTGGCTCCGTGGCGGGCAGTGACACCGGTGGCTCAAAGCGGAAGGCAAGACAGTGCGACTCCGGGAAGGCCGGCCGGGTCTCCCACCACACCCAGTCACGGCGATGGGAAACGGTCTGGTGACCGGCCTTCTCACACAGGCGGGTGCAGACCAGGGTGACTTCGGGGTCGACCGGGAGGGTGGTGCCCTCTTCCGGATGGAGCCGGCCACCCACATCCCCACCCAGTGAACCGGGCGCAGGGTCAGTCTCAAGCCGGAGGGACAGCGGTTCGGGCGCCCCGGGGCGGGCAAGCCAGGCCCGCCAGCCACAGAATGCGGCCCCCACGAGGGTCACAATCCCAGGTACAGGGTTGTATGCCAGTGCCGCAACCCCCATAACTGTAATCAGCAGGGCCATAACCAGCCAGGCGCGGTAAAGGCGCTGCTCGGGAGTGTGCGACAAATCCTCATCTCCTGGGGCGGGGTAACACGCTGTCACTATGCCACACTGGTTGTTCCCGCTGAACGGGGGTCGAGATTCCCTGCCAAAGCGTCTATTCTAAGGGCAGGTCCTGTTGAATGACCTGACCCGAATCCAAGGGAGGTGCCCGTGACCGATCTCATGCACGACGCCATCACCATTGCCCATGCCGGCATTCTCGGGGAATACGACGTACCACCGACCGCGGTGGTGCTGGGCGATGGCAACAACGTCCAGCTCGTACTCGGCGGCCTGCCGGAGGACGCGGAAAACGAGGAATGGCAGAACGCCCTTCGCACGGTACGAGAAGAGATGGACGCCCCGGCGGTCATGCTCTACTTCTCTGCCTGGACCACCATCCAGCGCGACGGCGAGGATGAATCCCTGGACACGCTGATCGTCCAGATCGGCACACCCGGCTGCCTGTACTTTCGTGCCTACGAGCAGATCCGCGAGCCCCGCATGGGGGTCGTCACCGGTCTCAGAGAACTGACCCACCTGCGCGATGAGGCGGATCCCGGCAAGGACACGCCCATGCAGCCGAGCCTGGGCGACGTCTTTGCGCCGGCCACGGACTCCTTCCGTGAATCCAGCACCTATCTGGACATTATCGATACGGTAACGGAAAAGCTCGATGAGAAGGCACCGCTGACCGGCGACAGCCGCACCCATCTGCACTGACAGCCCGCGACGGCCAATAGCCACACCCGGTCTCCCAGGGACCGGGTTTCTGCATTCCGCACAACAGCTCTTCACTTTTTGAATGATAATGTTTATCATTCGAACATCGCTTCGCGGATTATACCCAGAGGGGCTGGCAACGCTTATGAGTCTTACCACACCTGATTCCGGGAATCTGCTCGCCCCGGTTACCGAACTCCTGGCCATGGGTGGTCCCGTCATGGGCGTACTCCTGGCCATTTCCGTGCTCGGGCTGGGCACGGCCTTCTACACACTGGTGGTGAGCCTGCTGCAGGCGCCCCGGCTCAACCGCCGCATCCGGGCCGGCGTCGACCAGTGGTGTGACGGCGATGACGCCGCCGCCCGGCGCAGCCTCAGCGGTCAGCGCAATCCCCTTGCCGGGTTGCTGGCGTTTGTCATGCACCGCCGCAGCCAGGGCGAGACGGAAGACAGCCTGCGCGATGAAGTCGCCCGCCGTGCCCAGCGACTTCTTCTGCCCTTTGAATCACCCCTGAAGATCCTTGAGGTGATTGCGGCCCTGGCGCCGCTGATCGGCCTTCTCGGCACCGTGATGGGTATGATGACGGCCTTTGACGCCATGGCCAACGCCCAGGGCCAGGCGGACCCCGCGGAGCTCAGTGGCGGCATCTATGAGGCCCTGTCCACGACCGCAACCGGCTTGGCCATTGCCATTCCCTTCGCCGCCATTGCCGCCTGGATGGAGTTCCGGATGCGGCGCATGCAGCAGCAGATCAACGACCTGCTGGTCCGGATCTTCCGGCGCGAGGTACCGGGCAACCAGCCCCGCGAGGCGGTTACCGCCACCACCGGAGCCCAGCAGCACAGCGACGATCACAGGCCCGAAAACACCCAGCGCCATGCAATGGCTTGAGCCCCGACCCAGTCGGCGTGTGCCCATCCGGCTCACGCCGCTGATTGATGTGGTCTTCATCCTGTTGCTGTTCTTCATGCTCACCTCCCGCATGGAGCCGGTTGGCATGCTGCAGCTGGATACGCCGGCGCCGGATGCCGGTGGCGAGGCCTCGGACGAGACGCCCGCCCGGCTGCACCTGACGAAGGACGGGCTTGAGTGGAATGGAGAACCCCTGGAGGAACCGGCGCTGACGGACAGAATCCGGGGCTACGATGGCAAGCGCCTCGAGATCAGCACCGGCGATGACGTCGCCCTGGGGCGTTTCACCCACTGGCTGGGCGTTGCCGATGACGCGGGTGTCAGCGCCAGCTGGGAACGTGATGCAGGTCAAACCCCGGACGCCCCATGAAACAGCAACAGACGTTTTTCCCCGAATCCGACAATGACCCCTCGCTAACCGAAAAGCTCGAGGAAGGCCTGCTGCCGCTGATCAACGTGGTCTTCCTGCTGCTGCTGTTCTTCCTGATCGCGGGGATCGTCCTGCAGGACCAGCTGCCGGCGTTACCGGATACCGCCAACGGCCGCGATGAACGCCGCCCGGACATGGACCTGGTGGTGGAAGCGGACGGTAATCTACGCTTTGACGGCTCGCCCATTGAACGGAACGCACTGGGTGAGAAGCTGCCCGAGTACAACGAATCCGATCGGCTGCGACTGGGCGTGGACGAACAGCTTTCCATGTCGGAGCTTGAGAGCCTGTTCCAGACCCTGGACGAAGCCGGTCACCCCCAGGTCATCCTGCTGACGGACCCGGGCCAATGACACCGGAACGCATCCGCTCACTCGTTGCCATTGCCTCCATCGGCCTCGCGGTGATCCTGCACCTGGCGGTGCTTTTCCGCTGGCCCGTGGACAGGCCCGAAATGCCGGGACCGGAAACCGGCAAGCGCGGCATTGTGGTCAACACCCAGGCACCGCCGCCCGCGCAGGAGGAAAGCACCTCCTCGGAACCCGAGGAATCCAAACCGGAACCCGAAGAGCCAGAGCCTGAGCCAGAACCAGAACCAGAGCCAGAACCTGAGCCTGAGCCTGAGCCTGAGCCTGAGCCTGAGCCTGAGCCTGAGCCTGAGCCTGAGCCTGAGCCTGAGCCTGAGCCTGAGCCTGAGCCTGAGAAGAGTGTTGAGCCGGTCGAGCCGCCCGACAACCCCGAGGAGCAGGAATCCAGCTCAAAGAACGGCAGCACTCCGGAAGCCAGCAATGAGACCCAGAATGTCACCATCGGCGGTGGCGACCAGGCCGAGGAGGACGCCTACCTGGCAGAACTGCAGCGCCACCTGGCGCAGCATTATGAATACCCTCGGCGCGCCCGCCGCCTGGGTCAGGAGGGCACTGTCAGCCTGACCATCGGTTTCAACCGTGACGGCTCGCTCAACCGCACGGAACTGGTGGATAAGAGCGGGTACGGCATTCTGGATGAAGCCGCCGTGGAGATGCTGGAACGGGCGGAACCCCTGCCAAGGGTTCCCGAAAAGATTGAGGGCGACAGCTTCCGGCTGCAGCTGCCGATCCGCTTCCAGATGCGCTGACAGGTGCGCCCCTTTCACCCAGCTGGCGCTGACGCCAGTTAACCGGCCTCGTACTGATCGGCAATGCGGGCGCCACAGCCACCGCAGGATCGGAATCAGAGTCCGGCATGGCCGTGGTGATCCCATGCAGCCCCATGATCACGGCTCCAAGAACTGCCAGTGCCGTGCCACTGGCCCTGGTGCCCTCATGCCCCGGTCAGATGCTGAAGGCGGCCCGGAAACCGCTGACCCATTCGGGAACCCCTTCGGTCGCAGGTTTTCGGATCACCCGGGCACCGGGCAGGTGCAGGCGGGCATCCGGGTCCACCACGCTGATCGGCACCCCCGGTTCCACGAACTGGACCAGCGAGGCGGCCGGGTAGACGTTCAGTGACGAGCCCACAACCAGCAGATGGTCCGCGCGGCTGACCAGTTCCGCCGCCTGCTCCATGGCCGGCACCGCCTCGCCAAACCAGACCACGTTCGGGCGCATGGGGTGGCCCCGGCTGCAGGTGAGATCCGGACTCAGGTCCCGCTCTCCCAGCTCCATCACCTCTTCCGGGTCCACCGCACTGCGGGCCTCCATAATGCTGCCGTGGAGATGCAGCACATGGGAGGAGCCGGCCCGCTCGTGGAGGTTGTCCACGTTCTGTGTCACCACGCTGACCCGGCAACGGCTCTCCAGGTTCACCAGGGCCTCATGCGCGGCATTCGGTCTGGCCGCCAGCACTTGGTGACGACGGTGGTTGTAGAAGTCCCGTACCAGTTCCGGGTTACGCGCCCAGGCCTCGGGCGTGGCCACATCTTCAATGGCCACCTGCTCCCAGAGCCCGCCCGCGTCGCGGAACGTGGAAAGGCCGCTTTCGGCGCTGATGCCGGCGCCGGTGAGAACCACCACGTGCTCGGTGAGCCGGAAGGATGCGTCATTGCCTGTGCGCCACATGTCACCTCCTGATTCGTGCTGGATGGGGTTATCCGCCAATGATGCCTGAGCCAGCGGCCCGGTAAAGTCCCATTACGGGTAATGCGAATGAGGTAAACATTGGTTCACCTGCTATTTTGAAGAGTATCAATTTTCCCCAGAGGTATCAGGCATGCGGCAAAACCTTCCAGTTACCGACAGAGAAGTACCGGTAAAGGAAGACCGGCCCCTGATCTCCGCCACCAATGACCGGGGCGTGATCGAGTTCGTTAACGAGGCCTTTGTGGAAGTCAGCGGTTTCACTGAGGACGAACTGATCGGTCAGCCCCACAACCTCATACGGCACCCGGACATGCCGCCGATGGTTTTCGAGCACATGTGGGGCCACCTCAAGGCGGGCAAGCCCTGGATGGGGCTGGTGAAGAACCGCTGCAAGAATGGCGACTTCTACTGGGTCAGCGCCTATGTGACGCCCATCCGCCGTGATGGCCGGATCGTGGGGTTCGAGTCGGTACGCGCCAAACCGGAGCGTGACTGGGTGGAGCGGGCAAGCCGCGTCTATGCCCGCCTCAATGCAGGCAAGCGTGCCGCACCCATCAGCCTTGAAATCAAGGCCCTGGCCATGCAGAACCTGCCATTGGCGCTGGTTGCCGGGGCCGCACTGGCACCACTGGCAATCGGGTTGAGCCCGGGCGTAGTGGCCGGCACCACCCTCGCCGGACTCGCCGCTGGTGGTGCCTGGAACCGCCAACGCCTGCAGCAGCGCCTGAAGCAGACGCTGGCGCTGCGGCCCGATGCCTTTGCGGACCCGCTTGTGGCCACAACCTACTCTCCCCGCGGCAGCGGCCTGCGCGAGCTGGACATGCTGATGATCAGTGAAAAGGCCAGGCTGATCACCGTCCTCGAGCGCATGGAAAACCTGGCCGGGCAGCTCTCCGCCAAGGCGGCCCAGGGCCACCAGCTGATGCAGACCAGCCGCGACCAGATCCGCAACCAGCGCGGCGAGACGGACCAGACCGCCTCGGCCATCAACGAGATGACGGCCTCCATCAGCGAGGTTTCCCAGAGCGTGGGCCAGGCCGCGCAGCAGGCGGACGAGGCCAATACGGCAACCGGCGAGATCACACGCATTGCGGGCGAGAACTCCCGCGTCATCGGCGAGCTCACCGGCAGTGTCGACAACGTGGCGCAGACGGTGAACCAGCTGGGTGAGGCCACTGATGAGATCGGCTCCGCCGCCCAGCTGATCACGGACATCGCGGACCAGACCAACCTGCTGGCACTGAACGCGGCCATCGAGGCCGCCCGCGCTGGCGAGGCCGGGCGCGGCTTTGCCGTGGTCGCGGACGAGGTGCGCAATCTGGCCAGCCGTACCCGCGAATCCACGGACCGCATCCACCAGATCATCGACAACTTCAAGCAGCAGGTCCAGGCGTCCCTGGAGGCCACGGAAAACAGCCGCAGCATGGCCCAGCAAGGGCTTGATGCGGTTCAGGACACCGAGACCAAGGTTCAGGAGGTGGCGGGTTACATCGACACCATCGCTTCCCAGACCATGCAGATGGCCTCCGCGGTTGAAGAGCAGAGCCAGGTGGCGGACCAGATCAATCAACAGATCACACGCATCGCCGAGCTGGCGGACCAGACCACCGGGCAGGCGGACCAGACCGCAGAGGTCAGCTCCGCCGTGGAAGGGCTGGCCGAGGATCTGCACGTACTGGTGGACCGCTTCAGATCCGGCCAGGACCAGAGCTGACAGAGAACGCCCGAGATTGGTTCCCTCCGGCGCGGGATGCGCCCATAATGGATTCGTCCGAAGGGAGGCTCAACCGATGGCAACTGTATTCAAGACGGTCACACTGGCTATTCTGCTGACGCTGATCACTGGCTGTGCTCGTTACGCCGTCACGGATTTCGACGGCAAAGCCGGTTTCGACCGCTACAACAGCTACCGCTTTGCCGAACGTGATGACGATGCCGTTCAGGGTCTGGATGCCGCACGCATAGAACGGGCCCTGCAGCAGGCACTGACCGGAGAGGGCTTCACCCAGAAGGATGCGGAACCCGACATTCTGGTTCGGTACCGGATTGAGGACGAGGTACGCACCGAGTCACGCGGGCCGAGCGTGGGCCTTGGATTCGGATTCGGACGCAGCCCCTTCACCTTCGGCATGGCCCACAGCCCGGTTCAGACCCGCGAAATACGTGAAGGCCAGCTGGTGGTGGAGATGGTCGACCCCACCATTGAGCAGGTGGTCTGGGAAGGCCGGGGACGGCGCTACCTGAGCGAAAATCAGGATCGCGAGGAGCGTACCAAGCTGATCGACCAGGTCATTGAGGCCATGTTCGAGCAGTACCCACCTCAGCCCTGATCGTGCCCAGCCGCGCCATCAGGGTCTCGAAGCCTGCCAGCGGCATGGGGCGGGCCAGCAGGAACCCCTGGATCCAGTCACAGCCAGCGTGCTCCAGGATGGCCCGCTGTGCTTCCGTCTCCACCCCTTCACCGATAACGCTGATACCCAGTGTATGGGAAAGCTGAATGATGCCTTCCACTAGGTGGCGGTCCCGCTCACTCTCTGCGATCGGGTCCACAAAGCTCTTATCGATCTTGAGAATATCCGGTGCGAATTCACGCAGGTAGTTCAGGCTGGAATAGCGTACGCCGAAGTCATCGATGGCGATCTTCACTCCGATGTTGCGCAGCCCCGCAAACAGGCGGCGCGAATAGGCCGGTTCCTCCATCAAGGAGCTCTCGGTCAGCTCCAGCTCCAGCATGCCTTCCGGTACATTCCAGGCCTCCATCAGCCGCCGCGTTTCCGTCAGCAGGTGTTCATCCTGGAGCTGGCGCGCCGACACATTGACCGCCAGCACGAAATGGTCCGGCAGCCCGCGTCCGAGCCACTCGTGGATACAACGGCAGGCCTTTTCGATCACCCGCACCCCCACAGCCACAATGAGGCCCGTCTCCTCAAGCAGGGGAATGAACTCCCCCGGCGAGATCATGCCATGCTCCGGGTGCTGCCAGCGCAGCAGGCACTCGACACCATCCATCCGGGTACCCTGGGCATTGAACTGGGGCTGGTAGTGCAGTTCGAACTCCCGGTTCTCCACCGCCCGGTGGATGTCCGCCTCGAGTCGCAGGCGTTCGGTACTGGCGGGATTGTCACTCTCGTCGAAATAGGACCAGTTGTTACGGCCATGGCGTTTGGCACTGTACATGGCCACATCCGCGCTGCGGGTGAGGCTTTCCGCATCGCGTCCATCCCGTGGGAAAAGCGCCACACCGACGCTGAGGGTCAGGAAGGAATCCTCCCCCTGGAGCCGGTAGGGACGTGAAAGGTCATTGATGATCCCGCGCACGACGGTTTCACGCTGCTCCGTATCCTGTCGGCGGGAAAGCAGGACCGCGAATTCGTCACCGCCCAGCCTGGCCAGGAACCCCCGCCCTTCGACCACGTTCAGGAGCCGCCGAGCCACCTGGCGCAGCAGTTCGTCACCCGCGCTGTGACCCAGTGAGTCATTGACGTACTTGAAACGGTCCAGATCCAGAAACAGCAGGGAGAACGCCAGCTCGTTGCGGCTGGCATCCTGGCACTGCTGCTCCAGCCGTTCATGGAAGAGGTAACGGTTGGGCAGGCCCGTGAGGCGGTCGTAGTAGGCGGCTTCGTAAAGGGCTTCCTGCTGGTGGTGCTGCTCGGTGATGTTTTCCGTTACCCCGACCATCCGGACCAGCTCACCCTGTTCGCCGCAAATCGGGTAGGCACGGTCCTCAACCCACAGCCAGGTTCCATCGGCATGCTGGACGCGGTACTGCTGGGTGATGCTCTTACAGCTCCGGATGATGTGTTCCAGGGTACCGGTGACCCGTTCACTGTCCTGGGGATGGACGGTTCGCAGCCACAGGCCTCGATCCTCGAGCAGGCGCTCCGACGACAGTCCCAATATGGATTCGACCGCCGGAGACACATAGCTCAGGCACTGACGCTCCGGATCCCATATCCAGAATACTTCCGGAATGTACTCCGCCATCTCCTGGAAGCGCATCTCGCGCTCCGCCGCCTCACGGCTGATGCCGGCGATGGCCGCGTAGAGGCTCCGCATGGCCAGGTACAGGAACATCCCCGTCAGGCCTATGTAGAAGAACCCTTTCCAGGTCTGCAGCTGGCTGGCCCTGGCCGGGTCCTCTACCAGGGTGGCCAGCCACATGTCACTGAACATGATCCAGCTGGTTCCAAAAAGGACATACAGGGCCACGATCAGCAAAGGCCCCCGCCGCAGCAGCACGGGCCAGTGGTGACGGATGTCGTTACTTCGGCTCAGGGAACCGGACTGCTTTGCCATCAACGCACTCCAGCGTCATTGCTCACTCGACACCAAGTTTCAGATCCACCCAGGTGGGATCATGGTCCGAGGCTCGCCAGGGTTGCTGTGCGGAGACGGTCAGCGGCTCCGGTAACCCATCGCGTTCTTCCCTGCTGTAGTGGAGCAGTGGCGGTTCATCGGCATTGATCGACTGGATGCCGGCCGCCTCCACGGTACCTTCTGTTTCCCCTGCCAACAGAATATAGTCCAATGTTCCCGACTGTGCCCGATAGATGTAGCTGCTGCGCGGGCTTTCATGGCGACCGGCGAGTACGTTGTGGTACCCGGCCTGTTCCAGCAGCGACAGGGGCGTCTCCCGCGCATAGGCGTTAAGATCCCCCACCAGAACGGCTTTCGGGGCCTCCATGGGCTCTCTGAGCCGCTCCAGCCACTGGAGCAGCCGTCGGGTTGCCGCATTGCGGTGGGCACTCCAGCAGCCCTCGCCGTCCCCCTGGGCCGCGTTGGCGCCACTGGCTTCACCGCAGCCCTTGCTCTTGAAGTGGTTGACCACCACCAGAAAAACAGCACCGGAAGCATTATGACGGAAGCGCTGAGCCATGGGCGGACGACTGCCCTTATTGAAGGGCCCTGACCGCAACACCTCCGGCTCACCGACAGGCGTAACCCGGTCACTGCGCCAGGCTAGGCCCACCGCGATGGCATCATCACCCGGCCGATGCTGCGGGCTGGCATACGCCCAGCTGCCCTCAAGCTCGGCCGTAAGAGAGGCGATGGCACTGTGTTCCCCGGTACCATCGTTTTCCAGCTCCACCAGCCCGATGATGTCCGCCGCGAGGCCGTCCAGTGCCGTCACCAGGCGCTGGTGCTGGGCCCGCCAGGCCGCAGCGGTTTCAGCGCCACGGGCAGTGGGAAAGCCGCCTCCGCTGCCGTCGCCATTGAAATAGTTCTGCAGGTTGAAGCCCGCCACCCGGACGAGGCCTTCCCGCGGCCGCTCAAGTGGCTCTGGGGGAGGGTTCATGGTGCGGACCGCCGGTGCCGTCGTGGGCTGGAGCCGCCAGTCGTCATAGCGGTAGTCCAGAATCCCCTCCACGCCCTTAAGTGCATCGCCCACGCGGAGACGCCGGCCTGATTCGTAGTGGCGCAGCACCCAGCCCGGAAGGGAAGCGAACTGACTGCGACTGCCGTCATCCACAAGCAGGCGTCGCTTCTCGTTGCGCTCGGCCACCCGCCGCGCCGCTTTACCGGGTTCCGCAACCTGGGTGGGCTGGAACAAGCGCCCGTCAGCCAGAGTGATCACGCCGTAGCGTGCCAGCTCATAGAGGCCGGTAATGATGGCATCGTGCTGCAGGCGGACCCGCATGCCCTCCAGCGCCTCCTTCCCTTCACCGTCTAATGGAAGTGACAGCGGAGCGGGTTCAGGCAAACCCGGCTCGCCGCAGCGGGCCTCGATACGGGCGTCGGAAAGCTGGGTCATGCCGTGGTATTCCCCCGCCTCACCGCGCACCCGAAGCCGCTCTCCCGGCGACACTTCAGCGCCGGGTGCATAGACAAACAGGCCGCGGGAGGCCGGCTCCCGCGCAGTCGCATGCGCGTCCTGCTGGATGAAATAGCCCCCCAGAGCCTCACGGGCGGTGAAATCCGCCGTGACAACGCCTTCCGTCAGGACGGCACGACCATCCAGCGGCGTGACCACCCCGGTGCCCTGGATGCGCTCCACAGCGGTAACCGCCCCATGGCACCCGGCTTCACCCGCCGCCGGCAACGGCCAGAACCCATAGCTGAGACCGAACCAGAGTCCGATGGTCAGCAGGACCAGCCATGCCGGCACCCATCTGAGGCTATGCATCGATGCGTTTCCTCCCGCTGTAACCTGTGGACAACCCCTATGGGTGAAGCCATTTCCCCGCATTAGACTAACAGAAGGTCACTCAGGGATGTCGTGGCGGATCTTGATCCGCTGAGGCACAATAACGCCAAACGGGTGCTGTAATACCGCATCTGAAACTATAAGCAGCCAAAGTAATGGATGATAGGATGGCAGGTAGGCAGGCAAAGCAGAGTCCCGATACCATGAACCAACGTCAGTTCCCCTTCAGTGTGGCCCGCATTGCTCGTCGCTGGCGCAAGCTGCTTGACGAGCGCCTCAAGGATCTCGGCGTCACCCAGGCGCGCTGGAGCACCATGGTTGCCCTGCACCGTGGCGGCGAAGGGGTCACCCAGCGGGAACTGGCGGAGCTGATGTCCATCGAGAATCCCACGCTGGTGCGACTTCTCGACAATCTCGAATCCCAGCAGCTGATTGAACGCCGCCCCTGTGAACAGGACCGGCGGGCCCGCCGCCTGCACCTGACCGACCACGGCGAATCCTTCATCAAGAAACTGGATGATCGTGCCGAAGGCCTCCGTGAGCAGCTTCTGAGTGGCATCAGTGACGATGAGCTGGCAACATGCCTTGATGTGTTCGAACGCATCCTGGCCAATGCCGAAGCCGCGAGTACGGATCAACAGGATCTTGCTGCCACTGACGAAAAGAAATAGCCTTTCCCGAACCCTGGTCGCCCTCTGCCTGTGGGCGTTTGCCACCGCCGTGTCCGCCAGTGGGCAGATTCATCAATGGCAGCCGGGCGATACCATCATTGGTAAGCCCACATGGATCACCACGGCCTACGAGGACACCTTCGCCGGCATCGGTGAGAACCGGGGTTTCGGTTTTCTCGAAATGGTGCGCGCCAATCCGGGCGTGGACCCCTGGCTACCGGGAGACGGCACCCGGATAAGACTCCCCTCGCGGCGCCTGCTGCCCTCCGGTCCCCACGAGGACATTGTCATCAATCTTGCCGAGTTCCGGCTCTATCATTTCCGGGATGACAGGGTGGTGACCTATCCGGTGGGCATCGGCAACTCCAGCACGCCCTCACCACTGACCCGGACCAGTGTCCGCATGCGCCTGGAATCCCCGGCCTGGTATCCGCCGGAGTCCATCCGGGAGGAAGCCGCCGAGGAGGGCCGCAAACTGCCGGCCGAGATCCCGCCTGGCCCCTCCAATCCGCTCGGGCCTTTTGCGCTCCAGCTGGAGGAGGACGGCTACCTGATCCACGGCACCAACAAGCGCTTCGGGGTGGGCCAGCGGGTCAGCCACGGCTGCATCCGGATGTTCAATGACGATATCGAGGAGCTGGTCTGGGCCACCTCCAAGGGCAGTGGTGTGCGGATTGTGGATGAACCCGTGAAAGCGGCTGTTCAGGGCAACACCATATGGCTGCAGGTTCACGGGCAGAAAGAAAGCCTCGGGAAGGCGGACCACGACCGGCTGTGGCGGGAAGCCGAAAAGGCCCTGGAGCGTATCCGACAGGACCAGACCGGGGTTGAGATCTACCGCGGTCGTGTGGAGGAAGCCGTTGAGCGGGCCAGTGGCCTTGCGGTCCGGGTCGGCATGGTCGTGGGCAAGGCCCCGGGATGGCGCTACTGGCGCTCCAGCAGATAGTCCAGGCTGGCGCCGTAGTCCGGGGCAAAGACTTCCAGGAAATACGCCACTTCGGGCAGCGCCTCGGATTCCAGCCGTGTGCGGATCTGCTGCGCCGCCTGCTCGAACTCCCGGTTCCCCGCCCGCAGCTCCGCCTCGCACTTGAGCAGCGCCGCCAGCCGGTCCGCGGCCTTGATCAGCTCCGCCGTGCTGTCACTCCAGCTGCTTTCCTCCAGGTAGGGCGCCAGCGCCGGGCGCAGCGTCTCCGGCAGCAGATCCAGCAGTTCCTTCTGGGCCCGGTGCTCAACGTCCGCAAAGGCCTCGCGCATGACGCTGGAGTAGTACTTCACGGGCGTGGGCATGTCCCCGGTGATCACTTCGGAGGCATCGTGATAGAGGGCGGCCGCGGCAATGGCATCGGCGTTCACGTCCCCGTCATAGTGCGTGTTGCGGATGGTCGCCAGGGCGTGGGCCAGCACCGAGACCTCCCAGGAATGCGTCGCCACGTCCTCCTCAATGGCATTGCGCATCAGCCCCCAGCGCCGGATCCAGCGCAGGCGGCCAAGGTAGGCGAAGAAGGGACTGGTGCGACGTGCCATGATGCGGTAACTCCAGCAGGCGGTGGTTGTTCACAGTGGCGCCATTATACGGCCATGGAGCTGGCACCGGGCAACGCGGGCGCGAACATGTTAGTGTTCTGACGAAAACACCCAGGAGGTAAGCCGTGGACATTGGCGACATGCGCCGGGACTTTGAGAGCGCGGGGCTGGAACGTGACCAGCTGGATGACTGCCCCTTCCGCCAGTTCGAGCACTGGTTCGACCAGTCACGTGAAGCGGGCATCGAGGACGCCAATGCCCTGACGCTGGCCACCGCAGACGCCGAGGGCTGGCCCACCGCCCGTACTGTGCTGCTCAAGTACTTCGACGCCGACGGATTCGTGTTCTACACCAACTACGGCAGCCGTAAGGCGAAGGCACTGGAAGCGAATCCACGCGCGGCCATGCTTTTTCCCTGGGTGGCGCTCAACCGACAGGTGACCATTGAGGGCGCTGTGGAGAAGGTGAGCCGGCAGGAGTCACTGAAGTACTTCACATCCCGCCCCGAGGGCAGCCAGCTGGGTGCCTGGGTCTCCCAGCAGAGCGCGGTGATCGAATCCCGCCAGGCGTTGGAGGCCAAGCTCCAGAGTATGAAGGAGCGCTTCCGTCAGGGGCGGATCCCGCTGCCGGATTTCTGGGGCGGTTACCGGGTGATTCCCGAACGCATTGAGTTCTGGCAGGGTCGGCCCAGCCGGCTGCACGACCGTTTTGAGTATCGCCGGGAAGGTGATGGATGGCGGATCCAGCGTCTTCAGCCCTAGCGCCACCACAGCTGTTCAGTGGCCCACCCGGCAATGGCGGGGAAGTCCCGCTCAATGCCGCGGAACAGGCCCGGGTTGAGGCCATGGAGGACGCCGACCGCCGGACCACCTATGCCTGGGCCCGACAGCTCTGGCGCCTGGGCGCCCGACACTTCACCCGGACCCATGGACTGACCTGCCCGGATTTCGACCAGCTCCCGGCCCATGGCGCCATCACACCCGCTGATGCCGGTTTCCGGAGCAGCCTCTGCCACACGGACAGACTCGTTCTGGCGGCCTTCAGCCAGGGGCCCATCGGGGTGGATGCCGAGCGGGTCAATCGCACGCCACCCTGGCAGGCGCTCGCCCGGCGCTGGTTCACAGGCCCGGAAACGGATTGGTTGCAGGCGCAGACCCAGCCTGAAGACGCCTTCCTGACGCTCTGGACGCTCAAGGAAGCCTGGATCAAGGCCACCGCCCGTGGTATTGCCGGCAACCTGCAGGCACTGGCGTTCGATCCGGAAAACGGCCAGCTTCTGCTGGATCGGCCGGATCCCGCCTGGCGAGTGGCCACCACGACGGTCCAGGGCCACCGGGTTTGCGTGGTCTGGCAGGGGAGCGCCATGCCTGAGTGGCGGCATGACGGGGTGATCTGTGACGCAGACTGGCACTTACACAGGGTTGGCTCAGCATGAAGAATGTGACGGAACGCAGTGACGGGCGCTGCCCCTGGTGCGGCGACGCCCCGGATTACATCGAGTACCACGACCGGGTCTGGGGCCGGCCGGTGACCGACAGGGATGAGCTCTTCGAGAAACTCTGCCTGGATGGCCAGCAGGCCGGGCTCAGCTGGCTGACGATCCTGCGCAAACAGGCCGGCTATCGCCGGCGTTTCGAGGGGTTCCGGCCCGAGCGCCTGGCCAACTGGGGTGAACAGGAGATCGAGGCGGCACTGTCCGACACCGGCATTGTTCGAAATCGCCGCAAGGTCGAGGCCATTGTCGGCAACGCCCGGGCACTCCTGGCCATGGAGCGAGAGGGCGAGGATTTCAGTGCCTTCCTGTGGTCGTTTGTAAACCATCAGCCGATCATCAACGAATTCCACGAGGTACAGGAGATTCCGGATGAAACCGCGGAGTCCAGAGCCATGTCCCGGGCGCTGAAAAAGCGGGGTTTCCGGTTCGTCGGCCCCACCATCTGCTATGCCTTCATGCAGGCGGTCGGCATGGTCAATGACCATCTCCTGGGGTGCCCGGTGCGCGGGGAAACCGTCACCCAGAGCCGGGAGATGGCCCTGTGATCACGGAATTCGTGGCCGTGGCGGCCGGCAGTGCTCTGGGCGGGCTGTGCCGCTTCCACCTGACGGGCTGGATCGACCGGCGCACCCATACGCCGCTGTCCTTCGGCACCCTGACGGTGAACACCCTCGGCGCCTTTGTACTGGGGCTTCTGGTCGGCACCCTTGGTGGCGCGGCGGAACAGCCCGTGGCGGCCGCCCTGGCCATGACCGGCTTCTGCGGAAGCTTCACCACGGTATCCTCCTGGTCCCTCCAGACCATCACCCTGGCGCGCACGCACCGGGCTGCAACAGCAGTGTTCAACCTGGTCGCCACACTGGTGGCCGGGCTGGGTGCGGTCATTCTGGGGCTGACGATGACAGGAGGCTGGCCATGAACCAGGCGATCACCAGTCTCTGGGTAGCCCTGGGCACGGCACTGGGCGGTGTCATTCGCTACGGGGTGGACCGGTTCATGCTCCCGGAAGCGCCGTTCCCCTGGAGCACCCTGGTCGTGAATACCCTCGGCTCCCTTCTCATTGGCTGGATTGCCGGGCGCGCCACCATACCCTCATCAAGGCTCGCGCACGCCAACCTCCACGCCTTTCTGGTACCCGGTTTCTGCGCCGGGCTCACCACGTTCTCGGTGTTCAGCCACGAAACCCTTGTCCTGCTGCGTTCCGGCGCAGTAGCGGCCGGTACTGCCAATATCACGGGCACAATCGTACTGATGCTGCTCGGCTCCGCACTGGGGCTGGCGGCAGGCCGGCGGAACATGACAGATCGCACAGACTGAAAGCACGGGCAAACCAGACACCACCACGCCATCGTATCTCTGGATACACCACAGGGCAGGATGGGACCCGGTTATGCGTATTCAGCTTCCCGCTCTCCGTGACGCGGCGAAACGCGTCGAGTACACCGAGATACGTTCACTCGAAGGCCAGTTCTACATGATCCGTGTGCTGCTGGACGGCCAGCACCGGGTTCTTTCGGACGACGATAACGCCACCATGCTCCTTCCCAGCGTCCCCGCGGCCAATGAGCTGCTGGATGAGGCGGGCATTGCCACCCGGGAGCTGGTCCATGATTCGGCCTACAACGAAATGGTCGGGCTGGATGAGGTGGGCATTGATCCGCTGCGCATCCCTACAGGGAGATACCGCTGATGCTTGCAATCCGCCCGCTTGCGTTCACTTTCGGTCTCGCTGGGCTGATTCCCTTTTTGGCCACGCTGGCCATCATGGTGTTCTCCACCCACCACGGCCCGCTTGGCACCCAGATCTTCTACCTGTACAGCGCGGGGATACTCGCCTTTCTGAGCGGCGTCTACTGGCCTGTGAGCATGCAGATGGGTGAGCACAGCTATCCGCTGTCACCCATCCATGCCATGTTCCTGAGTCAGGTGTTCTTCGTTTCCGCGGGGCTGACACTGCTACTGGACTGGCACCTGCAGGCACTGATCTTCCCGGTGCTCTATATCCTGATGTGCCTTGTGGACTGGTTCACCATGCCCGGCTACTGGCCGCGCTGGTACCTCAGTCTCCGGCTTATGCTGACAACAGGAGTGGTAACCTGCCAGGTGGCGGCCGCCGCCTGGCTCTACCTGGTGCATTGAGGCTGAAAGTCAGTTACCGGCCACATCCGCAAAAAGGGCGGCATGCTCCCGAAGCTTGCTCAGTGCGCCCTTTTCGATCTGACGCACCCGCTCACGGCTGATACCGAGCTCCTCGGAGATCAC
Organism: Vreelandella halophila; assembly: GCF_019903425.1. Classification (GTDB taxonomy): domain Bacteria; phylum Pseudomonadota; class Gammaproteobacteria; order Pseudomonadales; family Oleiphilaceae; genus Halospina; species Halospina halophila. Next base: position 504,904 of record NZ_JACHUZ010000013.1, read on the forward strand.
CTGCAGCGTCTCGGGCTCATCCCGGTTGATCCCGAAGCGTCGACCCAGAATATCAGCCTCGCGTTCACGCAGCAGGTGGAACAGGTCCTTCAGCAGGCGTGCCTGGTCCCGTTCCTCCAGTGGTGATTCACCATTGTGACTACTTTCATCGGTAAGGGTGTCTCCCAGCTCCAGGTCCCCCTCACTGGAAATCGGCGTGGCGGTCGAGACTTCCGGGCGGGCGAAGCCCAGAAGCTCATCCACGCGATCCGGCGTGGTTCCAGCAGCCTCCGCCAGCTCATAACGGTCGGGCTGGGCACCGGTCTCACGCTGGAGACGGGCCTCCACAGCCTGCAGGCGCCGGATCTCGTCCACCACATGGTCCGGCGTACGGACGACACGGCGCCCGCGCTTGATGGCCCGTTTGACCTCCTCGGAGATCCACCAGTAGGCGTAGGTGGAGAACTTGAAGCCACGGGTCGGATCAAAGCGCTCCACGGCCTTGATCAGGCCAAGGTTGGCCTCCTGGATGAGATCCGGCAACGGCAGACCGCGGCCCTGCTGCCCACGCGCGATATAGACCGCAAGCCGCAGGTTGCTCTGGATAAGTTCACGCCGCCACTTGCGCAGATCCGTCAGATGTTGGCGTGCCTGCTCACTCAGCGAGCCGGTGCGGGCCTCCACCCGGGCAAGCACTTCACGGATGGTCAGTGCTTCCGGTTCCGGCTCCACGATTTCCGCGAGCAGACCACGAAGAGTCTTTTCCAGTGACTGACCCAGGTCGCGCTCCGCTTCCCTGCCGAGAAGCGAGAAGCGGTGGGCATCCCGGAAATAGTGACCGACGACGGAAGCTGGCTCCTGATCGTCCAGCACTTCCGGCTCGGCTGACGCCGGTTCCTTCCAGGTTTCCGTCGTATCGGCCCTGACGTCGTCAACCAGCTCACGGTCACGCTGTTCCATCGGGTCCAACAGCGTATCCATAGTATTCCCCTGGTTGATGGTTCTATCTATATATACTGTATGCGGTCGTTTATGGATGACTCAATGCGCCCGCGAGTGTTACAGGGCGGAAGGGCGGGAGCCCCTGTCAGACAGGGGCTCTGAAGCAATAGCAGCGTCTCATCACAGCCATTGAGACAGCCAATCAGGCCGCAACAATGGCGTATTCATGCTTATGGGGCTCAATCAGCTTACCGTGCAGGGTAGCGATGGCACGCTCGTAGTCACTTTCCTCCACCACGAACTGCATGTCCACCTGGCGCATGCACTGGTGCATGGCCAGCACCGGGATCTCCGCATCCTGCAGGGCATTGACCGCCGTGGCCAGCAGCCCCGGCACCTGCATGTCACTGCCTATGGCCGAGACCATGGCGACCTTGCGGGTGGAGATCTCCGCCGACGGGAACACCTCTTCCAACGCCTTCACCAGCCGCTTCACGTTGCGCAGCGAGGTGTCCACGTAGTGGGTAATCGTATTGGCATTGGTGTCCTTGCTGACGAAGTGCACCTTGAAGCGGGACAGAATCTCAAGGAATTTACGGTCCGCCCCGGGCTCGCCGAGCATGTCCTGATCGAAAACCTCGATGCCGAAGACGTGCCGCATACCTGCCACGATCTCCACCTGGGGCTTCTCGCTCACGTAATCGCGGGTGATCAGCGTCCCCGTGTGCTCGGGCTCAAAGGTGTTCTTCAGCCGCAGCGGAATGTCCGCCTGACGCATGCCCTTGGCCGCGCGCGGATGGATCGCCTCCATGCCCAGGTTGGCCAGCTGGTCGGCCACGTCGTAGTTGGTGCGGCCCAGCGGCACCACCTTCTCCGCGTCCACTATCTTGGGGTCGGCGGAACTGAGGTGGTATTCCTTGTGGATCACTGCTTCCCGTGCCTCGGTCATGCAGGCAATCCGGGAGAAGGTCATCTCGCTGTAGCCGCGGTCGAAGGTGCGCATCAGCCCTTCCTTGCACTGCGCGTAACCCGTCACGATCGCCAGCTCGCGGCTCAGGTCGATCTTGTCGAATGCCTGCGACACCTTTTCATCCAGCGGCAGGGTTTCGGTATCGCGCCAGCCCGTCAGGTCAACCAGGCGGGCGTTGTAGCCCTCATTCTGCAGCAGCAGCGTGGTGTTGAAGGCACTGTGGGCCTCACCGATGCCGGCGAGCATCTCGCGCACCGTCAGCAGATGGTCTTCCAGCTGGAAATGGCCGTAGGAGCACAGACGCTGCAGGTCGAGCAGGCAGTTGCGCACACCCTCGATGCGCTCAGCGATGAACTGGTCGGCCTGCTGGCTCAGCAGTTCATCCCCGAACAGCTCTTCATTGATTTCGCACAGGTATTTGGAGAGTTTGGTCAGCTCATCGCCCCAGGCCCAGTCGGAATCGGACTGGGAGAACAGGGCGTAAACCCCCGCGTCGCCGCTCTTCTTGTGTTCCAGGAGCCGGTCCGTGACGCCACCGTAGGCGGAAACCACGAAGATGCGGTTGTAGACATCGCCTTCCTCGCGGTTGGCGAGAATGATGTTGTCTCGAACGGCGGTATAATCCGACATGGACGTACCACCGATTTTTTCTACCGTATGTTCTGCCATAGTACCGTTCTTACGTTGATTCTGACTTTACGCCCCGGCACCGACCGGTTTTCCTGCCAACCAGTGTAGCCGGCACCGGAGCCGTATGCTGTTTCAGTGACCGTTCACGTCGAAGGGCCCGATCCGGAACAGGATCTCGGAATCGTGCTGCCCGCCGAAATGGGCCTCACTGTCAAAGAAAACGGACTGCTGTGTCTCCGCGCCCAGATCCCGTGCGAAGGACCGGAACAGGCCCCAGGAGGCCTCGTTGTCCTCGGTGATGGTGGTATCCATGAAGCGGACGCCACGGCAGGCAGGGCGCTCCACAATGAAGCGCAGCATGCGCTTGCCAAGGCCGGTACCGCGCGCTTTCTCATGCACCGCCACCTGCCAGACGAAAACAGTGTCCGGCTTCGTCGGCGGAATATACGCGGAAATGAACCCTACCAGCTCACCATCGAGTTCGGCGGCCACGCCGGTCTCGGCAAAGTGGGAGCACTGGAGGAGGTTGCAGTAGATGGAATTGGGGTCGAGCGGCGGGCATTCGGCAATCAGCCGGTGTAACCGGTAGCCATCCGTGTCCTTCGGTTGCCTGAGCTCGATTGCCTCCGCCCTGGAGGTATCGCTGGTCATTCGGTCTCGAGTTCATCCAGCCATCGGAGCTGTGCCCGCTGTTCTGACTGAATGCCTTTGCCGTTGATTTTAAGGGCTTTTATGCAGCCCTGTATGGGATAATACGTAGTCTATTGTAAAGGGTGACTGGTGAAAATGGAACCAGCCAGCCTGCTGGCCTACCCCAGGCGCCGCCTGTGGTACCGCCCCAGCCACTGGATCACCTTCTGTGGCGCATGGGCCTTCTTCCATTCACCCGCCGCAAACTTAACGCTCTCGTTCCAGGTGGGGTAGGGGTGGATGGTGCCCAGGATCTTGTTCAGGCCGATCCCGTGCTTCATGGCCAGGATGAACTCGGTCAGCAGTTCACCGCCGTGTTCGCCGGCGACGGTGGCGCCCAGGATCCTGTCCTTGCCGCGCCATGTGATGACCTTGATAAAGCCGTGATCCTCGCTCTCGGCAATGGCGCGGTCCAGGTCGTCCAGGCCATAGGTGGTGACTTCGTAGTCGATGCCCTGTTCGCGGGCCTCGGCTTCATTGAGCCCGACCCGGCCCACCTCCGGTGAGGTGAAGGTGACCCAGGGCGTGACCGAGTAATCCACCCTAAAGCGCTTGAACTGGCCGAACAGGGCGTTCACTGCCGCGTGCCAGGCCTGGTGGGCGGCCATATGGGTGAACTGGTAGGGTCCGGCCACATCGCCGCAGGCGAAGATGTTGGGGTAGACGACACTCAGGTCCTCACTGGTGGGTACCGTGCCCTGCGGGCCGGGCTCGATGTTCAGGGCCTCCAGACCCAGACCTTCGGTATTGCCCTTGCGGCCCACGGCCACCAGGACCCGGTCAAACGGAATCCGCACTGTCCCGCCGCCATGCTCGCAGTAGACCACGCGTTCGCCGTCCTCGACCGCGAAGCGGCTGGCCTTGTGCCCGAGGCGGACGTCCACGCCTTCCTCGCGGAAGCGGTTTAGCACCAGTTCCGAGACATCGGTGTCCTCGCGAGGCAGGAGACGGTCGCCCTGTTCAATCTGCGTGACCGTCGTACCCAGCCGCGCAAACGCCTGACTGAGCTCGGAGCCGATGGGGCCACCACCCAGAACCACCAGGCGCCCCGGCTGCTCCTCGATCTCCCAGAGGTTTTCCGAAGTCAGTGGTTCCACGTCCTCCACGCCCGGGATCGGCGGCACAAACGGCTTGCCGCCGGTAGCGATGACTACGGTCCGGGTGGTGATGCGGCGTTTGGCACCGTCCTCGTCCAACTCGATTTCCCAGGGCGTCACGAAGCGCGCGGAGCCCTGGATGCAATCAACGCCCAGGCTGGTGAACCGCTCCACGGAGTCATGGGGCTCAATGGTCCGGATCACGCTGTGGATCCGCTTCATGACGGAGGCAAAGGGCACCTTCGGCTCGCTGGCTTCCAGCCCGTAACGGTCCGCCTGGCGCATCATCTGGGCCACCTTCCCCGATCGGATCAGGGCCTTGGAGGGGACACAGCCGGTGTTGAGGCAGTCGCCGCCCATCTTCCCGCGCTCCACCAGGGCGACCTTCGCGTTCACGGTGGCTCCGATGTAGGCAGAGACCAGCCCGGCGCTGCCGCCCCCGATCACGACCATGTTGTAGTCAAAGCGCTCGGGCTTCTCGAAATCCGCGTAGAGCCGCTTCTTCTGGATGCGACCCACCACAAACTTGGCGATAAGCGGAAAAACCCCCAGCAGCACGAAGGACAGCAGCAGTTCCGGCGAAACAATATCGCCCATGCGCTCGATCTGCGCCAGCTGGGTGCCGGCATTCACGTAGACGGCGGTTCCCGGCAGCATGGCGAGCTGGCTGACCCAGTAGAACGTCCAGGTCCGCATGCCGGTCAGCCCCAGCACGATGTTGATGACAAAGAACGGAAAGACCGGGATCAGGCGTAACGTAGCAAGGTAAAAGGCGCCGTCACGCTGGATACCGTCATCGATTCTCTTCAGGTAGTTCGCGTAGCGGGCCTTGAGGGTGTCACGGAAAAGAAAGCGGGCCACCAGGAAGGCCAGTGTGGCGCCGATGGTGGAGGCGAAAGAGATCACCAGAAGCCCCCAGCCGAAGCCGAACAGGGCGCCGCCGGCAAGCGTCATGACAGCGGCGCCCGGGAGAGACAGCGCCGTGACGACCACATAGACGACGAACAACAGTGCCAGGCTGAGCAACAGATTGGCTTCAATCAACTCTCTGAGTTGCTCCTGTTGCGCCTTGAGGACCGACAGTTCAAGGAAACGGCCCAGGTCAAACAGGAAGAAAGCCCCCACCAACAGCGCGATGACGCCTAGAACGATCTTTTTACTGTTGCTCATTCCGGAATCCTTCTGGTTGTGAATGGCTCGCTGCCGTAAAGACGTCACCGGGTGGCTTACGTTACAGCGACTGCCCCGGTTTGGACACCCGATGGCAGGACAGGACTGGCCTGCCCCCCATGTAACACCCATTCCCTCTCTGTGTCCGGACCAGTGATTACCAACCAATAAACACCAGGAGGTGCGTCATGGCGACCGTCACAAGTGCAATCCAGTCAGCGGGCATTTCATGGCCTCGCACATTGGGGATCGGGCTTATCGCGGCCATCATCCCATCGCTGTTCATGGTGCCCATGTTCAATCTGGGCCTTTCACCCATGCCAGCGCCGCCCAGTCTGAAGTTTGCCGAGATGGTATTCGGCACAAGCCTTCCGATGCCGGTTGGTTTGCTTTTCCATCTCGCTTACGTGATTGCCTGGACCCTCGTCTATGCGATCTTCCTCAATCCGGGGTCCCTGAAGTCGGCCCTGGCTCTTGCGGGCGTTCTATGGCTGGGGGTTCTGCTCGTTTTCTTCCCGTTGTTCGGCTGGGGGATTGCGGGTATGGCGATCAGCATGAAACTGATCCCTGCTTCGTTCGTTCCCCATCTGCTGTTCGGTCTCGCGCTCTGGGGCGGCAGCCGCCTGTTGGCACCGCTCCGGAACTGACCGGCAGAAGTGATGACACCCGCCCCCGATCGTAAAGGTCGCTAATGCGTCCTGGTGCCATGGCTATTGGCACCAGGACTGACAGTCGGGTCGAGTAGACTGATCATGTCTTCGGCCAGCAGTGTGACCGCCTGTACCGGCACTCGGCGTTGCGCAAACGTGCGCAGACCAATGATCTGCGCCTGCCATAGCCGGGCCAGCCGAGCACAGTCGGTGTTGGGCGGCAACTCACCCTTTTCGCGGGCCTGATCCAGCGTTGCGGTAAGGTCCTGCTCAACCCGGTCAAACAAGTGATTCACAGTGTCAGTCAGCCCCGGCGTGTCGACTGTGACTTCCAGCAACGTCTTCACCATCATGCAGGCGGGAACGGGTGCAGACCCTTTCCCGATCTCACCCGTCGCCTCGGCGGCGAGTCGCCGGAGGTAGGCCCGCATACCTTCCAACACCGTTCCATGCGACTCCAGCTCCTGCTTCAGGCCCTCCTGGAGCTGCTCGTAGTAGAACATTAAGGCCGCATGGAACAGGTCTTCCTTGCTGCCAAACGCGGCATAGATGCTGCCGGGGCGCATATCGAGCACCGCCTCCAGCTGCTTGAGTGAGCAGGCGTGATAGCCCCGCTCCCAGAAAAGATGGGCAGCACGCCTGACGGTGTCTTGATGATCGTGTCGAGCGCTTCTTGGCATGGTGTACTGCAATTGTTGAGTATTCACTCAATTATAGCTTGAGTGAATACTCAAATACAGTTATCTTGACCTGGTTATTGAGTGATTGCTCAAAAACCAACTGATTCCGTTCACATTAAATACAAAGCGCAGGAGGCCATATGACCACATTCCAGCTACACAACGTTGACAGCGCACCACAGGATTCCAAGCCGATCCTTGAGAACTCCCAGAAGTCCATGGGCATGATCCCGAACCTGCATGCCGTGCTCGCGGAAGCCCCGCAGACCCTGAAGGCCTACGGCACCCTGCACGAATTGTTCACAAATACCAGCCTCAATAACGACGAGATCACCGTGGTATGGCAGACCATCAACGTGGAGCACGAATGCACCTACTGTGTTCCGGCGCATACCGCCATCGCCAAACAGATGGGCGTATCCGAGGAGATCTCACAGGCGCTGCGTAACGAAACTCCTCTGCCGGATGACAAGCTTGAAGCACTGCGAACCTTCACGAAGCAAGTCATCGCCAAACGCGGTAATGTGGAGAAGGCGGATCTGGATGCTTTCTTCAATGCCGGCTATGGCCAGCAGCAGGTCCTTGAAGTGATCCTGGGGCTCGCCCAGAAGACCATCAGCAACTACGTGAACCACATTGCGGAAACACCGCTGGATGATCCCTTCCAGCCACTCGCGTGGCAGCGCACCTGATCAGTACCGGCATGAGGGCCTGCTGTTGGCGTATCAGCAGCCCCGACGAATACCGAAACGGGGGCAATGAAGCCACGTGTGACTCCGGAACGTACCGCAGACCGTAATGGATGCAGACATGGTGCAGACAACGACGGACGAACAGGGACTGATTGAGCGCCTTCGACAGCGTGACACCGAAGCCTACCACGCGGCCGTCCAGCGGTTTTCGGGTTCCATGCTGGCAACTGCACGGAGCATGCTCGACCCCGCCACGGCCGAGGACGTGGTTCAGGAGACATGGGTGACCGTGGTGGATGCTATTGACGGGTTCGAGGGCCGCTCCGCCCTGAAGACCTGGCTCTGCACCATTACCGCCAACCGTGCCCGCAACCGGCTCCGCCGTAGCAAACGAGAGACACTGACGGACTTCCAGGCACCGCTGGATCCCGCACTGGAATCCCGCTTCAATGAGGGTGGCAGCTGGATTCAGCCAACCCGGCCATGGGGCTCCGAATCCGCCGATGACCTGCTCTCCAACGAAGCGCTCAAGGCGTGCCTGGAGAAACATTTCGAGGCACTGCCCGAGACCCAGCGCGCGGTACTGATGATGCGCGACATCCAGCAGATGGAATCCGATGAGGTCTGTCGCATTCTGGGATTATCCGGATCCAATTTACGGGTTACTCTGCACCGGGCACGGCAGAAACTGTTCACCATGATCGAGGGCTTCCGGGAGACAGGCGAATGCTAAAATGCCATGAGATCACCGCCATGGCCAGCGACTGGCTGGATGGCCAGCTGACCTTCGGAGAGCGTCTCCGGGTGCAGACGCACCTCTGGATGTGCCGGCACTGCCGGCATTTCGTCGATGGTCTTGCCACCACGCGCGATCTGGCAAGCCATCACATAGCGGGTGAAGCCGGTTACTCGATGGATTTTGAACAACGCCTGCAACAGCGGCTCAGCGAACGCCTGGCCAGCGAGTCAGACGAGCCTGGGGCCGCCCCGTCAACGGCACAAGCCGACTCCAGTGCCTGCAACGACGCTGTCTTCCTTCCGCTCGAGGGCGAGGAAGATGCACGGGTTCAGGCGGTGTTCGCGGAAATCCGCGAACGCGAAGGCTATGTCCCCAACCTGTTCCGCAGCTATGCCCACAACCCGGAACAGCTGGAACAGGTCTGGGGGCGCGTCCGCACCCTGATGTTCGGAGGCCAGCTCTCGGCCAGGCTCAAGAATGCCATTGCACTTATGGTGTCCCATGACAACGGATGCGACTACTGCGTGGTTCACCACCGCCGTTTCCTGCGTCACCTGGGCGTGAGTACCAGCGAGGTAAAACAGTTCCTGGCCACTGCGGAAGCGACCTTTCTGACCCACTGCGAGCAGGCGCTTCTAAGGCTGACCCGGGAAGCCAACCGCAATCCCCATCACGTTCCCCCGGAGCTTCTGGAAGAGGCACGCCAGGCCGGAGCCAGTGACAGCGACATCATCGAGGCCATGAGCACCATGGAGCTCTACTCCGGGATCAACCGCATGCTGGACACCCTCCATATTCCTCTGGAGCCGGGCATCGCAGCCGAGTCCTGAGCTGGGTGTAACGCCCCGCTTTCCGAGGTGTCCTCCCATGTAAGGATTCCATTTTCGGGAGCACCCGGGGCGCCCATGCTCAGATGCCGTGATATTACCCTGCTGGCCAGTGACTACCTCGATGGCCGCCTGCGCTGGCAAAAGCGCCTGTCCCTTCTGGTGCACCTGCTCATGTGCCCGCACTGTCGGCGCTTCGTCACCCAGTTCAAGGCCGTCGTCCGGGTAATCCGCGGGTTCGAGCCCCCACCAACGGATTCCGACACGCTCAACCGATTCGAGAGCGCGATCAACAAAACCATCAAACACGATTCCACGAAATAACCTCCTGTTCTTCGGGGCCTGGCCGATGCTGGCCGCCTGCTTTGCGCTTTATTTGCTCAGGGATCGGGACACGCTGCTGAGTGTGGATGCAGCGCGGAACGGCGGGCACTGAGAGTACATCCGTTCCCAAAAGCCAGTCGCGCGACTGAAATTAAGGCACTATCCTGATCCCTGAAACAGTCAACTGAGAGGATGGATGTGCCTTTGCTGGGCTTACACCGCATTCTGCCTGTCATCATTGCGGGGATGATGCTCCTGACCGCTGCGGCATGGGCCGATGAAGAAGGGCAGCGTCCGGTTCTCAAGGGCGCCTATATTGAGTTTCCGCCCCTGACGTACACCAGCGGGCAGGGAGAGCCGGCAGGGCCTTACATGGAGGCGACCAACCGCCTTGCGCGTGAGGCCGGTTACGAGATCGAATGGCGAAGCCTGCCCATTGACCGGATCTATCTGTATCTTCGGAAAGGAAAACTCGATCTGTGGCTGGGATCACAGGGTGTGCCCGCGCTGTCAGACTCGACGCTGGAACCGGACTTTTCATTCCGCAAGATACGCCTGCAGGCCTATCACCTCCACGGTACCGATCCGGTAGCCAGCATCCTGGATCTGCGCGGCCATCACCTGATCCTGATCCGGGGGTACACCTACATGAACCGGCTTGACCCCGTCATGAAAGCCAAAGAAACGCGGGTGGACCAGGCCTCAACACACCAGGCAGCCCTGCGCATGCTGAAAGCGGGGCGTGGTGACTACCTGCTGGATTTTGAGGCACCTGTGACCCAGGCACTTGAGAGGCTCTCCCTGCCAGAGATCACACACAGCCCCATAACGACCTGGGGCACCACGCTGGTGTTCTCACGGAAAACGGAGGATGTCGAGCACATCATCCGGGATTTTGAGGGTGCCTGGTCCGAAGAGGCGCATTCGCTCAGGCGTTGAGAACGGACTCGAACACCTCTTCGTGCAGAATGCGGTCCTCCTCACTGAACAGCACCCAGCGGAGACGGCGAACGGACTGCAGGCTGCCTGAACGGGCCAGTAGCGTGCGCGACGCCACCTCGGCAGCCTGCTCCATGGGAAACCCGAATGCCCCGGTGGAGATCGCCGGAAAGGCAACGGATTCCAGCCCAGCGTTCTCAGCCAGCTCCAGTGCCCTCTGGTAGCAGCTGGCAAGCAGCGTTGAGGCGGGCTCATCCACCCCGTAAACCGGCCCCAGGCAGTGGATGATGTGCTGGTTCGGCAGATTCGGAGCGGAGGTCATAACCGCCTCGCCGGGATTGATCGGTGCCAGGGGCCGGGTCTCCTCCTCCAGTTCCGGGCCTGCCGCCCGGTGGATGGCCCCAGCCACACCGCCACCCATCCGGAGTTCCGCATTGGCCGCGTTCACGATCGCATCCATATCCGGCTGATCGGTGATGTCGCCCTGAACCACCGCCACCTCAATACCGTTCGCCTGGAATCCCATCGGGTCTAACCTCTTTCAATACACTGTTGTTTTATTATTGGAGCGCTCCGCAGGGTGCGTAAAGAGCCGCCGGCCGCTAGCGGGAGAACAGGTTCAGAACGAGGGTCAGTATCACGCTGACAAGGATCATCGAACTCAGGGGAACAAACACCCGTGTCTGGCCGCTCTCGTAGCGGATGTCGCCGGGCAGCCGGCCAAACCAGCTGAGCAGCCAGGGCATGGTGTGAAGCACCACCCCGATCACCACCAGAATGAGGCCGGCCAGTATGAACCAGCGCGCCATGGCACACCTCCGGAGGATTCACTGAAAGAAAGCGCCTTCTGGGTTATCCTGCGGCTTTTCCCGACAGCGTTCAATGCCCATGGAACCGCAACACGCCTTCAGTGACGAGGAGCGCCGGGCGCTCTACCGATGCATCGCCGAACGCCGCGACATGCGCCATTTCCTGCCGGATCCGGTCCCGGAAGAGGTGCTGATGCGGCTGCTCCAGGCCGCCCACAGCGCGCCCAGTGTTGGGCTGATGCAGCCCTGGCACTTCATCCGCGTCACCGAACCGGATCTGCGCGAGCGCATCTACCAGCTGGTGAACGCTGAACGGGAGCGCACCGCGGAAGCACTGGGTGAGCGCGGCAATGAGTTCATGAAGCTGAAAGTGGAAGGCATCCGCGACTGCGGGGAACTGCTGGTCGTCGCCCTGCGTGATGGCCGGGAGAAGCACATCTTCGGCCGCCGCACACTGCCGGAGATGGATCTGGCCTCCGCCTCCTGCGCCATACAGAACCTGTGGCTTGCCGCGCGCGCCGAGGGCCTGGGCATGGGCTGGGTCTCGCTTTTCGACCCCCGGGCACTGGGCGGGCTGCTGTCCATCCCGGAGGAAGGCCACCCCATGGCCATCCTCTGCCTAGGGCACGTTGAGGCCTTCTATGAACGGCCAATGCTGGAAATCGAGGGCTGGACCGAGGGACTCTCCCTGGACCATTTCCTGTCCGAGAACCACTACCGCACGGAGGAAGACTCATGAGCAGGGACATACTGCGCACACCGGAATCCCGGTTCGAACGCCTTCTGGACTACCCGTTCGAGCCCAACTACCGGGATGTGGACGGTCTGCGAATGCACTACCTGGATGAAGGCCCCGCCGATGCGGACCCAGTACTCATGCTTCACGGGGAGCCGAGCTGGTCCTACCTGTACCGGCATATGATCCCGGTCTGCGCCGCCGCCGGCCACCGCGTCATCGCCCCGGATCTGATCGGTTTCGGCAAGTCCGACAAACCGGCCCACATCGAGGACTACAGCTACCAGACCCACATGGACTGGCTCGGTGGGCTCATCGAGCAGCTGGACCTCAGGCGGATCACGCTGGTCTGCCAGGACTGGGGCTCGCTTTTGGGGCTGCGCTACGCGGCGGAGAACCCGGAACGCTTCCGCGCCATTGTGGTGGGTAACGGCATGCTTCCGACCGGGGACCAGGCCATGCCCAGGGCTTTCCAGCTCTGGAAAAGCTTTGCCCTCTACTCGCCGGTATTCCCGCCCGCACGCATCGTGGATGTGGGCAGCTTCCGACGGCTGAGCCGCGATGAGCGCCGGGCCTATGACGCGCCCTTCCCGTCACGTCACTACAAGGCCGGGGCCCGCGCCTTCCCAGCCCTCGTCCCGGCCTCGCCCAACGACCCGGCAACGGAAGCGAACCGTCAGGCCTGGGAGGTGCTCAGCCAGTGGGACAAACCCTTCCTCACCACCTTCAGCAATGGGGATCCCATTACCAAGGGCGGTGACCGCTACATGCAGGATCGCGTTCCCGGCGCCCAGGGCCAGCCCCATGTCACCCTCAAGGGCGGGCACTTCCTTCAGGAGGACTCGCCCGTCCCGTTCGCACGCGCCATTAACGATCTGCTGGCGCGCATGGACGGCTAACCCTGGGTCAGGGCCACGAACTCTCCGGTGAGATGGCCCGCTGGCTCATCGGCGAACGTCAGGACCGATTCCACGCGGATGCGGGCCCGGCCCCGGCGTTCCAGGGTCTTGCGGAAGCGCTCCCAGCGTTCCGGGTCCGCCAGCCGTGCCTCGGCGGTGAAGGCGCCGTGGATGGGCCTTTCATAGTCCATGGCGTTGCGCTGGATCACCAGCTGGGCGTCCAGGCCGGCATCGCGGACGCGCAGGTGCAGCAGTGACCAGGCGGACAGGATGGCCACGGCCGAGGCGCTACCCCCGAAAACCGTGGAGCGGTGATTGATGTTGGGCTCCAGGGGCGCTTCAACCCGCACCGCCTCCGGTGAGGCGGTGTGTACGGACACACCCATGGCTTCGGAAATGGGAATATGCTCGTGCAGGTACTGCTGCAATTCGGATGGGGACATGGGTCACTCCAGCATGCCAGTCATAGCGTAAACCTGAACCGCAAGGATACCGCTCCATGCAGGTCACAGGAATGGGGGGAATCCGGGATGTCAGGGCACCACCCCGAGACGCGTCATGAGGCGAGCCGTTCGATGGCCTCCCTCAGTGGCCCCGGGATGGGCGTGGGCTCATCCGTGGCGCGGTTGACGAACACGTGCACGAAACGCCCCTGGGCCAAGTGGCGGCCGTCATGGCCCCCGAACACACCAATCCCCCAGGTCACGGAACTGTTGCCCAGTCGTTCCACACGCAGGCCCACTTCCACCGGTTCGGGGTAGGCCACCCCACGGTAATACTCACATCCGGAACTCACCACATACGCAATCACCGGCCCGTTGTGGATATCCAGGCCGCCGTCCTCGATCAGGAACCGGTTCACCGCAGTGTCAAACCAGGCGTAATAGGTCACGTTGTTCACGTGCCCGTAGAGGTCATTGTCATGCCAGCGGGTGGTGATCGTCTGGAAGGCGTCGAAGGCACCGCGTGGCAGCGGTTCGTCCCCGGCGGCCATCAGAAGGCCTCCCGGTAGATCGCCAGGGCATCCGCCTCGGTCACCTCGCGGGGGTTGTTCACCAGCAGACGCTGCTGCTTCATGGCATCGGCGGCCAGCGTGGGGAGAAAGTCCTCGCCGATGTTCATCTCACGCAGCGTGCGCGGCAGTTCCACCGCCTCGATCAACGCCGTCATACGGCTCACAAGATCCCCGTCGCCGCCATTGCGCACCAGTGGCGCCAGTTCTTCGTACAGCGCGCCGGCCACGGGCTGGTTGAATCGCAGGGCCTGGGGCAGGACCAGGGAGTTGCTGAGGCCGTGGGGAATATGGAAATGGCCCCCCAACGGATACGCCAGCGCATGCACCGCCGCTACCGGCGCATTGGCGAATGCCTGGCCGGCCTGCATGGCGCCCAGCAACATGCCTGCCCGGGCGTCACGATTCTCACCGTTGTGCACCGCTTCCACGATATTGCCGGAAAGCTGCGCCAGGGCCTCCCGGGCCAGCGCATCCGAAACCGGGTTCCTGCGATGGGCACTGGTGTAGGCCTCAATGGCGTGCACCATGGCGTCGATGCCCGTGGCGGCTGTTACCTGCGGCGGCAACCCCAGCGTCAGGTCCGGGTCCAACAACGCCAGGTCCGGCAGCAGCAGGGGCGATACGATGCCGGACTTGGTGGTCTCGCCGGTGGTGATGATGGCGATGGGCGTCACCTCGGAGCCGGTACCCGCCGTGGTGGGTACCTGGATCAGGGGCAGGCGGCGCCCACTTGCCATGCCCACGCCATAGAGCTGCTCCAGCGACTGGTTACAGCCATCCGAGGCCAGCAGGGCCACGACCTTTGCCACATCCATGGAACTGCCGCCGCCAAAACCCACCACCAGATCCGCGCCGCAGTCACGGGCACGCTCGGCGGCCGCCCGCACGGCGGTGTCCGGCGGGTCCGCTTCCACCTCGCTGAACCAGTTCACAGCCAGCCCCTCGTCGACAAGACCCGCCTGCGCTTTATCCAGCAGTCCGGCCTTGATGATGCCGGGGTCCGTCACGATGAACACCGAGCGGGCGCCACGCTCACGACAATACGCGGCCAAGCTGGCTGCGCCCCCGCTCGCCATGGCAATCGAGGGCGTGGTATTGAAGGCGAAATCACGCATCAGCGCAGGTCCGGGTTCAGGGTATAGGTGGCCGTTACCGAGGCCTGGTCCAGAATATGCCCTTCCATCGCCTTCTCCACGTCAGGCCCGCGGAACTCATCCCCCAGATCCAGGTGTTCCACATCGAGCGCGAACACGGTGAAGGTGTAGCGATGCACGATCTCGTCGTTCCAGGGCGGGCAGGGGCCGTCATAACCGGCATAGGTACCAGCCAGGTCCGGATCGCCGGCCAGGAAGTCCGTGTAATCATTGATGCCACGCTTACCCAGGGCATCCTTTGAGGGGGATTTGCCCTTGGGCACGACCCCGTTGGACTCCTTGCCTTCCTCAATGCGTGCGACCGTCGGCGGTACGTCCACCAGCAGCCAGTGGTAGAAGTCCACGCGCGGGATCTTCTTCGAGACCGTCTTGCCTTCCTGGTTCACGTCACCGGCCTCGCTGGGCACGTCCGGGTCCTTGATCATGACCACGAAACTGCGCGTGCCCTCGGGGACCCCCGACCAGGTGACCTCGGGGTTGAGATTGCGCCCCAGGGCCATGTGGTTGTCCGGGTCATACACGCCGAACGCAAAGTGCTCCGGAACGGGCTGACCCTCGTTGATGTCCTTGACTTGGATGTCCATGCACACCTCCTCTGACAGGATGGATTACTTATGCCATTGAGCCTTGCCTGGGCCTGCCAGTGCAACCCCCACCATGGTCGTAAAGGCCTGACCGGCGTGCGCGGCGCAGTGCAAATGCCATGGTGTGCACTACACTCCATGACAGTCAGCAGTTCCCATCGAAAGATGCTCCACAATGGCTGAAACCCCGGTTCCAACAGCGCCGGATCCCGCCTCGGAATCCACCGAGACCCGATCCGACATCGTGCACCTTGTGCGGATACTGTCGCTGTCGGCGGCTGTGGCGCTGTTCTTCTTCACCTGGCGCAATGCGTACGTGACCACTGACCCACAGTGGTTCGGGATGGTAATGGTCTCCTTCGGCGGCATCCTGGTCGCCAACCTTCTCCTGCATCTGCTGACGGACAACCTGGCCCAGCTGCGCTGGGGCTTTATCGCCACCATCACGGCCGTACTCATCTTTGTCGTCCTCTCGGGCGTGGAGCAGGGCAGCGGCGTCATGTGGCTCTATGTCTACCCACCCGTGGTGTTCTACATCTCAAGTCCGCGATTCGGGGTGATCAGCTGTGTTGCGGGCTGGCTGACACTGGCGATGGCTCTGACGCCACTCGGGCGGATCCTTTTCAGCGTTGCCGAGTATCCTCTGCCCTTCCGGATCGTTCTGGCAATTTCCCTCGCCTTTGTAATGGTGTTCAGCTACCTGCTCGACCGGGCCCGGCGCCAGCACGCCGAGCGCCTGCGCCAGATGGCCGAGATCTTCGAACACGCCGCCACCCATGATGCCCTGACCAACCTCGCCAACCGGCGGGAAGGCACGGACCGTCTGGCCCGGGAATTCGCGCGCTTCCAGCGCAGCAACACCCCGTTCAGCGTCATCCTGGCGGACATTGACCACTTCAAGACCATCAACGACACCCTGGGCCATGGGATCGGGGACCAGGTGATCCAGACCGTCGCCAAGCGACTCACTTCGGGCTGCCGAACAATGGATTCGGTCATCCGCTGGGGTGGCGAGGAATTCCTGGTGGTCCTGCCCGGTACCAACGAATCCGACGCCGTCACCACCGCCCAACGCATCCGCCAGCAGATCGTCGAGCGACCAGTGACCGCCGACGGGCGCCCCCTGGAGGTGACTTGCAGTTTCGGGGTCACGGAGATACGCCCAGATGACGCCATCCAGACCCTGCTCCAGCGCGCGGATGAACGCCTCTACCACGCCAAAACCACGGGCAGGAACCGGATCATCAGCGAGCGCTTCGGGTATGGACCAGGCACTCGTTAACCACATGCACACTGAACGCAACAGGGATCTGCCATGAACCCCTCCACTCTCATCGGCATTCTGGGCGGGCTCGGTCTTTTTGCCACGATCTTCCTGAATGCCGTCTCCGACCCCTCGCTGTTCATCAACCTGCCAGGGCTGGGCATCGTGATTGGCGGCACCCTGGCCGCCACCTTCATCAGTTACCCCATCCGCGAAGTACTGAGCATCTTCCGGCTCATCGGCACGGTCCTGCGCAACGAGCGCCTGTACACCGAGGACGACATCGAGGAACTGATGCGCATCACCCGGCTGTTCCAGACCGGCCAGATGCCGGCAGTGGAAAAGGAGCTCCAGAACGTGAACAACCCCTTCCTGCGGACTGGCATCCAGCTGGCGGTGGATCTGACTCCGGAAGAGGATGTCCTCGATCTGATGCAGTGGCGGATTGCACGGCTCCAGGCCAAGGAGCATGCGGAAGCGCAGCTGTTCCGCGTCATGGCGGGATTTGCACCCGCCTTCGGGATGATCGGCACCCTGGTGGGGCTGATCAACATGATGTTCCAACTGGGCAGTGGCGACATGGAGCTGATCGGCCAGAGTCTAGCCGTGGCTCTGATGACCACCTTCTACGGCATCCTGCTGGCCAACCTGGTGCTCAAGCCGATTGCGGTGAAGCTCGAGCGGCGCACGGAGCAGCGCATGATCGTGATGCACATGGTCATGCAGGGGGTCTCCATGATGTTCCGCAAGCGGCGTCCGACCCTGATGCGCGAAACCCTGAACTCGTTTGTGGCCGACCACCGTAACGAGATCCGCGACGGCAACGGGAGCGCATCGCACCAGGGGCTGTTCTCGAAAATGAGGGAGCGCTTCCGGAAACATGACGATGATGGGGATACGGACGCATGAGCGAGGACACCACGCCGCCCCGGACACCGCCCCATCGGTCCATAGAGCTCAGGGACAGCACGGAGGAAGAGAGCTGGCTGCTGGTCTATCTGGATGTTATGACGCTGCTGGTGGTCATGTTCGTGGTCATGCTCACCTTTGCCGGTGACAGTGACCCCGAGACCGCGGCTGATACCACTGAGCCGGCACCCGAAACCGTAGGGCCATCCCCCCACCCGGCGGACTGGCCGGAGGGCAGCCTGGGCGACGACATCGAGATCAGCCGCAGCGACGAAGGGCTGCGTCTGCGCATCAGCAGCGGCCTGCTGTTTGAGTCGGGCCGGGCCGAACTCTCACAGAAGGGCCTCGACACACTGGCGGAGCTGGTGCCGACACTGCAGCGGTCATCCCATCCCATTGTGGTGACGGGCCACACGGACGATGTGCCGATCACGACGGACCGCTACCCCTCCAACTGGGAGCTGTCGTCGGCGCGGGCGGCGCAGGTCGTGCGTTTCTTCCAGAAGGAAGGTATTACGCCCGAGCGCATGAGCGCCGTGGGCAAGGCCCACACCCAGCCCCGCACGAGCAATGAATCCGCCGAGGGCCGTGCGCGCAACCGCCGGGTGGAGCTGCTTCTGAGACTGCAGAGCAATGAGGGGCCCAGGGTGAGGCTGTTACCCGTCGACTAGGGCGGCACTCAGGCGCTGATCCAGCTCCTCAGCGTCCGGAGGCGTATCCGTGATGATTTCCACCCGGCTCTCCCGAGCGGGATCAACGTCCGCTTCGCTCAGGGCATCGCCGGCCCGGTTGAGCGCCACCCACCCCTGATCCGTGCGCATCACCCCCTTGATGCGGCGCCAGTCGCCGCCGTGGCAGAAGGCCGTAAGCTTCTGATAATCGAAACAGTAATCCGGACTGATCCGCCAACCGCAGCTGTAATGGCCATCGCCACTGTTGCGGTACTGCTGCCAGGGCTGCGCGGAAAACGGCGGCGCTTCGGTGGGCACTTCTCCGTGATGGTGATCGTGGGCATGCGGATCCCCCGCCTGGCGGTCGCTGTGGGGGCGGGTGAGCCAGTCCAGCTCCAGGCGGCCATGGGAGGTTTCCACCACCAGCGCCTTGGGCGGCTCGAACCCGGCAGCCCATTCGTGGAAACGGGCCTGGTCCGTATCGCTGCACAGATCGCCCTTGTTGGCCACCAGCACATCGGCGACCGCCGCCTGGTCCTGGAAGTGGACATTATTGAGCACCCGCTCTTCAGCCAGGCGCCGTGGGTCCACAAGGCAGAGCACGGACGCCAGATGCAGCACTCCCTGGTAACCGCCGCCGGTCAGGGTATCGATCACCTGGCTCGGGTGCCCGAGGCCGGTGGGCTCGATCAGAAGCCGGTCCGGTTTCTCGCGCCGGATCAGCTCGTTCAGGGCCACCTGCATGGGCAGGCCGGCCACGCAGCACATGCAGCCACCGGGCACCTCGCGCACCGCGACGCCACCGGTTTCCATCAGGGCGCCGTCAACGCCCACTTCACCGAACTCATTGACCAGGACCGCCCAGCGCTCGCCTTCAGGGCGCCGCTGCATCAGGTCCATGATGGCGGTGCTCTTGCCCACCCCGAGGAACCCAAGGATCAGGTGTGCGGGGATACTGTTCATCGCGTCAGCCTGCGTATCAGCCGTTCATCCTCGGGAAAGGCCGCCATCAGCGCCTCCGGCTCACCCCACTCGAAATCCTCAAAGTCAAAGCCGGGGCTCACGGTACAGCTGACCAGCACATAGCTGGTCTCCGGCGCGGGCTCGGCAGCGAACCAGGTGTTGGGGTCAATGGTCAGGGTCAGTTCCGACTGGCTGCCGAGCTTGTGGGTGGCGATACCGCTGTCATCGGCACAGTGGACCAGCACCGGACCGCCGGCATGCCAGTGCCAGAGCTCATGGCTGCGCAGCCGGTGCCAGGCACTGTACTGGCCCTTCTCCAGAAGGTAGTGGATAGCCGTCATGGTGGGGCGACTGCCATGCTCGGTACGGACATTGATCGGGCTGGCGAAGAAGCGCCGGTACCAGCCGCCTTCCGGGTGGGGCGCCAGCCCCAGTTCCTGTTTCCAGTGTTCTGCGTCCATTATGACTCCGTGGTTTGCGCGTTGGCGCTGCGACTGTGCAGATTCAGGCCGATCCGGGTCACCGCGTCGCCGGAAACCGCCTTGACCACCAGCTTGATCGGCCCCATGCGCAGCTTGTCACCCACCACCGGATGCCCGTGCGCCCGGCGGAAACACTCCGACAGTGTGTCGCCGGGATCATAGCCGGAGATGTCGATGCCATAGAAGAGTTCCACATCCCCGACCGTGGCCTCGCCATTGAGCACGAACTCACCAAAGAACTGGCGATCCTCCAGCGGACTGGTTCGCGGTTGGGTATCAAACAGCTTGCTCACTTCCTCCAGTTGCCCCGGCGACGCCATCACCGCCACCAGGTCTCCCTCCGCGAGTTCCGTTTCCTCCGAGGGATGAAACAGCTCTGAATCCCGGAAGACGCCGGCGCAGATCACGTGCCGTGGCAGCATCAGCTCACTGAACGGCAGCGGTTCCCGCCAGCGCTCGCCCGTCAGCTCGAAGACCATCAGTTCATGGTCGCCGGAGCCGGGCAGATCCAGTGGCAGCCGGCGCCGCGGCTCCTGGCCCGAAGGCACCTCAAGGCGCAGCCAATGGGCCAGCGGCGCCAGGGTCGTGCCCTGGACCAGCAATGATACCAGCACCACGCAGAACGCCACGTTGAACAGCAGGTGGGCGTGCTCAATACCCGCCATAACCGGGAACAGCGCCAGGACAATGGGCACCGCGCCCCGCAAGCCGACCCAGCTGATGAACACCTGCTCCCGGGCATGAAAGCCAAAGGGCCAGAGGGTTGCCAGAACGGCGATAGGTCTGGCCAGAAGGATCAGCACCGCCGCAATGACCAGACCCGGAAGCAGCAGATCCACCAGTTCTGATGGCGTGACCAGAAGCCCCAGGATCAGGAACAGTGCCATCTGGGCCAGCCACGCCAGCCCATCGTGCATCTGCAGTACCGCCGGCAGCATTCGGATCCGGCGGTTTCCCAGCACCACGCCACTGAGGTAGATGGCCAGGAAGCCGCTCCCGCCCAGGCTGTTGATGCCAGCAAACACCACCAGCCCGCCGGAGGCCACCAGAAGCGGGTAGAAGGCCGGCACCAGCTGCACCCGGTTGATCAGCGCCGCCAGCAATCGCCCACCCAGCAGGCCACCGGCCACGCCCAGCCCGAACTGCTGGGCGAGCAGCCAGAGGCTTTCCAGCAGTGGTGCCTGGCCGCTGTTCTGGATGAACGACAGCAGCACCAGGGTCAGGAAGATGGCCATGGGGTCGTTGCTGCCGGATTCGATCTCCAGGGTGGCACTGACCCGGTCATTGAGGTGCAGACCACGCCCCTGGAGCAGCGAGAATACGGCAGCCGCATCCGTCGAGGATACAATCGCCCCCATCAGCAGCGCGACGGCCAGTGGCAGCTCGAACAGCCAGAGCGCGGCCAGCCCCGTCAGCCCGGCGGTGACCGCCACCCCCAGGGTGGCCAGCCCCAGCGCCGGCTTAAGGCCCACCCGGAAGCTCTCGCGCCGCGTTCTCAGGCCACCGTCCAGCAGGATGATCGCCAGCGCCAGGTTACCGACCAGAAAGGCGGTTCCGAAATCATTGAACGGCAGGCCACCCGGTCCATCCTCACCGGCGAGCATACCGATGGCGAGAAACAGCAGCAGCACCGGCATGCCGACCCGGCTCGAAAGCGGGCTGAGCAGGATGCTCAGGCTGAGCAGCAGGCCAATGAACAGCAGAATGTCGGTGGTCAATCGGTCCTCCCGGGACTCTATTACCCGAGTTTAAGAATGATGGCTGCAAAAAGCAGCTGTTTCAGTTTCAATGGAACCGGTAGTACGCTTGAGCGTCCTGTACGGAGTCGATTCACCAATTTGCCTGTTTCAGCAACCTGGAGAAACCCTCTATGACCGATGAGGTTCTGGTTCTGGACGTCCGTTTCGCGGTCCACCAGCTCAGAAGCACCGATCTGATCCCCGCCGGGGTCTTCCGTACTCCCTATTACTGGATCGGGCGTACCGCCGGGTTTCTATCACTCATCTGTGATGAGTCACTGTCGCTGCCGGCCGCCGACACCAGCACCGGCTGGCTCTGTCTCAATATCCGTACCGGCGATCCGGTTCTTCCGGAAGTGGCACAGAACCTGCGTAACAGCGGCATCGGCTTTGTACCACTGCCTTCCGGCGCCGGTGCCTATGGCCTGATTCCTGAGTACCAGATGCCCGAGGCCCGGAGCCAGCTCGAAGCCGCCGGTTACCGGGTTTCGGATGAAACCGTCACGGGTTCCGCCTGAGGCCTGTTCCCTGCTAGCTTGGAGTGACTCCTGTCGGATCACACTGGGTTTCCTCATATCATGCACGACCTGACACAGCACCGCTATTTCCGGCGCAATCAGCGTGGCCGTGATTTCGTGGTCAGTGACCTCCATGGCCGTCTGGATCGGCTCGATCACCAGCTGGAACAGCAGGCCTTTGACCCCGAGCGCGACCGCCTGTTCGCCGTGGGCGATCTCGTCGACCGTGGCGACAACAGCGCGGCGCTGATCGAGCGGCTGGAGGAGCGCTGGTTCTTCAGCGTGCTCGGCAACCACGAGCTGATGCTGCTGGACGCACTGGCCGACCCCGGCGCCCGCGTGCTGCACGAGCACAACGGGGGACGCTGGTTTCACCGCCAGCCCTCGGGCGCCCAGCTCTACCAGGGCACCCTGCTCCACCAGCATCTGTCACTGGCCTTTACGGTGGAGACCATGAACGGGTCCGTAGGCATCATCCACGCCACGGCCCCCTCCGACTGGCGTACCGTTCAGGAGGTCCCCATGGATGATGGCCAGTGGGAGGAGCTGGTCTGGGACCGGGCCGACTACAACCAGGCCCTGCGAACACCCGGCCTGGTTCCCCCGGTACGCCATGTGACCCGCGTGGTCCACGGCCATGTATCCTGCGAGCAGCCGATTCACGCGGGCAACCGTTTCTGGATTGACACGCTCTACCGGGGTGGTGATATTACCCTGATGCCGATCCCGGCCCTGCTTGGCATTCCAGAGCACCAGCGTTCCAGCGCGGGCTGAGACCCATGGGGACAACCATGCATCGATCCATAACAGCCGCCACTGTTCTGCTGTTCCTGCTGCCTCTCATCATGCCTGTTCCGGCCACGGCAACCAGCGACGGCTCGCAGAGCGCGGACCGGGTGCTGGTGGTCAAGAGCGAGCGCAGGCTGTACCTGATCCGGGACGGCGAACGCATCGAGAGTTTCCGCGTATCCCTGGGCCAGGAGCCGGAAGGGCATAAACTGTTCGCCGGCGACAACCGGACCCCGGAGGGCCAGTACACTCTGGACTGGCGCAATCCAGAGAGTGACTACTACCGCTCCATTCACATTTCCTACCCCAGCCCTGAGGACCGCCGCAAGGCCCGGGCCTGGGGACAGGACCCGGGCGGCAACATCATGATCCATGGACTGCCCAATGAGGCAGGTGAGTGGAACTTCGCCTTCAAGGGGCTCGACTGGACGGACGGCTGCATTGCCGTGGACAACCAGGCAATGGATGAAATCTGGCGCCGGGTTACCGTTGGTACACCTATTGAGATCCGTCCGTGAAAACGGTTTTCACAAACGGTCACTTTGCTACACTTGAAGCGGCATGGACTCCTCAAAGCCGAGTCCCGCCGAACATTAACCCGAAGAAAAGGGGATTATCATGAAGAAGCTGACGCTCGCCGGAATTGCTCTGACCGCTGTTGCACTCGGCGGCTGTGCAAGCACCAACGACGACGCCATGAACACGGCGGACGATGCCATGGACACAGCGAACGATGCCATGAACACGGCAGAGGGCGCTGACAGCAGTGCGGCTGATGCACAGGCGCGGGCTGACGAAGCCTATGAGCTGGCCGAAGAGGCTCTTGAGCGCGCCAAGAATGCCGAGCAGTCGGCTGAGGAAGCCAACGAGCGGGCCAAGCGTATGCTGGACCGCGCTACCGGCAAGGAGTAAGCCGGTACCGGGAAGCCGCCCCAGGGCGGCTTCCTTCCCTCATTCAATCCCCACCATCTTGTGCATCTGCACACTCAGTCGCCAGCGCGGATTCGCCATGCAGTAACGGATGGCCTCACGCGTGCTCGCGTCCCGAACCAGATCCCGATCCGCGCCCGCATCCGGGGATGACATGGGTGAAAGCAGCCGTGCCCGCGCCTCGATGCCGTCATAATCCGCTGGATCCTGCCCCTCCTGGGGATACACCAGCTTCAGTTCATCACAGCGCCGGATACGAATGCCGGTACCCGCCTTGGGGCTGACGCAGAGCCAGTCAATGCCTTCCGGGGCATCCAGCGTGCCGTTGGTCTCCACCGCCACGAAGAAATGGCGCTGGTGGAAGGCCTCGAGGAGAGGGCCATCCACCTGCAGCAGGGGCTCACCGCCGGTACAGACCACCATGGGGGATTCCTCCCCACCCCCGGAGCCCGGCCAGAGGGAGGCGATGTGATCGGCGAGCGCTTCAGGTGACCCGAAAACGCCCCCATTGGGCCCGTCGGTCCCCACGAAATCCGTATCGCAGAACTGGCACACTGCCGTGGCGCGGTCCTTTTCCCGGCCGGTCCACAGATTGCACTTGCTGAAACGGCAGAAGACGGCAACACGCCCCGCCTGGAGCCCTTCCCCCTGGAGGGTGGTGAAGGCTTCCTTGATCCGGTACATCAGCGCGCATCCTCATAGGACAGGGGATCCGTAACGCCGTGGGCGGCGAAGGCCTCCAGCCGTTCCGTACAGGCCCCGCAGCGGCCACAGGCCAGGTTCCGACCGTTGTAACAGGTCCAGGTACGGCTGTAGTCCAGGTCCATTGCCAGCCCATCACCCAAAATCTGCCCCTTGGTCAGATGCATAAAGGGGGCTTCCACCCGCACGGATTCGTAGTTGGCCACGCGGGCAACCCGGTCCATCTGCTCGATGAACTCAGGCCGGCAGTCCGGATAGATCGCGTGATCGCCGCCATGGGCTCCATACCAGACCGCCTCCGCCCCACGGCTCACGGCATGACCGATGGCGAGCGACAGCAGGATCATGTTGCGGTTGGGTACTACCGTCGCCTTCATGCTGGCTTCCTCGTAATGCCCTTCCGGCACGGGTTCCGAATCGGTCAGCGCGGAACCGGCCAGCAGGCTCTGGATGCCGGTGATGTCGACGACTTCGTGGTCAATCCCAAGCTCCCGGGTGACGGCCCGGGCACAGTCGAGCTCCCGGGCATGGCGCTGGCCGTAGTCAAAGGACAGAGCATCCACACGCCAGCCTTCCGCCAGCGCCCGGTGCAACAGTGTGTAGGAGTCCATGCCTCCCGAGTAGATCACAACAATGCGGCTCATTGGGATTCCTGTGCGGTTAACATCGCGCCCATTCTATCAACCATGAACGGATTGCGGAGGCTCTGTAGGGACTACCCGCAGCCGCTCTTGAAAAAGCCCGGCTCAGGGATACACTGAGGGTATGGAGTCAGAAGGCAGTTATACCATGACAACAGATGGTAACCCCGTGAGGGTGACATCCATTACGACACGAAAGCACCCGCTGACGACCGCGGGCTCCTGAACGGTATGCAAGGCCGGAGGGAGCCCTGCGGGGTCGCCTCCGGTCGGTTGGGCTCATGCCCTGTCCGATAGCCCGGAGGTGACCGCCTCCGGGCTTTTTCGTTGTACAGAATCCGATCAACGCGGACAGGAGGGGTCCCATGAGCCAGAAAGCCAATCACAACAGCAACCGCATCCGCCGCCCCGGGCGTCTGCCGTTCCTGGACGCCATCTGCAAGCGCCTCAACCAGCGCGTCAACCTGGAAGACGAACGCTCGGTTCTGGCTCTGTATGAGCGTGGGTGGATCTTCCACGGTGTTCTGGGTACACCCAGCGAGGCGGAGAGTCGCTATATCCGGTCTCTTGCAGCCCGGTACAACTCCTGGATCCAGAAACAGGTAGCCTGAGAGGCAGGAGGGTACACAACAGCGGCTCAGGCGCCGCTGTTGTGGATCATCATGTAGTTGTCAACCACGTCCTGGATCTTTTCCCGGGAATAGGGCTTGACCACATAACCATTGGCGCCGGCGGTAATCGCCCGCTGAATGCTGTCGATGGAATCATCGGCGGTAACCAGCACCACATGCTGCTGCCGGTTGGCTGCCTTGATCTCCTTCATGACCTCATGACCGTCACGATCCGGCAGGCCAAGGTCCAGCATCACGATCTGGAAGCTGTCAGCATTGAAAGCCTCCAGCCCGGACGCCGCATCCCCCGCTTCCACCACCCTGCCCACGCCAACGGCATAGAGCATCTCGGTGAGCATCTGGCGCATGGTGGGTTCGTCCTCAACAACAAGCACGTTGAGATTCGTCATTGCGTCCCCTCGATTGTTCTCCAGCTTCCCAACTATAGCAGGCGTGCACCCTCACGCCTCATCGCGTGACATTCTCTGACTTTCTCCGTCCCTGCCGGGAAGTTCCAGCTCGCGCTCCCCCTCCGATTCACTCTGCTCCGGAT
Organism: Vreelandella halophila; assembly: GCF_019903425.1. Classification (GTDB taxonomy): domain Bacteria; phylum Pseudomonadota; class Gammaproteobacteria; order Pseudomonadales; family Oleiphilaceae; genus Halospina; species Halospina halophila. The sequence continues at coordinate 531,202 of NZ_JACHUZ010000013.1, forward strand.
CCTCGCCGGCGAAAAGGACCGGATCCGGTCGCGTCAGAAGATTGCTGATGCTGATGGCCGTGGTATAAAGCGAGATGGCCACAATCAGCAGTATCGGCTGGACGAACACAACCATCCGGGGCACCTGCTCACTGGTGGTGATCAGAAGCAGCATCAGAATCGCCGGCCCAAGCACCAGCAGCAAGGTCAGCGCCAGAAAGAACACGATCCGTTCACGGAATCGGCTCAGGTTGTGGTCGGTGATCAGCCCGAGCACGAACTTGCCCAGGGCCAGCCCCCCCAGAATGGCCGCGGCAATTGAAAGATCAGGCGCCGTGAGCGTGGCTTCCGGATGCCCATGCCAGGCGCGGGTCAGGGCGATCACGGCAAACGGGAAAAGGATGAAGATCACATCCGCATAGGTCCCGTACATCATGTTGACGGTTTCGTGATTCGTACGATGGTCCGGAAGATGGTTCATGGCGTCATCCTTATTGTTGGCTGTCCCGCCCCTCCAGAGCCTGCCGGATGAGGCCGGCCAGCTCCGGGTAGAGGTTGACCGCGTGGGTCACGTCCTGGTTCTTGAGGGCGCGCTCCACTTCGGCGGCCTTCTCCGTGATCAGCGGGTACCCCATGGCGCCCGCCGTTCCCTTGATCTGGTGGACCTGGCGCTGCAGGTCCATCCAGTGCTCATCCTTTATCGCCTGCTCCATGAGGTCGAGCCGCTCCGGCAGTCCGTCCAGGAACTGATCGATCAGGTGCTGGATATCCGGATCCGTTCCCGCCCCTGATACCATCTCTCCCGGCTCCGGGCCACCCAGATGCTTCTGCAGCAGAATCCTCAGCTGCCCGGAATCAATCGGCTTGTGCAGAACGCCATCGCAGCCCGCCTTCTGGAGTTCGTCCATCTCTGCCTCATCGCCAGCGGTGAAGGCAATGATCGGACGCCGGAACCCGGTCTGGCGCAGCATCCGGGTCGCCTCCGGGCCGTCCATCTCCGGCATGTGGCTGTCCATCAGCACCAGGTGGACCGTCTCGCTCATGGCGGTTGAGACCGCCGCGGAACCGGTCTCCACTGTCAGGACGGTCACCCCGAAACGCCCAAGCAGCCGTTCGACGAGACGGCTGTTGTCCTCGTTATCCTCTGCTACCAGAACCGTGCCCTGATACTGTTGTACCGATTCTGTCCGGGCTTCACTGCGCACCCGCAGGTAACGCGCCAGCATCTCGTAGAAGCGCCGCTTGTCGATGGGCTTGGCCAGATAGTCGTCACAGCCGGCTTCCTGATAGTCCTGCAGATCCTCGGCCATGACATTGGCCGTCAGGGCGACGACGGGCGTGTTGACACCGGCTTCCCGGATGGCCCTGGTGGCATCACGGCCGTTCATCACCGGCATCTGGATGTCCATCAGGATCAGGTCCCATGCTTCGCTGGTCGCACGCTCCAGTGCCTCAGCCCCATTGCCCACGTGGGCCACCTCGGCCCCTGTGCGGGTGATGAGCAGATCCACCAGCTTGCGATTCACCTCGTTGTCTTCCGCTACCAGGATGCGGCCGCTCAGGTGGGGCGCATGCAGCATGGGCAGCTGGCGGCGACGCTGGGTCATTTCCGAGGCGTCCCGGATCATGTGGACGTCTTCGAGTGGACCACTGTCGATGGTGACCTCGAACTCGCTGCCCTCGCCGTAGATACTGTCGACCCTGATATCTCCGCCCAGAAGCCCCGCAAGATGGCGGGAGATGCTCAGGCCCAGCCCCGTACCGCCGTACTGGCGGGCGGTGGCGGCAGTACCCTGGGCAAAGGGGTCGAACAGGCGCTCCATCTGCTCCGGCTTCATGCCGATACCGGTATCTACGACCTTGGCATGCAGCGTTTCCTCCTCGCGATCACAGCGGATCGCGATGTGAATGCTGCCCTTGTCCGTGAACTTGAGCGCATTGCCGCACAGGTTGATCAGGATCTGACGAAACCGGGTCGGGTCCGTGCGGATGATTTCCGGCAGCGGGTACTCGCACTGGATGAAGAATTCCAGCCCCTTCTCACGGGCCCTGGGGGTAAAGAAGGCGCGCACCTCATCCAGCAGCTCCGGAAGGTTGACGTTCAGGCGCTCCACTTCGAGCTTGTTCGCATCGATCTTGGAATGGTCGAGAATGTCGTTGATCAGGTCGAGGAGATGACGGCCGGAGCGGACCACGGTCTCGGCACTGCTGCGTTTCTCGGACTCGCTGAGATCCGGTTCCATGAGGGTTTCGCCATAACCGATGATCGCCGCCAGTGGCGTGCGGATTTCGTGGCTCATGTTCGCCAGGAACTGGCTCTTGGCGGCAGCGGAGTTGCGGGCGATCTCTTTCTCCAGACGCTCATTCTCGCGCTCCTTCTCAATCTCGTGGCGCTGGCGCCGCTCGGTCACGTCCACGAAGGTGCCCTCGAGGTGGCTCGGCTCGCCGTTCTCGGCGTAGATGGTGCGGATGGAGATGTTGGCCCAGCGTTCCTCGCCCTGGCGGGTTTCAAAAATGCCTTCGACGCCGTGTACCTCACCCTCCTTTTCCAGCTGCCGGATCACCCAGTGGCGGACGCTCGGCTGGGAGAAGCAGGCCCACAACGCATCCGGAACGCCATTGATCAGAGCCTCCACGGAACTGTAACCCATGATCCGTGCCATCGAGGGGTTGGCGTCCAGGAACCGGCAGCGGGTCGACATCTGGAAGATCCCTTCCATGGCATTCTCGAACAGTGCGCGGTAGCGGTGGAGGTTGGCCACCGCCTGCTGGTTCCACTCCAGGGCCTCGCGCTGGACGATCTTGATGCGGTTGGCGAACGCCAGTGACAGCAGAATGTTCTGGGCCACGAACCCGATCTGGGGCGCATGGCTGGTGAGGCTGTTGAGCGGGTAATACCCCATGACGGCGGTGCCGTAGAAGCCCACGCCGACCAGGGTGCACAGCCAGGAAACAAAGTAGATCCCGGCACTGGGCAGTTCATTGCGCCAGGCCCAGTAGCTCAGGGCGATGACAACCACCGCAAGGCCCACGGAGCCGACCACGGTCCACTCCATCGCCACGTGGTAATCGTGGAAAAGACTGATGACGAGGGTCGTGATGGCCGCGTACAGGCAGAGTTTAAGCACCTGGTCCAGGTGGGCGGCGCGGTTGCGGGTGTCCAGGAGTTCCCGCGCCATCATGGTGCCAAAGATCCAGCTCAGCTGGATGTAGATGTGCAGGTACTCCTTGTGGAACCAGGGCTGCAGCCCTCCGAACACCTGCGTGCCATGCACCTGCTCGGTCATCACGAACAGCATCGCGAACAGGATGTAGGTGGTGTAGTAGATGTAGCCCGGTTCGCGCACCACCAGGGTGACGAAGAAGTTATAGGCGAAGAGGGCAAACAGTGCCCCCATGAACAGGCCTTGGATCCACTCGTCCACCGCAACCTTGCCCAGATAGCTGTCCAGCTCCCACAGGTTCAGGGGCAGGCGCATGGTATTGCGGGTCTCCACGCGCAGGTACAGGGTGTAACGCTCGCCGGGCGCCATGTTCAGGCGGAAGGACGGGTTGGGCACCGCGAATTCCCGCTCGGACCACTCTTCCGCATAGCGGTGCCGTTTTTGGGCCACCACCTCCTCTTGTTCATTGACCAGATAAATATCCGCCTGGTCCACCAGTGGCAGAACCAGCTCAACCACCCAGTCGGCTACGGGATGATTGCCGTTGCGGTAGACAAGATCGCGCTTTATCCAGAAGACCGACTCGGTGTAGCCGTAGTTGAGCACCCCAACCGTGTGCTCATTGAACGCCGGTGTATCGCCGGCAATCACATCCTCAAAGCTGTATTCGTGAGCCTCGTCCTGAAGATAACGGAAGCAGCTGCCGATATTATGGTGTTTCTCCCCGTTGTGGATCTCCACGGGATCGTCCAGGCAGCTCCCGGACTCCTGACCGCTGGCCCCGGATGCCACAACAGGGCACAGCACCGCCAGTAAAAGCAGTAGCCAGGCATACCGGTGGTGTGCGGGCAATCTGGCGTTCAAAACTGTGATCTCTCCGAACGCGGGGAAAGCAATGGCCGATTATGCTGGAAATGTGCATTCACCGGAACAGTATGGTCGCTGGAGTCGATTGATGAAAACGCGCTTGTGTTCCAGGGCGTACGCCGCGCCCCTGGCCGTGCTCCTGACGCTTGGACTCACCGGCTGTGATCTCGACAGCAGCTCCTCCGGGGGTGGCCCGGGTTCCTGCACGGATGGTTTCACCTTCGAGGATCCGTCGGAAGTGCAGTACGGCTCACTGACCATTGACAGGGATCAGAACACCAATCCCGCTGGCGCTGACCTTGAAAAGACACTGTTCCGCAAGTTCGCAAGGATTGCCAAGCCGGCTGTAGACACCAAGAACAAGACCAAGAACGAGACAAAGGCAAAAAACGCCTATGATTTCTTCAAAAAGGAGACTGAGAAGTTCATAGGGTTCAACAAAGATAACCTGCCGGACTACCACCAGGTGAAAAACGGCTTTGACCTTCTGGAAGCCATGATCGCCTCCGGCAATGTCGCCCCACTCCAGACCGCCCGGGATGCCATGGCCAACTGCGTTCGCGAGGAGGCCCCCGGCAGCATCAGGGTCAACACACTGAATGTCACCGAAACCGAGCCCCCCGAGGAGGACCGGGAGACATGGGAGCTGGGCGTGAATTACGCCCACAATCCGGAACCACTGACCGACCCCACCCCCTTTGGCCCCAACGTCGCGCGCGTGGCCTTCACGCCGGAAAGCTTTGTATTCACGCTCTATCCCAGCGAGGCCTTTGAGGGCATCGGCCCCTCATCCGGGTTCAAACAGCCGCGCAAGCTGATTGCCGGGTTCAACGCGGACTTTGAGGAAACCGTAAACGAGGAGGAGAGTTCCGGGGACTCAGAGAATGACGAGGGGGATCCTGATTCGGTGATTTTCGAGTCTTTCCTCGATAATACCCAGGATGACCGGGGGGAGGATCGCAGTCAGACCGACCGCTGGTCCTGGAGTTCAGAGGAAGGGACAGAAGCCTTTGGTATCACGGCACGTTGTATCCGGATAACGGCGTTCTACGCAAAAGACGGGGATGATAACCAGATCAGTGTCGAGGCAGATTCCCAGACCTGCCCAGGCATCAGCAGCGCTTCTACCCTCGAGGATCCGGAGAAATCGTTCAGCTACAAATCAGCCGACCCGGCCGTTGAGCAGGTACGGAACTGAGCAGCCACGCGCTCTTAATGACGGCTACAGCTCGTATCCATACCCCACTGCTCCATAAAGGCCCGCTTCTTGCGGATCAGGCGCTCGTAGGTGCTGACAATGCTGGCGCTGTGGGCGGTGGGGGATTGCCGGAGGGCATCCACCCGGTCCTGAAGTGACCGCAGCTCCCGACAGAGCCGCTTTTGAAGGTGGTCGTGGACACTTTCGAACTGGTCCAGGGCAATGTCGGTCTCGGCCTCAGCCCTCATCACATCCTGTTGTTCGTGGTGCATCGCTATAACCCGTCCCTGCCTGGTTATACTGACTACTTTTTGCGCATTTTGCCCCTACTGACACAGGATTGCAACAAGGTGTGAACAGCCTTTCACGATTTTACAAAATCCCTCAGTCAGCGGACTGAGCCCCCTTGGCAACCCCCAACAGCCGCTCGCATTCCCTCAGCACGGGAAAACTTCTGCAGACCTGATTCACGAAGCCCGCCAGCACCGGCAGGTGATGACCCACAATGGGAATGCCGGTATTGATCAACGACACGCTGATGTCGCGGCTCGGGTCGGCCCAGCACCACTTGTTGATCAGCCCCACATGACCGAACGCCTCGCCCGACTGCGACCCCCAGAGCCCCACCGGGTCCGCACCCAGCATGAAACCGGCGCTGAAGCGCATGGGAATCATCATGGTGCGGTCAATCTGCATCCGCCCGTAGGCCTGGACCGCGCGGATGACGGTCTGGCGGTCACAGATGCGCCGACCGTTCCATGTACCGCCATTAAGCATCATCTGGAAGAAACGCCCCATCTCCTCAGCGGTGCCGCACAGGTTCCCGGCGGGGATGACCGCCTCCTGGAAGCGCGGATCATTGCTGACCTCGGCCACGGTATTGATGTCGCCACCCAGGGCCCGGCGCACGATCCAGGACACCGGGAACACCAGCCTCGGGCCGGTGGCGTAGTTCCAGGCCAGGTCCAGCAGGTGTTCGTGGTCGATGCCGTAGGTAAAGTAGCGCATGCCCATGGGCTGGCGCAGGCGCTTGTCCAGCAGGCGATCAATGCTCTCACCGGTGACCCGGCGAACCACTTCCCCCAGGACGTAACCGCCGGTAATGGCATGATAGGCAACCGTTCTGCCATCCGCCTCTATGGGCCGCGCGTCGCATAGCAGTTTCCAGATGTAGCGCTCGTCCCAGAGCGCATCGATGGGCGTGTCCTTCGGCAGACCCGGGATGCCCCCGCGATGGGACAGGATCTGGTGGATGGTGATGTGCTTCTTGCCGTTGCGGGCGAACTCCGGGCAGTAGAAACTGACCGGGTCCAGCAGGTTGATGAGCCCGTCCTCCGCCAGCATGTGTACCAGAAGGCCGGTCACCGCCTTGGAGGCGGAGAAATAGCAGACCGGCGTATCCGGCGTCATGGGTACGCTGGGCCCATCCGGGCGGTCCTCGGGTCCGTTACCCTGGGAATGGCCGAGCGCACGATTGAGCAGAAGCTGGCCCCGGTGGCGCAGCGTGATCTGGAGGCCCGGGTGGGTCCCCGTACGGTACAGGGCTGCCACCTTCTCCCAGACGGCCTCAACGGACTCGCTGCTCACACCGGCGTCGGCGGGGTTCTGTTCGCCGCCGCTGTCCACGGTCGTGACCGTATCCAGATCCCGCGGGGTGCGGCTGCTGTGAAGCCGTTTCCTGAGCCATTCGTTCATTGGGGCCGCTCCCTCCTGTCGCTCCCTTGCTCAATGTGCCATTCCAGTATGGCATGGAATCAGTTGTGACGCGTGCGCTCCTGGCGCTCCAGGCCGCTTTCGATGCGATCGAGTTGCTGCTGGAGCTGCTCCATGCGCTCATGGATCTGATGCACCTCCACGGCCTCGCCCTCACCGTTCTCCTCATCCAGACGCTGGCTCTCCTTCTCCATCACCTGCAGCACGATACCGATCATCATGTTCAGAAAGATGAACGCCGTCAGGAACAGGAAACTCAGGTAGTAGATCCAGCTCAGGGGGTACACCTCCTGGGTCTCGTACATCACATCCGTCCAGTCCTCGAAGGTGGCGATGCGGAAAAGCGTCAGCATGGAGCGGGCGATGTTGCCCCAGAGGAAATCATTGATGTGGCCGAACAGGAAGCTGCCGAAGGCCCCGTAGATGTAGAAGATGATGAACATCAGCAGTACGACGTAGCCCATGCGCGGGATGGCCTTGAACAGCGATCCCATCAGGATCCGCAGCTCGGGGATCAGCGACACCAGGCGCAGCACCCGGAAGATGCGCAGCAGGCGCGCCAGTAGCACCATTTCCGAATCGTCGATGGGAATCAGGCTGGCCACCACGATGATGAAATCGAAGACGTTCCAGCGCTCGCGGAAGAAGTCGCGCAGGCGCTCCTCGGCCGCCATCCGGATCAGGATCTCGATCAGGAAAAAGACCGTCACCGCCCAGTCGAGCACCCCCATCACCTGGTCGAAGCGGCTGACACCGTCGTAGGTTCGGGCGCCGATGAGCAGGGCGGAGACGATGATGATGCTGATCACCGCGCCCTCAAAGAGGCGGTTACGGTGCAGCGCCTCGAGTCGGCGCTTCAGGTCGCTGGCTCTCTGGGCCATTCACTGACTCTCCTGTGGACGGAAAACAGCATTATCACTGATCCACCCCCATTCAGACGAGGATTTGACCTCCACGGGCAGAACAGATAGTGTTCAGAAGATGGATTAGACGACCGGTCTAATTGGCACAGAAAGTCAATCATAATGTCAAAACCCCAGCGCAACCCCAACCTCCGCCAGGAACTCCTTGAAGCCGGTGTCCATCTGCTCTCCGAACAGGGCTATCACGGCACTGGCCTCAAGGAGATTCTGGACCGTGTCCAGGTCCCCAAGGGCTCCTTCTACCACTACTTCAGCAGCAAGGAAGGCTTCACCGCCGAGATCATCGAGGATTACACCGAGGATCTGCTGGCGCTGATGGACCGCCACCTGGACCAGCCACGTGAATCCGCCCGCGAGACCATCCGCCAGATGTACGGGCTCATGATCACCGAGTTTGAACGCCGGGGCTGCATCCGGGGCTGCCTGCTGGGCAACCTGGCCGCCGAGATCGGCGCTGCCAGCCAGCAGTGCCAGCAGGCACTGCAGAAAGGTTACCGCGACTGGCGGGAACGGTTTGTACCGCTGGTGGAACAGGGCCAGCGCACAGGCGAGTTCCGCGACGACATTCCGGCCAGCGCCCTGACCGACATTTTCTGGAACCACTGGGAGGGCGGCATCCTGCGCATGAAGCTCGAGGGCCAGGCCGATCTGCTGCGCGCGGATCTGGACTGGCTCCTGGACCGGCTGATGGCGCCCGCCCCCTGAATCACCCCTGATTCCCGATTCACCCCCTTTATGGAGTATCCGTTGTATGACCACCCCCACACTGAATGACGAAAAAACACTGCAGCGCGGCCGCCCCATCAAGAACCGGCTGATCAAGTCCGCCATGAGCGAACAGCTGGGCAACGCCCGCCACGACCCGGATGAACGGCTCGCCCGCCTTTATCGTGCCTGGGCGGATGGCGGCATCGGACTGTCCATGACCGGCAACGTCATGATCGACCGCAACGCACTGGGAGAGCCCAAGAACGTGGTTCTCGACGAGCAGTCCGACCTGGAGGCTTTCCGGCACTGGGCCGAACAGGGGAAGGCCAACGCCACCCAGGTGTGGATGCAGCTCAACCATCCCGGTAAGCAGATCCCGAAGTTCCTGAACAGCCAGCCGGTGGCGCCTTCCGCAGTGCCGCTGGGGGGTGGTCTGGAGAAGATGTTTGCCACACCCCGGGCCCTGGAGGCGGATGAGATCCAGGCCATCATCGGGCAGTTCGCCCGTTCCGCGCACCTTGCAAAGGAAACCGGTTTCTCGGGGGTCCAGATCCACGGCGCCCACGGCTACCTGGTCAGCCAGTTCCTCTCCCCGCGCCACAACCAGCGCGATGACGAGTGGGGTGGCTCACCGGAAAACCGTCGCCGCTTCGTGCTGGCCGTCCATGACGCGATCCGCGAAGCGGTGGGCCTGGACTTTCCGGTCGGCATCAAGCTCAACTCTGCGGATTTCATGAAGGACGGCTTCAGCGAGGAGGAATCCATGGATGTCGTCCGGGCCCTGAGCGAGGCCGGCATCGATCTTATCGAGATTTCCGGTGGTACCTATGAGGCGCCGGCCATGACGGGCTTCAAGGCGAAGAAGGAGAACGCCCGCGAGGCCTATTTCCTGGATTACGCGGACGCGGTACGCCGCCATACGGACGTACCACTGATGGTCACCGGCGGCTTCCGTTCCGCCACCGCCATGCAGCAGGCGCTGGACTCCGGCGCCACCGATTTCATCGGCCTGGCGCGCCCGGTCGCAGTGGACCCGGAACTGCCACGCACCCTGCTCAGCAACCCTCAGGCGAAGCTGGCCATCAAACGACCCTCCACCGGCTTCAAGGGGCTCGACAAGGCATTGATGCTGGACATCACCTATTACGAGTCCCAGCTCGCCCGCCATGCGGACGGCAAAAAGCCGAAACCCGGGCTCAGCCCCTGGATCACCGTTGCCAACACCTTCGCTGCCATGGGCATGAACGCCTTCAAGCCGCGCCGCGGCTGAATACCGGCGTCAGCGGGGCTCGTCAGCCCTGCGCGTCAGGGCGATCGTCTGGTCCACGATCCGGTTGACCAGCTCATCCGCCAGGTCGTGGCCCATGCCCCGGATCCAGGACAGGCGCGCCCCCGGGATCAGCCGGTGAAGCCGGCGCGCCGCCTGGGGTCGGATCAGGGGGTCGGCGGTGCCGTGCAGGATCAGGCTGGGCGCGTGGATGCGGCGACTGTAGCCCGACAGATCGCCGGTGGCAAGGATGGCCCGCATCTGGCGCAGTATCCCCTTTGGCCGGTAGCTGCGGTGATAGTCGGAGCGGATGCGTTCTTCCGTCTCCACCATATCGCGCGGGTACGCCGGGCTCTGAATGCGTTTCCAGAGCCCCAGCCCACGAGCCACGGCCGCCTCCTCGTCGTGCCCCTTGATGCCACCTCCCTGTAGCCACCACATCACGTCGAGCTTCGGCATCGGCATGCGCGGGCTGTTGTTGGAGGTCATGACCAGCGCCAGGCTACGCACCCGCTGCGAATGAGTAGCGGCCAGTAGTTGACCGATCATGCCACCCATGGAAACCCCCTTTACGTGGGCACTCTGAATTCCGAGGGCATCCAGCAGCCCAACGGCATCGCGCACATGATCATGCAGGGTGTAGGGCGCGTCCGGCTTCAGACCCATCCGGAACCGGGCCATGGCAATTACGGGATGGCCGTTCACGGGCGCGTCTATTTCCGAGGAAAGACCGATATCCCGGTTGTCGTACCGGATCACACGGAAGCCCGCGCGGGCGTAGCGCTCCAACATGGCTTCCGGCCACAGGGTCATCTGGGCCCCCAGGCCCATGATCAGGAACAGGGGTGGTCCATCGGGGTCGCCCCGTTCCTCAACGCAGAACGTTAGTCCATTGCTTTCAATGTAACGGATTTCAGGTGTCACGCGTACCTCCTCTGCCGGGCAGCCAACGCTCGCCCAGCAACAACAGAATCGGGGTAACCAGTAGCGTCAGCACCGTGGCAAAGGCCAGACCGCCGGCAATGGCACTGGAAAGCTGGGTCCACCACTGGGTGGATGGGGCATTGATGCCGAGCGAGGGTGTGAGTAGATCCACATTCACGCCCAGCACCATGGGCATCAGCCCCAGTATGGTGGTGATGGCCGTCAGAAGGACCGGCCGCAGACGCAGGCAGCCGGTCTCAAGGGCGGCTTCGTAGGGCGAAAAACCCTCGGTGCGCATCACGTTGAAGGTATCGATCAGCACGATGTTGTTGTTGACCACAATACCGGCCAGCGCGATGATGCCCATGCCCACCATCACCACGCCGAAGGGCTGGGCATTGAGCAATAGCCCCAGAAGTACCCCCGCAGTCGACAGCACAATCGCGGAGAGTACCAGAACCGCCTGATAGAGGCTGTTGAACTGGGTCACCATGATGGTGAACATCAGGAAGAGGGCCACCGCGAACGCGCTGCCCAGGAAGCGCGCCGACTCCTGTTGCTCCTCGTTCTCGCCGGCCACCTCCACGCCCACACCGTCCGGCAGTTGCGGCATGGCCGACTGCAGCGTCTCGAGCCGTTCCGTGACCTGCTCGCCGGGAGCGACATCCGCCTTGATGGTGATGGCTCTCTGGCCGTCCACGCGCTTGATCACGCCCGTCTTGGGTGCCGGCTCAAGATCCATGAAGTTGGTTATCGGCACCTGGCCGCCTTCCGCATTCAGGGTCAGGCGCTCGAACTGATCCAGGTTACGCCACAATTCCGGAAGCCGCACCAGGATATCCACTTCATCGCGCACGCCCTCCGGCCGATAGGTGGACAGCACCAGGCCGTTGGTCACCAGACGGACCACATTGCCAACGCTGACCACATCGGCGCCGAAACGGGACGCGGCCTCGCGGTCCACGTCGATCTGCCACTCGATGCCGGGCAGACTGCGGTCATCCTCAACGTCCACAAAACCGCCCACCTCTTCCATCGCGGCCCTTATCCGCTCGGTTGCCGTCTCCAGTGTCTCCTCATCGGCGCCACGCACCTGCAACTCCACGGGTTTGCCCTGGCCGGGCCCCTGCTGCTGTTGCCGGAATTCCAGTTTGATACCAGGAATATCACGGGTGCGTTCCTGAAGGTCCGCCATGATACGGCTGGCCGGCCGCCGCTCTTCCCAGTCGACGAGCTGGAACTGGATGGTGCCGATCACATCCGGCGCCATCTGGTCCCCGGCACTGGCCCGGGAACGGGCGTACAGCGCCTCGACTTCCCTGAGTCCGTACATCTTCTGCTCCACTTCCCGGACAATGGCGTCACGTTCGTACACGGAGAGATCACCGCGCGCCCGGATGTGCACCTGGGCGGAATCAGGCTCCACGTCCGGAAAGAACTCAACACCATGGTTAAAGGCCCCATAGGCGCCGTAGATGCCGGCCATGGCAACCAGCAGCAGAAGAAGCGTACGGCCCGGGTAGGTCAGGCTGCAGTCCAGGAGCCGCCGGTAGGCCTGCCCGAAACGGCTGGGCCGGTTATCGCCGCCTTGCGCACGGCCCCCACTGACCCCGCCCAGAATGGGCAGGAAGATCAATGCCATGGCCAGTGACATGAGCAGACAGAGGATCACCGTGATCGGCAGGAACTTCATGAACTCGCCCACCACCCCGGGCCAGAACAACAGCGGAATGAACACCGCAAGAGTGGTGGCCGTGGAGGCGATGACCGGCCAGGCCATGCGGATCGCGGCCTCCGCCCAGGCCTCCCGGGGCGGCATGCCCGCCAGCCGGTTTCGATCCGCCAGCTCCGAGACCACGATGGCACCGTCCACCAGCATCCCGGCCACCAGGATCAGGCTGAACAGGACCACGATGTTGAGGGTATAACCCAACAGCCAGATCAACAGGATGCCGGAAAGGAAGGCACCAGGGATGGTCAGGCCCACCAGAAGTGCCGAACGTGGGCCCATCACGCCCACTACGATGACCAGCACCAGCACAATGGCGGTCAGCACGTTGTTGAGCAGGTCGGAAAGGATGTCATTGACCTCATCCGACTGATCCATGATGGTAGTGATCCGGACCGCATCCGGCAGCCGCTCACGCGCCTCGTCCATCAGGTGCTGGACCCTGTGGACGGTCTCGATGATATTGGCACCGGTGCGCTTCGAGATTTCCAGCACCACCGCCGGTTCGCCGTCGATGCGCGCGAACCCCTCAGGGTCCTTGAAAGTACGCTGGAGCGTGGCCACGTCCCCGAAGGTCACCACAGAATCATCCGCCACCTTCAGGGGCATGGACATGACATCGTCCAGGGTCTCGACCACCCCCGGAACCTTGAGCGCCATGCGGCCGGCACCGGTATCCAGGCTGCCGGCCGCCACCAGCTGGTTGTTGCGGGCCACCCGGTTGCCCAGGGTGGCGTAGTCGATGCCGTAGCTGTCCAGAACCTGGGGATCCACAACCACCTCGACCATGTCCTCCCGGTCACCGGCGATCTCCACTTCCAGCACTTCCGGAATCCCCTCCATCTCGTTCTGGAGATCCCGTGCCATACGGATCAATTCCGGCTCGGACAGCGGCCCTGAAAGACCAATGGTCAACACCGGAAAGAGGCCCACATTGACCTCATTCACCCGCGGTTCCTCGGCTTCCGCCGGGAGGTCCGCACGGGCGATGTCCACCTTTTCGCGCACATCCTGCAGCGCCTGATCGGCATCAAATCCGGCGTCGAATTCCAGCATGACCGAGGCATGGCCCTCACTGGCCGTCGAGCTCATTTCCTCAACGCCTTCCAGCGAGCGCAGCTCCTGCTCCATGGGTCGGACCAGCAGTCGCTCCCCGTCCTCCGGGCTCACCCCCTCCAGCGCCATGGAGACGTAGATCATGGGGATGGGGATATCGGGGTTGGCTTCCCTGGGGATGGTCTGGAAAGCCACGATTCCGGCCACTACAAGGAAGATCAGGGTCAGTATGGTGGTGCGAGCCCGGTCCAGGGCCGCGTTGATGAGACCGCGCATGGTCAGTCCCCATTCCCGCCGGCGGGGACCGGCGTCACCCGTTCACCTTCCCGGACAAAACCGGCGCCACGGGTAATCAGCCGTGTGCGCAGCGGCAGGCCCGTAACCCAGGCGCCATCATCATCGGTGCTCAGAAGGCGCACCGGGGTGAACACCACGTCGTCGTCGGCGGAGACGTGGCGGACGCCCAGCCGGCCGGCATCGTTGAGCCGGAGGTGCGCGGGGGAAAGCCGGGTTGCCAGCTCTGGCGCCAGCCCGATGCGCAGCGTGGCGCTGGAACCGGCTACCCGCCAGTTGTCGGGATTGGGCACTTCAGCCTCGATGCGGAAGCTGCGGGTTTCCGGATGCGCGGAACTGGCAATGAAAGTCAGCTCGCCCGTAAGTTCCCGGCCATCCAGAAGTTCCACGCGCACGGACTGACCAGTGGCGAGTTTCCCGGCCTTCTGCTGGGGAACACGGCCACTGACCTTCAGGCGCCGGGTCTGTACCAGCTGGACAAGCGGGTCGCCGGGCTGGAGTTCATCACCAATCTCGGCTTCGTGACTGTTGATGCTGCCATCGAACGGCGCCTGGGGCGTGAGGTCATCAAGGGCAATCCGGGCCTGCTCCAGTTCCGCCTCGGCCGCTGCCATCTCGGCACGCCTTGCAAGATACTCCGACTGGGATGCGAGATCCGCACCCCGCAGCCGGGAGGCGGCCTCGACATCCGTACGCGCACGTTCCAGTTCCGCTCGCGCCTTTTCGACCTGTTCCTCCCGGTCCTCTTCGGAGAGCCTGGCAATCCGGTCGCCTTTACCCAGCCGTGCCCCCTGGGGTTTCAGGCTCTCCAGCTGGGCCGCAACGCGACTGCGGACCATCACGCTGCGCCATGGCTCAACCTGGCCCTGGATCACCACTTCTGGCAGGAAGGGAGTCGCCAGGCGATCACTCACCTCAACCCGGGACAGGGTTGGCTCGGATTCCTCGTAGGGATCCTCTATGTTGCTGGCACTGCGGCGAACATCCCCGCTGAGCAGCCAGAGAACCAGAAGGATCGCCAGCGCAACCGCCATCGCCACCGGCCCCCTGGGGATTCTGTTGATCATTGGGCTCTCTCCCGTCCGTGGATTGGGTCCGGCCCGGTCAGGCCAGCAACGATGAATTCAACCACATGCTCAAAATAGGCCTCGAGGCTGGGGGTCCCGTGGCGCTCCGGGCCCAGGCCGCCAGCGGCAATACGCTCCATAACGCCCTGGAAGATGGCATCCACGCCCCAGAAAAGGCCCTCAATGGGTTTGTCCGGTACCTCACCGGCGTCAATCGCCGCCCGGACCAGTTCGTGGAACAGCTCCTGGTATTCACGGTCCAGGGCCTCCATGGCCGCGCGCTCGTCCTCGCCCAAGCGGGCCTGTAGTTCCGGCCGGTCGCAGTGCAGGCACAGTTGCACATCCACGGGATGGGCCCGCATCAGGGCGAAAGCTTCGTGCAATAGGCGGCGGATGCTGCCGAGGGGCGTGCCTGCTGGCTCCAGAGCCCGGTAATGGGCCAGGCAGTCACGCGAGAAACGCAGGGCAAGGCGAGCGTAGATACTCTCCTTACCGCTGAAGTGTTTGTAGACGGTGCCCTTGGCAACTCCGGCGTGCTGGGCGAGCTGGGCGATGGTAACGCGTTCCCAGCCGCTGTCGCGGAACAGTGACAGAGCGGTATCCAGCAACAGTGTTTCCCGCTGCTGGAAAAGTTCATCCTGGTAGCGCACCGGTGCCGGACTCCTTTAGTGACCAACGGTCATTGTATGACCGGAAGTCACGACCGGCAAGCAGTGCGCCCCGAAGGATACCGGATTACTTCTTACCGGGTTGCCAGCTCTGGATGGCCTCGTAGGTGTCCGCCACGGTATCGGCGTCAAAGGGCTTCTGGATCAGGCCGGCAAGGCGACCACCGGGAGAGATGATCGAAAGGTGGGCACTGTGCTCCACCACCGGATTACCGCTGGCATCCGTGCTGTGGGTGAAAGTGGCGTTCAGGTCCGAGGCCAGGCTCCGCAGGGTTTCAAGGTCCCCGGTGACCCCCCTAAAATCATCCCCAAAGAAGGTGACGTAGCGGCTCAGGGCCTGCGGCGTATCCCTTTCCGGATCAGCCGTGATCATGAGGAACTGGGGCTCGGTGGCCCGGTCCGAGATACGGCTGTCCGCCTTGGAGAGGGTTGCCATGGTGGTTGGACAGATGTCCGGGCAGTGGGTGAATCCCAGGAAAGCGAGCGTCCACTGGCCGCGGAGCATGGATTCATCAACCGCTTCGCCCTGTTCATCCACGAGGGAAAAGTCACCAATCGCGCGCGGTTCGTCGTAAAGGTAGACGTTGTCCGCGGCCACTTCCGGGGGTTCGCTGTTCCCTTCACCACCGTACTGGGAGCCTACCCAGACGTTATAGATGGTCAGGGCCATCACGCCGGCTGCGGCCATGACGAGGATGATGACGGTAATCGCGATATTGCGGTTCTGGGACATCAGATCTCCGGGAAGCGAACGAAGTGGTCAACCAGCAGGACGACAAACAGCAGCATCAGGTAGGTGATCGAATACTTGAACGTATCCAGAGCCACGCGTCGGTCATCTCCCCACCACAGGCGGAAGGCGTACTGCAGGAAACGCAGCCCAAGCAGGGTGGCGCCCACCAGATAGATCATGCCCGACATGCCGGTGGCCACCGGCAAAAGGCTGACGGCAAACAGCATGAAGGTGTACAGCAGGATGTGCAGCTCGGTGAAACGGTTGCCATGGGTGACCGGGAGCATGGGAATGTCCACCTGAGCGTATTCCTCCTTGCGGTGGATGGCCAGTGCCCAGAAATGCGGCGGCGTCCAGGCGAAGATGATCAGCACCAGCAGCAGGGCGTTGGGATCCACGGCGCCGGTCACTGCCGTCCAGCCCAGCAGCGGCGGCATGGCACCGGCAAGACCGCCGATGACGATATTCTGCGGAGTGGCGCGCTTCAGGAAGACCGTGTAGATGATGGCATAGCCCACCAGCGAGGCCAGGGTTAGCCAGGCGGTGAGCATGTTTACCTGCCACACAAGCACCAGCATACCGGCAAGACCAAGGGTGGCGCTGAAGCCGAGCGCATCAGCATTGCTCAGTCGCCCGGTGGCGACCGGACGACGGCGCGTACGGGCCATACGCGCGTCAATCTCATGGTCCACAACATGATTGATGACGGCGGCGGCACCGGAGAGCAGGGCAATGCCCAGATTGCCCCAGAACACGGTGGCGAGCGAAGGCAGCCCCGGTTCAGCCACCAGCATGCCGATGATGACCGTCAGCAGCATGAGTGCAACCACCTTGGGCTTGGTTAGCTCAAGATAGTCGCGCCAGGTAATGGCTTGTCTCGCGGAAGCAGTGTTGTCACTCATAGGAAATTCCGGTACTCACGGGTTCGGGGGCGCGACGCGCAGTCTTTCCACCCGCACGAGAAGATTGACGAGACCCAGCAGGAGAAAGGCCCCGAATGCGTTATGGGCAATGGCGATCGCCAGGGGAACCTGGAGAAGAATGTTGAGAACGCCCAGAACAATCTGCACCAGGAGCAGTGCCAGCCCAGTACCGGCAGCGCCGGCAAGAGCGGATCCCCGCGCTTTTCGGATCACTGCCCAGAATAACGCACCAAGGACCACCAGAACCACCAGGGCACCGATACGGTGGCTCTGGTGGATGGCGACACGCGCCTCATTGCCGAGCTGGCCTCCCAGATAATTGGGCCCCACGGACTGGAAGAAGTTGAAACCCTCAGCGAAATTCATCTCTGGCCAGAGTGCCCCCTGGCAGGTGGGCAGCTCCGTGCAGGCGACAGCGGCATAGTTGGCGGCCGTCCAGGCGCCGAGCGCGATCTGGAGAACCAGAAGAAACAGTCCCGCATACAGCCAGGGCCTGAGAGCCAGGACTCCCGCCCTGGGTTCGGGAGGCAGATCGTCACTGCCCGTTCGGCCCTCAAGACGCCTGAACAACAGAAACATTAGGCAGAAGGTGGTAAACCCACCCAGCAGGTGAGCCGCCACGACCTGGGGCCAGAGGGACAGGGTGACGGTCCAGGCACCGAACGCGGCCTGCAGCACCACGAAACCCGCGGCGAAGCCGGCCAGCCCGGCTGGCGCCCCGGTCCTGCGGTGCCGGATGCAGGCGACGGCGATGCCGAATATCACAAGGCCCAGGGTACCCGCAGCATAGCGGTGTATCATCTCTGGCCAGCCCTTGCTGGCGTCAAAGGGGGCCTCGGGAAACCGGGCCTGCGCCTTTGTAATGGTCTCCTCGCCGCTGGGCACGGTCAGGTGCCCATAACAGCCGGGCCAGTCCGGGCAGCCCAGGCCCGCATCCACCAGCCGGGTCCAGGCGCCCAGCATGATCACAATAGCGGCCAGAACCAGCGCGCTGAGCGCGGCCTGACGCAAACGTGGAAACGCAATGGCCTGTGAGGGGCCTGAAGCTGTACTCATGGTTTTATCCGGATTCAGCCCAGTGGGGAAACTTCCAGCAGGTGTTCAAGGTCTTCCAGTACGTCGTCCCCGGAATGGCGCTGGTCATAGCGGAGGACGAGATTGCCCATGGGATCAACGATAAAGACGGTCGCCTCAGCGTCATCCGCCGTGTATTGCGCCAGGGGATTGTTTTCGGCAGCGGAGAGCTGCACCAGCCGCCGGTCATCCGCCCCATCCGGCACGCTGCCGTCCTTGCTGATGAATCCCCGGCGTACACGGTTCCATTCGCGGTGCAGCAGCTGGTGGATGCTGCCGGTACGGTCAAGCCACTCGACGCAGGCATCACCACAGTCAGCCGCGGTGACCAGGATCCACCACTTGGCGTCTTCGTTCTCCTGCAGGAAATGACTCCGGAAGGGGTCGCCATCAGGGTCCCGGATTCCCTGGTCCAGAACCTGTTCCTGGCCCTCAACGAATTCGCCCTTATTGGTGGTGCTGCCGGGCATGCCCCAGCCGGTGTAGTACATCACCGTGGCGGCGATAAGAGGCAGAATGGCGATCAGGAATAGCATCGCCGCCTTACGGCGGGCGCGCCGGGTTTCCTCTTCACTGAAACTGTTTTGGGTCACTCAGGAATCCTCGTCTCGGCGAAAGCTGGTTGCGATGGTCAGGGTCAGCAACACGACTGCCAGCCCGAACCATTGCACGGCATAACCGTAGTGGGTTGCGGCGTCCATGCGATCCGGCGTCCAGCCGGTGCGCAGTGCTCCGGCCTGCCCCTCATCTGCCAGCCGGACAGGAACAGCGGCAAGGTTAGAGAAGCTTTTCCGGGCATCCGCACGGTCCAGGCTGGCCACTCGCCGCGGCCAGCCATCCGGATTGACCGCGTTGACCTGGCCGAGAACCAGTGGCGTGGGCCAGGACCAGATATGGCCTTCAACCGTCCGCCGACCGCCGGGCGTCTCCGGGTGCGGCAGCCGATCACGCTCCGCCGGCGCCGCAACCCAGCCCCTGTTCACCACAACCGGTCCGTGGGCGGTATGGAAAGGCTGTAGCACCTCGTACCCGGGCCGGCCATCCCGGGTCCGGTTATCCAGAAGCCACTGGACCTCCGGATCATATTCCCCCGACAGCACCACCGGCTGCCCCTCGAGGGGTTGCTCAACCGGCCATTCGACCGGCCCGCTGGCATCCGACCAGCGTTGCTGGCGCTCCGTCTTTTCAAATCCCCGGTCGAGCTGCCATACGCCGAGCCCCAGCAGCAGAGGCAGAAACGCGATGGCGATGCCCCAGATGGCTCGGTTCGGCCGCCAGCGCCATTGGCCGCGGGATCCGGTCATGGTCTGTTATAGTGATCGGGTTTATTCAGCGTCAAGAGATCTGCCATGCTCAAGTTTCTGATCGTCCTCGTACTTATCGGCATCATCGTCAGCCTGACCAGCAGCTTCTTTTTCATGATGAAGGATGAGGGCAGTCGTCACAGGACCGTAAATGGACTGATTGTCCGGGTTTCGCTGTCCGCGCTGCTGCTTTTTCTTATTGGAGTGGCGGCGATGACGGGCAATCTGCAACTGAACGCGCCGCCCTTCTGAGCGGCGCGTCGATTGTTCAGATCACGTAGACGAAGACGAACAGCATAATCCAGACCACGTCCACGAAGTGCCAGTACCAGGCGCCCGCCTCGTAGCCGAAGTGATCATGGGCACTGAAATGCCCCTTGATCAGCCGCATCAGGACAACGAACAGGATGATCCCGCCAAGCAGTACGTGCAGGCCGTGGAAACCGGTCATCAGGAAGAAGATGCTGCCGTAGATACCGGAATCCAGCGTCAGATGCAGATGGCTGTAGGCCTCGATGTACTCTTCGATCTGGAAGAACAGGAAGATCGCGCCCAGGGCCACTGTGGCCGCCAGCCAGTAAATGGTCGGCTTGCGCTTGTCGTACTTGAGTGCCTTATGGGACAGCGTCAGCGTGATGGACGAAGTCACCAGGATCAGGGTGTTCAGCAGCGGCAGTCCCCAGGGACCAATGACGGCATCCGGGCCGGCGAACTGGCTGTTGTCCGGATTGTTCAGCAGCGGCCACTGGGCCTGGAAACCTTCCCAGAGCATGTTCGCGGTACCCTTGGCGCCTTCACCGCCCAGCCAGGGTACGGCAAAGAACCGGATATAGAAGAGGCTGCCGAAAAGTGCCGCGAAGAAAGCCACCTCGGAAAAGATGAACCAGCTCATGCCCTGGCGGAAGGAACGATCCATCTGGGCATCGTAGAGCCCCGCGCGGCTTTCGCGGATCACATCCCGGAGCCAGCCGGTGATCATGTAGACCAGGACCAGGGCCCCGACCGTGAACACGACCCAGGCTGTGGTAGTGGGATCCCCGTTGGACTGGTTCACCAGAACGGTGGACAGTCCGAAGAAAGTCAGGAGCATCCCCACTGCTCCCACAATGGGCCAGATGCTTGACTCCGGGACGTAATAGGACTGGTTGCTCGACATGCAGCCTCCGCTGTTCTTGTTCCGTTACGGTTTCCGTTTATCCGGACCGCCGGGGTCAGTCGACCCGCGGCGGCTGCTCAAAGGTGTGGTAGGGCGCCGGAGACGGAACCGTCCACTCCAGACCTTCCGCGCCATCCCAGGGTTTGGCGTCCGCCTTGGGGCCGCTCTTCACAGCCTTGTAGACAATGAATACGAGCAGCAGCTGGCTGGCACCGAACAGGAAGGCACCGATGGTCGAAACCTGGTTGAAATTGGCGAACTGGATCGGGTAGTCCGCATAACGCCGCGGCATACCGGCAAGACCCAGGAAATGCATCGGGAAGAAGGCGATGTTCAGGCCGATGAACGACAGCCAGAAGTGCGCCTTGCCCAGTGCCTCGCTGTACATACGGCCGGACCATTTCGGCAGCCAGTAGTAGACGGAAGCAAAGATCCCGTAGATCGCGCCTGGAATCAGGACATAGTGGAAATGGGCGACCACGAAGTAGGTGTCATGGTACTGGAAGTCCGCAGGCGCGATGGCCAGCATGACACCGGACAGCCCACCCACGGTGAACAGCACCACGAAGCCGATGGCGAACAGCATGGGGGTCTCGAAGCTGATGGAGCCACGGAACATGGTGGTGATCCAGTTGAAGATCTTCACCCCTGTGGGCACCGCGATGATCATGGTGGCGTACATGAAGAACAGCTCACCGGGCAGCGGCAGGCCAACAGTAAACATGTGGTGCGACCAAACCAGGAACGACAGGATGGCGATCGCGGCCGTGGCGTAGACCATGGAAGTGTAGCCAAACAGTGGCTTGCGCGAGAAGGTCGGGATGATCTGGGAGATGATGCCGAACGCCGGCAGGATCAGGATGTAGACCTCTGGATGACCGAAGAACCAGAAAATGTGCTGGTACAGTACCGGGTCACCACCGCCCGCGGCATCAAAGAAAGCCGTGCCGAAATGGATGTCCATGAGCAGCATGGTCACCGCACCCGCCAGTACCGGCAGCACCGCGATCAGCAGGAAGGCGGTGATCAGCCAGGTCCACACGAACATGGGCATCTTCATCAGGGTCATGCCAGGGGCGCGCATGTTGATGATGGTGGCGATCACGTTGATCGCGCCCATGATGGAGGAGATGCCCAGGATATGGACGGAGAATATGAAGAAGGTGGTGCTATCAGGCCCGTAGGTGGTGGACAGTGGCGCGTAGGCCGTCCAGCCGAAGTTCGGAGCGCCGCCATCCATGAACAGAGTGGACATCAGGATCAGCGAACCGGTCACCAGCAGCCAGAAGCTCCAGTTGTTCATGCGTGGCAGAGCCATGTCCGGCGCCCCCACCATCAGTGGGATCATCCAGTTGGCAAGCCCCACGAACGCCGGCATGACGGCACCGAAGATCATGACCAGGCCATGCATGGTCGTCATCTGGTTGAAGAAGGCCGGCTCCACCATCTGGAGGCCTGGCTGGAAGAGCTCGGCACGGATAATCATGGCCATGGCGCCGCCCGCGAGGAACATCGCGAACGAGAACACCAGGTACATGGTGCCGATATCCTTGTGGTTGGTGGTAAACAACCACCGTCCAATCCCCTTGGCGGGGCCGTGATCGTGATGATCAGCGGCGTGAGCGTCTGCAACCGCACTCATGATGAACCCCCGTTAATCAAACGCTGAATACTTAACCGTCTTCGCCGGTCTGCTCGGCGACCCATTCGCGATAGTCGTCCTTTGGTACCGCCTTGACTTCAATCGGCATGTCCGAGTGGCCCTGACCGCAGAGCTCAGCACACAGACCATAGTAGGTGCCGGGCTCCTCGATCTTTGCCCAGTTCTTGTTGATGAAGCCGGGAATGGCGTCCTGCTTCCAGCCGAACTCCGGTACCCACCAGCTGTGGATCACGTCGTTGGATGTGATCAGGAACCGGATCTTGGTATCAACAGGCAGAACCAGAGGATTGTCCACGGAGTACTTATAGTCTTCTGTCTTCTTGATCAGGTTCCTTTCGGCATCACGTGGCGTATCCGCGGAACTGAAGAAGCTGATGTCCTCATCCATGTACTCGTACTGCCAGCGCCACTGGTACCCGGTCACCTTGATTTCCATTTCGGCGTCAGAGGTGTCGTACATATCGACCAGAGTGCCAGTGGCCGGAATGGCCATCATGATGAGGATCAGGAAGGGAATCACCGTCCAGATCAGTTCCACCGTGGTGTTCTCGTGGAAATGCGCCGGCTTTGCCCCCTTGGAATGGCGGTAGGCCAGTACAGACCAGAGGATGGCCAGGAATACACCAACGCCGATGGCAACACAGATCCAGAACACCCACATGTGGATGTCATAGATGGTGTTGCTTATGGAGGTGACACCTTCAGGAAGGTTAACCCCCCAACCGGCAAGGGCGCTGGACGGCGCCGTTACAGCAGTCGCCAGGGCACCGGCACGCAGGGCCTGCACGCTCATACCTCGTCTCCAACAAGAAATTGTGTTTCGGCCCCGCGCACCATGAACGGGCCGTGGCGTCGGACCCTGGGAACGCGGGGGTATGTATGGGTCTCTCGCGCAAAGTTACGCAGAGTTTATCGTTTTTTGCGCGTATGACAACCGTCAAGAGCCAATTCTATCGCGTCCGGCCGGCCCCGACCACCCGACGGGCACTGCCCGCAAACTCAACTACACTGAAACAATACCGCCCTGCGGTCTCCATCCACCAGCGCTGTACGGTCCATGACGCCGGAGTCCATAACGCAGATCATCGCCCAGGCCGTGGCCCAGGAATCCGCCCGCGGCCAGTTCCAGCAGGAGCTCCGCACCAGGGCGGAAGCCCTGCATGGGCTTTTCCGGGTGGAGGCTGAAGACCCTGCAGGGGCACTGTACGGATTTGCCCGCGAGTACGTGGAAATGACGCCAGGACTCATCCACTGCGTTCGGATCTGCGCCGAACGTGCCGGAGTTGGGGCGCTGTTCCACCCTTTCCTCAGGACAGCCACCGGGTATTTCGCCCACCCGTCAGTGCTTCTGGCTGGCTATGAAGGGCTGGAGGGGCTGCTGGTCAAAGCCTACCAATGCCACCGCCTGATGGAAGAGATGTACGAAAACAACCGGTCTTTCCGCAACAGTAACCTTCTGGAGCCGGAAGCCACCGAGGCCAACCTGCTCGTGCATCATCTCATTGGCGAGCCTTTTGCGAACGAGCTCGATCAGGCCATACTGGTGACGGTGCGCCAGATTGTCGGATCCGGGGACTATTACGATCTCGATCTGGCACCCTTTGTAGCCCAGGCCAGCGACGAGGCTTGGCAGTGGATGCGTGAATACTGGACCAACCTGCTGGCGCGCAACGGAATCCACTTCCGATTCTCGTTCCGCTCAGCACTCTAGGAAATGATCGAAGGGGACTCAGGTGCTCAACCAACCGGATCTCGCCCGCCTCATACTGCGTCTGGCGCTGGGGTTTCTGATTCTGCTGCACGGGATCAGCAAGCTGCTCAACGGCGTCGGGCCGATCGAGAACCTTCTGGCCGCGCACGGCCTTCCGGCGATACTGGCCTGGGGTGTTCTGATCGGGGAGATCCTGGCCCCGGCTATGCTGATTCTGGGGATTCACACCCGTGTCGCGGCGGTGCTGGTAACCATCAACATGGTCTTTGCCCTGGTTCTGGCGCACCAGCATGAGATGCTCGCGCTCAAGGCCAACGGTGGCTGGGCCCTGGAGCTGCCAGCACTTTTCCTTGTGAACGCGGTGGTAATCCTGATGCTCGGACCGGGCCGATACCGGGTCCATTCCTGACAGGAGCGGATCATGCTGACTACAGGGAAGTCCGTGGTCGTTCTGCTGTTTCTTGCGCTGGCAGCGCCCCTGCTGGCGGATACTGACAGCGGCAGCGAAACCATAACGCTCTGGAAGCGCAACCATGACAGCCCGGCCATCCGCGAGCTTGTAAAGATGGTACTGGCGAAGACACCGGATTACGGAGCCACGCAGATCCGGCCCAGCATGCCCATGGCCCAGGCCCGCGCCATCCGGCACCTAAGTGCCGGTAACAGGGATCAGGTCCGCATTGCGAACGTCGCGTCCTCACCGCAGCGCAACCGTGAACTCAGACCCATCCCGATTCCCATTGCCCAGGGCATGCTGGGATTCCGTATCTGTATCATCCGCAAGGGGGAACAGCACCGGTTCAACCACATCTTCTCCGCCGGCGACTTCCAGCAGCAGAGCCTGACCATCGGTCAGGGCACGCACTGGCCCGACACCCGTATTCTTCGCCAGGCTGGCTTTGAGGTCGAGACCTCCCCACGCTTCAGAAACCTTCTGACCATGCTGGAGAGGGGCCGTTTTGACTGTTTCCTGCGTGGCGTCGGTGAGATCCTCATCGACCTGGACCAGTATGAGAGCGAGGGGCTGGAGGTCGAGGACCGGCTGGTGTTCACTTACCGGATGCCCTCATACCTCTTTGTGGGCCCTGATGACCAGCGTATGGCCGAGCGCCTCACCGTGGGACTTCACCGCGCCATGCTCAGCGGCGACTATGAGGAGTGGTTCAACACCTATTTCCGCAGGCCACTACGGGAACTGGAGGTCATGGAACGGGTCTTCATCCCCCTGCCCAATCCCTTCCTCGAGAACGGGGGAACCCCGGTGCAGCTGCCGCTGTTGCCGATACGCCCGGATCTTATGCTGCCGGTGCCGGAGGGCAGCCGCTGACTTACCGCCTCAATGGGTCTCCCCGGACCCGGAAGGCAGGATCCGCACCGGCTGTGGCGTGTCATCCTTTTTCGGCGGATCCGGTTCAGTGGGCGTGACCCGGGTCTTGAGTGTCTCCGAGGCGGGCGTCATGTCCGCCGCCTCAGGTTGACGGTCCTCGAACCCGCAGTCCACGCATTCGCGGAAGGTCCCCTCCTCCGTGGTGAACATCACGATCCGGTCCATGGCACTGCAGCGTGGGCAGACGGCGCCGGCAATGAAACGCTTCTTCACTTTGGTTCTCCCGCGGCTCAGGCCGCCTTATCCGGTTGCACAATGCCCGACTGGCGCAACAGTGGCTCTTCGCTGGGATCACGGCCCCGGAAGGCCCGATAGAGTTCCGCGGCCGCGTGCGAACCACCTTTTTCCAGGATGTTCTCACGGAAGGCGCGGCCGGCCTCCGGATCGAAAATGCCCTGTTCCTCGAACAGCGAGAAGGCATCCGCCGCCAGCACTTCCGCCCACTTGTAGCTGTAGTAGCCGGCTGCATAGGGGCCGGCGAAAATGTGACCAAAAGACTGCGGGAAGCGGTTGAAGGCCGGCGGATGCACCACCGCCACCTGGTTGCGCACCTCCGTGAGCAGCGCCAGCGGATCCACGGGATCAGCGGGGTCATACTCGCTGTGCAGCCGGAAGTCGAACAGCGAGAACTCCAGCTGGCGCACCATCTGCATGCCGCTCTGGAAGTTGCGCGCCGCCAGCATGCGCTCGAGCATGTCATCCGGCAGCGGCTCACCGGTCTCATGATGGCCGGCGATCAGCGCCAGCGACTCCCGGTCCCAGCACCAGTTCTCCAGGAACTGACTGGGCAGCTCCACGGCATCCCAGGCCACGCCATTGATGCCGGAGACATCCGCCACGTCCACCTGGGTGAGCATGTGGTGCAGGCCGTGACCGAATTCGTGGAAGAGCGTCACCACCTCATCGTGGGTGAGCAGCGAGGGCTGGCCCCCCACAGGCGGCGTGAAGTTGCAGGTCAGGAAGGCCACCGGCAGCTGGACACTGCCGTCGTCATGGCGCCAGCGGACTCGGCAGTCAGCCATCCAGGCACCCCCGCGCTTGCCCTGGCGGGCGTAGAGATCCAGGTAGAAGAAGGCCACCGGCTGGCCGCCACGCTCCATGCGGTACGCGCTCACGTCATCGTGCCAGGCGGGGATGCTTTCATCCGCCACGATGCGCACGTCGAACAGCTTCTCGACGACCCGGAAGAGGCCGTTGATCACCCGGTCCACTGGGAACCAGGGCCGGACTTCCTCCTCGGAGATACTGAACCGCGCCTGGCGCAGTTTCTCGCCATAATAGCCCAGGTCCCAGGCCTCCAGAGGTTCCGGGCCACCCTGTTCCCGGGCGAATTCACGCAGCTCTTCAAGCTCGCGCTCGGCCACCGGCTTCGCACGCCCGGCCAGCCGGTTCAGGAAGCCCAGCACCTCGTCCTCGCTGGCCGCCATCTTGGTTGCCAGGCTCAGCTGGGCGTAGTTGTCGTAACCCAGAAGCTGCGCCTGCTCGTGCCGGCGCTTCAGGATCTCGTCAATCAGCGGGCTGTTGTCCCAGGTCCCCGCATCCGGGCCCTGATCCGAGGCGCGGGTGGTGAACGCCTCGTACACCTCACGGCGCAGCTCACGGTTATCGCAGTAGGTCAGTACCGGGTAGAAGGAGGGGAAATCCAGGGTGATCACCCAGCCGTCCATGCCACGCTGCTGCGCCGCCTGGCGGGCGCTGTCCAGAGCGGTCTGCGGCAGGCCGGCGAGCTCGGATTCATCGGTCACCTGGCGGTACCAGTTCTGGGTGGCATCCAGCACATTGTCGCCGAAGCGGCTTTCCAGATCCGCCAACTCCTGGGAAAGGGTGGCGAAACGCGCCTTCTGCGCCTCCGGAAGATCCACGCCCCCGAGCCGGAAGTCACGCAGGGTCTGGCGGAGGGCCTCCTGCTGGTCCTCCTGCAGACGGGGGAACTCGTCGCTGTCCGCAAGGCGCTTGTAGGCCTCGCAGAGCGCGCCGTTATGGCTGATCTCGGAACTGTACTCCGTGATCTTCTGCAGGCAGCGCTTGTGAACCTCGCGGATCGCCTCGTCGTTCATCACGCCATTGAGATGGGAAATGATCGCCCAGGCATTGTTGAGGCGGTCGTCCAACGCCTGCATGGGCTGGGCCAAGCTCGCCCAGGTCGGCGCCTGCTGCTCCGCCAGTTCCGCAACGCGCGCCCGATTCTCCTTCAGGATCCGGTCGATGGCCGGCTCCATGTGCTCGACATCAATGGCATCGAACTTCGGCAGCTGGTCCTGAGCCAGCAGAGGATTGTTCATGGAGCGTCTCCTGCGTGTGACCTTGATGCAATCATGATGACATACTTCCCGTAACCACCCTAAGTTCAGATGGAGGACCCACCGTGACCCGGATCCGCAGCCACAAGGGCGATCATCCCCAGCTCGGGGAACGCGTATGGATTGATCCCACCGCCACCGTCATCGGCGACGTGGTACTGGGCGACGATTGCTCGGTCTGGCCCATGACCGCCATCCGCGGCGACATGCACCGCATCCGCATCGGCAACCGCTGCAGCATCCAGGATGGCTCCGTCTGCCACATCACCCACGCCGGCCCCTACAATCCGGACGGCTTCCCCCTGAGGGTTGGCGATGATGTCACCGTCGGCCACAAGGCCCTGCTGCACGGCTGTACCATCGGCAGCCGGGTGCTGGTTGGAATGGGCGCCATCATCATGGACGGCGCCGTGGTGGAGGATGAGGTCATCATCGCCGCCGGCACCCTGGTACCGCCGGGCAAGACCCTGGAGTCCGGTTTCGTGTACCGGGGCAGTCCGGCACGCCAGGCTCGGGCAATCACCGACGAGGAACGCTCATTCTTCACCTATACCGCTGGCAATTACGTCAAACTCAAGGATGAATTCCTTGCCGAGGCCCCTTGAAAATGCGCGTGCAGTCCCTACCTATTCAACAGGGCGTTAGGGAAGCGGACTGATAGTCCGGCGCCGGTCAGCCACGCTCCCCTGACGAAGCTGTTGTCCCGAATGATTTCAGATTCGTTGAGAGGAGGTGAACACCATGACAGCCATGACCCGCTGGAACCCCTTTGCCGAGTTCGAGGACATTCTCGACCGCTATAACCGCCAGGTAGCCGGCCGCAACTCAGCTCCGGCGACCAACGGCAACCGGGAGATCCTGCAGAAGACCGACTGGGCACCCTCGGTGGACATCACCGAGAACAAGGATGCCTTCGTCATAACCGCGGAACTGCCCGGTATTCGGAAAGAGGATGTGAATGTCTCGGTGCAGGACGGCGTTCTCACCATCCAGGGTGAGCGTAACTTCGAGAACACCGAGGACGAGGCCAGGCGGCACCGGGTGGAACGGTTCTACGGCCACTTCGCCCGCAGCTTCTCGCTGCCGGATAATGTGGACGACGAGAACATCAAGGCCAACTACCACGATGGCGTGCTTGAGCTGACCCTGGCCAAACAGGAGAAGGCCAAGCCCCGGGCCATCGAGGTGGAAGTCAACTGACCCCTCGGGGCGGAATGCCCCATGGTGCCCCGGCGCCGGCTCTGCCCGGCGCCTTTTTTATGCCCGGAACTCAGTCCCCACCATCGGTGTCACAGTCCGGTTCGTAAATCTCGATCTCCACGCGCCGGTTCTTCTCGCGGCCTTCCGCAGTGTCGTTATCAGCGATCGGCCGGGTTTCGGCACGCCCTGCCGCCACTACATTCTCCGCCGGGATGGCCCGGTTGAGCACCAGCTCATGCACCAGGGAAACGGCGCGCGCGGCGGACAGGTCCCAGTTGGAACGATAACGGTCGCTCACGATGGGCCGGTTGTCCGTATGGCCGGTGACGATCACCTCACCGTCACAGCGCGCCACAATATCCACGATGTCGGCCACGACGGGGCGGATGTCTGGGATCAGCTCAGCACTACCCACCGGGAAGGTGGCCTGGTCGTTAAACCGGATCACCACCCGCTGGCGGTCAAACCCGACGTCGATCTGTTCCTCGCTGACCGCTTCTTCCATTTCCGAGATGAGCATACTGGCGAGCTGCTCCACGCCCGGATCTACATCCGGGCGTGCCGGCTTCGCCGAGGCCTGGTCCCGGAGAATGGCCTCGCCCTCGGAAGGCGCTGCGGGTGCCCCGTCCAAGGGGATGGGAACGTCCTCGCTGATCGCCGGGGACTCCGTGTCCTCATCCGCCAGTCCCTGGGGCTCGGGCATCTGATCCGGGGCCATGTTGAACGCCTCCACCAGGGAGGTGACCATGGCCCGGTATTTCTCCGCATCCATGCTGGAAAAGGACAGCATCAGGATGAAAAAGGTCATCAGCAGCATGAACATGTCCGCCAGGGTGGTCATCCACCCCGGGGAGCTGCTGCTGGTATTGCCGCGTCTGGGCCGGCGCTTGGGCGGTGCCGCCATCAACGCCCTCCGTCAGGCCTGCCGGCCCTGGTCGAGCCGCTCGCGCGCCTCGGGTGAGAGATAGGCGGCCAGCACATCCTGCATGACGCGCGGGTTCTGGCCCTGCAGGATGTTCTGCATGGAGGTCAGCACCAGCGTCATGTTGCGCTGTTCGTCCTGCATCTTGAGCTGGAGCTTGTCCGCCAGCGGCAGGAAGATCACCTGGCCGATGGCCACGCCGTAGAAGGTGGTCAGCAGCGCCACCGCCATGGCGGGGCCGATGCCGGAGGGGTCATCCATCTGGTTGAGCATCTGCACCAGCCCCACCAGTGTGCCGATCATGCCCAGCGCGGGAGCGGAGTCACCAATGCCGCGGAAGACCCTCTCCGCATTCTCGTACCGTTCCAGGGTCTGCTGGAACTCATGGGTCATGGCCTCCTCGATGAATTCCGGCGGATGGCCGTCCACGGCCAGCTCGATGCTCCTGGCGAGGAACCGGTAGCGGGTGTCGTAATCCTCGAGCCCCAGAATCCCTTTCTTGCGGACGATGTCCGCCAGGTCCCGGATCTGCAGGATGAGGTCCAGGGGCTCCTCGGTGCGGTCCCGGAAAGCCTCGCCGAACGCCATGCGGAAGGCGCTGACCACCGAGGTCATGCGGTGCTTGATCAGGGTCACCGCCAGGGTGCCCACCACCACGATGAGAAAACCGGGAATGTTGAGAAACGACGCGAGGCCGGAACTGGTGGCGATCGCGGCAACAATGGTGGTGATGCCGACCAGCAGGCCGAGCAGTGTCAGAAGATCCATGGCGCCTCACTGTCTCTGAAGGGGGCCGGGTATCTCTTCCCGGCGGGCATCCATGGCCCCAGCATAGTCCAGATTCAGCGGAACAGCTTTCAGGCCGGGCGCAGCATGGCCATGACCGGGCCCGTATCCGGGCGCACCCCGCGCCACTGCAGGAAGGATTCCGCCGCCTGCTCAACCAGCATGCCCAGCCCATCAAGGCGCAGCCCCGCACCCTGCTGGCGTGCCCAGGCATTGAAGGCGGTTTCCGCCTGGCTGTACATCATGTCGTAGCAGACAGTCTCCGGGGTGATGAGTCCTCCCGGTAAAGGCGGCAGATCGCCCCGGAGGCTGGCGCTGGTGCCATTGATGATGACATCGAACGGGCCCGCCAGGTCTTCGAAGGTACAGGCGACCAGTGTGCCGCTGTCCGCGAACAGCTCACGCAGCTCCTCGGCCCTCGCGGGGGTGCGGTTGGCGATTACCACCTCCCGCGGCCCTTCCGCCAGCAGGGGATCCAGAATGCCGCGCACCGCACCTCCGGCGCCCAGCACCAGGACCCGGGCTCCGGTCAGGGTGACTCCGTTGTTCACACGGAGATCCCGTGCCAGCCCGGCGCCATCGGTATTGTCGCCGATCAGGGTGCTGTCCGCCGCTCGCCACAGGGTGTTCACCGCACCGGCCCGCGCCGCTCTGGGCTCATGGCGGCCGGCCATCTCCCAGGCCTGCTGCTTGAACGGTACCGTCACATTGAGACCCGCACCGCCTTCGGCGAAGAAGCGCTCCACGGCATCCCGGAATCCCTCCAGTGGCGCCAGCAGCCGCTCATAGACCAGGGCCTCGCCGGTCTGCTCGGCGAAGGCGGCATGGATCCGCGGCGACAGGCTGTGCTCGATGGGGTTGCCGACCACGGCATAGCGGGCCTGTTCAGTCATCCGTCTCCTCCAGCCAGTTGCGGGGTTGCAGAAAGTAGTCGCTCAGCCGGGCCTCGGGCGTGCCCGGTTCCGGCTGCCAGTTGTAGTCCCAGCGCACCAGCGGCGGCAGGGACATCAGGATGGACTCCGTCCGGCCCCCGGACTGCAGCCCGAACAGGGTGCCCCGATCATAGACCAGGTTGAACTCCACGTAGCGCCCCCGGCGGTAAAGCTGGAACTGACGCTCCCGATCGCCGTAGGGCGTATCACGGCGTGCCTCTACGATGGGCACATAGGCCTGGAGGTAACCGTCCCCAATGGAACGCATCAGCTCGAAGCTGTGCTCAAAGGAGCCTTCGTTGTAGTCGTCGAAGAAGAGCCCGCCGATGCCGCGCTGCTCACCCCGGTGCTTGAGGTGGAAATAGTCGTCGCACCACTGGCGGAAGCGGTGCCAGGTGTCATCGCCGGCGGGCGCACAGGCTTTACGGGCCATGTCGTGCCAGTACCGGCAGTCCTCCACGAAACCGTAATAGGGCGTCAGGTCGAAACCGCCGCCGAACCACCAGACCGGATCCCGGCCTTCGGGCCTGGCAATGAAGAAACGCACATTGGCGTGGGAGGTGGGCACATAGGGGTTGCGTGGGTGGATCACCAGCGATACACCCATGGCCTCCCAGCTCGCCCCTGCCAGCTCCGGCCGGCTCGCCGAGGCCGAAGGCGGCAGCTCCTCACCCATGACGTGGGAGAAGTTCACGCCCCCTTTCTCGAACAGCTCCCCGCCCTCGATCACGCGGCTGCGGCCACCGCCGCCGGCGTCCCGTTCCCAGGTTTCTTCCCGGAAACCGGCGCCCCCATCCAGCTCCCCCAGGGTCCCAGTAATCCGGTCCTGAAGATCAATCAGGTACTGGTAAACGGCGTCCGGGTCGGGGGTATTGTTCATGGGTGCTCCTCGGCTGTCCGTGGGCGGGCGTTGTCAGTCACGCAGAAGGGTACCATCCATGGGGTCGATGATGCGGCTCGGGCGCCGGGCGCCGCCCAGGGATCCGGTTAGGATGCCGTCCAGCTCACGGCCGAAAGCCCGTTGGATCTGCCAGGACCAGCGCAGGGGCGAGCCGCCGGCGCGATTGCAGGATGTGGACACCAGTGGCCCACCAAAGGCCCGGCACAGACGCCGGACCTGGGGATGATCGGGCACCCGCACGGCCACCCGGTCGTGATCGCCGCGCACCAGTGAAGGCACCCGCTCGCCGGGATCCGGCAGCAACAGCGTATTGGCGCCGGGCCAGTAGTCATCCACCGCCCTGCGGAGCGCTGAGGGTGCGTCCGCCAGCAGAAAATCCAGCTGCTGCGCATCCGCGGCAACCAGGATCAGCCCCTTGTGCCAGGGCCGGCCCTTGAGCGCCAGGATCCGCTCCACGGCCTCCGGGTCCCAGGGATCACAGCCCAGGCCCCAGACCGCCTCCGTTGGGTAGGCCCAGACACCGCCGGCCATGAGCGAATCCGCTGCCTGTTCAATATGCCACCAGTCCGGGCTCCGCGCTGTCACCGGCACCTCCGTCTGCAGAATCGTCAGGCGGAAGTCTATCCGTAGCGGCGTTCCACGTCAGCCCGAACGGCGTCGATAGCCTCCGGGCGTTGCTTCCACCAGCCCCTCCATCTCCAGCAGCAGCACGGCCTGGAGCAGGTCGGCGGCCGCCATGCCCGTGGCGCGGCAGAGGCTGTCCGAATCCACCGGCTCATAGGTCACGGCCTCCAGAACGCGGCGACTGCTTTCATCCAGATGGGCGGGCGTGGTTTCAGCTTGCGGTTCCGTTCCGGTGGGCAGGGATTCCCAGACACCCAGCTCCGAGACAATATCCTCCACCGTCTCCACCAGCACGGCGCCTTCCCGGATCAGCCGGTGACAGCCCCGGACGCTCGGCTGATGGATGGAGCCGGGAATGGCGAAGACCTCCCGCCCCTGTTCCATGGCCAGCCGTGCCGTGATGAGCGAGCCGCTGCGCAGCCCGGCTTCCACCACCAGGACACCCCGGCAGAGGCCGCTGATCAGGCGGTTGCGCTGGGGAAACAGGTGGGAGCGGGCAGGGGTGCCCGGAGGCAGCTCGGAGACCAGGAGACCGCCTGCCTGCAGCATGTCGTGGGCCAGGGCCTCATGGCGGCGCGGGTAGGGGCGGTCGACGCCGTTGGCGAGTATGCCCACGGTGGCGCCACCGCCTTCCAGCGCCCCCTTATGGGCTGCCCCGTCGATGCCGAGAGCGAGACCGCTGACCACGCTGAAACCGCCTTCAGCCAGGGCCTGGGCAAACCGGCGTGCATGGTTGAGTCCGTCGCGGCTGGCGTGCCGGCTGCCGACCATGGCGAGACAGGGGCGACTGAGGGCGCTGATGTCGCCCCGGCAATAGAGCACCGGCGGCGGGCCATGGATGTGGCGCAGCACCTCCGGGTACTCCGGATCCCGCCAGTGGATAACGCGGATCCCGAGCGACGCGCACTGCTGCCGGGCATGATCCAGGCGTTGCCGGGTGGTGGGCTCCAGCCCCTGGACCTGCCAGGCGTTCAGGGTCCTGCGGGTTGAGGGCGGCAGTCCAAGTGCCCGCAGACTGTCCGGCGCCATGGCGAGCAGCTGTGTGGGGTCCTCAAGCTGGTCCAGGACCACCTGCCAGTGTTCCGGGTTCATACCGGGCAGCAGAGCGAGAAGATGATGGGCGTCGCCTGTCTCCGGCTCGGGAAGGGTGGGTCGTTCCATGACCGTCATTGGTGACTTCCTCTGTCAGAAAGATTGTTTCAGGGGTTTCGGACCTCGTCCATGATCTCCAGCGGTCGCGTCGCCTGCAGAACCAGGCCGTAGCTGAGTTTCTCATAGGTGCGGAAGACCATCAGCAGGCCGGCCCGTTCCGATGGCAGCTGCAGCAGTTCATCCGTCACCGGATCCCGTGCCTGGTTGCCCTTCTTGTAGACCGCCAGCACATGACCCGTTTCCAGACCCTCGCGCTCACCGCGGTTGATGGTGACCACATTATACTGGCCGATGTTGCTGACGCCATCCTCAACGTCGATCATCCGCCCCTGGATATCAGCCTCCGGAGCGCGCGGCTGGAATCGAGTGGTGATCTCACGCGCCTCCGTGGGCAGCAGCCGGTCCTCGGCTTCAATCTCTTCACGGCTGGCCGTGAGGTCCACGCTCAGCAGCTCGCCATTGACCTCGGCCACACGGCCCCGGCCCATGGAACGTGCCTCGAGCCCCAGGAACTCACCGGTTTCCGGATCCACGTGCCGGGCACCACGCCGGAACACCGCCAGGGTCTCCCGGGGCTGAGCCTCGCCTCTCGCGTAGACCCGATCTCCGGCACCGCTGATCGAACGCCGGTCCCGGCCCTGCACGATGTAGGGGGCTTGCTCAAGGGTGGACTCGTCAACGATCCGCGTTTTGGACAGGAAGCTCCGGATCTCCTCCAGGGGTATGGTGGGGATGGGCGTGTCCAGGGGCGTCTCCTTGGCTTCCGGAGACAGCTTGATCTCACGGTCCTGATCCGTGTCCGTGGCCCGGGTCAGCCGGGGCTGTCCGTCCACCCAGGTCAGCTCCAGGACATCGCCGGGGTAGATCAGGTGCGGGTTGTCCACCTGCGGGTTGGCCTGCCAGATTTCCGGCCAGTTCCACGGCTCCTTCAGGAAGCGCGCGCTGATATCCCAGAGTGTATCCCCCGGCTGCACGGTGTATTGCTCGGGATGGTCATCCCGCAGCTGTGTCTGGGCCATAACCCCGGCGGCGCCCAGCCCGAGGGCCACCGTGAGCAGAATCGACAGAATCCTCATGCTCGGTTTCCTTGCTGGCTTGTCTCGATCGATCGACGTCATTATTTCACCACTATAGAAGAAATAACGCCATTTGCGATCTCCGCCGGGCAACCGCGTCCACAACACTGCAATGATTTGTAAGCGCTGCGGTTTGTACGGCCATTGCCTGATGCGTGATAATGGCAGCGGTAATCCTTCGGAGCAGCACCATGACTCTCAGTATTCTGGAATTTCCGGACCCGCGCCTGCGGACCGTGGCGGAGCCGGTGACGTCCGTTGATGACAGCATCCGACGCCTGATCGATGACATGATCGAAACCATGTACGCGGCCCCGGGCATCGGGCTGGCCGCCACCCAGGTGAATGTGCACCAGCGGGTGCTGGTAATCGATCTTTCCGAAGACCAGAGCAACCCCCGGGTATTCATCAACCCCGAACTCGAGATTCCCGAAAGCGAGAAGGAGCCCATGCAGGAGGGCTGCCTTTCCATTCCGGGCGTCTACGAGGATGTCTCTCGCCCCCAGTCCGTGCGGGTGCGGGCACTCGACTACAACGGCGAGCCATTCGAAGAGGAACACAGCGGCCTCATGGCAGTCTGCCTGCAGCATGAGGTGGACCACCTGAACGGTCGGCTTTTCATCGACTACCTGAGCCAGCTCAAACGCAGCCGTATCCGGCGCAAGGTCGAGAAACAGCAGCGCCAGAAAGCGTCCTGAGGAGTCACTGAACCGTGCGGATTGTTTTCGCGGGCACCCCGGATTTTGCCGCGGCCAGCCTGAATGCCCTCATTGAAGCGGGGCACGAGATCCTGGCCGTCTACACCCAGCCGGACCGCCCCGCCGGGCGGGGCCGAAAGGCACGCCGCGGCCCGGTGTCCCAACTGGCTCACGATCACGGACTGTGCATCGAACAGCCGGAGAGCCTGCGCAACGCCGAGGCACAGGCCAGGCTGCGTGAGCTGGCACCGGACGTGATGGTGGTTGCCGCCTACGGCCTGATCCTGCCCCAGCCGGTGCTGGATATTCCGGATCACGGCTGCCTGAACGTACACGCATCACTGCTGCCACGCTGGCGCGGGGCCGCGCCAATCCAGTGGGCCATTGCCGCCGGCGACACCGAGACCGGCATCAGCATCATGCAGATGGACGCCGGCCTGGATACCGGCGATGTCCTCAGCCGCCACCCTATCACCATCACGGACGAGGACACCGGCGGCAGCCTTCACGACCGGCTGGCAGAACTTGGAGGCAAGGCCATTTCCAGTGCGCTGCACGAACTGGCCCACGGCAGCCTTAACCCCGAGCCCCAGGATGATCACAGGGCTACCTATGCGCGCAAGCTGGAACGCAGCGATGGCCGCATCGACTGGCAGGG
The DNA here is from genome assembly GCF_019903425.1 of Vreelandella halophila. Taxonomy (GTDB): domain Bacteria; phylum Pseudomonadota; class Gammaproteobacteria; order Pseudomonadales; family Oleiphilaceae; genus Halospina; species Halospina halophila. The sequence goes on from NZ_JACHUZ010000013.1 coordinate 567,959, forward strand.
GTCGGCCCAGTCGCTGGCGCGGCGCATCCGCGCCTTCAATCCCTGGCCCATGGCCCACACCACGGTGGGTGACGAGGCTGTGCGTGTGCTCTTTGCGGAGCCGGTGAACACCGAGGTGACGGATGCCGACCCCGGCACCGTGCTGGAACGCGAATCGTCCGGCGCCCTGGTGCAGTGCGGCGAAGGCGTCATCCGCATTACCAGGGTCCAGCTGCCCGGAGGCCGTCCCCAGTCCATGCAGGACCTCATCAATGGTGGCCGGCCCGTGCTCCTTCCGGGGCAGAGGCTGGGAGCATGAGCGGCGTGACAGGGGGCTCCCTGCGCGCCACGGCAACCCGCATCATCCACCAGGTGGTTCACAGCGGCCAGTCACTCGGGCAGATCCTGCCCCCGGCTCTTGAGGGCCTGCCGGCGGATGAGCGTGGCCGACTGCAGGACTGGTGCTTCGGCAGCTGCCGCTGGTGGCACCGCCTCAACGCGGAACTGCAGCAGCGGCTGCACAAGCCCCTGCCGAAACGCCATGCGCAGCTCGAGTCCCTGCTGATCCTGGGGCTCTACCAGCTGCGCCACACCCGGATCGCGCCCCATGCGGCCATCCACCAGAGCGTCGAGACCGCCCGGGAACTCGGCGCGCACCAGCTGACCGGCCTGGTTAACGGCATACTCCGGAAAAGCCTGCGTGACGGCGAAACGGACCCCGCTTCCGATGCCATCCGCTACAGCCATCCGGAATGGCTGGTGGCCAAGATCAGTGCCAACTGGCCGGAACACTGGCAGGCCATGCTGGAGGCCAACAACCACAGGCCCCCCATGAGCCTGCGTTATCATCCCGGTCACCACAACCAAGCCAGTGCCCTGGCGGCACTCGCCGACGCCGGTCTGAGCGCGCAGCCCGGCCGGCTCGCGCCCCATGCCCTGCAGCTGGACGAGGCCTGCCCGGTGGAGCGCATTCCGGGCTTTGCCGAAGGCCACTTCAGCGTCCAGGACGAAGCCGCGCAGCTGTGTACGCAGCTGCTTGAGCTGGCCCCGGGCCAGCGCGTGCTGGACGCCTGTGCCGCTCCCGGCGGCAAAACCGGCGCGATACTGGAAAACCAGCCGGATCTGACGGACCTGGTGGCGCTGGACTCGGACCGCGACCGGCTCGGCCGCATCACGGAGAACCTGGAACGCATCGGCGCCCGCGCCCGGCTGGTGGCGGCGGATGCCGGCGACCCGGACACCTGGTGGGACGGCGCCGCCTTCGACCGCATCCTTCTGGACGCCCCCTGCAGCGGCACCGGCGTCATCCGCCGCCATCCGGACATCAAGCTCCTGCGCCGCGAAACGGACATCCGCGACCTGGCGGATACCCAGCTGCGCCTGCTGGAGGCCTGCTGGCATACCCTCGCCATTGGCGGCCGGCTGGTCTACGCCACCTGCTCTGTGCTTCAGCAGGAAAACGCGCGTATCATACAGCGCTTCATCAATGGCCACATGGATGCCCAGCTGGTCCCCATAACGCTGGACTGGGGCATCGAGACCGGTTACGGTCGCCAGTTAATCACGGGGGAGCGGGAGCAGGACGGCTTTTTCTACGCCTGTCTGGAGAAGAACCCGGCCCACTGGGTCTGACGGATCCGGCAAGGGAGTCAGCAGTTACCCATGAAGATCATCATTCTCGGCGCCGGCCAGGTGGGGGGTACGCTCGCGGAAAACCTGGCCAGCGAGGCGAACGACATCACCGTGGTGGACAACAACCCGGGCCGGCTGCGCGAGCTCCAGGACAGGCTGGACATCCAGTCCGTGCTCGGACGCGGCTCCTATCCGCGCGTGCTCAAGCAGGCCGGCGCCCAGGACGCGGACATGCTGATCGCCACCACCAACAGCGACGAGGTCAATATGGTCGCCTGTCAGGTGGCCTGGACCTGCTTCCGAACCCCCACCAAGATCAGCCGCGTGCGCACCGGCGCCTACCTGGCCCGCCCGGAGCTGTTCGACCGGGACAAGAAGGAAGGCTTCCCCATTGATGTGCTGATCAGCCCGGAGCAGGTGGTCACCGAGCACATCACGCGCCTGATCGAATACCCCGGCACCCTCCAGGTTCTGGACTTCTCCCGCGGCCTGGCCCGGCTGGTGGCGATCCGCGCCACCGAAGGCGGTCCGCTGGTCGGGCATGAGCTGTCCTACCTGCGCGCGCACATGCCGCGCATCGACACCCGGGTCGCCGCCATCTTCCGGCGCGACCGGCCCATCATTCCCCAGGGCGACACCGTGATCGAGGAGGGCGACGAGGTCTTCTTCATTGCCGCCAGTGACCATATACGCGCGGTCATGAGCGAACTCCAGCCGCTGGAAAAGCCCTACAAGCGCATCATGATCACCGGCGGCGGCAACATTGGCCACCGGCTGGCGCGCACGCTGGAGGATCGCTTCCGGGTACGCATCATCGAGCGCAGCCAGGACCGCTGCATTGAGCTTTCCGAGAACCTGGACAACACCATCGTTCTCCAGGGCGACGCCGCCAACAAGGACCTGCTGCTGCAGGAAAACATCGAGGACACGGACGTGTTCTGCGCCGTTACCGACGACGACGAGGCCAACATCATGGCCTCGATGCTCGCCAAGCGCCTGGGTGTGCGCAAGGTCATGACACTGATCAACAACCCGGATTACGTGGACCTGATCCAGGGCGGTGAAATCGATGTGGCCATTTCGCCCCAGCAGACCACCATCGGCAGCCTGCTCACGCACGTGCGCAAGGGCGACGTGGTCAACGTGCATTCACTGCGCCGGGGCGCGGCCGAGGCCATTGAGGCCATCGCCCATGGCGATCAACGGTCGTCCAAGGTCGTAGGGCTGCGTCTCGATGAAATTCCGCTGCCGGAAGGCACCACCATCGGCGCCATCGTGCGCGATAACGAGGTGCTGATCGCCCACGACCACGTCCGGGTCCAGCCGGACGATCACGTTATCCTTTTCCTTGTGGACAAGACCCGCATCCGGGAAGTGGAGAAGCTCTTCCAGGTCGGACTCACGTTCTTCTAGAAGGGCACGCCATGCGTTACGGGGTCATCGCCAGAATTATCGGCCTGCTGATGATGGTGTTCAGCCTGACGCTGCTGCCGCCGGTGGCCATCTCGCTGCTCTATAGTGACGGACAGGCCTACGCTTTTCTTGAAGGCTTTGCCGTGGTGCTTCTGGTCGGGGCACTGGTCTGGTGGCCGAACCGTGGCAACAGTGCTGAGCTGCGGGTGCGCGACGGCTTCCTGATCACCTCCCTCTTCTGGATCGTGCTGAGCCTTGCCGGCTCCGTGCCGTTCTTCTTCAGCTCCGACCCCAGCATGCGCTACGTAGACGCGCTTTTTGAGGCAGTCTCGGGCCTGACTACCACGGGCGCGACCGTGCTGACCGGACTGGACACCATGCCCGAGTCCATCCTCTGGTACCGCCAGCAGCTGCAGTGGCTGGGCGGCATCGGCATCATCGTGCTGGCCGTGGCCATCCTGCCCATGCTGGGCATCGGGGGCATGCAGCTGTACCGGGCCGAGGTGCCGGGGCCGGTCAAGGACAACAAGCTGACCCCACGCATCGCCGAGACGGCCAAGGCCCTGTGGTACATCTACGTGGGGCTGACCATCGCCTGTGCGCTGGCCTACTGGATCGCGGGCATGACCCTGTTCGATGCCATCGGTCACAGTTTCTCGACCGTCGCCATCGGGGGCTTTTCCACCCACGATGCCAGCATGGGGCACTTCGACAGCCACGCCATCAAGCTGATCGCCTCCTTCTTCCTGTTCCTCAGCGGCGTCAACTTTGCCCTGCATTTCATGGCCTGGAACCAGCGCGGCCCCTGGCACTACTTCCGGGATCCGGAATTCCGCTTCTATGCCGGTGTCATGGGAGGGGCCTGCGTGGCTACCGTGGGGATCCTGCTCGTGACAGCCACCTACGATCCCTGGCACAGCATCACCAACGGGATTTTCCAGGTCCTGTCCATCGCCACCACCGCCGGTTTCACTTCTGCCGACTTCCACTACTGGCCGAGTGTTCTCCCTGTCATGCTGATCCTGATGGCCTTCATGGGCGGCTGCGGTAACTCCACCGCCGGCGGCATGAAGGCCATGCGGATACTTCTGATCTACCGCCAGGGCGCGCGGGAAATCCGCCGTATCCTGCATCCGAACGCCGTCATCCCCATCAAGCTCGGCCACCGGCCCGTCTCGGACCGTATCCTCCAGGCGGTCTGGGGCTTCTTCTCCATGTACATGGTGGTTTTCGTGGTGCTGCTTCTGATCAACCTGGCGGTGGGCCTGGATCAGGTCACCGCCTGGACGGCCGTGGTCGCCACTCTGACCAACCTCGGTCCGGGTCTGGGCGAGGTCTCCAACACCTTCCAGACGATGCCGGATCTCACCAAGTGGAGCGGCATGGCGGCCATGATCCTGGGGCGCCTGGAGATCTTCACGCTGCTGGTACTGTTCACCCCTGAATTCTGGCGGCGTTGAACGGCCAGTGTAACAACCAGCGAGGCTGGACTAGACTGCGACACATGGAACGTACTGTCGGGGCCTGGTTTCTGGTCGTTATCCTCGGTCTCATGGCACTGGGCAGTGGCCCGGCCAGGGCACTTGAACGCGTCGCCGTGGATGATGAGACGGAGCTGGATCTCAGCCGTCATATGCGCTGGGTTGCCGACCCCGAATCTGAACTGAGCCCACAATCCCTGCTAAGGGAACCGCAAAAGCCGGACTGGCAGAGCACCAACGGCAGGATTCTCAACCTGGGGCTCGAGAGCGCCCCCGTCTGGATGGGCGTCTGGCTTGAGAGTAACTCGGAGGTCGACCGCTACCTCCAGCTGGCCTATCCACCGCTGGATGATGTCCGGATGTACCTTGTCCGGGCCAGTGATGGTGAAACCATCATCGACGTCCATACCGGCGATACCCTGCCGTTCTCAACACGGCCGATTGCCCATCACGATTTCGTGACCCGCCTGACCCTGGCCCCGGACGCACGCTACCTGCTGCTGATCCGCATCCAGACCGAGGGAGCCCTGCAGGCCCCGGGGAGCCAGCAGCCTTTCTCAGGGATACCCAGGACTCCTCGGCCATGCACATGATGTTCTTCGGCATCATGGGAGCACTCGCCATCTATAACCTGCTGCTTTACGTCGCGGTACGGGACGGTGCCTATCTCTGGTATGTGCTCTATCTGCTGGCCTTTGTTCTTTCACAGGCATCGCTGCGGGGCTTCGGATTCCAGTACCTGTGGCCCGGCGCCCCCTGGTTCAACGGCGTCAGCCTGACGCTGTTTCTCTCACTCAGCCTTGCGGCCGTGGGTTTCTTTACCCACCAGTTCCTCAATGCTCCCCGTCACAGCCGCCTGTGGTCCATCATCTTCCGGGCCATCGGCTGGTCGGGCGTGGGCCTGGCACTCCTCAGCCTGATCGTGCCCTACCACATCGCCGTTGCGCTGATGCTGGTGGTTGTCACCAGCGGGGCTGTACTGGGGCTGGTGGGTGGCTGCTATCTATGGTGGCGCGGTGAAGTGCTCGCCCGCTTCTACGTCATTGCCTGGGGCATTTTCCTGTTTGCCAATATTGCCTATACCCTCAGCAAGGCAGGCCTGATTCCCACCAACACGCTGGTGGACCATGGCACGCAGATCGGCGCCGTCATCCAGATGCTGCTGCTTTCCTTCGCGCTGGCCTGGCGCATTAACCAGGAGCGAGAACAGCGCCAGGAAGCACAGGCCAAGGCCCTGCGAGTGCAGCAGGACGCCAACCTGAAACTGGAAGCACGGGTAGAGGAACGCACCGAGGAGTTACGCCATGCCTATGACCAGCTCAAACAGCTGAGCGAACTGGATGGGTTGACGCAGCTCAAGAACCGGCCCTACTTCGACCAGGCACTGGAACGCGAATGGCGGCGCAACTGCCGTGAAACCCAGGCGATGTCACTTCTGATGCTGGACATAGATCACTTCAAGGCGGTGAATGACAACTATGGCCACATCTGTGGCGATGAGGCACTGCGCCAGATTGCCGGGATCTGCCAGGACGGGGTCGGGCGGGTGGCGGACACCGTTGCGCGCTACGGTGGCGAGGAGTTCGTGATCCTGCTTCCCATGACAGACCTTGAGGGTGCTGGCCTGTTGGCCGAACGCGTCCGGAACGCGGCTGCCTCACTGGCATTTGAGTGGGAAGGAACCACTATTCCGATCACGCTTTCCATTGGCGTGGCCAGCTGCACACCGGATTATCAGCGTGATTACGAATGGCTGATCCGCACGGCCGATAAGGCACTCTATAGAGCGAAGGCCTGCGGCCGCAACCGCACGCTGATGGCCCACGAGAATGACAGCGGGGAGATCAACCTGACACCCGCCGGAAACAATCAGCCCTCCCGGGGCTGACGCCTGCTCTTTTCACGCCGACTCTCAGCGGACGCGGAACCTCTGATTCTGCCTGGATCCGTATCCTCGCTGTGCTGTTCTCTGGTGTCCTCCCGAATCACACGCCAGAACGCCGCAATCTGGTCACTGGAGCCCGCCATTCGAGTTGTTTGCTGCATGGGTGCTGCCTCCCTGTGGATTGTTGATGCCGCGTACCTTTTCCAGCGAATGTATCAGACAGGGATTGTAATGCAAACCGTTATCATTTATGTTTGCGAAAAATGAAAGGGAGGTAACCTTCATGAAGCAGTCATCCGTTCACAAGCGCCACCACTGCTACCGCCAATTCGTCTTCCTGGCGCTGGCCTGCACCGGAGTCGGCGCCACAGCGCAGGGAACAACAGGGGAAAAGCAACTGCCCAACCTGGCTCCTGTAACCATTACGTCCGAACGGGAACGCCCGGACGGCCCCGTTGAGGGCTATGTCGCCCGCCGTTCCGGTTCCGCCACCAAGACAGACATCCCGCTTATAGAGAGTCCCCAGTCCATCAGTGTGATTTCCCGTGACCAGATGGAAGACCGGGGCAGCCAGGGCCTGACAGAGGCCGTGACCTACAGTCCGGGCATCTACACCGATAACCGGGCGAGCTCGAGCGTGATCGATTCCAACAACACCGAGATCCGTGGTTTTTCGGCCGCGGATGCCACCTATCGCAACGGCACCCAGCGCCAGGCCGGGCTGCCCTACGACAGCCCTGTGGAAGTCTATGGACTCGAGCGCATCGAGATCCTCCGGGGCCCCGCCTCCATGCTCTATGGCCAGGGCCAGCCTGGGGGTGTGATCAACATGGTCAGCAAGCAGCCGACGGCGGAACCCTTCGCCGAAGTGGGCATCGAGTACGGCAGCGACAACCACCGCCAGCTCACCGGTGACGTGAGCGATGCGCTCAACAGCGAGGGGACGCTGCGCTATCGACTGACCGGCCTGGTCCAGGAATCCGACAGCCACATCGACTACGTCAACGATGACCGGGTCTACGTGGCCCCCGCGCTGACCTGGGAGCCCGACGCCGATACCCGGCTCACCCTTCTCGCGCATTACCAGAAAAACGAAACCCGCTACCCCTGGAGCGCCTTCCCCCGTGAGGGCACCAAGGAGCCCAGTGAGCACGGCCGCATTCCCGACAGCCGCTACATCGGCGAGCCCAGCTTCGACCGTTATGATGCCGAGGAACAAAGCGTGGAGATGCTGCTCGACCAGCAACTGACCGACAGCATCGCCTTTCACCAGAACCTGCGGTACCGGACGATCGAGTACGACGTACTGGACACGTTCCGGGATTATTTCGGCCCCTACCTGCAACCAGACGGCCGGACCCTGAACCGCGACAACCGGGCGCGTTTCGATGAGGGCGATACGCTGACCTCGGATACCCGATTCATCATTGACGCCAACACCGGTCCCGTCGACCACCAGTTCCTGGTCGGAGTGGACTACAAGACCCTCACCTACGACACTCGCGACAGCGGCTTCATGAATGGTCTGGACAAAACCCTGGACCTCTATGACCCCAATTACGGCGGTGATTTTTCAACACCGTCCAGTTTCGAAACCAGTCGCACCGAGGCGGATCAACTCGGGGTCTATGTCCAGGACCACCTGAAGTTCGGGCAGCGCTGGGCCGCCACCCTCGGCAGCCGCTATGACGACGTTTCCGAGGAGACCGACAGCGGCAGCGAGGACCAGTCCGAATTCAGTCACCGTGCCGGCCTGGTCTACCTGGCTCCGGGCGGATTTGCCCCCTACGCCAGTTACTCGGAATCCTTCAGCCCGCAGTATGGCTCGGATTCCGTCACCGGTGAATCCTATGATCCCGTCACGGCCAGCCAGTACGAAGCGGGCCTGCGTTACCAGCCGGATGACCAGCTGCTGTCCGCCAGCATCGCCGCCTTCCGCATTGAGCGCGATAATGAGCTGGTTGAGGACCCCAACAACAGCACCCGCTCGATCCAGATCGGTGAGACCCGTTCCGAGGGCGTGGAGCTGGGCCTGAACGCGGAACTTACCGGGGGCTGGAAGGGCACACTGGCGTACACCTACCAGAACGTGGAGGTGGTCGAGTCCGGTGGCGAGGGCGCTACCAATGGCAAACAGCTGAGCGAGAAGCCACAGCATCTGGCAAAGGCCTGGATCGACTACACCGTTCAGAGCGGACGCCTCCAGGGGCTCGGCATCGGTACCGGGGTTCGCTATACCGGCACCAGCTGGGCGGACGCGGACAACACCATCAAGTACCCGGCCTCCACCCAGGTGGATGCGAGTGTCAGCTACGACCTCGCCGACACGAGCTTTCAGCTGAGTGTGAACAACCTGTTCGACGAGCAGCCAATCTACTGCTCGGGCCGCAGTGCTGACTCGATCTGTGAGTACGGCGTACCGCGCTCAATCGTTGCCAGCATCACACACCAGCTGTTCTGATCATGGCGAGCAACGGACGATCCGGACAGACCCATTCTGGGTCACTCGCTAGCGTCGTTCTCCGGGCCACTCCCCGAGTGCGCCTGCCGTTCCCAGAGACGGGCGTAGTGGCCGTTCCGGGCCAGCAGCTCATCATGGGTGCCCCGTTCAACGATGCGGCCGGCATCCATGACGAGGATGGTGTCCGCGTCGTTCACCGTGGACAGGCGATGGGCAATGGCGAGGGTGGTGCGATTGCTGGCCACCTCGTCCAGGGCTTCCAGGATATGGCTTTCCGCCACTGAATCCAGGGAGGACGTGGCCTCGTCCAGCACCAGTATGGGCGGATCCTTGAGGATGACGCGGGCGATGGCGACGCGCTGCTTCTCGCCGCCCGAGAGCTTAAGACCCCGTTCTCCGACACGGGTTTCCAGACCTTCGGGAAGGCCTGCCACGAAATCCTCCAGGTGCGCCATGCGCAGCGCCCGCTGCAGATCCTGTTCACTGGCATCCGGCCGGCCGTAGAGGATGTTGCGGCGCAGGGTGTCGTTGAACATCACCGTGTCCTGGGGCACCACGCCGATGGCCTGGCGCAGGCTCTGCTGGGTGACCTCCCGGATATCCTGGCCATCGATGGTGATGGCCCCGTCCTGCACATCAAAGAACCGGAACAGCAGCTTGGCGAGGGTGGACTTGCCGGCACCGCTGGCCCCCACCACGGCGACCCGGGAGCCGGCAGGCACCTCAAGGGAAACATCGTGGAGAATCCGCTGGTCCGAGCGATAGCCGAATCCGACATGGTGAAACTCGATGCGACCGCCGCTTATCGCCAGCGGTCCTGCATCCGTCGCATCCACCACGGTTGGCGGCTGCTCCAGAAGACCGAAGAGCCGCTCCACGTTCACCAGCGCCTGGCGGATCTCGCGGTAGACAAAACCCAGGGCATTCAGGGGAATGAACAGCTGCAGCAGGTAGGCGTTGATCATGGTGAAATCGCCCAGCGAAATTTCGCCGGCGGCCACATCGGTCACCGCCATGGCCATGATGGCAATCAGCCCCAGCCCGATGATCAGGGCCTGGCCGGCGTTCAGGGTGGCCAGGGACAGGCGGTTGTTGAGCCGCGCCTGCTCCCACTCCTCCAGGGTCTGGTCGTAGCGCTCCGCCTCGAAGTCCTCGTTGCTGAAGTACTTGACCGTCTCGTAGTTGAGCAGGCTGTCCACGGCGCGGCTGTTGGACTCGTTGTCCCTGGCGTTGGCTTCGCGCACGAAGCGGGTGCGCCACTCCGTTACACGGATGGAGAACACCACGTACACGACCACAGCCACCAGCACCGTCAGCATGTAGCCCGGATCAAAGGCCACCAGCAATATGCCGCAGACCAGCACCAGTTCCAGGATGGTGGGCACGATGTTGAAGAGGGTGAAGCGCAGCAGGAAGCTGATGCCGTTGGTGCCACGCTCGATGTCCCGTGCCAGGCCACCGGTGCGCCGGTCCAGGTGGAAACCCAGCTCCAGCTGGTGCAGGTGGCGGAAGATCTGGAGGGAGACGCGGCGCATGGCGCGTTCCGCCACACGGGCGAAGACGGCGTCCCGCACCTCGTTGAAGAGGGTGCCGCTGAAACGCAGCAAGCCGTAGGCGACCACCAGCAGGACCGGAATCCAGAGCGCAACCTCCCCGTTACCCTCGGTATCGAGGTAGTCGACGATGTATTTCAGGGCCACCGGGGTGGCCACCGTCGCCAGCTTGGCGACGATCAAGCAGGCGGCGGCAATGGCCACCCGGCCACGGAATTCCTTCAGGTAGGGCCAGAGGCTGGCGATCACCCGCCAGTCCGGGCGGTAATCCCCCGGGTAGTCGTTATCCGCGTAGGCGCGCACTCTAGGGCTCCGTCAGAGGTCTTTGTAGGGGTTGGGCTGGCCGGGAGGCTGCTTGCGAAAGCGCTTATACTCCCACTGGTACTGTTCCGGGATGCGCCGCACCACGGATTCCACGGTGGCGTTGAGGCCGGCGACCGAGGTATCGGTGTCCTCATTATAGAGCCGGGGATCCACCTCATCCGCCACCAGGCGGAACCCCTGCGCCTTCGGCAGCCGCTCGCAGTAAGTCACGACGGCGCGGGCGCCGGTCTTCTGCACCAGCCGCGAGACCAACTTCATGCTCAGAACATCGATCCCGAAAAAGGGCGCATAGGTGCCGCCGCTGGCATCCGGCACCTGATCCGGCAATATGCCCACGACACCGCCTTCGCGCAGGATGCTGAACAGGCGCAGTACACCCCGGCGGTCCGCCCGCACCAGTTCCGACCCGCCCCGGCCCCGAACCTGGGACATGTAATCCTCCATTTCGGCCATTTTGGGCGGGCTGTAGAGCGCGGCCATGGAAAAGCGTGTGGAATAGTAGAGGCCCAGCAGCTCCCAGTTGCCCAGGTGGGGTACGATCAACACTACGCCCCGGCCCTCGGCGCGGGCTTCGTCCAGCAGATACTGGCCCTCGAATTCGCGGATCAGGCCCAGGCAGCGCGGTACCGGACTTTCCCACATGATGGGGACTTCCGCGATCAGTTTGCCGGTCTCGCGCAGGCTGTTACGGGCCAGGGTGCGGCGCTCGGCTTCCGGCCTATCGGGATAGGCCAGGGCAAGACTGCGCTCGGTCACCTTGCGGGTACGATCACGCGCGGCCCAGAGGCAGAGACCAACAACACGGCCCAGCGCCTGGGCGAACGCCAGCGGCAGGTGGCCAATGAGCCAGAGCAGGGCACGCAGGCACTTGATACGCAGGGTTTTCATGGAAATTTGAACGACTCCCAGGCCGGGGGCTTTCCTAAGCACCGGAGGCGGAGCGTATAATACGCGCCTTTGGTACAACGAGAAACCTATCACCTCAATCCCCAGCAGGTGGACGCCGTGAGCGAACAGGCACAACCCGATGTAACAACCTTCCAGGGGCTGATCCTGGCCTTCCAGCAGTTCTGGGCTGAGCGCGGCTGCATCATCCAGCAGCCGCTGGACATGGAAGTGGGCGCCGGGACCTTCCATCCCGCCACCTTCCTGCGCAGTATCGGTCCGGAGAACTGGCACGCCGCTTATGTCCAGCCCAGTCGCCGCCCCACTGACGGCCGTTACGGCGAGAACCCCAACCGGCTGCAGCACTACTACCAGTTCCAGGTGGTGCTCAAGCCCTCACCGGACGACATCCAGGAGCAGTACCTGGACTCGCTGCGGGTCCTGGGACTGGATCCGCTGGTGCACGACATCCGCTTTGTGGAGGACAACTGGGAGTCCCCGACGCTGGGCGCCTGGGGCCTGGGCTGGGAGGTCTGGCTCAACGGCATGGAGATCACACAGTTCACCTATTTCCAGCAGGTGGGCGGCATCGAGTGCTACCCGGTCACCGGCGAGATCACCTATGGCCTGGAACGGATCGCCATGTACCTGCAGGAGGTGGACAGCGTCTACGACCTGGTCTGGACGCGCACACCGGCCGGGGAAGTGACCTACGGCGATGTCTACCACCAGAACGAGGTGGAACAGTCGACCTACAACTTCGAACAGGCGGATGTCGAGTTCATGTTCCACGCCTTTGGTGTGCATGAGCGCGAAGCCCAGCGCCTGGTGGACGCGGGCCTGCCGCTGCCGGCCTACGAGCAGGTGCTCAAGGCTTCCCACACCTTCAACATGCTGGACGCCCGGCACGCAATCTCGGTCACCGAGCGCCAGCGTTACATCCTGAGGGTACGCACCCTCGCCCGGGCCGTGGCCCGAGCCTACTACGACCGGCGCCGGGATCTCGGCTTCCCCATGGCGGATGAAGCCATCCGGCGCGAACTGCTCGCCGACGACGACACCCAGAAGGAGGCATGATCATGGCCACACCGGATTTCCTGGTTGAAGTCGGCACGGAAGAATTACCGCCCAAGGCCCTGAAGACGCTTTCGGAATCCTTCGGGGAGGGCCTGCGCAGCGCGCTCGCGGATGCGGGCATCGAGCACGGAGAGATCGAAACCTTCGCCACACCCCGGCGGCTGGCTGTAAGGGTGAAGCAGCTGGCGGACGCCCAGCCGGACACGCCTTTCGAGAAGAAAGGTCCGGCCGTGAAAGCCGCTTTTGACGACCAGGGCAACCCCACCCGCGCCCTGGAAGGCTTCGCCCGCAACCTGGGCATCCAGCCGGATGAACTGGATACCATGGAAACCGAAAAAGGTGCCTGGCTGGTCTATCGCGGCGTGGAAAAGGGCCGCCCCACAGCGGAGCTTCTGCCCGGCATGGTGGAACAGGCCCTCAACGGCCTGCCCATCCCCAAGCGCATGCGCTGGGGCGCCCGCCGCGACGAGTTTGTCCGCCCGGTGCACTGGCTGATCATGCTCTACGGCAGTAAGGAGATTCCCTCTACCATTCTCGGCTGCAAGGCAGGCCATGCGACCCGCGGGCATCGCTTCCACCATCCCGGTGAACTGATCATTTCCACGCCGGCTGATTACGAACTGGTGCTGCGCCAGCACGGCTGGGTGGAACCGGATTTTGCTGCCCGCCGGGACCAGATCCGTACCGGTGTCACCCGGGTAGCTGAACAGGAAGCCGGCGGGCGCGCCGTGATCAATGACGGCCTGCTCGACGAGGTCACCGCCCTCTGTGAATGGCCGGTACCGCTTCTGGGCCGGTTCGAGGAGCGCTTCCTCAAGGTCCCCCCGGAGGCCCTGGTGTCCTCCATGGAGGAGCACCAGAAGTACTTCCACGTGGTGGACGCCAACGACACCATGATGCCGTGCTTCATCACGGTGGCGAACATCGAGAGCCGGGATCCATCGGCTGTGGCTGCCGGCAACGAGAAGGTCATCCGGCCCCGCTTGGCAGACGCCGCTTTCTTCTACGACACGGACCGCAAGACCCCGCTTATCAACAGGCTCGATGACCTCAAGCCCATCGTCTTCCAGCAGGACCTTGGCAGCCTGCACGACAAGACGCAGCGGATCGCTTCGCTGGCCGGACGTATTGCCGAAGCCATCGGAGCGGATGCGGACAAGGCCCGGCGGGCGGGCACCCTGAGCAAGACCGACCTGCTGACCGAGATGGTCCAGGAGTTCGACGATCTCCAGGGCGTGATGGGCGAGTACTACGCACGCCATGACGGGGAAGACGAGGCCGTGGCACGGGCGCTGAGCGAGCAGTACCTGCCGGGCTTTGCCGGGGATCGTGTGCCGGAGACGGACATCGGCGCCTGCGTTGCACTGGCGGACCGGCTGGACTCACTGGTGGGCCTGTTCGGCATCAACCAGCCCCCCAGCGGCACACGCGACCCGTACGCACTGCGCCGGGCGGCACTGGGCGTGATCCGCATCCTGGTGGAACGCGAACTCACCCTGGATCTGGAAGAGCTGGCCGGCTGGGCTGCCGAGGAGTTCAACAGCCTTACCGTGAACGACCCGGTCAATCCGGTGGTGGACTACATTCTTGAGCGGTTCCGGGCCAGCTTCGAGGATCAGGGTGTTCCTGCGGAGGTTTTCCTGGCGGTTCAGGCACGCCGGCCCACCCAGCCCCTGGATTTCCATCGCCGGGTTCTGGCGGTGGGCAACTTCATCGCCCTGCCGGAAGCCCAGGCATTGGCAGCCGCCAACAAGCGGGTTTCCAACATCCTTGAGAAACAGGGCGGCACCCGGGCCGGCAGCGTGGATCCCGAAGCCTTCCGGGAACAGGCGGAGCGGGCACTGTATGAGGCGCTCCAGGCCCAGGAAGAGGAAGTTGAACCGCTGTTCGCTCGCGGCGACTATGACCCCGGTCTCCAGTCTCTTGCGAAACTGCGGGGGGTGGTCGACAGCTTCTTCAATGACGTCATGGTCATGGCGGAGGAGGAAAGCCTGAGAGCCAACCGGCTGGCGCTTCTGGAACGGTTGCGACAGCTGTTCCTCAGGGTCGCGGATATCTCACTGCTGCAGACGGGCAGCGGTGAATAGGCGCTGGCTTTGAGAACGGCTTTTTAATTACGAACCATTCTCATTGACATATAAGAAAAGGCCGGCAATACTGGTGATTCGATGATCCGCAGGAACCCATTGAATCGCCATGAGCCATTCCTTTACCCGCCTTCTTCCCGAACTCCAGGCCAGCGTCAGTGCCTGCATCGAAACGGCCCTGGCGCTTCACGCCACGACCATGCCGCAGATCCGGCGTGTCATGGCCGGCGATGCGGTGATCGAAGACTACATCAGAGCGCTTGGCTTTGGGGACCGGCTGGTCCCCTGGCAACATCTCGGCCGTGACGATGTGCCGGAGCCGGATCTTATCCTTGCGCACGAGATCGCCGGCGGGACCAGTCTATGCCCAACCTGGCTGCCTCCCCGTTACCAACCACGCCTGTCCATGGTCCAGGGAGCGCGCAGCGCTGCCGATGTTCAGAATAACCTCAAACGCATTGCCCGCATCCTCGGCAATACCATGGGGGAAATCGTTCCTGCCCAACGCTTCCGGGAAACCTTTGAGGGACTGCGTTCCCGGCTGCATGTACCGGGTCCGAGGGTTCTGGTTCTGGTGGAAACCGGACGCGGCCGTTACCGCCTGACAGGCCAGGACCACGCCTGCCACAGGATATTCGCGCAGCTTGGCTGGACCAGTGCACCTTCTGAGAGGGTTGCCGGAGAGAAACTGAGCGTCCGGACGCTCAGCATGCTGGAACACGATGCCATTCTGATTCTGGAGGCCTGGCCCGGAGGGGAAGGGGAATCCGCATTAGCCCGGCACTGGCCATTGATGCTGTCACCGGCGGCAGAAACGGAACGCTGGGCAAGGCTCCCAATGCTGGAACTGATGTGCCTTGGGCCATCCCTGCCCGAGCGGCTGGCGGATCTCGCCACCCGTTTCCAGACCCTGAAACCGGATACCTGGGACTCGTAAGCCCTCAGATATCCAGGTTCGCCACTTCCAGGGCATTGCTCTGGATGAATTCCCGCCGGGGCTCCACCTCGTCACCCATCAGGGTCGTAAAGATCCGGTCAGCCGCAATGGCATCCTCGATCGTCACCTTCATCATCCGGCGGGTCTCCGGATCCATGGTGGTTTCCCAGAGCTGATCCGGGTTCATCTCACCCAGACCCTTATACCGTTGGATAGTCAGGCCCTTCTGGCCTTCCCGCATCAGCCAATCCAGGGCGCCCGCGAAGGTATCCACGGGATGCCGGCGCTCGCCACGCTGGATGTAGGCGCCCGGCTCGATCAGCCCATCGAGCTTTTCACCCAGAGCCGCAATAGCCTTGTACGAAGGCGACTCGAAGAACTCATGACGGAACACGTATTCGTAGGGAATACCGTGAATCAGAAGAGTAACCTTCGGCAGCGTGAGTCCGCGCTCTTTGTCCTCGGTGGTTGAGAACTCATAGCGGATACCCGTGCGGGTATCCAGAACCAGCCGTTCCCCGAGATCCGCCACCCACTGCTGGATGGTTTCAGGGTTGTTGAGGTCTGCGGTGGTCAGCGTCCTGTGGGTGACCATCTCCTGGAGCACCCGTTCTGGATAGACACGGGTAAGCCGCTCGATGTTCTCCATCACGCTCTGGTATTCATGCACCAGGTCTTCCAGTGCCTCGCCCGCCAGAGGCGGTGCCTCGGGATTGACGTAGAGCGCGGCGTTTTCCAGCGCGGACTGCGTGACGTACGCGGTCTTGGCTTTCTCATCCTTGAGGTACTGTTCCTGCTTACCACGCTTGACCTTATACAGAGGCGGCATGGCGATGAAGATGTGACCGCGCTCAATCAGTTCCGGCATCTGCCGGTAGAAGAAGGTGAGCAGCAGGGTACGGATATGGGAGCCATCCACATCCGCGTCGGTCATGATCACGATGCTGTGGTAGCGGAGCTTGTCGGGATCGTAATCCTCACGGCCGATACCGCAGCCCAAGGCCGTGATCAGGGTGCCCACCTCCACCGAAGAGAGCATCTTGTCGAAACGTGCCTTCTCCACGTTCAGGATCTTTCCCTTGAGCGGCAGGATGGCCTGGGTACGGCGTTCACGCCCCTGCTTGGCACTGCCGCCGGCGGAGTCACCCTCCACAATGAAGAGTTCGGAAAGTGCCGGATCCTTTTCCTGGCAGTCCGCCAGCTTACCCGGCAGCCCCGCGACATCCAGAGCGCCCTTGCGGCGTGTCATATCGCGGGCCTTGCGGGCGGCTTCCCGTGCCCGGGCGGCATCAACCATCTTGTTGACGATGGCTTTTGCCTCCTGGGGGTATTCCTGCAGGTAGTCCGTGAACTGCTGGTTCATCTCCTGTTCGACGGCCGTCTTGACCTCCGAGGAAACCAGCTTGTCCTTGGTCTGGGAGGAGAACTTGGGGTCCGGCGCCTTGACACTGATGATCGCGGTCAGACCCTCGCGGGCGTCGTCCCCGGAGGTGTTCACCTTGAGCTTCTTGAGAAGCCCTTCCTGCTCCATGTAGTAGTTCAGGGTCCGGGTCAGCGCGGCGCGGAATCCGGCAAGATGGGTACCACCATCACGCTGGGGAATGTTGTTGGTGAAGGTGAAGATGTTCTCCTGGAACGCATCGTTCCACTGCATCGCCACTTCCACCACGATGCCGTCTTCCCGTTCCCGGGTAAAATGGAAGACGCGGTTGAGTGGCGTCTTGTTGGTGTTCAGGTGCTCAACAAAGGCCCTGAGTCCACCTTCGTACTCGAACACCTCATCCTTGCCGCTGCGCTCATCGGTCAGCCGGATTCGCACACCACTGTTGAGGAAGGCGAGCTCCCGAAGACGCTTGGCCAGGATATCGAAATGGAACTCGATACTGGTAAAGGTGTCAGGAGAGGGTATGAAGTGGACTTCGCTGCCGGAAGCTTCCGTATCACCCACGATGCGAAGCGGCTCTTCCGGGATGCCGTCATGGTAAACCTGCTCATGGACCTGGCCATTGCGACGGATCGTCAGCTTCAGGGTCGAGGAGAGGGCGTTGACCACGGAAACGCCCACGCCGTGGAGACCGCCGGACACCTTGTAGGTGTTGTCATCGAACTTACCGCCAGCATGGAGAACGGTCATGATGACCTGGGCGGCGGAAACGCCTTCCTCCTCGTGAATGTCCGTGGGGATGCCACGGCCATCGTCTCGGACGGTGACGGACTCATCCGGATGGATGACAACGCCGATCTCGGAACAGAAGCCCGCCAAAGCCTCGTCGATGGAATTGTCCACCAGCTCGAAGACCATGTGGTGGAGACCGGTTCCATCATCGGTGTCACCGATGTACATACCAGGCCGTTTGCGCACGGCATCCAGACCCTTGAGTACCTTGATGCTTGTAGAGGTGTAATCAGACATTCGCAGGGTTCCCCCAGCTTGGCGTTCATTGTTCCGTGAATCGGCCATGTTCCACGTGGAACATCGCGGGTTCATGTTTGTGCATCAGGCTACCGAGCGCTCCTTCATTGGGAGCCGTGATCCCGGTGAGAAAAACCTGTGTATTAAGAGCCAGCAGTTCGCTGGCAAGCAGAGCCTGATTTTCGCCATCAAGCTCCGCATGGATATCATCCAGGAGACAGATACCCTCAGTGCCAACAGCCTGAAGCACCCGCATCTGGGCCAGTTTCATAAGCACAACGAGCGAACGCTGCTGCCCACGGGAAAGCACTTCCCCGGCAGGCTGTTTGCCGACCCGGATCCGGATATCCGCCCGATTGGGCCCGTAGAGGCTGAACCCAGCACGGGCTTCTGCCTCAAGGTTGCTTTCCAGAATCGAGCCCAGGCTCTCACTGGAATCCCAGCCAGGATTAAAGGCCAGGGATACAGCCCCCAGCCATTCAGCCTGGGAACGGGACCGGATAGCCTCAAACTCGCTGTAGAAGCGGTCGAAACCCGCCTGCCGGCCCTGATTCAGGCGCTCCCCCAGATCGGCCACCCGAGCGTTCCAGGGGCCGATGGATGACTGATCAATTATACCATGCCGGAGCAGGTGATTGCGCTGTTTGAGCGCCCTCTGTACCTCCTGCCAGAGGCCGCTGAACCAATGTTCCACGTGAAACACCAACCAATCCAGAAAGCGGCGACGATTGCCTGGGCCTCCGGCAACCAGTTCGAAGGTCCCCGGCTCGATAACCGATACCGGCAACAGCCTCGCCAGTTCCGAAACCGAGCGCACCGCCTCTCCGTTGCGCTGCAGCCTGACCCCGTTTGCATCGCCGGGCTGCCGTTCCAACCCGATCCGAAGTGATCCTCTTAGCGGGTCCGTGACATTCCCGAAAAGCGTCAACGAACGGCAGCCTTCCTGCACAACACGTCGATGATTGGACGTCCGGAAAGACCGTGCCGTGGAAAGATAGTAGATCGCCTCGAGAAGACTGGTCTTACCGCTGCCATTGGCACCGTGAATCAGGTTGAGACCGGAAGAGAACTGGAGCTTCTGTTGTTCAATATTGCGGAAGTGATGGACGTGGAGCTCGGTCAGCGCCATGGATCAGATCTGATAATGATCGCGCAGGTGCGCCAGGATCGCTTCGCTTTCATACATTGCCGCCCCCTGATTCGGATCCACCAGGTAAGGCACAGCGACACGACCGGTCCTCTCGAGCAGTTCCATGCGATTGCGGGAGCGGGGCTGGTATTCAAGCCCAAGGCGGTCACGGATCACAGGAAGCACCAATTCCCTCACCGAAGACTTGCCGCAGTTACGGATCACATAGGGCAACTGAAGTTCGCACAGGAGCTCGCGTACTTCACGGGAGTAGGGGCTGGACTCGAAGCTGTAAAGCTCCAGAAGGCGCTCCGGCCGACGGGCTGGTTTCGCGTAAAGACCACCACCCAGCCTCGAACCGGACGCCAGGACACCGCGCCCCTTGTCGACCGGAAGCCAACTGCTGAGCCCCGACACCGATCCCCGGCCGTAACACTCCCACAGATAACGCCGGATGCGTCGGCTCTCATAGAGAACCTCCCCCTGGTCGGGATCCACCAGCAGCGGAAAGCGTTCCCGTCCTCCCAGCTCGCGGGCACGGTTACGGAAGCGGTCTCCACCTTTAGGGCAGGGGTAGATCACTGCGTCCAGATCCAGCTCCGTCAGCGTTTCCCGTACCAGCCGACAGTGGGGGCAACCCTCCATATCAAACAGCTGCAGCGGTTGCTCCGGCTGCTCCGAATCCCGCTCGCGGATCGCCGTACCGCGCCAAAGCGCCAGGGTGGAGGTAACAAGCTGGGGAACAAGCGCCATAGGCCGACCTCAGTGGAGCATATTCAGGCGCTCATCCAGAAACATATCCATTTCCGGCGCCAGTATGTGGACGTAGCGGTCAAAATACAGGAACTGCTTGATCAGGAGGGCGAATTCCCTCGGGAAATGCAGGCCGTGATCCTCGCCCACACGCACCAGGTCCATCAACAGCTCATTCACATCGTCGTCCGTTTCATCGGACAGCGTTTCGATATCAGGCATGTCGTACGGATCGGTGGGAACAACCGTCTCCATATGTTGTTGGAGCCCGGAAAGGTCACGCGCCAATGCCTCCACGTCCACACCCTCACGGGTTACTCCGATCCGCGTCATGGCATCCGCCATGCTTTGGAAATCAGCGCTCATCAGCGCGCCCATGAAATCGGAAACCGCCGTCCAGGTATCCGGATCAATACGCCCGACGATGCCGAAGTCGATGAACCCGACACGCCCGTCCTCAAGAACCATAAGGTTGCCGGCATGTACGTCCGCGTGGAAGAACTCACACTGGGTCAGGCTGGCAAACCATGTGTTCATGGCCGTGATCAGTGTGCGTTCGGGATCATCACTGTAACGCCGGATGGTTTCCAGGTCCGTCAGAGGCACACCCTGGAACCGCTCCATGGTCAGCACCCGCCCTGTGCTCAGCCTGCGGTGAACCCGCGGGACAGTGGCTTCGCTGTTACCGGTGCGATCGAGGAATTCCCGGAACGCCTCAAGGTTGTTGGCCTCCTGGACGAAATCGCATTCCTCCATCATCGTCCGCTGGATCTCCTGGATGATCCCGGAGAGCGATGTCCACGCCAGCTTCGGCGCCAGGGTTTCGACCACCCGGGCTGACACATAGAGGAAGTTGAGATCGGTAAGCAGGATGTTGGATACACCCGGCTTCTGGATCTTCAGAACCACTTCCTCCCCACTGGCCAATCGCGCCCCGTGAACCTGCGCTATGGATGCGGACGCAAGCGGCGTACGGTCAATATGGGTGAATTCGGTATCCACCGCGCTGCCCAGCTCTTCCCTCAGGATCCTCTCCATCACGGCATAGGGCAGGGGGCGTGTCTGATCCAGACAGTTCTGGAATTCATCCACATACTCACGGGGGAAGAAGGTTGGAGACGAGGCGATGAACTGACCCAGTTTGATATAGGTCGCACCAAGCCGTTCGAAGGTATCGCGCATCAGCCGGGGCAGGGGCTGACGGTCGCCCCGCAGCCAGCGTACTCCCTGGCCGCCGACCACCATGGCAGTCTGGCCAATCCGAAACGCCCCCTTGATGCCATCGCCGAGGATGCGAGCGGGGTTGCCTCCCAGCGCCGTACCTTCCTTTTCCGTACCATGGCTGCCTGTGTTGCGTCCCGTCACCGGGGTCTTCTGAATCAGTGCGCTCATTCCCAAGCTTCCCTGTCAGTCCAGTCTGGATACGATTAAAGACGCATCGGCATCACAACGTAGAGATTGTCATCCGGCCCGGTGCTCTCAATCAGCGCGCTGGCGTTGGGGCCGGAGAGCACGATCCGGACCTGCTCCTCACGGATGACGTTCATGACGTCGATCAGGTAGCCCACATTGAAGCCGATCTGGAGTGACTCACCCTGGTATTCCACCGCCATGGTGTCCTCAGCCTGCTCCTGGTCCGGATTGTTGGCATAGACATGCAATTCCGCCGGCTCGAGCTCCAGCCGCACGCCACGGATGTTCTCATGGGAGAGGATGCCAGCCCGCTGCAAGATGCTGCGCAGGGTCTCACGGTCCGCGATAACAGTCTTGTCCCCACCACTGGGAATCACCCGGTTGTAGTCCGGGAAACGACCCTCGATGAGCTTGGAGGTGAAAGTGAAACCGTCAATGGTTGCCCGTATATGGCTGCCGCCAATGGTGACCGCCACATTCTGCTCCCCATCTCCAAGCAACCGGATCAGCTCCTGGACCCCCTTGCGGGGCACAATGATCTGGCGTGTCTCATCCAGATAGGTGGGCGCGGAAAGATTCGATAGCGCCAGGCGGTGTCCGTCAGTCGCGACCGCCCGGATGGCATCGTCGCCAATCTCGAGCAGCAGCCCGTTGAGATAGTAACGGACGTCCTGCTGCGCCATGGCGAAGGCGGTACTGCTGAGCAGGCTCTGGAAGCTGCCCTGCTCCAGGTTCAGCGTGAAGCTGTCCTCATCATCCTCGACGTTCGGGAAATGATCGGCGGGCAGGGTAGCCAGGGTGAACTGACTGGCCCCGGCGCGGATGCGCATGCGATCCCCCTCCAAGGCCAGGGTCACATCCGCCGCTTCCGGCAGCGACCGGCAGATATCCACCAGCTTGCGGGCGGGCACCGTGATGCGCCCCTCCTGTTCCACTTCCAGATCGGTGACGGTGGCAACCAGCTCCACCTCCATATTCGTCCCGGTCAGCGTCAGGGCCTCGCCTTCGGCCACCAGCAGAACGTTGGAGAGAACGGGCATGGTCTGTTTCTTTTCCACCACTCCGGCGATTGCCTGGAGTGGTTCAAGAAGGGATTCGCGACTGGTCCGGATTTTCATGATTGTCGGATTCCGCCTGGTTCGGATGTGGGTTTGTCAGTGGTTCAGGTGGTCAGCAGCCGGAGGAAGTTCTGGTAATCCTCGCGGATATTGGCGTCCGATTCCTGGAGTTCCTCGATTTTCTTGCAGGCGTGAAGAACCGTGGTGTGGTCCCGGCCGCCAAAGGCATCACCGATCTCGGGCAGGCTGTGGCTCGTCAGCTCCTTGGCCAGTGCCATCGCCATCTGGCGGGGCCGTGTGATCGAGCGCGTGCGGCGCTTCGAGTGCAGATCCGCCACTTTCATTTTGTAGTACTCTGCCACGGTCCGCTGAATATTGTCGATGCTGACCTGCTTCTCGTGCAGGGCCAGCAGATCCTTGAGGCTTTCCCGGATGAATGCCGGCGTGATCTGCTGGCCGGTGAAGTGGGAATTGGCAATCACCAGCTTTAGCGCACCCTCGAGCTCACGCACGTTGGAGCGGATCTTCTGGGCAATGAAAAAAGCCGCCTCATTACTGATGCTGACCTGGGCCTGCTCCGCTTTCTTCATGATGATCGCCACCCGCGTCTCGAGCTCGGGCGGTTCCACCATGACCGTCAGGCCCCAGCCGAAGCGCGACTTGAGCCGCTCCTCCATGTTCACAATCTCCTTGGGGAAGCGGTCACAGGTCAGGATCACCTGCTGACCGCCCTCAAGCAGCGCATTGAAGGTGTGGAAGAACTCCTCCTGGGAGCGCTCCTTACCCGCGAAGAACTGGATATCGTCGATCAGGAGCGCATCCAGGGACCGGTAGAAGCGCTTGAAATCATTGATGGCGTTGAGCTGCAACGCCTTGACCATGTCCGCCACAAAGCGTTCCGAGCGCAGGTACGCGACACGTGCTCCGGGATTGCGGCGAACGATCTCGTTGCCCACGGCATGCATCAGGTGGGTCTTACCCAGGCCCACGCCACCGTAAAGGAACAACGGATTATAGGAGCCCCCGGGGTTTTCAGCTACCTGACTGGAGGCCGCCCGTGCCAGTTGGTTGGATTTGCCCTCGACAAAGGTCCCGAATGTGAACTGCTGATTCAGGAAGGTCTCCCTGTGCTGGACACCACCCTCCACATTGGCGCGCCTGTCATCCCGACCGCCATTGGCGCGCCCGGCTATGCGCGCCGCAACAGGTGAATCCTCGACCGGGCGCTCGTCGGCTGTGTTCAGTTCCGCATCGTTCACTGGCGGCGCCACTTCCGCACTGGCGGACTCCACCTCACCGCCAGCGCTATCGGCGCTGTGCCGTTTCGACGTGCTTTCGCTACGGTTGCCGGAAGACTGCGTCGAACGCGGCCTGGCGTCCTCAGCGGACCCCACCTTGACCTCGACCTGGAGCCCTTTGGCGCCATTCAGGTCCCGGACAACCTCTTCAATGCGGTCCAGATACTTCTGGCTCACCCAGTCGCGCACAAACCGGTTGGGGGCAAGCAGCACCAGAGCACCTCCGTCGTCACGGGACTGCAACGGACGCAACCAGGTATTGAACTGCTGGGCGGGGAACTCATCCTGTAACAGCTCCAGACACTGCTGCCAGATTTCCTGTGCCACGACTGCTGACCTCGCATTGTTCTTTTTCGGACGGGTCTCTACCCCGGCAAGAGCGGTATTCTACGCTCCGCCCACCGCCTGTAAAAGCCCCCTCGGGCAACGATATAAACACCCTGTGGATGAATTTTTCTTTTTTACTCAAAAATCTATCTACTTACAAACAGAGTCGTGCACAAAATTACAGATCAATTCTCCTCAAAAAGGTTTTCCACAACAGCCTGTGCAAACACCGTGTGTTAACGACCGTATAAACCCCGGACAGACCCGTTAATAACCATGACCCCGGCAAGGCACCCCCTCTTATACCCATTCCCTCCCCCCTGTTAGTACCAGCTTACCAAGCACAACTGAACAGAACCGTCCCCACGCTCTGAGCGCGCCATCAGAGTCTGGGAGTTGGTTATCCACAGAAATCCGCTTGCCTAATAACATTAACAACAGTCTTATTGATTCCTTAAAGATAAAAACTTTGTTTCTACTGTAACCGCCAGCGTTTTCCAATCACGATGCCCATTGTCTGAACGCCACAAATTGACTAGAATCCCGCATCCCGGTGGCAGCTCCGTGTTCGGACCATCGGCCGAAACCATTGTTCCGACATTCGCAGCCCTGAACAGGATCATCACCATGAAACGCACCTTTCAGCCGAGTAACCTCAAGCGCAAGCGGACCCATGGTTTCCGTGCCCGCATGGCAACCCAGAATGGCCGCAAAGTGATTGCGCGCCGTCGTGCCAAGGGTCGCAAGCGCCTCAGCGTCTGAACCCGTCCAGTTGCCGCCTGACTTCCGATTTCCCCGCCAGGCAAGACTGCTCAACAGTCGTGATTACACGCGGGTATTCGACAATGTCGAGTTCAGGGCCGGCAGCCGGGGATTCCTGATGCTTGCCCGAACCGTTGACGGATCCAGGCCACTGCCCCGTCTCGGCATCATCGTGGCCCGCCGGCATCTTCCGAGGGCCACAACGCGCAACCGGTTCAAGCGTGCGGTACGGGAATCCTTCAGGCACAGACAGCATGATCTCCCGGCTCTGGACGTCATCGTGCTGGCCCGGCCTGGCGGCAACACCATGGACAATGCCGAACTGTTCCAGGAACTGGACCGGGCTTGGCGCAAGCTGGGCAAACAGGCGACCTCCCGGTCCCCGGCAAAAACGGGATAACCCAATGCGCTGGCTGCTTCTTCTGTTGATTCGAGCCTACCAGTACGGGATCAGTCCGCTGATACCCCCTCACTGCCGGCATATGCCCAGCTGTTCCGAATACGCCATAAGCGCCATCCAGCAGTATGGCGTAATCCGCGGTGGTTACTACGCGCTGCACCGCCTGTTTCGATGCCATCCCTGGGGCACATCCGGTTATGATCCGGTTCCAGGGGCTTCCCCGACCCATAACTCCTGTTCACGCAAAGGATGAACCAATCCATGGATATCCCCCGCGTCGCCATATGGCTTGGTCTGGCCATAGTCAGCTACCTCCTCGTCATGGCCTGGAACGAGGATTATCACCAGCAGCCCGTTTCCAACGAACCCGTGGCGGCCGAGGAGGCCGCACCCACTGATAGCGGTTCCCAGAGCCAACAGCCCCCTGACAGTGGCGACAGCAGCAGTGGTACCGGTGATGGCTTTGAGCGTCCGGAATCGGATATGGCTAGCGCCGATCGGGAAACCAGCGGTAAAGCCACCGGCTCCGGAAGCAATGAAACCACTGATACCGGCGACACCATCCGCGTGAAAACGGATGTTCTGGATGCCCGCATCAGTCTCAATGGTGGCCATCTCGTGGAAGCCTGGCTGCCCGAGCACACCCGGACCCTTAAGTCGGATAAGCCGCTGCAGCTGCTTCAGAGTGATGGCGAACTCACCTACATCCTGGAGAGCAGTCTTCTCGGTGACGGGGGCTCCGACCGTGGCCACGGCAACCTGACCTTCACTAGTGAATCAGACATCTATCGGCTGGATGAAGGTGAAGACGAGCTGACCGTGGATCTGACCCATGAAACGGATTCCGGGGTACAGATCATCAAGCGCTACACCTTCGAGCGCGATCGTTACCGCCTGAAGGTCAGCTACCACATCCGGAACGAGTCCAATGAGCCCTGGAACGGGTACTTCTCCGGCCGCATCGTACGCGACGAGAGTGGCGACCCCACCGGCCAGCGGATCCTCGGCGTCCAGGCTTTCCTCGGCATGGTTCTGAGCACGCCCCAGGAACCCTACACCAAGTATGAGTTCTCGGACCTGAGGGAAAATCCCCTCAACCGCCAGGTGGAAGGCGGCTGGATCGCTTTCCTCCAGCATTATTTCATGAGTTCCTGGATTCCGGACCAGGATGAGACCCATCGCTACCAGACCCGCCAGCGTGGCGATAACCTGCACGTGATGGGCTTTGTCAGCCCGGGAACCGAAGTGGCCCCGGGAGAGGAAAAGGAAATCGGATCCAGGGTCTACGTGGGTCCCAAGATCATTGAACGTCTCCAGGATATTGCACCCAACCTGGACCGCACCGTCGACTTCGGGTGGCTGTTCTTCATCTCCCAGCCCCTGTTCTACCTTCTGGACTGGTTCCATGACCTGGTTGGCAACTGGGGTGTGGCCATCATCCTGCTGACCGTGGTGGTCAAGCTGGCCTTCTACAAGCTCTCCGCTACCAGCTATCGTTCCATGGCCAACATGCGCCGTGTCCAGCCGGAGATGCAGCGTCTCAAGGAACAGTACGGCGACGACCGCCAGAAGCTCTCCCAGGAGATGATGAATCTCTACAAGAAGGAGAAGATCAACCCGCTGGGTGGCTGTCTGCCGATACTGGTCCAGATGCCGGTGTTCATCTCCCTGTACTGGGTCCTGTTCGAGAGTGTTCAGCTGCGGCACGCGCCCTTCATGCTGTGGATCAATGACCTGTCGGTGATGGATCCCTACTTCATTCTGCCGATCCTCATGGGCGCCTCGATGTTCCTGCAGATGCAGCTGAACCCCACGCCCCCAGATCCGGTCCAGGCCAAGGTGATGAAGATGCTGCCGATCATGTTCACCTTCTTCTTCCTGTGGTTCCCGGCAGGCCTGGTGCTGTACTGGCTGAGCAACAACGTGCTCTCCATGGCGCAGCAGTTCTTCATCTACCGCCAGATCGAGAAGGAGCAGGGGAAGTCCGCCAAGGGCTGATCCCCTGAGTTCACCATGGGCGGCGCCGACCGGGACACCATTGCCGCTCTCGCCACGCCTCCGGGCCGCGGGGGCGTTGGCGTTATCCGCCTGTCCGGCCCACAGGCCCTGGTTCTGGCGCAGGTTTTCCTCGGCTTTGAACCCCGGCCACGGTACGCCCATTACGGGCCCTTCCTGGATGAAGCCGGGGAGGTTCTGGATGAGGGGATTGCCCTGTACTTCCCGGGCCCGCATTCGTTTACCGGCGAGGATGTGTTCGAGCTCCAGGGCCATGGTGGGCCTGTCCTCATGGATCGGATCCTTGCTTCGGCTACGGCCCGCGGTGCGCGTCTGGCGCGACCCGGTGAGTTCTCGGAAAGAGCCTTCCTGAACGACAAACTCGACCTCGCCCAGGCCGAGGCCATTGCCGATCTCATCGAAAGCAGCTCGGAGCAGGCGGCCCGAAGCGCCTTGCAGTCGCTTCAGGGCGCGTTCTCCCGCGTGGTGTCAGGGCTCATTGATGAGCTGGTCCATCTTCGGGTCTATGTGGAAGCCGCCATCGATTTTCCCGACGAGGATGTGGATTTCCTCGGCGACGGCAAGGTGGCCTCGGATCTCCAGGCCCTTCTGGAATCCCTGGACCGCACCGTCCAGGAAGCCCACCAGGGCACCCTGCTGCGGGACGGCATGCAGGTGGTCATCGCCGGCAAACCCAATGCAGGCAAGTCCAGCCTCCTGAATGCCCTTTCCGGCCAGGACACGGCCATCGTGACCGAGATCGAAGGCACTACCCGGGACGTGCTGCGCGAGCAGATCCAGATCGACGGCATGCCGCTGCACATCATTGACACCGCCGGTCTGCGCGACAGCACCGATGAAGTGGAACGCATCGGTATCGACCGAGCCTGGGCCGAGATCGAGAAGGCGGACCGGGTCCTGTTGCTGGTGGACAGCACCACGACACCGGATACCGATCCCGCGACCCTTCGAACCGGCCTGCCTCGCCAGCTGCCGGAAGGACTCCCGGTCACGGTACTCCGCAACAAGGTGGATCTTTCAGGAGAAACGCCCGGGTTCATCGGACAGGATGGTACGCCCGTCATCCGGCTTTCCGCAGAGTCCGGGGAGGGTGTTGAGACCCTGCGGGAACACCTGAAGGACTGCATGGGCTACCAGACGGCCGCCGAGGGACGTTACATGGCACGCCGACGCCACCTTGACGCTTTGGAGCGTGCCCGCGCCATGGTGGTCCAGGGCCAGACCCAGCTCAGCGAGTTCGGTGCCGGTGAGCTCCTTGCCGAGGATCTCCGCCAGGCCCAGGATGCGCTTGGCGAGATCACCGGGGCCATGACGCCGGATGAACTGCTGGGCGAAATCTTCAGCTCCTTCTGTATCGGTAAATAACCGGCCGCTTCCACCGCAATCATCGGTTTCCCATCCACTCGTGAATCATTGGGTTGTCCCTTTAAATGTTATGATATAACATCCGTTAATTCGTCATAAGGCGCTGGGACAGACTCCCATCAGGCTCGCCCGACAGAGCTATTGCTTCTGGATGCGCCTTCCTAATGAAACGATATAACGTAGTAAGGAGAATCCATGCGATTGAGACCAGTCCACATGAGGTGGCGATCCGACGCTATTCCGGGAACCATGGGCGTGCTGGGCCTTGCCATGGCAGCTCCCCTGGTCCTGGCACAGGAGGCGGATGGCGTGGGCGTTATGGCCCTTGATGAAGTGGTTGTGGAAGCCGGCGCACCCGCCCCTGGGTCACCGCTTATGCAGGCCGCCCAGATTGACGTTCTTCAGGGTGAGGAAAAGGATCGCCGTGAGGGCACAACCCTTGGCCAGACCCTGGATCACCTGCCCGGTGTGGATACCGTCAATGCCGGTAACCAGGCCGGGAAGCCGGTCATTCGGGGTCTCTCCGGTAACCGCGTGCGGATTCTTTCCGATGGTGTTGGCGTGGATCACCAGCAGTTCGGAACCCGGCATTCACCCAACATTGACCCCTTTCTGAGCGAGCGCATTGAAGTGGTTCGTGGTGCCTCGAGTATTCTTTATGGATCCGATGCGCTGGGCGGTGCCGTCGACGTTAAACCCCTGCCGCTGACCTTCAGCAGCGATGGTTCCCGTCACAACAGGGGCGAGGCGTTACTTCGGCACGCCACCAACAACAATCAGAATGACATTGGGTTCAAGGGAACCAGTGAGGGGGATCACTGGAGCTTTGTCGGTGGCATCATCCACCGGGATGCCGGGGATATCACCGTACCGGATGATCGGACATTCTTCCCGCCGCCCCCCAGTGACGCCGGCAAACGCCGGGCACCCGCCTACACCGGCTCGCTGGATTACACGGATTTTGAGCAGACCAATGGGCAGATTGGCGTCGGTTATCGCGGGGACTTTGGTGAGCTCCGGCTGCGTTATACCGGGTGGCGCAATGAACACAATTTCCTCCTGCCGCCCCCGGCGGGGAATAAGCCGCCTGGCCAGGGCCCCGAGGGCGTTGGCCAGAATCTGGAAAATGATGAGCTTCGACTGGACGCCACACTGCCGGTCAATGACACCTGGACCTTTGAGCCAACCCTGGCATGGCAGAATAACCTTCGCCAATCGAACGCGGCCGGCGTACCAAGGGACAACCTTTTCGACGGCACCATCGATATTGAGTTCGACCAGTACACCACCCGCCTCGAAGCCAGGCACGGTCAACTGGCGTTCCTGGATGCCGGACGTGTGGGTGTTGAATACCGGACCAAGCAGCAGGTCTCCAGGGGAACTACCCAGCTGACACCCGGAGGTCGGGTCAACAATCTGGGCGTATTCGCCTTTGAGGAGCGCACACTCGGTCGGTTAACCCTTCAGGCCGGTCTGCGCCAGGACTGGATTGAAACGATTGCCAAAAGCAGCAAAACGGCAGTGCCCACATCGTTTTCCGGCAGCGATAAAAACGACGAATCGGTTACCTCGGGCTCCTTTGGTGGCTCCTACGCCCTTACCAACAACCTGACCCTTGCCAGCAACATCGGACGCGGTTTCCGGGCGCCGACCCTTTTCGAGCTCCATGCTGACGGCGTTCATGCCGGAGTTGCGGCTGTCCAGAAGGGCAACCCGGATCTTGATGCGGAGAAATCACTGAACATGGACCTCTCACTGAGGTGGCGTTCCAATCGCACGTCTGCCAGTGCCACTGTCTACCGTAATGCCATTGACGACTACATCTATCTTCAGGACACAGGCAACACGGATAACGGTTTACCTGTCTTCCGCTACCGCCAGACGGATGCGGTGCTTAAAGGGGTGGAGCTGACGGCCCGGGCCCGGGTGACGGAGACGCTGGAGCTGAGCACCACCTACAGTGCGGTTGACGGCGAGAATGACCAGACGGGTGAGGACTTGCCGCTGCAGCCGGCGGACGAACTGCTGCTCGAGGGAACCTGGACGCCCGGTCATTGGGGGTGGGCACGCGACCCCCATGTTCGCCTGGGTCTGCGTCACAACGCGTCCAGGGATGCGGCACCGGGTGAACCGTTTTCCCAGTTCGACAACGCACCCTTTGGGACGGCATCGACGGATGCCTACACCGTTGCGGATCTCGGCGTCGGCTTCTCCGTGGATGGCGGTACCGGGGCTCCCATGCGGTTCAGTCTCGAAGTGCGG
This sequence comes from Vreelandella halophila, assembly GCF_019903425.1. Lineage (GTDB taxonomy): Bacteria > Pseudomonadota > Gammaproteobacteria > Pseudomonadales > Oleiphilaceae > Halospina > Halospina halophila. Next base: position 598,869 of record NZ_JACHUZ010000013.1, read on the forward strand.
AATCTGACCGATAAGAGCTACCGTGACTTCCTTGATACCTATAAGGGCTATGCTCTGAGTCCCGGCCGTGATGTGCGCATGACCGTCAGGGTTCCGTTCGGGGGCTGAGCACAAAAAAGCCGGCCCGAAGGCCGGCAAGGGGAGGGGTAAAGCGTGGTTCAGTAATCGAAGGCGAAGGCCTCGTTGTCGAGCTGCATCAGGGTCTCGCTGGGGCTCAGCATGCTGTCGGCATGGCCCTGGGCCTGGGGCAGCATCCGGTCGAAGTAGAATTCCGCGGTCGCCAGCTTGGCATTGTAGAATTCCTCGCTCTGGCTGCCGCCCTCTTCGAGCCCCTTGCGGGCGGCGGCGGCCATGCGGAGCCACATAAAGGCCATGTAGACGTAGCCGCTGTACATCAGGAAGTCGTGGGCCGCCGCGGAAACCATATCGCGGTCCTTGCGCGCGATGACCATCAGGCGGAAGGTCAGCCAGTTCCACTGGGTGGCCAGTTTCAGGATGCGCCAGGCCCAGGGGCGAAGGGTGCTGTCGGTGAGGTGCTTGCGCGCCTCGTTGCTCATGCGCAGGGTGAACTCGCGCACCGCCCCGCCCTGGGTCATCATCAGCACCTTGCGGCCGAGCAGGTCCAGTGCCTGGATGCCGGTCGTGCCCTCGTAGAGGGTGGCGATCCGGGTATCGCGCACGATCTGCTCCATGCCGTGTTCCTTGATGTAGCCGTGGCCGCCGAACACCTGCATGCCCAGGTTGGTGGCCTCGTAGCCCTTCTCGGTCAGGAAGCCCTTGAGGATCGGGGTCAGGAAGCCGAGCTTGTCGTCGTACTTCTGGATCTTCTTCTCATCCTCCTCCAGGTGACCGCAGACCATGTGGTCCGCGTACTGGGCGGCATCATAGAGCATGGCACGCCCGCCCTCGGCCACGGCCTTCTGGGTCAGCAGCATACGGCGCACGTCGGCGTGGTACATCAGGCTGTCCGCGATCTGGTCCGGTTCCTTCTTGCCGGAGAGCGCGCGCATGGAACGGCGCTCCTTCGCGTAGGCCAGTGCGTTCTGGTAGGAAAGTTCCGCCGGGCCCACGCCCTGGATAGCGGTGCCGATGCGGGCGGTGTTCATGAAGGTGAACATGCACTCCATGCCCCTGTTTTCCTCGCCCACCATGTAGCCCTTCGCATCGTCGAAGTTCATGGTACAGGTGGCGGAGGCCTTTATGCCCATCTTCTCCTCGAGCGCGCCCACGGAGACGCCGTTGGACGCGCCTGCGTTGCCCTGGTCGTCCGGCAGGTACTTGGGCACGATGAACAGCGAAATGCCCTTGGTGCCCTTGGGCGCCTCCGGCGTGCGTGCCAGCACGATGTGCACGATGTTTTCGGCCAGGTCATGGTCTCCGGAGGAGATAAAGATCTTGGTGCCGGTGATGCGGTAACTGCCGTCCTCCTGGGGCACGGCCTTGGTCCGGACCTGGCCCAGGTCGGTGCCGCACTGGGGTTCGGTCAGGCACATGGTGCCGGTCCAGAGGCCCTCGGTCATGGGCGTGAGGTAGGTCTGGCGCTGGTCCTCGTCGCCGTGGAGCTGGAGGGTGTTCATGGCCCCCATGGACAGGCCCGGGTACATGCTGAAGGGCCAGTTGGCGGTGCCCATCATTTCCTGCTTCATCAGGCCCAGGGAAGCGGGCAGGCCCTGGCCGCCGTACTCCTCCAGGCTGGAGAGGCCCTGCCAGCCGCCGGCCACGTATTCCTCATAGGCTTCTTTGTAGCCGGTCGGCGTCTTCACCTCGCCATCCACCAGCTTACAGCCCTCTTCGTCGCCGCTCTGGTAGAGCGGGAAGAGCGTGTTCTCACAGAACTTCGCACACTCGCCCAGAATGGCATCCACCATGTCCGGTGTTGCCTCGGCCCCGTTGCTCAGGCTCTGGTAGTGGCTCGGATAGTCGAAGACTTCGTTGAGCAGGAAATTCACATCGGTCAGAGGCGCTTTATAGCTTGCCATTACGGACCCTCCCATCAGGTTGCTATGGAGGCAGTCTCTGACAGGAACGTCATTCGAGCCAATGGCGACGTGTACATCTGTGTACGTCGCTGCGGCCACCCGGTAAACCTCGCGGCGGGCATCCGCGTATGCAATAACAGTCATTCATTCCGATGGAGGTTCAGCCCATGGCAGTCATTCGCCCAGCCCGTTGCTTATCCGGGATCTTTCTCCTGGTCCTGCCCTTTCTGGCGGCCTGCTCCGGCCCCGCCATTGATGACTACGTGGGCCAGGAGCCGGAGCTGGTGCCCAGTGAGTTCTTTCAGGGTGAGCTGACCGCCCGAGGCGTGGTCAAGGACCGCTCCGGTGAGGTTATCCGCCACTTCGATGCCACTATCGATGCCTCCTGGGATGAGGACGGCGTGGGTACCCTGGATGAGATCTTCACCTACAGTGACGGCGAGACCGATACCCGGGTCTGGACTCTGGAGCCCCGGGATGGTGGCTATCACGCCACTGCGGGCGATGTAACGGAGCCGGGCTTCATGGAGTATGAGGGCAATGCCATCCATATGAACTATGTGCTGGAAGTGTCCTTTGGCGGGAGCACCTACAATGTCCGCATGGATGACTGGATGTACCGGGTCACCGAAGACACCGTCATCAATGAAACGGAAATGACCTACTGGGGCTTCCGTGTGGGTGAGGTGGTTCTCGTGATCCAGAGACAATGAGATGGCCCTCCTGTGGAAAACTCTGTTTACAGAATAGGGAAAGATCTGTAGAAAGTTCATTTAAACGTTTAAAATCAATATCCTAAAGCAATATTAAGGCTGTTTTGGTCATTTACAATCTGTGGACAGTTTTTTGAGTGCTTTGTGATAAAAGCGCCCCAGGTGTCTGTTATTCCGGGGTGAAGACCTCTGTTCAGAAATTGTCCGGGTTGTCTGCACAGGGTTGACGCTTCGGGTTATACTACGCGGTTCATTCAGAGAATCCGGCAAGCCCCGAGGTCCACTGTGGAATACCCCAAGCACTTCGACGTCATCGTGATCGGCGGCGGCCATGCGGGCACCGAGGCGGCCCTCGCCGCGGCCCGCATGGGGCGCGATACCCTGCTGCTGACGCACAACATCGAGACCCTGGGTCAGATGTCCTGCAACCCCGCCATCGGCGGTATCGGCAAGAGTCATCTGGTCAAGGAAATTGATGCGATGGGCGGCGCCATGGGCCTTGCCACGGACCAAGCGGGCATCCAGTTCCGGGTGCTCAATTCCAGCAAGGGCCCGGCCGTGCGCGCCACCCGCGCCCAGGCGGACCGCGCCCTGTACAAGGCCGCCATCCGGAACATGCTCGAGAACCAGCCCAACCTGCACATCTTCCAGCAGGCGGCCGATGACCTGGTTGTCGAGAACGACCGGGTTCAGGGTGTGGTTTCCCAGACCGGCGTCACCTTCCGTGCGCCCACAGTGGTGCTGACCACGGGTACCTTCCTGGGCGGCGTCATCCACATCGGCATGCAGAACCAGCAGGGCGGCCGCGCCGGCGACCCGCCGACCATCGGGCTGGCGAAGCGCCTGCGCGAGCTGCCGTTCACCGTGGGCCGGCTCAAGACCGGCACCCCGGCGCGGATCGACGCCAAGACCGTGGATTTCTCAAAGATGGACGTGCAGCCCGGCGACGAGAAAGAGCCGGTGATGTCCTACATGGGCGACGCGAGCTGGCACCCGCAGCAGATGCCCTGCTACATCACCCGCACCACGCCGGAGACCCACGACATCATCCTGGGGGCACTGGACCAGTCGCCCATGTTCGCCGGTGACATCGACGGTGTCGGGCCGCGCTACTGCCCGTCCGTTGAGGACAAGGTCCACCGCTTCGCGGACAAGGATTCGCACCAGATCTTCGTGGAGCCGGAGGGACTGAACAGTCAGGAACTCTATCCCAACGGCATCTCCACCAGCCTGCCGTTCGACGTGCAGATGGCGTTCATCCGGACCATTCCGGGCTTCGAAAACGCCCACGTCACCCGGCCGGGCTACGCCATCGAATACGACTACCTGGACCCACGCGACCTTCATCATACGCTCGAGACCCGGTTCATCGGCGGTCTCTACCTGGCGGGCCAGATCAACGGCACCACAGGGTACGAGGAGGCCGGCGCCCAGGGCCTGCTGGCGGGGCTCAACGCGGCCCTGGCGGCGCATGGCGAGGAACCCTGGTACCCACGCCGGGACGAGGCTTACCTCGGTGTCCTGGTGGACGACCTCATTACCATGGGGGCCAATGAGCCCTACCGTATGTTCACCAGCCGGGCGGAATACCGCCTGGTGCTGCGCGAGGACAACGCGGACCTGCGCCTGACCGAGACCGGCCGCAACCTGGGGCTGGTGGACGACGAGCGCTGGGCCGCCTTCGAGGCTAAGCGTGAAGGCATCCGGGCGGAGCGCGAGCGACTCGACCGCACGCGGATCCACCCGAACACCGAGGCGGCCGCCGTGGCCGATCAGTACCTGAAGCAGCCGCTCAAGAAGGACCAGACCCTGGCCGAGCTGCTGCGTCGGCCGGAAGTCGACTACGAGGCGATTGCCGCCATCGGCGGCGAACGCGCCGAGGACCCGGTGGTGGCCGAGCAGGTCGCCATCCAGGTGAAATACGAGGGCTACATCTCGCGCCAGGAAGCGGATATCGAGCGCCTGCGCCGGCATGAGAACATGGGCCTGCCGAAGGATCTGGACTACGACAGTGTTGGCGGCCTGTCCAACGAGGTGAAGCAGAAGCTCGAGGAAACCCGGCCGGAGACCATCGCCCAGGCCTCGCGCATCCAGGGCGTTACACCGGCGGCGGTTTCCCAGCTGTTGATCCACCTCAAGAAGCGGGACCTGCTGCAACAGGAAAGCGCCTGAATGGACGCGGAACGCCGTGAATTGGAGGCAGGGGCTGAAGCGCTCGGTGTCAGCCTCGCCCCGGAGACGGTGGACCGCATGCTGCGGCTGCTGGACCTGCTGGAAAAGTGGAACCGGGCCTACAACCTGACGGCGGTGCGTGAGCGCAGCGCCATGTGTGCCCGCCACCTTCTGGACAGCCTCACGCTGGTGCCGCGGCTCGGCTCGGGGCCGGTACTGGATGTTGGCTCTGGCGGGGGGTTTCCCGGGCTGGTGCTGGCATTGCACTCGCCGGCAAGACAGGTGACACTGCTGGACAGCAACAGCAAGAAGACCCGGTTCCTGACCCAGTGCCGGCTGGAGCTGGGCCTGGACAACATGCAGGTGGTGCAGGCCCGGGTCGAGGACTGGCAGGGTGGCCCCTTCCCGCAGATCACAAGCCGCGCGTTCGCGTCCCTGGCGGAGATGGTGCCCATGACGGCCCACCTGCTGGCAGCGGACGGGGAACACCTGGCCATGAAGGGGCCGGAAGCCACCACCGAGGTTGAAGGGCTTCCGAGCGGCTGGCAGCTGCTTGAAGACAGCCGGGTCACCGTACCCGGCGTGGACGCGGAACGGCGGATCCTGCGCATCGGGCGCAACAGTTCGGATTCCACGGGCGAGACAGGAGACTGATGGCAATGGCGCGCATCGTGGCGGTAACCAACCAGAAGGGTGGCGTGGGCAAGACCACCACCTGTGTGAACCTGGCGGCCTCGCTGGCGGCGACTAAACGCCGGGTGCTGCTGGTGGACATGGACCCTCAGGGCAACGCCACCATGGGCAGCGGGCTCGACAAGAACGAGCTCCGCGTCAGTGGCTATGACGTGCTCACGCGCCGGCAGGACGCGGCCGACGTCTGCACCGAGGCGCCCGATTCCGGATTCGATGTGCTGCCCGCCAACGGCGATCTTACCGCCGCCGAGGTGGAGCTGATGAACGAGATCGGCCGTGAACACCGCCTGCGGCTGGCCCTCAAGCCCATCACCGAGCTGTATGATTTCATCCTCATCGACTGCCCGCCGGCGCTGAACCTGCTGACGGTCAACGCGCTGGCCGCCGCCGACTCCGTGCTCATCCCCATGCAGTGCGAGTACTACGCACTGGAGGGGCTGGCGGCGCTCATGGGCACCATCGAGCAGATCCAGGAAACGGTGAACCCGGCGCTGAAGATCGAGGGGCTGCTGCGTACCATGTACGACCCCCGGAACAGCCTGACCCTGGATGTGTCACGCCAGCTCAGTGACTACTTCGGAGATCGGGTCTACTCGGCCGTGATCCCACGTAATGTGCGTCTGGCCGAGGCTCCCAGTTACGGCATGCCAGCACTGCGCTACGACCGCAGCTCCAAGGGCGCCATCTCCTATCTGGCGCTGGCGGGCGAGATGGTCAGGCGCAATGGCAGCCAGCAGTCCCAGGACGCTGTGGCCGTGTAACGGCCCCGTCCTACCCGTGGAACGAACAGGATAAAAAGCAACCATCATGTCATCGCGCAAACGCGGACTTGGCCAGCGAGGCCTCAATGCCCTTCTCGAAGGCTCCCGGACCAATCTTGAGGAAGAGGCCCCCGCCGACCCGGGCATCAATGCGGAACTGAAAGAGCTGCCACTGGACCTGATCCAGCGTGGCCGCTATCAGCCGCGCCGGGATATGGACGAGGAGGCCCTTCAGGAACTCGCGGAGTCCATCAAGCAGCAGGGCGTGATGCAGCCGGTGGTGGTGCGCCCCCTGGAAAGCGGCCACTACGAACTGGTGGCCGGGGAACGGCGCTGGCGCGCCACCCAGTTGGCCGGCCTGGACCGCATTCCCGCGCTGATCCGCGAGGTGCCGGATGAGGCGGCGATTGCCCTGGGGCTGGTGGAAAACATCCAGCGCGAAAACCTCAATCCCATCGAGGAAGCCGCCGCGCTCCACCGGCTGCAGGAGGAATTCGGCCTGACCCAGCAGCAGACCGCCGACGCCGTGGGCAAGTCCCGCACCACCATCACCAATCTGCTGCGGCTCATGGGGCTGGCGGAAGAGGTCCGGATCATGCTCGAGCATGGCGACCTAGAAATGGGCCATGGCCGCGCCCTGCTGGGGCTGTCGCACCAGCAGCAGGCACCTGTGGCACGCCAGGTGGTGAGCAAGTCGCTGTCGGTGCGCCAGACTGAGGCGCTGGTGCGTAAAACGCTGGAACAGGGCCAGGGCAATGCAAAGCCGGAGCCCGAAAAGGAGGATCCGGACATCCGCAACCTCCAGGACCAGCTGGCGGATCGGCTGGGCGCGCGCGTGGCCATCAACCACGGCAAACGCGGCAAGGGCAAGGTGGTGATCGAGTACAACAGCCTGGATGAACTGGACGGAATTCTTGAACATATCCAGTAGTCCGCGGGCGTCAATCGTTCGAATTTTCATCCAAATTCATTGATCCAGACCACCCAAAGCCCTATAATCTGCCCCGCTTTAATAACGGCCGACAAGGGTTGGCACATTGAACATCAGGCGGCCTCCGATAGGCCGACTCATCATGATCCAGCTGGGAATTCTGCTGCTGGTCAGCGGCCTTTTCCTGCTTGAGTCGGCGCTCGGAGCCCGCTCCGCTCTGTTCGGGGGGCTTGCTTACTGGATTCCGAACAGCCTTTTTACGCTGCGCTATTTCCGCCATCGCGGAGCGCAGCGTGCTGGGGCGGTTTTCGCGGCCATGATGGCCGGTGAGATGTTCAAGCTGTCCGCAACAGTGGTTCTTCTGGCGGGCACGCTGATGCTGATCCAGCCGATCGACGGGCCGGGCCTGTTTACCGGGTTCGGCACCATGATCCTCAGCCACATGCTGACGCCGCTAGTGTTCAGTAGGGTTGCAAACCGATGACGGGGCGAGAGTAGAACATGGCAGGTGAATCTCCAGCGGAATACATACAGCACCATCTGACGAACCTCACCTATGGCAAGCTGCCGGCCGGTTTCGAGCGGAACGGCACGGAGCTCCAGGAAGCGACCTGGACCATGGCACAGTCGGCGGAAGAAGCCCGTGCCATGGGGTTCATGGCGTTCCATGTTGATACTCTCTTCATGTCGGCGCTGACAGGTATCATCTTTCTGGTTCTTTTTAGGATGGTGGCCAAGAATGCTACCAGCGAGCAGCCGGGTAAACTCCAGAACCTGGTGGAAATGGTGGTGGAGTTCACTCAGGACTTGGTGAAGAACACCTTCCACGGCCGCAATCCCATGATCGGGCCGATCGCCCTTACCGTGTTTGTCTGGGTCTTCCTCCAGAATTCGCTCAAGCTGATCCCGGTTGACTACATCCCGGCCCTGACGTCGGCCATGGGTATCGAGTACACCAAGATCGTACCCACTACGGACCCCAACGCCACCTTCGGCATGGCCATCGGCGTTTTCCTGATGGTGCTCTACTACAGCATCAAGGTGAAAGGTGTGGGTGGTTTCACAAAGGAGCTGACCTTCAGCCCCTTCAACCACTGGTCCCTGTCCTGGTTCAATCTGATCCTTGAGACCGTGGGGCTGCTGACCAAGCCGTTCTCCCTCGCGCTCCGGCTTTTTGGCAACATGTACGCGGGTGAAGTGATCTTCATCCTTATCGCGCTGCTGCCGTTCTGGGCCCAGTGGGCGCTGCAGGTGCCCTGGCTGATCTTCCACATCCTGGTGGTCACGCTACAGGCCTTCATCTTTATGGTGCTCACGATCGTGTATCTGAGCATGGCCCATGAAGAGCATTAACCATCAATCTTTGATGACCCTAAACCCCTAAACCGTCGTTAAATCAGGAGTTGTTATGGAACTCGTAATCATCGCCGCTGCAATCATGATCGCCTCCGGTGCACTGGGTACCGCCGTCGGCTTCGCCCTGCTGGGTGGCAAGCTGCTGGAAACCACCGCACGCCAGCCGGAAATGGCCGCTGAGCTCCAGACCAAGACCTTCATCATGGCGGGTCTTCTGGACGCAGTTTCCATGATCGGTGTGGGTATCGGCCTTTACCTGATCTTTGTTGTTGCATAACACCGGATGGTTAAGGGGTGGTCCAACAGCGGCTGCCCCATCGTCCCGAACGCAACGAATCGGAAAGAGGTAGAACGCCGTGAATATCAACCTCACGATGATCGGGCAGACCATCGGCTTCTTCATCTTCATCGCATTCTGCGTGAAGTACGTCTGGCCCCCGCTGGTTCAGGCCATGCAGGACCGCCAGAAGAAGATCGCCGACGGCCTTGCTGCATCCGACCGCGCCAACCAGGACCTGGAGCTGGCCCAGCAACGGGCAACCCAGGAACTGCGGGAAGCACGTGACGAGGCGGCCACGATCGTGGAAAAGGCCAACAAGCGCGCCAACCAGATCGTGGAAGAGGCCAAGACCGAAGCCCGCGAACAGGGCGACCGGCTGCTGGCCCAGGCCCGCGACGAGATCGAGCAGGAACGCCAGCAAGCGCGGGATGCACTGCGCGCTGAAGTTGCCACTCTTGCGATCGCCGGCGCGGAAAAGATCCTGGAATCCTCCGTCGACGCCAAGGCGCACAGCGAGATGCTGGATAAGCTCTCCGCGGAACTGTAAACGAGGTCCAACATGGCAGAGTCAACGTCACTCGCCCGACCCTACGCGCGGGCGGCATTCGAGGCGGCACGCGACAGCGGTCAGTTTGATGACTGGAGTCAGTCGCTCAATCTGCTGGCGGCCATCACCAGTGATGACCGCATGGCCTCGGTCCTGCGCCATCCGGGTCTGAGCGCCCAGGAAAAGATCCAGCTCATCAGCGACGTCTTTGAGAACCCGCTCTCGGAGCCGATTAGCAATTTCATCCAGATCATGGCCGAAAACCGCCGGCTGGAACAGTTTCCGGCTGTTGCGGCGCTCTTTGACGCCTATCGCCATGACCATGAGCGGATCGTGGACGTTACGCTGACCACCGCCTTTGAACTGACCGATGAGCAGAAGCAGCGGCTTTCCCAGGTTCTGGAGAAGCGTCTGGACCGTACGGTTGAGCTCAGTGTTGAGTCCGATCAGTCAATCATCGGCGGCGTGGTTATCCGAGCGGGTGACGAGGTTATTGACGCCTCGCTGCGCGGGCGCCTGAACAGACTGGCCAACGCCATGGGCGCCTGAGTCCGCCAGGCACGGCAGGAACCGAATTCCGACACGCGGTCATTTGCAGAATTTTTTGAGGACACAGGCATGCAGCAACTGAATCCATCCGAAATCAGCGAGATCATCAAGAAGCGCATCGAGAAGCTCGATGTGTCTTCTGAAGCTCGCAATGAAGGGACGGTCGTCAGCGTTTCCGACGGCATCGTCCGCATCCACGGTCTTGCCGACGTCATGTACGGCGAGATGGTTGAGTTCCAGAACGGCAACTACGGCATGGCCCTGAACCTCGAGCGGGATTCGGTCGGTGCCGTTGTGCTCGGTGAGGACGAAGGTCTCGCGGAAGGCCAGAAGGTCAAGTGTACCGGCCGCATCCTCGAGGTGCCGGTGGGTCGCGAACTGCTGGGCCGCGTTGTGGACGCCCTGGGTAACCCGATCGACGGTAAGGGTGACGCGGGAACCACCGAAACAACACCGATTGAGAAGGTGGCGCCCGGGGTTATCGCCCGTGAAGAGGTGAACGAGCCCGTCCAGACCGGCCTGAAGCCTATTGATACCATGGTTCCCGTCGGTCGCGGCCAGCGGGAGCTGATCATCGGCGACCGCCAGATCGGTAAGACCGCCGTGGCCGTTGATACCATCATCAACCAGAAGAACAGCGGCATTAAGTGCATCTACGTGGCGATCGGCCAGAAGCAGTCGACCATCGCCAACGTGGTGCGCAAGCTGGAAGAACACGGTGCCATGGACAACACCATCGTGGTCGCCGCCGGCGCTGCCGACCCGGCATCCATGCAGTTCCTGGCGCCCTACGCCGGTACCTCCATGGGTGAATTCTTCCGTGATCGCGGCGAAGACGCCCTTATCATCTACGACGACCTGACCAAGCAGGCCTGGGCGTATCGCCAGATCTCCCTGCTGCTGCGCCGTCCGCCAGGCCGTGAAGCCTATCCGGGTGACGTGTTCTACCTCCACTCCCGTCTGCTGGAGCGTGCGTCCAAGGTCAATCCGGAGTACGTTGAGAAGGCCACCAACGGTGAAGTAACCGGCAAGACCGGGTCACTGACGGCACTGCCGATCATCGAGACCCAGGCCGGTGACGTGTCCGCCTTCGTTCCGACCAACGTGATCTCCATCACTGACGGTCAGATCTTCCTGGAGACGGACCTGTTCAACTCGGGCATCCGCCCGGCGATGAACGCGGGTATCTCGGTCTCCCGTGTGGGTGGTTCCGCGCAGACCAAGATCATGAAGAAGCTTGGTGGCGGTATCCGTCTGGCTCTGGCCCAGTATCGCGAGCTCCAGGCGTTCGCACAGTTCGCGTCCGATCTGGATGAGCAGACCCGTAAGCAGCTGGAGCACGGTGCCCGTGTTACCGAGCTGATGAAGCAGGAACAGTACTCGCCGATGTCCGTGGGTGAGATGGCGACGGTCCTGTTTGCTGCCAACGAGGGTTACCTCGAGGATGTGGACGCCAAGAAGATCGTGGATTTCGAAAAGGCGCTTATGGATTACATGCGCACCGAGCAGTCTGAGCTGCTGGCCAAGATCAACGACTCCGGCGAACTGAATGACGAGGTCGAGAGTGGTCTGAAATCAGCGCTGGATAAGTTCAAGTCGACCCAGAGCTGGTAATGCCGTTCGGGGCCTGCGGGCCCCGTGACTGTGGCGGAGCGATCAACCGGAAAAGGCACTGAACTATGGCCAGCGGAAAAGAAATACGCACTCAGATCTCCAGCATCCAGAATACGCAGAAGATCACCAACGCCATGGAAATGGTGGCGGCGAGCAAGATGCGTAAAGCCCAGGAGCGCATGGAACTGACCCGCCCTTACGCAAACAAGATCCGGGATGTGATCGGCTATCTCGCGGAAGCCGATTCCGACTACCGGCACCCGTTCATGGAAGCACGGGAAGCGAATCGCGTGGGCTACATCGTCGTCTCCACGGACCGTGGTCTTTGCGGCGGTCTGAACAACAACCTGTTCAAGACCATGCTTCAGGACAGCCGCGGCTGGAACGACAAGGGCGTGCCGTCGGATTTCTGCACGCTCGGTCAGAAAGCCAGCGTCTTCCTGAACGTGGTGGGCGGCAATATCGTGGCGTCGGAAACCCAGCTCGGGGACCGGCCCAGTGCCGAGCAGGTCATCGGCAGCGTCAAGGTCATGCTTGATGCCTACCGCGACGGCAGTATCGACCGGCTCTACGTGGTGTACAACCGGTTTGTGAACACCATGACCCAGACGCCGACCATCGAGCAGCTGCTGCCGCTCCAGGCGGAAGCCGAGCCGGAAGGCAAGTATCGCTGGGACTACCTCTATGAGCCGGATCCGAGGACCCTGCTTGACGGGCTTCTGACCCGTTATGTGGAATCCCAGGTGTATCAGGGTGTGGTCGAGAACATCGCCTGTGAGCAGGCCGCGCGGATGATTGCCATGAAGAGCGCGACCGACAATGCCGGCGAGATCATCGACGATCTCAAGACCGAGTACAACAAGGCCCGTCAGGCCAACATCACGCAGGAAATTTCCGAAATCGTCAGTGGTGCAGCGGCCGTTTAAGGCGATACCGAATACTGAGTTAGTGAGGAAGCAAGCATGAGTAGTGGACGTATCGTTCAGATCATCGGGGCGGTTATCGACGTGGAATTTTCGCGTGATTCCGTACCCAACATCTATGATGCTGTGCGGCTGGATGACACCGGTACCATTCTGGAAGTCCAGCAGCAGCTCGGTGACGGCGTGGTCCGCACCATCGCCATGGGTACCACCGAGGGCCTGAAGCGCGGCATGAGCGTGACCGGCACCGGTGAAGGCATCAAGGTACCGGTTGGCGAGGAGACCCTCGGCCGCATCATGAACGTACTGGGTGAGCCTACGGACGAAGTGGGTGAGATCGGCGAGAAAGAGCGCTGGACCATCCACCGCAAGGCACCCGGCTATGCGGATCAGTCAGCCTCGGAAGAGCTGCTGGAGACCGGGATCAAGGTCATCGACCTGATCTGCCCCTTCGCCAAGGGCGGCAAGGTTGGCCTCTTCGGTGGTGCCGGGGTAGGCAAGACCGTGAACATGATGGAGCTCATCAACAACATCGCGAAGGAGCACTCCGGTCTCTCCGTATTCGCCGGTGTGGGTGAGCGGACCCGTGAGGGTAACGACTTCTATTACGAGATGAAGGGCTCCAACGTCCTGGACAAGGTCTCGATGGTGTACGGTCAGATGAACGAGCCGCCGGGGAACCGCCTGCGTGTCGCCCTGACCGGCATGACCTTGGCCGAGAAGTTCCGCGACGAAGGCCGTGACGTCCTGCTGTTCATCGACAACATCTACCGTTATACCCTGGCGGGTCAGGAAGTCTCCGCACTGCTGGGCCGTATGCCCTCTGCGGTGGGTTACCAGCCGACCCTGGCCGAGGAGATGGGTAAGCTGCAGGAGCGCATCACCTCCACCAAGACCGGCTCCATCACCTCCGTCCAGGCGGTTTATGTACCGGCGGACGACCTGACGGACCCGTCACCGGCAACCACCTTCGCGCACCTTGACGCGACCGTGGTACTGGCCCGTGACATCGCGGCCAAGGGCATCTATCCGGCCATCGATCCGCTGGATTCCACCAGTCGCCAGCTCGATCCGTTGGTTATTGGTCAGGAGCACTACGAGGTTGCCCGTGGCGTTCAGGGCGTGCTGCAGCGCTACAAGGAGCTCAAGGATATCATCGCCATCCTGGGCATGGATGAGCTCTCCGAGGAAGACAAGCAGACCGTTGACCGGGCGCGTAAGATCGAGCGCTTCCTGTCGCAGCCGTTCTTTGTGGCCGAGGTATTCACCGGTTCCCCCGGTAAGTACGTGTCGCTGAAGGAGACCATCCGCAGCTTCAAGGGCATCCTGGACGGTGAGTACGACTCAATGCCGGAGCAGGCGTTCTACATGGTCGGCAGCATCGACGAGGCGGTCGAAAAAGCGAAGGAAATGGAAAACAAGGCAGCGTAATCCATTTCCGACTGAGAGAGGCGTAACCAATGGCTAACACCGTACAGTGTGACATTGTGAGCGCGCAGGAAAGCATCTTCTCCGGTGAGGTGGAGATGCTGACCGCGACCGCAAGTAACGGCGAGCTGGGCGTCATGGCAGGCCATACGCCCATGCTGACCGGGCTGGCTCCCGGGCCCGTGAACATCCGGATGGCAGACGGTAAGGAGGAAGTCTTCTTCGTCTCCGGTGGCTACCTCGAGGTCCAGCCCAAGAAGATCTCGATCCTGGCGGACACCGCGGAGCGTGCCCATGATATGGATGAGGCCGCCGCGGAACGGGCCCGTCAGGAAGCCGAGCGTGAGCTGGCCAACCGCAGCAGCGAAGTGGACTATTCCCATGCTGCTGCGCGTCTGGCCGAGGCTGCCGCCCAGCTCCGGACGCTGGAGAAGCTGCGGCGCAAGAAGCGCTGAACACCAGCTGATCCGGACAATCGGGTTGTTACTGGAAACCGCATTGCCGATCATGGCTCTACTGGGGCATGATCCAATGCGGTTTTTCTGATTCAAGGAGTGCGAACGGATGGCGGCACCGCTGCACATTGTCGTCCTGGCCGCCGGCCAGGGGTCCCGGATGAAATCCGCCCTGCCCAAGGTGCTCCATTCGCTGGCCGGGCAACCGCTGCTCCACCATGTGCTGGACGCCGGGCGCAGCCTGCGCCCTGACGGTCTGCATGTGGTGATCGGTCATGGCGCGGAGCAGGTCCGGGAGAAAACGCCCGGGAGCGATATCCAGTGGGTCATCCAGAAGGAGCAGCTGGGCACCGGGCACGCGGTGGCTCAGGCCCTCCCGGGCATTCCGGAAACCGCGCGGGTACTGGTCCTCTACGGCGATGTGCCGCTCACCTCTGCCGATACGCTGTCACGTCTGGCCGGTGTCATCAGCCGGGAATCGCTTGGGCTTCTGACCGTCAACCTGCTGGACCCGGCCGGCTACGGGCGCATTATCCGTGACCGGCATGGCGCTGTTACCGGTATCGTCGAGCAGAAGGATGCCACCCCGGATCAGCTGGTGATCACCGAAGTGAATACGGGCCTTCTGGGGGCGCCGGCGGAGCGGTTGAAGGAGTGGCTGCCCGCGCTCTCCTCAAACAACGCCCAGGGTGAATACTACCTGACCGATATCATTGCCCTGGCGCGCTCAGAAGGCCTTGGCGTCGAGGTGTCACAGCCGGATGACCCTGAGGAAGTGCAGGGTGTTAACAACCGGGTACAGCTCTCCGGACTGGAGCGCTGGTTCCAGCGTCGCCAGGCGGAGGCACTGATGATGGGGGGCGCAAGCCTCGCCGATCCCGCTCGGGTGGATGTCCGTGGCCGGGTGGAAACCGGGCAGGACGTCGAGATCGACGTCAACGTGGTGATGGAAGGCGAGGTGGTGATTGGGGACCGCGTTCACATTGGCCCCAACGTGGTCCTGCGCAACTGCCGGATCAGTGCGGATGCACGAATTGAGGCGAACTCCGTGATCGAGGGCGCCCGGGTCGACCACGGCGCCGCCATCGGTCCGTTCGCCCGTCTGCGCCCGGATGCCCTGATCGGGCCCGAGGCCCGGGTGGGCAACTTCGTGGAGATCAAGAAGAGCAGCATCGGCAGGGGCTCGAAGGTCAATCACCTGAGTTATGTGGGGGACACCACCATGGGCACCGGCGTGAATGTTGGCGCCGGCACCATAACCTGCAATTATGACGGTACTAGCAAGCACCACACCACGGTGCGTGACGGGGCCTTCATTGGCTCCAATACCTCGCTCGTGGCGCCGGTTACCCTAGGGGAGCGCAGCCTCGTGGGTGCCGGCTCCACCATCACGCGGGACGTTGGCGACCGGGAGCTGGCCGTGGCCCGGGGCCGCCAGCGCAATATTGCGGACTGGGTACCGGCGGAAGACGGGCTGGATAGCGAAGAGGGAGACAGCTAGGCATGTGCGGAATCGTGGGAGCGGCCGCCCGCCGCGACGTTCAGGGCATCCTGATCGAGGGCCTCAGGCGCCTGGAGTACCGGGGCTATGATTCGGCCGGGCTGGCCGTCCTGGACCCCGAGAGTGGCATCCGGCGCCAGCGCGAAGTCGGCAAGGTGGCGGCTCTGGAGCAGGCGGTGGAACAAAACCCGCCGGCGGGCCACCTGGGCATCGCGCATACCCGCTGGGCCACCCACGGCAAACCCTCCGCCGCCAACGCTCACCCGCATATGTCCGGGGCGCGCCTCGCCGTGGTCCACAACGGCATCATCGAGAACTTCGAGCCCCTGCGCGACGACCTCCGCAACAGCGGTTACGCCTTTACCTCCGAGACCGACACCGAGGTCCTTGCCCACCTGATCGCGCGCGAATACGAGCGCGCCGGCAACCTGATTGAAGGCTTCCACAATGCTGTGGCCCAGGTGCAGGGGGCCTATGCACTGGCCTTACTACACGCGGACGAACCGGAAACACTGCTGGTCGCCCGCCAGGGCAGCCCGTTGGTGATCGGGGTGGGCATCGGTGAGCATTTCGTGGCCTCGGACCAGCTCGCCCTCCTGCCGGTCACGGATCGCTTCATCTACCTCGCAGAAGGGGATACCGCCCTAGTGCGGGCGGATGGCGTCACCATTACCGATGCTGAGGGTCAGGCGGTGGAGCGCGCCGTTAATCGTTTTGAACACAGCGCGGACGCGGCGGAGAAGGGCGACTACCGCCATTTCATGCTCAAGGAGATCCACGAGCAGCCGGACGTGATCGAGGCCACGCTCCAGGGCCGGGTGACCGACAGCCGGGTGCTTGAACAGGCCCTGGGTACCGAGGCCTCACGACTGCTGGGCGAGATCCGACATGTCCAGATCGTGGCCTGCGGCACCAGCTTCCACGCCGGCATGGTGGCCCGCTACTGGATCGAGGAGCTGGCGGGCATTCCCTGCAGTGTCGAGGTGGCCTCGGAGTTCCGTTACCGGAAACACGTCATCCAGGACGGCACCCTCTTTCTGACCATCTCCCAGTCCGGCGAGACCGCGGACACTCTGGCCGCCCTGCGCCAGGCGCGGGATGCCGGTTTCCGGGCGGCGCTGGCCATCTGCAACGTGCCGGGCAGTTCCCTGGTGCGCGAGTCCGACATGGTCATCATGACGCATGCGGGCCCGGAAATCGGGGTGGCCTCCACCAAGGCTTTCACCACCCAGCTCACCGCGCTGCTGATGTTCACCCTGGCGCTGGCCCGCCATCATGGGCTTTCCGCGGAACGCGAGGCGGAGCTGGTACAGGCCCTGCGGGCGATCCCGGAGCAGATGCGCGCCATCCTCAACCTGGATGATTCCATCCAGCAGCTCTCCCAGTGGTTCGTGGACAAGCACCACAGCCTCTTCCTGGGACGTGGCTCGCTCTACCCGGTGGCCATGGAAGGGGCGCTCAAGCTCAAGGAGATCTCCTACATCCACGCCGAGGCCTACCCGGCGGGCGAGCTCAAGCATGGCCCGCTGGCGCTGGTGGACAGCGAGATGCCGGTTGTGACGGTGGCGCCGTCCAATGAGCTGCTCGAGAAGCTCAAGTCCAACCTCCAAGAGGTGCGGGCTAGGGGCGGCGAACTCTTCGTGTTCGCCGACAGTGAAACCGCCATGGGAGACGGCGAAGGCACGCACGTCATGACCATTCCCCATACCGACCCCATTCTGGCGCCACTGCTGTGCACAGTGCCATTGCAGCTGCTGTCCTACCATGTGGCGGTGCTCAAGGGTACTGACGTGGACCAGCCGCGCAATCTGGCCAAGAGTGTAACGGTGGAATAACGGGAACCGGCGATGATGGCGTCGATCCGCGCAGTCCTGGGACTGTTGGTGATGCTGATCCTGCCCCATCAGCCTTTTCAGCAGTGGATCACCGAGCTGTGGCAGCGGAAGGATGAGCGCATCGGGCTCATCCACGCCTCAGTCGACGCCGAGCGCACTGAGTGATTCCGGGTCGGGGTAGCCATCGGCCCTGAGCCCTTCATCCTTCTGGAAATCCCGCAGGGCTGACCGGGTGCCGGAGCCCAGGATGCCATCCACCGGGCCGGGATCATGGCCGGCTTCCTTCAGCGCCGACTGGAGTGCCTCGATGGTTTCCCGGCTCAGGGGGTCATGGTCCGGCGCCGGTGTCTGGAAGGGGCCCGCGCCAACGATCCGGTCCGCCAGGTGCCCCACGGACAGGGCGTAGAACTCGGACTGGTTCCAGCCCATGATCACGCGGAAGTTGTCGTAGACCAGGAAGGCCGGCCCTTCGTGCCCGGAAGGCAGAAGCAGGGCCGCTTGCAACTCCGCCCGCGGCAGCTCACCCCCGTACGCGTTCCGCAGGCCCAGTTCGCGCCACTCCGAAAGGGGGCGTTTGTGGCCAAGGCCCTCGGCGAGGCTGTAGTCAAACCCTTCCGGAAGCTGGACTTCCCGGCCCCAGCGTTCGCCCTCGTTCCAGCCCAGGCTTTCCAGCAGGTAGCCGGCGGAGGTCAGCGCATCCGGGATGCTGTTCCAGAGATCCACCCGACCAGAGTCGTCCGCGTCCACGGCGTGTTCCAGGTAGACCGAGGGCATGAACTGCATCTGCCCCATGGCGCCGGCCCAGGAGCCTTCCATGGCCTCGGCTTCCACGTCGCCACGCTCGATCAGGCGCAACGCGGATACCAGTTCCCCGGTGAAATAGTCACTACGGCGCTGGTCACAGGCGAGGGTGGCGAGGGCGCGGGGGATCGGCATCTTGCCGGTGTAACTGCCGAAGTTGGTTTCCAGCCCCCAGAAGGCAATGAGGTAACGGCCCGGGACCCCGGTTTCCCGGGTGATCCGCTCCAGCAGATCCGAATGCTTTTCGTAGAGTGCCCGCCCTTTCTCGATGCGCTGCTCTGTCACGCGCGGTTCCAGGTAGTCATGGAAGGAGCGGGTGAACTCCGGCTGGCTCCGGTCCAGCTCGATCACGCGCTCCAGCGGCTCGATCCCCGCCAGGACCCGCTCGGTCACGGACTCGTCAATACCCTGCTCGACAGCGTGATTACGCAGGTCGGAGACGCAGCGATCAAAATCCTCGGCGGCCATTGCCGGTGTCACAACACCGGTGGCGAGCACAAGTGCCGTTAACAGGTAAGTGCGCATTCGGAGCGTCCTTTATGCGGGTTCGTTTACGCATTCTGCACGAAACCGTCAGTGTGTCGAGGGATCAGGGTTGCTACCATGCATTACGATCCATGTAATGGCTGCGCAGTACCCATGGACAAAACCGAGCCGGTGGAAATACGTGTCTCCGTAACCGAGCTGCAGCTCGGCATGACGGTCACGCGCCTGGATCGGTCCTGGCTTGAGACGAACTTTCCGGTGCAGGGGGTCGTCATCCGTCACGCCGCGGATATCCAGGCCCTCCAGGAGCAGTGCCGCTATGTGTATGTCGAGGGGCAGGAGGTTTCCGACAACAGATCGAGCCGCTTCGGTGTTCGCAACAGCCGACGCAAACGGCAGGTGCCCCGCCTTACCACTGTGGACATCGAAGCGGAGATGCCCAGCGCCCGCGAGGCCTTTGAACAGACCCGCGCCCTTGCCGAAGAGATCATGGAAAGCGCCCGCCTGGGCCACACCATTGATGCCCGCCGGGCGCGCACGGTGGTGCGAGCCTGCGTGGACAGCGTCATGCGCAACCAAGGAGCCCTGCAGATGCTGCTTCAGGTGCGCAGCAAGGACGATTACACTGCGGAACATGGGCTGAACGTCTGCATCATGGCCGCTCTTTTCGGTCGTCACCTGGGGCTTCTCAGTGGTGAGATCGAGAAGCTGGCGCTCAGTGGCCTAGTGCATGACGTGGGAAAAATGCACGTCCCGACCGAAATCCTGAGGAAGCCGGATTCGCTGACCGACGAAGAGCGTCGCGTCATGGAGCAGCACACCGAGCATGGCCGGCGCCTGCTGATGAGCGTCAAGGGACTGGACCCATCCGCCGTGGATGTGGCACACGCCCACCATGAGCGGATGAACGGCACCGGCTACCCGCGCGGGCTGCTGGCCCACCAGATTCCCTATTTCGCCAAGCTCATTGCCATCGTGGATGCTTACGACGCGATTACAAGCCACCGGGTCTATGAGCGCGCGCAGTCGTCCAAGGAAGCACTGGAGGCTATCTACCAGGGGAGGGGCGATCAGTTTGACGAGGACCTGGCGATCGAGTTCATCCAGTGTATCGGTGTCTATCCCGCAGGTTCCATCGTGGCGCTCAACAGCGGCGAGGTGGCGATCGTGATTACCACCTACGCCCTGAACCGGCTTCGGCCACGCGTTCTGGTGGTGCGCGACCCTGATGGCAATCCCTGTCGACAGCGCGTTGTCGATCTGAGGCGCCGGGATGAACACCGCCCGGGCATGCCTTACCAGATCAACCGCGAACTTCCACTGGGCAGCCACGGAATCGACCTGAGGGTCTTTACCGAGGAAGGGTTGGAGCTCCACAACGAGGAGCCGGACCCGGAGGTCGCCACCCTTATCAACGCGCTTAAGGGGATCGAAACGGGTTGATCAGAAGCTGCTCCAGCCCGTGAACTCTGCGATCCGGTAGAACAGGTAGCGCCGATAGCGCCGGTCCGCCCAGACGCTGTAGGGCACGCTGCACTGGAACCCCGGGGGGTTGCTCCAGCAGCGCTCGAACCAGTCACCGGCGGCGCGCAGTGCCGGCAGCTCCTCGCCGCCCGCCAGTTCACAGCCTGCTTCAAGGTTGAGGTCATCCAGGTTGCGCCGGGTCAGATTGGCCGACCCGAGGATGAGCCCGACACGCCCGTCCCGCCGCTCCAGCCGCAGGAACTTGCAGTGGAACTGTTCACCATGGGTCCGGTACCAGCGCACGGGGATGCCCGAGGCATGGAGTTCCAGCGCAACCTGACGGTTGGGAAGGCCGCCCTTCACGCGCCCGAAGGCGTCCTTGTTCGGGTCCAGCAGCACCCGCAGGTGGCAGCCCCGGGCATGGGCCCGTTTCAGGGCCTGGATGATGCGCCGGTGACTCAGGTAGAACATGGCCACGTCCAGCGCATCCCCGGCCTCGGCACTCCGGATCAGGGCCAGGCTCGCCTCGCGGATGCGGGATTCGGTCAGCAGCCGCAGTGCCGGTGCGCCGTCGGGCAGCGCGGCGCGGGGCGCCCTTGGCGCCATGAAATCACTCGCATGGCCCCGAACCCAGGCCAGGAGCGCGTGTTCCTGGTCGAGCAGGGCTCGAGCGGCCTCGCCACTGATCAGGAGACCCACATTGGAATGGGCGCTGCTGGCGTCGTGGGCGTTGCCGGAGCTGACCAGCCCAAGCCAGCCATCGCCGCTGTCCGCCACCATGACCTTGCGGTGGTTGGCGCGGAAGTTGAACAGGGTCAGCCAGCTGCGCAGGGTCACCGGCCAGGGCCCGATGGGATTGGGAAGCCAGCCCTTCTGGCGCCAGCGGCCCCAGGGCTGGACCAGCAGGCGCCAGAGCACGGACCAGCTGGGATTGGAATCCCGCAGGCGTGCCAGCGTTGTTTCCAGCACCTCCACACCGGCGGCCTCCAGTCGTCGCAGGTGGTCAGGCCAGTGAGCGCCGTAATAGCTGTTGATCGGGTCCACCAGCACGGTAACGCGAAGCCGGGGGCATTGCCGGCGGCGCTCAACCAGGGCCCGGGTCAGGGTTTCCGTGACCGGATGGTGCTCGGACGGATCGGCGCCATCCGGGTTGAACAGGAACATGTCCATCACCAGGCGTTCCCGCGCGCCATGGATCAGCTCGAGCATTGCCGGGACCAGCTCGCGGCGGCTGCGGGAACGCCCGTGCGCATCCACGTAACGATGATCCACCAGAAAACGGGCCTCGCCCGGCTCGAACCAGGCGGATTCCATGGCAATGGCCTTCGGCAACGGCTTGGTGCGGTGGTACAGCCCCACACAGGTGAGAACCACCAGCAGTGTCAGGATCAGCCCCGTCAGCACCAGGAATACCCCAATCCATTTGAACGATTCGAACAGAATCCTTTGATTGTCTGGCGGTCGGCGCTGGGGAATACTGGTCCCATAAGTAACCGGTATGAACCCAGGGAGTCAGACATGACCGAACGCATTGTTGAACGCCTTATCCGGGGCGAGCGCGCCTCTGACGGTGATGGAGTCCGGCTCAGGCGCAGCCTGGGCCAGGGCCCGTTTGCACGCCTGGACCCCTTCCTGATGCTGGATGAATTCCAGGCGGATGACAGCGGCGGCCGCATCGGCGGCTTCCCGCCCCATCCACACCGGGGCTTCGAGACCGTCACCTACATGCTCGCAGGCAGCATGCACCACCGGGACTCACTGGGCAACAGTGGCCTCATCGGCCCTGGCGGGGTTCAGTGGATGACAGCTGCCGGCGGCATTGTGCACTCGGAGATGCCCGAGCTCAGGGAGGGACGGATGCGCGGCTTCCAGCTCTGGATTAACCTGCCGGCCGCGGACAAGATGAAGGCGCCGCGCTACCAGGATATCCAGGCAGAACGCGTGCCGGAGTATCCCTTCGAGGGTGGCCGCGTACGGGTGATTGCCGGTGAGATTGAACTGGAAGGCAACACCCTGGTGGGCCCGGTTTCAGGTGTGGCCACCGCGCCGACCTACCTGGACCTGATACTGGCGCCCGGAAGCGAGCTGACACTGCCCATCGAGACCGGCCGCAATGCCATGCTCTACGTCTACGACGGCGAGGTATCCGCCGGCGATGACGGCTTCTCGCCCGTCTCCGCCGGTCACGCCGGCCTTCTCTCAAGGGGCGATGAGGTGCGGCTCCGCGCCGGACAGGATGGCGCCGGCCTGCTGCTCCTTGCCGCGACTCCGGTGAAGGAATCCGTGGCCCAGCACGGGCCCTTCGTGATGAACACGCGGGAGGAGATTGAGCAGGCCATCCGCGATTATCAGGAGGGTCGGTTTGAGCGGGAGGATGTGGCGCTGTCCTGAAGCTTGACTGTTTAAAGCCGCTGGGGGCAATCTCCATGGAAAGCCCAATCACAGGGAGTTGTGAGGAATGCCCAACCGTATTAATTATGAGTTTCTCAGTCGTCTTGAAGGTGGAAGCAGGACCAGTGGGTACGCGCCAGTGCCCAAATCGAGCAAAAGCGGTGTGACCATCGCCACCGGCTTTGATCTGGGTCAGCGTGACGAGGATGGGCTGAGGCAACTTGAATTGGGTGAATCCCTGATCGCCACCCTGAAGCCGTATCTTGGGGTTAAAGGGGAAGCCGCAGCGGCTCTGATTCGAAATAACCCCCTGACGATTACCGATTCCCAAGCGGAGACCATTGACCAGGCAGTTAAGACGGAACACATCGGGAAGCTGAGAACCCGGTACCGTTCTGCTTCAGGCAATACCTCTGGTAAACCCTTCTTCGAGATTCCTGCCGAAGCCCAGACCGTCATCGCATCGGTGTCCTTCCAATACGGCGTCAATCTGAAGGTGGCGACCCCGAAATTCTGGAAGGCGGCGTCATCCCAGAATTGGCGACAGTCGGTTTCCATTCTGAGGAATTTTAGAGATGCCTATCCGACGCGGCGTAGAAAGGAAGCACGACTTTTGGAGAGGGTTCTCAATGAGTAATGCAGGACGCGGTATCCTTTGCGCACTAGCGTTTATTGCTGGATGCAGTCTGGCTGGCCAGGCCCCGCAAACGGAGCGCATCTTTAACGCCGAACTCAAGGAGGCGTCCCAGAACTACGAGCAAACACTGGAAAAGGAACGTTCACCGCTCACTTTCTCATCCGGTACCACGGTTGAGACATGCCGCGACTATCTTTCGCAATCCGATACGGATGCGCTGGCTGACGGTGTTGATAACCGGACCGTAGCCGGGGAGTACCTGGTATGCGATTCGGTTGCCGCGCTCCATCAGGGTAACGAAGCAGGTGGAATCCAGTACAGCCCCGAGTCCTACGGCAAGCAGCTTATGACTCGGTTGGATCTCAGGGGGATTCCCTCGTCCCTGGGGCCCAGAGTAACGGATGAGCAGACCACTCTGGCGGATGTTGCATCGGAAGGTGTGGATCATACCCGGTATGGCGTCGTCCTCGATTCGAAGAGCTGGCACTTCGCCCTGGAGGTTGTTGCATCACGAGACCTGAACGGCAACGGGCGGGCTGACTGGCTTTTATGGCTTGTGGATGAGGCGAAGGCTGGCAACTATCGTGATTACGAATTGCTGGTTGCCTATGACGTAGAGGGTTCAGGCCTGATCCAGGCTGAGCTCTTCAATCCTTAGGAAGACCTGAAATATCCCTGTTAACTGAGACAACCTGGACACAAAAAACCCCGGAGGGCGACCTGACCGGGGTTTTTAACGCTCTGGTGCCGGTTACAGCACGTTGTGCTTCACCAGCTTGCGCTTGTTGTGGGCGAGCCCGTCGAACGGGAAGTCGTCCACGCTCAGCATCTCCAGCACTTCCTCTTCGTACTGGCGCATAAACTTGGCGTCGTCTTCGGAGATCAGGCCGGCTTCCAGCCCTGCCTCGAACTTCTGCTCGGGGTGCAGGGCCTCGGCGGGCAGCTCGCCCTTGGCGTGTGCCTTGTCCAGTGTCTTGTAGAGCTTGTCCGCGCGCGGGTAGTCCGCCAGAAGCTGGTTGTAGTGGGCCAGCGGGTTGAAGACCTCGCCCTTCTGCTCAAGCGTGTTCCAGGTGTTGCTGGTGAGCTTGGTGCGCAGGGCGGAGTCCGTGCTGATCGCGCGGGCAATGGCCTGGGTGCGCTTGTCCGAGGGTGCCTTCCAGCGCCGACCCAGCGGCATGGTGATCCAGCGCAGGGCCACGGCAACCGCCCGGTTCGGGAGGTTGTCCAGCAGCTCGTCCAGCGCCTTCTCGGCCCGGTTCAGCAGGAACTCGCAGCTGTAGGCCATGAGTTCGCGTTCGCCTTCCACGGCCTGCCCTTCGTGCCAGTTCTTGAGCACCATGGAGGTCAGGTAGAGGTTGGAGAGCACGTCACCCAGCCGGGCCGAAAGCAGCTCACGCAGCTTGAGGTCCGAGCCCAGGGTACTCATGGCCGCGTCCGAGGCCAGCCCGAAGGCGGCGCTGAAGCGGTTCACCGCGCGGGCGTAGGGCGCCGCTGCGTTGTCGAAGGGCACATCGCCGCGGCCGATGCCGATCGCCTGTGTGAAGGCCCGGGCGGCATTGCCGAAGACCAGCGCGGCATGGTTGAAGAAGGCGTCATCGAAGGCATCGATGTCGTCGTTGTCCTTGGCCGCCAGCTCATCCAGCACATAGGGGTGGCAGCGGATCGCACCCTGGCCGAAGATCATCAGGCTGCGGGTCATGATGTTCGCGCCTTCCACCGTGATGGAGACGGCCGAGCCGGCGAAGGACAGCCCCAGGTAGTTGCGCGGCCCCAGGGTCACGGTCTTGCCACCGTGCACGTCCATGGCGTCGGTCAGGATGTCGCGCTGGTACTCGGTCATCTGGCTCTTGAGGATGGCCGAGGGCACCGCCGGCTTTTCGCCGTTGTCGATCATGTTGGCGGTCTGCATCACCGCGGACTGGGCGATGTAGGCCCGCCCGGCGATGCGCGCCAGGGGCTCCTGAACGCCCTCCATGTCCGCCACCGGGGTGTTGAACTGGCGGCGGATGCGGGTGAAGCCGCCGGCCAGGCCCACGGCGTAGCGGCCACTGCCGCTGGCGCCGGAGGGCAGGGTGATGCAACGGCCCACGGAGAGGCACTCCACCAGCATGCGCCAGCCCTGGCCGGCCATGTCCGGTCCGCCGATCAGGTAGTCCAGCGGAATGAACACGTCCTTGCCTTTGATGGGCCCGTTCATGAAGGGGCTGCCAACGGGCGCGTGGCGGCGGCCTATTTCCATGCCCTCGGTGTCCCGCGGGATCAGGGCGCAGGTGATGCCCAGATCCTTCTGTTCGCCCAGCAGGTTGTCCGGGTCGAACATGCGGAAGGCCAGGCCCACCACGGTGGCGATGGGGGCCAGGGTAATCCAGCGCTTCTCGAAGTTCAGGCGCAGGCCCACCACTTCCTGGCCGTCGATCTCCTGCTTGCAGACGATGCCGGTGTCCGGCAGCGAGGTGGCATCCGATCCGGCGCGCGGGCCGGTCAGGCCGAAGCAGGGAATCTCGCGGCCGTCGGCGAGACGGGGCAGATAGTAGTTCTTCTGTTCCTCGGTGCCGTATTTGAGCAGAAGCTCGCCGGGGCCGAGCGAGTTGGGCACGCCCACGGTGGTCATCAGCGACTCGTTCACCGAAAGTTTCTGCAGCACCGCGGACTGGGCGCGGGCGGAGAGGCCGAGGCCGCCGTACTCCTTCGGAATGATCATGCCGAAGAAACGTTCCTTCTTGAGGTAGTCCCAGACCTCCTTGGGCAGGTCCGCCCGCTCGAAGCCGATGTCCCAGGCGTTGCACATGCTGGCCGCCACGGCGCACTGGTTGTCCACGAACGTCTGCTCCTCCTGGGAGAGGCCGGTGTTGCGGTTGGTCAGGAGGCGGTGCCAGTCGGGGCGGCCGGTGAAGAGCTCGCCATCCCAGCCAACGGTACCGGCGTCCAGGGCCTGTTTTTCAGTTTCAGAGACCTTGGGGGCGACCTTCTTGAACATGGCGAAGGCGCGAGGGGTGAGCCACTGCCGGCGCAGGCCCGGAAGCCCGGCCAGGGCGGTGATGCCGGCGCCGATGAACAGCAGCAGGCTGAACCAGCCGGTGTGCATGAACAGGCCGATGATGCCGACCACGACCATGACCGTGATGGCTGCCACCGCGCCGGACTCGCGCCGCAGCACGAACAGCAGCCCGGCGAGCGCGAGCAGAACAACAATAAGGAGATCCATAGCGTTTCCCTGTGTTGGCCTTGGAATTGGATTGTTCGGCTGTATACGATACCAGCAATGAGACGGATTGTATCGCCGGTGGACCCTCAGGGGGCAAGGTCTGTGCGGCAATCGGGCCAGCCCGGAACGCCATCCCCGGTTACAAATCACAACCCGGCCTACCGCTGTTCGGGGTTTACCTCTGATCAAAAGTTGTCCAGCATGGAAGAGAATCAATCCACCTGAACAGGGTGAAAGGCATGATTGAAGGTATGAACCCGCAGGCAGCCAACCTGGCCCGTGATACCGGCACCCAGTCGGCCCAAGGGCGTGGCGGCCAGTCAGGCGTCGGGCCTGATGCCGAAGCCCGGCAGAACACCGCTGGCAACGGGGATGCCCGGCCCGCGCAGGACGTGAGCGTCCAGATTTCCCAGCAGGGGCTGGAATCCGCCGGCGCTAACAGTGGTGAGGCCGTACCGGATGCCTCCGCGACGGACACCAACACTGCGGCGACACTTGCCAGTGGTGACCTTGGCAATGCCAGCGAGGTGGGTGGCAGTGCCAGCAGCCGCGCTGAAGCCACCAACAGTCCGGATGGCGGTTCTGTTGCCGGCAATCAGTCCGTCAGTGCGAACGACCAGCTTGGCACCAACATCGATGTGGAGGCCTGAGGGCCTCCCCAATCCGCTCTACCCTTTCCGGCTTTTAGGACAATGACCTCTTTGCGGTATGGTTGGGTCTTAACCTGATCGATCACCCAAGGAGTCCGCGTCATGTCCAGATCACCACTGCAGGTGCTTGAGGACCCGGAGCTGAGCGACTGGCAGCATGCCATGCTGTTCCAGAACGTTGAGCGTACCCGCCTTTCCAACGAACGCAATTTCCTCAACTGGGTGCGTACCAGCCTGGCGCTGATCACGCTTGGTTTCATTGTTCAGCGCTTCGGAATGATGGTTCGCGGTGATGAGGCGGCCGTAGCCGTGTCCTCGCTGGTTACCTTCTGGGTGCCGATTCTGTTCTTCGTGTTGGGCGCGCTTATGGTGGCGCTGGGGACCTGGGAATTCTTCCGGGTGCGCAAGGAGATCAGTCAGGGCCGCTGGTACGGCCTCGCCTGGCTGCGGGATGCCCTCATCGTCGTGACCCTGGTTTTCATGCTGATCGTGTTGCTGATCTTCGTGGTGGGGAACCTCTAGGAAGGAAGGTCCTGAAACCGGGGCCTAGACGGCCCCGGGAAGGGTGTTACCGGCTTTCCTCAAGCCTCGGGTAGTCGGTATAACCGTGCTCATCCCCGCCGTAGAAGGTGCTGTGGTCCCACTCGTTGAGTGGTGCATCTTTCCGGAAGCGTTCCACCAGGTCCGGGTTGGCGATGATGGGACGGCCGAAGGAGGCCAGGTCGCAACGTCCGTTATTGATGCGCTCGTTGGCCTCATCCTGGCTGTAGGCGCCGTTGCCGATGTAGGTCCCGTTGAACTCTTCGCGGATCGCGTCGATAACGGATTCCGGGCGACCGTTTTCGTGGTTGCCCTGGAAGGAGTCCTCGACCACCTCGATGTAGGCAAGCCCTGCTTCCTGTACCTTGCGCGCCAGGGCCCGGAAGGTGCTGTGGGGATCTGCGTCGAACATGCTGTTGAAGCTGCCGGTGGGGCTGACCCGGATGCCGATGCGCGACGCGGGCCAGACCTGCTTCACGGCTTCAACCACCATCATCGGAAAGCGCAGGCGGTTCTCCACGGAGCCACCGTAGTCGTCCGTGCGATGGTTGCTGCCGGACTTGATGAACTGGTCCAGAAGGTAGCCGTTGGCGGCGTGGATCTCGACACCGTCGAAGCCGGCCTCGCGGGCGTTTTCAGCTCCCTTGCGGAACTGCTCCACGACGTCCGGCAGCTCCTCGACTTCCAGCGCCCGCGGTGTCGGAATGTCGACCATGCCGGACTCGGCACTGATGAAGACCTGGGAGCCTTCCGGCTGGATGGCGGAAGGCGCCACCGGGAGTCCGCCACCGGGCTGGAGTGCCGGATGGGAGATGCGGCCCACGTGCCAGAGCTGCGCGTGCATGCGGCCGCCGGCGGCGTGGACTGCGTCCGTCACCTTGCGCCAGCCGGCCACCTGCTCCGGGGTGTAGATGCCCGGCGTGTAGGCGTAACCCTGGCCCTGCTGGGAAACCTGGGTCGCCTCGCTGATGATCAGTCCGGTGCTGGCGCGCTGCGCGTAGTAGCGCGCGTTCATGTCGCTGGGTACGTCACCCGGCTGGCTGGCCCGTGCCCGGGTCAGGGGCGCCATGACGACGCGGTTGGGCAGTTCAAGATCCCCCAGCGTAAAGGGTTCAAGAAGGGGGTTGGTGGTATCACTCATGCGTCTGACTCCCAATTATGGATTGCAAGTAATTAGACTAGTCTACTAGTCATCCCTCAAAAAAACTCAGGCTTCCAGAACCCGTGTGAACAGCAACTCCTGAAAGTACTGCAGGGGCGTCGTGGAACGGGTCAGCTTGGACCGGAGCAGGGCCCCCTGCCAGCCGGAGAGCAACAGTGATGCGGCTGCGTCAGGATCGACCGTCGGAGTGACTTCGCCCCGTTCCTGCCCTTCGATGATGCAATCCCGAAAGCGCCGTTCCCAGTCCGCAAAAACCCGGTTGAGTCGTTCCCGGAAGGTGTCGTTCTGTGCCGCCAGTTCCTGACCGAGATTGCCGATCAGGCACCCCTTCGAGAAGTCGTTGGCGACAATGTCGCTGGTGGCTTCGTCGAAATAGCGCCGGATCCGTTCCAGCGGGGTACGGCTCCTATCGCCTACCGTCGCGTCCAGTCGTTCCTCATAGCTGGCCGCGTAGGACTCGATGACTGCCAGGCCAAACTCGTTCTTACTCTTGAAGTAGTAGTAGAACGACCCCTTGGGCACAGCAGCCTCATCCAGCACCGTGTTGATGCCGGTTGCCCGGAAACCATTGCGTAGGATCAGCTCCGCGCCGGTCTGGATGATGTGCTCTCGGGTCCCATTCTGAGTCATAGAGGAGATATTAGACTAGTCTCCTATAAAAGGTCAAGCTGGCGTCCGGCTGACCCCGAAGGGTCAGGTAGTCAGTACGACCCGCAACCCTTCCAGCTCCACCGTGGCCCGCTCGATGGCCGCCACGCCCTGGTCACGCTGCTGTTCCAGTGCCTGGATCTCGTTGTCCTTCAGCTCATCGCTCGTGGCCTGCAGGTTGCGAAGGGCCTCGATCTCGGCGTTGTAGTGGGCTTCCAGCTCCTGTCGGGCGTTGGCGATGGTTTCGGGCAGCCCTTCCTGGGTTCGGGTCCTGAGAGAGGGCAGCAGTGCCTCGATGTTGTCGCGCAGCTGCGGCAGGATCTGGTGGGCATCCTTGCGCTTGATTCGGCCCCCGATGGCGCTGAGCTTGTCGTGGTCCAGCATCTCGCTCAGGTCGCGGCCGTCGCCGGTCAGCAGCAGCCGGCCCGGCGCCAGGGGCAGGAAGCGGCCCACGGGAACACTGGCGGGCGCGGCGGTGCTGATGCGGTGGATGGCCTCCAGCATCAGGGTGCCGGCGGGCACGCTCTTGAGCTCGAGCGTGATCAGCGCGGCATTACCGAGCTCGGAATCCAGCACCATCGACATGCCCTCGCGCACCAGGGGATGTTCCCAGCTGGCGAAGGCCAGGTCTTCCCGGGCCAGCGCGGTGTCCCGGTTGAGTGCCAGGCTCAGGCCCTCGTCCGGCAGGTGCGGGAACTGGTCGATCTTCATGTGGTCCGTGGGGCGGACGATCCAGTGGGCGTCGCTTTCGGCCTCGTAGTGGATGCCGTACTGGTCGAACAGGCGGGCCAGGTAGGCCGAACGGGCTTCGGGCTCGTCCGCTTCCTCGATCTCGGCGATCCGTGCCTCGGCGCTTTCCTTTTCATCCCGTGTCAGGGTCGCGAAGGTGGCCTGTTCGTCCGCCAGTTCCTTTTCGAGGCGGTCCCGGGCCTCGCCGGTGGCTGCCAGGAGGGCGTCCGGGGCCTGTTCCGGGTGCGCCAGCGCTTCCTCCAGTTCGCCCGCAACGGCCTGCTGAACCGCAACCCCGGTGGGGCAGTATGCGGCCAGTGCGTTCAGGCCCTCGTGGTACCAGCGGAACAGTACCTCCTGGGCGGAGCCGGTGATGTAGGGCACGTGCAGGTGGATACGCTCCCCCTGACCAATACGGTCCAGCCGGCCGATACGCTGCTCCAGCAGGTCGGGGTTGGCGGGCAGGTCGAACAGCACCAGCCGGTGGGCAAACTGGAAGTTGCGCCCCTCGCCGCCGATCTCGGAGCAGATCAGCGCCTGGGCGCCCTGTTCCTCGTCCGCGAACCAGGCGGCGGCGCGGTCACGCTCGATGATGCTCAGCCCTTCATGGAAGGCGGCACTGCGGATGCCGGCACGCAGCTGCAGGTAATGCTCAAGGGTCTCGGCGGTCTGGGCGTGGCCGCACAGCACCAGCACCTTCTCCGACTTGTATGCCTTGAGGGTCCGCTCCAGCCAGCTCACGCGGGGATCCTGGTCGAGCCAGGTGTCGCCGTCCAAAGCGGTTTCCGGGAACAGGCCCGCATGGTCGCTGAAAGGGACGGCGGCGCGATAGCTGTCATCCGCCTCCAGCGGCTCGGGTTCCACCACCCGTTCGGGGAAGCCACCCACGTCCGCCCGGGTGTGACGGAAGAGTAGGCGGTGCTGTTCCGGCAGGCCACCGTGGGCTCGGACTTCCTCCTGGAAGGCGGGGAAGTTATTGAAGCGGGCCGGGTCGATCAGCCGCAGTCGCGCGAAGTGGCTGTCCAGGCCCACCTGCTCAGGCGTGGCGGTGAGCAGAAGCACACCGGGGATGGCGCCGGCCAGCTGTTCCACCGCCCGGTAACCGGCGTCAGCGCCCTCGGGGGACCAGTGCAGGTGATGCGCCTCGTCGACCACGAGCAGGTCCCAGTCGGCGCCGACGGCCTGTTCCAGTGTGGCCTCGTCCCCGCTGAGCAGGGACAGTGGCGCGAGTACGAACTGTTCGCTCTCGAACGGATTGCCCTCGCTTTCCGCTTTAAGGCGTTCCTGGTCGAAGAGCGCGAAATGCAGGTTGAAGCGCCGGCGCATCTCCACGAACCACTGGGTCAGCAGGGCATCGGGCACCAGGACCAGGATGCGCCGGGCCTGGCCGGTGAGGACCTGGCGGTGCAGGACCAGCCCGGCCTCGATGGTCTTGCCCAGGCCGGCCTCGTCCGCCAGCAGTACCCGGGGATGGGGCCGGCGTGCGGTCTGGTCGGCAATAGCGATCTGGTGGGGCAGCAGCCGGGTGCGCGTACCCAACAGCCCGCGCACGGGCGATGCTTGGAGCTGTGCCTGGTGCTGGAGTGTGGCGTAGCGCAGTTCGAAGTCGCCGTTGCGGTCGAACTGGCCGCAGAACAGGCGCTGCTCCGGGTGCACGAAGCGCGCATGGGGGCTCAGCATGACCTCGGTCAGGGTGACTGGTTCGCCGGCCTCGTCCTCGCACTCGTAGGTGAACAGGCCCTCGGAGTCCTCCACTTCGCACACGGTGAGCGGGCGTTCGTGGCGGTCCCTGAGGGTCTCGCCCACGCGGTAGCGCACCCGGGCGAGCGGGGCGTTTTCCATGGCGTAGGTGCGTTCTTCCTCGGCGGCGGGAAAGGCAATGGTGACGCGGCGGCCGCTGACGTCGGTGATCAGGCCAAGGCCGAGATCGGATTCGGTCTGGCTGACCCAGCGCTGGCCCACTGTGAAGGTCATGGAGGCTCCGGACTGGCTGTTTCGGGAGCGCAAACGTAGCGGCTGTGTCGTCTTATTGCAATGCGTGATTGGCCGGTTGCGCCGGGCCCGGCTAGAATGCCGGCAACAGTCCCCTGCAGGAGTGGCACGTGGCGGCCAGCAACACGGAGACCCGAGATGGTTGAAGCGGACAGCGGCATCCTGGCTGCCCTGTTCGCGGTGTTCTATGTTGGCCTGGCCATCGCAGCCTCCGGGCACGCCATTCTCAACAAGCAGGACAGCCGCGCGGCGGTGGCCTGGGTGGGCGTCATCTGGCTGGCGCCGCTGATGGGCTCGATCCTCTACCTGATGTTCGGTATCAACCGCATCCGGCGCCGGGCGGCCGAGCTGCGTGGGGAGATGCCGCGGGTGGATCAGGGGTCGGCGGTGCGTGCCTATGCTCCCGAGGATATGGGCCGGGAGTTGCCCAGGGAGATGCAGGCCCTGGCGCGCCTGGCCGACCGGGTCTCGCGCCAGCCGCTTCTGACCGGCAACCGCCTGACGCCGCTGAGCAACGGCGACGAGGCCTATCCCCGCATGCTCGAGGCCATTGCCGGGGCCCGCCAGAGCATCACCCTGAGCACCTACATCTTCAGCAATGACGCCGTGGGTCGGGATTTCGCCCGGAGCCTGGGGCAGGCCGTGCGCCGGGGCGTGAGCGTACGGGTGCTGGTGGACGCGGTGGGGCTGCGCTATTCCGTGCCCTCGATCATCCGCCATCTGCGTCGGGAGCGCGTGCCCTACGCGCGCTTCATGCCCACACGCACCCCCCTGGCCATGCCTTTCATGAACCTGCGCAACCACCGCAAGATGTTGGTGGTTGATGGCCTGCTGGGCTTCAGCGGCGGCATGAACATCGCCGCCGGCAACTGCGTGGAGAGCCAGCCCCGTCACCCCATCCGGGATATGCACTTTGCCGTTGAAGGGCCGGTGGTGTCGGAGCTCCAGACAGTGTTCGCCGAGGACTGGGCCTTTTCCTGCCGCGAGCAGCTCAACGGCGAACGCTGGTTCCCCAAGCCCTATGCCCCGGGCACCACGCTCAGCCGTGTGATTCCGGATGGACCGGACGAGAACCTGGACTGCCTGCGCCAGGTGATCGTGGGCGCCCTCTCAGTGGCACGGCGTCATGTGCGGATCATGACGCCGTATTTCCTGCCTGACGCCACCGTCCAGGATGCTCTGAAGACCGCCGCCCTGCGTGGGGTAACCGTGGATGTGGTGCTGCCACTGCGGAACAACCTGCCCATGGTCGACTGGGCCTGTCGTGGCCAACTCGAAGGGCTGCTCCAGTGGGGCGTCCGGGTCTGGTACAGCCCCGGCGAGTTTGATCACAGCAAGCTGTTCACCGTGGACGGGCGCTGGTGCATGGTGGGCTCGGCCAACTGGGACCCGCGCAGCCTTCGGCTGAACTTTGAATGCAACCTGGAATGCTACGATCCGCGCCTCGCCCGCTCGCTGGAACGGATGGTTGATCAGGTGCGGGCGCGTGCCGAGCCCCTTGAGCTGGCTGATTTGCGCAACGCCCGGCTGCCGGTGCGTCTGCGCAATGGCATTGCGAGGCTGATGTCGCCCTATCTGTAAAAGTGTTAATGAATTCGTGGCCTTTGGGCGTGAAACACCCCCTTGAGTCGCGTTATGCTCGCGGGCTCATACATCATTAACACCACAACCGGAGTGTTCCCTATGAAGACCTTCCGACTCCTCGCCGCCGGCCTCGCCATGCTTATGGCCTTTACCGCCGGCGCCCAGCAGATGGGTCAGCAGGGTGGCGACCAGGTAGACCAGCTGGCGCGCATGGTTGATCTTACCGACGAACAGCAGGAAGAGATCCGCGGCATCCTGGACGAGATGCAGGGCGACATCCAGGACACGCAGAAGCAGATCCAGCAGCTTCAGCAGAAGCTGGACGGTCGTGTCGGCCCGGATTATGACGAGGAAGCCATCCGCGAGGATGCCGAGAAGCTGGGTAATCTCACCGGTGAGATGACGGCGGAAAGCATCCTGCTCCAGTCCCGCGTGGAAGCGGTGTTCACCGAAGAACAGCGCAAGGAGCTGGAGAAGCAGATGCAGAAGCAGCGCCAGCAGATGCAGCGCATGCAGCAGCAGATGCAGCAGCGCAGCCAGGGTCAGGGCAGCGGCCAGGGTCAGCAGTAAAACAACCTGCTCGCCCCTGAGTGGCGATTCGCCCGGCCGGGAAAGTGGCCGGGCGGATGGCCTTCAGAACATGCCCGCATCCAGGCCCGCGGCCAGGTAAAGACCCAACTCCTCGCACTGGGTGATGAATTCCTCCCGGAATTCGCCGTGGCACAGCAGTGGCTCCTGAACCGCCCGCCAGCGGAGCCCGGTGGTAATCGTCTCGATGGCTTTCAGCGTTCCCGTACCGTCCTTGCCCGCCCGCACAAAGCTGGCGAACGGCAGGGCCTGAGTCTCTTCCAGGCAGGGATAATAGATCCGATCAAAAAAATCTTTTAGCGCACCGCTCATAGTTCCGAGATTCTCGGTGGTGCCCAGAATGATCGCATCTGCCCCGAGAACGTCTTCCGGGCCGGCTTCCAGTGGGGGTATGTGCCGTGCGTCGACGTTTTCGATATCCTCATGGTGTGCGCCCCGGAGAACCGCCTCCGCCATGCGGGACGTATTGGGTGAGGGTGTATGGGCAACGATCAGAAGCTGCCTGGCAGTCATTGAGTCACCTTCTGCAGGGAACCAGTTTTCATGGTGGTGCGTATGAAACGCAAGTCAATCCATTCCAGCCCAACGGGGAATCCAACCGTATGAAATACCGTGGCATGAGCGAGCATTTCACCCACGACCAGCCGGCCAGGGTGGGCGTGCTCATCACCAACCTGGGCACGCCGGATGAGCCCACAACACCGGCACTGCGCCGCTATCTGGACCAGTTTCTCTCCGACCCCCGCGTGATCGAGCTGCCGCGCCTTCTCTGGTGGCTGATCCTGCACGGCATTGTGCTTCGGACCCGCCCAAAAAAATCCGCCGAGGGCTATCGCAGCGTCTGGAGCGAGGAGGGCTCGCCGCTGCTGGTCCACACCAAGGGCCAGAGCGAGGGGGTCAAGCAGCGCCTGCAGTTCCGCTACGGGCAGAACATCGAGGTGGCCTACGCCATGCGTTACGGTAACCCCTCGATTGCCTCCGCGATTGATGACCTGCAGCGCCGTGGCGTGCGTCAGCTTCTGGTGCTTCCCATGTACCCGCAGTACGCCGCCTCCACCACCGGCTCCACATTCGATGCGCTGGCACAGGACTTCCAGCAGCGGCGCTGGCTGCCGGATCTGCGCTTCATCAGCCATTACCACGACTTTGAGCCCTACATCGAGGCGGTGGCGCGCAAGATCGAGCGTTATTGGGAAGAGAATGGCCGGCCGGACATGCTGGTGCTGTCCTACCATGGAGTGCCCAAACGCTACCTGCTCAACGGCGACCCCTATCACTGCGAATGCCACAAGACCACGCGGCTGCTGACCAGGCGCCTGGGGCTGCGCGAAGGTGAGTACATGACCACATTCCAGTCCCGTTTCGGCAACGAGGAGTGGCTCCAGCCCTATACGGACGAAACCATGAAGTCATTGCCCGGCCAGGGCGTGAAGCGGGTCCATGTGGTCTGCCCCGGCTTTTCGTCGGATTGCCTGGAGACCATCGAGGAGATCGATGAGGAGAATCGCGAGTACTTCATGGAAGCCGGAGGCGAGGACTTCCACTACATTCCGGCGCTGAACTCGGACGAGGATCACATCGATATGATCACTACCCTGGTGGAGAAGCACCTTCAGGGATGGACCCTTCCCGAGAACAATCCGGACGAGCTGGCGGCCAGCCGCGAGCGCGCCGAGGCGCTCGGGGCCGACCAGTAGGGTCGGCCGGAATCAGGCGTCGACCAGATCGAAGCGGATCTGGCGGCGCTCCTCATCCACTTCCTTGAACCGAACCGTCACCACCTGATCCAGCCTGAAACGGCGCTGGTCGCTGGCGATGGTATGGGTGACCGGGTCGAAGCTGAACTTCTCGGGCAGGTCACGTGCGGCTACAAAGCCCACCAGGCCGGTTTCATCCAGCTTCACCTGGAAGCCTCCGGCGTTCACCTGGACGATGGTGCCTTGATGCGCCTCGTCGCCCAGGCTGGGCGCAAACTGGCACTTGAGGCTGTGCTCCATCTCGTTGACCGCCTGGCGCAGCTGCCACTGGGATTCCTGCAGGGCCTTGAGCACGGATTCATCCCAGTCGGGTTTGCCGGCAAGGCCCAGGTGATGGCGGATCAGCCGGTGCACGAAGTAGTCGCTGTATTTGCGCAGCGGTGAGGTCATGGTGGTGTAGAGAGACAGCCCCATGCCCTGGTGGGGCGCCGCTTGGGTAGCCATTTCGGCGCGTTCCAGCTGGCGCATGACAATGGCCTTCACCGGAAGATCCGTATCCAGCGCCGAGGCCCGACGTACCAGGCTGGTGAAGCCTTCCGCCGTGGTGGGGTCTATGTCCAGCAGCTCCGGGCAGTGCTGTTCCAGAAGCTGGCGGATGTTGTCCGCCTTCCCCTCGCGCACGCCGGCGTGGGTGATGAAGAGCCCATCCCCGCTGCGCTGTTGCAGGAAGTCCGCCGCACAGCGGTTGGCGGCGATCATGCATTCCTCGATCAGTCGGTGCGCGCTGGTCTGGTAGCGCTTCTCGATGCTGCGGATCTTGCGGTTCTCATCCAGTCGGATGCGGTAATCCGGTCGTTCCTCGTTGACCAGGGCGTTGGTTTCGCGCCATTGCCGCAGGGCTTCGCCCACGGATTTGAGCTGGTTCAGGCTTTCCAGGGTGGTATCGTCCAGCGCCTGGATCTCCTCGTCGGTCCGGCCCTCAAACAGGGCCTCCACGCTTTCATAGGCCAGCTTGGCGCGGGAGCGGATGGTGGCGGCGCGCAGCTGGTAATCGCCCATGTTGCCTTCGGCGTCCAGCTGCAGGTCACAGACCAGGGCCAGCCGGTCCCTGCCCGCCATGAGCGAGCCCAGGTCCTGGCTGATGGCCGAGGGCAGCATGGCCCTGGGCTGGCCGGGGAAGTAGGCGGAACTGGCGCGCAGCCGCGCTTCCTGCTCCGTGGCGCCGTCCTCCGGCAGTAGTGCCGCCGGGTCCGCAATGGCGATGCACAGGCGCCAGCCGGCCCCGGGAAGGGCCTGGGCCATAACGGCGTCGTCCATGTCCTGGGTGCTGGGGGCGTCGATGGTCACAAAGGGCAGATCCGTCAGGTCCTCGCGCCCGGAGGTGGCCTGCTCAATGGCCGACTCCGAGAGGGTGGCGACCTCTTCGTTCACCGCCTCGGGCCATTCGTCGCGCAGCTGGTACTTGGCCATGGCGTAGCCACGCTCGATGCCCGGGTCCGACTCGTTGCCGATGACACTCAGCACCTCGGCCTGGGCATTGCCGCTGCTGAAGGGGTGGCGTGTGACCCGGGCGTGGACGAAGTCGCCGTGCTTCGCCTGGTTGCGCTGTTTCGGGGGCACGAAGAACCACCGGCTGAGGCCGTTGATGTCCGGTGCCACAAAGTGGCCCTTGCCCCGGACCACGTACTGGCCAATGAAGGTATCCAGAACCCGCTCGTCGACGGTCTCAAGCTCTCCTGCCTGCTTGCCGCCGTTGCCCTGGGTGATCTGGATCTGGACCCGGTCGCCCAGCAGTACCTTCTGGGCTTCATCCTTTGGCAGATAGATGTCGCGGCCGTCATCCAGGGTGACGAAACCGAAGCGTCCGGTGACGCGCTTGATAGTGCCGGCAAACAGCTCCTTGTCGGACTGGATGTCGGAACGGAGCTGCTGGAGCTGGTTCAGGGCGTCGCTGTTCAGCATTGAGAGAATAACCTGTCAGTAGTGCGGAGTCAGAGGCTGGTCTGGGCGGGGTAGTGTTCAAAGACTTCCTGATCACCGTTGTCCCGGAAAAGAATCACATCGAAGGCGTCTCGGCCAC
This sequence comes from Vreelandella halophila, assembly GCF_019903425.1. Taxonomy (GTDB): domain Bacteria; phylum Pseudomonadota; class Gammaproteobacteria; order Pseudomonadales; family Oleiphilaceae; genus Halospina; species Halospina halophila. Next base: position 637,260 of record NZ_JACHUZ010000013.1, read on the forward strand.
GGCCTTCCATTTCCATGCCCGGTGAGCCTACCGGCATACGCGGCACACTCAGGCCGGCGGCCTCGGGCTGTTCCCGCAGAAGGCGCTTCACGTCGGAGGCGGGAACGTGGCCCTCGATGAGGTAGCCGCCGATGAAGGCGGTGTGGCAGCTGGCGAGTGACCGTGGCAGCCCGGCTTCCTGCTTGACGCGGTTGATGTTGCTGACTTCCCGCTTTTCAGCCTGGAATCCAGCCTCGCGCATGTGCTCGATCCAGTCGCCACAGCAGCCGCAGGTGGGGGAGGCGAAGACGGTGAGCGTCTGCTCCGGAGCGACACTTTCCTGCGCCTTCTCCGCTGTGGCGGTTTCCCCTCCGTTGCCGGAAACCAGTTGGGTGGCGCCAAGGGCAACAGCGGCGATGGCGGCCAGGCTCAGTACGGTGATGATCAGACGGCGCATGATGGTCAGGAGTACTCTGTTGTATTGGATCGGTTGAAGCTGATCTGTTTCACCAGCTCATCCGGGGCCAGGGGCGGGCTGATCCGTTCACCCTGGGCAAAATCGCACCGGTGTGCGTTGACGAACGTCAGGTGCGCATCGGTATCGACACCCGTTGCGGTGACCTGCATGCCCAGATTGTGGGCCAGGTGGATGATCGCCCTGACGATCACACTGTCATTATGCCGGCTGGTGACGCGCCGTACAAAGCCCGGCTCGATTTTGAGCTGATGCACGGGGAAGTCCCTGACCCAGGCGAGAGAGGCGGTGCCCCGCCCGAAGCCGTCGATGCTGATGGGCAGGCCGAGCTCACTCAGCGCCCGCAGCTGCTGTTCCCGCTGGTGGCCGTTGCTGGCCAGGCTGGCTTCTGCAAGCTCCAGTTCCAGGGCTTCCGGGGCGATCTCACAGCGTCTCAGGGATCCCGCGATGTGTTCCACCAGGCCGCTGTCCTCCAGCTCCGGGCCGTACAGGTTAACGGCTATCGTCAGGTGCTGCGCTCCGCTCTGGCGCCAGCGTCGCAGCTGGTCGCAGACCAGCGTGATCGTGTGGCGGGTGATGGCAGGCGTCAATCCGGTTTCCAGTGCCGCCTCCATAAAGGATTCGGGCCCCAGGTCCCCGCGTTCCGGATGCTCCCAGTTCAGCGTGGCCTCCGCCGAGACCCACTGCCCGGTGGCCAGATCCTGCTGTGGCTGATAGAGCAGATGGAAGCGCTTCTGCTCCAGGGCGTCATGCAGTCCCCAGTGCAGCTCCATCCGTTCCCGGATCCGTTCGTGCAGGCGTTCGTTGTAGAACTGGTAACGGGTGCCGGAAAGCTCCGCCGCCTGGTTGAGAGCCGCTTCGGCGCTGGCGATCAGGGACTGGGCATCCCCGACATGATCCGGAAAGAGCGCCACGCCGATGGAGGCGGAGAGGTAGCGGTCCTCGTCGTCCATGGGTATGGGGCGGTGGAAGAGTGCCCGGATGCGATCCATAAGGTGGATGAGTGATTCCAGCTCCGGCAGCGGATAACAGCGCAGGTAGAAGTCATCGCTGCTGGCCCGGCAGAACAGGTGGTTGCTGTCCTCCAGGGTGCGCAGCCGCTCGGCCACCGCCATCAGCAGCTGGTCGCCGTAATCGTGGCCCATGGCATTGTTGAGCGTCTGGAAGCCGTCCAGGTCGATCGCGATGACTGCGATCTTCTCTCCTGACTGGCGTGCGCGCTGGACCGCGTAATCCAGATCCTCCATGAAGAAGTGGCGGTTGGCGAGGCCTGTCAGCGGGTCATTGCTGGCAATGCGTTCGAGGTCGGCCACGACGCTCACCCGCCGGTCGGTTTCCTGACGCAGGGCGGCGCGGGTTTTTTCCAGCAGCTGGTGGCGGCGTTGCAGGCCCCGTCCCAGTGCCAGCGCCAGGGTGGCAAGGGTCCCGCAGGTGAGGATCAGCGTTGGCCAGAATTGCCCTGCGCGCCACGACAGTACGGTTCCAGCAGCGACCAGCGACAGGGCAGTAAGCCATGCCAGGGCGAGCAGAATCGGCGGTCGGGTATCAGCACTGAACAGCGAACGCAGTGGCATTGCGGTTGGGCCTCAGGGCCGGAAGCGGTGGTTCCTCAGTGTAGGCAACTGTGCACAAATGTCCACGGCTGCTATGAGCGCTGGCGGGAGGCTCCCAGTGTAACGGATACCGAGTCCGAGAAGCGCAGGGCATGAGGCTTGTCGATTTCCACCTCCGCCTCCAGAACCGCTTCGGGCGCCATGGCCAGATCCAGGACTTCACGGGTCATCCGTTCCAGCAGCGAGAAGCGGTTGCCCTCCACATGGGCAATGATGTTCTTGGTAATGGTGCGGTAGTTCAACGCCGCCTCGATGTCGTTGTTACGGATGGCCTGGTCGGCGTCATACAGCAGCCGGATGTTGATCACCACGTCCTGGCGGTTGTTGATCTCATCTTCCTTGATGCCGACGTAGGTGCGCAGGCGGAGATCCTTGATGCGGATGGTGGCGGTGCGTGCGTCGATCATGGCGGCCCCGTGGTGGTCAGCTGCGTTTGAGCAGGGTCAGGAATTCCATGCGCGTGGCCTGGGATTCACGGAAGGTGCCCAGCATCACCGAGGTCTTCATGGTGGAGTTCTGCTTTTCCACGCCGCGCATCATCATGCACATGTGATGGGCCTCGATGACCACCGCCACGCCCTTGGCACCAGTGACCTCCTGGATTGCTTCGGCGATCTGGCGCGTGAGCGATTCCTGGATCTGCAGGCGGCGGGCGAACATGTCCACGATGCGGGCGCATTTGGACAGCCCCAGTACCCGCCCGTTGGGCAGGTAGGCAAGGTGGCACTTGCCCACAAAGGGCAGAAGGTGGTGTTCGCACAGGGAATAGAGTTCAATGTCCTGTACCGCCACCATCTCGTCATTGGACGATTCAAAGATGGCGCCATTGACGATGGAATCCAGGTCCTGATGATAGCCGTGGGTCAGGAATTCCATGGCCCTGGCGGCGCGTTCGGGGGTCTCGGCGAGGCCCTCGCGTTCCGGATCCTCACCCAGGCGGCGGATGATGTCCCGGTAGTCCGCTGCCAGCCCCTCGGTGTTGTGCTCCATGGTGTACTCCCGGGTTCAACCCATCGTTGATCAGCGATCCATTATGCCGTTAGCGCGAATCCCATCATAGAAAGGCTCAATGGAAGACGGCCGACGGATTATCTCTTTTTCTCAGTTTACGACGCAATGAAGCCACTGGATGAGTGTTGCAGGTTGCACATTGCGATAGACTCAGCCGCCGGAAGACAGAACCATCACATAACAGACAGGGAGAGGCGTGATGCACCGGAATACAGACGATCTTCCCCCCGGCGGTCGGGTCGAGGGGGAGTCCCATGGACTGCAACGCTGGCAGGAGGCCGGGTGCTGGTTCATGTACGGCGAACATGCCGTGTTCAGCCGTATTGGCGGTCGGGGTGACCCCCTGCTGCTGATTCACGGCTTTCCCACGGCCTCCTGGGACTGGCACCGGTTGTGGCCGGCGCTGAGTGAGCATTACCGGCTGCTGGCTCCGGACATGCTGGGGTTCGGGTTCTCGGATAAGCCCCAGGACCACGACTATTCCATCATCGAGCAGGCGGACCTGATCCAGGGCTGGCTGGAGCAGATGGGCGAGGAACGGGTGCACGTCCTCGCTCACGACTATGGGGCGACCGTGACCCAGGAGCTTCTGGCCCGTGAGCGCGAGGGCAGCCTCGGATTCCGCATAGAGAGTATCGCCCTGATGAATGCGGCGCTATTCCCGGAGGTACACCAGCCCCTCCTCATCCAGAAGCTGCTTCTGGGGCCGCTGGGTGGGCTTGTGAGCCGGGCACTGACGCGGCGGGTGTTCGAGAACAGCCTGGGGCGTATCTTCGGTGCGGCCACCCAGCCCACGGCACGGGACATTGAGGATTTCTGGCAGCTGCTGATCCACAACAACGGGCGCGGGGTCATCCATCGCATCATCCACTACATGGAGGAGCGCCGGGTCCACCGGCACCGCTGGGTGGGAGCGCTCCAGGCCATGGAACAGCCAGCGCAGCTGATCTGGGGCGGCGCGGACCCTGTCTCCGGGCAGGCCATGCTCCAGCGTTACCGGGAGCTGGTGAGTGACCGCGGGATTGCACTGCTGGACGACATTGGTCACTATCCGCATTTCGAGGCGCCCGCGGAAACGCTGCAGCACTACCTGGCCTTCCGTCGTCGTATTGCACTGGGTAATGACTGACCACACTGATGATCGACTCCACACCACCGCTGAGCATCCATGCCGGCGACCGCGCCCTGGCACGTATCCGTGAACGCGGACTCCAGCCGGGGGACGTAGGCACCATGCCCGGCGCGGCGGGTGGCCCCAAGGCACTGGGGCTGCTGGGGCTGGACCGGGTGCTATTCGGCGACTGGCTGGAACGGGCGCCGCGTGAGCGCGCGCTCATCGGCTCCTCCATCGGCAGCTGGCGTTTTGCCTGTGCCTGCACGCCGGAGCCGGTGGCGGCGCTGGAGCGGCTCGGGGAACTCTACACCACCCAGCGTTTCCCCAGGGGCATAACCCCGGCGCAGGTCTCCGAGCAGTGCCGGGATATGCTCCAGGCGCTGCTGGGCGGGCATGAGGCTGCCATCCTTGAGCAGCAGCGCTATCGGCTGAACGTGATGGTGGCGCGCTCAAAGGGGCTGGTGGCCTCGGACCGCAAACCGTTGCTGATGGCTGGCCTGGCGCCGGTGGTGATGGCCAATGCCATTCACCGGCCCTGGATCCGGCTGGGATTTGAGCGGATCGTGATGCACGATGAGCGTGCGAAGCCCCCTCTGGAGGCGTTCAGCGACTTCCCGGGGCGCCATGAGGGCCTGAACGCGGGCAACCTGCAGGCTGCGCTGCTGGCCTCGGCCTCGATTCCCTTCGTGATGAATGCGGTGACGTCCATTCCTGGTGTGGCGGGCCGCGCCTTCCGGGACGGCGGCCTGACCGACTACCATCTGGACCTGCCCTACGCCGGGGACGATCTCGTCCTCTACCCGCACTTTACCCAGCGGATCGTGCCGGGCTGGTTCGACAAGAGCCTCCCCTGGCGCAACGGCGACCCCGAGCGCCTGCGCAACCTGGTTCTGATCGCGCCCACACAGTCGTATCTGGAGCGGCTGCCGGACGGCAAACTGCCGGACCGGCGGGATTTCCCGGCCTACCGGGACGATGACGAAACGCGCGAGGCTAACTGGCGCCGGGCCATGGCCGAGAGCCAGCGGCTGGGTGACTACTTTCTGGAGCTGGTGGACAACGACCGCGTGGCCCAGGTGGCGCGGCCGCTGTCCGAGCTGGGCTGAGGTTCAGTCACGCCTGCGATCCTGCTCCATGTCCTCAACCCGCCGGCGCAGCTCGCGGACTTCCTCGAGCAGGTCCAGTGACAGGGCCACACCGGGCAGGTTGACCTCGAGATCCCGCCGCAGCCGTTCCGCCTTCTTGACCCTAACCAGGTCTTCACCGGCAAAGACCCATTCCCGCGGGCTCCGGCCCTCGCGTGGCTGTACCACGCCGAACTCCACCAGCTCGATCACGTACTCGGCGTTGACCTGGCAGTCATGGCAGAGATCGCGCAGTGTCAGCCGCACCAGTTCGTCCATCATCTCGGCTTGGGGCGTTCTGCTGCTCATGTTCAGACTCCCAGGTGTTCACGTGGGTTGAACGGCACTTCCTCGCTGAGCTCGCGGAAGAGTTCGCGGCTGCGCTCCGTCTGTTTCGGTGGCATGGCGACCTGCAGCACCACGTACTGATCACCCGGGGTCTTGCCGGGCATGCCCTTGCCACGCAGGCGCAGCTTCTGGCCTTCGCGCGCGCCTTCCGGAACGGTGAGCGTGGCCCGGCCGCCCATGGTGGGCACCGTGATGCGACCGCCCAGCGCTGCCTCCCAGGGGGTCACGGGGACGGTCACATACAGATCACCGCCTTCCAGCCGGAAGTGTGGATGGGGCGCGATCTGGATGTCCAGGTAAAGATCCCCATCCGGACCGTTGCCGATACCGGGCCCGCCCTGGCCGCGCAGGCGTATGGTCTGGCCGTCGCGTACGCCGGCGGGCACCTTCACTTTCAGCGTGCGCTCACGTCGCTGGACGCGGCCGTCCGGCCCGGGCTCCGGCTGCTGCAGGCGCAGGGATTTCTCACAGCCGTTGTAGGCCTCCTCCAGGAACAGCGACAGCTGATGGTGGAGGTCCTCGCCGCGCATGGCGAAGCCTTGGCCACGCTGCTGCCGGAAGCCGCCGCCGGCGCCGCCGAAGATGGATTCGAAGAAGTCGCTGAAGTCCATGCTGTCCGCACCGGTGAACCCGCCGCGCGAGAAGCTGGCGCCGGACTCCCAGTCAGGCGGTGGATCGAAACCACCGTCCGCCGTCTGCCCGTACTTGCGCAGCTGGTCGTACTCGGCCCGTTTCTCGTCGTCCTTCAGGACTTCATAGGCTTCGCTCACGTCCTTGAAGTGGTCCTCGGCGTCCGCCTCCTTGCTCACGTCCGGATGGTACTTGCGCGCGAGTTTGCGGTACGCGGACTTGATCTCGGACTTGGAGGCGTCCTCGTCCACGCCCAGTATTTTGTAGTAATCCTTGAATTCCATTGGCGGACCTCTGTTCAGAATCTGGCGCCGTATTCAGGTTATCTCTGCATACAGAGGTGGTGGCGAATCGCCGCTATTCAATGGGGCCCCGTGGTGAGGCGATCACACGGAAGCCCTGGCAGTGGGACAGTGCGTCCACGATGGCGCAGATGCGCAGGTGGACGGACAGGGTGCTGCCCCCGGGCTCCGTGAGCCAGGTGTCGAGGCTGGTGTGGCGGGCCTCGCGGCGACTGGTCTCCAAGGCCTCATCAAGGCGGTGGTGTTCGGATCCCGGAAGGAGGATGGAAAAGCGCTCACCTGCAAGGTTGGACGGGGTATGCCCCAACCAGGTTTCCACTTGGGGCGAGACGTAACCAATGGCATGGGCATCGTCCAGCTCCAGGGCAATACCGGTGCCCAGGCGGATGAAGTCGCGTGTGCGCTGCTCACTGTCCGAAAGCGCCCGGCTCATCACTTCCTTTTCGAGACGCTTGTTATCCAGCGCGCGGCTGTCGCGCTGACGCAGGCGCTCCAGTCGCACCTCACGGCGGATCATGAGCCGGTGGGCGCGAACGATCTGCCAGGTAGCCAGGGCCAGGCCAACACTCAGAAGGATACCGCACAGCAGCAGGAGGCCGGGGAAGACCGGGTCTTCTCCGGTGGTGGCGGCGTGGGTCAGTGCCTGGCGGGTCTCGGACCAAAGCAGCAGGCTCAGCGCCAGCCCCACACCCAGCACGATCGGGGGCAGTGCACGGTACCAGCCCGGCTGATCGGTATCGGGTACGCTTTCCGGTTCCATCGTCCTGGCTCCCGCGCTGTCTGCCTTGCTTCACTGTAGCGCAGTGCTGTGCGCAGACCAAGCGGTGGGTGTCTCAGGCTGGCGAGCGCGCCCGCGCAAGCCAGAGCAGCAGGAAGAAACCGAAAGCCGAGACCACCACCGACGGGCCGGCCGGGGTGTCCATGTGCCAGGACAGGGTCATGCCCGCCACCACCGACCCCATGCCCAGCAGCGAGGCGATCACCGCCATGCGCTCGGGGGTGGCGGCCAGCGGCCGGGCAGCCGCCGCGGGAATGATCAGCAGCGCGGTGATCAGCAGAACGCCCACGATCTTCATGGCGGTGGCGATCACCAGCGACAGCATCAGCATCAGCGCCAGTCGCAGCAGACCGGTTCGGTGGCCTTCCACCGCCGCCAGCTCATCGTGGATGGTGATCATCAGCAGGCCGCGCCAGAGCCAGACGGTGAGCGCGAGGATGAGGGCGCCGCCCAGGGCGATCCAGAGCAGGTCCCGCTGGTTGATGGCCAGCAGATCACCGAACAGGTAACCGGTCAGGTCGATACTGAAATCCTGCATCATGCCCAGCACCACGAGCCCGATGGCCAGCGAGCTGTGGGAGAGGATGCCCAGAAGGGTGTCACTGGCCAGCGATTGCTGACGCGAGAGCAGCATCAGCACCACCGCCAGCAGGATGCACACCAACGCGATGCTCAGGTTGAGGTTGGCCTGGAAGGCGGTGCCCAGGGCGATTCCCAGCAGGGCGGAGTGCGCCAGCGTGTCTCCGAAATAGGCCATGCGCCGCCAGACCACAAAGCATCCCAGTGGGCCCGCCACCAGCGCGACCATCAGGCCGCCGGCCATGGCGCGCCAGAAGAAGTCGTTCAGGATCAGGTCGATCATGGCACGGTGTCTCCGTGCACGTCGTGGCTGTGGTTATGGTGGTGATGGTAGACCGCCAGGGTATTGGCCAGGTGTTCGCCGAACAACTGAGTGAAAGCCGGGTCCCGGGAGATCTGTTCCGGCTGGCCACGGCAGCAGATGTGGCCGTTCAGGCAAAGCACCGTATCCGTCGACGCCATGACCACGTGCAGATCGTGGGAGACGGTCAGCACCGCGCAGTTGAGTTCATCGCGCAGGGATTGGATCAGCTCGTAGAGCGCCGACTGGCCGTTGACGTCCAGCCCCTGGGCCGGCTCGTCCAGCACCAGAAGCTGGGGGCGGCGCAGGATGGCGCGGGCGAGCAGCACGCGCTGGAACTCGCCACCGGACAGGTAATGGACGGATTCATTCGCCAGATGGGCCACACCGGTGCGGGCCAGGGCCGCCTCAATGGCGCTGTTGTCGCCGCCGGCAAGCCCGAGGAAGCGCCCCACCGTCAGCGGCAGGGTAGGCTGGAGGGTCATGCGCTGGGGCACGTAGCCCACCCGGGTACCGGCGCGCTGGCGGACATGGCCGGAGCTGGGCTTCTCGATGCCAAGGATGAGCTTGATCAGGCTGGTCTTGCCCGCGCCATTGGGGCCGATGACGGTGACGATATCGCCTTCGCTCATGCTGAAGGTCAGGTCGTGCAGAACGTGTGTCTCGCCATAGCGCAGGCCGGCGTCCTCCAGTGATACCACGGGCTCAGTCATCGTCGCCCTCCTCACGGCAGGCCGGGCAGAGCCCGGTCACCTCGGCCACTGTCTCCTCATTCAGGAAGCCGTGGCTCCGGGCCTCACTGTCGATGGCCTTCTGTATGCCGGACGCCTCAATCTCCAGCACGTTATGGCACTGGCGGCAGATCAGGAAGCAGCCGGTATGGCGGTGGTCGGGCTGGTTACAGCCCACGAACGCATTGAGCGAGGCGATGCGGTGAACCAGGCCCATCTGCAACAGGAAGTCCAGGGTCCGGTAGACGGTGGGCGGTGCCGAGCGGCGGCCTTCGCCGTTGAGGATATCGAGGATGTCGTAGGCCCCGAGGGGGCGGTGGGACTGCCACACCAGCTCCAGCACCTGTTCCCGCAGCCGTGTGAGGCGTGCGCCTTTCTCGGCACAGATGCGCCGGGCGTCGGTGAGGGCCTGGCTGACGCAGGCCTGATGGTCATGGGAGCGGTAGGGTAGCGGATGAGTCATACGTTACAGGGTAACATTGGCCCCACAGAGACGGAACCTCAGCCGGCGGCGCGCTGGGCCAGGTCCTCAAGCACCGCCATGTCCGGAATCACGCAGTGCTCTCCCTCGAAGATGACCGTCATCAGCGTTGCGTCGCCGTCGGCGTCCGGTTCCCGGCGCAGTTCCTCGGGGCTGACCTTGGCCTGTCTTGGGATGCCGCGGGTGGCCATGGCCATGAAGGGCATGGCCTCGTGGCGCTCGGTGATGGTGTTGAGCACCAGAATACGCCCGCGCCGGCCCTCGGGGGGGAAGGGATCACCGCCGTTGGCCGCTTCCCAGGACAGCACCGGCAGATTCACGCCCCGCCATTGGAGCCGGCCAAGCACCCATTCCTGATCCTCGTCCGCCGGGTCGGGCTCGTAGTCAACGATTTCGGCAATGGAAACGTTGGGCAGAAGCAAGGTGGTGTCCTGGACCGGGATCAGCACGCAGGACAGTTGTTCGGGGTTCTCCGCCATGATGGGTTCCTTGCAGGTCGAATCAGGCTGAATGGTATCGCGAGCGGCCGGCCAGCAGGGTCTGTTCCTCAAGCACGCGCAGCAGCCGTGTCGCCAGCTCGCGGGGATCACCCTGGAAATCCGCCGTGCCGGTGGCCTGGACCGATTCCGGCATGGCCGGGCTGGCGCAGCTATCCGGGCGCTGCACCCAGATGTGGCCGCCCGCCTGGTGGAGCGCCGGTGCGGCCAGGGCGCCGTCGTTGCCCATGCCGCTGAAGATGATGCTGTGACAGTGGCCGCTGTGAACCCGGGCGATATTGGTCATCACCTGGTCGATGGAGGGGCCGTAGGGGCCGGACCAGGGTTCGTCGCGGAGCTGGATCCGGGCCTCCGCGTCCAGCCAGAATTCCTGTTCCACGGGCACCTGCAGGATTTCACCGCACCGCAGTGTGCGATCCTGTTCGGCGGTGACCAGGGACCATTCCGAGTCGCGGGTCAGCACCCGGCTGAGCACGCTGCTGAAATGGGCATCGATGTGCTGGGCGTAGACGAAGGCAATGGGCAGACGGCCGGGCAGGGCATCGAGGAATGCCTTGACGGCGGCCGGGCCACCCAGTGATGCCCCCAGAATCCAGATTTCCCGGGCGGGGTCGTCTTCCCCCGCGGGTCCCAGCCAGTTGGGCATGGGCAGGCGTTCCCGGGTTTCCGGTTGCACCGCCAGCGCATCCAGGCTGCCTTCATCCTCAAGCGCTTCCAGGCGCCCCAGTTGGTCCTCCAGTTTGGCGACCAGGCGCCGCTCCCAGCGCACGTATTCCTGGCGGCCGGGCTCCGGTGCAGCCCCCGGCCCGAACAGCATGGGCTGTTCCTCCTCCGCCAGCAGCGCCTCGACCAGCTCTGGGTATTCCTCCTCATCAGTGAGCTCCACCAGACAGAGGTCCGCCTCGGGGGCCTGATCCAGGGCGGCAAAACGCTCCGGGTCCCCGATGAATGCAACGGGCAGGCCGTGCCGGTCCAGCGCCTGCTGCAAACGGTGACGCTGGAGCACGTCGTCGGCGATGACGGTCACGCCCCTGTCCGTGCTCATTGCTCCGCTCCGACGCTTGCATGCTCCATGATGGTGTCCAGCAGCTCCTGCTCCTGGAACGGCTTGCCGAGGTAGTGGTTGACGCCAATGGCCTCGGCCCGCTCCCGGTGCTTATCACCGGTCCGAGAGGTGATCATGATGATGGGCACGTCGTTGAGCTTGCTGTCATGCCGGATGAAGCTGGCCACCTCGAAGCCGTCCATGCGCGGCATCTCGATGTCCAGCAGGACGATATCCGGACGCCGGTCTTGGAGCTGGCCGACGGCGTCGAGCCCGTCCTTGGCCAGCAGCGCCTCCATGCCGTGGCGCTCCAGCAGGCGCGAGGTGACCTTGCGGACCGTGACCGAGTCGTCCACCACCATGACCTGGGTGGGCCGCTGCTCGCGAGGGGTCTCGCGGGTCTCGACCTGGGCCAGCATGCGCTGACGCTGGGCCAGGATGTCGCCACGGATCATGGCCGGGAGGTCGAGGATCACCACCACGTTGCCGTCGCCCAGAATGGTGGCGCCGGAGACGCCACGCACGCTGCCGAACTGCTGTCCCAGGGATTTTACCACGATCTCGCGGCTGCCCATGAGGCTGTCGACCTGCAGGGCCATGGGCTGGTCGGCCCCGCGCACCAGCATCACTGGGAGCGGCAGGGCCTGGCCCTGGAGCTTGGGCTGGCTCTCGGAGTTGAGCAGCGCGCCCAGGTACTGCAGGCGGTACTGCTGGCCGGCGTATTCGTACAGGGGGGCGTCGGGCTGGTAGTACTCCTCCAGCTCGTAAGTGGAGACCCGCACGATGCCCTCGATGGTGTTCAGCGGAATGGCGTAGTAGTCCTCGCCGATGGTGACCATCAGCGCCCGGTTCACCGAGACGGTGAACGGCAGCCGTACGGTGAAGATGGTGCCCGTTCCCAGGGTGGAGTCGATGTCCAGGCTGCCGCCGAGCTGCTTGATCTCGCTTGCGACCACATCCATGCCCACACCGCGCCCGGAGATCTGGGTCACGGAAGCGGCGGTGGAGAAGCCGGGCTGCAGGATGAACTGCAGGATCTCGTGGTCGGTCAGGTCCTCGCCGCTGTCGAGCAGGCCCTGCTTGATGGCTTTCTGGCGGACCTTCTCGGTATCGATCCCGCCGCCGTCGTCTTTCAGACGCAGCACCACTTCGCCACCCTCGCGGTTGAGATCCAGGCGCACGTTGCCGGTGGCGGGCTTGCCGGCCTGCTCACGCTCGCCAGCATCCTCGATGCCGTGGTCGATGGCGTTGCGCAGCATGTGCTCCAGTGGCGCCACCATCCGGTCGAGTACCGTCCGGTCCAGCTCGCCCTCGGCGTTGTTCACCTCGAAGTGGGCCTTCTTGCCGGTTTCGCCGGAGATCTGGCGCACGATCCGGCGCAGGCGCGGCACCATGGAGGAGAAGGGCACCATGCGCGTCTTCATGAGCCCCTCCTGGAGCTCGGTGTTGGTGCGCTGTTGCTGCAGCAGCAGGGTCTCGGCATCGCGCACCTTGTCACTCATGGTTTCGCGCAGATCAGCAAGGTCCGAGGCGGATTCCGACAGGGCCCGGGAAAGCTGCTGGATGGATGAGTAGCGGTCCATTTCCAGCGGGTCGAAGTCCTGCTCGTAGTCCGGACCGAACTCCTGTTCGGCGCGATGCAGGATCTGGGCCTCGGTCTCGATCTCCATCCGCCGCAGCTGCTCGCGCAGGCGGTCGGTGGTGGCGGCCATTTCGTCCAGCGTGTGGCTGAAGTCGCTGATCTGCTGTTCCAGCCGGCCACGGGTGATGCTGGTCTCGCCAGCGAGGTTGACCATCTCGTCCATGAGCTGGGCGTTGACCCGCAGGGTCTCCTGGGCACTGCGGGCCAGCTCCGCCCGGCGCTGGTCGCGCGCCTGCTGCTGGGGCTGGGTTTCCTGGGCGGCGGGATCCGGTTCCGGCGTGGTCTGTGCCTCGGGCTGCGTGGGCTCCTGCGGCGACTCAGCGGTTCCCGCGGGTGTTTCCGGCTCCTGTGCCGGCGGGGCTTCGGCCGCCGCTTCGGGCCGCTCTTCCCCGGCATCCCCCTGCCAGGTGCGGCGGACCTGTTCCACGCGGCTGATGATCTCGTCGTGGAGGCCGTGGATTTCCTCCCACTGGGCTTCCGAGGGCTGGTTGCCTTCGGATTCAATGCGCGAGAGCAGGCTCTCGAAACGGTGGGCCTTTTCACCCAGGGTGGTCAGTTCGGCCAGCCGGGCTCCGCCCTTGATGGTGTGAAGGGCGCGCTGCGCCTCCTGGCTATGGGTGGCTTCGTCGCCGTCCTCGGCTCTCTGCCAGGCGGCCAGGGTGTGATCCAGGGTGTCCACCAGCTCGCCGGCTTCCTCCAGGAAGATCTCGAGGACTTCCGGATCCACGTTGCTGGGGTCGTCTTCCGCGTCGTCGCCCGCTGTGGCCTCGCTGGCTTCCGCACCGGGCGCAACGGCCTCCAGTGGTTCACCGGCCTCGACACGGTCCAGCATTCCGCCCAGACGGGTCAGGCTCTGCTGGCTGAAGCTCAGGGCCTGGTGGCTGTCGCCGGCGCCTTCGATGACGCTGTCGAGGGTGCTTTCCCAGGTATCCGCGAGCTCCGCAATGGGTTCGAGCTCGGACAGGCGGGCGCCGCCCTTGAGGGTGTGGAGCTCTTCGCGCATCCGCGCCATGGGCTCACCCTGTTCGGGGTCGCTTTCCCAGTCCTGGACGGCCTGCTCAAGGGCATTCTCGATCTCGCGGGCCTCGTCCAGGAAAAGGACACTGAGTTCACTCTCGGGCGCGCTTGTGGGCTCCGCTTCGGGTTCGGCGGTGGTTTCCGCCTGCGGTTCTGATGCCTGCTCTGATGTTTCGGACTCGGGCTCTTTGGCTTCGGTCTCCGCCGCCGGGGGAGCTGTTTCGCCGCGCATCAGGGCCTGCACCCTTTCGATCAGTTCGTCCGCCGGTTCACAGGGCTGGAAGGCACTGGTCTGATCCACCATGCGTGCCAGCGCGTCATGGCAGGCGAGAAGGGTGTCGCCGGTGGCCTCCCCCAGCGCCAGACGGCCTTGGGCCACGCGTTCGAACAGGTCCTCCAGTGAGTGCGACAGGTCCGCAATGGGCGCGATTTCGGCCATTCTGGCGCCGCCCTTGAGGGTATGCAGCTCGCGCTGGAGCGTTTTGGCCAGCTCGGTGTTGTCCGGTTCCGAGATGTACTGGTGCAGGGCCTCGCCGGTGCTGTCGATCAGTTCATGGGCTTCCTCGAGGAAGATTTCCGCCAGCTCCGGATCGATATCCGCGCTGGCTTCTTCTGCTTCTGCGCTCCCGGTCCCATGCTGTTCTACAGGCTCAGGCTCAGCTTCGATGTCTTCGTCCAGGGCTTCGTCCATGGACGCCAGGTCACCGCCAAAGCGTTCCTCGAAGACCTGCTGCTCGGCGTCACTTCGAGCCTGACGCAGGTCGGCAGCCTGTTCGTTGAGGCGGGTGACGAGGCCGGCCGGGGATTCGGTGGCGAGCCCGGCAGCCAGCTGGTCCATGAGGTTGATCATGGCCTCGTGAGCTTCCCGCAGTAGCGGCGTCAGCCGATCCACGGGCAGATCCGTGGTTTCGATGACTTCCTCGTAGAGGTGCTGCAGCGCCCCGGCGAGTTCACTGACGTGCTGCACCTGGGCGCGGTCGGCACTGGCGCTGAGCGTGCCCAGGCTGTCGATCAGGGCCTGCAGGGGTGCTTCGCCGGTGTTGCCTTCCAGCCATTCTTCCAGGGTCTGATCGGCGTCGAGCAGCTGTTCAATGCCTTCATTGAGGAAGATGCTGATCAGGCTGTTGTCGCTGGCCGCGCCGGTCTCGGGCGTGGTGGTGCCGGCCGGGGGTGCCTCGTCGGGATAACGCTCCTGGTGCAGGGTGCGCAGATCGGCCAGGAACTCATCCGTCCCTTCAAGGGTGGTTAGGGGGTCGCTGGTCAGATGCTCCAGCCCCGCGTGTACGAAATCGCGCACCCGCCGGATGAGGCCGATCACCTTGGGGTCGGCCGGGTCGCCCGCCGCCCGCGCCCGTTTGACGAACTTCTCCATGGGGGCTGTGACCCGGGCGATGGGCTCGATGCCGGCGGTGTGTGCGCTGCCCTTGAGAGTATGCAGCGCGCGGGAAAGGTCGTCGGTATAGTCCGTTGTCTCCTGACCTTCGGCGTTCGCGAGGAAGTCGTTCAGTGAATCCAGGTGGCTGTCGGCCTCGGAACGGAAGATGTCCATGAGCATCGGGTCGAGCTCAGAATCCGCGGTTTTGTCCACGTCCTCCGGCGCTGCCTCGGGAGGCTGGGTTCCAGGCTCGGCCTCCGGCATGGGCTCGGCGTCCAGAACCTCGCCACGGGCCAGGGCATTGGCACGCTCCTCAAGCCGTGCTGTGTCCAGGGAGGGTGCACGCTGGTGGCGGAAGTCTTCCACAAGGGTGGGGATGGCATCGGTCACCTGCTGCAGCACTGATGCCATGTCATCGCTCATGAAAAGAGTACCGTCGAGGATGCGGTTGAGAGCATTTTCCACCGCCCAGGCCAACTCGCCGATGCGTTGCGCCTCCACCATGCGCCCGCTGCCCTTGAGGGTATGGAAAGCCCGGCGGACCTCGGTGAGCGCGTTGGTATTCTCGTAGCTTTCCAGCAGCCGCGGCAGGTATTCATGGATGGTTTCCAGAACTTCCTCCGCCTCCTCGATGAAGATGTCGAGGATCTCCTGGTCTACAAGCGGCTCGTCGGCGGTTTCCGTCTCGGTCTCCGGAGCCGGCGCGGCGTTTGTTTCAGCCTGCGGCTCGGGTACCGTGTGGCCGCCTTTGGGTTCAGGTTCTGATTCAGGTTCGGGTCCTGCCGACGTTTCAGGCTCTTCGCGTACAGCGCGTTCCGAGTCCGTATCCTCGGGCTCTTCGGCGTTGCGGCTATCCGCAAGGCCGTGCGCCTCGGTCATGAGATCGTCCACGTTGCCTTTGGTTTCACCATCGCGGAAGGACTGGATCAGACCCGGGAGTCGCTCGATCACCCGGTCGAGCAGGTTCATGATGCGTTCGGCGGGTTGGATGGAGCGGTCGAGGACACGGTTCAGAAGATTCTCGACCGACCAGGCCAGCTCACCGATGCTGGTTGCGCCCACGAGGCGGCCGCTGCCCTTGAGGGTATGGAAGGCGCGGCGTACTTCGCCGAGCGCCTGATGGTTGTCGTGGTCGGCCCGGAAGGTCGGGTAGTGCTGCTGGATGGTCTCCAGCACCTCGTCGGCCTCTTCCCCAAAGATCTCAAGGATATCGTCATCCAGCAGCTCGGAATCGCGTTCCTTGAGCGGTTCCGCGGTCGCGGCGGCAGCGCTGTCGGCGGGCGCCGTCTGGGTGGCTTCATCAGCTTCCGGTTCGGGGGCCTGCCAGGTGGGTTCGCGCCCGGGCGGGAACCCAAGGCTTTCCAGCCGCTCCTCGGCCATGGCCAGGATGGCATCGTTGTCGTCGATGCCCTCCATCAGCCGCTCAAGGTGGTATTCGATGCTGGTGATGGCGTCCGCGAGGGTATCGAGCTGCTCCCAGTTGGGGGTCCAGACGCCGTCGATCAGTACGTCCTGGATGAAGCGCTCGCAGGCTGCCAGCGCGGTGGCGGTGCGCTCCAGCGGGATCAGGTGCAGACTACCGCGGATGCTGTAGAGCAGTTCCGGCACGCCACTGATGGCCTCAGTATTCCACTGGGAGGCAATGAAGTTGACCACTCCCGTCTTCACCTGCTCCAGCGCGTTGCGGGATTCGCGCAGCACCGCGCTGCCCGCCTCGGTGGCCTGGAGACCGGTTATCCGGTGGGCGTCTTCGCCGCTGCCGGTGGGCTGCTGGTCCTCCTGAGCGCCGTCGTGGTCAGAAAGTCCGGAAATGGAGGCTTCCACATAGAGCAGTGCCCCGGCGATGTCCATCAGGGTACCGTCGTCCACGGTATTCGTGCTGGCTGCCAGCTGGTTGACCCGATCGATCTGGTCGTTGATGACTCGCTGGCTGGTGCCCTGGCGCAGCATGGCGAGGGTGTTGGCCACCTGCCGGAGCCCCGGCAGCAGTTCCGCAAGATCGGCATTGCTGCGCTGATGGGCACGCACGAACAGGTCGAGCCGGTCCTTGATGGTGTTGAGTTCCTCGGTGAGCACATCCACTACGGAGGCCATGGCTGCCCGCGCCGGCGCCTGGCTCTGGCCGTGATCGCCGGTGTCGTCCGGGAGGGCTTCGCGCAGGCGGTAGCGCTCCACCATGGTGCTGACGCGTTCGCTCTCGCAGTCCGCGCCACGGGCGACGTAATAGAGCAGGTTCTTGAGGGTGTCCTCGGGCACGGACTGACTGAGGGTGGTGTCGCTTTCGCTGATCAGCCGTTCCAGTTCGCCATCGAGATCGCTGATCAGGGCCAGGGTGGCTGCGCCCATGGCGTTGTGGCCGGAATTCAGGGTATCAACGAGGGCGCCCGCGGCCTGCCAGATCTCACCCTGGGGGGTTCTCTGGCAGAGCTTGATCAGGCGGGTGATGACCTTGTCGAGGTAATCCAGGTGTGTATCCACATCCACGCCGCGCTCCAGCCCCGCGCGGGCGAACTGGAACATCTGCTGGAGCTTGCGCACCTTGTCGAGCACGCCGGAGGCGGTGAGGCGCTGGTTGGCCTGGGCCGGAGCCTCGAAACGTGCGGGGCTCAGGTCCGGGTTGAACAGGGCGCTGGCGGAGAGGAAGGTTTCGCCGCGCGCGGCCCGCAGTTCATTGAGCAGTGGCAGCAGCCGCAGCGGCACATCCTCACTGCGGGATTGCAGGGTGCTGAGGTAATCCGGCAGTTGCAGGATGCTTTGCATCAGGCTGCCGATAGCCGTTTCGTTGTTCCCCGGCTCACGGTTGAGCAGGGCTTCAGCCAGGGCTTCCATTTCCGCCGCGACCAGGCTGGCGCCTTCGAGCTGGACCATCCGGAGCGTGCCGTGGACCTGGTGCAGATGGTTCAGGCAGAACCGGAGCTGCGCCAGATCTTCGCGGTTCTCGGCAAAGGCCTCCAGCGCTTGCTGGCTCTGTCTGAGTGTCTCCTGGATTTCACCCCTCACCCAGTGGAGGGAAAGGCTGTCATCGTGCTGGGCCATGATCACTCCGGTTGCCATGCTGGGGGTCCGACCGCTGCCAGGCGAGAACCTTGCGGGCTGCCACAGGGGTCAGCTCCGGGTGCTGCCAGTCTGTCAGTTCGCCCTGCCCCAGGATCAGGAGTCCGCCGGGGGCGAGCAGCTCGGCCAGTCGGTTGGCGATGTCCCGCCGCCGCCAGCGGCGGAAGTAGATAAGCACATTCTGGCAGAAAATAATGTCAATGCCGTGCATGGGTGCGTGTCGCAGTTCAAGAATATTGAGCTGTGAGAAGCTGACCCGTTTCCTGAGCTCCGGGATCACGGAAACACTGTTGTCCGCCAGGGTCTCGAAATAGTGTGACTGCCAGTAAGGGTCCGTGCCCGCCAACCGTCTAGGTCCGTAAACACCGCGGCGAGCCTTCTCCAGCGCTACCAGGCTGATGTCAGTACCAGTGACGCCGAAATAGCGGCGCCCCGGGGCTTCACTGGCCGCCTGGTGCAGGATCATGGCCAGGGTGTAGGCTTCCTCTCCGGTGGCACAGCCCAGACTCCAGGCCTCAAGTGTTCTGCAGTCCTGTTCCCGGTAACGGTCACGGGCGTAACCGGCAACCAGCACAAAAGCGTCCCCATCGCGGAAGAAGCGCGTTTCCTGGACGGTCAGCCGGTCGACCAGGGTCGCCCATTCGGCAATGGCTCCAGGCCCGTACATGACCTTCTCGTAGTAGGCCTGGTAGCTGGGGAACCCGAGTTCCCGGACCCGGGTTCCCACATTGGCCTCCAGGAAAGAGCGCCGCCCGGAGGTGAGTGTCATGCCGGTACGCGACTCAAGCAGGTCCCGCCATTGCTCGAACTGGGCGTCATCCATGGCCATACCCGGGGCGAAGCCGGGCATGGCCGCTGTGGATGGATTGTCGTTTTCAGCATTGACCATGGTACGCCCGCACCTGAGCGGTGGTTCTGATTAACGGACTGTCGGGACATCCTGGTCGCTGTCATCTCCATCATCCATGGAATCATTCTGTTCGGGAGCCTGCGGGATTTCCTGCGCAGGCTGTTCGTCCTCAACCTCGCCGGCCGTCTCCGGCAGCTTGAAGCCGGCTACGGACTCACGCAGCTCGGCGGCCATCGCCGCCAGGTTGCCGATGGATTCGGCGGTCTGATTGGTGCCCGAAGAGGTCTGCGAGGTGATCTCCTGGATCACGTTCATGGTGTTCGAGATGTGGGCCGCCGAGGACGACTGCTGGCGCGCCGCGTTGGAAATGTTCTGGATCAGTTCCGCCAGGTTGGTGGATACGTTCTCGATCTCCTCCAGCGCCACGCCGGCGTCCTGGGCCAGGCGGGCACCACGGACCACCTCGGAGGTGGTGTGTTCCATGGAGATCACGGCCTCGTTGGTGTCCGACTGGATCGTCTTGACCAGGGCTTCGATCTGCTTGGTAGCCGCCGAGGAACGCTCCGCCAGTCGCTGGACCTCGTCCGCGACCACCGCGAAGCCGCGTCCCGCGTCCCCGGCCATGGAGGCCTGGATGGCGGCGTTCAGCGACAGGATGTTGGTCTGGTCGGCGATGTCGTTGATCAGCGAGACGATGTCGCCGATCTCCTGGGAGGATTCACCCAGGCGCTTGATCCGTTTGGAGGTTTCCTGGATCTGCTCGCGGATGTCGTCCATGCCCTTGATGGTGTTCTGAACCACCTCGGCGCCCTTCTTGGCGATGGATACCGAGCGCTCGGCAACCGAGGAGGATTCGGAGGCGTTGGACGACACCTGATCGATGGAGACTGCCATTTCGTTCACGGCCGCCGAGGCACCGGCAATCTCCTGGGCCTGGTGCTCCGAGGCCTCGGCCAGCTGTTTGGCCGTGGCCTGGGTCTGCTCGGCAGAGGAGGCCACATTCACGGCCGTATCGCGGATTGACTGCACCAGGGTCCGCATCTGGTCGATGGCGTAGTTGATGGAGTCGGCGATGGCGCCGGTGAAGTCCTCGGTGACCGTGGCCTCCGTCGTCAGGTCACCATCCGCCAGGTCGGCCAGTTCGTCCAGCAGTCGCAGGATGGCGTTCTGGTTCTGTTCGTTCTGCTCCTGAGTTTCGCGCAGGCGGCGCTGGGATGCCTGATAGAGGGCTACACCGATGGCGATGATGTTGGCCAGGATGGCGAGCAGAATCACGTAGGCCCACAGCGGCGTGACGAGGTGGCTACGGTTCTGGACCAGGGAGACCAGCTCCGAGGTTTCGCTCAGCAGTTCAGGGCTCTGGTTGAAGATGGTGTTGGCGGATTCCCGCGCCTGGAACAGATCCGGGGAGAAATTGAGGATCCGATCGACGTTTTCGTCCACCACGCTGAAGAGTTCGTTCTCAACGTACTCAAGGATGAACTGCGCATCCGGATCCTCCAGTGCGCTCACATCCATGGATTCGTCGCCACGCAGCTGGGCATTGAGCACCCGGCCGAAGCGCTGGGCGTCCTGGCCGAACTGGTTGGCGGCCACCACCGCGTCCTCGTCACCGCTGAGGATATTGTTCACGCTCCGGGCGATACGTTCAGCGAGAAGCGACTGGCGCTGGGCCAGCGAGATCTGCTGGGGGGCCGCCTCGGTGTTGATGAGGATGTCCACCACGTCCTCGTATTCCACCTGCAGGTCCGGAATGATGCTGTTGAGCTCGCCCGCCACCTGGTGAAGCTCCAGAACGGCACCGCGGGTGGCGAGGATCTCATCCGCGTTGGTGCGCACCTCGTTCCAGCGTTGCTGTACCTCGGTTTCCCCAGTGAGCTCGAGCGGGCGCAGGCCAGTGTCCGGATTGCCTTCGCGCAGATAGCCCCAGAGTTCATCAAAACGGTCGCGGGAGCTCTGGAGCTGGTCGAAAGCCGCCTCGGTGCCGCCGGCCGCCTCGGTGGCATTCTTGGCGATCTCCTGGGAGAGCACCCGGAGGTCACCCGCGTAGTCGATGTACTGGGCATCATGGCTGCTGTTGCGGTTGATCAGGAACAGCACCACCACCAGCGCAATGGTCAGCACCCCGAGCAGACCAATCAGCCCAACAATGGGCCGGTTGGCGCTCTGCGCTGAGATGAATTTTCCGGCACGGTTCTGCATTTTCGGCTCCTGGCCTGTCACTCTGACTGATGTTTTTGATTGATGGATTCGGTGGCTATCACACGCGCACTACCAGTGCGCCACATCCAGAAACTGTTCATTCTCGGCCAGCGCCAGTGTGGAAAACACGTTCCACACCTCGTCACTGCGCTGGTAAGCCCCCCGCAGGAAGGGTTTCACCGCCGCGGGAGGATCCTCCGGGTCCGGCACATGGCTGTCGACGCTGAAATACTGCATTCCGAGCACGTCATCAACCACCAGCCCACTGAACAGGTTGCCCTGTTCGATGACCAGCACCCGGCGCTCACGCAGGGTGCCAGTGGGCCTGGGAAGGCCAAAGAAGACGGCGAGATCAATGATCGGGAGCAGTCGGCCGCGGACGTTGGCGACCCCGAGCATGAACGTGCGGACACCGGGGACCGGAGTGAATCGGGGTACATCCAGGATTTCGACCACCTCACCCATGGGCGCCACATACCGCTGGCCGGCCAGGGTGAACCCGATGCCGCTGAACAATTCAACCGCTTCTTCCTGCTTGGGCAGGCCGGCGGCCTGTTCAAGACTGCGTTGGGCGATATCCGTAAGGACGCTGAACGGATCGACTTCAGGGGAGGTGGCCTGCGCGGACATCCGGAGCTCCCGTTCAGCTCAGCAGGTCGTCGATGGTCTTGAGCAGCTCGTCCTCGGGCACCGGCTTCACCAGATAGCCGCGGGCGCCCTGACGAGTGCCCCAGACACGGTCCGTTTCCTGGTCCTTGGTGGTCACGATGACCACCGGGATGTGCTGGGTTTCCGAGCTGCGGGTCAGCTGACGGGTTGCCTGGAAGCCGTTCAGCCCGGGCATAACCACGTCCATCAGGACCAGATCCGGCTGTTCCGAACGGGCGATGGCGACGCCGTCGGAGCCGTTATCGGCACTGAGCGCTTCGTGGCCGTTTTTGGTCAGCAGTCCGGAGATCTTCTTCACCTCTGTGGGTGAGTCGTCAACGATCAGGATGCGAGCCATGGGTTCCTCTACTCTGGGTCGTCAAATGATGGGTCATGCCGTCGCGGTTATTCCTGGCGTGCGGGCATGTGGTCGCGGATGGTGCCGAGCAGTTCATCCTTGCTGAAGGGCTTCGTCAGGTACTGGTCTGAACCCACGATGCGGCCCTTGGCCTTGTCGAAGAGGCCGTCCTTGCTCGAAAGCATGATCACGGGTGTCTGCTTGAAGGCATCGTTGTTCTTGATCAGGGCGCAGGTCTGATAGCCGTCGAGCCGCGGCATCATGATGTCCACAAAGATGATGTCCGGCTGGGAGTCCGCGATCTTGGCGAGTGCGTCAAAACCATCGGTGGCAGTGATGACTTCGCAGCCCACTTTCTTGAGAAGGGTTTCAGCGGTGCGACGGATGGTCTTACTGTCGTCGATCACCATGACTTTGAGGTTTTCGAAGTTCTCGTCCATTGTCCAAAAGCCCTGCGCTGGAGATAGAGATCGTTATTGTCGTCGGCGCCCCGGATGGCGTTCCGTGCCCGTGCTTCAGCAATGAGGCGCCGTTTTAACATAGATCCCGTGCGTGTTCTATATTGCCCTACTGTTATAGCGAACCCTGGGCCCGGCCTCCACCAGTGCCGTGTCACTGATTGTGATCAGTCTCACTGTATGGGCGCTATGCAGCAGCCTGTAAAACCCGCTTGCAGAACGGCTGCCCTTTTTCCAGCATAGCAGGTATTCTCTGGCACGCATTTCCGGCACATTGCCAGTTCGTTAATCCGTCTCCGGGAGGCCCCCTGATGAGTGTGACCCTGGGTGTGGTCATGGATCCGATCGAACGGATCAGTTTCAAGAAAGACACCACGCTGGCGCTGCTGCTGGCGGCCAGGCGCCGTGGCTGGGCTCTGCGCTATATGGAGCTGGACGATCTCTATGTGCGCGATGGCCGGGCACGGGCGCGGACGCGCGGTCTGGAGGTGTTCGACGACCCGCAGCACTGGCATGAATTCGGCGACACCCGGGACCAGGATCTGGGCGAGCTGGATGTCATCCTGATGCGCAAGGACCCGCCGGTGGACGATGCCTTCACCATGGCCACCTGGATCCTCGAGATGGCGGAAGGCCAGGGCGCGTTGGTGCTCAATCCGCCGCATACATTACGGGATTGCAACGAAAAACTCTTCGCAACGCGCTTCCCCCAGTGCATCCCGCCGCTGGTGGTTAGCCAGGACCCGCAGCGGCTGCGCGAATTCCACCGGGAGCACGGCGACGTCATCATGAAGCCCATGAACGGCATGGGCGGCAAGTCCATCTTCCGGGTGCGCCCGGACGACGAGAACCTGAGCGTCATCCTCGAGACCCTGACGGAGGAGGGCACACGCACCGCCATGGCCCAGCGTTACCTGCCCGAGATCCGCGACGGCGACAAACGCATCCTGATGATTGACGGCGGACCTCTGCCATACTCTCTTGCGCGTATCCCGGGGGCGGGCGAGAGCCGGGGCAATCTGGCCGCCGGCGGGCGCGGCGAAGGCCGCGAACTCACTGACCGGGACCGCTGGATCTGCCAGCAGGTGGGCCCGGCCCTGAAGGCGCGTGGACTGCTGTTCGTGGGCATTGACGTGATTGGCGACTACCTGACGGAAGTGAATGTGACCAGCCCCACCTGTGTGCGCGAGCTTGATCAGGCCTTTGACGATGACATCGGCGGGCGCCTGATGGACGCCATCGCCACCCGCCTGGATGCCCAGCGCGGGCTCTGAGGAGGGCAGTCGTGGCCGAGGTAACGCACGCGGACCGCCTGGGGCTGACCCTGTTCGCCGCCCTGGTGTTCCACGGGGTGCTGATCCTCGGCGTGGGGTTTGCGCCCGAAGACCCGAGTACCACGGATCCCAGCATGGACGTCACCCTGGCGACACAGCCGAGCGCCGAGGCTCCGGAGGACGCGGACTTTCTCGCCGAGGCGGATCAGAAGGGCAGTGGCGAGGCCGAATCGGTCCAGGAGATGACCACCACCGAGCCGGCCCCGCTTTCCGCCTCCGAGACGCAGCAGGCCACGCCGCCCCGGCCTGAGCCCCGACCAGAAAGCGGGGGTACCACCAACCGTGTCACCACGGAAGCCGAATCCTCCCGCGAGGTGCCGGAGGACAGCGAGGAGGACCGGGAGGCCCCGGAACGGGATAACCCCCATGAGACTCTCAGGGAACGCAGCCGGGACATCGCCAGCCTGGAGGCCCGTCTCAGCCAGCAGCAGAACCAGTACGCCAAACGCCCCAGGGTGAACCGGGTAACCTCCGTGTCCACCATGCAGGATGCCGGTGCCGCCTATGTCCGCAACTGGCAGCAGACCATTGAGCGCACGGGCAACCTCAACTATCCCGAGGAGGCGCGCCGGCGGGGCCTGCATGGTGAGGTCCGGATGCTGGTTGCCATTAACAAAGACGGCAGCCTGCGCGAGCTGGAGGTCCTGCAGTCCTCGGGATACGCGGTCCTGGACGATGCAGCCCGGCGCATCGTGCGCCAGGCAAGCCCGTTCGAGGCCTTCAGTGGACGGATGGCCAAGGAGCAGGATGTGCTTGAGATCATTCGTACCTGGTCGTTCCAGCCCCGTGGTCTCAGCGGCAGCGCCCCGGATAGGGGATAACCCCTCTTGTACGCACGCCGCAGGCAAGGAATACTGCGGCCATGAGCACGCAGCCGGCATTCTTGACCAACCAGTTTCTCATCGCTACCCCTTATCTGGCGGATCCACGCTTCGAGGGGACGCTCACCTACATCTGTGAGCACAGTGATGAGGGCGCCATGGGCCTGACCATCAACCACCCCCTGGATCTCGACCTGGGGGATCTTCTCTCGCAGCTGTCGATGGAGGGCGAGCCTCCCCATGCCCCCGTCTACCAGGGTGGGCCGGTCCAGCCCGAACGCGGCTTTGTCCTGCACCGGCCGGTGGGCCACTGGCAGAGTTCGCTGGCACTGACCGACACCCTGGCGCTGTCCACCTCCCGGGACATTCTCAGTGCCATCGCCGTGGGCGAAGGCCCGGCGGACTTCCTGATGCTGCTGGGGTATGCCGGCTGGTCGCCGGGGCAGCTGGAGGAAGAGCTGGCCGGAGACGCTTGGCTTACCTGCCCGGCGGACGAAACCATCCTGTTCGAGCGTGAGCCGGCCCAGCGCCTCAATGCCGCCCTGGAGAAACTGGGCGTGAGCCCGGGGCACCTCACCGGGGGTGTGGGGCATGCCTGAGAGTCGCAGCCTGATGGCCTTCGACTTCGGTGAGAAGTGGATCGGTGTGGCGGTGGGGCAGGAGATGCTCGGGCATGGCTCCGGCAAGGCGCGGCTGAAGGCGCGGGACGGGATCCCGGACTGGAACCAGGTGGCCGAGCTGGTCGAGACCTGGCAGCCGGACCTGTTCCTGGTGGGGCTGCCCCTGAATATGGACGGTACCGAGACCTGGCTCTGCCATCTGGCGCGCAAGTTCGCACGACGGCTCGAAGGGCGCTATCATCGCCCCGCAACCATGGTGGATGAACGCCTGACCACCCATGAGGCCAAGCAGGAATCGCTGGCACAGGGTCGGGTGCCGGATCACGCGGATGAAGGCGTGGACCGGCGCGCGGCGGAGCTGATCCTCGAGACCTGGTGCGCCTCGGCCAGTGACTGACTACAGGAGCCTCCGTGCAGGATATTGAACAGCTTCTGGACCGGATGACCGACGACCTGCGCGCGCACATCAGTGCGCGGGGTCTTTCCAGCCTGTGCCCCGTGGGCATTCGCACCGGGGGTGTCTGGGTCGCGCAGGCACTGCGCCGCCGCCTCGGCATTGAAACCGAGTGCGGCGAACTGGACATCACCTTCTACCGGGACGACTTCAGCCGTATCGGGCTCCATCCCCGGGTCAGCCCCTCGCGGCTGCCGTTCGAGACCGAGGGCCAGCACCTGCTGCTGGTGGACGACGTCATCATGAGCGGGCGCACCATCCGTGCGGCGATGAACGAGCTTTTCGATTACGGCCGGCCCGAGTCCATAACCCTGGCGGCGCTGGTGGATCTGGGCCGGCGCGAGCTGCCGATACAGCCGGACGTGACCGGCACCCACCAGAGCCTGGGAGCGCGCCAGCGCATCAAGCTGAGGGGGCCGGAGCCACTGGAACTGACGGTGGAGGAGGTGCCCGATGCCTGACAGCAGCCGCCGCCTGCAGCTGACCGCCGACGGTGAACTGCGCCACTTCCTGGCCATCGAGGGGCTGGACGAGCCCCTGCTCACCCGCATCCTGGACACCGCCGACTCCTTTATCGAGGTGGGCGAGCGCACCATCAAGAAGGTGCCGCTGCTGCGCGGGCGCACCGTCGTGAACCTGTTCTTTGAGCCCAGCACCCGCACCCGCAGCACCTTTGAACTGGCCGCCAAGCGCCTCTCGGCGGACGTGCTCAACCTGGACATCGGCACCTCCGCCACCTCCAAGGGCGAATCCCTCTCGGACACCCTGCTCAACCTGCGCGCCATGGCCAGCGACATGTTCGTGATGCGCCACTCCCAGAGCGGGGCGCCGCACTTCGTGGCCCAGTCCGTCACGCCGGACGTGGCCATCATCAACGCTGGTGACGGCCGCCATGAACACCCCACCCAGGCCATGCTCGACATGCTGACCATCCGCCAGCACATGAAGACCTTCAGTGGCCTGCGGGTGGCCATCGTCGGTGACGTCCAGCACTCGCGGGTGGCGCGCTCCCAGATCCGGGCACTGAACACCCTGGGCGTGGACGAGGTGCGGCTGATCGCGCCGGATACGCTGCTGCCCCATGAGCCCGAAGCACTGGGCGCCCGGGTCTTCCATCGCATGGAGGAGGGGCTGCGCAATGTGGATGTGATCATCATGCTGCGGCTCCAGCACGAGCGCATGGAAGGCGCCCTGCTGCCGAGCGAGAGCGAGTTCTACCGCATGTACGGCCTGACCCGTGAGAAGCTGGCCTATGCCAACCCGGGGGCGCTGGTGATGCATCCGGGGCCGATCAACCGGGGCGTGGAGATTGAGTCTGCCGTGGCGGACGGGCCCCAGTCCGTGATCCTGGGGCAGGTGACCAATGGCATCGCCGTGCGCATGGCCGTCATGTCCATGGCCATGGGTGGCCAGCTCAATGAGCGCCAGTCGGGAACCAGCGAGGGAGTGGCTTCATCGTGAAGTGGCGTGTCGACAACATTCATCCCGTCATTGATGGTGAACCATCGGCAAACCCCACCTCAGTACTGGTGGTCGATGGCCGCATCGCCGCACTCGGGGCGGATTTTTCGGGCGAACGGGTGGAACGTGAGGTGGATGGGGCCGGCCAGTGGCTGCTGCCCGGGCTTATTGACCTCAACTGCCATCTTCCGGAGCCGGGCAGTGACCGCGGTGGCAGCATCGAGAGTGAAACCCGGGCCGCCGCCCGTGGCGGCTTCACCACCGTCTGCACCACGCCGGATACCAGCCCGATCAATGATTCCGGCGCCGTAACCCATCTGATCCTGGATGTCGCCGAGCGCAACGGCCATACGCGGGTGCTGCCGGTGGGGGCGCTGACCCGGGGCCTGGAAGGCGAACGCCTGAGCGATATGGCCGGGTTGACCCGTGCCGGCTGCGTGGCGCTGGGCAATGGCGGCCACACCACCGCCAGCTCAAGGGTACTGCGCCGCTGCATGGCCTATGCCCATACCTTTGGCGTCCGGCTCTTCCTGCAGCCGGAGAACGCCTCGCTGGCCTCGGATGGCTGTGCCCATGACGGCCTCGTGGCCGCCCGCCTTGGCCTGCCTGGGATCCCCGAAGTGGCGGAGACCACCGCTGTGAACGAACTGCTGATGCTGGCGGAGGAGACCGGGGCGAACCTTCATATCGGGCCGCTCAGCTGTGCCCGCTCGGTCACCCTGGTCCGTGCCGCCAAGGAAGCCGGGCACAATGTTACTGCCGAGGTGGGTATCGCCCATCTGGAGGCAACGGAGGCGGCTATTGAGGGCTACAACGGCACCTTCCACAGCCGTCCGCCGCTGCGCACGGAAGCGGACCGGCGTGCCCTGCTCGAGGGCGTGGAAAGTGGCGTGATTGACGCCATCGTCAGCCAGCACCGGCCTTCGGACAAAGCCGCCAAGCTGGCGCCCTTCCCGGAGACCCAGCCCGGGCTCTCAACGGTGGAGTCCACGCTCTCGCTGGGGCTGGAGCGGGTCGCCGCCGGGGAACTCTCCCGCAGGGCTCTGCTGCGGGCGCTCACCTGCGGGCCGGCGCGGGTTCTGGGCCTGGAGGCGCCGACCATTGCCGAGGACCGCGTTGCGGATCTCACCCTGGTGGCGCCGGAACAGCACTGGATGCCGGCCGCCCGGAGTCTGTATTCCGCGGGCCCACACCTGCCGGTCATGGAACGGGAACTGCCCGGCGTGGTCATGCTGACGGCGGTGGATGGGCGCATCCGGCACGAGCACAAAGGAGACGGATCATGAGCTGGATCGCGACACTGCTGCTTGCCGTTATCGTCTGGCTGCTGTGGCGGATTGCCCGTAATACCGGGGATGCACTGGATCGCCAGGCCGCGATGCAGACGGAGCTGACTTCCATTGAGCGGCGGCTGGCACGGCTTGAGGCGGGGAAGGAGGAGAACCCCGGGTGAGACCCCGGGGTCCGGATCTTACTTGATGGCCTCGCGCAGAGGCTTGCCCGCCTTGAAGCCCACCGACTTGCTCGCCGGAATCTGGATGGAGGCGCCCGTCTGCGGGTTGCGCCCGGTGCGTGCGCTGCGCTCACGCACGTTGAAGCTGCCGAAGCCCGGCAGAGTCACGCCTTCGTTCTTCGCCAGTGCCGCACTGATCTGATCCGTGAAGGCATTCAGGACTTCCTGGGCCTTACTCTTTGAGAGGCCCGTTTCCTCGGCAACGGCTGCTGCCAGTTCCGGTTTGCGCATAGCTGGTTCTCCTTTTGATGGTCGCGGTCGACACCGTTCAGATATAGCCCACCAGACTCCGCTGTCAAACCCTGTAATGAAATTGCTTCCTCCGCCAGGCAGCCGCATACCGGGCTTTGTGGTACTGATCTCACAAATTGGGCGAAGGGTTGCGCATAATGCCGCCCTGGATTTGACAGGCTTTGACGGCGCGGCGAGGATTCGCTGCACACAACTGAACAACAACCACAAGAAAGGTTGAGGACCAACCATGACCGCAATCCTCTCCTCCGTGGCCCGGCCACGGTTCTGGGGGCGGGCCATTATGCTGCTGGCACTGATGGCCATGCTCGGCGGCTGCTCCATGATCCGCCATCACATGTACGCCACCAGCGGCAGCGTGATGCAGGGCCTGGCCAAGGAGCACACCACCCCCTACGTGCTGCAGCAGTCCGATATCGGCATGTCCTGCGCCATGAGCGAGTCCAACACACCCCTGATGATGTCGTTCGGGCGGGTGACGGACGAACCCAACCAGCTCGGCATCATGATGCACCTTTCCGCCGCCGGTTGTGCCGAGAGCCGGGCGCGTGAGCTTGATCTCGAGTACGAACAGCACATGCGCAACCGGCGGACCGATGCCGCGCGCGATGCCCGTTTTGCCGCCCAGCGCCAGTATCGGATCGCCGCCGAGCGCTTCCACGCCGCCTGGAAACGCATGAACGCCTACTACGGTGACGTTGGCAATGGCGAATGTCCCACCGGCTGGCTCGAAACGGAGACCGACCAGTTCATGTACCTGGCCGGGCTGGTTTCCGGGCTCCAGGCCATGAGTACCCAGGTGAAAGCCGGCGAGCAGATCGGCGTGCCCAACAATATCGGCTCCCGTGTGGCTCGTGGAACCGAATGCCTGGACAACGAGCGCTGGTGGGGCACACCCCATGCCATGCAGGCTGCGGTCTGGGCGATGCTTCCTTCCGCAGCGCCCGAGGATGTCCAGCCCTTCAAGCGCCTGGAAGCGGCCAGCCGCATGGGTGAAAAGGCCGGGGTGCGGCTTGCCCACGTCTTCCACGCCGTGGCCGCCCTGAACGCGGATGACGAGGCAATGGTGCGTGATGTGATCCGCCGCCATGCCCGCGCCATCGAGAACAAGCCCGCCGCCAAGGACTGGGTCATGCTCGATGAGACCGCCACGCAGCACATTCGTGCCATCTCGGACCGGATGTGGACGCGGGCCACCGGCCATCGGACCCCCACCGGCCGGCTGGGCGAGTTCTGGGATGACCCGGAACCCGAATCCGAAACCATTGACCTGAATGAACTGATGTAACGGGCGCCGGAGGAATGGCTATGAAGACCCTGAAACGCACACTGATGAGTGCGCTGGCCGCCCTGACCCTTGGAGTCGCCGTCAACGCCACGGCCCAGGAAGAGGAGGTGATCAAGCGCAGCTTCTGCGTGTTCGATCCCGTGGGGGCTAACGGCCCGCTGTTCGAGCTGATGCAGTCCGCCCGTCCCATGGCGCTGGAGCGCGGCGTGGAGCTGGATATGCGCGCCTACACCAGTGAGAAGATCGCCGCCGAGGAATTCCGCAACGGCCAGTGCGATTCCGTGCTGCTGACCGGCACCATGGCCCGGGACTTCAACCGCTTCACCGGCTCGCTGGAGGCCATGGGCGCCATTCCCGGCGAGGAGGAGATGCGCATGCTGATGCAGGTGCTCAGCCAGGACAACGCCCGCCAGTATCTCCAGACCGAAAAGTACGAAGTGGTGGGCGTGCTGCCGGCGGGCGCGGTCTACCTGTTCCTGGATGACCGTTCCATCGACACCGTCGAGGACCTCCAGGGCAAGCGCATCGCCACTCTGGATCACGACAAGGCCTCCATCACCATGGTCCGGCACGTGGGGGCCTCGGTGGTCGGCTCCAGTACCTCGAACTTCTCCGGGCGCTTCAATAACGGCAGTGTGGATGCCGCCTACGCCCCGGCCGTGGCCTATGAACCGCTGGAGCTCTACAAGGGCCTGGGCGAGAACGGGGCCATCCTCGACTACACCCTGGCGCAGATGAACTTCCAGATCATCGTACGGCGCGACCGCTTCCCTGAGGAATACGTGAACCAGGTGCGCGACTATGCCTTCAGCCGTGTGGACCAGGCCTACGGGATCATCGAGGACGCCGAGTCCAAGGTGAAGGAAAAGTACTGGATGCGCCCGACCGAGCAGGAACGCCAGGAGTACAACGCCATGCTGCGCGAGGTGCGCCAGCAGCTGCGCGCGGAAGGCGAGTTCGACGAGACGGCCCTGAAGCTGATGCGCGGCATCCGCTGCCGGGTGGATCCCTCGCGGGCCGAATGCGCCCGTTCTGAGGGCTGAAGCCACCAACTGACCAGGGTTGTTGTATGGGTCTGCCACGCCGTACCGGCACCGAATGGCTCTCTTCGCTGCCGGCCTGCCTGATTCTGCTGCTGTTCGTGTTCCTCGCCACGACCACGGACTTCCATAACAAGGCGCTCCAGCTCGGGGAACACTTCTGGTCCGGCTACTACCAGCTTCGGGAGGACCCGGAGCGCCCGGACTGCAACCCCATGGTGGACATCGAGTCCGAAGTGGACCGGGTGGCGGAACGCAAGATGGACGACGAGATCGCGGGCCTGCTCGGGGAATCCGAGGTGGACCGTGAGGCCATACGCCGTTCCGTGATCGCTGCCCAGCGCGCCTGCGAAGCCAGCCATCTCCAGTACCAGGCGACAAAGGAGCGGATCACCACCCCGGTGCGCGTCTACCGGAGCATGGAGCAGGGCCTGGCGGAGCTGACGGCAGTCGGGCTCAACTGGCAGCGCCCGCTGCTGATCCTGCTGGTGACCATCTGCGCGGCCACGGCCACCCTGGGGCGGCACCAGATCGCCATCCGGGGCATCGAGACCCGTACGGACTACCGGGTCTCCTACAGCGCCCAGACCATCGCCAACATGATGCTGCTGGCCTCCAGCTGGATCTACCGCAACCACGTGCACCAGGCCATGGATGTGGTGCCGGCGGGCCGGGACATGCTGAACCTGCTCTGGGTGCTGTGTTTTGCCGTGCTGAGCGCTGTCAGCATTTACCGACTGCTGCGTGAGCCGGCGGACCTGCGCACCGGTGGGGGCATCCTGCAGGCTCTGGCCACCATTCCGCTGTATTCGGTGATGTGCTTTATCTCCGGGGCCTATTTCCTGAGCTTCGGCTATATGCAGGGCATTGGTGTGTACCTGGGCGCACTCATGGAGCACGCGGAGATCTTCGTGAACGTAGCGCTCTACGTCTGGGCGGGCATGATGCTCAAGCAGACCCGGGTGGCGACCCTGGTTTTCGACGTTTTGCGACCTCTGCGCATGCCGCCGGAACTGCTGGCGACCGTGGCCGTTGTGGTGGCCGCCATCCCGACCGCCTATACGGGGGCCTCCGGTATCTTCGTGATTGCCGCCGGCGCCGTGATCTATCACGAGCTGCGCGCCGCCGGTGCCCGGCGGCAGCTGGCGCTGGCGGCCACCGCCATGTCCGGCTCCATGGGCGTGGTGCTGCGACCCTGCCTGCTGGTGGTGGTTATTGCCATGCTCAACCGCGAGGTCACAACGGATGAACTCTTCAGCTGGGGGGCGATTGTCTTCGCGCTCTCGGCCGTGCTGTTCTTCCTGGTGACCATGCTGTTCAACCGCCAGAGCGAGATGAAGCTGGCGCCAATGGGTGAGGCCATCCCGGAGATGCTC
The DNA here is from genome assembly GCF_019903425.1 of Vreelandella halophila. Lineage (GTDB taxonomy): Bacteria > Pseudomonadota > Gammaproteobacteria > Pseudomonadales > Oleiphilaceae > Halospina > Halospina halophila. The sequence goes on from NZ_JACHUZ010000013.1 coordinate 670,031, forward strand.
CAGGCCCTGCGGCCGCTGATTCCCTATGCGCTGGTGGTGGCAGCGGTGGTCCTGGCCTACAGCTGGGGGCTGGGCGTGGGGCTGGACGAATTCTCCGCGCCGCGGATCCTTCCGGTGATGCTGATCAGTATCCTGGTGTTTGAGGCCATCCGCTTCCGGGGCCGTGAGCTGCCCCAAACCGCCGGTGGTGAGGCCCACAGCGGCTTCGAGCCCAGCCTGCGCCACGCCACGAGTGACACCACCATCGAGATCGGGGCACTGCTGCTGCTGTTCGGGCTCTCCATCAGCCTGGGCGGCGTAATCGAGCGCGCGGAACTCATGGAGCTGTTCCCGGAGAGCGTGGCGAGCCCCTGGCTGGCCATGGGCCTGATGGTGCTGTTGCTGGTGGGGCTGGGCATGATCATGGATGCCTTCGGCGCTGTCATCCTGGTGAGCGCCACCGTGGCCAGCTTCGCCTACCAGAGCGGCATCGACCCGGTACACTTCTGGATGGTGACGCTGGTGGCGTTCGAGCTGGGCTACCTGACGCCGCCCGTCTCCCTCAACCACCTCCTTACACGACAGGTAGTGGGCGACGAGGAGGTCCGCCTGGCGCGCACGGAGGCCAGCGGGGGCAGCTTCTATCAACGCCATGAGCGTATCGTGATGCCCATGGTGGTGATGGGCACGGCGCTGGTGCTGGTGGCCTTTGTGCCGCTTCTGGTGTACGCCCTCTGAAGATTTTGGAGCGGGATACCCCCTCGGTTGCGTTCCGTGCGTTTTTACTTCAATGCGCCACTAGAGTCACTCAAACTCTCAAGACTCACACACTGGAGAGCTCTTTTTTCATAACTTGAAAAAAGAGACGCTGTCCGAAAGTATCTGAGTGTTTCTCACCAACTGACTCGAGGCATCCTCTATATGGGACGCTGACTTCAACGACTCTGTGGCAATATTCGACACTGATTCGATATCGCTGGACATCTGTTCGGCTGTCGACGACATCTCATCAATGGCCGCCGCGTTCTGGGCTACATGCTCCTGCAAGCCCCGCATAGCGTCTACGATTCCCTCGAATGATGTAGCCGTATCCTTTGCAATCTCGTGGCCTTCCTGAGCGCTGGAGGTTACTCGGGTCATAGACCCCACTACATTCGAGACTCCTTCCTGCATGCCCCCGATAATGTCATTGATCTGCTTAGTTGATTCGGCACTTCTTACAGAAAGGTTTCTCACCTCATCGGCGACGACAGCAAAACCTCGTCCTGTTTCACCGGCTCTGGCCGCCTCAATGGCCGCATTCAGGGCCAACAGATTCGTCTGGTCGGCAATGTTGGAAATGATATCGACCACACCCTGAACCTCCTTGGCTTTTGCCTCCAGAGCATTGGCCTGCTCCGACGCTTCCGTCGCATGACTGAGTATCTCTTGTGTCGACCGGGCGGACTCCTGAACTTTCGATCCGCCTGACTGGGCCACCTCCAGGGTTTCTCCTGCTTTCTGCTCAACCGTATTTACGTTCTGGGCGATCTCGTTTGTTGTTTGCGACATCTGTGTGGACGCGGTGGCTATCATGGAAGCGCGCTCGGCTTGGTTTGACATTCCTTCTCGCAGTTGCTGAGAAGAAGTGCTCAGCTGATCCCCAATGGAGGCGACGCCCTGCGCACTTTCCTGGACCACTCCAACGGTTTCACGCAGCTTGCGGCTAACCGTTTGCATGGCACCTGCCACGCCCCGGTCTTCTCCGGTCGTTTCATCCAGATAACCCTTGGCCTGACGGTTCGCCAAGTCGTTCAGTTCAGCCGGATCACGACCCAACTGCTGCATCACCGTTCGCGTGATCCATATCCCCATGATCACTGCGACCAGTAAACCGGCAAGTGTCCCTGCCCCCGAAATACGGCCTGCTGCCCGCGCGTCGTTATAGATTGCCGTGGCATCTTCAGCGACTCGGGACTCAACCCGTTTGCCTAAGTCACTCATTTTGCCTATAAACTGTTGGTATGAAGCCACCATTTCTTCGTTGAGGGCCTGCCGTGCATCAGTTACCGCAGCAAGCTCATTCACGTTCTGCTTCATCCCCTGCAGGTTCGCCTGTAGTGTCTCCTGCTCTTGCGCGGACATCCCAAGCTTTCGTCCATCAATGCTGTCACGGAGCCTTTCAAGAGTCTCCGAACTTGATTTAAGCGCTTCCACATTGCCTTCCATCAGTGCGAAGCTGATCGTTTCGGCAACGTTTCCATACTCGGCAGTCAGGGCACCAACGCTGAGTTGGCGCGATAACAGGGTGGAAAGGGCCTGCTCATCAGCGTCATTAGCAAAATCCCCAATGCGGGCATCGGCCAGCAGGCCGTTGATGGTATCTTCCATTGCCTCGAAATTCTCAACAGCTTTCCGGGAATCCGAATTGAGTTTCACCAGACGCTTGAAAGTGCTGGCAAACTTCTCTTCGGCTTTGACCACCTCCCCGAAATCACCCAAAAGTTCGCTATGGTTCAATCTTTTGAACGATGACTGAATGTTATCCGCAACTTTCTGCCAGTCTTCCTGCACCTCCCGGAATCGTTCCCTGTAGTTTGGATCCTCCGAGTAGCGATACTGCTGCGACAGGAGATACAACGTTTCGATGGAGCTGGTTGCTCTGTCAAATTCCGCCAAAAGAGGTAATTCCTCCTGGGGCACTTGAGCCGCCTCATCGCGAACGATCGACATGATCCAGATGACCAATACGGCAACAATCGCATTGATCGCAATAACGACGGCGAAAGCCGACGCCATTTTTAATTTCAAGCTCATTCACAACTCCATCTTAAGCAACGTCATACTTTCTGAACGCAGTGGTCGTTACTTCGGCACTGGGTCCAGAAAGTGGTATTCTTTTATCGTCTAAAAATAAGGGTAAAAGTAGCCGAAAGGAATAATGATAAACCGAGATGTCTGGGGTCGCGCGTGCTTTTTGTAAAGATCAGTGATGGGGGCTGTTCTGTAGGGGGTATTGGGATTCAGGAAAGTCGGTTCGCAGGGGTGGCCAAGGATCCCAGTGAAAAGCTGAACCGGAACGACCCCGGCGTGATGACACGACCGGGGCCTTTTTCTGGACGCGCCCCGCAGGGCGCCTGAGCGGTGTTACTGCCGCAGTTTCGGGCCGGCATTGACGATCGAATCCGGCACGTCGAACTTGCTGAAGTTCTCCACGAACTGGCGGATCAGCTCCTGGGCCTTCTTATCGTACTCGGCCGGGTCGTCCCAGGTGTTGCGGGGGTTGAGCAGCTTGGTCTCAACGCCGGGCACCGAGGTTGGCACGTCCAGGTTCAGGTCTTCCAGGTGTTCGGTCTCGACGTCGTCCAGCTCCCCGTCCTGGATGCCGTTGATGATGGCCCGCGTGGTCGGGATCGAGAAGCGGGTGCCCACGCCGTAGGGGCCGCCGGTCCAGCCGGTGTTCACCAGGAAGACCTTGCTGTCGAACGCATCCATCCGCTTCATCAGCAGCTCGGCGTAGACGCCGGCCGGGCGTGGGAAGAAGGGGGCGCCGAAGCAGGTGGAGAAGGTCGACTTCAGACCCTCGCCGGAGCCCATCTCCGTGGAGCCCACCAGCGCGGTGTAACCACTCAGGAAGTGGTAGGCCGCAGACTCGCGCGAGAGGATGGACACGGGCGGCAGCACGCCAGTCATGTCGCAGGTCAGAAAGATGATGTGCTTGGGCTCGCCGGCACGGTTCTCCACCACCCGCTTCTCAACATGGTCCAGCGGGTAGGCGCAGCGACCGTTCTCTGTGAGGGAGGTGTCCGTGTAGTCCGGCTCGCGGGTCTCCTCATCCACCACCACGTTCTCGACCAGGGCGCCGAACTTGATGGCATCCCAGATGATGGGCTCGTTCTTGCGTGTCAGGTCGATGGTCTTGGCGTAGCAGCCGCCCTCGAGATTGAAGACGGTGTCCTCGCCCCAGCCGTGCTCGTCGTCGCCGATCAGGTAACGGCTCTGGTCCGCGGAGAGGGTGGTCTTGCCGGTACCGGAAAGACCGAAGAACAGGCAGACATCGCCGTCATCGCCCACGTTGGCGGAGCAGTGCATGGGCAGCACGTCATGGTCCGGCAGCAGGAAGTTCTGCACCGAGAACATGGCCTTCTTCATCTCGCCGGCGTAGTGCATGCCCGCGATCAGCACGCGCTTGCGCGCGAAGTTGATGATGACGGTGCCGTTGCTGTTGGTGCCATCGCGCTCGGGCACGCACTCGAAGTTCGCCGCGTTCAGGATCTCCCATTCCGGGTTATCGATGGGGTTGTACTGATCCGGGCGGATGAAGAGGTTGAGGCCGAACAGGTTCTGCCAGGCCGTCTCGGTGGTCATCTTCACCGGCAGGTAGTAGTTCGGGTCCGAGCCCACGTGCACGTGGGAGGTGAAGTGCTCGCGCTCACCCATGTACGTCTTCACGCGCTCCCAGAGCGCATCGAATCGGTCCGCGTCGAAGGGGTGATTGATCTTGCCCCAGTCGATCTGGTTAACGGTGCTGGGCTCTTCAACAATGAAGCGGTCCACCGGGGAGCGACCGGTGCGTTCGCCGGTGGTCACCACCAGTGAGCCATTGGAGGCGAGTTTGCCCTCATTCCTTTCCAGCGCCAGCTCAACAAGCCGGGCCGGGCACAGATCCGTGTAGGTTTTACTCACGATGACCTCACTTTCAGATGTTTCAAATCGGTTGCGGCGCGCGGCTGCCGGGATGAAAGGGCAGCGCGGCGGCCCGGGGTGCGGATGGTTGTTCGGGGCGCACCCCTCTAAGCGGTAGCATCCCGCCACGTTCGCGATGTGACGGGGTGCGGGAAAGCATTCCTGTCGTCTACAGGCGCGACAGTATGCCAGAACGTTTCGGTAATTACGACCATCGGGCGGGGCGTGGGGTGGCTTATGGGGGCGCACCATCGTTGCCGATACGGGACGAGGGAGTGAATCCACTGGTCCGGAAAATGCGCCTCGCATGACTCAACGATAGGCAAGCAACAGAACGTTGATCAGGCCCGCAACACTCAATATCCCCAGCCAGAGCAGTATGCCCAGGGCCCAGCCTGAATGGGCCACGCAGATCGTCAACGCCGCCCCCAGCCCGGACCAACCCAGGGCGCGAAACCAAAGGCTGGCCTTCCGGGGAACCGAGCGATGGAAAACCTGGCGATAGTGCCGGTTCATTGACAGTGACAGTGCGAGAAAGCCGGCGAACGCAATAGTGGAGGCCATTAACGGCATCATTTGGTTGACCTCACCAGGCCCTGTGATTTGAACCAATGCCGCGGTGTTCTTTGGTCGCTGGATTCGGGGAACCATTTGCGCATCAGACGCCAGGCAATAACCGCCCATAGCGCACCGATGACCAACATCGCCAGATCAAACCCGGCCATCACCAGGTCGCCCTGACTCAGAGAGACTCCGAGGTGGCGATCCGTGGTCAATGCATTCACCAACGGAAGCAATGCGAAGGCGGTGGCTGCCAGCGAAAGCGCTTCGATCCAGGCCCGGTTGGTTGGTCGAAACGTTCCATACAGCAACATCGTGGCCCATGTGATAAAGAGAATGTGTACTTCCCAGTCCGCACGGCCATCAATGCCAACCGGCAGCAACCGATTGGCCCAGAAATAGGCGGCAATCCCGATCGGTAGTCCGACGATGGTGCCCACGTTCAGTTTCTCAACCAGACGTAATCCCCGGTTCTCCGAGCCCGCTGCCGTTTCGGCGCGTTGGCGTCGCTTGACTGCCCACAGCAGCAGGCCGGTGGCGATCATGCCGGTCCCCAGCAACCCGGAAAAGAAATACAGCCCGCGCAATACCGGCCCTGCAAACAATCCTTCATGCAGGCCGATGAACAGATCCCGCGCCCCCCTGGCCGTTGAGGACGCAGACGGGACTGTATGCAATAGTTCCCCGTTGACGCCGTTGAACACCAGTCGCCCGGCATTGCTGGCTACCGACTGTTCGGTGTTTTCGCTCAGGATGATGCGGGCATTGCGATCCCCCGGGTGACGGATGTCAATGCTGCGGACCCGGCCGTCACCCCATTGGCGTTCTGCTCTGGCGATAAGGCCAGTGAGCGGCACCAGTGCAGCGGGTTCATTGGCGGCTTCAACCAGGCCGGGCGGCTCGAAGACATCCGCGATGAACTGGCTGCGGGCGTCACCGTCAATGCCGTAATGCGCTGCCACCACCAGCGGCATGTAGGAGAAGGCCATGAAAACCAGCCCCGAGTAGGTGATCATCAGATGAAACGGCAGGGCGAGCACGCTGAGCACATTGTGGGCGTCCAGCCAGGAGCGCTGACCTTTACCTGGCCGGAAGGTAAAGAAATCCTTGAAGATCTTCTTATGGATAATCACACCGCTGATCAACGCCACCAGCATGAACAGCGTTGCGAAACCCACGATGACATCCGACTGGGTCCTGGACAGGTAATGCAGCCGCCAGTGCATCTGATAAAGCAACTGGCCGCCGCCGGTGTCCCGTGCCTGGAAGGTCTCGCCGGTTTTACCATTCAGTTGCAGGCTGTCGCTGGCTGCACTGGCGCCGGCATCAACGGAGGCGCCCTGCCAGAAGACTTCTGGATAGGGTTGGTTGCGGCCGGTTGGCAGCCGCAGGAACCAGCGCTCTGCTTCGGGCGCCTCCTTTTCCAGCCGGGCCAACAAGACCCTGGCAGTGTCCGTGGCTTCCAGGTCCGTCTGTGCGCGGGGCAACTCCGGCTGCATCCAGCGGTCGATCTCGGTATCAAAGTACCCTGCGGTTCCAGTGAGGAACATCAGGAACAACAGCCAACCCAGGGTCAGCCCGGCCCAGGTATGCAGCCAGGCCATGGATTGTCGAAAACCGCCTTTGGGAGCGTCGTTATCCGCCGCTTTTCCCGGGCGAGGGATACGTTTACTCACAGACCATGTCCTCTCAGCATCAAGCCGGTGGTGGCCAGCACCAGGCTGGCCAGGATAAGACTCGCCCAGGCTCGCGCAGGCCGACGCATGGCAAACACCCAGATGATGGCACCGGCATAAACCGCAAAGCTGGCCATGGTGCCGGTCAGTGCCGCGGGCCCGCGTGAAGCAGGCAACGCACCACCGAGAAAGATGCCAGAAGCGGCGGCCAGGGCGTATCCGCCGATCAGCGCCGCACAGATCAGTGAAAAAAGGCGCCATCCAGACAATCCCATGGGTCAGTTTCCTGAAGTTGCGAATGTTGAGGGCAAGCCAACCGGTCGTGGTTGGCTCAGCCAGGCATTAAAAATCAATCTGTGCTCCCAGCTTGACTGTGCGCGGGGCTCCCTGGGCCAGTGAGCCGCTGCCGGATGACGTTAACCAGTAGGCTTCATCAGCGAGGTTCTCAACATTCAGGCGCAGCGTGACAGGAACCCCGCCCGGCTTTACGTCGTACCGCGCGCCGGCATCGACGAGCGTGTAGGCGTCAACCTCCCATTGGCCCTGCGGGTCCACGGGGCGTTCACCCACATACTGCGCGCCAGCGGTGAGCGTCAGCGGCATACCCGATACCCGGTATTCCCCGTAGAGCTTGAATTGCTCACTGGCGACACCCTGGATGCGCTCACCGTCACGGCTGGTGTCCCCGGTTTGTTCATTTTGGGCATCAAGCCACAAGGCGCTCGCCGAGAGCATCCACTGAGGGGTTAAGCGGGCTTTGGTCGATAGCTCCACGCCCTCGTAGTGGGCCTCCCCGTCCTGGGTAAAGACATTGTTGGAGTCTGTATAGGACAACCCCCTCCGTAACTGGAAAATCGCGGCATTCGCGGACCAGTCGTTCCGCTCGATCTTGATGCCCAGCTCCTGCTGTTCGCTGACAAGTGGGTCGAAAACCTCCCCGGCGTTTGCAGCCGTTTCCGGAGCGACTTCGCCCTGCTCGAACGCTTCGATATAACTGGCGTAAAGGGAAAGCCACTCAACGGGACGATGGATAACCGCCAGGCTTGGCGTAATCTCGGACTCGTCGTAATCGCCAAACTCGTCTTTCAGGTTTCCGTGGCGTGCACCAATGATCAGGTCCCAGTTCTGGCCCACTTTCAGGGTGTCGGACAGGAAGAGTTCCCGCCGTTTGACCCGGGAATACTCCTCAGTTTCAGCGGCGCTTTTAGGAAGGCGACCCAATGGTTCTGTGAATTCCTCAGGGTCGGACAGGTTGCCGGAACCCAGGTCGACAAACTGGTTCAGGGGGCCACTGTTTGATGACACGGTTTCGGTATGGGAGACCCCCGCCACCAGTTCATGGCGGATGAATCCGGTGTTTACCTTGCCAGAGAGCTTTAGCTGCGATTGTTCGCTTTCAAAGAGGTTGTTGTAGTTGTAAAGGTACGCCGAGTAGTCACCTTCAGCATTGGCGAAAATGCCGGGGAGGTGGAACAGGCGATAGTTGTCGGATTGCCGGTGGGCCAGTTGCAGGCTCCAGCGTTCCGAGATTTGCCAGTTAAGGTCGGTGCCCCAGGTTTCCTGGATCGACTCGTAGCTGGTCCACTCAGGTGCCAGACGCTTGTCTCCATCGATGGCATCGAGGGGGGCAGCGGGCGTAAAGTTACTGCTCTCTCCGTCGGCATTGGGTATTACCGACCATTGGCCGCCCTTGCGGTTGTGATTCGCTTTCAGGGCGTCCACCTGCCAAACGAGGTCCGGTGTTATGCGCCAGTCCAATGCGATGGACGCTGAGCGTCGTCGCGATTTGCCATCATTAATATAGGTATCGCCGGATTCATGGACGGCGTTGATCCGGTACCCGAACTGGTCATTGCCACCGAAGCGGCCACCCAGATCCCCGTGTACCAGCGGAAGTCCGCTGTCCATGAGCTGGAGGTTGAGGGTGCGTGTCGGTTGCTCCGTGGGGCGCTTCAGGTTGTAGTTGATGATGCCTCCCGGGGCCCCGAACCCGTAGAGGAAGCCGCCAGCCCCCTTGAGGATATCCACGCTCTCGATGTGCTCCAGGGGCAGGTCTTTTGCCCTGCTGCGAAAGTTCATGCCATCCAGTTTCTGGCCTGTTTCAGAATCCGGTGAGAGCCCTCGAATCGCAAGGGCATTGTTTTCCGTAACCAGATCTCCTGATGAAGGACTCACGGAAGCATCCAGTTTGGTCACATCGGAAATGGACCGGGCCTGCAGGTTGTCCATCAATTCCCTGGAATAGACATCAATACTGTAGGGCGTGTTCTGCAGGCTCTTGTCGCCCAGCACGCCGACTGGCGCGGCTTGTGCCCGGTAACCGGCTCCGGAGGAGCCAGGCACATCATCGCCGCTTATCATCAGTTCTGGCAGGGTGTAGTGTTTCCCTGTCCCTTCTTGTTCCCGTTCCTGGGCTTGAGCCAGGGCTAACGGGGCGGAAATCAGAGAAAGGCCCAGTCCGAGCAGGCCTGCCCGAAGGGAAAAGGTGAGGGGGGTTGGCATACACGGCTTCGAATGTCGGTCGCTGTATTCCGTCTGGTGTTGGTGCGATACGGGCATATTCAGGGGTTCCAATAGTCGGTGAATTATGATCATTTGCATGGCGGCTACCATTCCGCCGTCACCGAGAGAGTCCCGGAACGGGGTTCACCCCAATATTGGTTGCCATAACCGGAGTCAATCGCGTTGGCATAGTATTCTTCGTCCAGGGCATTCTTGACATTCAGGGCAACCTTTACCCGCGGGTTGATCTGATACTTGCCAAAGAGGCCAACCAGGGTTCGGGCATCCTGGGACATCCCCCATTGCCCATAGCTTTTGGTGCTGTCATCAATGCTGGCGCCAAGGCTCCACCTCGCGCCTTCCGGCGAATAGCTGCCCGAGAGCTTGGTGATGCGGACCGTTTCGTCGTTGTCATCTTTTTTGTACTGGGTGAAGCCGGCCATGACCTGAACGCCTTCCACAACCTCTCCCGAGAGACCCAGATCAACGCCTTTGGTGATGGTTTCGCCCTTGGCCTCGTAACACCATCCGCCGCAGATGTTGTTGGCGTCGTAGGGCTGCAGCAATTGGGCCTCGTTGTCTTTACGGATTCGGAACAAAGCCAGGGAGGTATTCAGGGCACCATCGTAAAACTCACCTTTAACGCCCACCTCGTAGTTGGAGCCAACCTCCGGCTCAAGGGTGTTGCCATCGACCCCCTTGTTGGACTGCGGATTGAAAATCTCGGAGTACGTGGCGTAAGCGGATGACCAGTTGTTCAGTTCATAGACGAGAGCTCCATAAGGGGTGAAAACGGCATCTTCATCGCGAACGGTGTCGCCAAACTCATAGTGATACCAACTCAGACGACTGCCGATAATGACGTCAAGCGGATCGGTTACGTTAAAACGACCAGCAAGATACCCGCCAAACTGCTCGGTGATCTGGTCGTTGAGTTCGGTATCAACGACGATCTCGGGTCTGGGTACGCTGGTCCGCGGATCGAAGTCGTAAAGATTGGCGACAACGTCAGTTCCTTCACCCTCTCTGCCGCCCCAGACCCGTTCTGTCCAATTGCCACCGAGGACGAGGTCGTGTTCACGCCCGAAGAGTTGCAACGGTCCCCTCAGAAACAGCTCAAGGTCTTCACTGGTTTCTTTGTTGTATTGAGCCCACCGTCTAAACGTCGCATCACCCGTGGTTGAGTCAAAATCCGAATAGGTCCCGAAAAGCCAGTCGGCTTCGGACTTCATGCGCGACGCCTGGGTGATAAGCTGCCAGTCAGCTGCCAGTTGCTGTTCCAGTCGCAGCTTGTAGGTAGTGCCGTATTTGTCCCAGCGGTTCCAGGCAGGGGCAAGAAATGTCGAGCGGTCCCAGCCCATGTCGTTTCCATCGTTGTCCGTGGGGAGGCCGCTACGATCCGTGACGTTGTCATAGATGTCCTGCCTCTGCATGCTCAGAGACAGCGTTGTGGTGTCGGTTATGTCGCCCTCAACAACGCCATAGAAAAATGACTTCTTTTGCTTCTCATAATCACGGAATGAATCACTGGACTGGTCAACAGCAATGAGACGGGTCCTGACATCGCCTGAATCACTCAGGGGGCCTGAAATATCGCCGACCATCCGTTGCATATTCCAGGAACCCACACTTGCTTTGGCGGACGCCTGAAACTCTTTGGTGGGCTGCTTGTATACCATGTTGATCACACCACCGGGCTCCCCGGCTCCACTCATCAGGCCAGATGGCCCAAGAAGCACATCAACATGGTCGATCACCGCACTGTCCGGACCAGCAACAACACCGCCATCAATTCCTGATGTTGATGGCATCCCGTTGTACTGAATGGCCATGGGATACCCTCTGGCGGTATAGTTCCTCCTGTCATCATCCGTATGGCTCACGCTGACACCGGGCGCTACGCTCAGGATGTCTTCCATATCCTGCATGGCAAAATCATCGATCACCTTGTGGGTAACGGAATTAACAATCCTTGGGGTATTCTTGGGTGTCATCTGTAGTTTGGTCGCGGTACTGGTCAGCTCACTGGTGTACGCACCTGTCTGTTCGGTGCTTGCTCCAAAGTGACTTGCCGTCACATCCAGAGTATCCAGCGCCATGTTATTGGTACCGGTTTGACCGCCCTGCAGCGCCACGGTGTTGGGGTTTACAAACCGTGTATTGATCCCGGTGCCCACCAGAAGTGTCTTCAGCCCCTGCTCCACTGAGTAGTTTCCGGTGAGTGACGGGGCCTGTTTACCTTTAACCAAGTCAGGTTCAAAAGACAGGGTGATCCCTGCTTGACTGGCAAAGCGGCTGAGGGATTGATTCAGGGGGCCAGCGGGGATGGTGTAGTGTTTCTGTGTCTCAGCCTGTTGCTGGGCCTGAGCCAGTTGCAGTGGGGTAGAAACCAGCGACAGGCTTATTCCCAACAGGCTTACCCTGAGGACAGAAGCCAGGAGGCTAGGGCGACAGTGGTCTGGGCTGGGGTCAGCGAGCCGGGATAGTGTCTTGGGTGTTGATGGCATACCCTGAATCTCCGTATGACTAAATCAAGAATGATTAACGTTTGTATAAGGTATGCCGTACGCCCAGGGGAAAGGGGACAAAAAAGAAAGTTTGCGGAGTGGAGACAATAGCTTGGCGGGTCTTTATGCCGGTACAACAGTGATCCAATAATCCGTCATCCGGCTGATATGGACGGGGAGGGTACCCTCAATAGTGGCGAGCACCTGATCGGTGTTTTGCAGCTGAAACACACCGGAAATCCTTAGATCAGCCACCTCCGGATCCACGCGCAAGACGCCCGGTCGGTAACGCGCCAACTCCATAAGGAATTCCTCAAGGCGTTGGTTATCCGCAATCAATTGCCCTTTGACCCAGGCTTCGGCGTTATCTGAGGCTGGTGTTGGTGGGTAAACCTTGGCTGCAGAAAACGCGGCCCTGAAGTTGGTTTCGAGAAACGTTTCCGATCGTCTGTTTTTGGGGCGAATGGCTATGGTATCGCGTAGGACAGTAACGTCGGTGTGACTCTTGCCTTGAGGGTAGCCAAAAGCGCCAGTGCGAACGATGAACTGTGTTCCCAATGCACGAATGCGCCCCTGTCCAGTCTCCACAAGCAAAGGCTTTGGGGTGATCGTTGGATGCGATGCAGTGGTGACCTGGATCTCCCCTCGGTGTAGTCTTACAATCCGGGCATGCTCGCTGAAAAAAACGTCTACGGCGGTATTGGTGTTCAATACGAGTTCACCGCCGTCGGGAAGAGGAACCGTCCGTTGCTCGCCTTTCGCAGTGCGGATGTCAGCTTGCCAAAGCTCCCAAGGTAGCCTGGTGTAGCCGAGCCAGCCAGCGGCTGGCACGATGGCAGCCGCCGCAAAGGACTTCAGTAGGGTACGCCGGTCTATCCGTTCACGACCCAGAGTAGATGAGCCCAGCTCCTGAGGTACAGAATCCAGCATCGACCTGAGTTTACTGGCAGCCTGCCAGGCTTGCTCATGCTCGCGGCTTTGTCGCCGCCATTCAGCGAGATCTCGCCCGGAATCGTCATCCAGATCACCAGAATCAGCCCTGACAAGCCATTCTGCGGCCTCTTCGAGAATCCGATTATTTGGTTTTGACATGGTTTATTCTTCAACCATCAATGCCAGGCATCTGGAAAATGCGTGTCTCATGTCGCGTTTTACCGTCCGGGTGGAAATCTCCAGCATTAGCGCTATTTCGGCGTAGGGGGTGCCATCCAGCTGCGACATCAGAAAAACCCGGCGCACACGTGCAGGCAACCGGTCCAGCATTCCATCAATCTGGTCGAGAGTTTCCAGCAGCGCCTCCTTTTCCTGAGGCGAAACGGCCTCGCGCTCGGGCATGTGTATCAGCGCGTCCAGATACGCTCGCTCCAGGGATTTGCGGCGATAGTGATCCACCACTAGCCCATTAGCTATTACCTGCAAGTAAGCCCTGGGTTGCTCCAGCTCCAAGGGAGATGCGTTCCGTTTGCGGCGCAATAGCCGGACGAAGGTATCCTGAGCCAGGTCCGCAGCATTTTGCGAGCAATCGAGCTTCCCGCACAGCCAGTGGTGCAACCAGCCATGATGTTCCCGATATAGGGCGGTAATACTGGTCTGTACACTGTCCATGAAATACCACAGTTGGTAATTAAAAATTAATACGAATGATAACGAGTAACATTAAATATGCAAGCACTGTCTGCAGGGATGCGTGCCCATGCCCAGCGGTTCCATATATGGTGATAATCGTCGAAATGTGAGGTCTGGGGAGATGGTGACCATGTCGAAAGACGACGACTTCCTGTTCCAATCCGAGAAACTTGTAGACGCCCTATCTTCGTGTGCGAGGCATCTCGCGGATGAAAACAATGTGTTGCCGGAACAGCCTGCGTTCCATATTCCAGCGGAGATTCCCGTTGAGGGCCTCGGGGGAACCGTCGCGTTGAAGCAACTGGCGGATGGCTTCTTCCCTTCGGCAGCCCGCCTGGGGCATTCGGGTTATTTCGCGCATATGGATCCGCCCACGCCCTGGGTGTCCTGGGTAGGGGCGCTCTGGGCCGCGTCCTGCAACCAGAATCTTCTGCATCAGGATACCGGCAGTGGTGCGCGCGACCTGGAAGAGACAGTGGTTGGATGGCTCGCTACCTTTTTCGGCATGAGCGGCGGGCATCTGGTTCCCGGCTCAACCCTGGCCAATCTGACGGCCCTGTGGGCGGCACGCGAACTCAAGGGGGTGCGCCGGGTTGTTGCCAGTGAGGTGGCGCACCTGAGCATCCGGAAGGCGGCGTCGCTGCTGAACCTGGCTTTCCATGAAGTGCCTGTGGACACTGAGCAGCGGTTGCGGCCGGAGGCGCTCAACGGGATCGACCTGGGTGAGGCTGCCGTGGTTATTACCGCTGGTACTGCTGCGGCCGGGGCGATTGATCCGCTGGATGCGTTCCCGGAGGCGGCGTGGCGCCATGTGGATGCTGCCTGGGCCGGTCCGCTTCGCCTGACGCGTCATGCGGGGCTGCTTGAAGGTATCCAGGATGCTGATTCCGTAGCGGTGTCTGCCCACAAATGGCTTTTTCAGCCAAAGGAAAGCGCGCTCGTGCTGTTTCAGAAACCCGGCGAGGCACATGAGGCGATGAGCTTCGGTGGCGGTTACCTGGCTGTGCCCAATGTAGGCCTGCTGGGCTCACACGGGGCAACGGCACTGCCACTGGCGGCGACCCTGCTGTCGTGGGGCAGGAAAGGCATCGCGGAGCGGATTGAGCATTGTATGGCACTGGCGGAACGGCTGGCGTCCCGTGTCGCTGAGGAACCGGAGCTGGCGCTTTTCGGGCAGCCTGAAACCGGGGTTGTGCTGTGGCGCCCGCGCCATGGTTCGGCCGAGGCGGTTCGGGCGCGTATGCAGGATGCCTTTGTGTCGCTCACGCAGGTAGGTGGCGAGTACTGGTTCCGCTCGGTGGCTGCCAACCCCAATGCGGATCCGGACCAGGTAGTGGATAGCGCACTTGCCGCGTTGAAGTCAGTATAGGCGGCCGCCTGTTTGCCTCCGGGGATGTGGTCAGCTCTGGGCCTTTCTCGAGAGTCTGTTGATCGCGTCTTCTTGGAGTGCTATAAAACGAATCCGTTCTTTTTATGGAACAATTCGGGCATGGATTACCTCACCTCTCTGGCCAGCAATCTAAAGCGCACACGACTCCTCCAAGGGCTGACCCTATCAGGCCTGGCCCAGCAGAGTGGTATCGCAAAATCGACGCTTTCCCGCCTGGAAACAGGCGAGGGCAACCCGACGATCGATACGCTCTGGGCTCTGGCCAATGCGCTCAAGGTGCCTTTCGGGGAGCTGGTAGCGGGCGGAGAGGGTAGCCTTTCTGAATCTCAGTCTTCCGATGACCATGGTGCGCTTGTTCGTTTAATGGAACGAACGTTTGGCGAGAGACTCATCGAAACCTATCGCATGGAGCTTCCCGCCGGCCATATCCGGCGTTCAAACGCTCACGCGCCCGGTGTGCGGGAACGGGTGGTCGTACTGGAGGGCTGCCTGCTGGCAGGCAGTGCGGCACGCCCTCAACGGCTGAATCCGGGGGAGTCCTGCGAATACCCTGCTGATGTGGAACACCTTTACGGCGCTATGGATGCGTCCGCCGTGGCCATGGTGTTCATCGAGTATCCCAGTCAGGCGACGTCCCAGCAGCTGGCGGATCAGGTCGTCGACTGGCCTGATTCATCCGAACAGTGGGAGGGCGTTCGAAGTCTTGTGCAGCGCATGGCCGTAGAAGTGGCCACCGGCCTGAACGGGACGCTGCTGGGCCTGCGGCACGCGCCGGCTGACCCAGGTGTCCTGCATAACTCGATCACCGAACAGATCGGCCACTGCCTGGACGGCCCCTGGCCCATTGTCTCCGTCGTTGGGCAGGACGCAGGCGGGGCTTTCTGGGCGGCGCTTCCGCTCACATCCACTGCCGCGTTTACGGGTGACACTGGCGAGATTGAAAGTGGCGTTCTGAGTGAGGCCATGCGGTTGGCAGCGCTGGCTGAATCTCCTTTTCTACCGGCTCCAACCGCAATGACCGAGGTCGGTCAGTCCGGGAGCCGGACCCTGGATTGCCTGCTCAGTGAAATTTCGCTCCATCATGGCGTTATCCGGGCCTCCGGTGTTTCCGGCTTGATCTCACCCGGGCAGCATCTTGCTTCCGAAGATGCAGAAGCCTTTTCAAGCCGGATTGATGTTGATCAGTACGCTGCTTATGAGCTGCTGCACCCGGCTTATGCCCGCCAGGTTGTGGCAATGGCGGAGGGTATTCTGGCGCATGGCCAGGATAGGGTTTCGGGCGAGGTGATTGATATTGGCACCGGCCCGGGTACGGCGTTGCTGATGCTGTGTGAGCTGATTCCTGAATTGCGGGTAAATGCTGTCGAGCCTGATGGTGTCGCTATAGCTCACCTTGAAGCTGTTGCCGGGATCCAGCCTCGAATCCTGCCTCAGAAGGGCGATTTTCTGGCCTTTGATACGCCAGCGGCGTCCCAGGATCTGCTGACCTCGGTCGGTGCCTCCCATCACTTCAATACGGCCTTCATGCTGAAGAAAAGCCATGAGCTGCTGAAGCCCGGAGGGATACTCTGTGTTGCCGATGAATTCCTTCCGGAGTTCCATGATCGGCAGACGCGTCTGCGGGCCCTGGTTCGTCATCACAGTGCCTACATACTGACCACGGCCGCCTTTCTGGATCGCTGCGATCTCACGGATACGAACCCCGATCTTCTGGATGATTACGAGGACATCAAGCAGTCTCTGAGCCTGGCGGTACTGGAAGCACAGCGCGGCTTGATTGAGGAAGCCGTCACCCGTTGCAGGGCGCTGTACTTACGGTTGAATGAGGGGGGATGGAGTGCCTCTGCCAGCAGCCCGCTTGATGCCTACGTGCGCTTTTTCCGCCTCGAAATCCAGGCCATGGTGGCCGGGTTTGATTACGAGGTGGAGCGCAAGACCTATACCCGGCGGTTTCTGGAGATGGCCCGGATGAATGGCTTCCAGCTTCTGGAGCACAGGCGGGTATTCGCGACGTCAGGCACGGATGACTGGCAGGGCGGCACCCATGTGATCACCCTGAGAAAGCCGGAAGCTCATTGATGAAAAGCCTGTTTCAGGGCGTTGTCAGCAGCCTTTCCATTGCCGCCGGGTATATTCCCATTGCCTTCGGGTTTGCCCTTACGGCCATGGAGGCTGGGCTGTCGCCCGAGCTTACGTTGCTGGTGTCCATCGCTGTGTTTGCCGGCGCCAGCCAGTTCATACTTGTTGCGTTACTGGCGTCGGGGGCGGGAATTGTCAGTACGCTGGGTACCGTGCTGATGATGAACGCGCGCCACCTGTTCTATGGGCCGGCCATCCTGCCCAGGTTGAAGGCTGCCGGACGCGGGCTGCCAACGCCGCTACTGGCCTTCGGCTTGACCGACGAGGTCTTTGCCACCGCATCGGGCCACCTTGAAAAACTCACCCCGGAAGCGCGGGAGACCTGGCTTCTGGGCCTTGAGGCAGGTGCCTATTCGGCGTGGGTTGGCGGTACGCTTCTGGGGGTAACACTGGGGGCTGGCATGGACGCATTGCCGCCGGCCGTGGATGCGGCGCTGGAGTTCATTCTGCCGGCGCTGTTCTTTGTGCTGCTGCTCGAGGTCGGCGTGCGGCAGTGGCTCGGCACCATCCTGACCACGGCTCTGGTTTCAGCGGCCCTGATGACGGTGCTGCCGGGCTATCACGCCCTCGTGCTGGGAATGCTCGCGGGCGGTGCGTTCAACCTGCTGGGAGGGAGGCCATGAGTTCGGAGCTGACGCTGACCATACTCCTTGCAGGCCTGATTACCTTCCTCCTGCGGTGGCTACCCTTCCGGTACCAGGGTGACGAGCGAAAGCCTTTACCACCCACTCTTCAGAAGGTATTGCTTGCTATCGGGCCTGCCGCTATCGCGGCACTGCTGACCGTATCGCTGGTCCCGATGGTATCCACGTCCCCTTTGGGGACAAAAGGCCTGGGTGCCTGTGCGGCGCTGCTTTCCATTGCACTCTATAAAAGGTATTTCGGGGGCATCGCATTGCCGACCCTGTTGGGGGCGTTGGTGTTTGGGGTGGCGCATTATTTCTTCAAGTTCTGATCAGCCATGGCGGTTGTAGTGCCGCTTGGCCTTGGCCCTGTTTCCGCAGGTCTGCATGTCACACCAACGGCGTGTGCCGCTGCGGGTTGCATCCAGGAAATAGAGAATACAATCGGGATGGGCACAGGCGCGGATACGCTTGCGTGACCACTTGTTCCTGAGTTCAAGATAGTTTCTGGCAGCGACCCACGCCGGATACTGTACCTCGTCAACCTCGACTCTCTCGCCAGGTCCTTCGCTTCCCAGTCGGGGAACGATTCGGCCGTATTCCAGAACCTGATTCAGGGCCTCCCTGGCACTGTCGTCCCCGTCATCCGCTTCAAGGCACTGCCGTAGCGCTGTTCGCGCTTCAATGAGCGTTGCCTGGGTCGTACTTGAATCCCGCGGCTGCTGCAGGCCGTGCTCAGAAAGCCATTGCGCCACGCCGCCCTCCATTGCCAACAGGTCCATACGACTGCCGCGTTCGTTCCACTGTGTATTCACCAGGTCCAGGGCGATTGGCTCGCCCTCAAGAGGTCTGCTCTGTAAAGGCGTCTCTGTCATATAACCATCATCGCACATTTGACAGGTTATATGGACCCTGATTGAATCTAACCATCTTTAACTTTTATGGAGGTTAAGTAATGGGGGCAGGAAGCCAATTCATCGGTGGCCGGATGGTCACGATTTCATTCCTGGTGCTGATGGGCGCGTTTGGACTGAACCTTTCAGCCGGGCAGTTCTTCGCGGAACTGCATGAGGTTCACGGCTGGTCTCTGTCGACGCTCAGCATGGCTGTTTCGGTGAACATGATTGTATGGGGCGTGCTACAGCCGTTCCTTGGGAGGCTCGTTGACCGGATCGGGCCCCGGCCCGTCATTACCGCATCGGCCGCGTTGATGGGATTTGCGTTCCTGATGTCCGCGACCATTGAGTACCAGTGGCAGTTCTTTCTGTATTACGGGGTTCTAACCGCGATCGGGTTTGCCGGCTGTGGCTCCATGGCAAATGCGGTTCTGGTATCCCGCTGGTATGTGAAGGGCAGGGGCAGGATGCTTGCCCGCAGCTCAATGGGGATCAATATAGGTCAGTTACTGCTTCTTCCCCTTGCAGGCTGGCTGATCTATCTCGGAGGTTCCCAAATGGCGTTTGCCGTTCTGGGGGCCGGGATGCTGTTCATTGTGGCTCCCATCGTGTTCTTCGGTGTTCGGAACAACCCGCATGAGGTTGGGCAGCTGCCTGATGGGGATACCGCCCAGGCAGGTGGTGGAACCCAATCCAGAAATGCCACCTTTTCAGAAGCGATCCGCTCATTCGATTTCTATTGTGCGACGATTGGCTTTGTGACCTGTGGCTACTCGCTCTACATGGTCGCGATGCACCTTCCCGGCTTCGCTGTTGATCTTGGTGGCACCAAGGCACTGGGTGGCAACCTGTTGGGCGTAGCCGCATGTGCCAGTGCTGTGAGCATGTGGACGCTTGGCCAGGTAGCGCCTCGTATCGGGAAGAAACCAGTGTTGATCGGGCTGTATGTGGTCCGCGCGCTTGCGCTTGCCTGGTTGGCCATGTCGGGGCAGATCTGGCAGCTCTATGTCTTCGCGGTTGTCTATGGTGTCTCTTCGATCCCTATTATTCCGCTCAAGACAGGGCTTATCGGGGACAGGTTCGGAGCGGCGGGGCTGGGCGCTATTCTTGGATCCGCGTGGTTTGCCCATCAAATCCTTGCCGCCATGGGCGTCTATGTGGGCGGTGCCGTGAGGGAAGCAACAGGTACCTACGCTCCTGCTTTCCTCTCCGCAGCAGTTCTACTGGCCATCGGCGCACTTGCCACCGCTGCTTTCAGGGGCGTTCAGGATTTTAAGCCTGTTATCGTATCTGAACAGGGTTAGTTGGGTGTCGGTTCGCCCTTTATCTAGAGGGGATTACGAGGGAGCAGTTCAAATGGAGTTACACCCTGCTCAGCAATCAGATCTTTTAACGGTGCTTAGCTGGGTCAATGGTGAACATGAATGCCTTATGTGGGCAGGGCCCAATATACAGTATCCCGCAACGCCTGAGACGGCATGGCGGGATATGGAGGCCTCCGAGGGGAACGCTTATGTTCTGGTTGATCCTGCTTCCAAAGTCGTTGGATTTGGCCAGATTCTATCCAGTGGAGGCAGCGCCCTTCATCTGGCGCGCCTGATTGTTGAGCCCAGGCTTCGGGGCCAGGGTGTCGGCCGGGACCTTTGCGCGGCTCTCATGGATATTGGTTCCGCGAGCCAGCCTGCCGAATACGTCACGCTTAATGTGTATGAATCGAACAGAGCGGCAGTTCGGCTTTATCAATCGTTGGGATTTGAGATAAAAGATAGGGACGATTCAGGGGCGGTGGCTATGGTAAAAATCCACAAGGAAGAGGGATAACGATGACATTCGCAAGAACGCTGGTCTGGATTAATTGCGCCCTGTTTATTGCCTTCGGGCTGGGTTTCACGTTTGCCCCTGCGTTTCTGGCTTCTGTGGTGACCGGGGCAGAGCCGGCAACGCCGAGTGCGGTGATTGATATGCGGGCGACGTACGGTGGTATGGCGCTCGGTCTGGCTACCCTGTTCTGGCTCTGCGCCCGGGATGAGCAGGGTGTCTCTATCGGTATTCGCGGGGTGCTGGGCGTGATGGTTTTCCTAGCGCTATCCCGGTTGCTGGGGATAGTCATTGATGGCTCCCCCAATGCGTTTATGGTCCTGTTGCTGGCGGCGGAAGTTGTCATGGCGGTTCTGGCAGTCGTCGCGCTTCGGGAACATTCCCCTGTGACATCCGACTGATGAACTGATTGAGAGGAGGCAACATGCCAGGGACGATATTTCAGTTTTTCCGGCAATCTGCGCTTTTCTTTTTATGCCTGCTTCCGGGTCTGGCCTTGGCCAGCCAACCGAATCCAGCCGACGATATTGCCAGCAAGCCGATGCTGCTGGAAGTCCGATACTGCGAGTGTCAAGCCACTAAGCTGGACAGCCCATCGAGTGAGTTGCTGCCAGGTTTTCTGGAAGCGTCGAATTCCCTGAAGGTCGGGGTTGCCAGTGAGGATGAAGGGTTCGTGGCGTTCGATGCGTTTTCCTTGGGTTACAGGGTTAGCCCTGTTGCGGACGAACCGGGAACCTTCAAGCTGACCTGGGCCAGCAGCTACTCACGGAGTAGTGACTGGAGTACGGCCCAGGGGAAAGCGGCCTTGGTTAAAGGTGAATGGGTCCAGCTTTATGGCTCGCGTAATGAAAGTGATGCGGGGACGCATCATACTGGTGTCGCTGTGAGGTTGGTTGAATCCACTGATGACTGACATGGGCATGAACGAAGAGTCTCTCGAAACACCGCTTACGCGCCTTCTGGGCATCCGCCACCCGATTCTTTCGGCCCCGATGGCCTGGGTTGCAGGTGGGCAGCTGGCCTCTGCAGTCTCGGAAGCCGGCGGGCTGGGCCTGATCGGAGGTGGCTACGGTGATGCGGAATGGCTCGAGCGGGAGTTGGCCAACGCGGGTGACACGCCCGTCGGCGTTGGTTTCATCACCTGGAGCCTGAAGCAGAAGCCGGAACTGCTTGACCAGGTTCTGGCACATCACCCCCGGGCCATGATGCTGTCGTTCGGGGAGCTGGCTGGGTTTGCCCAGCAGATCAGGGAAGCCGGCTGCTGCCTGCTGGCCCAGGTCCAGACCGTGGAGCAGGCAAAGAAGGCCGTGGATGAAGGGGCGGACGTCATCATCGCCCAGGGCACCGAGGCCGGCGGGCACGGTGCGAACCGGGCCACGCTGCCCCTGGTTCCCGCCGTGGTGGATGCCGTTGGTTCCGTCCCCGTGGTCGCCGCCGGCGGTATCGCGGATGGGCGCGGCGCAGCGGCGGCGATGATGCTCGGGGCAAGTGGGGTTCTGATGGGAAGCCGTTTCTACGCCACCGAGGAATCCCTGGCGCATCCCACCGCCAAGGCGGGCGCGGCTGACGCCCATGGTGACGATACGGTTCGCAGTTCCGTATTTGATCGGTTAAGGGGCTACGGTTGGCCGGAGCCCTACACGCTGCGCAGCGTGCGTAATCGCATGACCGACCAATGGCACGGCCATCTGCCCGATCTGGAGGAAAACCTTACCGATGAACGCGAACGGTTCCAGGCCGCGATACGGGATGCGGATTTCGACCTCGCTCCGCTTATTGTAGGTGAGGCGGTGGATCTGATTGACCGTGTGCAGACGGCACAGGAGGTAGTTGAGAGTGTGGTTTCTGGAACAGCCGCGTTGCTTGAGCGGGGGCCGGTGAATGGCTCCGTGCGCCGATGAGTTGGAAATCAAGTGAACCGCGTTTTCCTGGAGCACAACTTCTTCCCAATACGACCACCAAATAAATGGATCATGACGTTAACCCTTAGTCTGATGTGGTGAAGGGGAAACCGGGTTTATCAGCACAGGCATGTTCTGATTTCCTGATACCCTAATGGTATTACCGTAAGCGTTATTCCCTGAGCCCTCCCCGCAGTCCACTCTCCCCAATGGGGCGACAGGCACAAAGTTGCCCAGCCATTTAATAAGCTGACAATTGGGGATTGATAATGACCTGGGACGAAACAGTAGCCTCAACCATTCCGCAGCGAACCCTGGGCAAAGACTTTACGGTTTCTGCATTGGGCTACGGGGCAATGGGGATTAGTGAGTTCTATGGCCCATCAGATGATGCAACCTCGCTTGATATCCTTTCACAAGTGGCTGCCAGTGGGATAACCTTACTCGATACCGCGGACATGTATGGGCAAGGCCATAATGAGGCGTTGATTGGAAAGTTTCTCAAGGAGCGGCGTGGAGAACCTGGTGTTGAAAGCCTTAAGGTTGCCACCAAGTGTGGAATTGACAGAAGCGATGGTAGCTCCGGGAGGTCAATCAATAACCGGCCGGAATACATCCGAGCTTCCTGTGAAGCGTCACTTAAGCGACTGGGTGTTGACCGTATCGATCTGTACTATATCCACCGTGTCGATCCCGACGCAGACATCTCTGAAACCATGGAATGTCTCGGCGAGCTCGCCAGGGAAGGCAAGATTGACCGCGTAGGCTTGTGCGAAGTTTCTGCGCAGACTCTTGCCAAGGCCCACAATGTTTATCCTGTTACCGCTCTGCAGACCGAGTATTCGCTCTGGACCCGTGATATAGAGCCTGAAATCCTGCCCATGGCGCGCGAGCTGGGCGTTGGGCTCGTGGCGTACTCCCCATTGGGCCGCGGCTTCCTGACCGGTCGGATCACTTCAACCGAGACATTGGCGGAAGGCGACTTCCGGCGCAGCAATCCGCGGTTTCAGGGCAGGAATTTGGAACACAACCTGACCCTTCTGGAAAAGGTGCATCAGGTCGCTGATCGACATAACGCTACGCCAGGTCAGGTCGCTCTCGCATGGCTTCTGGCCAAGGATGACGGCATTGTGCCGATTCCAGGCACGCGTCGTTCGCGCTACCTGCAGGAAAACCTGGGGGCCATTGACCTGGAACTGGAAGCCTCTGACCTGGCGGGTCTCGAGGCATCTCTGCCGATCAATGCTACCCATGGGGAACGGTACACCCAGGAAGGCATGAAGGGTGTTAATGCCTAGGGTGTGGATAGAGTCGAGGCACGCTATAGGGCTGAGGCTACATTGATGAACCGGTCAGCTGTCCGAAGGACTTCGGAGCGCGTCTCGCTTGAGCGCCATGTTAACTGAAGCTCAATATTCAACCGGTCTTCAATGTCAGGGACAAATGGCCGATAGACCACCCCAAGGCGGCTTGCCGCACGCATGGAGGCGGGGAAGAAGGCTATTCCTTCCCCGGCAGCGACCTTCGATAGCAACGTCATATGCTCGCTGGGTTCCGGCTTTCGGGGTGGTTCATACTCAAAATCGGTAAAAACCTGCTCGCATTTATCGTAAAAGGCAGGGTTATCGTTTCGAGGGAACCAAAACAAGGTGGTCCCGGCCAGGTCTTCAAATGAGACCTGCTCCTTTCGGCTCGCGCTATGCGCTTCCGGAAGCGCAACCATCAGTGGATCGCCCGCGATCTGTCGTACCTCCAGCTCTCTTCCCTGGCTTGGGATGTTCCCGACAATAGCAAGGTCGATTTCTCCGTTCCGCAATCGTTTAAGAAGTTGTTTTGAATACGCATATTCCGTGCGAATCTGAGCTGATCCCCTCGGGGAAGTCAGAGCTTCCTGAATGCCTGGTAATAGGCTGAAATCGATCACACTGGTTAAACCCAGCCGAACATCCGCCTCCTCACCGCTCTCTTTCAGGCGTAGCGAATTAGTGGCTGCGTCGACTCGTGACAGTATCGCATGTGCCTCACGCTCAAAGGCTTCGCCTGCCGAGGTCAAACTTACTTTATGGGTATCACGCTCAATGAGCTTTACTCTGAGCAGGTTCTCCAGGCTGCTTATCTGCCTGGATAGCGGTGGCTGAGACATATTCAGGCGTTCCGCCGCACGGCGAAAGTTAAGCTCCTGGGCTACGGCGACAAAACACTGTAGCTGCTTAATGGTTGGCATTCGGCGAGAGAGAATTGCCATAGAGAGGCTCCTTCCAAATCAGTGACAACCCCGTGGAGGCCAGTAGTGTGTCACGCCCGCTTGATATTGTCCGCTTTCCTCAAGATCACACATTCTGACCTGCTCACTTCTGGTTTCCCCTTCATTTGCGATGCAATAAACGTATTACAGAATCCGCAATTCTGCGGTTAACGGAGAAAGCCTACTATTGCGTGGAAACGTTGGTTGCAAGGTTAATGCAAGGAGGTAAATCATGATCATGCATGCTGTCTTCATCCCTCGGGTTTCCGCGAACCATGAGTGAGCAGGGGAATAGCACGACGAACGGCAAGACCGCCGAGGGTAAACGGATCATGGATCGGCTCGAAGCGGGAGCAGGTGAGCGTGTTACCAATCGGCTGGCTGAACTGGATCCGGACTTACCCAGGCTGATTACTGACTATGCGTTCGCGGATGTGGTGGGCCGGCCAGGGCTGGACCTCAAGACACGCGAGATGCTCACGGTTGCGGCCCTTACGGCTATGGGAACAGCTCAGGGACAGTTGGAGTTCCATATACGTGGTGCCCTGAACGTAGGCGTGGCCAAAGAGGAGCTGCTTGAGGTCATTATCCAGATGGCAGTCTATGCGGGTATCCCTGCCTGCATGAATGGAATAACAGCCTATCGTTCAGCCTTAGCGGCTCAGGATTATGATGGATAAACCGGTTTGAGTCAGGGAGATTTGGAGCAAGATAGGGATGATCATTCTGGATATCGACGGAACCCTGATCGACCACGACTCCGCTGAAGAGCAGGCCGCCCGGGAATTCGGCGCCTTCTATGCCGATGCGATTCCGGGATACTCGGCCGCTACGTTTCCTGGGGTCTGGCGGGGGGCGTCGGAAAAGCACATGGCTGAGTTCCTGGCCGGTGACATCAGTTTTGCCGAGCAAAGGGCCAGGCGGATCCGGACGGTGCTTGATGACCCATCGCTATCAGAGCGCGATGTGGATGCGGCCTTCAGCCGATATCTGGCCTTCTACGAGGCCGCTTGGGAGCTGTTTCCGGACGTGTTGCCGTTTCTTGAGTATTGGTCACATAGGAAAGTTCTTGTGGCCCTTTCGGATGGCTCCCAGGCCCAACAGGAGCGGAAGCTGGAGAAGACTGGTATCCGGCATTTCTTCCAGGCAGTGGTTACGGCGGAAAGGGTTGGTGTTGGCAAACCGGATGCCCGTCTTTTCGAGTCGGCGTGTGATCAGGTCGGTGTTCCTCCTTCTGAGGCCTGCCACATCGGTGACCGTTTGGATAAGGATGCACAAGGTGCCCTGTCAGCGGGTGTTCGCGGTATCTGGCTGAACCGGGAGAAAGCGACGCCGGTGGACGATGTGGAGATGATCCATTCGTTATCCGAGGCCCGGTTAACAAGGAGTGAGCTGTGACCTGTCCATTCTGCGAGATCGCAGCGGGCCAAGCCCCGTGCCACAAGATATGGGAAGACGCGGAGCATATGGCCTTCCTCTCGATTTTTCCGAATACGCCCGGCTTTTCCGTGGTTATCCCGAAACGTCATGTCTCCAGCTACCTGTTTGATCAGGAAGATGAGGTGGTTTCCGGGTTGGTCCTGGCCTCAAAGCGGGTGGGGCGTCTGCTTGATCAGGCCCTGGAGGGCGTTGCGCGAACGGGTCTGATCTTTGAGGGTTATGGCGTTGATCATCTGCACGCGAAGCTGTTCCCGATGCATGGTACGGGGGACAGTTCGGCGTTCAGGCCCGTTGAATCCAATGTCGACAAGTACTTTGAGCGCTATGAGGGGTACATTTCCTCGCATGATTACAGGCGTGCTGATGACGATGTACTGGGAGCGCTTGCCGCGAAGATCAGGGAGTACGCAGCAACGGGGTAGTCCAGTTGCCCCTCAGGCGCCAAACCTGCTCGCTATGCGTTAGAGTAAAGCTTTGGGTGTTTAGAGGTCGGAGCTGGTATCCGTGCGAATACTCTGCGACGAAATGCTCAACGGCATCGCCCAGTGGCTGCGTGTTGCAGGGTATGACACCACGGTGCCCACGCCCGGGCTCCCAGACGATCAACTGATGAATCGCGCCCGTGCCGAGGGGCGCTGGCTGGTGACTGCTGATTCCGATCTGCTGGGGTTTTCGGAGGCGGCCGATTATGTCATCTATCTGCAGGGCGGCGATGACGAGGCGCGTTTGCGGGAGCTGACCCAGAGGCTGGACCTGGATTGGTGCCGGGCGCCCTTCACGCGCTGCAAGAACTGCAACGCCCTTTTGCACGAGGCCAGCGATTGGGAAGTGGCGCATTACTACCCCGGTTCCATCCGGCTGGATGGGCAGAGTGTCTGGGCCTGTTCGAGTTGCTGCCAGCTGTTCTGGGAGGGCAGCCATGTGCGGCGGATGCGAGCCCAGCTGGAAGCCATGAACCGTTGGCGGTGAGGGCACGGTTTTAGGCATGATTGGCGCCAGTTAGACGAGGCAGGAGGCGGATTCTTGGATATCGAACGTGATACGCGAAACGTCATCAAGGTCCTGGTGCAGGACTACAGCTGGATCCACCTGACGCTGGGCCTGCTCGGCAACCTGACGTTTTTCATTGGCAGTGCCCTCTTCCTCCCGTCCCTGGAAGAGTACAAAGTGCTGGGCGTCTGGCTGTTCATCATTGGTTCCTTTCTCATGCTGATAGGCTCCATCGGGCGGTTCCTGGTGGATATCTGGGAGGAAGAGACCTGATCCTATTCATGTTGGTCGGAAACAGGGAGCATTGTTGTGGAACTGGATCATGTCGTCCCCTGGGGGCGGTCCTTCGCGGAATACCAGCGGATGTTTAACCTGGCGCCCGCCGACCTGGATAAGCGCATCCTGGGCTGCGGTGATGGCCCCGCCAGCTTCAATGCCACGCTCACGGCCCGCGGTGGCCGGGTGGTGTCCTGCGACCCCGTCTACCGTTTCAGCGCGGAAGCGATCCGCCGCCGGGTGAATGCGGTCTATCCGGAGATCCTCGCGAAGGTGGGGGCCAACGCTTCGAGTTACCTGTGGGATGAACTCGGTACTGTGGAGCAGCTTGGCGAGGTCCGGATGGCGGCGATGACGGACTTCCTTGCGGATTTTCCCGAGGGGTGTGAACAGGGGCGTTACCGGGATGCGGCGCTGCCTGATCTGCCGTTTGAGGATGCGGCCTTCGACCTCGCGCTCTGTTCCCATTACCTGTTCCTCTACAGCGACCACCTGGATGAAGAAGGGCATCTTCAGGGCATGCGGGAGCTCTGTCGGGTTGCGAAAGAGGTGAGGGTCTTTCCGTTGGTGGCGCTGAACGGGAACCACTCCAGGCATCTGGAGGCCGTCATGGCGGCGCTGGCTGATGAGGGAATCCGTACGTCGCTTGAGCCGGTGGATTACCGCTTCCAGAAGGGCGCTACGGAGATGCTGGTGGCAAGGGGAGACTAGGGCCGCCGCCCGGCGACCCAGTCCTGTGGAATCGGCGCTTCAGACCGTCACCACCAGCTCCACCGGCACGTTGTTCCGGGTGGCGTTGGAGTATGGGCACACCTGGTGCGCCTTGTGTACGAGCTCTTCGGCCTGTTGCTGCTCAAGTCCGGGGATGTGCACGTTCAGGGTCACGGCCAGGCCAAAGCCTTCGCCTTCCGGCCCGATGCCCACCTGGCCGGTGATGGCGGTTTCCTCCGGCAGCTCAGCCTTGGCCTTGCTGGCGACCAGCTTCAGCGCGCCGAGGAAGCAGGCGGAATAGCCGGCGGCGAAGAGCTGTTCGGGGTTGGTGCCTTCCCCGCCGGCGCCACCGAGCTCCTTGGGTGTGGTGAGCTTGACGCTGAGCTGACCGTCGTCACTGGCTGCCTTGCCGTCACGGCCGCCGCTGGCGGTTGCCTGGGCCTGATAAAGGATTTTTTCTGCACCCATGATGATTTCTCCTCTCTCTTTCGCTTCGATTGTACGCGATTAAATCGCGCACGATTTAAATAATCCAAAAAATGCCTCAGCTGGCCAGCCGCTCCCGCAGGTTGTGCAGGTCGTCCCGCAGCCGTTCCAGCTCGTCCGGGCTGCACTGCGCGGCACACATGACGGACTCCGGCACGGCCTCGGCCTTCTCGCGGAGCTTGTGGCCCTGCTCCGTGAGCACCACGGCGACCTGGCGCTCATCCTGGCGGCTGCGCTGGCGTTGCAGCAGGCCCGCCCCTTCCAGCCGCTTGAGCAATGGGGTGAGCGTGGCCGAATCCAGGAAGAGCCGCTCGCCGATGCCCGAGACGGTCTGGCCGTCCTGTTCCCAAAGCACGAGCATGACCAGGTACTGCGGGTAAGTCAGGTCCAGCTCCCGCAGCAGCTTCCGATAGACCTTGCTCATGGCCAGCTGCGCGGAATACAGGGCAAAGCAGACCTGTCGGTCCAGCGCCAGAAGGCTTTCCTGTGAGTCGTTGCTGTCAGTCATAGATCGCATTTTAGATAGCGCGCGATTAAATCGCAAGCATGGAATCAATGGCAGGGCATCGATCATTGGTATAGTGGCGCCAACCAACAAACGCAGAACAACCGGAAAAGGACTCGAATGCCATGACGGACAGGACCATCACCAAGACCGAGATCCTCAACAAGGTCTACACGGCGGATGACCACGAAAAGCTGATGGACGCCTACAAGGACTGGGCGGCCGATTACGACAGCGACCTGGAAGAGCTGGGCTACGTGGCTCACATCACCAGCGCCAAGGCCCTGGATCAGGCGCTTGGCGGGAATCATGATGCAGTGATCCTGGACGCCGGCAGCGGTACGGGGCTGGTGGGCGAAGAGCTGGGCAAGCTGGGCTATCGCACCACGGATGCGCTGGACTATTCCCAGGACATGCTGGACCAGGCGGAGACCAAGAACGTTTACCGCAAGCTGATCCAGGCGGACATGAAGGAACCCCTGCCGCTGGAAGACAGTGCTTACGATGCCGTCGTCTGCACCGGCACCTTTACCTACGGCCACATTACCGCGGATGGCTTCGACGAGCTGATCCGTGTTACCCGCCCGGGCGGCATGATCGTGTTCACCGTGCGCGAGGGCGCCTACGAGGAATACGGCTACCGGAAGAAGATGCTGGACCTGGAGGTTCAGGGCACCTGGGAGCTGGTGAGCTTCTACGACACGCCCTACCAGATCGAGGAAGGCAACACCTGCAAGATGTGCACTTACCGGGTGTGCGATCCCGCCTGATGTGGCGACCAAAGGGGCAGAGTGAAAGGGCCCTTGGCTGGCCCAAGAGCCCTTTCAACGCCACTTGTCCTAGAAGAAACCCATGGGGTCCGTATCGTAACTCACCAGCAGATTCTTGGTCTGTTGGTAGTGGTCCAGGGTCATCTTATGGTTTTCCCGACCCACCCCGGATTTCTTATAACCGCCAAAGGCGGCGTGAGCAGGGTACTGGTGGTAACAGTTAGTCCAGACACGCCCGGCCTGAATGGCTCGACCCAAGCGGTACGCCCGGTTGATGTCCCGGGTCCAGAGGCCTGCACCTAGTCCAAACTCGGTATCATTGGCGATCTTCAGCGCTTCTTCCTCATCCTTGAAGGTTGTTACACCGACCACGGGTCCAAAGATTTCTTCCTGGAAGGTGCGCATTTGGTTGCTGCCCTTGAGCAATGTTGGCTGAATGTAGAAACCGTTGGCGTACTCGCCGCCCAGTTCTTCATGCCAGCCTCCGGTCAGCACTTCGGCGCCTTCCTGTTTGCCAATCTCTAGGTAGGACATGATCTGGTCAAACTGCTCGCGACTTACTTGTGCACCCACCTGAACGTCCGTATCCAACGGGTTACCCCGTTTGATGTTCTTGACGCGTTCGATCACCATTGCCATGAATTCGTCATACATGTCTTCCTGGATAAGCGCCCGTGATGGGCAGGTGCAGACCTCTCCCTGGTTAAAGAAGGCCAGCGCGAGACCTTCCACACATTTGTCGATGAACTCCGGCTCAGCCTTCATCACATCAGAGAAGTAGATGTTGGGGGACTTGCCGCCCAGCTCGACAGTGGAGGGAATAATGTTCTGGGCGGCGGCTTTCATGATATGAGCGCCCACCGGTGTGGAGCCGGTAAAGGCAATCTTGGCGATGCGTGGGCTTGTGGCCAGGGCCTGCCCCGCTTCCGAACCGTAGCCGTTGACGATGTTGAGTACGCCCGGGGGCAGCAGGTCAGCAATCAGTTCCATCAGGATCAGGATACTGGCCGGTGTCTGCTCTGCCGGTTTCATGACGGTGCAGTTGCCCGCAGCCAGGCAGGGTGCCAACTTCCAGGCCGCCATCAGCAAAGGGAAGTTCCAGGGGATGATCTGGCCTACAACCCCGAGCGGCTCATGGTAGTGATACGCCACCGTATTAGCATCGATCGCGCTGGAGGTATCTTCCTGGGCCCGGATGCAGCCGGCGAAATAGCGAAAGTGATCCACAGCCAGAGGCACATCGGCGTTTAGGGTTTCGCGTACAGCCTTGCCGTTATCCCAGGTATCGGCAACGGCCAGCATTTCGGTGTTCTGCTCGATGCGGTCCGCAATCTTAAGGAGCAGGTTCGAGCGTTCGGTGGTCGAAGTCTTTCCCCATTGCGGCGCGGCCTTGTGGGCGGCGTCGAGGGCAAGCTCTATGTCTTCCGCCGTCGAGCGTGGTATCTCACAGATGGTCTTACCGGTGACTGGTGTGATGTTCTCGAAATAGGCGCCTTTAACGGGAGCAACCCATTCACCACCAATGAAGTTGCCATAGCGTGATTGGAAAGAGACGGTCGAACCTTGTTCGCCTGGATTTTTATAGATCATGTCTCATCCTTATTGTTTGACCCCGCCATTCGCGGCGGGGCGGTTTTGGGGAAGATGTCATTCCAGCCTTGCAAGAGTGCTGGCTCGAATGACCGGTGCACGGAATGTTTTTCCTGATCCGTTGGCGGCTCCGGTTCCTATGAAACAGTGCCGGCTGTTAACTCGCTTTCTAGGTCATGCTCTGCATGTTCAAGGAGTTCGAACTCTTCCTGGGCCGTGTTGGCCACCAGGTGATTTCTGCTGTGGAGGAAGTAATACAGCGCCCCGAGTGCGTAGAGCACCATCGTGTAGTAGAACGCTTTCGGGTCGAAGGCGTAGACGCCGGTAAACGCTACCAGCGATAGCACCAATGCCACCCCTGACGTAAAGACACCGCCAGGTGTCCTGTAGGGCCGCTCGAGGTCAGGCTGTTGAACACGCAGCAGGATATGACTCAGTGCCATAAGTCCGTAGGACATGGTTGCGCCAACTACAGCCATGGCCAGGATCAGATCCCCTTTGCCGCTCAGTGATACCAAAAAGCCCAGGAGGCCGGGCACGATCAGAGCCCAGTAGGGCGTCTTGCGCTTACCAGTCAGTGAGAGAGTTTTGGGGAGATACCCTGCACGTGAGAGAGCAAAGATCATGCGGCTGTAACCGAATATGATCGAGAAAAAGGACGCGATCAGACCGGCCAGCCCGAGGACATTGACTACCATTGCCAGCGTCTCGTTACCGGTGGCCTGGAGGGCATGAACAAGCGGCACCCCGCTTTCGCCGATCATGTCGGCGCCGGCCGCACCGGCCAACAGGAAGACGACGAGCAGGGCTGTGAACACCAGGAACCCCATGGCTCCAATGATCCCCTTGGGCACGTCTTTGGCTGGGTTCTTGGCCTCTTCGGCGCCAAGCGGTACGCCTTCCACCGCGAGGAACAGCCACATCGCAAATGGCAAGGCGGCCCAGATGCCATACCAGCCAAACGGGAGGAACGCCGAGGCACCGGCGGCATCGGTGACCGGGATGTTGAACAGGTTGGCGGTGTCAAAATCACCCACCAATGCGACAGCCGTGGCGAGAATCGCAAAAACTGCCAGTCCACTGATGGCCATCATGACCTTCAGGGCTTCACCGACACCAATGATGTGGATGCCTATGAAAACACCGTAAAACGCGGCGTAAACCCAGGGGCCATTAATGCCAAGAAGCTCTTCAACAGCAGCGCCGATAAAGGTCACTATTGCCGCCGGCGCAAGTGCGTATTCAATCAGCACTGCAAGACCAGTCAGGTAGCCACCTGCGGGGCCCATGACTTGCCTTGCGAAGCTGTAACCGCCGCCAGCTGTGGGAATTGCCGCTGACATTTCAGCGAGGGATAAAACCAGGGTGAAGTACATTGTGCCCATAAGGGCCGCAGCGATGGCGTAACCGCCCCAACCCGCCTGAGCAATTCCAAAGTTCCAACCAGCAAAGTCACCGGAGATAACGTACGAGACGCCCAAGCCTGCCAAAAGAATCCATCCGGCGCTGCCGCGTTTCAATTGACGTTGGGCAAGGTATTCCTGATCAACCGATTGTTCAGACATTTTCAAACCTCTTGTTGTTTTTGGAAAAATAACTAGGAGACAAGGAAGTTCTTGGACCCGGCCTTATGCTCTATCACATCATCGTCAGTCCTCTCCTTCAGTTGGACGCCACTCAGTTGCCGCCGGAAAGACTCACTCAGCAGGTGCACGACTCTGCTGCTCGCTTCCGGATATCGAAGGCCGGCCGGTCGGACGTTGGAGACACAGTTCCGGTCGGCATCGGTCAGCCCGCGACAAGGCCCCCAGGTCAAATAAAGCCCGAGGCTATCCGGGCTGCTCAGGCCCGGGCGTTCACCGATGAGCACCAGCACCGCCCTGGCATTCAGTAGCTCGCCCACGTCATCTCCGATCGCGACCCGCCCCTGCTGGACCACGGTCAGGGGAGCCAATTGCCAGTCGCGATGCTCATCCGCCTCTAGCTCCCCAAGCAGAGCCTCCAGAAATGGCGGTGCATGCGTCTGTACCGCCAGTGCCGAAAGCCCATCCACCATGACTATGGCCAGGTCAGAGGCGGTTGCTGGTTGCTCAGTCTGTTGGTGTAGGCGTTGTCGGGATTCGGAAGACAGCACTCGGCCCAGGTCAGGACGTTGCACGTAGGTCATCCGGTCGGCGGCCTGCGTTTGCAGCTGTAAAGGCGGCTCAATGGTGAAGGGCGACTCAATCGCCATAACCTGCTCACAGAGCGCTTCCACGTTCAGCGGCCAATGGACGGCATCGCGCGCCTGGGCGTGGGCCATCTGGAACGCCAGAAGCTGATGCGTCGGCAGGCTTACCCCGGTGCAGCCCAAGCCGATGCGCGCATCCGTGAACGCCTGTAAACGGTCCCAGAGGCTGTCAGTACTGGGAGAATGATTGCCTTCAGTCATTTGAGGTAACTCCTGGAACATTGCCCAATGAGCGCGCGAACTGTTCCGGTATCAGATCGTTAAGGTGGGGGCCGTTGGCATCCGTGAAGATGCCCATTTCGGTGAGCCAGCGCTCGAATTCAGGGGCGGGGCGGAGACCGAGAGCCCGACGAGCGTAGAGCGCATCGTGGAATGACGTGGTCTGGTAATTGAGCATGATGTCGTCGGAGCCGGGAATCCCCATGATGAAGGTGCAGCCAGCTACACCCAGCAGGGTCAGCAGGTTATCCATGTCATCCTGGTCGGCCTCGGCGTGATTGGTGTAGCACACGTCGCACCCCATCGGAACGCCCAGGAGCTTGCCGCAGAAGTGGTCTTCAAGCCCCGCCCGGATGATTTCCTTGCCATCGAACAGGTATTCGGGTCCGATGAAGCCAACCACGGTATTGACGAGTAATGGATTGAACTTGCGGGCCACGGCGTAGGCGCGCGCTTCGCACGTTTGCTGGTCCAGTCCGTGATGGGCATTGGCGGAGAGGCAGCTGCCCTGGCCGGTTTCAAAGTACATAACGTTGTTGCCGGCGGTACCACGGTTGAGCGACAGTGCGGCATCTTCGGCTTCCGCCAGTGTGTTCAGATTGAAGCCGAAACTGCTGTTGATGGCTTCCGTTCCACCGATGGACTGGAAGACCAGGTCAACCGGTGCTCCCTGCTCAATTGCTTCGAGAGTGTTGGTGACGTGAGTCAGAACACAGGATTGGGTTGGTATCTGGTACTTCTGGATCACCTCGTCCATGAGTTGCATGAGCTTCATAGCCTGGGGCACGTTATCCCGGGCCGGGTTAATACCGATGACCGCATCACCACTGCCGTACAGCAGCCCATCCAGAATGCTGGCGGCTATTCCGGTGGCGTCATCAGTGGGGTGATTGGGTTGAAGCCGGGTTGAGAGATGGCCGGGCAAGCCGATGGTATTTCGAAATGCCGTCTGGATTTGGCACTTGCTGGCGACCATGATCAGGTCCTGATTGCGCATAACCTTGCTGACCGCGGCTGCCATCTCTGGCGTGATGCCGGGCCTTATTGATGCCAGCACATCAGGCGTTGCCTGGTCGCTGAGCAGCCAGTTGCGGAAGTCGCCCACCGTCAGGTGTGAAATGGGGGCGAAAGCCTCGGGGTCATGCCCGTCAATGATCATCCGCGTTATCTCGTCGTCTTCGTAGGGGATCAGAAGGTCCTCAAGAAAGGTCTTGAGTGGCACGTCTGAAAGCGCCATCTGAGCTGCAACACGCTCCTCGGCTGTCAGTGCGATAACGCCTGCCAGGCGATCACCGGAGCGCCCGGGCGTTGCTTTCGCCATGAGTTGCGCAAGTCCATCGAACCGGTAAGCTTTTCGTCCGAGCGTATAGCTGTATGTCCTGCTCATTGTGAGATCACCTTTGGACGTCAATCTGAATGCCCTTGGAAACGACCCTAAAGAGCTCGACATCCTGGGTGGTATCAAGATTTGGCAAATTAATGACCGGGCGTGAGGATCGGCATCGAAAGGGGCGTTGACCGGGCTGAGATTCTGCTATGTTGGGTTGGGGTGTGGCCCTAGGAAAAGGAGGCTGTGTTGATGCAACCCGATAATGAGGCGGCTGAAACGGGCCTTTGCACAATGAAAGCCCATGATGCGGACAGGCACGCCCGCAACCTGACCCACTGGCGCCAGGAATATGACCAGATCAGTTGTGGCCATTTCTATGGCCGTCTGGATGAACTCGAGCTGTCACATGTTCAGGTTTTCAAGGAACACACCAGCCAAGCTTTGCGCCAACAGTGCAGCGTCTGGCCGAATGGACTCTGGCTGGGGATTCCTGCCTTCCAAGGAAAGGAAAGCAGTCGGATCAACGGCCTTGTCATTGATACTAATGATATCTTCTGCCGCCCTGGGGGATATGACTTTGAGTTGGTTACTCCCGTTGGATTCGATATCTTCGGCATTGTTATTGACCAACAAGTGCTGAACCGTACAGCAGAGATTCAAGGCATCAAACTCTGGGAGGCTGCGGAGCACCAATGCCCGCGTCTGGCTGTGCCAGCTAGAACTCTGGGAAGGATTCGGTTGCTGCTGGACCAGATTCTGAATGCAAAAGAGTCGCCTGTTCTGCCCGAGCTTCAACAGGAAATGGTAATACTTGCCCTCATGGAGCTTTTGCATGAGAAAGCTCCCAACATGAAAGCAGTCCCGAGCTATCGCCACCGCAAATTCGTGGTCAGTAGGGTGAAAGAGTACATCAACGAATATAACGATGCGCCAATCACCATGACCGACCTGTGCAAGCTCACGAATGTGAGTCGTCGAACGCTCCAATACAGTTTCGAATCCATTATTGGTATCAGCCCGATGCAGTTTTTGCGGATGACCCGACTTAATCGCGTTCGCCGCTCCCTCACCCATGAGCCCCACGTGTCTGTTGCAGACATAGCAGCTTATTGGGGATTCTGGCATGGAGGTCAGTTTGCTAAGGATTACAAGCAGCTCTTTGGTGAAACCCCGTCAGAAACCCGCGGGAAAGCTTTGGGGTAGATCACACCGACAGAAGTAATCAGATCCGCGTTACCCGCCCGGGCGGCATGATCGTGTTCACCGTGCGCGAGGGCGCCTACGAGGAATACGGTTACCGGAAGAAGATGCTGGATCTGGAAGTGCAGGGCACCTGGGAGCTGGTGAGCTTCTACGACACGCCCTACCAGATCGAGGAAGGCAACACCTGCAAGATGTGCACCTATCGGGTGTGCTGAGGGGCCATTAAGGCCCCACTACTCCTTGGCGCGGATACCCATGAGCCGCACATAGCCCGCCGGCAGCACCAGGATGGTCAGAACCGCGGCGAAGGCCAGCCCGAACATGATCGCCAGCGCCATGGGGGCCCAGAAGGGGCCGGAAAGCGCCAGCGGGAGCATGCCGAGCATGGTCGTGGCGGCGGTCAGGAGGATGGGCCGCACGCGGCTGGTTGCGGCCTCGCCAATGGCCTCCAGCGTACCGCTTTCGGCCAGCGCCATGTCCATTTTCTGGATCATGACCACAGCATTGCGGATGATCATGCCGGAGAGACTCATGGTTCCCAGAAGGGCCATGAAGCCGAACGGCTGCTGGAACAGGAGCAACCCGATGCTGACACCAACCAGCCCCAGAGGCACCATCAGCATGACCAGCAGGGTGCGCCGGAATGAATTGAACTGGGCCATGAGCACAAGCACCATCAGGCCAAGGATCACGGGGACGGGTTTCAGAACACTCGCACGCGCCTCGGCGGACTGGTGCACCTCGCCGTCCCACTGTGTCTCGTAGCCCGAGGGCAGCTCTACGTCCTCGATTTCGGAGGCCAGTGATGCCCGCACGCCGGACGCGGTAGTGCCGGGGGCCAGGTCCGCCTGGAGCGTAATGGCCCGTTCCCGGTTGTGCCGCCAGATCACCGGGCGCTCCCAGTTGAGTTCGATATCGGCGACCTGGGTGATGGGCACGGGCTTACCGCCGCTCTCAGGCCAGACGACCATGGTTTCAAGCTCGGACGGGTCCGTCCGCTCGGGCAGCGGGAAGCGCCATACAATGGGGATCTGCTTGTCGTCCTCGCGGAAGATGCCGACACCCTGCCCCGCAAAGGCCGTGTTCAGGGCCTGGTTGATACTCTCCGTGGTGACCCCGGCACGCCGGGCCCGATCCTGGTCCACATCAACGGTCACCCGGGGCTGACTCTGGCGCCAGTTGTGCCGGAGGTTCGTGACGCCCGGGTGCTCAGCCATGATGCCCTGCAGCGTTCCGGCCGTATCGAGCAGCTGCTCCCGATCCGGTCCGGTGACCCGCAGCTGGAGCGGGAATCGCACGGGCTCGCCAAGCTGCATCGGCCGCACCCTTGGTTCGGCTTCGGGGTAGCCCTTGGCCAGGTGATCCCGGACCCTGGCCATGACCGGATCGACATCTACCTTGGTCTCAACATTGACCAGGATCTGGCCGAACGCCGGGTTGGGTGTTCGAGGAATCATGGGCAGGTAAAACCTCGGAGCGCCCTCTCCGATGAAGGCGGTTACGTCGGTCACCGCGTCCATTTCCAGAAGGTGTTCCTCAATCCGAGCCATGTCCTCGCTGGTCTGCTCGATGCGACTGCCTTCCGGGAGCCAGTAATCGACCATGAACTGGGAGCGCTCGGCCGGAGGGAAAAAGGTCTGTGGCACGAAACTGAAGGCAACGGCACTGGCGGCAAAGACCACGAGAGCGCCGGTTGTGAGGATCCAGGGTCGCTGGATCGAGCCCCCGATAAGGCTGTGGGCCCATTGATAGAAGGGCCGATCCGCCGGGTCGCCAAGCCTGCTCTTGCTGTCCAGGAGCCAGTAGTTCATCAACGGTGTGGCAAAGACCGCCAGAAGCCAGGATATGGCGAGGCTGATGGCGATGACCCAGAACAGGGAGCGCGTGAACTCGCCCGTCGCGGTGTTGGTCAGGGCAATGGGTGCGAATGCCAGAACCGCGATCGCGGTGGCTGCCAGCAGGGGCCAGGCGGTTTCCTGGACGGACTCGACGGCGGCTTTCAGGCGCTCAGTGCCGCGCTGCATCTTCACCTGCATCAGCTCGGAGATGACGATGGCGTTGTCCACAATCATGCCGAGGACGATCACCAGGGCCCCAAGGGATACCCGGTGAAGCTCAATGCCCATCATGTACATGCCCATGAAGGTGGCGAGAATGGTCAACGGGACCCCGAGCCCGACCACAAAGCCGGTGCGCAGACCCAGTGAGACCATCAGTACGGCCAGGACAATGGCTACGGCAGTGGCGAGATTGATCAGGAATTCGCCAACGGCCTGTTCAACTTCTTCGGACTGCAGTGCGATGCCGCCAAACTCAATGCCGACGGGCATCCGAGCTTCGATCCGCTCAAGCTCCTTCTGGACCCGTTCGGTCAGCTCCACCACGTTGGCGCCTTCGGCCGGAACCACGCCAAGCGCGAGAGCGGACTCACCCTCATGCCGCAGGCTGGCGTCCGGTGGGTCGGCGTAACCGCGCCTGACCTCCGCAAAATCGCGCAGCTGAACGAGCCCGCCGGTCACCGGGCTGCGGATGTTCAGTCTGGCCAGCTCGTCCACGGACTCAAAGGTGCCGGTGGCGTTGATCTGCAGCCGCCGGGAGCCCATCTCAGTGAAGCCGCTGGGCGCCACCACGTTCTGCTTGTTGAGGGCATTCACCACCAGGGCCGGGGTCAGCCCCAGTTCCGCAATCTTGGCGCGGCTGGTTTCGATGTAGACACGCTCACCCTGGTCGCCGAACAGGTCGACCTTGGCCACGTCATCAACACGCAGCAGGCGCTGCCGGAGATGATCGGCAATGTCATTGAGCTCGGCGTAGCTGTAATCGGCTCCTTCCACGGACAGCAGCATGCTGTAGACATCGCCGTAGTCGTCATTCACGCGCGGGCCTTTCACGGAATCGGGCAGGCTGGCGCGGGCCGTGAGGACCTTCTTGTTGAGTTCATCCCAGATCTGGCGCAGTTCCTCGCCACCGTACTGGTCCTTCACCTCAACGTAGATGATGGAGGTTCCGTTCCGGCTCATCGATTCAATGCTTTCCAGCTCACCGAGTTGCTGGATCTGTTTTTCAAGGGGTTCGGTGACCTGCTGTTCCACCCGTTCCGCATCCGCTCCCGGATAGCCGGTCATAACGATAGCCGTGCGGATCGTGAATTCGGGATCCTCAAGCTGCCCCAGCCGGGTGAATGCAATGATTCCCAGAAGGGTTACCAGAAGGACCAGAAATCCGACAAAGCGATTGCGGCTGATCGCACCGCGCACCAGTTGCCCCAGCATCACTGGACCACCCCGCCTTCAAGGCGGCTGACCTTCTGGCCTTCCTCCAGGTGCTGGGCACCAGCGACAACGATCTGTTCGCCGGCACTGATCTTGCCGGTAATCCTGACACTGTCCGCTTCCAGGGATTCCGTGGTGACCGGGCGGGACGCCACCTCGCCGGAGTCCGGATCCCAGACCCAGACATGGGGTTGATCCTCTTTCTCGAACAGGGCCTCCACCGGGATCAGGAAACTGTCATCCCAGGGGGTGTCCGTGAGGCTGGCCTTGAACGAGACTTCGGCGGTCATACCCGGCAGCAGTTCGCGCTCGGGATTGTTCACAGCAACCCGGACCGGATAGGCCTGGGTGTCCGGCGAGACATCCAGGCGGACGTTCTCGACCCGAGCGTCAAAGATCCGGTTATCCAGGACGGGCATGTAGACGTGGACGTCCTCCAGGTGATTGCGGAACTGCATCAGGCGCTCCGGGATGCTGACCTCGACTTCCACGGTCTCGATATTGTCAATCGAGAATACCGGGCGTTGCGGGCTGACCTGCTCGAACGGCTCCACCATGCGGCGGTTGATCACCCCATCAAACGGGGCTTCGAGTACGGTGTCATCAAGGGCTGAACGGGCGGTTTCAAGCGCTTCCCGGGTGGCATTGCGTTTGGCGCGGGCCTGTTCATAGGCGCTTTCGAGTCGGTCGAATTCGGCATCGCTGATCGCGCCGGTGTCCACCAGTTCTTTCCCGCGCTGCCAGTTCTTGCGGGCTTCTTCCAGTGTGGCCCGGACCGAGTCCAGTTGGCTCTCGGTCTCACGCACCTGCAGGCGGAAGTCCCTCTGGTCCAGTTGGCCGAGGGTGTCCCCTTCACTGACTTCATCGCCAACGTCCGCGTTGAGCGTCTCAATCTGGCCGGGCACCCGGAAGCTCAGGGTTGTGGTCTCGGCGGGCTCAACGCGGCCACTGAAACGGCGTGAGGCCAGTTCAGAGGGGGTCTCGAGGGTCATCATCCGGGCAGGCCGGATGGGCTTTTCGTCGTTCGTGGCCGGGGTACTGCCTGAATTGCCGTCACAGCCGCCGAGCAGCAGCAGGATGACCGGTATCCAGAGGTAACGCCCGGGGTGGGAGCAGAGGTGGGTCATGAAACGGGTCCCTGTTGCATCTGAGTAATCTGGCTGGGGCGGTATTCTGAGCCTGGCAGTGGTTTTCCGCAATCTGTCGGAAGTGATAGTACGGGCCTGATCCATCAGGTTGCCGCCGCCCCTTAATCTGGGCTGCTTCTACATACTGGCCATAAGGCCGTCATGATTATTACTGGGGCCCTGATTCCACTTTAGTGCCTGTGTGGCCCAGTTCAGATCACCGACCGCAACCAGGCCCCGATCGCCTGGATCTCTTCCAGGCACACCTCATGCTCCATGGGGTAGGTGCGGTACTCCGGCTCATAGCCCAGCTTGCGAAGGTGTTGCAGCGCTTCCTGCCCGAGGAATTCGGGCAGCATGGAGTCGTTGGTGCCGTGGGCCATGAAGATGGGCAGCTGTTTGTTGGCCTCGGAGGGCGTGGTCAGCTTCATGGTGGCGAAGTAGCTGGAGAGGACCATGAGCCCGGCCAGCGGCTTCTCGAAGGTCAACGCGGTGTGGTAGGCCACGGCGCCGCCCTGGGAGAAGCCGGCGATGACGATGCGGTTGCTGGGCACGCCGCGTTCCATCTCGCGTTGGATCAGGTCCCGGGTGCGGCCAGCGGAGGCGAGGATGCCCTGCTCGTCCGTGTCGTTGTGGCGGTCCAGGGAACGGATGTCGTACCAGGCGGGCATGACCATGCCGCCGTTGAGGGTAACCGGAATCTCCGGGGCATGGGGGAAGACAAAGCGTACGCTGGCATCCTGCGGTAGCCCCAGGTGCGGGATCACGGGCTCGAAGTCATGCCCGCTGGCGCCCAGGCCGTGCAGCCAGATGACGCTGGCATCCGGGTTCTCGCCGGTGGTCTTTTCCACGCATTCCAGGTATTCCATGGTTTGCTCCGCTGTTGAGTGGGGCCGCTGTTCAGTGAGGGCGTTACTCTAGCGTGCCGGGCGGTGTCCGGGCCAGTGTCAGTGGCGCTGGTGGGGGCCGAAGAGGGCTTCCAGGTCTTCCTGGCCGAAGCGGTACTGCTGGTTGCAGAACTGGCAGTCCACGCTGATCTCGCCCTGTTCCGCCAGCAGGTCGTAGCATTCCTGGGCGCCCAGGGTCTCCAGGGCGTTGGCGGTGCGCTCGCGGGTGCAGTGGCAATGGAAGAACACCGGCTCCTCGGGGTAGAGGCTGATGGACTCCTCATGGAAGAGGCGGTGCAGCAGCGTTTCCGGCGCCACTGAAAGCAGTTCGTCCTGGCCGGTGGTGCTGGCCAGCTGGGTGAGCCGGTTCCAGAGGTCATCGTCCTCGGTGGTCTCGTAGCCGGGCATCTTCTGCAGCATCAGCCCACCGGCGCGCTCGCTGTCCGCAAAGAGCAGGATGAGGGTGTCGAGCTGTTCCGAGCGGGTGAAGTAGTCCTGCAGGCATTCCTGGAGGGTGTCGGATTCCAGCGGCACGATGCCCTGGTAGCGCTGACCCTGTTCCGGCTCGATGGTGATGACGAGCTGGCCGTGACCGAGCTGATCGCCAATGGAGCCGTGCTGGATGCTGTCCTCGGTGTGGATGAGCCCGCGCGCGCCACGCTCATCGCTGCAGTCCGCCATCAGCAGGGTCACCGGGCCCTGCCCCTTGGCCTGGAGGCTGATGCGGCCCTTCATCTTGAGCACGCCCCCGAGCAGTACGGCGGCGCTGAGGCTCTGGGCCAGCAGCTGCTGGGCGGGCTCAGGGTAGTCGCGTCCTTCAAGGGCGGTCTTGAGGGTCTCCTCGATCAGCACGAGCTCACCACGGACCTCGCCCTCGTTGAAGACAAAACGCTGCAGGGTATCGGTCATGTTGGCTCGCTAGTGGGACATCTGGTTCTTTACGCGCTGCAGTTCGCGGCGCTGCTTCTTGTTCGGGCGGCGCGCTGGCGGATGCTCGGCGGCCACCATCATGCGGCGGCGCCAGGCGTTCTCCTCGCGCTTCTCCTTGCTGGCCTCGGTCTCGGTGTAGAGCATCTCGGCCTGGGGGGCGCTGCCACGCTTTTCGCTGAGCTCATCGATGATGACCTCAAAAGTGGTCGAGCCCTTGTGCACCTGCACTTTCGCGCCCTGGGTCACGAACTTGCCCGCCTTGGGGCGCTGCCCCTCGTAGCGGACCTTGCCGCCTTCAATGGCCTCGCGGGCCAGGGTGCGGGTCTTGAAGAAGCGCGCGGCCCAGAGCCATTTGTC
Organism: Vreelandella halophila; assembly: GCF_019903425.1. Taxonomy (GTDB): domain Bacteria; phylum Pseudomonadota; class Gammaproteobacteria; order Pseudomonadales; family Oleiphilaceae; genus Halospina; species Halospina halophila. Next base: position 712,882 of record NZ_JACHUZ010000013.1, read on the forward strand.
GAGGCGCACGCGCTCGGAGCCGGAGTCGGATTGGTCGCCCTTTTTGCTCATGGGCTCATTGTACCGTCTGGGGCGGCGTGATCGGAAGGAGCGTCTCGAAGCGCTCCAGCGCCGGCCAGCGGCCCGCCGGGACGGGCTCGCGCTGGCTGTCCGGCTGGTGGATGCTCAGCAGGTGGTTGATGCCGAAAGTCTCGGCGGCGCTGAGGGCGGTGTGGTTGTCGTCGATCAGCACAGTGGTGGCCGGATCGAAGGGGTCCTTGGCATGAAGGGCCGGCCAGAACGCCGGGTCCTCCTTGGGGCGCCCGAAGCTGTGGGTACTGTGGATGGCGTCCACCCACTGGTCCAGGCCGGTACGTTCGCGCTTAAGATCCAGTCCGCCCGGGTGGGCGTTGGTGACGATCACGGTGCGGCAGTGGGACGCTTTCAGGGCGCGCAGGAAGGCGACCGCATCCGCCCGGAAGCGGATGCGGTCGCCCACTTCATGCTTGAGCCCGCTCACGTCCATGCCCAGGCGGTCACTCCAGAAATCCAGGCAGTACCAGTCCAGGGAGCCCTTGAGGCTCTGGATGGTCTCGTGGATCTCCCGGCTGGCCTGCTCCGGATCAACGCCCCGGGTCTCGGCATAACGGGCCGGGAGGTGGGTGAGCCAGAAGTGCGTGTCGTAGTGGAGGTCCAGAAGGGTGCCGTCCATATCCAGCAGGACGGTCTGGACCCGCCCCCAGTCAATCATTGGGTTCGTTGACGACCTCACTGGCATTGCGGCCGGACTGGGTGCAGCCCAGGCAGCGCACGAAGGTGGCCTTGGCCGGGCCGACCACCAGGGTCTCGCCCACTTCATCGGCATTGCCGCCCAGTGCCGAGAACGGCAGCGTGACGGTGTGCACGACACTGCCCACCACGGTGGCGCCCAGCAGCAGCGGGCGAGCGATGACGGCATCACCGACCATGGCCAGGGCGGAGGGCTTTTCCTCAACGCGCTGGGCCTGTGCGGGACCGGCAAACGCCATGAAACCGCTCAGGAGGGCAACGGTAACCAGTGTGCTCAGCTTTTTCATCAGGTGTCTCCGGGACTGTGTGATACTGCCTTCACTATGGCCCAGATGCGCGTTTTTTCAAGCCCCGGCGCTACCGGAAGCGGGCTCAACGCTGACAACGGCTGCAGAACACGGTGCCGCGCTGGCCGATGACACGGTGGCGCAGTGGCTGGCCGCAGTGGTGGCAGGGTTCCCCCTCGCGGCCGTAGACGGTCAGTGACTGGCGGAAGTAGCCGGGGTTGCCCTGGCTGTCCGTGAAATCGCGCAGGGTGGTGCCGCCAAGCTCGATGGCGTTCGCCAGGACCTCCCGGATGGCCTCCGCGAGCCGGCGGTAGCGGGCCCGGCCCACTCGGCCGGCCGGGCGCTGGGGGTGGATGCCGGCCATGAACAGGGCCTCGGAGGCGTAGATGTTGCCCACGCCCACCACGATCTTCGCGTCCATGATGAAGGCCTTGACCGAGGCCCGGCGACCCCGGCTCCGCCGGTAGAGAAAATCGCCGTCAAAGTCCGGACCCAGGGGCTCCGGGCCAAGAGGCGCGAGAAGCGGATGCTGTTCCGGGTCCGTGCTCCAGAGCCAGGCGCCGAAGCGGCGCGGGTCATTGAACCGAAGAATCCGTTCCGCCAGCGGGATCTCCACATGGTCGTGGGGACGGCGGGGCTCGTCCGGCGGGCTCAGGCGCAGGCTCCCGGACATGCCCAGGTGCACCAGGGCCGTGCCGCGTTCATTCCGCAGCAGCAGGTACTTGGCGCGCCGGTCCACGGCGGTGATGGGCGTGCCGGTCAGGCGCTCCGGCAGCTCCGGCGGGATGGGCCAGCGCAGGGACGGGTTGTGCAGACGGACCTCGCGGGGCGATACGCCTTCCAGCCAGGGCGCGATGCCGCGGCGCGTGGTCTCAACTTCAGGGAGTTCTGGCATGGGGTTCAGGCCACCTCGAACAGGCTGTAGGCGACCTGCCCCGCCTGCTTGCGCCGGGCCAGTGCCCAGCCCGGCGGCATCGAGGGCTCGTGATCGCTTTCGTGTTCCACATAGACGCGGGCATTGTCCGCGAGCAGGCCGGAGGCCGCCAATGCGTCGCAGACCGGTTCCACCAGGCCGGCCCGGAAGGGCGGATCCATGAAGACGATCCGGAAGGGTCCGGTTGGTTCCCGCGCCTTGAGCCAGTTCAGGACATCCTGTTTGACCACGGCCCCACCGTTGGCGTTGAGGGTGGCCAGGTTCTGCGAGAGCGCGCGGGCCAGCTCCGCGCTGTGCTCTACAAAGGTAACGCGGTCCGCTCCGCGCGACAGGGCTTCCAGCCCAAGGGCGCCGCTGCCGGCGAACAGGTCCAGGCAGTGAGTGCCAGGAAGCACCGGCATCAGCCAGTTGAACAGGGTCTCGCGCACTCGGTCCGGCGTGGGGCGCACGCCGTCGACAGCGGGGAAGCTGAGTGTGCGGCGCCGCCAGTCACCGCCGATCAGGCGGACCTGGCCCTGGTCGTTACGCCGGCCCCGGCGCTGGTTGCGTATTGCCATGCTGTGTTCGCTTTTTGGACGGCCCTGTTGCGGGCCGGTAGAATAACCCGCCTTGACCGCGCCCGACCAGTTTCCCTGATGGTCGGCCAATGGCACCGATGAACCATGGGCAGGATTGATCGCCATGAACGCAGAACTGATTTTCAACGCCCTCTTCGTGCTTCTTGTTGCCTGGTTTGTGGTGGACCTGGTGCGAGGCCGGCAGCAGATCCCGAGGCCCCCCAAACCGCCCGAGCGCCAGCAGCGCGAATCGGGGGCAGAGGCACAGGCCCCCGAGGCGGAAGCACCCTCGAAGCAGGCGCCCGCCGAGGCTGAGCCGGCCCCGGCCCCTGAGCCGGAACCCGAAGAGCCGGTCAGCTTCTTCCAGCGCATGCGCGAGGGTCTGGGCCGTACCCGGGGCCAACTGGCGGATGGCCTGGCCGGCCTGTTCGCCAGCAATAAGAAGATTGACCAGGACCTGCTGGAAGAGATCGAGAACCTGCTGCTCACTGCCGACGTGGGCATGACGGCGACCACGGAGATCATCGACAGCCTGAAGGAAAAGCTCGAGCGCAGTGAACTCAGGGATTCGGATGCCCTGTTCCAAGCCCTGCGCGAGGAACTGCACGGCATCCTGGAACCCTGCACCACGCCGCTGGAGCCGGAAACGGAGAACAAACCCTTCGTCATCCTGATGGTGGGCGTCAACGGCGTGGGCAAGACCACCACTATCGGTAAGCTGGCACAGCGCTACCAGAGGGATGGCAAGAGCGTGATGCTGGCAGCCGGCGATACCTTCCGCGCTGCGGCGGTGGAACAGCTCCAGGTCTGGGGCGAGCGCAACAACGTGCCGGTGGTGGCCCAGCACACCGGCTCCGACAGCGCCTCCGTCATCTACGATGCGCTGGAGTCCGCCCAGTCCAAGGGCACGGACGTGCTGATCGCCGATACCGCCGGGCGGCTCCAGAACAAGGACAACCTGATGAACGAGCTGGCCAAGGTGGTGCGGGTGATGAAGAAGCTCGACCCCGAGGCCCCACACGAGATCATGTTGGTGCTGGATGCGGGCACCGGCCAGAACGCGCTCAGCCAGGCCCAGACCTTCCAGGAGGCGGTGGGCGTGAGCGGCGTGACCCTGACCAAGCTCGACGGCACCGCCAAGGGCGGCATCATCTTCGCCATTGCGCGTCAGCTGGGGCTGCCGATACGCTACATTGGCGTGGGTGAGACGGCCGACGACCTGCGCCCCTTCGCCGCGGATGAGTTTGTCCAGGCCCTGTTCGACGGTCGGGAATGACCCGGCTTCCAGAGATGAGGCGCGATGATTGAATTCCGCCAGGTAACCAAGCGCTACGGACAGCAGTTCACCGCCCTGAGGGGGGTGAACTTCGCGCTCGGGCGTGGTGAGATGGCGTTCCTTACCGGCCACTCCGGCGCTGGCAAGAGTACCCTCCTCAAGCTCATCATGCTGATGGAGCGCGCTACCGCCGGGCAGGTTCTGGTTGGCGGCCAGGCGCTGGAGAAGACCCCGCGCCGGCGCATTCCCTACATCCGTCGTCATATCGGGGTTGTCTTCCAGGATCACCAGCTCCTTTTTGATCGCACCGTTTTCGATAACGTGGCCATGCCCCTGCAGGTGACGGGCGTGCCGCCCAATGAGATCGGCCGGCGGGTACGCGCGGCGTTGGACAAGGTGGGCCTGCTGAAAAAGGAGCAGCTCAACCCCATCAGCCTCTCCGGCGGGGAGCAGCAGCGCGTGGGGATTGCCCGGGCGGTGGTGAACAAGCCACCACTGCTGCTGGCGGACGAGCCCACGGGGAACCTGGATCCGGCGCTGTCGTCCGAGATCATGGACCTGTTCCGGGAGTTCAGCCGCGTGGGCGTCTGCGTGATGGTGGCAACCCACGACATCGGGCTGATCGAGACCATGGGCCAGCGCACCCTGGAACTTGCGCAGGGCGAACTGGTGCACGACGGCTTGCCGGCCGGGGTGGAGATCGGGCATGGCTGAAACACGGCAGCAGGCCTCACGCGGCGCCGCCCGGGCCCGCACGCCCTGGCGGGACCAGCTCCGGAGCTGGTTCAGTCACCACCGGCGTTCCGCTCGGGACAGTGCGGCACGCCTGCGTAATGCGCCGCTTTCCAGCCTGATGACGGGGCTGGTGATGGGCATTGCCCTGGCCCTGCCCACGGCCCTGTTCCTGATCATGGGCAGCATCCAGCAGATTGGTGGCGGCTGGGAGCAGGCCGGTCGCCTGAGCGTCTATCTCACGCCCGAGACCGGCATGGCACGGGTGGAAGAGTTGGCCGGGCGCTGGATTGAGAACGCAGCAGTGGGGGATGTGACGGTCATCCCCCGGGATGAGGCCATGGCAACCATGCGCTCCAGCGAAGGACTCAGCGGCACGCTGGACTTTCTGGATGGGAACCCGCTGCCGCACACCCTGGTGCTGACGCCGGACAGAGCCTACCGGGAAGCCGCCGCCCTTGAGGATCTGGCAGAGCGCCTGCGCCAGGCGGAAGGGGTAAGCGAAGTGAAGCTGGACCTGGCCTGGCTGCAGCGTCTCAACGCCATGGCGGAGGTGCTCGGCCGAGCGACGCAGGCACTGGCGCTACTGCTGGTTATCGGCGTGGTTCTGGTCATTGCCAATACCGTGCGGCTGGCCATCGAGAGCCGCCGCCGCGAGATCATCGTGGCGCGCCTGGTGGGAGGAACAGACAGTTTTGTCCGCCGGCCCTTCCTCTACACAGGCCTCTGGTACGGTGCTCTTGGTGGGCTGCTGGCGTGGTGGCTGGTGGAAGTGGCATTCTGGTGGCTGAGCGGCCCGGTTGGCCGCCTGGCGGAGCTCTACAACAGTGGGTTTGAACTCCAGAGGCCGGGCATTGATGAAGTGGTCCTGCTGCTCGGCTGCGCCCTGGTGCTGGGATGGCTTGGGGCCTGGTGGGCCGTGCACCGCCACCTCCGGGCCGTGGAGCCGGAATGATCCCCTGTAAGGGATAGTCCGTATGGACATACAGGGCTTGAAAACGTAATAAATGATCATATATTGGATTCAGACTCTTTGTCGGGAGACAATGAACAGAGGGGGAGCACCATGGGTACAGAACTTCAGCTCAGCCACAATCTGGTGCCGGGTGCCAACCTGGAGAGCTACATCCAGACTGTCAGTCAGATTCCGGTCCTGAGTGTGGACGAGGAACAGAACCTGGCCCAGCGTTTCCAGGAGCACGGGGATATCGAAGCCGCACGGCAGATGGTTCTGTCGCATCTGCGGTTTGTGGTGCACATTGCACGCAGCTATTCCGGCTATGGTCTGGCCCAGGCGGACCTGATCCAGGAAGGCAACGTTGGCCTGATGAAGGCGGTCAAGCGCTTTGATCCGGGCTATGGCGTGCGCCTGGTTTCCTTTGCCGTACACTGGATCAAGGCGGAGATCCACGAGTTCATTCTGCGCAACTGGCGCATTGTGAAAGTGGCCACCACCAAGGCCCAGCGCAAGCTGTTCTTTAACCTGCGCAGCTCCAAGAAGCGCCTGGCCTGGCTCAACAACGACGAGACCGAGGCCGTGGCGAAGGATCTGGGCGTTGAGCCGAAGGTTGTCCGTGAAATGGAAGGTCGTATGGCCTCCCACGATATGGCCTTTGATGCGCCAACGGATGACGACGACGAAACCGGCTGGCAGTCGCCCGTCCATTATCTGGACGACAAGCGCTACGATCCGGCCAGCCAGCTCGAGCAGGCAGACTGGAGCCAGGATTCCAGCGAACGCCTTGGCCATGCCCTGTCGGAACTGGACGAACGCAGCCAGGACATCCTGCGCCGGCGCTGGCTTGGTGAGAACAAGGCCACCCTGCATGAGCTGGCCGATGAGTATGGCGTTTCCGCCGAAAGGATCCGCCAGCTGGAGAAAAACGCCATGAAGAAGATTCGTACCAGCATGGTGGCCTGAACGCCGCCGCCAGTCGCGCATCCGCAAGAAGGCCGCTCCCCCGGGAGCGGCCTTCTTGTTTGGGGCTCATCAGCCTTAAAACATGGTAACTTTGCCGGTAAGGTGCCTCGCCCGTAACCTGCCGGCGATCTGTTAATGTTTATCATGGCCTTTTGGAAAGGGGGATTTCAGGGTGCGTGTACTGGTGATTGAAGACGATCAGGATGTGGCGGATTACCTCAACAAGGGGCTCCGCGAGAGCGATTATGTGGTCGATCATGCCACCGATGGCAAGGAGGGCATGACTATGGCGGCGTCGGGGGACTACGACGTGATGATCATCGACCGTATGCTGCCGGGAATGGACGGTCTCAACATCATCAAGACCATCCGTGCTACCGGCAACCAGACCCCGGTGCTGATCCTGAGCGCGCTGGGTGATGTGGATGCGCGGGTGGAAGGCCTGCGTGGTGGCGGTGATGACTACCTCACCAAGCCGTTTTCCTTCACAGAGCTGCTGGCGCGGCTGGATGTGCTCGCACGGCGGGCGCGCAGCGGCGGGGAGACCGAGACGGTGCTGAAGGTCGCGGATCTGGAAATGGACCTTCTGGCACGCACCGTTAAGCGCAATGGCATGAACATCGACGTCCAGCCCCGTGAGTTCCGGCTCCTGGAATACCTGATGCGCCATGCCGATCAGGTGGTGACGCGCACCATGCTGCTGGAGAAAGTCTGGGATTATCACTTCGATCCGCAGACCAACGTCATCGACGTGCATATCAGTCGCCTGCGTTCCAAGATCGACAAAGGGTTCGAGAAACCGTTGCTGCAGACCATCCGTGGCGCCGGGTACATGCTTCGTGACGATTCTTAGCCAGCTCCGAACCTCCACGTTCCAGGTCGCGATGCTCTACATGGTGGTGTTCGCCACCTCCGTGTTCATACTGCTGGCGTTCATCTACTGGCGTACTGCCGGGTTCATGATGGAGCAGACCGACCAGACCATCGAGGCGGAAATCGCCGGCCTGGCGGAGCAGTACCGCTCGCGGGGCATCAATGGCCTTATGAACGTGGTGCGCGAGCGGGTGGCACGTGATCCGGACGGTCAGTCCCTGTATCTGTTCGCCACTGAAGACTACCTCAAGCTTGCCGGTAACCTGCCCGAGTGGCCGGAGAGCGCGCGCACGGACAACGGCTGGATCGACTTCACCCTCGATGACTCCATGGGCTATGAAGGCGAAGAGCGGCGGGCCCGGGCAAGGGTGTTCGAGGTCCAGGGCGGGCTGCGCCTGCTTGTGGGGCAGGACATCAGTGAACTCAACCGGGTGAAAAGCCTGATCGAGACGGCCATGAACTGGGGCATGGGCATTTCCCTGGGGCTGGCACTGATCGGCGGCTTTCTCATGAGCCGGAGTACCACCCGACGGATCGAGGTCATCAACCAGACCGCCTACCGGATCATGCACGGTGATCTTTCCCAGCGTGTGCCCACACGCGGGACCCAGGACGACTTTGACCAGCTGGCGGACAACCTCAACCAGATGCTCGACCGCATCGAGTACCTGATGGAAGGTATCCGCCATGTATCAGACAGCATTGCCCATGACCTGCGGACCCCGCTGACCCGGCTCCGCAGCCAGCTCGAGAATACCCTGATCAATCTGAAGGATACGGATGCCCAGGAACAGGTGGGCGAGGCGGTGGCCGAAGCGGACCAGTTGCTGGGGACCTTCAACGCCCTGCTTCGCATCGCCCGGCTGGAGACCGGTGGCAAGACGCTGCAGAGTGAACCTCTGGAGCTGGGCACACTGGTAACAGACGCGGTTGAACTCTACGAGGCGCTGGCCGAGGAGAAGGACCAGGTTCTGGATTACCAGGCTGAGGAAGATGTGCCACTGCTTGGCGACCGGGACCTTCTGTTCCAGGCGGTCAGTAACCTTATCGACAACGCCATCAAGTACACCGACGAAGGTGGGCGCATCGGTGTGGCCGTGCGGCGTGAAGGCGGTCAGGCGGTTCTGGAAGTGGCGGACAGCGGCGATGGTGTACCGGACCACGAAAAGGAAAACATCTTCGGCCGCTTTTACCGGGTGGGCAAGAGCCGGTCACAGCCGGGTAACGGGCTCGGGCTCAGCCTGGTGAGTGCCGTGGTGGAGCTGCACGAGGGCCATATTGGCCTCTCGGATGCCGAACCCGACGCCGAGAGGCCCGGGCTGAAGGTCACACTCTATCTTCCGGCCCAACCGCCGTCCGAGGACAGCAGCGAACGGGAGCAGTAAAGGGCGCTGGTTCAGGCGCTCTTGCCGCTGATCAGGCTGCGTACCGTCTCGGTTGCAGCGCGGGCCGGGCGGAACGCCAGTTCGGCCGCATTCTCGGCAATGGCCCGGTAGCGTGCCGTGCGGGCGTTCAGGCTGTCCATCTCTCCCTCAAACCGGTTCTTTTCAGCCATCATGAAAGCCGCCAGCGTATGACGGTTAACCCGGTTGGTGATGCCGAAGTTTTCGAGTTCGTAGCCGACACGATCAAGGCCGTTCAGCGCCACTGCGGTCAGTTTCTTGGTATCCATGGGAATCACCTCTTATTGGGTTCCTGCTTCAGTCTGGCGAAAGATTACTGCCAATGATTAGAGTGCACAACCTATAACAACCGCCGTTACGGATCAGTGATCCACGGGAGAAGCCATGGGACGCTATCGACCACCGCGCGAGCGCGGTTCCCGCTATATCACACCCGAAGGGGAGCGGGCCCTGAGAGAGGAGCTGCGCTATCTCTGGAAGGAGAAACGCCCGGCGGTGACCCAGGCCGTCAAGGAGGCGGCCGCCCAGGGGGACCGTTCCGAGAATGCCGAGTACATTTATGGCAAGAAGCAGCTGCGCGAGATCGACAGCCGGGTACGCTTTCTCAGTAAACGCCTGGATGAGCTTACCGTGGTGCGTGAATCCCCCCGGGACGCCAGCCGCGTCTTCTTCGGCGCCTGGGTGACCCTGGAGGATGATGAAACCGGCGCTGAGGTACGCTACCGCCTTGTCGGGCCCGATGAGTTCGATGTGAGCCAGGGGCTGCTGAGTGTGGATGCGCCCTTTGCCAGGGCCATGCTGCGGAAACGTGTGGACGACGAAGTGGTCCAGAACACCAGTGAAGGCGAACGGCTGTGGATCATCACAGCGATCGATTACCCCTGAATGCCGGGAATGCGAGAGTGTTGGCGATTTTCTGAACGCAGGCGCGCTATCATGGGGTGAATCCGCTGGATAGGGAGTATCCGGTATGCCGGCCCAACACCGCAGTCGCGCTTACTGGCTCAGCGCCCTCATGATGGCGTTTACGGGGGCGCTGTGTGCACAGGAGGCGGTTGAGGACGGGGAAAACAGCTTTGCCTCCCCGCGCGAGCGCTCGACTCCCGAAAGCATCCAGTTCGCGCCGGTGGGCGAGGAACAGCTGGGCGACACTACCATCCAGGGCGCACTGGGGCCGCCCTCCGCGGGCCTGGTGGGCCCGGATACGGAGGTCCTGGTGGAACCCGTTTACCTGAGTGATGAACTGCGTCGCTCTCTCGACCTGGAACGGAGCCAACTGGAGCGCCAGCGCGAGCAGTTGATCGGGCCCAATTTGGACAGGCCCGCAACACCACCGCAGGTCCAGTATCCCGGTTTCCAGAACCGAGCCTATGATCCAGGTTCCACAACCAGCACACAGGTGCGGGAGTAACAGCCAGTGTCATTCATGGGTTTTTCTGGTAGTTTCCGGGAAAACGACCGATAACAAAGAGGTAGCGCATGAGTGACCTGAAACAGCAGTTCGACGAAGCCGTCAACTACGTCCAGACAGCGGAGGGTGACTTCAAACCTTCCAATGACCTCAAGCTCCAGTTCTATGCCCTGTATAAGCAGGCCACCGAAGGCGATGTTAAGGGCAAGAAGCCCGGCATGCTGGACCAGGTGGGCCGTGCCAAGTACAGCGCCTGGGAAAAGGTCAAAGGCACCAGCTCCGAGGATGCCATGCAGCAGTACGTGGATCTGCTGGAGAGCCTGAAGCAGAAGCACGGCTGAGGCGCCGCTCTCAGTCGCGCCAGCCCATCAGATCACGGGCTTTTGAGGCGTAGAGAGGCCTGTGTTCTGAAGGAAGTCTAGGATAGCGAGCTGAAGAGGGAGGTTTGGGCGCAGATTGAGTTTTATGAATGGTTTGGTAGGATTTGGTCCGATTCTCAAAAGTGGACTGCTGGTTTGCAATCAGCTTTAAGCAAGTGATAACGTCTTTCACTTATCCTCTTTTGAGGATAGATGGTTCGAACACCACCTTAATAAAATTAGCATGTTGATCTGTACGATCAGCGTCGGCCCGGCAAACAAGGAGTGCTTGGCGAAAAGGAAGAAAACGGTTTAGCTTGGCAGGATGCTGGGCGGTCGGTCACTACAGACCGGCTTTCAGAGCGTGAGAGTCATACCGCTCGCCGCTTAACCCTCCCCATCCTTCTATTAAATCATCCTTTTACTGCATGCCGAGCGTTTTTGTTTGTGATCGGCTAGGGAGCAGCACGGCGCTGTATACACGGCGCCGGGCTAATACAGGGGCGGAGCCCCATGATAGCGACGAAAAGGAGATCTAGGCATGAGACAATCCATCCTGACAAGGAAGCGCAATCTGGGTCAGGGCATGACTGAGTACATTATCATCACCGCCCTGATCGCGATCGCGGCAATCGGCGTCTACAGCATGTTCGGCGAAACCGTTCGGAACCAGGTTGCCGGTATGGCGCAGGAGATGCGCGGTGAAGACGCGCAGGACGAAATTGATGCGGCAGGGGATGCTGCTGATGACGCCACAGATACGGCCGACACAACAGTTGATCTCGGCGACTATAACGATACAGGGTCAAGCGCCGCAGACTGACAGATAATTCCATCCGCAACGGGTGGCGCTCGCCTTCCGGCTTGTGCCGGGAGGGAGCGTTCTGGGGTAAACGGACGAACCGCACAAGGATGAAGAAAGATGCGTGCCAGGTTGCTGACCATTAAAAACCCTCCCTCAAGTCGACAGCGTGGTTACGCTACGATTTTTACGCTGCTGCTTTTTGTTGCGGTAGCGCTTGTCGTTTTCTCCATCTACGACGTCGGCCAGACCAATACTGACAAGGTTCGTCTTCAGAATGCTGCCGATGCAGCTGCCTATAGCGGCGCCAATATGATGGCCCGTGACTTTAATTTTATGGCCTACACCAATAGGGCGATGGTCGCCAATCAGGCCGCTATTGGGCAGGTGATTGGCATGGCTTCGTGGACAGCGCAGATCGACAAGACCACTGAGAATATCCGGCGCGTTTCCAACGTTGCTGCCGCCATTCCGGTTGTTGGGCCGATTGTCAGGGGAGCAGCTCAAGTGCTCGATCAAGTCACGGACATACTCAATCGGGTCGTGGAAAGGGTCGGCGCCGTGCTGATCAGCGGCCTTGATGCTGTCAATTTCGGGCTTTCCCGTGCCCAGTTGGGTCACCATGGTGCGACGCTTGCTACTGCCCCCAATACACTGAGCGCAGTCCTTCAGGAGAATGACCCGGACGCACGGCTCGGTCTGGCGGGCAATGCGCTGTTCTGGGAGAATTTTTTTGAAGCCTGGGAGGGGTATGTCAGCCACAACAAGCATGACCGTGGTCTTCCAAGAAGGGGCGAAAGAAGAGACTTTATGGTCGAACGTTTCGAGGAATTCACCGAAATCGTGAACCACTCGACCGATGATTTCACTCATGAACGAAATAAAAGATGGTTGGATCCTCCTACGGGGTTTTTAGGTGTCAGGGGCAGAATGGACAAGCGTGGTGGCAACGAGTTCGAGATGCGGGATAATCGTGCCCGGAATCGCCTGGAATGGAACTGGAGCGCCATGGATACCGAAAGCTTCTGGATCGATCACAAAGGGTGCGGCATGCTTGGTTTCAGCTGGTGCGGTTACAATGAAATCCTTCCCGTTGGTTGGGGAGCGGCCCATGGCAAGGACCATGAAACCTTCAGCAGGCGTTTTATTTATCGGCCCTCCAATAAATGGGGCGATGCGTGGCACAACTCGACCTCAGCAGGACTCGCGAGCGTCCAGTTTGCCACGAACAACATTCGTAAGATTAGTGGCCTCAAGGGTTATTATGATTTTGCCCGCGATAAAGACCCGAAATACAACGCTGACCTGGAGCCTGGCGATACCAGCGATGGCCCTTCGCTAGGGGTATTTGCTCACAAGCGTGCCAGCGACATAACCACCACCAGAACCCTGGCTGACAAGCACGAGGGATTCCCGGACAGCGCTGCCCTTGATGTCGAAGAGCAGGGCGGGGCGGCCAGCAACATGATTGGTGCCCTCTCGCGCGCGGAATTGTATTTCAAGCGACCGAGCAACCTCTGGCCGAAACGCGGAACCCGGGAGGGCCGCTACGTAGGAAAGCGCGAACACGGTAACCTTTACAACCCCTATTGGCAGGTTCGCCTCACGGAGCCCACCTCGGTACAGCGGGCAGTTGCTGTGGCCCGAGCTTTCGGACTGAGCAATCTTTCTTTCATGAACAACTGACTCAGTCGTGCGGTGCCCAGAACCGCTTTTAATCCAACACGCAAGGGAGGTGTAATGATGAAATGGAACAAGATTCTGATCCGGCCGGCGGTTCTGGGCGGCATGGTTTTGGTGGCGGGGTGTCTGGGGTCATCGAGTGGGGGGGGCGAGGGCGCCGGATCCGAACAGAGTGAGGCCAATACGGTCAGTGATCACGAGTCGGCTGTGAGCCTGGCCAGTCGCTCCATTTGGTTCGATGTTTCTGTTGAGGTGTTTTCGATTCCGATGCAGGCAGTGGCTCTCGGACATATGGGAGAAGAGCCCATTGAATGGTTTTTTTGGCGGCAGCTCCTTGCACCGGAAGGGGTTGACACTATCGCGCCCGAGGGCGGTCCCGTGAAACCGGACTGCAGTGAGGGATCGGTTGACTTTGCCGATTCAAGTAAGAGCTTCGAGGCCGTCTATACAGACTGTCGTATCCCTGCCCCGGACGTAACGGCACCGGGCATAGGGGGTGCCCTTATGGAACTGGGTCTTGATCAGCCCCAGGTCTGGAACGGGACCCAGCGCTTTGAGCGTCAATTGAATACCCCCGATTGGAAGCGCGTTTACGCAATAGAACATGACAATATGACGTTTTCCGTCGAGGGCGCGGATACCCCGTTTATGGTGTTCGATGGGGGGGGGATGATGGTTCGATACAATGCTATCAATGACATTGAGTTTGAGGGCTCCCTGAGAGCAGGCGTTTTATTGCCGGTTCTTACAAATACAAAGCCGAATAGGTCAGTTAATACAAAGGCGCCCACGGAACTCACCTTTCGGGACTATACAAATGTGGATGTGGCATGGCAGCCCGATGGGCTCGAAGGAACCAAGGTCAGCGGTCGGATGGAGGTCGACATCCAGGCTACGCCGCCCGCGGAGATACCGGACAACGGCTGGTATGGGCACTGGATCGTTGAAACCAAGGAGCCCATTCGTTATGCGGAAACTGAAACAACGGATACTAATCCCATTGATGGTGAGGTTCATATAACCGCGGAAGATGGCAACACCATCAAGATCGCCTTTGAACAGTCCGGTTTTTTCCTGGACGGCGTGTTCGTGTCCTGGGAGCGAAAGAAAAAGTTTAATGAAGGCGAGGAATCTATAGGGCGCTTTGTGAAGGAAAACTTCCCGGGCTCTTAATTACGCAGTTGCGAGAAGAGGAGGATACAGGATGGTCATTGAGCCGATGCCGCGGGGGGTCAAGCGAATGAGGCAATGTCTGGCCACAGCGCTGATGCTGGGGCTTTTTTCTGGAAGCGTTGTAGCGGAGAGTGCGCCATCATTGCAGGGAAAAGAACCGTACGAATTAATAATGGATTCTTGGGAGCTTATAAAGTGGGAGCAGAAAACGCCAGAGGATCATATTTGCCTTCAGTGGCTCCATGAGGCCCGAGGGATTTATAAGAAATTTACGGATGAGGGGGGGCAGACACCTGAATCGTATAAGAAGTCTATTCGCATGCACTTTCCGGAGGGTAGCGTGGGCTATGTGCTGAATATGCTTGCCACTGATGCAACCGTGGCGGGTAAATCGGCGGAGGAAGTGGGAAAACTTGTCTGGGAAAAGTGTCAGGAATACGATCCGTTTTATGTCTTTCCAGGTAAGAAACCGAACCCGGAGAAAAAGAAGGAGTAACCCACCATGGAGTGGGGACAGGGAATGATGATTAACGGCGACCGTGCGAACAGGGGAAGCGAGGGCCAGGTGACCACCGAGTTTGTGATCACTGTGCTGTTTGTGGTGCTGCCACTTATGATCCTGCTGCCAACGTTGGGCAAGTACCTGGATGCGAAGCACAAGGTGGAAGTCGGCGCCCGGTATGCCGCCTGGGAACGCACTGCCTGGTTTCCCAGTGAACGCACTGGTGGTTTCGGCGCCGTGAAGAATCGGAATGTGATCCGTGATGAGGTCCAGTATCGCGTCTTCAATCGTCGCGAGGCACCGGTCTATACGGGCCAGGCTGGGGATGATCCGGACCTGGACCCGCTGCTGATGTATGCTTACGCGGATTATAGCGAATACGGGCCTGTGCTCGAGGAGCGCGATTCCGACAATAACTCGACTAGACACGTGGCCACCGAGGTCGACGGGACGCAAACGCCGGGAATTGGCGGAGATGTCGAGGATGCATTCAGGATCGTCAGCAACCTGCCTGTTGGCGGGAACTTTGATGTTGGCGCACACAGTGGTTCCCATGAAGGCCGGGTAACTGTCTCGTTGCGTACACCTGGGGGTATTGATGAGTTTGAAAACCTGGATCTGGATCTGAGCCGGCACAATATGCTCGTGGCGGATGGCTGGAATGTTGGCGGTCCCGAGCATAACGAGCGTCGAGTGAAGGGGCTGGTGCCTACCAGCATCATGGATAATGACATTGTCGATGCGATAACGACTGGTGCAGCAAGCGGCCTTAGCTTTTTTTATCCGCCTGCTGAAATCCTCGATGATTATGAACCGGGGCATGTGGACGTGGAGCCTGTCCCGGAACAATACCTGGAGAACAAGTAACCGGTTAGCGCGATAAACGCCATGGAGTGGCTGCTTTGAAGATGTCTGTATTTACACGAATGATGGTTGGTGTGGCGTTGTTACTGCCGTACCACAGTCTCTGGGCTTTTGAATACCCGGAGTTTCCCGCGGCGGACTTCATGGAAGTGAAGGTCGTGGCCGAGAACATCCAGTACAACCATCTCCCCATGCGCATTTTCAATTTCCGCAGCGGCCAATCGGTGGAGGCAGTTAGGGCTTTCTATAACGATGAGTGGGAAGGTGAGATTGCCGAAAAGGATGTTGAGAGATGGAAGATTCTTTCTCACCGTGAGGGCGATTTCCTGCTGACGGTTCAGATCCGTAAGGAACAGGAGCTTGCGACCCACGGCACCCTGTCCATTGCGCCGGTCTTTTCGGATTCCCCCGAACTTGACGAAGAGCTGGGACGGGGCGTGGATACGATGCCCGGTGCCAAGGTGATCAACGATATCCAATCAGTGGATGGCGGTAAAAGCAGCAGGACGCTGGTGCTGGAGCATCCGGACAGCGTTCAGAGAACGGCAGATTACTATAGCGCGTTATATGAACGTCAGGGCTGGAACAGGACCTTGAGTAACGTCGGTGATCTTGTGCCTGGCATCGGGCAAGTGGATGTCCGGGCGCTTGGCTTTCAAAAGGGTAGCCGGCGTCTGGATATGGCGTTTTCCCGCAAAGAAGGAAAGACCTATACGGTTATGGTTTTCGTTGAATAGGGAGGATCAACATGGCTTTTAAGAGAATAAGGCAAAGAGGCTCGGTTACCGCAGAATACGTCGTGGGACTGACGTTCTTTGTGTTGGTAATCATGACGCCCATCAATGATGGTAATAGCGCGTTCGAAATGCTGGTGAATGCCATAAAGGAACAGCATGCGGCCTACATGCATGCAACGTCCTTACCGCTGTAACCAACTTCAAATTTCGATTTTTTTAAATGGAGCAGTACATGAAAGGAGTCAACGCTTTCGGGTCCTGGACGGTCCTGATTCTCGCCGGCGTGGCCGGAATCGTGGCGCTCGGACTGACGAAGGTCTATCTCGACCAGAAAGAGGCTGAACTCCGGGAGCAATACACCTCCGGGGAGAGCGAGAAGCGCTACATGGTCGTGGTGGCCACCGACTCCATTGACCCCGGTGATGTTGCCAGTCCGCGCAATCTGCGTGGCCAGGCAGTGCCCGGTAAACACCTTCCCGCAACCGCCGTTACGGTAGAACAGTTCAAACAGGGAGACGTTGAGGGCCGGGTCATCAATCAGCCCATGCGCCCGGGTGAGCCCCTGTTGAGCAGTTTCCTGGCCGGTGGTGCCATTGACAGATTTTCCGATCTCCTCAAGCCAGGTGAACGGGCGGTAACCCTGGAGGTGGATCAAATTGCAAGCAACGCCGGGATGTTGGAGATGGGAGACTACGTCGATCTTTACGTTCGAACGGAAGGCTCCGAGGTTCAGCCGGCTACCACGGGGGCTCAGTCCGGGGGAGATGATGGAGAAAAGCTCGTTCCATTAAGGGATCGGGTCCGCGTTCTTTCCGTGGGGCGTCAACCATTGCGGACTCGGGATCAGGATTTTGTATCTCGTTCCCGGGGTGGTCGTAATGGTCAACGATCCGGCGTTCTGGGTGGTGACTCCTCGGCCTCTTCCAGGCGTGATCGGTACGCCACGGTGACCGTCGCCCTGAAAGAGGAGGAAGCGGCCCGCGTGGCTCTCGCCCGGGAGGCGGGTGATCTGGTGTTTATGTTGCGTAATACCAACGATGAAGGCAAGGGCATTCAACAGATGGTGGATGAGCAATCCATCTGGGAAGCCGTATCCGGTCGGCAGGAGGCCGGTTCCAGGGTGACCTTCTATGCGCCAAGCCAGGCCGAAGGTTTCATGATCCGTCCGGGGCATCTTCGGAAGAGGCGGTCACGCTCTGGAACGGACCGCCGATTTATCAAAAGTGAGCCCGTTAATGGCAACAGAAAACGCGTTGCGAGTAGTGCAAAGGAAGGTGAGAAGTGATTGGTTGTATGAGCAGTAGGACCCGACAAATAGCGGAGCGTTTACTGGGTTTTTGGTGCCTGCTTTTAATGGCTGCTTCTGTGAGTGCCCAGGACATTGAAATGTACCCCGGCGAGGTCGACACGGTTAACGTTGGCACCGTGGATCGGGTTGCAGTTGGTGATGAGGAGGTAGCGAAGGTCAGCGTCATGGACGATGGTAAGCTCCTGATCGTGGCAAACGCACCAGGGGAAACGGATCTCGTTATCTGGCAGGAGGGCCAGCGCGAGTCGCGCTATGGGATAACCGTCACGACTGACAATGTAAGTCGGCGTCATCGAATGGTGCGTTCTGCTCTTTCTGAGTTTCCCGGTTTAACCACCCGCGAGGTTAATGGCCTGATCATCATCAGTGGTGAGTTGGATCCGGAGGATATGAAGCGCTACGAGACGCTGGTTGGCGAATTGACAGGCGTTGTTTCTCAAGTGAAACCGAAAGAAGTTCCCATGCGCGACATGATCAAGCTCAAGGCGCAGATTCTGGAAGTGGACCAGGATTATCGGCGCAATCTTGGCGTCGACTGGGATGATACCTTGAATGGGCCCACGGTGGCTGCGGTCGGAACGGGGGTCTCCAATGATGAATTCCAGGTTTTACCTGAAGAAGGCAATGTCAATTTTGAGAATCTTTCGTCCAGCACTGCTCTGAGCGAACGTAGCTTTTATCCATTTGTTGGTATCGCCACCGGATTAACGTCCAGCATTAATCTGATGAAACACCAGGGGGCCGCGCGAACGCTTGCGGAGCCGGTATTGATAACGCGCAGTGGGGAAACGGCGGAATTCCTTTCTGGTGGGGAAATTCCCTTCGAAACCCAGGACGAGGTCGGCAACAGTATCGTTCAGTTTCGTGAGTTCGGGATCCAGCTTGAAATTGAGCCTCGCTCCGATGGTGACGGCAACATCCTGGCTATGATCGATGCTGAAGTGAGTAGCGCCGACTTCGCCACCGGCGTTGAGGGGGTGCCAGGGCTTGATACGCGGCGGGCGAACTCTGTTGTCAACGTCCAGAGTGGTGAAACCATCCTTATCTCGGGATTGGTGAGTACTGAGGATAATGTCAGTCATGAAGGGATCCCGTATCTCAGCGAGATTCCCTATCTGGGCAGCCTTTTCAGTTTCACGGATCGCTCCGAGTCACGTAAGGAATTGATTATTCTTGTAACACCTGAAATCACCAACAGGGGTGAGGACGTCGGTGTCTGGAACCGTCTCAAGCCGCATATGAAGGAGCTTCAGGAAATCCAGAAGAACGACGATATCGACAATCATCTTCAGGATTGAGGTTTTCCCTGACTTGAGTGCATGCAGGGAAATGGCAAAGGGATGGATGAATTATGTTCGAAGTATCAGTTGCCACAAAAAAGGGAACGAAGGTAAGCAGCCTTATTTGTTCCGATTCGGAGTGCTTTCTCGGAAAAGGGGATGAATGTCTTATCCCCCTTCATGGCTGGAAAGTCGCTAGGCGCCATATCCGGTTTTATAACGATTCGGACGGGGTCCACCTGGAATGGAACGGCCAGGGGGCGCCAGTAACCGTCAATGGGAAAAAAGTCGAGCAGTACGGCCCGTTAAACAGGGACGATAGAATTGAAATCCATTCATACCGGATCACGATACAGTCCCACGGAAATCGCAAGGCGAGCAGTTCGGCGCCCGGACCGGATGCCGAAGGAGGTGCGGGAACCACATCGTCGACGCTGCCACAACAGGTGAATACCGAGAGCAAGCAGGTTGCGGAGTTGGCGCAACCTTCCGAACAGGACCAGGAACTCGGTCACCGTTGGCGTGAATACCTTCACAGGCAGCTTATTGAGCAACTGGATCTCCGGCGTCTGAATACGCATGAGATGAATGACACCCAACTGCGCGACGTCAGCAGTGAGATCGTCACTGAGCTGGTTCAGGAACTTGAAGAGTTTCCCGCGGAACTGGATCGGGATGAACTCGCCCGCCAGGTGCTTGATGAAGCGGTGGGCCTCGGGCCGCTGGAGGGGCTTCTGGACGACAAGGAAGTAACCGAGGTTATGGTGAATTCCGCTGAGGAGATTTTCTACGAAAAAGCGGGCAGGCTTTATAAGTCGCCAATCACCTTTACAAATGACCAGGCGGTTCACGCGGCGATTGAACGGATCGTGGCGCCGATTGGTCGCCGTATCGATGAAAGTTCGCCGATGGTGGACGCGAGGTTGAAGGACGGTTCTCGTGTGAATGCGGTGATACCGCCGCTGGCGCTCAAGGGACCCTGCATCACAATTCGTAAGTTCCCCGAAGAACGCCTTACGCCCCAGAACCTTATCGAGTTTGGCTCCATCAGCGCGCCTATGATGGAGTTCCTTCAGACTGCTGTTAATAACCGCTGTAACGTGATCATTTCCGGGGGTACGGGGTCGGGTAAGACGACATTGCTGAACGTTCTTTCGGGCTTTATTCCGGATGATGAGCGCATCATTACGGTGGAGGATGCGGCCGAGTTGAAGCTGCACCAGCCGAACCTTATCTCGCTCGAGGCGCGACCACCGAACCAGGAAGGCAAGGGCGCCATTGTCATCCGTGACCTGATTCGCAACTGCCTGCGCATGCGGCCGGACCGGATCGTCGTCGGCGAGTGTCGTGGCGGTGAGGCTTTGGACATGTTGCAGGCGATGAATACCGGTCACGATGGATCGCTTACCACTATTCACTCGAACTCGCCCCGGGATTGTCTGTCACGGCTGGAAGTCATGGTGATGATGTCGGGCATGGACCTGCCGGTTCAGGCGATACGAGAACAAATTGCGTCGGCTACTGACATTATTATTCAGCAAACCCGGTTTAGCTGTGGTACTCGAAAGGTGACAAGCATCACGGAGGTTTCGGGTGTTGAAGGTGGGCGCGTTCAGAGCGGCGAGTTGTTCCGGTTTGAACAGCAGGGGTATGACGAGAATGGAAAAGTTCAGGGCAAGCTGGTTTCCACCGGCCATATTCCTGAACTTTACGAAAACCTCCGGGACCGTGGCATATCCGTTGATCTGAGCATGTTCACAGCTGGTGAGGCTGTCTAACGTGATTTATCTCATCATCCTCCTTTTCGGGATCACTGTTGCAAGCCTGATGGCGGTCGGCGCTCGTATCCTGACGTCGGCTGCTGCGCGATACAGGGAGACCTTCAAGACCCAGGCCCGGGTCAATCTGACTGAACTATACGTATTCATCGAGCCCGAAAAGGTCTTCGTTCTCAATGTTGCTGCCTTGATACTTGCGGCCCTCATTGCGCTCCTGCTTTCGGGCAGCTTTATCGTGGCGGGCATGGTTGGCGTGGCGCTCGGTTTTACGCCCCCGTTTATTTTTCGGTATCTCCGGAATAAGCGAATCGACAAGATCATGGAGCAGCTTCCGGACAGTCTTGTGAGCCTATCGGCCTCGCTCAAGGCGGGTTCCAGCCTGGTTCAGGCCCTGGAGGTAACCGTTAAGGAGGAGGCTCCGCCTATTTCGCAGGAGCTGAACCTTCTGCTCAAGGAAATCCGTGTGGGCGTTGGGTTCGCCGAAGCCATGGACAACATGGGCAAACGGGTGAACACCCAGGATATGGATCTGGTGATCGCGGGCATGAAGATTTCCCGGGAGGTCGGGGGCAATCTGGCGGAAGTACTGGATCGACTGGCGAGCACTGTACGCCGCAAGCGTGAAATGGAAGGAAAGATCGATGCCCTGACGTCTCAGGGCAAGATGCAAGGCGTTGTTATGACGGCGCTCCCTTTTCTGCTTGCGGCAGCATTGTGGCATATCGAGGGCGAGCACATGCATCGATTGTTCACGGAACCCATGGGCTGGGGTGCACTCGCCGTAATTATTGTACTGGTCAGCATTGGTTTCTTTTTTATCCGGAAGATTGTGAATATCGATGTCTAACGAACTGCTTTTTTATTCAGTGTTGGGGGCGTTTGCGGTATTCGCGATGCTTGTTGCATCCGGTGTCGAGATGGCTCGTCAATCGGTTCCGATCGACAACCGCAAGTATATGGACCCCTTGCCGAAGTTCCTTCGGCTGATATGGCCATTAATCGTATTTTTCTCGCACTACGTGGGCGAGCGGGCAGGCATTGAATATCTGGAATGGCTCCGTACCCACCTGAGACGTTCCGGTCTGAACTACATGATGACACCGGAACAGTTTGTCGGGTTGCAGTGCGTAGCCTCAGCGTTCGGTGGCCTGGTCGCGGTGGTGATTTACAACGGCACTTTGTTGAGCACGCTGATTTTCACACTCCTGGGTGTGTCCGTCGGGGCGGTGCTGCCGTTCCTGAAGATAAAGGATCGTCGTCAGAAGCGGGAGAAGGAAATTATTCGAGCGCTTCCGGTGTATCTGGACTTTATTACCATGGCGGTGGAAGCGGGTATGAACATTAATGGCGCCTTTATGCAGGCTGTGGAAAAGGGGCCCGACGGCCCGCTGAAGGTGGAACTCCAGAGCGTTTTGCGTGACATAAACGCGGGCATGGCCAGAATCGATGCTTTGCGCGCCATGGCGGATCGTCTGGATATTCGTGAAATAACAACGCTTGTCTCTGCCTTGGTCCAGGCTGAGCATACCGGTGGCAGCGTTTCCAATGCCCTGCGAATTCAGGGCGAACAGCGCCGTGTCGAACGTTTCCAGCGTGCGGAAAAGCAGGCACTTGAAGCGCCGGTCAAGCTGGTTTTCCCATTGGTTGCCTTTATTTTCCCAACCACGTTCGTGATCCTCTTTTTCCCGATCCTGATGAGGTTTATGTATGACATGTAAGGCTCGTGTCGCATTGCTGGATGATCAGGGTGTGGTCCTGGTAAACGACCTGGGGATGGCTAGGAGTTTTCGAGAGCGTGCGATCGGTTTGCTGGGATGCCGGCGTCTTTCACCGCAACAGGGCTTGTATTTCGAACGCTGCCGTTCCGTTCATATGTTCGGTATGCGTTTTCCTGTCGACGTTCTTTTCCTTGATGAGGATGGCGTGGTTGTACGGACAGTGCCGGCACTTCGCCCATGGCGAATCACCGGGTGCCGGAGAGCGGAACACACAGTGGAACTTGCGGCCGGTATGATTGATGGGTTGCGGTTACAGACGGGGCAATGTCTTTCGTTGAGGAGGAAATGATGTACAGCAGAACAGTTGCGTTCTTGGTAGGGATGATACTTGTTCTGTCCGGTTGTGCAGTCACCCCGGAGATCGATCATCTTCTGAAAAAGGGCAATACGGCCTATGAGGAAGGCCGACTGGGTGAAGCGGAGCAGTACCTGAATCGGGCGGTGGAAAAGGATCAGACCATCAAGGGGGCCTGGTTCCTGCTGGGCAACATTCATTACCGCCATGGTCGTTATCCAGCGGCGGTGACCGCCTATGAGAAGACCCTGCAGTACGATTCGGACCACGCCGACGCCTGGCATAATCTGGCGTTGACGCGGATGCGCCAGGCCGGGGATATAGCGGAATCCGGCATCAAGGCCCTGCCTGCGGAAAAAAACGGGGTTAAAAAGCTGCTCAAACTCCGGCGGGAACTCATGCTCAATGACGTCCGGGAGTGAATGCATTGCTGAGCGACTTGGCACAATGGGTGCCCGGCTATAAAGGGGGGCGTTTAAGGTCAGGGGTTTCCGGGGCTACAACCACGGAGTTTGTGATCATCATGCCCATCTTTTTCGTCATTCTGTTTGGAATCATTGAGACTGCGTTTATCTTCAGGACCCGTTCAACCCTCAACACTGCCACCTTTGATGCGGCGCGCCATGGAGCGATGAATCATGCTCTCGTCGAGCCCATGAATGAACGGCTGGTGCGGGGAATGATGCCGTTGTATATGGATGCTGATAAAGACGTTGGTCAGTACACGCAAGCCTATTCGAAGTCTCAGGCAAGAATGACTGCCGCGAACAGTTTTGGTTTGAATCCCGTAAAGGTTGTGAGTCCAACACAATCCATGCTGGATGAACTGGGTGTGGAGAGGTCCCTGAGGTTGCCAGGCCATCCTTATGAGCAAGAGTTCCAGGTTATCCCCAATGACAATCTCAGTTACCGACCCAGTAGTGAGGTCAGCGTCCGAATTGATGGTGAGAGTAGAAAAGTGAATGTTCAGGATGCGAACATTTTAAAAATTCAGACCTACTGGTGTCATCCGTTGATTGTGCCGGTAGTAGGACCACTTATTGAGGAGGCCGCAACCAACCTTCTGAATGCGACTGCTGAAACGGCGGCTTGCGCGGCACTGAGTCAGTCGGTAGGAGGGCACCATATCCCGATCACTTCACAAGCAACGGTGCGAATGCAAAGTGATGTGGTTGGACATGATCTTCCTGCGAACTAGTAGGCAGTGGCAGTCTTTATGAGTTTTTCGCTAAGGAACCTCTGAAAAAGCCCCCGGATTTGCGACAATAGCGCCAGAGCCACCAATCGGGAAGGTCTTCACGCCATGAGCCAGATCAGCTTTGCCGAAGCCGAATACCAGAACAAAAAGCGCAAGACCCGCCGCGAGAAGTTCCTGGAGCGCATGGATCAGCTGATCCCCTGGAAGAAGCTGGAGAACAAGGTTGCCCGCTACTATCCCAAGGGCGAGAACGGCCGCCGGCCGTATCCATTGCAGGTGATGCTTCGCATCCACTGCATGCAGCTGTTCTACAACCTTTCCGATCCAGCGATGGAAGACGAACTCTACGAGATCGAGTCCATGCGCCGCTTTGCCGGCCTGACCCTGGCCGATTCGATTCCGGACGAAACCACCATTCTCAACTTCCGCCATTTTCTGGAGCAGCACAACCTGGGCAAGGCGATGTTCAAGGAAGTGAACAAGCACCTGGAGCGCCAGGGCCTGATGCTGCGCGAAGGCAGCATCGTGGATGCCAGCATCATCTCCGCGCCCAGCTCGACCAAGAACAAAAGCGGCGAGAGGGATCCGGAAATGCACCAGACCCGCAAGGGCAACCAGTGGTATTTCGGAATGAAGATGCACACTGGTGTGGATGACGGTTTTGGGATGATCCATTCGCTGGAAGTGACTGCTGCCAATGAGCACGATCTCAATGCGGCTGGCGCGTTGCTCCACGGCGATGAAACACGGGTTTTTGGCGATTCCGGTTACCGGGGCATTGAGAAGCGCAAAGAGCACCGGCACCGGAACGTCGACTGGTTCATCGCCCGGCGCCCTGGTGTTACCCGACAGCTGGCGGAAGGCAGCAACCTTGCCAGGGCGGAAAAGATCAAGGCCAGTGTTCGGGCGAAGGTCGAGCATCCGTTTCGTACCATCAAGCGTCAGTTTGGTTACGCTAAGGTCCGCTACCGCGGCCTGGCGAAGAACGCCAATCGGCTTTACCTGTTGGCAGCGTTCAGCAACATGCTTGTCGGTGAACGATACCTCCCCGCGTAGGGGAAGTGTGTCCGGTGGCCGCCAAAAAGGCGTTAACCGGACAAAAGATGAACAAATAGACCGGGCATTTATCGCCGAAATCGGTTCATCTCCGGATCGAAATCGGGAATTGGCGTTCAAAACTGGTTATTCAGAGGTTCCCTAATGAATATCCGATGAAATGGAGGATGCAATGGACTTTGCCAATGGATGGTCGATCGTTCGTAAAGCTTTGATTACTTACTGGCTTTTTTTGGTGGCCGCGCCCGGCGCATTGGCCACGAATGAACTGAACTGGGAAACCTTCAACAACAGCATCTTTGACCGCAGCCGTGTGGTTGGTACGGATGTAGAATTGGTGACCGGTCCGATGGTTTACCAGGAAGAAGAGGACGAGCATTTCACGGAAGGCTATCGACCGGAGTCTTCCCGGGAACTGGCCGGCGCTCGTAAACGGCGTGAGGTTTATGATTTGCCACGAGTCTGGGGCGCAGCCGGTGTATTTTCCTGGACGCTGGCACGTCTGAAAGATGCGGGGTTTGAGCCTGTTTTTCAGTGCGAGGAGAGTGCCTGTGGGGATGTTGCGGCCTGGAGGCTCTACCTCAGCGATCTGGTGGCTGGCCCGCAAAAGGGGCAGCATTACGTCCTGGCACGAACAAGTAACGAGTCTGGCTGGAGTGTCTGGGTAGCTGCTTACGTTAACGAGTTTGATGGGCAGACACGGCTGATTCTGGATCATGTGGTGCCATCTCAGACCACCTGGTCTGATAAGCACTTTTTATCCAGGGGTACGATCCGCTTCTCACCGGGTGTGGCCGAAGCGGATGAGTCGGCTTTGGCCAATCTTGGCCGTGCCGTCGAGCAGGTTGGTTCTCTGGAGGATGGCAAGCTGGTGATTCTGGGGAATACTGATGCTGAAGGGTCACTATTCATGAACATCTGGCTTTCTGGCCTTCGTGCCCGGAATGTTCGCGATTATCTGGCAACAAGGGATGGCCTTTCCGCTGACAATCTCATCGTTAAACCGTTCAGCTCACTTCTGCCGAGGGAGAATAATGGCTCCCCGAACGGCAGACGGGAAAACCGAAGGGTTGATGTGTTGATGGCGAATTAAACACTAGGCTTTGTTGAGGTTGAAACAGGCCTGAGTTCTGTGTATTGAGTCTACTGGCGTAGCGGCGAGTATACCCAGGATATATACAATTAGAGTTATCCACAGGGAGGAAGAGCAATGCTGAATGGTTATCTTCAAACTCAAAGAGTCGGCAAGAGCTCGATGATGGCGCTGGTTCTGACTGCCGGCTTGAGTGTTGGAGGGCCCGCCATAAGTGCGGAGCGGGAACTCCACACCGGTTTCGGTAAAACCATTTATCACGATGGATGTGGCGAGGCTTTACGCTTAGCAGAAGTATTGCGGAAAACTGCACGGGGTATGGAAGAGATGCAGAAGAACCAGGGGTTACGTGTCGATCATGAACCTATACGCGATTATCTTCGTGATAATCTGGAGTTGGATAGCACTCCTGAAGGTAGTGCGGAACACACACTGTTTAGCGGTATCATCAAGTTAATTCTGGAGGGGGAGGGCCGCGAAACGGTCAATGACAAAACCATGGAACTTTGCAAGCGGGAATTCGGATCCTAGACCACAATCGGATCTTCCAGTAAGTGGCCCTGATCCCTTTTCAGTTCGCTCTCTACCAAGCCTGACGGTTTACTGTGTCCTCGGCCACATACTTATAAAGGAGCAACAAAGCCCGATGCTACGTCAAGGGGCTTCCGGGAACGACCCTGTAAAGGCTTCAAGGCATTGAAGCAGGCGCCAGGTTGGATAAAGGCTCTCCACGCCCAGGCCAAGCTCCAACGCGGAGACTTCGAGCTGGTGTTCGATTTGCTGGATGATGTTACTGCTGCACGACTGAATCTTGTGGAGGGCCTGAGCGGCTGACTCAGCGCACCGGATTCCGGCTGAACCGGATCACGGAGCTTGGGACACCGAATTCCCGTGCGCTCGCCTCTTCCCAGTAGTGATCAAAGAGCTCGTACCCGGTGTCGCCATTGAGCAGGGCGCCGGGTTCGAGGAACGGATAGAGGTCCCGGTAGGTCCGGAACTCGGTCTGGGAGGTCTGCTGGATGATGTGGTCCGGGCCCAGTTCCGAGGTGTCACGCAGGCCGGCGGCGCCAATCAGGTTGCCGAGGGCCTGCACCGTATTCCGGTGGTAGTGGTACACGCGCTCGCTTTTAAGCGGCACGTCCAGCTTGTCGCCCCGCCGTGGATCCTGTGTGGCCACACCGCTGGGGCATCGCCCGGTGTGGCAGCTCAGAGCCTGGATGCAGCCCAGGGCGAACATGTAGCCACGCCCGGCGTTGCACCAATCCGCGCCTAGGGCGAGGGTCTTGGCCAGATGGAAGCCGGAGGTGATCTTGCCGGCGGACCCCACGGCAATGACGTCCCGCAGGTTGGTACCCACCAGGGTGTTGTGGACCAGCAGCAGGGCATCCAGAAGCGGCATGCCAAGCCGGTTGATGAACTCCAGGGGCGCGGCGCCGGTACCGCCCTCGCCACCGTCGACCACGATGAAATCCGGGTGCCGTCCGGTCTCCAGCATGGCCTTAACGATGGAGAACCATTCCCAGGGGTGACCGATGGCCAGCTTGAAGCCCACCGGCTTGCCGCCGGACAGTTCCCGCAGCCGGTCCAGGAACTCAAGCAGCTCGATGGGCGTGCTGAAGGCCGAGTGGCTGGGTGGCGAGACCACGTCCTCGCCAGGGGGCACGCCCCGTGCCTCGGCGATTTCCCCTGTGACCTTGGCACCGGGCAGGATGCCACCATGGCCCGGCTTGGCGCCCTGGGAGAGTTTCACCTCGATCATCTTCACCGCGTCCCGCGTGGCGTTCTCCACGAACAGGTCCTCATCGAAATACCCCTGTTCGTCCCGGCAGCCAAAGTAACCGGAGCCGATTTCCCAGACCAGGTCGCCACCGCCTTCCAGGTGATAGCGGGAGATCGATCCCTCCCCCGTATCATGATAGAAACCGCCGCGGGCGGCGCCATGGTTCAGGGCACGGATGGCATTGGCGGAGAGCGAACCAAAGCTCATGGCGGAGATGTTGAAGATGCTGGCGCTGTAGGGCTGGGCGCAGCGGCTGCCGATGGTGATGCGGAAGTCCGTGTCGGCATGGTCCACCGGCGTCAGCGAGTGGTTGATCCATTCGTAGCCGGGGTTGTCCATGTCCAGGAGGCTGCCGAAGGGGCGCTTGTCGAGGGTGTTCTTGGCGCGCTGGTAGACAATGCGTCGCTGCTCGCGGCTGAACGGGCGGCCCTCGGTATCCGAGAAGATGAAGTACTGGCGGATCTCCGGGCCAATGGACTCAAAAAAGTAGCGGAAGTGCGCCAGTACCGGGTAGTTGCGGCTGACGGTGCGCCGGGGCTGCAGAAGATCCCAGGTGCCCAGCAGGCTGAATGCAAAGGCAGGCAACGCAATGGCCAGCCACCATAGGGACAGGGTGCTGAGTGCCAGCGTGATCAGGCTGACCAGGATGCAGGCCACGAAGGCACTGTAGCGTAAGGGGATCAGTGTCCGTTCTGTCATTCGGGATCGCCCCTTGTCGGTACGCGGATGGTTCCTGAGAGTACGACAGCGTCAGAGCCGCCAGACCAGTGAAACAGTACCAAAAGACAGTGGCTCTTTGTTGGTCGCGTCCTGTGAGGTGGTGGTCCGAAGTGAGACCGAGAAATGAACGTCCCGGGTGTGGAGGCTTGCGCCGATGCCCGCATGGCCGACCAGGGGTTCCTGATCGTACTGGTAGCGGCCGGAACGTTCGTCCAGGTAGGAGTAGGGGATCCATTCCCCCAGAACGCCGATGAAGACGGACCATCCCGGGCCGGGCGCATCCAGAAGGCCCGGCATGCCCACTGAGGATGAGAGCCCGGCGTAATCAGTAATGAAATTATCCGGAAGATTGGTGCCAAAACGCCAGCCCGCACCAATCTGGGCGTTGGAGATGAAGTTGCCGGCCTCGGCGCTCACCAGCCAGTTCAGGTCCTGTTGCAGGCCATCCGACTTACCGGTTTTGAAAGCGCGGCGTGCATGCTGGGCCTGGATGCCACCAACCCAGTCGGTGCCCAGTTGGTTCTCCCAGCCTCTCGGGTCGGTGCTGCCGGTAATGCCATGCACCCATTCCTGAGCTTCCTCTGCCAGGGAGTCCGGCCCAATAACCCCGGCCGATACGCCATAGCCCGTAATGCTGCGGTCATCCCAGCTCCAGAGGGTAACGCTGCCGGAAAGATGCCCTGTGTAGGGGATATCGTCGTACTGCGGCTCGCGGCGTTCGATATCCTGGGGCGTGATCATCAGCTGGCGCAGGGACCACGCCAGGGCGTGATTGTTGCCCGACGCGCCCACGCCGGGCAGTGGGTCAAGGGCATCCCGTGCTTGGCCGCTCAGGCACGGGCTGCAGTCGGAACTTTTCTCTGCCGCTTCACCCAGGTAGGAAATCCGCAGACCGTTTGTGTAGCCCTTGTCCTCACCGGTCAGCAGGTCGTTGTCCCAGGAAAGGCTCAGGGTGCCTGCTGAGGCCGGACCGGCCAGCAGCAGTACTGCCAGAAGACGCAGGGCCTGTCCCGCGCAGATTCGGATCTTTAACGTCAGCATGCTGAGTCTATACGTTTCCTTAAAAGTGGGCTCATTCTACGCCCGAACTGCTAGGATTGGATTCGGGGATTCCCGAATAGCCAGTCAAAGGAGGTAATATGACGTTTCACATTGATCTCGCCCCGCTGATTTCGCTGGGCGCCGGGATCGGCATCCTCATCTTCCCGAAGCTTCTCAACTACATCGTGGCGGGCTACCTGATCGCAATGGGGGTTCTCGGCCTCATGGGGCATGGCCTCTGAAACGCCTTCCGGGGTCCGGATCATTCCCGGACCCGGAAACTGATCTGCCCGATCATCTGGTCCGACCCGGTCTTAACCCGCACATGCCAGACCCCCTCCGGTTTGGGCGGAAAACGGAGCTTGTGGGTCCAGGCACGGTACCCCGCTTCACGGCCACCGGTAACCTCCAGCGGGATACGGTCATAGACCCGGCCGTTGTGAACCCACTCGTGATAGACCGTCTCATGCAGCCCGCGTGGCGCCCGGATTGCGGTGTAGGCGTAGAGTCCGCGCTCCAGTACCTCACTGGCAGTGGCTCCCTCCAGAGAGCGTCCCGGTTCCATCTCATCCTGGTCCACCAGATGGGATATGCTGCTTTCGGTCAGCCACAGGGTGGCGGGTGGAACGGCCAAGCGTCCGAACCAGGCGGTGGCCGTGAGGACCGTGAGAACCCCAGCCATACCGACCAGGCGCAGGGCACCCCCGAGCGGCACAGCCTGGGCCAGACTCGGCAACGCCAGAGTGAGGGTGAGCCCTGTCGTGATGATGTAGCTCTCCCAGGTGCTCAGATGCAGGATGATGGGCAGTGCCGTCAGCAGGATGGTCGACAGCGCCAGGCAGTGATAGGCGAGATAGAGCCAGCGGTGGCGGGTGAGGCAGCCGTGGTACAGCGGATCAATGATCGAGATGAGGCCGGCGGCCCCGATCATCACCGTGAACAGAGACTGTGTGCTTGTCCAGGTGGTGGTGATGGCAAAGAACGGCAGCGCGAAGAAGAAGCTTTCCTGGTGGATGAGCTGGGTCGTGAAGCGGACCAGTGGGGGTGGCAGGTCCACGCCTGGAATCAGGCTGATCAGGCGGCGGATCGGATCCTCCAGCAGAAGCCAGAGCCAGCCTGCCAGCATCAGCACCGCGATCAGTCCCGCCGTATCCTGCTGACGTTCAACAAGGAGGAAGCTGGCAATGCCCGAGAAGAAACCCAGCGCTGCAAACAGCCAGGGATGGCGACGTGCGTGCACGGCGGCACGCAGGGCTTTCCATTTCCAGTTAACCGGGCCGGGCAGTGGGGTACTCATAGCGGAAGGAACATAGGCTGACCGGCCCGGCTGGTCAAAGGCTGTTATTCAACGGTGATGGTAATGGTCTCGGATTTGACCGGCGGCTCGTGGGGCGTGTGGGTCTCGTCCCCGAGAAGCAGCGTCAGCTCGTGTTCGCCGGGCTCAAGATCCAGTGTGGTCTGGGTCTGCCCACCGCCGAAGTGCCGGTGCTGGTCGTCGGAGGGAATGGGTTCATCCATCGCGGGCATCTCATCCACATCCACCAGCAGGTGGTGGTGGCCGGTGTTCTCCCGGTCGACCCCGGCGGGCGCCACACCCATGCCTTCAAGGCCGAAGCGCACCGTTACGGGAGAGCTGACGGTTTCGCCATCCTGTGGGGTAATGAAATACGCGGAGGCGTTTTCGGGCGCATCGCTGGCGAGGGCGGCGGTTGTGCCCAGTGCCAGGGTGATGCCGGTCAGTGTTCGGGTCAGTGCGTTCATGCTGTAACTCCCTGTGTGGATGGGATACCAGCATAAAAAGCCGGGGCGGGCGGCGACAAGCCACCACGCCCCGGTTGGGAGGGTTATTACCGGATGGTCATCCGGTAAAGGGCGTCGCCCCGATCAGGAAAAGGTCTTCTTCGGCTGGGTGCGGACGTGGGTTGTGTACAGAACCAGACCAACCAGCGTCAGGCCACCCACCAGGTTGCCCAGCACGGTCGGGATCTCGTTCCACATGATGTATTGGTAAAGGGTGAAGTCCGCGCCCATCATCAGGCCGATCGGGAACAGGAACATGTTCACGACTGAGTGCTCGAAACCGAGATAGAAGAAGATGATGATCGGCATCCACATGGCCATGATCTTGCCGGACACGTGAGTGGAAATGCTCGCGCCGACAACGCCCATGGAAACCATCCAGTTACAGAACATGCCGCGCATGAAGAGAACGATCCAGCCGGCAATACCGGCTTCCTGGTAACCCACGGTCCGGCTTTCGCCAACGGCCATGATCTTCTGGCCGACTTCATTGATGGCTTCGGAGCCCCCCATGGAGAAGTTGAGGTAGCCGAAAATGGCGATGAAGAGCGCGCCGCCGAGGTTCCCGAGCCCGACCAGGCCCCAGTTCTTCAGCATGCGCGGGAAGGTGACGCCGGGGCGCTTATCCAGCAGGGCCATGGGCACCAGCGTGAACACGCCCGTGAGCAGGTCGTACCCCATGAGGTAGAGCATGCAGAAGCCCACGGGGAAGAGCAGGGCGCCGACCAGGAAGGAGCCGGTCTGCACCGCAATGGTGATGGTGAAGATCACCGCCAGCGCGAGCGTTGCCCCCGCCATGAAGGCACGGATGAGCGTGTCCCGGGTGCCCATGTGGATCTTGGCTTCGCCCGCGTCCACCAGCTTGGTGACGAATTCGTTGGGTTGAAGATAGGACATGGTTTTTCTCCTTCAGGAAGTTGAGGTTCGATGGTCAGAAACTGGCATCGACCCAGAGCCAGGCTTTGTCGGTGTCGGAGGTCTGCGTGTTGCCATCCTCGCTCTGATAGAGCGCAGCCTTGGCGCCGACCGTGTAGGTGCTGTTCGGGGACCAGGTGGCGACGAGCCCAGTTTCAGAGCCGTAGTCGTTACTGCCTTCGTCACTCTCGAAGCGGTGGTGGACCGCCTTGAGAGAAACCCCGCTGATGGCGGTTGCTACCGAGGCATAGGTGTCCCGCAGGCCGGCATCCGGGGTGCTCAGGAATTTGTCGGCCCAGCCATTCATGGCGTGGAGCGTGGCCAGTGGAGTCTGGAAGGCGTGCGTGCCATCGTCCGATCCCAGCAACTCCTGCCCCAGCTTCGCCGTCACACCGCCCGAGCGTGCTCCGGCTTCCACTCGGTAGTAGTCCGTATCAAAGCTGTCCGGGTTGTTGTCGTAATCCGACTGGCGGGCGACTTCCAGCGTGTAGAGGGCCGTCACGTCGTTGGTGAGTCCGCTCTCGCCACTGAACCGCAGGCCATGGCTGCGGGTTGAGTCTTCTGGTGCATTCTCGTAGGACAGCAGGTAGGTGTAAGCGGTGAGTGATCCTGCGGCGAGCCCGTCATAGCGCGCATTGAGTACGCCCGTATCCATGGGCGCGTTGCCGTTGGGGCTGGCATCGGAAAAGATGCGGTTGGCGTTGTAGAGGTAGCCCCCGGTCAGGGTGGTATCGGGCAGGGACTCATTGACAATGGTGAAGCCGTCAAAGGTCTGCTCGTTCTGGCGCCAGCCCACCGTGCCGATGAACCGGTGGTTGTCCAGGAAGAAGCGCTGGCGACCATAGGTCATCTGCGTATCCGCCAGCCCCTCGTAGCGCACCCAGGCCTGGTTGATCTCGGTTTCCGCTGGGTCGGCAACAACGGGGCGGTTGTCAACGCCATTGATTGTGCTGTTGTAGGTGTCCCCTCCGAGCTGGGTGACGTGCTCGGCTTCAAGGAAACCCGTGAAGCCGCTGACCTCGCCGGTGCGATAGCCCAGTCGGGTTCTCAGTGTGGAGGCACCGGCATCCTTGGGAACACCCTCCTGGTCAACGAGCTCATAGCGGTAGCGCGCATCCAGGTTGGTTTCGCCGTTGCTGAGGGCCTCTGTTATCGGGTCCGCGGCCTGCGCCGTTGCGGTCACCGACAGGCACATCAGCATCAGCGATGCTCTGCGTGTTGCTGGTCTGGAGTCAGTGTCTGTCATGGTTGCTCCGTCTGTTACTGGTCCGGTTTACGCCGGGAGGGGCCGGAGCCCCGCCCGTTACCAGCGCTTAAAGGGGAGGAACTTGCCATCCATGGTGATCACGACCCGGTCTCCCTTCGGATCCTCGACCCGATCCACGTGCATCTTGTAATCGATCGCGCTCATGATCCCGTCGCCGAACTTTTCGTGAATGATGTCTTTCACGCTGTCGCCGTAGATCATGCAGGCTTCGTAGATGCGATAGATGAGGGGGTCGGTCGGGACGGCGTTGTCCCAGTGCTTGTGAGGGCAGGTCTGCAGGGTCTGTGCCACTTCGTCACCGAGATTGAGCGCCTTGCACAGCCCCTTGGCCTGATCCTCCAGCATGGTGTTCATGCCGTAGCAGCAGGAAGCGGTCCACACGGGCGACATGCCGATGGATTCGGCCAGCTGTTCCCAGGTGTAGCCCTGCTCGTTCTTGGCATTGAGGATGGTCGCGGTCATGGTTTCGTGGTTCATCATGGTGCTGCTCCTGTTCCAGCGTTGTGCATATTGGTTTGACGTGCCCTGAAAAGGGGCATTGCCGGAATTGCCCGGCAATGCCGTTATCGGGCTGCTCGCAATGGCTGTCGCAGTGATCGTGCCAATCTGTCCGAAACCCAGAATGTCCTTTCCAGTCAGCGCTTTATTGACGTCAGGGGTGATTGAAAGGGGCTACGTGATTTCGTAATACACGGGAATTCGTAGTGCTTCGCTACGGGAATTCGTAATCCGGCACGGCGTTTGATTGGGAGGAAGGGAGAGCAACGACGGAGGCCCCCATGAACGCTGTCATCAAACCACAGGCGAATCTGGACTGGATCGAGGCGCTGCCTGAACCCGGCCTGTTGGTGGATCCGGTGCGCGATACCATTGAGGCTGCCAACAGCCACCTCGCCCGGATGCTGGGACATTCGGTGGAGACACTGATGTCTCGGCGTGTCACTACGCTTTTCGGGGGGCAGATTCCACAGCTGGTCAGTCTCACCGACGAGGCCATGACCCATGGCGAGGCCTGGAGCCGGGATCTGAATCTGGTGGCCAGTGATGAACGGGTCATCGAGCTCGAAATGTCCCTGTCCGTCTTGACGCAAGCCGGGGAGCCCCGCGTTCTGATGCTGCTGCGGGATCTGACACTGCTGCGCGAGCGCCGTGAGCGCCACGAAATCAACAGCTATCACCGGGGCGGTCTTCTGCACTGGAAACGGGTAGAGACCCTGTTCCGGGAGATCGAGCGCGAGAACCAGCTGATCCTGGAGGCAGTGGGCGAGGGCATCTACGGCGTGGATGCCGAGGGCCGCACCACCTTCATCAACTCCGCCGCCGAGCGCATGCTGGGCTGGCACCGGGATGAACTGCTCGGGCGGGTTATGCACACGGCCATCCATCACAGCCATTCAGACGGCACGCCCCACCAGCGCGAGTGCTGCCCCATCTACCGGGCCTTCAGCGACGGGGCGGTCCACCGGGTCAATGACGATTTCTTCTGGCGACAGGACGGCTCCGGCTTCCCCGTGGAGTACACCAGCACGCCGATCGTGGACAATGGCCAGCTCGTGGGGGCCGTGGTGGTATTCCGTGACATCACCGAACGCCGCCGCACCGAGGACAGCCTCAAGGAGGCGCTGGAAGAGGTGGAGACCCTCAAGCACCGGCTGGAGATGGAAAACGCCTACCTCCAGGAGGAGATCAGCGCCGAGCACAACACCCACGAGATCGTTGGGCGCAGTGAGGCGGTGGCGGCCATGATCCAGCGCATCGACCTGGTCGCGCCCACCGGCGCCAATGTGCTGGTCACCGGCGAGTCCGGTACCGGCAAGGAGCTGATTGCCCGGGCTATTCACAATGTCAGTGATCGTTCGGAACGACCCATGATCCGGGTCAACTGCGCCGCCATTCCGGCGGAGCTGTTCGAGAGCGAATTCTTCGGCCATGTTAAGGGGGCTTTCACGGGGGCTGTGAACGACCGGGTCGGGCGCTTCGAGCTGGCCGACGGCGGTACCCTGTTCCTGGATGAGGTGGGCGAGATTCCGCTGTCACTGCAGGGCAAGCTGCTGCGGGTTCTGCAGGAGCAGACGTTTGAGCGTATTGGTGAAACCCGCACACGCAGCGTGGATGTGCGGGTCATTGCGGCGACGAACCGGGACCTGAAAAACGAGGTTGAGGCGGGCCGATTCCGCGAGGATCTCTATTTCCGGCTGAATGTGTTCCCGATCGAGTCCGTGCCGCTGCGCGAGCGTCCGGAGGACATCCCGCCGCTGGCGCAGCTTTTCCTGCGTAATGCCTGCCGCAGGTTCCACCGGGAGCCGCTGGAGCTCAGCCATGCCAATGTGGAAGCCCTCCAGCGTTACAGCTGGCCGGGGAACGTCCGGGAGCTGGAGAATGTGATCGAACGGCAGGTGATCGTCACACGGGGTCGTAAGCTGAGCTTTGACCTGCCAGCGGATCGGGGCGCCGCGTGGGCGGAACCGGTTGCCGCCGGGCCTGAAACCACCGGATCGGCACAGCGGCCACTGACCGAGGGTGAGAAGCGGGATCAGGAGCGTGAAAACATGATCAGTGCCCTGCGTCAGTGTCGCGGCAAGGTGTTCGGGCAGGGTGGCGCGGCCGAACTGTTGGAGGTCAAACCCACGACCCTTGCCTCCAGACTCAAGCGTTATGGCATTGACCCCCGCCAGTACAGAAACCAGGGCGAGACGGCTGCATGACAGAAGGGTGACTCAGTATCTTTATCCAGGCTTCCGCCAGCGCTAGAGTGGAGACACTTTATCCTGTGGGAATTCACCTATGAGTCAACGCCCCGGTTGGGTCTTCTATACCTCCCTGCTTCTGCTGCTTGCCTTCGTTGGGGCTGGTGTGGCCTGGCCGGAACCGTTCGCGGCCTACAGCGCGCAGGCGCTGGAGTTCACCACCCTGCATTTCGGCTGGCTCTATCTGTTCGTCACCTCCGGTTTTCTGCTGTTCTGTCTGGGGGTGGCCTTCAGCGATTACGGCCATATCCGCCTGGGGGCGGACGGTGAGAGTCCGGAGTTCTCCTTTCTCACCTGGCTGGGGATGATCTTCTCCGCCGGCATGGGGGTGGGACTGGTTTTCTGGGGTGTGGCCGAGCCCATGAGCCATTACCTGCAGCCACCCCTGGGCAGCGCTGAAGGTGGAACACCGGCGGCGGCGCGGCTGGCGATGCAGTATTCCCTGTTCCACTGGGGCTTCCACCAGTGGGCCAACTTTGCGGTGGTGGGGCTTGCCATTGCCTATGTGCGCTTCCGCCACCAGCGCGCGGGGCTGATCAGCGAAGCCTTCCGCAACAGCATCGGTGATCGTGTTGATGGCTTCGCTGGTCACGGCATCAACGTCCTGGCTGTGGTCTCCACGGTTTTCGGTGTGGCCACCACGCTGGGGCTGGGGGTCATACAGATCAACAGTGGC
Organism: Vreelandella halophila; assembly: GCF_019903425.1. Taxonomy (GTDB): domain Bacteria; phylum Pseudomonadota; class Gammaproteobacteria; order Pseudomonadales; family Oleiphilaceae; genus Halospina; species Halospina halophila. The sequence goes on from NZ_JACHUZ010000013.1 coordinate 749,897, forward strand.
CTGGTTGCCGTGTCGGATACCGCCTTTGGTACCGACCAGCAGCTCATGATCCTGGGCGGGGTTTCCGTGGTTTTCCTGCTCTGTTCGCTGGCCCCTCTGGAAAGCGGCGTACGCTATGTGAGCGACGCCAACATGATCCTGGCGGGGCTGCTCCTGGTGTTCGTTTTCTTCGCCGGACCCACGGATTTCATCACCGCCGCCATGACCACCGCCATCGGCGACTACTTCGCCAATGTCATGGGCATGAGTCTGGTCATGACACCCTACACCGGGGACGACTGGGTGGAGCGCTGGACCATCTTCTACTGGGCCTGGGGGCTGTCCTGGGCGCCGTTCGTGGGCAGCTTCATCGCGCGCATCTCCCGCGGGCGAACCATTCGGGAGTTTGTGGTGGGCGTGATCGGTACCCCGGTACTGCTGAGTACGCTCTGGTTTGCCACTTTCGGCGGCTCCGCCCTGTACTTCGAGCTGTTTGAGGGGGCGGCTGTGGGGCAGGCTGTGGCCGATGAGGTCAGCGCCGGGCTCTTCGCCATGCTCTCGCTGCTGCCCGGCTCGGAGTGGCTCGGAATCCTGGTGCTGGTTCTGATTACGCTCTTCGTGATCACGTCGGCGAACTCCGCCACCTTCGTGCTCGGGATGTTCACCAGTAAGGGAGTGCTCACCCCACCGCGCTGGTCGCGTGTGACCTGGGGCGCGGTCCAGGTGCTGGTGGCTGGCGTGCTGCTGCTCAGCGGGGGGCTGGGCGCGTTGCAGACCGTTTCGATCCTGGCGGCCTTCCCGTTCATGATCCTGATGCTTTTCATGGCGGCCGCGCTGCTGCGTTCGCTGCGTGATGAGAAGCGCCAGATCGAACTACACGAGGCCATCCAGCGGGAACGGCTGCAGCGCATGCTGGATAACTGGTATGCGCAGGATGACGCTGTACTCGAGGAGGAAAAAAGTCGGGAATGAGCGACGATGAGAGCACAGGGTTCCGCATCGCGGTCTATGGCACCCTCAAGCGCGGCTACAGCAATCACCGCTTTCTGATGCGCGCCCGTTTTCTGGGCACGGATCACCTGAGCAGCATTGTCCTTCACGACCTGGGCCCGTACCCGGGTGCCGTTGAGCAGCCTTCACAGGGGGTTCTGGTGGAGGTGTACGAAGTGGATGAGCGGACCTTCGCCCGGGTGGATGCCCTGGAGGGCTACAACGCCCAGGCGCCGGAGCACGGTGAGTACACCCGCCAGCAGCGGGAGACCCGCTTCGGCCCCGCCTGGGTCTATTTCTACAACGGCAGCGTGCGGGGTTGCCGCCGCATTACGCGCGGGGCCTGGTAAGGGGTCAGGGCTCGACCGGGGCCTGCTGGCGGATGGCCTCAATCGCCGCCTCACTCCAGGCCGGGCCTGCGGGCAGGTGGCCCCAGACCGCGTCCGGCCAGCAGGGGTCGCCTTCACTGCGGCCAATCACGTGGATATGCAGCTGGGGCACGCGGTTGCCGATGGCGCCCAGGTTGATGCGTTCACTGCCGTGATGGTGCTTGATGAAACGGGCCATCGCGTCCGTAACCCAGTCCACGTCGGCACGCTCGGCCATGCCCAGCTCGTGCAGTTCGCCCGCCTCGGTTTCCGGGACCACGACGTACCAGGGAACACCGGCATTGTGATGGAGCAGGATCTGGCAGTTCTCCAGGCGGCCGACCCAGTGGCAGTCGGCCTCAAGCTGTGGGTGCAGGCTGAAATCAGTCATGGCATTACCCTAAACGGGAGAGCGGTGCAGGGGAAGGCCTGACGGCTGATGGAAATCAAGGAGCCTTTGCGCGCGTTGTCCTACCCTGCGCCCATGATGGAACAGGCCCCTGAACTGCTGGCCCCGGTCGGGAACCAGCGACACCTTGAAATGGCAATCGCCTATGGCGCGGACGCTGTCTACGCCGGCCCGCCCCGCTATTCGCTGCGTGTGCGCAACAACAGCTTCCGCGATGCCGAAGCGCTGGCGGAGGCCATCCGTTATACCCATGCGCACGGCCGGCGCTTCTATCTGGTGCTGAACATTGCCCCGCACAACGACAAGATCCGCTCCGCCCTGCGGGATCTGGAACCGCTGATCGCCACTGGGCCGGATGCGCTCATCATGTCTGATCCCGGGCTGATCATGCTGGTACGGGAGCACTGGCCGGATATGCCCATCCACCTGTCCGTGCAGGCCAATGCGGTGAACTGGGCCACCCTGGCGTTCTGGCGCCGGCAGGGGCTGGAGCGGGTCATCCTCTCCCGGGAACTGTCACTGGATGAGATCGAGGCGATGCGCGAGCAGGTGCCCGGTATGGAACTGGAGGTGTTCGTGCACGGGGCGCTGTGCATGGCGTATTCCGGTCGCTGCCTGCTTTCCGGCTACATGAACCACCGTGATGCCAACCAGGGCGCCTGCACCAATGCCTGCCGCTGGTCCTATACCCCGCAGGCCTCCACTCATGACAGCAGCGGCGACCTGATTCCCGTGCACCAGGAGGACGGTGAGCACAGTATGCTGGTGGAGGAAGCTGGCCGCCCTGGCGAGAGCGTGCCCATGCACGAGGACGAGCACGGCACCTACATCATGAACTCCAAGGATCTGCGGGCGGTGCAGCACGTGGAGCGGCTGTGCCGGATGGGCGTGGATTCGCTCAAGATCGAGGGGCGTACCAAGAGCCCCTATTACGTTGCCCGTACCGTGCAGGTCTATCGCCGTGCCATTGATGACGCCATGGCCGGGAGGACCTTTGACCGGACGCTGATGGACGAACTGGAAGCGCTCTCCAACCGGGGTTACACGGAGGGTTTCCTGCGCCGCCACCCGCCGGCGGAGTACCAGCGCTATGAGGCTGGCACCTCGCTCCTGGGAAGCCGCCAGTGGGTGGGCGAGGTGCTTTCCGGGGAGCAGGGCTGGTTGTGCATTGAGGTCAAGAACCGGTTTGAGCCGGGGGACTGGCTGGAGCTGATGACGCCTTCCGGCAATCACTGGTTCCAACCGGAGACACTGCTTTCGGTACGGGACCACCAACCTGTTGATGCGGCCCCGGGCAGTGGCCATCGGGTCTGGATCCGTTCACCGATAACCGGCATGGCCCCGGAGGCGGCCCTGCTCGTCCGTTCAGTGCTGTAGGGTGCTGTAGTCGTTCAGTATATCCGCGACCATTCCCTGCTCGCGCAGCTTTGCCATGCCCCGGCTCAGGGCATCAGCCAGTTCCCCGCCATCCGGTTTCGCCGGTGAAAAGGCGATATAGAGTTCTTCCTGATAGGCCAGCCCTGCATTGCGCAACGGGTTGATGCGCCCTTGCTGTCTGTAGTGATACTCCAGCACCTTCTCCTCGGCGGCAAGGGCGTCAATGCGGCCCATTTCCAGAAGCTGGATCAGGCGTGGCAGCACCTCGTTGCCGCTGAGAACCATAAGGCGTTCGTCGTTGGTCTCGTTGGGCTGGATGTAGTCATCGTACAGACCGCCATAGGAATATTCCTGGATTACGCCGAGGCGGATGCTTGCGAGTGAGTCCAGGGCCATGTAAGTCCAATTGCTGCCCGGCAGGGTGAACAGGCTGTGGTGGGCCATGGCCAGCGGCTGATCCGGGAAGTGAAAATCCGGAGTCTCCGCGGGGCCCGCCCCGATGATGCCGTGAAAGTTGCCATTGCGGACGCCGCGGATGGCGCGGCGCCAGGGCATACTCTGGTAATCCACGCGATAGCCTTCGAGGAGAAGGGCCTGGCGGGCTATTTCCACCAGAATACCGGGGGATTCAGCGTCCGGGGCACAGTTGAAGGGGCACCATACGTCTGCCACCAGGGTGATGGCGGGCAGATCCTCCCCGTCTGTTTCGCCCCAGGCCGGGGGCGCCAGCAACAGAAGCACAGCGGTGAGAAGGGCAATCGGGCGCATGGGGCTACCATCACCGCCCCGAGGGGCTTTAAGAAGAATGTACTCCCGGAGATTTACGCATGCAATGCGGAAAGGGATCTAACCGAAGGCCAGGGGCAGACATGGATGCCAGCATCGAAGACAGCCTCATCCCGGTTGGCGGAGGCCCACAGGATCGTCGGGCCTCCGCCTGTCTCAATCCGGCGGCCTCCGAGCGTTGGAGGCGGAGGGCACAAGGTGTATGCAGTGAGCTACATCATCCACGACAGCGTCTTCGCTCACGTCGCGGTGCTGTCCAAGACCATGTTCTATCCGGATCCAGGTTCTGGCCGGACTTTGAATCTCAAAGCCGCCCGCCTGAACCCGTTTGATCGGGATCAAAGGCCGGGAGGTGTGACCCGCGTACGCTGGCATGGCGTTGTGCGGTCAGTAACAGGTAACAGAAGGAAGCAGGTTCATGAGTGATGCAGCGGTAATCCGTACTGAAAGGGCGGCGTTTGAACAGCAGACCGATGGCTGGAAGGTGATGCTGGAAAGGGAGCTGGAAGCAGTTCCGGAACAGGCCTGGGCCTGGCTGACGGACCCGGACCATCTCCAGCAGTGGCTGGCGCCCGGCTCACACTCACGATCGGGCTTCTGCCCGAAGACCAGATCGCCATTAGCGCGGCGGGCTGGGATGCCCATCTCCAGATGCTTGAAGCGGCAGTGGCCGGCGTCCCTCTCAGTTTCCCGGTAGCCCGTTTCAAGGAATCCCGGGGCCAGTTTGAAGAGGCATTCAGTGACGCCAAACTATGAGAATAGTTCACCGATAATATATAAAAGATCAATTTTTTAGATGGTTTTCGGCTGTCACCCTAAGGCCAATACGCTGAAGCACAGGAGAACAGGACCATGGTGACAACCCACAATCTCGGCTTTCCAAGGATTGGCACAAAGCGGGATCTCAAGGCAGCACTGGAGGGGTTCTGGGCCGGCGATATCAGTGAATCCGAGCTGAGCCGGCGCAGCGCTGACCTGCGCCACCGCCACTGGCAGTTCCAGGCCGGACTGCACCAGGTGCCGGTGGGGGACTTCTCCTGGTACGACCATGTTCTGGACACCAGTGTCATGCTTGGCCACATTCCGCCCCGGGTCAGCGAGCTCGGCGGCAGCGCCACCGACCAGTACTTCCGCCTTGCCCGCGGCCGTTCAGCGGTGGACCAGGGCGAAAGCGTGGTGGATGCCGGCGAGATGACCAAGTGGTTCGACACCAACTACCACTACATTGTGCCGGAATTCACCCGGGAAAGCCGTTTCAGCCCGGATGCGAGTGCCCTGGTTGCGCAGCTGCGCGAGGCCCGCGATCAGGGTCATAACCCCAAACCCGTGCTGGTGGGACCGGTCACCTATCTCTGGCTGGGCAAGAGCAAGGACGGTAGCGAGCGGCTGGACCATCTGCCGGCACTGGGCGAGGCATACCGGACCATCCTCTCAGAGCTGGCCGAGGCGGGCGCCGACTGGGTGCAGATCGACGAACCCATACTGGTCATGGACCTGCCCCCGGAATGGCGCAATGCCCTGGAAACCGCCTACCACGGACTGGCCAAAGCCCCGGTACGGCTGCTTCTGACCACCTATTTCGGGCACCTTGGTGACAACCGTGAGCTGGCGTGTGCTCTGCCCGTGGCCGGGCTGCATCTGGATGCCGTGCGGGGTTCGGATGATGTGGAGCCCGTAATGGCCAAACTGCCTGAGGACCGTGTGCTGTCACTGGGCGTGGTGGATGGCCGCAACGTCTGGAAGGCGGATCTGCAGGCCCTGATGGACTGGCTGGAACCGATACACGCGGCCCTGAGCGATCGCCTGTGGATCGCGCCCGCCTGCTCGCTGCTGCACGTGCCCATGGATCTGGACCTGGAAACGGATCTGGATGACGAGCTGCGCGGCTGGCTGGCCTTCGCGGTGCAGAAACTGGATGAGCTCCGGGTTCTGGCGAAGGGCCTCAACGAGGGGCGCAACTCCATCACGGCGGAGCTGGCCGCCAACTGCGAGTGCCTGGAAAGCCGCCAGCGCTCCCAACGGGTGCGCAATCCGGCGGTGCGCGAGGCGGTGGCTGGCATTGATACCCGTATGGGAGACCGCCAGTCGCCTTATGCGGAGCGGGCTGAAGCGCAGCAGCGTCATCTGCAGCTGCCACCCTTCCCGACCACCACCATCGGCTCCTTCCCCCAGACGCGGGCTATCCGTCGTGCGCGGCTGGACTACCGCCAGGGCCGGCTTTCGGAACAGGCCTACCAGGAGGCCATGAAGGAGGCCATCCGGGACTGCATCCGTGAACAGGAGGAACTGGGGCTGGATGTACTGGTCCACGGCGAGGCCGAGCGCAACGACATGGTGGAGTACTTCGGCGAGCTGATGGATGGCTTCGCCTTCACGCGCCACGGCTGGGTGCAGTCCTACGGCTCACGCTGCGTGAAGCCGCCGATCATCTACGGGGATGTGGACAGGCCCTCGCCCATGACCGTGGACTGGATCCGCTACGCCCAGTCGCTCACCGCTAAACCGGTGAAGGGCATGCTTACCGGGCCGGTGACGCTGCTCAACTGGTCCTTCGTGCGCGATGACCAGTCCGGCGCGGACACCGCGAATCAGCTCGCGCTGGCCGTGCGCAAGGAGGTTCAGGACCTGGAGGCGGCCGGTATCCGCATCATCCAGATCGACGAAGCAGCGCTGCGCGAGGGGCTGCCCCTGCGGCGCTCCGAGTGGGAGCAGTACCTGGACTGGGCGATCAGCGCCTTCCGGGTCGCGGCCAACGGGGTGGCGGATGAGACCCAGATCCACACCCACATGTGCTATTCGGAGTTCAACGACATCATGCCGGCGATCGCCCGCATGGACGTGGACGTGATCACCATCGAGACCTCGCGCTCGGACATGGAACTGCTGGATGCCTTTGACGCTTTTGAGTACCCGAATGAAATCGGGCCGGGCGTCTACGACATCCATTCGCCCAACATCCCGTCCGAGGATCGCATGGTGGCTCTCCTGGAGGAGGCCGCCAAGCGCATTCCGCCGGGCCGGCTCTGGGTGAACCCGGACTGCGGGCTCAAGACCCGCAACTGGGAAGAGGTGACGCCGGCGCTGGAGGCGATGGTGAATGCCGCCCGGCGCCTGCGCCAGGCGGCCTGACCCTAGTCCTGCCCGCCCGGGGTGAGCCCGTCGGGGCCGGTGATCCGGCCGCCATGCTTGCTGGCGAAGATCTCCGCATCCCCGAGGTCGGAGAAGCCCACGGGCGGGGTCTGGCCCTGCCCGTTGTCGCGTTCATGGCCGACCACGAACCAGGCGGTATCCATGGTGACCCAGTCGCCGGTGTCCCTGGGGTCCCAGTCCACATCCGACAGGTCACGGGTGAAGGCGACGATCTCGCCTTTGCTTGCGTCCTGCGCCTGCTGCCATTCAAGCAGTTCCGCCGTGCTGCAGAAGTAGTGCTTCTCACCGGTCTCCGCCAGGCAGGCCTGGGCCTGGGGGCCTGCGCATTCGCGCATGGGCGTGCCGTTCATGGCGGTTTCTTCCGCGGCACTGGCCTCGGGACCGCAGCCTTCGGGAACCGGCGCTTCGCCGCAGCCGGCGAGTGCGGCGCCCAGGATCAGCAGGGCGAGGGGGCGGTGGACTCGGTGCATGGTCAGACTCCTGCAATCTGCTGGTAGATGCCGGGCAGCGCCGCGCTCAGCTGTTCCGGGCGCTGTACGATGTGGTAAGCCCCGCGCCCGAAGACCCAGGGGAAGTACTGGCGCGCCTGCTGGTCGATGGTGATGCCGAAGGTGCGCACGTCCTGCTGGCGGGCTTCCAGGACCGCCTTGCGGGTGTCCTCCAGGGCGTAGCGCCCTTCGTAGTAGTCCGTGTCATTGGGTTTGCCGTCCGTGAGCACCAGCAGCAGGCGGTTGCGGTTGCCGCGCTCGGCCAGTTCCTGGCTCACGTGGCGTATGGCCGCGCCCATGCGGGTGTAATGGCCGGGTTTGAGCGCCTGGATACGCCGGCGCACGGTTTCGTCCGCGCGTTCGTGGAAGCCTTTGATGGTGTTCACTTCGACGTTGTTGCGGCGCCGGGAGGTGAAGCCATGGATGCTGAAATCATCGCCGCAGGCGGCCAGCCCATGGCAGAGCACCAGCAGTGCCTCTTTCTCCACATCCAGTACCCGGCGGTCCGCCAACCAGGATTCGGTGGAAAGCGAGGTGTCCACCAGCAGGGTTACGGCCAGGTCCCGGGTCTGGGTGAGCAGGGCCTGGTGGATGCGTTCCGAGCCGTTGCCGGTGGCCCGGATGTCGCAGCGGTTGCGGATGAGCGCATCCATGTCGAACTCGTCGCCGTCCGGCTGTTCGCGCAGCCACTGGCGCTGGGGCTGGAGGGCCTCGAACTGGCGCTGGACACGGCGGATGCGCCGGCGTGTGCCCTCATCCGGCGCCCAGTCCTCGCCTTCCTGGGACTGGATGGCCGGGTGCACGCGACACTGGTCACCGAGATAGCGGTTCTTGCGGTAGTGCCATTCCGGGTAGGTGACCGGCCCGCTGAGAGCGCCGAGCTCCGGTGCTTCCGGGGTCAGGTCCAGCTCCACCTTCAGGCGCGAGGCGGTCTTTTCCCGGTGGGGACTCAGGGTGATCTCCTCGATCTGTTCCGCCGCCTTGCGGGCATCCTCCTCATTCTCGTCCTCGACCGGGCGGTTCACGTTGACCATCTCCGTCCAGGACAGCATCTTCTCGAAGATGTTCAGCGCCAGCGGGTCGTCGCGCTCGCTCTGGTCCTGGCGGCGGCGCGTGGCCTGGCGCTTGCCGCCTTCGGCCTCGGGCGTGGCGCCCTGGCGTGGATCCTCGCTATCCTCGGGCTCCTTGGGGGTGCCCGCGTGAAGGCCCGGGCGGCGCTGGCCCCAGAACGGCACCGGCAGCGGTGGCCGGTAGCCTGTTGGCGTGGTCTCCGGCAGGGCGGTTTCCGCACCATCGAGAACCCACGCCAGAACCTGTTCCCGTTCCCGGGTGGCGGGATCCTGCTGCTCGCCCAGAAGCACCCGTATGCCATGGTCCACCGCGTCCTCCCAGGCCGGCAACCGCTGGTGTGGACGGACCGAGAGCAGGTGCTCGCGGCAGGCCCTGCCGGTGGCCGCCAGGCCGGGGAAGTCCCGCTCCAGGATGCCTTCGGCCTGATGCACCGCCCGCAGCCAGGCAACGTCCGCCGCCAGCGCGGGCTGGTCCGGGGCCGGTTCGGGCAGGAGGGTGAGCAGGGCGGTCAGCCAGTGGTAGGCGCCCCGGTTGAGTGCACGGCTGGGAAAGTAGTCCATGCGCGGTGGGAGCAGCAGCTGGTCATCGTCCAGGAATGCCATGTCCAGGCTTTCCCGGTCGAAGCCGAGCTTCTGGCGGAAGGTCAGGCGGTGGCCGGAGACACGGGGTTCCACGGCACTGACCGGGATGGCGCCGGGCCCGCCCATGGCCCGGAAGAATACGCCCAGGCTGCCCTCGAGTTCCGCCAGGGCAACGCCGCCGTCCGGGTAGCGCGGGTAACTGACCGCGCGGGATGCCCAGCGGTGCCAGAGTTCTCCGGCGATTTCCTCAACCTCGAAAAAGGATGCCAACCCGGCGTCTCCTCAGCCCCCGAAAGTGGCCCTTATGGTTTCCATCAGCCCCTCGCGCACATCGGCGTCGTCACTCAGTGGCTCTACCAGCGTTGCGCGGCAGGCCTGAAGTACCGGCATGCCGGCCTGCATCATCCGGGCGCAGTAGACCAGCAGGCGCGTGGAGACGGCCTCCTCCAGATCCTGCCCCTTGAGCTCCCGCAGGCGCACGGCAAGGTTCACCAGGGCCCTGGCCCGCTCCCGGGGCAGACCGCTCTCGTGGACCACGATGGCCAGCTCCTGCTCCGGGGGCGGGAAGTCCAGCTCCAGCGCCACGAAGCGCTGGCGGGTGCTGGGCTTGAGCGACTTGAGCACATGCTGGTAACCGGGGTTGTAGGAGGCCACCAGCATGAAGTCGTCCGGCGCCTCCAGGGTCTCGCCGGTGCGGTCCAGTGGCAGCACCCGCCGGTCGTCGGTCAGCGGGTGCATGACCACGGTCACGTCCTTGCGGGCCTCCACCACCTCGTCCAGGTAGCACAGGCCGCCGTGGCGCACGGCCCGGGTCAGGGGCCCGTCCGTCCAGACCGTCTCACCGCCCTGCAGCAGGTAGCGCCCGGTCAGGTCGGAGGCCGTGAGGTCGTCATGGCAGGCGACCGTCTGCAGGGGCAGGCCCAGGCGTGCCGCCATGTGGCTGACAAAACGCGTCTTGCCACACCCGGTCGGGCCCTTGAGCAGGAGCGGGAGCTTACGGTGGAACGCATACTCGAAGAGCTCCCGCTCGTGGCCGACCGGCTCGTAGTAGGGCGCTTCGGCCGCGCTCATTGGCTGCTCCCGTTACCGCCGCTGCCTTTCACATGGGCAGGCAGCTGCTCACGGGCCGGCCCGAAGACGGCGATCAGGAACAGGATGACACCCAGCGCCACGACAGAACCCGAACCAAGCCGCATGATGAAGAACAGATCAAGCTGGCCCTGGACGGTCATGAAGTCCTCACCCAGTACCCGTTGCATATGGGTCTGGACCACGCCCGCGAAGGTGAGGGTGAAGGTCATGAAGCACATGCCGCCCACCATGATCCAGAACGACCACATGTTCATGATCTGGTTGTAGGGCTGGATCCGGCGGATCTGCGGCATGGCGTAGGTGATGATGGCCATGTTGAGCATGGCGTAGGCCCCGAAGAAGGCCAGGTGCCCGTGTGCCGCGGTGATCTGGGTGCCGTGGGTGTAGTAGTTGATCCAGGACAGGGTGTGCATGAAGCCCCAGACGCCGGCACCGAAGAAGGAGACCACGGCGCAGCCCAGGGTCCAGAGCATGGCCGCCTTGTTCGGGTGTTCCCGCGAGCCTTTCCAGAACATGTAGAAGGCGAACATCACCATGGCGAAGAAGGGAATGACCTCCATGGAGGAGAAGATGTTCCCGATGGGCTGCCAGTAGCCCGGCGTGCCCAGCCAGTAGTAGTGGTGGCCGGTACCCAGCAGCCCGGAGAACAGTACCAGGCCCACGATCACGTACAGCCATTTCTCGATGATCTCGCGGTCCACGCCAGTCATCTTGATCAGCAGGTAGGCGAGGATGGAGGCCATGATCAGCTCCCAGACGCCCTCAACCCAGACGTGCACGATCCACCACCACCAGAGCTTGTCCTGGGCCAGGTTGTCCGGCTCGTAGAAGGCGAACATCCAGAAGATGGCGGCCAGCCAGAGCCCCAGCAGGAGCACGATGGAGACCGACGTGCGCCGGCCCTTCATAACCGTGCGGGTGTTGTTGTACAGGAACATCAGGAACGAGATGGTCAGCAGGATCTTCACGTAGACCGGCTGCTCCAGGTAGTGGCGGCCGCCGTGGATCCCGAACTGGTAGCCGATCAGCGCCGCCGCACCGGCACCGGCAAAGATGGCCAGCTGGATATAGGCCATGGTCGGTGAGTGGAGATCAGTCTCGGCCTCTTCCGGCAGCAGGTAATAGGTGGCGCCGAAGAAGCCGATCAGCAGCCAGACCAGCAGCAGGTTGGTGTGGCTCATGCGCATGATATGGAAGGGCATGGCCTCCGAGAGGAATTCGGGCATGACGTAGACGGTGGCCGCCATCAGCCCGAAACAGATCTGCAGCGCGAACAGCGCCATGGCCACAGCGAAGAACGGCAGGGCCACTTTCTGGGTTTCATACTTCATCGGTTCTCTCCCTGGATGAACGGACGGAGTGGATTGCGGGCATGGTTAACCGGACTTGTGCGGTGGCCAGTCGTGGGTGTCGATACCGTCCACCCACTTGAAGAAATCCACCAGGTGGTCCAGCTCCTGTTCATTGAGGTTGAACTGCGGCATCTGGCGGCGCCCGGGCGCTTCGATGGGCTGTGCCTTCATCCAGCCTTTGATGCCCGCTCTGGCAGCCTCCGGGTTCTCCCGCCCACCGTAGCGGTGCCAGACGTTGGACAGCTCGGGTCCGAAATAGGCCCCTTCGCCCATGATGGTGTGGCAGTTGATGCAGGAGTGCTCCTCCCAGACCTCCTTGCCGGCGATGACGGCCTCATCCAGCTCTTCGCTGTTGGTCGAGGTGGTGCTCATGTAGATATGGGTATGGATGGTCAGGCCCGCGAAGATCAGGAAAAAGATCGTCGAGCCCCCATAGAAGATGTTGCGCGCGGCGTTTCGGGTCAGTCCCTCGGACATGGGCGTGTCCTCCCGGTCATGGCTTTGGGGTCTGCACGGCGATTCCGTGACTGACTGCATTATCCGTGGCGGCTTTAAAGATGTAAATGAAATAAATCAATAAATGGAAAGTCAGGCCCCTCGTACCCAAGTACCCAAATGGCTTGCGGCCAATCGCTCTGTGCTATAAGATTCATAATAAATAAATCTTTATTGGGGTGGTACTCGTGCGGTAGGGGATAGGCATGGAATACCACCTAAGAGGCGCAGCCTCAACGGCCAGGAGTTTGTAATATGTCAAGGCAGAACACCCCCACCGCGAACAACCGTCAACCCGAGGAGGCTGCCGTGACATCCTGCGACGCGATCAAACTGGCCGATGTAACCCATGCAAGGCTTGCGGAGCCCCTGCTGTGCCCACGCCTGGAGCACTGTGCCATTCACCGGCACCCATTCTTCCAGGATCTGAGCGATCAGGATCTGGCCAGTCTGTGCCAGCGGAGCCGCCTGCATACCCTGGAGACAGGGGAGATGCTGTGCCGCGAAGGGGACAGGGCCGAGCGCTTTTTTATTGTGCTGTCCGGCTCCGTGAAGCTGTTCCGGGTTACGGATCAGGGCAGTGAGCGGGTTCTTGGCAGTGTCGGCGCCGAGGAGGTGCTTGCCGAGGTGTCCTCCTGTTCGCCGGACGGACGCTATCCCTGGTACGCCCAGAGTCTGGAGCCAACCCGTGTGCGTTCGTTCAGTGGCGCCCTGCTGCGGGAGATGGTCTCCGGTCGTTCGGATTACATGATGAACGTGATGCGCTACGTGGCGGCGGCCATGTCCCGGACTGTGGAGGACCGCACCATTCTCACGGCTCAGAACGCCCGGGAACGGCTGGTCCAGTATCTGCTGAGCCTGGTGCCGGGCGCGGACCGGCGTAACGCCGGGGTTAAGGTGGAGCTGCCGCTGCCCAAGGGGCTTCTGGCCTCCCAGCTGGCCATGCAGCCGGAGACCCTTTCCCGGGTGCTCAAGGAGCTGCGTAACCGGGGGTTGGTCCAGGTTGCCCAGCGCCAGGTCACCATCCTGGACAGGGCGGGACTGCAGGAATTCGTGGGATAGGCCGAGGGCCTTCACCGGGAACAGAGTGAGTCGGATGTATGCAGGAGACACGGATCCAGAATGAGGACGCGCAACGCCTGCGTGACTGGCTGCTTGCTTACAGCCCGTTCCGGAGCCTGTCCCGGCGTGAACTCGATAACCTGATCGGAACAACGGTCCGGCTGGAAACCCGCGCCGGGGAACTGCTGTTCGGCGAGGGAGAGCCCGCCCGTTACTGCGGCGTGGTCGACAGTGGCCAGATTGCCGGGGTGCGCTACACCGAGAACGGGGACGAAAAGTTCTTTTGCGCCCACGGCCCCGGGCGGCTGGTGGCGCTGACGGCCGCCTTTCTCAACGGCAGCGGCTATATCATGAGTTACCGGGCGACCCTGCGCAGCCGGGTTTTCGGGCTCCCGGTACGCCAGCTGCGTGCCCTGGCCGAGGCCAACGGGGCTTTCGCCGCACGCCTGCTGGAACAGACCAGCGAACGCCTCCAGAGCTCCTTCAACCAGGTGGATTTCTTCACCGCCAGTTCCGCCGAACAGCGGGTGGCCGCCTTCCTGCTGCAGCTGCATGAGGAACAGGGTAGCTGTGAAATCCGTCTGCCGTGCCGCCAGAAGCAGGTTGCGCTGATGCTCGGTGTCCGTGAGGAGACGGTTTCCCGGGTGCTCAATGACTTCCGGCGCGAGGGGATCCTGGCGCCGGAGCGCAGCCCCATTGGGCTCAGGGATCTGGATTTTCTGGAGCAGCTGGTGGGCGAGCAGCACGGCGGGCTGAGATTCGGGGCGCTCTGAACAGGCCGGTTTTCAGGTTTCTGGTGTGCTGTTGAGAGCCGGCGTCGGTTCGCCCTCTAGCGTCAGTGCCAGGTGCTGACGCAGTTTCTGGGCCCGTGGCGAGGTGACATCCTCCAGGCTGTAACCGTCCAGAACCTTCAGAAACGCCCCAAGCGCCTCATCCAGGACGAACTTCAGCTGGCAGCTGGGGGTGATCACGCACTGGTTGTCGCACCCAAAGCATTCCGCCATCTTCAGGTCGGGCTCCATGGTCCGGACCAGATTCCCCAGCATGATCCGTTCCGGCGGCAGCGCCAGGCGCAGCCCGCCGCCCTTGCCGCGGACGGTTTCCAGATAGCCGTTGCGCTGCAGTTCATGGGCCACCTTCATCAGGTGGTTGCGGGAGATGTTGTAGGCGTTGGCAATCTCCCGGATGGTGCCCAGCTGGCCATCGCGCAGTGTCAGGAACATGAGCATGCGCACGGCGTAGTCGGTGTGGCGCGTCAGTCGCATCAGCCCGGACTCCCGTCAACGCGTGGCCGCATCAGGATGCCCGTGTAGCGGAACAGGAAGAGCCCGAAGGCGAGCATCCACAGCAGGGCGCTGGCGCTGATGCCGGCCTGCCAGCTCATACCGCCGGCGCCGGTGGCGACCCGGATCAGGGCGCCCAGGTGGATCATGACAAAGGCGGTGACCATGCCGCCCGGCAGAATCAGTGTGCGCCCTGTATGGCCCAGCACCACCCGGCTGATTACCCCCAGAATGAGCCCGCCCATGGCGCCCAGGCCAGTGGCATGGACCCAGACCGTCTCCGGTATGGTGTCGAAGCGGCTGGCTGCCAGAAGCCAGAGCGCCACTGGAATCCACAGCAGCGACAGGTGCAGGATCCACAGCAGTGGTTCACGGGCCACCCGCCATCCGCGCCAGAGCAGGATGCGCACCAGCACCACGGCTCCCGCCACCAATGCCAGTGTGCCCGTAACCGGATCAGGCAGCACGAGCACGCTCAGGAAGGTCAGTGCCATCACGCCCAGCACCAGTTTCTCGAGCCAGGGAATGATAGTGATGCCCTCGGTGGACAGCCCCCGTGTGCGCAGCCAGCCCATGGAGAAGTTGGGGGTGATGCGGCCACCGATGATCAGCATCAGCGTCATGGCCATGAGCAGGGCGCCGTCGAGGGCGGTGCCGCTGCCACCGATAAGGAAGGTTGCCTGCATCAGCCAGAGCCCGAGAAGAGCCAGCAGTATCGGGATTTGGCGCGGCTGGCGTGCCCGCCACACGCGCAGGCCCGCGTCCAGCATCAGCAGCGGCAGGAACAGCAGGTTCACGCCGATGACCAGCCACTCGGGCAGCGACTCCCCGAGCGTGATCACCAGCCGCCCCATGAGCCAGACGCCCCAGAGCCCCGCCAGCGGCCAGCCGTGGGTGCGTGTGGTGCCCGTCCAGACACAGACTGCGGTCAGCAGGAAGCCGGCAATGGCGGCCTGCAGCCAGGCAAAGACCATCTCATGCTGGTGCCAGGCCAGTGCCGGGATGGCCAGCGGCAGGTCCAGCCGCCCGGTGACGGCGCCCACCCAGAGTGGGACAATCTCCACGGCCTGTATGGCCAGAGACAGAAAGAAGATACGGAAGGGGTAGCTGAACAGCGTGACAGGGGACAGGCGGGGTGGCGAGTTGAGCGGTTCAGCCATCGGGTCGACTCCAGAGCCAGATCGTGACGCACAGCAGGAACGGTGGCAGCACCCAGCGCAGCAGCTCCGGCGCCGGCGAGACCACCAGCATGGTCACGCTGATGGCGATCAGCACGGAGGCGGCCCATTTCGCTCTTCTGGGCACGGCCCGCTGTTCACGCCAGGCCCGGATGGAGGGGCCGTAGCGCGGATGGTCCAGCAGGCGCTGTTCCAGTTCCGGCCAGCCATGACTCCCCGCCCAGGCGGCCACCAGCAGGAAGGGCACCGTGGGCAGGCCGGGAAGGGCTACCCCCAGGGCGCCCAGTAGCACCGCCAGAGACGCGAGCAGGCGCCAGAACGCTTTGAAGAGCATCAGCCAGTCCGCCATTGTGCTGCTGCCAGTTCGCATGACAGCGTCAGTGTAACCCAGTTAAGATATATTTTAAATAAATCTTAGTATCCGGAGTCGACCATGGAGTTCTATCACATCATCAAGGGCGTGCACATGCTGGCCGCCTATACCACCGCCGTCCTGATGCTGCTGCGCCTTGGGCTGGATGCGGCGGGCCGACCGGGGTGGCGTGGCACCCCGCTGCGCTGGCTTCCCCACCTGAATGATACGGTCCTGCTGGCCGCCGCCCTGGGGCTGCTGGCACTAACCGGCTGGATGCCCTTCGTTCACCACTGGCTGACCGGCAAGGTGATCCTGCTGGTGGGCTACATTCTGGCCGGCAAGTGGGCGCTGGACCAGGCGCGGACGCCTGGGGTAAGGACTGTGGCGGCACTTGTGGCACTGGTTCAGCTGGCAGTGATCTTCGCTCTCGCTACCCTCAGGCCGTTTTGACCTACCTCAACGTATCCCGACCTACCCCTATATGGGTAACGCCCTGATTATTTGGAAATAAACCTGTATGTAAAAGGCTCCTTTTCTGGTTACTCTGTGCCGGAAAGGTCACAAGTGCTGTGTGGCCGCTGATTGAACAGGAGCTGACGATGCTGAGTGAACACGATTACGACCCACCGCGAGCCCACAAGGCGCTCGCTTTCTCCACTCTGGCCTTCACCGTCTGTTTTGCGGTCTGGACAATCTTTTCCGTGATCGGGGTGAAGATCAAACAGGATCTTGGACTGTCGGATACGCAGTTCGGGCTTCTTGTAGCGACACCGGTTCTGACCGGTTCCGTCAGCCGGATTTTCCTTGGCATGTGGACGGAACGCTTTGGTGGGCGGCTGGTCTTCACGATCCTGATGCTGGCCACGTCCGTGGCGGTATTCCTCCTTTCAACGGTTACAACCTATGGCCTTTTCCTGGTTGCCGCTCTGGGCATCGGTCTGGCCGGCGGCTCCTTCATTGTCGGGATTGCCTACACCTCGGAGTGGTACGACAAAAAGCACCAGGGGACGGCCCTTGGCATTTTCGGGGCCGGTAACGTGGGTGCCGCTGTCACCAACTTCGGCGCGCCCTTCCTGGTTGTGGCGCTTGGCTGGGAGATGACGGCCCAGGTCTATGCCGCCATTCTTGCCGGCATGGCGGTGGTTTTCTGGTTCATGACCGAGAATGACCCGCGCCTCAAGCGCCGTACCGAAGAGGGCAGCCAGCCCATGCCGGTGAAGGAGCAGCTGGCGCCCCTCAAGAAGCTTCAGGTCTGGCGCTTTTCGCTGTACTACTTCTTTGTCTTTGGCGCCTTCGTGGCTCTCGCTTCATGGCTGCCCAACTACTACGTCAGCGTCTATGACCTGAGCCTGGAGCAGGCAGGCATGCTCGCCGCTCTCTACGCCCTTCCGGCTTCGGTATTCAGGGCCCTCGGAGGCTGGATGTCCGACAGGATTGGCGCCCGTGCCGTGATGTACTGGACCTATGGTGTTTCCCTGCTCTGCCTCTTTGTCCTGAGCTACCCGCAGACCCGCTACATCATTCAGGGCATTGATGGCCCCATTGAATTCTCCTTTGGTGTGCCGCTTGCGCTCTTCGCGCTGATTACCGTTGCGCTTGGCTTTGTCATGTCGCTTGGCAAGGCCGCGGTCTACAAGCACATCCCCGTCTACTATCCGGACCATGTGGGTTCGGTGGGCGGCCTGGTTGGCATGATCGGTGGCCTCGGTGGTTTCTTCCTGCCGATCATCTTTGGCGCCCTGAATGACCTTCTGGGTGTGTGGACAAGCTGCTTCATGCTGCTCTTCCTCCTGGTGCTGGTCTCCCTGCTGTGGATGCACGGCGCCATCGTACGCATGGAGCGGCGTCGCTATCCGGAGCGCGGTGAAGAGGAAAGCGCCCGCTACCTCCCGGAAATCCAGCTTGATTACGGGCGCGAGGGCAATGCCACCAAAAGCTGAGAAAGACGCGGGAGGCCGGGCCTCCCGCGAAACCCGATCCATTCAGATTGATCCGGAGCCTTGTTATGGGTGAACTCAATAAGTGGGATGTAGAAGACCCAGACTTCTGGGAGTCGAAGGGTAAGAAGATCGCCAACCGCAACCTGTGGATTTCCATCCCGAGTCTGCTGTGCGGTTTTGCGGTGTGGCTCTACTGGGGGATCATTACGGTCCAGATGGACAATCTGGGCTTCCCGATCCCCAAGGAAGAGCTCTTCACACTGACTGCCATCGCCGGCCTGACCGGTGCCACGCTGCGGATTCCCAGCAGCTTTTTCATCCGCATTGCGGGTGGTCGTAACACCATCTTTTTCACCACGGCCCTGCTCATGATTCCGGCCATCGGAACGGGGCTGGCCCTTCAGAGCAAGGAAACCCCGCTCTGGATCTTCCAGATCCTGGCTTTCCTCTCTGGTATCGGCGGCGGCAACTTCGCCTCCTCCATGTCGAACATCAGCTTTTTCTTCCCCAAGAAAAAGCAGGGGCTGGCACTGGGGCTCAATGCCGGGCTGGGTAACGCCGGTGTTACGACCATGCAGATCCTGGTGCCGCTGTTCATGACCATCGGTGTTTTCGGTGGCGCTCCCATGATCCTGGAAAACGGTTCCGGCACCCTGATCGGCAAGATTCCCGCCGGCAGTGAGACCTATATCCACAACGCCGGTTATGTCTGGTTGCTGTTCCTGATTCCCCTGGCCTTTGCGGGCTGGTTTGGCATGGACAATATCCGGACCGAGGGCGTATCGCCGAACATCGGCAGTCCGCTCAGCGCGTTTGGCAAGATCACGGGGATGCTGCTGATCGGCTTCTTCACAGCCGCCGTCGGTCTCTACATCATTCTTCCCGCCCCGGTTGGGCTGGGGACGCCGGACTGGGTGAAGTGGCCTGTCATTGCAGGCATCCTGTTCACCACAGTGATGCTTCTGAAACTGATTCCGGGTGAGATCAAGCCCAATCTCCAGCGGCAGTTCAAGATCTTCTCGAACAAGCACACCTGGGTCATGAGCCTGATCTACACCATGACCTTTGGCAGCTTTATTGGTTTTTCAGCGGGCTTCGCGCTGGCCATCAAGGTTATCTTCGGCTATCAGCACATCATGGTGGATGGCGTGATGACGCATGACACGCCCAATCCCGCCGGGCCGTCCGCATTGATGTACGCCTGGATGGGCCCCTTCATCGGCGCGTTGATCCGGCCGGTTGGCGGCTGGATCGCGGACAAGGTGGGGGGTGCACTGGTCACCGGCATTGTGGCGGTGGTTATGATCGCCAGCTCGCTGGGCGTGGCCTACTTCATGCAGCTGGCCTATGCCTCGGAAACGCCCCAGGAGTTCTTCGTGCCCTTCCTGGTACTGTTCCTGGTGCTCTTCGCCGCCACTGGCATCGGCAACGGTTCCACCTTCCGCACCATTGCCCAGGTATTCAACAGCGAACAGGCTGGGCCGGTTCTGGGATGGACTTCGGCGGTAGCCGCCTACGGGGCCTTCATCATTCCGAAGGTCTTCGGAGAGCAGATCAAGGCGACAACGCCGGAGAACGCGCTTTATGCCTTTGCCATCTTCTACGCGGTCTGCCTGGTCGTGAACTGGTGGTACTACCTGGGACCGAAAGCAGAGTACCGCAATCCGTGACAACGCAGTGCCATCCGGCGTACAGGCCCGTTGAAATGATACGGGCCTGTAATGACACAGGAAATCCTCCCGGTTGAAGGCTACAATGGCGTAAAGTCCGTGCCGCTGGTCAGGGAGCGTCGCCATGAAAGCCATCATCTACAGGGCCTATGGACAACCCAATGTGCTGGAATGGGTGGATGACTGGCCGAAGCCAAGCGTTGGCCCCGGCCAGGTCCAGGTGCATGTCCAGGCCGGGGCACTGAACCCCAAGGATGTGCTGCTGCGCAAAGGGGTGTTCCGTTCCTTCCTGCGTTTTCTTGACCGTGAACCCCTGCCGCGCGTCAGCGGTCTGGACATGGCCGGTGAGATCACCCTTATCGGGGATCGGGTCCGGGGCCTGGAAGTGGGGCAGCCGGTATTCGGTATGAGCAACCGTTTCCACGGTGGCGTCCACGCCGAGTATGCGGTGCTGGAGGCGGATGAGGTCGCGCCCTGTCCGGAGGGATTGTCGTTCACCGAGGCCGCGGCCATTCCTCTGGCCGGGCTGACCGCCCTTCAGGCACTGCGCGACTGCGCCGGTGTCCAGCCGGGGCAGCGGGTTCTGATCAATGGCGCCAGCGGTGGGGTGGGCCACTTCGCGGTGCAGATTGCCCGCAATCTCGGCTGCCATGTCACTGCCGTGTGCAGTGAGCGCAACCTGAAGTTCGTGAGTGATCTCGGCGCGAACGAGGCCGTGGACTATCAGCAGACACCGGCTCCCGCCATTCCCGGTCCTTTCGATGTGGTATTCGATGTCTTTGGCAATTACCGCGCCGGTGATTTCAGTGACACCCTGGCTCGCCGTGGGCGCTATGTGAATACCATTCCCAGCGGTCACAGCCTGCCCGCAGAGGGGCTGGCCAGGCTGGGTCTCCAGAAGCGCAACAGGCTGGTGATCGTGCGTTCGAACCGGGCGGATCTGGACGTGCTGCGCCAGTGGGTGAATGAGGGCCGGCTCAGGGTTCATGTCGACAGCGTTTACCCCTTCTATCATGCCGAGGACGCCCACCGTCACATTGAAACCCGGCATACCCGGGGCAAGGTAGCGATGGAGGCGACCTGCTGAATGGCCATGGCCGAGATCCGTGAGGCGGCGACGCTGGTGCTGGCGCGCGACGGTGCCGATGGCCCGGAAGTACTGCTGCTGCGGCGCACCAGCGACGTGGTCTTCCTCCCCGGATTCGATGTCTTCCCGGGCGGGGCGGTCAGCGAGCTGGATGAGACGCCGGTGGATCGCACCACCGCGCTCAGGGAGTGTTTTGAGGAAGCCGGTGTGCTGGTGGTCCGGGACAGGGCCGGAAAGCTCACCACGCATACAGTACCGGAACTCGATGAACGGCGGCGGCTGGATGCCGGCGAGCAGGCGCTGGCGGATTACTGCCGGCGCGCCGGGCTGACGCCCGCCACTGACGATCTCTTCTATCTGGGGCGCTGGATCACCCCGCCGGGACCACCGCGGCGTTTTGATACCCGTTTCTTCCTGGCACCGGTACCGGCGGGGCAGGCCGCCTGGCCGGATGGTACGGAAACCATCGAGGCCTTCTGGCTGACGCCGGAGCAGGCCCTGGAGGAGCATGTCCGCGGTGAACGCCTGCTGGTGCCGCCAACCCTGGGCACTTTGAGGCAGCTCCGGGGATTCCGGGACGTTGCCGACCTGGTTGCCTCACTGGCGGATCTGAGCCCCTATGAGGCACCGTCAGAGGACTGGCCGATCCGTAGTGGCAGCCTTGTGGCAGGGGCGCCCGGTTATGACGAAGCCCGTTTCATGGACCCCGGCGCCGGCGGTCACACGACCGGCCGCATCGAGCCGGGCGAGGCGGTGGCGATCACGCCTGCCATCACCCGCCTGACGGCCCCCAATCCCGGGGTCATGACGGGGCCGGGCACCAACACCTACATCCTGCGCATGGCGGGGGAGGTTTTGGTAGTGGACCCGGGGCCGGATGAGGAGGCTCACGTGGAAGCCATTCTTGCCGCCACCCGGGGCCGTATCGACCGCATCCTGCTCACCCACACCCATCTGGACCACACGCCGGCAAGCCATCGGCTGCGTGAGCGCACCGGCGCCTCCCTGGTGTTCCGGCGTCCTGCCGGGGGCCTGGGGCATCACGATTACGCTCTTGAGCCGGACCATGAACCTGTGGAGGGTGACTACCTGGTGCCGGGGCTGAGGGTGCTCTACACACCCGGGCATGCCGGCAACCACCTGGCCTTCCTGTGGGAGCCGGAGGGGCTGCTGCTGGCAGGAGACCTGGTCATGCAGTCCTCCACGGTGGTCATTGATCCGCCCGACGGGCACCTGGGGGACTACCTGGCCACGCTGCGGCGTCTGCTGGATGAGCCGGTGCAGCATCTTCTGCCAGGGCATGGCCAGCTGATGGCAGATCCATGGGCGGTTTTCGACTATCTGATCACCCACCGCCATCGCCGCGAGCACAAGGTGCTGAGCTGCCTGGCCGGGGCGACGGAAGGCATTGCAACGGAAGCACTGCTGCCCCGGGTCTATGATGACGTGCCGGCCGCGATCCATCCGGTAGCCGCCCGGTCGCTGGAGGCCCACCTGGAGAAACTGGTGGATGAGGGGCGGGTACAACGCTCAGGGCGGATAGTCCGGCTCCTGGGCTGAGATCAGTCGGTGGGCTGTTTACTGTCCTCGGCGATCACGACACAGTCCCGCCCGCTCTCCTTGGCCCGATAGAGCGCGTCATCCGCGCGCTTCAGCCACGTCTCCCAGTTTTCCTCCGCCCCCAGGTGCGCTGCCCCGAAGGAGGCGGTGACGGGACCGTCGGGACTTCGCAGGGTCGACCGGATCTTCTGGCGCAGCCCCTGGACCACCGCCTTCATGCCGTCCGGGTCAACGCCCGGCATGAGCAGTACGAATTCCTCGCCACCAAAGCGGAACAGCTGGTCGCTCTGGCGGGTGTTGCGCTCCACCATCCGGGCCAGGTTGACCAGGATCTCGTCACCGAG
This sequence comes from Vreelandella halophila, assembly GCF_019903425.1. GTDB lineage: Bacteria > Pseudomonadota > Gammaproteobacteria > Pseudomonadales > Oleiphilaceae > Halospina > Halospina halophila. The sequence continues at coordinate 772,514 of NZ_JACHUZ010000013.1, forward strand.
GCCGTGACCGTGCTTGTCGTTGATGGCCTTGAAATGGTCCAGGTCCAGCATGACCAGGGCATAGGGTGTGTCGGTGCGGCTGGCGGTGGAGGCGGCCAGCTGCAGGGCGTCGTCCATGGAGCGGCGGTTGCGCACGCCGGTCAGGGGGTCACGGCGGGCCAGTACTGCCATTTCCTTGCGCTGCTGCTGGTTCCGGATCGCAAAAATGAAGGCGCAGGCGCTGACCACCGTGGCCGTGGCAAAGTAGGCCCACAGGCTTTCCCCCGAGGGCAGGGACATGCCGTGGAAGATGACGGCCAGGACCATGGCGGTGTTGAGGGCGACGGCGATGACCGGCCGCGTCAGGAAGAAGCTGGCAACCAGTACGGGGTAGCTCCACAGATGCCCCACATGCGGCAGGATGGAACCGATGATCGCTCCCGCCACACAGCAGAAAACCGCCAGGGCGAAACCGGTTCGCTCGGTATCGCCGGACAGCCATGCGTAGATCACGCTGCTGATGATGCCGAAGGAGATCAGAGAGTCGGCAAAGCCGGCAATGTAGTTGGTTTCCAGGAAGCGGTAGACGCCAAAGGGGACAATGCCGAACAGAGCGGCAGCGCCCAGCAGCGTAATGATCGAGAGCTGGAAGTCGGTGCGCAGCCGTCTTGCAGCAACCACGAGAGCGGGCTCGGTTATGTTCGGGCCCCTGACGGGTCTTTTTTTGTCATTATAAGACACATTATTGACTCATCAGGTCTCAGGGGACTGGAACCTACTATAGGTGGGGTTATGATCCTCATCAAGAACAGCCCTGAGATGCAGTTCAATTCCATAAACATGCGGATCATCCACCCCCATGGCCCGAAGGGCGTTTGCGAGTTCAAGCACGTAGTCGCTGTTGGGCCCGCTTGGCCCCTCGGAGGCGGCCACATGTCGTGCAATGGCGGCCTCTGAAGCAGGCCCCAGCCAGGCGGCATTGTCTTCGGTCGCGATGTAGACAAGGCCTTCCACGTTGCTGCCATCGTCCAGCCTGAGAGGGCGGATCAGGCGCAGATAGCCGTTTTTCTCGCGCACGTCCAGCTGTTCGAACACATCCGGTGACACCCTGTACGCCAGACCGGTGCAGCAGGCCTGGGCGTCTGCAACCAGGGTTGCCACGCGGCCGGGGTTACCGGGAGTGCCCCGGTGGTCGTGGGAGCCCTGCCAGAAGCGGCGCTTCCAGCCCTGGATGGTGGCCGGCCGGGTTTCGAGGTAGTCAAACCCCGCCTTGTAGATCAGTGATCCGTAACCGAACAGCCATACGGGGCGCCCGTCGTCCGGAAGCTGATCCGTGTTGCGGTTGAGGGAGATCGTATTGGCGCTCATAACCCCGCCATACTACGGTACGGCGCTCAGAACGGCCACCACCAGTGGCCGTCACCCTCCGCCGCGGCCAGCCGCTGCGCACGCTCCCGTTCAAGTTCCCGCAGCTGGCGGTCCGTTTCCAGCGGTTCGGTGGGGCCGCCCCCCCATGGCCAGTACCAGGGAGCGGGCTCGTAATGGCCCTGCTCCTTCATGCGTTCGATTTCCTTCTTTCGCTCCTCCATAAGCGCTTCGCGCCGGCGCCGGTAATCCGCCTCGCGGTTGTCCGCAACGATGGAGGTTCCGGCATGGTTGGTGGCCATCAGAACGCTTTCCATGAAGCGTGTCTCGCGCAGTTCGTCCATGGCGGCCTCCTGGGCCACAAGGCGTACGGTACCGCGGCTCAGGGGATGATCATCGGGTAGGCGGGAGTCGGTGGCGCTGGTTTCACTCACTTCCGAGTAGCGCAGGAAATAGATTTCCCCGGCCTCCATTTCCAGTTCCGCATCCAGGATATGGGAAAATGGTGAGCCGACCCCTTCAATGCCGAAGAAGGGACGGTGCATGTCCAGCTCCCGGGTACCCGGCAGGATCTCCAGCCAGGTATAGCCGCCGCTGCGCAGGTTTACGTAGTGGTGGCCATCCAGGTAGAAGCTTGGCGCCATGAGTTCGGCATCACCCCAGTCGGACTGCGGGCGGTACACATAGAGCAGGGCATGGTTGCTGCTGTCCCACTCATGCTTGGGCACGGGGCGGAAGCGCTGTCCGTCCACATCCCGCAGGAAGGCGCCGGCATCATGGCCGATGGACTGGTGGACCGCGCAGCCGCCGAGGTTGAGCAGGACGGTCAGCAGACAAAGGATGCAGGCGCGGGTGTTCATTCCCATGGCGTTGACTCACAGTGACGCTATTATAGCGGATCAGGTTATCACTGCACGGGTGGATGGTTCTGAGAGGTGATCGATGGCTTGGAGCAATCCCTTGGGCATGGTGTTTGCTTCCAGCTCCTGGGAGGCAAGGGGTTGCCATATGATCGCAGAGGACTGGCGGAGCGGCACACGCTATAATATTGCCGAGTACCAACAAACATCCCGAGGTTGACTTTGAGTATTGCCCAGAAACTTGTTGCGGCGTTCACCCTGATGCTTGCGTTGGTCATTGTGACCTTGGCCGGCCTGGCGGTTTACCAGTCGCGCGATGCGGCGGAATCCGCTTTCAATGAGGCCAGTCTCAAACAGATTGAGCAGGTTGACGCAGGGCTGACGGACTATCTTGACCAGGTTGCGGCCAATGTCCGCTTCCTGGCCAGCCAGCCTGAGGTGCAGCAGGCCAGGGGGTCGCTCAGCCGCTATCTCGACGTGCCGAGCACCGTCGCCATGACGCCGGAGGACAATGGCGGCTTCGAGGCCTCGATCTTCCAGACCTATGACCGGTTCGCCAGCAGCCACTCCGGGCTCGCCTACATCTACATGGCCACGAAGGATGGCGGGTACCTGCAGTGGCCCAAGGGTGAGATCGGGCCGGAGTACGACCCCCGCCAGCGGCCGTTCTATCAGGCTGCCATGGAGGACCCTGGCGAGGTGGTGCGCACGGATGCCTATTACTTCGAGACCGACGATGCCTCCATTGTCAGCTCCGTACGCACTGTGGAAGACAACAGCGGCGAGGTGATCGGCGTTCAGGGTATGGATGTGTCCCTGGCCGGGCTGACCGAGCGCATCAGCGAGATCCAGTTTGGAGAGACCGGCTACCTGGTGCTGATCGAGGACAGTGGCACCGTGCTGGTGAACCCGGATGACCCCGAGCAGAACTTCCGCAATGTGGATGAACTGGAATCCGATGTGTTCGCCCGTCTCCAGTCGATGGAGCGGGGCAGCCGCAGTGTTGAACTGGATGGTCAGACCATGCAGGCCAATGTGTTCACATCGCCGGAGCTGGGCTGGACCTTCATCGGCCTGATCCCCCGTTCCGAGATGATGGCCGGCGCCGATGCCCTGGCATGGCAGGTGGCGGGTATCGGTTTTGTCATCCTTTTGCTGGGGGGGGGTGGTGCCGTGGTGATGGCACGGGTTCTGACCCGACCCATCCGCGAGGTCTCGCGGCGCATGGCGGGTATCGCCGCCGGTGAGGGGGACCTGACGCAGCGCCTGCCGGAAGAGACCGGCGATGAGATCGGCGAGCTCTCCCACCAGTTCAATGCCTTTGTGCGCATCATGCAGGACACCATCCGGGAGGTGGACGGTACCACCCAGGGGCTCGCCTCTTCCGCGGAGGAACTCAACCGGGTTGCGGACCAGACCCGCCAGACGGTGGAGCGCCAGAGCCACGATACAGACCAGATCGCCACGGCTATCAACGAAATGACCGCTACGGTCCAGGAGGTCTCCCGCAATGGCAGTGAGGTGGCGGACGCTGCCTCGGAGGCGGATGAGCGTGCCCGTGAGGGCGGCCGGGTGGTCAGCGAGAATGCGGAAACCATGGATGAACTGGGCACCGAGCTGGATGGGCTCGCGGATGTGGTATCCCAGCTTTCCGAGCGCAGCCAGGAGATCCGCAAGGTGCTGGACGTGATCCACTCGGTGACCGACCAGACCAACCTGCTTGCGCTGAACGCCGCGATTGAGGCCGCCCGGGCGGGTGAGGCCGGGCGGGGCTTTGCCGTGGTGGCGGATGAGGTCCGCTCCCTTGCCCAGCGCAGCAGCGCCTCCGCCGAGGAGATCCGTACCATCATTGACGGCCTGGTGACCGAGACCGACCAGGCCGTGGAACGCATGAAGGGCGCGCGGGAACGCTCCAACCATAACCGTGAGCGCGCCGGTGAGGCCCAGCAGGCGCTGTCTTCAATAGAGGTCTCGGTTGGCCGGATCCATGAGCAGGTCACCCAGATCGCCACGGCAGCTGAGGAACAGAGCCAGGCAGCCGAGGAGATCAACCGCAACGTTAACGGCATTGTGGAATCGGCGCAGGAAAGCAGCGAAGGCACCAACCAGACCAGTGCCGCCAGTGATGAAGTGGCTTCGATGGCGGAACGGTTGCGTGATGTGGTCGGCCGTTTCCGGATCTGAACTGGATCGATAGGGTGCGACGGGTTACCTTCTGTTCACAGCCGAATAACCCGGAACCCCGATCATGAAAGACCAATGGAAACGATCGCGTGTGCTGGTGGCACTCGCGGTCCTTGCCCTGGCCCTGATCATCCTGCGTGCCTGGGCCAGCACACAGGCCACTGGGGAAGCTGATGATGGGCGATTGCTGCCCGTCAGCGTCAGCACCCCCGAGGCGGTGGAAAGCTTCCCGCAGGTGACCCGCCATACCGGGCTGGTGGAGCCGCGACAGGCCAGTACTCTGGCTTTTGAGCCGGAAGGGCGGGTGGCCCGCATCGAGGTCCGGGAAGGCGACACCGTGGAGGAAGGCCAGGTGCTCGCGGTTCTGGACGATCGCCGCCTCAGGGCCGCTCTCAAGGAAGTAGAGGGCGAGATGGCCGCCACCCGTGCCAGCCTGGACCTGGCGCGCCAGGAAGAGGAACGCCAGCGCAACCTGCGCCGGGATGGCGCCAGCACCCAGCGTGACGTGGACCGGGCCGAGGCGGAACGGCGGCGCCTGGAAGGCCAGCTCCAGGGGCTTGAGGGGCGCCGGGACCGGGTTCAGGCCAACCTGGATGACGCCCGCCTCAGGGCGCCTTTCGATGGCGTTGTGGCCCGCCGGATGGTGGACCAGGGCGATCTGGTCTCACCCGGAACGTCGGCCTTCCGGGTACTGGACCCCGGCAGCCTGGAGGCGCGCATCGGCATGCCGGCAGGCACGGCAGATGCCTACAGCAGCGGTGACCGGGTGCCGCTGAGAGTGGGCGGCCAGTCGCTTGAAGGCACTGTGGTCGAGCGGCTTCCGGAACTGGATCCAGCGCGGCGCACACGCACCCTGCGCGTCGCCCTGGATGCCGGCGCCCCGGTGGTGCCGGGGCAGATCGCCCATCTGCGCCATGCCACCGAGGTGTCGCAGAGCGGCCATGTCCTGCCTGAATCCGCGTTGACCCGCGCCCGCTCCGGCCTCTGGGCCGTGCTGGTTGTAGAACCGGACGGCGAGGAGGCCCACCGGATCCGGCGCGTGAATGTGGAGTGGCTCTACAGCCACGATGGGCGCGTTCTGGTCCGGGGCCCGCTCAAGGCGGATATGGATGTGATCGATGGCGGCACCCACCGGGTGGTGCCGGGCCAGCGCGTGCGCATTGCGGACGAGGGCGGCGACGGTGATTGAGCGGCTGCTGTTCAACCGCCGCCTGCTGGTGATGGCCGTGGGGCTGCTGATCGTCTCCGGCCTGGCGGCCATCCAGACCCTGCCGCGCCTTGAGGACCCGCGCATCACGGCGCGCAACGCCCGCGTCCTGACCACCTTCCCGGGCGCGGACCCGAAACAGGTCGAGGCACTGGTCACACAGACGCTTGAGGACGAGATCCGTACCCTCAAGGAGGTCAAGGTGCTCTCCTCCGCCTCCCGCCAGGGGGTCTCCAGCATCGCCATTGAGCTCCTCGAGGAGGTGACAGAGGTCGAGCCCGTCTGGAGCCGGGTTCGGGACAAGCTCGCGGACGCCCGCCCGGACCTACCGGACCAGGCATCCCGCCCCCGGTTGATCGATGACCGCTTCTACGCCTTTTCCATGGTGATCGCGCTGACCCGTGAGGACCCGGGCATCAGCCACAACGCCCTGGGTCGTCACGCGGATCGCCTGGAAGAGCGGTTCCGCGCCATGCCGGGTACGGACTATACCAATCTCTTCGGTCGCGCCGCCGAGGTGATCCGCCTGCACGCGGATCCGGCCGAACTGGCGCAGCTCGGGCTGTCCGCCGAGGACATGGCCCGGCGCGTGGCCGGTTCCGATGCCCGACGCCCGGCGGGTGTTCTGGACAACGGCGACTCGCGCCGGGCGGTCACGCTGCGGGGCGATTTCGCCACCCTGGAGCGGGTCCGAGATGTGACCATCAGCATCGGCGAGGGCCAACGCCTGAAAGTGGGCGACCTGGCGGACGTGGAGCGGGGCGTGGCCGATCCGCCGGAACAGCATGCCCTGCTCAACGGCGAGGAAACCATCCTGGTGGGCGCCCGCATGGCCGGGGGCGGCCGTATCGACAGCTGGTCGCAGCGGGCCCGGAACGTTCTGGATGGGATGCGGGCGGACCTGCCGGACGGCGTCGAAGCCCGGGTGCTGTTCGACCAGAGCCTGTATACACAGGAGCGGCTGGAAGGCGTGGTCGGCAATCTCCTGATGGGGCTGGTCATCGTGGTGGCGCTGCTGTTCCTGACCCTGGGCTGGCGCGGTGCGCTCGCCGTGGGACTGGCCATTCCCGCAACCATGCTGCTGGTGCTGAGCCTGTTCCGGGTCTTTGGGGTCAACATCCACCAGATCAGCATCACGGGCATCATCGTGGCGATTGGGCTGATCGTGGACAACGCCATCGTGGTCACCAATGCCCTGCGTGAGCGTCTGGGCCAGGGGGAATCCCACACCCAGGCCGTGCGCTGGACGCTGCGCCACTTCGCCGGCCCGCTGTTGGCCAGCACCCTCACCACCATCCTCGCCTTCATGCCCATTGTGCTCATGCCCGGCGGCGCGGGCGAGTTCGTGGGGCCGCTGGCCATTGCGGTGATCCTGGCGTTGATCAGCTCCTACCTGGTGGCACTGCTGGTGATTCCCGCTATGAGCCCACTGCTTCTGACCGGGCCGACCGCCGTCTCCGCCTCGGGCCCAGGGCCGGCCATGCGGTGGCTGCGTTCCTTCATCGGGATCACGCTGCGGCGCCCGGTCATTGCCATTGGCCTGACACTGCTGTTGCCCATCAGCGGCGCCGTGATCCTGCCCATGCTCCCGATCAGCTTCTTTCCGGCAGCGGATCGGGACCAGTTCCATATCCAGGTCCGCCTGGAACCCGGGGCCTCCGTGGATCGCGCGCGCAACGTGGCCCAGCGCATGACCCCCGTTATCCGTGACGTCGAGGGGGTTCAGGACGTCTGGATGGTTGCGGGCGGCAATGCGCCCAAGGTCTATTACAACCTGGTGGGGCGCGAGGACAGCAATCCCGCCTTCATCCAGGCCATTGTGGATACCGCCGGTTCAGACCGGACGATTCCGGCAATCCGGGCGCTGCAGAAACGGCTTGATGAGGCCTTCCCCGAAGCCCAGACGCTGGTGCGGCGTTACGAACAGGGCCCGCCGGTAGCCGCGCCCCTGGAGCTGCGTCTCTATGGCCCGGAACTGCCGGTGCTGGCGGACCTGGGCGAGCGCATTGCCGGCTTCATGCATGACCTGCCGGAAGTCACCCATGTGCATACCCTGGTCAACCGGGACCAGCCCCGGATCGAGCTGACGCCGGACCAGGAGGAGATCGCGGCACTGGGGCTGGATGCGGAAAACGTTGCCGGCCAGCTCAATGCGCTGCTCAGTGGGCGCGAGGGCGGCTTCATGCTGGAGGAAACGGAACAGATGCCGGTTCAGGTGCGCTACCCGGAGCCCTGGCGTGGCCAGAGCAGTATGCTTGGCAGCGCGCTGATCCGCGGCGGCGAGGGCCGGGGCGGTATCCCGGTGGCTACCCTGGCGGAGCAGGAGCTGACGCCGTCATGGCGGCGCATCCAGCGGCGCCAGGGTGAACGGGTACAGCTGGTGCGCGGTTATCTCGAGGTGGGGGAGCTGGCACCCACGGTGATGCGGCGCCTTGAGGACAGGCTGGAGACGGAGCTGGACCTGCCGCCGGGGTACCGGCTGGAGACCGGCGGCGAGGCCGAGGAGCGCAACGAGGCCGTCACCCGGCTTCTGAGTTCAGTGGCCATTCTGGTGCTGATGATGGTTGCGGCCGTGGCCCTGACGTTCAATTCCTTCCGGCGCGCGGGGATCGTCTTCTTCAGCGGTGCCCAGGCCTTCGGTCTGGGCCTGCTGGCCCTCGCGCTGACCGGGCATGCCTTCGGTTTCATCATCATCGTGGGGATCATGGGGCTGGTGGGCGTGGCCATCAACGCCACCATCATCATGATTGCCGCCCTGGATGACGACGAGCACGCGCGGGAAGGTGATGCCGCCGCCATGGTTGATGTGATCACCGGGTCCACGTTCCGCCATATCGGCTCCACCACCATGACCACCTTTGGTGGCCTGGTGCCACTGATGGTCGCGGGCGGCACCCTCTGGCCGCCGTTTGCCCAGACCTTTGGCGTGGGCCTGCTGCTGGCGACGGTGATCGCGCTGGTGGTGACGCCGGCCGCCTACCGGCTGGCCTGCACGCCGGCCCGCTGACCGGGCACAAAAAAGGGGGCTCCGCAGAGCCCCCTTCTTTCTTTTCCGATCCGGTTGGATCGTACTGGCTTACTTGGCTGCTTCGCGAGCTGCCTTCAGCCACTTGTCGACCATGTCGCGGTTCTGATCGATCCACTCAGCGGCCAGGGGCCGGACTTCGTCGTCGTCCAGGTCCTGCTCGCTCATCTTGCCGTCAACCTGACTGATCCACTTCAGCGGTACTTCCGCCTGACGGAACAGTTCCTCAGCGGCCGGGTTCTCCTTGAGGAAGTTGTTGTTGGCGGCAACCTGGATGTCAGCCGCAACAAAGCCCATCTCGATCGGATCGGTCACAGCGCCGCTGATGCCGGAAGCTTTTTCGTTCTCGCTTTCGACGATGCCGGGCGCGTTGACCCACATCACGTCCTCACCCGGTACCAGCTTGAGGATCCAGGCGCTGGGGCCCCAGGTCATGTACAGGGTCGGGTTGCCCTGTTCGATCTGGGACATGGCTTCCGTGAAGTTCGCGGAATAGCCGGCATCCACATGGTCGATGCGGTCGCCAAGCTCGAACTTGTCGATCATGGCGTTGATGCCTTCGTGGCAGCCCCAGCCGGGCGGGCAACCGTAGAGCTCGACCTTGCCGTCGTTGTCGTGGTCAAAGGCGTTGCGGGTCTCTTTGTTTTCCACGATGTCCATGATGCCTTCGATGTCGTACTTCTCGACGGCTTCCTTGTTCACCAGGTAGCCCTGGATGCCACAGCCCTTGCACAGCGGATCAAAGATGGTGCCCTTGTCATCCCAGTTGTCGGGCAGCTGCGGGTTGTGCAGCGGGAACCAGCCGTTGGGCCAGTAGTCCACGTCGCCCTCGCTCATGGCCAGGTAGGCCACCGGGTTCTGGAGAGAAATCGGATCCTGAATGTCGTAGCCCAGCTCGGTCAGCAGTTCCGCATAGACCCAGCTCACCGGAATGGCGGAGGTCCATGTAGCCACAGCCGGCTGGACGCTTACGCCCTCACCGGGCATGGACTTGTGGTCGTCGGCCTGGGCACTGAGCGCCAGAGAGCCCACCAGGGCCAGCGCCAGCGCTTTCAGCGAAATGGATTTCAGGCGTTTCATAATACGTTCCTCCGTATTGCTCTTATTGAACTCACATCGCTGTGAGCTGTGTCGTCCCACGGATGCCGGCGGCATCCGCGCTTCACAGATGGTTGTCAGTCATCACTGCTGGCCCGGCTGCCCGGGGCCTTCTCACCCAGACCCTGGGTGATCCGGTCGAGCACCATGGCCAGCAGCACAATTCCAAGCCCGCCAACAAAGGCCTGGCCGATATCAAGCCGGTTCAGCCCTTGGAACACCAGCAGGCCGAGCCCACCGGCGCCGATGATGGCCGCGATCACCACCATCGACAGCGCCAGCATGATGGTCTGGTTCAGCCCCGCCATGATGGTCGGCATGGCCAGCGGCACCTGCACCTTCCACAGGATCTGGCGCGGCGTGGAGCCGAAGGCGGTGGCCGCTTCCGTATACTGGCCGGGCACCTGGCGGATGCCCAGGTTGGTCAGGCGGATGGTCGGCGGCATGGCGAAGATGATGGTGGCGATCAGCCCGGGCACGTTGCCGATACTGAACAGCATTACCGCCGGCACCAGGTAAACAAAGGGCGGGGTGGTCTGCATGATGTCCAGTATCGGTCGCACCAGGGTGTAGGTCATGTCCCTGCGCGAGCACAGGATGCCTATGGGCACCCCGATCACAAGACAGAACAGTACCGAGGTGATCACCAGCGAGAGGGTGGTCATCAGCTCGTCCCAGACGCCCATGAAGCCGATGAAGGCGAAGGCGACCACGGCGAATACACCCACTTTCCAGGAGGCGGCGCGCCAGGCGAGGACGAACAGCCCGGCCAGTACGGCCAGTGGCGGCGTGGAGGTAAGCAGCCACTGGACCCCCTCCATAACGGTCTTGACCGGCGGGCTTACCCAGGTCCGGAAAAAGTCACGGAAGGTGTCCACCAGCCAGTCGACGAACCAAGTCACCCAGTCATCGATGGGCATGTCGATCAGCTCAAACGGGTTGCCCAGGGAACCGCCGAGCATCGGGATCAGATCATTCATGATGTAAGCCTCAGTCGTCCTGTGCGTAACCTTGTTTCTCGAGAATGCCGTGGATCAGCTCCGGTTCGTCGATGACGCCCTTCAGGCGCCCTTCAGTGTCCTGGACGACGACCGGAAGCTCCGAGTAGGCACGCCCGCGGAGTACCCGCTTGAGTATGGTGTCCGTGGTGCAGTGGACGGCGGCGTCCGTATGGCGTTCGGGAGCGCCGCCGGTTTCGGTGACCTTCTCCTCGAGCTCATGGAGCGCCACGTCATTGCCCTCGCAGCGCATCGCCGCGAGATGGCCATTGGTGTCCACGTGGAACTCCACATCGGTGTAACCGGTACGGGTCCAGACCTGGTTGCCGCCCTCTTCGCGTATCTGGTTGAAGTAGCGGTCGGTGAACGGTAGGGCGACGGTTTCCGCGGTGATGACGCCGGTGGGGTCGGCGTGCTCGACAAACTTGGCCACGTACTCGGTTTTCGGGTTGACCAGAATTTCTTCCGGATTCCCGACCTGCACGATTTTGCCCGCATCCATGATGGCGATGTGGTCGCCGATGCGCATGGCCTCGTCCAGGTCGTGGGTGATGAACAGGATGGTGCGGCCCAGCTCCTGCTGGATGCGCATCAGCTCATCCTGCATCTGCACCTTGATCAGAGGGTCCAGAGCGGAGAAAGGTTCGTCCATCAGCAGGATGTTGGCCTCGGTAGCCACGGCGCGGGCCAGGCCCACGCGCTGCTGCATGCCGCCGGAGAGCTCATCCGGGTAGTGGTTCTCCCAGCCACCCAGGCCGACCATCTCCAGATACTTTTTTCCCAGTTCCTCGCGTTCGGCCTTATCGCGACCCTGAACTTCCAGTCCGTAGACCACGTTCGAGAGAACGGTCTTATGCGGGAAAAGCGCGAAGTGCTGGAAGACCATGCTCAGGTGCTGTGAACGCACACGCCTGAGTGTCGGGCCGTCCATGGTGGCGATATCCAGCTCGCCATGTTCCGGGTCGTCGAGGATGATCTTGCCGAAAGTGGGTTCGATCAGGCGGTTGATGCAGCGGATGAGTGTGGATTTGCCGCTGCCGGAAAGGCCCATGATGCAGAAGACCTCGCCGGCGCCAACCTCGAAGCTGGCGTTGTTGACCCCGACGACATGCCCGGTTTCAGCCTGGATCTCGTCTTTCGATTTGCCTTGTTCCAGCAAAGGCTTCACGGATTCCGGGTTGGGTCCGAATACTTTGGTGACGCCTTCAGCCCGTATCACTGCAATAATACCTCGTGATCTGATTAGATAGAGACGTTAAGAAAGCGGTGCGCGGAAGGATTACTGATGCGTAACCGCTCAGTCATGGTGTACGAAATTATACGTATTCGGATCAGAGGTCAAACGGGAGACAATCATTGTCGGGGGATTTCAAATCACTCAAAGAGCAGCACAGGGCGCTTCGCGACAGGCTTCCAGACGCTCTGGACCTGCGGGTTCACCGCTCGCTGAGCTGGCTCCAGCGGGCCGAACTCTGCGATGACGAGGACGGCCGCTTCATCTTCCTCTGGATCGCCTTCAACGCCGCTTATGCCCAGGAGATGCGGCTGGAGGAACCGATGCCGGAGCAGAAAGTGCTGCGCGAGTTCCTCGAAAGTCTGGTGGCGCTGGACATGGAGAAACGCCTCTCCGGCGTCGTCTGGACGGCCTTCCCGAATGCCATCCGCATGCTGCTGAACAACCAGTATGTGTTCCAGCCCTACTGGGACTGCCAGAACGGCCGCCGCCCCCGGGGCGAGTGGCAGGGGCTGTTCGAACGCGCCAAGGTGGCCGCCTCCCGGGCCCTGGGTTCGGATGACACCGCCCGGGTACTGGGCCTGGTGTTCTCGCGCCTCTATACCCTGCGCAACCAGATGATGCACGGCGGCTCCACCTGGAACAGTTCCGTCAACCGGGAGCAGGTGCGGGACGGGGCGGATATCCTCGAGCAGCTGGTGCCGGTGATCATCGACATCCTGATGGCGCACCCGGAGGCGGACTGGGGCGAGCCGGGCTACCCGGTGGTGGCCTCAGGCGCCTGATTCCGGCCCCAGCAGATCCTCGATGCGCCAGCGCAGCTCCGGCAGCAGCTCCGCCTCGAACCAGGGGTTGTTCCGGATCCAGGCATTGTTGCGCCAAGAGGGGTGGGGCATGGGCAGCACCGCCGGCTCGCTGTCTTCCTCGAGGATGGTGCGCCAGTTGGCCACGGTTGCGGTCAGTGTCTTCTCACGGTGACGCTTGGGCAGGTGGTAACGCTGCGAGTACTGGCCGATCACCAGGATCAGCGAGAGATTGGGCAGTGCCGCGAACACCGACTCATGCCAGGTCTCCGCGCATTCCCGCCGGGGTGGGAGGTCGCCGCCCTTGCTGTCATAGCCGGGGAAGCAGAACCCCATGGGCACGATGGCGAACTGTTCCGGGTCGTAGAAGCGCTCCTCCGAGACCGCCAGCCATTCCCTGAGCCGCACGCCCGAGGGGTCGTAGAACGGCAGACCCTTCTGGTGGGCCTTGTTGCCCGGTGCCTGGCTCGCGATGCAGACCCGTGCCCCGCTTCCAGCCTGCATCACGGGGCGGGGCTCATGGGGCAGAGGTGGGCCGTGACGGGGGCAGTCGCGGCAGATGCGGCAGTTGCGGATGCTGGGCAGAAGAGAGTCGAGTTCATTCATTGCGCTTTTCCCGTGGAATTCAAAAAAAGGTTACCAGCCCAGCTCCTCCTTGCCTTCATCCGCCAACAAACAGCATCTCCTGAATCGCGGCGGTTACCGGGTGCCGTGCTGAGGGGGCTTGCCAGCATCGGCGTTTACAGTTGCCGGCGCTTGTATACGGGGGTGGCGGAACAGCACATAGTTGCCCAGCAATGCCAGTAAGGCGCCGGCCAGCGAGCTGCCGCTCCAGATGAAACCCTCAAGCCAGGTGGACAGGCCCAGCGCCACGACGGGAAACAGGACCGTGGCGTAGCCGGCCTTGTCCGGGCCGAGTGTACGGATCACTGTCAGGTAGCTGAAGAAAGCGAGGATGGAGCCAGGAATCGCCAGAAACAGGGTGGCCCCCCAGAATACCCCGGAAGTCGGGACGATCCAGTCCACACCGGTCGCCAGGCACCAGATGCCGAGGGCGAGAGCGCCGTAGAACATGGCCCAGGCGTTGCCGGCCAGAAGCGGGATGTCCAGCTCACGTACCTTCAAGCTGAGGACGTTCCCAAGCGAAAACCAGAAGGTGCCCGCCGTCGCGAAGGCCATGGCGGCGAACGTGGCGTTGCCGAGCCACAGGTCCTGCCAGAACAGCAGGGCCACACCGGTCAAACCGAGAGCCACTGCGGGCACAATGCGTGCGCTGGGTTGGATGCCGAGAAACAGGCGGCCGTTGATGGCATTGAAAAGCGCCGCAAGCGAGAAAATCACGGCTATCAGGCCGCTGGTCATGCCCTCTGCGGCGCGGTAGATCATCAGGAAGTTGATGCTGTAGAGCGTCAATCCCTGGAGGATCAGCCAGCCATGCTGGTGGCGGGTCAGCCGGGGCAACCGCCGGACGAGCGCCAGACCGCCCAACGCCACTGCAGAGGCCAGTACAAACCGGTAGAACACAGACAGGTCCACAGCGGCGGATTCCACCTGTAACCGGATCGCGGTCCAGGTCACCCCCCAGATCAGGACGGTTGCGATGTAATGTGCGCTGACAGGCATGGTGGCTCCTTACTGTCGAGATGCCCGGCCAGCGTATCGGGCCCCTGTTCGGGTGGCTTGTCACATCTTGCGAAAGGATGGATGATTTCTGTCATGGACGGGAGGGAGTCCGGATATGACTCAGACGCAGACCACACGCGACATCGTCACCGCTCTGAACAGTGCCGGCGCGGCGCCGCGACGTCATCTGGAATTGTCTGACGGAAGGGCGCTGGCACACTGGCGGAATCATCAGGGTGAGGCGCATTACGAGCGGCCCCGCCATCATGCCCTGAGCATCTACACGCGGGGCGGCGAGCAGACCAGTCGCCAGCATAAAGGCCGTGCGGTCAGTCATGGCTTTCCCGGTGCCACCTGTCTGTTTCCTGCCGGCAGCCGGTCCCACTGGCGTATTGATGGCCCCTTTGAGTTTGTCCATTTCTACTTCACGGATCGGGACCTGGAGTGCTGCATGGAGCAGACCTGGGACCGCGAACCGGGGTCGGTCACGCTGGAAGCGCGTTACCAGGTGCAGGACGACGTGTTGGCTCACGCGGGCCAGCTGCTCGAGCTGAGCGACTGGCAGGCGCCGAGCCAGCCTCAGGCCATGGACCATCTGGCCCACTGGCTCCTGGTGCAGATCACCGGGCGTTACAGCACGGCTGACCTTGCCGAGCCAGTCGTGAAGGGTCGGTTTTCCCGGCGCCAGCAGCGGTCACTGGAAGAGCGCATCGAACAGGCCCTGAACGAACCGTTGGATCTAGCTACGATGGCCGGCTGGGTCCATCTTAGCCCCTATCATTTTGCCCGACTGTTCCGGGCCAGCTTTGGCATGGCTCCTTACCAGTATGTTCAGGAGCGGCGCCTGCAACGGGCCCGTGCGCTGTTGCAACGCCCGCACGCCAAAATCACGGCCATTGCGCTGGAGTGTGGCTTCGGCGATGGCAGTCAGTTTTCACGGGCATTCCGAAAGCGTTTTGGCAAGACGCCATCGGCCTACCGTTCGCAGTTTGTGTCAGCGAATTGACCAGATCCTGCAACGCGCGATCGGCCGATATCAGGCCAGAGCCATGTCGATTACCATCCGGGCTGGTGTTTGCAGCGAAGGGTAGCACTGGCGTTGCGATGGGCGCATGGCTGAAACGAAGTCCGCTGGTTACTGATTAACAAGAGGCTAAACCTCCAGTCTCAGCTGGCACATAGTCGCCCTTGCGAAACCCGCCTTTCAGGCGGCTTCCGGTGTCAGCTGTGGCGTTGATTCGGGAACATCATTCCCGGACTGATGGATTGCGGCCAGCAGATCCCGAGCGAATTGAAGCCCAAGATGTGGCCCTGAAGGATCCGGAATACGAGATCACGCGGTCCATCCGTAAACTGGCCGGGCAGTACGCGGGAGGAGGCAACCTGCTGGCACGGCTGGATGGCAATGTTGAGCTCACCGCCTATGCCTCGCCCAAGGATCAGCTGCCCAAGCCGCTGACGACGCCGAGCTGGATCCCGGGGCCGTCTCGGATCTGGTCAGTCGGGTAGCGGCCCTGCGGATGAGTACGAGGCCGTCTTCACTGTATACACTCCGGTCTTTGACAGAATCAAGAAGGCAGCCGGCAGGAAAGCTCTGCTCGCTTCCTCGGCCAGCGCCGATAAGGGAAGCAATGCCAAGGGCGGTCATTCCGGCGCGAGTGACTGAAAGAAGGGCCACCAACCCGGAAACGGCAGCGCAAAAGCACCGGCGTCAGTGCTGGTGCACTCATCGCAGTATTCCATCTTGATGGCGTGGTTGAAAGCAGGGGTAAGGCTCGATACGGTTTCTTGATTGTGCAGCTGTTGCCGGTGAATAGAGCGGGGTGTTGGTTATATCTAACGCAGGAAGTCCTGGATGGGAATGCGAGTAACAGCATCTTGCTTTATTCTCGATCATTCCCCCTGCGGAAAGAAGCGGGGCTCAAAGATGGAAGGAAGCGGGATGCGATCTGGGTCTATGGAGCTAATGAGGGTGATATTCCTTGTTTGGAGCTTGGGAGTGACCTCAATAGCTTGGGCAGCGGATTTTCAAAAAGGGATAGAAGCCCATGTAAAGGGTGACTACTCAACTGCTCTTGCGGAGTTTGAACCATTAGCGAAGCAGGGTGATGTCGGCGCCCAGTTCGCTCTCGGGCTTATGTACGAACGAGGCGAAGGCGTTCGCCAGGACTATTCGAAGGCGGTTAGGTGGTACCGGAAAGCTGCTGAGAAAGGATATGTTGGCGCCCAGTTGAATCTGGGGGTCAAGTACGAAAATGGCCTAGGCGTCCCCCAGGACGATTCCAAGGCGGCGACCTGGTACCGGAAAGCGGCGAAAAAGGGCTATGCCGACGCCCAGTTCAATCTGGGGATTATGTACGACAATGGTCAAGGCGTCCCCCAGGACAAATCCAGGGCGGCGACCTGGTACCATAAAGCGGCGGAGCAGGGCCATGTTTACGCCCAGTTCAATCTGGGGAGCAAGTACTTCAAGGGCGAAGGCGTCCCTCAGGACGATTCCAAGGCGGCGACCTGGTACCGGAAAGCGGCGGAAAAGGGTTATTCCGATGCCCAGTACAATCTGGGGCGTATGTACGCTAAAGGAAAAGGTTTACCCCAGGACTATGTGCGAGCTCATATGTGGTCTAGCCTGGCAGCCTCGCAAGGTGATACCGACGCAGTCGCGAATCGCGATAAATTGGCCGATCACATGACGTCTGAGCAGATCGGTGAAGCCGAGAAACTGGCTCGGGAGTGGGCTGCTGAGCATAGGTGATTCTGGCTTTTCACCGGATTGAGTGGGGCCGAGCCTGATTCCCAGTCAGCTGTGACCAACCTCATCCAAGCGACCAAAGCCCGCGCCAAAGGCTACGGTTCCGTCAAACACTTCATCGCCATCTGTTACCTGCTGGCAGACAAGCTCAGGCATTTACCGGAGAATCCGTTTCAGGCCTCCACGCCAAAGCGATAGCGGGGTGATTCCACTATCCGACAGAGAGCCGGATCTTGAGGCCACCCTCAAGCGCTACAACTGGCTTTACAATCACCAGATCCTTCAACGGGCTCTTGAACCATCAGCCGCCCATACAGGCGATGAAGCAATGGCAGGCTGAACCGCCCGAATTATTCCACAAAAAGGTTATCGATCATTCGGGACCTGAGAGGTAGATTTATGGGGGGTTACTGCCAAAGGCTTGAACTCAGGGCTACGGTTCCGCCAACCATTTCACTTTTTGGAACACTGGGTTGGATATCTACCTTTGGCTTGGTTTATAAAGGCCTTATTAATCTGCGGAGTCTGCGCTTTCAATCAATGGAGAGTCCATTCGGCTGTCACCCGCCCTAAATGTCAGTAACGGCAGAGGTTAAAGTTGTGCAGCGACGGGTGATTGATCTTTTTTTCGCCTTTGCTTCGCTAAAAAAGAGAAATTCTGGGAGAAAAGATAGGCTTAATGTTTTTTATGAAATATGGATCTGAGGTTATCAAGGGTTTTATGTTTTTATTGATGTTAGTGGTTTCGGTTGTGGTTGCCTCCGAGCGGCAGCCAGAAATGCAGGATGCTGCATTAGAAGCTATAAAAGAGAATGATGTAGAAAGTATTCGCTCATTACTCAAAAATGGCTTGGATCCTAATTATCGGTTGGGAGAGCCTAGGAATTTGATGCGCCTTTCAGTGATGTATGATAAGCCGGATGTTTTGAGGGAGCTAATACGTGCGGGTGGGAACGTAGATCATAAGCTTAAGGATAATATGTACTTTGTTACATATATAGCCCAAAATAATAATGTAGATTTGCTTTCTTTAGTGTTAGAAGAGAATCCGGACCTGAATCGCTTGATGTATGTAGATCAATATACTGCTTTTACAGGGATGCTTCGGTTTGTGAATGAAGAAACTCTACGGTATGTACTTGAAAACTCAAATGCTAATGTAAACTTTAGGCCGGAGAACGGTTTTTCATCATTATATCATTCCTATAAATGGGGGAAATGTGGGGTTGCATGTGTCGAGTTGTTGCTGGATTTTGGAGCGAACCCCTGTCTTGAAAAAGGTCCTAGTGGCCAAATATTTTTGGAGCATTTAAAAGATCAAGGAGAAGCTGATCTTTTAAAAGGTAATAAGTCGTATGAATGTGATAAGGATTTTTGAATATGTCTGATATGGATCTGAAAAAAACGAAACTGGAATTTATTCAGAAAGAGCAGCAGATTCTCGATCTTTCTAATAATGTAATTGCGTTGAATGAAGTTTATCAGAATGCAGGATTGTCAGGTAGTCCAGCTAGCGCTGGTTTAAGGAATATAGCGGTATCTTCAGCCAAAGTTATTAGTAAAAGGTCGGATGAGTTGGGTGATGCTGCTCCTGATATGGGCTTTGAGGTTGGTTCAGCTTTGGAGCCTTTTATGGCTGAGAGTCCAGAAGCACAAAGTCTTGCTGCGGAAGCACTTGAGCGTAATATCGCTACCTATAAAAGGTTGGAGAAGGAACGGCAAGAACTAGAAAATGAAATTGAAGAATCCGAGCAAGAACCATCTTTGGACTACCTTAACGAGGGCAATGAAATATACGAAGATCTTCGTGAAGATTTGGGGAATTACCGAGAGGTAGTGGAAGAAAAAAATAAACTTTTGGATCGTGTTAAAGAAGCTGAAGATTCCGCTAATGGGGAAGAAACCGAGCAACTACCATCAGAGTATCAAGATTGGCAGAATCGTATAACTGAATTAGACCAGAGGGAAATAGTAGCCCTACAAGAAGTTGAAGGTGCTATTGACGATTACAATAAGCATTTAGAGGAAGCCGATGACGAAGCCGATGACGAAGCCGATGACGAAGGCGGTGACGAAGGCGGTGGCGGCTCTGGTGGCGGCTCTGGTGGCGGCTCTGGTGGCGCCGGTGGTGGTGCGGGAGGCTCCGCTGGCTCGGGTAGCAGCGGCTCTGGACGCACCATTCCGCGCGACCCGCTAGTGCTCGATCTCGATGTTGACGGCATAGAGATGACCAGTTTAGAGGGCAGCAATGCTTACTTCGATCTGAATGGCAATGGTTTCGCTACACACACTTCTTGGTTAAGTGGCGATGATGGCTTCCTTGCGTTGGACCGCAATGAAGACGGCACTATCAATGATATCAGTGAGTTGTTTGGCAGCCCCGAGCGCACTGGTTATGAAGAATTGGGGGAGTTGGACAGCAACGTCGACGGTGTGATCGACGCCAACGACGAGCGTTTTGCCGACTTGAAAATTTGGCAGGACAGCAGTGGTGATGGCGAAAGCCAAGACAACGAGTTGAACTCTTTGATGGATGCGGGCATTGCCAGTATCAGCTTGAGACATGTCGATGTTGCCGGGCAGGCTGGCGCCGATGCCCAGGTAGCTCGGAAAGGCACGTTTACTTGGGCCGACGGCACCCAGGGCGTGGCTGCCGAGACATCTGGCATTGCCGCAGACGTTCTCTTTGGCTTCAATCCGACCTTTACTCGTTACGTGGGTGATGTTCCGATTGATTCTGATGCGCTGGCGGTTGCGAACATCAAAGGGTACGGTCAGATGCCGGACCTACATCAGGCCATGAGCCTCGACAGTGAATTTAAGGCGCATGTTCTCGACTTGTTCGGCGCGGCGAGCTCTGAATCCCTGACGGAGGGATTGGAAAACCTGCTGGTCAAATGGGCGAATGTTGAAGGTATAACCATCGAAGAGATCGACCCCGAGCATCGGCTCAATATCGATTCCGAGACTGGTTTAGTGAACTTTCGGACTGCGGGAGAATCATTCTCGGTTGAACAATTAGGTGTGATCAAAAAGTACGCTGGCATGGAAGTACTGCGCTTGGGTGACGGCCAGTGGCGCGAGGACGGCGAGCTTGTCACCACGGGTGGCTATTACCGACAGGCCTACAACGAACTGTCTCGAAACCTGTTGGCTAAATTTGCCGTGGCCAACGGCTTGCTTGAAGATATAGCTCCAGAGCTAACCTACGATCCAGCGACGGATCTGCTCACGACCACCAATGATATTGATGCGCAAGTATTTGACGACGCGCTTGTGGATATCGCAGCTAGCTTGGGAGACGAAGAGGCAATCACTGAGCAGTGGCTGATGGTGACGGCGCTGTTGGAAATTGATCCTTCCGCAAGCGCGGATCTCTCCGAATCAATAGATCAGTTTGTCTCCTCATTTGGTGAGTTCGAATCTTTGTTGCCAGCCTTTAAGAGCGAGGTATTCCAGTACCTGGATATCGACTCGAATATTGGATCATCATCTTCCGATACGATATATGGCCGAGACGTCAACGATGTGATCTTTGGCTTTGAGGGTAATGATGTTCTTTATGGTAGTGACGGGAATGACACCATAAATGGTGGCAACGGCAATGACCGTCTTAATGGTCAAGGCGGTAACGACACGTTGAGCGGCAACGCAGGTGATGACCGTCTTAATGGTCAAGACGGTAACGACATGTTGAGAGGCAACGCAGGTGATGACCGTCTTTACGGTAACGCCGGCGACGATTCTCTCAAGGGGGGTGACGGCCAAGATTACCTTTATGGCGGCAATGGCAATGACACCCTCCAGGGCGGCTCAGGTGCCAACGACTACCTGTCTGGTGATGCGGGCGATGACACTTACCTGTTCAGCGCGGGTGATGGCAATACCACGATCGATAACTGGGATGCCGGGGATGACCGCAATGACGTGTTGCGCGTTCTCGAAGGGATTAGTCCTGGCGATGTGCGTGCCACGCGCTCCGGCACCGATCTGAAGCTGACGGTTGCAAGCACCGATGAGGTCATCACTGTTCAGAGTTACTTCAACGGCGATGCGAACGGTGGTTACGCGCTGGATGCCATCGAATTTGCCGACGGCACCGTGTGGGATATCGATACGGTAAAAGATCTGGTGCAGCAGAGCACCGAGGGTGCCGATCAGCTGTATGGATACTCAGAGACTGACACTTTAAGTGGTGCTGGTGGCGACGATCGTATTTATGGTGCCACTGGCGGTGATGTTTTGAATGGTGGAACCGGTGACGACAGGATTGAGGGGCAGGAAGGCAACGATGTTGTTTCCGGTGATGCTGGCAGTGATCGGCTTTATGGCGGTAACGGCAATGACACCCTCCAGGGCGGTTCAGGTGCCAACGACTACCTGTCTGGTGATTCGGGCGATGACACCTACCTGTTCAGCGCGGGTGATGGCAATACCACGATCGATAACTGGGATGCCGGGGATGACCGCAATGACGTGTTGCGCGTTCTCGAAGGGATTAGTCCTGGCGATGTGCGTGCCACGCGCTCCGGCACCGATCTGAAGCTGACGGTTGCAAGCACCGATGAGGTCATCACTGTTCAGAGTTACTTCAACGGCGATGCGAACGGTGGTTACGCGCTGGATGCCATCGAATTTGCCGACGGCACCGTGTGGGATATCGATACGGTAAAAGATCTGGTGCAGCAGAGCACCGAGGGTGCCGATCAGCTGTATGGATACTCAGAGACTGACACTTTAAGTGGTGCTGGTGGCGACGATCGTATTTATGGTGCCCCTGGCGGTGATGTTTTAAACGGTGGAACGGGTGACGACAGGATTGAAGGGCAGGAAGGCAACGACGTTGTTTCCGGTGATGCTGGCAGTGATCGGCTTTATGGCGGTAACGGAGCGGATGAGTTGTCTGGTGGCAAAGGTGATGATGATCTCCGTGGCGGTCAAGGGGATGACGTCTACCGCTTCAGCAAAGGCGGCGGGGCCGATTCTATCTACGATGCGTCCGGTCAGGACCGTATCGAATTCATAGATGTTAATTCGACCGAGGTTGTGATCCGGAGGGAAGGCGATCATGTGCGCATCGCCATTCCATCCAGCGATGATTCCGTGTTGATTGAGCATCAGTTCAACAGCACCGAGATCAATACTCAATCCACGAGCTTGGAGACCGTCGAATTTGCCGATGGCGTCACTTGGAGCTTTGGCGACTTGATGGCTGAAGCCATTGAAGGAACCGAAAGCGACGACGTGATCGACGGCTTTAGCAGTGACGAGACCATCAATGGTGGCGCCGGCGTTGACGATATTCATGGCTACGAAGGTGCAGATTCCATTTCTGGCGGCACCGGGAACGACGAGCTTGATGGTGGCGAAGGCCAGGATCAGCTTGATGGTGGCATCGGCGATGATGAGCTGAGAGGCGGTGTTGGCGCTGATTCACTGCAAGGAGGTGAGGGTACTGACAACCTCTATGGAGATGACGGGGCAGACGTACTATCCGGTGGCACGGGCGACGATCATCTCCTGGGGGGTGGAGGCGATGACGTCTACCGCTTTAGTCAGGGTGATGGGACCGGTTCTATCGATGATGCGTCCGGTCAGGACCGTCTCGAATTCACGGATGTTAATTCGACCGAAGTGGTGGTCCGGAGGGAGGGCGACCATCTTCGCATCACCATTCCAGTCAGCGGTGACTCGGTGCTCGTCGAGAACCAGTTCGACGATACTGACACAAATGTCCAGACCACCAGCCTGGAAACTGTAGAGTTTGCCGATGGTGTCACTTGGAGCTTCGATGACTTGATGGGAGAGGCCATCGAAGGGACCGAAAGCGATGACGTAATCGACGGCTTTAGGAGTGACGAGACCATCAATGGTGGCGCCGGCGTTGACGATATTCATGGCTACGAAGGTGCAGATTCCATTTCTGGCGGCACCGGGAACGACGAGCTTGATGGTGGCGAAGGCCAGGATCAGCTTGATGGTGGTATCGGTGATGATGAGCTGAGAGGCGGTGTTGGCGCTGATTCACTGCAAGGAGGTGAGGGTACTGACAACCTTTATGGAGATGACGGGGCAGACGTGCTATCCGGTGGCACGGGCGACGATCATCTCCTGGGGGGTGGAGGCGATGACGTCTACCGCTTTAGTCAGGGTGATGGGACCGGTTCTATCGATGATGCGTCCGGTCAGGACCGTCTCGAATTCACGGATGTTAATTCGACCGAGGTGGTGGTTCGTAGGGAGGGCGATCATCTTCGCATCACCATTCCAGCCAGCGGCGACTCGGTGCTCTTCGAAAACCAGTTCGACGATACTGACACAAACGTTCAGACCACTAGCCTGGAGACCGTCGAGTTTGCTGATGGTGTCACTTGGAGCTTCGATGACTTGATGGGAGAGGCCATCGAAGGGACCGAAAGCGATGACGTAATCGACGGCTTTAGCAGTGACGAGACCATCAATGGGGGTGCTGGCGCTGACGATATTCATGGCTACGAAGGTGCAGATTCCATTTCTGGTGACACCGGGAACGACGAGCTTGATGGCGGCAAAGGTCAGGATGAACTGTTCGGTGGAGCCGGCGAGGATTCGTTACAAGGTGGAGCTGAGTCCGACGTTTTGCATGGCGATGCTGACTTAGACACCTTGCAAGGTGGCTCTGGCGCGGATGTCCTCCATGGAGGCTCAGGCGAGGATGAATTGTTTGGCAATTCGGGCGTTGACACGCTCAACGGGGGCGCAGACGCGGACATTCTCCATGGAGGTAGCGGAGACGACATCCTGAATGGCGATGCTGGTAATGATGTTCTCCACGGCGAAAGCGGAACCGACACCCTTTCCGGGGGCGATGGCAACGACAAGCTTTACGGCAAGGGCAACCTTTCAGGCGACACGGGTGATGACATCATTGAAGGTCGCGGAGTCCTCGATGGAGGCGCTGGCAAAGACGAACTAACCGGACAAGGTTCGGACTCCTTGATTGGCGGGTCCGGCGATGATGTTCTGATTGCGAATACCGGTGTCTCGCAGGAAACTTCGAACACGCTGGAAGGCGGTACCGGTGCCGATCAGCTATTTGGCTCTTACGGCAACGATACCTACCGTTTCAACCTGGGTGATGGACAGGATACTTTGATTGAAACGCCGGAAGGCGAAGCCTACAGCAATGTTTCGCCATCGCAGGATACGTTGGAGTTCGGCCCCGGCATCTCGGCGCAAGACTTGTCCTTTGTCCGCTCCGGCAAAGAGCTTCAGATCAATCATGCCAACGGCACTGACAGTATCCGTATTAAATACTGGTTCCAGGAGCCAAACGACCACTACAAAGTGAATCGTTTTGTTTTCACCGACGGAACAGAGTGGACGGATCTGGATGTGGAAAAAGCGTCCGTCACCGTCGGCACCGATAATGCCGACACACTGAGCGGCTATCGCAGCCTGAACGAAGAAGTGTTCGCAGGCGATGGTAACGATGAGGTCTGGGGCCGTGAAGGGAATGACATCCTTCGTGGCGAGGCCGGTGACGATTATCTCGACGGTGAAAAGGGGGATGATCGGCTGCTTGGTGGTGTCGGGAGCGACAATCTGGTTGGTCGCGCCGGCGAAGACAGCCTTGAAGGCGGTCTGGGCGACGACAAGTTGCAGGGCGGTGCTGGGCAAGATTCCTTGCTTGGTGGTTCTGGTGAGGACAGTCTGTTTGGTGGTGAAGGCAATGACCAGATCAACGGCGGTGCTGACAACGACTTCGTAGAGGCAGGTGGCGGAAACGATGTTGTTGAAGGCGGCGAAGGCGATGACCAGATCAACGGTGGTCTGGGTGACGACACTCTGACTGGTGGTAGCGGAGACGACAAGTACGTTTTTGCGGCCGGTTCAGGTCATGACACCATCCATAACTCAGGCGGTGGCAAAGATGGTGTTTTCCTTTCAGGGGGAGCCACTGAAGATCGCATTAGTTTCACCCGCGAGGGGGACGATCTCGTTCTGCTGATCGACGATGGAGCTGAAGGTAGCCTCCGAGTAGTCAATCACTTCCTGGGTGGAGACGATGCCATCGACTGGGTACAGCCAGATGGCGGTAACATGATCCCAACGACCAAGATCAATCAGCGCGTTGCTGCTGGCGAGGCCGGTGGTGATTTTGATTCGGTTGTCACGGGTACCAGCTCTGGTGAGGAGTTGGTCGGTGGAGGTAACAGCAACCTGATGGAAGGCCTCGAGGGTGACGATACGCTTTTTGCCATGGGAGGTGACGACCAGCTGAAAGGTGGAGCAGGTGCTGACCAGCTGTACGGTGGCAATGGTACTGGCTCTGGAAGTGGCAACGACACGCTGATCGGCGGTGGTGGCAATGACACTCTAGTTGGCGAAGACGGTGACGATTCGCTGGTAGGTGGCGCTGGCAACGACAGTTACTACTACAAAGCCGGGCAAGGAGTCGATGTTATCGATAACAGCGGCGGTGGTTCCGATGGCGTGTTCTTTCAGGACGGTCTCGACCGCAACCGCTTGAGCTACCATCAAGATGGAAACGACCTGGTTATCCTTGTTGACGAAGACCGCGGGCAGCAAGTCCGCGTTACCGATCATTTCCTTGGTGGTGAGAATGCCATCAGCTACATCCAGCCTACCGATGGCGGCAATGCCATTATGGCGAGCCAATTGCCAGAACTCCTGTCTGCAATGCCGGACGAGGACGGCAGCTCTGGCGGCGAAACGGGTGGTGGTTCTGAAGACGGTGATACCTCGGGAGGAGATGGCGATACCGGCTCCGGTACAGATCCCGGGACCACGCCGACACCTGAGCTTGGTGGTGACGATGTCCTGACGGGGGGTTCCGGCAATGACATTCTGATTGGCGGTGCTGGTGATGACACGCTCAGCGGTGCTCAGGGCAGTGACCGGCTTGAAGGCGGTAGCGGTACTGATACCTATGTCTTTACAGGCGGTCAGGATGTCATCACAGAAACAAGCGGTGCTGACACACTGCGATTCGGCGCTGGTATCAACTTTGATCAGGTTGCTTCGGATTTGAGGAAGTCTGGTGATGATCTGATTCTTAGGGTCAATGGTGGTCCGGATCAGGTGACACTGAACGACTTCTTCCTTGGTGGTGGCTCGGTCGTTGAAACCATCGAGTTCGAAACGGGCGGTCAGCTGACGTCGGACCAGGTTTTCGGCGCGTTTGGTATGTCGGAACCGACACCGGATTCTAGTTCTTTCCAGGTCACTGAGGGCACCTCCGGTGATGACAGTGCCTTAGCAGGTGGTGCTGATGCGGATTTGGTTCAAGGATTCGGGGGGGATGATAGCCTCTCAGGTGGTGCTGGCCATGACCAACTGGAAGGCGGTTTCGGCCACGATAGCCTCAGTGGTGGTGTCGGTGCCGACACCCTGATCGGTGGGCGCGGAAACGACACCTACTTGTTCAGCTCTGGCGACGGGCAGGATGTTATCGATAACCGGGGCGGTGGTGATGACACCCTTCGTTTTGAGGACATCTCCTTTAACCAGGTGGCTAGTAACCTGACGAAATCCGGCAACAACCTGGTGCTTGAGGTTGGCGGGGGATCGGACTTGGTCACCATCCGGGATTTCTTCAATGGTGGTGATCAGTCCATCGACCAAATTGAGTTCGGGCCCGGTGGCCAGATGTCATCGAGCGAGATCTTTAGTGCTTTCGGTTTGAACAACCCCGATCCTCAGGGCTCGCCAGATGATCAGGATCTGCCTGACCAGCGTGGGTTTGGCAATCTGGTGAGTGGAACGGCATCTGCCGACAACATTCTGACTTCATCAGATGCTGACTTTGTTGATGGCGGTTCAGGGGATGACGTTATCGGTGCTGGCCTTGGAGATGACTATCTACTCGGTGGTGATGATTCCGACACCTTTGTCTTCGAAGCGACCAGTGAATTCGGGGATATTATTGGCGACTTCACCGTCGGGGGCACCGATGACGCTCTGGACATCAATGTTGCGGTCAGTGGTTCTGGCTTCAATACCGAAACCGCTGCTTCAGCCCTGGACTTTGGAACCAATGGCGTTAACGTTATCCAGTCGGATAGCGCGAGTGTCGGAAGCACCATGTCCGCTACTGAGGTGGCAACCGCCGCTATTAGTGGCTTCGGCAACATTGATGCTGATGAAGACTCCTATGTCGCCCTGACGGCCGACACTGATGCTGCTAGCCGGGTTGAGATTTACCAGATGACCGCGAACGCCGCCGGCGATGATATCGCAAGCGTTAACCAAGTGGTTACCCTGACCGGCGTGGTGGCGGATGACATCACTGCGGCCGATTTCGACGGTTTTTCCTAAACCAGGAAGGGAACTTTCCCTTGAGTAAAAGGTGAATGGCTTAGCCCATTAACCTCTCCGATACTTGAATCGGGGAAACCTGAAACGCCCCACTGCATCTGCGGTGGGGCGTTTTAATTGGTCACTAACACGGGCAGCCGGAGAGGGGTAAGCGGTCCACAAACCCCATCTTGCCGGCCTGAGCCGGATTCGCCAGACTTTTCAACGGAGCTCCTGCCCCCTATGAATCGCACGGTGGTGTCGGTGTCCGCTGAGGAAGGCATCTCACAAAGAGACTCAGCGCCAGCAAAAGCAGAGCAAGAAAAAGATCCATAAGCTGGAGTCGGAGCTGCGGCGCAAGGACAAGGCCCTGCCGAGACCACCTCGCTTCTGGTGCTGTCAAAAAAGCTCGAAGCCTTGTACGCCAGCGACCGGGACGACGAGGACAGCTGACTCCGTTGACCGAACGTGCAAGGCTGATTGAGTACTTTGATGAAGCGGTTGCCGCTGGTGCGCCGCGCTACAAGGTGGCGCAGCTGATGGCGCTCAGCGAGCGCACGATCAAGCGCTGGCGCGAGGGGGACCGCGTGGCGGCGGATCGGCGCCCGGACTCGCAGCCCGCGCCACAGCCTCATCAACTCACGCCAGAGGAAGAACAGGCAATGTTCGATACCTGCAACCTGAGCGAATTCCGCAGTCTGCCGCCGTCGCAGATCGTGCCGGCGTTGGCCGATAAGGGCATCTACATCGCCTCCGAGTCCTCGTTTTATCGGGTTCTGAAAAAGCATCGACAGCTCAGCCATCGAGGGCGGAGCCAACCGCCGCGCCAGGTGCCGGAACCGACCAGCTTTACCGCGACTGGGCCCAACTAGGTCTACAGCTGGGACATCAGCTACTGCCCATCCAACGTGAAGGGACTGTTCTGGTACCTGTACCTGATCCTGGATGTCTACAGCCGCAAAATCGTTGCCTGGGAGGTCATGACACGGAATCCGGCGAGCACGCCCGAACGCTGGTTGAGCGGGCGCTGATCCGTGAAGGCTGCTGGGACAACCCGCCCGTGCTGCACTCGGACAACGGCGCGCCCATGACCTCCTACACGCTGAAATCCCGACTGGCGGAGCTGGGCATGGCCATGTCCTACAGCCGGCCCCGGGTGAGCAACGACAATCCATACTCGGAATCGCTGTTCCGCACCGTCAAATACTGCCCGAAGTGGCCACCCAAGGGCTTCAAGTCGCTGGAGGCAGTTCGCCAGTGGATGCTGCTGTTCGAGCATGCCTACAACGAACAGCACCTGCACAGTGGCATCAACTTCGTGACGCCGGGCGCCCGCCACCGCGGCGAAGACCAGCACCAGCTGGCTTACCGAAAGGCGGTCTATGAGCAGGCCAAACGCAATAACCCGAAGCGTTGGTCCGGTGAAACCCGGAACTGGAAAGCCGCCGGCGCTGTTCCACTCAATCCGGGCAAGCGTCAGGAAGTCGAGCGGAACCAATGCGCGGCTTAGAACAAACTTTTTGGACAACTGGGTTGAAAACTACCGGGCTAGCCGCAGCGGTGTTTGGCCGATGCCGGCTATCGAAAGGAACAGGACTTTCAGTTTCTGGAGAGCAAAGCCATTGACGGCTATATCTCGTTACGCAGAGAAGGGAAAAAGACCGGACAGATAGACACCGATCAGTATCCGGCAACGGCCCGCCCGGATGGCACAAAAACTGGCCACGGAATAGGGGCGAGAAGACTACGCCCAGCGAAAACACCTGGTCGAGGCGGTCAACGGCTGGATCAAACATGTTCTGAGCTTTCGCCAGTTCAGCCTGCGGGGCTTGAATGCCGTACAAGGCGAGTGGGGTCTGGTATGTCTGGCGCTGAATCTCCGGCGTATGAGCTCCCGGATGAGCCTGGCGTAGGCCGGATGAGCGAGCGCTGGTGTGGCCCAGCTCAGGGACCATATTAGCTCACAAACTCAGCGCACCCGGCTGAAAATCGATGTCTTAACCCAACAAACGTTGCTCGAAGCAATTGCGGCTGGACGCTGCCGGTGTCTGTCAACGTAGATGTCGCGTTTAAGTCATCAGCTCTTTAACAATTGACCGCCGTTTCCGGATTCAGAGTCACTGATTCCGGCAAGCTGAGTTTTCGAATATCACCGGACCAGCGGCGCGGGTTTTCAGCTTTCGCAGCCTCGATAACCCGTTGACGCTGGAACAGGATCTGGTCAGCTTCGCCGTTATGGCGCTGCTGTGGTGTCACGTAATTCAGGGCGCTGTGGCGATGCTCGGTGTTGTACCAACGCACGAACGCCAACACCCAGTCCCGGGCCTGTTCGATTGTTGTGAAGCCGTTTGTCGGAAACCCCGGGCGGAACTTCAGCGTTTTGAACAGCGACTCCGAGTAGGCATTGTCATTGCTCACTCTGGGGCGGCTTTTCGAGGGCGTAATGCCCAAGTCGTACAGTTTCTCCAGGAAGGTCGACGCCTTCATGGGGCTGCCATTGTCCGAGTGCAGCACCAGTGGTTTGTCCTTCGTTGCCAGATGCTCACGCCAGTACGCCTTTTCGATGAACTCACTGGCCAGCTCTCCGGTTTCGCTGTCGTAGACCTCATGGCCAACGATCTTGCGGCTGTACACATCCAGCATCAGGTACAGGTAGAACCAGGTGCCTCTGGCCGGGCCCGGTAACCATGAGATATCCCACGACCACAGTTGGTTTGGTTGTGTCGCCTTGTGTGTGGTCGCTTGGCGCCTGCTCTCAGGTGCTTTCTGTCGGCCTCTGGGGTGCACCTGATCGTACTCACGCAGAACCCGATAGAACGTTGACTCCGAGGCCAGGTAGCGTCCCTGATCCAGCTGATCGGCCACGATAAACGCCGGCGGGCAGCTTCGATATTCTTTCTGATTGCACAGCGATACCACGGCCTGGCGCTCCTGGTTCGTCAGTTTATTGCTCGGCGCCGCTCTGGGCACCAATGGCCTCTGGTCCGCTTTGACACCCTTGTCAGTCGTCCAGCGCTGATAAGTGCGTACAGTCAGGTTCAGCAAGGCACAAGCCTTCTCCAGCCGGGCTCCGCTACTCTGCGCTTGTTCAATCAGAGTAATGGCCTGCTGGCGATCCGGGAGGCTGGTCATTCGTCCTCGTCTTTGGGGCCCCAGATCGCCTCGGCTTTTTTTGACAGCGTCAGCAGAGCCGCCGTTTCCGCAAGCGCCTTGTCCTTGCGTCGCAATTCCGACTCAAGTTTTTTGGTTCGTTTCTTCTCGGCTTTGGTCGCTTGCCGGTTCCTTTTGGCCTGCTCATCAGACTGGGCATTAGCCCCCGCACAGGCGGCTTTCCAGGCCTCGATCTGCTCCGGGTACAGACCGTGTTTGCGGCAATATTCACCGAGCTCCGCCTCCGTCATTGGGGCGGTCTCCAGCACAATGCGGAACTTCTCTTCGCTACTCCACTTCTCGGGGGTGGCTGAGTTCGATGGCAAAACGGCACCTTGCTCTCTGGCGGCTTTACGCCAATTGTACAAGGTTACCGTACTGATGCCTTCCTGGCTGGCCAACTCGGCCACAGTCAAGCTGCGCGGTGGCGCCATCTTCTGGAGGATGGCTTCCTTACGTTCCGGTGAATAATGGGGCATGGTTGTCCTCTGAAATCATCAGGCGACAACTACCTTGACGCATAGGGCTGCCCCGTTCCGACAAAAACGGGGCCCAAAAGCTTCTACCGCGCAGACTCCTAGGTAATCGTTTGAATTTCCGGTTTCACGCATCCTATGGGACTGTATGGATTCAGCGGTCTCGCGGGGTGGGGAAGGGTAACGCTGCCCTGCGCTCAGTGTGGCCACAAGGTTCTGGCGCCACACACGATTGACACCAGCGGTCCACGGTGGTTCCCTGTCCACGTTCGCGGGCGTAGCTCAGTTGGTAGAGCATCAGCTTCCCAAGCTGAAAGTCGCGAGTTCGAGCCTCGTCGCCCGCTCCAGTTTCCCTTCCCGCCCTCTAGAAGAGGGTTTCCAGTACCGAACGCATCTCGTTAGCAAGTGACTCGTGGTTTCTCGGTGTGCCTGTCACCTGGTTCTGCATCTGGTAGCGGAAGACGCCGTCGATGAGCGCGTAGCCGAGTTCGCCCACGCCGGGCCGGGCTGAGCCGGTCTTTTCGGCGGCGGTTTCAATAACGGCCATGAGTGAGGCTTCAATGTCGGCGACCACCGGTCGGAAGGCTGGGTCGAACATGGCCTGGCCGCGGATGTCGTACCAGAGGCGATGGGTGGAGGCGTCCTCGATGATGGAGGTCGCCAGCGCGTTGGCGAGCGCGTTGATGACCGGTTCCCGGCCGCTGGCGTCGCTGAGCGCCTCTTCCAGCCCCGAGATGAACGCGGCCTTGTAGAGCGACACGCAGTGCAGGATGAGCTGGGTCCGGTCCTCGAAGTAGTAGTGCAGCATGCCCAGCGAGAGGTCCGCCCTGGCGGCGATGTCGCGCAGGCTGGTGTTGGCATACCCCAGCTCCTGGAGCGCCTGCATGGCACTGCGCGCGATCCGGTCCTTCTTCTTCTGGCGCTTGCGCGTCTTGCGGTCCGCGCGTGCCTGCAGTTTGTCGGGGGCAACCGTGCTCATGCGTACTACCTCGTCTGACCATCCACGTGGAGCGCGGAACCCTAGCCCATCAGCGCGTTCAGGAAAATGCGCGGAATCCGGTGCCAGGCCGGTCTGTACTCGAACTGGGTCAACAGTTCACCAAGCTTGTGCTGCCGGGTATTGGTGATGAACCAGGGCGGCCGTGGCAGCAGGCTCCAGTCGCCGTTCGCGACCGAGCGCGGGAAGGGGCGGAAGGGGGCTTCCACCACTGAGCGTTCGGCCGCGTCGAACATGAAGGTGTTGTGGACGGAGCCGATGCCGCTCTGGACGTCGTCCAGGGTGTGGCCGGGGAAGGCGCCCCAGGGGCAGACGGTGTTCAGGAAGCCCAGGCCCGTCCAGGCGTTGATGGCGATGGTGCCGTAGTGCAGGTCCGCCAGCAGGGCCTCGAACCGCTCGCGGCCGATGGCGCGGATCGTGGCCGGGTGGATCACGATGTTGGCGCCCAGGGTACCGTGAAGCTGGTTGTTGGCGAAGTCGATGGCGTTGCGCAGGTACTGCTCGGCGTCCGGGGCCTCCAGGCGCTGCACGGAGAAGGCTGGGGCGAATACCTCGTTCGAGCGGAACCGGTCGTGGTCCTCAAGGTTGTTGATCAGCAGCTCCGGCGCGTGCCCACGGCTGACAACGTCCACCGCACTGGCATGGTTCCGGAACGCCGCCAGACGGTCCTCGGTGCCGGGGTAGTAGGTGGGGCGGGCGGACTGGCTGATGACGTCGCGCAGCTCGCGCATCAGGGCGTCTTCCTGGTCCCAGCCGCGCGGCATCAGCAGGGCCTGGCAGGCGACGCAGTTGAAGCCGGAGTTATGCAGCTTCTGGGTGGCGATCTGTTCCGCCTGGAAGCGGATGTCCGCCTCCGACCAGTTCCCGGGGACCACGATGGTGGGGCAGACCGCGCCCAGCTCCGAGGTGATGCGCTTGTCCAGGCGCGGTGTGCCGGCGGCACGGTTCTTCTCGCCTTCCTCGCCCTTGCCCCAGATGATCATGTCGTGGGTCGCCTGGGAGCCGGTGATGTGGATTTCCTCGACCAGCTCGTGTTCCGTGAGCCAGGCGCCGACGTCACCGCCGCCTTTGACGATGCGCAGGGCGTCGCGTTCGATCAGCGGCGCAAGGGCCTTTTCGAGAACCTCGGCAAGGTACTCGTTGACCGGGTTCATCTTGAGAATCACGACCTGGTGCTCCAGGAACAGCTTCTGGAAGACGTCGAGCGGGGCAATGGCGGCGATGTTGCCGGCGCCCAGCACCAGCGAGACCCTGCCCTGGCGCTGCTCAGCCGGGGTGTCGTAGGCGGTGGCGGTATGGGCCGCGAGGTTGTCCCGGGTGACGCCGTCCTGCATCCAGACCTCGGCGCTGACGCCGGAGAGCAGGAGCCGGTCCCAGATGCTGTGGGGCGTGACGCGCGCGGCAAGCTGACCGTTGGGCAGTGTCCGCAGGGGAATATCCTGCAGGAAGGACTTGCCGTTCATCTTTGAGAGCGTCTCGATCAGGCCGTTGCAGGCGCCCATCAGGGCGTAGGGGCCGGACATCCATTCCTCGCCCTCCAGGGGGGAACCCGACAGGCCCTTGGCGCTGGCGCCCTGTCGGGCCCAGTCCCCGGAGACGGTGATCAGGGCGTCCTTGATCGACTCCAGGATGGCAATGCGTTCATCCAGCGAGGTGCGGGCCCATTGATCCTTAGCACCGTCGAGTGTATCCAGCTGCGATTGCAGGGCCTCAAAGTCGGGTTGCGCGTTGTCATTGGTCATGGCTGGTGCTCCTGTGGGGTCCTGCAAGGCTATGGGGTCCGGGCGGCTCGGATCATGTCCGCCGCTTTTTCCGCGATCATGATGGTGGGCGCGTTGGTATTACCGCTCACCAGGGTCGGCATGACGGAGGCGTCCACCACGCGCAGCCCCTGAAGGCCCTGCACCTTCAGTTCCGGGTCGACCACCGCCATGGGGTCGCCTTCAGGCCCCATCCGGCAGGTGCCGACCGGGTGGTAGATGGTGTCGCCGCGCGAACGGATCTGCTGTTCCCAGTCGGCGTCGCTCATATTATCCCGTACGCCGAACAGTTCTTTCTGGCGCCAGGGGGCCAGCGCCGGGGCCTCGAGGATCTCCCGTGTCATTCGGGCGCCCTTGATCATGGTGTCCAGGTCGCGCTGGTCGTCCAGGAACTTCGGGTCGATGCCCGGTGCGGCCAGCGGGTCCGCGCTCTTGAGGAAGACCTCGCCACGGGAGTGGGGGTTCACGGCGCAGACGTGGCAGCTGAAGCCATGGCCCCAGTGCAGCCGGCGCGCGTGGTCCTCGACGATCGAGATCACGAAGTGGAGCTGGATGTCGGGCTTGTCCAGCGCGGGGTCGGTCTTCAGGAAGGCCGCGCCCTCGGCGAAGGGCGTGGCGATCATCCCCGTGCCGTCCCGGCGCCACTGCAGGATCTGGCGCAACATCCGCAGAAAACCCGCCATGCTGAAGCCGAAGGTGTCGGTGTCCGTCGACTTGTAGGCCATGATCAGGTCGAGGTGGTCCTGCAGGTTCTGGCCCACGCCGGGCAGTTCGTGGACCATCCCGATGCCGTGGGACTGGATGTTGTCCGGGCGCCCGATCCCCGAGAGCTGGAGCAGTTGCGGTGAGTTGAAAGCGCCGCCCGAAAGCAGGACTTCCTGCCGCGCGTGGACACTGTGGTCCTGTTTGCCCTGCCGGTAGGCGACGCCGGTGGCGCGCTTGCCCTCGGTGAGGACGCGGGTGGCGTGGGCGCCGGTGATGACCGTGAGGTTGGGGCGGCCCATGACCGGGTGCAGGTAGGCGGCCGCGGCGGAACAGCGCTCACCGTTGCGTTCCACGCTGTGGAACTGGGTGACGGGAAAGAGGGCGACGCCCTCGTTGTCGCCGTCGTTGATGTCGTCCGCTTCGGCATGGCCGCACTCGGTGGCCGCCTTGATGAAGGCCCGGGTGATGGGGCGCGGGGATTTCTGGTCGCTGACGTGCAGGGGGCCGCTGTCGCCGTGGACGGCATTGGCGCCGCGTTCGTTTTTCTCGGACTTGCGGAAATAGGGCAGGACCTCGTCCCAGCTCCAGCCCTCGCAGCCCAGTTCCGCCCAGTGGTCGTAGTCCTTGCGGTGGCCGCGCACGCACAGCATGGCGTTGATGGCACTGGAGCCGCCCAGCCCCTTGCCCCGGGGCTGGTAGCCACGGCGCCCGTTGAAGCTTGCCTGGGGTTCGGTCTCGAACGCCCAGTTATTGATTTTGCCGTGGCCCGGCATCATGGCCACAACCGCTGCCGGGGCACGGATCAGCAGGTGGTTGCCGTGGCCGCCCGCTTCCAGCAGGCAGACGCTGACGTCCGGGTCCTCACTCAGCCTGGAGGCGAGCACGCAGCCGGCGGAGCCGCCGCCGACGATCACATAGTCATAGGTCATGACCTCATCCTTTTCTCTTGTTGTTTTTGATTAGATTATGAGCAGCGAACCATAGAATCGGACACTTGTCCAAATTTTATGTCCGGCCGTACAGGATCGCTCCATTTCCTCGCGTTCCGCCCTTGCTATACTGCGGTCGTTCTCGTGGATTGAGTGAGTTGCCGCACATGATCTCAATGGCCCGGTATGCCCTGCTGATCATCGCGACCGGCGTGCTGTCGGGCTGTTCGCTGCTGGCGCCGGACCCGCCCTCGGACCAGAGCAACATCTGCGAGATCTTCCGGGAGCAGCCCCAGTGGTACGACTACGCCCGGGCCTCCGAGGAGCGCTGGGGCACGCCCATTGCCACCCAGATGGCGTTCGTACGCCAGGAGTCGTCCTTCCGCAGCCACGTGCGGCCGCCACGCCCCTGGCTTCTGGGCATCATTCCCTGGTTCCGCTCATCGTCGGCCTACGGGTACGCCCAGGCCCAGGATCCGGTCTGGGGTGAGTATGAGGAGGACGCCGGCGGCCTGTTCGCACGCCGCACCCACATGAAGCACGCCACGGACTTCATCGGCTGGTACAACCATCGCACCCATGAGAATCAGGGCATTGCCCTGTCCAATCCGGAACATCTCTATCTGGCCTATCACCAGGGGCCGACCGGCTACGAGCGGGGCAGTTACCGCTCCAAGCCGCGTATCCAGAGGATCGCCCGGCAGGTGGAGAAGCGGGCCTGGCGGTATGACGCCCAGTTGAAGCAGTGCGAGTCCGAGTTCCGCTGCCGGCGCTTCTGGCAGTTCTGGCCCTTCTGTTCCGAATAGCGGGAGATTCCCCGCCAACGGGTTGGCATTACATCAATTCGGGCCCGCATGCGGTTTTCCCGCCGGCTCCGCTTCGTATAACCTGTCCCATCAAATAAGAACAGGACGGGAGCGTCGGTCACCTTGAGGAAACCCATTGTCTGGGTGTTGTTGGGGCTTGTAGTGCTGGCCCTGCTGATGCTGTTGCCACGCCCATCGGAGCGTTCCGGATCGGCCCAATCCGCGGAAGAGGTCGGGAACATCCGCGAAGCCATTGATGAAACCGGCCGCCGTGGCGCGCTGGTGGATGAGGTGGTCTTCACGCAGGAGTCCGACGTGGGCCGGATTGCGGGCCTGATCGAGCGTGGCCAGCAGCAGGTGTACGCCCAGGGCATCACCAACATCACCGCCTACCACCGTCTGCGCGACTCCAGCAAGGGTGACTACGAGACCTCTTACGGCTCCAACACCGAGCTTTCCCTGAACCCCGCCGAGTTCAAGGAGGGCCTGAATCCCTTCAGGAACCGCCGCATCCGTGAGGCTATGAACTGGCTGGTGGACCGCCGGCATGTGGCCGAGGAGATCTATGGCGGCATGGCCGTGCCACGCTACCTGCCCATGAACACGGCCTTCCCGGATTACGCCCGGCTGGCGGAGACGGCCCGGGCGCTGGAGCTGAAGTATGGCCACAACCCGGAAAAGGCACGCCGCATCATCACCGAGGAAATGAAGGCGATGGGCGCCACCCGGCGGGAGGGTCAGTGGTACCATGAGGGCGAGGCCGTGACGCTGCGCATCCTTATCCGCACGGAAGACGCGCGCAAGCAGGTCGGCGATTACATCAGCAACATCATGGCCGACCTCGGGTTTACGGTGCGCCGCCAGTACCGCACGGCCCAGGAAGCCTCGCGCATCTGGATCGCGGGTGATCCCTCCGCCGGCCAGTGGAACATCTACACCGGGAGTTGGGTCTCGACCGCCATCAACCGGGATGTCTCCAGCAACCTGAGCTTCTACTACACCAACCGGGGTCGGCCGGACCCGCTGTGGCAGGCCTACGACCCGGCGGAGACCCTGGACAACATCGCCCGCCGCCTCGAGCGCCGCGACTACACCAGCATGGAAGAGCGCCGTGAGCTCATGGCGGAGGGCATGGAGCTAGCCATGGAGGAGTCCTACCGCATCTGGCTGGTGGACCAGCTCAGCATCATCCCTCACGCTTCCAATGTCGCGCTGGCGGCGGACCTGGCGGGCGGCATTGCGGGCTCGCGCCTGTGGCCCTATACGCTGCGTTACAAGAATCGGCTGGGTGGCAGCATGACGTTCGCCGCGCCCAGCATGCTGACTGAGCCCTGGAACCCCGTGGCCGGCAGCAACTGGCTGTTCGACACCATGATCATGCGGGCCCTGAACGACCCGCCGCTGCTGCCGGACCCCTACACCGGTCTCTACCGCCCCCAGAGCATCGAGGGCGCGGAGGTGACGGTTGCGGAGGACACCGTAACCCAGCGCACCCTGGACTGGGTGGAACTGGAGAAGACCGATCGCATCGAGGTGCCCGCGGAGACCTGGATTGGCTGGAACGCCGAGAAAAGCCGGTTCCGCACGGTGGCCGAGGCCCATCCGGAAGGCCTGACGGCGCGCTCCCGCACCCGGATCCGCTATGAGGACGGCTACCTGGACGGCGAGTGGCACGATGGCACCGAGATGTCCCTCGCGGACTTGGTGCTGCCCTGGATCCTGAACTTTGCCCGTGCGAACGAGAACAGCCCCTTCTTCGACCCGGCGCACGTCCCGCGCTTCCAGGTGTTCGAGCAGTATTTCAAGGGCTGGCGCATCCTCCAGCGGGACCCGCTGGTGATCGAGGCCTACAGCGACCAGGTCTTCCCGGATGCCGAGACCATCGTGGCCCAGCAGGCCATGTCGCCGCTGCCCTGGCACATGCTGGCATTGGGCATGATGGGGGAACGCGCCGGGGACCTGGCGTTCTCCTCGCACAAGGCGGACGCCAATCGCGTGCCCTGGCTCAGCCTGGTCTCCGGCCCCAGTCTCGAACACCTGGAACGCCATCTGGGCCGCGCCCGGGACCGGGGTTACCTGCCCTATGCCTCGGTGCTGGCGGATATGACGGAAGGCGAGGACCCGGCGGCACGGCGTTATGAGGCCATTGGCGAGTGGTACCGGGAGCGGGGCCATTTCTGGGTCGGCAACGGGCCCTTCTACCTGCACTCGGTGCACCCGGTGGAGAAGACCGTGGTGCTCCGGCGCAACAAGGACTTCCGCGATCCGGCGGACAAGTGGCTGGACTTCAGTGAGCCGGAGATTCCGGAGGTGACCCTGGACGGGCCCATGATGGTGACCCAGGGCCAGTCGGCGACCTTCACCGTGAAGGTGACCTTCGGGGGCGATCCCTATCCGGCCAGGGCCATCAGTAACCTGGAGTACCTGCTGTTCGATACGGGGGGCGAACTCCAGGCGCAGAGCAAGGCGGAGTTCGTGGCCGACGGCCGCTGGCGCATCAGGCTGGATGCGGAGACGGTCTCCGAGCTCGGTGATGGCGCCAACAGCCTGGAAGTGGCGGTGACCTCCTCGCGTGTGGCCCTGCCCGCCTTCGCTTCCCATGCTTTTGCCACCGTGCCGGTGGGCACCCGCCTGATGGAGGTGGCCGATGAATAGTCGCCTGCGGGATTTCCGCCGCCTCGGCTGGTTCACGCTGCGCCGTGTGCTGGCGCTGTTCGTGACGGTGCTGATCGGCGTCTACCTGACCATCCTGATCGCGAACATGGGCGGCAAGGTCGACGAGCTGCGCAAGATCCAGATCCGCGCGACGGTCTCCGAGTCGGTGCGGGCGGACCCGGCCTTCATGGAAATGAGCTCCGAGGAGCGTAACGAGCTGATCCAGAAGCAGGTCCAGCTGCGGATCGAGCAGCGCAACCTGGACGAGCCCTTCATCTGGCGCAGCTTCGATTACCTGGCCCAGGCCATCCAGCTGGACCTGGGCCGCGCCGAGGAGATGCACAGTGACACCGGCTCGCGCGCGGTCTACGACATCATCGTGGAGCGCCTGCCGGCCACGCTGCTGCTGTTCGGCACCGCCAACCTGCTGGTGTTCTTCGTGTCCGTGTACGCGGCCCTGTACCTGTCGCGACGCTACGGCAGCCGGCTGGACCGGGCCGTCATTGGCCTGGCGCCGAGTTCCGCGGCGCCGGCCTGGTTCTACGGCATCTTCCTGATCCTGCTGTTCGCCTTTGTGGTGCCGGTGCTCCCGGCCGGCGGCATGGTCGACATTCCGCCGCCCGAGGATCCCTGGCTCTACGCCTGGAGTGTGCTGGAGCACCTGGTGCTGCCGGTCATCGCCATGTTCCTGTCCTCCATCTTCATCTCCATCTATTCCTGGCGGACCTTCTTCCTGATCCACTCCAGCGAGGACTACGTGGAGATGGCGCGCGCCAAGGGGCTGCCCTCCAGCCTCATCCAGAGCCGCTACATCCTGCGGCCGACACTGGCGCCCATCATCACCAACTTCCTGCTGATGCTGATCGGGCTCTGGAGCGGCGCCATCATCCTGGAACAGGTGTTCAACTGGCCCGGGCTGGGTACCCTGCTGTTCCAGGCCATCGGTTACCGGGACACGCCGGTGATCATCGGGGGCGTGGTGATCTTCGCCTACCTGCTGGCGGTGACGGTGTTCATGCTGGACTTCCTCTACGCCATTCTCGACCCGCGCGTCCGGATTGAAGGAGGCGATCAATGAACCGCTGGATGCAGGGGCTGCGCGAACTGAAAGGCTACCCGTCCGCGGTCGGGGGCCTGGGTATCATCCTCTTCCTGGTGGCGCTGTCGGTCTACACTGTCATTACCATTCCCTATTCCGAGGCCCTGGACCGCTGGCGCGGTGGGGAGCACTGGCAGATGCACCCGGTCAACGCCGGGCCGGTCTGGGCGGATCGCCTGCTGGGCGGCAACCTACCGCAGACCCGGGTGGTGGAAAGTGAGAACGCCGAGGTCCGGGAGGCGCCGTTCGAGGGCGGCAAGCAGGTTCGGATTCCGCTCACCTTCGAGTACGACAACGAGGGCTTCCCCAGCGAACTCAACCTCTTCCTCAACCAGAAGGGCACCCAGCAGGAGGCGTTTGTGCGCCTGACCTGGCACACGCCGTCCGGGGAGGCCATCCCGCTGGGCGGCCAGCGGGTCTCGGAAGAGAGCCGCATCTCCATCTCCCAGAACCGGGCCCTGGAGGGGCGGCTGGGCATGGTGCCGCACGTGGGCCTGTTCGCCGGTGACAGTGATCCGGCCGACCCGGAGGCGGAGCGCGGTGAATACCGGCTGACCATCGATGCCATGCTCTTCGACCCCACCGCCGAACTGGAGGCGGACCTGGCGGTCTACGGTCGTGTTCACGGGCTGGCGGGCACGGACTACCAGCGCCGGGACCTGATGCTGGCGCTGATGTGGGGCACGCCGGTGGCGCTGGCCTTCGGGCTGCTGGCGGCGGTGGGCACCACCATTACAACCCTGGTGATCGCCGCCACCGGCGTCTGGTTCCGGGGCTGGGTGGATGCCCTCATCCAGCGCCTGACCGAGGTGAACATGATCCTGCCCATGCTGCCGATACTGGTGATGGTGGGCACGCTCTATTCCACCAGCATCTGGCTGATGCTGGGCGTGGTCATCGCCCTGGGCATCTTCAGCGCCGGCATCAAGACGTACCGGGCCATGCTGCTGCCCATCCGCGAGGCGCCCTACATCGAGGCGGCCCGGGCCTACGGGGCCGGCAACGCGCGCATCATCCTGCGCTACATGATCCCGCGCATCCTGCCGGTGCTGATCCCGACCTTCGTGACGCTGATCCCGACCTTCGTCTTCCTGGAGGCGTCGCTGGCGGTGCTGGGCCTGGGTGACCCGCAGCTGCCCACCTGGGGCAAGGTCCTCAATGACGCCCAGGAACAGAGTGCGCTCTACAACGGCTTCTACTACTGGGTGGTGGCGCCCGCCGTGCTGCTGATGCTCACCGGGCTGGGCTTCGCCATGTTCGGTTTCGCCCTGGACCGTGTCTTCAATCCGAGGCTGAGAACGCAATGACGGACGCTCGCGAGCCACTGCTGCAGGTCCGCAACCTGCAACTGCATTACCGCACCCGCCGGGGCACCGCCCGCGCGGTGGACGGCGTCGACCTGGACGTGGGGCGCAACGAGGCCCTGGTGGTTCTGGGTGAGTCCGGTTCCGGCAAGAGTTCCCTGGCCAAGGCGCTGATGCGGCTGTTGCCGCGCAACCTGGCCCGGTTCAGCGGGGGCGTGACGCTGGGCGGTGACGACCTCATGGCCATGGACGACGAGCACTTCCGCCGCGAGGTCCAGTGGAACCGGGTCTCGATGGTCATGCAGGCGGCTATGAACGCCCTCAACCCCGTGGTCCGGGTCGGGGAGCAGGTGGCCGAACCGCTGCGGGTGCACCGGGGCTGGTCGAAGGACGCGGCGATGGAACGGGTGGTGGAGACCTTCGCCACCGTGGGGGTTTCCCGGGACTTCGTGACCCGCTACCCCTTCGAGCTCTCCGGTGGCATGCGCCAGCGTGTGGTGCTGGCCATGGCGCTGGTCACCGAACCGGACCTGGTGATCCTGGACGAACCCACCTCGGCATTGGACGTGCTGACCCAGGCGAGCATCATGAATGTGCTCAAGCGCATCAAGCGCGAGCAGGGCACCAGCTTCATCCTCATCACCCATGACGTGGCCACCTCCAGCGAGCTGGCGGACCGTGTGGCGCTGATGTACGCGGGGCAGATCGTGGAACAGAGCGATGCCCGGGATTTCTTCCATGACCCGGCCCATCCCTATTCGAAGCTGCTGATGGACAGCGTGCCGCGCCTGCACCAGAGCGAGCCGCCCGGCTACATTCCCGGCGAGCCGCCGGACCTGATCGAGCCACCAACGGGCTGTCGCTTCGCGGACCGCTGCCCGTCACGTTTCGGGCGCTGCAGCGAGGACCCGCCCGCGTTCGAACTGGACGGCGACCGCCGCGTTCGCTGCTGGCTGCATGAGGAGGGCACCGACCATGACGGCTGAGGAACCACTGCTCCAGGCCACCAACCTGCACACCTGGTTCGAGCTGCGCCAGTGGGGTTT
The DNA here is from genome assembly GCF_019903425.1 of Vreelandella halophila. Lineage (GTDB taxonomy): Bacteria > Pseudomonadota > Gammaproteobacteria > Pseudomonadales > Oleiphilaceae > Halospina > Halospina halophila. The sequence continues at coordinate 814,868 of NZ_JACHUZ010000013.1, forward strand.
CCTGCGCGTGGGCTCGGTGCGCGCCGTGGATGGCGTGAACTTCGAGCTGGGCCGGGGCGAGTCCGTGGCCTTCGTGGGCGAGAGCGGCTGCGGCAAGAGTTCCCTGGCCCGAACCCTGCTCGGCCTGCACAAGCCCACCCATGGCGACGTGATCTTTGAGGGGGAGCACCTCAGTGAACTGAAGGGCGAGGCCCGCCGCCAGTACCTGGCGCGGGTCGGCTATGTACAGCAGGACCCCTTCGGCGCGCTGCCGCCCTTCATGGACGTGCGCCGGCTGCTATCGGAACCGCTGATCATCCATGGGGTGACGGACCGGGACGAACGTGAACGCCGTATCCGCAAGGTGCTGGAGGAAGTGCGCCTGACCCAGGTGGACGAGATCCTGCCCAAGTTCCCGCATATGCTCAGCGGCGGCCAGCAGCAGCGGGTGGTGATTGCCCGGGCGCTGCTTCTGGAGCCGGCCATGCTGATCGCGGACGAGCCCGTTTCCATGCTGGACGCCTCGGTGCGGGTGGAGATCCTCAACCTGCTGCGGCGCATCCAGCAGGAGCGCGAGCTGACGCTGGCGTTCATCACCCATGACCTTTCAACCGTGCGCCACTACGCGGACCGCATCTTCGTGATGTACGCCGGCCGGGTGGTGGAGCAAGCGCCCGTGGAGCGGCTCCTCGACAACCCCCAGCATCCCTACACCTGCGCCCTGCTGGCGGCGATCGCGGATGTGGACGCGGACAACGCGCTCGAGGAGCGGGCGGTGCCGGACGGCGAACCCCCCAGCCTGCTGCACCCGCCGGAGGGCTGCCGCTTCCACCCAAGGTGCCCCCAGGCCATGGCCGGGCTCTGTGACCGGCAGGATCCGCCCCTGTTTGAGCCGGAGGCCGGGCACTATTCCGCCTGCTGGCTGCAGGACCCGGAGCGGGGCTAGGCCTTGCGGGCCCTCGGAATCCTGCTGATGCTGGCAGCCCTGGCACCGCTGCTGGCCATGGTCTCCGGCGGCCTGGCGCCGTCGGTGCTGCTTTCCCTAGTGGCCTACGGTGCCCTGTTCGCCGGCGTGTTCTGCTACACCGCCGGGGTTATCCGCCGCCGCTAGCCAGGAGCACCGTATCCGGCAAGGTCAATGATCAGGGTGTGCTGCTGCTTGGTGTGTCAGGCACCAGCAGGAGCATCAGGGAGGCGGCCACGGTGGCGCCGGCAAGGGTCAGGCCCAGGCCGGCTGGCGTCACGCCGGCGTCCAGGGCCAGTCCGGCCAGGACCGGGGAGGCGGAGGTGGACAGCACCATGGCCGCCTGGGCCAGGGAGCGGATGGCGCCGATGTGGGCCACGCCGTAGCGTTCCGGCCAGAGGGCGTTGCCGGCGGTGCCCGCGAAGCCCTGGCTCATGCCCGTAAGCGCCAGGTAGAGGAAGGGCGTCCAGACCGCGTGGGTCAGGGCCATCACCACCAGCCCCGCGACCATGGGGTAGAGCCCCATCGCCAGCGACCGCCGCGCCCCGATGCGGTCCACCAGCGGCCCGGCCACGAACAGCATCAGGAAGTGGCCGAGGGCGTAGCCGGAGAAGGCCAGGGCGATGTGCTCCAGCGACCAGCCCCGGATCTCGGCAATGGCCGTCTGGTGGAAGAGGATGGCGGTCACCGTGAAGGGCACGGCCAGTACGCCCGGCAGGGCCATGTAGAGGCCGGGGTCCCGCAGCGCCTGGCGCCGGGTGAAGCCACTGGCGCTGGCGCCGTCACCGTCCTCGTGGGTGTGGGAACGGAACTCGCTCGGATGGCGGGCATCCCGGGCGAGCCAGCGCATCAGCGGCAGCGCCAGCAGGAACAGGAAGGCCGCGCCCAGCAGCCAGGGCGAGCGCCAGCCCCAGGCGGCCAGGATCAGGCCCCCGGCCGCCGGCAGCAGGGCCTCGGACAGCGGCAGGCCGGAGACGGTCAGGGCCATGACCTTGCCCCGGTCGCGCTCGAAGTAGCGGCTGGCCGCGGTGAAGCCGATGTGCGTCATCATGCCCTGGCCGCCGAGCCGCCCCAGGAAGAAGCCGGGAATCAGCAGCAGCCAGTGGGCGGCGGTCCCCAGCATCAGGGCGCTGGCGCCCAGCAGGCCCAGTGCCAGGGTGATGGTGTTGGCCAGTGACCAGCGGTCCACGATGGTCCCGAGCCGCACCAGCACGATGGCCGAGCACAGGGTCGCCAGGCTGTAGTAGGTGCCGTAGGTGGCGTTGCTCAGCTCGAAGGTGTCGCGCAGGCTGCTGCCGAAGATGGAAATGAAGAAGGTCTGCCCGAACCCGGACAGCGCCGTGGCCATGAGCGCGAACAGGGCCAGCGAGGGGTTGGTCTGTATGAAGCGCGGCAGGCGTGAGTTCAAGACGGACTCCGGTGATCATCGGGAGCGCCATGATAATGCGCCGGAGTCCGCCGTTACAGGGGCTCCGTATCAGGAGTCTCCGAAAGCCGAGCTGCGCAGGCGGTTCAGAACGGCCATCACCTCATGCAGCCTGGGCATCGCCAGGTCGCCGTCCGGGCGGCGGCTGAGCGCCGTCAGCCCTGCCTCCAGCCGCTGCGCCAGTGCCTCCGGCGGCTGATCCAGCCGTGTGCCGGATTCCGCGACCCGCGCCAGGAGCTGGCCGATGGCCCGGACCTGGGAGGGATCCGCCACCTGTTCCACCGAGCGCAGGTCCACGTCATCGCGCCCGAAGATCAGCGTATCCGGCCCCCGGGCCTGGATCTTCACCTTGCCCGGCTTGGTTTCCGGGTCCAGCTGTTTGCCGACCAGGGGGCGCGGTTCCGGTCGATTCAGCGGGTCCAGGGCCTCAGTTTCGCGCCCGGTGGCAAAGCGTTCGGCCACCGCCCGGGCCTCGCTGGTGACGTCATGGGCGTGGTAGTCCTGGAGCTGGATGACCGTGTCCGCGCAGTCGAAGTAGTCCCCGGAACCGCCCATCACGAGGATGGTGGATACCGAGAGTTCATCGCGCAGCTGCCGGATGCGGTCCACGAAGGGCGTGATGGGCTCACTCTCCCGGGCGACCAGGGCCTGCATGCGGCGGTCGCGGATCATGAAGTTGGTGGCGGAAGTGTCCTCGTCCACCAGCAGGGTATGGGCACCGGCCTCCAGGGCTTCCTGCAGGGCCGCCGCCTGGCTGGTGGAGCCGGACGCCAGCTCGGTGGAGAAACGTTCCGTGGTCTTACCGTAGGGCAGGCGGTTGATGTACGGAGAGAGGTCCAGGGCATGTACGGCGCGCCCGTCCTCGGCCCGGATCTTGGTGGCGCCGGCATCGGTGACCACCTGTTCGCGTCCGTCCCCGGGCACATGGTCGTAGACGCTGAGCCCCACCGCCGAAAGCAGGGTGGATTTGCCGTGGAAGCCGCCGCCGACGATCAGGGTGATCCCATTGGGAATCCCCATGCCGGTGACGGGGCCGTTGTTGGGGGTCTCCAGCGTGACGGCAAGGGATGGCGGTGTCTCGAACGGGATGGCGTCCTGGAGTGGCCGGTCGTCGATTCCCGAGCGCCGGGGCAGGACGGAGCCATTGGCCACAAAGGCGACGATGCCGTGCTCCGGCAACTGCGCGCGCAACGCCTGCTGGTCTTCCACTACGGCCATGTGCCGTTCCAGCGCCGCCAGGTCCAGACGCCGGGCGGTTGCCGCCGTCAGCACCGCCTCGGGCAGCTGCTCACAGATCAGCTTGCGGGCCTGGTGACCCATGATGCTGCGGCCCCGGGCGGGCAGGCTCAGGCTGAGGCGCAGTTCCACGCCGCCGTCGTCATCAATCAGGGTCGCTGTCCGGTCGAGCACCGTCTGGTTACCGGCGTCGATGCCCAGTGCCTTTTCCTTGCCCGTGGCCTGGCGGAAGGCGCGTGCGATGTAATCCCGTGCCGCGCACCGTCTTGCCTGGCTTTTGAATACCGTTGCTGGGAGCCCCGCCGTGGCCGCGTCCACCCGGGCCCGAACGCGCGAGGGCGCGGCGAACGGGTCGGCCTGCACGTGGTCGACGATCAGGGTCCAGCCCTCAAAGCGGTGTTCGCCGAGTAGATCCTTATAGGCCTTGTAGCCTTTGCCGTCGAGTCGTGTGAGTAATGCCGCGAGTTCTTTCATGGATCCTTCCGATTACATAAATGGGCATGCTAACAGCAGCTCGTTGAACAAGTGTTTCAATTCTGTCCGTGACGGATGTCGCACCCGCAACTATATTGCAAACCAGTTCGCCATTACGAAAATTCGGAGACCACATCATGCTTGCCCTGATGCGCCGTTTTACCATCCGTCAGCGTTTGATGGGACTGGTGGGCGTTGCCTTCCTGCTCCTGCTCGGGATTGTGCTGATGGTTGCCAACGATTTCGAGGAAGGTCTCTACAACAGCAGCAAGGAGCGCACCAAGAACCTGGTGCAGAGCACCATGACGATGGTGGAGCACTATTACGAACGCCAGCAGGATGGTGAGCTCAGTGAATCGCAGGCCAAGCGCCGCGCCGCCGAAGCCGTGCGCAACCTGCGCTATGGCGACGATGACTATTTCTGGATCCACAATATGGATACGGTCATGGTCATGCACCCTTTCAGTGAGGATCTGGAGGGGAAAAAGCTGGGGGACTACGAGGATTCGAACGGCATCCACCTGTTCAAGAAAATGAACAGGACCATCCGCAACGAGGGTGGCTCCGGCTTTGTGCCCTATCACTGGCCCAAGCCCGGTTTTGACGAACCAGTACGCAAGATTTCCTATGTTCAGCGGTTTGAACCCTGGGACTGGGTGATCGGCACCGGCATCTACCTGGATGAACAGGAAGCCCAGTACGCTGCCGCCATGAGCGGCGTGGTAACGCTGGCGGTGATTGGGATTCTGGTGCTGATTGGCGTGAGCTTCCTGATTGTGCGCAGTGTGACCCAGCCCATGGGCGCGGCCGCTGCTGCCATGGAGAGCATCGCCACGGGCGAGGGGGATCTCACCCGGCGCCTGGATGACAGCGGTGGCGATGAGGTTGCCCGCGTTGCCAATGGTTTCAACAGTTTTGTGTCCCGGATCCAGGATATGGTGCGTGAACTTCGGGAGGTGGTCGGCACCAACAAGGAAGTGGCCGGCAGCGTCCGCAACTCGGTGACAGAGGCGGGGCAATCCTTTGACCAGCAGAAATCCGAGCTGGACACGGTCGCCTCCGCCATCGAGGAAATGACCCAGACCGTGGATGATGTGGCCAAGCGCATCAGCGAGGCGGCGGACGCCGCCAGCACCGCCAATGACCGCGCCAGCGAGGGGGAGCACACCGCACAGGAGGCCCGTGACCGCATGGCGAACCTGGTTCAGGAGGTGCAGCAGTCCAGCGATGCCATTGGCAAACTGGATGAGCATGCCCAGAACATTGGCCAGGTGCTGGATGTGATCCATGGTGTGGCGGATCAGACCAACCTGCTGGCGCTGAACGCGGCTATTGAGGCGGCCCGCGCCGGTGAGCACGGGCGCGGCTTCGCCGTGGTGGCGGATGAGGTGCGCAGCCTGGCCAGCCGTACCCAGCAGTCCACGGACGAGATCCGCGAAATGATCAACCAGCTGCAGGAGGGTACCCGCCACGCGGTTGAGACCATGCAGCGCAGCAGTCAGCAGACCCAGAGCATGCAGACGAGCGTGGATTCAGCCCGGGAGGCGCTGGAAGCCATCGCCGGGTCGGTCAGCACCATCACCGACATGACCCAGCATGTGGCTACCTCGGCGGAGGAGCAGTCCCAGGCCTCCAACGAGATCTCGGCCAGTCTGAACCATCTGACCACCCTGGCGGGGCAGGTCCGCGAGGAACTCAACAGCATCCAGGAGCAGTCCCAGTCCCTGGGCAGTGCCGCGGAATCGATCGAATCCATGGTGCGCCAGTTCCGGGTGGACTGAGCCGGGCGCCACTGCGTCATCTGCCGGATGCCTTGATGTAACCCGGGGCAGGACGATCTGTATGGAACGGAATCCTGTGCCGGGTTAAGGTTTGCGGCAACGTTGATCAGGGGGGGATGGCGATGACGTCCATCTGTGTCTACTGCGGCTCCCGCTCAGGGCATGGTGATGAATACACGGACGCTGCGCGCCGGCTGGGAAGGGCCATGGCGGCGCAGGGCTTCGGGCTGGTCTATGGTGGCGCCTCCATCGGCATGATGGGCGTGATCGCGGATGAGATGCTGGCGGCGGGCGCCGCTGTGACTGGGGTGATCCCGGAGTCCCTTCAGCAGAAGGAGGTGGCCCACGCAGGGCTCACGGAGCTGCTGATTACGGCTGACATGCACGAGCGCAAGCGTCTCATGGCCGAGCGTGCCGATGCCTTCATTGCCATGCCGGGTGGCCTCGGCACCCTGGAGGAACTGTTCGAGATTCTCACCTGGGGCCAACTGCGCTTTCACGCCAAGCCCATCGGGCTTCTGAACACCCGCGGCTATTACGACGACCTGATCCGCTTTCTGGATGGCACGGTTTCCGAGGGGTTTGTGCATCCCCGGCACCGGGCCATGCTGACCGTGTCACAGGCTCCGGAAGACTTGCTCAATGCCCTTAAACTATATTAGTTTAATCTAAATAAAGGCCGGGAGCCCCTTATGGAGCCGCAGTTCTGGTATGACATCTGGACCGAGCGCAAGATCGGCTTCCACCGCAGCGACATCCACCCCATGCTCCGGAATCACTGGCACTCACTCGGGTGCGAGGGGCTTGATGTACTGGTGCCGCTGTCCGGGAAGACACTGGATATGCGGTGGCTCGCCAGTGAGGGCCACACCGTGACCGGCATTGAGCTGGATCAGCGTGCCGTGGATGAGTTCTTCCAGGAATGGCAGTGTCAGCCGGCGGTCCACTCACGTTCTGACGGGCTGGCGGATCATCATTCCGGAAACATCCATCTGCTGGTGGGGGATTTTTTCGGGTTCCGTCCAGGCGGGCAATTTGAGGCGTTCTATGACCGGGCCGCGCTCATCGCCATGCCGGAGGCCATGCGCGCTGACTACCTCAGGAAGCTGGCGTCTCTGGTCGCGGAAGGTGGGGTGGGCCTGCTCATCACCTTTGAGTACCCGGACAGCGAAATGCAGGGGCCGCCCTTTCCGGTGCGGCGCCCGGAGCTGGATGCCCAGAACTGGTTCCGGGTCAAACAGCTCGAGCGCCAGGAGGTGATCGGCCATTATGCTCACCTCAGGGAGGCGGGGGTCACCTCCCTGGTGGAAACGGCCTACCGGCTCGAGCGGACCACCGAACCGGCTCGGTGAGGCGTTACCCCAGCGCCTTCAGTGCCGCCTCGTAGTCCGGCTCCTCGCCGATCTCCGATACCAGCTGGCTGTGCAGCACCTTGCCGTTCTCGTCCAGAACCACCACGGCGCGGGCACAGAGGCCACGGAAGGGACCGGAGGTGAGGTTGACGCCGTAATCCTGCCGGAAACTGTCATTGCGGAAGCACGAAAGGGTGGTCACATCCTTAAGCCCTTCCGCGCCGCAGAAGCGCGCCGCCGCGAACGGCAGGTCCGCCGAGATGACCAGAACCGCGGTGTTGTCCAGGCCGCTGGCCTTTTCATTGAAGGTGCGGGTTGAGGCAGCGCAGACGCCGGTATCCACGCTGGGAATGATGTTCAGGATGCGGCGCTGACCCTGCCAGTCACCGAGGGATTTCTCCTCCATGTCCGGGTTGGTCAGGGTAAAATCGGGCGCTGTTTCGCCCGGCTGGGGAAGGTTGCCGCTGACCTCGACCGGATTGCCGCCAAGAGTGACCTGTGCCATTGCTGTTCTCCCTGTTTCGGTCCGTTTGTTGGAAGGTTCCGCAGATTACGCTGTCACCGTGACCACGGATGACCCAACAGTGCCACAACGCAGTACAGGAACAAAGCCGATGGCCCATCAGCTGCCCAGTCTTTCTTGATTGACTTTTCGCTGTATTTTTTCAGATTTTATGTCGCCCTCTCTTGGCATCCGTCCCTCTTCGCAATGATACTTACTCCTTCTGAGGTATTGGAGTCCGCATATGCAGGATGGCGAGCCGGTGTTTTTCAGGGAGACCACTGTTGCCAACTTCCGCCAGACGGACCCGCAGGCCCTGCTGACCATCCTCGACAATCTGGATGCGCTCATCTATGTGGCGGACATGGACACGCACGAGCTGCTGTTCATGAACGACTATGGCCGGCGTGTCTGGGGTGAGCCAGCGGGGCGCAAGTGCTGGGCGGTTCTCCAGGATCGGGACAGTCCATGCCCCTTCTGCACCAATTCCCGGCTTCTGGATGAGCATGGGAAGCCGGCCGAACCACTGGTCTGGGAGTTCCAGAACAGGGCCAACGGCCGCTGGTACCAGTGTCGCGATCAGGCCATTTATTGGCCGGACGGGCGTCTCGTACGGCTGGAGATCGCCACCGACATCACCGAGCGCCGGGAGATGGAGGAGGCGCTGAGGGCCGAGCGCGAGCGTGCGGATGCGCTGGCACGCGAAGACGAGCTGACGGGATTGAACAACCGGCGGGCCTTTTTCGAGGCGGCGGAGAAGCTGCTCGCAAGGGCCCGGCGCAGCGAGCGGCCTCTCTCACTGGTGCAGTTTGATCTGGACTGGTTCAAGCAGATCAATGACGAGCACGGCCACGAGGCCGGTGACCGGCTTCTGCGCCACATCGGCCGACTGATCGGCAACTGTGTGCGTGAGGGTGACGTTGCGGCCCGTGTTGGCGGCGAGGAGTTTGTGTTGCTGCTGCCGGATACGGAGCAGGGTGAAGCGCGAACCCTCGCCAACCGGCTGCGTCAGTCTCTCTCCGGTTCTGTCGTGGCCTGCCGTGATGCCACCGTCAGTGTCAGTGCCAGCTTCGGCGTGGCCTCCCTGCTCGCGGCCGACGACGGCATTGATGATCTCATGGCTCGGGCGGACCGTGCGCTCTATCGGGCCAAGCAGGCGGGACGGGACTGCGTTTACGGCTGACCGAGCCATGCGGCGGCCAGCGCGTCCGCACTCTCAAACGCGCCCTCAACACGCCCACCCGCCAGCCAGTCGCCACAGAGGCCGATGCTGTTGTCAGCCACGCTCAGGAAACCCGGTGTGGGCCCCGCAGCCGGGCGGGCATAAAGCCAGCGGTGGGCCAGGTGGTCGGTGACCGTCTGGGTTACGTCAAAACGCTGGCGGAACGCGGTGGTCATGGCTGCGGCAACCTCGCTGCTGTCAGCGCTCCGGTGTGTTTCTGACCAGGTGCTGTTGGCGTGCAGCACCCACCACTCCGGGTTCCCGCGTTCTGGTTTGCTGGAATTCCGGGCCACCCAGCCCAGGGATTCATGGGCCAGCTGCATGCCGTCAAAACCCAGGTCGAGCGGTTCCCCGAAGCGCAGCGCCAGGCCCCAGCACGGCAGCATCCGGAAGTTTTGCAGCTCGAGGGAAGCGGTGACAGTTGCCGGCAACAGATCCCGGGCCTGTTCCGGGGGCGTGGTGATGATCACCCTGGAGAAAGGGCCATGCCGCCCCTGATCCGTTTCCAGCCACCAGCCGCCGGGTGTCCGGGTCAGTTCGGTTATCCGGGTTTCCGTCTGGATCGGCAGGCCATCGGCAAGGGACCGGGTTATGGCGGTCATGCGGGGGATGCCGACATAGCGCAGGGCCTGGTGGAAGCTGGAGGCTTCCCCTTCCTTATTCTCGTGCCAGAGCGTGGCCTCCCATAACCCGAAAGCGGCGTCACCGTCATGGTCCGCCAGCAGTGCCCTGAAGCGCGGGTTGCGCACGGTGAAGAACTGGGCTCCCATATCCACGCTCGTACCGTCCTGGGTACGCTTGCTGGCAAGGCGCCCGCCGGGGCCGCGGCTTTTCTCGAATACGGCGGGAGACAGGCCGGCTTCCCTGGCCCGAAGGGCGGCTGTGAGGCCGGCGATGCCGGCTCCGATAATCGCGATGTCCGGAGTCTGATTCATATTTCCTTATTCGTTCAGTGCCGTATTACGGATCAGTGCTGCGCCGCATATTGATCAGCAGCGGGCTGCCGGTGGCCGGGTCCTCCAGGAGATCACACTCCACACCGTAAAGATCCCGCACCAGCGCCCTGGTGACAACCTCGCCCGGCGTGCCGGCGCTGATGATGGCGCCTTCTTTCATGGCAATCAGGTGATCCGCATAGCGGCAGGCGCTGGGCAGGTCGTGGATGACCATGGCAATGGTCCTGCCGGTGGCGGCGAGCTGACGGATCAACTCGAACACCTCGATCTGGTGGCCCAGGTCCAGCGCCGTTGTGGGTTCGTCCAGAAGCAGTAATGGCGTGTGCTGGGCCATGCTCATGGCGATCCAGGCCCGCTGGCGCTGGCCGCCGGAGAGGGTATCCAGGGGGCGTTCGGCCAGTTCCTCCAGGCGTGCGGCTCCCAGGGCGCTGTCAACGGCCGCGCGATCTTCCGGGCTGGGTGGCCGGAACCAGTCCTGGTGCGGGTGGCGCCCGAACCCCACCAGATCCCGTACTGTCAGGCCCTGGGGCGCATCCTTGTCCTGGGGCAGGAGTGCCAGGCGGCGGGCGACCTCCCGTGACGGTTGGCGGTGGATATCGCCACCATCCAGCAGTACCGAGCCGCCTGCGGGGTGGTGTACCCGGGCCAGCCCATGGAGCAGTGTGGACTTGCCGCAGCCGTTGGGCCCGACAATGGCCGTAACCCTGCCGGGGCTGAGCGTCAGGCTCAGGTCTTCGATGACCGTATGGTGGTCATGGGCCATGCGCAGGTTGCGGGTGGCGAGGGTGGGGTTCGCGGAGTTCGCGTCTGTCATAGTGCACGTCCCGGCGTCTGCCGCAGGAGAATCCAGAGCAGCCAGGGGCTGCCGGCAATGGCGGTTACGATGCCCACCGGTACTTCCAGTGGGGCGAGGATCATGCGTCCGGCGAGGTCTGCCAACAGCATCAGGATGGCGCCGGCCAGGGCCGAGGCCGTCAGCGGTACGCGGGCGGGGTGGCTGACCGAGCGTGCCATCTCGGGCCCGAGCAGGGCCACGAAGCCCACGGGGCCGGCCACCGCCACGGCCAGGCCGGTCAGCAGTATGGCAATACCCAGACCGGCCAGCCGGAGCCGGCCCGGATGGGTGCCCAGCCCGGTTGCGACCGTTTCCGAAAGCCGCAGCACGTTCAGGTGGCGCCCGATGCCCAGCGCCGCCAGCCAGCACAGGGCCAGCCCCCCTGCAAGAAGGTGGGTGGCCATGGCTTCCCGGCTGTTGAGGCTGCCCACGGTCCAGGGGTAGGCGGCGTTGGCCGCATCAATGGCGACCCGGGTCAGCATCAGCTGGGTGATGGCCCCGGCAATGGCGCCGATGCCAACGCCGGCCATGATAAAGGGGTAGCCTCTGGTGCCGGTGCGCCCCGCCAGCGCAAAGGCCAGCGCAGCTGCCGTGGCGGCACCCACCAGTGCCATGGCGGGCGGCGCCAGACCGATGCCCACCCCGGTAATTGAGGCGACGGCAAACGCGGTGGCGGCATTGTCGATGCCGATGATGCCGGGGGTGGCCAGGCGGTTCCGGGCCAGTGTCTGCATCAGGCAGCCGGCCAGTGCAAAGGCGGCGCCAGTGAGAGCCCCGGCCATTACGCGGGGCAGGCGCAGCTCGAACAGGATCAGCGCCATCTGCTGGGAGGCCTCACCCGTGGTGAATGCTCTGAGAACCCCGACGGGGTGCAGGGGAATTGTGCCCAGACTCAGTGCTGCCAGTGCGGCGACAGCCACCCCGAGCGCCAGGGCGGTATTCACGAGGACGGTACGGCGTTGCATCAGTTCCTTCACAATGTGGGCATCCTATGGCGGCGTACGATCATCACCATAAGTGGCGCCCCGAGCAGGGCGGTGGTTACGCCCAGAGGCAGTTCGCTCGGTGCTACGAGGAGCCTGCAGAGGGTGTCCGCCAGCAGGAGTACCGTGGGCCCGACCGCCAGGCAGAGCAGCAGGGTGCGCCGGATATCCGGCCCGCCAATGGCGCGGGCGATGAACGGCACGGCCAGCCCCAGGAACATCAGGGGGCCTGCCAGTGCTGTGGCGGCACCCACGAACAGGGCGACGGTGGTGATCACCAGGAACTGGACCCGCCCCGGCCGGTAGCCCAGCCCCACGGCCACGTGCTCACCCAGTGCCATGGAGGCGAGAGGGCGCGCGACCAGTGCGGTTGTCAGGCCGGCCAGAGCCATTGAGGGCAGCGTGGCGAACAGCTCTTCCCACTGGCGTCCGGAGATGCTGCCCGTCACCCAGAAGCGGATCTCGTTCGCCGTGCGCTGGTCCGCCATCATGATCAGTGAGGTCAGCGACAACAGCAGCCCGGAGAGCGTGGCGCCGGCGAGGATCAGGCGAACGGGGTCGCGGCCTGGCCCCTGCATCCGCGCTACGGCGACCACCAGCCCGCAGCCGGCCAGGGCGCCGACCTGGGCCACGGGCGTGGTAATGGCCGCGCTGTCCGAGCCCATGAGGATCATGACGGTGACCGCCAGGGCGCTGCCGGCGCTCACGCCCAGAAGCCCGGGTTCGGCCAGCGGGTTGCGGGTCAGCGACTGCAGCAGGGCGCCGGAGATGCCCAGGGCCAGCCCGACCACGATACCGATGGCGGTGCGCGGGAATCTCAACTCCGTCATCACGAAGCGGGCCTCGTCACTGCCGTTGCCAGACAGCAGCGCCAGCACGTCGCCGGGGCCGACGGAACCCGACCCCAGCGACAGGCTTGCCAGCAGTGCGATCACGGGCAGTGCCCAGAGAAACAGGGAACGCAGGGTCACGGTCTTTACGCGGGCTACTGCCGGCGCGTTTTCATGGCGCTTTCGACCTGTTCAATCACGGTCAGGGCGGCGATGGGGCCGGAGGCGCTGCTCCAGAGCTGGCCGTCGACCGTAATGATGCGGTCATTGCGCGACGCCTCCAGGCGCTCGAAGGCGGGCGCTTCACGGGCTTTCTCCAGGGCCTGCTCACCGTCCTCGTTCAGTGTGGCGAGGAAAAGCCAGTCGCGGTCGATCAGGCCCAGGTTCTCCTGGCTCAGGATGTCGCTGTGTGGGCGGCCCTGCTGAACCAGGTCATCACCGGAGACGGAGAATCCAAGATCCTGGAGCAGTCCGGGGGAGAACAGGTTTGGCGCCATGAAAAGCGCCCCCTGGGGCATCCAGCGGACCACAGCGGCGGAAGGGGTATCTTCCGGCGTAACATCGGCCACCAGGGCAGAGACTTCCTCGACTCGATCCTGCACCCGGGTAAGCATCTGCTTACCCGCTTCTCCGCGGTTCAGGGCCCTGCTGAAGATGCGGGTCTCGCGCTTCCAGTTGTCCCTTTCGATGCTGGTGGTGTCCGGCACTACGGTCGGCGCAATGCGCGACAGTGACTGATACTGTGCTTCGCTGGTGCGGGGTGAGGCCAGAATGATATCCGGCTCCAGTGCGATGATGGACTCCAGGTTGGTCTCGGCCACGGTGCCGACGATGGACGGATTGTCCGCCTTTGGTTCGATGTAGCGCGCCACCTGGCTGCCACCGCGTGAGGCAATCGCGCCCACCGGCTGAACACCAACGGCAATGGCCGTGTCCAGAGCGCCTTCGTAGGTGGTGACGACCCGCTCCGGCGTGCCCTCAAGGGCCACCTCGCCGAAGGCGGTTTCGACGGTACGGGTTTCGGTGGCCAGGCTCATGCCTGTGAAAGCCATAATCAGGATGGCGGCACAGATACCCCGTAGGTACTCGGTCTTCTGCTTTAACATCGTTATTTCCCCTGTTTAGAAGTTGACCGTAAGTCCGACATTCATCCGGCGGCCATCCAGTACAACGCCGTAAGTGTCATTGGTGACCTCCTTATCGCCGATGTTGTAGAGGCCGGCCTTGAAACGGGCGTCCTCGTTGATCTGGTAGGTCAGCCCTGCGTCGACGAAGCCATACCCCGGGGTGCCGCCAGACATACTGGTTCTGCCCAGGTAATCACTGGTTTCTCCGCGGATATTGGTGTCTGCCCAGATATTCAGGAGGGAAGTGGCCTGCCAGTCGATTCCGGCATTGAACATGTGCCTGGGAATCTTGTTGAGAGGCTCTCCTTCGAATTCGCCAGTTTGCTGTTCGGATTCGGTGTAGGTGTAACTGGAACTCAGAGTCAGGCCTTCGGTGAACCGGTAGTCCAGAGTCATCTCTACACCCTGCATGATGGCTTCGTCGATATTCTTGCGGGTGCTCAGGAACAGGTAATCATTACCCTCGTAGCTGCAGTTCCACTGATCGGGCTGTTCGCTGATTTCGTCGTACGGGCCTGAGACGCAGTAGCGGTCTTCCGCGATCTTGTCGTCGAATTCCGTTCTGAACAGCATTGTGCTGGCGTTCAGGCGACGGTCCGCGCTGTTGAAGACGAATCCAAGTTCATAGTTGGTGCTGGTTTCCGGGTCGAGGTTCTCGTTGCCGATGATCAGCGCACGGCTGTGGGGAGCGGGTGAGCCGGGACCGCCTGTAGGGCGCCCGAAACCTTCAGTGGCTGACGGGAGGCTGGGCTGTTTGTACCCGGTGGAAACGCCACCTTTCAGAGTCCATTGTGGCGTCAGCCTGTAGTTGGCGTAGGCACGGGGTGTCCAGTGCCCCCCAAAGAGCTCATCGTCGTTGTACCTGAGGCCGGTGGTTACGTTGAGATTCCTGGCAACCCGCCACTCGATTTCGGCGAACAGGGCTCCGATCCAGCGGCTCACATTGTCGGTGGCTGCTGGGACATTGGTATCGAGAAGACCATTGGTCTGGTCGGTCAGGTCCTCGTATTTGTACTGGCCCCCAAAGGTAATCAGGTGCTCGCCGGCCAGATAGGTGGTTCTGTTGTTGAATGTAGTGATCTGTTCTCTCTTTTCCTCAAGCACGCGGGCCCGCTCGGAAACATCATGCTGGATATAGCTGTCGACGGTCAGATCACCATAGGTGCCTTCATGGCCAGCCTGGTAGACGGTTTTGCGATAACTGTAGTTGGTGGTCTCGTTGGGGCCTCGTCTCCCCTGAAGCGGGATACTGACCCCCGGTCTGTGCGTGTAGTTGAGTTCAGCCCTGGAATAGGAAAGGTCAAACGTGTTGGTGGAGTCCGGGGTAAGTGTCAGCTCAGCACTCCCCTGCTTGCGTGTGCTTTCGGGCGTACTTTCCGCGTTATCGGTGCCGCCAATAAAGGTGCTTTCCTCGGTATCCCGGATTGAGCCGTTCAGCTGTAGGCCAAGGAGACCAGGAATGATCGCGCCACCCGCAGCGGCTGTTGTCTGGCGGCTGTCCTCATTGAGATCGGAGAATGACTTCGTGTATTCAGTAGCAAGCTCACCGGACCATTCACCTGTGCTGTCTTTGGTGATGATATTGACGACACCCCCCATGGCGTCTGAGCCGTAAAGGGATGACATGGGGCCACGGATGACCTCCACCCGCTCGATCATGGAAGCTGGCGGAAGCACAATCTGTTTGCCGCCATCGTTGCCATTGGTATTGATATTGCGACCTGCGGATACACGGCGGCCGTCAATCAGATAAAGAGTATATTCCTCGCCCATACCCCTTATCGAAATGTCCTGGGAATTGCCGCCACCGGTCACAAAAACACCAGGCACGTTTTTCATGGCATCTGTGATGTTGGTGTAGCTTTTCTTCTGCAGCTCCTCACCGCTGACGCTGGAGATGCTGGCCGGAGCATCGGCGATATTCTGCTCATGACCCGATGCCGTCACCACAAGTTCCTCCATCTGGCCCGGCATCTGTGCCTGGGCGGAGGAGGCGAGCGCAACGGCAGCAGCCAGTGCTGTCGGGCGGATAACGGTGGATCCAGTGGATGGACGGAACATGGATGGCTCCTTACACCTGAAAATGTGGTGGCAATGATAATCTTTCGCATTCTCCCGGCTAAGGTGATAAGGTGGGACACGTTGTTGCGGAAAACGGAACACCCAGGCGATGTATGACCTGAAAGAGCTGGAGACTTTTGATGCGGTGGTGAGAGGAGGTGGGCTTGGCATCGCAGCGCGTGAGCTGAATCTTCCCAAATCCACCCTCAGCCGCCACATCCGCAAGCTGGAGGAGGGGGTGGGGCAGTCACTGCTCCGGCGCGAGGCCAATCATCTTGTTCCCAACGAGGCGGGGCAGCTGTTCCACCGTTACTGCCAGCAGATGCTGTCCCTGGCGCATGAGGGGCAGGAGGCGCTGCAGGAGATCCAGGGGCGGATTGCCGGGGAGCTGGTTCTGAGTGCCCATGAGGCGTTCATCCGTGGCTGGTTTTCCCAGGTTATCCAGGGGTTCATGGGGGATTATCCCGAGCTCCGCGTCACCCTGAGAACCCAGACCGAGCCGCCAGGAGCGGAGACGGATGGCATCTGCATCTGGCTCGGCAGCCCTGGTGAGACCCATCTGAGGCAAGAACCTCTGGGGGCACTGACGCAGGGGATCTATGGCCATCCGGATTATCTGGACGCCCGGGGGCGCCCCGCTTCGCCGGAAGAGCTCCTCGATCATACCTGGATTGACCTGTTGGGAACGGCCGGGGAACAGGAGGAACTGCAACTGGTCCACTGCGCTGGTGGCGTCCATTCCATGGCGCCACCGCAGTCGCGGCTTCGGGTTGATCAACTCGTGCTCCAAGGCGATGCGATTGTGCGCCGGGAAGGGCTGGGGCTGATGCCGCACTGGCTGACCAATCGTCGTCTGGAGGCCCATCCCGGAACGCTGGAGCTGTGCCTGCCGCAATGGCAGGGGCCCGCACTCCCGGTTTGGCTTCTGTATCCCCATGGAAGCCTGTCGCGCCGGGCACGGGCCTTTCTTCAGTATCTTCGGCGTTCGGTACCCGCAGCCTGGGCACGGCATCAGCCGGTTTACCCAGGGATGGACGGCTCAGCTGAGACTCCGGGAGGCGCCTGCTGCCGCAGGGAGCGGGACAATCCTGCCCGCGATACGACAGAGGCATGACATCGCAGCTAGAACGAGGCCTGTACCCAGAGCCAGCCCTTATCCGTATCCCGGTTGAAGGCGGCGCTGCTGTCCTGGCTGAAGCCGTCGGCATCGTAGGTGGCGTACTTTGCGCCCAGAGTGTATGTCTCGTTGAGCCTGTACGTTGCCTGCAGCGCGGCTTCAGAGCCGTAATCACCGCTGCCTTCGTCGCTGTCGAACTCATGGTAGACAGCCATCAGGGCTACGCCATTCAGAGTCCCGGATAGGCTGGTATAGCGGTCCACAAGTCCGGCGTCCGGGGTTGAAAGGAACCGATCCGTGAAGCCGTTGAACGCGTGCAGGGTAGCAAGGGGGGTCTGGAAGGCCGCAGCGCCGTCATCACTACCCAGCACCTCCTGGCCGAGTTTGAACTGAACGCCGGCATAATCGACTCCCGCCTCAAGCATATAGTAGTCCTGATCCAGGTCACGGGTATTGTCGTCGTAGTCGCTCTGGTGAGCGTATTCCAGTGTATACAGCGCGTTCAGGCTCCCGGTGAGGGGGGCGTTGCCCGTATACCGCAGCCCATAGGTCTGGGTTGATTCTTCGGGCCTGTTATCGAGGGCGACCAGGTAGCTGTAGGCCAAGAGTGAGCCGGAATCGAAACCGTCGTACTGACCATTCAGGATGCCGGTCTTCATGGCGAGGTCACCCTTGGGGCTGGCATCCGAGACAATACGGTTGGCGTTATGGAGATAGCCCGCCGTGATGGTGGTGTCCGGCAGCGAGGTGTTGATCAGGGTTGTACCGTCAAAGGTCTGCTCATTCTGACGCCAGCCGACATTGCCGATGAAACGGTCGTTGTCCAGCTTCAGGCGTTGGCGGCCAATCGTCAGCCTGGTGTCCGCCAGGCCATTGTATGCCAGGTAAGCCTGGTTCAGTTCGGTTTCGGTCGGGTCGGCAACGATCGGGCGGCTGTCTCGCCCGTTGATCGTACTGTTGTAATTCTCAGGGCCGACCGAGGTGACATGTTCCATCTCGAGGTAGCCTTTGAGGTTGCCGACTTCCGCTGTTTCATAGCCCAGTCTGGCTCGGAGCGTTGATGCCCGTGCGTCATCCGCAAAGGTGTCCTCGTCCACGGTTTCATAACGGTACCGGGTATCGAGTGACGGTGTGCCGTTGCTGATGGCATCCGTAATGGGGTCTGCACAGATAACGCCGGAAAATGCTGCGACAGCAACCGCGAGGGAAACCTTGCCAGCAGGGGAGCGAAGGGGGGCGGTAAGGGTTGATTGGGTACTCATGGGTTATGGCCTCCAGTGGCCGGCTGAGTATTTGATTCTCAGCTGAGTATCCTTTTTGGAAGAAATATATTAAATGATACTTATCAAGCTAATGATAATTTTACCCTTAATTATCAGTGGTATATATATTACGGGGTAGAGCTTTTAACCAATGAGGGGCTGTTGGGGAGATGTTTCGGGCGGAGGGAGACCCTCCCCGAAGGGGAGAATCTCCGTACTCAGCACGTGCTCGTTCAGGTAACGCCTTCCGGTTCCGGGGCGCTCTGCCGGGCTTGCTGCTCATACGTGGGATAGTCGGTGTAGCCTTGGGCACTGCCGCCGTACATCGTGGCAGGGTCCACCCTGTTCCAGGGCAGGTTATGCCGGATGCGGTGGGGCAGGTCCGGGTTGGCGATAAAGGGCTTGCCGAATGCGAACAGGTCACCGTAGCCCGCTTCAAGCATGCGCAGGGCCTTCTCCGGGGTATAGCGACCGGCGAAAATCAGGGCGCCGCTGAAGGCTTCCCGCAGTTCGCGGCAGAAACTGTCCGGCAGTTCAGGTGCGTTGTCCCAGTCCGCCTCGGCGATCGAGATGTAGGCGATATCCTGGCTGTCCAGCATCCTGGCCGCCTCGACATAGGTTTCATGGGGGTCCGACTCAACCAGACCGAGATAGACGCGCTCTTCCTCGGTGCTCTCAAACAGGGGCGAGAACCGGACACCGAGGCGGTTGGCGCCAACTTCCTGCGCAACCGCGTCGACGATCTCTTCAAGGAAGCGCAGCCGGTTGCGCAGGCTGCCGCCGTACTGGTCCGTGCGCTGATTGCTGTGCTCCGAGATGAACTGGTTGACCAGATAGCCGTTGGCACTGTGGATCTCCACCCCGTCAAAGCCGGCTTCCATAGCGTTGCGCGCCGCCCGGGCGTACAGCTCAACCATCTCGCCAACTTCCTCGGTACTCAGTGCGCGGGGGTCGTCGGAATCAGTGATCATGCCTTCACCCGGCCCTGTCTCAACAAACACCTTGACAGTTTCGTTGCGGATGGCGGACGGGCCCACCGGCGCTGCCCTTTCGGGTTGCAGTGAACGGTGCGAGATCCGCCCCACGTGCCAGAGCTGGCAGAAGATGGTGCCGCCCTGGGCATGCACGGCCTCAGTGACCTTTTTCCAGCCCTCAACCTGCTCAGGGGTGGAAATGCCGGGCGTCCAGGCATAGCCCTGGCCCCGGGGTTCAACCTGGGTGCCTTCCGAGACCATAAACCCGGCAGACGCCCGCTGGGCATAATAGGTCGCCATCATGTCGTTGGGGACGTTGCCTGGCTGAGTGCTTCTTGAGCGCGTCAGCGGTGGCAGCACAATGCGGTTTTTCAGTGTCAGATCGCCGAGACGGATGGATTCAAAAAGCGATTCCGTATTCATGGTTTTCAAACCTTTTCAGTGGAATGGAGTGTTGGAACCGGGCCTGAGCGCTGCGTCACAGGCCCAGTGGGGCTGGCTTCAGAAGAGACCCGTGGTGGACTCGTTCAGGCTGATGATGACGCTCTTGGTCTCGGTGTAGTCGTGCAGCATCATCTTGTGGGTCTCACGCCCGATGCCGGACTTCTTGTAACCGCCGAAAGGCGCGTGGGCCGGCAGTTCATGGTAGGTATTGACCCACATCCGGCCTGTCCTGACAGCGCGTGCCACCCGCAGGGCGCGATTGATGTCCTGCGTCCAGACAGCGCCTGCGAGCCCGTACTCTGAGTCATTGGCCAGTTCAATCGCGTGGTCCTCGTCGTCGAAGGGCATGACCACCAGAACCGGGCCGAATATCTCCTCCTGGGAGACCCGCATGTCATTGTTGGCATCCACAATGATGGTTGGCTCGATGAAACAGCCATTGCTGTGGGCCTCATCCTCAAGGCGCTTGCCGCCCGTCAGGATGGTGGCCCCTTCGCGGGATGCGAGGTCGATGTAACCCAGGATCCGATCGGTCTGTTGCGGGCTCACCTGGCTGCCCATCTGGGTGGTGGGGTCCATGGGGTCGCCAACCTTGATGGTTTCGAAGCGGTTCTTCAGTGACTCCAGAAAATCATCAAGGATGGAGCGGTGCACCAGGAGGCGGGCACCGGATTCGCAGGCCTGGCCCTGGTTGAGGAGAATGGACAGAGCGGCGCCTTCCAGCGCTTTTTCCTGGTTGGCATCCGGGAAGACGATGTTCGCCGACTTGCCGCCCAGCTCCAGTGTGGTGGGCGCGAGTTTGTCGGCCGCGGATTTCGCCACGCGATAGCCCACGTCCGTGGAGCCGGTGAAGGCCAGCTTGTCGACGTCCGGATGATCAAGCAGCGCCTGGCCGGCCTCGGAGCCTTTACCGGTGATGATGTTGACGGTCCCTGCGGGCAGCACGTCGTTCAGGATTTCCCCCAGCGTCAGCAGCGTGATGGAGGTCATCTCCGCTGGCTTGATGACCACGGTGTTACCGGTCGCAATGGCCGGTGCCAGCTTCCAGGCGGCCATCAGCAGCGGGTAATTCCACGGGATGACCTGCCCAACGACGCCCATGGGCTCACTCAGCACCAGGCTCAGTGTATTCTCGTCAAGCTGTGTTGCCTCGTCGCTGTGCGAGCGGATGACACCGGCGAAGTATCGGAAGTGGTCAATCGCCATCGGGATGTCCATCTGGCTTGATTCCCTGATGGGCTTACCGTTGTCCAGTGTCTCCAGGTGGAAAAACTCCTGGGCGCGGGCCTCCAGCCGGTCCGCGATCTGCAGCAGTGCCTGCTGGCGCTCCTGGGGCGACGTCCGGCGCCACGCCGGGAATGCCTCTCGCGCCGCTTTTACTGCCCGGTCAACATCATCGGCATCCGCCAGGGGCAGGTGCGAGAGGGTCTCGCCGGTGGCTGGGTTGATCGTTGGGATGGTCCGGGAAGAGGCACTGCCAGTCCATTCTCCCCCGATCAGCATCTGATAGGCGGGCTGGATCAGCTTCTGGCATTGCTCTTTCGTCAGTATGTCGACCATGTCGTACTCCTGTCTCGGTTCGAGCCTGGCGCGCGTCAGGCGGACTGGCGCGGGAAACCGCGTGTCCGTTGAATGACTGTCATGACAGGAACAAGAGTAAGGATGTAATATCACAAACAGAAACAGTAATTTTTGGTGGGATATACAAACGTGAGTGGTATCGACAACATCGACCTGAAGCAGCTGCGTGTGCTCAGGGAACTATTGAAAGAAAGAAGCCTGACGCGGGCCGCCAGTCAGATGGGAATGACGCAGCAGGCGGTTAGTGCGCAGTTGAACAAGTTGCGGGAGACCTTCCAGGATCGCCTTTTCCTGCGTTCACGTCAGGGCGTTGTACCAACGCCGCTGGCTCAGGAACTCGAGCCAAGAGTGAAGGCTGTCTTTGACAGTATTGAGCAGCTGATGCCTCCCGAACGGTTTGATCCGGCGAATGTGCAGGGCACCTATGTCATCTCCGCGACGGATTATGCGGTGGCGGTGGTTCTGCCTGAGCTGGTCGCCAGAATCAGACAGCAGGCGCCGGGCCTGAAGCTGATCGTCCGGGATTTCGAGAGTGACCGTCTGCACGCCATGCTGGCCTCCGGCGAGTTGGACCTGGCCCTGACATTCCCTGCTTTTGCACCGGAAACCTGCCAGACCAAGCTGTTGTTCTCGGAATATCACATCTGCGTGGCGGGTAATGGCTCGTCACTGCATGAGCGCAGGCTGACCATCGGTGATGTCGCCGAATTGCCCCAACTCATCGTATCGCCAACGCGTGCCAATCTGATTGGTTCCGCTGATGATTGGTTTGCGAGTAAGGGGTATCGGCGCAATATCGTCATGTCCGTCCCCAGCTTCTCCGCGGCTCCGAGCTGTGTGGCATCCAGTGACTGTGTTGCCTTTCTGCCTTCAAGGATTCTTCCCCATCCACTGGTAACTCCCATCCATCTGGAAGAATCGCCTCCCTGTTTCGATGTTATTGCCGCCTGGCATCCACGTACCGATCAGGATCCACTGCAGCAGTGGGTACTGTCGCTTCTGGATGAGGCGTTTTCGGCTTAGACAGTTCCGCTTTCAGTCTGGTTCGAATTAGACACAGAGCGCGCTGGGATCGTCCACTGGTAACACCCGATCGTCGAGTCGACAAATGCCTTCATCCGTCTTCTGTCTGTTGGCCATTGCGTATTCCAGACCAAGGTTGCCGGATTCCACGGCAAAACTGTCACCCTGGCAGGCCGTTTGAGTCACCCCCATTAAAAGCCTCTGGCGCGGGATAACTTAACGGTACTCTGACCCTTTTCATCCGGAGAGGGCTAGATGCCAGTGAAGAGGTTATCCATGCGTAAGATCAAAGAAGTCCTTCGCCTCAAGTGGGAGAGCGGACTGAGTAACCGACAGATTGCGAAGGCCTGTGGTATCGTCCGTCCCACGGTGAGCGAGTATCTTTGGCGTATGGCTGAAGCGGGTCTGAGCTGGCTATTGCCACAGGATCTGGACAACGCTCGCCTGGAGGAGCTATTTTCCCGCCCCCACCAGTGGAGCTGCCGGCTCGGGTGGCACCATATCCACCAGGAACTCAGGCACAGGCATATTGGGGGTTCCAGACAATCTGAAATCAGGGGTCAACAAGGCCCACCGCTACGAGCCTGATCTCAACCCTACTTATCAGGACATGGCCGGCCATTATGGCGTGGGTTTTGTGCCCAAGCGGGCCCGCAAGCCCCGTGAAAAGGCCAATGTGGAAGGGGGCGTGCTGATCGTCGAGCGCTGGATCCTGGCGGCGTTGCGCCACCGTCCGCTTTTCTCGCTCGGCTCAGGAACCTATTAATAACCGGGAATTGGCGTTTAAGCCCGGTTATTTATAGGTTCTTTAACACAAACATTGTATTGACTTAATAAAGACACCTTTGGAAGAATTTAGCCTGGGTTGCGTTCAACCCGAAGCGTAACAAGACGCCGCATAATCGGCGTCAACACGGTCCTTTTATGCCATAGGGCGGTTAACCTGGATGTTAAGTGGACGCTGCTAACAGGGCCCTAGGGAGAAACAGGGAACGTCACGAGCCCGCCCCTCCCGCCGCTCGCTCGCGCACAAGCCACTTAGTCTCTCACCGTTGAACGCTCGCCATTCACGTGGCCGTACTGCATCTGACCTTTATAAACGGATTTTTAACCCGATCAGGGGGATTGTCTTGATGAATTACGCTGGAAACCGTCGGCTTGGCCGGGTCAAATACCTCATTCTTGTCATGATCGCGTCCATTCTGACGGCTTATGCCGGTTGGGTGTCTGCCGCCGTCCCGTTCTGTGATAACAGTTATACGCCGGCCGGATATGACCCGGTCATGACGCCAGGGGAAGAGCCCGACCACTCTTATGACATGTTCGATGAACGGCGCTGGCGCTGCGTAGCGCATCCCTCCGATGTGTTCGATGCGCCGATCGAGAGTTTTGATCGAGCGGCCGGCAAGTGCGACGCCCAGGCAAAATCCTCTTTTGAGCCAAAAGGCCAGGCATATGACCTTAATATGGCACTGGTGGAAACCAACGTCGGGATGATGGAGGCCGCGGGCACACTGGACGAACACAAAGAAAAGGAATACGTGTGCACAACGGGAGTGCAAAGCGCCTATTTCAACTCAGATAATCCTTACACAGGGCGTTTTTCCATCGCCATGCACCCCAACGCCCGGGTCTACTATTCCGGCACCATTGAGGGCGAGGAAATCGAGGAGGCGAAGCTTGTGCCGTGGAACACAGAGAGTTGGGGGGTGTCACTGGAGTACATCCCCGAGCTTCAGACCTCCCAATGCTCGGATCCCCTCTGTGAGTCCGGAGCCACCGGCGAAGCCCAATACCGTCACTCCCCCGTCGAGCCCGGCTTGGGGACGGTGGATACTGCCGTGCCCCTCTTCTCCGACGAGTTTCCCGGCTTGCTGCCTATTTCCATGCATTACTCCTCATGGATGACGGTTAGTAAGGGCCTGGGAAGAAGCCTGGACCAGCTCAGCAGAGCGAAGGCCTCGAAGGAAGAGAGCGCCGGAGGGAGTTACTGGCAAAAAGCGTGGCACCACTCCTACGACAAACGCCTTGTTCCCGCCGATTTTACGGAAGAAATGGATCCCAGACGCATTTATGTGTATCTGCCCAGCGAGAACATACTGGTTTTCGAAAAGGGGGCCAATGGCTGGCAGTGCGTCTCCCACCCGGGTGTTACGAGCCGTATCCACAAAATCAACGATTCGACTTACGAGGTAGTGCGCGAGGACGGTTACAGAGAGGTTTACAAGCAGTCGGAGCTGTCCCGGATCGAGTATCCGGACGGGGGCGTCATCACCCTGGAAAAAGGGATGGTCGACAACAGCCTGGCGACCACCATCACAGACAACCGCTCATCCGCGGGCGTGGTTGTGAAAGAAAGTTTTACTGGTCAGATCAAACAGATCCACTCACTCAACGACCCCGACTACGCGTTTGATTTCGAGTACACGGATATTGGCCGTCCCCTGAAAAAGATGCTGACCGGTATCCGGCGCCCTGACGGCTCCCGGATTGCCATCAACCAGACCCCGATTGAAACCAGCTCGCCCACCCACGGGTTGTTCTTGCTCAATGACATTTCCCTGGCCGGCCAGAATCTTCTCAGTATCGACTATGACACCCAGGGCCGCGCAACGTCGCTTGAGTACGCTTCCGGCGAAACCTACCAGATCTCCTATAGCGGCCGTTCGACCACCCGGGTTGACGCATCGACCGGCCCCGATGTGACGCTCACGAGCTCGCGCGTGGCCACGACCAACAGCAACTTCCATGGCGATATTGAAACCACGCGGGTAACCAGCGCCCAGTGCACGGACTGCGACTTCCATGAAACCTACACCTATACCGCCGACGGCGTGCTTCAAAGCGAGCAGCGCGGTGGCTCCCGGAGCTACAGTGCCAGCTATGGCACCCACGCACTGCTGGACCGGATCGACAATGACGGTGCCGACGACTACGAATTTGACTGGGACTACGGCCGCCGACAGCTGCAGCACATCTCGGGAGGCCAAGTGCTGCCCACCAGCCTCAGCCACAACAAAAACAACCGCGTTGACGGCGCGACCTCATCCGGCGCCAGCGAGTCCCGCAAGATCAGCATGACCCGCGCCGACGGCCGGGTAACCGAGCTGGAGACCCCGCACAACAACCGGATTTCCGTCGATTACACCGCCGAAGGCTATATCAGCCAAATTCAAAACAGCCTCGGCCATGACTACCAGTTTCGCGATCACAATCATCTCGGCCAGCCACAAACCGTCGTTGACCCCAATGGCGTCGAGACAGCGCTCGACTACGACAAGATGGGACGGCTGACCAGCTCGACCCACAATGGCGAGCCACTACTCGACTTTCAGTACAACCAGCTGGGCCAACCGACCGAGGCTTCGCTCCGGGGGCGCTCGCTCAAGTTGCATTACGATACACGCAACCGGCTCTCCAGGGTCGAAAACGAATGCGGCCAGGGCACCCGTTTCGACTACAACCCCAACGGCCGCCTTGCCCGTATCAGCGATACCGGTAGCACAACCGAAACCGCCATCCGTTATCGCTACGACGCGGAAGGCTACCAGACCGGGGTCTCGGGGCAGTTCGGGGAGTACGCTTACGAGGCGGTCTTCGATGACCGTGGTCGGATCACGCGTGAAACGCACGGGGACAACCACACCGCCTATAGCTACGATGAGCAGGGCGTGATGGTGGGCAGCACCACCAACGAGGGCCCGGCCGCAGTGTTCGCGCCCGGCGAACTCGGCCGGATTGAAGGCGTGAGCTCGCCCGGGACCCGCCAGACGACCCTGTCCTACACCGAACTGGGCCAGCTCCGGAGCCAGCAAAACAGCAACTGGGGCACCCGTGAATACGACTACGCAAGCGCCTCCGGGCTATTGAACGAACGCACCACCGAGCGCTCGCGCTCCGTCTACGACTACGATGCCGGCGACCGGCTCACCGCCATCACCCATACCGACCAGAAGAATGAGCGGACGCCGGTCAGCGTCACGTACCAGTATGATGAAACAAAGCGGCCAAATGGCGAACGAAACTACGGCGTCGGCCGCCTGACGGGGCTGGCCAGCAACGCCGCGCGCTATGACTTCAGCTATGACGCCAGTGGCACCCTCACGCACCAGAAGGTCGCCTTTGAGGAAGGTGGCCAGCATCTCAGCGGGACCGTCCAATACCACCACAACGACCACGGCGAACGGGTGACGACCGAATATCCTGGTGGTGACAAGCTAACCTATGAGCGCGACCGCTGCTCGGGCGAGGTGACGGCCATCCACTGGAACGGCCAGAAGCTGGCGGATCTGGAGCCCGACCGCAGACTGCCGACCTACACAGGGGCCAACCTGAGCAATGGACTGAGCGTCGACCGGGCGTTCGACGGGCGCGGCCGTCTGACCGAGCTGAATGTGGACGCCAGCGACGTGCTGGAACAGGTCTACGAGTACGACGGGGCCGGCAACCTGGCCGGTGTGCGCTCCCACAGCGCCATCGACGCCCTGGATGGCACCTGGGACTTCGACTACGACAACCTTAACCGGCTGACCCGGGCCGACACCCCCCGCAAGGTCATGGCGTACGAGTACGATCAGCAGGGCCGGCGCGCCAGCCGCACCGACGCCGGCGAGTCGGTCGACTACGACTACGGCGAGGACAATGACCGGTTACGCCAGCGCCTCGACCAGTCGGGACAGCCGCTGGCCCACTACGACTATGATGCCGACGGCAACCGCGTCCGTGCCGATGAATGGGAATACCAGTACAACGCGGCCGGGCGGCTGACGGAGGTCTACAAGGCAGGCCAATGGGTGGCCAGCTACCGTTACGATGCCAAGGGCAAGCGCATCAGCAAGGAAACCGCCGACGGCACCCTGTATTTCTATCACAACGACGACGGACGGCTGCTGCAGGAACGCCGCGCCGACGGCACCGTCGTCCGCCAGTACCTGTACACGCCCCAGGGCGAGCTGTTCGCCATGGTGGATGCCAACGACGAGCTGTACTTTGTGCACCTGGACCACCTCGGTGCCCCGGTTATGCTCACCGACGAGGCCGGCGACGTAGCCTGGTCCGCCCGGCGCACGCCCTTTGGCGAAACAGAGGTAATCCAGTCCGAGGTGACCTTCCCGGTCCGGCTGCCAGGCCAGTACCACGACCCCGAAACCGGCCTGCACTACAACCAGCAACGCTACTACGACCCAGCCACGGGCACCTACCTGCGCCCGGACCCGCTGGGCCTGGCTGGCGGCTACCACGCCTACGCCTACACCAATCACAACCCGACGAGCTACGTCGACCCGGAAGGCGAGATCCTGTTTCCCGCCGCTCTTCAAGTGCTGTCCACCGGTGGTGCGGCCATGAATCTAGCGAAGGCCGCTGATCATATTGTAGACGGGGTGGCCGGTAGCAAGCCTGGCTTCGAGGATCTGGCCGCTGGATTCGCGAAGGCGCAAGCGCGTCGTCTCGCATCGCAGGCAACACCGGGGCTTGATCGTACCCAGGATATGTTGAGCGCTGCAGGGTTAGTGCCAGGGGCCGGCATAGCACCTGATGCCGCCAATACGGTTATTTCGTTAGGGAACCTCTGAATAACCAGTTTTGAACGCCAATTCCCGATTTCGATCCGGAGATGAACCGATTTCGGCGATAAATGCCCGGTCTATTTGTTCATCTTTTGTCCGGTTAACGCCTTTTTGGCGGCCACCGGACACACTTCCCCTACGCGGGGAGGTATCGTTCACCGACAAGCATGTTGCTGAACGCTGCCAACAGGTAAAGCCGATTGGCGTTCTTCGCCAGGCCGCGGTAGCGGACCTTAGCGTAACCAAACTGACGCTTGATGGTACGAAACGGATGCTCGACCTTCGCCCGAACACTGGCCTTGATCTTTTCCGCCCTGGCAAGGTTGCTGCCTTCCGCCAGCTGTCGGGTAACACCAGGGCGCCGGGCGATGAACCAGTCGACGTTCCGGTGCCGGTGCTCTTTGCGCTTCTCAATGCCCCGGTAACCGGAATCGCCAAAAACCCGTGTTTCATCGCCGTGGAGCAACGCGCCAGCCGCATTGAGATCGTGCTCATTGGCAGCAGTCACTTCCAGCGAATGGATCATCCCAAAACCGTCATCCACACCAGTGTGCATCTTCATTCCGAAATACCACTGGTTGCCCTTGCGGGTCTGGTGCATTTCCGGATCCCTCTCGCCGCTTTTGTTCTTGGTCGAGCTGGGCGCGGAGATGATGCTGGCATCCACGATGCTGCCTTCGCGCAGCATCAGGCCCTGGCGCTCCAGGTGCTTGTTCACTTCCTTGAACATCGCCTTGCCCAGGTTGTGCTGCTCCAGAAAATGGCGGAAGTTGAGAATGGTGGTTTCGTCCGGAATCGAATCGGCCAGGGTCAGGCCGGCAAAGCGGCGCATGGACTCGATCTCGTAGAGTTCGTCTTCCATCGCTGGATCGGAAAGGTTGTAGAACAGCTGCATGCAGTGGATGCGAAGCATCACCTGCAATGGATACGGCCGGCGGCCGTTCTCGCCCTTGGGATAGTAGCGGGCAACCTTGTTCTCCAGCTTCTTCCAGGGGATCAGCTGATCCATGCGCTCCAGGAACTTCTCGCGGCGGGTCTTGCGCTTTTTGTTCTGGTATTCGGCTTCGGCAAAGCTGATCTGGCTCATGGCGTGAAGACCTTCCCGATTGGTGGCTCTGGCGCTATTGTCGCAAATCCGGGGGCTTTTTCAGAGGTTCCTTAGGCAGAGGGAATTACGGGGATGCCAGCGTCAATGCAATGGCTATGATCCCTGCGTTTGGACAAGTGGCTACAGGTGGGAAACTTGTTACAAACAAAGCAGATGACGTTATCAAAGAGACGTTAACTGCTAACAAGAAGAACATTACTAGCCAGCACACGTTGACCGCCGATGATGCATTGAACGCTGGCCAAAAATTCCTTGGTGACAATTACAAGGAAATTGGAAAGCCAGGTAGTGGGGTATTTAGAAGTGCTGATGGTACACGTCAGTTTAGGATGGATAACGGCTCTCTATCTGGTAGTCATGCACCAAACAAACCGCACGTGCATCTTGAAACTTATAAGCCAGGCTCCAATAAGCCTACTGTAAATAATCATATACCTTTTGTGGACTGATAAACCTATGGATACGATTAAGCTAAATACTGTAGGGAAAATACTAGAGGGGGATGATGCCGGTTCATTCGTGAAAGTGCTAGATGATCCTGAGAATACGGGTGGCTATTTGGTGGTCACCTCTGAAAAAGAATCATTTGAAGATGGTTATGATGACTGGGTAGAAAACATGGATTCGCTCAAGGGATATTTCGAAGAATCACAGTGGGTGATTGATTGGAAGGAGTAAGCGTCCTAAAAAATTTTGGCTAAGCACCAAATTTCAATGTTACAAAAGGTACAATGCTGGGTGCTAACGGCACTAAAACAGCTAGTAAAACTTTGTGGAAAGGTAGAGGCAAAGAAAGAATCGATGTAGAGAACCCTAATCCAGGACAAAGACCTGGACAAGTTCATTATCAGGACAACAATAACAACAAGTACCTCTATGATCCAAAAACGAACTCTTTCCCAGATGCACCTAAATCTGTAAATAAAATGCTGAAAGACAAAAAATTTAAGGCCGCGATTGATAAAGCAATAACCAAATACCTTGGAGAGTAAAATATGATCACGATGAACTCAAAAATGATAAAAGCTTACAGCAACTTATCAAAACACAGTATTGAATTAGATCGTGGTCTCAGAGAGATTGCCGAGTCTGGCTTTAGCAGCAAGAATGGTTGCTTCCTTATAAGAAAATGCGCAGAAATTGATACAAACGCAAAAATCAACGACTTTCCTGACAAAACAGGCTATGAATGCTTTATTAATTCAGTAAACATAGATGATTATATTGAAAGCTTCTACTTAGAGCAGGGGATACGTTTTGTACGTAGTGTGTTTAATCACTGGAACGAATCTAATGGGAATCGGAAGTTGATTGCGATATTATTGATGGACGAGTTAACTTTCAAAGTTAAATTTCACGTGCAGCGGTCTGGCGAGCGTTGGCTGGCGGATGACTTGGAGGATTACGAGGAATCTTTAATGATGGTAGATTCCTCTGAACCTGAGTTCAGATAATAACCACAGCACTTTGGTGTAGCCGGCCGCACATTTACGAATGGCTGACGGCCTATCGCGAAGGCCGGACATGTCAACCTGATTTGGACAGCTCTTTAAAAATTAATACTTCTGCCGGGCATGAGGAAGTGCCGGCATGTTGACCGAGCGCAATCGATCCACGAACGACGCGGCAATCGCCCCTCCTGACGCCAGGGCAGCAGCCGGTCTGATCGCCCCGCTGATTCTTCCGGTTGATCAACCGCCGTTACAAGAAGGCCTCGATGATCCTGGCCTCCAACAAGTCCTTCGCCGACTCGGGGCAAGATCTTCAGTGAGCAGGTCAACACCAAAGGTGAGAGCTACCGGCTTAAGAAGAAACGCCGTGCCGGCATGCTCAAGAGCACCCCGCCGACGGCAACCGCGTCCGCACCGATGAATGGGAATACCAGTACAACGCCGCCGGGCGGCTGACGGAGGTCTACAAGGCAGGCCAATGGGTGGCCAGCTACCGTTACGATGCCAAGGGCAAGCGCATCAGCAAGGAAACCGCCGACGGCACCCTGTATTTCTATCACAACGACGACGGACGGCTGCTGCAGGAACGCCGCGCCGACGGCACCGTCGTCCGCCAGTACCTGTACACGCCCCAGGGCGAGCTGTTCGCCATGGTGGATGCCAACGACGAGCTGTACTTTGTGCACCTGGACCACCTCGGTGCCCCGGTTATGCTCACCGACGAGGCCGGCGACGTAGCCTGGTCCGCCCGGCGCACGCCCTTTGGCGAAACAGAGGTAGTCCAGTCCGAGGTGACCTTCCCGGTCCGGCTGCCAGGCCAGTACCACGACCCCGAAACCGGCCTGCACTACAACCAGCAACGCTACTACGACCCAGCCACGGGCACCTACCTGCGCCCGGACCCGCTGGGCCTGGCTGGCGGCTACCACGCCTACGCCTACACCAATCACAACCCGACGAGCTACGTCGCCCCGGAAGGCGAGATCCTGTTTCCCGCCGCTCTTCAAGTGCTGTCCACCGGTGGTGCGGCCATGAATCTAGCGAAGGCCGCTGATCATATTGTAGACGGGGTGGCCGGTAGCAAGCCTGGCTTCGAGGATCTGGCCGCTGGATTCGCGAAGGCGCAAGCGCGTCGTCTCGCATCGCAGGCAACACCGGGGCTTGATCGTACCCAGGATATGTTGAGCGCTGCAGGGTTAGTGCCAGGGGCCGGCATAGCACCTGATGCCGCCAATACGGTTATTTCGTTAGGCAGAGGTAATTAGTCGCCCCTGCAAAACCCAATTTGATAGGAAAAACAGG
Organism: Vreelandella halophila; assembly: GCF_019903425.1. Lineage (GTDB taxonomy): Bacteria > Pseudomonadota > Gammaproteobacteria > Pseudomonadales > Oleiphilaceae > Halospina > Halospina halophila. The sequence goes on from NZ_JACHUZ010000013.1 coordinate 846,425, forward strand.
ACCCTGGGCGCGTTTTCCGGTATAATTTCTCCCCGGAAATGCACCCACAGACCCAAAACCGTGTAGTTTTCATCGCCATGATTCCCACCGACGACCGCCAGCAGCCCCAGAAAGGGCTCTTTGAGCTCTATCTCGAAGACATGATCAACCTGCGTCATCCACTGGTGCGCATGGCCGAACGCATCGACTGGCAACAGTGCGAAGAACAGTTCGGTCCCTATTGGTGTCCGGATAACGGTCGCCCAGGCCATCCCATCCGGCTTCACGTTGGGCTGCAGATGCTCAAGCACATGCAGGGGCTGTCCGACCACGAGCTGCTCGATCAGTGGGTGGAGAACCCGTACTGGCAGTATTTCTGCGGCGAGTCGGTGTTCAAGCATGAGCCGCCGATGGACGAGTCCACCATGGGCCGGTTCCGTCGTCGTATTGGCGAAGATGGCGCGCGAGCGCTTTTGAAGATGACGGTGGAGTTGGGTGAAGGCACGGGCACGGTTGCTCCCGAGAGTTTCCGAGTGGCGGTGGCCGATACAACCGTGATGCCCAAGGCCATCGAGCACCCCAGCGAAGCGCGGCTGATGGTGCGCGCGCACCGGCGCCTGGTGAGCCGGGCCAAAGCGGACGGTGTGAAGTTCCGCCAGACCTACGAGCGCTCGCTCGATGGGCTGGTCATCCAGATCGGGCGCTACGCCCACGCCCGCCAGTTCCGGCGCATGCACAAACGGCTTCGCAAGCTCCATGGTTATCTGGGCCGTGTGTGCAATGACGTTCGCCGCCAGCAACCTCATGGCCAGCGCAGCCAGGGACTGGATGAGGCGCTTTACCAGGCACTGTACCTGTGGCGCCAGTACGCCGAGCCTCAACACCGGCCCAAGCTCTACAGCCTGCACGAGCCGGAGGTGGCCTGCATCGCCAAGGGCAAGGCCCGCACCCCCTATGAGTTCGGCAGCAAGGTCAGTGTGATCACCACCGCCAGGGAGGGCTTTGTGCTCGACTGCCAGGCCCTGCGCGGCAATGCCTACGATGGCCACACGCTGCACCAGGGGCTGGAACGGGTGCATAAACACTGCGGCCAGCTGCCGGTGAACACCCTGGTCGACCGGGGCTATCGCGGCAGCGAGAGCACACCGCTGACCAACGTGCACATCACCGGCAAGAAGAAAGGCAACGGCACCGCCCACGCCCGCTACCAGCACCGGCGCAACAGCGTTGAGCCGATCATCGGCCACATGAAACACGAAGGCCTGCTGGATCGCTGCCACCTGCGCGGGCGCGAAGGCGATCGGGTCCACGCGGTGCTGTGCGCGGTCGGGTTCAACCTGAGGAAGGTGCTGCGCCGGCTGGCGCAGCTTTTTGGGCTTCAATTGCTCCGGGCACTGCTGGCCGCAATCCATCAATCCGGGGTGGGTGTTGCCCGATCACAGCAACAGCTCACACCGGGAGCTGCCTGAAAGGCGGGTTTCGCAAGGGCGACGTTTGAACGCCTGCTGCTGGCGGTACAGCGGCAGCGCATCCACGTATTTGGCCACCAGGCAGTAGGCCAGCAGGTTGGCGCTGGCATTGGATTTGGGCAGCGGCTGCGCCGGAGCCGGCGCGATGGCGACACCGTCCTCGCACTGGCGGCAGGCGTATTTCGGGCGGATGTGTCGGATCACCTGAACGCGGGCGGGGATCACATCCAGCTGTTCGGTGACTTCCTCGCCGATGCGAACGCGCTGGGCGCCATCATTGGGACACTGCTGCTCCGCTTCTAAGATGGGGTTCGTGGACCGCTTACTGAAAGGCGGGGTTCGCAAGGACGACTAATGACCGCGTGGCTGGTAAGCAGCGAGATAAAGGTCGCTATCGCATACCGCTTGGGTCGTCCCTGAAGCTAGGCTGGTTGTCCCAAAACTGTCCCAAACAGGACGTGGATGCGGGGGAAAATGGCCCGCCCGATAGGATTCGAACCTATGACCTCTGCCTCCGGAGGGCAGCGCTCTATCCAGCTGAGCTACGGGCGGAGAATGACACCGGAATGGATGGCTCCGGTGTCGGTCCGGCGGCCGATGCCTTGTGAGCAACACCACCGAAACAGGGGCGGTATGATAAGGGCCGTTGGCCTGCACGTCCATCCCCCGCTGACATTTCGGCAATTAAAGACCGCTGATTATTGTGCCAATTTTCAATGAGAACATTTTTTACGCAAAACGCTTGCATTCTTTTGAGGAAATAAGAATAATTAGCATTAAGGTGCTCGTTAGCTGCCATGCAGGAGTTATCATGTACGTGTGTCTCTGTAATCAAATCACTGATCACGAAATCCGCCGGGCGGTAGAGGATGGCTGCTCCAGCATGCGTCAGCTCAGGAACGAGCTCGGTGTGGCTACCCAGTGTGGCCGCTGTGGAACCATGGCCCGGGAAATCCTGGATGAGCACCATAACAGCGTGGATCTGGATCTGATCAATGCGCTGGCGCGCCCCGCCTGACGGCTTTTCCCCCTGTCACTGACTGGCCGCCCCTGATCCGTGTGTGGTAGTTTTGCGTAATTAAAACACAGACACCGGATCAGGAGAGCATTCCCATGAAGGGCGATAAACAGGTCATTCAGTATCTGAATCAGGCGCTGGCCGCAGAGCTGACCGCCATCAACCAGTACTTTCTCCACGCGCGCATGCTCAAGGACTGGGGCATCGATAAGCTGGGCAAGATCGAATACGACGAATCGATCGACGAGATGAAGCACGCCGATCAGCTGATCGAGCGCATCCTGTTTCTCGGCGGGCTGCCGAACCTTCAGGATCTGAACAAACTGCTGATCGGCGAAAACGTCAAGGAAATCCTTGAGTGTGACCTCAAGGCCGAGCACGACGGTATCGCCATCTATCGGGCCGGAATCAAGCACGCCGAATCCGTCCAGGACTACGGCACGCGCGACCTGCTCGCGACTCTGCTGGCGGACGAGGAAGGGCATGTGGACTTCCTTGAGACACAGCTCGACATGATCGACCGCATGGGTCTCGAGAACTACTGCCAGCTGCAGTCCAGTGGCACTGCCGAGGAAGGCGGCGAATAACGCAGGCTCGTATCATCGGCCGGGAGCGGGTACAATACGTCCGCTTCTGACGACTGAGGTGTGGTAATGAACAAGCTGACCCGAATTTTCGCAAGTCTCGCTCTCGTTTTGGCGCTGGGCGGTTCCGCGCTCACACTGGCGGCCGTCGAGGACCAGATCAGGGAGCGCATCAAGCCCACCGGCAATGTGAATATTGCGGGTGAAGAAGGCCAGCAGCGCCAGCAGCAGTCCACTGGACCGCGCGGTGGTGAAGAGGTCTATGCCGACGCCTGTTCCGCATGTCACGACTCCGGTGCTGCTGGCGCCCCCAAGCTCGGTGATAGTGGCGCCTGGTCGGATCGTATCAGCAAGGGCGACGAAACCCTCTATGACCATGCGATCAATGGTTTCAACGCCATGCCTGCCAAGGGCGGCTGCAGTGGCTGTTCCGATGAGGAAATACAGAATGCGGTCGACTACATGACCGCGGAGAGCGAGTAAACCACGCTGCTCAACCCGGGAGGGACTCGGGGTGCCGCGCGCGTTGTCTCAGACAGTGAGAGCGGTCAATGCGAATTACTGGCTATACAGACTATTCCCTCCGGGTTCTGATCTACCTGTCACTTCAGGGTGACCGGTTGGCGACGATTCAGGAGGTCGCCGACCGATATGGGATCTCCAAGAACCATCTCATGAAAGTGGTCCATCAGCTGACCCGCAAGGGTTACCTGGACAGTGTCCGGGGCAAGAAGGGCGGTATCCGTCTCCGTCTCAGCCCATCAGAGATCAACCTTGGTGTGCTGGTGCGTGAGATGGAGCCGGACCTGAACCTGGTGGAGTGCTTCGGCCCGGACAACACCTGTGTGATCTCACCGGTATGCTCCCTCAAGGGCGTTCTGGGCGAGGCGCTGAATGCCTTCCTGGCGACCCTTGACCGCTATACCCTGGCCGATATCGTTCCCGGAAAGGATGTTCCCCAGCTGATCCGTCTTCTCAATATCCCCGATGAAGAGCCTGCTACTGCCGGGTGACCTGCCCCGTAGGAGCGACCCCCGGTCGCGATTGGGCAAGCTCTGGAGTCACCCGGCTCAGCGTCAGCCCCCGGTCATATTCATGAACCGCAGGATCTGCACATCACCGTCAGTGGTGAAGTGGTGCTCCTTCGGCTTCAGGTCCATGGCGCTGATGATGGCCTCGCGGATGGGCTCATCGTCTTCGGGGTAACGCCGCATAAGGCCCTTCAGATCCTTGGAATGCTCATTACCGAGGCACAGCAGCAGGCGGCCTTCGACGGTCAGGCGTACGCGGTTGCAGTCGCCACAGAAGTTGTGGGTGTGCGGGGAGATGAAGCCGACCTTGCTCGGTGAGTCCGGCATCTGGAAATAACGTGAGGGGCCGCCGGTATCCGCCGTGCTGGGGATAAGGTCGTAGCGCTGTTCGATGATCTCCCGGACCTCGTCGCTGGAGCAGAAGGTCTCGTCCCGGGTATGGTCGGAGATCTCGCCCAGGGGCATTTCCTCGATGAAGCTGATATCAATGCCGCGTGACCGTGCGAATTCGACCAGATCCAGTACCTCATGGTCGTTGCTGTTCTTCATGATGACGCTGTTGAGCTTGATGCCCTTGAAGCCGGCCTCTACGGCGGTATCAATGCCCCTGATCACCTTGTTGAGGTCACCGGTGCGGGTGATGCTGCGGAACTTTTCCGCGTCCAGTGAATCCAGGCTGATGTTGAGCCGATCCATGCCGGCGGCCCTGAGGTCGTGGGCCATGTGCGGCAGCTGGCTGCCGTTGGTGGTCATGGCCAGGTCGTTCAGGCCGAGACCGCCAATGTCTTCCACCAGCTTCACGATGCCCTTGCGCACCAGGGGTTCACCCCCGGTCAGGCGGATTTTCTCAACACCAAGCTCGCGGAAGATGCGGGCAATGCGTGCGATCTCCTCCAGGCTGAGCACCTGCTGGCGCGGCAGGAATTCCATGTCCTCGCTCATGCAGTAGACACAGCGGAAGTCGCAGCGGTCGGTGACGGAGATGCGCACGTAGGTGATGGTGCGCCCGAACTGGTCGACCAGTGCCTTTTGCGGTTCGGACATCGTGTTCTCCTTACTGCTCGCTCATGACCTGGAGCTGCACCGGTTCGCCGTCGCGCGTGAAGATGGCGAACTGGTCCAGGTTTTCACCGGTGGTGAGGGTCTGGGCCATGCGCGTGAGGTGTTGTTCGGTCTCGTCCTCGGCTGCGGGCTCGCCGTTGCGCCCGGGGAGGATGGCGGTCATCAGGAATTCCCAGTTGGTGCTGACCTGGTCCGCTTCTTCGACAATGTCCTTGAGGCGGGTCTGGGGTGTCAAGGGGAAGTCGCGGACCATGAGGGGCATGAGGGTGCCCTGGTCGTCCATTTCGGCGTGTTCGCCGCTGGCGGTTTTTTCCTGAAGGCGCTGGACGTGGATGAGGACGACCAGGAGTTTGGTGCCGGGGCCATCCATTTCGGACATTCGGGCGAGGTCGTCGAAGGTGGTGATTCTTGGTTCCGGGGTGAAGGTTTCTACCGTCATGATCTGGGCTCTTCCGGTTGTTTGGCGTCTGTCACCAGACTGTAGTGTTGCTGCCGGCATTGCTACAGGGGACCCCTTTCAGGGACCGCTGTGAACCCATCCATGGGCGCTGGCGCGATGACATCCTGTCATCGAGCCTCCCTGAAAGGGGTCCCCTGCATCAATGCTCTAAACCCCGAAGGAGTCGCTGATTCCACCAATCGCAACATGTTCACCATTTATTGCACCAGAGGGTTGTCAGCGCTGCTGAGGTCAATGCCCTCGATTCTGGAGCGGCCGGCAAGGATCTGGAGGTACTGGCTGACGGAGCGGCGCCAGACGGATTCCTTAAGATAGGTGGCGATCTTTTCTGTCACGGCCTCGTAGGGCAGCTGTTCGCCGCGCTGGCGTTCGTGCAGCCAGACCACGTGGAAGCCGTAGCGGGTTTCCAGTGGATGGGCGGAGAGTTCGCCTTCGGGGAGGCGGTCGAGGGCCTTTTCGAAGTCGTGTGAGGTGTCGCCTGGGCCGACGGTGCCCATGTCGCCGCCGGCTTCGGCGGAGGGGCATTTGGAGTGCTTGAACGCCAGCCGTGTGAAGCGCCCCGGGTCGGCCTGGCAGACGCGGATGATGCGGCGGCAGCGTTCGCGGGCGCTGACGCGGGCGTCGGCGTCGTCGGCCGGGGCCGGACGGAAGATGTGGGAGACGTGGTACCGGCTGGGTGAACGGAAGCGTTCGCGGTTGCTTTCGTAGTACTGGCGGCAGGCGGCTTCGTCCGGTTCCGGGTTGTCCAGTTCCTGGTCGAGGAGCTGGCGGATCTGGGCTTCTTCCTGGGTTTCCGCGGTCTGGCGGTCTTCACCGGTGATGCCCTGGCGTTCGGCCTCTGTGATCAGCATCGTGCGGATGGACAGGGCCTTGGCGGCTTCTTTTCGGGCTTCTTCCAGGGACGGGGCCGGGTGGTATTGAATCTCCTGGTTGATCGCTTCTTCGGTAATGGTTCGACCGTTGATCAGGATTTCGCCGCCGGCGACCTGTTGGATGGGGATGGCTTGCATGCTGCTACCTCTGTGTCTGCTGCAGGTCGGCCGCTGCCGGGGATGCTCTCCGGGAACCGCTACGAGCACATCCCTGTGCGCTACGCGGTGACCATCCATGGTCACCGAGTTTCCCTCCGAGCATCCCCGGCATCGGCCGCCCTATGATGTCGGGCTCTACTGCGGCCTTACGATCTGGTACCGCCGGGCCACGTATTCCACCGGCCAGCTCCAGATGTGCACCAGCCGGCTGAACGGGAAGGCGGTGAACATGAGTAACCCGAGGAAGATGTGGGTCTTGTAGATCCAGTGCACGTCCACGATGTACTGCCATGCGCCGGCCTGGAAGGTGACGATGCCCTGGGCCCAGTGGGCGAGTTCGAGCATGACGGCGCCGTCCAGGTGGTCCATGGAGACGAACAGGGTGCACAGACCGGTGATCAGCTGCAGGTAGATCAGACAGATGATGAAGGTGTCCATGGGGCTGCTGTTGGCACGCACACGGGCGTTGAACAGCCGCCGGTACACCAGGTAGCTGAGGCCGGCGAAGCACAGCAGGCCGAACAGGCCGCCGGCGACCATGGCCATGATCTGCTTGGCGCCGGGAGTCATGCCCAGTGAGGTGTAGACCACCGTGGGCGTGAGCAGGCCGAACAGGTGGCCGAAGAACAGAAGGAGGATGCCCACATGGAAGGCGATGCTCGCCCAGCGGAACGCCGGCGGGTTGCTCAGTGTCTGGCTGGACATGGCCCGCCAGGTGTACTGGCCGCGCTCGTAGCGCAGGAAGCTGCCCAGCAGGAAGATGGTGCCGGCCAGGTAGGGGCCGACGCCGAAGATCAGTTGGTTGATGTAGGTTTCCATGGTGTCTCTCCCCTGAATCAGCGTTGGCCGGCGGCCTGGGCGCCGGGGTTGTCCACCCAGCGCACAGGAATCTCGTCCGTGGGTGTGGTGGCGGGGCCGGGGCTGGTGTTGCCACAGCCGCCGCCGGCCGGGTCGTTATTGCCGAGGAAGGTGACCTGTTCCTCCTCCCAGATCTCGTCCATCCTGGTGATGGATTCATCCGGGCCCTCGTTGGCGGCCAGCTCCCGCATGTCGCGGGCCTGTTCGCAGCTGCCGCCAATGGCTTCCAGCGCGTGGAAGAGAGCGGCATAGGGGGATCCCTTTTCCTCCAGGCGGGCGCCGAGCAGCACCATGACGGGCATGGCGTCACCGAGCATGTCGGTGATCTCGGTTTCGTCCTGGGTGGAGAGAAATTCCAGGAACAGCGGGATGTAGTCCGGCAGTTCCCGGGCATCCAGCTCGTAGCCGTGCAGGCGGTAGTGCTCCATCAGGTCGACCATGGCCTGGCCGCGGTCCCGGGACTCGCCGTGCACGTGCTCGAACAGGTGCAGTGAGAGGTGCCGGCCGCGATCGAACAGGCTGACGTAATTCTCCTGGATCTCACCCAGCGGGCGGGCCGCCAGGTCGTCGATCAGGGCCAGGAGTCCGTCACGGGCCTGGCCCGTGAGGCGTGACTCCCCGCGGATGACTTCGGCCAGCTCCGGCAGGGCTTCCTGCATGGGCCCTGTTGGATAGGCCATGAGATGGGCGATAGCGCGCAGTGTTTTCATCATGATCTCCTCAGTTGCCCATCTTCTCAACGCGAACGGAGAAGAACTGGCGCTTGTTGTTGGGCTTGCCGCCGAAGACATCGGCGTCCTCGCCACCCCCGGCGTTGCAGCCACTGCCGAAGCTGAAGCCGCAGCCGCCGCGCTCGGTCTGGCCGTCGTACATGGAATGGGCGTACTCGCGCTTGTTGGTCGGGATCACGAAGCGGTCCTCGTAGTCGGCGATGGCCATGTAGCGGAACATCTCCTCGACGGTGTGCACGTCCAGGCCAACCCGCTCCAGCACCTCGGTGTCCTCAACGCCATCCACGTTGCGCCCGCGCATGAAGGCCCGCATGGCCAGCATCCGTTCAAGGGCGTGGGTGATGGGCTCTTCCTCACCGGCGGTCAGCATGTTGGCCAGGTAACGGACCGGGATGCGCAGCTGGTCCACGTCCGGGATCGCGCCGTTGTAGCCGATGCGGCCGGACTCGGCAGCGGACTGGATGGGCGACAGCGGCGGGGCGTACCACACCATGGGCAGCGTCCGGTATTCCGGGTGCAGCGGGAAGGCGACCTTCCACTCCATGGCCATCTTGTAGACCGGGGAGTTCTTGGCGGCTTCCAGCCAGTCGTCCGGAATGCCCTGGCGGCGTGCCTCGGCCTCGATCTCCGGATCATGGGGGTTGAGGAAGACGTCCATCTGGGCTTCGTACAGATCCTGCTCGTTGGGCGTGCTGGCCGCTTCCTCAATGCGGTCGGCGTCGTAGAGCATCACGCCCAGGTAGCGGATCCGGCCCACGCAGGTCTCGGAGCACACGGTCGGCTGGCCCACTTCGATGCGCGGGTAGCAGAAGGTGCACTTCTCGGACTTGCCGGACTTCCAGTTGTAGTAGATCTTCTTGTACGGGCAGCCGGAGACGCACATGCGCCAGCCACGGCACTTGTCCTGGTCGATCAGTACGATGCCGTCCTCTTCCCGCTTGTAGATGGCGCCGCTGGGGCAGGAGGCCACGCAGGTCGGGTTAAGGCAGTGCTCGCACAGCCGGGGCAGGTACATCATGAAGGTGTTCTCGAACTGGCCGTAGATCTCCTTCTGCACGCCCTCGAAGTTGTAGTCCTTCGAGCGGTGCTTGAATTCCGTGCCGAGGATCTCCTCCCAGTTCGGGCCCCACTCGATCTTTTCCATGCGCTTGCCGGTCAGCAGCGAGCGAGGCCGGGCCGTGGGCATGGTCTTCGAATCGCCGGCCTTCTGCAGGTGGGCGTAGTCAAAGTCGAACGGCTCGTAATAGTCGTCGATCGCCGGCATGTCCGGGTTGGCGAAGATGTTCGCCAGGACCCGCCAGCGCCCGCCGATGCGCGGCTGGATGGTGCCGTCGTCGAGGCGTTTCCAGCCGCCCTTCCAGCGCTCCTGGTTTTCCCATTCCTTGGGGTAGCCGACGCCGGGCTTGGTCTCAACGTTGTTGAACCAGGCGTATTCCATGCCCTCGCGGGAGGTCCAGACGTTCTTGCAGGTCACCGAGCAGGTGTGGCACCCGATGCACTTGTCCAGGTTCAGCACCTTGCCGATCTGTGCGCGTATCCTCATGTCATGCCCCCTCTGTCCGCATGGCATCGCCCGATTCCTCGTCCATCCAGTCGATGTTGCTCATCTTCCGGATGACGATGAACTCGTCGCGGTTGGAACCCACGGTTCCGTGATAATTGAAGAAGTAACTCTGCTGGGCGTAGCCGCCGATCATGTGCGTCGGCTTGAGCACGGCCCGGGTCACGGAGTTGTGAATGCCGCCCCGGTTGCCGGTGATCTCGGATCCGGGGGTGTTCACGATCTTCTCCTGGGCGTGGTACATCATCGACATGCCCTCGGGCACCCGCTGGCTGACCACCGCACGGGCCGTGATGGCGCCGTTGACGTTGAAGGCCTCGATCCAATCGTTGTCCTCGATCCCGGCCTTGGCCGCGTCGGTCTCGCTCATCCACACGATCGGGCCGCCGCGCGACAGGGTCAGCATCAGCAGGTTGTCCGTGTAGGTGCTGTGGATGCCCCACTTCTGGTGTGGCGTGATGAAGTTGAGCACGATCTCGGTGTTGCCATTGCCCTTCTTGTTCATGATCGGGTCGATGGTCTTCATGTCGATCGGCGGCTTGTACACGCACAGGGTCTCGCCGAAGGCGCGCATCCAGAGGTGATCCTGGTAGAACTGCTGGCGCCCGGTGAGGGTCCGCCAGGGGATCAGCTCGTTGATGTTGGTCCAGCCCGCGTTGTAGCTCACCTTGTCGGACTCGATGCCGGACCAGGTGGGCGAGGAGATGATCTTGCGCGGCTGGGCCACGATGTCGTTGAAGCGGATGGTCTCGCCCTCGTGGTGGCGGGCAAGATGCGCATGCTCGCGACCGGTCTGTTCGCTCATCGCATCCCAGGCGCGCACCGCCACATGGCCGTTGGTCTCCGGCGCCAGACTCAGGATGGTCTCGCAGGCGTTGATGGCGGTGCGGATCTTCGGACGCCCCTTGGTGCTGACGTCCTCGGTCACGCGGCCGTTGAGATCGCCCAGGAATTCCACCTCGTCGTTGGTCTTCCAGGTGATGCCCTTGCCGCCGTTGCCCACGTTGTCCATCAGCGGACCGAGGGCGGTGAAGCGGTTATAGGTCTCGGGGTAGTTGCGCTCCACCGTCACCATGTTGGGCATGGTCTTGCCGGGGATGGGCTCGCACTCGCCTTTCTTCCAGTCCTTCACGTCCTTGGGCTGGGCCATTTCCGCCGGGGTGTCGTGGATGTGCGGCAGGGTGGTCACGTCGGTTTCCTCGCCGAGATGGCCCTGGCACAGCTCGGAGAACTTCTTCGCGATGCCCCGGTAGATGTCCCAGTCCGAGCGCGACTCCCAGGCCGGGTCCACGGCCGCGGTCAGCGGGTGGATGAAGGGGTGCATGTCGGAGGTGTTCATGTCGTGCTTCTCGTACCAGGTCGCGGTCGGCAGCACGATGTCCGAGTACATGCAGGTGGTGGACATGCGGAAGTCCAGGGTGGTCAGCAGGTCCAGCTTGCCGGTGGCCGCGTCGCGCCACTGCACTTCCTCCGGCTTCTCCGCGTTGGGGATGCTGTCCAGGTCCTTGCCCTGGAGGCCGTTCTCGGTGCCGAGCAGGTACTTGAGGAAGTACTCGTGGCCCTTGCCCGAGGAGCCCAGGATGTTGGAGCGCCAGACGAACATGTTGCGCGGGAAGTTGGCCGGGTTGTCCGGATCCTCGCTGGCGAACTGCAGGCTGCCGTCACGCAGGGACTGCACGATGTAGTCCTTGATCTCCATGCCCGCTTCCTTCGCCTCGCGCGCCACCTGCAGCGGGTTGCGCGAGAGCTGGGGCGCGGAGGGCAGCCAGCCCATGCGCTCGGCGCGCACGTTGTAGTCGATCATGGAGCCGTTCCAGTCGTCCGCGTTGACCAGCGGGGACAGGATTTCATCCATCTTCACCGTCTCGTGGCGCCACTGGCTGGTGTGGGCATAGAAGAAGGAGGTGGAGTTCATGTGCCGCGGCGGACGGTGCCAGTCCATCGCGAACGCCACCGGCGCCCAGCCGGTCTGCGGGCGCAGCTTCTCCTGGCCCACGTAGTGCGCCCAGCCGCCGCCGGAGACGCCCACGCAGCCGCACATCATCAGCATCTTGATGACGGCCCGGTAGTTCATGTCCATGTGGTACCAGTGGTTCATGGCGGCACCGATGATGATCATGGACTTGCCCTGGGTCTTGTGGGCGTTCTCCGCGAACTGCCGCGCCACGGTGATGACTTTTTCGCGCGGTACGCCGGTGATGGTCTCCTGCCAGGCCGGGGTGTAGGGCACGTCGTCATCGTAGGAGCTGGCCACGTGGTCACCGCCCAGGCCCCGGTCGATGCCGTAGTTGGCCACCATCAGGTCGAACACGCTGGCGACTCGCGCGGTGCTGCCGTCGGCCAGGGTGATGGTGCGGATGGGCACGCGGCGCTTCTGCACCGGGTCATGGCTGGTGTGGGAGAAATGCGGGTTGCCGCCACCGCCGAAGTAGGGGAAGGCCACGTCGGTCACGTCGTCCGAGCTTTCGATATGGCTCAGGCGCAGGTGGATGTCCTTCCCGTCGCCGGTCTTCTGTTCCAGGTTCCACTTGCCCTTGCTCTCGGTCCAGCGGAAGCCGATGGAGCCGGTGGGCGCGACCATGCTCTCGCTGTTCTCATCCCAGGCGATGGTCTTCCAGTCGGCGTTCTCGTCCTCGCCCAGGTTCCCCGCCAGGTCCGACGCGCGCAGGAAGCGGCCGGGGACGGTATTGCCGTTCTCCTGGTCCAGCATCACCAGGTAGGGGAGATCCGTGTAGCGGCGCACGTAGTCGTCGAAATAGTCACTCCGGCCCTCGACGTGCCACTCCTTGAGGATGACGTGGCCCAGGGCCATACCCAGCGCCGAGTCGGTGCCCTGCTTGGGGTTGAGCCAGATGTCGCCGAACTTGGAGGCCTCGGAGTAGTCCGGGGTCACGGTGACGGTCTTGGTGCCCCGGTAGCGGGCCTCGGTCATGTAGTGGGCGTCCGGGGTCCGCGTCTGCGGCACGTTGGAGCCCCACATCATCAGGAAGGTGGAGTTGAACCAGTCCGCGGATTCCGGCACGTCCGTCTGCTCGCCCCAGGTCTGCGGGGACGCCGGCGGCAGGTCGCAGTACCAGTCGTAGAAGCTCATGCAGACGCCACCGATCAGCGACAGGTAACGGGTGCCGGCGGCGTAGGAGACCATGGACATGGCCGGGATCGGGGAGAAGCCGATGATCCGGTCCGGGCCGTAGTCGCGCGCGGTATAGACGTTGGCGGCCGCGATGATCTCCTGAACCTCGGTCCAGTCGGCACGTACGAAACCGCCCAGGCCGCGGCGGGACTTGTAGGCGTGGGCCTTCTGCGGATCCTGGACGATGGAGGCCCAGGCTTCCACCGGGTCACTGTGCTGCTTCTTCGCATCCCGCCAGAGCTCCACCAGATGACGGCGCACCATGGGGTACTTCAGGCGGTTGGCGGAGTAGATGTACCAGGAGAAACTGGCGCCCCGGGCGCACCCGCGCGGCTCGTGGTTGGGCAGGCCCGGGCGTGTGCGCGGGTAGTCGGTCTGCTGGGTCTCCCAGGTGACCAGGCCGTTCTTCACGTAGATCTTCCAGGAGCACGACCCCGTGCAGTTCACACCGTGGGTGGAACGCACCACCTTGTCGTGCTGCCAGCGGGAACGGTAGCCGTCCTCCCAGCGCCGGTCCTCGTCTACGCTCACGCCGTGGCCGTCGGCAAAGGGTTCCCTCTGGCGCTTGAAGAACGTCAGTCGGTCCAGAAAGTTACTCATCGTGATCTCCTCAGGGTTGCCCTGTCCGCGCTGCCTGAATGTTGAGCTTTCTCAATGCTCAGGCTGATAGGTCCCATTCTGGGCAAAAAGAAGTATAAGGTCTGCATGGATACCACGAGATAATCGGGGTCTACCCCCCAAGGGATAGGAACGGATTACACGCTGGATTCAGTGGGTTCACCAAGGGTGGCGAGGAGGATGGCGGCAATTAGGATAAGGCCGATGCTCATCAGGGGCGTGAAGCGCCAGCCGAAGGCATCAGTGATCAGGGGGGTGGACACATAGGCGAAGGCGGCTCCCAGAGCGCACAGAACCAGCAGTACGGCTGTCAGCGCTGGGCAGGGGATACGGGTAAGCCGGTGCAGGTAGACCACGCCCGAGGCGAAGCAGCCCGGAACCACGCCGAGCCCCGCGCCCACCAGCAGCAGGTGGCTGAAGTGGGCTGCCAGAGCCAGACCGGCGAGGGCCGGGATCAGCGCCAGGAAGACCACCAGCAGCACGGTACCAGGGCTGGTGGCATGGGCAGCCCAGCGGTACAGCGGCCACAGCAGCGGGATACCGACGGCTGCCGGGGCCAGCAGGATGAGGCTGAACTGGGAGCCGGTGAGTCCGAAAGTCTGGGCTACCAGGGTCACGAGTGCCCCGAAAACGCCCCAGCTGCCTGCCGCCAGCGCCAGTACCAGTGTGGCCAGTGGCAGGGAACTGGAGAGGTTCCAGTTCTTGTCTGCGGGCTGCATTGGATGCGGGACCTCATGCATGATGGATGAGCATCGTGATTTCAGTGGCTTGAGTGTCCGCCCAACCGCCATGCCGGTCAAAAGGTCATTAGGGGTAGCCGTTATTGAATTGGTGTAACATGTCTATTACTTTCGATATACGCCCAGTCCGACACGCTTGCTGAGAACCAGATGCGCCTTTTCAGGGATTCGTTGATTGCCCGTATCGGTATGGCCCTGGCCGCCGTTGTGATACTGGCACTGATCAATATTGCGGTTTCGCTGGCCATTTCCGCCAGTGCCCGCGGCGATGCCGCCGCCATCAACCATTCGGGACTGGTGCGCATGGAGCTGCAGCGGCTGGTGACCCTGGGGGAGGCGGAGGCCGCCCCAGAGCGCATCCAGGAGCAGATGCAGCAGATCACCGCCCGCCTTGAAAGCCCTCTTCTCAACAGTGCCATGCCGGGGCTGGCTCATCCGGTGACGGAGCAGTACCAGCATGTGCGGCTGACCTGGCTGGCCCTGATCCGACCGGTCTACTCGGAAGCACTCGGGGGAACCGCCACGCTGCTGCCACTGCGCGGGACCACTACCTTTATTGAGGAGGTGGATGCGCTGGTGGCAGCGCTGGAAGCACGTGCCGAGTCGCGTATTGCGCTTCTTGGCATGGTCCAGGTGCTCTCCCTGATCCTGACCCTGGCGGTGGTGGTCGTACTGTTCCTGGACGTGCGCCGGCGTGTGGTGGAGCCCCTGAACCGGCTTCTGGCCATGGCGAGGGCGGCGGCACGCCAGGATTTCAGCCAGCGCACCGGCTTCCGCGGGCAGGATGAGCTGGCTGTGCTGGGCCGGACCTTCGACCAGATGAGTGAATCCCTTTCCCGGCGCTACGCGGACCTGGAATCACAGGCGGCGGCGCGCACCGATGAGCTTGAGCGCAGTCACCGCGCACTCCAGCTTCTGCACAGCGCCAGCCGCTCGCTCTATGGTTCCTCGGACCTGTGCGAGGGGTCGGTGCCGTTGCTGCAGCAGCTGGAAGGGCTACTGGAAATCGGCCCGGTCAGCCTCTATCTGCACGAGCAGGAGAACGAGTCCTCGTTTGAGGCGGTGACCACCTTCGCCCAGGCACGCCCGGAGCACTGCCGTTCCTTTAACTGCGATGCCTGCCTGACTGGCTGCCATACGTTTGAGGACCAGCCCGAGGAACACCGCAAGCGGCTGCTTCTGCCGGTGCGCACCGGTGATGACCTGGTGGGAACCCTGGAGGTCTGGTACGAGCGTGACCGGACCCTTGAGCATCACGAACGCCAGCTTCTGGAGACCCTGGCGGACCAGCTCGGTACCGCCGTTTACCTGAACCGCCGGATGACGGAGCAGCAGCGGCTGACCCTGATGGAGGAACGAACCGTGATCGCCCGTGAGCTGCATGATTCACTGGCGCAGTCGCTGTCCTATCTCAAAATGCAGGTGGCGCGTCTGCAGAAGTTGCAGCAGGAATCCGGCCGTGACGTCGACGCCCGTGAGGAGGAGGTGATCCAGGAACTGCGCAACGGGTTGAACAACGGCTACCGCCAGCTGCGCGAACTGCTGACCACCTTCCGCCTGCAGTTTGATTCCCCGGGCCTGGAAGAGGCCCTCCACCGCACTGTCCGTGAGTTCAGTGACCGGCTGGGCTACCCGGTATCCCTGGAGTACGACATGCCACCGCGCATGTTCTCTCCGAATGAGGAAATCCATGTGCTCCAGATCGTGCGCGAGGCGCTGGCCAATGTGCTCAAACACGCTCAGGCTACCGAGGCCTCGGTGCGCGTTTACCAGCGTAATGGTTCGTTGCGGGTGGTGGTGCGGGACAACGGCGTGGGCCTGCCCGACGGTGGGGTGCCGCCGAGCCATTACGGCATCGTGATCATGCGCGATCGCAGCCAGACACTTGGCGGTGAACTCAGTATGCGCAACAGGGAGGAGGGTGGTGCCGAGGTGCGCCTGATGATTCCCCAGAACAACTCCGGCCTGATTCAGGCTTCCTGATCCCCTTGGTGAGCGAATAGTAACGGAATGATGCTATGACCCAGACAGACGAAAAAACGCCGGCGCGGATTCTGCTGATTGACGACCACCCCCTGCTGCGGCGGGGCATTACCCAGCTGCTGGACATGGAGGACAGCATGACCCTGGCGGGGGAAGCCAGCAATGCCCAGGAGGGTATCCGCCTTGCCGGGGAGCTGGATCCGGACCTGATTCTGCTGGATCTGAACATGCCGGGAACGGATGGGCATGAGACGCTGCGTAAGCTGCGGGAGGACGGTTTCCCTGGCCGGATTGTGATTTTTACTGTCTCGGATGCCGAGGATGACGTGGTTGCGGCGTTGCGCGCGGGTGCTGATGGTTACCTGCTCAAGGACATGGAGCCCGAGGACCTGATGAGCCGGCTGCATCAGGCCGCCGTGGGCAAGCTGGTGATCAGCGACCGGCTCACGACCCTGCTTGCCGATGCCCTGCGCCATCAGCACACCCCGGAGGCGGAGGGGCCGGACTACGCCAGTCTGACCCCGCGTGAGAAGGACATCCTGCGCCACATCGCGGAAGGGCTCTCCAACAAGATGGTGGCCCGGCGGCTGGACATCAGCGAGGGCACCGTCAAGGTGCATGTGAAGCACCTGCTCAAGAAACTCGGGCTGCGCTCCCGGGTGGAAGCCGCGGTCTGGGCGGTGCATGAGGGCTACGCCGAAAGCTCATGAGAGGTCGTCCATGAGGGCGGACAGGGTGGCGCGGCCCCGGCGCTGGTTGGCCTCGGGGTCCCTGTCCGAGTCGCCCTCGCGCTCCACGTGCTCATCCGGCATCTCATCCAGGAAACGGCTGGGGATGGGCTCGATGACCTCGCCGTACTGCTTGCGCTGACCGGCGTAGGTCAGGGTCAGGCAGCGCTGGGCACGGGTGATGCCCACGTACATCAGCCGCCGCTCCTCTTCGATGGTTTCCGACTCGATGCTGCTGCGGTGCGGCAGCAGCTCCTCCTCCAGACCCATGATGAAGACGTTCGGGAACTCCAGCCCCTTGGAGGCGTGCAGGGTCATCAGCTGGACCCGGTCGCTGTCGTCCTCTTCCTCCTGGCGGTCCAGGATGTCGCGCAGCACCAGCCGGCTGACGGCTTCCTCCAGCGTCTGCTCCGTGTCGCCGTCGTCCTCGTTCGGTTCCATCTGCTCGATGGAGTCCAGCAGGTACCAGACGTTCTCCATGCGCTTCTGCGCCTGCTTGGCGCTGGAGGCGTTCTGGTGCAGCCACTCCTCGTATTCCACGTCCGTGAACATCCGGCGGATCACGCCCAGGGTGTCGTCGCCGTTTTCGAGCTGTCGGCGGATGTCGTGCAGGAAGTGGGTGAAGCGCCGCAGCTTCTCCAGCGCACGGCCCTGGATGTGGCTTTCGGCGCCGACCTCGTCCAGGGCGCGGACCAGGCTCATCTGTCGTTGGCGGGCGTAGCCGGTAAGCTGCTCAAGGGTGCGTGGGCCGATCTCGCGGCGGGGCACGTTGACCACGCGCAGGAAGGCGACGTCGTCATCCGGGTTGGTGAGCAGGCGCAGGTATGCCATGGCGTCCTTGATCTCGTTGCGGGCGAAGAAGGACGTGCCTCCGGAGATCTTATAGGGAACCTGGTAGGCCTGGAGCTTGATCTCCAGCAGTTTCGACTGGTGGTTGCCCCGATACAGAACGGCGAAATCCCGGTATTCCGACCGGCTCCGCAGGCGCTGGTCGAGGATCTCGGAGGCGATGCGTTCGGCTTCTCCCTCCTCATTGCGACAGCGCAGCACGCGGATGGGATCGCCCACGCCCAGTTCGCTCCACAGCGCCTTGTCGAAGACGTGCGGGTTGTTGGCGATCACGGTGTTGGCGGTGCTCAGTATGCGGCGCATGGAGCGGTAGTTCTGCTCCAGCTTGACGATCTTCAGCGAGGGGAAGTCCTCCTTGAGCTGGGCCAGGTTCTCCGGCCGCGCGCCGCGCCAGGCGTAGATGGACTGGTCGTCATCGCCCACCACCGTCAGGCCCTGGCGGTGGCCCACCAGCAGGCGCACCAGTTCGTACTGGCTCAGGTTGGTGTCCTGGTACTCGTCCACCAGCAGGTAGCGGATGCGGCGCTGCCATTTCTGGAGCACCTCTTCGTGGTTGCGGAACAGCAGCACCGGCAGCAGGATCAGGTCATCGAAATCCAGGGCGTTATAGGCCTTCAGGTAGTCCGCGTAGTGCTGGTAGATGACGGCGAAGCGTTCCTCGCGGGCGTCGTTGGCCCGGCTCAACGCCTGGTCCGGCAGCAGCATGGCGTTCTTCCAGTTCGAGATCGTCGCCTGCAGGTCACCGACTTCAAGTCCGGTGTCCGGGGCGTGCTCGGCCAGCAGGTCGCGCAGCAGGTTACGGGCGTCCTCGGCATCGAAGATGGAGAAACCGGGGTGATAACCCACGGCATCGTGCTCCTCGCGCAGGATGGTCAGCCCCAGATTGTGAAAGGTGGCCACGGTCAGACCGCGCGCCGCGCGCCGGTCCACCAGTTTGCTGACGCGCTCCTTCATCTCCCGCGCCGCCTTGTTGGTGAAGGTCACGGCGGCGATGTGGCGCCCGGGGTAGCCCGCGTACTCGATCAGGTGGGCGATCTTGCGCGTGATCACGCTGGTCTTGCCGCTGCCGGCGCCGGCGAGCACCAGCAGCGGGCCGTCCAGGTACTTCACGGCTTCGCGTTGGCGAGGGTTGAGATCGGCCACGGGCTGTCCTCCTGAATGGAAGCGTAGTGTAGCATTGAGAGGCCGTTGCTTGATTGGCGTGGGCAGCAGTGATTTAATCCGACTGTCTGCGCCCGCAGGCACACAGGGAATGCGTTGCAACCGGCATCGGCAACGCAGGATTCAGGAACGGAACAGAAACGGAAACAGGAACAGGGAGACGTTCATGGGCAAACCAGCCGCTACCCTCGGCGATTTTCACACCTGTCCCCAGTTTGATGGCCCCAAGCCCCATGTGGGCGGTCCTGCCGTGCAGGGTTCACCGGATGTGCTGATCGGTGGTCGACCGGCCGTGCGTCAGGGGGATAAGGCCGTCTGTGTGGGACCGCCGGATACGGTCAGCGAGGGCTCACCGACCGTCTTCATCAACGGCAGGCCCGCCGCCACCCTGGGCTGTGCCACCGCCCACGGCGGCAAGCTGGTGGTCGGCAACCCGACCGTGCTGATCGGCTGAGGCTGGTACCGCCAGCTTCAGCCGTACCGACCGGTGATGTAGTCCTCGGTCTTCTGCTCACGCGGGTTGGTGAACAGGGTATCCGTGTCGTTGAACTCCACGATCTCGCCCATGTGGAAGAAAGCCGTGTAGCCGGCCACCCGGGCCGCCTGCTGGAGGTTGTGGGTGACGATGGCGATGGTGTAGCGGTCCTTCAGTTCGTCGATCAGCTCCTCGATGGTCGCCGTGGCCAGCGGGTCCAGTGAGGAGGCCGGCTCGTCCATCAGGATGACCTCGGGGTTAACGGCAATGGCGCGGGCGATGCACAGGCGCTGTTGCTGGCCGCCAGAAAGGGCCGTGCCCGGCGTTTGCAGCCGGTCCGAGACCTCCCGCCACAGCCCAGCGCGCTTGAGCGAGTGCTCCACCAGTTCGTCCAGATCCCGGCGGCCGTTCACGATGCCGTGCAGTCGCGGGGCGTAGGCGATGTTCTCGTAGATGCTCTTGGGGAAGGGGTTAGGCTTCTGGAAGACCATGCCCACGTTGCTGCGCAGCTGCACCACGTCCACGTCCGGGTGGTAGATGTCCTCGCCGTCCAGCGTGATCTGGCCCTGGATCCGGACGCTCGGGATCAGGTCGTTCATGCGGTTGAGGCAGCGCAGGAACGAGCTCTTGCCGCAGCCGGACGGGCCGATCAGAGCCGTCACCTCGTTTTCGTAGATATTGAGGTCCAGATCGTGCAACGCCTGGGTCTTGTCATACCACAGGTTCACGTTCTCGGCTTTTACCTTGACGTTCTTATCGGCGGTGCCGGCCGTCTGGGCCGGGGCACTGGTCTCGGGTTGCCCGGTCATAGGGGTTACTGATTCCGTGGTTTCTGGGGGTTCGGTTGTGGCTTCAGAGTACATACGCACCTCGTATAGCGCTACCAGCGGCGCTCGAATTTGCGCCGCAGAAAGACGGCCGTGGCATTAAGCGTCAGAAGCACTGCCAGAAGCACCATGATGCCGGCGGCCGTTTTCTCCACGTAGGCCTGCTCGGGCTCGGAAGCCCAGGTGAAGACCTGTGCCGGAAGCACGGTGGCGGCTTCAAAGACGCCGGAGGGGGCCTCCGGAATGTAGGCGATCATGCCGACGATGATCAGCGGCGCCGTCTCGCCCATGGCCTGTGCCAGGCCGATGATGGTCCCGGTCAGTATGCCCGGCAGCGATGACGGAAGCACATGGTCGCGCACCACCTGCCAGCGGGAGCAGCCCATGGCGAAGGCGCCCTGGCGGATGGGGTCCGGAACGGCGCGCAGGGCCGCACGGGTGCTGATGATGATGATGGGCAGTGTCATCAGTCCCAGGGTCAGGCCCCCGGCGAGTGCCGAGGATCGGGGCACGCCGAAGAAGTTGATGAACAGGGCCAGACCCAGCAGGCCGAAGATGATCGACGGCACCGCCGCCAGATTGTTGATGTTGACCTCGATGGTCTGGGTCAGCTTGTTGTCCGGGGCGAACTCCTCCAGGTAGATCGCGGACATGACGCCGATGGGAAAGGCGCAAAGCAGGGTGATACCCAGCACATAGAGCGTACCCACGGCGGCCGAGAATATACCGGCCAGTTCGGGCAGCTTGGAGTCGCCAGTGGTGAAGAAACGCGTATTGAAGGCGCTCTCGATGCGGCCCTCGTCAATCAGAGCATCCACCTTCTTGCGTAGCTTGTCGGGGAGCTCGGGAGCTGCTGCCACTTCCTCGTGCTTTGCCTCGAGGATGTCCCGTCCGTGTTTCAGGTACTGGTCGATCTCGGCTTTTACCGGAACCCATCGTTCCTCGGTGGTCCCGAGGAGGTCCGGATTGCGGTCAATGGCCCGCGGAATCGAGCGGGTTGCTCCCCGGGAGGCGACCTCACGCATGTCGCGGTCCAGGGCGAACTGGCCCAGGCGTTCGGCGCGGTCATTGTAATCAATGGTGACCTGAACCTGATACTGCCAGAAGGCGGTGTAGCCCTGGCTGATGATGTCCGTGAAGAACGCGATGATGATGGCGAAGGCGATGGATACCGCGCCAATACAGTAAGCCTTGAAACGCTTCTCGGCGCGGTAGCGCCGTCGAATCTGTGGGTTGTTGGCGGAGCCGGTCAGTTTGCGCGTGCTCATGTCGGTTCGCTCAGTCGTATTGTTGCTTGAAACGCCGCACCATCACCGTGGAGATGACGTTCAGCGTCAGGGTCACAATGAACAGCACCAGCCCCAGGGCGAAAGCTGAGAGCGTCTGCGGGCTGTCGAAGGACTGGTCCCCGGTCAGCGAGTAGACGATGTTGACGGTGACCGTTGTCATGTCCTCGAGCGGGTTCCAGGTCAGGTTCGGACGTACGCCCGCGGCCATCACCACGATCATGGTTTCGCCCAGTGCCCGTGAGACGCCCAGCAGGAACGCCGAGATCACCCCAGGCAGCGCCGCCGGGACCACCACGCTCCGGATGGTTTCGGAGCGGGTGGTGCCCAGAGCGAAAGCACCTTCGCGCAGGCTCTGCGGGATGCTGTTGATGACGTCATCCGACAGCGAGGATATGAAGGGAATGATCATGATGCCCATGACAATGCCGGGCGAGAGAATGTTGCTGTAGGAGGCATCCAAACCGAAGAAACCGGCAATATCCACAATGATCGGGGTGACGGTGACAGCGGCGAAGAAGCCGTACACAACCGTGGGAATGCCGGCCAGGATCTCAATCAGGGGTTTGACGATGCCGCGAATGCGTTGTGAGGCGTATTCGGACATGAAAATGGCCGACAGCAGCCCGATCGGCAGTGATACCGCCATGGCGATGGCAGTGACCATGAAGGTACCCGCGAACAGCGGTACGGAGCCGAATACACCGCCGCCGCCTTCACCCACTTCATCGCCACGGCCGGCGGCCTCGAGGAAGGAATCCCCGGGAGACCAGGTGGTTCCGGTTATGAACTCCCAGACACTGACTTCGCGGAAGAAGCGCATGGCCTCGAAAATGACCGACAGTACGATCGCGACCGTGGTCATGATGGAAATCAGGGCCGCGCCCAGCAGCAGCCAGCGCATAAGGTTATCGAGCTTGATGCGGGCGCGGAGGCTGGGCTGGATCGCCCGGAGGCCGAAGCCGAAACCGGCTGCCGCGGTGACCAGTGTCATGATGAGCACCAGCTCCGACGGCAAGGCAATCCAGCCGAGAAGATTGAGCAGGGAGGCAATAAAGGCTACAGCCATGGCGGGCACCGCCATGGAAACCACGGAATACCAGCCGTATTGCTGGGGTCTTGAGTGAAGCCGGATTCCTTCGGCCTGGGTGTTCAGTGCCTTGCGGCGCCCCAGGAAGAATCCGGCGTAGCCCAGCGGGATCAGTCCCGCGAGCAGTAACAGCGTGGTCTGACCTACGCTCACTGTTGCCTCCCCCTCTAATACAAAAATCCCGACTGTCCGCAGCGAGCGGAATCAGCCGGGAAACTATCAGACATTACTCAAGATCGCTACGCTTCAGCTCAATCCGGTCGGCGACGTGTTCCTGCCACTTTTTGCGACTTTCGTCGTCCAGCGGGATCAGGCCTTCTTCAACGAGCAGACCCTTCGGGCCGATCATCAGATCGTCCATGAACAGGCTGACGTAGCCGTCGATGCCCGGTGCTACGGTGCCTTCGTGAGCCTTCTTGATGTAGAACCAGAGGCTGCGGGCGATCGGGTAGTCTTCGCTGGAAATATTCGAGGTGGTTGGTTCAACCCCGTCAACAGCGATCGCCTTGATCTTGCCGCGGTTTTCTTCCAGGAAGCTGTAGCCGAAGATACCGATGGCAGCTTCGTTTTCCTGGATACGCTGCACGATCAGGTTGTCGTTCTCACCGGAGTCGACGTAGGCGCCATCGGAACGGATATCCGTGTACTCTCCCGGATAGCCGGCTTCTTCACTGACCGCGCCCATTGCCAGTTCCTCAAAGGCATCACGGGTACCCGACGTAGTCGGAGGGCCGAGCACCTCGATTTCCCGGTCCGGCAGATCAGAATCGATGTCGCTCCAGT
This sequence comes from Vreelandella halophila, assembly GCF_019903425.1. GTDB lineage: Bacteria > Pseudomonadota > Gammaproteobacteria > Pseudomonadales > Oleiphilaceae > Halospina > Halospina halophila. Next base: position 869,882 of record NZ_JACHUZ010000013.1, read on the forward strand.
TGTCGTAAGGGTTTTCGACCAACTCACCGTCCTGCGGGACCTTTGCAGCCACGGCCAGCAGGATCTGCTCGCGGCTCAGTGTGAGGTCATCATTATCGCCGTTCTGGGCGAGTACGATGCCGTCGGAGCCGATCATCGCTTCCGTGATCTTTTCAACGCCGTTCTCCTGGCAACGCTCGAACTCGCTGACCTTCATGCGGCGCGAAGCATTGGTGATGTCCGGCGTGCCAGCGCCAACCCCTTCACAGAACAGCCGGATGCCGCCGCCGGAGCCGGTGGACTCGATGGTCGGGGTGGGATATTCCGTGGTGGCGCCGAACTCTTCCGTGACATAGCTGGCAAACGGGTAGACCGTGCTTGAACCAACAATCCGGATCTGGTCGCGCTCCTGGGCGACAGAAGCTGTGCTTGCGCTTACCAGCGCGGCCAATGCGATGGAGGATTTTTTCCAGGTCTGCATCAGGCGACTCCTTGGTTGCCCCATTGATTGAATCAAGTGTCACTTTATGAGAATTATATGACAGTTATGTGACAGTGGAGAGAGGCAGGGGATGGCTGCCAGGGGCTTGCCCCTGGCCACCGTGGGGCTGAGGCTGAGACTCAGAAGCTGAAGATGGCACCGACCATGACGTGGTCGCCCTCATCCTCAACGCGGTCGTACTGACCGGCTTCCGCCCAGATGCTCAGCGGCTCGTAGAGCTGGTGTGAAACACCCAGGGTGATCTCATCGCGTTCGTTTACGGTTGTCTCGTCATCCGGCGAGACACGCTGGACAGCGCCGTAGTACTCGGTGCGGCCCTGGCTGAAGGTACCGCGCAGGGCGGTAAAGGTGGTTTCGTCGCCGGCGGGATCACCGTCCAGGTTATCCTGGATCGAGTACTTGGCGCCGAATTCGAGCTGTCCGATGCCGTAGATGCCGGATACGCCGTAGGTATTTTCACCGACGTAACTTTTCAGGGGGTCGCCATTGTCAGTGGTGATGGGGTTGCCATTGTTATCAACGTACAGTTGATCACCGTTGGCATTGTAAACTTCATCCGTCGTGTCGGCTGCACGGTCATCATAGCCGGCATATAGCCCCCAGTTATCCCCGGTGTAGCCGCCGGCGATCGAGAGCCCCACCTCGTTGCTGTCCTCACTGCTCGGGCCCTCATCACGCCCCTGAACGCGCGCCTGGGTGCGGAAGCTGAAGCCGTTCCAGTCCGGGCTGTAGTAGGCGATCTGGTTGTCCTCGCCAGCGAAGGCTTCATCCGAGATTTCGGCATCCTCGGCGACTTCAGTGGCATCAATGATCAGATCCTCGTAGACGCTGTCGAAGTTGCCGGCCTGGATCTTGCCGAAGTCGCCCTTTACACCCAGGAAGGCGCTGTCCTGGTTGTCGAGCCCGCTGCTGTTGTCGTCACTGCTGTATTCCAGCTCGACCTGACCAAAGGCGGTCACAGCGTTGCTGACCCGGGTCTCGAAAGCAAAGCCGAGGGTGGAGTCCTCATCATCCAGCTCTGTGGAAGCATCCCCAGCTCCGTTCTTTTCGGAGATCACCTTGGGCTCAACGGTGCCGTAAAGATTAAAGGTGGTGTTCTCCGCCAGGCTGAGGCCTTCCTGAGCGGTAAATTCAATAGCCTGGGCACTGGGGGCGGTCAGCGTTGCGGCAATGGTCGCGGCGAGAAGGTGCTTGCGTGTCATGGTTTGGTCTCTGATGAATGGGTTAATCAAAAGGTTGTTGTAAGGCTATGCCTGCTGTGCTCGCTTACGCCGCTTCCAGCGGAATAGCGATGAACACAGAGCATCCTGAGTTGCAAAACTGTGACATTTTTTTTACGGGCTAGGAAGTGACGGGAAGAGAGTGATGCGCACTGAGGCCTGTACCTGTCCGGCCGCACCGCTATAATGTCGCCCGGACTTCAAACCCACCGGAAACGGTTCCCCATGAGCTCAATCAATCAGGCCATTGCCAATGAACTGGGCATCAGCCAGCGCCAGGTGGATGCCACCGTTGCCCTGCTGGACGAAGGCGCCACGGTTCCCTTCATCGCCCGTTACCGCAAGGAAGTCACCGGCTCGCTGGATGACAGCCAGCTGCGCCAGCTCGATGAGCGGCTGCGTTACCGCCGGGAGATGGAGGACAGGCGCGCCACCATCATTGAAACCATCCGGGAGCAGGGCCAGCTGACCGACGAACTGCTGGCCAGCCTCAATACGGCGGACACCAAGGGCCGGTTGGAGGATCTCTACCTGCCCTACAAGCCCAAGCGCCGCACCAAGGGCCAGATCGCCCGGGAGGCGGGGCTGGAACCGCTGGCGGATGCGCTTTTCGATGACCCGAACCAGGATCCGGAAGTGCTGGCCGGCGACTACCTCAACAGCGAAGCGGGCATCGGGGATGTGAAGTCGGCACTGGATGGCGCCCGTTACATCCTGATGGAGCGATTCGCCGAGGACGCGGACCTGCTGGCGCGGCTGCGTGACTTCCTGTGGCGGGACGGCCAGCTCCGGGTGCAGGTGGTCAGTGGCAAGGAAGAGGAAGGTGCACGCTTCCGGGATTACTTCGACCACCGGGAACCGCTGAAGAAGGTGCCCTCACACCGCGCCCTGGCCATCTTCCGGGGCCGCAACGAGGGCGTTCTGCAGTACAGCATCGAGGTGGGTGACCCGGAGGCGGACAGCCGCGCACCGCACCCGGGCGAGGGCATGATCGCCTCGCACTGGGGCATCCAGAACAGGGAGCGCCCGGCAGACCGCTGGCTGGGCGAGGTGGTGCGCTGGACCTGGCGGGTCAAGCTGAGCACCCACCTGGAGACGGATCTTATGGGCAGCCTGCGCGAACGCGCCGAATCCGAGGCCATCCAGGTCTTTGCCAGCAACCTTAAGGATCTGCTCATGGCTGCGCCCGCCGGCAAGACGGCGACCATCGGCCTGGATCCGGGCTTGCGGACCGGGGTGAAGGTGGCGATCGTGGACGGCACCGGCCGATTTCTCGATCAGGGGAGCATTCACCCGCACGCGCCCCGGAACCAGTGGGACCAGTCCATTGAGCAGCTCGCCGGCTGGTGCCGCCAGCACGGTGTGGGGCTGATCGCCATCGGAAACGGCACCGCTTCACGGGAGACGGACCGGCTGGTCGGAGATCTCATCAAACGCTATCCGGAGCTGGGCGTGACCCGGGTCATGGTCAACGAAGCCGGAGCCTCGGTCTACTCGGCATCCGAGTACGCCTCCCGGGAGCTGCCGGACCTGGACGTGACCATCCGGGGCGCGGTCTCCATTGCCCGGCGCCTGCAGGATCCTCTTGCAGAGCTGGTCAAGATTGAGCCCAAGTCCATTGGCGTGGGCCAGTACCAGCACGATGTCTCCCAGGTACAGCTGGCGCGCACCCTGGACGCGGTGATCGAGGACTGTGTGAACGCCGTGGGTGTGGACCTCAACACCGCGTCCGTGCCGCTGCTGACCCGGGTGGCGGGGCTGAACACGGGCATTGCGGAGAATATCATCCGCCACCGCGAACAGAAGGGCATGTTCCGCAGCCGCCGGGAGCTGATGGAGGTCAGCCGGCTGGGGGAAAAGACCTTCGAACAGGCTGCCGGTTTCCTGCGCATCATGGATGGAGAAAACCCTCTGGACGCCTCGGCGGTGCACCCGGAGGCCTACGGCTTCGTTGAGGCCCTGGCGAAGAAGGAGGGCCGTTCCCTGGGCGCGATTATCGGTGATCACGCATTCACCCGGGCTCAGGACCCTGCCAGAATCGCGGACGAGCGCTTCGGTGAACCCACGGTCCGCGACATCCTGAACGAGCTGGAGAAGCCCGGCCGGGATCCGCGCCCGGAATTCGAATACGCGCAGTTCCGCGAGGGCGTGGAAACACTGGCGGACCTGGAGCCGGGCATGAAGCTTGAGGGCAACGTCACCAACGTCACCCACTTCGGCGCCTTCGTGGACATTGGCGTCCACCAGGATGGGCTGGTGCACATCTCCGCGCTGTCCAATGAGTTCGTGAAGGACCCGCGGGATGTGGTCCGTGCCGGGGACGTGGTGACCGTAAAGGTGCTGTCCGTGGACCAGGATCGCAAGCGCATTGAGCTGACCATGCGCATGGGTGATGAGCCCGGGCAGGCCACTCAGGGCAGCGCAAAGCCGAAAAACAGCGGCAAGGGTGAACCCGCCGGTAAGGAGCGGCGTAACAGCTCCGGCGGTCGCGGGTCGAAACCGAAGAAGCCGGAAGCCGGTGGCGCCATGGCGGATGCCTTCGCCCGCGCCCGCCAGTCCGACAAACAGCATTAACCGGGAGTATTGCATGGGGGAACGCCGTTTCAGGGCCCTGGAGTCGATTGCCGGCGGTGACTGGCCGGGATTCCGCAAGGGGCTGGAAAAAGAGGGGCTGCGGGTGGATTCCGAAGGCGCCATTGCCCGGACGCCGCACCCGGAGGCACTGGGTTCCGCCCTTACCAACCCGGCGATTACCACGGACTATTCCGAGTCCCTGCTGGAGTTGGTTACCCCTGTGTGCGAGTCCACCAGTGAACTGATGGCCGCCATCGAGGGCATCCATGCTTATGTCCATCGCCATCTGGGTGACGAGATGCTCTGGCCCCTGAGCATGCCCTGTCGCCTGGACGGCGAGCAGAGCATCCCCATTGCGCAGTACGGCACCTCCAACATCGGCATGCTCAAGACCGTCTACCGTCGCGGCCTGGCCTGGCGCTACGGGCGCATCATGCAGAGCATTGCGGGTACTCACTACAATTTTTCTTTGCCCGACGCCTTCTGGCGGCAGTGGCAGCAGCAGCTGGGTGATCCCGGCCCGCTGGGGGACTTCCGTACCCAGCAGTACTTCTGGCTGATCCGCAATTTCCGCCGCCAGAGCTGGCTGCTGATGGTCCTGTTTGGCGCCTCGCCGGCGCTGGACACCAGCTTCATGAACGGCAGGCGCTCCGGCCTGGCACCGCTCGGTGACCGCACACTTTTCCAGCAGGGCGCCACGTCCCTGCGCATGAGCGATCTGGGCTACAACAACCAGGCCCAGTCCTCTCTGGACATTTGCTTTAACCGGCTCGAGACCTACACCGACACCCTGGACAACGCCATCCACACTACCTGGCCGCCCTACCAGGAGATCGGCTTGTTCCGCGACGGCGAACGCATCCAGATCAACGACAGCGTGCTGCAGATCGAGAACGAGTACTACAGCGCCATCCGCCCCAAGCGCACCACCGAATCCGGCGAGAAGCCGCTGCATGCCCTCCAGGAAAGGGGCGTGGAATATGTGGAGGTGCGCTGCCTCGACCTCGACCCGTTCTCGGCGGTAGGGGTGAACGAGGACCAGTTGGATTTCATGGACCTGTTCCTGTTGCACTGCCTGGTCAGCGACAGCCCGTTGATCGACGATAACGAGTGCGACAGCCTGGATAATGCCTTTCAGGATGTGGTTCGCCATGGGCGCGACCCGGGCGCCCGCTTCTGTTTCGGTGCGGGCGCGGAACCGCTGGCGCAGGCGGGGCATCGGATCCTGGACCGGATGGAAGAGCTAGCCGCGGTTCTGCCGGGTGCTGAACGTTATCGGGCGGTTCTTGCCACCATGCGCGCTCGGTTGGACGACCCCGCACAGACACCCTCGGGTCGCTTGCTCAGTGAGCTTAAAGAAGGTCGGGAGCTGGTGGACTGGGGGCTCGGCATGGCTACTGCCCAGCAGGCGCAGTTGCGCGGCCGAGCCACGGACGATTGGGATACTCACCTGACGGAACAGGCTCGCCAGTCACTGGCTGACCAGAAGGCGGTGGAAGACGGCGAGAGCGAAGACTTCGAGACCTTTCTCGCGCGCTATCTGGCGGAATGAGTGCAACCCTGTGAAGCGCGTCCGCCCCTTGGGTGGCAGTGGCGCACAGTTCCAGCATGTCCAGTTGTTGGACAGTATTGAGGCTGTTACCGTCCTTTGCAGAGGGTAACGGAATGTTACCGGGGCCGATAAACCGCATCCGGAGGAACAGGGTCATGGCCAGGAGTGGGGAGCTGGGATGGGATCTGGAGTCGCTGAACAAGGCCTATGAGCATGGCTACATGGCGGCGTCCGTTCACATGGAGCCGTCACGCTGCCCTTACTGGACGGACGTGATTCGCGCCGCCTGGGAGGCGGGCTGGGAGGACGGTTACCTGGCCTGCACGATGAAGTTGGGCAGCAGCACTTCCCGCACCAGGCCGGAGGACGATGCTTCACCCTCAGCTTCATCCTCAGCCTCAGCCTCACTGGACCCGTCATTTTCTTCACTGTCCGCCTGATCCTTCCCTGAAGCCTGTTCCAGTTCCGGGACCTCACTGACAAGCCGCTCGCTCACCGCCTTGCGGATATCCGAGCGCAGTGTGTCCTGCCCTTCCGCACTGCGCAGCTCATCCACGGAGCGATCGCTCATCAGCATTACCACCTCATGGCGCAGCCAGGGTTTGTGCGCTTCCGCTTTTTTACGGGCTTCCGCCTCATGGAAGCGCAGCGTCACCTCCGCCTTGGCGTAGCTGCCCGCCTCGTCCTCGTCGCCGATATTGACCACGAAAGCGGGAGACAGTTCCAGATAGGTGGACGGCGGTCCGTCGTCCCCTCCGCCTCCTGCAGCGAGTGCGACAGGGGCGCAGAGAGCCAGAAGCAATACCGTGAATTGACGCATGAGGGATGCTGTCCGTGATTGTGGGTGATAACTTACACCCCATTGTAGGCGGCCGGCTGCGGTTGTGCATCCGGCCCCGTGGAATGGGCACAGGAGTAGGCATGCGATTCAACCGGATTGTTTTCACCCTGATTGCGCTGGCCTGTGTGGCGGTGCTGGGGGTGGCGCTTTACATGGAACACATGATGGGCCTTGAACCCTGCCCGCTGTGCATGCTCCAGCGCATGGCGTTTGTGGGCGTGGGGCTGGTGGCGCTTCTGGCGGCCCTGATCGGTCCCACCGGCTGGGGCGTGCGCCTGGGTGGTGGCTTCATGGTGATCCCGGCTCTGGCCGGTGTGGGCCTGGCTGGACGTCAGTTGTGGCTCCAGAACCTGCCCGCCGATCAGGTACCGCCTTGTGGACCGGGTTATGACTACCTGCGGGAGACGTTCCCGCTGATGGAGGTGATCCAGATGGCGCTGGAGGGGTCCGGCAGCTGTGCCGAGATCCAGTGGCAGTTCCTGGGGCTGAGCATTCCGGGGTGGAGTTTTGTGCTGTTCGCGCTTGCCGCACTGGCGGGCATCGGCCTGCTGGTGTTTGGTGGCGGTCGGCGGCGGCGCGGGTTGCTGGACTGACAATGTTCCGGTAATTTGAAAGCGCACACGGTGTTGAACAACAACTGTTAGGGGGCCTGACGAAGGGCCTCCGCAGACACCTGATTCGTTGTAGGGGAGGGAATTATGCTGGAAGACTGCCAGAATGCCCGGGAGCGCTGGGGCGGCGTCACGGAGCTGGTTGACCGCTGGCTGCAGGCACGCCAGCAGCTCATCGTCCAGTACTGCGGGCTCAGCAACAGCCCGGATTTCAATCAGACGGAGCCGCTTTATGAGCAGCTTTCTTCTCTCTGCGAGCAGCTTCTGGATTATGTGTCCGCCGGCCATTTCGAGGTCTATGAGCAGCTCATGAACGAGGCCCGTGAGTTCGATGACGGCGGTATCGAGGTGGCTAACCGGGTCTATCCGAAGATCAGCAAGACCACACAGGAGATGCTGGCCTTCAACGATCTGCTTGAGGTGAGCGAGAAGAGTGAGGAAGACATGCGCGCCATGTACGCCCGTGTCTCACGCCTGGGTGAGATCATGGAGGAGCGTTTCGAGCTGGAGGATCTGCTGATCGAGAACCTCCACAACGCGCATGCCGACCAGGTGGCCTGACCGGGGCCCTTACTGGACCTCGATCAGCTCCACGTCAAAGATCAGCGCCTGATTGGGGCCGATCGAAGGTGGACCGTTCTCGCCATAGGCCATTTCCGGCGGGATGTAGAGCCGATAGCGATCGCCCTCGTTCATCAGCTGGAGCCCTTCCGTCCAGCCCGGGATGACCTGCTGCAGGCCAAAGGTGGCGGGTTCACCGCGCTTCCGGGAGCTGTCGAAGACGGTGCCGTCGATCAGCTCACCGGTATAGTGGACCGTAACGCGGTCGTCCTTGGCCGGTGATTCACCATCCCCTTCCTCGACCACCTCGTACTGGAGCCCCGAGTCGGTGGTCTTCACGCCATCACGCTGGCGGTTCTTCTCCAGAAAGGCCCTGGAGGCGGCCAGGTTGTCCTCGGCATCACCGCCGCTACTGGTACCGCCCTGCTGGCCGGAGCTGTTGCCGGCGGCTTCATCTTGCAGGCGCTTCTGGTAGTTGCTGACGGCCTTCTGGATCGCCTCGTCGGAGAGCCGGGCCTCGTTGCCTTCCATGCTGTCACGGACACCGGCCATAAAGGCATCACTGTTGAGATCCTGCATATCCTGCTGGATGCGGTCGGCAAAAAGCTTGCCCATGGCATAGCCGAGCCGCTGGTCCTCGGATTCCAGGTTTACATCGGATTCGGCGCTGCAGCCGACCGCCAGCATCAGGCAGGCGCCGGCAATGGTGCTGCGCTGCAGCGCGAGAGAAGTGCGTCGCGTCATCATGGTTCTCCGTTGGCTTCCTTGATCTCCCGCCACAGCCCAGCCAGCGATGCGGCAAGGGCTGGCTCGAGCCCCGGGAGGAGGCTGTCCAGATTATGACGGGCGAGGGCCGTGGGCGAAAGGTCCGGCTGCGTGACGGATCCGTCATCCGCCAGATGCTGCCACCACCAAGCCAGCTCCACCTGTTCGGACGCCAGCTCCGCCTGCTTGACGGTGTCACGCAATGATGCGGCGGTATCGTTGCCCCTGGGCAGGTTCATTCTCAGGGTACGCAGCTCGGCCGTGACGCCAGTGCGCCACTGGTGGATGCCCTGGGGTTCGGTCTCCGGCACATGGCGGCCATGGGCGGCACAGAACAGGGCCACCAGGATGGGCGTCACCGCCTGCCCCTGGTTCTGGGCCTCAAGGCACTGGCGTGCGAATGGGTCATAACGCCAGAGGGTCAGTACGTACTGCCAGAGAGGATTGTCCAGTAACAGATTGTCGGGGGGCTCCTGCCGTGGCATGGGGTCTTTCCTGTAGAATGCCGCCATGATCGCATTCAATAACCTGACACTTCAGCGCGGCGGCCAGTGGCTGCTCGAGGACTGTTCCGCCACCATCCAGCCGGGGCAGCGTGTCGCCCTTATTGGCGGTAATGGTGCCGGCAAGTCCAGTCTCTTTCAAATGATCCTGGGGGAACTGGCGCCGGAAAACGGGGAGATCCAGGTCCCCGGCGGTTGCCGCATCGCCCACATGGCCCAGGAGGTGGGTGGCAGCCAGCGCACGGCACGGGACTTTGTGCTGGATGGTCACGCCGAGCTGCGGCGGCTTGAGGAGCGTCTGGCCCGGGCCGAGGCCAGTGGCGATGAGAACGAGATGGTCCGCGCCCATGGTGAGCTGGACAACCTCAAGGCCTGGGATGCGCCGCGCCAGGCTGAGGCGCTGCTGCGCGGCCTGGCCTTCACCGATGAGGACATGGACCGACCGGTGGACAGCTTCTCCGGCGGCTGGCGTATCCGCCTCAACCTGGCCCAGGCGCTGATGGTGCCCTCGGACCTGCTGCTTCTGGACGAGCCCACCAACCACCTGGACATCGAGGCCTGCTACTGGCTGGAAAACTGGCTCAAGCAGTATCAGGGCACACTGCTGTTCATCTCTCACGACCGGGATTTCATGGACCGGGTGGCGACCCACGTTATCCACTTCGAACACCGTAAGCTGTTCTATTACGCAGGCAACTACCACGCCTTTGAACGCCAGCGGGCGGAACGGCTGGCACGCCAGCAGGCGGAGTATGAAAAGCAGCAGAAACGGGTTGCCGAAATCCAGTCCTTTATCGACCGCTTCCGGGCCCAGGCCAGCAAGGCGAAGCAGGCCCAGAGCCGTATCAAGGCGCTGGAGCGCATGGAAACCATCGCACCGGCACACGTGGACTCCCAGTTCGAATTCCGCTTCCCGGAGGCGGACAAGGTCTCCAACCCGCTGCTGACCGTGCGGGGTGGCGCCGTGGGCTATGACGGTGCGCCGCTGCTCAGCGGCATTCACCTGCACCTGCTGCCGGGCAGCCGTATTGGTCTTCTGGGGGTCAATGGCGCGGGCAAGTCCACGCTGATCAGCATGCTGCGCGGGGCCACACCGCTGCTCAGTGGCGAACGTGTTACCGGGGAACATTTCCGGCCGGGTTATTTTGCCCAGCACCAGCTGGATGAGCTGGATCTGGACGCCAGCCCATTCCAGCACCTGCAGCGGCTGACGCCCGAGGCGTCGGATCAGTCCATCCGTAAATTCCTGGGTGGCTTTGGTTTCCGAGGGGATGATGCCCTGGCCAGCATCCGCAACTGTTCCGGGGGTGAGAAGGCACGCCTGGCACTGGCCATCATCGCCTGGCAGAAGCCCAATGTGCTCTTTCTGGACGAGCCTACCAACCACCTGGACCTGGAGATGCGCCAGGCCCTGACCATGGCACTGCAGTCGTTCAATGGCGCCATGGTGCTGGTCTCCCACGACCGCCACCTGCTGCGCAACACCGTGGACACCTTCTGGCGGGTGGCGGACGGGACCGTTACGGAGTTTGACGGGGACCTGGACGAGTACGAGCGCTGGCTTGCCGATGGGGGGGAGCGTGCTTCCGGCGGAACGGGAAAACAGTCGGCCACCCGGGAATCCGCTCCCCAGCCCGCCGTGAAGGAAAGCGCGGCCGATAAGCAGGCACGCAGGAAAGCCGCCGCCGAGCAGCGCCAGAAGATGGCGCCACTGAAAAAGGAAGTCGAGCGTTGTGAAAAAGAGCTTGAACGCCTTGCGCAAGAGAAGGCCGAGGTGGAAGAAGCCCTCGGCGATACCGGGCTCTATGACGCCGACCGCAAGGACGAACTGAAGCAGCTCCTGGACCGCCAGGCGGAGCTGGCGCGCCGGGAATCCGAGGCCGAGGTGGCCTGGGTGGAGGCCAGCGAGGCCCTGGAGTCACTAGAGGCGGACGCCTACTCCTGAATCACCAGGCTGATGTCCGCCTGTTTCAGGCATTCCCGTTCGCTGACCAAGTCCGCGTAGGTCAGCGGATGCGCGCTCAGCCACTCATCCGGCAGTGAAATCGTAAGGCGGCTGCCGTTGGCGCTGAGGCTGAAGGGTGGTGGTGCCGCACCGGTGCGTCCGTGCTGGAAAAGCACTGCCAGCCGCAAAAGGACTGCAAGACGTGTGATCGGCTGGATCTCATCCGGGTAAAGATGCTTGAACAGGCCATTGTTGAACTTGCGCCTGTGGGTGCGCACCAGTGTGGCCAGTGCGCGCTGGTCATCCTGCGAGAAGCCCGGCAGGTCCGAGTGCGTCATCAGGTAGGCGCCGTGCTTGTGGTACTGGGTATGGCTGATGGCCAGCCCGATCTCGTGCACCCGGCAGGCCCAGCAAAGCAGGTTCGCGTAGCTGCTGTCTTCCAGTTCCCATTCGGGGCGGACCTGTTCCAGAGCGTGGGTCGCCGTGGCTTCAATAGCGGCCGCGTGCTCCAAGTCCACGGAATAGCGGTCCTGGAGGGCCTGGATGGTGCGTTCACGAACGTCTTCGTGATTGTCTCGCCCCATCAGATCGTAGAGCACGCCCTCGCGCAGGGCCCCGTCCGCGAAACTCAGGGAATCGATACCCAGGGCCTCGAAGGCGGCGTACAGGATGGCAAAGCCTGCCGGAAAAATACTGCGCCTGTCCTCGCGTACGCCGATGGCGTCAAGCTTGCCGGTTTTGCCGATATCGATCAGGCGTTTGCGCAGGGCCTTCATGGCCTCCCAGGTCACGCCCTCGCGGGCCAGGTTCAGCTCGTTCACGACCCCGACAATGGCCTTGATGGAACCGGAAGACCCGACGCAGCTGCTCCAGCCACGCTGGCGGAAGCGCTGCTGGATATTGAGCAGCTCCTGGCGCGCGTGGGTGATGGCGCCATCCATGCGCTTGCGCGAGATTTTGCCGTCCGGGAAGTAATCGTTGCGGAACGACACGCAGCCCATATGAAGGCTTTCGGTCTCGTAGGCCTCGAAGCGCTCGCCGATGATGAACTCGGTGCTGCCGCCACCGATGTCGATCACCAGGCGCGGTCCCGAATCGTCCGAGAGGGTATGCGATACCCCCAGGTAGATCAGCCGGGCTTCCTCCCGGCCGGCCACGATCTCAACCGGGCAGCCCAGGGTTTCCTCGGCCGACTGGATGAAGTGGTCGGCGTTGCGGGCGGCACGCAGGGCGTTGGTGCCCACCACCCGGACCGATTCCGCGTTCATGCTGCGGATGCGCTGGGCAAAGCGCTGCAGGCAGGCCAGGCCGCGTTCACGGGCCTCGGCGGAGAGGTAGTTGTCGCGGTCGAGGCCGGCCGCGAGCTGGACCTTCTCGCCCATTTTCTCGATGGTGCGGATCTCGCCGTGCACCGCCTGGGCCACGACCATGTGGAAGCTGTTGGAGCCAAGGTCCACGGCGGCCAGCAGTCGGGGGGCGTCCTGGGAGCTGTTTGGGGAAGTCACCTGTCTTGAAATCCTGCTGAAAGCCCATATATTCTGAACAGCGCCGTGTTCAGGGCTGGTTTCTGATTTGGATACTAACCCGTGGAGCGGCCCATGTAACAGAGGGGATTCCGACGTGTCCCGGTGACAGCCGGTTTACGGCGGGCAATTCCCATTCACACAGCGGCAATTTGGAAGTAGGGCGATGAGCGACAACATTGTGAGCGTGACCGACGGCACCTTCGAAGATGAAGTTCTCAAGTCGGACGTACCGGTTCTTGTGGACTACTGGGCGGAATGGTGCGGGCCCTGCAAGATGATCCATCCGGTTCTCGAGGAGATTGCGGATGAGTACGAGGGCAAGCTCAAGATCGCCAAGCTCAACATCGACGAGAACCAGCAGACGCCGCCGCGCTTCAACATCCGGGGTATCCCGACCCTGATGCTATTCAAGAACGGCGATGTGGACGCCACCAAGGTGGGCGCGCTGTCCAAGTCCCAGCTGACGGCGTTCCTCGACAGCAACCTGTAACTCTCTTTCGCCCCGGGCCTGCCGGGGTGCTGTGATGCGCTATGGTGGTTGGTGGCCTGATACTCGCTGGCGGACGCGGTGAACGGATGGGCGGGGAAGACAAGGGGCTTCTGCGCCTGGAAGGGCGTTCCTATGCCGCTCACCTGGCCGATGTCCTTGCTCCCGTGACCTGCGAAGTGGCCATCAGTGCCAACCGCAACGCCGATGTTCATGGGCAGTGGGCGGATACCGTTCTGCCTGATCGCGCCTTTGCCGACGCCGGACCCCTGGCGGGGCTGGTGGAAGGGTTGCGTTGGGCGCGTATGCGTGGCTTCCAGGGCGTGGTGGTAACACCCTGTGATACGCCACGGCTGCCGCCCATATGGGCGGTCCAGATCCTGGAGGCAGCACGGCGGCGCCCGGCCATTCCCTGTCTCTCGGACACCGGCGATTGGCGCCATCCGCTGCACGGCTATTACCCGGTGGCGCTGCTGGGCCGGGTTGAGCGCTATCTCAGTCGGGGTGAGCGCCGGGCACTTGCGCTGGCTGAACAGCTGGAGGCGGAGTGGATGGACTGCAGCGCCATGGAGGAGGGCTTCCTGAACGTGAACGAGCCCGGGGACCGGGCGCGCCTCGGCAGCGAGTCGCGTTCAGAGACCGTCTGATTCCGACCAGCGCTGGGCCGCCTCGCGGTCACTGGTTTTCTGTTCCACCCACTCCCCGTGACCATCCGCGGTGATTTCCTTCTTCCAGAAGGGGGCGCGGGTTTTCAGGTAATCCATGATGAACTGGCAGGCCTCAAAGGCGTCCTGTCGGTGGCGGCTGCTGACCCCCACGAAGACGATCCGTTCTCCAGCCTGGATTTCACCCACACGGTGCACGACCTCGGTGCGATGGATGTTCCAGCGCTGCGCGGCCTCATCCACCACGGCCTGGATGGCGGCCTCGGTCATGCCGGGGTAGTGTTCCAGGAACAGGCTCTGGACGCCGCTCTGGTCCCCCAGGTCCCGGGCAAGGCCCGTGAAGCTGCAGACCGCGCCAACCGCTGGCGCATCACTTTCCAGTGTAGCCAGAACCGGCTCGGTTGCCAGGGCTTCGCTCTGGATCCGGATCATCTCAGCCTCCGGTGACTGGCGGGAAGAAAGCCACCTCATCACCGGGGTTCACCGGCGTTTCCTCCCGGGCCATGGTTTGGTTGACGGCCGTGAGCACCCAGTCGTCACTGAGCAGTTCAGCCCATTCATCGCTACGCTGCCGCAGCTGTTCGCGGAGGTCACGGACACAGGCAATGCCCTCGGCGGGCAGTCGTTCCTCGCCGGTACCCAGGCGCTCACGCAGGCTGGCAAAGAAGCGGATTGCGATACTGGATTCAGCCATGGAGCAGCTCCGAAAACGGCAGAAAGGATACCGGATCACCGACTTCCAGGGTCTGGTGCTCCGGGATGATGGCCAGCCCGTGCGACCAGCAGGCGCTGCTGAGAACGCCGGAGCTCTGGGTAGGCGCTGACTCGAGCCAGGTGCGGCCCTCGATGGAGCGGCAGCGCACCCGCTGGAACTCGCGCCGGCTCTGGGGGCGTTCCATCGAGAATCCCGCAGGCATGGTGCAGGGCCGGGGCATGAGTTCGCCGTCCTCTCCCTGGCAGGCCCGCAGGAAAGGGCGGCCCAGCACCAGGAAGGTCACCAGTACCGCCGCCGGGTTACCGGGGAGCCCGAGGACCGGGGTCTCGCCGATATGGCCGAACGCCAGCGGTTTGCCGGGCTTGATGGCCATGCGCCAAAGGTCCAGCTCCCCCAGTGCCCGGATGGCATCGCGGATGTGATCCTCCTCGCCCACGGAAACGCCGCCGGTGGTGATGATGGCATCCGCCTGCTCCGCGGCCTGGGCCAATGTCTCCCGTGTTGCCTCCAGCGTATCCGCCATGGTGTGGAAAGGCACTGGCTCCCAGCCGGCAGCACGCACCAGCGCGGTCAGCATGGGCTGGTTGGAATTGTGGATCTGCCCCGGGGCCAGTGGCTGGCCGGGCGGGATCAGTTCGTCGCCGCTGCTGATGATGGCCACGCGCAGGGGGCGGAAAGTGGTGATGCGCGCAAGTCCGGCGGAGGCGAGCAGCCCCAGGTGCCAGGGGTCGAGCCTAGTGCCGGCGTTGATCAGGGTCTCGCCGGTATCGATGTCCTGGCCGGCGGGGCGGATGTTCTGGCCGGCGTCGGGGGGCTGGAGAAGCCGGACACGGTCGCCTTGGGTCTCGGTGTTCTCCTGCATGACGACTGTGTCCGCGCTTTCGGGGATGGCGGCGCCGGTAAAGATGCGGGCGGCCGTACCTGTTTTCAGGGGCTGCGGCGCCTGTCCGGCGGGTACGCGCTGGGAAACGGGCAATGTTCCCGCCTCCGCATCCGCCGCGCGCAGGGCATAGCCGTCCACGGCGCTGTTGTCCGCCGGCGGCACCTGCACCGCTGAAACCGGGCTCTCGGCCAGAATCCGCTGCAGGGCGTCATCCAGTGGCGCGGTTTCGGTTTCGGGCAGAACCCGGGCAGCCTTCATCAGCTGTGCCCGGGCCTCATCCACGCTGATCAGTGTGTCCGTTCCCGCCATCAGTTCGCTCCCCGGGCGGCATCCAGCGGGATGGTCCGGTCCAGTCCACTGAGGTCACGCTCGGGTTTGCGCTGAACCAGGGCGGAAAAGTTGCAGGGTCGGTGACGGCTGTCGAGCTGGTCACGCACGATGCCCTCCCACGCAGTACGGCAGGCGCCGGTGGACCCTGGCATGCAGAAGATTACCGTATGCTCCGCCAGTCCGGCCAGGGCCCTGGACTGGATGGTGCTGTTGCCAATTTCCTGGGCGGAGAGGCGGCGGAATTCCTCGCCGAAGCCCTCGATGGTCTTGTCGAACAGCGGGCCCAGTGATTCCGGTGTGCTGTCACGTTCCTGCAGGCCGGTACCGCCGGTGATCAGAACACTCTGGATCCCGGGATCCGCGATCCAGCGGCTGACGAGCGCCCGCATCAGGCAGGTGTCGTCCTGCAGCAGACGCCGCGCGACCACGTTGTGGCCGGCTTCCAGGGCCGAATCCACCAGGAACTGGCCGGAGCTGTCCTCGGCCGGCCCCCGGCTGTCAGATATGGTCAGGACGGCGAGGTTGAGGGGCGCGAAGTCACTGGCTGAGGCCATCGGGTCGGGTCTCCTGTGAGGGTTCCTTGATGCTGCCATGATAAGCGCAGCCGGGGGCCGCACCAATGCCTCCTGTGGGGTAAACGCGGGGGTTTTGCACTGCCAGAGAAAATGGTGTATTTTGACAACTCCTGATTAAGGCAGGCGGGTAGGTGCCCCACCCATCCGCCAATCCCGGAATCTCCGTTCTGACCCTGGTTTCACTGAATCGCCCCGATCGGCAGAACCCGGGCAATCCGGACATTCGCTTCCCCGGCAGTCTGATAACAACCAACTTCATCCTATCCATCCAGACGTAATCCCAGACAATCTATGAATCTGACCGAACTCAAGAAAAAGCCCGTTCCCGAACTCATTGAGGTTGCCCAGGAGATGGGCCTCGAAAACATGGCCCGGTCGCGAAAGCAGGATGTGATCTTCGCGATTCTCAAGAAACACGCCAAAAGCGGTGAGGACATTCACGGCGATGGTGTGCTCGAGATCCTCCAGGACGGGTTCGGCTTCCTGCGCTCCGCCGATTCCTCCTACCTGGCCGGCCCGGACGACATCTATGTCTCGCCCAGCCAGATCCGGCGGTTCAATCTGCGTACCGGGGATTCGATTTCCGGCAAGATCCGTCCTCCGAAAGATGGCGAGCGGTATTTCGCGCTGCTCAAGGTTAACGACATCAACTTCGGCAAGGCCGACAATACCCGCCACAAGATTCTGTTCGAGAACCTGACGCCGCTCTTCCCGGAAGAACGGCTGCGGCTGGAAGCCGGCAACGGTTCCACCGAGGACCTGTCGGCGCGGATCCTGGATCTGGTTTCCCCCATCGGCAAGGGCCAGCGCGGCCTGATCGTTTCTCCGCCCAAGGCGGGTAAGACGCTGCTGATGCAGACCATGGCCCAGTCCATTGTGCGCAACTCCCCGGACTGCCACCTGATGGTGCTGCTGATCGACGAGCGCCCGGAAGAGGTCACGGAGATGCAGCGTACGGTGCGCGGGGAAGTGGTCGCGTCCACCTTCGATGAGCCGCCGGCCCGCCACGTGCAGGTGGCCGAGATGGTGATCGAGAAGGCCAAGCGTCTGGTTGAGCACAAGAAGGACGTGGTGATCCTGCTGGACTCTATTACGCGTCTGGCGCGGGCCTACAACACCGTGATCCCGTCCTCGGGCAAGGTCCTGACCGGTGGTGTGGATGCCCATGCCCTGGAGAAGCCCAAGCGTTTCTTCGGTGCCGCGCGGAACGTGGAAGAGGGCGGCAGCCTGACCATCATGGCCACGGCCCTGGTCGACACCGGCTCCAAGATGGACGAGGTGATCTACGAGGAGTTCAAGGGCACCGGCAACATGGAGGTGCACCTGGACCGCCGGATCGCCGAGCGCCGGACCTACCCGGCCATCAACGTGCGCCGCTCGGGCACCCGCCGCGAGGATCTGCTCGTGAGCGAGGACGAGCTGCAGCGGGTCTGGATCCTGCGCAAGCTCCTGCATTCCATGGACGACGATGTGGCGGCGGTGGAATTCCTGATCGACAAGCTGCGTGATACCAAGACCAACGAAGAATTCTTCCAGGCGATGAAGAAACGCTAGGATGCAGTATCGCGACCTGCGGGACTTCATCAGCCAGCTGGAACAGCAGGGGGAACTCAAGCGCATCACCGCCGAGGTAGACCCTCGGCTGGAGATGACCGAGATCGCCGACCGGACCCTTCGCAGGGAAGGGCCGGCTCTGCTGTTTGAGAACCCCACTGGCCACGACATGCCGGTGCTTGCCAATCTGTTTGGTACGCCGAAGCGCGTGGCCATGGGCATGGGGCGCGACAGCGTCGAGAGCCTGCGTGAGATCGGTGAGCTTCTGGCCTTCCTCAAGGAACCGGAACCGCCTAAGGGCTTCCGCGACGCCTTCGATAAGATGCCCATCTTCCGCCAGGTCATGAAGATGGGACCGAAGATCAAGCGTTCAGCGCCCTGCCAGGAGGTGGTGCTGGAGGGCGATGATGTCGATCTCTATCAGCTCCCGGTGCAGACCTGCTGGCCGGAGGATGCGGGGCCGCTCATCACCTGGCCCCTGGTGGTCACGCGCGGGCCCGAGAAGGAACGCCAGAACATGGGCATCTACCGCCAGCAGCGGATCGGGCGCAACCGCCTGATCATGCGCTGGCTGGCCCATCGTGGCGGGGCGCAGGATTTCCAGCAGTGGCAACAGCAGAACCCAGGCGAGCCCTTTCCGGTGGCGGTGGCGCTGGGCGCCGATCCGGCCACCATTCTGGCGGCGGTGACCCCGGTTCCGGATACCCTCTCGGAATACGCCTTCGCCGGGCTCCTGCGCGGTTCCCGGACCGAGCTGGTTAACACCGGGGTTGGCGATCTGCAGGTACCGGCCGGTGCGGAGATCATCCTCGAGGGTTACATCTACCCGGATGACACCGCGCCGGAAGGGCCCTTCGGGGACCATACTGGTTACTACAACGAGGTGGAGACCTTCCCGGTATTCACGGTGGAACGCGTTACCCACCGGAAGAACCCCATCTACCACAGCACCTACACCGGGCGTCCGCCGGATGAACCCGCGGTTCTGGGCGTGGCCCTGAACGAGGTGTTCGTGCCCATACTGCGCAAGCAGTTCCCGGAGATCGTGGACTTCTACCTGCCGCCGGAGGGCTGCTCCTACCGCATGGCCGTTGTGACCATGAAGAAGCAGTATCCAGGCCATGCCAAGCGCGTGATGATGGGTGTATGGTCCTTCCTCCGCCAGTTCATGTACACCAAGTTCGTGATCGTGGTGGACGACGACATCAATGCCCGTGATTGGCAGGACGTGATCTGGGCCATCACCACCCGCATGGACCCGACCCGCGACACCACTCTGGTGGACAACTCGCCCATTGATTACCTGGATTTCGCATCGCCGGTAGCAGGGCTGGGTTCCAAGATGGGGCTGGATGCAACGACCAAGTGGCCCGGCGAGACCGACCGGGAATGGGGGCGACCTATCACCATGAGTGACGAGATCAAGCGCCGGGTGGACGATCTCTGGCCTCAGCTCGGTCTCGATTGAACTCCGGCCGCCTGCGCCGCGTATGAGGACACTATGGACGCCAACGCGCAACAGCCGAAGACAGACCTGTTCCATCTCAGCGAGATTGGGCAGGTCGGTAACGACATCTATCAGGTCCGGTTCGAGTGGCCTCAGGGCCGCCCTGTGCCCTTCAGTGCCGGACAGTACCTGGCCATCCACCTGCCGGAGCGGGATCCAGCCTGGTTTTCCATTGCCAGCGCCCCGGGGGCTGAGCAGCTGACCCTGCACATCCAGGCGCCTCCGGAATGGGCGAGCGCCCATGAGGTGATGGAGTACCTGAGGCACGAGGGCTGCGCCCGGATCTCCATGCCCTATGGCGAGGCCTGCCTGAACGAGCCGCCGAACTCGCCGCTGCTGCTGGTCGTGGCGGGGACGGGGTTTGCCCAGGCTAAAAGCATCGTGGACTACCTGCGCTTCAGCCGCATGGGTCAGCCGGTCACCCTATACTGGGGCGCGCGCGATACCGGGGACATGTATCTACGCGGGACCGCCGAACGCTGGGAGGAGGACTGGCCGGGATTCCACTTCCGGCCGGTAGTTTGTGAGGCGGATGCCGCCTCGGACTGCCATCATGAACGCTTGGCGGAGGCCATCCTGGCGGACGGCCATGACCTGGGTCAGGTGACGATCATCGCCAGCGGCTCACCGGCAATGGTGTACAGTGTGCTGGATGGCCTGACGCCCGCCGGTTTCGAGCCGGCCCGCTTCCATTCGGACGTACTGCAATACGCGCCCCGGGACTGAGGCGTCAGCGCGCCGGGGTACCGCTGCGGCGCCGGGCTTCCGGCATGGGCAGCCTGGGTAGGCCGTGATGCTCCAGAACGCCCTGGCGAAGCAGGCGGACACTGTCCTCGTAACGGCCCAGGTGGGCGTAGAGCCGGCACAGTTCCGCGGCCGTCTCCTGGCTGTGGCGTACCCCGAGACTGGTTTCAAGGTATTCCCTTGCCTTGCCCCAGAGCCGGTTGCGCAGGCTGATGCGCCCCAGTGCCAGCAGTAGTTCCGGGTTGTTGGGGCGCTCCTTGAGCCAGCCTTCTGCTGCGAGTAGCTGCTCATCCTCCCGCGGGCCCTGGATGCGGCCGTACAGGTTGATCAGAAGGTCACTCCAGTTCTGGCGCAGGACCTTGCGCAGCAGGCTTTCAGCGCGCGATTCCGCGCCCAGACGGGCGAGGTGGTCGGCGTAGTGATGCACTACGGACTCGTCCCTGCGCCGGGGCGGGGGCAGCTGGTCCCAGACCCGGTCCAGGTGATCCAGGTTGCGCTGTTCCGGGGGCTGGCGTTCCAGCCGCTCGGCGGCCTGGTCGAGCACATTGAGCCAGACCTCCTGTTCCAGCACAGTCAGGCTGCTGTCATCCAGCGCGGCCTGGCGTCGCAGTTCCGGCAGCAGTTCACTGAGTGCCTGCCAGTCCTCGAGGTTGCGGTAGACATTGGCGAGCTGGCGCATCACGTGCGGATGGTTGGGTGATTTGCGGCGCAGCCGCAGCAATGTCGCCAGGGCCTGTTCATTGCGCCCGGCATTGAGCTGCAGCCGGGCCTGGGTCAGGCCCACCGCCAGATCCGACCCGGAGGTACTTTCCCAGGCGAGGCGCAGGAAACGATCGGCTTCCTCCTGGTCTCCCTGCTGGTGGGCAGCTTCCGCGGCTGACAGGTAGTTGATGAGCGGGGTTTCCGCGTTGCCGGCGCCCTGTTCGAGCAGTTTGCGCGCCCGGCCCCAGTTGCCCTCGGCCAGTTCCAGCAGCCCCCGTGTGGTCTGGCGACGGGCACGGCGGCGCCCGCTGTTGCGCCACCACTGACCCATGGCGCCCGGGCCCAGGCGCAGCCCCCGAAGAAGATCCAGCAGCCAGTGCAGGGCCAGGGCGGCCAGCACCACCAGTGACATCCCAACCCAGAAGTTGGTTTCGATCAGCCAGGTGCCGATGCTGACGCGGATGTAGCCAGGGTCCTCCGCCATGCCCAGGCTGAGGAGTGTGCCCGCGAGCACCGCAACGAACAGAACAATGAGCAGCCTCCTCATTCGGTGGTCTCCCCATCATCGTCGTCCGCCTGGGCGGGACCGGATTCGTCCGCGCGAGCCCGGAGCCGGGCCTTGAGCAGTTCCAGGGACTCACCGATGTCCGGCACTTCGGCCTGGATGCGTTCGTCCCTGAGGTCGCTGATGAGCTCATCCAGCGTGGAAGCCGTCTGGTTGCTGCTGCCGTACCAGCGCTCAAGCCAGTCGCCGGCGCGCCCGAGGGAGCGCCTATAGACGGCGTTGTCACCGCGCAGCAGGGCGGCCGCGGCCTGCTCGAACATCAGCTGGAGATGGAGCTGGGCCTGGGTCTCCTGCTCCGGGGTGAGCAGGGCCTGGGTGGGTTCGTCTACCCGACGGATACGGACCATGCGGTCAAGAACGCCAAGAAGCTGTTGCCACAGATTCGCCTCTGTCTGCTGACTGCTGCTGGCCTCGGGAAGTGTATCGGCCCGATCCAGGGACTGGGCGCTGCCCAGCTCCGGGATCATCCCCATGGCGGCCTCAAGCTGCAGATGGATTCCGGTCCGGTCCACCGGGTCCATGGTGCGCAGCGCCAGGATCTCCTCGGCAAGGGCCTCGCGAATGGGGTGGACGCCAGCGGCGTCGGTGCCCGCCAGCAGTTCATCGGTGCTTTCCAGAAGGCGCAGTGCCCCCTGGTGATCGTTTTCCAGTTCCAGGCGCTGGTTCGCAAGGCGCAGCAGGTACTCCGCCTCGGCCAGCAGCCAGTCGGTTCGGGTACGCTGGCCCAGTCCGAGCAGCGAGCGGGCGTTGTGCGCGATCTGGCGGGACTGGGTGTCCAGTGCATCGGCCTGTTCGTCGAGTTTCCCCTCAAGCCGGTTGAGCCGCTGCGCGCGGGCCTCGCTGCCGGATCGCTGAGTCTCGCGCAGGTCGGAGGCGATGCTGTTAAGGGTGTCGAGGCGGTTCCCGAGCTGCTGTTGGGTGCGGTGCTGCTCCCACAGCATGAAGCCGGCGCCGAGCAGGCCCGCGGCCAGGAGGATGATGACCAGCCACAGCGGCCATAGCCGTACGCGGCCGGGCTGGGGGTTGGGCGTGGTAGTCGCCGGGAGCTGTTTGCTGTTGTCGTTCACGAGTGTCCGTTACTCCGCGTTTGAGGGGGACGCCCCGCAGGCGTCGATCAGCCCGTCCGGGCTCATGGCCGGGGCTACCCGGACCTCGCGAAAGCCGGCGTCCCGGGCCTGCTGGGCCACCCGTTCCACCGGTACCACGAGGCAGCGTTCCCGCAGCTTCGAATCTGCATTCTGACCCACCTCGAGCAGGCGCTTCAATGTTTCCGCGGAAAGCGCGAGCACGGTGTCCGGGTCAAAGGTGGTGAGGTGTTCCCGGAGCGTGGCCTCGGGCCATTCGATGGGGGTGCGCTCGTACAGCGGGAGGACCTCAACACGGGCGCCGCGATCCGTCAGGGTATCGCGTAACAGTTCCCGGCCCTGGTTGCCGCGGGCAATCAGGACTTTTTCGCCGGCCACCGCCTCCGGCTGGAATGAGGGGCAGTTGAGCAGGGCCTCGGAATCATGGCCGTTGGGCGGCGCCTGGCCGGGGAGGCCGGCATCGCGGAACACCCGGGCGGTGCCCTCGCCGGGCCCCCACCATTCAAGGCCCACGGGCCACTGCGGCCACCAGTCATCCGCCTGCTCCAGCAGGAGACGGGCGGCGTTGGGGCTGACCGCGATGATCTTACCGAAGTTGTCCAGTTCCTGAATCAGACTGCGTTCACGGCCATCCAGCGTACGGGGCTGGATGGCGATCAGCGGCAACGCACGGCTGCAGGCACCGGCCTGCTCAAGTGCCTGGCGCGTTTCCTCCGCCTTGGGTTCGGGGCGGGACACCAGGATCCGGCGCCCGGCCAGTGGCGTGTTATTCGGGCTCGTAGCCATAGACCTCGGCCAGGATGGCGCCGGCGCCCTTTTCAAGAAGCTGTTCGGCCAGGCGACGACCAAGGGCTTCGCCTTCGCGTCGATGGGCGCGCCCCTCAACATGGTGAACCCGGCTGCCGTCGGGTGAAGCCACCAAGCCACGCAGGTGGAGCTCATCCCCTTCCAGTTCCGCGTAGGCGCCGATGGGTACCTGGCAGCCGCCTTCCAGGCGTGTGTTCAGGGCCCGCTCCGCCAGGACCCGGTCCCGGGAATCGGCATGGATCAGCGGTTCCAGCATGGCGATGAGCTCGCCATCGTCGGTGCGGCACTCAATGCCCAGCGCGCCCTGGCCGACCGCCGGCAGGCTGATTTCCGGCGGGATCTCGTAACGGATGCGTTCGTCGAAGCCCAGCCGGTGCAGGCCGGAGGTGGCCAGTACAATGGCGTCGTACTGGCCGTCATCGAGTTTGGCCAGGCGGGTGTTGACGTTGCCGCGCAGGGTTTCGATTCGGCAGTCGGGCCGGTGGGCTGCGAGCTGGGCCTGGCGGCGCAGGCTGGAGGTACCGATGACGGCGCCCTCGGGCAGAGCGTCGACGTCCGCATGGTGGTTGCTGACGAAGGCGTCCGTGGGCGCGCCGCGTTCGCAGATGGCCATCAGGCCCAGCCCTTCCGGGAACACCATGGGCACATCCTTCATGGAATGCACCGCTATGTCCGCGCGCCCATCAAGCATGGCCTCTTCCAGTTCCTTAACGAACAGGGCCTTGCCGCCGATCTTGGCCAGCGGCACATCCAGGATCTTATCGCCCCGGGTCTTGATGCCCACCAGTTCAACGCTGAGCCCTGGATGGGCCTGTTCCAGCCGGCTCTTGATGTGTTCGGCCTGCCACAGGGCCAGCTGGCTCCGGCGGGTGGCGATGCGCAGGGTGTCTCGGGCCATGGAGTGGCACTTCCTCAGTGGGTGGATGGTGTCAGGGGTTCCCTAGGGTAGCGTTTCAAGGGGCCGTTGTCGCCCGTTGCCGTCTCAACCCTGGAGGTGCTCGCGCACGCTGCTGGCGTGGCGGCGGCTGACGCGCAGGCGGGTGCCCTCCGCGTCCGAAAGCTGGGCCTGGTGGCCGGACTGGGTGCGGGTCAGTGCCTCCAGGTAGCGGCGGTTGACCAGGGTGTGGCGGTGGATGCGCAGCAGGTGCTCAGCGTGGGCCTGCTCAAGTTCACGCAGGCTGTAGTCGCACAGGGTTTCGCCACGGTCATGGACCAGGGTGACGTACTTGTTGTCGGCACTGGCGTAGTAGAGCCGGTCCAGCTCGACGCGCTCCACGCCGGCCTGGTTGCGGATCACGATGGCAGGTTTTTCCTCGGGAGCAAGCTGCCGGCTCTGTACGCGGTTAACGCGGGCGGCCCCGGCCAGTGCATTGGCGAGGGCTTCACGGCGGACGGGTTTGACCAGGTAGTCCGTGGCATCCACCCGGAAGGCGCTGAGGGCATAGTCGTCGTAGGCGGTACAGAAGATCACAGCCGGCGGCGTGGCCTGGGCCGTCAGCTCCCGGGCCGCGTCCATTCCGTCCATGCCCGGCATCCGTACGTCCATGAGCACGATGTCGGGGCGGTGTTCCGCCGCCTTTTCCAGGGCCTCTGTGCCGTTGCCGGCCTCGGCGCAGACCCGGCAGTCCTCCATGGCTTCCAGCAGCCGCCGCAGTCGGTCCCGGGCGGGGGCCTCGTCGTCCACGATCAGGATGCGGTGTTGCGTCATGCGTCGCCCTCCCTGTTGCCTGGCAGTCTCAGCGTCACCGTGAAGTGGTCGCCGCCCTGGCTGGCCTTGAGTGCCGCGGTGTCTCCGTAGACGGCCTGCAGCCGGGCACGGATGTTTTCCAGTGCCATGCGCTGGCCCTGGTGGTGGCCTGCCTGGTCGCTGGCCAGGGGGTTGTGGATCAGTATGTAGAGCCAGCGCCGGGTCCGTTCCGATTCCACCCGGATGATGCCGCCGCCGGTCAGCGGCTGGATGCCATGGTAGACCGCGTTCTCCAGCAGGGGCTGCAGGATCAGCGGCGGTACCGGCAGGTCGCTGGCGCTGTCATCCAGATGCCAGTCCACGTCCAGGCGCGACCCCAGGCGCAGCTTTTCAATGGCGAGATAGCGTTCGCACAGGCGCAGCTCCTCGGACAAAGGAATCAGGCGGGTCCCGGCGGTATTCAGGCTGACCCGGAAGAGGTCGCAGAGGTCCAGAACCACCTCCTCGGCGCGCTCCGGATCGGAGGCAATCAGGCTGGCAATGGTGTTCATGCTGTTGAACAGGAAATGGGGCTGGATGCGCGCCTGGAGCGCGGCGATGCGGGCCTCGACTTCTGCTTCCTCCTGGCGGCGGCGCTGGTACTGCAGGTGGAAGTAGCGCAGCGCCATCAGGGTGATCAGCGCCGCCATGAGCAGGTTGCGCAGCAACGTGAACGGGGCGTCCAGCGGTGAGAGCGCGGGGTGGAGAAGCCACTGGCCGAGCAGTGTGAAGGCGGCGGTGTCCACCAGTACCAGCACGGTGATGGCGACGGAGGCCAGTGGCACGCCCAGGGCCTCGAGCTGGCGCCTGAGGGCGCAGATGAGGCCGGCGGCGGTCAGGGTGACCCACTGGGCCAGCAGCGAGGCCAGGCCCAGGTAGTGCCAGTCCAGCAGGCCACTGGAAGGCCGGGCCAGTGCGAACAGCAGCACCACCAGCTCGGTGGTGAGAACCAGCAGGAAGACGGCGCGGACCTGGCAGAGATCCGGGATGAAGCCGCCGTCGTTTTGTGACTCCTGGGTCGCGTTCATGGTGAATAGGGCGCCGGATTGGAAGGCTGTTATACTGCGCGGCCTGCGGGTGCATTTGATTCCATGACAACAGGATAGACCATGAGCGACGAGCGGAAAGCGGCGGCCAAACTCTGGGGCGGGCGGTTCAGCGAGCCCACGGATGCCTTTGTGGAGCGGTTCACGGCCTCGGTGGGGTTTGATCAGCGCCTCTACCACCATGACATTCGCGGCTCCATTGCCCACGCACGCATGCTCGCGAAGGTTGGTGTTCTCACGGAAGACGAGGAACGCCAGATCGTCGAGGGACTGGAGGCAGTGCACGCGGATATCGAGGCCGGGCGCTTCGAGTGGTCGGTGAGCCTTGAAGACGTGCACATGAACATCGAGGCGGCGCTGACCGAACGTATTGGTGTTACCGGCAAAAAGCTCCATACGGGGCGCTCGCGCAACGACCAGATCGCTACCGACATCCGCCTCTACCTGCGTGACGAGATCGACGCCATCGCCGTTGAACTGGGCCGCCTGCAGTCCGGCCTGATTGAGCTGGCCGAGCGTGAGGCGGATACCATCATGCCCGGCTTCACCCATCTCCAGAGTGCCCAGCCGGTGACCTTCGGCCACCACATGCTGGCCTGGAACGAGATGCTGCAGCGCGACCATGAGCGCCTTCTGGACTGCCGCAAGCGGGTCAACCGCCTGCCGCTCGGGGCCGCAGCCCTGGCCGGCACCAGCTACCCGATTGACCGCCATTACACCGCCGAGCTGCTGGGCTTTGATGGTCCCACCGCCAACTCACTGGATTCGGTCAGCGACCGGGATTTCGCCATTGAGTTCAGCAGCTTCGCCGCGCTGCTCCTGACCCATCTTTCCCGCTTCAGCGAGGAGCTGGTGCTGTGGACCTCCGCCCAGTTCAGCTTTGTGGATCTGCCGGACCGGTTCTGCACCGGTTCCTCCATCATGCCCCAGAAGAAGAATCCGGATGTGCCCGAGCTGGTGCGCGGCAAGACCGGCCGGGTGAACGGCCACCTGATGTCCCTGCTGACCCTGATGAAAGGTCAGCCGCTGGCCTACAACAAGGACAATCAGGAAGACAAGGAGCCGCTGTTCGACACCGTGGATACCGTCAAGGGCTGCCTGCGCGCCTATGCGGACATGATGCCGGCGCTTTCCGTGCGCCGGGACAACACCCGGGCAGCGGCCCGGCGCGGCTTTGCCACCGCCACCGACCTGGCGGACTACCTGGTGCGCCAGGGCCTGGCCTTCCGGGACGCCCACGAGGTGGTGGGCCAGGCCGTGGCCTATGCGGACAGGGATGGCCGGGATCTGGAGGACCTGGAGCTGGCCGAGCTCCAGCAGTTCAGCGGGACCATCAGCGAGGACGTCTATGAGGTTCTGACCCTGGATGGTTCCGTGAGCGCCCGGGCCCATGTGGGCGGTACGGCGCCGGCACGGGTGCGTGAGGCGGCCCGGGAGGCGGCGCAGCGGCTGGACAGGCTGAACCAGGGGGGCGCCGCGGGTTAACTGCGTACCCGGAAGAATCCGCCCCGGCTGCCGGGCCTGGGCGGGGGTGCGAGCTGGTCCAGGAGTTCCGGGCTGGTCAGGCGGTAGCCCTGACCGAAATGCAGCCCGAGTTCCCTTACCTTGCGCAGGGTGGCGTCGTCCTCGATGAAGGGGGCGACGGTCACCGCCTCACACAGCAGCGCCATCCGGTGTATGGCCTCCACCATGATCACCTGCAGCGGGTTGTCCGCCAGGTTATGCACCAGGCTTTCATCCAGTTTGACGATGCTGATCCCCAGATCACCCATCAGATTATGGGTCCTGCCGCTGACGCCGGCGGCGTCCAGAGCGATGCGACAGCCCACCGCCCGCAGTGCTTCGGCGCTTCGCCGGGCCTCATCCGGGTACCGGCATGCATGGGCTTCACGGATCTCAAAGCAGAAGCTGGTGGCCTCAAAGGAGCTGGCCTCGATCTGGCGCGCTACCTCGTTCGCAAAGCTGTCATCCAGGAGGCTGCTGGCGGACAGGTTGAAGCTGATCATCTTGAGCCGTGGCTGCATCAGGGGGTTCTGCTCCAGCCAGGCCAGGGCACGGGTGATGACCCGCCGGTCCAGTGCGTACCCCAGATCAAAGCGTTCCGCCAGGGGCATGAAGGAGGCCGGGCGCCAGAGTTCCTCCGCGCGTTGGCCCTGATCGTCCGGCTCCCGGTAGAGGCGTGCCAGCACCTCCACATGGTCGCCCCAGGTGGCGCTGGCGATAGGGCGCAGTGCCTGGAAGTGCAGCTCGATGGCATCGGTGGTGATGGCGTACATCAGCTGCGCCAGGTCCTCGCGGGTGGCGGTTTCGTCGCCGCCTTCGGCACCGGTGCGGTAGAGGTTGAGGCTGCAGGGGCCGGTGGCCTTGGCCGTCTCGCACAGATCCCCAGCCAGGGTGAGGCACTGTTCCGGTGACTCGTCGGGTACCTGGTGCAGGGGCAGGAGGCCGGCACTGACGGTGGTCCGGATGGTGTCCCCCCGCCACTCAAATTCGAAGACGCTGATGGCATCGCGCAGGCTGTGGCAGACCTTGACGGCTTCCTCCGTGCCGCAGTTGTCCAGGATGATCACGAACTGGTCGCTGGCCACCCGGGCAATGGCATCGCGCTGACGCAGGCGGCCCGACATCATGCTGCTGAGTTCCCGCAGATAGCGGTCGCAGCCGCCGGAGCCGAAGCGGGCGTTGAGGGTGCTGAAGCCGTCCAGGTCCAGGTGCACCAGGGCGTGGGGCGTGCCGGCCTCGCGCTGCAGGTTCTGCGCTCGGTGCAGACGCTGGAGGATCTCGCGGCGGTTGAGCAGCCCGGTCAGTGGATCGTGGCGGTTGAGGTAATGCACATGATCCTCGCCGTCGAGCTGGGCCACACGCTTGTCGCGGCCGACGTGGGCCGCGCCCAACAGTTCTCCGGCGGGCGAGAAGATCCGGTTGAACTGGATCTCATAGACGGTCTGCTGTTCCTCGGATTGGGCCAGCGGCATCTCGATGCAGAAGCCTTCCTGGCTCATGGCGCGTTCCCATAGGCGGGCATAGAGGCGCCGCTCTTCCGGGTGGTCCGCGAGCAGATCCGTGAGCTGGTCGCCCACATTGGGGATGATGCCGAACGCGGCCTGGAAGGCATCGCTGTAGGCCTGGTTGACCGCGACGATCTCCAGCTCCGGGTTCATGATGACGATCAGGTCGTTCGAGGCCGCCAGAACGCTTTCGGTGCGGTACTTCCAGACCTGGGCGGAGTGTGCATCCGCGCGGCGGGCGGTGATGTCCACAGCGCTGCCGGCGATCAGGCGGCGTTTGCCGGACTCGTCCAGGCTGCGCCCGGTGAGCCGCAGCCAGCGGTGGTTCTGGTTGGCGGTGAGTATGGGCACTTCCATGGAAAACGGCTCGCCCTGGCGCAGGCACTGGAGAATGGCCCGGCGGACCTGGCTCTGGTGTTCCTGGAAGTAGAACAGGACATGTTCAGGATCGAGCTGATTGCCCGGAGGAAGGTCCAGCAGGTGATACAGGCCCTCAGACCAGTGCAGGCGGTTGAAGTCCGGGGCCATCTCCCCGATGCCGGGACCGCCCCTCTGTTTGGCCCGGCGGGAAACGCGGGGGGG
>NZ_JACHUZ010000013.1:899618-1086141 GCF_019903425.1 Vreelandella halophila
CCGCCACTCTGTTCGGCCAGGCGGAACACGCGGGTGTCCAGGGGGGTGGCCTGGCGGGGGCGGATGCGCATGGCCTCCTCGGTGCTGGCCGTGGCATCACTGGTGGAGCGGCGCAGGCTGATGGAGAAGAAATAGCCGGAGGCGTGGCGGACGGTGATCAGAGCGCTCTGGCCCTGCTCCAGGGCCTCGTTGAGCGGGGGCATGAGAGGGTTGTCCTCGCGGCTGGCCACAAGCTGGTGTACGGGCAGCCCCTGCATCTCCAGGATGCCGTAGCCGAACAGGGCCTCGGCGGCGTCATCCGCGGCCTGGATGACGCCTTCATCGTCGACCTGCAGGCTGGCCGGCTCGGCATTGGCGTTGCTGCCCGGTTCGGTGCGAACCCGCTTGATCAGATATTCCCTCATAGCGCCCGAGATTAGCAGAAAGCATGGCGGCCGGGTGACATCCGTGTGTGAGATCCTTCAACTGTGGCGTTATAATACCGGGTTTCTTTGGGGAGGTGGCTTATGCGCGGATCGATCCTGGCGCTTCTGGCGCTCATGCTGGTTCTGGCCGGCTGCGGGCAGAAGGGGCCGCTCTACCGGGAAGGCGACCCGGAAGCGCCGGACAGTGCACAGGCACCGACGCCGCATACCACCCCCAGTCATCTTTGCTAATCAGGGCAGACGCCGACCATGGATTTTTTCAACCGACACGACGGTGAGCTCTACGCTGAGTCCGTACCGGTAAGCCGGATCGCAGCGGATTACAGCACGCCCTGCTACATCTATTCAAGGGCCACACTGGAGCGCCATTTCCACGCCTATGACCGGGCACTGGAGGGCATGGCGCACCGCATCTGCTACGCGGTGAAGGCCAACAGCAACCTGGCCGTGCTCAATGTGCTTGCCCGGCTCGGGGCGGGTTTTGACATTGTCTCCGGTGGCGAACTCGAGCGCGTGATCCGGGCCGGTGGTGATCCAGGAGCGACCGTTTTCTCGGGCGTTGGCAAGCAGCGCTGGGAAATTGAGCGTGCCCTGGAGGCCGGTGTGCGCTGCTTCAACGTGGAGTCCGACTTCGAGCTGGCCATGATCAGCGAGGTGGCCTCGGAGCGCGGCCGGATCGCGTCGGTGTCCGTGCGTGTGAACCCGGACGTGGACGCTCAGACCCATCCCTACATCTCCACCGGCCTGAAGGAGAACAAGTTCGGCGTCGAGATTGAGCAGGCGCGGGTACTCTACCGCCGGGCGGCGGCGATGCCCGGCCTCGAGGTGGTGGGGGCGGACTGCCACATCGGCTCCCAGCTGCAGAGCCTGGATCCGCTGATGGATGCGCTCGAGCGGATGCTGGCGTTGATCGATGACCTTGCTGAGGAGGGCATCGCCATCCAGCACCTGGATATGGGCGGCGGGCTCGGTGTGCCCTATGGCGACGAGCAGCCACCCAGCCCTGGCGCCTACGGGCAAGCCCTGAAGGAGCGGGTCGCGGGCCGGGATCTGGAGCTGCTCCTGGAGCCGGGGCGTTCCATTGCCGCCAATGCCGGGATCATGGTGACCCGGGTGGAAGGCATCAAGGGCGGCGATGAGCACCGTTTCGCCATCGTGGATGGCGCCATGAACGACCTGATCCGGCCCTCCCTGTATTCCGCGTGGCAGCGGATCGAGGCGGTGGCGGATCACGACGGCATCCAGCCGGCGGTCTACGACGTGGTGGGGCCGGTCTGCGAGACAGGGGATTTTCTGGGTAAGCAGCGCGAGCTGGCCATTGAGGCGGGCGATCTGCTTGCCGTGCGCTCGGCTGGCGCCTACGGTTTTGTCATGAGTTCAAACTACAACACTCGTAACCGGCCACCGGAAATCCTGGTTGACGGAACGGATGTGCACCTGGTGCGCCGGCGGGAGACACTGGAGGAGCAGCTGGCACCGGAGATACCGCTGCCGGAGCTGGGCTCATGAGCGGTGACGGGCGCAGGGCGCGTGGCGGCGGGCTGCGTTTTACCAAGATGCACGGGCTTGGCAACGACTTCATGGTGGTGGATGCCATCACCCAGCCGGTGCAGCTTGAAGCCAGCCAGATCCGGCAAATGGCGGATCGGCATCAGGGGGTGGGCTTTGACCAGCTGCTGATGGTGGAACCCCCGGAGCGCCCGGACGTGGACTTCCGCTATCGCATCTTCAACGCGGATGGCTCCGAGGTGGAGCAGTGCGGCAACGGCGCCCGGTGTTTCGCGCGCTTCGTGCGCGACCAGCAGCTGACCCGCCAGCACCGGATACGGGTACAGACGGCCACCGGCATCATGACCCTGGAGGTCACGAAGAAGGGGCTGGTACGGGTGGACATGGGCGTGCCGGAATTGGCTCCGGCGGCGATTCCGTTTGCTGCCGACGAACAGGCGGTGACCTACCCGATCACGGTGGACGGCCAGGAATTAAGCATTTCCACGGTTTCCATGGGTAACCCCCATGGGGTGCTGGTGGTGAACGATGTGGATACAGCCCCGGTCGAAAGTCTCGGTCCGCTGATCGAGGCTCATCCACGTTTCCCGGCCCGGGCCAACGCCGGTTTCATGGAGGTGGTGGCGCCGGACCGGATACGGCTGCGGGTGTTCGAACGGGGTGTGGGCGAAACCCGGGCCTGCGGCAGTGGCGCCTGTGCGGCGGTTGTGGCCGGGCGGCTGCGGGGGTTGCTGACCGAGCGTGTCACGGTAGAGCTGCTTGGGGGTCCCCTGACCATTTCGTGGCCGGGTGATGGGGTAGCTGTTACGATGGAAGGGCCCGCCACGCGGGTCTTCGAAGGGCGGATCAAGCCACCCGGTGACGGACGCCGCTCCCGTCAGGGTGGTGGTCGCCCGCAGAACAACAGGAAAAAGAAGGGTAATGCATGACAGACCCGACAGCGGAACCGGCAACCACCGGGGTTTCCGAAGCCGATGTGGCTGAGTACCTGGAGGCCAACCCGGATTTCTTCGAGCGTCACGAGCATCTCCTGCAGAAGCTGACACTTCCCCATGACAGTGGTCAGGCGATCTCGCTGGTGGAGCGTCAGGTGCACCTGTTCCGCGAGCAGCGGGATGCCCTGCGTGAGGAGCTGTCCGGCCTGATCGGCATTGCCCGGCAGAACGACCAGTTGTTTGCGCGCAGTAAGCGCCTGCTCATGGCGCTTCTGGACGCCCGCTCCGTGGAGGAGGTAGCAGCGGTTCTGGATGAGACCATTCGTGGGGAATTCCAGCTCCAGAGCGCGACCCTGACGGTGCTGACCGATGGCGAGCCGCCTTCCCAGTGCGGGGCCGTGCGTTACCTTAAACGGAGCGAGGCCCGGGAGGTGTTCGGTGACGTACTGGATGAAAGCCAGCCGCTGTTCGGCCGGCTGCGTGACAGCCACCGTGAGGCCCTGTTCTCCTCGCCCGAACGGGTGGGGTCAGCCGCGGTGATCCCGGTGCGCCGGGATGAGTGCGTTGGCCTGATCGCCATTGCCAGTGAGGACGAAGGGTATTTCCACAGCAGCATGGGGTCGCTGTTCATGACCTACATCAGCGATACCCTTGGCCGGCTGCTTCCGCCGCTGTTGGCGCCGGAAGGCCGGATTGCCATGCCCGATGCGGAAGCCGGCCACTGACCCATCACTCCGGGAGCTCCAGCATGGCGTCCACTGATGCGTACGCGGAACGGGTCGAGGCTGCCGGGGAGCTGCCGGAGCCTGTAAAACGCTTCCTGCGTTATATGGCCTCTGAGAAACGCAGTGCCCAGCGGACCTGCGAACACTACGGCCGGGATCTGCGCCGGCTCTGCCAGTGGTGTGACAACCAGGAGCGCGACCCTGTAGCGCTCAGCCAGGCGGAGCTCCGCCATTACGTCGCCGGCTTGGCCCGTGAGGGGCGTTCCGGTCGCACCATCGCACGCCACCTTTCCGCCATCCGGCGGTTCTACGGGTTCCTCATCCGGGAAGGTATGGTGGCCGACAACCCTGCCCTGGATATCCGCCCACCGCGCAACCAGCGTCCGCTGCCCAGCGTGATGGACGTGGACCAGCTGCACCATCTGCTCGAGCAGTCTCCTGAGGATCCGCTGGAAATGCGTGACCTGGCCATGATCGAGCTGATGTATTCCTCGGGCTTGCGGCTGGCGGAACTGGTGGCGCTGGATGGGTCCGACATCGATCGCCGTGATGCCAGCGTCCGGGTCACCGGCAAGGGCGGCAAAACCCGCATCGTGCCTGTTGGCCGCGCGGCGCTGGCGGCACTGGACCGCTGGCTGGAACAGCGTCCGGCGCTGGCGCCGGCCAGTGAGCCGGCGGTATTCGTCAGCCGCAGAGGGCAGCGCATCCATCGCCGCACGGTGCAGGCCCGCCTGCGGCGCTGGGGGCAGCACTGCCACGCGGACCAGGGCCTGCATCCGCATCTGATGCGCCACTCCTTTGCCAGCCACATGCTGGAATCCAGTGGCGATCTGCGGGCCGTACAGGAACTGTTGGGGCATTCGGACATCGCCACCACACAGATCTATACTCACCTGGATTTCCAGCATCTGGCCCAGGTGTACGACAGCGCGCATCCGCGTGCGCGACGGCGCAAGGCCGGTGACCGCGGAGCCAGGACGGAGCAGGGGCGGCATGAGTGACCAGGACTGGCGGCAGAAGTATCTTGCCGCGCTGGAACAGCATGAGCAGGATGAACAGCAACGGCAGCAGCGCCAGCACAGTCTACAGCGGCTTCTGGTGCGTGTCTCGCTGGTTGCCGAGGGGCAGGACAGTGGACTGGACCGGGTTCTGGGCGAGCTGCGCGAACTGGCCCGGGAAGGTAATCCGGACACCAGCGACCTGCTGCGTCTCCAGGACGCGCTGGAAGCGCATGTTTCCGGGTTCGACGAGGAACGTCAGGCGGTTGTTCGCCGGCTCCAGGAGGCGCTGCAGCGTCTGGTCGATCCGCTGCGTTCCCGTGCAGGGCGGGATGACCGCAGGCAGCTCAAGGCGCTGGAGCGCACCCCGGCCGAGACAGTCGGGCGGTTCAGTGCATTGCCCGGCATCCTGGAGCAGCTGGCGGAGTTCCAGCAGCGGATTCTTTCCGAGTCCGGAGAGACACAGAAGCGGGGCTCTTTCTGGCAGCGGGTTTTTGGGGGCGGAACCGACGTCAGGGAAGAGGCAGCCGAAGCGTCTTTTCCGGATAGTGACTCTGAGGAACCGGAGACCGGAGAACTGGCTGACGGACTCGATCTGGACAGTGGTGAGCCCAGGGTCGACGACGGGCAGTTCCGTAATCTCAGTGCCCGTCTTCTCCAGTTGCTGCGTCATATCCAGCAGCATATCGTGCTGCCGGAACCGGCCCAGAACCGGATTGAGCTCCTTCAGGAAAGGGTCCGCGAAAGTCAGAACTGGGGCCAGATCCAGGCGGTTCTTGATGAAGTCGTGCACCTGGTTGTGGCGGCCGTGGGCCGGGGGCAGCGGGAGTTCGAGCAATTCCTGGCAGGTCTGGATCAGCGACTGGTCCGATTGCGTACCCAGTTTGAGACCGGCGCCCTGGACTTCGGGCACTGGCAGGAAGTATCCGAGGAATTCGATCAGCGCATCGATCAGGAACTGGATGAGATGGGAAGCAGCGCGTTGGGGGCGACCGAACTCAGCGGCCTGCAGCAGGCGGTTCGTGATCACGTTGATCGCCTCAATGCCACGCTGACCGAGTATCGCGAGGCTGAAACAAATCGTGAGAAGGCCCTGCGGGAACAGGTACAGGATCTTCAGGAGAAAGTGACCGCCATGGAGGCCGAGTCCCGGGAAGTGCAGAAGGAGCTGAGAAAGGAGCGGGAGCGGGCTGCCACCGATATGCTGACCCAGCTGCCCAACCGCGAAGCTCTTGAGGAACGGCTGGACCAGGAGTACCGGCGCTGGTATCGCTATCGCGAGCCCACAAGTCTGGCCATCATCGACATTGACTGGTTCAAGGACATCAACGACACCTACGGCCA
Source organism: Vreelandella halophila (assembly GCF_019903425.1). Taxonomy (GTDB): domain Bacteria; phylum Pseudomonadota; class Gammaproteobacteria; order Pseudomonadales; family Oleiphilaceae; genus Halospina; species Halospina halophila. The sequence continues at coordinate 905,555 of NZ_JACHUZ010000013.1, forward strand.
CCTGGCTGGGGACAAGGTCCTCCAGCTTCTGGCCAAATCCCTGCGGGAGAATCTGCGTGAGACGGATTACATCGCGCGTTACGGGGGCGAGGAGTTCATTGTTCTGCTGCCGGCAACGCCGCTGGAGACCGCTGTTACCGTGATGGGCAAACTGCGCGAGCGGATCCAGTCACTGCCGTTCCATTTCCGTCATGAACGGGTTGAGGTGACCTTTTCCGGTGGTATCACTGGTTTTATGGAGGTTGATGGGCCGCACGAGCTTCTGGATAGTGCGGACCGTGCCCTGTATCGCGCCAAGGAGCAGGGCCGTAACCGCGTCCTGCCCGCTGCCGAGGAGGATAAACGCTCAGGAGGGGAGCGCTGATGCGGCTGCTGGTGGTTCTGATGGCTTTGCTGGCACTGGGCATTCCGGTGCCGACCCCGGCCATCCCCTTCCCGGCCACCGATAATCTGCCGGAACTCAGTGTGGATCAGAAGCTCTGGCTGCAGGACAAGGAGCGCATCCGCCTGGGCATCCCCTCAGGCCGCCCGCCGCTGGCCTATCGCAATGAATTCGGTCGGGTTCTGGGTACTGAGTCCGGCTATGCCCGGCTTCTGGAGCGCAAGCTGGGTACCCGTGTGGAAATGGTCGGCGGCAATCCGCTGCTTCTTGAACGTATGCTGGCTCAGGGCCAGATCGATGCGATCAGCATGCGCTTCGCTAACCGCTCAACCGGCCAGTACCGCTTTACCAGACCCTACATGCGGGTGCGCTACGGCATCTATGCGCGCCGTGACAACGCCAGCATCAGCCGGCTCGGCAGCCTCGAGGATAGGCGCGTGGTCTTTCTGGACGGCGATCGCTACCCGTTCCAGCTTCTGGATCGTATCCCGTCATTCACGCCATTGGCGGCACTGACGCTGGATGAGGCCATGGACATGCTGCGCAGCGAGGAAGCGGATGCGCTGCTCGCGCCCGTGCCCGTGGGAGATCAGTATCTGGAGAACAACGATCTGCGCGCCATCCAGAGGGTGCAGGTCATGGAGGAGCGCCCCCTGCCCATGTCCTATGCCGTCCCTTTCGAGGAAGGGAAGTTGCGGGGCATTCTGGATGCCGCCATTGATTCGATGACCACCCTGGAACACCGCAATATCCAGGGGGCCTGGATAGGCCACGAGGAGATCTTCGGGGACACCGAGGAAGAGGTGGCGATCACTGCCAATGAACGCCAGTGGCTGGAAGACAACCCGGAACTGAAAGTAGCCATGCGCACCGGTTGGCCTCCCGTTGAGTTCCGGGGCGACAGCGAGGAACTGGAAGGTGTGATTCCGGATCTTCTGTCACTGATTGAAGACGAGCTTGATTACAGCTTTGAGCAGGTGCCGATTCCCCCTGGCGAGACTGTGGATTCGATGCTCGCTGATGGGACAGTGGATGCGGTGCCCGCACTTCCCCGCACACCGGACCGCCAGGACGAGCACCTGTTCACGCGCAGCTATCTCAGTCTGCCGGTGGCGATAGTGGTGCGCGATGACCATAGGTTCGTGGGTGATCTCTCCGAGCTCGACGACAGCGATCGGGTCGGTGTGGTCCGGGGTATGGCCGCCGGAGAGTATCTCAGCCGTCACCACTCGGCACTGGCCATCACGGAAGTCGCCTCCATCGAGCAGGGACTGCGGCGGGTGGCCAGTAATGAGCTGGATGTGATGATTACCCACATCCCCGGCGTCAGCTACAACATTTCACGGCTGGGTCTGGATAACCTCCGGATCACCAGTATCGCGCCCTTTCAGTACGATCTCAGGCTGGCTGTCCGCGCGGAACATCCGGAACTTGTTGGGATCCTGGGCAAGGCCCTGAGCCGCATTGACCGCTCGGCGCTGGACGAGGTCTACAACCGCTGGATCAAGCTCGACGTGGAACAGCAGGCGGACTACACCGTGGTCCGCCGTGTGGGAATCATCGCCCTGCTGGTGCTGGCGGCTTTCTTCTACTGGAACCGCAAACTTTCCCGGGAAGTGGGTGAACGGGTCCGTTCGGAACAGGCCCTGAAGCGCAGCGAGGAAGAACTGCTGGACGCCAAGCAGCGGGCCGAGGACCTGGCGGACCAGGCGGAGGAGGCGAACCGCGCCAAGAGCGAATTCCTTGCGAACATGTCCCATGAGATCCGCACCCCCATGAATGCGGTCATCGGCTACACGGAACTGCTTGAGCGCACCATCACGGATGAGCGCCAGCGTGGCTATCTGGAATCCATCAAGGCCGGCAGCCGCAGTCTGCTGACGCTGATTAACGACATTCTGGACCTGTCGCGCGTGGAGGCGGGCAAGATGCGGCTTGAGTACGGGCCGCTGGATCTCAACCGGCTGCTGGAGGATGTGCGCCATATCTTCACAATCCGGGCGCGCGAGAAAGGGCTGGAACTGGTCTTTGAAATGGACGAGAACATGCCGCCGGTGATGGTGCTGGATGAAACCCGCCTGCGCCAGGTGCTGTTCAACCTGGTGGGTAACGCCATCAAGTTCACCGACCATGGTGAGGTCCGGGTACGTGTGGCTTGGAAGGAGAGTGAGGCCTCTGAGCTGTGCATCGAGGTGGTCGATACCGGCATCGGCATTCCCGAGGAGCAGCAGGAGCGGATCTTCGAGGCCTTTGAGCAGCAGGTCGGGCAGAGCAGTCGCCAGTACGGCGGCACTGGTCTGGGGCTGGCGATCAGCCGCAAGCTGGTCGAGATGATGAACGGGGAGCTCAGTGTGTACAGTCAGCCCGGCCAGGGCACAACTTTCCGCGTGCACCTGAGTGATGTGGAAACAGCGTTGGCCGCCCCGGATGTGAATGACGAGACGGTGGAAGTGCGTTACCGCTTCAATTGCAGTCGGGTTCTGATCGTGGATGACAACCCGGTGAACCGTCAGCTGGTCCGGGATGTGCTTGAGCCTGAAGGGCTTGCCGTCGAAGAGGCCGAAAACGGGGTTCAGGCCCTTGAAAAGGCCCGGGCTTCCCGTCCGGATCTGGCGCTGATGGACATCCGTATGCCGGAAATGGACGGGTTTGCGGCACTGCGGGCCTTTGGTGATGACCGGCGGCTCAGCGACATTCCGATCGTAGCGCTAACGGCCTCGGTGATGACCAGCGAGGCGGCGCGTATCCGCGAGGCAGGGTTTGATGGCTATCTGCACAAACCCGTGAGCCGCGAAATTCTACTCGGGGAGCTCGCACATTACCTTACCCATGAACGTATTGATCTGGATCAGACGGATGGAGATGCTGAGCGGGCGGATCTTACATCCTGGCGCTCAATCAGTGAGGAACAGCAGAAACGGGTGATGCGGGCGCTGCGTTATTCTCTGATTCCCCAGGCCACGTCTCTGGTCGACAGTGGCGACCCGGAAGCGCTGCAGTCGTTTGCAGAAGATCTGCAGGCACAGGCGCGGGAGCATGGTGTTGAGGAACTGGTGGCCTTTGCCGACCAGCTGGCGGAGGCGGTTGCCGGCTTTGAGCTGGACCGGGTGCAGCAGCTTCTGGAGCAGTTCGTGGGGGAAGAGGTTCTGCCAGAGCCAGAGTAGCGCGGTTCAGAGGCAGTCGTACTGGTGCTGGCGGTCGAAGGCTACCGATACCATGTGCACTCCGCGCCTGGAGAGATCCTCCACCAGATCGCGGTTGGTGAGTATGCGGCTGCAGATGTGGTGGATGCGCTCCTGGCGCTGCTCGCGCCGGCTTAGGTTGTCGCCTTCAAAGTCCAGAAGCAGGTAGGTTTTGGGATGTCCATCCTCGGGGACCGTGGCCTGCTCGTAGCCCTCGTAGCTGGCATGCAGCTGCTTCAGGGTCGTGGCCAGGCGCTCCTCCAGGCTGTCGCTGGTGCCCGCCACCGTAATCGGGCTGAGCAGCAGCGTGGCCGCCAGAAACGTAAGCCAGTATCCTGTGGAAACCCGAGTCATCATCGCATTCAACGTAACAGAACGTAACGGTTGCATTATCACCGGGTGTCCCGGTTAATGCAGCCGGTTTGACAGCTTTTCAATATTCCGGTGCTCGCTCTGCTACAGGGCTCACGGGCGCCATGTGCGCTATGCTGTGAAACAGACGCAGGCAAACGATGGGCAAACGCTATGTATCAGCTGGTGTTTCGCGGGGAAAGGGAAGCAGGTCTCGACGAACAGTCGGCGCGCGAACGGGCCAGGGGGCTGTTCAAGGCCAATGATGCCCAGCTGGAGAAGATGTTCTCCGGTGAGCGCGTGGTGATCAGGAACCGGCTTGATGAGGCCACGGCACACAAGTACCAGGCCGCCATGAAGAAGAATGGGCTGGTGGCGCATATTGAGCCTATGCAGCAGGTCGGGACGGCGGAGCAGCCGGAAGCCAGCCGGGATGAGGGCCGTGACACTGCGCCTTCGGGCGGTAATGTGCCCGTGGAGCCGGGTGATCGCCTGCCAGTGGCGGGTGAGAAGGTGGATTCCATTCTGGCCGGCTCTGATCTCAGCCTGGGTGCTCCGGGGGAGCAGCTCGGGGATACACGGGAAGAGCCGGAGCCCGTGTTCGAGCATCTGGAGGAATGGTCAGTGGCGCCGCCCGGTGAGGATCTTGGAGCCGGCGAGGAGAAACCGGAGCCGCCAGCGCCTGATGTTTCGCATCTGTCATTGGCTGATGAACCACAGGCAGGCAACGGATGATAGACTCCCGCGCTCGATTTCATGCCATCGAGGGTACGACAGAAAACCAATGACTGACACGATCCGGATACCGGTTTCCTTTGGTGAAGTACTGGATAAGATCACAATCCTTGAGATCAAGTCCGAACGCATCGGGGACACGCAGAAACTGCGGCACGTTCAAGCGGAACTGGACGCTCTTAATCAGCACTGGCAGGAGGCCATTACCGAACCCGACCGTGTTGCTGTGGAGCGCCGGGAGCTGAAAGCCGTCAACGAGAAGCTCTGGGAGATTGAGGATGCCATCCGGGAAGAGGAGGCGGCTGGGCGTTTTGGTGAGCGCTTCATTGAGCTCGCCCGGTCAGTCTATTTCAGCAACGACGAGCGCGCGGCCATCAAGAAACGGGTCAACCTCACCCTGGGGTCACGTTTCGTGGAAGAGAAGTCCTACCGTGATTACAGCCCCGACTGAGGCTCAGGCGCTCTGGCGACGCTGTGCCATCCATTGGTCGAGCATAGCGGTGGCGTCGGCAACCGTAATCAGTTCCATCGCACCGTTGAACTCCGCCTTGGCCCCCCAGCGTGCGCTTTCGACCTGCTTGCCGGTAAAGCGCTCCAGTGCCTCCGGGTAGCGGTTAACGCACCACTCGAGTGAGTTATAGGGGCCTGAGCGGTAGGGGTTGGAGCCAGCAAAGAGCCCTAGAACGTCGGTGCCCATGGCATTGGCTATGTGTGCCGGGCCGGTATCCGGCGCGATGACAAGATCCGCCCTGGCCATCAGGGCCGCGAGCTGTTTGAGGGTATCCTGCCCGCAGAGGTTGAGCGCCTCTTCCTGCATCGCCTGCTCGATCGCCCGACAGTACTGTTGGTCCTGCTCTGAAGGCCCACCGACCAGGATAATGCGCATCCCGTATTTGCGTACCGCGTAATCCGCGAGTGCTGCGTATCGTCCCGTGGGCCAGTTCCGGAGCTCATGGCTGGCGACAGGGCTGATGACCAGGTTCAAGCGGGCTGGATCCAGTACACGCTCCGCGAACGCGGTGTCCGTCTCCGAAACCGGGATATACCACTCTGGTTCTGTCGGTTTGAGCCCCAGAGCGGCAGGGAAGCTGGCCAGGCAGTCGAGTACGTGCTGACCGCTCCTTCTGGGGATCCGCTGGTTGATGAAAAGGCCGTGCAGGTCCTTGCTGCGCGCCCGGTCGTAGCCAACCCGGACGTTCGCAGGTATTAGAAGGGCTGCAACATTGGCTCGCAGTGCCACCTGCATGTGGAAGAGTACATCAAAGCGCCGGCCCCGCAGCTGACGCCAGAGGTCGATGTAACCCCGGAGACCGGCGCTCTTGTCGAATACAATGAATTCGACACCGGGCAGACCCTCGAGCAGGCGCGCTTCCATCTTACCGATTATCCAGGTGATGCGTACGCCGGGGATCTGCTTCTGGAGGCTGTGTATGACCGGCAGTACATGAGTCACGTCGCCGATCGCGGAAAGGCGGAGGATGCAGATGGAGTTGACGGATGTGCCGGATGAATCATTCAGCATGGATTAGGTCGGACTGGCCCGGGTTGGAGTCGTCTTATTATTGCTTGCTAGAATGCTGCAGGCAGCGGGCGCCCCATCACCCGTCTGCATCAACGATGGGCATATGATAACGCAGTATGCCTGTGACGTCCCATTTCCCGCAGGAAATCGACGCGAGCTAACCCGATCAGAGCAGCCCCCATGAGCCATTCCCAGGACCTTTCCGGCGATGATGGTGCCCGTTACCGGGTGAGCGCCGTCTGGTCGCATTCATTTGACCCAGAGTGGTTCCGCCCCGGTGCATGGGGCAGTGATGCCCGGCCGGTGGACGCAGGCGGCCGTGGTGGTGCCTGGTTCGTGACAGCGCCGGGTGGTGAACTGGTGCTGCGTTTCTACCAGCGCGGTGGGCTGATGGCTCATCTTTCCAGGGATGCCTATCTCCGCACCGGGGTTGCCCGGAGCCGGGCCTTTGCGGAATTCGATCTGCTGCAGCGGATGGTCGAACGGGGGCTTCCCGTCCCGGCGCCGGTGGCGGCTGCGTTCTGGCCGCGGGCAGGGGCTCTCTACCAGGCTGCAATCCTGGTAGAGCGCCTGGAATCCGCCCGGCCACTACCGTCCGTGCTCGGTACCCTGGCAGCGGAACACTGGACAGCGGTGGGTCGAACCGTCCGCTGGTTTCACGATGAGGGCATCGATCATGCGGACCTCAATGGCTTCAATATTCTCTGGTTCAAAGGTTCGGTCTACGTGATTGATTTCGACAAGGGACGACAGCGGGCCCAGGGCCTTACCGGAACACGCTGGCAGCGTCGCAACCTGGACCGCCTTCACCGGTCATTGCTGAAGCTGGATTGGAGTGACTCCCCGCTGGGGCTGGATGCAGCCTGGGAGCATGTTCTTGCGGGCTACAGTGAAGGAGCCGGTCACCCATGAAGCTGATGACCCGGTATGAACGGAATCTGCACAAGCTGGGCTATTACCTCACTGCACTGTTTGACCTGGTGGTGCCCCGTTCCTACTGGCTGTGGCACGGTCAGCGTCTGATGGAGGAATACGCGGCGCTGGAGCCGGAAGCGAAGGCGGAAGTGGATGCGCGGGTGGCCTGGTACAACCGGCTGGAAGCACCGTTCAACCCGGGCCCCGAGGCGATACGGCCAAAGCAGTTTTCACGCCGGGGCCAGCGCTCCGCCTACTATCTGGACTTCAAGCGCCTGCTCCGCTGCCTTCCCGATGACCGGCCCTTCCGCTATGAGTTCGCAGATGTGACCTGGGTGCCGGAATACCCGAGCTTCGTGAAAAGCCGCCCTGTTGCGTCAGCGGGAGAGAACGCGAACTCCGTGTTGCTCAAGCTCAACCAGGTTCGCCATTACTTCATGGTGCCGGACCATCTGTCGTTCCGGGACAAAGAGCCCGTCGCCATCTGGCGGGGCAAGGGCAGCCAGCCCCAGCGGAAGGCATTTCTCGAGCGCTATCACGACAGCCCGCTCTGTGATGTCGGCTGCAACCATGAGGAGTCGATCGGCAAGCCTTGGCATACGGGCTTCATGCCCGCCTCTGAACAGCTGAACTACCGCTACATTGTGAGCATTGAAGGGAACGATGTGGCCACCAACCTGAAATGGATTCTGGCCTCCAACTCCCTGTGCCTGATGCGGCGCCCCCGTTACGAGACCTGGTTCATGGAGGGGGCGCTGGAACCCGATGTGCACTACGCCTGCCTGGCGGACGACCATTCGGACCTGGAAGAACAGATCCGCTACTACAGTGCCCACCCGGAGGCGGCAGAGGCCATTATCCGCAACGCACAGGCCCATGTGGCCCGGTTCATGGACACGCGCCGCGAATGGCTGATCTCGCTGCTGGTCATGAGGCGCTATTTCGAGAAGGTTGAGGCCTGATGGCGCGTTATCTCTTCTTCGTGAACCAACCCTATTCCTACTCCATCCTGCGCCCCCTGCAGGAGGCCATCCGCGCCCGCGGGGACGAGCTGGCCTGGTTCGTGGCGGGGTGCAGCACGGCCCCCCTGCGCGAGGACGAACTGAGGCTGGAGACGGTGCGGGAAGTCATGGCCTACGGTGCAGTCGCCACCTTTGTGCCGGGTGACTGGGTGCCGTGGTTCTTTCCCGGTATAAAGGTGGAGGTGTTTCACGGTCTCGCCCGCAATAAACGTGGCCACGAGAGCGAGGCCGAGAGCGATCACTACCGGATACGCGGCTGGTTCGATCTCTACTGTACCCATGCCGAGGGGGATACGGAACGCTTTCGGGAGCTGGCCCGGGAGAAGGGGTTCTTCTCCGTGGCTCACACCGGCTGGCCCAAGCTGGACCCGCTGCTGAAGGAGGCGGCGAACTCAGGCTGCCCGGAAGAGCGTGGCGGAAGACCCACCGTATTCTTCGCTTCCACCTTCAGCCGCAGCGTAACCGCAGCACCAGAGCTGTATGACGAGATTGCCCGCATGGCGGACTCCGGCCGCTGGCACTTTCTGGTCACGCTTCACCCCAAGATGGATCCAGAGTGGGTGGCTCGCTACCGCGCCCTGGCGGGGCCAAATCTGACCTTCATCGAGAGTGACGAGGATCTCATCCAGTACCTCCCGCAGGCGGATGTCATGCTCTGCGACACCTCTTCCATCATGTTCGAATTCATGTTCCTGGACCGGCCGGTGGTCACCCTCAATACCCGGATGCCGGGACCCTGGCTGATTGATGTGGCGGAGCCGTCAGAGGTGGAACCTGCCCTGGAGCGGGCACTGCAGCGACCGGAAGCATTGCTTTCTTCCATGCGGGCGTACAGCCGCGAGCTGCACAGCTACATGGATGGGCGCTCGAGTGAGCGCCTACTTGAGGCGGTTGACTGGTTTCTTCGGGAGAAGCGCCATCGGATCAGGCGCAAACCGTTGAACCTGTGGCGGAAGTTGAAAGTCTGGCTGCGTCTACGTAAAGAGCTCGCTATAACTCGTGGCCCATCAGTTCGATCTCACCTTTGAAGAGTTCCGTAATTCGGCTTGTTTCCGTTTCTGAAAGCCCGTCGCGCCACGTTGTTGGTAGTTGTACTCGCGAGATCCTGGCGTGGCGCCTGTCTGATAACGGCAGCGCTAAGGCCGCCTGGGCTTGCACGAAATAATGGTCATCCCGTAACCCGTACGAATTGGTCTTTGACTAGATTGAGACCATATTCGGTTATTTTTATTTTCCGCTTCGCATTATGAATACGCAGTGCTTTGTTCTTGCGTATGTTTTCAGGGTCACTGTAACCACGGGCATGGTCCAGGTGAATGATCTGGGCATTGTACCGTACATGCTTGCCTTTAATGCCCAGGTTTTTTAAGCGAACACCAAATTCCCGATCCAGGCCACCATGCGACATGCGCTGGTCAAAACCATTTACGGCGATCACATCTTTAGTCCACGCCGATGCATTGCATCCTGTAAAATTGGTTCTTGCGGGCGTAAGATGATTAAGAACATTGCCGGCATATTTTCTGGCTCTAAGCTTTATATTTTTGCGGGTGCCCGGAAGGCCGTTCTCCACTAACCAATCCCAGTTGAAGCAAGCGCCCGAAGTAATATCCTCCTTGCCAATGCGTTCACTTGTCGACATGGGTAAACGGACCACTGAACCTGTTAAAAAGCAGTCGGGTTTGGCGCATTTTACGTGTTCCTCAACAAAATCCGCGCGAGGGATGCAGTCGCCGTCGGTAAAAATAATGTAGTCGCTTTCAACCTGTAAAATCGCTTTGTTCAGAATTTCACACTTCTGAAATCCATGATCTTCATGCCAGACATGTTTGATTCTGATGCCTGTCTCGGAACGCATTCGATCAATTAATTGTCGAGTTTCATCGGTTGAACCATCATCCGCAATGATAATATCGAAATCCCGATAGGTCTGGGCGCTAAATCCCCACAATACTTTTTCAAGCCATCTCGGCGAATTATAGGTGGTGAATAACACGGTGACATTCATGGCGATCTACTGTTTTTATCGTGATAAAGGGGCTTATCCGAGTTTGGCAATTATCCGTTTGGGTAAATACTTTAACCAATATTTGAAGGGAATAGAGAAATCAAACCCTTCCATCACAGAGTAAGGCAGATTGTTTTTCATAATAACCTGGCTGATACGGCGATGAAGTTTTTTAATCTGGTGTTGACCTGGAGGATAGTGGTCGTAGTGTTGCTCGAAATAAGCATTTACTTTCAATAAGGCCTTAGCATTTACTTCGCTTTTCTTGCTCGTCATCACCGACCCGGAACGATAACGACGCTTAAAATAAATATCTGATAAACATTTTACGCGTTTGGCATGGTAAAATAGATCGAAGGTATAAGTTTCATCCTGATGCGGGATGCGATCAATAAATTGTATATTGTTGTCCGTGACAATACTTTTTTTTGAAATATAAAGGCACACGGAAGTCGCATAAGTTTTGCTTTTAATGTAGGTCTCGATAAAATTCTGGCCGCTCATTATCGGTGTGTTCTCACGCTGATAACGATCTGTCTTAAACTTGAAATCGATATCGTCATCACTAAAAGGTGCTCCGGAAAAACCAATTATATCCAGATCATCCTTTACGAGATGTTCAACACATTCTTCAATCGTGGTTGGTTCTAGAACATCGTCAGAATCAAAGTGATAAATATACTCCCCGCAGGCCAGAGCAATCGCATTATTACGTGCACTGGATAACCCCTGGTTCTCCTGTGAAAAAACTTTAACGCGGGAGTCGCTGGTGTATTCCTGCGCAATTTCCAGAGTATCGTCGGTTGAGCCGTCGTTGGTGATAATGATTTCTAAGTTTTTATAGGTTTGATTGATAATGCTGTCGACGGCTTCCCTGATGTAGGGGGCGACATTATAAGCAGGAATAAGTACGGAAACTAAAGGCGGCATAACGTGTTCTCTCGTCTTTCAAGGAAAACCAATTTTGTGTACTCCTAAAATGCCGATAAGGAGCGGCGAATCGGTTCGGTTATTTAGTCAGTTTGCGAAACTTTAATTCCAGTTTGTTAAGCCACTTCAGTAGTGATTGACCCTGAAGTGGATGGGTTATCCATGGTTTCTTTAAAGTGGCATTGCTTACGGTTAAAAAATCTTCCGCGGTTGGCAGTATCTTTGCGTTTCTGGCTTTAAAAGCCTGGTTCTGTTCGTCGGATAGAATTTCAAACGGATAAAAACCACAATTTTGTTTTTTTTCAGCCAGTGTCAGGGCCAGTGTTTTCACCTTGCCTCGATAGCAGGGAACACTGGGAAGCCACATAACAAAGGGGTTACGCATTATCCCCATTTTACTGAACTTAGTGCGCGCCTGTAGTTCGTTCTCTTTTTCTGTCGGTTTGAAAACCCAGTTCGCGGCTTTTAATCGGTCAACGCGGGCTATTGATAAGGCGGAAAAATAAATTCCGGAGCTGCGGTTGGAATCATTCCGGATATAGACGTGACTGTCCTGATGATATTCCATTGTTTTTTGGTTATGGCTGCGGTTCTTCTGACGCACAAAGGCATGGTGCAAAAATGCTGCATCAGGGCTCTCGCTGAAAAAACGTTCGATATCGTTGATATCCTGTTCGCTCAGCTTTCGCACTAGTTGGGTATCATCCTGCACAAAATATACGAGTTCGCCTTCAGGTATATAGGAAAGTGAGGATTGCATATTGTTATATAAACCGCCGCACTTGTGGGTTAATGCTTCGGTTTTTTCCGGCTGGATTACCTGATAACGCTTGGATAATTCCTTCAGTATTGAAACTGTTTCCGGGTCGTTACTCTCATCATCAAATATGAGAATGACGGGGGCCTCAACGCATTGCTCGATCGATTTAATGCAGTTTTCTAGAAAGCGGCCGCGGTTGAATGAAAATATGCAGAAGTACATGAATTATAAACTCGGAAATTTAATCAATTTTTAAATCAGGTCGGAAAAGGCCTTAACCTTGTTCCTTCAGTCTGCGAATCTTGCTTCGTATCCTGGACCAGATGGAATTCTGCTTGTAACGACCTTTGTGTATATGCCGGACCTGATAAACGCCATCCACATTGATGGGCGTCCCTTGTGTCCCCACCAGCCAGCGGAATGCTCGGTCTTCATAGCATTTGCACCAGTGCTCTGCGGGGGTTTGATAGATGGAGATACCCCCACAATAGCCGATGGCTCTTGCGACATCACCGTGCACAATCTGAAACGCGCCTTTCGCGCGATCCCGGGAAAAACGGGTAAAGTTTGCGGCCTCTATGTCTACCAGCTGCGGCTTGCTTCCTGCCTTTAACATGACGTCGTCTCTGGCGAGCATGGGCGTCGTTCTCTCTTCGCGGGGAAAGAGCAGTACATCGCGTCTCCCCTGAAGCTCGTCGGCCAGAGAGTCCATGCAGTTTTGATGAAATATGATGTCGCAGTCGGTGAACCATACCCAGTCCGCTTGAGTCGATTTTGCTGCCCTATTGCGGCCGATACCCCGCCTGAACAGTTGTTCTTTGGGCAGGGCCTGCCAGTTCCAGGTAACATTCTCGACATCATGTTTTTCAATGAAGTTTAGTAGCGCAGAGGTGCCCTCGTCCTCGGCGCAATAGAACACGGTGACGATGAGTTTCAGGCGCGTCGGAGGGTAGTTGACGAAAGAGCTCAGCTGATAGGCGAGCATGTTGGAGTACTGCCAGCAATGGCTAACCACTTCCAGGGTTGGGATGCCATCCACGGTGCTCCTTGACTGCGGTTCAGGAATGGGAGCCCGAAACCAGCTCGCCGGTACATAGCCGCTCGCGGCCAGGCGAAAGAAAACCGCCAGGATAGGATCGTACCAACGTGGCGGATAAATTTTTGTCTCACGCATGAAAGTTTGCCAATTTCTTGAATTACTCGGTACCGCATCGGTATCTAACCGCCGGCACGGTGGGTGTTCAGGGAGAGTGGACGCTAGAGTAACTTTAATCAGCTCGTCCCCGTAGGTAAAGGACCTCTTGCGGGCCCTGGCGGCAAGAGGTCTGGAGACCGGGTAACCCTTGTGTATATAAATCAGTCAGAGAGTGAAATCCGCTTTCCATTGGGGCCGAGTTATTATCAATGCCAGAGATCGACCCTGAATTTTGGACAGGCCACTCTTCCGAGTAGAGCTGCCCCACTCATTCTCAACACCTGCTGGCTTTGCGTTAGTGTACCGCTCTCAGGTGTCTACTGTATCGGAGGCTTGCCACACCGAGAACTTTATTCGGTCTGCCCCTGCGCTGCGGTTGTTGAGGCTGATGATGGGGGCTCAGGTTTGGTCGGTAATGTTGTAGGGTAACCGAAGCGTTCAAAGTCCTGGCGGTAGAGTTTTTCCACTTTGGCTTTCGCCTGATCATCATAGTAGGTGGCGAGTTTGCTGGCCGCGCTCGTCGCATTTCCCAGTGCTGACAGTATTTTCTTGTTTTCTTTATGGCCCTGGATCTGGTCCAGGACAAAGCTCATATCCTCATCAAGGTTTTCGGTTTTACCGAAGAAATCGAACTCCTCAAAAGGAATCAGCAATAGTGATGTCTGCGGAGCCCAGTGGGCGTTGCTGAACAGGCCGTCTTTCTCGAGATACTCAAGGAATTCCAGGAATGACGCTTCCCGGTTCTTTTGCCGCTCCCGACGGTCAACCTTGTCCAGAAATGCCGAGAGAACCCTTGTGTAGGGGTTTCGGACGAACGCGAACCGGAAAAGCTCAGGCAGACGCTCGACCTCGCGCCCCCTGAGTTGGGACGGCGCTCTGAATAGTTTTTTTGCCTCTCTGGATGGGATTTCACTTCCGTATCGTCGGTAGGCGAGGTTAACAACCACGGACGAGTTGGCTGCCTTGGGGATCCGGTTACAGAAGACCCCCAGGTCAAAGTCCAACAGCCCCCGTGCATCGGCGCTATTGATGGAAATGCCATCAGAATAGGGGTAGCGGCGATAGAAGGGGGTCCATGGAATAGTGATTCGGTTTCTAAGGAGCTTATTCATTCGTGCCGTCTTGCATTCCAGAGTAATTGTCAGTCGACGTTCCCCGGCCCAGGGTCCAGAGCCCCGTGTAGGTGTTAAAGCTGGTCTGGGCGTAGGTCACTGCCATCAGGTATCCCACGGGCCCATCCAGGAAACCAAGCCGTAGTATATAGACCTGAATGAAAGTTGTAATGGCCCGCAGAGTTGGGTAGATCAGAGTGCGGGTCCGTTTTCCCTTCTCCGCTTTCTGCTGGGCGCTCAGCCAGGAATACTGCGCGCTCTTGGCCAGGGCGTGGCCGTAATCCCGGTGTGTGTAGTGGGTCAGACGGCCCCGAAGGGTGCGGATGCGGGCGCCGTCCGGCAGGAGTATGGCCTCGTGCACCTGGGCATCGGAAAAAGCGGCCCCCTCCCGGCGGAACAGTCGAAGGGGCGCGCGGGCGCTTCGGCCAAAGTCCAGTCTCTTTCCGTAGATGGTGACGGCCCAGCGGAGCTTGAAGGCCTCTGCACCGGGGTTGTCACTGAGCCGGTGGTTGATTTCCCTTGCAAGGTAGGGGGTGATCCGCTCATCGGCGTCTATGGAGAGAACCCAGTCCCCGGTTGCCTGTTCCAGCGCCCGCTGCTTCTGGGGCCCAAAACCCGGCCAGTCAGTCACAGTTACCCTGTCGGTATACTGGCGGGCGATGCGAACCGTATCGTCGGTGCTGCCACTGTCGATTACGATGATTTCATCCGATACCGGCTGTACGGATTCCAGGCAGGCAGCAATGTTGTCCGCCTCATTGTAGGTGATGATGGTGGTGCTGATGCGTTGTCCGCGTTGCCGGTACAGGCTTGTATCCACTGCGCGCCAGGTCAGGTGGGTCAGTGTTGTGAGGGCGGCGACGTAGAAGCCGGCGTAGAGGGGGTCATCCAACAGTGGCGTACCAAAGCCCAGCAGCAGATAGGCTACCGGGATGAGCGCGCCTGCTGTCGCCAGCCCGGCGACTCGGGGATTGTGGTGGCGAAGCAGCTGGCCGAACTGCACCAGGGGAATGCCGATCAGAAGCATCCAGGCGATGAGTCCAGCCCCCCCGAGGCTCATAGCAATCTGGAGCGGGTCCTCCTGAAGAGGGCTTGCCGCATTACCGGTCATGAGCAGCCCCGCGGCGCCCAGGGCCACACCCAGCAGCGCTGGTATCGTTCGTACGCGGGCATGACTCAGTACCACGAATAAAGGCCAGAAAAGAAGCAGTAACAGGTGACTGCCCAGAGTCTGCAGGTACTCAGGGGAAGCGCCACGCCAGAGCCAGGAGACCAGGCTGACAATCGCGAAAAAGTTCAGGGCGAAGCCGATGAGCTTGATCTCGCGATCCGCCACAGGAAGTATGCGGGTTCCATGAACCCGGGGGCGAGCAATAAGAGCCAGGCCGAGGAGGCTGAGAGCTCCGACCAGTACCGGCAGAAGAAAATCAGTGATCAATGCGCTGGCAAAGGCAGCTACAAGGGCCACGGTAACAGCCGTGCTGAACTGTGAAAGGGAGGAGGACAATGCGGACTCCGTTCAATCAGTGGGTTCGAGTGGCTGCATTTCCTGCACTCGGGGATCTCCACATGATATCGGATCCGGTATCTCGAGAACGACCTTGAACTCGTCGCCTTTCCGGGCCTGACTGTCAGCCATTGAAGCTGAGAATTCCGTGTCGCCCGGATAGAACCGAAAACGGGCGCGCTCAGAGTCAGGCACCGTTTCAATCAGTTCCGCAACGCCACGCACCGCCGTCCATTCACAGTCAACGTCAGCTTCCGCCTCGGTAGGAGGCTCGTTCTCAGGCTGCACCAGACTGCAGCCGGCCATCGGCAGTATCAGAATCGCAAGGAGCAGGACCTGGTGTCGTCTCATGATCCGGCCGCTCCCTGAGCCCCCGGTCCGTTCGCGTTTTCCGGCAGACACGCAATGACCTGCTCACACTGTTTCATCGCGTAGGCATGGACACTCTGTACCAGTCCTTCCTCGTCACGGGCGCGCAACAGGTCGAGCGATTCACGCATATGGTTCAGGTTGTCCTCCAGTACCCGGTTGCCCTGGCGCAGGGCAACGAAGGCACAGCGTTTGGCGGAGGGCCAGAGGTCATTGATGGCGGCTGTGACGAAGTAGTTGTTGGCATAGGCCAGCGAGGCCTGGGTGTACTCAATGCCGGTATCCAGGAATTCCATGAGCCGGCCGCTGTGGAAGGACTCGCACATGCTTTCGTAGAGCGATTCCAGGCGCTCCATATCCTCGGCTTCCCACTGTCGGACGAGCTTGCGCCCGGTGTGGCCCAGAAACAGGCTCATCGCTTCGTAAAGGCTGCGCACGAAGTTCTCGTCCAGCGTCGTTACAAAAGCACCTTTGCGCGGCACGTTACGTACCAGGTGGCGTTTCTCCAGCATCAGCAGCGCCTCCCTAACGGCGCCATGGCTCACGTCCAGCTCTTTCGCCATGTTGCTTTCATGGATGCGATCGCCCGATTGGAGCTGTTCAAAGGCGATCATGTTTTCTAGATGGCGGGCAACCTGTTCACTCAGGGTTTCACGGGGTTTGAACGACTGCATTGCCTGAACTCGGGTTCATTTTTATGGGAGGACCGTATCATGTCATCGTTGCACAAATCAGCGGTTGTGCAAGTCGGCCCTTGATTTCTCTCAAACTGATCCCAAAGTGGTAACGTAGACCCCAACGAAGGGGCTCGGTTGACTTTGTCGGCACCGAGGGGTCGAGCCCCCAATACTGAAGGCCGTTAAGGAGGAAACACTATGGCTTTTGAACTCCCCAATCTTCCCTATTCCTACAACGCACTGGCGGAAAAGGGGATGTGCCAGGAAACGCTTGAGCTCCATCACGGCAAGCACCACAACACCTATGTCACGACCCTGAACAGCCTGGTCGAGCAGGACAGCAACCTGCAGGGCAAGTCGCTGGAGGAAATCGTCAAGCTCGCCTATGGCCGTGATGACCTGCAGAAAGTATTCAACCAGGCGGGCCAGCACTGGAACCACAACTTCTTCTGGGAAAACATGTCCCCGAATGGCGGCGGTATTCCGGGCAAGCTGGAGCAGAAGCTGGTCGAGGACTTCGGTTCCGTGGATGACTTCAAGGAGCAGTTCAAGACCACAGCCGTGGGTCAGTTCGGTTCCGGCTGGGGCTGGCTGGTGCTTGGTAATGACGGCAAGCTGAAGGTCACCAAGACGCCGAACGCTGCGAACCCGCTGGCGACTGGTGAAGGCAAGGTCCTGCTCGCTCTGGATGTCTGGGAGCACAGTTACTATCTGGACTTCCGCAACCGTCGTCCGGACTATGTCATGAACTTCCTCAACAACCTGGCCAACTACGAGTACGCTGAAGAGCAGCTCAACAAGGCGTAAACCGGCCCTGCACGCCCTGTTCAGGGGCGCGCTTAAACCCCCGTTCGGGATTGCCCGGCGGGGGTTTTCTGTTTCATGGGAGGCTGTCCACCAGCCCCCTTATGCTCGCCTGAACCCATTCAGGGTGCGTCACGGGCGCCCAGTGGTTGGCCGCCAGCCGCTCGCAGGTCACCTGTTGGCAGTAACGGACCATGACCTCGCACACTTCCAGAGTCGCGAAGGCGTCCTCTTCCAGGATTAGTATCTGGCTGGGCGTTCTGATGCTGTCGGGGCGCGGTGTGGGCGGCGGGCTGAGCG
The DNA here is from genome assembly GCF_019903425.1 of Vreelandella halophila. Taxonomy (GTDB): domain Bacteria; phylum Pseudomonadota; class Gammaproteobacteria; order Pseudomonadales; family Oleiphilaceae; genus Halospina; species Halospina halophila. The sequence goes on from NZ_JACHUZ010000013.1 coordinate 923,326, forward strand.
CGTTCTGGCGGTAGAGCTGGAATGTATGGTGCGTTAGGCGGGCAATCCCATCACGTGAGCGCGCCATGTGAGGGTGATCGGCTGGGACGCCACCCATGGTCAGGGCTGCCCGGTAGACGGGCGTGCTGACGGTGCTGAACACAGCCTGACCAAGGCCGGGAACATTCAGTGCCAGCATGTACCAGGAGTGCAGCACCTGGTTCAGTGCCGGTTTGCGGGCGCCACCGCCTTTCAGGATCCCGTTCCGGACCCACTCAGCCGCCGCTCCCAGATGCGGGCCGGAAAGGCTGGTCCAGGAGTTGGCCCGGCGCCCATAGACCGGGTCGGCAACGAAGCTCCAGCCGATGATCGAGCCCCAGTCGTGGCCCACCAGATGGGCTGAGCCCTCACGCCCACGGGTTGCCGTGATCACGGCATCGATGTCCTCCAGAAGGCATGGGATACGGTAGCCTTCGGCACGCCTCGGTGCCGTGCTCTGCCCCGCACCCCGCATATCGAAGCTGATCACGTGAAAATCGCTGCTCAGTGCCTGCATGTGCGGCAGCCACAGGTCGTGGCAGTCGGGGAAGCCGTGCAGGAAGAGGATGGCAGGGCGGGCCGGGTCGCCCTCCTCGACAATATAGAGTTCCGTCTGAGGGCGCCTGAGTGTCCGTGTTCGCATGGGTCTGACCTGTCGCGGTGATCCGGGTTATGCTTGGCAATCACCCATCATCCGGGAGGCAGGCGCTGTGTCATTGGCTGGATTTTACGAACGACACGTCTTTTCGCCCGTGCTGAAACTCGCCGAGCGGACGCTGGCGGATGTCCGCAGGGAGCTGCTCAGTCAGGCTTCGGGGGAGGTGCTGGAGATCGGCGTCGGGTCCGGCCTCAGCCTGAGCCATTACGGGCCGGCCGTGGAACGGATTGTGGGTCTGGAGCCCTCGGAAATCCTTATGGACGAGTGCCGGGAGTGTGTCGGTTCACATCATGAAGGGCCGCCGGTGGAGCTGGTTCAGGCGGGGGCTGAGGCCATGCCTTTCGAGGATAACCGGTTCGATACTATGGTGGCTTTCCTGGTGTTCTGCACCATCCCCGAGGCGGACCGGGCTGCGCTTGAGATGGCACGGGTACTGAAGCCGGGTGGTCGGTTGCTGTTCTTCGAGCATGTGGCCGCCCGCGAGCCGGGCCTGGCCCGCTGGCAGCAGCGTCTCAATCCCTTTTGGAAACCGCTTGCCTGTGGCTGCAATATCAACCGGGATACCCGGCGGGTGTTCGAGCGGGCCGGTTTTGACATGAGCAATATTGAGGTCCGGCGTCATCCGGATATCCCCCTGCCGCTGGTGCAGCCGGTGATCGAGGGGAATACCGGGCTTCGGGCGGCTGTCAGCGGCCAGAGCTCCCGAAGCGGCACGGGTCGAAGGCACTGACATCAATGGGCGTGGGTTCGCCATGCATCATAAGTCCCAGCAGTTCCGCGCTGCCTGCCGAGAGCGTCCAGCCAAAGGTGCCGTGCCCCGTGTTGAGCCAGAGGTTGCGCAGAGGGCCGGCACCGAGGGCCGGCGGGCCATCCGGCAGCATGGGCCGGAAGCCGGTCCAGGGTTCTGCATGGTTGAAGTCTGCGGCGCCCGGGAAGCGCTCGTTGATCGCCTCCTGCAGCACTTGCAAGCGTGATTCCGGTATCCGGCGGTTGAAGCCGGTCAGCTCCACGAAGCCAGTGACCCGCATCCGGTCCCCGAGACGGGTGATGGCAACCTTGTTGTCCAGGTCCACGACCGTTGAGCGGGGTGCTTTGTCAGGATTTTCCAGGGGCGCCGTCAGGGAGTAGCCCTTGACCGGATAGACAGGGAGCTTGAGGCCAAGTGGCCGGACAAGCTCCCTCGAGGCGCAGCCGGCACAGACAACGGTGGCATCAGCCGCTTCAAGCCAGCTCCTGTTGCCGTCGGAAACATGTGCGCCCTCCAGGGCATCACCGCTATGCTCCCATTGCGTCACGCTCGTGCCGAAGAAGAACCGGACGCCCGCCTCCCGGCACTGCGCCATGATTAGCTGTGAAAGGCGATGACAGTCGCCGGTACCGTCACCATTGATCAGCAGTGATGGCTGCAGGTCCCCGGTTGCCGCCAGCGCGGGTTCCTGGCGGCTGACTGCGCCTGCGTTCAGCCACTCATGCTCGATCTCCTGTTCCGCCAGGGCCCTGGCCTTGCTCTGGAGGCCGGCGTATTCAACCGGATCGCGGCTGATTTCCAGCAGCCCCTCATGGTGGCCGTCGAAGCCTTCCGGCAGTTCACGGTCGATGGCGTGGAAGGCGTTACGGCTGACCTGGCCGAGCTGGAGCATAGCCCGGTTGCTGGTGTCGTAGCGGCCTTTCTCCCAGGCATAGCGCAGTGTCTGAAACAGAAAACCGATGGTTCTCGGGGCCGGCGGCATGTGCATCTTCAGCGGACCCTGCCGGCGCACCAGGCCTTTCAGCCCCACACCGATCAGATCCGGTGCCGCCCAGGGAGAGACGTGACCGTAAGAGCGCTGGCCCGCGTTGGCATAGCTCGTCTCCATGCCCGGGCCCTCGTGTGCTTCCACCACCGTCACTGAATACCCCCTGTGGGCCAGCATCCGGGCGGTGGTTAAACCGACAATGCCGGCGCCGATAACCAGTGCTCTCATGAGGAAGGCTCCCGCAGCTGCCAGTCGTTCCGGGTGATGGGGGTAGCCCCGTTGTCACCCACGACAACCGTGTTGCTCATGCCGATGCCGAACTCACCCGGTGCCCGCAGGCACAAGGGCAGGTGGAAAACCATGCCCGGCTCAAAGGGCGACTCCTCGCCCTCGGCAATGAAGCCCGTCCCCTCGACCCAGCTTGGTGGGAACTGGGCCCCAACGGTGTAGCCGAAGACACCGGAGAAGAAGACCTCGTCCGCCACTTCCGCCAGGACCCGGTTGGCGGCTGTGGCAGCGTCTGTAAAGCGCTGGCCTGGGCGCATCTCCGAGACCAGCGTGTCGTGAAGACGGTGGCAGACGTCGTTGAGCCGTTTCATGCGGTCCGATGCCCGCCCGGCAGCCGCCGTGCGCATCTGCGGTGCGGTGTAACGGTGACGGACGGCACCGAATTCCAGGAAGACGGATTCGTCCTGCTCGATAACACGGCTCTGGTGGTTGAGATGGATCACGCTGCTGCGCGGTCCGCTGACCACAATGGGCTGCAGGCTCATGAACTCGCTGCCGGCCGCCAGCATGGCGCGCGCGCCCTCCGCCGCAATGGTGTTCTCGTTCACGCCCGGCTCAATCACGGCCATGGCGGCATCCAGACCCGCCATGGTCATCCGGGCGCTCTCGTGAAGGCGCTCCAGCTCCGCTGCTGTCTTGACGCGCCGGACGCGGTCCAGAACGGTGCTTGATTCATGGAAGGCCGTATTGGGCAGCTGGGCCCGGAGGGCGTCCAGGACGCCGGGCCGCAGGCCGTTGCCCCACTGGTTGATGCCGATGGCCTGGCAGTCCCGGAGCTGGTCCACAAGGGGCCCGATCACGGACTGGACGGACTCCCACCGGTATCCATCCACCTCGTCCACCAGGGCGGTCGCCGCAGCGGGGCCGGTTTCAATGGAGGGCACCTGGAGGAAACAGCGCTCTGGGCGGAAGACCAGGGCTGCATGGACCGAGACCTCAAAGGTCCGGTAACCGGTCAGGTAGTTGATCTCGCCGGGGTTGGTCACCAGCAGGGCTTCAAGGCCGGCTTCGCGCATGGCGCTGGCAACACGCTCCCGGCGCGCCCGGAACTCCCCGGGGTCGAAGCTCTGTTCAGTGCCTGCGGCTGTGCTGCGCAGTGCCTCAAGGTATGCGGTGTGATCCATGGCTGGCCTCTGGTAATGTCTGACCTTTGTGCCAGTGAAGCAGATTTACCCCAATCCTGTCGTCCAGAATGGAGTCCGTATGAGTACTGATACAGGAAGTCCGCAGCTCAAGCCCTGCCCGCGCAAGCCCAACTGTGTTTCCAGCCAGGGTAGGGGGAAGCAGTACATCCAGCCCCTGCCGGGTGATGAGGGCACCTGGGAGCGGCTGCCGGGCGTGCTTGAGGCCCTGGGCGGTGTCCGGATCGTGGAGCAGACGGCCGATACCATCCGCGCCGAAGCCCGTACCCGCGTGCTGCGGTTTGTGGACGACCTGGATTTCGTCCGTGACCGGGAGCAGGGCGTGATCCAGGTGCGTTCGGCCTCACGGCTTGGCTACTCGGATCTCGGTGTGAACCGGCGCCGGCTGGAAACCGTGCGCAGTGAGCTGATGACGGGGTAGCCATGGCGCGCACCTACACGGACCTTCTGCCCGCTGCTGATCGACTGGCGCGGCTGTTCTACCGCGAAGAGGCCGAGGGCGTGGATGAGCTTGCTGGTATTCTCCAGGCCCATCCCCGGCTGATGATCATCATGAACCATGGCCCCGTGCTCGGCCCGGCGCCCGCACTGGCAGCGCTGGTGCGGACCATGGTGCGCCACGGTGGCGGTGACAGGGTGCCGTTTGGAGTGACCTGGCGGGGATTCCATCGGGTGCCCGGTGTTGGTCTCCTGGCGGAGCGCCTTGTGCAGACATCGGCGGATTCCGGGGTGGAGGATGTTGTTGCCAAGCTTTGCGGCGGCACCTTCAATGACTGTGGCATTATGCCGGAAGGCGAATACAGCAATGTCGGCAACGGCATCGATATCCAGCCCTTCCGCAGCCAGCGGTTCATAGAGGCGGCCGTTCGGGCGGAAGTGCCTGTACTGCTGCTTGCTCACAGCGGCACTGAAAGGCTGGGGCGGCCGGTGCCCATTCCGGCTTCAGCCCGTTTCCTGGTAGAGCGTCTGCCTGAACACCTGCGCCGGGCTGTGAACCAGAGCGGTGTGGTGAGCCTGCCGTGGTTGCTGGGTGGGCGCATCCCCAAGCTGGGGCTTGCGTGTGAGCTGTACCAGCCGGATCTGTCACCCTGGGATCTCGAGGAACCGGGATCGGCGCAGCAGGTGGCGATGAATGCGCGCCATGTTCGGGCGCGCCTGCAGCGCCTGGTGAATCATCTGGTGCTGGAGTTCGGCGAGGATTAATCCGCCATCGTCGAGGCGCGTTCTTCCCGGTGCCGTGCCCGGTAGTGGCCGGGGCTTTCCCCCGTCCAGCGCTTGAAGGCCCTGCTGAAGGCGCTCAGTTCCGAAAACCCGAGCAGGAAGGCCACTTCCGTCAGCCCGTATTCGCCCTCGGCCACATACTGCAGTGCCCTTTCCCGTCGCACCGTCTCCGCCAGGTTCTGGAAGCTCTCACCCTCTTTTTTCAGCTTGCGGTACAGCGTCTGGCGGCTCATGTGCATGGCCGAGGCCACCCGGTCCACATCCGGGGTGCGTGGGAGCTGCTTCTGGACAATCCGCCGGACCCGCTCGGACACCGTCTTGCGCGGGCGCAGCTGGCGCAGCAGCCGGTTGACGTGCGTGGTCAGGGCCGAGTGCACGTAGGGGTTGCGGTGGGGCAGAGGCGAATCCAGATAGCGGGCCGGAAAGCACAGGCTGGTCTCACCGGCGCCGAAGGTTACCGGGCACTGGAAGATCCGTTCGTAGTGGGCACGATACCCCGGGTCTTCATGCGCCAGGCTCAGCTGCTCGATGGCCAGCCTGGGATGGATGAAGTGGCGTGCTCGGGTGACGGCCGCGGACAGGGTCCGGTCCATATCTGGAATACAGTACAGCGCTGGATCCGGCACGTGCCAGGTGACCCTTATCCGGTCGCCCTCCCTGGTCTGGTAGAGGTGCACCGCCTCATTCACGAGCCGGTGAAGCCGCATGTATTCCTCCAGGGCGTGTTCAATGGTGTCACTGTTGAACACGATGTGGCTCATCAGCCCCATGCGGTCAGGGTCCACGATCTCACCCAGGCGCAGTCCCAGGGCCGGGTCCCCGGTCAGGAGAAGTGCCTCCTGCCAGAGCTGGTTATGGCTGTGTACAGCCACACGGCAGTCCGGATCCTCAAGTTCGTCTGAGGAGATCCCAAGAATGCCATCAATATGGTCCTGGGTAGCAAATCCCCGGCTGGTCAGGTAGTGGGTGAGGGCAAGGGTGCCGGAGGCGCTCACCGTGGGGCTGTCTTTCATCGACTGTTACCACCTGTCAAAAGGTTGAGCGGGTGCGTCAAGCCGGCTCAGGCATTGCAACGTAGGATAATACCTGAATTCCTGACAAACCCAAGGAGTCGCGTCATGGATATGGATACCAACCTCGAAATCTGCGTTCCGCACACTGAAGAAGAAAAAGCCAATATCAAGGCTCTGTCCGATTATCTGAGCGAGATCCCCGCGTTCAACTGAGGGGTCCGCCTTCTCCCTGACCTGAATAGGTTCTGATGAGGTCCGCACCGCTGCGGTGGCGGGCCTTCATTTTTTGTATGCGCTCCAGAATCCCCTCCATGCGCCCCAGACGTGCCTGGGTTTCCAGGGCCCGCATCGTCCCATTGGCCCGGAAGTCGAATTTCAGGCCATAACGGTGCTGTTCCCCCTCAGCGTGCACATTTGAGACCACCGCAACCAGTCGGTTCTGATGCAGCTCGCTCCGGTCCAGGCGCAGGGTCAGGTCAATCAGCACCTTCTGACCCAATCGCAGCTTCCGGGACGTGATGATGGCGACACCTTCGCGGGTGAAATCGGCGGCTTCCACTGGTTCGCCCCGCCTGAAGCGGCTGCGCCCTGGCTTCAGCCGGGCTTCCAGTTCCGCTGCAGGAAAGCGCTGCAGGTGGCGGCGTTCATCGTGAAGGGGTGCTGCTGTGGCCATGGGGTCAGGTTCCGTTTAGGCTTACACTGCTTGATGTCACGAGTCTAAGCCTGTCGCCCGCTCTTCGCCAGTGACGGGTGCGCAGTATGGAACGGAGAAACGGTTTTGACAGACACTGTGGAACTCAATGCGGGCGTCAAGGGCGATGGCCCGCCCCTGATACTCATGCATGGTCTTTTCGGCGCCGGTGATACGCTCGGGGGCGTACGCAGACGTCTGGCGCCGGACTACGAGGTGCACAGCCTGGACCTGCGCAACCACGGTGATTCACCGCACACCCGCAGCATGAGTTACCCCGAAATGGCAGCGGATGTGCTGGCCTACATGGACCGGGTGGGGGTGGAGAAGGCCCACCTCCTGGGGCACTCCATGGGTGGCAAGACGGCCATGGAACTGGCACTGATGGCGCCGGAACGCGTGCAGCGACTGATTGTTGCCGACATTGCGCCGGTCGCCTATGAACCGCACCATGATGCGATCCAGCAGGCGCTTGAAGCGCTGGATCCGGCCTCCGTGTCCTCCCGGCGCGAGGCGGATGGGGTGCTGTCGGAATACATTGGGGAAAAAGGCGTACGCCAGTTCCTGCTGACCAACCTGGTCCCGTCGGACGGCGGTTTCCGGTGGCGGATGAATGTGCCCGGTATCCTCGCCTGTTACGAGCAGATCATGGCGGGCCCCTCCACCGACGGTGTCTACGAGGGGCCCACCCTGTTCATCCGTGGCGGCGGCTCGGATTACATCCAGAGCCGCCATCAGTATGCCGTTCTGCATTACTTTCCGTCTGCCGAGCTCAAGGTGATTCCGGATGTCGGGCACTGGCTCCATGCGGAAAAACCCGAACTGTTTGCGCGGATTTGCCAGCGTTTTCTGGCAGGCGAAGCGTAGGGCCACCCGAGCAAGGCCCTAGTGGCGATGAACAGATAACGTTTTACAGGGAGATAAGAATGAAAAAAGGGGTAATTGCTGTTCTTCTGGTCCTCGTGGTGCTGGTGGGGGGCTTCCTGCTCTGGCCATCCCCGGTGGATTCCGTCGCCTGGCAGCCACCGGAAGCGCCTGGGCTGGAGGGCCCGGCGCAGCCGAATGAAGCGCTACGGGATGCGGACGTGCTCGCGAAGGGCCGGATCCAGGGCCCGGAAGACACCGAGGTGGATGATGAAGGGAATGTCTACGGGGGGCTGCAGGACGGTCGGATCATCCGCGTGACACCGGAAGGGGACGTGGAGACGTTCGCGGATACCGGCGGGCGCCCGCTGGGCCTGGAGTTCGACGTGGACGGCAACCTGATCGTGGCCGACGCCTGGAAGGGCCTGCTTTCGGTCGCCCCCGATGGCTCGATTGAGGTGCTGACCACCGAATCCGAAGGCACACCCTTCGCCTTCACCGACGACCTCGCCATTGCCTCGGACGGGCGCATCTATTTCTCGGATGCCAGCAGCCGTTTCCATCAACCGGACTACCGCCTCGATATGCTCGAGAGCCGGCCGCATGGACGCCTGCTCCGTTACGATCCGGCGACCGGCGAAACCGAGACACTGATGGACGATCTCTACTTCGCCAATGGTGTGGCGCTCACCGAGGACGAACGCTCGGTGCTGGTGAACGAGACCTGGCGCTACCGCATCCAGCAGTACTGGCTCGAAGGCGACAAGGCCGGTACCAGTGAGGTCTTCGCCCGGAATCTGCCGGGATTCCCGGACAACCTCTCTGCGGATGACAACGGCATCATCTGGGTCGCCCTGCCGACCAAGCGCAACCCGCAGATGGACGCCTTCCACCCAAGTCCCTGGCTCAAGGAACAGGTCGCCAAGCTTCCGGAATCGCTGCAGCCTGGCCCTGAACCCTATGGCCTGGTGCTGGCCCTCGACCAACAGGGACAGATGCTGGGCAGCCTGCATGACCCGACCGGTGAGCGTTTGCAAATGGTAACCTCCGTGAAGGCCCGTGACGGTGCGCTCTATTTCGGGTCGCTCTACAATGACCGCATTGGTCGACTGGATTATGATCGGGCGATGCAAGCCCTGAGGGAGCAACCGGATGAGTGACTGGCACTGGCGGATGGCCGACCCGTTCACGATGAACATCAGGGTCTCGGAACAGGACGTGGACCGCCTCGGGCACGCCAACAACACCATCTACCTGCAGTGGATGGAAGAGATCAGCTGGGCGCACATTGAGTCCGTGGGCCTGACCTGGGAGCTGCAGGAGGAACTAGGGCGCGCCATGGCCATCGTTCGCACCGAGATTGATTACAAGGCAGCGGCGCTTGCGGGGGACGATCTGGTCCTTGGCACCTGGCTGACCGAGTTCGATGGCAAGCTTCGCTCCGGGCGGCAGTTCCAGCTGGTACGGCCCAGCGATGGCCGCACCCTGGTGGAAGCGGAGTCCCATCATGTCTGCATTGATACCGCAACCCAGCGCCCCGCGCGCATCCCAAGGCCCATGGCTGACCTGCTGAAAGAGGCCAGCCACGACCAGTAACCCCTGGAGGACATGTCATGCGCCAGATCGTCATTCCCGAATTCGGTGATGCCGGCGTACTTGAACTGCGCGAAGCAGCGCTGCCCGAGCCCGGCGAGGGCCAGGTGCGTGTGCGGGTGGCCAGTGCCGGGATCAATCCCATCGACTTCAAGACCCGCTCCGGCCAGGGGTTCGTAGCCAACGCCATTCGCGACCACCTGCCCTGGGTGCCGGGGTTTGAGGTGGCTGGCACCATCGATGCGGTGGGGGCTGGCGTCGACGGTTGGCGCACGGGGGACCCGGTTGTGGGCATGACCGGCTTCCCGCGTGCCGGCGGCGGTTATGCCGAGCAGACTCTGGTGCGTGCCGACGAACTCTGCCGGGTCCCGGATGGCCTGAAGCTGGATGAAACCGGCGCCGTTCCCCTGGCCGCGCTTACGGCCTGGCAGGGGCTGTTCAGCCATCTCGGGCTGCAACCCGGCCAGAAACTCCTGATTCTCGGCGGTGCCGGAGGCGTGGGGCATTTCGCGGTCCAGTTCGCCGCCCAGCACGGGGCCCATGTGGTGACCACCGGCTCCGGGGCCAACGAGGATTTTCTCCACCAGCTGGGTGCCGACGACGTCATCAACTATGAAAACGAGGACGTTCACGACGTCTGCTACGGACTGGATGCCGTCCTCGACCTGGTCGGCGGTGAAGCCGGCAAGGCCGCGCTCAGCACCCTTGGCGAACACGGCAAGCTCGTCACCGTTCCAACGGTAACAGCCCAGGCGATCAAGGACCTTGCGGCGGAGAAGGGCATCCAGGCTGCCGGCTACGTGGTCGAACCGGACACCGAGCAGCTCGAGGAAATCCTGGCCCTGCTCAACCGCCGCGACGCGGAACTCCACATCGCCGCCGCCTTCCCCCTGGGCGACGCGGCCGCTGCCCATCGCCGGCAGGAGGATGGGCATGTTCGGGGGAAGCTGGTGTTGCAGCCCTAGGCCTGACTACCAGTGAATGGATGTCTTTGGACTTTGATCCGTGCAGAAGCATGCTGTCTTTACTGCTCATTCCCACCGACAGATGCTGTAAACATCGTGAGTAAAGTCAGGGTTCTCGGCGACGCGGAAGTGATGAAGTTTCTCGGAATTTGATAGGTCGCAGGAAAGCGAATCCAGCTTTTCGACTACGTTATGTTCAGGGGCGATGCTTGGTGTATTTGTGTACCACAACAGATAGCTCTGACCGTCTTTTTCCGCATCGATGATCTGTCGGATTCGAGTTTCGTTAAACATTCGGCCTGGAATCCGTGATCGAATCCATTTCGCTGGCAGTTGAAAGTGCCCATTACCATCACTTCTTGTCTGGTCAAGGTATTCCTTTTCGTAAGTGAGCTCACGGATGATGCGTACATTCGGTACTGGTTCCCCATCCTTCAGCACCTGTCCCCTCACGGCCGGTGAGAGTTGCACGTTATAACTTTTGAATAATCCAGCCATATTGGACGTAACCTCATTTGAGTCATTGATGTAGCTGACAGCCAGGAAAATTAGAGCGCAGGAAAGCAGGTCAGTCCCGCTCAAAGGGATTCCAAAGCTTTTTTGACACAACGATTCAGTGCTCCAATGGTGGTTTCAAATACCCACCGGATGAACTGATAAGTGAGCTTGGTGACGGTAACCGCAGCTTTCCCCGCGAATACCAGCATGTGGCCGAGAAGCCCTGCAGTTTGCTCAGCAAACTCGGTTGATGCCTCCGCGATTTTTTCCAGTGAACGCGCAAGTCGGTCGTAAAACGTCAGGGCGGAACTGACGGTGGCCTGGCCGGCGATAGCGGAGTAGTGACCGGCGTCTTTCAGAAGCGTGATCAACGCAGCATTCAGCTTTTCTGACCAGTAGTTTGTGAAAGATGCTCGGAGGCGGTCTTCGTACCGGAGTCGCACGGGTTGATTGAGAAAGCGAGTTGATTGCTTTTTGAGTTCCCCCCAGTCATCAGCCTTGGCTGTATTCCGGTAGCCCGGCGTACCAGTAATTCCCATGGAGTGGGCTGTGAACTTGATGCCTTCGGAACCATCAAGTCGGTATTCGCCGGCGCCTTCTGTTGGAGCATGGATGAATGGCCAGACAGGCACCAGTGGTACTGGGTCGGCTCCATGAGTGCAGCGGTAATGATTATCAATGCGGGCTGTATTGGTTAACGCGTAGCCATTCAGCCCAACCCGGGGTGCACCGAATGTATAGAGTTTGACTTGGGTTTGAAACTGAGCTTTAACCCAATCTGCTATTAGAGATGCCAGGGCGCCACCAAGGCTATGCCCCACACAGTGAATGGTATGCTCGCCCCGAACTTGCTTCATGCGGGATTTGAGCTTTTTCTCCATGGTTGGACGCATGCTTGAAAACGTTTCCTCAAAGCCCGAATGAACACTCTGATTATTTGTGCCGGTCGAGATACCAACATCGAAGTTAGTAAGGTAATCAGCATCCGTTTTACTGCCGCGAACCGCTATTACTGTATCTTTACGGAATCGGTCCTGGCCCTCACCGATAACGGCGAATCCGGATTTCTTTGTATAAAGTCCGAAAAAACCACCAGTTTCTCCAATGATGAGGTTGTTCTTGGGTTCAAGATCAAAGGCCTTCCGTAGGCCAGGATTGATTTCGAGCGCGTAGTTGCCCGTACGGTCTGGCTGGCGGATTTGGTAAACAGCGTCGGCGAGTTCGGATGCTATCTTCGGGGTGATCGTACTCATATCAATTCCTTTTGGGGGTTGTTTTCCTTGGATCAGCTATCTGGCCAACGACAGATGCCTCGTATGTTGTGGGTAAAGTCCGGGTGTTCCGCGATAGTGAAATGGTGCATTTTTTCAGGGTTGGCCAGATCACATTCCATGTGACTCAGCTTTTCCTCTATTACCTTTTCCGGAGTTCTGCTGGTAGTTGTGGTTCGCCATAGGAGGTAGGTTTTTGGGCCGTAGTCGGCCGTTATGGACTGCGTGATGTGTTCCACACCGAGGAGTTTTCCCGGCTCACGCGACCGTATGTTTTTTTCTGGGAATGAAAAATGTCCGTCGGAGTCCGTGACAGTTTTCTCCGTGTAGTGTTTTGCATACATAAGTTCTCGGTAAACCTCGATGTCGGCTACCGGCTCACCATCCTTCAGAATCCGCCCCTTCACCTCCGGCGAAAGATGCACGTCATAACGCTTGAACCATCCGAACATATCGGCCATGACCTCGCTGGAATAGAGAAAATAGCTGGCAGCCACCAGGAGAAGTGTCAGGGGGAACAGACTCCGGGTAATGGTGCGGTGGTTTGGCATCACGGAACCCCCGGCATTGTGCGATCACCGGTCTGGGTTTGAGATGGAACCGAAAGGGGAGTACCGACCATGTCCCTGTCCTGTGGCTGACATCCTGTCTGGATCGGAAATTTAGGCTACCCGGTTACCGGGCGTCAATACCCTGGCCATCTGAGAACCACTGGGTCAGCGCGCTAGGAAAGCGGGCTTTGACCGGTGCCTCATTCACCCGCCAGCGTTCCGGGATGTTGCCATGGGGGATGGCGGCCACCAACAGGCTCTGCTCGTCGCCGCCAAATGCGGATCGCAGCGACGGCGGGCGACGCTGGACATCAATGGGCGGGCCGGCGATCTGCGCATCCAGCCAACGGCCATCGGGGAAGCGGAGCCTGACCGGCTGCCCCGCGGTCGCGAGGTGGACCTGATCGGTTTCAAGGTAGAGATGGATGCGGGGCCTGTCTTCGGGTTCAATGCGCATCAGTGTTGTGCCTGGACCCACGTTTTCGCCCTCGACCACCTCGATGGTCTGGACGGTACCGCTAACTGGCGATCGTACGTTCAGCTGCGCGAGACGCTGCTCAACCAAGGAACGCTGCTGCTGAATCTTGGTGATCAGGGTTTCGTTGCCGGTCTTCTCCTGCGCCGTCATACGGTCGAGAGCGGCGAGTTCATTTTCGCGGGTATCCACTTCGTTCTCGGCTGCCGCCAGCTCGCCCCGGGTTGCCACGCCCTGCTGGACAAGTTCAGATAGAGACTGCACCCGCCCCCGAGCCCGTTCCAGGCGCCGCTCCAGGCTGGCCTTCTGCCGTGACGCGGCTGCGGCTGTTGCATCATCGGCCATCTGGCTTCCCAGTGAGGCGAGTTCCGCCCGAAGGGCGGGATTGTCCAGCTGGGCCAGGGCATCCCCGGTGCTGACCCGATCGTGCTCGTCCACATGAAGCTGCAGGACGCGCCCGGTCTCAAGTGCGCGTATCTCGGTTGCGGGCTGGATGACCTGGCCGGGGGCCTCGATCACCACGGCTTCCCAGCCCACACGGCCGAGGAACCAAAGGAAAGGCGCTGCCACCAGCAGCAGGATCAGGTACCAGCGCAGCCGATAGGCGGCCCTTTTGCCGGGTGCGTAGAGAACGCGCAGTCCGCCGTCCTCGGTCGGGTTGGATTCCTTGCGGCTCGAGAACCGTACTTTCATGGCTGTTCCTCGTCGGCGATGGCGCGATACCCGGTCCAGTCCTGCCACGCAATGCCCGCGACGCCCGCTGGCATCAGCGTCCGCTGCCAGTCCTGCTCGAGCGCCTGGAGCGTATCAGCAGGGGTGCCGTGCCAGCTGTTCTCGGCGGCCAGGTCGGTCTCCGCGCTCTGTGCGACCTGGAAGCGGAGGCTGGGCCAGTGGGCGGCAATGCGCCTGGTACGCTCCAGCATGCTGGCTTCGTTCGTGGTGTAGATCATTAGTGTGATGGACCTGATGCCCATGTCCGAAAGGCGGCACGGAATGCAGAGACCTTCGGGGTCGGGACTGAACCAGCGGCGATGGCTGACAAGGCTGATGGGCCAGGGGCTGGCACGTTTCGCCATGGCAACGGTTGCCAGCCAGTCCTCGAGGCGCTCATCCGCGACCGGCCACCCCAGCTGTTCTACTTCCAGATCCAGATGCAGGCCATCAAACTCAAGGCCCGCCAGCCGCCGGATCAGATCCCGCAGCCGTGAGCGTTGATCCGGCTGTATCCAGCCAGGCTCCCCCAGGAGAAGGGTGACCCTCAGGCCGCGCTCATGGGCGGCGGCCAGTGTCTCGCGCAGGCGTTTGGCCAGTTCGGGAGTTCCGGAAAGCTGGTTGGCACTGAGGCCGATGTGGAGCGTATCGAAGCCGGCTTCCTGCAGCGCGGTGAGTTCGGAAGCACGGGTATCCGGTGCGAGAAGACGGGTACTGTCCCAGACATAGACCGCGCGGGACCAACCCGACCGGTCATTGGCTCTACCCGACTCATTGGCCATTTGGACCGGCTTGTCCGAGCCACGGGCATCCGCCCCGGGCCAGGGCAGCCCCTGTTCGCCAAGATAGCGGGCATCGGTTTCGGCATGACTGGCAAGCAGGCGCAGCTGGGCTTCCTCCTGCCAGGCATTACGCCAGCTGCGGATGAAGTCATGCATGGCGCCGGCGCTCTGGACCCGTGCGAGCCGCAGGGCCATGAAGCCGTCGCCGTCGTCCACGGAATCCCGTGCCTGCCGCTCCCCTTCAACACGCCGGCTGAGCTTGACCTGGCGTTGCTGGTCGCGTGTTTCAGCCAGGGCGCTGCGGTACTGTTCCAGTGCGTCGGAAAGATTGCGGCTGAGCCGATCCCGGGTAGCCGTCAGTTCATGCCGAGCAGCCCGGAAGCGCTCAGTCGCGGCCCCGTCACCCGCGCGCCCGCTGAGGGCGCCCAGCGGCACCTCAAAGCGGAAGCCGGCCACGAGGCCTGTTCCCGTTCCCGGGATGTCGTCGCGCCAGTCGAACTGCTGGGCCAGCGTGAAGTCGGCGTCAACATCGTGGTACCAGCGGTCGTGGCGTGTTCGGCGCGCGGCTTCGAGTGTGCTCTGTTGCGCTGCCATCAGCGGGTGCTGCTGGATCAGGGGTTGCCATTGTTCGGCGCTTGCCGGCTCCAGGGGCAGCGGTTCTGACTCCGCTCGCGCGTTGGCTGGCATCGAGACACCGCTGATGGCTTCCAGCCTGCGGTGCAGTTCGGCCTCGCGTTCCGCCCGGCGCCTACAGCTGTTCAGGCGTCGTGACCAGCGCTGTTCGAGCAGCATCTGTTCGGAGGTGCGCAGATCCTGGTTGCCCGCCCTCTGGCGAACAAGTGCCAGCTCATCCTCCGCCAGTGGCACCAGCTCCTGGCACAGGCGCTGGTACTGCTGGGCCTCCCACCAGTCGATGTAGGTCATGCGCAGTCGCAGGCGCTGCTCGGTTTCGGCCAGTTGACGCTGATGCTTCTGGCGCTGTTCCGCGGTGCGGGCGCGAACCAGCGCCTCGGTGCGGGCCCGCAGGGTTCCCAGCAATGGGTAGCGCAGGCCCACCTGGGCGCCATAGCCGGTGTAGTCCACCCGCCCCGCGTTTGGTTCCAGCTCCTGGAAGCGCCCGGCAGTCGCACCGCCGAACAGGGACCAGCCACGCTCGTCGGCGCGGTCGCGGCGCTCATCCGTGAGGGCGCGTTGTTCTGCCTGGGCAGCCTGCACCTCAGGTCCGTTCTCCATTCGTTCGAGCAGGCTGTCAAGCGGTACCGCCATGGTAGGCAGTGCGATGACCAGTCCAGCAACCATTGTCAGGGCGCGATGATGTGCCTTGATCATGCCTCAGAACCTCCGTCCCCGCCGGAGCACCCACCAGGGCGCCATGCTGGTTTCCTCGTGGCTGCGCCGGAACATCTCGTTGAGGGTGCAGACCACGCCCCAGCTCCGGAGGACAAACATGAAAACAGGAAAAATGGGGATTGCGATGGCCAGCTTCAGGTCCTGGCGGGGTCGTTCGGAAACCATGAGCAGCCCGGCCAGATACAGCACCAGTGTCTGCAGCAGATAGACGGTGTAGATCAGGATGGCGAGGACAGCAATGGCGGGCAGGGGCAGGAGCACCAACCCGGCAAGGGTATAGCCGACGATCAGGAAGGGCAGCACCAGCTGGAAGAAAAAGCCGCTGAACAGCGTCATCAGGAAGTTGCGCCAGCCCAGGACGCGGGGGGTAATGCTGTGTCGGTGTTTGCGGATGTAGAGAAAGAACAGGTCGCCGTCCCAGCGCAGACGCTGGGTAAAGAACCCTTTCAGGGTATCCGGTACGTCAGTGTGGCCGATCGCGGCCGGCTCAAAGGGAATGCGCAGGGGGTGACGGCCGAAATAGCTCTTGATCCGGAGTGTGAGATCCAGGTCCTCGGCTGTGTGCGTGTCCCAACCCCCAATATGGCGCAGGAATGAAGTCCGGAAGGCGCCGAAGGCACCGGAGATGTTGTTCACGGTGTTCCACTCGCTCAGGCCGACCCTGGAGGTGTGGATGGACAGGAAGTACTCCAGCGTCTGCATGACGGTGGCGAATGAATGCCAGGTATTCCGCACCCGAAGGCTCCCCGATACGGCGGGGACAGCGGGATCTTCAAAATGACGCACCATTGACTCGATCACGGTATTGTCAAAGGAGGTATCTCCATCCATGGCAAAGACGATTTCCCCGGTGGCATGCTGCAGGCCGGCATTGAGCGAGGATACGCGCCCCCCACGCTGCCATTTGGCGATGGGCTTCAGGAAACGGTTGGGGTAGCGCACGGGATCAATGCGGAAGTCCCGAACGGCCTGCATGGTCAGGGTGTTGATCGAGGCGCCGTCAACGACTGGTATGAGTTCGACCTCGCCTGGATAGAGCTGCTCGCACAGACTGAGCAGGGTTTTCTCAACGTCCCGGCCCTCGCTGTAGCAGGTGATGATGCAGGAGACGCGGGGGCGATAGAGGCTGGTTCGGGGTGTTATGGCGAGATTCCGGGTGTACCAGCGGATGACTCCCCCGATTACCAGCAGGCTCAGGGGCAGTTCCAGAAGTACAAAAAAGGGGAAAAGCATAAGGAACAGCCGGACAAGCCCGTCCGTGCCCGCACTACCCATCTCTGCGAGGAATACCGTCACGGCCTCCAGCATCAACTTACCTCGCCACCGAGGCGTGCCATCAGCAGTTCACCATCCTCCTGTGGGAGGAGCTCGTCGGGCAGCGTGAGGCCGCTGCTTCGCAGATCAATGGTGACATGGTCCTGTTCGTGGAATAGCCGGTTGAGTTCCGCAAGGCGCTCACGCAGACGATCCATGCCGGCGCGCCCCGTGTGGGGAAGCAGCAGCCAGAGCAGTTCATCCTGTATACGGGTGCAGCGATCCGTTTCTCGGATGGTTTCCCGGATTCGGTCGATGAGGCTTTCGAGCAGTGCCGTTCCTCGCGCCTGCCCCAGTGTTTCCCCGAGATTGCCGAAACGCAGCAGCAGCACCGAACCGGTGGCGTCAGCGCCGTAACGGCGGCTCTGCTGGATCTGCCAGCTCAGGAGGTTGGTGAACGCTGCCGGGCTGATCAGGTTGAGGCGGCCAAAGTGGCTTTCGACCTGGGCATCCCCGGAAAAGCCCCGGCGGCAGCGCAGCCGGCCCTGTTCGGAAAGCCGGTAGTTCCGGATCTCGCGAACCCGCAGCTCATCCGGGGTGTGGTGGGTGTCACAGTCCAGGCAGCGGGCTTCCACCTCGGCATCCACAAAGAAGCTCTGGCACGCCCGGCAGCGGTAGTTTTCAAGGGGCCGGTCGTAGTCGCTGCCGATATGACGCAGTCGGGTCAGACAGTTGGGGCAAAGCATCAGACCCTGTTTGAGAAAATGCTCCTGGGGCGCTACGTGGCCACAGGTAAAGCAGTGCAGGGAAGGCTCGCGGCTGATCTCAAGCGCGTGGCAGTCCGGGCACACATCGACATAGTTGAGACGTGCGGAGCCGCAATGGGTACAGAGTCTGATCCGGTCCACCAGGTCGCGGCTCTCAAGCCATCCCTGTTCGGTCATGAGTTGCAGCCAGACCATTTCATTGACCGGTTCGTCATCCGCAAAGGCGCTCAGCAGTGGGTAGTAATAGAACTGCGGGTGATGGGGGTGACGCAGAGGGCGGAGTGTGCCCTCCGGTCGGCTCCAGAGCCATGCCAGCACATGGTCGTCAAACCGTTCCGGCACATTGCCCTGATTGAAGGCGGCCAGGCGCTCATGCAGGCGCTGCCAGGAGGATGTGATGCTGTGAGGGTCGTCCGGAACCGGGCCATCGCTGAGAGCGGGTGTGTTGGTTGCCCCCTTTCCGGCCAGGATCAGGCTCAGCCGATAGCGCGGGTCACAGCGCAAGAGAAAGACCGCATCCGCAGCGGCGTCGTGTTCAAGGTCCACCAGAATGATATCGAAACCATCATCAGCCTCGAGGAGTGACTGGACAGAGGTGAAGCCTTGTCCGCCCCTGGTGGGAAGTGTCTCGGGAGTTCGTGTGAGGCAGCCAATGGCGGGGTTCTGCATGCGCTTATGTCCACTACGTATACGGCTGTATCTACGTAAGGCTAGGCAGGATGGTTCAATGCTGCAACTATATGCTCATCCAGATGACTGCTGGAGCAGTCAGGCGCTGAAGCGTTTCAGTGTCTTCCGGACCCCACCGGCCCAGGGGCCGCCGAACAGGTTCAGGTGGTTGAGTTCGTGGTAGAGGTTGTACAGCGGCGCCCGCTCTTCCCAGTCCTGAGCCACGGAACTGTTGGCCAGATAGGCTTCATAGAACCCGCGGGGCTGGCTGCCGAACATCGTTGTCATGGCCAGATCGGCTTCAGGCCAGCCGTAATGGGTGGCCGGGTCGATCAGGACTGGCTCACCTGCAGGGCCGCAGTGGATGTTGCCGGACCAGAGATCGCCGTGAATCAGGCTGGCGGGCTGTTCCGGAATCCAGCGGTCCAGGCGCCCGGCGAGCCATTCCAGCTGGCGGATATCCGCCTGGCCGAGGCGGCCGCTGTCCCGCGCCATCCGCCCCTGGTGCAGCAGCCGGGCCTCGGCGAAGAACCGGAACCCGTCGCGCATCCGGGGGTTGGGCTGGGGGGTGAGGCCACAGTAGTTGTCGCGCTCAAAACCGAACTCATTGGCGGTGGTGCTGTGCAGCTGCGCCAGCTGTTCGCCGAGCTGGCGCGCGAAGTCCCCGCCCGGCCGGCCATCAAGCCACTCCAGGATCAGGCCTTCTTCGGCAACCGCAACGACCTCGGGGATGCGCACGGCATTGGCTGAGGCCAGTGCCTGCAGGCCGGCCGCCTCCGCTTCGAAGAAGCCGGCCGGTGGCGAGGGGTGGGTCTTGAGGAAGAGGATCCGGCCGTCCTCAAGTGTCAGCCGTGCGGCATCGTTAATGCTGCCGCCGCCGATCGGCTGCGTGGTGGCAACAGGCGTATCCAGTTGCGCTGTGAGGCTCTCCGGAGCACGGGCCATGATCAGTCGCCTTCCTCTTTTATTGCTCTGCGCATTCTTTCATGGCGGCGGGCCAGGTGTTCAAGCACCCTGGAGGCTGCCACGAAACCAAAGGTGCCGGTCACAAAGCTGGCAGCCCCAAAGCCGGTGCTGCAGTCCAGCCGGGTGGGGCCGTCGCCGGGTTTTTCGTGGGTGGTGCCGCCCTCCGGCGTCGGGTAGGTGAGTTGCTCCTCGGAGTAGATGGCCGGGATGTCGAAGCGTCGCTTCGGGTTGCGGGAGAAGCCGTATTCACGGCGCAGCAGATTGCGGACCTTGGCCAGCAACGGGTCCTGGGTGGTACGGCTGAGGTCGGCTACGCGGATACGGGTCGGGTCCATCTGCCCCCCGGCGCCGCCGGCGCAGATCACCCATTGTTTGTGCCGGCGGCAGTAAGCCAGAAGGGCGGCCTTGTGGTTGACGCTGTCGATGGCGTCCACCACTGCATCACAGTCACTGGGCAGCACCTGGTCCATGTTCCGTATCGTGACGAACTGCGTTACCGAGGTGACCCGGCATTCCGGGTTAATCGCGCGCAGCCGTTCGGCCATCACCTCAACCTTTGGGCGCCCCACGGTGTCCGCCAGCGTGTGGACCTGGCGGTTGGTGTTGGTAACACAGATGTCGTCCATGTCGATCAGGGTAAGGGCGCCGATGCCGCTGCGGGCGAGCGCCTCGGCCGCCCATGAGCCCACGCCGCCGACGCCAGCAATGGCGACATGGGCGTCCGCGAGGGATCGGGCGGTGTCCTGGCCGTAGAGGCGCTCCATGCCCCCGAAGCGCTGGGTAAAAGAATCCGGCGTCATGGCGGCTCCATGGTGGGTGTATCGGTTTGTGCGGATTCTACCAGAAAGCCTTTGTCCGGATTACGGACTTGTCAGTCCAAATTAAACTCCGTATTATTAGACGGACTGGTCAGTCCACCTTAGGAAGTGTCAAACCCGTGAACGATCAACAGCGCCCCACACGCATCCATAAGAGCCCGGAACAACGCCGCAGGGAGGTCCTTGAGGCGGCCGCGGCGGTATTCTCGGAGGTGGGGTTCCGCTGTACGGAGATGGATCGTATTGCCGAACGCGCCGGTGCCGGTAAGGGCACGGTTTACCGTTGCTTTCAGGGCAAGGAGGCGCTGTTCATGGCCACGGTGGAAAAGGCACTTGAGGATCTGACCTGTTACGTGAATGACGTCGTGGATCCGCTGGAGGATCCGTTGGAGCAGCTCCGGATGGGGATACACCGTTATCTGGAGTTCTTTGAGCAGAACCCGGAGACGGTGGAGCTGTTCATTCAGGAGCGTGCTGAGTTCCCCAGAAACGGCAAGCCGCTCTATTTCGTCTATCAGGAAAGTCACAGGGAAAAGTGGCGCCAGCGATTCGAGACATTGATTGAGCAGGGACGTATGCGGTCCGACATGTCGCCGGCGCTGGCCCAGGAAGTGTTCAGCGATCTGCTCTATGGCGCTGTCTTCTCGCAGCGCCTGGCGGGTGACCGGGAGTCCCGTTCCCGGAAGGCGGACGAGATCGTTGATCTGCTCTTCCGGGGCATCCTCAGGCCGGATTCCCACTCAGGCTGAGAACCACTTTTTACCACACCGATTGTCACTTTGCGGAGAAAGGAACCATGAATCAGTTAACCCGGACAGAAGTCAAAGGGGGCAGCCGAGCCCGTCGTATTGGCGGAGTTAGTACCGTGCTGGTACTGATGCTGGGGCTGGCGGCCTGTGGCGGCAGTGGCCAGGGCCAGAAGGGCGGTGGGACGCCGCCTCCACCGGTTTCGGTTACTGACGTCCAGACCGAGGATGTCACCATCCGCGAGGATTATGCCGGGCGTGTCCGGGGTGCCCGTGAAGTGGCCGTTCGGGCCCGTGTGGAGGGCGTTCTGGAGGAGCGTCTTTACAACGAGGGCAAGGTGGTTCAGAAGGGCGAGCCCCTTTTCCGGATCGACCCGGAACCCTTTGAAGTGGCCCTCCAGGCCGCAAAAGCCCAGCGCCAGTCCGCGCAGGCGGATCTCAATCAGGCCGAACGGGAATGGAACCGGGTTTCCAGCCTGTATGAGCAGAACGCGATCAGTGAACGTGAACGTGATAACGCCCGGTCCGCGTTTGAATTAGCACAGGCCCAGGTGGCCGTAGCCGAAGCTGAGGTCGAAAGGGCCGAGCTTGAGTTGGGCTATACCGATGTGGAGGCGCCCGTAACCGGTGTGACCGGCCTCGAGACCCAGTCCGAAGGCAACCTGATCGAGCGCGGTACCGAGCTCACCCACATCACCCAGATGAATCCGGTCCATGTGCGCTTTGCGCTGCCGGAGAACGATGCCGCGGCACGCCGGCGCGCACGGGAAGCCATGCAGTCGGAAGGCAATGGCGACCACCGCAGTACCGCGAAACTGATCCTGCCGGACGGCTCCGAGTACGAACACACGGGTACTATTGACTTCACCGCTAGCACCATCGATGTGGAGACCGGTACCGTCACCGCCCGTGCCGTATTTCCCAATGAAGAGCAGCGCATTGTGCCGGGTCAGTTTGTGCGCATCCGTGTGACGCTGAAGACGCTCAAGGATGTGGTGACCGTGCCCGCCAAGGCTGTAAGCGACGGTCAGAACGGTGGCCTTCAGGTCTTTGTGCTGGACGAGGATAACAAAGCGCAGCCACGCCAGGTTGAGACCGGCCAGGTGGTTGATGGCCGCCGGATCATCACGGATGGGCTCGAAGCCGGTGACCGTGTGGTGATCGGAGGCATGGCCGGTATCCGCCAGCCCGGCATGAAGGTGAAAGTCGAAGATGGCGGTGAAGATGGCCAGAAAGACGGCGAGAACGGCGGGGAGAGTAACTGATGTTCCGATTCTTCATTGACCGCCCGATTTTCTCGGCGGTCATCTCCATCATCATCCTGATCGCCGGCGCGGCCTCGCTCATGGGGCTGCCGGTGAAGCAGTACCCGAACGTCGTCCCGCCCGAGGTGGTGGTCGAGGCGAGCTACCCGGGGGCGAGCGCCGAGGTCCTGGCGGACAGTGTGGCCGCGCCGCTTGAACAGGAGATCAACGGCGTTGACGACATGATCTACATGGAGTCCGGCAGTACCGATGCCGGCAGCGTCCAGATCACGGTCTCGTTCGAGGTGGGCACGGATCCGGACCAGGCGACGATCAACGTCAACAACCGGGTCCAACGGGCGATGTCCAGCCTGCCCCAGGCTGTGCGCGATCAGGGCGTGACGGTCGAGGCCCGTTCCACGTCCATCCTCCAGGTGGTGACGCTGTCCTCCAAGTCGGGCGACACCGATACCATCGAGATCTCCAACTACGCGCTTCTGAACGTCATCGATGAGCTGGTCCGCACGCCTGGTGTGGGTAACGCCTCGCTCTTCGGTGCCAAGGACTATTCCATGCGCATCTGGCTGCAGCCGGACAAGATGGCGGAATACGATGTCTCCCCAATGGATGTGGCCAGCGCGCTGCGTTCCCAGAACGCCCAATACGCGGCGGGCCGCCTCGGCGGGCAGCCGGCGCCAATGGACCAGGCCTTCACCTTCAGTGTCTCCACACCTCAACAGATGAGCGATCCCAGCGAATTCGAGGACATCATGCTGCGGACCACGAGCGATGGCGCTTCGTTGCGTCTCGGGGACGTGGCACGAGTCGAGCTGGGCGCGCAGAACTATGACTTTACGGCCAGCTTCAACGGGCAGGCGGCCGTCCCTGTCGGGGTTTACCTGCAGCCCGGTGCCAACGCGCTCGAGACGGCCACCAATGTGCGCGAAGCACTCCAGAATCTGGAGGACCGGTTCCCGGAGGACATCCAGTACGACATTCCCTACGACACGACCACTTTCATCGAGACCTCTATTCAGGAGGTATTGATCACCCTGGTCATCGCGTTGGTCCTGGTGTCGCTGGTGACCTTCCTCTTCCTCCAGCACCTGCGGGCAACGCTGGTGCCTCTGGCCGCCATCCCGGTGGCGCTGATCGGTACCTTTGCAGGCATGACGCTGCTTGGGTTCTCGGTCAACCTGCTGACCCTGTTTGGTCTGATCCTGGCCATTGGCGTCGTCGTGGATAACGCCATCATCGTCATGGAGAACGTCGAGCGGCTCATGCAGGAACACGGCATGACGGCGCATGGGGCCTCCGTCGAAACCATGGGCCAGGTCTCCGGCGCCGTGATTTCCTCCACCCTTGTGTTGGTGGCGGTGTTTGCGCCTGTTGGTTTCCTAGGCGGTTTGACCGGTGAGCTCTATCGCCAGTTCGCGGTAACCATCGCGGTTTCCATCGTTATTTCCGGCATCGTGGCGCTGACACTGACTCCGGCAATGTGTGCCCGTCTTCTGGACGGTGAACCCAAGGACGTTTCAAAGCCCTTCCAGTGGTTCAATACGGGGTTCGAGAAGATCACGAATGGCTTCGTCGGGGGCGTGACCTGGATCCTGAACCATGCCGTCATTGGCGTGGCCCTCTTCTTCCTGATCATCGCCAGCACCCTCTGGATGCTGGATCGTCTGCCCTCGGGATTGGTGCCCCAGGAGGACCAGGGCTATGTGCTGATGGCCTCCTACCTGCCTCCGGCATCGGCGCTCGGGCGAACCGAGGCTGTTCGCGAGGAGCTGGTCGGGAAGGTGCTTAACCTGCCTGAAGTCGAGAACATCGTGGCCTTTGCCGGCTACGACCTGCTTGCCGGAGCGAGCCGCTCCAATGCCGGAATCGCGTTCGTAACGCTCAAGGACTGGGCTGAACGTCAGGGGCCCGGGCAGTCGGCATCTGCGGTATCCAGGAAAATCATGGGCATGGGCGCTGGTGTGGAAGAGGCGAATGTCATGTCGTTCTCCCCACCGCCGATTCAGGGGCTGTCGCTCACCGGCGGCGTCGAGGCGTTCATCCAGGATCAACGCGGTATGAGCACCAAGGAGCTCCATGCGCTTGCCCAGAAGGTGGTAACGGCGGCGAATGAGCATCCGATGCTGACGAATGCCCGAACCGACCTGAATGTGAATATTCCGCGCTATGAGGCGGAGGTGGATCGCCAGAAGGCCAGGGCACTGGATGTTCCAGTCAGTGAGGTGTTCTCCGCGATGCAGAGCACCTTCGGCACCTTTTACGTCAACGACTTCACCATGCAGGGGCGCAACTGGCAGGTGAACATGCAGGCCGAGGGCGAGTTCCGCAGCCGCCCAGAGGATCTGCGGCGGGTTTTCGTACGCTCCAACAGCGGTCAGATGATCCCGGTCAGCTCGCTGGTGACGCTGACCCGTGAGACCGGGGCGGACATCATCAACCGGTTCAACGTCTACCCCGCGGCCAATGTTGCTGCGGATCCGGCACCGGGTTATACAACCGGCGATGCCATGAACGCGCTTCGCGAGGTGGCGGACGAGAACCTGGGCGCCAACACACCGCTTGGATGGATAGGCCAGGGCTACCAGCTCCAGGCGGCCGGGCAGGCGGGCACCATTGCCTTTGCCCTCGGCCTGGTGATGGTCTTCCTGATCCTGGCGGCCCAGTACGAGCGCCTGACTCTGCCGCTGGCGGTGGCCACGGCGATTCCGTTCGGTGTCTTCGGTGCGGCGCTGGCCTCCCTGCTGCGCGGTTTCCCCAATGACATCTACTTCCAGGTGGGGCTGCTTGTCCTGATTGGTCTGGCCGCGAAGAACGCCATCCTGATCGTGGAGTTCGCGGCCCAGAACCGCAAGGAAGGGCTTTCGCCCAAGGATGCGGCCATAGCCGCGGCCCAGCAGCGTTTCCGGGCCATCATGATGACGGCGCTGACGTTCATCATCGGGTCCCTGCCACTGGTGGTGGCGACCGGCGCCGGTGCTTCCAGCCGGCAGGAGATCGGCACCGTGGTAGTCGGCGGCATGATCGTTGCCAGTACCCTGGCGCTGTTCTTCGTACCGCTGTTCTATCGCCTGTTCGAGGAGTTCTCGATCTGGTTGAGCAATCGTGGGAGCAAAAACAGCTCCAGGGAGGTTTCTGATGCGTAGGGCGCTGCTTGCAACACTGACATTTCCACTGCTTCTGGCCGGCTGTGCCGTCGGCCCGGAGTATGAGAAGCCGCAGGTGGACCTGCCGGAGGAGTGGCCGGATGAGGTTCTGCTGACCGGCGAGGAGCGTGCGGACTGGTCCAACTGGTGGCACCGGTTTGACGACCCCGTGCTCAACCGCCTGGTGGAACGGGCTCTGGATGACAACCTCAATATGCAGCTCCAGTACCAGCGGTTGCAGGAGTCCCGCGCTCAGCTGGGGCTGGCGGATGCCAAGCAGATGCCCACCATCGAGGGCCAGGCCGATGCCGCCCGGGGGCGTGAATCCGGTGCTGCCAACCCGTTGGGTGGCGGTACCACCGACAACATGTTTTCGGTAACCGGCCTGCTGAGCTATGAGGTGGACCTGTGGGGCCGGCTGGAGAGTCAGAGCGATGCTGCCGAGGCGGCGCTGCAGGAGTCGGTGTTCACCCATGACTCGGTACGTCTGAGCACCATCGCGGACGTGGTGGCCACCTATACGGAGCTGCGCGCGGCCCAGCGGTCCCTTGCCATCACCGAGCGCACCCTGGAGACCCGCGAGGAAACCGTGCGGATCGAGCGGGCACGCTACGAGGGTGGCGATACCGACGAGCTGACCCTGCGTCAGGCCGAGTCCGAGCTGGAAGCCACCCGGGCACTGGTGCCCCAGCAGCGTCAGCGGGTCGCCCAGCTGAAGACAGCCCTGGGTGTGCTCGTGGGCATGAGCCCGCGCGAACTCACCAGCGAGCTGGATTTCGGCGAAGGCAGCCTCAGTGACATCACGCTGCCCGAGGAGGTTCCGGAAGTGCTGCCCTCGGATCTTCTGGAGCGCCGGCCGGACATCCGTGCGGCCGAGGCGGCCATCATTGCGGCGACTGAGGAGGTCGGCGTCGCCCAGGCCCAGCGCCTGCCCAGCTTCAACCTCCGTGGGTCCTTCGGCAGTACTGCCATTGAGTCGGACGACCTGTTCACCGGCCCCGCGGAAACCTGGGAAATCGGCGCTTCCGTGCTGGGCCCCATCGTCGATTTTGGTCGTAATAAAGCACGTGTGGAGGCGGCCCAAAGCCTGCGGGACCAGGCCGAAACCCAGTACCGGGTGACCCTGCAGCAGGCGTTCAGCGAGGTCCGTGATGCACTGGCCGTGTATGAGGCGACGGATGAACGGGTGAGCCGGCTCCGGGATCAGGTGGCGGCGCTGGAAAAAACGCTGGAACTGGCGGAGCTGCGCTATCAGGAAGGTCTGACGGACTTCCTGACCGTACAGGACACCCAGCGGGTCCTGCTGGATGCGGAGCTGACCCTCACCAATGCCATACGTGACCGGCTCAATGCCACGGCCACGCTGTTCAAGGCGATGGGCGGCGGCTGGGCCGATGGCCAAGCCGTTGATCCGGAGAGCGGAGACTCCTGAGCAGGACGCTGGAATCCACCGGTATAGTGGTAACACAGCGTCTGTTGGTGTGTCCTGATTTTAACCGTGCCGGCCCGTGGCAATGCGGCGCCGGTGTTACTGGATGATGGCCCTTTGCTGGCCCATCAAGTTCAGGAGTGACGATATGTCGATGCCTCAGCGTGAGGTACAGGAAGGGCCAGTACAGGCGCCACTTTCCAGTCCGCAGAACCCGGAGCCTGTTTCGGAGACCCTGCGCAGGGGAAAAGGGGCGTTGCGCCTGTTCCCTGCCGGGGAATCTACCTCCATCAGTTGGGCTCTCATGGAAGGCGTTGCCCTGTCACTGGTGGTGGCGATTGTGCCTTTCGCGCTCTATCTGGATTTCGCCGTCATTGGTCATGGTGTACCCGATGCGTCAGTAACTGAAACGCTTCAGGAACTCATTCTTTTGGCTGTTGTGGGCAGCGTTCTCTATGCCGGTTACCGCCGGCCGGAAGAACGGGGTTTTCTGGTCCTTGCCGCGGGGCTTTTCGGCTGCATGCTCCTGCGTGAGCTTGACTACCTTTTCGATTACATCTGGCAGGGATTCTGGGTCTGGCCGGTGCTGCTCACCTTTGTCGCAGCCACCCTGTTTGCCCGGAAACACCCGTTCCTGGTGCCATTCCGGCTCTATCTGCAGTCCAAGCCCTACCTCTTTACCCTGTTCGGGCTTATAACGGTCATCATATTCAGCCGGCTTTTCGGCAGTGGCAACGTCCTCTGGGAAGACCTTATGGGGCCGAATTACAGCCACGAGTACAAGAGCGCGATCCAGGAAGGGCTCGAGCTTTTCGGGTACCTGTTCATCGGTTACGGCGCTATGCTGACGCTCCTGCGAAGCCGGATCTGTGCCCGTGCCGGGGACGGCGATGCGGGCCGCAATCTCTGTGGGTAGAAATCTCCGTTCAGGTTGCCCGGAAGTGGCCTGAGCGACCTTCCGGCCTGGCCGTGCGGCTGCTAGACTTAAATATTAGGTTACACTAATTTTAAGGAGGCAGGCATGCGCCGGGCCCTTATGGTTTGTTTCTTCTGCCTTCTGGGCGCAGCTCAGGCCGCCCCGGCGCAGTGGGTGGAGGTGAAGCGGCAAACCCTGACCGAGACCCTCCGCCTTGATGGCATGATCGAGGCGGTGCGTGAGAGTACGGTCTCGGCCCAGACAGCGGGAACCGTTGTCGAGCTCCCCTATGACGTGGACGACACTGTTCCGGAAGGCGACCTGATTGTCCGGCTCGAGGACAGCGATGAGCAGGCCCGCGTGGAGCAGGTACGCGCCAGCCGGGAAGAGGCTCAGGCCGAGCTCACCGATGCCCGCCAGAACCTGGACCGGGTGGAGCAGCTGCACGAACGTGATGTCGCCACCCGGCAGGATCTGGATCAGGCCCGCAACCGTTTCGATGCAGCCAAAGCCCGTGTGTCACGCGCCGAAGGCGCGCTTTCCGAAGCCCGGGAGCAACTCAGTTACACCCGTGTGAAGGCGCCCTACAGCGGCATCGTGACCGAACGCATGGTCGAAGTTGGCGAGTCCGTCTCGCCGGGCCAACCGCTGATGCGGGGCCTGTCGCTGGAGCAGCTTCGGGTGGTGGTCGCTCTTCCCCAGCGGTATGCGGAGCGCGTGCGCTCCGAGCGCGAGGCGGTGGTTACACTCGACAGCGGTGAGCAGCTGGAAACCGACGGGATGACGTTCTACCCCTATGCGGATCAGCAGAGCCACAGCTTCCGGCTGAGGCTTGAGCTTGCCGATCCCGAAGGCCGTCTCTTCCCTGGAATGCTGGTGCGTGTGGGGATACCGACGGGAACCCGCGAGGCACTCTGGGTGCCTGAATCCACTATCTACCAGCGTGGTGAACTGCGCGCCGTGTTCGTGCGGGGGCCGGATGACGAGCCCCGTCTGCGCCAGGTGCGTCTTGGAAGCCGTCGGGACGGGATGATCGAAGTACTCTCCGGTGTCAGTGAGGGCGAATCCGTGCGTCGCGAGGCTCTGTACTGATGGCACCGCATGGCAATCTGGGGCCCTCCGGACAGATCGCGCGGCTTTTCCAGAACAGCCGCCTTACCCCTCTACTTGCGCTGATCGGGCTGCTGCTCGGCATTGTTGCCGTCATCGTCACGCCCAAGGAGGAGGAGCCCCAGATTGACGTCACCATGGTGGACGTCATGGTGCCCTTTCCCGGGGCCAGTGCCCGGGAGGTGGAGAGCCTGATCGCCACCCCGGGCGAACAGATCCTGGACGAGATCCGGGGCGTTGAGGACATCTATTCGGTGTCACGCCAGGGCCAGGCGGTTATCACCGTGCAGTTCGAGGTGGGGCTGCCGCGGCGGGAAGCACTGGTCCGCATCCACAACAAGGTCCAGTCCAATCGCGACTGGTTCCCCGAGGGGCTGGGGGCGGGGGAACCCGTGGTCAAGCCAAGGGGCATTGATGATGTTCCGGTCATGACCCTGACCCTCTATGACCCGCAGCGGCGCCAGAGTGGCGAGGACCTGACCCGCCTCGCCCACACCCTGGAGACGGAGCTCAAGCGGGTGCCCGGTACCCGGGATATCTACACCGTCGGTGGTGTGCCGGATCGCATCGATGTGCGGGTTGAGCCGGCCAGCCTGGCCGGTTATGGCCTGGGCATCAATGATCTGCGGGAAGCGATCCGGGCCGCCAATGCCACCGGCCAGGAAACCCGGATTACCCGCGGAGGCCTGTCCATTCCGGTACAGCCCGGGGAGCCGCTCCAGCAGGTTGAGGCACTGAGGTCGCTGGTTGTGGCGCGCAACAATGGGGCTTCCGTTCACCTGTCGGATGTGGCCTCAGTCAGCCGTGGCGGGACTGTACCGGATGCATCGGTGCAGCTGGGCTTCGGGCCGGCAGGTGAGCGTAAGCCCGGAGAACGCTATCCGGCAGTGACGCTGGCTGTGGCCAAGAAAACCGGCGAGAACGCCATCGATGTGACCACGGCTGTCTCAGACCGGCTGGAGCAGCTGCGGGGCCGGGTGATTCCGGACGACGTGGAAGTGCTCACCACACGCAACTACGGCCAGACCGCCAGCGACAAGGCGCGTAAGCTCATCTCGGACCTGATCATGGCCACCCTGTCGGTGATGCTGCTGGTGTTGGCGTTCATGGGGTGGCGCCAGGCCATGGTGGTCGGCCTTTCGGTGCTTCTGACTCTGCTGCTGACGCTGGTGTTCTCCTGGGCATGGGGCTTCACCCTGAACCGGGTCTCGCTGTTCGCGCTCATCTTCGCCATCGGGATCCTTGTGGATGACGCCATTGTGATCGTCGAGAACGTGAACCGGCGCATCCATAACTCTGATGACCCGGCCATCCGGGTGATTCCCACGGCAGTGGATGAGGTTGGGACCCCCACCATCATGGCGAGCCTCACCATCATGGCGGCGCTCCTGCCCATGGCGTTTGTGACCGGCCTGATGGGCCCCTATATGAGCCCCATTCCCATCAATGCCTCGGCCGGTATGGTGCTCTCGCAGCTGGTGGCGTTCATCCTGACTCCCTGGCTGGCACTGCGGCTAGTCCGTCCCCGTGACCGGGCGAAAGACACGGAGGTCGTCGAAGCGGAAGAAGTGAACCCCCGCCTTTACCGTCTCTTCAGCCGAGTCCTGACGCCCTTCATGGGCAATCATCCCTGGCGGCGCCACGGGCTGGCATCCGGGGTCATCGCGCTCACGCTGGGCGCAGCCGCACTGCCGGTGTTCATGCTGGTGATCCTCAAGATGCTCCCCTTCGATGACAAGTCGGAGCTTCAGGTGGTGGTGGACATGCCGGAGGACACCCCCATGGAGACCACCCAGAAGGTTCTCACGGAGATGGGCGGTTACCTGGAGGGCCACGAGGCCGTCACGAACTGGCAGGCCTATGCCGGCACTGCTTCCCCCATCAACTTCAATGGACTCGTGCGCCAGTACTATCTACGCCAGGAACCCTGGCAGGGTGACCTCCAGATCAACCTGAAGGACGAGCGGGAAAAGGCCTCCCACGATATCGCCCAGGCCATGCGAAGCCCACTTACTGAGATCGGTGAGCGTTACGGGGCCGCCGTGAAGGTGGTTGAGGTGCCGCCGGGGCCTCCGGTGCTGTCGCCGCTGGTTGCCGAGGTCTACGGCCCCAGTCCGGAGGTGCGTGCCTGGGAGTCGGCGTCACTGGCACGGCGCATGGAAGGTGTCGAGGGGCTGGTGGATATCGACACCACGGTGGAGGCCCCCGTGGAACGCTGGCGTGTGGTGGTGGATCGCCAGCGCGCCGCCACCCTGGGCGTTTCCCAGGCCCAGGTCGTGGATCTGCTCTCCGCCACACTGGGCAAGCGCAATCTTGAATACTTTCACGATCCGAACGCCAAATACGCGGTTCCGATACGGGTGATCCTGGATGAAGGCGACAGGGCCCAGAAAGCAGCGCTGCTGTCCCTCAAGGTGCGGAGCCGTTCCGGGGATATGGTGCCGCTGGCGCAGGTGGCCTCGATCGAACCCAGCAGCTGGCCCGGTGTCATCCATCATAAGAACCTGATGCCGGTCACCTATGTCACTGCCGACATGGCCGGCGAGGTGGATTCTCCCCTGTACGGCATGTTCCGCCTGTCCGGTGAGCTGGAGGACCTCCCGCAGTACTACATCCAGCAGCCGGAGTGGCCGGACGAGGCCGCCATCAAGTGGGACGGGGAATGGCAGATCACCTATGAGACCTTCCGGGACATGGGCATCGCCTATGGGGTCGGAATCGTTGCCATCTTCCTGTTGCTGGTGGCGCAGTTCGGCTCCTACGGGTTGCCGCTGATCGTGATGATGCCCATCCCCCTGACGCTCATCGGCATCATGCCGGGCCATGCGCTGCTGGGTAAGGAGTTCACCGCCACCAGCATGATCGGCATGATCGCGCTGGCCGGTATCATTGTGCGCAACTCCATCCTGCTGGTGGTGTTCATCCGGGACCTGCTGCACGAGGGCAGGCCGCTGGAGGAGGCGGTGGTCATGGCCAGCGCCGTGCGCATCAAGCCCATAGCGCTGACTGCCGTTTCCGCGATGCTGGGGGCGTTCTTCATCCTGACGGATCCGATCTTCAACGGTCTGGCGATCTCGCTGATCTTCGGCCTGGCCATGTCCACCCTGCTGACGGTGATCGTGGTGCCGCTGGCCTACTATCTGTTCATCGGTGAACGGGAGGTGCGCTGAGCGCTTCCTGGATACGCTGGAACAGATCCCCCTGGAAGGGCCGGCTCAGGGGATAGAAATGGCCGGAGTGGGGGAGCATGGTGAGTTCGGCATCAGGGAGTGTCGCGGCGAGGTGCCGGGCATAGGCCGGGGGCAGAAGCTGGTCCTCGGCCCCCTGGTGGATCAGTGTCGGCGTGCGGATATCACCGAGGCGGAACCCCCAGTCGCCCATTTCCGTGAGCAGGTCCGTGGCGATGGCGCGGGCGCCTGAATTGAGGCAGGCCAGCTGGCTGGCGCGGAAGCGCCGGACCTGGCCCGGATCCGCGAGTATGGCGTGGTCGGCATCGCTGAACAGGCTGCGTGCCCGGGCCATGTAGAAGTCCGGCCGCCGCTGGGCAATGGCGGTGATCAGCGCGACAGTCGCCCGGAACAGGGCCTGACTGATGTCCGCGATGAGAGGGCCGGGCCAGAGCGTGCGCAGCAGCAGCCGGCGGGCGCCCGCCATCTCCCGGAAATGGGTATAGCTGGAGAGCAGTACCGCCAGCCGTATCCGCCCGGGCAGTTCATGGGCGGCTGCCAGGGTGCGGGATCCGCCGCTGGACCAGCCCATGTGGACGCAGCGCTCAATACCCAGGTGATCCAGGAACAGGGCCAGGTCCCGGGGGTAGTCGAGCAGTATCCGGTCCTGCTGGTAGCTGGAGCCGCGGATGCCGGGCCTGTCCAGGGCGAGGACCCGCAACCCGGCGATCCGGGCCTGTTCATGGAAGAACAGGACCTCCAGCGCCGAGCCGGGCATGCCGTGCGCGTAGACCACCGGGATGCCAGCCTCCGCGCCAGCTTCCAGTCCCACCAGTTGCCGGTTATCCGGAGTCCGCAGGGTGTGGACCCGGGTGGGCTCGTCCATGCCGGTGCTCATGCCGCCGCTTCCTTCAGGCGAGGACGGAAATGCTGGTTAACCCAGAGCGAGACGCCAATCAGCCCACCGCCGAGAGCCAGGGCGAACAGGTCGGCATCCCGGTTCCAGATCAGCAGGTTCACCAGCAGCCCCGCCGGTACCAGGGCATTGTTCATGACCGCCAGCGTCCCCGCATCCACTTTCCGCGCTCCCTGGTTCCAGAAGAAGAGTCCGGCCCCGGAGGCGGCGAAGCCCAGCCAGCCGAGGACCAGCCACTGCCAGGGCGTGGCGGGCAGCATCTCGCGGTCCCCGAAAGCCAGGAAGGAGGGCAGCGCCACCAGTATGGCGCCCAGGAAGAAGTAGCCGAACAGTCGCCAGGCCGGCGCTTCCAGTGAATAGCGCTCATAGAGGCGGCGATAGCCCACCTGCCCGGCAGCGAAGGCGAGGTTGGCCCCCTGCAGCATGACAAAGCCGGTTATGTAGGACTCACTGAGGCCATCGTAGCGGATGATCGCCGCCCCCAGTGTGGCCAGTGCGGCAGCCATAAGGGCTACCGGGGCAAACCGGCGGTGGAGGGCGTCATCCATAAGCGTGATGTAGATGGGCGTGAAGACCGTGAACAGCAACACCTCCGGCACCGTCAGGAAGGCGAATGAGCGGTACAGCAGTAGGTAGGTGATGCCGAACTGGCTGGCGCCGACCAGCATCATCCCCAGCCGGAAGCCGCCTGGAACGCCGCGCCAGCGCAGAAGCGGCAGGAACACCAACGCGCCGCACAGCACACGGGTCAGCACGGCGAAGTCGTTGTCCACGTTCCCGGCGAGATAGACGCCGATCAGGCTGAAGGAAAAGGCCCAGAGAATGGTGACGAGAACAAGGATGATCATACGCTGCTCCTAGACCGCCTGGCCGGCGGCGACGCCGGAGGCCCAGGCCCACTGGAAATTATGCCCGCCGAGGTGGCCGGTGACGTCCACCACCTCGCCGATGAAGAAAAGCCCGGGCTGGTCGTGGACTTCCATGGTCTTAGAGGACAGCGAGCGGGTATCCACGCCGCCCAGAGTAACCTCGGCGGTCCGGTAGCCCTCAGTGCCCGCCGGTGTCAGCTGCCAGCCATTCAGGGTCTGCGCCGCCTGCGTCAGGTCCACCCTGCTGAAATGCTGGAGTGGGGCCTGCCATCCCTGGAGCTCCGTGAAGGCCTGGGCGAAGCGCTTGGGCAGTTCACCGCCCAAGGCGCGCGCGATGCCTCGATTGGGGTGATCGCGGCGTTGGTCCGCCAGCCACTGGTCCGCATCCCGGTCCGGAAGCAGGTCGATGGTCAGGGCGTCGCCGGGTTCCCAGAAGCTTGAGATCTGCAGCATGGCCGGGCCACTCAGCCCCTTGTGCGTCACCAGCATGGGCTCCTGGAACCGCTCCCCGTTACAACGGACCGCGACCGGGCAGCTGATGCCGGCTAGGGGCGCCAGTTGTTGCTTCAGTTCCGGCGTCAGTGTGAACGGAACCAGACCGGCGCGGGTGGGAATGATATCGAGCCCGAACTGGCGTGCCAGCTCATAGCCGAAACCAGTGGCCCCCATGGTGGGAATCGAAAGCCCGCCGCAGGCCACGACCAGGGCCTCCGAGTGGAAGTCCCCGGCGCTGGTGTTCAGGGTGTAGCCGCCATCCTGGGGACTGACGGTCTCCACCGTCGTGCGGGTCATCACATCGACGCCCGCCCACTCGGCCTCGGTCATGAGAAGATCCACAATCTCCTTGCTTGAGTCCTGGCAGAACAGCTGGCCAGCGGCCTTTTCCTCGTGTTCGATGCCATGGCGTTCGACCAGCTCAAGGAAGTGTTCCGGGGTATAGCGCTTAAGGGCGGAAATGCAGAATCCGGGGTTGTCCGACAGAAAGTTCGCCGGGGTGCTGTTGAGGTTGGTAAAATTGCACCGTCCCCCTCCGGACATCAGGATCTTGCGCCCGGGGCGGCGGGCGTGTTCGATCACCAGCACGCTGCGGCCACGATAGCCGGCGGTGGCGGCGCACATGAGCCCGGCGGCGCCGGCGCCGATGATGATGACATCGTAGGTCGTGGGCATGATAGGGCTGGCCTGTCTGAATGGGCTGCATGAGCGCGTATTCTAAGGCCCGCGAACCCGAGTGAACCAGTGGAAAGAGGCCGATGATCGGACCCGGAACCCAGTCCATCCCGGAAGGGAAGATGAAACTGCTCCAGGCATCCTTGCGCCTGGTCACCAGCAGTCGCAGCATCAGTTCGCTGGGCATCCGGGAGCTGGCCCGTGAGGCCGGCCTCAATCCCAACACCTTCTACCGCCACTTCTCGGATCTCGATGACTTCGGTCTGTTCGTGCTCGAGTGCATCGCCTCCGAGGTCAAGCGCCAGGTCCGGCGCCTGCGCACAGCGGCGGCCACTTCGGATCAGGCGGCCCACGATTCGGTCTATTTCGTATACGAGTACTTCCGCGTCAACCCGGCGGTGGTCATGGTCGCGGTCCGGGAGTTGCACGGACCCTCACTGGTGCTCCGGCAGGCCCTGGCGCGGCAGCTGGAGGAGGCGGCCACGGAGATGGCCGATGACGTGACCGAGCGGCAACTGGTGCCCCAGGTGGACCGGACCACAGTGCTGGACATCGCCCGGACCGTGGTCCGGTTCATGCTTTTCCGGGGCATGGATTACATCGAGTATCCGGAGCAGCAGAGGGCCATCCAGAAGGAGACGGAGCGCTTTCTGCACCGCCAGTTCATGGGCGCCATGGCCGAGATACTGGCGCCGGATCTGGACGCGAGGTTGGCGGGTTCCTAGCGTATTCAGGCCAGTTCCCCGCCGCTGTCGACCATGACCCGGTTGCGCCCGGAGTGCTTGGCGGCGTAGAGGGCCTGGTCGGCATCCTGGAACAGGCTCTGGCTGATATTGGCCACCTCGGGAACCCGGCCGCTGACACCGATGCTCAGCGTCAGGTGGATGGTTTCCTGTGAGATCGGGAAGGGGGTTTCGGCCACGTGCTGGCGGATCCGTTCGGCCACACAGCGAGCCCCCTCAACACCGGTATCCGGAAGTACTACCGCGAACTCCTCGCCACCATAACGGGCCACTATATCCTCAGGGCGCGTCACCAGGCTGGCAATGCACTCCGCCACCACCCGCAGGCAGTCGTCACCCACCAGATGCCCGTAACGGTCATTGAAGGCCTTGAAGTGGTCAATGTCCAGGACCATAACGGACAGCGGCTGCCGGTAACGGAAGGCTTCCACGCAGTAGTTCGGGAAGACCTCCTCGAAGTAGCCACGGTTGCGCAGGCCAGTGAGCGCATCCGTGGTGCTGAACTCCAGAAGCTTGGCGTTGGCGGCTTCCAGGGCCTGGGTACGCTCATGCACCCGGTGCTCAAGACGGGTATTGGCCTCTTCCTGGACCCGCAGCGTCTCCGCCTGGGCCATACGGGCATTGCGCTCCTCGTACAGGGCCTGGTTCTGGGCTTCCAGGGCTGCCTGCTTCTCCTTGTTCAGGCGATCGGCAATGGCGAACGAAAGCAGGATGACCCCGAGGGCCGAGCCCACCTGGACCGCGTTCTGGGTGAACACATTGTTGGGCACCAGGGCGAATTTGCTCAGGGCCAGGATGATGCCCCCGGTAAGCATGGCAAACCAGGCCACTGTGTAGTAACGCGCCGCCCTGACTCCTGCCATGAGCCGCACAATACCAACCAGCAGCATCAGGCAGCAGGCCACGAAGGCGACGCCGATGCTCCCCAGGACGATGGTGCTGAAGGGTATATAGAGCGCCGCCAGGATGATGAGTGTGGCGGCGGCATTCAGGTTCCAGATGGCGCGCAGCAGGAAGGGGTGGTTGTCG
Organism: Vreelandella halophila; assembly: GCF_019903425.1. Taxonomy (GTDB): domain Bacteria; phylum Pseudomonadota; class Gammaproteobacteria; order Pseudomonadales; family Oleiphilaceae; genus Halospina; species Halospina halophila. The sequence continues at coordinate 960,127 of NZ_JACHUZ010000013.1, forward strand.
GTATTGATGGACAGGAAGCGGACGGTGAACAGGGAGCCGAACACCACCACGCACATCAGGAAGATCATCATCAGCTGGTTGTTCCACCAGGTCGCGCCGGGCCAGAGGAACTGGTAGGCGAGCCCGCCAAGCGTAGCCAGGAACAGGGGCATGGCGGAGATGTAACCGATGTAGTAGAGAAAGGCCCGTTCGCGTACCGCGATATAGACGAAGATGTGGTAGAAGATCATGGCCACGGCAATACCGAAGTAGACGCCCTGGAACAAGAGATCGGACTGTTCATAGGCAAGGAAAGCTTCCGGCTTCCAGAGGGTCAGCGGGACCTGCATGGAACTGCCTGTATCCACCCGCATGAACACGGTCAGCGTTTCCTTCGGGCCGAGTTCCAGCGGTGCCACAAAATTACGGTGTTCGAGGGGGCGCTCCCAGAACGGCAGTTGATTGCCCATGGTCTGCGTCTGCACGGTCTCGCCATCGCTGATCACATGCAGATCAATGTGGTGCAGGGCCGGGTAACCGATTTCAAGATAGGGGCTGAGTGCGGCATCCGTGGGGTTATGGATCCGGCTCCGGAACCAGTAGGGCTCATCCACATAGCCGTGACTGATGGAGGGTGGCTGTTCCTGGTTCCATGCGCCGGATGGCAGGCTGCGGACCTCGTCGAGGCTGGCGTCGCCACTGGTGTCGACCCACGACTGGGTATGGCCCTCCAGTGCGAGGTTCTGTTCGCTCCCGGACCACTGGGCAGTCGTGGCGGACGCGAACCCTGCCAGCAGCAGGAGCCCGAAAAGTAGTAACCGAATCAGTGTGCGGCTCATAATCAGCATCCCTTTCCCGCTCAGTGTAGTGGGGGCTCAGGGATACCGTGTTGCTCTCTGGTTACCGCCCGTAACCGACGAAGTCGGCCAGGTAATCAATGCTGGCGTCTGCCTGGCGGTAGACCAGATACAGGGTCTTGTGGACCCCTTCCTCACCCAGGCGCCGTGTGGCAATGGGGTGGCTGTCGCGATAGCGCTCAGCCAGCCAGTCCGGAAGGGTGCAGACACCCCGGTTGGCCGCCACCAGCTGAAGCATGATCTCCATGGCTTCCACCTCCTGCTGGTGGACCGGTTCCAGCCCGGCAGGCGAGAGGAAGTGCGTGAACACGTCCAGCCGTTCCCGGGCCACCGGGAAATGGATAAGCCGGGCCTGGCTGAGCCGGTCCGGGGTGACGGTGCCGCCGCCGGCCAGGGGGTTTTCTGAGGCGGCAACCAGCATCAACTCATAGTCAAACACCGGTGTGTGGCAGAGCGCTTCACTGAATACAGGATCACTGGTGATCAGAATGTCGATGCGGTGCTGGGTCAGTGCCTCCAGGCCGTTGAAGCGGAACTTCTGGATCACGTCCAGGTCCACGTCCGGCCAACGTCGCAGATAGGGCTGGACAACCGTCAGAAGCCACTCGTAGCAGGGATGGCATTCCATGCCGATACGCAGGCGCCCGCGCCGTCCTTCACCGAAGGCGCGCAGGGTGGCGTCCGCCTCCTGCAGGCGGGGCAGCAGCTGCTGGCCCAGTTCGAGCAGGTAGTTGCCGGCCTGGGTCAGCTGCAGGCGCCGGCCCTGTTTGGACCACAGCCGGGCCCCGCTCTGCTCCTCCAACTTGTGCATGGCATGAGAGAGGGCCGACTGCGTCAGGCACAGGTGGCTGGCGGCTTCACCCAGGGTGCCCTTTTCGTGCAGGGCCATGAGGATTTCAAGATGATGACGCTGAATCATGAGCGTAACTCACGGATCGAATAGAAATAATCATTTTCCATCATCGATTGCCGTGGGTAAAGTGTAACCAGCATCAAGGCGCGGGTTCAGGGAAGAGCGGGTTTGCCCGCGCATTGTGATGCCGCCGGTTACCGGTCAGGCTCCTCGGCTGGCCGGCAGCCCCTTCCATGGGCAGGCGTCCGCCTGCCCATTCCTTTCCGATTCCGCTGTTGTTCAGAGCCAGTCGTTCAGGGAGACGCCCAGCCCAATGCGGTGGGTGCGCTCGTTGTAGTCGATCAGGGACTCGCCGTATCCGTTGTAGTACTGGATATGGGCCTTGATGGAATTGCTTACCGGGAAGGACCAGTTGACCTCTACGGAGGTCCGGTTGTTCTCGTCATGCAGGTTGTTCATTACAGAGATGCCCAGAGCATGGGTGCCGGCCGGGTTGTAGACCGCGTTGAGCTGGCCATACCCGAGATACCGGTCAATGTCCGGGTTGTCATCCTCCGACCGCGAGGGCTTGATCCGATACCAGGGTTCCAGGGCGAACGTCCAGTTGTCGGTGCTGTAGACCATGCCTGCCTTAACCCTGTTCCAGCTGCGCGAGAAAGGCTCCTCACGGCCATTGGACTCATGGTTGAAACCGACTATGAGCATTTCGAGTTTGCCCGGACCAATCTCCCAGCCCAGGTCGTGGGTCATGAAGATTTCGGGTTCAAAGTTGATCTCCCGGAAGGGCGAGGATTCATCGGTGTTGTAAAGCTGCCAGAATGCCAGCTGGGTGTAGCCGAACCACAGACGATTGGGCCCGTCAAAGACACCGGTCAGAAGCGGTATCCGGAAGCTGAGCTGGAATTTGACCTCTTCCTTCTCAACTTCTTCACCATGTGGCTCCGGCGTATAGGTCGGTGTGGTCGGCACTTGGTTGGGGGAGCTGACCCAGGTGGCAGGCAGCAGGTAGTTGCGCCGGTGTGGCTGCAGAATGCTGGACTCGCCCAGCATCCGTTTGCGTGGTGCGGGATCGGAGCCTGTCTCTGAGGCGTCGTTGGCTTCCTCGTGGGGATGTGCCAAGCCTGGGGCTGCCTGGAGCCCGGCCAGGAGGGCCATAAGCGGTGTCAGGTGGCGTAGTCGTTTCATGGCCGGAGTTTACGCCAGGCGTGAGCCGGATACAAAAACGCCGGGCACTGGGCCCGGCGTCTGGTATGCCATGAGTGGTTACAGGGCCCACTGGTCGTCTTCCAGGGCCATGAGACTTTCTTTGCCGTCCGTAATGTCCGCCAGCAGGGCGTCTTTCTCCGGAAGGAGCTTGTCGAAGAAGAAACGCGCTGAGACCTGTTTGGCCTCATTGAAGGCCTGGTTGCCCTCGCCATTGGCCAGCGCCTCACCGGCGGCATCGGCCATGCGGGTCCACATCCACGCGATCACGGTCAGACCCGTGAGCCGCAGGAAGGGCGTAGCCGCGGCACCAGCCTGTTCCGGATCCTGGCGCGCGTTGTTGTTCAGCCAGCTGACGGCTTCCTCAAGAGTTGCCAGCGCAGCTTTCAGCTGACCCCGGTGAGCGCAGTCCGGATTCTGTTTCAGGTAGCCGGTCATGTCCGCGAACAGGCTCTGCACCAGGCGGCCCTTGTGCAGGCTGAGCTTGCGTCCAACCAGGTCCATGGCCTGGATGCCGTTGGTGCCCTCGTAGATGCGGGCAATGCGGCCATCACGCACGTACTGTTCAATGGGCCAGTCCTGGGTGAAGCCGGAGCCGCCCAGCACCTGCAGGCCGGTGTTGGCATTGGCGTAGCCCTCATCCGTCAGGAAGGCTTTCACTACGGGCGTCATGATCTGGACGATGTCATCCGCTGTCTGGCGGGTTTCAGGGTCCGGGTGGGCCTTGGACAGATCCAGCTGGTGTCCGGCGTACAGGGCCATGGCGCGCATGCCTTCATTGAGTACCTTCTGGCGCATGAGCATCCGGCGCACGTCCGGATGCACAATGACCGGATCCGCCGGGCCATCCGGGTTCTTCGGGCCGGACAGGGAGCGGCTCTGCAGGCGCTCTTTCGCAAACCCGAGGCTTACCTGGTAGGCGGCCTCGGCCAGCCCCAGCCCCTGCATGCCCACCATCAGGCGGGCCTCGTTCATCATAGTGAACATCTGGCGCATACCGTCATGGGGCTCACCCACCAGCCAGCCCCGGGCCTCGTCCATGTTCATGACGCAGGTGGCGGAGCCCTTGATGCCCATCTTGTGCTCGAGGCCGCCGCAGAAGATGCTGTTGCGCTCACCGGTCTCAGGAATCACCTTGGGAACCACGAACAGGGAGATGCCCTTGGTACCGGCAGGTGCATCCGGCAGCTTGGCCAGGACCAGGTGCATGATGTTGTCCGTCAGGTCATGTTCGCCCCCGGTAATCCAGATCTTGGTACCGCTGACCCGGTAGCTGCCGTCGGCATCCGGCTGGGCCTTGGTGCGGATCAGGCCCAGATCCGTGCCGCACTGGGGCTCGGTCAGGCACATGGTGCCGGTCCACTCCCCGGAGATCAGCTTCTCCAGGTAAGTGTCCTTCAGTTCCTGGGAGCCGTGTTCATGCAGGGTGCTGATGGCCCCATGGGTCAGCCCTGGGTACATGCCCAGGGACAGGTTGGTGGCGCAGACCATTTCATCCACGATGAATTTGAGAATGTGAGGCAGCCCCTGGCCACCGTAGTCGACCGGCGCGTCCAGCGACGTCCAGCCGCCCTCGGAGAACTGGCGGTAGGCCTCCTGGAAGCCGGAGGGGGTGGTGACACTGGCGTCCTCGGGGTTGAACTGGCAGCCCTCGCGGTCGCCCGGTACGTTGGTAGGCTCCATGATATCCCGCATGAAGCGGCCGCCTTCCTCCAGGATGGCATTGATCAGGTCCGGGGTTGCCTCGGCATAGGGCTCGAGTTCGCACAGGCGGTCGGCGCCGAGAACGTTGTAGAGAAGGAAACGGTAATCGGTAACCGGTGCATCGTAGGCCATGAAACGCCTCGCTATGGTGAGGTGAATGGAGATTCAGGATGTATCAGTATTTACGGATGAGGCGGGTTGTTGGTTCAGGGCTACCAGGGGAGTTCGGAGCCGTCCCAGCTCAGGAAGCGACCACTGTCTTCCGGACTCAGGCCATCCAGAACCGTCCACAGGTTGGCGGCGGTGTCAGCGGGGCTGTGCACCCTGAGGTGGGCCAAAGACTGTTGGAAAGGAGCGGTGAGGGCGGTTTCCGTGGTGCCCGGGTGCAGGGCCACGACAGTTGCGGGCCGGAGCCGGCGCTGGGTTTCAATGGCGAGATTGCGCACTGCCATATTCAGGGCGGCTTTGCTGCAGCGGTAGCCGTACCAGCCACCGTAGCTGTTATCGCCGATGGAACCGACCTTGGCGGAGACAGCGGCGATCAGCTTGGGATCGCGGTGGCGCAGCCATGGAATCAGCGCCTGGACGGTGTTGAGGAATCCCAGTGTGTTGACCCGGTAGCTCTGGAGCATGGCCTCCGGATCCACGTCCTCCAGCCGCTTTTCCGGAAACAGCCCTTCGCCATGGAGCACGCCAACGGCATAGAGAACACGGGTGATCCGGGCATCCGCGGGCAGATGGCCGGCGAGAGCGGCCTTCAGAGCCTCCCTGTTACCCACGTCGCCATCCACCAGGCTGAGCCGCCCGGGGAAGGCTTCAGCCAGAGCGCAGGCATCCTGGCTTCTGGAAGCGTTCCGGCTCAGCCCGACCACATGGGTGTCGGGATTGCGCCGCAGCTCATGGGCCGCCAGCGCCAGGCCAATACCACCACTGATTCCGGCAACCAGCGTATCCATCAGCCCAGCAGCTAGCGGATGAAGGGGTTGAGCAGCCGTGTCAGCCGGCCGGTGAGCTTAACGGGGGCATCCATCACCGAGAGGGTGATGCAGTCCTCACCATGCAGGGCTACCGGCTGGTGGTCATGGTGGTGGTCCAGGATCACGAAATCCCCTTTGCTGAACACACCATTGGCATCGGCAAAGGCACCGGTCAGAACCAGTGTGGCCTCAGAGCCGTGGTGGCTGTGAGAGGGGGCTCGTCCGCCAGCGCACAGCTTCTGCAGGGTTACGCGCTCCTCACCGGGAAACCGGTCGCTCAGGTCATAGACGCTGACATCGGCCAGCTGGCGCTTCCAGGGCAGCTCGTTCAGATCACTGCCGAGCAGCCGTTCAAGCGGGGAGTCGTTGGAGGGCTTCTCCACCGTCGCCTCGCGGGATGCCGGCTCACTGTCAATCTGCGCGACAATGTTGTCGAACAGGTCGTCGGAGACCCGGCTCGCCTGTTTGCTGTGGTCGAGCATGATCGCGCCCAGGCTGTTCAGCATGTCCAGCTGGCCGCGACAGTGGGAGCACCGGTCCAGATGCATACGCATGCACAGGGCCATGGGCTCGGAGAGCGTGCCCGCACTGTACTCCATCAGAAGGACTTCATCGGGATGATGGGTACTCATAGATCCTGATCCTGAAGAATCACTTTCAGTTTGCCCAGTGCCAGACGGACACGGCTCTTGACGGTTCCGAGCGGAATACCCAGATCCTCGGCCACGGCCTGGTGCGACTTGTGTTCGAGATAGACCTGTTTGAGCACGGTCAGCTGTTCCTGTGGCAGGTGTTCGAAGGAGTCACGGATGCGCCGTTCAGCAATTATACGGTGCAGGGACGGCACCGGATCCTTCTCATCGTCACCCGGGATCTGCCACAGGTCTTCCGTCTCGATGGCCATCTCGGCGCTGCCGCGCTGGATCTTGCGCAGCATATCGATACGCTGGTTCCGGGCAATGGTGAAGATCCAGGTGGAGGCAGCCGCCTTGCGCCAGTCATAGGTGGAGGCCCGCCGCCAGATGGAGATCATGACCTCCTGGACGAGCTCCTCCGCCTGATGGGCTATGCCATTGGAAATCGCATAGTATTTGATCTGCGGACCGAAGTGCTCAAACAGCTGGTGGAACGCCGCCCTGTCCTGATGGCTGGCGACCCGTTCCAGGAGCTGGCTCCAGTGGTCCTTGCTGCGCTCGGCGCGCGAGCTGTCCGGGGCTGTGGTCACGTTGCGACTCTTGGTTGCTGCCGTCTGGCTGCTTCTTATGAGTTCCATTGTAGGTGCCCGTCGCCATGTTGGGAAATCAAACCTGAACAGGGTTACGCGGGCGCTACGCGGATGGATCAGTCTCCGGTGAGATAGGTGTAGCTTTCCAGTCCCTGACGGATCTGTTCAAGCAGCCGCAGGCGCTCGTCCTCCGCCAGCCCGGCGGTCTCGATCCGGGATTCGAGCCGGCGGAACAGGCCCTCGGGGTCGTGGTTAACCTGGCGCAGCACACTGGCCAGGGTCTCGCCATGGGCCAGGTGTCTGACCTGGGCGTTGCCTTCGGCGTCGAGGCTGACATCGGCGGCGTCCGTATCGCCGAACAGGTTGTGCATGTCCCCCAGGATCTCCTGGTAGGCGCCGGTCATGAAGAAGGCAAGCTGATCCACATCCGTGGCATCGGGCAGGGGCAGGGTGGTCTCAATGCCGTCGCCATCCACGTAGTGGTCAATGCGGCCATCGGAGTCGCAGGTCATGTCGCGCAGCACGGCCCGCCGGGTGGTCGGCCGGTCCAGCCCCTGCAGTGGCAGGATGGGGAAGATCTGGTCAATGCCCCAGATGTCCGGCAGCGACTGGAAGATCGAGAGGTTCATGAACAGCCGTTCCGCGCACTGTTCGTTGAGTTCATCAAGCAGGTCGCGGTGTACGCGGTTGCCGGGGTTGAGCCGGGTGCGAAGCCGCATGGCCACCTGCCGCTGGAGCTGTTCCGCCTGGGCGCGCTGTTGCAGTGACATCAGGCCGTGGGCGAATTCGGTCTGCACGTCCGCCATGGCCTGCGCCGCATCATGATGGATCTCGACGGCGGAGCGTTCGGGGCCGTCGCCGCTGAGCGCCTGGTAGTCCGCCCAGAGGCTGCGCAGTGGTGCCGGGGCGGTCCCGGGGACCGGTTCCGGGCTGGCCGTTTCGGGCGCCTCCCGGTCGATGATGTTGGTCACCAGTACCGCGTGGTGGGCGGTCATGGCCCGGCCGGATTCGGTGATCAGGTGCGGGTGGGGCAGATTGTTGCGGGTACAGGATTCGTGGAAGGTCTGCACCACCTGACGGGCGTACTCTTCCATGCTGTAGTTCATGGAGCAGGCGCTGCGCGAACGGGTGCCCTCGTAGTCCACGCCCAGGCCGCCGCCCACATCCACGGTATTCAGGGGCGCGCCGGCCTCGCGCAGGGTATGGTGGAAGCGCGCCGCCTCGCGCAGGCCGGTCTGGATGTCCCGGATGTTGGCGATCTGGGAGCCCAGGTGGAAGTGCAGCAGTTGCAGGCAGTCCAGGGCATCGGCCTCATGCAGCTGCTCCACCACCGTCAGGACCTGCTGCGCGGAGAGCCCGAACTTGGATTTCTCGCCGCCGGTGTTCTGCCAGTTACCTTCACCGATTGTGGCCAGCCGGGCGCGAATCCCGATGAGGGGCCGGACGCCCAGGCGGCGGGACTCGTCCAGGATCAGGGGGAGCTCGGAGGCCTTCTCCACCACGATGTAAACACGGTGGCCGAGGCGTTGCCCCATCAGCGCCAGGCGGATGGTCTCGCGGTCCTTGTAGCCGTTGCAGATAATGCGGGCATTGGGCGGCGCCAGTGCCAGCACTGCGAAAAGCTCCGGCTTGCTGCCGGCCTCCAGGCCGATCTGGCCCTGCCCGCCGGCCGGTTCGCTGCGGATGATCTCCTCCACCACGCGGCGCTGCTGGTTGACCTTGATGGGGTAGACGGCGGTGTAGCCCCCCTCGTAGCCAAGATGCCGGATGGGATCGTTGAAGGCCCGGCAAAGGCGGTTCACGCGGTGATGGAGAATGTCACTGAAGCGGATCAGAACCGGCAGGCGGGCGCCCTGGCGCTGCACCTGTGCCACCACCCCGGCCAGCGATAGCCCTGGGCTTTGGGTGTCGGGGTTGATGCGCAGCTCACCCCCGGCGCCGACTGACACATAGCCCTCGCTCCAGCGGTCGATGTTCCAGGTGCGGCCAGGGGGGTCGCTGTGCATGCAGGCTCCGGGCAGATGGCTTTCCGGGGATTGTAAGGCCGCGGGCGTCTATGGAACAGACTTCTGTCCAGTGCCGGCGGGTCGTACAATGATCCCTTTACCCAGGCGCAGGAGAGAACCATGAGCGGACTCGACGACAACTGGTTCACCGAGGTCTACGCGGAGGAGTCCATCGCCTTCTCATTCCGGATCAAGGGGAAGGTGCACGAGGAGCAGTCGCCCTACCAGACCATCAGCATCTACGAGACCGAGACCTTCGGCTATCTCATGGCGATCGATGGCTGCGTCATGCTCTCCACCCGGGATAACTTCCTGTACCACGAGATGATGGCGCACCCGGTTTTGTTCACGCACCGCAACCCGAAACGGGTGGCCATCATTGGCGGTGGCGACTGCGGCACGCTGCGCGAGGTGCTGCGCCATGACGGCGTGGAGGAAGTCTGGCAGGCGGAGATCGATCAGCGTGTGACGGAACTTTCCGAAAAATGGTTCCCGGAGCTGTGCGAGGCGAACGAGGACCCGCGTGCCAACTTCTTCTTCGGTGACGGCATCAAGTGGATCCAGGACACGGATCCGGGCTATTTCGATGTCATCATCATCGACAGTACGGATCCGGTTGGGCCGGCCGAGGGTCTGTTCACGAAGGATTTCTACCGCGACTGCTACATGGCGCTGGGCGAGAACGGCCTGATGGTGCAGCAGACCGAGTCGCCCCTGATGGAGCGGCCGAAGTCGATCATCCGTAAGGCGCATGAGGACATGAAGGCCGCCGGCTATCATCACAGCAAGACGCTGGTTTTTCCGCAGCCGGTCTACCCCACGGGCTGGTGGAGCTGCACCATCGCCGGCAAGGTGACGCCGCTGGAGCACTTCCGGGAGGCGGATGCCGGCACGCGGCCGTTCCCGACCCGCTACTACAGTGCCGATGTGCACCGCGGGGCGCTGGCCACGCCGCCCTTCCTGCAGGACATCATCGGCGAGGATCACCCCGTCGGCGGTGAAGGGTGATGCTCAAATTGTGTTTGGAGCCGCAGGAGGCTGCTCCTTAAGCAGGGCCTCTACGGTCCTGAGACCCTTTTCAACTGTCTCCCGGTGGGCTTCTGCGGAAAGGCAGAGCCGAACGGCGGGAGGTACGGGAGAACGGCCCACAGCAAAAGGCTCACCGCTTCGGATCAACACGCTTTCCCGCTCGCAGGCGGCAACGAACTCGTTGGGCCGCCAGGGTTCGGGCAGGTAGAGCCACAGATTGAACCCGTAGGGCTGTGCCTGGTAGGTGTAATTTGCGAGGATATTGGCGGCCAGTGCCTGGCGGTGGCCGATCTCCCCACGCTGCCAGCGCATCAGTTCGTTGGCACGGCCCGAGCTGATCCAGCGACAGGCAATCTCCGCATTCAGCGGTGGCGCCATCCAGCAGTGGCTGCGAAGACTGTCACCAAGCCGCCCCACCAGGCTGGCGGGGCCACGGAGCACGCCCACCCGCAGGCCGCCGGCCATGACCTTGGAGCAGCCGCTGATGTACAGGACCCGTTCCGGGTCCATTTCAACCAGGTTTGGTGGCCGCTCGTCCGCGCTGACCAGGTGGATGTCATCCTCCAGGATCCAGACGCCATGGCGAGCCGCAATACGCAGCAGCGCCTGCCGGCGCTCATACCCCATACAGGCGGTCGTGGGGTTGTTCTGGTTGGGTGTGCAATAGAGAACCTGTGGGCACTGCTGGTGGCAGAGGGCCTCGAACGAATCCGGCCGTATGCCTTCTGCGTCCATCTCCAGAGCGCAGTGCCGCAGCCCCTGCTGGCGGGTTGCGGCAATGATGCCGGGGTAGGTGAGGCTGGCTGAGGCAACCGTACCCCCTGGGCGTGCCAGTGCCTGCAGCGCAATGTGCACGCTGTGCAGGCCACCCAGAGTGATCAGGGTTTCCTCCGGGTCAAGCTTCTGGCCCCAGTGTTCAAACCACTCCGTGAGAATGCGCCGGTGACGCTCCAGCCCGAACTCCGGCTGGTAGGAGACCGCATCGTGCAGAGCCTTCGGGTCCTGGGCCAGAGACTGCAGGGACTCGGCGAGGGCCTGTTCCCGGTAGGCGGGAATGCAGTAGCTCAACGCGAAGTTTATGGCTCCCGGCGCCTCACTTTCCGGAGGAATGCCGAATTCGGCGTCGTGCTCCGTCTCGCTGGAGCGGACGAAGGTGCCACTGCCCGTGCGCGCCACGATCAGCCCCCGCTTCTCGGCTTCCGCATAGCCACGGGTGACCGTGCCTACGGTTACCTCCAGCACGTCTGCCAGGGCGCGGTGTGTGGGCAGCTTGTCGCCCGGTTGCAGTTCGCCCGATGCCAGCCCCTGTGCAATAAGTGAGGCAATGTGTTTGTGGTGGGGGCGCTCGGATCTGTCGAAGCGTTCAAACCATTTTGTCATGATAACAATATTGTTGTTGACATCATTGTTGTGGTCAATAGTCTCTATAATTGTAAGATCTATTGAAAATTTTGCATTTATTGTATCGATACAAATAATGCCATACAACCTCTTGATACGCCGGTGGTCGTACTGAGCGAAAACATGAAAATCCGTCGCAGGGAGAGATACTCTCTCCATCTCTCCCTGCTTAAATGGTAACGCCCGAAGGAATTCAGAGGACTGATCAGGGAGAAGTCATGCAGGAATGTGCCATCAGATCCACAGAGCGTTTGTTTGAGGAGGATGCTTACGCAACGGAAGGGGAGGCCGAGGTGGTCGACGTAACCTCCCGGGGCATCGTCCTGGATCGAACCCTCTTCTATGCCGAGAGCGGCGGACAACCCGGGGATACCGGGTGGCTCAGGTGGGGAGATGGTGCCGGGGAAGGCCTTCGTATTTCGGATGCGCAGTATATGCCCGGGAAGGTCCGGATCGTGCACCAGGTGGACGCCTCAATCATGCCCCGGGAAGGGCAGACCATCCGCTTTGAGATTGACTGGAGCCGGCGATATCGCCACATGCGCATGCATACCTGTCTTCACGTGCTTTGCGGCCTGATCAACGCGCCGGTGACAGGCTGCTCAATTCATGCGGAGCGCGGCCGGCTGGACTTTGACCTGCCCGAGAGTGTCTTCAATAGGGAAGAACTCGATCACACGCTGCAGGAGGAAATCGCCAACCAGCGCCGCGTTACCCATTTCTGGCGAACCGGGGAAGAAATCGCAGAGGCCCTGAAGCAGGTGCGCACGGTCAAGCTGCCACCCACCACGGAGCAGCGGCTGCGTTTGGTGGAGATTGAAGGGCTGGATGTGCAGCCCTGCGGCGGCACCCATGTCCGTCATACCGGCGAACTCAAGGGGCTTCATGTGGCAAAGATCGAGAAGAAGAGCAAACACAACCGGCGCATTACCATCAGGGATCACGTGGGCTGAACGACTGGGGAGAGATGCATGGACGATCTGGCACGACAACGACTCCGGGTTTATTTGCTGGCAATCTGTCAGGCACTGTTCCTGACCTGCGCCGTGGCCTCGGTCTCCGTGGCCGCGATCGTGGGTGCCGAACTGGCACCCACACCCTGGATGACGACCCTGCCCTACGGGCTGCAGTTCGCGGTCGTGATCCTGTGCGCGTATCCGGTCTCACGGCTCATGGGCGCCGTGGGCCGGCGGCCCGCGTTCCTGCTCGGCGCCTGTTTTGCCATGGCGGCCGGGGTGACCGGGTACCTGGCCATCCGCGGTGGCTCCTTTGCCGGGCTGATCCTCAGTCATGTGCTACTGGGTATCTTCATTACCCACGCTAATTATTACCGGTTTGCCGCCACTGACGGGGTTGAGGCGGCGTTACGGGCCCGGGCAGTGGCCCTGGTTACGGCAGGGGGTGTGCTGGCCGGCATCCTGGCGCCGCTGCTGACCCTGGAGGCGGGTGCCCTGTTTGAGGGGCAGTCTTTTGCCCACAGCTACCTGATCTTCTCGCTCGCCGGTGTCATTACTTTTCTGGTCATGCTGGGTGTGCCCGGGCTGAATGCGCCTGCCACTTCATCGGCGAAGCCGACTGCTGAACGGGCGGAATCACCGGCAGTGCCTTCCTCCATGGCCGGGGTAGGCGCGTTCCTGGCTATGTACTGTGCGGGGGCCGGCTATCTGGTCATGAATCTGTTGATGGTCCAGTCGACGCTGGCGCTCAACACTGGCCCGGGGAGCCATGCGCTGGTGGGTGTGGCCATCCAGCTCCATGTGGTGGCTATGTTCCTGCCGTCGTTCTTTACCGGGCGGCTGCTGGAGCGTTTTGGCCATACCCGGGTGCTGGGCGTGGGGTTCCTGCTGCTGGTGCTTTCAGCGCTTACGGGCATGCCGGGGGAGGCGCCGTTTTTCGTGGTGCCGTCACTGATCCTTCTGGGTGTGGCCTGGAACTTCCTGTACGTGGGCGGCAGCGCCTTCCTGACCCTGTGCCATGCGCCCGAGCGGGCGCACCGGGTTCAGGGCGTCAATGATACCGTCGTCTCCGGTCTGGCCGCTGTAGGCGCACTGGGAGCGGGCGCGCTCTACCACCTTCTGGGCTGGTCCGGAAGCTTGGTGCTGTCACTGCCGGTTGCCGGTGTCGGCCTGGCGATGCTGGTCTACTGGCAGCGTGCCACCGCCGCCTCAGGGATCCGGAAAGGGGAGGCACCTGAATCATGAGACGACAGTCCGACGACACCGCCTCCATCAACTTCACCGGTCTTTACACCGGCGAGGTCTGGCGGCGCAACAGCCTGGCACCGGCATTTCTGGGTTCCGGGGGCGGGCCCTGGCTGTACCGTGGGCTGTTGCCCGTGGAATGGCTCAGCCGGTCCCTGGGTGGCAGCAACCTGCGCACCATACTGCTGCAGCGCCACCGCATCATGGACCACCTGCTGGAACGCTGGATCCGGGAAGGGTCGGAATCCATGGAAAGCGTGGTTGAGCAGTGCTTCCGGCCCGGTGAACCCATTGTGGTGATCACCGAGGGGCTGACCAGCTATTTCACACTTGAGGATATGCTTCCGTTCTGGGCGCGAATCGCCGCGCTCGGGCTGAGCCGCGGGAACCATGAAAAAAGGGGCGCCCGCGGGGCGCCCCTTTTCGTTCACGTTACTTCCCTGTAGACCGGCTGGTTTGATCAGCCGTTGCCTTCGAACTCGGGGTACGCTTCCATGCCGCACTCGGCGATGTCGAGGCCTTCGTACTCCTGCTCCTCGCTCACACGGATGCCCATCACGGCCTTGAGGATGCCCCAGACAACCAGGCTGGCCACAAAGACCCAGACGAAGATGGTGAGGGCGCCGATGATCTGGCCGCTGAAGCTGGCACCGCTATTGGTGATCGGCACCAGCAGCAGGCCCAGAAGACCCACGGTACCGTGGACGGAGATGGCACCCACCGGATCGTCGATACGCAGCTTGTCCAGCGCTACAATCGAGAACACCACCAGCACACCGCCAAGGGCACCGAAGATGGTGGCCGCGAGCGGGGTTGGAGTGGAGGGCTCGGCGGTGATCGCAACCAGGCCGGCCAGTGCCCCGTTGAGCAGCATGGTCAGGTCAGCCTTGCCGAACATCAGCCGGGCCACGATCAGGGCTGCTATAGCGCCGCCAGCGGCCGCCGTGTTGGTGTTCAGGAACACAATGGCGATCGAGTTGGCGGATTCAACACTGGCTGCTGCCAGCACGGAACCACCGTTGAAGCCGAACCAGCCCATCCAGAGGATGAAGGTGCCCAGGGTTGCCAGCGGCAGGTTGGCACCCGGAATGGCCCGGATTTCCCCGTTGGCGCCGTACTTGCCCTTACGCGGGCCGAGCAGCAGGACACCTGCCAGCGCCGCAGCCGCACCGGCCATGTGCACGATGCCGGAACCGGCGAAGTCACTGAATCCAAGGTCCGCGAGGTTGTACATACCGAACACCTCAGCACCGCCCCAGGTCCAGGCGCCTTCCATCGGATAGATGAAGCCGGTCAGGACAACAGCAAAGGCGAAGAACGCCCAGAGCTTCATCCGCTCGGCAACAGCACCGGAGACGATGGACATGGCGGTTGCCACGAACACAACCTGGAAGAAGAAGTCAGAGGCCGGCGCGTAGGTTGAAACCGCTTCATAGGTGAAGCCTTCGGAGACGCCGGGATCCATGATGCCGGACAGGAAGGTGCCGCCGCCGTACATGATCGCGTAGCCGCAGACCATGTACATGATGCAGGCGATGGCGTAGAGGCCGACGTTCTTGGCCAGGATTTCAGTGGTGTTCTTGGCCCGGACCAGTCCGGATTCAAGCATGGTGAAGCCTGCCGCCATCCACATGACGAAGGCACCACAGATCAGAAAGTAAAAGGTATCAAGTGCAAACTGCAGTTCGTTAACTGTGTTTTCCATTGGAATAAGCCCTCCGCACAAGGCTTTTCAACTTCGGGAATGTTGCGATGGCGTCTGGGGTGGTCAGGCGTCAGACGGCTTCATCGCCGGTTTCGCCGGTCCGGATCCGGATCGCCTGTTCCATCTCGCTGACGAAGATCTTGCCGTCACCGATCTTGCCGGTGTTGGCGGCCTTCGAGATGGACTCGATGACCTGATCCAGCAGCTTTTCGCTGATGGCGATCTCGACTTTCACCTTGGGCAGGAAATCCACGACGTATTCCGCGCCGCGATAGAGTTCGGTGTGGCCTTTCTGCCGGCCGAAGCCTTTGACTTCCGTGACGGTGACACCCTGGACACCGATCTCGGACAGGGCTTCGCGCACGTCATCAAGCTTGAACGGCTTAATAATCGCTGTCACAAGTTTCATGGGTTTCTCCTTTCGTTGCCGGCCCAGCCGAACTGGGTATGGCGGCCTTAATCGGGATGCGTAATCGGCCCGCACCAGGTTGTGCGGACTCTGTGCGGACCATTGCACGCCCTGTGCCAACGCAGAAACGAACTGTAAAACAGGAAGTTACCTGATGCCGCCGGGGTGCGGCCCGGCTGCATTGCCCCATTGTAGCGCATTCGTCCCCAGCGTGACCCAATATTGGGCGCATGGTGGCCTGTGGGAGCGCCCTGGCCGCTGTGCTAGCATACCACCCATCAATGAATCGAGGAGTGGAGCCATGCCCCGTAGCCCCCAGGATCTATTCAGCGAACTGCGTGGTCAGCTGGACCAGTTCATGCCGGATATGGCCCGGGTGGCCCGGGACGACGTGGAGCAGCACGTGCGCATGGCAGTGACCTCGGTGATTGACCGGCTGGACCTGGTGACCCGGGAGGAGTTTGATGCCCAGTCTGCCGTCCTGACCCGTACGCGGGAGAAGGTCGAGGCGCTTGAGAAGCGTGTTGCGGAACTGGAGGAACAAGTGGGCCACCACCAGCAGTAACCGCACAACACCACCAATAACAGGGATGTTGCCATGAGCTTTGCCGTGATCCACACACGGGCAAGGGTGGGCGTGGATGCCCCAGCCGTGACCGTTGAAACCCACCTGTCCGGCGGCCTGCCGTCACTGTCCATCGTGGGCATGCCCGAGGCCGGCGTGCGCGAGAGCAAGGACCGGGTACGCAGTGCCCTGCTCAACAGCGGGTTCGATTTCCCTGCCCGCCGCATCACCATCAACCTGGCCCCCGCCGATCTGCCCAAGGAAGGCAGCCGCTTCGATCTGCCCATCGCCCTGGGTATCCTGGCCGCGTCCGGACAGGTTGAGCCGGAAGCTGTAGCCGGGATGGAGTTCCTTGGGGAGCTGGCACTGGACGGGAGCCTGCGTCCATTGGAGGGCATACTGCCTGCCGTGATGGGCGCCCGTGGACTGGAGCGCACCATTATGGTGCCAGCGGGCAATGCCGACGAAGCGGCCCTTGCCAGTCAGGAAGATACCTTCGCCGCGGATCATCTGCTCAGCGTCTGTGCCCACCTTAAAGGCGAACAGCGTTTGCCAGCCATTGCGCCGCGTGATGCGGATGATCTGGGGCAGGGCGCCGCGCCGGACCTGTCAGACGTTCAGGGCCAGCATATTCCAAAACGGGCCCTGGAGATCGCCGCTGCCGGTAGCCACAATCTGCTTTTCCACGGTCCGCCCGGCACTGGCAAGAGCATGCTCGCGAGCCGCTTGCCGGGGCTGCTGCCACCGCTGGCGAGGGAGGTGGCTCTGGAGGTCGCTTCCGTGCACTCGGTGGCGGGGTCATTCAGCCAGGCGCGGGGCTGGCGTACGCCGCCCTACCGGGCGCCCCACCACACCGCCTCGGCTGTGGCCCTGGTAGGTGGCGGTAGTAGCCCCCGCCCCGGCGAGATCTCGCTGGCCCACCGGGGGGTGCTCTTCCTGGACGAGCTGCCGGAGTTCGACCGCAAGGTACTGGAGGTGCTGCGCGAGCCCATGGAATCCGGCGAGATCGTCATCTCCAGGGCGAATACCCGGGTTACCTTTCCGGCCCGGTTCCAGGTGGTCGCGGCCATGAACCCGTGCCCCTGTGGCTATGAAGGGCACCCGGATATCGCCTGCCGGTGCTCGGCACAGCAGATTCTGCGTTACCAGAGCCGCCTGTCAGGGCCTCTGATGGACCGCTTCGACATGCACGTGGGGGTGCCGGTCCAGGACGGGCGCACACTGCTCCGCCCCGAGAAAGGGGAGACCAGCAGTGCCGAGGTCCGCGAGCGGGTCAGCCGGCTGCGTACGGTCCAGCACCAGCGTGGTGCACTGAATGCGGAACTGGCGGGAGACGCACTGCACCAAGCCTGCGCCCTGGACAGCGACGGCGAGACCCTTCTGGAGCAGGCCATGGGCCGGCTGGGGCTGTCTGCCCGGGCGTTGCACCGGGTGCTGAGGGTGAGCCGGACCATCGCGGACCTCGCCGGCGCGGACCGGGTGGAAAAGGCGCAGCTGGTGGAGGCCCTGGGTTACCGATTGCAGTCCGGCGCCGAATCCGGATAATCCGTGGCCCAAATCCCAGAGCCGGAGGCCCCATGACCGATTCCAGCGACGACCTGGCCCGCAGCAAGGAACGCTCCGTGCGCAGCTTTGTACTGCGCGCAGGGCGTATGACCCGCGGGCAGCAGAATGCCTGGGATCGACTCTGGCCACACTACGGGCTCAGTCTGGCGGATGGGCCCGTTGACCGGGAGCGGGTGTTTGGCCGGCATGCACCGCTGAACCTGGAAATCGGCTTTGGCATGGGGCAGTCTCTGGCTGAAATGGCCGAGGCGGCTCCGGAGCAGGATTTCATCGGCGTGGAGGTGCACAAGCCCGGCTGTGGCGCGCTGCTGATGGAAATGGAGGCGCGCGGGCTCGATAATATCCGCCTCTACCGCGCGGATGCGCTGGACGTGCTCACTGAAGCCATCCCGGAAGCAGCCCTCGACCGGGCATTGATTCTGTTCCCGGACCCCTGGCCGAAGAAGAAGCACCACAAGCGCCGCCTGATCCAACCGGATTTCGTGGCCACACTGCACCGCTACATCCGCCCCGGCGGTCTCCTGCACATCGCCACGGACTGGGAGCCCTACGCCGAGCACATCCTGGAGGTGATAAACGAGGCGCCGGGGTACTGCAACCTGTCACAGGATGGCACCACAGTGCCACGACCGGCGGACCGGCCGTTGACCAAGTTCGAGAAACGTGGCGAGGCGCGCGGCCACGGCGTGGCCGACATGCTGTTCGAGCGTCAGTGATGCCAGTCCCCGGGCTGCAGCGGCTGGCGCCGCGCCGCCCGGACCACCAGCAGGCAGGCACCGCCCACCAACAGCCCGGTGAACTTGACCAGGGTGGCGATGGTGGCCAGCGGCGGCCAGAGTTCGGTTTCGGGCTGGTGGATGGCGGTGATCAGGAAGGCGTTCTCCGCCGCATCCCCAAGGGCACCAATCACCAGCAGGGTCTTGGCCAGGCGCCCCGCCTTGCGCTCCCGGATCCCCGGCCTGTCGTACAGGAAGTGGTTGGCCAGGGCCACGAGGAAAACCGCGTAGAGCCCGATGAACAGGAAATCCACCCAGAGCGTGAGCTCCGGCAGGGGGGTGTGATTGCGCTGCCACTGGCGGTGCAGCTGCTCGGCGCGATCAGGCTCATCCGCCAGCTCATAGCTCATGACATGCTGGGGGATCTCGGGGGTGGCCAGGTACTGGTTGGTGAGCATCACCGCCACCAGGGCCGCGCCGGTGAGCAGGGCCAGCCAGCGCAACCTGTGGGACCAGGGTCGGGGTTCCACGCCGAAGAGTTTCATGGCACGAAGGCCTCCAGCACGTCGTTCAGAAAGCGCTGGCCCTGGTCGGTCACGGCCAGGCGCTGTTCATCCGCCACGAGCAGCCCACGCCTGCGGAGCTGTGCGAGTTGATCATGGATGCGTTCCAAGGGTAGGCCGGTTCGTTCCGGGAAGGAAGAGATTGGCACACCGGCGCTCAGCCGCAAGGTGTTCAGGAGGAATTCCAGTGGGCGGTCCTCGTGCTCCAGCTCCTGGCGGCCAGCGGTGCGGCTGCCGATGCGGTTGAGGTAGTCCTCCGGGCGGCGGGTCTTCCAGTAGCGCAGTATCCGGTCCGAAGCCGGGTGGGTCAGCTTGCCGTGGCCGCCGGCGCCGATGGCCAGGTAGTCTCCGAAGCGCCAGTAGTTCAGGTTGTGCCGGCACGCCTCGCCGGGGCGTGACCAGGCCGAGACCTCGTAGCGCTGCAGCCCGTATCCGGTCAGGCAGGCCTCGCCCGCTTCCTGAATGCTGGCCAGCGTATCCTCGTCCGGCAGGGTGGGCGGATGCGAGTGGAATACCGTGTTGGGCTCGATGGTGAGCTGGTACCAGGAAATGTGGCCGGTGTCGAAGGCCAGGGCGGTCTCCAGGTCGGTCACCGCCTGTTCCGGTGTCTGGTCCGGGAGGCCGTGCATCAGGTCGATGTTGATGCGCTCGAAGCCCGCGGCCTGGGCCGCTTTCACCGCACGCGAGGCATCGTCGCCGCCGTGGATCCGGCCCAGGCGCTCCAGGTGATCCGGGTCGAAGCTCTGGACCCCGAGCGAGAGGCGGTTGATGCCCGCGTTGCGAAAGCCGGTGAAACGCGCTTCCTCCACGGTGCCGGGGTTGGCCTCCAGCGTGATCTCGTCCAGCCGGGACAGGTCCAGGCGCTGTGCCAGGGCCTCGAATAGCCGTTCGTAGAAGGACGGTGACATGAGCGAGGGCGTGCCGCCGCCGATGAAGATGGCTTCAACGGGGCGTGTCTCCGGCGTTGTCAGGTCCGCATCCAGATCCGCTAGCAGGGCGGCGAGGTAGTCGTCCTCCGGGATCACTTGCGGTGCCGTGTGGGAGTTGAAGTCGCAGTACGGGCACTTGCGCACGCACCAGGGCGTGTGCACATAGAGCGTCAGTGGCGGTGCGGTGAAAGCCTCAGGCGACGCTGTCACCAAGGCGCTCCCTGAGCTCGGCCATGGCTCGGCCGCGGTGACTGACCCGGGCCTTGTGCTCGGCCGGGAGTTCGGCGGCAGTGCAGCCCTCTTCAGGCACGAGGAACAGCGGGTCATAGCCGAAGCCGTCACCCCCGGCCGTCTCGCGGGCGATCCGGCCGGGCCACTGGCCGTGGCAGATCACCGGAATCGGATCCTCGGCGGAACGCATCAGCACCAGTACGCAATGGAAGTGGGCGCCGCGCTCGGCATCCGGCACGTTCGCCAGGGCGTCCAGGAGCTTGTGGTTGTTGGCGTCATCATCCGCCGGCTCGCCGGCATAGCGGGCGGAATATACCCCCGGGGCGCCGCCAAGGGCATCCACCGCCAGCCCGGAGTCATCGGCAAGTGCCGGAAGGCCGCTGATGCGCGCCGCATGGCGGGCCTTGATCAGCGCATTCTCCACGAAGGTGGTGGCGGTCTCCTCGGGCGAGTCCACGCCCAGGTCCTTCTGGGCGCTGACCTCGATGCCCCAGGGCTGGAGCAGCCGGTTGAACTCGGCGATCTTGCCGGCGTTGTTGCTGGCCAGCACCCAGTGCCGATCACTCGTCATCATAGAGCTCCCGGGAGAAACGCACCGGCAGTGTCTTGGCATCTCCGTAGGGCGCGGGTTCCAGCTCAAAAATCAGGAGTTCGCCCTGGCGGTACTGGAACTGGGCGAGGTAATAGACGGCATCACCCTCCTGCACGCGCCGGAAGGACAGCTCCTTGGTCTGGCGGGCCTCATTGGTGAAGGTGCCCTTGACCTGGGCCGTGATGGGCTTGGGGGCGTCGTCCCCGGAGGTCTTATGGACCGCGACATTGAGAAGGCCAACGGAACGGCTGCGGGTCAGGTCATATTCCCGGGCGACTTTCTTTTCCAGGAATGTCGACGGGATGACGGAGTAGTGAACCCGGTAGTTGTCGAACTCGGTGATGCCCTGGTTCTCGTCGGGTAGCGCATTAGCGAGCGGGCTGGCAAGCAGCAGGGCAAGGGCCAGGAGACGTTTTACCATGGATGACCTCCGTCAGCGGGTGACGCGATAGACCGCAATCTGCCCCAGCAGGTTGGGCCAGAGCCGGTTGTACCAGCGGGAGCGGTGGGCGTTGTCGACCACCGTCCGATCCTTGATACGGATCCGGTGCTCCTGGCACAGGGCCTCGAAATCGCGCACCGTGCACAGGTGAATATTGGGCGTATTGTACCATGTATGCGGCAGCGTGCTGGACATGGGCATGCGCCCGTTCCAGAGCTGGTGCAGCCGCAGGCGCCAGTAGCCGAAGTTGGGGAAGGTCACGACACCCTCGCGCCCGAGGCGCAGCATTTCCGTCAGGGCGCGGTCGGGGCGGCGCACGGCCTGAAGGGCCTGGGTCATGATCACGGTGTCGAAGGTCTGGTCCCGGAAGCTGTGCAGCCGGTCCTCATCCAGGTCCTGTTCGATCACGTTCACGCCCTTGCGCACGCATTCCTCGATGTACTCCGGGTTGATCTCCAGCCCGTAACCGACAACACCCTTTTCGCGCTGCAGGTAGTCCATCAGGGTGCCGTCACCACAGCCCAGGTCGAGTACGCGGGAGCCGGGGGCCACCCAGGGTTCGATCAGCTTGAGGTCAGCCCGCATCACCGTGCTCCTTTGCCACCCGGTTCATGTAGGCCCGGAACAGGCTCTCGTAGCGCTCATTGGGCACCAGGAAGGCATCATGGCCCCAGTCGGAATCGATCTCCGCGTAGCTGACGTCACGCCGGGCATCGACCATGGCATTGACCAGTTTCTGGGAGTGCTCCGGGGCAAAGCGCCAGTCGGAACTGAACGAGAGCACCAGGAAGCGGCAGCGGGCTTCGGCCATGGCACGGGTAAGGTCGTTGCCGAACTCCCTGGCCGGGTCGAAATAGTCCAGTGCTCGGGTCATCAGCAGGTAGGTGTTGGCATCAAAGGTCTCGGAAAAGCGCACCCCCTGGTATTGGAGGTAGCTCTCCACCTGGAATTCAACGTCGAAGCCGAAGTGATAGGCGTGGTCGCGCAGCTCCCGGCCGAACTTCTCGCCCATGGAAACGTCCGACAGGTAGGTGATGTGACCGACCATGCGCGCGAGCATCAGTCCACGCTGGGGAATGGCGTCGTTTTCCAGGTAGCGCCCCTCATGGAACTCGGGGTCCGAGGTGATGGCGCGCCTTGCCACCTCGTTGAAGGCGATGTTCTGGGCGGTGAGCCTGGGCGTGGCGGCGATCACCACGGCGTGGCGGATCCGCTCCGGGTAGTGGATGGCCCAGTCCAGTGCCTGCATGCCGCCAAGTGAGCCACCAATGACCGCGGCCCATTGGTCAATGCCGAGACGGTCGGCCAGCCGGGCCTGGCTCTTGACCCAGTCCCGGACCGTGATCACCGGGAAATCGGGCCCGTAGGGACGGCCTGTGTCGGGGTTCTCGGACGCTGGGCCGGTGCTGCCGTGGCAGCCACCGAGGTTGTTGGGGCACACCACGAAGAATTTGTTGGTGTCGATGGGTTTGCCGGGGCCGATGCAGGCATCCCACCAGCCGGGTTTGCGGTCTTCACGGGAATGATAGCCGGCGGCGTGATGGTGGCCGCTCAGGGCGTGACAGATGAGCACCGCGTTGCTGGCATCCGCGTTCAGGGTGCCATAGGTCTCGAATACCAGATTGAATTCCGGCAGGGTATGGCCGGACTCCAGCCGGATGGGCTCCGGGAAGTGCAGCCTCTGTGGTTCGACAATGCCCACCGAGTCGGCGGCCTGGGATTCAGCAGCCATGAATGCGAAAGGATCCTTCGGTGATGGACGGTTCCGGTCAGGTCGGGCAGTGTATCGAGGGGTCAGCCCTAAGGCAACTGTGCCCCGGGCGGTGGCGCAATACCTGCCTCCAGTTTGCGCGCCACGCGCAGCTGCTGCTCCAGGGTGCCGCGCTGCTGTCGCAGTTTGTCCGCTTCGGCCTTCAGTTCCTTCTCGTCGTCCACGATATGGCGAAGCCGCCGGAACTGGGTCTCAAGACGCTGTTTCTGCTGTTGGGTGTGCTGCAGCAAGGGCATGAGGGCCTCGCCTGGCCAGCGGTCAATGTCCTGCATGGTGCGGTGGATGATCTGGCGGGCCTCAGTGACAATGGTGGCCAGGAACTGCTGGATCAGCCGGTTCTGCTGGGTCAGCAGTGAGCGCGGGTCCCGGCGGAAGCGGTCCGCTCGGCTGCGCAGGTCACGCAGGGCAATCAGGTGCCGGCCCAGGCGCAGCGGTACCGGTTCCAGGGGCCGCTCATTCCCGCTGTTCGTATGACGACGGTAAATGGACTCCACCATCTTTTCGGCGCGGCGGCCTTCCGCCATCAGGTTATTGAAGTCGTTCTCGAGAACTTCGAAAAGGGCGTTCATGGCACTGGCCAGCCCCGGGGTGGTCCAGCTGCCCTCAAGGCGCTGGCGGGTGCGTTCGACGTGCTGCTCAAACCGCTCGGGGTTGAGGATCCGTCGCAGTATATCGCCCTGGGACGCCATGAGGCGCCGGCTGGATTTCAGGGTGATCAGCCGACGGTTGAAGAAGTCATAGTCGTGCCGGGTTTTCTCCGCCAGCTCGGAGATTTCCTGCCGGTCGGTGCCCTGGGCCTCCAGAAGCTCGAGTTCCGCATCCAGTGATGCCTGCTGGTTTTCCAGATCCGCCTGGTTGTCGCGGATCATGGAGCGCAGGTCGCTGACCAGCTCGCCGCTGATCAGCTGTTCCCGGCGGCCGAGAATGCGTTCACTGACCAGTTCCTCCAGCTGCGCCAGGCCGCTCTTGCGGCGCAGAGCATCGTCGTCACGGATTCGCCCCAGAAGGCCCTGTTTGGCGGAGACAGGCAGCACGTCCTCCATGCCGAGCCCGAGCTGACGGGCAGTGGTCTCGCGCACACGCTTGATGGCAGTGCCGGTGTGGTCATTGCCGGACGGGTCATCCCAGAGGACATCGATCTTGTTGAGGATCGCGAAACGCCCGGCACGGTGGTCGGCATCCCGGGTGTCGATGTGTTCACGCCAGATCGTCATGTCGCTGGCGGTGACGCCGGCATCCGCTGCCAGCAGGAAGACCACCGCCTGGGCCGAGGGCAGCATGGAGACGGTCAGCTCCGGCTCCGAACCCAGGGCGTTGAGGCCCGGGGTGTCCAGAATCCGCAGTCCACGCTCCAGGACCGGATGCTGCAGGCTGATCATGGCATGGCGCCAGGCG
The DNA here is from genome assembly GCF_019903425.1 of Vreelandella halophila. Lineage (GTDB taxonomy): Bacteria > Pseudomonadota > Gammaproteobacteria > Pseudomonadales > Oleiphilaceae > Halospina > Halospina halophila. Next base: position 984,446 of record NZ_JACHUZ010000013.1, read on the forward strand.
GGAATGAGTACCTGGTGGGGGTCATCCGAGGAGGCGTCCAGCATGGCATCGTTGAAGCCCAGATCCGCCGCTTCGGCGCGCGGGACACTGCGCGTCTCGGCCACCCGGGCAAGGGTGTTCGCCATGGCAGCGGTGTCGTTCGGGTCAAGTGCCACGGTCTCCCAGGCGCCCGGTTCATGACGCAGCTGCTGCAGTGACATGGGCCCGTTCCGGGTCCCGATGGGCAGCAGCATCAGGTAGCTGGTGCGCGCGTGGCGGTCAAAGAACAGCTCGGTGGGACACATCGTGGTGCGCCCGGCTTCCGAGGGCAGCAGCCGCTGACCGTGACCGGTCAGGAAAAGGGCATTGATCAGCTCGGTCTTACCCCGGGAATACTCACCCACGAAGGCGATGGTCAGCTCATCCTCCACCAGCAGGCGGATGCTGCGCTGGAGGTGGCGCTCGATGTCCTCCTCGAGCAGCTCGTTGAACTGGAGCCAGCGCCGGTAGCGTGTGATGTTCCGGACCAGTTCCTTTTTCCAGCTGTGGTAGGACTCAACCTGATCGGTGAGGGTAACTGCATCTGCCATCGTAGGCCCCTGAGCTTCCGGAATCCGTTTCACGGGATTTTGCGGAAGTATAGAACGTCCCTGGAAGAGGGGCATGTAATGCCCCTGTGCCTTTATGTTTCGGTTTGAATATACGTGGCCGTCAGAACGGCATGCCCGCGGCCTGCTGCAGGTTGCTCATCACCACCTGGACCATGTTCAGCACCAGGAAGACCAGAATCGGCGACAGATCCAGCCCGCCCATGGGCGGCAGCAGGTTGCGGAACGGGGCCATGATGGGCTCGGTGATCTGGTGGATGATCTGGATGCCGGGGTGCGGATTGCCGGGCGCCAGCCAGCTGATCACGATCATGCCGATGATGGCGAAGAAGTAGATGGTCAGTACAAGACTGATTACCTTGAGCAGCCCCCAGACCAGCAGTGCCAGCGGCTGGAAGGCGTAGCCGGCAAGGCTGAGGATGACCAGGTACATGATGGCCTGGAACAGGATGGCGACGATCAGCGACGCGCCGTCAAAGCGCTTGAACGGCGGCACCATCTTCCGCACGGGATCGGTAACCGGGTTGGTGGCTTTGGCGATGAATTGGCTGATGGGGTTGAAGAAATCCACCTGGCAGAGCTGGAAGAGGAACCGGAGGATCAGCAGCGTCAGGTAGAAAGTGGTGAGCATCTGGAGGGATGAAACCAGGATTTCGGTGCCCATGGGTATCTCTGCTCCTTAAAGCGAATTCTGGCCCGGAGGCTTTCGCGTGGTCTGAAAAGGGGTGGCCGGGAGTTCTGTCCGGGAAGCTCTGGAGCCATGGATGGCGGAAGAGCAGCGTACAGGGATGTATTTACAGCGTTTCCCGGACAGAACTCCCGGCCACCCCGTTGGCAACGTGTTAAGTGGCTTGGATTATAAAGCTTTTTTCAACTGCTCCGACAGCTCCGCCGAACGCGTCTTCGCCGCATTGAACGCCTTTTTCACGATGTCCCTCAGGCCGCCTTTCTCGAGGGCATCCACCGCCTGTTCCGTGGTGCCGCCGGGGGACATGACGTTGCGCCGCAGCTGGTCCGGCGCTTCGTCGCCCCGGGAGCACATCTCCGCTGCCCCCGCCATGGTCTGGATGGCGAGCTGGCGGGCGGTCTCAGGATGTACGCCGGCGTCGATGGCCGCCGCTTCCATGGACTCCACCAGCAGGTAGCAGTAGGCCGGGCCGCTGCCGGAGAGAGCGGTGACAGCATGCATCTCTTCTTCCTGCTCGAGCCAGACGGCCAGCCCGATGCTGCTGAAGATATCCGTCACGGTGTCGCGCTGTTCCTTGGACACGCCGTCCGTCGCATAGAGCGCGGTCGCGCCCTTGCCGACCAGGGACGGCGTGTTGGGCATGCAGCGGACCATGGGCACATCACCGCCGAGCCAGTTGCTGATGGTTTCTGAATCCAGGCCGGCGGCGATGGAGACGGCGAGCGGGCGGGTGTTCTGGACCACGCTGGCAATATCCTGGCAGGCCTCGGCCATGATCTGGGGTTTGACCGCCAGGATCAGGATGTCCGCCTGGCTGGCGCAGTGGCGGTTATCCGTGGTGGTGTAGATGCCGAAGTCGTTGCGCAGGCTCTGGAGGTGTTTGTCCTCCGGCGCGCTGGCCCAGATGCGCGAGGGATCATAGCCATTGGCGACCAGGCCACCCAGGATGGCGCGGGCCATATTGCCGGCGCCTATGAACGAAATGGCGGGTTGCTGCGGGTCCTGTTGCATTACTGAGCCTCGTAGTCGCGGGGTCCGAAAAGGGCGGTGCCCAGGCGCACGATGGTGGCGCCCTCGGCGATGGCGGCTTCCAGGTCGCCGGACATGCCCATGGACAGAGTGTCCAGAGCCCCATTATCCACGCCGCGCCTTACCTCAGCCAGCAAACCAGCCAGCTCGCGGAACCGCTCACGCTGCACCGCCGCCGGATTGGCCGGATCCGGAATCGCCATCAGCCCCCGCAGCCGGCACCCTTCAAGCCCACTCAGCTCCTGCGCCAGCCCCGGAACCTCCTCCGGACGCACGCCGGATTTGGTCGGTTCATCATCGATATTGACCTGAATACAAAGATTCAGCGGCGCCATGCCCGCCGGCCGCTGCTCACTCAGCCGCCGCGCCACCTTGGCGCGGTCAATGCTGTGCACCCAGCTGAAATGCTCCGCCACCGGGCGCGTCTTGTTCGACTGCAGCGGCCCGATGAAATGCCACTCCAGATCCGGCAGATCCGAAAGCGCCTCAATCTTGTCCAGCGCCTCCTGGATGTAGTTCTCCCCAAATGCCTTCTGCCCCGCCTCGGCGGCCTCCCGGAGCAGTTCCGCCGGCTTGGTCTTGGAAACGGCCAGCAGCTGCACGCCTGCCGGATCCCTTTCAGCCTCCTCGGCCGCGGAACGGATGCGCGTGGCTGCCTTTTCGAGGTTCTCTGCTATGCTGATCATTGGCTCTGCCCGGGGGAATGTGACGGCTCATAAAGTAACGTCTGCCCCTGTAAAAACCAAGCTACGACCAGATTCAGATTGCCCTGACCGCCGTGTATAAGGTCTGAAGCTGGGAGGAGGGGAGTGCTTTCCGGGAAGCTCTGGAGCCAAAGATGGCGGAAGAGCAGCGTAGAGGGGTTTGCGCGATTGAGCGCAAACGGGTTTACACGGATGTAAACCCTGGACTTTTCAGCGGAGCACGATAGCGCAGCTGAAAAGTATTTACAGCGATTCCCGCAAAGCACTCCCCTCCTCCCAGCAGGCACGGAGTCAGAGGCTTCCAGAACGACCGAGGCTGTACATGGATATAACCGAACTGCTTGCGTTCTCCGCCAAACAGGGCGCATCCGACCTCCACCTCTCCGCCGGCCTGCCCCCCATGATCCGGGTGGACGGCGACGTGCGCAGGATCAACCTGCCGCCCATGGAGCACAAGGAAGTGCACCGGCTCATCTACGACATCATGAACGACAAGCAGCGCAAGGACTACGAAGAGTTCCTCGAGACCGACTTCTCCTTCGAGGTGCCCGGCGTCGCGCGCTTCCGTGTCAACGTCTTCAACCAGAACCGCGGCTCCGGCGCCGTCTTCCGGACCATCCCCTCCAAGGTCCTGACCATGGAAGACCTCGGCATGGGCCAAGTGTTCAAGGACATCTCCTCCAACCCGCGCGGCCTGGTGCTGGTGACCGGCCCCACCGGCTCCGGTAAGTCCACCACGTTGGCCGCGATGATCGACTACATCAACGAGACCCGGTACGACCACATCCTCACCATCGAGGACCCCATCGAATTCGTGCACGACTCCAAGAAATGCCTGATGAACCAGCGGGAAGTGCACCGGGATACACTGGGTTTCAACGAATCACTGCGCTCCGCGCTGCGGGAAGACCCCGACATCATCCTGGTTGGCGAGCTGCGGGACCTCGAGACCATCCGCCTGGCCCTGACCGCCGCCGAAACCGGCCACCTGGTGTTCGGCACCCTGCACACCACCTCCGCCGCCAAGACCATCGACCGGGTCGTGGACGTCTTCCCGGCGGAGGAAAAGGCCATGGTACGCTCGATGCTGTCGGAGTCCCTGCAGGCGGTGGTCTCCCAGGCACTGCTGAAGAAAAACGGTGGCGGCCGGGTTGCCGCGCACGAGATCATGATCGGCAACTCGGCGATCCGGAACCTGATCCGCGAAGACAAGGTGGCGCAGATGTACTCCGCCATCCAGACAGGCGGTCAACTGGGCATGCAGACCCTGGACCAGCATCTGAAGAACCTGCTGCAGAAGGGTACTATCTCCCGCGAGGAGGCCCAGGCCAAGGCCAAGATGCCGGACAATTTCTGATAAGGGGCGGGGAATACGGTCATGGAACTCGAGAAACTGCTCAAGGTTGTGGTCGATAAAAACGGCTCGGACCTGTTCATCACCACCGGTGTGCCACCCAGCGTCAAGATCAATGGGCGCATCGTGCCGGTCACCAAGGAACCGCTGACGCCGGAGAAAACCCGTGAGCTGGTGTACGGCTCAATGACGGACAAACAGGCGCGGGAATTCGACGAGAACAACGAATGCAACTACGCGCTCAGCGCCCGGGGGATCGGGCGCTTCCGTGTCAGTGCCTTCTTCCAGCGCAACCTCTGCGGCATGGTGCTGCGCCGGATCGAGACCGAGATTCCCCAGCTCGATGACCTCGGTCTGCCCGATACCATCAGCGAGCTGGCAATGACCAAGCGAGGCCTGATCATCTTCGTGGGCGCCACCGGCACCGGTAAGTCCACCTCGCTGGCGGCGATGCTCGGGCACCGCAACCAGAACAGCCGGGGGCACATCGTCTCGGTGGAGGACCCGATCGAGTTCATCCACCAGCACCGCGGGTGCATCGTGACCCAGCGCGAGGTGGGGGTGGATACCGACTCGTTCGAGACCGCGCTCAAGAACACCCTGCGCCAGGCGCCGGATGTGATCCTGATCGGTGAGGTGCGCACCGCCAAGACCATGGAGTACGCCGTCACCTTCGCCGAAACCGGCCACCTCTGCCTGGCCACCCTGCACGCCAACAATGCCAACCAGGCGCTGGACCGGATCATCAACTTCTTCTCGCCGGAAGTGCACAACCAGATCTGGATGGACCTGTCGCTCAATCTCAAGGCCATCGTGGCCCAGCAACTCATCCCCACGCCCGACGGCAACGGCCGGGTCGCGGCGATCGAGGTGCTGATCAATACACCGCTGGCCCAGGACATGATTCGCAAGGGCGAGGTGGACAAGCTCAAGGACCTGATGACCAAATCCGGCGAGTCAGGCATGCAGACCTTCGACCAGGCGCTGTACCACCACTATGCCGACGGCCGGATCACCTACAAGGATGCTCTGGCGCACGCGGACTCCGCCAACGACCTGCGCCTGATGATCAAGCTCGGGGCCGACGCCGCCACCGCTGACGAACTGTCCAGCTCGGTGGACAAGCTCTCCATCCAGGACGATGGGTAACGCCCTGCTGGCGGAGCTGCTCACCGGGTTTGCCGTTGGGGGCATGCTGGCCATGGCCGGCGTGCTCATGCAGGTGCTGCTGCGCACACCCCTGGCGGAGCCCTATGTGCTGGGTGTATCCGGCGGCGCCGCCAGTGCCGGCCTGGTCTGCATGCTGCTCGGGCTGGGCGGGTGGTGGATCTCCGGTTTCGCGCTGGTGACGAGTCTCTTCTCCCTGGCGGTGGTCTTTCTGGTGGGCGGCGGTGATGCCCGGGTGCCCCGGGAACGGCTGCTGCTGACCGGGGTGGTGATGGCCGCCGGCTGGAGCACCGTCATCAGCTTCCTGCTGGCACTGGAATCCAGCGCCTCCGTGCACGACATGCTCTACTGGCTGATGGGCGACCTGAACCGCTCCATCTCCCCCTGGTGGGGACTGATCGCCCTGGGGCTGGCACTGGTGGCCGGCTGGGTCATGGCCCCGGCGCTTGACCTGTTGGTGCGTGGCGATGAACAGGCCGCTGTGCTGGGCGTGGAAGTGCACCGGGTGCGCCTGGTGTGCTACGTGCTGGCGGCGGTGCTGACGGCGCTGGCGGTGACCCTCGCCGGGCCCATCGGTTTCGTTGGTCTGGTGGTCCCGCACCTGGTCAGGCTCCGCGTGGGCGCGCGCCACCGCATACTGCTGCCGTTCTCGGTTCTGGTGGGCGGCATCTATCTGACCGGTCTCAATGTCATCGCCGGCCTGCCACTGCTTCCGGCCTCGATCCCGGTGGGCATCCTCTCGGCCATTGTGGGCATTCCTGTGTTCCTCTATATGCTGCAGCGAACAAGGATCGGTGGCTGATGGCATCACTGCAGCTGGACCAGCTTGCATTCGGGCATCGCGGCCGGGCGCTCACCGAAGCGGTGACCCTGGAGGCCCGCTCCGGGGAGTTCTGGGCAGTCCTTGGCGAGAACGGCTCCGGCAAGAGCACGCTCATGGCGACACTGGCCGGGCTGTTACCGCCGCTCGCCGGGCAGGTGGCGGTGGATGGTGTGAACCTGGGGCGCATGCCGCGCAAGGTCCTGGCTCGCCGGCTGGGTCTGCTGCTCCAGCACCAGGATGTGGCTTTTCCCTATTCCGTGCGCGAGACGGTCAGCGCTGGGCGCTACGCCCACCGCCCGCCATGGCGGCCGCTGCGCCGGGAAGATCACGCGGCGGTTGAGCGTGCCCTGGAGGAGACCGGCCTGCTGGCGTTCGCCGAGCTGCGGGCGGACCAGGTCTCCGGAGGCGAACAGCGCCGTGTGGCGATCGCCACCCTGCTGGCCCAGGAGCCGGGTGCCCTGCTGCTGGATGAGCCGGTCAACCACCTGGACGTGCGCCACGAAGTGGCCCTGATGGACCGCTTCCGGGAGTATGCGGACGACGGGCGGCTGATCATGGTCTCGCTGCACGATGTGAACCTTGCCAGCCAGTACGCGGATCGGCTGCTGATGCTGTACGCTGATGGCACCTGGGAGGCCGGGAAGACGGCGGAACTGCTGACCGAGGACCGGCTGGAACACCTCTACGGGGTCCCTCTAAAAGAAGTCGGCTCGGAAGAGACGCCCTTCTGGGTGCCCCTGGGCCACCGCAAACGGAATCGACGATGAGCAACCAGACACTGATTCTGGGCGGCATCCGCTCAGGCAAGAGCGCCCTGGCCGAAGCCGAGGCGGCCACCAGCGGCCCGCCTGTGGTGTACGTGGCCACGGCCACCGCCGGCGACGGCGAAATGGTCGATCGCATCGCCCGCCACCAGCAGCGGCGCCCTGATGACTGGGGGCTGGATGAGGAGCCGGTGGCGCTGGGCGGCGTCCTGGCAAGACACCGGGAAGAGGCGCCCTGCCTGCTGATTGACTGCATGAGCCTGTGGCTTGGCAATCTTCTGGGTGAAGAGGAAGGCGCACTGGAACGCGAGCGCGAGGCCTTCCTGGACCAGCTGGAACGCTACCCCGGCCCACTGGTGATCGTCAGCAATGAGGTGGGGCTGGGTGTGATCGGCATGGACGCGCTGACCCGCCGCTTCTGCGACGAACTGGGCTGGCTCAACCAGGCGCTGGCGCAGCGTTGCAATCAGGTGGTGCTGTCGGTGGCCGGGCTGCCGCAGGTGCTCAAGGGTTCCCGGGGTGGTGGGCAATCAGGCAGCTGAGCCATTCGCTGGTTTCCGTGATCCGGTCCATCCGGATCCGGCTGCGGCAGGCAAAGGGTACGGAGACAGCACCCATGGCATGTTCCAGCGGCGTGGCCATGGCCATAGCCAGGATCATGCGGATCACCCCACCATGGCAGACCAGCAGGGTGCGCTGGCCTTCAAGCTGTTCCCGCCAGTGCAACATGGCGCCTTCCACCCGCTGGTAGAAAGCCGCGATGTTTTCGCCGCCAGGGGGCGGGCAGTTGACCGGATCCCGCCAGAACGCCTTGAGGGCATCCGGAGTTTCCCGGGCAATCGCTTCCGGCGTGTGGCCGTCCCAGTCGCCAAAGCTCATCTCCTGAAGGTCGCGCTCCTCGTAGAGGGGGAGCTCCCTGGCTTCAACCACGGACGCGGCGAAATCGGCGCAGCGCTTCAGGGGTGAGGTCAGCACCGCATCCCATTGGTCCGATTCGAAGACCTGGGCCTGCATCTGCTGCCAGCCCTGGTCACTCAGGGGGTCATCAATCAGGCCCCGGTACTTGCGGCCACCCTCAGGTTCACCGTGCCGGATCAGGTCGAAAAAGGTGCCCGGTCGCTCGGGGCTGTCAGCCATCGGTTACTCCCGCCTCCGTGAAGGTTGCCATTTCATTGTGCAGCGCACAGGCAGAGCGTAGCACTGGAACGGCCACGGCGGCACCGCTGCCTTCACCCAGTCGCATGTCCAGGTCCAGCACCGCCGTTGCACCCATGGCCTCGAGCATGGTGCGGTGGCCCGGCTCCCGGGACTGGTGGGAGAAATGCAGCCACTGCATCAGGTTCGGGCTCAGGTGCGTGGCCACCAGGGCGGCGGCGGTGACGATGAAGCCATCCACCAGGACCGGGATGCCACGGTGGGCCGAGCCGATCATGGCGCCGGCAAGCGCGGCAATCTCAAAACCGCCGAGGGAGGCGAGGGCGTTGAAGGGATCCGTGTCGCTGCCGTGGCGTTGCAGGGCAGCGCGGATGCGGCGGGCCTTGCGGGCCACGCCCAGCTCATCCAGCCCGGTGCCCGGGCCCACCAGTTCCTCCACCCGGGTCCCGAGCAACAGACTGGCCAGTGCCGAGGCGCTGGTGGTGTTGCCAATGCCCATGTCACCGCCAATGAACAGTTCCGCTCCGGCCTCCGAGGCGCGTCCCGCCGCACGGTCACCGGCCTCCAGGGCCTGCTCCAGCTGCTCCACGCTCATCGCCGTTTCCTGCATGAGATTGCGGGTGCCCGGGGCTATCCATTCGTTGATGACCCCCCGGTCGTCCGGCAGTGGGTGGGCCACGCCCATGTTGATGACCTCCAGGGTGGCCCCGAGCTGGCGCGCCAGTACGCTGATGGCAGCTCCGCCGGCGGCAAAGTTCGCCACCATCTGCGCCGTGACCTCCTGGGGGAAGGCGGAGACCCCATCCGCCGCAATGCCGTGATCCCCGGCAAAGACGGCAATGTGCACCCGGTCCACGGCGGGCCGGTCGCGGTTCTGCTGCGCACAGAGGTGGCAGGCCAGCGCCTCCAGCTGCCCCAGGGACCCGGGGGGCTTGGTCAACTGCTGCTGGCGCGCCACGGCCCTGTCGTGGTGGGCGCGGGAAGGGTGCGGAAGGGGCTGCTGCCAGAAGGGATCAGTCATGGCTTGGTACCGCATTGGTGAAATGGGTGCACCTTACTCCGAAGGAACCGCAAGTGCCAGGGTGGCCGCCTTTACCGGCGGCGGGCTGGGCTATAGAATTCCTTTCCCTTTGATCCAATTCCCGGGCCCCTCCATGGCTTCTGATGTGACTACCGACATCTATCGGCTGAAGCCCGACCAGGTCAGAGCCGAGTTCCTTCAGCTGCTGCCCATTGCGGTGTTCGTGGTGATCTTCGGCATCGCCTTTGGCCTGGCGGCGGGGCAGGCCGGGCTGACGCCCTGGCAGGCGGGCCTGATGAGCGTCACCGTCTTTGCCGGCGCCGCTCAGTTCGCCTCGCTGGGGCTCTGGGGGCAGGAGGTTTCGCTGATCCCGTTGATCGCCATTGTGCTAGCCATCAACTCCCGCCATATCCTGATGGGCGCAGCCCTTTACCCGGTGCTGCGCAAGCTGCCGCCAGCGCGGCGTTACGGCATACTGCTTGTGCTCACCGATGCCAACTGGGCCCGCTCCTTCCAGCAGTACCAGGCCGGTCGCGAGAACCTCGAGGCCATTCTTGGCGGTGGCCTGGTGCTCTGGATGGCCTGGGTGGCCGGTACGCTGTTCGGAAGCTATTTCGGTGGTTTCGTGCAGAACCCGGAAGCCTTCGGGCTGGACATGGTGCTGGGGTGCTTCCTGCTGACCATGGCGTTGGGCGGCCCGAAATCGCGCCGGATCCTGCTGGCATGGACAGTGGCGGGCGTCTCGGCCGTCCTCGCCTGGCAGTGGCTGCCGCCGCATACCCACGTGATTGTAGGGGCCCTGGCTGGCGGTGTGGTGGGTCTCTTCTGGCTGGAGCCCTCGCATGATCGGTATTGAAACTACGACCCTTGGCATCCTGGCCATCATCCTTGTCATGGCGCTGGTAACTCTGGGCACCCGTTTCGGGGGCGCCTTCCTCATGGAAAGGGTGCCGCTCAACCGCCGGGTGGAGAGCTTCATCAACGCCATGGCAAGCTCCGTGTTGATCGCCATCGTTGTGCCCATGGCCTTTGCCGGGGATCTGGGTGCCAAGGCGGCGCTGCTGACCACGGCGGTCATCATGGTCGCCACGGGGCGCTCCCTGCCGGCCATCGGGGCAGGTTTCATGGCGGCGGCGCTGGTGCGGCAGTTCCTGTGATGGCGTGGGCGCTTCTGACCTGCCTGCTTGCCCTTGTTCTGGATTTTCTGGTGGGGGAACCCCGCCGTTGGCACCCACTGGTCGGCTTGGGCTGGTGCGCGGACCGCGTGGAGGCCGCGCTGAATCCCCGCGGTCGGGGCGGCATCCTGGCCGGCGGGCTGGCCGTGGCCCTGCTGGTGCTGCCGGTGATCGGCGTTGCCCTGGTGGCGGTGGCGCTGCCGTCGCCCTATGGGCTGATCGCGGCCGTGATCCTTCTCTGGCTCTGTATCGGCTACAGCAGTCTGGCGGAACATGGCATGGCGGTTTACCAGCCACTGATGAATTATGACCCGGAGACCGCCCGTGAGCGGGTAGGGATGATGGTCAGCCGGGACACCCGCGCGCTGGATGAAACCGGTACCGCTACCGCCGCGACGGAATCCCTTCTGGAAAATGGTGCGGACGCGATCTTCGCGAGCCTTTTCTGGTTTCTGGTGGCCGGCCTTCCAGGGCTGCTGCTGCATCGGGCCGTGAATACACTGGATGCCATGTGGGGCTATCGGTCGGAGCGGTTCAATCGATTCGGGCGTGTAGCGGCCCGGCTGGATGATGTCCTGAACTGGATTCCCGCCCGGCTGACCGCGCTGGGGTACGCGCTCGCGGGCCGGACGCGGATGGCGCTGAGATGCTGGAAAACCCAGGCGCGGGCGTGGGAAAGTCCCAACGCCGGCCCTGTGATGGCAGCCGGCGCGGGCGCGCTGGGTGTGCAGCTTGGCGGGCGCGCGCCGTATCACGACGGCTGGCGTGAACGGCCGCTGCTGGGCCATGGAGAAGACCCCGATGCCCTGACGATTCCTGCGGCGATCACGCTGATTCAGCGAAGTATCGTGCTCTGGATGCTTGCCGCGGCCGTCATAACGGTACTGATGAACGTCCCGGATTGGGGGGTGCTGTAAGTGGTGGCAACACACGGTGGTCGCCTGAACCAGGCGGCGCGGGATTGGGGAATTCCGCTCGAGCAGTGGCTGGATCTCTCCACTGGCATCAATCCCCGTCCCTGGCCTGTTCCCGAGCTGCCGGTTGAGGTCTGGCAGCGCCTCCCGGAAGACGACGACGGCCTGCCGGCACTTGCCCGGCGCTGGGCCGGCGCACCGGAGCGCGCGGGCTGCCTTCCCGTGGCGGGGACCCAGGCGGCGATACAGGCGCTTCCCCGTTTACGCGCCCCCGGGCGCATCGGGGTGCCGGAGCCGGCCTACGTGGAACATGCCGAGGGTTGGCGGGCCGCCGGGCATGAGGTGGTGCCCTTCAGCGCTTTCCCTTCGGATGAAGCCCTTTCCGGACTGGACGCCCTGGTCTGGATCAATCCCAACAACCCCACGGGCGAAACGGTCACGGCGAACCGTCTGCTGGCAGGCCACGAGCGCCTGGCGGGGCACGGTGGCTGGCTCGTGGTGGATGAAGCCTTTATTGATGCGGAGCCGGAGCAGAGCCTGGTTCCGGAGACAGGGCGACCCGGGCTGGTGGTCTACCGGTCACTGGGCAAGTTCTTCGGGCTGGCGGGCCTGAGGGCGGGGCTCGTGTTTGGTCCCAACGGACTCTGCGACCAGCTTGGCGAGACGCTTGGCCCCTGGGCTGTCAGTCATCCGGCCCGGTACCTGATGCAGCGGGCGCTGGCGGATACTGAGTGGCAGCAGGCGGCGGCCGAGCGCCTCAGGGCCGACAGCCAGCGTCTTTCCGGAATGCTCCTTGAGGCCGGCCTTGCGCCCCGGGGGGGCACCCCTTTGTTCATGTATTGCCCCCACGACGATGCCCGCCGTGTGGCGGATGCCCTGGCGGAACAGGCGGTACTGGTGCGCGTGTTCGACTCCCCCCCGGCACTGCGCTTTGGTCTGCCCGGCCCCGAAGCCGAGTGGCAGCACCTTGAGCAGGCCCTGGCCGGAATTTCCGGGGGGCGGGGCGACTACCGGTAGAACCGGGACATTTCCCTGAGCACGGACTGCACGATGGCGGGCTCAGGAGTAAACGCCGGTGCCGGCTCAAGGTCGTTATTCAGGGTCTCGACGTGGCCTGAGGCGTGCTGGACGATGTGATGGTCGTCCAGCAGTACGGCGTAATCCATGTAGCTGTGTGCGATGCTCCAGTCCCGCTGCCGGCGCTGAAAGAGGCCGTTGCCGGTGGCGTATTGCTCCGGATCGGTAGCCCCGCATCCCAGGGCCTGCCCCATGAAAGTGGGGGCCACATCGAAGTTCTCCGTGCGGTAATCGATGGTTCCGTCGCCGCGCCCGGGCCAGTGGACAATCATCGGCACATGCAGCTGGTACTGGCCGAAGTTGCTGCCGTGGCCCCAGTAGTTCTTCCCGTACTCATTGAACTCCTGGCCATGGTCTCCAGTGATCATGACAATGGTGGACGCGAGCAGCTCCCGCTCCCTGAGGTCCGAGAGTACACGCCCAATCTGGTTGTCCACGAAGTGCAGGGTGGACTTGTAGTTGTTGCGCATCAGCTCCGGGTTGAAATCCGGCCCCAGGGCGAGCTTGTTCACGGGGTCCCAATAGGGCTTGAATTTTACCGGGTAATCCTCCGGAACCCGGTGGTTGTGCGGGGTGTCGTAGAACAGGAATCCGAAGAAGGGGTCGCTGTTCCCGGAATTGCTGCGCTGTTCGGTAAACGCCAGCCAATCCTCGGTAATGCGGATATCCCGGTCCCACGGCTTGTCGCCAGGGGTTTCGAGCCTCAGATCCGCGACAGAGGCAAAGACGTTCTTGTTGAAGGCCGGGCTGATCAGCGGGGCGGAGCCCAGGATCTTCAGCTCGTAATCCAGCTCCTGCATGCGGGTGATCATGACAGGCGGGCGTTTCTCGCTGGTGAAGGCATCCCAGTAGCCTCCCGGCAGGGAATAGAAGAGCGTGAAGATGCCGGGTTTCGTGGCATTGCCGTTGGCGTAATGGTTAGTGAACTGGATGCTGTTGCCGGCAAAGGCCTCGATATTGGGCATCCAGCGTGAATCGACCATGTCACCACGGGCTCCGTCGATTGCAATGATCAGTATATTGGGCCGCTGGGCCGGCGACTCACAGGATAGGGGCTGTGTCGGGTAGTCCAACTGCCCACCGCCATTGTTGGTTGAAAGCGCGCCTGTGGCACTGCTCTTCTGCACCGCTTCCGGATCCACAAGCCCGTTCTTTTCCATAAAGCGCTTGGCGGTGGCGCCGTAATAGAGCGGTACAGCCCGGCTTGTGGAGGTGATCCGGCTGTCGTGGTTGGCATCGGCCCAGGCATGCCAGCTGTGGACCGTCAGCTGACCGGCGAAGACGGCGGCAATGCCAAGAGCGAGCCAGCGGCCACGGGGGCGGCGCCTTGCCAGTAGGGTCCCGATGACAAGCTCCAGCAGGAGCAGGCCGAGCGCTGTGCCACCGGCCATGGCCCACATCTGCCACGGGAAGGAGAAGACCTGGGTGCCGCCCTTGAGGGCCATATCCAGCACAAAGCCGGAAAGATGGAAGCGGAACTGGGCGTAGGTCACGGTGTCGATCAGCAGCAGCCCCAGCGCACTGGTGGCGTAGAGTGCCCCCAGGGTAATCAGCAGCTTCCGGCTGGGAATCAGGCCGATCACCAGCAGGGGAAGGCCTGCCACCAGGGCCAGCAGCGGGAACTGTGCCAGGTAGAGAAGGGTTACATAGGTGCCAGTAGTCCCATCCGGGATGTTGATCCATGGCAGGTAGCGCAGTCCTACCAGAAGAGCAAGCGCACCATTGATGAGCAGGAACCAGCCGGTCCAGTTCAGTCTCTGGCCGAGACCTTTGAGTTGAGTGTTCTGCAAATGCCCTCTCGCAATACGTTGGGTTTATCGAAGGACTCTTCATGATAGCGGCAGTTGCTGTTCCGCCCAATTGCCGCTGTATCCGTAGTTTCCCTGCGCTTACCCCGATCATTACTGTCTCTGCCCGAGTTGACCTGCTGATGGGGCCTTGCTACGGTTCGTTTCGCTTTCAGGTGTCCCTGCACGGCAGGGATGAAACGGGAAGCCGGTGAGCTGCGTGAAGCAGCGAATCCGGCGCTGCCCCCGCAACGGTGATTGAGTCAAAGGCGGCCATCACGCCACTGTGCCGGAGAAGCATGGGAAGGCGGTCGCTGAGGATGCCATGGGCATTCGCTCATCAGCCCGTAGACCGGCCTGAAGGGAACGCCATGCGTTGCGGAGGGCAACGACAGGCCGGCCGGATCTTCCCCCGCGGCTCAAGCCGCGCACTCTTCAACCTTCCGCCGCCTGTCACCCTGAGTCTGCCCCCGCGATGCGTCCAGCAATGCTGTGCGGGGAAGCGCAGCAGGCTACAGGGAGTTACACCGTGAACAAACGACACGCCCTTCTGCCTCTGGCAGCTGCGGTCAGCCTTTCTACGTCCTTAGCTACGGCGCAGGAGACAGACCGGACCACTCAGGTCGCTGCGTTTAACATGAATCCTCTGGTTGTTACCTCAACGCTTGGCGTTGAGACCGTCAGTGAGAGTCTTTCTTCTGTGACGGTAATTGACTCCAAGGATCTCCAGCAGCGTAACCCCCGGGAATTCAGCGATGTCCTTCAGGGGCAGCCAGGGATTAATGTTACCTCCAGTGGAAGTTTTGGTAAGAACACCAGCGTTTTCACTCGGGGAACCAGCAGTGAGTCAACGATACTGCTGCTGGATGGCATCCGGATCCGCTCGGCAACTGCGGGAAGTGCGCCCTGGCAATATATACCACCCCAGTTACTTCAACGAATCGAGGTTGTCCGTGGTCCCAAGGGAGCCCTTTATGGATCCGATGCCGTCGGCGGGGTTGTACAGGGGTTCACCATGCCGCGTGGCGATCAGGACCAACAGTGGGTCGAGATGGGTGGCGGTAGCTTTTCCACCCAGCAGGTCAGCGGTGGCATTAGCGGCCAGAACGGTGACACCCGATACAGTCTACAGGGCCACTACCTCGACACGGACGGCACCAACCTGCGTACCGGTGGTGAAGATAAAGGTTTTCGGAATAGAGCGGGAACCTTCAGCGTGAGCCATGGTTTTGATAATGGCGCGTCCATCGGAGTAGTAGGTCTTCAGAGCAGCGGAAACACTGAATTTTTCCGCGGGGAAACCGATTTTGATGTGAGGACGTTGGGTGTGAAAGCAAGCACGCCTATCGTTCGAAACTGGACGACGTCCATACAACTCAGTGAGGCACGGGACGAACAGGACAACGAGAGGAACAGTGGTCCCAGTTTTTTCGATACGGTGAGTCGAACAGCGCGGTGGGAGAATACGTTCAGTTTCGGGAACCATGAACTGATTGCCGGCACTGAATATCGCGTGGATGATGTCGACAGCAGTGAGCCTTATGAGGAAGACAGTCGCAGCAACAGGGCTGCATTCGCTCAGCTGTTGAGCGAATTTGGAGCTGCCAGTCTGCAGCTCAGTGGCCGCTGGGACGACAACGAGGCCTTTGGTGAAGAGGCGACAGGGGCAGTGGCACTTGGGTACGATCTGAGCCCTGTATACAGCGCGCGAGCCAGTTACGGGACTGCATTTCGAGCGCCGACCTTCAATGACCTCTACTACCCGGGTTTTGGCAACCCGGATCTGGAGCCTGAGACCTCTGGAACCGTTGAAGTTGGTTTTCGGTCGGATCGGGAATCGGTCTTCTGGGACGTCGCATTATTCAGGACGGATGTTGATAACCTGATCAGTGCCCAGCCGGACAACATCGAACGTGCACGCATCGACGGTATAGAGCTTTCCGGTGGTCTTTCGGTGTCAAACTTTGAGATGACCTCCGCTGTTACCTTTCAGGATCCCGAAGACCGCTCCACTGGTAACCGCCTGGCACGGCGCTCGAAGCGAAGCGTTCGGGTTGATGCCGATTACACGCCCGCCAACTATCACTTTGGTGCATCGTTCATCGCCGAGGGCGATCGTTACAACAAGCCGCAGAACAACAAAGTCCTTGCGGGCTTTGGGCGACTCGATCTTCGAGCGGGCATGGATGTGACCCGCCTTCTCTCGCTCAGTGTGAATGTTGAGAACGTCTTTGATCGGCGTTACAGCACCACCAGTCGGGACTTTGCGCCGACGTTTGACTACCTGACTGCCGGTCGCGCCGTCTATGCCACCATCCGTTACGGAGCGCAATAATGCGATATGGACTTTGCTTCGCCGCCCTGATGCTGCTGGCGGCACCCGCACTGCACGCCGCTACCATCGTCGGCATCGTCTCCGACCGCTCCTCCGCCGAGATGGCGGCCGGGGCGGAACGGCATCTTGAAGCCTTTCCGGAGAACGAGATCGTCCTCCGGACGCCGGAGCAGCTGAAAAAGCTCCCGGACGAGGAAGTAGTCAGGCTCTGGGACGATGCCGATGCGCTGGTTCTTGCCGCCGTCTTTGGCGAGGAGCACGGCCGCATTCGTCGCCTGGTCCGCAACCAGGGACCGGGCGCCGACGTGCCCATCATGGCCATGAACAGCAAGCGCGGGATTACGCGCCTCTCGCGGCTGGATGGTGAGCCGGTCATGGATGAGCTCTCGGACAAGACCATCAACGAAATGGTCTCCAACCCCGAGCCCGGCGAGGATCCCTCCGCCCACCTGGCGGACCAGCGCGAGGCCTATCCCGAGCAGTCCGAGTGGCTGAAAGGGCGAGCCTTCTACCAGGGCCGCAGCCCCGAGCACATGGATGGGCTTTTCCGCTGGCTGCTGTCGCAGGCCGGGTATGACATCAAGGTGCCGGAACCCGAACCCCGCGAGGCCATCCGCTATTACCGTGACGGCGAAGCCCATTCCGACGCGGATGCACTGAACCTCAAGGAGGGCCCGGCCGTGGCCCTGATAGATCTGGATTCCGGCGATCGCCCGGGCGACAAGGCCCTGCTCGACGACGCCTGCGAACAGATGGAGCAGCGCGGCATCCAGTGCTTCACCATCCTGGCGCGCTGGGGAGGGGCCAGTGTCGAGGCCGTTAAGACGCTGGAGGAACGCATCAAGCCGGCAACCCTGTCCGGCATGGTCAGTCTCCAGTACTTCACCGTAGGCGGCGGCGATGGTCGTAAAGCCGTCACCAAGGCGTTCGAAGAGCTCGACGTGCCCGTCATCAAGGGCATCCGCATCTCCAAGCTGACCAGGCCCGAGTGGCTGCTCTCCGATGAGGGGCTGCCCTGGGATTCCGTGCACTACCAGCTCGCCATGCCCGAACTCCAGGGCATCAGCCAGCCCATGGTGCTGGCCGTGGCGGAGCCGCCGCGCATCGACGAGCTGACGGGCGTGCAGCTCATGCTGAGTACGCCGGTGGAGGAGCGCGTCAACGCCCTCGCGAACCGCATGGAGCGCTGGGTGACGCTTCAGGAGAAGGACAACTCGGACAAGCGCGTCGCCGTGGTCTACTACAACCACCCGCCGGGCCGGCAGAACATCGGCGCGGACAAGCTCAACGTCCCGGAATCCCTGTTCGAGATCCTGCAACGCCTTAAAGCGGAAGGCTACAAGACGGGCAAGCTGCCCGAGTCCCCAGAAGCCCTGCTGGATGAAATCCAGGATCGCGGCGTAAACCTGCCGGACCAGCAGTCCGGACTGGAAGATCTGGCCGGAAAGGTTCCCTCCGTAAGCAAGGAGACCTACCTGGAGCGGTTCAAGGAACTGCCGGAAGCCGTCCAGGCGGAGATGCAGCATGGCCCCGTGGGCTACATGCATGCCCAGTTGAAAAACGCCGCCAACAACGGCCACACCAAGCTCGGCAATGACTTGCTCAAGAACGGCGTGAAGGACCTGCGCCACATGCTGCGCAACTATGAGCACGACGCCACCCAGCGTGCCCTGGACCTGCTTGACCAGTACCAGACCGGCTGGCGTGCCGTGCTCCGCAACGAGGTGGACTCGACCGAGAAGGTCACCAGCATCCGCGATGCCCTGATCCGCACAGGCATCCCGGGCCTCTCTGGCTGGGGTGAGGCGCCGGGCCGTTCCATGGTCCACGAGGGTGAGATGCTGTTCCCCGGCATCCACTTCGGCAACGTCTTCATCGGCCCGCAGCCGCCGCGTGGCTGGGAAGTGAGCGAGGAACTGCTGCACGCCAATACCACCTTCCCGCCCACGCACCAGTACGTAGGCTTCTACCAGTGGCTGCGCAAGGACTTCAACGCGGACGCGCTCGTCTACCTCGGCCGTCACTCCACCCGCGAGTTCCTGCCCCGGCGCCGCGCCGGCCTGGCCGAGGACGATTACCCGGAGCTGCTTGGTAAGGACCTCCCGCTCCTCTACCCCTACATCGTCGATGGGGTAGGCGAGGGCATCCAGGCCAAGCGCCGCGCCATGGGCGTGATGATCAGCCACCTCACGCCGCCGCTGGAGACCACCAAGCTCTACGACAACCTGCTGGAACTGCGCCAGCTCGTCGAAACCTGGGAATCCTCCAACGACCCGGATTCCTCCTCGCGCGACCGTGCCGTGAAGGAACTGCGCAAGCGCCTCAAGGAACTGGACATGGTCCAGGACATCGAGAAGGAACTGGCCCACGGCCATCATCATGGTCACGAAGGTGAGCATGGCGATGAGGGTGATCACGAGGAAGGTGAGCACGAGAAAGGTGAGCACGAGAAAGGCGAAGAACACCATCACGAGCATGAGAGCGCCGAGAAACCCGAAGGCGGGGGTGAGCATGCCCATGACCATAACCACGAGGGTGGCGAGCACCACGACCATGAGCATCATCACGAGGCTGGTGACGAGGTGGCTCACAAGGAGCAGGAGCACCATCACGAGCATGATGAGGCGAAACATCAGGAAGAGGGTGAGCACGCCCACGAGCATAACCACGACGAGGGCGAAGAACACGCTCACGAACACCACCACGACGAGCACGAGGAAGAAGTCCACCTGGAAGACGTGGACGACGAACTCCTCGTCCACGAGGTCGGCCACTACCTGACCACCATGCAGGAAAGCTTCATGCCCCTGGGTCTGCACGTCTTCGGGCGTGACTGGAAGCAGGAAGGCATCGAGACCATGCTCAGCTCCATGGCCGGCGACGACGAGGAACCCGAGCCCGAGTGGCGTGAGAAGCTCAAGGCCTCCCCCGGCGAAGAGATGGACCACCTCATGGCCGGCCTCGATGGCCGCTTCGTCCCACCGGGCGAGGGTAACGACCCTGTGCGTACCCCGGCGGTACTGCCCACCGGCCGCAACTTCCATGCCCTCTCCAGCGACCTGGTCCCGACCCGCGTCGCCTGGTCCCTGGGCGCGGAAATGGCCGAGGACGCCCGTAACAAGGGCGACCCCAAGGCCGAGGGCAGCGAGGCCATCGTTCTCTGGGCGTCCGACACCGTCCGTGATGAAGGCGTGATGATCGCCTTCGGCCTGGACATGCTCGGCATCAAGCCCAAGTGGAACTCCCGGGGCATCGTGGAAGGCCTTGAGCGCATGCCGCTGGAGGACCGGAGCCGGCGCCGCGACGCACTCTTCACCACCTCCGGCCTGTTCCGGGACCTCTACGAGGACCAGCTGGTACTGCTCGACCAGGCCTCGCGCCTGGCGCTGGACGGGGCCTACAAAACTATCATGGAAAAGCACCCGCAGCTGGACCGCGCCCTGGAAACGGCCATGGAACCGCTGCCCGAGGACATGCGCGATCCCGGCAGTGAAAGCCTGGCCGAGAACGACGTGGCCGCCCGCTGGGTCGCCGACACCAAGGCCATGATGGCCAACGGCGCCGATGCCGAGAAAGCCGGCTCCGATGCGGCGCTGCGCGTCTTCGGCACCGCTCCAGGCTCCTACGGCGCCGGCGTGAACCGTTTGGCCGACCGTTCTGGCGCCTGGGATGATCGCGGCAAGGTTGCCGACGCCTACACCCGCCGCATGGGCTACGCCTTCGGTGGCGACAAGCAGGGCGGCCGCCCGGCGCATGACGCCTTCAAGGACCGCCTGGACAACGTCGGGCGCACCTACCTCGGCCGCGCCAGTCACGTCTACGGCCTGCTCGACAACGACGACGGCTTCGACTTCCAGGGCGGCCTCTCCATGGCCGTGGAACACGAAACCGGTGAGGCGCCGACCAACCGCGTGCTCATGCACGCCGACCCGGAGAACCCCAGGGTCGAATCCCTGCAACAGGCCCTGCTCAGCGAACTCCGCGGCCAGAACCTGAACCCGCAGTGGATCAAGCCGCTGATGGAACAGGGCTACGCCGGCGCAAGGACCATGTCCGCCGACTTCCTGGACAACCTCTGGGGATGGCAGGTCACAAGCCCGGATGTGGTCAAATCCGCGGTCTGGGACGACATAAACGAGGTCTACTTCGAAGACCGCCACAACCTGGGTCTCGACAAGTTCCTTGAGAAAGACCACAACGTCCACGTCAAAACCCACATGCAGGCCATCACCCTGGTCGCCGCCCACCGCGGCTTCTGGAAGCCCGATGAGGAGACCCTCAAAAAGCTGCGCAAGGAATTCGCCCAGCTCGTCGTCGAGAACGGCCTCCCTGGTAGCGGCCATACCAGGCCGGACCATCCCACCATGCAATGGGTGGCCGAACAGCTGAGTGACGCCGAACTGAAGAAGAACTTCAAAGCCGTCCTCAACGCCGCCCGAATGGAAGCCCCGGAAAGCGGCAAGGCCCAACCGGTGAGCATGCGCGAAGTCAAAATGAAACAGAAAGCCAATCAGCAGGAAGCCGCTGAGAAAGCTCAAAAGCAATCGGAAAAGGAAAAGGGTAAGAAGTCCGAAGAATCCGACGAGCAACAGGCTTCCGCCGAAGGCGGCCCGGTCCTGCTGCCATGGTTTATCGGCGCCGGCGCTCTGGTCCTTCTTGGAGGCGGCGTAGTAGCCGGTAGACGGATCTCGTAAATACCCGGAGGAGGGGGCGGGGTGTTCGTAGGGAAGCTCGATCGCCAGGGATGGCGATCGCGCAGCGTCCATGGATGGATTTATAGCGATTCCCGGAGAACACCCCGCCCCCTCCGGTACGAGATTGAAATCTGGAGACAAAGCTCTCTATTCGGAATAGGTAAGTGAGGCAACAATGTTCACATCCGCAACCCTGGACATCATGGATTCCATGGTCAGCTTCCTCCTGGAGCCGGTCATCATCGCCCTCCTGGGCCTGATCGCCCTGGCCCTCTGGGAAGCCGGCCTTGCCATCGGCGAACGCACCGGCGGCCTGCGCCGCATGATCGAACGCGGCGACACCCGTTCCCTCGCCGCCCGCGCCCAGCGCCGCATTGACCGCGCGGACCTCATCGCCCGCGTCGGCCCCATGATGGGCCTGATGGGTACCCTCATCCCCCTCGGCCCGGGCCTCGCCGCCCTCGGCCGGGGTGATCTGGACGTGCTGGCCGAGGCCGTGACCGTCGCCTTCAACACCACCGTCCTCGGCCTGCTCGCCGGCATCATTGGCTTCCTGCTTGGCCGCATGCGCCGCCGCTGGTACGACGGCGCCATGGCGAAGCTGGAGGAGGCCGGCGCATGAGTGTGCCCGAGTACCGCAGCAGCCGCTTCGACGTGACCGACGAGGACCCCATGGGCCCTCTCGCCAACCTGGCTGATATCATGCTTGTATTCGCCGTCGGCCTGATGGTCGCGCTGGCCGCGTCCGAAAGGGCCAACGACCCCCAGGAAAGCGGCGTGGACGTGGAAGCCGGCCGCGAGATGCCGGAGCTGCCCGAGGGCGCCGGTGAGTCCGGCGAAGGCTTCCAGCCCATGGGCCAGGTCTACCAGGACCCGGAAACCGGCCGCATGATCATGATCGACAAAGGGAAAAGCCAGTGATCCGGACGCTGCACCGACTGATCGCCAGCGCGATTCTCCTGCTGGCTGCCATCCCGGCAGCCCATGCGGAAGTCTGTGCCAGGGATGACAAGGGCCGGGAGGTCTGCCTGGACGAGCCCGCCGAACGCATCATCAGCCTCTCCCCCGGTGCCACCGAGCTGCTCTTCGCCGCCGGTGCCGGTGACGACGTGGTGGGCGTGGTCAACTACAGCGACTACCCCGAAGCCGCGAAGGAACTGCCCATCATCGGCAGCCTCAAGCGGCTCGATGTCGAGCGGATCCTGAGCCTGTCGCCGGACCTGGTGATTGTCTGGGTCACCGGTAACCCGAAGGAACAGACGGAGCGGCTGAAGGAACTGGACCTG
Source organism: Vreelandella halophila (assembly GCF_019903425.1). GTDB lineage: Bacteria > Pseudomonadota > Gammaproteobacteria > Pseudomonadales > Oleiphilaceae > Halospina > Halospina halophila. Next base: position 1,007,006 of record NZ_JACHUZ010000013.1, read on the forward strand.
ACCCTGTACTACCTCGAGCCCCGGGATTTCGAGAGCATCGCCAGCGCCATCGAACGCCTCTCGACCCTGGCGGATACCGAAAAGACCGGCCACAGGGAAGCCGACCGGTTCCGCTCCGGGATCGAGTCCCTGCGTGAGGAATACGGCGATGCCGACCCGGTGCCGGTGTTTTACCAGGTCTGGGACCAGCCCCTGATGACCGTCAACGGCGAGCACTTCATCCATGAAGTGATCGAACTGTGCGGTGGCAAGAACGTCTATGCGGAGCTCGACCGGCTGGTGCCGCGCATCGACCGGGAGTCCGTGTTGAAGCGGAACCCCGAGGCCGTGGTTGCCGGCGGCATGGGCGAGGAAAACCGGGACTGGCTGGAAGAGTGGAAACAGTACGACTCGCTGACCGCCACCGAGCGGGAGAACCTCTTCTTCGTGAACCCGTCCACGTTGCAGCGCCCGACCCCGCGCCTGCTCGAAGGCGGCGCCACCCTGTGCGAGAAACTGGAGACGGCCCGTGGACGCCGCTGAAGCCGTCGCGCACCGGGCCAACGCCACCATGGCCGTTTCCGCCTGGCGCCCCTTCCTGCCACTGGTCTGGTTGGGGGTTGCCGGCCTGCTGGCGCTGCTCATGGCCGTGGCCATCGGCAGCGTCGCGATTCCCCCGGCTGACCTTTGGGCCGTCATAACAGGGGAGGGCAGCAGCCTCCACCAGACCCTGGTCTGGGAACTCCGTGCTCCACGCGCACTGGCCGGTTTTGCCACCGGCGGCCTGCTCGCCGTGGCCGGCGCCCTGATGCAGATCCTGCTCCGTAACCCGCTGGCCGATCCCTACGTGCTGGGCGTCTCCGGCGGTGCCTCCGTGGGCGCTCTGGCCGCCATGCTCACCGGCGCCGGCACCTTCGTCCTCTCGGGCTCCGCCTTTGGCGGTGCGCTGCTGTCCACCTTCCTGGTCTTCGGCCTTGCCCACGGCACCGGCAGCTGGACCCCGGCGCGGCTGCTGCTCACCGGCATCGTGGTCGCCTCTGGCTGGGGCGCCGTCATCACCCTGATGCTGGCCATCGGCCCCACGGACAAACTCCCCGGCATGCTCTACTGGCTTATGGGCGATCTCACCTACGCGCAGACCCCATGGCCAGCGCTGGTGCTTCTGGCACTCGTCTGCCTGCTGGTCATCCCATTGGGCCGCAGCCTTAACGTCCTCGCCCGGGGCCCGTTGCAGGCCGCAGCGCTTGGCGTGGCCGTGCGCCCGCTGGAATGGACCATCTACATCCTCGCCAGCCTGCTCACCGCACTGGCCGTCACCACCGCCGGCAGCATCGGCTTCGTGGGCCTGGTCGTGCCGCACATGCTCCGGCTCGTTCTGGGTAACGACCAGCGCCTCATCCTGCCGGCTTGCGCGCTGGCCGGCGGCGCGCTGCTGACGCTGGCGGACACGCTCGCGCGCATCGTCATCGCCCCCGAACAGCTCCCCGTGGGTGTGATCACCGCGCTGCTGGGCGTGCCGACCTTCCTCGTGCTGCTCTACCGGAGTCGCTGATGGCCGTGCTCGAGACCCGCGACCTCATCATCGACATCCCCGAGCGCGCCGACGGCCGCCCCCTCAGCCTGCGGATGGAACCCGGCCAGACCTGGGGCATACTCGGCCCCAACGGCGCCGGCAAGAGCACCCTGCTGCACACCCTCGGCGGCCTTAACCGCCCGAGGAGCGGCGAAGTGCGGATCGACGACACCCCCTTGCGCCAGATGCGACGCAGCACCATCGCCCGGCAGCTCGGCGTCGTCTTCCAGGAACGCCAGGACGGCTTCCCCGCCACCGTCCTCGAAACCGCCCTCATCGGCCGCCACCCGTTCCTCTCACCATGGCAGCTCGAAGGCGGCGACGACCTCGAAATGGCCGAAAAAGCCCTGGAACGCCTGGAACTCAGCGATCTGGCCGACCGCTCCGTCAGCACTCTCTCCGGCGGCGAACGCCAACGCGTCGCCCTGGCCACAGCCCTGACCCAGAGCCCCAGCATCTGGCTCGCCGACGAACCCACCAACCACCTGGACCTCCGCCACCAGGTGGCCGTAATGGAACTGCTCTCAGAGCAGGCTAGGGCAGGGCACACCGTTGTGATGTGCCTCCACGACCTCAACCTCGCCGCCCGCTGGTGCGACCACCTCCTGCTCCTGTACCCGGACGGCGAAGCCTGCTGGGGCGAGGCCGAAAGCATGCTCAAACCCAAAGCCCTCGAACAGCTCTACGGCCAGCCCCTCACATGGGCGGAGGTGGATGGGGCGCCGGTCTTTGTCCCGTCATACAGCGGGTGAGTGGGATTTTTGGTTCACAAATAGACCTTTATCTGGTTTAATGATCTATATATAAATCACATAAAGATAGGACATGACTGAACAACACCCCTATTCACGTGCCACCCGCGAAACCATGGCACTCCTCGCCAGCCAGATCCGTCTGCATCGAACGGAGAAGGGCATGACCGCCGGCGAAGTGGCCACTCGTGCCGGCGTTTCCAGGGGCCTTGTTCAGCGCATCGAAAAAGGGGATCCCGGTTGTCGTATCGGTGCCGTCCTTGAAGTCGCCCACATCGTCGGAGTTCCGCTTTTCAGCGAGGACCCGCACGAGCGGCAACGCTCCCTGAAACAGATCGAAGACAAGCTGGCCCTGCTCCCGGCACGGGTCAGACCACCCAGGAGATCGATTGACGATGACTTCTGAGACCCCGCAGGCAACGACTGCGTTTGTCTGGTTCTGGCTTCCAGGCCAAACAGAACCGGTGGTCGCCGGTCGTCTGGACCAGGAAGGCGAACAGCTTGTCTTCACATATGCCCGGAGCTATCTGGAACGCAGCGATGCCGTGGCGCTGTTCCCGGCGGAACTGCCCCTGAAGCGTGGCCCCCAGCCACCACTGCCAGGGTTAATGATGCCGGGCTGCATCCGGGACGCCGCGCCGGATGCCTGGGGCCGCCGCATCATTATCAACCGCTTGTCGCGTGAACCCAACGAGCTCGGCTACCTTCTGGCATCCGGTTCTGACCGGATTGGCGCCCTGGATTTCCAGTCCTCGGCCACTGAGTACATTCCTCGAGGCCCCCACAACGCGCCCATTGAGGAATTGGCGGCCTCGGCGGAACGGGTTGAGCAGGGGCTTCCCCTCAACTCCGAGCTGGACCGGGCGCTGTTTCACGGCACGTCCATCGGCGGCGCTCGGCCCAAGGCGTTGATCGAGGATGGTGATCGCAAGTTCGTTGCCAAGTTCTCATCCTCCACGGATCTGTACAGCCTTGTGAAGGCGGAATTCATTGCCATGCGCCTCGCTTCCCATGCCGGGCTGAACGTCGCACCGGTCTCACTGACTCAGGCCGCTGGTAAGGATGTGCTCCTGGTCGAGCGGTTCGACCGAACCCCTTCTGGGAATGGAGGCTGGCAACGCCACGCTGTTATCTCGGCGCTGACGCTGCTCGAACTGGATGAACTCATGGCCCGTTATGCCAGTTATGAGGACCTGGCAGAACGAATCCGCCTGCGTTTCCGCTATCCTGAACAGATGCTGCGTGAGCTCTTCGCACGGCTGGTGTTCAATATCCTCACGGGGAACACGGATGATCATGCCCGGAACCACGCGGCGTTCTGGAACGGCAAAACCTTTGAGCTGACCCCGGCCTACGACATCTGTCCTCAATCGCGTACTGGTAACGAAGCCTCCCAGGCCATGCTTATCCGCGACAGTGAGCGCGCAAGCCAACTGGGCTTATGCCTGGAAGTGGCCCACCAATACCTGCTGTCACGGGATGAAGCGATGAGCATCATGGAACGCCAGATCCGCTTGATCGGCGAGCAATGGGACTACACCTGCGACCAGGCGGCCCTGTCTCCCGCTGAACGATCGCAATTCATGGGCCGCCAATTCCTTAACCCGTTCATTTTCGAAAATCTTCCCGAAGACGCGAACCATCTTGAGGCAATCGCCGATGATATCCGTCAGCGATAATGAAGAAAGCCTCTTACGTGGATTCGGGCAACATGCATTCAAACACTTTGCTCAGGAACTGAAATGACAGATTCGCGAACCATTACAGGCACAACGGCTGCCGCCATGATCACGGCCCCGGGCAGCGGCCACGGCAAATCCATGGTCACCGCAGCCCTGGCACGCCTCCACAGGAACGAAGGCCGCAACGTCCGCGTTTTCAAGCACGGCCCGGACTACCTCGACCCCATGGTCCTCGAAAGAGCCTCCGGCAACCCCGTCTACCAGGTCCACGGCTGGATGACCGGCATGGACGAAGTCCGCTGGCGCCTCGCCGAAGCCGCCCAGACCGCCGATCTCATCCTGGTCGAAGGCTCCATGGGCCTCTTCGACGGCGACCCCAGCACCGCCGACATGGCCGTCGCCTGCGGCATCCCCGCACTCCCGGTCATCGGCGCTAACGCCATGGGCCAAACCTTCGGCGCCATCGCCCTCGGCCTCGCAAGATACCGCGACGACCTCGAAGTCAAAGAAGTCATCGCCAACCGCACCGGCAGCGGCTACCACGCCCACCTGTGCAAGGAGAGCCTCCCCGAGGACATCAGCCTCCTCGGCGCCATCCCACGCAATGAGTCTTTCGACATCCCGGACCGCCACCTGGGCATCGTCCAGGCCGACGAAATTACCGACCTCGACCAACAACTCGACGCCGCCGCCGAAGTCCTCAAAGAAGCCGGCCTCGACCAACTCCCGGCCCAGGTCACCCTGGAAGCAAAAACACCCGAACAACCGCCAAGGCTCCTCGAAGGCACCACCATCGCCATCGCCAAAGACGCCGCCTTCGCCTTCATCTACCGGGCCAACACCGAACTCCTCGAAGCCATGGGCGCCCAACTCAAGTTCTTCTCCCCGCTCGCGGACAAAGAACTCCCGGACGCCGACGCCCTCTGGCTCCCCGGCGGCTACCCCGAACTCCACGGCCGAGCATTGGCCGAAAACACCGACATGAAAGCCGCCATCCAGGCCCATCACCAGGCCGGAAAACCCATCTACGCCGAATGCGGCGGCCTGATGGCCTGCACCGAAGCCATGACCGACCCGGAAGACGGCACCGAACACAGCCTCTACGCCCTGATGCCCGGCAAAGTCTCCATGGCCCCCAAGCTCAAGGCACTGGGTATCCAGTCCCTGAACACCGACAATGGCGAACTCCGCGGCCACACCTTCCACCACTCCGAACTCGAAACGGGACGGGAACCGGCCATGAGAACGACCAAGAAAAACGGCAGCGAAGGGGAGCGCGTGTTCAAGCAGGGCTCACTCACGGCGAGCTACTTCCACGGCTACTTCCCCACCGCCCCGAAACTGGTTGCGGAACTTTTCAAAGGTCAGGAGCGATAACGATGCGAGAGAACGCAAAAGACCCGGAACGCCACGCCCAACGGATGGCCCGCAAGAAAAAGGTCATGGAAGAACGCATGGCCAACGCCCAGAAAGACCAGGGCGTCCTCCTCGTGAACACCGGCAACGGCAAGGGCAAAAGCTCCGCCGGCTTCGGCATGGTCGCCCGCACCCTCGGCCACGGCCTGCAGGTGGGCATCGTCCAGTTCATCAAGGGCAAGATGCAGACCGGCGAGGAACGCTTCTTCCGTGACCAGGCCAACGTCGATTACCACGTCATGGGCGACGGCTACACCTGGGACACCCAGGACCGGGAAAAGGACGTTGAAGCCGCCGAGAACGCCTGGAAAGAAGCCGCGCGCATGCTCTCCGACGAGCGCTACAGCCTGGTGCTGCTCGACGAACTCAATATCGCCCTGCGCTACGAATACCTCGACCTCGACCGCGTCCTGGACGATCTCCAGAACCGCCCCGAGATGCAGCACGTCGTGGTCACCGGCCGGAACGCCCCGAAAGAGCTGATCGAGCTGGCCGACACCGTCACCGACATGACCATCGTCAAGCACGCGTTCAAGGATCTCGGCGTCCGTGCCCAGAAAGGCGTCGAATTGTAGGAGCTTGCTGGCAAGCGATATCGCGAGCAGAGCTCGCTCCTACAGGTAACGTAAACAACGGAGGCAACACCTCATGCAATCGCTGATGGTCATGGGCACCACCTCGGACTCCGGCAAGAGCACCATCGTCGCCGCCCTCTGCCGCTGGCTCCACCGCCAGGGCGTCTCCGTGGCCCCGTTCAAGCCCCAGAACATGGCCCTGAACAGCGCCGTTACCGAAGACGGCGGCGAGATCGGCCGCTCCACCGCCCTCCAGGCCCTGGCCTGCGGCATCGAACCGCACAGCGACATGAACCCCGTGCTCCTCAAGCCCCAGACCGACCGCGGCGCCCAGGTCATCCTGAGAGGGCAGGTCTACGGCAACATGGACGCCGTCGACTACCATGGCTTCAAGAAAGAAGCCCGCAAGAGCGTCATGGCCGCCTGGGAAGCGCTCAAGGCCCGCTACGATGTGATCATCGTCGAAGGCGCTGGCAGCCCCGCCGAAATCAACCTGCGCGAAAACGACATCGCCAACATGGGCTTCGCCGAAGCCGCCGACCTGCCCGTACTGCTCGTCGGCGACATCGACCGCGGCGGCGTCTTCGCCCAGCTCGCCGGCACCCTCCAGCTCCTGTCCCAGTCCGAACGCGACCGCGTCACCGGCCTGCTCATCAACCGCTTCCGCGGCGACCCGGCGCTGCTCGAAGACGGCCTCAAATGGCTCGAAGACTACACCGGCAAACCCCTCGTCGGCGTCTTCCCCTACCTCCAGGGCCTCATCCTGGACGCCGAAGACAGCGTCGGCCTCACCGGCACCGAGGCCGACGAAGACGCCCTCAAGGTCGTCGTCCCCGCGCTCCCCAGAATGAGCAACCACAACGACTTCGACCCCCTGCGCCTCCACCCCAAGGTGGACCTCCAGTTCATCGGCCCCGACCAACCCAAACCCGGCGCCGACCTCATCATCCTCCCCGGCAGCAAAAGCACCCGCAGCGACTGCGAATGGCTCAAGGCCCAGGGCTGGCATGAGCACATCCAGCGCCACCTGCGCTACGGCGGCAAAGTGCTCGGGATCTGTGGGGGATTCCAGATGCTGGGCAAAACCATCGCGGACCCGGACGGCATCGAAGGCGAGCCCGGGGAAACCGACGGGCTGAAACTGCTGGATCTTGAGACGCGGCTGGTGGAAGGGAAGCAGCTGCGGCGGGTGACCGGGGTGTTTGCGGAAAGCGGGACGCCGATGAGTGGGTATGAGATTCATAACGGGGTGACGACGGGGAGTGCGTTGGAGCGGCCGTTGGTGTCATTGGATGGGCGGCCGGATGGGGCGGTTAGTGAGGACCAGGCCGTTGCTGGCTGCTACATCCATGGGGTGTTTGATGGCGCAGAGGCCTGCGACACGCTGCTGGTATGGGCCGGGCTACACAACCACCAGGCAATCTCTGATTATCAGCAACACAGATTGGCAGAGCTGGACCGGCTGGCTGATGCTGTGACGGAGCATGTTAGCGCGGACCTGCTTTAACAGGACTGGCTTCATACCGCTTGGCATCTATCGAGTTCGACCCCCCATTGGCTGCGCGAAAACGGGAATTCAAATAATGGCATAGACCGATCCCTGGTCATCGGCTAGGCTGTTGTTTTGAGGATCAAAAGCCTCACAGGGATAGGCTTACAGTTATGCTCTTATTCAGGACGTTCGTATATTCAATCATACAGAATGCGGTCTAATCTCTGTTATCTGCCATTAATTTGAAATAGAGACTGATCATTGCCAACACCAAATCAGAAAACTGTACTTATTGAGGTTGACTCTAACTCGTGGGTTCCTCCTGCTCAGCCTCCTCAAAGCCTTACAGCAGCTGCTGGCTCAGGGCCCTTCGCTCTAGACCTTGATGCAGCCTTGGTCTTTATCGGTCTTTGGACTAGATCCCCGACTACTCAAGGCTTTACTTTGGCCGATTGTTGGGCATGGCTCCGCTATTTCTCTGCTTTTTCAACAGCTACCCCATTACGGCTTTGTGAAGACTGGTCGCACGTCGATCCGCATCAAAAAACGGTGGCTAGCGATGAGCTCGGCGTAGGTCTAACTACATGGGTATTACATCAAACTCTTGGGTTCCAGAGATTTTCAGATACTAATTGGGTTATGAATGTGCTCTCTCCTGGTTTATGGCGCTATCACACTCAGTCTCGCCGAGGACCCTCGAAGTCACCTGATTACATCGCTGAGGATTCTTCTGGGGGATTAAGTGTCGTTGAATGTAAAGGCACGCAGTCATCACTCGCCGAGCTCCAGAGGGCGGTGGATAGAGGGAGGCCACAAAAGCAGAATGTTGTACCGAAAGGCGGAAATGTTTTGATTCACAGTTTAGTTGCTGGAGCTTATATTCCGCAGTGGAGCAGCAATGACCCAGCTACAGTGAGAATCGTTGACCCAGAATGGGAAGCTGTGAACGAGGAGCTCCGAAAGCACAGCGTTGAAGATATTCGTGCCTCAACTAAGCAAGTCGCTTATGCCAAAGAGCTAGCCTTCTTCGAACTGGCAGAATCAGCACGATCACTCGTTCGGGCTGGCGAGGAGCCTACAAAGCCTGCTTTGGCGCTAGATCGTGATATTCGGTCACGGCGTTCGGCTGGAGCCGTATCCGGAGACACTGTGACCTTCACGCGCGAGCATACGTGGTCGATGCCTATTAAACACGGTGATAATGATTACGTGGGCATACGTCTAACGGCAACACTTGATCTGGATAGTCTTAAACCCATGCGCCGTCGCAGTGCCCAAGTGGATGCAAGAGAGTCGATTGCAGAGGCGACGGCGGCTACGGAATGGCGGGAGTCTCGTGATGATAAGAGTATGCTGCTCACCTCGCCGATCGGAGCAGCTTACACAGTAGAATGGTTATCGCGTTCTTGATGTGACAGCACATAACCAGTGGCTGTTGCCGGACGCACCTTCGCTAGCGTTCCGGTGCGCCGCAAAGCCAGGTCGTTATCCACCGGTAAGGATTCAAAATGACTGAAACTCTCGCCGACATTGAGGCAATGTCGCTTCGGTGTCGTTCTGATCAATCTAAGCTTTACATTTCAGAGGCATTACAGTGCTACAGGGCAGGAGCGTATAGGGCAGCAATTGTTACCTGCTGGATTGCAGTTGTGTTCGATCTGATCGATAAAATTCGTGAGCTGGCGCTAGCCGGGGATGGCACGGCAAAAGCACTGGAAGAGAAACACGAAAAGTATATTGAGCAGATAGAGGCAGGAAATCCCCAAGGTATTCAGAGCGCGCTTGAATTCGAGCGAGATATTTTAGAAACATGTCGAAAAGATTTAGAGTTTTTTGATCCGCAGCAATACGTTGACTTAGGAAGACTAAAAGAAGACCGGCATAGGTGCGCGCATCCGTCGTTTCAAAAAGTTGGCGTTCCCTATGCGCCTTCGGCGGAACAAGCGCGATTGCACATTAGAAATGCTATTTTTCATGTCCTTTCTCAAGAGCCCATCCAAGGAAAAGCCGCTCTGGCGGAACTTAAAACTATGGTCAGTTCTGCCTACTTTCCGATGGAAACTGATAAGGCTCTTAACCAGCTAAGAAGCTCAAGCTTAAACTCGGCGAACGAAGCTCTCGTTAAAGGGTTTATTGATCAGCTTTTGTTCGGGTTCTTCACAAGAGAGGATCCGCTTTTTTATAAGGCGCAGGTAATGGTGTCCCTCAATGCGGCGCACGAGATGTATCCAGCGATAGCCGAAGAGAGACTAAGGAAGCAGCTCAATAAAGTCTTGCGGGATGTGCCCGATCATTTTTTCCCGGGTGCAGCATATCTTGCTACTACAGTTACTCAGGGGTGGGAAGTCCTGGAGGAAGCTGGTCGCGACAAGCTCAGGCAGTTTATTCAAAATGGTCCAACAAACCAAGTATTAGAAGGACTTAATACCTTCTCAGCAGTTCCCGACCTAGCGCCAGTGGTAGAGGGTCGCGTCGGTGCGCTTGAGTTTGATGATTTGGCAACTGCTGTAGAGTCACATGGTGTCAAAGGCCCTGCGAAAGAGAGAGCTCTCCATTTTTTGAGTGAGTCGTATTCTTGGGATAGGGCTAATAGTGTCTTTTCGAAAGTGATCCTTCCGTTATTCGATGTCCTGACCCGTGACGATATTGTTCGTATTGTAAGAATGCCCACTGAGCACAATTCTGATTTACTTGGCGCGCATGGATATGAGTTGTTCTTGAAAAAAGTGAGAGAGAGCGGTCTTATAGAAGATGGCGAGCTAAATACTCTTCTACGGGAGAATGGCGCGGGGTACTTACTGCCGCAAGACCAGAGAGCATAGCAAGGCGGTCAACCGGACGCTGGACTTCCCCCTCTCTGTTGATTTCATGGCTCTGAATACCGCGATTGCCGTAGGCTTCTTCTCGGTTGAGAATGCCCCCTACAGATGGATTTTACCGTTGGTTGGGGCCTCAGCTCCCCAGTGTTGGGTGACGCATCTAAAGAGTGCGGCCCGATGGAGGCAGGATTGCGATGATTCATGTTTACGTTAACTACCCAAACCCCCGAGCGTCAGCCCATAGCGACGCCAGCTGTTCCAGGATTCAGCAGGCGCATAAAGAGAATCAACGAGTAGTTGAGGTGACAAGGGCAAATTTGGGGCGGGAGCTCGATCGGGCAGAATCGGAGTACCGGTTTGGCAGCACTCATGATCTGAATGATCTATGGATGAAGATCGACCTGGGTGATACTGAATTCGAGCACGCGGTAGCGCAGCACGTTCTAGTTCTCCTGGGGCGTCGATATCGGCCGTTTTCGAATGTAAAGCTCGAGAGGCACTGTTAACGAAACTTGCCAACAATGCGCTTTTGTCGGCGTGGTTAGCGGCACCGCAGATAGATTTTGCTTTTTATAGCTTGAAGAGCACTCTAGAGGGCTTTATAGTTCTCCATGTCAACTATGGAGGATTCACCTATGACTGTTCTTTCCCACCAAGACTTTGTCGCTGTCCCTATCTCGCTCGAGCTTTATCAGGAGCTGTTAAGGAGGCATGGCACCGCTGCAAACGCCGTCATCGAAGACCAAGTCGAAGCCTTCTTGGAGCGCACTGACGACGATGTTGTTGCGCCTAGCTCTACTGATGGTATTACTTGGGGCACCATCTTCCTTCCAGAGAAAACCCAGCTTCGCACCAAGTACTACAATGAGTACAGGTATGCCGAGGTTGTTGGCGATGGCATCATCTATGAAGGCGAGCGGTTCTCTCATGTAGCTCAAGCCACCAACCAGATGCGCGGCGGAACGCAAAACAATGCGTGGAAGGTATTGGAAATATTGCGTCCGACCGATTCTCGGTGGCTCGCTGCCGAGTTTCTGAGGCGGCGTGCGTAGATTTCCTGTGTACACCCGCAAAAAGCCAAAGCTCCTTAGGCGGGGCGTTCCTGTCCCGCTTTTCACGCAAACTCTTCGGTACCAATCGGTCGATGACCTAGACAGTAGGACTCAATGACACAAAAACTGACTCTTCCTCACCTCGAAAGCCTACTGCTACGCGCCTGCGATGATCTGCGCGGCAGCATGGATGCGAGCGAATACAAGGAATACGTCTTCGGCATGCTCTTCCTCAAGCGTGCCAGCGACCTGTTCGATGAACGTCGGGGGCAGCTGCGTGAACACTTTGCGGCGCAGGGCATGGCAGAGGAGGATATCACCACTGAGCTGGAAGACCCGGATCACTACTCCGGCAAGTATTTCTATGTGCCGCCCCGGGCCCGCTGGAATGAGCCGTGGCAGGAGGAGATCGTCGAAGCCGGCGAGCGGAAGACCGTCGAGCGGCCGGCGCTCAAGCACGTCAAGGAGAACGTGGGCAGCAGACTAAACAAGGCGCTCGAAGCTATTGAGGATGCCAATCTGGATGCTCTGGATAACGTATTAAAGGGAATAAATTTTAATCGGCCGATTGGTCAAAGCTCTCTTAATGATGACACTCTGGCCGATTTCGTCCAGAACTTTGAGAAGATCCCGCTGCGCGATGAGGACTTCGAATTCCCCGATCTGCTTGGTGCCGCCTACGAATGGCTGATCAAGTATTTCGCCGACTCCGCCGGCAAGAAGGCCGGTGAGTTCTACACCCCCTGGGAGGTGGTGCGCCTCTGTGTCGAGGTCTGTGACCCGGAAGAGTCCATGAGCGTCTACGACCCCACGGCGGGTTCCGGCGGCATGCTGATCCAAATGCGCGACTTCCTGCGCGAAAAGGGGGGCGACGCCTCGGAGCTGGCGCTCTACGGCCAGGAAAAAATCGGCACCACCTGGTCCATCTGCAAGATGAACATGCTCCTGCACGGTATCTCCCATGCCGACATCCGGCAGGAAGACACGATCCGGGAGCCCCAGCACCTGGACGAGAACAACGAGCTCAAGCGCTTCGACCGCGTGGTGGCCAACCCGCCCTTCAGTCAGAACTACATCAAGAAGGACCTGAAATTCCCCGGCCGCTTCCCGGTGATGATGCCGGAGAAGGGCAAGAAGGCGGATCTCATGTTCGTTCAGCACATGCTCTCCGTGCTCAAGCACAACGGTCGCATGGCCACGGTCATGCCCCATGGCGTGCTGTTCCGGGGCAGCGAAGAGCGCGAGGCCCGCAAGTATTTAATCGAACAGGGCTACATGGAGGCCGTGATCGGCCTGCCCGGCAACCTTTTCTACGGCACCGGCATTCCCGCCTGCATTCTGGTGCTGAACAAGGCGAATGCCAGCCAGCGGGATTCGGTGCTGTTCATCAACGCCGACCGCGAATACCGCGAAGGCAAGGCCCAGAACCACCTGCGCCCCGAGGACATCGACAAGATCGTCTACACCTACCGCCAGGGCGACGAAATTCCCGCCTATGCACGCCCGGTGCCGGTAACGGAAATCCGCAACGAAGACTACAACTGCAACATCCGCCGCTATGTGGACAATGCCCCGCCGCCGGAGCCGCACGACGTGCGTGCCCACCTGCAAGGCGGGGTGCCGCTGGCCGAGATCGAAAGTCTCCAGCGCTACTGGGCCAATTACACCGGTCTCAGGGAGGATCTCTTCGTGCCCCGGGACGCGGACTACCGGGACTTTGCCCCGGCGCTCACCGAAAAACGCGACATCGCCGCCCTGATCAACGACCACCCGGGTGTGGCGGCGGCCAACCAGGCACTCCTGGGCCGGCTGGATGTCTGGTGGCAGGAAAACCTGCCCAGGATCGAAGCCCTGGCGCCGGATGCCGAGAACAAGGAGGCGACACCGCACAATGTCTACGTCATGCGCACCCAGCTCTTGGCCAGCATGGAAGCGGCCATGGCGGACAACGGCCTGCTCACCGCCTTCCAGGTACGCGGGGCCCTGGCCAGCTTTTTCGACAACCTCAAGGCCGACTTCAAGTCCATCGCCGCCAGTGGCTGGGGCCCGGAACTGATCCCGGACGAGGAGATCCTGCAGAGCCAGTTCCCCGAGGTGCTTGAAGAGCAGGAACAGGCCCAGGCCCGGTTGGTCGGGCTCCAGGCCCTGTTTGCCGCCGCCGACGAAGAGGATTTCGAAGACACCGACGACACCGGCGTGCTGCCCCGAGATGAGGTCAAGAGTAAGCGCGACGAGCTCAAGGCCGCCAACGCCGACTGGAAACACCAGCTCAAGACCATCAAGGATCTGGCCGGTAATCTGTTCGCCGAGCTCAAGGCCGCTGATCGACTCCCCAAAGGCAGCAACAAACCTTACTACTGCACCGAAGGGCTGACCGCGAGGGCCGCCGAATTCGGCAACGGCCTGCGCATCGTCGAATTGGCCCAGCAGGTGGGCTTCGAGAGCGAGTGGATCGAACCACTGCGCGAGGCCGTTGCCCAGGGGCAGTACGCTTGGAACACGGCGCAGTGCATCGATGAACAACTGGCCCGCCACAAGGCCCTGGAAGACGAGGCGAAAGAGCTCAAGACCAGGCTCAAGACGATCGAAAACAAGCGCGACGAGCTGGTCGCCAGCGCCCGCGAGAAGATCGCCGAAGACGAGGCCCGCACCGTGATCATGGACCGGCTCAGGACCCTGCTGCTGAACATCTACCAGGGCTATCTGCGCGCCGAGCAGCGGGCCTGCATCTGGGAGGTCGAAAATCTCTGGGCCAAGTATGCCGTCACCGCTCGCGAGATCGAGTCAGAGCGGGACGAGGCGTCACGGCAGCTGGAAGGGTTCTTGGTGGAGTTGGGGTATGAATGAGCAGGCACAGTTTGTGCCCCTCCCCCATCTTGTTGATCTAAAGATGGGAGAGACGATAGTTGCAAGTGACTGTACTGGAGATGGTCTTCCAGTATTTTCCGCGGATAAAAATAATGAGCCGTGGGGATATTCGAGCAAACTAAAGGTAATAAATAATCGTGGCGCAATAGTTATTGGCGCTCGTGGCACAATTGGATATCCGAGGCTCCCAAATTTTGACAAGTTTGGCGCGACTCAAACGACTATTGTAGCGACACCAATAAATGACGCTGTGGACTCGGAGTTTCTTTACTATTCGCTTTCTCAGGTGGATTTTGGAGTTCCCCCACTTTAATGGACACGCATCGATAACTCCCACGAAGGAGAAAACCGATGCCCGCGATGATCACGGGGAAGAAGACACAACGCTACAGCACCGAGTTTAAGGTCAAGGCGGTAGAGTGGAGTCACCAGGCCCATCGAAGCGTTCAGGGCGTAGCGCAAGCGCTGGATATTCACCCATTCATGCTGTCACGCTGGCGCAAAGAGTACCGCGAGGGGAAATTTGCCATGAAACGGGTCAAGAAAGCGCCCCCCGAGGCCAAGGAGAAGATCAAAGACCAGGATGAGGTCACCCGCCTCAAACGCCGGATCGCGGAGCTTGAGGAGGAAAACGACGTCCTAAAAAAGTTTCAACGTTTTCAGGCCGAGGAACGACGGAAGCGTTCCGGTTCGTCTGGAAACACCGACGGCAGTACAGCGTAAAGGCACTTTGTCAGCACCTGAGCGTTTCGCGTTCCGGCTACTATGCCTGGGCCAATCGAAAGCCCGGCAAAAGAGACGCAGAGCGAGCCGTGCTGCTGTCCCAGATCCGAAGGATCTATGATGATAGCAAGGGGCGCTACGGCAGTCCGCGGGTCCATCAGGCGCTGTGCCGTGAGGGAGTGACAGTGGGCGAAAACCGGGTTGCAAAGGTGATGCAGCAGTGGGGAATGCGGGCCCGTGTAACCCACGTCTACCGGCGCCTGGCGCGGCGGCGTCACGAACTGAAAGCCCTGCCCAATTATCGCCTCGGAGCCCCTGCTCCGGCCGCCGTGGATCAGCAATGGAGCAGTGACGTGACCTACATCAAGCTCGGTCAGAAATACGTTTTCCTGGCGGTGGTGTTGGATCTTTTCTCCCGTCGAGTACTCAGTTGGCGATTGGGCGAAAGCCTGGATGCGGATTTCTCCAGAGCGACCCTGAGGGAGGCCTTCAAAAGCCGAAATCCTGCCGCTGGCCTGTTGCTTCATACTGATCGGGGGATCGAATACAGGGCCCACAAGACTCAGGCATTGCTGAAACAGCACCAGGTCCACCACAGCATGAACCGACCGGGCCAATGCACCGACAACGCCGAGGTTGAGTCCTTCTTCAAGACGCTGAAGGGAGAATTGCTGCACGCCACCAGCTTCGTGACGATGCGACAATTACGGAAACATATAAATCGCTATATTGAAGTCTTTTATAATACCCAACGGCTCCACAGCAGCCTTGGTTACAGGACCCCACTGGAGTACGAGGGGTTAAGCTGATGGCGCGTGTCCACTTTTTTGGGGGAACTCCATTTTCCAAGGGTTACCGCGCAGCAAGCGGTTCCGATGTTGACGGTGTCTGACTTGAGAAAAGTTCTCGTACCAAGCCTTCATCCAGCGACGCAAAGGAAAATTGCCCGCATCCTGCAAACCATCGACCAGGCCATCGAAAAGACCGAGGCGCTGATCGACAAGTATCAGCAGATCAAGGCCGGGCTCATGCACGACCTCTTTACCCGCGGCATCGGCCCCGACGGCCAACTGCGCCCGCCCCGCGAACAGGCCCCGGAGCTGTATCAGGAAACGCCGATTGGGTGGATCCCGAAAGAGTGGTCGCTTACTAGCCTTGGCGACGTAGTAAACCCAGCGCGTCCAGTTGTGTACGGCATACTTATGCCTGGATATGGCCATGAGAATGGTGTCCCGGTAATTAAGGTAAAAGACATAAACGACCGGATGATTAATTCGGAGGGGTTGCTTCTCACGTCGCCAGACATTGATCAGGAGTATAAGAGATCTAGGCTGAAATCGGGAGACATTCTCATCACGATCAGAGGGAGTGTTGGTCGAATTTGCGTAGTTCCAGATGAACTAGAGGGGGCAAATATTACGCAGGATACGGCACGGATTGATATTGCTACTGGTAACAATAGGTTTTATAGCTATTTTCTCGAGAGCGACGTCGCTCGTCGTCACTATGATATCAATACGTTGGGTGTTGCAGTTCAGGGGATCAATCTCGGCGAAGTGCGAAGGTTGCCAACCATGGTGCCCGGTGAAGGTGAGCAGCTCGAAATTGCAGATGTTTTAGATAATGCGGTATCAAGAATACAGATGGAAAGGAGACAGTTAGAAAAACTGAAGAAACAAAAGAGGGGCCTAATGCATGATCTCCTGACGGGCAAGGTTTTAGTGGAGCCGGAGGTTGAGCCAGAGGACGAACCCGAGGCCGCCCATGTCTGAGTACACGGAAGTCGAGCGGCCGTTTCTGCAGCAGCTGCAGGAGCTGGGCTGGGAAATTATCGACCAAGGGCAGGAGATCCCGTCCGATCCAGCCCGGAGCCGCCGCGCCGGCTTCCGCCAGTGGCTGTTGCCGGAGGTGTTCACACGGTCGGTGGCGGCCATCAACCCCGGCAAGGGCGGCGGTACCTGGCTGACGGACAAGCAGTTGCTGGATCTGCAAGAGCAGCTATTGCGCCAGCCCAACCGCACCCTGCTGGAAGCCAACGAGGCGGTGCAGAGGCTGCTTTTGAAGACTCAGGTGGACGTGAACGAGGAAACTGGCGAGCAGGACCCGGTGGTGCGGCTGATTGACTTCGATACACCGGAGAACAACCACTTCCTGGCCATCAACCAGTTCCGCATCGACACGCCCGGCTGCGTGAAGCAGTTCATTATTCCCGATCTCGTGCTCTTCGTGAACGGCATTCCGCTGGCGGTGGTGGAGTGCAAGAAGGGCGGGCCCACCTGCGCCAACCCCATGGAAGAGGCCTTCCGCCAGTTGCAGCGCTACATGAACCGCCGGGAGGACACGGCACGGCAGGGCCTTAAGGAGGGTGAGCCACGGCTGTTCCACAGTAACCTGCTGCTGATCCGCAGCAGCGGCGTGGAGGCGGACTACGGCACCATCACTTCCGGCGACGAGCATTTCTATCCCTGGAAGACTCTGTGGCCCTGCGACGAGAGCGAAGCCGAGGGTATGAACCCGCAGCAACGGCTGATCGCCGGCATGCTGGACAAGGCCAATCTGCTCAAACTCCTGCGGACCTGTTCGGTGTTCATGGATACCGACAGCGGCCCGCGCATCAAGGTGGTGGGCCGCTATCAGCAGTTCCGCGCCGCCGGGCGCATTGTCGAACGTCTGCGTCATGGGCGTACGGCCGAGGAAAAAGGCGGCGTGGTCTGGCACACCCAGGGCTCGGGAAAGAGCCTGACCATGGTGTTCGTGGCGCGCATGCTGCGCGCCTCGAAGGATCTGCACGACTACAAGATCGTGCTGGTCAATGACCGGGTGGACCTGGAGGAGCAACTGGCCGAGACCGCCACCCTGATCGGCGGGCGGGTGAACGTGGTGGAAAGCAGCGAGGCGCTGCGCCGGGATCTGGGCACCAATCAGTCCGATGTGAATATGGTGATGGCGCACAAGTTCCAGGTGGCGGATGAAAGCCTGCCGACGTCTGTGGCCGAGGCACTGGGCACCTATCAGGCCATGCCCGGCAAGGACACCTTCGGGGTGGTCAATTTTTCATCACGAATTGTGCTCATGATCGACGAGGCCCACCGTACTCAAAGCTCGGAACTGGGCGAGAACATATTCGAAGCCTTTCCCAATGCCGCGCGCATCGCCTTCACCGGGACGCCCTTGATCACCGAACGTCACGGCGAGAAGAAAACAGTAAAACGCTTCGGTGACTACATCGACAAGTACAAGCTGATGGACGCCGTGGAAGACGGCACCACGCTGCAGATTCTCTATGAAGGACGTACGGCCGATGCGGCTCTGAACGAAAAGGCGGAGTTCGAGGACAAGTTCGAGAACCTGTTCCGTGAGCGCAGCGAGGAAGAGCTGCTCACCATCAAAAAGAAGTACGGTGCAACTGGTGACATCCTGGAGGCGGAGCAGCGCATCGTGGCCATTGCGAAGGACATGGTCCGGCATTATCTGGAGCATATCTTTCCCAATGGCTTCAAGGCGCAGGTGGTATGCCACTCCAAGCTGGCGGCAGTGCGCTACCAGCAGGCCATCCACCGGGCTCTGGCCGATACGGTGGCGGCCATGCGTGCTGAGCCGGAACCGGACGAGGAAAAAATCCGCCAAATTGAGTTCCTGAAGGCGGCGGTGGTGATATCCAGCGACGGCACCAACGAGGCGGCCTGGATCACAGAGGCTCGCAAGCAGGCCCGGGCCTGGAATGCGGTGGAGAACTTCTGCAAGCCCTTCGCATTTGATGACCCGGATAAGCCCCACAGCGGCATTGCTTTTCTGGTGGTCTGCGACATGCTCATGACCGGCTTCGACGCGCCCATCGAGCAGGTGATGTACCTGGACAAGAAAATCCGTGAGCACACCCTGCTGCAGGCCATCGCTCGCACCAACCGGGTGAAGAAGGGCAAACAGCGCGGCTATGTGGTGGACTATATCGGCCTGACACATAAGTTGACCGAGGCGCTGACCCTGTATGCGGCGACGGACGAGCAACAGGAATTGGCAAGTGGGCTGAAGAACATCACTTCAGAAGTGCCGGTGCTTCAGGAGCGCTACCAGCGATTGCTGCAACTATTTTCGGAACACAAAGTGCACCAGGTTCAGGATTTCGTGGAAGGCAGACTGTCGGATGTCGAGGCCGATGCGGAGGTAGTGCACGAAGCGGTCAAGCTCCTGAAGGACGAGAAGGTTCGGGCGGACTTCGATGTGTACCTGAAGAAGTTCCTGGCTAGCCTGGACATCATCCTCCCTCATTCAGCCGGCCAGCCCTACCGTGTACCGGCCAGGCGCCTGGGTTACATCCAGCGGGTGGCCAAGGAGCGCTATAAGGACGACACCCTGAACCTGGGTGATGCCGGACAAAAGGTGCGAGATCTGATCAACGATCACCTGATCAGTCTCGGTATCAACCCAAAGGTGGAACCCGTGGAGCTGCTTTCCGGCGACTTCCTGGAACAGCTCGACGAGCACGCGGGAGGTAATGCCGAGGCGAAGGCCAGCGAGATGGAGCACGCCATCCGCAAGCACTGCACCGTGCACCACGATGAAGACCCTGCCTTTTACAAGAGCCTGTCAGAGAAGGTCGAGCAGCTGATCGACCAGTATCAGGGCGAGTGGGAGAAACTGGCGGAAGAGCTGGAAAGCCTGCGCAAGGAAGCTGCGGAAGGACGCAAGCAGGGCGAGGAGGGGATGAGCCGGGAGGCTACGACCTTCTATGAACATATCGCCAATGAAGCCTTCGAGGGCGGTGAAGTGCCTCCTGGTGAGAGGGAGAACATGAAATCCCTCATGGAAAGAATCATTGATACCCTGCAACAAGACATCGGCAGCATCGACTTCTGGAACAACAGCGACAAACAGAAGCGCACCCGCAGCGAAATCAAGACAGCACTGACCCTCACCGGGATTCCTGAACTGAAAAGCAACAGGGAACGGATCGCAGTCGAAATCATGAAACTGGCCAAGAATCGCCATGACTCACTGCTTAGCGGCACGGATAGGAGGAAGTGACAGGATGACACCCCGACGCGTCAGAGACATCGAATATCTTCTGGTCCCTGGCAACCAGCGTAAGACTACGGACATCGTAATCGAGCGGGACGGTACGGTAGTGGTGCGTCCGCCTGCGAAGTATACCCCCGAACAGGTTGATGCCGTAGTGGATAGCAAACGCCTCTGGATATACCGCAACCTGGCCGAATGGAAGGACCTGAATGCCTCGGCGGTTGCCCGGGAATGGGTCAACGGGGAAACCTTTCTGTACCTGGGCGGTGCGTACCGCCTCGCGCTTGTTTCAGGGCAGGATCAGCCCTTGAAGTTAAAGGATGGGCGTTTCTGTTTAAGCCGAGAAGTGATTGAACACGGCGGCACTGACGCAGCCAGGAAGGCTTTTGAACAGTTCTATGTGGATAAAGGACAGCAGCGTTTTGAAAGCCGTGCTTTATTCTTTGCGCCCAAAGTGGGCGTGGACATTGCCGATGTCAAAGTGAAAGATATGGGCTATCGCTGGGCAAGCTGCGGGCGCAGTGGAATATTGAACTTCCACTGGAAGTGCATGATGGCCCCGCCCAAGATCATCGATTACATCACCGTCCATGAGCTTTGCCATTTCCATCACCGCAACCACACGGATGCCTTTTGGAACGAGGTGGACAAAGTGATGCCCGACTGGCGCGAGCGAAAGGAATGGTTGCGGAAGCGGGGCGCGAGTTTGGATTTATGAGGATTACGCTTTAGTGGCCAAAGGCATGCAGGCTAGATCAGACGAATTACCAAGTCTCCGGAGTATTCTGAGTAATCAGTATTCAGCTTTTGGGATCGCCGAAATATTACAGGTGCCTCTCATCGTGGATGCGAGCGCGATAGTTTCAGATATCAGGTGGCTCGCGAGGGCTGACAACCCTGATGCTCGAACAAACCTTCTGGAAGCGATCGACGCAGAGACCATTCTCGCCTATGCGCCCACGTTCCTGGAGCAGGAAGTCGAGGCGAAGATACAGGACCTTCACGAGCGAGAAGGCATAGGTGTTAAGGCTCTGGAGGAGCAGTGGGAACGATTTCGGTCAAAACTCAATCTCGTTGAGTGTGGCGGCCCGGATGAAACGTATCATGACCCGAAGGACGCTCCTTATGTGAAGCTCCATGAAAAGATTGAAGCACCTATCTCTGGCCGAGATGTTCATTTTGAAAAAATGGGCGTTCCTCTTGTACATGTCAGTGTTATCGCCACAGCGAAGAAGTATTCGCGTGAGGCTGCAGTCGAGTATTCGATCAAAGTTGCAGGTATCGGGAGCATCGTCATAACCGCTGCGATGATCGATCGTGTTTGGCAGCTGGTTCGTCATCTTGGTGTGCAAGCGCAACGACTTCCCAGCTGGGTTTGGCTCCTGGCCATTGGTGTAGCCTGTGCCGCTCTAACCTCCGAACGTGTACAGAACTGGTTAATGGAGCAGGGGAAGGTTTTAGGGCCGAGCGTTGGCGAGGCCGCTGTGAGATTAATTGACAAGATGGAGCCGCTTTTTCGAGAGCATTTTGAATACCAGCAGCGTGCTAATAACCTGCGAAATGCCTTGATGCGCGGGATGGAGTTGTAGACAGATTTTTCGTGCCAGATCTATTATTGGCACTTCACCTAATCAGTTTGAATCAATAAGTTTGTAACGGTTGGAACGCACGTTCCAGACTCTTGTCGCCTTGGTTTTGAAGATGCTTAAGGTGTTCCAAGGCCGCGTTCTGAATAGCAACTTCAAATCGTGACTCCAGTTCTTGAACTTGGCCGAGAAGCGCTCCTCGCAATTTGTCTGAGTTCTCCTCCTCTTCCTTCTCTAATCTTTCCGTGTATTCAAATAATGCGTGGCTATATTCAACACCACCTGCAACATAAGGAACTATTTCCATACCCCATCCGATGAACCCCCACGGGCCAGGAGCTTTGAGTACTCTTGTTCCCCTGCGCACCCATTTGAACTTACCCATGGCGGGGACATGAAATCTTGGGAGGGGTGGTCGCTTCTTAATGTGGCGGAAGGAAAATGACGTTTTACCCAAAGTACGCAGTGCATATTGAGCGCTGATACCTGATAGGAGGTGTCCGCCTGGACCAATTGATCTGCTAGAGAGCGAGGCAATATGAGAGTTGAGCGTTTTCTCTGAAAACGCTTTTAGGTCTAGGTTAGGCACTTTCGATTGAACCTCTCCGAAATAGCTAGCCTCGACCTTCTGGTCATCGATTTGTTTAATGATAGCTTCAATCCATCCTTCCGTGATAATGCCTGTCTGAGTGACCAATTCTTTCTGGAGATCGCCTTCCAGCTTTTGCAGATCGCTATGGAAGTTATTGAAGAGGTCTTCAATCGTCGGATTTTCAGGAATTAATTCCTCCTCCAGCATGTGTGGTATCGGAACGCTAGATGCGGTGCGATAAAGGTCAGCTTTGGGGCTGTAATGCCAATCAATGTACTCTTCAACTTTCTTCTTCGCTTGTGTCCGAAACTCTTCGAGCCGCTCAGAGATTTTGCCATTGATGGCAATCAGGGCCTTTCGTGTGTGGTTGTTGAGGGCCTTTTCTGAGGTGTTTTCTATATCTGATAAGTCTTCACGATGAACACGGTACGTTTCGCCATTCATGGTGACATAGATATAGTGAGCGCACTCCCACTCGACTGGGTCGCTCGAATAGAAGGAGAAGATTAGAAGCAAACCCAGCAGGACAACCAGAGTGATTGTCAGGGCATTGCTGAGGGCCTGCCCTAATCCCTGCGGCGCATCAGTCATAATGGGTGTCTCTTGAGAGTAATCCGACAAGCAACAGAAGCCAACCAAGTGCAAAGAGGAATTGTTTAATAAACAGCAGAGCCCAGGTGAGCACTGCTGCTAAGGGGATTGTCGGTAATGCCTGCTCAAGCTGCTGACCAATCCAAAACCGGGCGCCATCCATTGCAGCATGCCACTGAAGCGCGTATTGAAATAACTCACTTCTAGCTACTTCTTGATCCATCATATGCTGCATTGAAATCAGGAGTTCCACATCGTCACTGATGAAATCTGGCTGCGAGGTCTGGAAAGCTAGAGCGATGAATCCTGTCATCAGACCGACCGTTACGATACGTAGCGAGACCCACCATGCAGCCTCCTCCAGGAAAGGTCGTTTAAACTGTGTGGCTAAAGAGGTCTCAACACGAAGGCGGATAATTACGAGGGCGAGACCGGCTGCCAAAAGCAGCATCCATGGTGCTGGGTCTTTTAACCTAGAAAGTGAGGGAAGTAATACCAATGCCAAGAACCCCCCGATGAAAGCGTAGTAAACCCGGAGGCGCATCCCTCCTCGCAACCAGGGGTGCCATGGACTTGTCTCCTTCAGGCTGGCCATAAGCCATGCCCGACGTCTTATTCGGCGACGGCGATATAATCCACGCCCGATCAGCCAAGCGGTAACAAGCCAGATAGAAATGACAATTGCTGTTGGAGTTAGCTGGCTGTATAGGTGGAATAACCAAGCGCCCGCTATGGCTACCAATACAATGGCGCTATGGCGCAGCAGCGGATCTGCGTCTATGAGCGGCGATTGAACTTGATAGTGGGATGGTTCTTGTTGTTCCTTGCTGAGGGCTTCCATCATTTCCAAGTTGTTGTTGCTCTAAAACAATAATCCTACCAAACCCAAAAATAGAAAGGGGTATTTATGCCTCGACACCAACCCACCAATGCCCACCAACTCCGCATCGGCGACTTCATCCTCACAACCCTGCTCGATGCCCAGATGGAAGCCAGCTTCGGCCTGGTCCAGTCGATCCCTGAAGAAGAGGCCAGGCGCCTGCAAGCCGAAAACCGCCGGCCCACGCCGCCGCGCATCACCCTTAACGCCTTTCTGCTGGACACCGGCGATCACCGGATCCTGATCGACACCGGCATCGGCGCCTTCGCCGGCGAGGGCGGTGCCGGTCTGATGGCCAACCTCAACGCCATCGGCCTCGACGCCAGCGCCATCGACACGGTCCTCATCACCCACATGCATCCCGACCATGTCGGCGGGCTGATCGATGCCGATGATCAGCCGGTCTTCCCGAAGGCGAGGGTGCTGGTTCCGTCCGGCGAACTCAACTACTGGAGCGGCGACATCCCGGAGGGCGCGCCCGAGGTCCTGACAAAACAATTCCAGGCCGCGCACCGCGTCATCGCCGCCGTCGGTTCGCGCATGCAGCGCCTGGCGGGCACCGAGGTCCTGCCGGGCATCACCCGCGTGCCGCTACCGGGCCACACGCCGGACCATTCCGGCTACCGCATCGTCTCCGGCGAGGACCGGATCCTGGTCTGGACGGACATCGTCCACCTCCCCGGCATCCAGTTCCCCCGCCCCAAGGCCACGGTCGCCTTCGACGTCGACCCGCCCCAGGCCGCCACCACCCGCCGCCGCATCATGGCCGAACTGGCCGAATCCCGGGAGCTGGTCGCCGGGCATCATCTGGATTTTCCGGGGATTGGGTATGTGGCCGAGGACGGAGATGGGTTTCGGTTTTTGCCGCATGTTTGGCGGCTTACGGTCTGAGCTGACTACGGGAGGTTAGTGAAGTCCCAAACCCGGGCGGTTCCCCCACAAAACTGGTTTTCGACCGTGCTCGATGATAGGATTCCGTTCCCCGCGGTAAAGACAGAAAGGAGTCTGTGATGACCAAATGGATTTTCTCATCTCAAGATGAGCGCAAGACCCATCACTTCGAGCCTGAAAAAAATACGTTTAGGATCAAAAAGCTTTCCTACCTGTTTCAGGAAGGCGTGGGCATCCACGGAAGTTTCTATATCAAAGGCAACGTGGTCACTCGAGGCGATAGCCTGTTTGTGTCTGCCATGGGCCACACGCCACCCATGGAGCTGCCGGAATTCAAAGGCGCTTTTGATTTTTATGGCAGTGCGACGTTGATCTCTAACGGAGAAGTTATTGCCCGTAAGCGCTTCAAGCAGCGCAACCAGGCGGTTTGGCCAGAGAACGAGTATGCGCCCATTGGCTCGGCGAAGTTCTATCTGGCTCCCTCTAAAGATCCATGGGCATATAAAGTAAGAATTGAAGCCGGGTACTGGTTTGATAGTGGTGTCGGTACCAATTCAAGCTCGCTTGCGGTCAAAGAAATCCAGATTAAGGGTAGAGATCAATGACGGTTACAGGTTCGTGTCGTCGCGCACTCATACTGGTCCTGATCATTGTGCTGTTGTCCGGCTGCTCCACGGGTGAAGAAGAGAGTGCGGCCTCCCTGACCGAACAGGCGCAGCAGATCTTGGTAGATCGTTCCGAGGATGGGGGGTTGGATAAGGCTCTTGAGCTGACGCAGCGTGCAACGGAAGTTGATCCAGGTTATGTGCCCGCCTATACCGCGAGGATCAATATCCTGAAGCGAATGGGTAAAGCTGAGGGTATCGTCAAAGCAACGGAGCGCCTGGCAGAGCTTCAACCCAACCATGAAAACCGGCTTTATCTGTGCATGGCGCAGGAAGCCACAGGGAAAAGTGACGGCAAGAACTCGGAGTGCTATCAACAGGTGGTCAAGGAGATTGAGGACGAATCCAATACGTCAGCAGGGAAGGAGACCTATCTGCTCGCACTCCGGTTGGCAGAGGATGACGCCTTTGAGGATGAGCTGGATGCTTACCTGAAAAGCCTGGAATCAGATGTCGCCCGGGATATGGCCCAGTTCAAGTTTGTTGAGAGCACGCGGAGCGACTTGTTTCAGGTTGCTGCGCCTGTTTCGGAAAAACCGAAGAAATAGCGGTTAATCCAGCATCCATCGACACGGTCCTCATCACCCACATGCATCCCGACCATGTCGGCGGGTTGATCGATGCCGACGATCAGCCGGTCTTCCCGAAGGCGAGGGTGCTGGTTCCGTCCGGCGAACTCGACTACTGGCGCGGCGACATCCCAGAGGGCGCGCCCGAGGTCCTGACAAAACAATTCCAGGCCGCGCACCGCGTCATCGCCGCCGCCGGTTTGTAGTATTCCTCGTACTCAAGCAATGTTTTGACTGTGTTTAAAGGAAACACATACTACCCTTTATTTTGTTGTCTTTCTCTCGGAGCGGCGTATGTACCGAGTCAGGCGTATTGTGTTTCTGGTGGCCATACTGGCTGTGGTTGGCTGCACACATGATGAGGGGCAGGCACGCAGCCTTCAGGCTATCAAGGAGGAGGGGAAGCTGGTGGTGCTGACCCGTAACGCGCCGACCACCTGGTATCTGGGGCGTGACGGCAAACCCACGGGGCCTGAGTACGATATGGTCGAGGCTTTTGCATCGCACCTGGGTGTTGAGGTGGCATACAACATCAAGCCGTCGATCCGCTCCATCATCGAAGGCATTGCAAACGGCGAAGGGGATCTGGCCGCGGCTGGATTGACGATTACCCCCAAACGCCAGGAACGCTTTCGTTTCGGGCCGCCCTACCAGGATGTGACCCAGCAGGTTGTGTGCCGTCGCGATAACGTCCAGCCCGAGTCTGTTGAAGAGCTGGTGGGGCTGGACATTACTGTGATCGCGGATAGCAGCTATGTGGAGCGACTGGAGACCCTTAAAGAGACCCATCCCGAGCTCGAGTGGCAAACCGTGGATAATGTTTCCACTGAGCAGCTCCTCTACGACGTCTGGCAGCGGGAGATCGACTGTACCATTGCCGACTCCAATATTGTCGATCACAACCGGCGCTATTTCCCGGAGCTGATCGCGCCGTTCAACCTCAACCGTTCAGAGTCACTGGGCTGGATGATGGCGCAGCCGCGCAGGGACCTTGAGAGCGCCGTTGCGTCCTGGCTGGAATCGTTCAGGGAGAGCGGGCGTCTGGAGGTCGTCAAAGAGCATTATTACGGCTATTTTCGGGTTTTTGATTACGTGGACACGCGCCGTTTGATCCGTCGGGTCGACGAACGCTACCCGAAATACCGAAGCTATTTCGAGACGGCCGCGGAACAATACGACCTTCCCTATATTCTGCTTTCCGCTCAGGGGTACCAGGAGTCGCACTGGCGTGCCCGTGCCCGCAGCCCGACCGGGGTCCGGGGGATCATGATGCTGACGCTGAATACGGCAAAAGAAGTGGGTGTGGATAACCGGCTGGATCCCAAGCAAAGCATTTTCGGGGGTGCCAAGTACCTGGCGAAGCTCAGGAATGAGCGCTTCTCGGACGAGGTAGAAGAACCGGACCGCACCTGGCTGGCACTGGCGGCCTATAATGTTGGGCGTGGCCACCTGCATGATGCCCAGCGGCTGGCGCGGGAACAGGACCTCGATCCGCACCGCTGGGGAGACGTCAAGCAGGTATTACCCCTTCTTTCGAAGAAGTTCATTTACCAGAATCTCAAATACGGTTATGCGCGGGGTTACGAGCCGGTGCGTTATGTCCAGAGGATTCGCGAGTATCAGCATATCCTGGAAAACGAGATTGATGTGTTGTCAGTCGAGCCGCCGGATCCCGAATAACAGGGAATGCGTGGCCTGCATGGTGGGCTCAGAACCTGGCCTGAACCTGTTTGCGTCCGCATCGTCTCCGGCGAGGACCGGATCCTGATCTGGACGGTCATCGTCCACCTCCCCGGCATCCAGTTCTCCCGCCCCGAGGCCACGGTCGCCTTCGACGTCGACCCGACCCAGGCCGCCACCACCCGCCGCCGCATCGGTGAGAATCCTTCCCTATACCCTCTCCATCTCCTTGTCAGCCGCCGGTGTTGAAGAGGTGAAAGTACTGCAGGAGGATCTCGTTGCCCATGGTTCTGCCAACCTTGTTGGCCGCGGCGTTGTGGGGCGCCTCCAGGTCGCGGATGCGATAGGAGAGGGTCCACTGGCTCTTGATGGGGTGGTTCCAGTACTGCAGCCCCAGGGTCAACGTGGAGAATTTCCGTTCCGGATGCCCTTTATTGGCGAATTCATCCGCATCGAATTC
Organism: Vreelandella halophila; assembly: GCF_019903425.1. Taxonomy (GTDB): domain Bacteria; phylum Pseudomonadota; class Gammaproteobacteria; order Pseudomonadales; family Oleiphilaceae; genus Halospina; species Halospina halophila. The sequence continues at coordinate 1,034,870 of NZ_JACHUZ010000013.1, forward strand.
GTTGAGCCGGTTCAGGACATCGTAGCGGGCCTGTAGCGCCAGCTTGTTGGGCTGTATGAACCAGGCGGCGTCCAGGTACCAGCCGTCGAATTCGTTGTCCTTGCCGGGGGCCATCTGGGGAGTGACATCGCCAATGTCTTCACCGGGGTTCGTGAAGGGCGGATTGGTGCCGTTGTAGACCATGCCATTGCCGAAGACGTATTCCCCGGAGAAGCGCCAGGGCTGGCGGTAGTAGTGGAAGCCCAGGCCGTAGCGGTTGCGCTCGAACTCGTCGCCGTCGTCGATGGTGCCGTCCCTGCCGGCATCGAAGACACGATCCCCCTGCTGGCTCCAGGCGAAGAATTTGACGTCCTCCCGGCGCGGGCTGCCGCGGTGGACGCCGTCGAAGACGTAGGCGGCCTGGGCCCGCAGATAGAGGTCGCGGTTGTCGTCGTTGTCGCTGCGGTTGATGCCGTTGCCATTGCCCACTCCGGCGGCCCAGGTCCCCTCCCAGTGGTCGGTGATCCGGAATTCGTCGAAGGCCATGGCGCCGATATCGCGGTAGGAGCTGATGGAGCCGTCGAAGCCGGTGAGGCTCTCGTCGTTACCACCGGGGTTCTGGCGCACGTACCGCTCCAGTACCTGCTGCCGGCTTACCTCCGAGAAGCTGATGTAGTCGTAGGCGGGAATTGCGCGCAGCCCCTCGTCCACCAGCGGCCACTGGAACTGGCCGATACGCAGGCTTACTCCGGGCTCCCAGATGTCGTCGCTGCCACCGCCAGCGAGGTGGCGGAAGGTCATGGAGGCATCCGTGAGCTGGGGGCCGGGGCTGCCGCCGTCGGGGTCGGCCAGGCGGGTAATGCCGTTGTTGCCCCACTCGGTGAGGAAGAAGTAGTGGATGTCCTTGTCAGTATTGTTCAGCGCCCCGCGCACGCCAAGCCGCGCCCGGGCCAGGTTGAAGCCGGAGCTGCTGGAGCGGTCCGGGGCGAGGGTGTTGAAGATGGGGCGCTGACCGTTGGGTGCCTTGTCGCTGTCGTCGATGTCGCGGTAGGTCGGCTGGATGAAGCCGAAGACCGACATGCTCGGGGCGCCCTCGGGCGCCTCGGCGCTGTTGAGTACCAGCCAGTTGGCGGCTCCGGCCGGCGCGGTCACCAGGGCCAGCGCTGTCGCCAGAGCGATGCGCGCGTGGTTGCCGTTCATGATGGATTCCTTGTGGCTGTCCGCAATCACACGGGTGAGGGTTACTCGGTACCCTCACCCAGGGTGTGGCCGCGTGCCTCTTGGTTGTAGAGGCAGGTGTGGTCGTGCCACTTCTCTGCGGTGGTCGCCTTGTCGCCTTCCCAGCGCGGGTCCTGGGGCCGCTCATGGCTGTTCATGTAGGCGGCCACGTCCCACGCCTCCTGGTCGGAGAGGGCGGCGTGCATCTCCACGGGGTTGGCCTTGCCCAGGGGCATGTTGTACTTGATGAAACCCGCTGCGGTGTTGATGCGGTGCATGCCGGCACCCCAGTTGAACGCCTTCTCGCCCCACAGAGGCGGGAAGATCTGTTTGCCGTCGGCGGTGAATTTCCCGCTTCCGTCCTCGGCGTGGCAGACGGCGCACTGGTCCTGGTAGATGGATTCCCCGCGGGAGATGGAGTAGCCGTCTTCCGGTTCCTCGACACTGCGATAGCCTCGGCCGGGCAGGTTCTTCCCGAGGGGCGCACCCCTGGCGGACCAGAACATGAATGACTGCATGTCTTTCAGGAGCTGGCTGTCCGGCTTCGGCGGGCCACCGGCCTCGGAGTCTCCGGCGTTCATGGAGTAGGTGAAGCAGCCCCGGATGCGCTCATCCATGGTATTCACGTGGTCGTTCTTGCCACGGTATTTGGGGTAGATCCCCCAGGCGCCCCACAGGGGCGCGGAGTTGGCGGCCATGCCGCCACCCAGGTGGCAGTTGGCGCAGTTCTGGCCGTTGCCGACGTGGCGCTTGGCCTCCGGGTGCTGCAGTGTGTTGATGAAAGCCTCCATGCCGCTGCGCACGGCCTCGCCGAACTGCCCCTCGGGGATCTCGTCCATGCCGGGATAATCGAAGTACCCCTCGCCACTGGCCTCGGGGGGCTGTTCCAACTCCACCTGTTTCGTGAGGGTCTCGTCGTCCTGGGCGAATGCCGTGCCGGCGACGAGGAGGGTGGCCGCCAGGAGCTGCGCGGTGTGGCGACCGGGCCGGATGGTTTCTTGATGGGTCTTGTTCACGATGACCTCCACGGTGGCTATTCGGCAGGCGGACGGGCGGGCTGCGAGGCGAACCAGGCGGCCACGGCCTTGATCTCTTCCTCGGTGAGGCGTTCGGCCACCGAGGCCATGAGTTCATTGGGATCGTTGTGTCGTGTGCCGTCCTGCCACGCGGTAAACTGGTTCTCGATGTAGTTCGCGTGCTGGCCGGAGAGGGCGGGGAAATCGGCACCCACGCCGTCACCACCGGGGCCGTGACAGGCGACGCAGGAGGGGACTCCCTTGCGCCACAGGCCCTGCTCGGCAATGGCCCGGCCGCGCTCCACTACGGACTGAGCGGCATCGGTCCCCGGCGCCTCCGTCGGCGCTTCCATCTCGGCGTAGTACTCGCTCACCGCGCGTCGCTCCTCGGCGGAGAGGCCCTTGGCGATGGGGTTCATGGTGGCGTTGTCGCGCTTGCCGCTGGCCATGTCATCGAGCTGCTTGGCGAGGTAGTCGGCATTCATGCCGGCCAAACGCGGCCAGCCGGCCGCGCCGTTGCCGCCCCCATCGGCGCCGTGGCAGGTGACGCAGGCCGCCGCGCCGTTGTCATTGCCCTGCTGGGCCACTTTCTCGCCGAGATCGCTGGCCGCGGTTGTGACCGGCGCCAGCGCGAGGAACAACAGCGCCGGTAGGGTCCTGAGTCGATGGAGACGTTGCATGCGCTCGCTCCTCGGTGGTTTCGGTTTCCACGGTGCCTGAATGAGCATTCTATTAGATATTAGTTAAGTCGAATATATGGAGCTGTCAAGCGATACGGGCTGCACAGGCCTGATTCTTGACTACCCCGGAAATTGGTACCCGTCGCTTTTTTCAGACAAGAGTCCGGGATGACCTGTTCCATGGCATGGACACGCACTCGCTCAGCAGGGTGTGGCAAGTCTGGCTATTGGTTGGGCGCTGAATTGTCCGTTGTCGGGATTCATTTGGAGTTTCGGAGGACTGGTCTTCCTCCAGTCGACTAAAAGCGCAGCGTCAGCCCCGCGCTCGCTTCCACCTGAATAAAGCCACTGCTATCAAAGATGGCGGTACACCCGCCGGAGCAGAACACAGCCCCGCCGCTATCGAGGATCGTGTAGATGCCTCGTAGGTCAAATCGCATCAGCAGGTTCTGGTTCAGCGGCAGCTTGTAGCCGCCGCCCAGGGAGATGGAGGCACGGTTATGGTTTCTGAAGCCACCCGGTTTGGGCTCCAGCCGGGTCAGGCCCGCCACGCCGGACACAAACGGGCCGGTCGTCCCGCCTTCGGGGAAATACAGGCCCCCGAGCTGCAACTGGTAGATCACCACATCCAGGGCAGTAGCCGGCGGGGTGAAAAGGGGCTCGGAGGAACGGACCCGGGTTTCCTGGCGGGCGACGTAGAGTTCCAGCTGTTTGCCCGGTTCCGCCAGATCGGCGTTCAGGGTCAGGCCGAGGCTGCGGGTGTCGTCGAAGGTCAGATCCTCCGTGGTTCTGGCGCCGGCAGTGCGGACCTCAAAATCCCCGCCCAGCCGGTATCCGGCGAACGGAGTAAGCTCCACGCCGGCCTGGGCAGCCATGGGCAGCAGGCAGGCGGCAAGCAGCAGGCTGTGGCGTCGACCCATGGCCAGTCTCCTCTGGAACAGGGAACCTTATTCCCTGAGCTTCAAAACCAGTTGACCGTCCTCAACATGAACGCTGTCGACGCCCTCTGAAAAGGATCGCCAGAACCCCGGGTCGTCTGCAAACTCGTGGACCAGATCAACGTTCTTAAGGTTGCCCAGCCACGCGTTGGGAAGGGGCACGCCCATGACGCTGACGCCCTTGAGTCTGACCACCGGCTTGTCGTTGTTAACGGCCAGTTCCACCCCGGCATGAACCCGCAGGGTCTGCCCGCCTAGCACGGGAAAACCCTCTTCAAGAGGCACCAGCAGCACGACACTGAGCAGGTCCTGGGACAGGTCAACGGCCAGCTTCCGGGCCAGATCGGTGTTGTTCGCCAGCATCCCGTTGAGTTCACGCTCACTGAAACGAACCTCCCTGCTGGCGCCCTCCTCGCTGTAGGGCTCGGGCTCCGCTGCAGGGCTAGAGGGTTCCTGCGCATCAACGCCCAGAACATGCAGCTTGCTCTGGAGCGTGCGCTGTTCAGAGGTGTTCAGCTCAACGGGATCGAACGCTTCAACAAAGACATACTGGCTCAAGACCCAGTAACTGACCCCGGCGGTGACAACCATGGCGAGCAGTACAATCCCCAGTACCTGCCAGCCACTGAAGCCCTTTTTCACCGCTTGGCTATGGGCCTGTTGGCCTGATTCGTCCATAACGGGCTCTTCTCCCACTGGTGCCTCCCCGCACTCCTATTCATGGTTCATCTTCGCGCAATCCTGCCCAGGCCGCTACCACTCGCCACAGTCTCTTCCCGCTCTTGAGTTGACAAAAAATTAATTAAAGACAAAACTGTCAACTAATAAGGTATCGTCAACTAAGGAGGGAGCAATGCTGCATGATCGTCTTCGCCGCGCACGCCGGCTGAAGGGCTGGTCGCTTCAGCAACTTGCAGATGCCTTGGGGGATCTATCCAAGCAGGCTTTGTCCAAGTATGAGCAGGGAAAGGATACACCGAATTCGACCCGCTTGATCCAGATCGCGGATGCGTTGGAGGTTTCTCCTGAATACTTTTTCCGCTCAGAAGAAGTTGAGTTGGGGGAAGTGGATTTCCGCAAGCATTCGGCTCTGGGCAAGGGAAAGCAGGACACGATCAAGGAGCAGGTACGGGAGCACCTGGAGCGCTATCTGGCTGCCGAACAGGTTGTCGAGTTGGACTCGGAGCGTCTGGAGCTACCGGCGTTCGACGTTCAGAGCGTGGATGACGTTGACGAGGCTGCGAATCAACTGCGCCGGCAATGGGAGCTTGGTGTTAATCCCATAGCAAATCTCACTGAAACTCTCGAAGAACATGGCATCAAGGTTGTTGGGCTGGAGGCGCATGAGAAATTCGATGGCCTCTGCGCCCGGATCAATGATGGCGCTGACGCCGTCATCGTGAGTAACACTGGTCGTGACGGTGAGCGCCAGAGGTTCAATCTTGCACACGAGCTTGGCCATTTGGTTCTGAAGATTCCGCCAGAGATCGAAGGCACTCGGCAGGAGGAAAACTGGTGTCACCGGTTTGCTGGCGTTTTCCTGTTTCCTGCAAGGCAGGTTCGTGAAACCTTTGGTTCCTTCAGGCACCGCGTTTTGGGTGAGGAGTTTCTCCTTGCCAAGCAGGAGTGGGGCATCTCAATGCAGGCCACTCTGCGCCGGCTCTATGACCTCAGCATCATCAATGAGTCATTCTACAAGTCGACTTCTAAAGACTGGTCGATCCGGGGATATCGAAAAGGCGAGCCGGATGCGCTCCCCAGCGAGCGTTCCTACAGGTTGAAGCAGCTGGTTTACCGGGCCCTGGCGGAGGATTTGATCACTCCATCAAGAGCGGCGGAACTTCTCAATGTGTCGCTCGATCAGATAGAGCGGGTCATTTCCAACCGGTAAGCGAGTGAGCGCAGGGATGCCCAGGAAGATTCTCGTCTCCGATACGAATATCTGGATTGATCTTCACCGATGTGGATTGCTGGAGATTGTATTCCAGCTACCGCATCAGTTCGTGACCACCGAGTTTGTATGGAGAGAGCTGCGCCAGCCGCCCGGCACGCGTCTCACCAATCTCGGTCTCCTGCTTGAACCGCTCGATCAGAGCGAAATCCTGGAGCTCTTTGACCTTCGGGCTAAGCTGGGTAATTCATCGGTTCCGGATATTTCATGCTACCTGACAGCGAGGAACCGCAACTGGACCCTTCTCACAGGAGACAAGGCAGTTCGCAACTCCGGATTTGAGGCGGAGCTGGAGGTTCGGGGTGTGCTCTGGTTGCTGGATGAGCTCCATGAGCACAACCTGGCGAACGGCAATACGCTGGCTGACAGTCTTCAAGCAATGCTTGATCGGGGTGCGCGCTTGCCTGAAAGCGAGTGCGAGTACCGCATCGGGTTATGGAAATCATTGGTATAGATTTCGCAGTTCTTGGATTCAGCAACCATCTCGCCAAACCACCCGCACTACGTGTTCGTTAATGGGAGAATGCGTGCAGCCATTTCCATTTCACGCGAGTTCAGTACTTTGAAAATTGCTGACGCACGGTCGTTTTGTCCGAGGCAATGATACGTTGCCGGATACGGTGTCAATTTGAAGGGCGTGGTTACGTTGGTGTGTTGCAGCCAGTAGGCAGAGCTTTCATGATGGTTGAATTGAAATCAACAGACTGACCGAACCCTATGCCTCAACTTCAACCTACCAATACCCACCAACTCCGCATCGGCAATTTCGTCCTAACAACCCTGCTCGATGCCCAGATGGAAGCCAGCTTCGGCCTGGTCCAGTCGATCCCTGAGGAAGAGGCCAGGCGCCTGCACGCCGAAAACCGCCGGCCCACGCCGCCGCGCATCACCCTTAACGCCTACCTGCTGGATACCGGTGATCATCGGATCCTGATCGACACCGGCATCGGTGTCTTCGCCGGCGAGAGCGGTGCCGCTCTGATGGACAACCTCAACGCTATAGGCCTCGACGCCAGCGCCATCGACACGGTCCTCATCACCCATATGCATCCGGACCATATCGGCGGGTTGATCGATGCTGACGATCAGCCGGTTTTCGCCAAGGCGAGAGTGCTGGTTCCCTCCGGCGAACTCGATTACTGGGGCGGTGATATTCCAGAGGGCACGCCCGAGGCCCTGACAACACAATTCCAGGCCGCCCACCGTGTCATCGCCGCCGTCGGTCAGCAGATGGAGCGCCTGGAGGGCACCGAGGTCCTCCCGGGCATCACCCGCGTGCCGCTGCCGGGCCATACACCGGACCATTCCGGCTACCGCATCGTCTCCGGCGAGGAACAGCTCCTGGTCTGGACGGACATTGTCCACCTCCCCGGCATCCAGTTCCCGCGCCCCGAGGCCACGGTCGCCTTCGACGTCGACCCGCCCCAGGCGGCCACCACCCGCCGCCGCATCATGGCCGAACTGGCCGAATCCCGGGAACTGGTCGCCGGGCACCATCTGGATTTTCCGGGGATCGGTTATGTGGCTGAAGACGGTGATGGGTTTCGGTTTTTGCCGCATGTTTGGCGGCCTAGGGTTTAGCGCAATCAGGCCCTGAGTGTGGTATTTCTCTTACCTCTCCGGTGCGGTATCGTTGTGATCCAGGAGGTGTTTCATGAACCCAGGTATCAGAGATTTGCCCATAGACGAGCGTATTCAGCTCGTGGAAGACGTCTGGGACAGCATCGCTGAGGATCAGCAAAAGCTTGAGTTGACTCAGGCGCAGCGGGAAGAGCTGGATCTAAGGCTGAATGCTTATAAGCAGGATGGCCAATCAGGCAGTGATGCTGGAACAGTTCTGGAAGGGATACGCCGGAGACTATGACTTATAACGTTCGGATTCGTCCGGACGCCGAGAGGGATATTGAAGACGCAGCCCAATGGTATGAGTTGCAGCGCCAGGGATTGGGGCATGAATTCATGGATTCGGTGGAGCAGACACTGAATCGCATCAGTGAGAATCCTTCCCTTTACCCTGTCGTTCACAGAGACTCACGCCGAGCTCTGATCAGGAAATTTCCTTTTGGCGTTCACTATGTGGTTGCTGACGGCACGGTCGTGGTTATTGCTGTGTTGAGTTCGGTTTGATTCTGGGGATCTTTCGCCTTGGCGGTTATGACGTCGGGTTGTTGTTCCCGAGTGTGGCGAGACGCAATGGCTTCTATGAAATCGTGCGGGCGCTGCCTCCGAATCAGCGTTACCACCTGATCTTCCTTTTCATCGCAAATGTGGCGATGGTCACTTCGGGGGTGCTTGCCTGGGGGATGATTGAGTTCTTCAAGCTTTAAGTGGCAGCGAGGATTGAGATCAGCTGCATCCGGACTTTGAGTACACGGGGTTGAATTCTCCCGTCCTCCCACGCATGTCTCCAGTACGACGCATTCACAGCGCGGCCTTTGCGCCAGCTGATTTTCACGGCAACAGGAGGACGAATGGAGACGCACGCATTTGGCAACACAGACATTCAGGTCACACCCGTCGGGCTTGGGACCTGGGCCATTGGTGGCTGGATGTGGGGTGGTACGGACGAAGCCCAGTCCATCGACACCATCCACCGCGCCATCGATAAGGGCATTGGCCTGATTGATACGGCGCCGGTCTACGGCTTTGGGCGGTCCGAGGAGATCGTGGGCAAGGCGCTGGCCGACGGTCGTAGGGACCAGGTGGCGCTGGCCACGAAAGTGGCCCTGAACTGGAACGATGACCACGACCAGATCTGGCGGGATGCGAGTGCGTCGCGCATTGAGCAGGAAGTGGAGGATTCCCTGAAGCGTCTCCAGACGGACCGGATCGATATTTACCAGGTCCATTGGCCGGATCCGGAGACGCCTATGGAGGAGACTGCCCGGGCGCTGGAAAAGCTCTACCAGGCGGGGAAGATCCGCGCCCTTGGTGTCAGCAACTTCACCCCGGCGCAGATGGACGAGCTGCAGAAGACGGTGCCCCTGCACGCACTGCAGCCCCCCTATAACCTGTTTGAGCGGGACATTGAGCAGGAGGTCCTTCCGTACTGCCGGGAAAACGGCATCGCGACCATTACCTACGGCGCCCTGTGCCGGGGCCTGCTGACGGGCAAGATGCGGGAGGATACCCAGTTCAATGGTGACGACCTGCGCAATAACGACCCGAAGTTCCAGGGCGAACGCTATCGCCAGTACCTGAACGCCGTGGCGGAACTGGATCGGTTCGCCCGCGAGCGGTACCAGAAGAACGTCCTAGCGCTGGCGCTTCGCTGGCTGGTGGATCAGCCCGGTGTGACGACGGCGCTCTGGGGTGCCAGGAGACCGGAGCAGCTGGATCCGGTCGGTGAGATCGAGGGCTGGTCACTGGATAAGGAAGCGATGACTGCCATCGATGAGATCCTAGCCCGTTGCATCGATGATCCCGTTGGGCCTGAATTTATGGCGCCGCCGGCTGGGTGACTGGCCCGGCACCCCGGGCGCGGTTCCCTGCGATCAGGTGCTGCGATATCTTGGATGGTGGGGGCTTACTACTGAAACCCAAAGGCGAGGAGGGCACAGGTGATGAGAACGTCTGGATCGGTGAAGGCTGTTCTGATGGGTCTGGCACTGATGCTTACGCCCGTGCTGGCGCAGGCTGAGCCCGTTTGGATCGATGTGCGGACGAAAGCGGAACATCGCGAGAATCACATTGATAGCGATCCGCTTATTCCGCACACGAAAATTGTTTCGCAGGTCACCGAGCACTTTCCGGATAAGGATACGGAGATCAACCTGTACTGTGTTGCGGGCACAAGGGCCGGCAAAGCGAAAGCAGCTCTGGAAAGGGCGGGCTACACCAATGTGAAAAACCAGGGTGGCATTTCAGATGTGCGGCAGGCGCGTGATCTGTAAGAGACCCCAGGAAGCTGGCCCATCTGCGTTGAACGACCATCCACCCCGGAACGACCGTTCCTGGTCAGTGGACATCATGACGGGACAGCCCGATATCGCATAGGAGCTTGTCATCCAGTGATGCCAGATCTCGTTTCACGGATTGATGAATCCGTTGGTTGCGAAGGTATCTGATCCTGTAGGCCAGTTGCAGCAGCCAGGAATCGATCCAGTCAACGCCTTTGAGGCCATCGTCTGGTTTATCCCAGCGTTCCGGGGTCATTATCGAATGCTTTCCGCTCAATCCCATGCCGGACTCCCCTCTAAAAGTATACTGACCGGTGAGGTTACTTTGTTTAAATTAATCACACCGGTTGGTATAGTGTCAAGCACGTCAGGAGAAAGGGGATTGCCCATTGTCGGAACCACAGGAGCAGCTGACGCCGGCTGCTGAGCGGATTCTGGAAGCGGCCTCGGATCTGTTCTACTGGCACGGCATCCGTGCCGTGGGCATGGAGGCGATTGCGAAGGCGGCCGGGGTCACCAAGAAGACCATCTTTGACCGGTTTGGCTCAAAGGACACGCTGATCGTCGAATATCTGCGCAGACGGGATCGACGGTGGCGCAGGCGGATGTTGGAAGTCCTGGACCAGGTCTCCGAGGAGCATCCTGAACATAAGCTGCTGGCGACCTTTGATGCGTTGAGCGCTTGGGTGCGTGACGAGAACCCGCGAGGTTGCGCGTTCATTAATGCCTACTCGGAGATCGGGGACCGGGAGCATCCGGCCATGGATGTGATCACGGGGCAGAAGCAGTGGCTCATCGGGTTGTTGCGGGAACTCGCTGACGCAGCAGGGGCCCGCGACCCTGAGGCCCTGACGAGTAAGCTCATGGTTCTGCACGAAGGGATTACGGTTATGAATTCGATCCAGCTGTCGGCTGATCCGATCGGTGCGGGCAGGGACGCGGCTGTTACGGTGATCCGGGCTGAGCTGCCGGATGCCTCAGCGTTCTAGGTGTTGCAGGTGAAGCCAGACGCCAGTGCCACTACTCGGCAAGGTGAATGCGATTCCGCCCGTTCTGTTTGGCTTTGTAGAGGGCTTCGTCCGCCGCAAACACCAGTGCCTCGACGCTGCCCTGTTCATCCGGGATGGTGGTGGCGCTGCCCACGCTGATGGTGACGTGGTCGCCGGTGGTGGCGTGGGCGTGCTCGAGCGCCAGCGCCTCGATGGCCTGACGGGCATTCTCCGCGACCTGCATGGCGCCGTTGCTGCCGGTATCGGGCAGGATCATCATGAATTCCTCCCCCCCGTAGCGGGCGACCATGTCGGAGGAGCGGCGCAGTTGACCCTGCAGGGTTTTTGCGACCTGGATCAGGCAGTCGTCTCCCTTCTGGTGGCCGTAGGCATCGTTGAAGCGCTTGAAGTCGTCCACATCAAGCATGATGACCGACAGCGGCTGAGGCTGGCGCCGCTGCCTGAGCCAGGTGTCCCTCAGGTAGGCATCGCCGGAGCGGCGGTTGGGAACGCCGGTCAGGCCGTCCCGGTCCGCCAGTCGTTGCAGTTCCGCGTTGAGTGACTCCAGCTCGGCGGTGCGTTCGGCCACCTTGTCTTCCAGGTGATGGGAATAGTCCTGGACCTGGGTGTAGAGGCGGGCGTTTTCGATGGCGACGGAGGCCTGGGCGGCCAGCAGCTGGATCAGTTCCACGCGGGCCTCGGTGAAGACGCCCTCGGCCAGGTTGTTTTCCATGTACACGGCTGCCTCGAATCGCTCGCGCTGGATGGGAGCGCAGAGCACGGAGCGGGGCTGGAGCTGGCGCGTGTACGGGTCGTTGGCGAAGGCGCCCTCGTGGGTGGCGTTGTGCAGGACAATCGCCTCGTTCCGCTGGAACACCTCGCTGATAATGCTCATGGGCAGCGGAATCCGGTTGCCCTGGGGGTCACTCAACAGGAAGGGGGCCGGGAGACTGGCCTTTGGCAGGCCCTGTTCCGGTTGGGTGGCCGCCTCGACCACATAGTGGCCCTCGTACCGCACGACGATGCAGCCCCACTGCCCGCCCGCGTTCTGCAGCAGAATGGCGAGCGTTTTCTGGAGCAGCTGGTCCAACACGATTTCGCCGGAGATTTCGCGGGAAGCCCGCATGACGGAGGCCAGATCCAGGTCGGAAAAGTCGCTTCCCGGGGGGGTGGCGTTCGTCGGGCCGAGATCACGGAGGACCGGAAATTCCTTCTCCAGCAGCTCGACCTTGCGCAGGGCGCCCCAGCGGTTGTACAGGCCAAGCGCACCGCGCAGGTAGCCCTCCGCCGAGCGCTTTCGGCCCAGCGCCAGGAGATGGCGCGCGGCCCGCTCGTAAGCGGTGGCCTCATCCCGCAGAAACCCGCTCGCCGTTGCCGCATCAATCGCGGCGTCGTAGTGGGTCAGTGCGGTGTCGTGCTCTCCATCGAGGCGCGCCAGTTCCGCCGTCATCAACCATTGCAGATGCCGGAAGTTGGCGTCGCAGTTGTCGGCCCAGCGGGTCATGCGGGCCAGGTCCTGGTCCAGCCGTTCGCGCGTGGCCGCTTGCTCCTCCCTGTCCATCCCGGGGTACAGGGTGGTAAGCGTGAGGTTGGCAATGATGTAGAACCGCGCCAGCTGGGGGAGGGACATGGCGGATCGGATCAGTTCGTCCTGTTTCCGCACGAAGTGCAGGGCCTGCTCGTAGTGGCCGTGGAGCAGGTTGATTTCGGCGCTGTAGATGGTGTGGTTGGCAATGCCGGTCATGAAGCGGCGTTCGCTCATGGCTTCAAGGCACTGGTCGGCGTCGAAGTCGTCACTGCTGAGGCTGGTGGGGGATTCGGTATCGCCGATAATGTTGCGCTGCATCTGGAGGAAGAGCGTGCCAGAGTCCAGGGAGTCCTGGTAGGCGCATTCGCGGACGATCTCGAGGTTCTCCTCGTGCAGCTGGCGGGCCGTTTCCAGATCCATGCCCGGGTCCCAGATCACGCAGTCCTGGGCGCTGTAGGCCAGGTAGAGAAGGTCTCCCGATTGGTAGCCTGCTTCGATCCCCTTGCGGAACCAGGGGGTGAGGCTTGCCCAGTGATTGCTCCAGTGGTGGATGAACATGGCGTAGACGTAAATGACCCGGGCTTTCAGGCTGAGGTCGTCCAGCTTGTCGTTGATGGCCAGGCCCACCTGGCCGTACTGGTAGCCAAGGGCCGGTTCATCCAGCTCGCCGCACAGCAGCATGCCGTAGGCGGCATACGCAAAGGCGGACTCCGGGCAGTTGCCCCGGGCCAGCGCCAGGTTGACCGCCTTGAGCACGAGGTAGCTGAAGAGGTTGCTTCCGGAGAGGAAGGCGGCGGCGAAGATCTCCATCAGCAGTCGCATGGCGGTAAGGGTGCCGGGGTCATCGATGGTGGGGGCATCCACCAGGTCGGCGATCGCCCGGCCCGCCAGGCATTGCGTCACCCGCTGGCGTTCCCGGTCGATTTCTTCCCGGGTGGGGTGCTCGGTGAAATTGACGCCGAGCAGGGCCAGCCCCTCGATGGCGGCATGGATGGATTCGTTCATCCGGCCGAGCGTGGCCGTCTGCCGTGTGCGGGTCGCGAGTATGTTGGCCCGCTCAAGGGGCGACGCCGCATGGTATAGCATCACCTCGAGCCAGTTGTCGGCCTCGTCAATGCGCCCGGTCAGGTAGAGACAGAGCTGCATTTCCGTGGCCACTGACGCCATCAGTGACGGCATTTCGGTCCAGGCATCATCCGGCAGCAATTCCGTTGCGACGGTCAGGTAGTCCAGCGCGGATTGATAGGCCGAGGCTTTCCGGGCTCGGCGGCCGGCCCGCAGGTTCAGTTCGACCAGCTGCAGGCGTTCCCCGTTTGAGTCGATCAGCGACCGCCCCTGGTTGAGGTGATTGACGATGTCGATCAATTGGTCGCTGGCTGCTGTTCCATTGCCGTGGCTCAGCATCAGGCGACCCACCCTGAGGTGTATCCGCGTCAGTTCGTCCGTTTCGACAAGGTTGTAGGCCGCCTGCTGGACCCGGTCGTGCTGGAAGCGGTAGCTGGGATTAACATCAAGGTGCTCGTCCGGCTGGCTGGCGAGTCGGTAGTCATTGTGCAGTGGCAGCAGCGTGTACTGCTTGAGTGCGGGCTGCAGGGCCCGGGCAGTGTCGGCGACCGAGTGTTCGTTGATGGTGGCGAGGGTTCGCAGGCTGAAGGTGTTGCCGATACAGGCCGCCAGCTGCAGGACCTTCTGTGTGTCAGCCGGGAGCTGGCGCAGGCTTTCCAGCATGAAGGCGACCACATCCTGGCTGGCATCGTCCCAGTTGGCCTGGTCGAGTTGCCAGCACCACTCACCGCTCTCCGGGGCGCACCAGATCGCCCCCTGGGCGTGCAGATGGCGCAGCAGCTCATTGGTGAAGAAGGGGTTGCCATGGGCCCGGTGGAAGAGCATCGCGCTCAGTTCCCAGCTGGCGTAGACGCCGCAGCGAAGCGTATCCGCCACAAGTTGCGCTACCGAGTCCTGGTCCAGTGGTCCCACGGGGAGCTGGTGGAGGCGCTGGTGGCTGTCGAGGTCATCCAGCAGCAGCTGCAGGGGATGACCCGGGCCGACTTCGTTGCTTCGGTAGGCCCCGATCAGCAGCAGATGGCTCTGATCCCGGGCCGTGATGATCCGGCGCAACAGTTCGAGGGTCGGGGTGTCGCTCCATTGCAGGTCGTCCAGGAACAGCACAACGGGGTGGCCCTCGCCCGCGAATACCCGCAGGAAGGCCGTCAGGACCAGCTGCAGACGGTTGCGGTTCTCCGCCGGGGGCAGTTCCGGCACGGCGGGCTGCGCGCCGATGAGCAGAGCGAGTTCCGGCACCAGCTCGATCACCAGGGCCGCATTGGGGCGCAGGGCGTCGGTCAGCTGCGCCCGCCACTCGGCCCGTTTATGGTCGGGCTCAAGCAGTACCTGCTGGACCAGGGCGCGGAAGGTGGTCGCCAGGGTGGAGTAGGCCTCGCTGTTCTGGAACTGGTCGAACTTGCTCTGCACCAGGAAACCGCGCTCCCGGATCTGGTACCGGTCGATTTCGTTGACCAGCGCCGACTTGCCCACGCCGGAGTAGCCATGCACCAGGCAGAAGCGGGTCTGGCCGTTCACGGCCTGCTCGAAAAGGTCCAGCAGCGTCCTCAGTTCCTGTTCACGGCCGTAGAGTGACTGGTGCGTCAGGAACTTCTGGAGATGGTCCCGTTCGCCCGGGGTGAAAGCGGGCAGGGTCTCGCCCCGTTGCAGTGCGGTGGCGCAGCGGGAGAGGTCATGCAGCAGACCCTGGCTGCTCTGGTAGCGCTCATCCGGGGACTTGGCCAGAAGCTTGAGGATAATGGCGGACAGGGCTTCGGGAATGTCCGGCTGCAATGTATTCGGGGCCGGTGGCAGATGACTGATGTGGTGGTAGACCCACTCCAGCGTGGTGTCGGCGCTGAACGGGGGTCGGCCGGTCAGCAGTTCAAACAGCAGTATGCCCAGCGAGTAGTAGTCCGAACGATAGTCGAGACTGCGGTTCATTCGCCCGGTCTGTTCGGGGGAGATGTAGGGCAACAGCCCGTCCAGGTGGCCAGCCAGGTCCGTGGCCTGATGTTCCTGCCCCAGCTCGGACGCGATGCTGAAACCGGTCAGGACCAGTGCATCGCTACGGCTGTCGATGAGCACATTATGGGGCGTGATGGCCTTATGGATGATGTCCCGGGCATGGATATCGCCCAGGATGGACGCCAGGTCCCGGGCAACGGCCAATACCTCCGGCACCGGCAGACGTTTTTCCGGGGCATGGTTCAGTCGGGAGGCCAGGGATTGGTCGAACAGTTCCGTGATGAGCGCGAGGTTACCGCTGCCGTGGGCAAGTGTCTGGTTGATTCGGCGGATTCCGTCCACGCCTTCGAGGCGGTCGGTGATCCCGGCTTCATGATGGAGCGCGGCCACCTGCCTGCGGTCGGGGTAATCCGTATCCAGGGTCTCGATGGTGACCGGGGCTCCGTCGGAGAGGCGTTGCCCGCGAAATGCAATCCGCCCTGTGTTCCGCCACAGGCAGGAAAGAACGGAGTAGCCGGGGAGCTGGATCGTGCTCTGCATCAGGGGCCTCTACCCTCCCGGCTCAAGCCGGGAACAGACGGTCAATAGTCGCGCTGAATGCTTCGTGGGCATTGTCCCGCAGGGGCTCGCCATGAGCGCAGAGCGCATGCCGAAACGTCAGGTTTCTGAGGCGATGGAAGTCTCCAGCCTCGGGTTCGGCGGCCTGCATCCAGACCGGGCCGATATTGGCCGGTGTGAAGAAGCCCATGCCCTCCATGCGTTCGCGCGAGGCATCGCAGAAGTGCTCGTCGGCATGCAGCCAGTTCTGCAGGGCGTCGCAGGCGATCAGGATGCCACCATCCCGATCGAGGTGGAGAACGCTCTCGGGGATATTGCTGGTCCGGAAACGGAACAGTGAGCCCTCCCTGATGGGCAGCGATGGAGTCTGGCTCAGGGGCCGGGCTGCCTCGTCTTCTGTCTCAAGACCGGGCGTGACCCAGTAGTCTGCCTGGTAACGATCCAGGTAAAAGGCATCGTCACGCCCGTGAAGTGCACCAAGGCGAACCACATCCGTGACCCGGCCCAGCTGGTCGAGCGCGGCGAGACCGTCATCATCCAACCGGACAGTGTTGATCAGGATCAGGCGCTCCCCCTCCCGGACGATGATCATGTTGCGGCTGAAGCGCCAGTCCAGACCCATCAGTACGGTCTCCATGGCACCGCTGACGATGAACACATCCGCGAATGCTTCATCGATGGCGCCGTGTGGCAGCGCGGGCGGGAAAGAGGGCATGGCGTCAGTCCTCAGTCGTTGTGGTAGCTGTAATGGCCAATGTAGCGATACTCCCTGGCGTACTCATGCAGATAGGCATTGAGGTAGTGTCTCTGGGCCTGGTTGAGGCGTCCTGCCCGGATGTCGTCCATGGTTTCGTCGGCATGGCTGCTGTCCAGTCGTTTCAGGTGGAACAGTGTCATGTCCTTTCCACCCAGAAATCCCTTGAGGTAGTCATGCATGGGCCGTGCCGCCGACATGTCGAACACGGCGCCATATAGAGCAGTATAGAAGGGATGTTCAGCCAGTGAGTGCCTGTCGAAGGTCGGATGGGACCCCGGCGGGGGTGAGAATTCGGGGTAATGGCTGACCGGGTGGGTCGGGTGGCTGGCCAGGAACTGGATATACGTCTCATCCAGAGCCGCTTCTCGTGCCCCGTCCAGCAGTATGTTCAGGTAGCGTTGGCCTGGCCGGCAGCTGTCGTCAATGAACCGGGGCATGCCCACATAGGCCAGCGCTGCAATACGCTCCCGGTTCCCGCCCGCAGGTTCCACGGCCACCTCGATCCGGTCATAGCCATGGCCGTAGGCCTCTGCCTCGTCCAGAAGCCCAAGCGCCTCGTCGGGGCATTCATGGAGCACGCCGAGCACGCGGTCCTGTGGAGCGCCAGTCCGTTCGATATTGCCGACGCCACCCTCATGGCGGAAGAAGTGCCGCACGTTGAAACGCAGCCGCCAGCCGTACAGGGCAGCACGTTGTGAGGATAGGGGCTCCACACTCTTGGCTCGGAGCGAGCGCAGGCTCATGTTGGAGCCGAAGCCAAAGTAGTAAAACATACAGACGGGGGAACGGGCTGGAGGGCGGGTCGACTTTGGGCCAGCCCCGGTGCCGGTACCCTTTAGTCCTGATTGGGCCAAGAGTCTCGAATATACACCGCCCTTCGAGTGATGGATAGCGGGCTGACCGTGATTTTACATACGGGGTTCAGATACCTCGGCATCCCTTATTAGGACGCTAGGATGACAGGGTCAGGATCAATCCTTGATCGGGCCACGTTCTCCGCACCCTGAACATCAGTGATCGTCATCCAGCCTTCCATGGACGCCACCAGTGGTGCCCAGAGACCCGCAAAACGTTGCATGAGCGCGGCCGCAGCAGCATCTGGAAGGCCTCGTGTTCCGGCCGGTAGGCGGGGTCGTTGGCAGTGAACACGTACTGGAAGCGGAAGGTCTGGACAACGTTGTGCTTCAGGAAGGTGACGTGACAAGCCCCGGCTTATCGAAAGGGACCTTCGATCTCGTTCATTCGCGATTCCTTCTGCCGCATGTGGACTCCCCCTTAACCGTTTTGCAGACCATGGTCGAACTGGCGAAGCCCGGCGGTATTATCGCCTCCCAGGAAAACGACCACAGCTCCTGGAGCTTCTACCCGCACTGCCAGGAATGGGCTGAATTGCTGGAACTCCTCGAGAAGACTTTTGCCCTCCGCGGTGATATCAACATCGGGCGGCGGACCTTCCACATGCTGAAGGACTGCGGGTTTGAAAATGTGCGGATTCGGACCTCTGTCCAGGCTCGGGGATCTCCTTTATCCTGCGCCTCCATCGCATAATCCAAGGAACCCACGTTGAGCCAGATGTCTTTTTCCACCCTGGGGCTGCAGCCGGCGCTGCTTGAGAGCCTGTCGTCGCTGGGCTACGAGACCATGACGCCGGTCCAGGCGCAGAGCCTGCCGCCCATCCTGGCGGGGCAGGACGTCATCGGGCAGGGCAAGACTGGTTCGGGTAAGACCGCGGCCTTTGGTCTGGGGCTGTTGAACCGGCTCGATCCCGAGCGCTTTCAGGTTTAGGCCCTGGTGCTTTGCCCCACGCGGGAGCTGGCGGATCAGGTCGCGCGGGAGATCCGCCGGCTTGCCCGGGCGACGGCCAACGTGAAGGTGCTGACCCTGTGCGGTGGCATGCCCATTGGGCCGCAGATTGGCTCGCTGGAACACGGCGCCCACATCATCGTGGGCACGCCGGGGCGGATTGAGGATCACCTGCGCAAGCGCACCCTCGACCTGAGCCGACTGGAAACCCTGGTGCTGGATGAAGCGGACCGGATGTTCGACATGGGGTTCGAGTCCGCCCTTGAGGCGATTTTCGGGAGTGTTCCGGGCAAGCGCCAGAACCTGCTCTTCAGCGCCACCTTCCCCGAGCCGATCCAGACCGTTGCGGAACGCCACATGCACAATCCGGTTCGGGTTCAGGTGGAAGACAGTCATGACGACAGCAGTATCCACCAGCACTTCATCCGCCTGCCGGATGAGCAGCAACGCATGACCGCGTTGCGCCTGCTCCTTCTGCAGCTCCGGCCGGACGCCGCCGTGGTCTTCTGCAATACCAAGCGCGATACCCGGGATCTGGCGGATGAGCTCTGCCGGCACGGCTTTGATGCCCTGGCCCTGCACGGGGATCTGGAGCAGAAGGAGCGCGACCAGACCCTGGTGCGCTTCGCGAACCAGAGCGCCTCGATCCTGGTGGCCACGGACGTGGCGGCCCGGGGGCTGGACATTGACGCGCTGGACGCGGTGTTCAACTACCACATCGCCCGTGACAGCGACGCCCACACGCACCGCATCGGCCGCACGGGCCGCGCCGGGGAGCAGGGCAGCGCCTACACCCTGTATACCGAGAAAGAGAGCCATAAGGTGGTCCGGCTGGAGGCTGAGCTGGGCCTGAGCATTGAGCCCGAGTCACTGCCGCCGTCCGAACGGCTTGAGGAGCGCGCCTACAAGGCGCCGATGGTGACGCTGCAGATTGATGGTGGCCGGAAGCAAAAGGTCCGCCCCGGCGATGTGCTCGGGGCCCTTACCGGCGACAACGGGATTGCCGGTAAGCAGGTCGGTAAGATCGATATCGCCGAGAACTGGGCCTATGTGGCAGTGGCACGCGAGGCGGCCAAGCCCGCCCTGCAGAAACTGCGTGACGGCAAACTGAAAGGCCGCTCATTCCGGGTCAGGGCGATCTAGGCCGGCACCCTAGGGCGCCAGCGTCAGAATCAATCCCTGCTCCGGACTGACGCGCCCTTCCAGCGTATCCTCATACGCCCGGGCCACGTTGTCTGCACCCTGAACATCAGTGATCGTCATCCACCCCTCCATGGACGCCACCAGTGGTGCCCAGAGGCCCGCAAAACGTTGCATGAGCGCGGCCGTGCCGTATTCTCCGGCGGCCTCTTCCCAGTATTTCGGCGCGAAGAACAGCTCCGGTTTCGGCCCGGGCAGGCCCTTGCTGCCGCCACGCTGATCCCAGTGGGAGGCGCCGACCAGAGAGCTGAACTGAAGCTGGTCCCGGAAGTGCTCGTGCAGCCGTTGAAGCACCTGGCCGTTGCCGGCGAAATCCACGGACACGCTCGCTTCGCCCGCATCCAGCGTTTCAAGCTCGTCGTAGCCGATCACCCGGTCGTAGTAACCCAGCCTGCGCACGAACTCGACATTGCCGGGCGAGGTCAGGGCGGTCAGCACTTTCGGCTGGCCGCGGCTTTCACGCTGATGGTTGAGCATGAAGGCCAGCCCCAGGGCGGTTTTGCTCGAGGCACTGGTCAGGATGACCTGTTCCGCCCCGAAGCAATCCTGCCGCGCCATGAAGTCATCCAGCAGGAAAGAGGTCACCAGTAGTGGGCGCAGCAGCATCTGGAAGGCTTCGTGTTCCGGCCGGTAGGCGGGGTCGTTGGCGGTGAACACGTACTGGTTGTAGATGCCCGGCAGGTCTGTGCGGTGTGCAGCGACATCGGTAAAGCCGCTCTTGCTGAGCCGACCTGGTTCAACCCTGAGCTGGCGCGCCATAGGCAGGTAACCGTAAACCCGCGTGCCTTCGGTGACCTCTGGATGCCGTGAGGCAGCCACATCCGCGAATCCCCAGACCGGGATCTGGCCCCAGGGGTGCTCTGCAGGGAAGAAGTCCCAGTACTTGAAGGCGTCGCCCAGGGCCGCGTAGGTGATGTTGTTGGCGGTAAAGGAGAACCGGTCAATCGCCAGCAGCACCTCGCCTTCGGTCAGGTCTTCGGGCTGGATGGGGTCACGCTCCAGAACGGTATGCTCGTGGAGGTTCTCGCGGTTGACCACAAAGGTGGTGTTGGAGGAAACAGTCATTGTTGGCGCCTTCGGGAGTCAGTCAGAAGTAACAGTCCAGTGTTGTTAATGACCAGCCTACTCATGTTCGTGCGATGGGCCCAATTCAGTTTTTTATGGCCAAGTATGAGAACGGCTGATTGCCGGTGCGGGCATCACTCACTGGTGTGGTATCCAGCATCAGACAAGGTAGGTTATTCTCTGGACATTACGTAAAGGAATACAGACCGCCATGGTATGGGAACGCTTCCACCACATCTGCCGGCGCTCCCTTGCGCCGCTGCGGCCAGGCGAGCCTGTGGCGGCGCGGATCAAGGCGATTGAGGCCGACCCGGACACGGCGTTCTATGGAGCGCGGTTGAAGCCCGGGACGCTGCCGCGCCGGATTCTCGACAGGATCAGCGAGGATCCGAATCAGGAGCGCGCCCTCCGCCTCCTTCAGTTCTACGCCAGCCTCGACCTGGCGGCAGAGCCGGTCGAACCCCTGCGGCTGAGGCGTATCGCCCGTTATCTGGTCTGGATGGCGGTGCTGTCCGCCGCGCTCTTCGGTATCTACCAATTTCTCATGCAGTCCCCTTTCCGGCCCCTGTCCGAGGAGGCTCTTCAGGCCACAACGTCCTCTCTCGTTGCGCTGCTCAGTGAATACAGTGCGGTGGTCGCGCTCGTTGCCGCCGTGTTGCTGGGGGTGGGGCTGGTGCTGGGCCGCGTCCTGAGGGGGCTGGCTGACTGGCCGTCCGGGCGGGGCAGGGGCGGGCTGATCTGTCTGCTGGCATTCCCCAGGGCGAGTGCCCTTTACGCCGACCTGGAGGCGGCTGTTCTCTTTCCCCTGGGGCCGGAGGCGGTGGACGGGAAATCGAAAGTCGCCGCGCACCTGTGGAAGCTGGAGGAGGAGGGGGTCGATATCCGGGATGAGATAACGGCACTGGTCCGCTCCCGGCAGCGTGCCCTGGTCGAGGTCTGTGAGAAGCAGATCTGCGTGCTGTATACCGTCTGCGTTCTTGTGGTTGCGGCCACCATCGCTCTGTTTCTGCTCGGTGTCTTTCCGCCGATATTCCGGCTGGCGTGAATGCAGTACACGACACCCGGGCGTTCCTGCGTTATTTTGTGCTTTTCCCAGGTCCGTTGATCGACTGACAGCAGAACGCCATGTATAACGATTTCTTCGGGTTCCGCGAGTCGCCTTTCACCATCGCGCCCGATCCCCGCTACCTCTACCTCAGCGAACGCCACAAGGAGGCGTTGGCGCATCTGCTGTATGGGGTTTCCGGGCAGGGCGGGTTCGTAGTGCTGACCGGGGAGGTGGGCACAGGGAAGACGACGCTGTGCCGGCGGTTCCTGGAAGAGATCCCGGAGAACGTGGATATCGCGTTGGTATTCAATCCGAAGGTCAGTGCCCGGGAGCTTCTGGCGACCATCGGCCGCGAACTCGGCCTTCCGGAAGTCAGCCGGTCCTCGACCATGGAGATGATCAACCAGCTTAACGACTACCTCCTGAAGGCCCATGCCGAGGGCCGGCATACGCTGGTGGTGATCGATGAGGCCCAGAACCTCTCGGCGGACGTTCTGGAACAGGTGCGGCTGTTGACGAACCTGGAGACCTCGGAGAAGAAGCTTGTCCAGGTGGCCCTTCTTGGCCAGCCCGAGCTGGCAGCCCTGCTGGACAGTCCCCGGCTCCGCCAGCTCTCCCAGCGCATTACCGCCCGCTACCACCTGGACCAGCTGAGCCGCAGGGAAACCTACAACTACATCGCCTACCGCCTGTCCGTGGCCGGCCAGAAGGGCACCATCTTCAGCAGGCGTGCCCTGGCGGCGGTCTACCGGCGCAGTCATGGCATTCCCCGGCTGATCAACCTGATCTGCGACCGCAGTCTGCTGGGCGCCTATACACGCAACTCCCTCATCATCAATGCCGCCACGGTCCGTCGTGCAGCGCGGGAGGTCCTTGGAGATGGCCGCGAGGGGTGGTTTCGTCCGGGCCGCTTTATCAAGGGCCGGCCGGGGTTCCAGCTGGGGGTGACCGTGTTTCTGCTCACGGTGGCCGCCGGCATGCTGGTGATGACAGCGACGGACGAAGTGGCTGAACGGGTGCCGGGGTTTGTCTCGGCTGGCATGGATGGCCCCATGGTTGCGGAAGCTGAAAAGAGGGCGGACGAAGGGCAGGTCAGGCGGGAAGCCAATCCGGGTACCACCCGGGAGTCTGATCTCTCCCTTGGTTCGCTGAGCTCCGATGCTTCACGCACACGGGCCTATAGGACCCTGTTCGATGTCTGGGGCTATGATTACCGCCCGAGTGAGCACGGTCAGGCCTGTGAATGGGGGCAGACACGCGGGCTGGGGTGTCTTCACCGGCAGGGTAACTGGAGCAGTCTGGCGGTCCTCGACCGACCCGCCGTTCTGGAACTGATCGATGAGCAGGGGGAGCCGGTGCACGCGGTTCTGCTGGCACTGGAGCCCGGCAGGGTACGGTTGGAAGTAAAAGGCGAACGGCAATGGGTCTCCCGGGAAGCCGTGGAAGAGGTCTGGTTCGGTGATTACTCGCTGCTCTGGCGCGTGCCGCCGTGGGAGTCCCGGCTGATCGAGCCCGGCAGTATCCAGGACCGGGAGCTCTGGCTGCGTCAGGCCCTGAGCAAGGCGGAGCAGGCCCTGTCACTGGTGCCCGAATCGCCCGATGGCGGGCTCGAGCCACGGATTATGGCCTTCCAGCGTCGGGAAGGGCTGCGGACGGACGGCGTGATCGGGCCGCTGACGCTCATCCGCCTTAACCACTACATGGGGCGTTCCGTTCCGACGCTTTCCAGTGCATCAACCGACCCGCTATCAGGCTGAGGCAGTCCCATGTCCTATATCCTGGATGCCCTGAAAAAATCCGAGGCCGAGCGCTCCAACACGGATCAGCATGAATCCGGTCCCCGCGTCTCCTTTGGGTCCACCCCGGGCAAACAGCGCGAGATCTGGCCCTACCTCCTGGCGGTGGCGCTGATGGCCAACGCCGCCGTCGTGGCTTACCTGGCATGGCCTGGATCCGGTCCGGGCAAGGATGCTGAAGTACCTGCTGAAGCAGTACCGGTGCCAGGCTCCCAGCCGGAGGCGCCAGCCCAGAAGAACGCGCGGGAGGAAAGCGAGGCATCTGAACCTGAAACAGCCAGTGCCGCCAAACTGTCTGGTGCCTCTTCCCCGGTTGCCGCTGAGGAGAATCCTCCGGCTTCATCCGCAGAGTCGACAGAAACCGGATCCGCAGAGACTGACCGGAACCCGCCGGAAGAAGTAACCTCACCGGACCAGACCGCGGAGGTCCCCGAAGACGTGCCACCAATTCATGATATGCCCCGCGCGGTTCAGCAGCGCGTTCCGGAGATGACGTTCAATGGCCACGTCTGGTCCTCCCGGTCATCCTCCCGAAGCGTCATGATCAACAACCGCCTGCTGCGCGAAGGCGCTCGTTTTCAGGGCCTGGTGATCGAGGAGATCACCACCGCCGGCGTGGTCTTCCGGATGGACGGGCATGTGTTCGAGATTGACGTTGTCCGGGACTGGCAGGGAGGCCCCTGAGGGTCACCGATATGGTGCGCGGTTTCCCAGAGTGGTGCAGAGAAACTGGCCCGCGCGCGCAAATGGCGGCGCTGCGGGGCAATCCCGCCGGGTATGATGATTGCATATTCTCCGGAAATCGCCGCCGGAGCAGTACCATGGACAAAAGCTGGCTCATGGATAGGCAGGTTGTCTCAATCATCAAGTCGATGCGTGCCCTGATTCGCTCGGAATTCGGGGACTCAGTGTCGCTGACCGATGATGGCCTGTTTGAACAGCTCAAAAGCTACTCCGATTCCTCTCGGAATCAGAAGCTGAAAGATCTTCAGGAACAGCTCGATTCGGCGACGCGCCAGGCTGGGTCAGAGTCCGAGGCCGCGCCAGAAACGCCTCAGAAGATCTATCGGGGACGGGTGGTGGCCTCCTCTGAGTTGCCTGACTCAGAGCCTTCCTCCCGAAAGGCGCAACGCACGGGCGATGTACGCATCTACAGAGGCCAGCGCGTTCTGACCTGACTGACTGTAAAGCGTTGGTCGTTGGGGTTGTGCTTATTGCGGAGAGTCCGTCTTTCCCTCACTCTGGCTGAAAACACCCCCCTGCTGGAGCCTCAAATGCGTGTTTTCGCCAATCCGGTCGGTGCCGGCAGCCTCTGGTTCGACAACCTTGCCACGGCTGACGGCACGCCCGTCGCCTATGACCCCCAGGCGCGTTCATTTCTACCGATGCCACCGTTCTGCGCCAACCGGGAGCGGATCGGGTGCAACTGGATTGCGCCGAAAGAAGGAGCCTTCTGTCGTTCCTGCGCCATGACCGAGCTGGCCCCGGACCCCTCCATTCCCGATGCCATCCCCAACTGGGCGCAGACCGAGGCAGCCAAACGCTGGGTGCTGGACAACCTAGGGCGCTGGCACTGGTTCCGGCCCGAGGACCCGGGCGCGCGGCCCGTGTTCCATCTGATTGCCGAAGGCGCGACGCCTGTTCCCATGGGACATGCCGGCGGTGTGGTGACCATCAGTGTGGCGGAGGTGGACCCGGTGCTCCAGACCACCCGCCGTGAGGCACTGGAGGAGCCCTACCGCACCATGGTCGGCCACATGCGCCATGAGATTGCGCACATGCTCTGGTGGCGGCTGAGCCTGCGCGAGGACTTCCTCGACGCATTCCGCGGCATGTTCGGTGACGAGCGGATTGATTACCAGGGAGCCCTTCAGTACCACTACGAGAATGGCCCGCCGGCGGAGTGGAAGCAGCATTACCTGACGAGTTATGCCTCCGCCCATCCCCATGAGGACTGGGCGGAAACGGCGGCGCACCTGCTGCACCTCACGGACATCGCGGACAGTTTCGTCGCCACGGGGCTGTCGTCGCCGCAGATCCCGCACCCCGGGTGGGACCCCTATTCGGAACCGGACCCTTACCGGCTGATCCAGATTGCTGCCTCGCTCACAGTGGGGGTAAACCACGTGAACCGTTCCATGGGGCTGTCGGACATCTATCCGTTCGTACTCTCGGATCATGCCCGCCATAAGCTGGCATTCGTGCACAACTGGCTGCGGCGTGGAGCCCAGGGGCTTTAAGCCCCTCGCTGGGGGTCAGCCGCCCAGATGCTGGCCCAGGCTCTGCCACAGCCCCACGCCACTGATGCTCAGCAGAACACCCCCGAGAACCCGATAGAAGATCGGTGTTTCCGCTTTCAGGATGCGGTCGTGTGCGTGGAGGCCGAGGAAGTGGCCAAGGGCCGCACAGGGCAGCAACCAGGCGTGGTGGATCAACTGGAGGTCCACGCCCGCATAGACGAAAGCGGCCATCTTGATGGTGACCAGTATGAACCAGAGCGCGAACAGGGTGTCGCGCAACTGGTGGCGCTGTAGGTGCTGGGCGGCAACAGCGATGATCAGCGGGGCACCGATCAGTGATGTACCGCTGATATAGCCGCCCAGCATCAGGAACACCACATCCAGTGTCTTACTGTTGCTCCGGAAGGGGCGGTTGAGCAGGTA
This sequence comes from Vreelandella halophila, assembly GCF_019903425.1. Taxonomy (GTDB): domain Bacteria; phylum Pseudomonadota; class Gammaproteobacteria; order Pseudomonadales; family Oleiphilaceae; genus Halospina; species Halospina halophila. The sequence goes on from NZ_JACHUZ010000013.1 coordinate 1,060,967, forward strand.
AGACAGCGAGTAGACCGCCACAATGCCAAAGATGATCAGGCTCATGATGGTGTTGGGCAGGGTGATCAGCCCCAGCACCCCGATGATCTTGGGCACGATCATGATCGCCAGGATCCGGCCAAGGTAGCGCCAGTCCACCGTGCCGCCGGCGCTCTCCGGTGCGTTCAGGGCAGCCGCCCGGTTATTCCTGGCGATGGTCAGGGAGGCGAATACCAGGAGCTGCACCGAGATGATCGGCAGGAAAACCAGCGGCTCATTGTGGACCAGCAACAGGAAGGGCAGGGAAAGAACCGCCCCGCCGAACCCCAGCCCTGAGCGGACAAAACCGCTCCAGACGAAAATCAGCGCGATCAGCCCGTACTGCAGTGTGCTCAGTTCCGCCATGTCTTTCCCGGGTTATGGGTAAGGGCTGCATTGTAAAGGAAGTCTGCGGAATGAGTGTGGCCGTACTTATTTTTAGGGCGCTTCAGGTTACCCTAGTCTGGCCTCGCTCATTAAACATGGCTATTCTGGACATGTGCGGGGAATGAGGAAAGATGACAGGCGGAGAATCATTTCCATGAAAGAACCCGGGATCCCCGACGACGAGTGGCGCCGTCTCGAGACGCTCCAATCCCTCAATATACTGGATACCCCGTCTGAAGACCGGTACGACTGCGTGACCCGGTTGGCCAGGCAACTGTTCTCCGTCCCCATTTCACTTGTGACCATGGTTGACGCGAACCGTCAGTGGTTCAAGTCCTGTGCCGGCCTCAGTACCAGGGAGACGCCACGCCGTGTGTCCTTCTGCGGTCATGCGATCCTCGGGGATGAGGTGTTCGTGATACCGGACACCAGGGCGGATGAACGGTTCATGGACAACCCGCTGGTGGTGGACGAACCCTATATCCGCTTCTATGCGGGATGCCCCTACAGAGCCCCGGATGGCAGCAATCTTGGGACCCTGTGCATTATTGATCGCAAGCCTCGGCAACTCACGCAGGAGGACATCCAGGCGCTCCGGGATCTTACCTCGTTTGTGGAGCGTGAAATCGCATTCCTGGAGATAGCCACCGTTGATGAACTGACGCAGGTTTCCAACCGGCGCGGCTTCATGAAGATGGCGGACCACACCCTGTCTTTCTGTCGGCGCCACAGCGTTCCTGCCTCGCTCGTATTCCTGGACCTGGACGGTTTCAAGACGATCAACGACACCCTCGGGCATGCCGAGGGCGATCGGGTGCTGGCGGTCTTCGCCGGGAAGCTCAGGCAGGTCTGTCGTGAGTCGGACATCCTCGCCCGGCTGGGAGGTGATGAATTCGCCGTCCTGCTCACCAATACGGGTACGGATCGGGCGGAGGAGTTTGTTGCGCGAGTGCAGGAAGCGCTCGACGAGTCGATCCGGGAGGTTGATGCCGACTACAGTATCGTATTCTCCCACGGCACCATCGAGTTCGATCCCCACCGTCATAACACGGTTGAGGATATGCTCATGGAAGGCGACAGGCTGATGTACGAATGCAAGCGATCCAAAGAATGATGCGAGGATCAGGGAGCAACTATCCGTCCGAGGTGGTCCCGGCGGCACTCGGCCCGATTCTGTGCGGCCCTGCTCCTAAGTCTATCGACTCGAGGTAGCTTTTCCTGAGCGCATCGATCCGACCTGAGTCTTTCATGGTCCTGAAGCGCTCGTTGAATTCGTCGATCAGGGCCTCGGCGCCCGGGCGCGCCCTCGGTACCATGAGGTGAAGGGCGGCTTCTTCCACCACAAAAGGCAGTGATCGGATCTCATCGGCTGACAGATCACTGGCCGCGATCACATGGTCCGCTACAAGCTCGTTTGTCTTCACGAAATCGACCCGGCCGGCCCTGAGCATGTTGAAGCAGCTTTCAAGGCTGGCGGGTGTGAACCGGGTGATGAAGCCGTCTAAACGCATCTTTTCCAGTTCATTCCCGTCCGTGAAGCCAATCGGATTGCAGTAGGTCAGCCCCCTGAGCCCTTCGAGGGAGTGGGCATCCAGCTCTGAATCCTTCATTACGTAAGCGAAAGCCCGGGTTTCGAAGATCGGCACTGAGAACAGGTAGTCCTCCTGGCGCCCGGGCGTGGCGACATAGGGAAGAACGGCGTCATACTGGCCTTCCAGTGCCTCGCGATAGGCCCGCTTCCAGGGCCGCATATCCACGGTGAGCGATCGTGCCGTGTTGCCCAGTATCCTGGTTGCGAGGAACGGGCCAAGCCCCTTGTGAGGGAGGTAATCCGCCGCATAGGGAGGGTAATGGGGGCCTGTCACCAGTTTCAGGGAACTGTTGGCCGACCTGGAATCCTGAGCGGTGACGGAGGAAGTTGCCAGAACGGCGGCGAACAGGCAGAGAAAAGCGGCATGGCGAGTAAGAGCCCGGGTCATGGTGTTACCTCCCTGATTCGGTCTACGGCCCGGGCCGGCTGCTGGACCATGGTTAGCTACTGGTGTAACCGGTTGTGGCAGCCTGAACCCATTCTTTCGGAGCCACGTAATAGGGACTATGGTCAATAAACAGCCAATGTAAAGGGCGGGGGGATCAGTGGCTTCAACAGAAACCGGAATCGATCATATGGGCAGCGATACTGAAAGCAGCCACGCGGAGCTTGCGGCACGCATGGCCGCGATCGAGGCGTCCGTCGCGAAGATTGAATTCACCCCGGATGGACTCATTGCGGACGTCAATGAACGCTTCCTGGGGGTGGTCGGCTACAGTGCGGATGAGGTTCTGGGTGCTCATCACCGAATCTTCTGCGATGCGGATTACGTCGAATCCCGCGAGTATCACGAGTTCTGGAAGCACCTGCGTTCCGGCCAGTCCCACAAGGGCACCTTCCCGCGCGTGACCGCCAGCGGGGAACGTGTCTGGCTGGATGCCACCTACTTTCCCATCCTGGATGAGAGAGGGCAGGTTGCGCGGATCATGAAGATCGCCTCGGACGTCACCGGGGAACACCAGCAGCTCATGGACCAGCAGGCCGTTTTTGACGCCATCAACCGGTCCATGGCGGTGATCGAGTTCCTGCCGGATGGCACCATCCTTGAGGCCAACGAGAATTTCCTGAACGTGATCGGTCATCGTGCCCAGGATGTTCGTGGGCGCCATCACCGGATTTTCTGTTTTGATGCCTTCTACGAGGAGAACCCCGATTTCTGGGAGCGCCTCGGCAACGGCGAGTTCATGACCGGCCAGTTTGAACGGCGCCGTGCGGACGGCAGCAAGGTCTGGCTGGAGGCCTCCTACAACCCGATCCTGGACGAAGCCGGCAACACCCTGAAGGTGGTCAAGTTCGCCAGTGATATCACGGACTACAAGGAGCAGGCCCTGCGCACCCAGGAGGCTGCCTCGGTGGCCTCCACAACAGCCTCGCAGACCGTCAATATCGCCCGTAAGGCCGGGGACGCGCTCAACCAGTCGCTGGCGACGTCCACGCATATCGATGACGGCGTGGCGCAGGTGAGAAGCGTGGTTGAGCAGCTCAACCAGAAGACCGAGAGCATCGAGGAGATGGTGACGACCATCTCGGGTGTGGCTGAGCAGACCAAGATGCTGGCATTGAACGCGGCGGTCGAGGCCGCCCGGGCGGGGGAGCAGGGGCGTGGCTTCGGCGTGGTGGCCGAGGAGGTGCGCAAGCTCGCGTTCAACTCACGTGAGGCCAGCCGCGACATCTCCGGCGTGATCAACGCCATTGTGGCGCTGTCTTCGGACGTTGAGAAGCAGATCGACCGGGTGGGCACCGTCGCCACCGAGGGCCGCAACCAGATGAACGACGCCGTTGCTATCGTCGATGACATCCGCAGTGGTGCGCAGCGCGTGCTGGATGCGGTCGAGGGCATCAACCGGGGCCAGTAGAAGCCCGGGTGCCTTCCGCCCCCTTTTTCGTGTATGATGCCGCGCCTTTGACGGGGAAGCTCTCCTTCTCCGTTTCCCTCCCTGGATCAGGCTGTACCATGTACGAAAAGATAAAGCTGGGTTGGTTCTCCAACCTCAAGGGCGATGCGTTGTCGGGCATCGTCGTGGCCCTCGCGTTGATTCCCGAGGCGATTGCCTTCTCCATTATCGCCGGTGTGGACCCCAAGGTCGGGCTCTACGCCTCCTTCGCCATCTGTGTGGTGATCGCTTTCACCGGCGGCCGCCCTGGCATGATCTCGGCGGCTACCGGGGCCATGGCCCTGCTGATGGTCACGCTGGTGAAGGAGCATGGGCTGGAGTACCTGCTGGCGGCCACGCTGCTGACCGGTGTGCTGCAGATCATCGCCGGTTACCTCAAGCTTGCGGACCTGATGCGCTTTGTCTCGCGCTCGGTGGTTACCGGCTTCGTCAACGCCCTGGCGATCCTGATCTTCATGGCCCAGCTGCCGGAGCTCACGGATGTCACCTGGCATGTCTATGCCATGACGGGGGCGGGCCTGGCCATCATCTACGGCTTTCCCTGGTTGCCCAGAATCGGCCGCACCATTCCCTCGCCGCTGGTGTGCATCGTGGTGCTGACCGCGGTCTACATGATCACCGGCATGGAGATCCGAAGCGTGGGTGATATGGGCGAGCTGCCGGACAGCCTCCCGGTGTTCCTGTGGCCGGACATCCCGCTCAACCTGGAAACCCTGACGATCATTTTCCCCACCGCCCTGATGCTGACGGTGGTAGGTCTGCTGGAATCCATGATGACCGCCACCATCGTGGATGACCTGACCGATACCCCCAGCGACAAGAACCGTGAGTGCCGGGGCCAGGGCATTGCCAACATCGGTTCGGGGCTGCTGGGTGGCATGGCCGGGTGTGCGATGATTGGCCAATCGGTGATCAACATCAAATCCGGCGGCCGCAGCCGTATGTCCACCCTGTTTGCGGGGGTAGCCCTTCTGGTGATGGTGGTCTTCCTGGCGGACTGGGTTTCCCAGATTCCCATGGCGGCGCTGGTCGCGGTGATGATCATGGTCTCCATTGGCACCTTCAGCTGGGAATCCATCCGCGATCTAAGGAAGCACCCCATGAGCACGAACATCGTGATGCTGGCGACGGTGGTGGTCACGGTGGGGACCCACAACCTGGCGATCGGTGTCTTCGTCGGTGTGCTTCTGGCGGCGATGTTCTTTGCCAACAAAGTGGGCCAGATCCTGTATGTTGGCTCTGAGGAAACCGATGAGGGGCAGCACCGTATCTACCGCGTTGTGGGTCAGGTATTCTTTGCCTCATCGGAGCGTTTCATGGACGCCTTCGATTTCAAGGAGACCGTGGAACGGGTCACCATTGACCTGTCCCGCGCCCACTTCTGGGACATCACCGCCGTCGAGGCGCTGGACCGGGTGGTGATCAAGTTCCGCCGCGAGGGCACGGCGGTGGAGCTGATCGGTCTCAACGAGGCGAGCGCCACCATCGTTGACCGCTATGCCGTGCATGATGATCCGGCCGCGGTCGAGAAACTGATGGGGGGCCACTGATGACGCAGGACGATAACAACAACAGGCATGACATGACCGAACAGGTAATGGCCGCCATCGACGGCTCACAGTTCTCGGAAGCGGTCTGCGACAGCGCCGCCTGGGCCAGCCTTGCGCTGGGGGCGCCACTGACCTTCCTGCACGTGAACGATAACCACACCGCCCCGGAGGAGCAGGATCTTTCCGGCAACCTCAGCCTGGGCGCGCGCGAGCACCTGATGGAGGAGCTCTCCCGGCTCGATGAGGAACGGGCCCGGGTGGCCCAGGAGCAGGGGCGGCTCATGCTGCAGGCGGCGAAGGAGCGTGCTCTCGAGGACGGTGTGGCCGAGGCCGCCACCCGTCAGCGCAACGGTACCCTGGTGGAGACTCTGGAAGAACTCCAGGATGAGATCCGCCTTCTGGTGCTCGGCAAGCGGGGCGAGGGTGTGGACCAGGCGAGTGAGCATCTCGGCTCCAATCTGGAGCGCGTCATCCGCACCCTGCATCGCCCCATACTGATGGTGCCTTCCGCCTTCACGCGCCCGGAGAAGGTGATGATCGCCTTTGACGGCAGCAAAACCACGCGCAAGGGTGTGGAAATGCTGGCCCGGAGTCCCCTGTTCGAGGGGGTGACGGTGCATGTGGTGATCGTCGGCGGGGACCTGGCCGACAACCGTTCCCATCTGGACTGGGCCCTGGAGACCCTGCGTGGGGCCGGCCACGAGGCAGAGGGCGCCATCCGCCCGGGCGAAGTGGAGGGCACCCTGCACGCCTACCAGGAAGAGCAGGGCATCGACATGCTGGTGATGGGCGCCTACGGCCATTCCCGGATCCGCCACCTGCTGGTGGGCAGCACCACCACTGATATGCTGCGCCGTACCCGGATACCGTTGCTGCTGCTCCGGTAGGTTCTGTCTCCGGGCCAGTGTCTTTCAACCGGACCCGTTGGGAGGACGTATGCAGCCACCGCTTGGCATCATCGAGGGCTTTTACGGTCCGCCCTGGTCCTGGAGCTCGCGCCGGCGTGTGATGGAGCGGCTGAGCCCGCACGGCTATTCGTTCTACATCTACGCGCCCAAAAGCGATCCCCTGCTGCGGGAGCAGTGGTTCGAGCCCGTGCCCGAGGAAACCCGGGCCAACATGGAAGGGTTTGCCGCGGCCTGTCGCGCGCAGGGCGTGCGCTTCGGTGTGGGCCTGAGCCCGCTGGGGGCGCTGGAGGCCTTTGACGACGTCATCCGCCAGGCCCTGCTGCAGCGGCTCCAGTTCCTGGATGGAATTGGCGTCCAGGATCTGGTGATCCAGTTTGACGACGCGCTGGCGGACCTGCCGGATCTGGCCGCCCGCCAGGTGGCGCTGGTGCACTGGGTGCGGGAGCATTCCGCCGCGGAGCGGATTATTGTCTGCCCGAGCTATTATTCCGACGATCCCATGCTGGATGCGCTCTTTGGCACCCGCCCTGAGGGCTATCTGGAAATGCTTGGGGCGTCCCTCGACAGTCGCGTTGAGATCTTCTGGGCGGGCGAGGAGGTCTGTGCCCGCCAGTGGTCCCCGGGCCACCTGGAACGGGTGGCGGAGCAGCTCCAGCGCCGCCCTTTCCTGTGGGACAACTACCCGGTGAACGACAGCGCCGTCATGGCAGAGCATCTTCACCTGAGGGGTTTTACCGGCCGTCCGGTGGCAAACGCGCCCCTGTGTTCCGCCCACGCCATCAATCCTGCCCTGCAGCCCACGCTTACATGCATCCCCGCGCTCACACTGGCGGCCAGCTATGGCCAGGGCGATGCCTATCAGTACATGGAATCCACGCTCACGGCGATGGTCGAGGTGCTCGGAGAATCCCTGGCGGCTCAGCTGTTTGCGGATCTGCCGCTACTCCAGGATACCGGGCTGGCAATGGGCAGTGCGCAGAAGCAGCATCTGCGTTCCGTCTATGCCGGATGGGATCATCCTGCGGCGAGGGAAGTGGTGGAGTGGCTGGATGGCCGGTTCCGTGGAGAGGGGGCGCCCTCGCTGTGAGGCGGCCCCCTCCACTCATTCAGCAGGTGCTGGGTTGATCAGAAGTTGTACTGGACGCCCGCGGAGGCCATGTCCAGGTCCGTATCCTCGAGGGTGAAGCGCTCATACTGCAGGCGCAGGTCGGTATGCTCGGTGAGGGTTAACCGGACGCCGGCCCCATAGAACGGGTCATCGCCACTGTCACTGCTGGTGATGGGGCCCAGGCTGCGTTCACGATCCCAGGAGAGGTTACCCACTTTCGCATAGGGCGCGAATGTATCGGTGAGCGGCAATGCCACCATGCCGGAGATGGTCTGGCCATCCGCTTCCATGTCGGCGTTGCCGTCGCTGGTTTCGCCGAAGTCGATGTGCCCGGCCTGAAGGCTGAAGATCCTGCCGAACTCGACACCACCAAAGGCCCGCCAGGCGCTGTGGTCATCCTTGAGGCGGTCGTTCTCATTCAGAAAGTCCTCGTCATCCAGCCGGTAGTAACCGATGCCACCACCCAGATAGGGGCGGATCTCACTGTCACCACTGGTCTGCGAAACAGCCACCGGTGTGGCGAGTGACAGGCTGATGCCGACGATTGCGATGTTGATGATGCGCTTCATGAATCGGTTCCTCCGTGATGGGAGTTGCGTTTGAGCCCTGTCTCACCTCAGCTCTTCCTGTTTGTCATTATTTGACTCTGTACGCTACCGGGGGCGCCCAGCTGTACAAAATACGATCCATTCAGGCAGTGGTAATGAGCGGGCGCCCGGTTAATCCGGGGAAGGGAGGCACACCATTCGTTGTTCCGGGTGAGCGGCCGATTGTTTGTCGAAAGGCGGATTAATGTCTGGCCCCGGGAGCTGTGTCTCCTGTAATGCACGCACTAGCCCGATCGGAATCCAACTGGTTACGTTGAACTGTGCGTACTGACACGCCGGCCCTCGGGCCTCCGTGTTAGAACTGGGCTCTAATGCATTAACAGCGCGTCATTTCCAACAATAATCCGATAAGACGGGGCTCTACATGAAACACACGGTAGTACTGATCATTGCGTCGCTGGCCCTGACGGGCTGCGCTGGTGGTTACTGGCAATGGGATGCCGATGAACGCAGCACCGAATCCACGGAGGTGGAATCACGGCAGACAGAGGAAAATACGGAGGCCCCGGAATCCGACGAGCCGGATAGTCCCGATGAGTCCACGGCGGAAAGCGAAAGTGCTGGCTCCGGGGATGGCACGGACACAGCGACAGAGACGACGGCAGCCGCTCCGGAAGAGAAACCCGGGAGCACGAATGCCGGGACGTCCGGAGCAGCGGGGGAGGACCAGGTGCCACAGGCCGCCGCGGAGCCGGACCCCGAGCCTGCACCGGAACCTGAACCGGCACCCGAGCCTGAACCTGAACCCGAGCCCGAGCCCGAGCCCGAGCCCGAGCCCGAGCCCGAGCCAGAACCTGAATCTGAGCCTGCTTCTGCTTCTGCCTCTACTGCGGCTGCGGACACGGGTAATAGCCCGGCCGGGGATGATGCGAGAGAGCCGGAGGCCACTGGTACAGCGTCTGGCAGCTCGGGCGAGGCCAGTGACGCATCGCAGGCCGGAAGCGCTCCTGGCAGTAGCCTGATGTGCAGTCTTGGCGGCGGGCCGGCGGCATACGTCAACATGAAGCCGTCACAGCATCCGCCGCTGACGGATGGTGAATACGAGCGCCTCCAGCAGCAGCTGCAGGAGCTTGCGGATGCCGGCGAGGATGTCTCCAAGTACCGCGAGGAAATCGAGCGCGGGCGTTCGGAAGGCGGCGTTATGGCCTGGTTCTACCGCTGCTGGCTGAACGGTTCCTGACACTGGTATCGCGCTTGCATACACTGCCGGGTCATTCACCCGGCAAGGCAGGGCGGTTCCCGGTTCATGGCATCCAGGCTTACGGTCTCCATTGGTCAGTGCTCCAGAAAGGGGCGCAAAAGCGTTAATCAGGACTTTTACGGTGCATGCCGTCCCCATGGGCCGGAGCGTGAGACCAAGGGTATAACCGTGGCCCTGGCGGATGGGATTGGCAGCAGTGATGTAAGCCAGGTTGCCAGCCAGGCGGCTGTTGCCGGCTTCTTCGAGGACTACTACGCCACCCCCGAGGCCTGGTCCGTCAGCAACGCCGCCCAGCGTGTCATCGCCGCCACCAACTCCTGGCTCCACGCCCAGACCCGCCGCAGCCAGTACCGCTACGACATGGATCGTGGCTACGTCTGCACCCTCAGTGCCATGGTGCTCAAAGGCACCTTCGCGCACCTGTTCCACGTGGGCGACAGCCGCATCTACCGGCTCCAGGGCAGCACACTGGAGCAGCTCACCGAAGATCACCGCCTCCGGGTCTCACGCGAGGAGAGCTATCTGGCCCGTGCGATGGGCGGGGATGAGCGTGTGGAAATCGACTACCAGCGGCTGCCTATCCAGCCCGGCGATGTCTTCCTTCTGTCGACGGATGGTGTGCACGAATTCATCAATAAGGCGGCCATGGCACGAGTGGTCAGCGATGGCGGGGACGATGACCTGGACGCGCTGGCCCAACGGATCGTTGACCAGGCGTACGAGCAGGGCAGTGACGACAATCTGACCGTACAGCTGGTGCGGGTTGATGCCGTCCCCGAACAGGCGCAACCGGCCGAGGCGGTCCAGCACCTGATTGGATTGCCGTTCCCGCCGCACTTCAATCCACCCGTCACGTTCGAGGGTTACCGGATACAGCGGCAGCTGCATGGCAGTGCTCGCAGCCATGTCTACCTGGCCATGGATGAAGGCACTGGTGAACAGGTCGCCCTGAAGATACTGGCAACGGAAACCCGGGAGGAACCAGCCCAGCTGGAGCGCTTCCTGATGGAGGAGTGGATCGCGCAACGCATCAATCATGTGCACGTGGCCAGTGCCCGCCCGCCGCAGCGGGAGCGCCATTACCTCTACACCGTCATGGAATTCATCGAAGGGCGCACCCTGGAGCAGTGGATGACCGATAACCCGCGTCCGGGGCTTGAGGCGGTCCGGGGCGTTGTGGAGCAGATCGCCAGTGGGCTGCAGGCATTCCACCGTCTGGAAATGATTCACCGGGACCTGCGCCCGGCCAATGTCATGATTGATCACGGGGGCACCGTCAAGCTGATCGACTTCGGCTCAACCCGTGTACCGGGCATCATGGAGATATTTCCGGTGGCCATCGACGAAGGCCCTTTGGGCACTGCGGCGTATTCCGCGCCGGAGTATTTCCTGGAGGGGGAGGGTACGATGCGCTCGGACATCTACTCACTGGCGGTGGTCACCTACCAGATGCTGACCGGGCAGCTGCCGTATGGCACAGAAGTGGCCAAGGCCCGGAGCCGTTCCGCCCTGAACCGCCTGCGTTACCAGTCGGTGCGCAACTACAACCCGGAACTGCCTGTCTGGCTTGACGGCGTGCTGCGAAAGGCGCTGCACCCGGATCCTGAAAAGCGCCATGAGGCGCTCTCTGAGTTTACCTTCAACCTGCGCCATCCCAGTCCTGACGCCTACAACCAGACCCCGTTGCCCCTGATGGAGCGCGACCCGGTGCGCTTCTGGCAGGGCATGTCACTGGTCCTCGCGGGGGCGGTGGTGACCCTCCTGGTGCTGCTGTTTGTCTGAAGCCTCAGCGGTCCAGGCCAGCGTATCGGATACCGGTGAGATCCTCTGACACGGACCAGAGCTTATGGGCGACCTCCTGGTTGCGGGCCAGGCGCCGTATACCAGCTTCCGCCGGCATGCCCCAGAGCTCCTGGAAGCCATGGGGGCCATAGTACTGGCCGGGTTCCGCTTGGGGTGAGGTGGCCGCGAACACACTGGGGTAGGCGCCTTTCTCCTGGGACTGGGCGGTCACCGCGTTGAACAGGCTGTGCCCGGGAATGGTGCGCTGCAGGTTGGTGGCTGAATAGCCCGGGTGCACGGCGATTGACTGGACCGTTTCCCGGGCGCCGCGCAGCCGCCGGTCAAGCTCCAGGGCGAACATCAGGTTCGCCAGCTTGCTCTGGCCGTAGAACCGCCAGCGCTGGTAGCCCCTGCTGGCGTCCAGGTTCTCGAAATCCAGGCTGCCCATGCGGTGGGCCAGGCTGCTGACGGTGACCACGCGCGCTTTCTCAGCAGCCCGCATCCGGTCCATGAGCAGGCCGGTGAGGGCGAAGTGGCCCAGATGGTTGGTGCCGAACTGCATTTCGAACCCGTCCCGGGTGTACTGCAGGGGCGGCGCCATAACGCCGGCGTTGTTGAGCAGGATATCCAGCTTCGGGTAGTGGTCGTTGATGCGCTGGGCGAAGTCCCGTATGGAAGACAGGTCTGACAGATCCAGCTGCATCAGGTTGAGATCGACACCTGAACTGCGGGCACGGATGCTCTCCATGGCCGCCTGCCCCTTCTCCCGGTCGCGGCAGGCCATGATGACATGCGCTCCCCGTTGCGCCAGTTTGCGCGTGGTTTCCAGTCCGAGCCCGCTGTTGGCGCCGGTAACCAGTGCGGTTCTGCCCGTGAGATCCGGAATGTCCGCGGGTGTCCATGGAATGGGGTTGCGGCTCATGGATTGTCCCTCCTGTTGGTTCCGCTCTGCATCAGCCTATACAAGCGCAGGGGCCGGGGCCAGGCATGTCGGTCCTGTTATCCGCCTGTCCCCCGCCCGGCCATTCCTTTACCATGTCGGAGATTGTGTCAGCGAACAACGGAGATCGACTGAATGTTCCTTGCGATACTGATTGGCGGCCTGATCGGCTCGGCCTTCGGCCTGCCAGGGGCCATCATCGGCGCCCTTATTGGTGGCGGCCTGGTGTACTGGGGGCGCCTCAAGTTGTACCGGCGCATCCGCGAGGTCCAGTCGCGCTTCATGGACTCCGTGTTCGCGGTGATGGGTGCCGTCTGCAAGGCCGACGGCGTTGTCACCCAGGACGAGATCCAGGTGGCCGAGGCCCTGTTCCAGAAGTTCCGACTGAACGAGAGCCAACGCGAGTCGGCCAAGGCCGCCTTCAACCGCGGCAAGGCCGACGACTTCGACCTGGACGCCGAACTGCGCGAGTTCCTGCGCCGCAGCGGCGGCCAGTCCGGCCTTCTGCAGATGTTCCTGCAGGTGCAGGTTGCCGCGGTCGCTGCGGACGGCGAGGTGCACGAGAACGAGCATGAGATGCTGGTGCGCGTTGCCCGTGGGCTGGGGCTTCCGGAAAGCCAGGTGGAGCAGCTCGAGGCCATGCTGCGCGGTGGCGCCGCCGGTGGTGCAGCGGAACAGCAGCAGTCCCTGGACGATGCCTACAAGGTGCTCGGGGTTTCCCCGGAGGCGAGCGATGCCGAACTCAAGAAGGCCTATCGCAAACTGATGAGCGAAAACCACCCGGACAAGCTGGCCGGCCGCGGCATGCCCGAGAGCATGCGCGAGATGGCGGAAGAAAAGACCCAGGAGATCGCCAACGCCTACGACCGCATCAAGAAGGCGCGGGAACAGGCCGCCTGATTACCGCGCTACCAGAAGGGCGAGCAGCACCAGTTCCGTCAGCACGATGGAGGCACCGAGCGCGTCCCCGGTATAGCCGCCCAGCGCCCGGTGCAGCTGCCAGCCCCAGAGCAGGCCAACCAGCGCCGTGGCCACCACAAAAGCAGCCATCAGCCCCGGCAGCCAGCACACACCAGCACCCGCCAGCAGCACACTGAACAGCGTGGCCACAGCCAGCCGCTCCATGGAGAACGTATTGGCCACCGGCTTCGTCTTGCTTGTGTCCGTCTCCGTCACATAGGGCATCACCGCCATCAGGAACAAGGGCGTCACCCGCGCCAGCGCCGGCGTGAACAGCAGCACCGCCCAGACCGGCAGGGGCGCGAGCTCCACCAGCAACGCCACCTTCAACGCCAGCGCCCCGACCAGCGCCACCGTCCCATAGGTCCCGATGCGACTGTCCTTCATGATCGCCAGCCGCTTCTCCACGGTGAACCCGCCTCCCAGCGCATCCACCGCATCCGCCAGCCCATCCTCATGAAAGGCCCCAGTGAGCCAAAGATGGGCAATCACCACCCCGATGACAGCCACCACCAACGGAAAGAACGCCACCAGCGCCTGATACACCAGGGCATAGATCGCCCCCAGCAACAGCCCCGCCAGAGGGAAATACATACTGCTGTGGTTCATCAGCTGCTGCGAATAATCAATCCGCGCCAGCATCGGAATCCGGCTTAGGAAGCCCAGACAGAGCCAGAAAGCCTGCCATTCGTGTTTCCAATCGATATTCATTGATTGTCCTGATCTGTCTACCGTGGGAGCGAGCCCTGCTCGCGATCGATACGGATCGCTTGCGAGGCAAGCTCCTACAGTGGTGGCGTATCGACCGCAATAAGGTATGGGTGACGGAGCACGGGGAGGCTTTTCGGGAGGCTCGATGACAGGATGTCATCGCGCCAGCGTACAGGGATGTATGTACAGCGGTCCCGGAAAGCCTCCCCGTGCTCCGGCGCCTGCAGAAGCGTTACAGGCTAGTGACGACGCAGAGAGCCGGCTAGTGCGCCTCATCCCAGTTCTTCCCGGAACCAGCCTCCACCAGCAACGGCACCTCCAACTCAACCGCCCCACTCATCAACTCCTCCAGCAACGAACCCAACTGCGACACCTGATCCTCCCGAACCTCCACGATCAGCTCGTCATGCACCTGCATCGTCATGCGCGCATCAAATCCGGAGTCGGCAATCCGGTCCTCCACCATCACCATCGCCTTCTTGATGATGTCCGCCGCCGTGCCCTGCATGGGCGCATTGATCGCCGTGCGCTCCGCGCCCTGGCGCAGCTGCCCGTTGCGGCTGTTGATCTCCGGCAGGTACAGCCGGCGCCCGAACAGCGTCTCCACATAGCCCTGGTCATGGGCGGTCTTGCGGATCCGGTCCATGTACTCGAGTACGCCCGGATAACGCTCGAAGTATCGGTCGATATACTGCTGGGCCTCGTCCCTGGGAATCCCCAGCTGGCGCCCCAGGCCCCAGGCCGACATGCCGTAGATGAGCCCGAAGTTGATCGCCTTGGCATCCCGGCGCTGGGAGTCGCTCACATCCTTGCGCGCCACGCCGAAGACCTCCGAGGCCGTGGCCTTGTGGATGTCCTCGCCATGGGCAAAGGCGTCCAGCAGCCCCCGGTCGCCGGACAGGTGCGCCATGATGCGCAGCTCGATCTGGGAATAGTCCGCCGCTATCAGTTGGTAGCCCTCCGGCGCGATAAAGGCCTGGCGGATGCGCCGGCCCTCCTCGGTGCGAATGGGAATGTTCTGAAGGTTCGGGTCCGAGGAGGAGAGCCGCCCGGTGGCCGTCACCGCCTGGTGATAGGAGGTATGAATGCGCCCGGTACGCGGGTTGATCACCTCCGGCAGCCGGTCCGTGTAGGTGGACTTGAGCTTGCTCAGGCTGCGGTGCTCCAGAATGACGCGCGGCAGCTCATAGTCCACCGCCAGTTCCTGCAGCACCGGTTCCGCCGTGGAGGGGGCACCCTTGGGGGTCTTCTTCAGTACCGGCATGCCCAGCTTCTCGTAGAAGATCTTCTGCAGCTGCTGGGGCGAGCCCAGGTTGAACTCCTGGCCGGCCTGCTCCCACGCCTGCTCCTCAAGCGCCTTCATGCGCTCGGCCAGTTCGCCGCTCTGGGTGGCGAGCAGGCTGGCGTCCACCAGGGTGCCACGGTATTCCATGTGGGCGAGCACCGGCACGAGCGGCAGCTCGATGTCGCGGTAGACCGATTCCAGGGCCTGATCGTCCCTCAGGCGCGGGCGCAGGCTTTCGTGCAGCTGCAGCGTGATGTCCGCGTCCTCGGCTGCATAGTGGGCGGCCGTCTCCAGCTCGATCTCGTCGAAGCGCTTCTGCTTGGCGCCCTTGCCGGCGATGCTCTCGAAGCTGGTGACCTCGCGCTCCAGGTAGCGCTGGGCCAGGGTGCCCATGTCATGGCGTGAGCCGGAAGAGTTCAGCACATAGGACTGGAGCATGGTGTCCTCGATGCCGCCGCGCAGGGTGACGGCGTGGTTGGCCAGCACATTGATGTCGTACTTGAGGTTCTGGCCGATCTTGATGCGTTCCGGGTCCTCCAGAAGCGGCCGGAGCTGTTCCAGCACCTCGTCGCACTTCAGCTGTTCCGGGGCGCCCAGGTAGCTGTGGCCCAGTGGCACATAGGCGGCCACACCCGCCTCGACGGCAAAGGAAACCCCGACGATGCGCGCGTCCATGTAGTTGAGGCTGGTGGTTTCCGTGTCAAAGGCGAAGGCGGGCGCATCGCGCAGCGTGGCCAGCCAGGCGTCCAGTGCCTCCTGGTCCAGCACCGTGTGGTAATCGGTGCCCACTGTGGCCGGGGCGGCGGAGGAATCCGAACGGCTGTCGTCTTTCCGGCCCGTCTGTTCGCCGCCGTTCTCCAGTTCCCGGATCCAGCCACGGAACTCCATCTCGCGGAACTGTTCCAGCAGCTGCTCCCGGTCCACCGGTTCCGGGTCCAGCGCCTCCACGCTGTAGCCCAGGTCCAGCTCCGTGCGGATGCGTGCCAGATCCCGGCTCAGGGGCAGCTGGTCCAGGGCGCCCCGCAGGTTCTCCCCGATCTTGCCGCCCACGTCGTCCGCATGGGCCATGAGGTTGTCCAGGTCGCCGTACTGCTGCAGCCACTTCACCGCCGTCTTGGGCCCGCACTTGGGTACACCCGGGATGTTGTCCACGTTGTCACCCACCAGGGCCAGGTAGTCCACGATCTGTTCCGGTGTCACGCCGAACTTCTCGATCACGCCCTCTCGGTCCATGGTGGTGTCGTTCATGGTGTTGATCAGCGAGACGTGGTCGCTCACCAGTTGGGCCATGTCCTTGTCGCCGGTGGAGACGATCACATCCACGCCCTTGTCCGTGGCCTCGTTGGCCAGGGTGCCGATAACGTCGTCCGCCTCCATGCCGTCCTCGATCAGCAGCGGCAGGCCCATGGCGCGGATGATGTCGTGGATGGGCCTGATCTGGCCGGCGAGGTCCTCGGGCATTTCCGGGCGGTTGGCCTTGTAGTCCTCGTACAGCTCGTGCCGGAAGGTCTTGCCTTTCGGGTCGAAGACGATCGCGATGGGCGAGCCGGGATAGTCCTGCTGCAGTCGGCGGATCATGCTGATCACGCCCTTGACCGCACCCGTGGGCTGGCCTTTGGAGGTGGTCAGCGGTGGCAGCGCATGGAAGGCGCGGAACAGATAGGAAGAGCCGTCCACGAGGACGACGGGGCGGTCTTTGCTGAGCTCGATCATGGGCATGTCGCTTCAGGGTATGGTCACGCGGAGTGTTTCAGAACGGACGCTTTCCAGTCCAGAGTAACGGTGCTGGTGTCACCGCCACTGGATACGCATCCTGAAATCAGAAGAACGGCGAGCAGCCGGTGTAATTTCAGGCGGAATCCGAACATGGAGGCCATTATGATGTTATTGCCGGCGACTGCAACCCCGCTTTTTTACACCATTAGTATGTGTATTCTAATTATTCCCCGTAATGTGCATGGTGAAGTAATCAATGGGCGCAGGCGCGCCGAGTGATCCATTCAAAGGAGGTTCACCATGAGTAAGATCCGCGATTATCAGCAGCAGGTACAGGACGTGATCGAAAAGGGCATCAACACTGTTGAGAAGCAGCACAAGACACTGGCCGAGCGGCCTTTTGAGCTTGCCGAGAAGGTTGAGAAGCAGGCCAAGAGCTACAGTGTGACGTCCGTGCGCGCCAAGCACGACGACTACGCCAATACCGCGTACGAAACCCTGCGCGTGTGGAATCAGCGTCTGGGTGACTATGCCAACAGCCTGATCAGCCGTTTTGATCGCGAAGCGGCCCAGGTTGAGCAGAAGAGCACCGAAAGCGCCCAGGCCAGTGGTCAGACCAGTGGCCAGAAGAAGTCCGCATCCAGCGCCAGCAAGCAGTCCAGTGGTGCGAAGAAGGGCACCGGTGGCGCGAAGAAGCAGGCTGAGAGTCAGGCTTCCGCGTAAAATCCCAGCCTGTAAGCTGGAACGGAACGGGCAGCGGCGAGAGCCGCTGCCCGTTTTTTGTGGGTGTCAGTCACCCATGGCGGCCAGCTCCTCGCGGGCCGTCTCCTCTTCCGGGATGGTCAGGGGCAGGCTCTGCTTCTTATCGGTCAGCTCTTCAAGGCGCTTGATCTTCTTCCGGTATTCCTCACGTGTCTGTTCCGCCCTGGTGATCTCTTCCTGGATTTCGTTCAGCAGCGTGGCCTTTTCGGCACGCTGGGTCTCCATCTTCTCACGCAGGGATTCCGGAACGTCCCGGCCGGCACGCTCCTGGTTGGCGGCCCGTTTCTGGAGGTCCGCGATCTGTCCTTCGATGTTCTTTATATTGGCCAGCTTCAGGCGCACGGTTCCGAAGCGCTCCCGCAGCTTGCGGTGAAGGGCGCGGACCGCGTCATCCGGTGAACTGTACTGGCGCAGCAGTCGCCGGTCCTGCTTCTTCTGTTCCTTGCGTTCCTTTTCGAGTCGTTCCTGGCGTTCGCGTTCACGCCGGCGTTCAGCCAGTTCCTCCTCGGTGGGCGGTGGCGGGACCCTCTCAATGACGCGACCACTTTTGTTGAGTACTTCGTAACCCTGTTTGAGCGCCTCCCGGGGCAGGGTATTGCTCATGACCGTTCTGCCGCTCTCGGTCTCGTACCGGTACATCTCGGCAAAAGCCGGTGCGGCCAGCGTCAGGCACAGTACAGTCAGTAGCCATCGGTGCATCGGGGTCTCTCCAGTCCGTGTGCTCAGGCCACGCCGTAGGTATCCCGGTAGCGGGCCACCTCTTCAGCGTAGTCCGACATGTCCGGCAGTTCGCGCAGGTACTCCAGGATCTGGTCGAGGCTGATGATGCTTACTACTGGTATGCCGAATTCCGCCTCCACCTCCTGAATGGCGGAGCGCTCCGCCTGGCCTTTTTCCTGGCGGTCCAGGGCCACCAGCACGCCGGCCGGTGTGGCGCCCGCAGCCTGGATGCGCTCGATGGATTCACGCACGGCGGAGCCGGCGGTGATGACGTCGTCGACGATCAGTACCCGTCCCTCCAGCGGGGCACCTACTATGTCACCGCCTTCGCCGTGGGCCTTGTCTTCCTTGCGGTTGAAGGCCCAGGGCAGGTCCAGGCGATGGTGGGTGGCCAGTGCCGAGGCGGTGGCGGTGGCCAGGGGAATACCCTTGTAGGCCGGGCCAAAGACCATGTCGCATTGCAGGTCGCTGCGTGTCAGCGCCTGGGCGTAGGCCTGGCCAAGCCGGGCCAGATCACTGCCGCGCTGGAAAAGGCCCGTATTGAAGAAATACGGGCTGGTGCGGCCGGATTTCAGTTCGAACTCCCCGAAGCGGAGCACTTTGCGGGCAATGGCGAACTCGATGAACTCTCTCTGATAGGTTTCGATCATAGGGGCCTTCGGGGTCAGCGTATTTTGTCCATTGGCAAGCATGGGTATGATACACGCAAATCGATACTGGAATCATTTATGCGGGTCGTTACAGTCAGTGTCAACGGATTGCGCGAGGCAATCAGTAAGGGGTTCTTCGAGTGGCTCGCGGAGCAGGATGCGGACGTGGTGGCGGTTCAGGATCACCGGGTGCGGGTCGCGGAGATCGAGGATGATCCGGCGCTGACCCCCGAGGGCTATCAGGCCTGGTTCGTGGATGCGGAGAATCCGGAAAGCGGCGGTGTGGGGTTCTACACCCGGCATTTCCCCAAGGCCATCATCTACGGTTTCAACTACGGGCCGGCCGACATGGAGGGCCGTTACCTGCAGGCGGACTTCCAGAACGTGAGCGTGGCGTCCGTGCTGGCACCGGCGGCCGATGAGGCCGGTGGTGAGGAGGCCCGCGACGCCTTCATGGAAGCCTTCCTGACCCATACCGGCAAGACCGCCCGCAAACGCCGCCAGTACATCATCTGCGCGAATCTCCAGACCGCCCATCGGGATGAGGACGCGGATTCGTTCTTCCACCGCCAGCCTGTTTCCGGCTTTCTGCCCCATGAGCGGGCCTGGATGGATGAGCTGTTCAACCAGCAGGGTTACCTGGATGCCTTCCGTTCACTGGAGGCGGACGAGAGGACAGCGACCTGGTGGCCGGAATGGGCGCGCAACTGGCGCCGGGCCCCCGGCTGGCGGACGGACTACCAGATGCTGACACCGGGGCTGCACGATGCGCTTGAGGATGGCTGGATCGACACGGACGCAGGTTTTTCCGACCACGCGCCCGTGGTGATGGACTACCGCATCTCGCCGGAATGATCAGTCGGCGAGCACGGCCTTCTGGGCCTCGAACAGCTCGTTGATGCCCTTACGCGCCAGCCCGAGCATGGAGTCCAGCTCCTGCTGCTCGAAGGCTTCGCCTTCCGCCGTGCCCTGGATCTCGATGAAGCCGCCCCGGTCCGTCATGATCACGTTCATGTCGGTTTCCGCCGAGGAATCCTCCGGATAGTCCAGGTCCAGAACCGGCGTGCCGTCATAGACCCCCACCGAGATGGCGCCGACCATCTGCTTGAGTGGGCTGCGGCTCAGCCGGCCGTTGGCTACCAGCGTATTGAGCGCGTCCACCAGGGCCACGCAGCCGCCGGTGATCGCCGCAGTACGGGTGCCGCCATCGGCCTGGATGACGTCACAGTCGATCACGATGCTGTGCTCGCCCAGTGCTTCCAGGTCCACGGCGGCGCGCAGTGAACGCCCGATCAGGCGCTGGATCTCAATGGTGCGCCCGCCCTGCTTGCCGCGGCTGGCTTCGCGGCCCATACGGTCGCCGGTGGAGCGGGGCAGCATGCCGTATTCGGCGGTTACCCAGCCCTGGCCCTGCCCCTTGAGGAAAGGCGGTACCTTGTTTTCAACACTGGCGGTGCAGATCACGCGGGTGTCGCCGAACTCGGTCAGCACGGCGCCTTCGGCGTGCTTGGTGTAGTGGCGGGTCAGGCGGATATCACGGAGTTGATCGGGGTTTCGGCCACTCGGGCGCATGCTCGCTCCTCAGGGTTGCTGAATAGTCAGGGCGCAGAGTCTAGCACGCCACCCAGGGGGTACGGGCGTGCGCTTGCCAGCGGTGATACAATGTCTGGTTCATGCCCGAGCGCAACGGGAGTGGTCATGGCGACACTGAACAGCATGACGGCGTTCGCGCGCCGCCGCAGCCAGGCGGAGTGGGGCACCCTGACGTGCGAATGTCGCACCGTGAATCATCGCTATCTGGATCCGTCCCTGCGTCTGCCGGAGTCGCTGCGTCATCGGGAAATGGCCTACAGGGAACGTCTAGGTCAGCGCCTCTCACGGGGCAGGGTGGAGCTCCAGTTCCGGCTCGAGGGAGTGGATCAGGCGGCCGGTGAAGACCCGGATCCGGCGGTACTGCGGCGCCTGCGCCAGGCCATGGTGCGCGTGGAGCAGGAGATCGGGGACACGGCACCGGTGTCACCATTGGAGGTTCTCCAGTGGCCGGGCGTCCTCGCCGGTGGCGAACTGCCGGAAGAAGCCATTGCGGCAGCCGCGGACGAGCTGCTTGAGCTGACCCTTGATGACGTGGCCGAGCAGCGCCGCCGGGAGGGGGAGCGTCTGCTGCCCCTGCTCCAGGAGCGGCTGGCTACCATTGAGGGGCACGTGGCCGGTCTGCGCCGGAGCATTCCGGAATGGCGTGGGCAGCAGCGTCAGCGGCTGGTGGAGCGCCTGGCGGAGGCTGGTGCCGAACCGGCTGACGAACGCCTGGCACAGGAGCTGGCCATCCTGGCCCAGAAAGCGGACGTATCCGAGGAGCTGGACCGGCTTGATGCCCATGTTTCGGAAGTACGGGCAGCACTGGAACAGAGTGGCCCGGTGGGCCGGCGCCTGGATTTCCTGATGCAGGAGCTCAACCGCGAGGCCAACACCCTGAGCAGCAAGTCAACGGCGGCGGAGCTGACAAGGGTGGCGGTCGAGATCAAGGTGTTGATTGAACAGATGCGCGAACAAGTACAGAACGTGGAGTAATCCGATCATGAGCGAGCAGCCTTACCTGGGCACGCTATTTGTGGTGTCGGCGCCTTCCGGGGCGGGCAAGACCAGCCTGGTGTCACAGGCGCTTGAGCGCGATCCTGCGCTGACCGTCTCCGTGTCGCACACCACCCGTGCGGCGCGCCCGGGTGAGCAGGATGGCGTCAACTACCACTTCGTGACCGAACAGGAATTCCTGTCGCTCATGGAAGCGGGCACCTTTCTGGAGCACGCCCAGGTGTTCGACAATTACTACGGCACCTCCGGTGACTGGGTGGATGAGCAGCTTGCAGCCGGCCTGGACGTGATCCTGGAGATCGACTGGCAGGGCGCGCAGCAGATCCGCCGCCTGCGCCAGCACGCAGTGTCCGTGTTCATTATGCCGCCGTCGCCGGAAGCGCTGCGCGAACGCCTCCAGGGCCGGGGCCAGGACAGCGACGACGTGATCGAGCGCCGCCTGCACGAGGCCGCGGAGGAGTGCCGGCACGTGGCCGAGTACGACTACCTGGTGGTCAATGACGACTTCGAGCGGGCCCTGGACGAGCTGCTGGTGGTCTTCCGTGCCCAGCGCCAGTGCCTGAGCCGCCAGAGTCAGCGCCATGAGGCGTTACTGAGGGCCCTGTCGCTGGCCGATCAGTGATGGCCAGAAACCAATCACTGGGTTACACTGTGCGATCCCCAGTGACCCAAACACGAGCAGAGGTAATCCATGGCACGCGTCACCGTTGAGGACTGTCTGGACCACGTCGACAATCGCTTCCAGCTTGTCATGCTCTCCACCAGGCGGGCCCGGCAGCTGGCTACCTACGGCAGTGAGCCCAAGGTCCCGCCGGAGAACGACAAGCCCACGGTTCTGGCCCTGCGCGAGATTGCAGCAGGCAAGATCAGCTTTGAGACGGTCGAGGCCGATGAGCGGGCAATGCAGGCGGATTCCGCGGAAGCGCCCTCCCGCAGTAGTGAGGCCGCATCCGGTGAGGAAGGCGAAGCCGGAAACTGAAGGCAGCCGACAGTGATCCTGTAAAAACCGGGCCCGCCCCGGTTTTTTTATGCCTGTAAAGGCTATAATCTTGGAAGAAGGAATACGGGAACTCGCAGCAGGGCAGGGAGAAAGCCGGCTCAACACCACCTCGCGGAGCATCCTGAACAACCGATGTCGACGATCGACGCACTGGCGGAACGTCTCGGAAATTACCTGGATGACCAGAAGGTCAATCAGGTACGGAGGGCCTATTTCTACGCGGAGCAGGCTCATGAGGGGCAGTATCGTCGCAGTGGCGAGCGCTACATTAGCCACCCGTTGGCGGTGGCCAACATCCTCGCCCAGCTCAACCTCGATCACCAGAGCCTGATGGCCGCCATGCTCCACGATGTGATCGAGGACACAGGCATTCCCAAGGACGCGCTCACCGAGCAATTCGGGGCGCCGGTGGCCGAACTGGTGGATGGCGTCAGCAAGCTTACCCAGATCGAGTTCCGCTCCCGCGCCGAGGCCCAGGCCGAGAACTTCCAGAAGATGACACTGGCCATGGCACGCGATATCCGCGTGATTCTGGTTAAGCTGGCGGACCGGCTGCACAACATGCGCACCCTGGGGCCGCTCAACCCCGAGAAACGCCGCCGCATCGCCACCGAAACCCTGGACATCTATGCCCCCATCGCCCACCGGCTCGGCATGCACAGCCTGTGCGTGGAGCTGGAGGATCTGGGCTTTGCCGCCATGTATCCCATGCGCTCGCAGTACATCGCCAAGGCGGTGCGCAAGCTGCGGGGCGACCATCATGAGATCATCAACGAGATCCGCGCCGGCCTCGAGGCCAAGCTGGAAGAGCGTGGGCTGCCTGGGCGCATCCTGGGGCGCGAGAAACACTTGAACTCCATCTACAACAAGATGAAGTTCAAGCACAAATCCTTCGGCGAGATCATGGACGTCTACGCCTTCCGCATCGTCACCGAGTCCGTGGACGACTGCTACCGCATCCTGGGTGCCGTGCACAGCCTCTACAAGCCATTGCCGGGGCGCTTCAAAGACTACATCGCCATGCCCAAGGCCAATGGCTACCAGTCGTTGCACACCACGCTGTTCGGCAAGCACGTGAACATCGAGATCCAGATCCGGACCGAAGAGATGGAGAGCGTGGCCAACCACGGCATTGCGGCCCACTGGATGTACAAGCACGACTCCGAGGTGGGGGAGGTCAACCAGCAGCGGGTAGATCGCTGGCTGGAAGGACTGATGGAGATGCGCGAGCGTGCGGACGACTCGCTGGAGTTCATCGAGCACGTCAAGGTGGACCTGTTTCCGGACGAGATCTATGTGTTCACGCCCAAGGGCCGGATCATGGAATTGCCCCGCGGGGCTACCCCGGTGGATTTCGCCTACGCCATCCACACGGACATCGGCAACGCCTGCGTGGCCTGCCGTGTGGACCGTCAGCTGGCGTCCCTCAGCCAGCCCCTGCAGAGCGGCCAGACGGTGGAGGTCATCACCGCGCCCGGCGCCCGGCCCAGTCCGGTCTGGCTCAACTACGTGGTCACTGGCAAGGCGCGTTCGAGCATCCGTCACTTCCTCAAGACTCAGCAGCGGCGTGAGTCCGTGGACCTTGGGCGACAGCTGCTCAGCCGCTCCCTGAACAGCCTTGGCTCACGCCTGGATGAGATCGGTGACGCGCGTGTCCAACGGGTGCTGGCGCACAATCAGGTGGCGAGTTTTGACCGGCTGTTGGCGGACATCGGGATGGGCAACCGCATGGCCTACATCGTTGCCCGGCAGCTGGCACCGGATACTGGGCAGGACAGCGACGCCGCACCGGCGCTGGAGGAGACCCGAGCCGGACAGACCATGACGATTGCCGGCAGCGAGGGCTCGGTCATTCAGTTCGCTGACTGCTGCCAGCCGATTCCGGGTGATCCCATCGTGGGCCGGATGAGCTCCGGCAGCGGCATGGTGATCCATTCCGAACGCTGTGAGAGTGTGCGCCACCTTGACGCGGATTCACCCCAGCTGGTGTACCTGAGCTGGGCCAAGGACATTACCGATGACTTCTCCGTGGAGCTGCGTGTGGAAACCGCGCGCAAGCGGGGGCTGATCGCCGAGCTGGCCAACACCGTGACCCTGGCCGAGGCCAATCTCGAGGGGATCAATGTGGATGAATACGATGCCCATCACAGTGTCGTTATCATGACCCTGCATGTGCGTGGGCGTACCCAGCTGGCACGGATCATGCGGCGCATCCGCAACCTGCGTACGGTCAAATCCGTCACCCGGGTACGCCGTTGACAGCGCCGCTCCCGCGGGCGAGCATCGTATTTTTTCCGGTACAGACCACAGGAAGCCTTGACCCATGACGAACAAGTCCATCATCCAGACGGATAGCGCTCCTGAAGCCATTGGCCCCTATTCCCAGGCCGTGAAGGCGGGCGATACGATCTACCTCTCCGGCCAGATTCCGCTGGATCCGGAGACCATGGACCTGGTGCCCGGCGGCTTCGAGGCACAGGTCAAGCGGGTCTTCGAGAACCTCAAGGCTGTCTGTGAGGCCTCCGGGGGCAACATCCAGGACCTGGTCAAACTCAACATCTACCTCACGGACATGGGCAATTTCGCCATTGTCAACGAGATCATGACCACTGTCTTCACCGAGCCCTATCCCGCCCGCGCCGCCATCGGCGTGGCTGCACTGCCCAAGGGCGCTCAGGTGGAGATGGATGCCATCATGGTGCTGAAGTAGGGCTCAGACCCGGCTAAGGCAGTCCTTGACCCTGGGGCCGTCACCGCCGTAGTGGCGGGGCCCGGGCCCGGCAAGGTCTCTTTT
>NZ_JACHUZ010000013.1:1086284-1462034 GCF_019903425.1 Vreelandella halophila
CCGCCGTAGTGGCGGGCCCAGGCCATGAAGAGTTCCCCACACGCCAGGGCGTCCTCCAGCGCATTGTGTGCGGTCGTTTCCGGCAGCCCGTAGCGTTCACGGCACCGGTTCAGGCGCAGCACATTGCCCGGCATTGTCTGCTCGCGCTGGAAAAGGCGCTTTTTCTCCAGCACCAGTGTGTCCGCAGTGGGCTGGAACCAGTCCATGCCGAACTGTTCCCGGTAAGCGGCGCGGAGAAATCCGGTATCCAAGGGTGCATGGTGCATGACCGGCAGGCGGTTGGTCATCGCCCTTGCCAGCATGCGAAGGGCTGAGGGCAGATCCACGCCCTCGCTGCGGTCGGTATCCCGGATGTGGTGGATGGTGGCGCTGTCGCCCACCAGGTTGCGGCTGTCGATCAGCAGGTGGCGGGCGGTGTCCAGCCGGATCCGACCGTGGTCCACGGCCACCCAGCCGAAGCTGATGATGTAGCCGGTCTTCGGGTCAAGGCCCGTGGTTTCCAGGTCGATGGCCAGCCAGTCCGCTTCATCCCAGAGGGCATTGGTGTCCGGCCAGGGGCTCTCCAGAAGGCGTTGCAACGCGGGGTCCGGGAAGGGGTGACGGGCATAGCGGCGCCGTGCCCGCTCCTTGCGGGCGCGGGTCAGCCACATCAGCGCATCCCCTGGCGGTAGGCCAGGCGGACCGATTTCTGGGCGCCGTCCACCAGCTGGAAGGCGTCACGCAGTTGCTCCCGGGCCAGCTTGGGCAGGTTACGCGGGTTGCAGTAGTTGCTCAGTTCCTCGCCCTCGCGGATCTGGTCCGCCTGCACCTGAAGGCGCACCTGCATTAGGAAGCGCAGTGCGTCTTGAAGGTTGCGTGCGTCGTAACGGGTCATGTGTTTGCTGCGGGCCAGTTCGTCCAGTCGCTCCAGGGTGTTGATGCGGTCAATCCCGGCCGCCAGGGCATGCAGTCGCACAATCTCGATGATCGGCAGCAAACCGCGTTTCTTCAGGTTCAGGGTGTCTTTGTGATCGCCGTTGCGCTCCACAACGAAGCGCCGGAAGATGCCGATGGGCGGACTGCCCTCCAGCACGTTCTCCGCAAGCGCGGCCTGGAATATGGAGTTGGCCCGGACCCGTTCCAGCATGTGGGACTGTACCTGGCTGGTAAGCAGGGTGTCCCCGTGAACAGTGCGGAGATCGAAGGCGATGCTGATCTCCATGACATGATGGGGGCTGAAACTGGTAACCCAGTTGTCCACTGCCTCGAACCAGCCGGACAGCCGCCGTCGCCAGAACGGATTGGTGGCCATGACGTTGCCATTGCAGTAGACATAGCCGCACTCATTGAGCCAGTCACTGACCCTGGTGGCCAGCTTCTCGAACCAGGCCATATCCTCCTCCGTGGCCTCGTCCGCGATCACCAGGCCGTTGTCCTGGTCAGCATTGAGCAGCTGCTCGGCCCGCGCCTGGGAACCGAAACACAGCCAGGCGAAGGGGACCGGTGCCGGGCCCAGCTCGTCCAGGGCCATCTCGATCAGGCGGTTGGTTACGGTATCGCTGATGGCCGTGAGGATGTGGCTGACCTGGTCCGCCGGCACTCCGGCATCCGTCCAGCGCAGCAGGAACTGCGGAATGTCGCGCAGTACCGTCTGCATGGTGGCGACCGACTCCTGGCGCGACAGGCGCTGGACGATGTAGACCGGGTCGTCCTGACGGGCCGTGATCAGGTCCGAGGTGGTGAGGATGCCCACAGGCCTGCCGTCCTCGAGAACCGGCAGATGATGCATGCGGTGGCGGGTCATCAGCAGGGTGGCGTCAAAAAGGGTTGCCTTGCGCTCCAGACTCACCGGGTTCGCCGTCATGATCTCCGAAACCGGCGTGTCCGGCGAACGGCGTGCCGCCAGCACGCGGCTGCGCAGGTCCCTGTCGGTGACGATGCCGCTCAGCTTGCCGTCGTTGAGCACCAGCGCCGAGGACACCCGACGGCTGGACATCAGCTCCGCCAGCTCGCAGACCGGTGTTTCCTCGGTGGTGGTGACCAGATCCTTGGCCATGAGGCTGGTCACCGGTGTAAGCATGCCGTCCGGCGAGACCATGCTGCGGGTGGCCCGGAACAGGCGCCGGCTGCGCTGACCATGGAAGAAACGGTCGAAGTCGCGGAAGCGTCCGCGCAGGTCCTGGTAAGCCTTCTGCGGCAGGAAATAGATCAGGCTGTCCTCGATCAGCACCGCCCGCACGCCGGGCTCCTGCTGCAGAAGCCCGCTCAGTGCAAAGCTCTCGCCCTCGGCCAGGCGGTCAAGCAGTTCGCCGTCCTGGCTTCGGATCTCCACGGCGCCACTTCGCAGAATGCGCAGCCCCTGGTCCCTGGTGTTCTCGTCGAACACATGCCCGTTGCGGAAATAGCCGATCTCCATCTCGTGGACAATGCGTTCAACCTCGCCCTTGGGCAGGGCGTTGAAGGGCAGTGTCTGGCGGATGAACTCCGCGATGGAGGCCAGCTCGGGCGGCAGGGACTGGGTTTCTGTCATTTCCGGAAGTCCTCCCCGAAACTGGTTTCGTAATCGATGAACACGGTCTTGGCTTCGCCGTAATAGCTGGTGCCGTCCGCCCGTGCCAGTACCCGCATGCGGGCCTTGGTGCTCGCCTCACCGGGGATGACACCTTCCCAGAGGGTAGCCTTATCGTTTGCGGGCTCCAAGGGCGTCTGCTCCGTGTCATCCGCACCGGGATTGACCCAGCCCATGGTCATCGCGTCCAGCGGGTGGGCGGATTCCAGCCGGACTGCCAGGTCCCCCTCGCCGGCGCGGTCCACCTTGATGTCCAGCTCGAAGTTGCCGTTGCTCATGGTGCAGGTGCCGCTTTCGTACCGGCAGTTGGAGTCGCCGATCAGCTCGTAACCGAGCCCCTCCTTGGCCTGTTCCTTGCGGTCGCCCAGGGCGGTGTCCGCAGCATACCAGGCCAGGACGGCCAGTGCCGGGGCAACCAGAAGCGCGACAATGAAATGGAAATTGCGGAACATGCAGGGCCTCTGATTCGGGAAAGGGAATTGCCGGGAGAATACTCTGTAACAGCAGGGCACTCTCGCGGCTACTCCGTCTAGGGTAGCTGAAAACAGACAGTGCTGCCGAAGCAGCACTGTCCGAGGGTGGAACCGTCAGGGCTCAGTGACCGCCAGAGGCGAGTGAGGAGCCCACCGGTACCCGCACGTCGTCCACGATGTGCTGGATGTTCTCCGGAGGTTCCGGGGTCATCTTGCACACGGCCATGGCGACGATGAAGTTGACGATGGCACCAACCGCGCCGAAGGCGTTCGGCGAGATGCCGAAGAACCAGTTCGGATCCAGGTCGCCCAGGAAGGACGTGCTGGCCACGAACATGATGCCCTTGTGCTGGAACACGTAGAGCAGGTTCACGGTCAGGCCCGCCAGCATGCCGGCAATGGCGCCTTCCTTGTTCATCTTCTTGTAGAAGATACCGAACATCAGAGCCGGGAACAGACTGGCGGCTGCGAGCCCGA
This sequence comes from Vreelandella halophila, assembly GCF_019903425.1. Lineage (GTDB taxonomy): Bacteria > Pseudomonadota > Gammaproteobacteria > Pseudomonadales > Oleiphilaceae > Halospina > Halospina halophila. Next base: position 1,089,783 of record NZ_JACHUZ010000013.1, read on the forward strand.
AGGCCAGTGCCACTGTCCCCGCCGCGAAGCCGGGTGGATTGAAGCCCAGATACCCCGCTACGGCAATCGAGCCAGCCATCGAAAGCCTGCCCGCAAGCAGCTCGTTCTTCTCCGAGATGTCCGGCTTGAACACGCCTTTCAGCAGGTCGTGGGAGACCGCCGAGGAGATGGCCAGCAACAGACCGGCTGCTGTGGACAGGGCGGCGGCGAGACCACCAGCGGCCACGATCGCGATGACCCAGTCGGGCAGCATGGCGATCTCGGGGTTGGCCAGAACGATGATGTCACGGTTGAGCTCGGTGACCTCGTTCTCCTCCTCGTTGGAGCTGTAGGTGATGGTGCCGTCGTTGTCCTTGTCGGTGAACTCGATGAGACCGGTCTGCTCCCAGTTCTTGACCCACTGGGGCCGCTCTTCGTAAACCATCTCGGTGGCCTCGGTGGTGCCGAAGGTCTCCATCAGGTTCAGACGGGCCATGGCGCCAACGGTCGGAGCAGTGGTGTAGAGAATGGCGATGAACACCAGAGCCCAGCCTGCGGAGGAGCGCGCCGCCTTGACGGTCGGAACCGTGAAGAAGCGGATGATCACGTGCGGCAGGCCCGCGGTACCGATCATCAGGGAGAGGGTGTAGAAGAACATGTTGATGCGGTTGTGCTCATTCACCGCCACGTACTCGGCAAAGCCAAGCTCGTTCAGGACCTGGTCGAGACGGTCCAGCACGTAGGTACCGTGCTCGGTCAGTTGTGCACCCAGGCCGATCTGCGGCAGTGCCCAGCCTGTCATTTCCAGCGAGATGAAGATGGCCGGAATGGTGTAGGCCGTGATCATCACGCAGTACTGGGCGATCTGGGTGTAGGTGATCCCCTTCATGCCGCCCATGACCGCGTAGAAGAACACGATCAGCATGCCGATCGACAGTCCCATCTCATAGCTCACTTCCAGGAAGCGGGAGAAGGCAACACCAGTGCCGGTCATCTGGCCGATGACGTAGGTCAGCGAGGCCAGGATCAGGCAGATCACGCCGATAACGCGCGCGGTGTTGGAGTAGTAGCGATCCCCCAGGAACTCGGGCACCGTGAACTTGCCGAACTTGCGCAGGTAAGGTGCAAGGAGCATGGCAAGCAGCACGAAGCCGCCGGTCCAGCCCATGAGGAAGACCGAGCCGCCATAGCCCAGAAAGGCAATGAGGCCGGCCATGGAGATGAAGCTCGCCGCAGACATCCAGTCGGCTGCCGTGGCCATGCCGTTGGCAACCGGATGAACGCCCTTGGAGGCGACGTAGAATTCGCGGGTGGAGCCCGCCTTACAGTAAATGGCAATGCCGAGATAGAGCGCGAAGGTGGCGCCCACGACAATGTAGATCAGTGTCTGCTGGTCCATGGTAAGCCCCTTTTACTTCGCGTCTTCGGTTTCCTGGACGCCGTATTTCCGGTCCAGCCGGTCCATGAGCTTCGCGTACACGAAGATCAGCGCCACGAAGGTGACGATCGAGCCCTGCTGTGCGAACCAGAAACCGAGCGGGTAACCGCCGATGTGGATGGCGTTCAGTGCTTCCGCAAAGATGATGCCGCAGCCAAAGGACACAAAGGCCCAGACCGCGAGCAACCCACCGATGATGCGCAGGTTGTCGCGCCAGTACTGTTTTTTGAGTGTTTCATTCTGGAATGCCATCAGCATTTCCCCCCATTATTGTTGTCAACGCGTTCACGGTGGGATCACCGCTACGGCACAGCTTTGACCCGCTGGCCGCCAGTCTCCATACGACTTTGGTCTAAGCTTTCTGAACGGTTTGTTAACTCCTTGTCACGCAAGGGTTCACGGCGGTTAGACCATGGTCTAATACCCAGCCATGCCGCCCTTGTCGACACTGGGAGGTACGAAGCCTTCTCCATGAAGGCCCCGAACTGACAAACAGAACAGGATTGAGGAGGCAGTGATGAGTGACGAAGCGGTCTACCCGGTCACGGACCACTTCCGGAACAAGGCGCTGATCGACAAAGAGACCTACGAGTCCATGTACCAGCGTTCCATTCAGGATCCGGAGTCCTTCTGGGCGGAACAGGCCAAGCGCCTCGACTGGATGAAGCCCTTCTCGCGCGTCAAGGATGTCTCCTTCGCCAGCAATGATGTGCACATCCGCTGGTTCGACGACGGCACCCTCAACGCGGCGGCCAACTGCATCGACCGCCACCTGGAAGAGCGCAGCGGCCAGCCGGCGATCATCTGGGAGCCGGACGAGGAGAGCGAGGACAACCGCGTCATCACGTACGCGGAGCTGCACGAGGAAGTGTCACGGCTCGCCAACGGCCTGAAGTCGCTGGGCGTGAAGAAGGGCGACATCGTGACGCTCTACATGCCCATGGTGCCGGAAGCGGCCTATGCCATGCTCGCCTGCGCCCGCATTGGCGCCATCCACAGCGTGGTCTTCGGCGGCTTCTCTCCGGAAGCGCTCGCCGGGCGTATTGATGACGGCGGCTCCCGTGTCGTGATCACCGCGGACGAAGCACGTCGTGGTGGCAAGCGGATTCCGCTGAAGGCGAACGTCGACGAGGCGGTGTCGCTGTGCAAGGAATCCAATGTCGACAATGTTGTGGTACTCAAGGCGACTGGCGGCAATATCGACTTCAACGGCAACCGCGACGTCTGGTACCGCGACCTGGTGGAAAAGCAGTCCGACCAGTGCGAACCGGAAGAGATGGGCGCCGAGGACACCCTCTTTGTGCTCTACACCTCCGGTTCCACCGGCAAGCCCAAGGGCGTGGTGCACACCACTGGCGGCTATCTGCTGCACACCTCCATCACCCATGAGTACGTGTTCGACTATCGCCCGGGTGAGGTCTACTGGTGCAGCGCGGACGTGGGCTGGATCACCGGTCACTCCTACGTGGTCTATGGCCCGCTCGCCAACGGCGGCACTACCATGATGTTCGAGGGCGTGCCCACCTATCCGGACGTGGGCCGCCTTGGCCGGATCATCGACAAGTACAAGATTGCCACCTTCTACACCGCGCCGACGGCCATCCGGTCACTGATGGCGGAGGGCGATGCTCCCGTGGCCAATGCCGACCTCAGCTCACTGAAGCTGCTCGGTACCGTGGGCGAACCCATCAACCCCGAGGCCTGGCGCTGGTTCCACCAGAAGTTCGGCAAAGGGCAGTGCCCGATCGTGGACACCTGGTGGCAGACTGAGACCGGCGGCATCCTGATCTCGCCGCTGCCCGGCGCGATTGACCTCAAGCCCGGTTCGGCCACCAAGCCGTTCTTCGGCGTCCAGCCGGCGCTGATGGACCCCGAGGGCAACGAGATGGAAGGCGCCAACTCCGGCGGCCTCGTCCTCAAGGACAGCTGGCCTGGCCAGATGCGCACCATCCTGGGCAACCACCAGCGTTTCGTGGAGACCTACTTCTCCACCTATGAGGGCTGCTACTTCACCGGTGACGGCGCCAAGCGCGACGAAGACGGCTACTATTGGATCACCGGCCGTGTGGACGACGTGCTCAACGTCTCCGGCCACCGCATGGGCACCGCCGAGGTGGAAAGCGCGCTGGTCTCACACGACAGCGTGGCCGAAGCCGCCGTTGTGGGCTGCCCGCACGAGATCAAAGGCCAGGGCATCTACGTCTACGTGACCCTGACGCACGGCGCCTCGCCCAGTGACGAGCTGGCGAAGGAACTCAAGCAGCACGTGCGCAAGGAAATCGGCCCGATCGCCACGCCGGACGTCATCCAGTGGGCCGACGGGCTGCCCAAGACCCGCTCTGGCAAGATCATGCGCCGCATCCTGCGCAAGATCGCCGCGGACGAGTTCGACTCCCTGGGCGACACCTCCACGTTGGCGGACCCGAACGTGGTTGATGACCTCATCGAAGGTCACCGCGTCGCAGCGGGCTCCAACCAGTAAACCACGCTGTAAAAGCGGGCCTGCTCGCGATTGATGCGGAGCGCGAGCAAGCTCGCTCCTACGGTCGGGAATCAAAAGGTTCCGCGGGAGCTTGGGCATTCAATAGGAATTGCACAGCTTCCGTACAAGGACTATGTTCAGTGGGGCATCGGCGCGGGTCGGTGCCCCACTGCTGTTCTTAAACCAGGGAGCTAGGCTTATGAAAGAATTCTTCTTGTTCAATGAGATGATCACACCCCGGATCATCACCTTCATCTACTGGCTGCTTCTGCTTGCGGCCCTTGTTGGCGGTCTGTCCGTCATGGCCGGAGGCTTTGGTGGATTCACCTTTGGCAGCTTCCTTCAGGGACTGGCGACAATGGCCTTTGGTGCCCTCGGCGCACGGGTCTGGTCCGAGCTGTTGATCGTGCTCTTCAAGATCAACGACAACCTGCGCGCGATGGCGGAGCGTGATACCTGAATCATGACAACCCTGATCGTCGCTGATGACCACCCGTTGTTCCGTTCGGCCCTGAAGGATGTGATCCGCCAGGAAGAGCCCGAAGCCACCCTCGAGGAAGCCTCGGATTTCGGCGACCTGCAGACCGTCATGACCCGGATCGGGGAGCCCGCCGTAGTGCTCCTCGACCTCCACATGCCCGGCGCGCATGGCTTCAGCGCCCTGCTGTTCCTCACCGCCCACTACCCGGACATCCCGGTGCTGATGATCTCCGCCAATGAGCGCGACGACATCATCCGCCGCGCCGCCGACCATGGCGCCGCCGGCTTTATCTCCAAGAGCGCCAGCATGGAAGCCATCGGCCAGGCCATCCGTGGCGTCGCCCGTGGTGACTTCTGTTTCCCGGACGGCGTCGATCTCGCCGTGCCCGGCGTAAGCGAAGAGGAATCCGGCGTTGCCGACGCCCTCTCGGAACTCACTCCCCAGCAGTTCCGCGTTGCCACCATGATCAGCCAGGGCCTGCTCAACAAGCAGATCGCCTACGAACTCAACGTCACCGAAGCCACGGTCAAGGCCCACGTGACCGAGATCTTCCGCAAACTCGGCGTCCACTCCCGAACCCAGGCCGCCCTCAAGCTGGGCCAGCTGGACCTCGCTGACGTCTCCCAGGAAGACTCCTGACCGATCTGACTGACGGGCAGGTCAATGTGTCTTTTTTAATCTTTGGTATGCTTTTCTGAGTCCAGCAATGAGCCTGTTTTCAGGGGGCGGGTGATGCTCGTAGGGAAACTCGGTCGCCATGGATGGTGACCGGTAGCCTACACGGATGTACTTGTGGCGGTTCCCGGAGAGCATCACCCGCCCCCTGGGCAGCGAACTCTCAGTCTTATCGCTACCCGGAGCCGGGAATGTCAGCATCCATGAATCAACCCCTGACCAGCTTTACCAGAATCACCCGCAACGCCCGCCAGCGCTTTCTAAACCCGGAAACCCTGGTCCAGGCCGAGCAGACCCCCTACGATGTCATCTTCAATGACGACCTGGTCAGCGTGCGCTACTACCCACCGCTGCGCGAAAACCACATCCCCGTGGGCGACGACGATACCCCCATGGCCGTCCAGCGCGCCACCCACAAAGTACCGCTGGTGCTGGTCGCCCCGCTGGCCGTGAACATGTCCATCTACGACCTGTTCCCCAACCGCAGCCTCGTCAGATACCTGCGCGCCAGCGGCTTCGAGCTTTACCTGATCGACTGGGGTACCCCAGGCTGGGACCACAACCACTTCGACATCGCCACCTACTTCGCCGACTACCTGCCGGAACTGCTCGACGAAATCCTGAAACACAGCGGCGCCAGCGAGGTCTCCCTCTACGGCTGGAGCTTCGGCGCCCTGTTCAGCTACTGCGCCGCCGCGCTGGACGAAGACAAACGCATCCGCAACCTCGTCCTGATCGGCAGTCCCTGCGACTACCACGCCAATGGCAGCATCGGTAAGCAGTACCAGCTGATCTCGAAATCCCTGAGCCTCCTCGAGAACACCCTTGGCTTCCGGGTCCACCAGACCAAGCGCCGCTTCTGGCGCTCCCCGGGTTGGGCCAACGCCACCGCCTTCAAGCTGACCTCGCCGATCAGCAGCCTGCGCAACTACCTGGACCTGGTGCGCAACCTGCATTCCGAGGAATACATCACCCGCAACGCCACCCAGGGCGCCTTCCTCAACGACATGGTGGCCTACCCCGGTGGCGTTATCCAGGACACCGTTCAGTACCTGTGGGTGGACAACTGCACCGCGCACGGGGATCTCCCCATGCATGACGCCGACCATACGCTGAAGGACGTGACCTCGGACATTATGCTCGTCTACGGGGATAATGACCCGCTGGTGACGCCCGAATGCAGCCGGGCGCTGGTGGACCAGGTCTCAAGCCGGGAAGTGGAGCAGGCACTGGTGCCCGGCGGCCACATGGGGATCCTCGCGGGCAGCGCCGCGCCCACAGACATCTGGCCGAAGGTTGTGCAGTGGCTTCAGAAACGCTCCGACTGACCCGGGGTCGCATCAACCGTAGGAGCGAGCCCCGCTCGCGCTAGCCCCGCAATCGCCTGCAAGGCCGGCTCTTACAGGGTCATCGCCCCGGGCGGCGGCGCAACAGGCGCCGCAGGGTCAGGCGCAACGAGGCCGCATCCACTGGCTTGGCCAGGAAGCGGTAGCCCGCCTCCCGCACGGCGTTGCGGATGGGGTCGCTGTCGTCAGCACTGATGATCAGAACCGGCACCTTCGCCTCCCAGTTCAGCGTCAGCGCCTGTGCCACCGCCACGCCGGTCTCCTGGTCCAGGTGATAGTCGGCGATCACCAGATCCGGCGCCTCGGCCGGCCGTTTCTGCATGGCCTCACCAAGGGATTTGGCCGTGGTAACCCGGCAGCCGAACTGGGTCAGAAGGGCCTGCAGGCCCGCGAGCAGATGGGGCTCGTTGTCAATGCAGATCACCTGAAGGCCGCTCAGCTGTGGGTCCTCGGTCTGGGACTGATCTTTGCGGGTCTGCTCCGGGGTGCCCCGTGGTGTGGTCAGCGCGAACATGGAGCCCTGGCCCTGGATGGAGCGGCAGTCGATGGGGTGCTCCAGCAGGCGGGCGATGCGCATGGCGATCGGCAGGCCCAGACCCAGCCCCTGGACTTCACGGGTGGCGTCGGTATGGAGCCGCTCAAACTCATCAAATATGCGCTGCTGATCCGACTCGGCAATGCCCGGCCCGGTATCCCAGACCTGGATGCTCACCGACTGGGTGCTCTGGCGGCACCCGAGGAGCACGCGCCCGTCGCGGGTGTAGTTGATGGCATTGCTCAGGAAGTTCTGGATTACCCGCCGGAGCAGATGGGGGTCGGTACGGATCCAGAGCGAACAGGGCACATAGTCGAGCTCTATCCCCTTGCGCTCGGCGGTCATGCGGAATTCGTTGACCAGTTCCTCCAGGATGGCGCCCAGCTCCACATTGCGCACTTCCGGTTCCAGCCGCCCGGAATCCAGCCTGGAGATCTCGCGCAGGTGGCTGATCAGGGTCTCGGCGGAGGCCAGCGCCGAATCAATGTGGCGCAGCTCCGGGGCCGCCTCATTGCCATGCTGGCGCAGCAGGGTGGAGGACAGCAGGCGTGCCGCGTTGATCGGCTGCAGCAGGTCGTGGCTGGCCCCGGCCAGGAAACGGCTCTTGCTGGCGTGCACCTGGTGCAGTTCCCGCTCGATGCGCGCCCTGAGCTCATTCTCGTTCTGGAGGGATTCGTTGGCGGCGGACAGTTCCCGGGTCCTTTCGGCCACCCGTTCCTCCAGCGTATCCCGGGCCTCCTCCAGTTCCGTCATCACACGGTGGTACTCGGACACATCGTTGTAGGCCGTTACATAGCCTCCAGAGGGAATGGGCTTGCCGCGGATCTCGATCACGCTGCCATCCGGCATATGACGTTCCAGCCGGTAGGGGTGGCCCGAACGCAGCATTTCCAGGCGCCGTTCCACGGCAGCATTGATGTTGTTGTCGCGTACGTCCGAGAGCAGGCCCCGGGCCGCGTTGTACTCATAGATCCGCGCGATGGGGCAGCCCACATAGAGCAGCCGGGGCGGGTAGTTAAACAGGTTCTCGTACTGGCTGTTCCAGGCCACCAGTTCCAGGTTGCGGTCGACCACGCTGATCCCCTGGGGGACGTTCTCCAGCGTCGTCTGCAACAGGTGCCGCGAGAATTGGAGCTGCTCGGACGTGCCCCCCATCAGGTCCACAATATCCTCCATCTGCAGGGGCGTCTGGCGCTCCAGCAGCCGGATGGCGCGGTGGGCGGAGGCGGCCCCGATGACCGAGCCCAGCTTGGATTCCGTGACCCGCACGGTGTAACGCGTGGCCTTGTCGAAGGGCAGCAGCCGCTGCTCCTGGCTCTGCTCCAGCTCCGCCCAGAGGCGGTCGGATTCCTCCTGGCCAAGGACAGGGCGGATCAGGCCGTGCAGCTGGTGCAGGGTGATCTCGGTGGCGGCCAGATCCTCATCACTGAGACCGTGACTGGGCATGGGGTCGATGAAGGCCAGGGCCTGGCGCTCGTCCAGGGCCGTGGCCCTGGAACCCCGGGAGACGAGGGTCATGACCAGCATATTGAGCCCCAGGCTCCAGACCACGCCGTGAGTCAGCGGATCGAGGAAGTCGCCAAGGCCGAGCAGGTTCTCGGGCTGTAGCCAGCCCAGCCCGAACGGCCCCTGGGTGAGCCAGCCGTTGTCCGACTGCATGAGGACCGGCAGCAGCAGGGTGTAGAGCCAGGTCAGCGTGCCCGTGAGCAGACCGAGCAGGACACCATTGCGGTGAGCCCCGCGCCAGTAGAGCCCGGCCACCAGTGCCGGCATCAGCTGGGCACAGGAGGTGAAGGCCAGCAGGCCCATGTAGGACAGCCCCTCGGTAAAGCGCGCCGCCTGCTCCAGTATCCACCCCAGCAGCAGGATGCCCAGGATTGAGGCCTGGCGTACCTGGCGCAGCACCGCGCCCAGGTCACTGCGTGGCCGGTTAAGGCGTTCCCGGATGCGCAGGTACACCGGCATGAAGAGCTCATTGGAGATCATCAGTGACAGGGCGATGGTGGCCACCAGCACCATGGCGGTGGCGGCGGACATGGCACCCACAAAGGCAACGGCGGTCAGCCAGGGGTGACCGGTGATCGCCGGCAGGGCGAGGACATAGCTGTCGCCGGGGATGGCCATGCCGGCCAGGTGATGGCGCGCGGCCTCCACCAGCGGCAGTACCATGAGCGCGAACAGCGCCAGATAAAGCGGGAACATCCAGCGCGCACAGCGGGCCGAGGCCTCGTCATGGTATTCCACCACCAGCACATGGAACTGGCGCGGCAGGCAGACAATGGCGAGAGCACTGACCAGAAGCTGGGCGTAGAAACCGGCGTCACCGAAGGTGGAAAAGGAGAACGGCGAGGTCTCGCCGAGAGGCTGCATATCGGTCTCGCCGGCCAGCAGCCAGATCGCGAAGCCGCCCAGCAGGAGGAAGGCCAGCAGCTTGACCGCCGACTCCGCAGCCACCACGGCCAGAAGGCCCCGGTGGCGGTTGGCACCATCAATGATGCGGGTGCCAAAGGTGATCGCGAACCAGGCCAGGAAGAGGGCGGCAAAGAAGCTGACATTGTTGCCCAGGGTAAAGGGCATCTGCCAGTCGGAGATGTTTGCCGAGCTCCAGGCCAGGGCAATGCCGCGCAGCTGCAACGCGATGTAGGGCAGGGTGCCGATCAGGGCAACGATGGTCACCAGCGCGGCCAGCTTCTGGTCCTTGCCGAAGCGCGAGCCGATGAAATCGGCGATGGAAGTGACCCGGTTACGGCTGCCGGCCAGCAGCAGGCGCCGGATGAAGGGCCAGGCGAAGACGAACATGAGGATGGGGCCGAGATAGATCGGCAGGAAGGTCCAGCCGCTGTCCGCCGCATTGCCCACGGCCCCCAGAAAGGTCCAGGAACTGCAGTAGACGCCCAGCGACATCCCGTAGAGCAGGCCCCGCATGCGCTTCGGCCAGCCACCGGTGCGCTCGGCCAGCCACGCCAGGCCCACGAGGATCAGTGCGTAAAGGCCCCCGAAAAGGATCAGCTCGTTACTCGCCATGGTCTCCCTGGGTCAGAACGGACAGACCGACACTATGGCACAGGATGGTCAACCATGCTGGCATAGCCCTCACGGAAGGTGGGGAACAGGAAGCTGTATCCGGCTTCCCGCAACCGGCTGCTGTCCACCCGCTTGGAGCCCACACGGCTGTCCTGCCGCGCATCGGGGCGGACAGGGTCACAGCTCATGGTCTCCCGCACCCAGGCAACCACGTCACCCAGCCGGGCCGGTTCGCTGTCACTGGCCAAGTAGCAGTCAGCGAGATCACCGCCATCCAGCGCCTGATTCACCAGGTGGCACAGCGCCCCTACCGCGTCGTCCTCATGGATGCGATTGGTGTAACCGCTGTCCGGGTTGGGGGCGATGCTGCCATCGCGCATGCGCGAGAGCATGCCATCACGGTCGTTGCCGTAGATGCCGGAGAAACGCACTACTGTGCCGGGAACCGGGCTTTCCGCGAGGCGCCGCTCCGCGCCAAGCAGGGCAGTGCCATTGTAGCGTGGTGGCTCCGTGGGGCTGGCTTCATCCACCCATTCCCCCTGATGCTGGCCGTAGACCGCAGTGGAGGAGATGAAGAACACGCGTCGCGGTGGTTTCTCCGCGGCTTCCAAAACCCTCATCAGGTTGTGGGTGCCCTGCACGAAGGTCCGGTGGTAGCCGGTCTCATCGTACTGGTCCGGCGTCAGGCAGATGATGGCGATGTCCACCTGGGGGACCCGTTCACCCAGACTGCCCGGGTCCAGAAGATCCCCTTGGATGGGCGTCAGGGGCAGGGGGACGCGGCTGGCCTGGCGCCTCAGGCCGAACACCTGGTGGTGCTCGGCAAGGGCTGCGCCGATGCGCTGGCCGAGCCGGCCGCAGCCGGCCATGAGGATTCGTGCATCGCGCATTGCGCTGTCTCCGCTCATTTCATATGCTGCAATAGAAAAATTTAATCATGACCGGCCCGGGAGTGGCCATGACCCTTACCGAACTCCGATACATTGTCACCCTCGCGCGGGAGAAGCACTTCGGCCACGCGGCGGAGCGCTGCCACGTCAGCCAGCCTACACTCAGTGTGGCCGTGAGAAAACTCGAGGATGAGCTGGGTATTGCGCTGTTCGAGCGCAGCAAGAACAGCATCCAGGTCACCGAGATCGGCCAGCGCATTGTGGAGCAGGCACAGCGCGTCCTGGACCAGGCCGGCGTCATCCACGACCTGGCCGAGGACGGTAAGAACCAGCTCAGCTCGCCGCTCAAGGTCGGCGCCATCTACACCATCGGCCCTTACCTCTTTCCCCAGTTGATGCCCAGTCTGCGCGAGACAGCGCCGGACATGTCCCTGTTTATTGAAGAAGGCTATACCGGGGACCTGCGCCGCAAGCTCCGCCACTCGGAACTGGATGCCATCATCGTGGCGCTGCCGTTCGAGGAACCGGAAGTGGTCACCCTGCCGCTCTACGATGAACCATTCGTTGTGCTGATGCCCGCGGATCACTCGCTGGCGGAATGCGAGCACATCGACAGCAGCCAGCTTGCCGACCAGCCTCTGCTTCTGCTCGGGCCCGGGCACTGCTTCCGGGATCAGGTGCTGGAGTCCGTTCCGGAGCTGATCGACACCATCAACAAGCGCCGCGAGACCGCCGGCGGGGTGGTGACCGAGGGCAGCTCCCTGGAGACCATCCGACACATGGTGGCCTCCGGTCTGGGCATGACCGTGCTGCCGCTGTCGGCCGCTACTGCCATGAACTATCAGCCGGAGCTGCTGACCGTGCGGCCCTTTGTGCACCCGGTGCCCTCCCGTACCGTGGCGCTTGCCTGGCGGGTGACCTTCCCGCGGCCCAAGGCAATCGATGCACTGGCCCATGCCGTGGCCCAGTGCCGTGACAGCAGTGCCACCCAGGCCGCCTGCGGGTTGAGCCTGCGCGCACCCACCCGGGGTTGATTCATGGCGGATCCGGCCACAGTGGATGTGACCGTGCTCAAGGGGGTTGGCGATAAACTGGCCGCCACCCTTGAACGTCTCGGGATCACAAGCCTACAGGACCTGCTCTTCCACCTGCCGCTGCGCTACGAGGATCGCACCCGCATCCTGCCTATGGGCCACCTGCGGGTGGGGGATTCCGGGGTGGTGGAAGGCGAGGTGGTGAGTGCGGACGTGGTCCAGGGCCGGCGTCGCAGTCTCCAGGTCACCATCCGCGACCGCAGCGGCTTTGTGGCCCTGCGTTTCTTTCATTTCAGTGTCGCCCAGCAGCGCCAGTTCGCGCCGGGCACCCGGGTGCGCTGCTACGGCGAGGTCCGGCCTGGGCGTGCCGGTCTTGAGATCTACCACCCGGAATACCAGACCAACCCGGGCCCGTTGCCCACCGGTGACGAGGCCACACTGACCCCGGTCTACCCGCTCACCGAGGGCATCCAGCAGCCCCGGCTGAGGCGCCTGTGCGAGCAGGCGGTCGCCATGCTCGAGCGCCACCCGGTGCGCGAGTGGCTGCCGGAGTCGGTGCTCGGCGAATACCAGCTGCCGGAGATCAACCAGGCCCTGCGGATGCTGCACCAGCCACCGGCGAGCGCGGATCTCAGTGCCCTGATGGAGCAGCGCCACCCGGCGCGGGACCGGCTGGCGATGGAGGAACTGCTGGCGCATCACCTGAGCTTGCTCAAACTCCGCGCCCAGGTGCAGTCCTGGAAGGCACTGCCACTCAATACGGGTGACGGGCGGTTGGTGACGGGGTTTCTGGAGGGCCTGCCCTTTGCCCTTACCGGTGCCCAGCGACGGGTCAGCGAGGAGGTCAGCCAGGACCTGGCCCAGCCCGTGCCCATGCTGCGCCTGGTCCAGGGCGACGTGGGCTCGGGCAAGACGGTGGTGGCCGCCGTGGCGGCGCTGCAGGCCATCGAGGCCGGAGCCCAGGTGGCGCTGATGGCCCCCACCGAGATCCTCGCCGAGCAGCATTACCTGAGCTTCCGTGAGTGGCTGGCACCGCTGGGCATTGAGCCGGGCTGGCTCTCGGGCAAGAGCCGCTCGAAACAGAAGCAGGCAGTCCTGGCGCAGCTGGCCAGTGGCGAATGCCCGCTGGTGATCGGCACCCATGCGCTCTTCCAGGAGGAGGTGGTCTTCAGCCGGCTGGCGCTGGCGATCATCGACGAACAGCACCGCTTCGGGGTGCACCAGCGGCTGGCGCTGAGAGAGAAGGGTGCCAACGCGGAGACCGTGCCCCACCAGCTGATCATGACCGCGACGCCCATTCCGCGCACCCTGGCCATGAGCGCCTACGCGGACCTGGACACCTCCGTAATCGACGAACTGCCGCCGGGCCGCCAGCCCATCGAGACCATTGCCCTGCCGGACTCGCGCCGGGGCGATGTGGTGGAGCGGGTACGCACCGCCTGCGCCGAGGGCCGCCAGGCGTACTGGGTCTGCACCCTGATCGAGGAATCCGAGGCCCTGCAGTGCCAGGCCGCGGAGGACACCGCTGAACAGCTGCAGGCAGAGCTCTCCGAACTGACCGTGGGGCTGGTGCACGGGCGCATGAAGGCGGCGGAGAAGGCCAAGGTGATGGAGGCCTTCAAGGAAGGGCGGATTGACCTGCTGGTGGCCACCACCGTGATCGAGGTGGGGGTGGATGTCCCCGAGGCCACGCTCATCATCATCGAGAACCCGGAACGCCTGGGGCTGGCCCAGCTCCACCAGCTGCGCGGCCGCGTGGGGCGTGGCGAGCGGGCCAGCTACTGCGTGCTGCTCTATCACCCGCCGCTGTCGGATACCGCCAAATCCCGCCTGCAGGCGCTGCGCGAGACCCAGGACGGCTTCGCCATTGCCCAGCGTGACCTGGAGATCCGGGGCCCCGGCGAGGTGCTGGGCACCCGCCAGACCGGGCTCATGGCCTTCCGTCTGGCGGACTGGGAGAAGGATACCGGCTGGCTGGAAGAGGTGCGCCGGATCGGGCCACGTCTGCTCCCGGAACCGGAACGTGTCGACGCACTGATCAACCGATGGCTGGGGGAACGTATCCGGTACGGGGATGTCTGAGGTATCCTCCCGGGAAGGTTCTTCAGAGCAGTAAGCCTAGCTACCCCTGACAATGCCTGATCCGGACTGGATACCTCTATGACCACACCGCGACACTTGGAGACCTTTTTCCGCACTGAAGAGGGCGGGCTTGCGCCGGAAAGTCTCAGCAGCAGGGATTCCGCGGGGGAACCGCGCATCCGCACGGCGGTGCTGGCCGATGCCCTGGGCCGTGTTCAGGCCTTCTTCCGCGAGGACAGTCTGCTCGACATCGACCGCCTGAACCAGGCGCTTGCGCGGGAACTGCGAGGGCTGCCCCTGCGCGATATGGGCCGCCTGCGCCAGAAATACCAGGTGCGCCAGATCCCGCCCCTGCCGGCAATGACCCATTTCGAGACGGCCGTGGACAACCGGGTCGCCGAACTCCAGCAGGCACGTTTCTACAGCGGTCAGGGGGAAGAGGATCTGTCGCTGGGGATGGACGACTACAGGCGCCTGCTTGAGAGCGTGCGCTGGCTGGCCATCTCGCGCCCGCTCACGGATATCGCGGTCAACTACCTGTCACCGGAACAGGACGAGACCCAGCTTCGCCAGGCGCTGCACAGTTTCACCGGCTTGCGCATCAAGCAGCGGCTGGACGACACCCTTGAGATCCCGCCGCTGCCGGAAACCGCCCAGAAGATCCTGCACCTGCGCATGAAGCCCAACGCCGAGATCGGTGATCTGGCGGACATTGTGGAGAACGATCCGAGTCTGGCCGCCCAGGTGGTGAGCTGGGCCTCCTCCTCGTTCTACGCCTCGCATACGCCGGTGAACTCCATCTACGATGCCATCCAGCGGGTGCTCGGCTTTGATCTGGTGATGAATCTGGCCATGGGCCTGTCACTGGGGCGTACGCTCAAACAGCCCACGGACCAGCCCGAGGGCTTCATCGGCTACTGGACCCAGGCCATCTGGATGGCCCAGGCGGTGAGCGTGATCATCAGCTGCATGCCCAGGCGCGAACGGCCCACTTTCGGCCTGACCTACCTGGCGGGGCTGCTGCACAACTTCGGCTACCTGGTCCTGGCCCATGTCTTCCCGCCGCATTTCTCGCTGATCTGCCGTTATACCGAAGTGAACACCCATGTGCCCCATGAGTTGGTGGAGCACCACCTGATCGGCATTACGCGCGAGCAGATCGGCGGTGTGCTCATGGATCTGTGGAACATGCCGGAAGAGGTGGTTGCCGCGATCCGACATCAGAAGAACCCGAAGTACGCGGGCGAGCATTCAGCCTACGCCAACGCGCTCTATCTGGCGCGGGCGCTTCTGGTGGAGCGGGGCGTGCGCCTGGGGCCGGAGCTTGCGGTGCCGGACGCCCTGTATGAGCGTCTCAACCTGGCCCCCGGGCGTGTGGCCGAGGAGATGGACATCCTGGTGGAGAACAGTGATTCAGTGGCCAGTATGGCCGGTATGCTGAGCTGAATGCCGCGCCTGTTTGTCCACATACATGGCTTCGTCCGCACGCGTCAGCGCCACGTCCGCATCCGCGACATCTCCGGCCTGCCAGGTCACGACACCGACGCTGGGCCCGCCGTATTCCAGGGTGGTGTTCTCCAGCTCGTAGCGGCCTCGGGTGCCCTCACGCAGCCGCTCACTGATGACGCTGCGCTCGTACGTGGGGTTTCCGCCGGCGCCCGGCTTGCCCACGAACACGAACTCGTCGCCCCCGTAACGGGCTACCATGTCACCCATCCGCGACAGATTGCGCAGCCTGGCAGCGAACTGACGCAGGAAGTCATCACCGGCATCGTGACCATGGGTGTCATTGATCCGCTTGAAGCCGTCCAGATCGATGAAGGCCACATGGACGGCACCATCCACGCGCTGGGCCTGGGCCAGCAGCCGTTCCAGCTCCTCGATCAGGTAGCGCCGGTTGGGCAGGCCGGTAAGGGTGTCATGCAGGGCGTTATGCTTGAGTTCGAGGTTGGCCGCCTCCAGGCGGGCGTGGTCCAGGAGCCGGTTCGCCAGCAGTGACAGCGCATTGGCAACACTGTTCAGCAGCTGGCGCTCGTCGGGGGAGCGGTTCAGGTCATGGGCGGAGAGGATCAGGATGGCCGCCTCGGCCCTATCCTCGGATGTGATCACCAGAAGGGTGGCATCGCCGTCCTCGGGAAGCGCTTCGCGGCGGCGCTGCTCGCGGACCCACTGCATGTCGTCCGGTGGAAAGATCAGGTGCTCGTGGTCACTGTGCAGCATCCCCTCGAGGTGCTCGGGGTTGGCCTCCATCAGGGCATCCGCCATCCGGGTGGCCTCCGGGTCCTTCTCGCCCAGGGTCCGGGCGTGGCCGTCATCCCTCAGGTAGAGGGGAATCACTCTTTCCCACAGGCGCGAGTGTTCGAGTTTTTCGGCTACTGCGGCCATTGCATCATGGAGCCGGGTGGCGGACAGGCACAGACGGCTCACCTCCGAGATCAGCCCCATGCGCTGCATCTGCTGTTCCGCTTCAAGCGCCTGGCGGCGGACGCTGCGCGCGTGTTCCTCGCGGGTGATTTGGTGGGCGATCAGGTCCGCGCAGAGCCTTAGCGTGGCGAGACTGGTCTCCGTTACGTCCATGCGCTGGGCACTGGCGCCACAGAGGGTGCCCAGAAGCCCGTCATCCAGCCGGCGCACTGGCACTGTGACGTAGGTCTGGATGCCCAGCCGCCGGGCCACCGGGGAATTGCCCCAGACATCCGGAACATCCTGGGTGAGCAGACGGTTCTCGCTCAGGGCGCGCTGGCAGAGGGTATCCTGCCAGGGTACGCGCAGCCCCTCCTTGAGCGTAAGCGAGCCCGTATTGCGGGCATAAATGATTTCCTGGCAAGCGTCCTCAGGCCGGAGCATGGTCAGGTAGACCGAGTCCAGGCCTGTTGCCTGCTGGATCAGGTCCAGCATGGGTCTCACGAGCCCTTCGAGCGAAACCGCTGAAGAGACGGAGTGCGCCAGCTGGGAGAGGGTGGTTTCCATCAGTGTCTCATCCCTAGAAATGTGCTTTCTGCAAGCATAGGTCAGTGAGGGCGGGGTGTCATGGATGCAGTGTTGAACGGCCCGGATCCACGGTGCGGGGCTCTCCGGAGGAAGCAGCCACGCTGCCGTCGAAGCGGTAATAACGGATGGCCAGTGCCGCTTCATGGATGGCATCCGCGTGTTCCGCTTCAAGCGCGAACCGTTCCTGGTCCAGGCGCTGTATGAGTTTCGGGTCGGCCTGCTTGCGGGCCTCATGGGTGGGCATGTGCTCCGTCTTCTCATAGATGGTCTGGAAGACGCTGTAGGGGCTGTGGTTCAGCAGTTCCGGCTCGACATGATCCAGAAGCCCCTTGATGCGGATGCAGCCCTCGGAGGGCTCCACCTGTTCCTGTTCGAGCGTCATGGCGAGGATGCGGATGCTCTCGATCATGCTGTCGCGGCGCTCCGCCTGCAGCGCTCGGGTGCGCTCAACCGCGCGCTGGTGCTGGCGCAGCCGTCGCCCCTTGCGGACTATGTACAGACTCAGGCCGGCTATGGCGATGACGCCGGCAACGATGAGCATCCATTGCAGATTCTGGGGCATGATGGCTCCTGGTAATCAGTGGCTGTGCTGGCCGGCTGTGCCGTCCGGGGCCCGGATGTCCAGCTGGGTGTCGCGGGTTTCGCCGTTCCCGAATTCGAGTGTCAGCGCCCTTGTGTTGCCTTCGCTCAGTGGCCCGTTTAGGCCCATGATCATGAGGTGGAGGCCCATGGGCGCCAATTCAACCGTCTCGCCGGCTTCCAGTGTCAGTCCTTCTGGCAGCGCCCGCATCCGCATCTGGCCGTCTACCTCGCGGGATTCGTGGATCTCGACGCTTTCCGCCCAGTCCGCGACGGCGCCGGTCAGGGTGCGGGTCTGTTCGCCTTGGTTATGCAGTGTCATGTAGCCGGCGCCCCGGTCGACGCCGGGCGGCGTGGCACGGGACCAGGCGTTCTCGATGCGGATCTCCGCCGAGGCGGTGCTGGCGCCTGTCGCCAGAACCAGAAAAGCAATGTGCAGCCATTGTCTCATGGGCTATTCTCCAAAGTTCCAGTCCGGCGGCTGCCGGCAGGTCTGTTCAAACTGTGCTGCCTCCATGGGGCGGGCGAACCAGAACCCCTGGGCCAGCTCGCATCCCAGCCCCAGCAGGGTCTGTGCCTGATCCGGCGCCTCAATGCCCTCCGCGACCACGGAACATCCGAAATTATGGGCCATGGCGATGACCGTGCGCACCAGGTTCTGGTCCTGCTGGTGATCGCCCATGGCATTGATGAAGGTGCGGTCGATCTTGAGCGTACTCACCGGCAGATCCTTGAGATAGGCCAGCGAGGAGTAGCCGGTGCCGAAATCATCAATGGCCACGCTCACGCCGGCATCGGCCAGTTGCCTCAGTTGCCGGCGAGCCTGCTCCACATCCTCCATCAGGCCGGATTCGGTGACCTCCACTTCCAGGCAGTGACTGGGCAGGCCGTGCGCCGCCAGCAGCGCCAGGATTTCTTCCGCCAGATCGGGGCGCGTCAGCTGGCGGGCCGCCACGTTCACCGCCATCCGGCAGTCTCCGCCGGTGAGGCCGGCCCGGTACCACTGGGCGGTCTGGCGGATGGTCTCCTCCAGCACCCAGCGTCCCAGGGTCAGGATCTCCCCGCTGCCTTCAGCCAGGGGAATGAAGTCCCCGGGCGAGACCTGGCCCAGGCGCGGATTATACCAGCGCAGCAGAGTCTCGGCACCGGCCAGAGAGGCCGTGGCCAGGTTGATCTTGGGCTGGAACAGCAGTGACAGTTCGTTGTTGCTGACGGCGTTGCGCAGCTCGTGCTCGATCTCGCCGCGCCGGCGCAGGCTCTGCTCCAGGCTGGCATCGAACTGGCGTATGGCGGCGGCATTGCGCTGCGGCAGGGCCAGGGCGGCATAGCGCACCAGCTGCTCGGCATCACTGCTGTCGCGGTCACTGCGGCTCATGCCGATGCGCAGGCCGGTATTGAGACGCAGGTCACCGATCTGGAAGGTGCGGGTCAGTTCCTCGACTACCGACGTAAGGTTCTGTTCAAGCTGGTGGTCTGTTCGTTGCTCCCGGCGGAAGCAGACAAACTCGGCGTTGCCCCAGCATCCCACGTCCGCCTTTTTCAGCTTACGGTTGAGCAGGCGCCCGACCAGTCGTAGCAGTTGTTCCATGGCAGGGTAGCCGTGCAGGTGGGCGATCTCCTCCAGGTCACTCAGAGCGATGAACGCTACCGTCAGTGTCTCACCCTGTTCCAGCTGTTCCGCCATACTGGCGAGGATCGCGCGCCGGTTAGGCATGCCGGTGACCGGTTCCTGAAGCGCCTGGCGTTCCAGTTCGCGGGTCCGTTCCGCAACCAACTGTTCGAGGGTGCGTGCCTCGGAGACCCGCTCCAGATACTGGGAGTGACTGCTCAGGCTGTTGTGGATGCGCTGCAGCGCCTCGCGGTGATCAAAGGGCTTGGTCAGGAAATCCCGGGCGCCTGCACCCAGGGCCCGGTCACGGGTGTCCTCGTCGGTCTGGGCGGTCAGCACGATGATCGGCGGGCAGTGGTCCGCCCAGCGCTCCACCAAGCGGCGCAGCAGCGTATGGCCATCGGGTTCGGGCATACGGATGTCGAGCAGGATCAGCTGTGGCAGTGCCCGCTCACACCGGGGCTCCACCTGCTTCGGGTCCGAGAGCCCGATGAGGTTGCTGTAACCGGCATCTTCCAGCATCTCGCAGAGCAGTTCCACGTTCGCCGGGTTGTCGTCCACGACCATAATGGTGGCGTCGGCGTGTGGGTTAGGGGGCTGTCCGCTGGCGTCATTCCGGCTCATTGCTGATCCACTCATCCAGGTGTTCAAACAGGTAGTTCATATCCACCGGTTTGGTCAGGTAATCCACGAACCCGGACTCCATGCCGCGCCGGATGTCTTCCCGCATGGCGTTGGCGGAAACGGCCACCACGGGAATGGGGCGGGTGACGGGATCGTCCCGCAGCTCGCGCAGGGCGCTTTCTCCGTCCATGCCCGGGAGGTTGAGATCCATCAGGACCAGGTCCGGCAGCTGGGAACGGATCATGTCCAGGCCCAGCTCGGCGCTGTGTACACAGACCAGCTCCAGCTCGGTGAACTCCTCGAACGCCTCCTGCATCAGGCGCTGGTTGGCCGGGTTGTCCTCAACATAGAGGATGCGGCGGCGCCCGCTCTGGTTAGCGGGCCGGGCCACCGTTGCGGCCTCCTCAGGGTCCGTGGTGTCGGTGGCTGGTGTTTCCGCCAGCGCCAGGTGGACCCGGAAGTCGGAGCCCACGCCGGGTTCGCTGACGCAGTCGATCCAGCCACCCATGGCCTCAACCAGGCGTCGTGTGAGCGCCAGCCCGATGCCGGTACCCTCAATGCTCTGATCCGCGCCGAGCCGCTCAAAGGGTTCAAAAAGCTGCTCCAGCTGGCCGGAGTCGATGCCCATGCCGGTGTCTTCGCAGTGCAGTACGGCATAGTCTCCCTCACGGGTCCAGAACAGCCGCAGCTGCCCCTCAGGGCGGTTGTACTTGATGGCGTTGGAGACGAGGTTGAGCAGTACCTGCTTGAGACGGGTGAAGTCCGCGTGCACCAGTGGCCACTGGCTGGGCTCGCCTTGCAGGTGGGCCTCGATGCCGTGGGTTTCGGTCATACCGGAGATGGTGTCCAGCGCCTCCCGGGCCGTTTCGCCGCTGCACAGCGCCTCCATGGACAGCTGGATACGCCCGGATTCCACGCGTGCCAGGTCCAGGATCTCGTTGATCAGTTCCAGCAGGTGCTGACCACTACGCTGGATCTGACCCACTTGGCGCTTCTGGCGTTCATCCAGCTGTGAACGCTGGCTGTTTTCCAGCAACTGGGCGAAGCCGAGGATGGAGTTCAGCGGTGTGCGCAGCTCATGGCTCATGGCTGACAGGAATTGGCTCTTGGCTTTGCTGGCTTTCTCGGCTTCATCCCGGGCCTGGGCCAGCTCCCGGGTAAAGCGGTCGCGCTCCTCGAAGTGGCGGCTCAGGTTGATCAGCAGGGCACAGGTGGCGGTGAATGGCTCGAGCCGTTCCAGTACGGACTCGTCGTAGTCGTCTTCCCCGTTGGCGATGGCGTACATGCCGATGAGTTCGCCGTTATGGCGGATGGGGACGCCCATGTAGCTGTACAGCGGCGGGTGGCCCTCGGGCAGTCCCGCGCCACGATCATCCTTCATGGGTGCCTTGGAAATGATGGTTTCGCCGTGGGCGAAGACCCGGCCCAGGAGGCTGTCCGGGGTGCTGAGGGTCATGTCGCCGGCGCGCAGCCGTTCCATGAGTTCGCGGGATTCAGGGCTCCAGGACAGGTCCGTAATGGCGTGGATCTTGAGCGCGGAGGTGTTCTGACTGTCGGTGATCACCTCACCGATCAGGCCATAATCGCTGCCGGTCAGTTCCCGCAGGGCCTCCAGCAGAAAGGTCCAGAGCCGGTCGCCGGACATCAGGGCCTCGTAGTCGGTCAGGCCCCGGTGGAGTACCTGAAGAAGCTGGCTCTGCCGATCCCGTTCGCGCTCACGCTCACGCAGCGCCTCGTTCATCTGTAGATATTCGGTAACATCGTGCGCCACACTCACAATACCGTGGATGGCGTTGTTGGCGTCGAACAGCGGCGCCTTGCTGATGCGGAAGCGGCGGCCGTCGGTGTTGTTGAATGTCAGCGTCTCCGGGCATCCCGTGACGAGCAGCCGCTCATTGGCCGCCTCGGCTTCCTCAAGGAATTCCTGGGGGTAGAGGTCGCGGGCGGTCATGCCTTCAACCTGCTCCTGGCCCAGTTCCCTTGCCAGAGTCCGGCTGGTCTCGTTGGCCAGCAGGTAGACGCCTTCCCGGTTTTTTACATAGATCGGATCCTGGCTCGCATCGATGATGGAGCGCAGGAAAGCCCGCTCCCGGCGGGACTCGGCTTCGGCTTCACGGATCTCGGTGAGATCCGTGAGCACCACCATGAACTCGCTGCTGCTGTCGTCCGCCAGTGAGACCCGGCTGAGCGTGGCCTGGACCGGTACGCCGGTTCCCTCCCGGGTCAGGGCGCCGGTCTCCCGGGTGATCTTTGGCCGGTCCGCCTGGTCAAGGTGAAACTCCGGGAGGATCCGCTGCAGGGGAAGGTTCTTGAGGCTGGTCCTTGAATGGTCGAGCAGTGACAGCGCAAAGGGGTTGGCGTCCTGGATCAGGCCCTCGCTGTTGACGCGGATGATGCCCACGGAAGCGCCGGCGATCAGGGCCCCGTAGCGGGCATTGGAGACCAGCGCCTGGTAGTGCTCCTGTTCCTGTTCCCGGCGCGCCAGCTGGAAGCGCAGCAGTTCCTCCGCCTGCTGGGCCAGGCGCGTCAGTGTCCACTGGTCCGATGTGGAAAGGCTGCCCGGGGTATCGTCCAGGATGCACAGGCTGCCCACGACCGTATCGCCTTCAGGGCGCAGAGGAATGCCGGCGTAGAACCGGATGCCCGGCTCGCCGCGGACCAAAGGCTTGTCCCGGAAGCGGGGCTCCAGAGAGGCGTCCTCACAGATCAGGGGGGCGTTGTCGGCGATCAGCTCAGTGCAGAAGCTCTCCTCACGGGGACTGTCCGTGATGGGATCCGGCCCCGAGCAGGATTTGACCCACTGGCGCTCGGCTCCGACCAGGGTGATCAGGGCGAGGCGCGTACCGAAGAGGTGTCGGGCCAGTTCCGTCAGACGGTCATAGGCCGTTTCCGGCGCCGTGCCCATCAGGCCAAGCCGGTCAATGGCGGCCAGCCGACGGTTTTCATCCGGATTCGGCGCGGCCATGGGATTCCACCTCTTAGTTGTTCAGACGTTTACATTAAGGGCCGTTTGGCCACCCGGTTCTCACGGCCGCCCGCTGCCGTCAGGCGCAGGGAGAGTATCGCAAGGGCTGTTGAAGGAGGCCAGCGTCAGTAGTTACGTCGGAACCGGACTGTATGGATCTCTCCGGGGGCACACCTAGTCTCAGCCGTAACCCCACATAAGGGCCAGGTTGAGTGAGGGCAGCACGTCCGGGACCAGGGTGTGCTGAACGCGGTAATCCTGCCCGCTCGTGTCGCGCCGCAGGGGGCCCAGGTAACGCTTGCCCTGGGCATTGAAAACGGCCTGGGCAATGGGGGATCTGGGACTGCGGCGCCTGTGCGTGACCAGCCCCGTCTCGCCATTCGCCAGCTGCACCAGCACACCCGGAGGGTAGGGCGTGAGCTGGCGGAACACCGCCTCATAGACGATCTGGTGTGGGTCTTCCGCCATGGACGCCAGTATCTCGTCCATGGCGTGGTCCGCGCGGTAGCGGTTGCGGTAGGCGCGCTTGGTGATCATGGCGGTATAGCGCTCCGCCAGGGACAGCACCTTCGCTTCAACCAGAATGTCGTCACCGCTCAGGCCCTGGGGGTAGCCTGTCCCGTCAAAGCGTTCATGGTGCTGCTCCACAATTGCCAGTAGCACCTGCTGGTTGACGCCCGCCTTGCGCAGGGCACTGGCGCTCAGTTCCGGGTGCTTCTCGATGATCCGGCGCTGCTCGTCGGTCAGTTTGCGGTTGGCGTTGTTGAGCTTGTCCAGATACGGCAGCAGAGTGATGTTCGCCGTCAGAGCCGCCTGCAGCAGGATCAGGGTGCGGGTCTCGTCCAGCTCGAAATGGTAGGTCGCCAGCCAGCAGATGATGGCGTAGAACAGGGTCTGCTCATAGGCTGTGGGCTCCACCGCGTACACATGCACCAGCCCGATGCAGGCATCCGCATCCTGCTGGCACAGGTTCTGGATGCGCCGGGCGAGGTGTTCCAGGCGCTCGCTGGCACGGGCATCCGTGTTCACGATGCGCTCCAGGGTCTGCTCGAGTTCGTACAGCAGGATCGAATACTCGGCAAAGGGACTGAAGCGCGGCGTTGCATCGTCCTGCCGGCGCTTCTCCGCCTGGCGCTGCGGCGGCTCGTACATACCCCGCTCATAGAGCCGCTCAAGCTGCCACTCGTTCTGGATCACATACCCCTGGGCCACCAGCAGGTTGCCGGTTTCATCATAGACCGGCCACGGCAATGGTTTGCCCACAGTCAGCAGCCCGGGGGCGAGCCGTACCAGATCGGACATCGGAACCTCGTCTTGGTGCGTCAGAGGAGACAATAAACCACAGACGCAATAAAGCACAGAGTGGCGCCGGAATCACGCCTCACAGGTGGGCCGGGTTTTCAGTCGCAGCCATGCCCGGATCCGGCGTGACAGGGCATCCACCCCGATGTTGAGCAGGGCCGTGATCAGGATCAGCACCATGGCGCGGTCAAAACGGATCTCCTGGATGGCGCCTTCCACGTAGAAGCCCAGGGTGGTGATGCCGAGAATGCCCAGGATGGCGGTCTCGCGCATGATGATCTCCCAGCGGTAGAACAGGAACGCCAGGAACGGGGGGTAGACCCTGGGTACCAGCTCCCAGGCGTAACGGTTGAAGCCGGTGGGCGCGCCTTGGCGCAGGGGCACCTCGTCGCTCATGCGCCCGACCAGATGGCCGATGATGCCGCCGTTGTGCAGTGCCAGTGCCACCACTGCCGGCAGCATGGACGGGCCCCAGAGCTGGAGCAGGATGTAGGCCAGTATGTATTCCGGCGTGGAGCGGGCGATGACCAGCAGCACATGACCACTGGTACGCCGTACCGGACCCGCGAAATGCGTGGAGATGAGCGGGAAGGCCAGAAGCGCCAGGACGCCGGTGGCGACCAGTGCCATCTGGGTCAGCAGCAGTGTGTTCCAGATGCCTGGCAGTGCCTGGTTGGCGAGGATGTCCGTGAGCCAGGGCTGCAACCCTTCCCAGCCCTCGCCTTCGCGCAAGGGCTGGGGCACGATGTCCTGGGTGACGAAGCGGGTCACGTTGCCCCAGATGATGGGCATGCCTTCCCCCAGGAAGAAGGGGGCGGCAGCGAGGTAGACGGGCACCAGCCGTGGCCGCAGCCAGAGCCGCATGGTGGCGATCAGAAGGTAGAACACCAGCAGAAGCGCGCCCACCTGGGAGTAGTACCCCTGGGAGAACGCCGCCTCCAGGTGGAAGCCCAGGGTGGGAAGCCCGATGAACCCGAGAATGGCGGATGAACGCAGGCCACACTCCAGGCGGTAGGCGGTGTAGGTGCGCAGGTGCGGCCACGCCTCGGGCACCTGGGTGAAGAAG
The DNA here is from genome assembly GCF_019903425.1 of Vreelandella halophila. Lineage (GTDB taxonomy): Bacteria > Pseudomonadota > Gammaproteobacteria > Pseudomonadales > Oleiphilaceae > Halospina > Halospina halophila. The sequence goes on from NZ_JACHUZ010000013.1 coordinate 1,114,885, forward strand.
TAGCGCAGCAGCCGGCGCGTGTTCTTCGGGGCCGCCCGAGCGGGCAGGGGATCCGCCTCGTCGATGATCTCCGAGTAGACCTTGGCGAAGATGCCCGCAAAGGGGATGGCGATGGCCAGAACCCCGGAGAGCGGGTGGATGCCCAGACACTGCAGGAAGATCAGCGCCCAGAAGATCTCATGGATGGAGCGGATGAAGGCACAGAACGCCCGCACCAGGCGGGAGCTGAAAACCGTGGTCAGCAGGAAACCGGCCACCGCGCCCAGCGCGACGCCAGTAAAGGCGTAGGCCAGGGTGCGTGTGAACGCGGTGAACAGCTCGTTGGTGGCCGTGAGATCCGGTGTGAGAAGCCCGTACAGCAGCCTTTCAAGTTCCTGCCAGGGGTTCAGCGTGGTGATGGCCAGATCCGAGAAAGGCAGGCAGGCCAGCGCCACACCGATGAATGCCAGGGTTGTAAGGCCGGTACGGGATCGAAGCATGTCAGTAGAGCGGCTGCAGGTCGGCGGTTGTCAGTCGGCCGCTGGGTTCATCCAGGGCAATGTGACCGTCCTGTATACCAATGATCCGGTCGGAATAGGCCAGTGCTAGATCCACATCGTGCAGTGCAATCACCGAGGTGGGATAGGCCTGTGACAGCGCGGCCATGACGCGCCGGGCCAGGGGGCCGTCCAGCGCGGAGACCGGCTCGTCCGCCAGCAACAGGCTGCCCTGCTGGTAAAGCGCCCGTGCCACCGCCGTGCGCTGGCGCTGGCCACCGGAGAGTTCGCCAGCGGGTTCGCGCAGCTTATCCCCCAGCCCGAGCTCGTCCAGGATGCCCTGGATCTCGCGCCTGGGCTTTTTAAGGGGGAACAGCAGGTTGCAGAGGCTGTAGAGGACGGAGTGGCGGTCCAGCTGGCCCATGTAGACGTTGTGGAACACCGAGAGGGTATCCACCAGCCCCAGATCCTGGGGCATGAAGGCTGTGCTGGCATCCGCCTCATCGTACAGCAGGCTGAGCAGTGTGGACTTGCCGGCACCGCTGCGGCCGACCAGCGCAACACGTTCCCCGGATGCCAGGCTGAGTGAGAGCGGGCCCAGAACCCGCTCTCCCCCGTAGCTGGCAGAAAGGTCGTTGACCGCCAGTATCGCCATCAGTCGAGCAGGCCCGTTTCCCTGCCAACCCGCTTGATGGTCTCGTAATCGTCGTTGCTGGCGGGGATGAACGAGGAACGCGGGAAGCTTTCCAGCAGCTCCGGGTCCTCCATGTCCAGCAGTGCCTGCTGGACCCGTTCCACGAAGCCGTCACCGAAGCGCTCATTCACATCACCCCGGATGGTCCACTGGTAATCCGGGTAGGTGGGCGATTTCCAGATCACCTGGACATCGTCCGTATCCACCTCATCGTTCTCGACCATCTCCTCCCAGACGCTGTAGTTCAGGGCGCCGACCTGGTAGGAGCCGGATTCGACCAGCCGGGCGGTGCGGGTGTGGTTGCCACTGAAGCCGACGCGGCTGAAGACCTCACCCGGCGCCTGGTTGAAGCGCTCGCGGATATAATGCTCCGGCATCAGGCGCCCGGAGGTGGAGCCGCGTGACCCGAAGGTCAGGGTCTTGCCCTTCACCGCTTCCGGCAGCTTATCCTCGGAGGGTTCAATGCCGGTGCTTTCATGGGCGATGAAATAGCTGCGGAACTCCTGGTCTTCCGCACCCTGGGCGATGGCCCTTGAGTCCGGTACTGCCTCGCGGGCGCGAACCCCGGAAAGGCCGCCGAACCACGCCAGCTGCACCTGGTTGTTGCGGAAGGTGGTTACTGAGGCCGCATAGGATTTGACCGGGACAAACTGCACCGGCACGTCCAGCTCGGCTTCGAGGTAATCGGCCACTTTCGAGAAACGTTCTTCCAGACTGGTTTCGTCCTGGTCCGGGATGGCGGTGAAGTACAGTGTCGGCTCCGCCATGGCCGGCGTTGTCATCATAAGGGCCGCAATCAGGCCGGTGATCCATCGCATGGTAGTGTCTCCTCAGTCCTTGTTCGTTAGAAGGTAATGTAAACGTACGCCCCCGTAGCCGCGAGCGATCAGCAGCTGTTTACTGTGTAGGAGCGAGCCCCGCTCGCGATTGTCTCTGGATCACTTGCAAGGCAAGCTCCTACAGCAAGCGTCTACACCGGGAGGTCCGATCTTTTGCACATAACGCTCATTACCCCCGCCCCCCGCGGCTCCCGCGCTGGTAACCGTGCGACCGCGGAGCGCTGGGCGGCGCTGCTGCGGCGTGCTGGCCACCGGACGCGCATTATAACGGAATACGACGCCGAGCCCACGGACCTGCTGGTGGCGCTGCACGCCTGGCGCAGCAGTGAGTCAGTACGCCAGTACCGGGCGCATGCCCCCTTGGGGCCCTTGATTGTGGCGCTCACGGGCACGGATATCTACCGTTTCCAGCAGACGCACCCGGAGGCTACCCGTTACAGCATGGCCGAGGCGGATGCCCTGATCGGGCTGCATGAGCGGGTGGCGGATGACATTCCGAAAGAATTCCACAATCGCCTGCATACGATCTTTCAATCGGCGGAACCACTGCCCGGGCGCCGGCCTCCGGTACAGTCCCGGTTCGATGTGGTGGTCGTCGGTCACCTGCGTTACGAGAAGGACTCCCTGCGCACCGCCCGGGCTGCCCGCCAGGTGCCGCCGGAGTCCCGACTCAACGTGATCCAGCTGGGGAAGGCGCACAATGACCAGTGGCAGGCCCTAGCGGAGCAGGAGGCGCGGGAGAATCTGCGCTTCGACTGGAAGGGCGAGCTGCCCCGGTGGCAGGTGCGCCGGCACATGGCAAAGGCGCGACTGATGGTCATCAGCTCGGTGATGGAGGGGGGTGCCAACGTGGTGTCCGAGGCCTGCGTGGCCGGCCTGCCGGTGATCGCCTCGGCCATTCCCGGCAACGTGGGGCTGCTCGGCGGGGACTATCCCGGTTACTATCCAGTAGAGGACACCACCGCGCTGCGCGAGCAGCTTCTGCGCGCCGAAAACGAGCCGGAATTCCTGGCGGCCCTGCGGAGCCGCGTTGAAGCCCGGGCGCCCCTGTTCCGGCCGGAAACCGAGCAGGCGGCACTGGAACGGGTGGTCAATGCCGTCATGGACCAATACGGTAGCCCCCGGAAAACGTAAACCCTGTCGAACTGTCTGCTATGGAGAACGCACGGGATGAACGACCGCGAAAGCCTGATCCAGGCCCTACACCATACACGGGACCGCGTTAAGGACCTGGTCTGCAGCCTGCGCGAGGACCAGCTCAGCGTTCCGTACCACCCGGGCGTGAACCCGCCGGTCTGGGAGATGGGCCACTCGACCTTCTTCTACGAGGTGTTCGTCCTCAACTGGCTGGACGGTACCCCGAGCTACGATCCCTCCATGGATGACCTCTGGGACTCCTTCCACATGGACCACGAGGACCGCTGGTCGAAGACGCTGTTTCCGTCGCGGGAGGATACCCTCGCCTACATGGACACCATCATCCAGCGCATGGAGGACCGCATCCGCAACCAGCCGCTGACGGATGAGGCGCTGTACCTGTACCGCTACGCCATCTACCACCAGAACATGCACGTGGAGTCCATGACGTGGTGCCGCCAGACCGTAGGTTACCCGGCCCCGCCGTTCGCGGAGCCCAAAGGGCTGACCGGGGAGGGCGTTGACCAGGACGCGCGCGGTGACGCAACCATCCCCGCCGGGCGCTACCTCATCGGCCTGCCGGCGAACCGGGATTCGGACGCCTACGCCACCGAGGATTTCGGCTTCGACAACGAGAAGCCCGCCTTCGAGGTGGACATGCCCGAGTTCAGCATCTCCCGGACCCTGGTGACCAACGGCGAGTTCCAGAAGTTCGTGGAGGAGGGCGGCTACGAGCGCCCGGAGTTCTGGAGCCAGGGTGGGCGCAAGTGGCTGGAGCGCGAGATCAACCTGAACTTCGGTTCCGGCGAGCCGCCGCTGATGGGCCGGCAGACGCATCCCTTCCACTGGCGCAAGCGCGATGGCCGCTGGTACGAGCGGGTCTTTGACCAGTGGCTGCCGCTGGAGCCGGGGCATCCGGTGAAGCAGATCAGTTACTGGGAGGCGGAGGCGTTCTGCGCCTGGGCCGGGCGGCGACTGCCGAGCGAGTACGAGTGGGAAGTGGCGGCCCTGGCCAACAAGCCGGGCGAGGAACGCCGGCGTTACCCCTGGGGCAATGAGATGGATCCGGCGAAGCTGGATATGGATCAGCGCTACATGGGCCGTGTGCCGGTAACGGCGTTCCCGGCGGGTGAGAGCCCCTTCGGGTGCCGGCAAATGCTGGGCACGGTCTGGGAGTGGACGGGCAACCAGTTCATGCCCTATGACGGTTTCTCGGTGGATATGTATCCGTTCATGTCGACGCTGCAGTTCGCGACGCACAAGACCACAAAGGGGGGCGGCTGTGCGGCCTCGTCCATGCTGATCCGCGGGACTTACCGGCAGGCGTATCATCCGGATCGGTGTGATGTTTATACCGGGTTCCGGACGTGTGCTTTGTCGTCTCAGGACTGAGGGCGCGTAGCCTCTTATGCAATGACTTGGAATGCCTGATGACCGACTTCTACGAAAGCGATGAGCAACTCGGCCAGTACATGGACTTCCATTACGGCCCCGAGCACTTCGGCGTACCGAACTTCCCGAAAACCTGTGCCGAGCGCTGCCTGCAAGCCAGGCCCCGGGGTAACCGGGCCCTGGATCTGGGGTGTGCCACCGGGCGCAGCACCCTGGAGCTGGCGAGAGGGTTTGGGCATGTGCTGGGCATGGACCTCTCGCATCGGTTCATCGATGCGGCGGAACGGCTGCGCCGGGATGGCGAGCTGACCTACAGCCTGGTTGATGAAGGCGAGATCGGTCACCAGGAGACCGCGTCCCTGGCCGAGCTCGGGCTCGCCGGGGAGGCAGCCCGGGTGTCGTTCGAGGAGTGTGATGCGGGCAATCTGGGGCCGGAGTACAGCGGCTATGACCTGATCTTCGCCGGCAACCTGATCGACCGCATGCCGAACCCCGGCCCCTTCCTGAGTGGACTTCGGGAGCGCCTGAATCCGGGTGGGGTGCTGGTGGTGACCTCGCCCTACACGCTGTTGCCCGAGTTCACGCCGCGCGAAAGCTGGATCGGCGGTTATTACGATGCGGATGGTAAGCCGGTGACGGTGCTGGATGGTATGCGGGCGCACCTGGAACCGGGGATGCAGCTTGCCGCCGAGCCGGAGGATGTGCCCTTCGTGATCCGTGAGACGCGGCGCAAGCACCAGCATACGCGGGCGCAGCTGACCGTCTGGGAGCGGAAGGACTGAGCCGGCTCAGAAGGGCCAGTTGGTGACCAGCAGGTAGATGGCCCCCGAAGCCGCCAGGCCGGCGGCGATGATGACGATCCCGTCCCGGGTGCTGATGCCGATGGCGGCCAGGGAGATCGCCAGTGCGGGGGCAGCGGCCGCGAAGGGGATCAGTTCCAGCGGTATCATCGTCAGCCCGGACACCGCGCAGGCCAGTAAGATGAGGCTGTTGGCCCAGGGGTGGGTGAGCAGTGACAGGCGGTGCGAAAACAGCCGGTCGATACGGCGTGTCACGGGCTGGGCCCGGTCAATGGCCCGGATCAGGTTTTGTCTGTGGATGCTGAGTTCGCGCAGGCGCCGGGGCACCCAGGGGGAACGCCGGCCGAGGCTGCCCTGGATGGCGATCAGGAAGATCAGGATGCCGCAAACGCTGGGTACGCCGGGTATGGCGCCGGTGGGCAGGAGCGCGAGCAGCGCCGGGGCGAGCAGAAGCGGCCCGAAGCCCCGGGATTCCAGGGCGGTGATGAGCGTATCCACCGGCACCTGTTCCATGTCCGTCTGCTCACGGACCCTCAGGAGGACATCCGTAATCCCCATTGATTGGCTCATGCCGGCAACCGTGCTCCACCCCAGTGACTATGCGGGAATCCTACACGTTTTGGATCGCCGGAGCATGAGCGGCCCATTAAAAGCCCTCAGGGATTGAGCAGGATCGGCTCCAGTGCCTCGCCTTGCTCCTTCACCCTGCCAATGATCGCCGTTTCCGGGTACCCCAGGGCCTTCAGTTCGGCTACACAGGCGTCCGCCTGGTCCGCCGGCACGCTCGCCAGCAGGCCGCCGGCGGTCTGGGGGTCGAAGGCCAGCGGGTAGCGCGGATGATTGACCACTTCCTCCTGGTTGCGGATGGCGCGGCGCAGGCGCACGTTGGCCGGCTGCAGTGAGCTGAGGATGCCGGAGGCGGCGGTTTCCTCGGCGCCGGGCAGCACCGGTATGGCGCTCAGGTCCAGTTCCGCGTCTACGCCCGAGGGGCGGGTCATCTCCACCAGGTGGCCGAGCAGGCCGAAGCCGGTCACGTCCGTGCAGGCCTTTGCACCGTGTTCATGGATGCAGCGGGCCGCCTTCTGGTTGGAGACCAGCATGGAGGCCAGGGCCGAATCGATCCAGCGCCCCTTGGCCTCCAGGCGTGGATGGGCGGCGAACAGGGTACCGGTGCCGACGGGCTTGGTCAGGATCAGCACGTCCCCGGGCCTCATGCCGCCCTTGCTCATGACGGTGTCCGGGTCAATGTAACCGTTGGCGGCGAAGCCCAGGGCCAGCTCCTTGCCCTCGCCGGTGTGGCCACCGACAAGGGCGCAGCCAGCCTCATTCAGGGTCTCCACGGCGCCGGCCATCATCTGGTAGACCACATCCTCCACCTTGGATTCCAGGCCGTAGGGCACGGTTGCCACGGCGGTGGCGCTCTGGGCCTCGGCGCCCATGGCGAAGAGATCCCCGAGGCTGTGGTTGGCGGCGACCTGGCCGAAGATGTAGGGGTCGTCGATAAAGGCGCGGAAGAAGTCCACGGTGTGGACCATGGCCATACCGTCCGGTACGCGCACCACGGCGGCGTCGTCCGGCGCATGGAGCCCCACCAGCACATCGTCGCGCTCAATGGGCTGGAGGTTGTTCAGGGCCCGCGAGAGCACGGTGCTGCCCACCTTGGCGCCGCAGCCGCCGCAGCGCATGGCCACGGCGGAGATGGCCTGCTGGGCCTCTTCACTGCTCAGTGCGATGCCCGAGGTGGGGTCGTCCTTGCTGTCCTCGCTCATGGCCGGCAGGTTGTTGAACTTCGCCATGAAGCGCCGGTCGATCCAGTCCTTCCAGCGCCAGACCCACTCGCCCGCGAAGCCGATGGGCCCGCGCGAGGCCACGGCGTACTGGTCGCCGGTGCTGATCAGGGCCAGCCACTGTTTCTGCGGGTGGTAGTCCTTCAGTGTCTTGCCGTGCACGGCACGGCGCAGGTTCTCCGCCAGCGGCTTGCCCTGGCGCACGGCAAAGACGCCGGCCTTCTCGCGTGGGTGGTTGATCATGGTGGCGATGTCGCCGGCGGCGAAGATGTTGGGGTCCGTCACGGTCTGCAGGGTGTCGCGCACCCGGATGAAACCGCCCTCGTCGAGTTCCAGCCCGGTGCCGGTCAGCCATTCCGCGCCGCCGGCCTGGGTGACCCAGAGCACTTCGTCCGCCTCGAAGGTCGCGCCGCTGGAGGCCACCAGCTGGCTGTCGTTGACCTTCTCAATCCGCGTTCGTTCGTGAACGTTTACGCCCCTTTCCCGCAGAACGGACTCGAAGCGGCGGCGAACACCGTCGTTATGCGTGGGCAGGAGCTGCTCGGAGGCATTGAACAGGTGGAAGCGGGCGGCTTCCGGGTCCTTGCCCATGGCGCCCAGCTCATTGCGCAGGCGGTACTGCATGGCCAGCGTCAGCTCCACGCCCCCGGCACCACCGCCGACCACGGCCACATTGAGCTCGCCCTCATGGTTTTCCATGCGTTCCAGCAGGGTCTGCCAGCGGTTGTTGAAGCGGTTGATGGGCTTGACGGGCACGCTGTGGTCCTCGGCCCCGGCGACCTGGTCGACCCGTGGTGTGGAGCCGATGTTGATGGACAGCAGGTCGTAGGGAATGGCCGGGCGGTCGCGGCAGATGACGCGCTGGTTGGTGCGGTCGATGTCGATGGCTTCGCTGCGGTAGAAGCGCGCGCCGGCGAACTCGGCCAGGCGGCTGAGGTCGATGTGGACGTCGTCGTAGCTGTAGTGACCGGCGATGTAGCCGGGGAGCATGCCGGAGTAGGGGGTGTGCGTGTCGCGGCAGATGAGGTTGAGGCGCACGCCGGGGATGGGGTTCATGGCGAAGTTGCGCAGTACGCCGACGTGGCTGTGGCCGCCTCCGATGAGGACGATGTCGCGGAGTACTGGCTGGTCTGGTTGGTCCATTGGTACCTCTTGAACGATGGTTTTCCGCCATGGAAACGGGCGCCACTGGGGACGGCTCTCAGGGAAACGCTGTAAATACTTTTCAGCTGCGCGATCCTGCTCCGCTGAAAAGTCCTGTGTTTACATCCGTGTAAACCCGTTTGCGCTTATTCGCGCAAACCCCTGTACGCTGCTCTTCCGCCATCCATGGCTCCAGAGCTTCCCTGAGAGCCGTCCCCAGTACCGCCCTGCTCTTTACTGTGGGCGGTAACTATTACTTCTGATCGGCGCCGGCGGGGAGTGCTTGGAGGCAAGCTCGGTGGCCACGGATGGCCACCGCGCAGCCTACATGGACGTACTTGTGGCGATTCCCGGAAAGCACTCCCCGCCGGCGCCTGGCAATTGATTCTGGTGCTTGTATACGCAGCATGGAAGCAACCTGATTCCTGGCACTGTTAAAAGCGCCACGGAATCACCGGGCGCGCTATGGTATCAATGCCCCTCGCGATACAGCGACAGGGAGAACGATCGCATGAGGCAGGCCCATTCCGCGGTGGCTGTGCTGATCCTGCTGGTGCTGGCGACACCGGTGCAGGCGCAAAGTTACTACATCGGTGTGAACGGTGGCTATTCCGAGTTCCGGGATACGCGCTTCGCCTATGGTGATGGCGGGGATACCCGGGTGATTGGCGCCTATGAAGGGGGTGAGACGGCGTCGGTGAGTATTGGGCAGGCGTCCGAGGGCAATGAGACCTTCAACGGCCGGACGGAACTTGAGCTCGGATTCCAGAGGGATCGTGTGGCCGGCATGGTGTTTGATGACACCACGAACGAGGAGCCGGCGGTTGATGATGATCCGGTGGTGGATGAGGAAACCGGCGAGGTCGAGGAAGAGGGCAGCCGTGAGCGGGTGAATGATGTGTCGGGCCAGTCCGAGGCGGCGTTCGGGTTTGCGAATGCCATCGGGGATTTCAGCCTTACCAGCAGCACGGCGCTGGTTGGCGGTTTCGGGTTTGGCCTGGCGGAGGTGAATTTTGATCAGCACAGCGCGCGCGGTCGTGGGGTGGTGATGGATGAGAGTGACATCACCTACGGCTATCAGCTGATCGGTGGTCTGGCCTGGCAGCCGTTCAGTATGCTGGATCTGGAAGTCTCCTACCGGTACCGCTCCTGGGAGGACATCAGCCTGGAGGCGACCAATGGCGTCAAAAGCAATTTCTCGATGCGGTCCCATAATCTGATCGGGAGTCTGCGGTTGCGGTTTTAATCCGGGCGCGAGCTGCTAGTCTGGAAAGCAGTATCCGCAAACCGGAAGGATGGTCATGGTCTGGCTGAAGTCGTTTGTTGCTGCATTTCTCGCGACCCTGGTGTTCCATCAGGGTGTGTTCGGTCTGATGTATCTTGCTGAGATGGTTCCCGCCGCGCCCTATAACATGGAGCCGAGGGCGCCTCTTGGTGTGCCGGCGGTGGTCTCGCTGGCGTTCTGGGGTGGGCTCTGGGGGCTGCCTCTGTGGGCGGTGGTGCGGCGCATGGGCGCGCTGGGCTACTGGAGTGTCTCGCTGGTATTCGGGGCGGTTCTGCCCACTGCTGTTGCGATGCTGGTGGTCTTCCCGCTCAAGGGGCTGGATGTATCCGCGGCCACCTGGATCGGCGGGTTCATCCTCAACGGCGCCTGGGGCATCGGCACCGCGCTGTTCATGGTGCTGATGGGCGCCCGCCGTCCACCGGCGGATGCCCTGCAGATGTAGCAGCGAGCCCCGCCCGCGATCCCTGGCCTATCGCGAACACCGGTAGGCCGTACCACTCACCTCCGGCGTAATGCTGCCCTCATCATGCTGCCAGACTACGTGGGTGGCATCCCGCCTGGCGGCACTTTCCAGTGCGTTGTTGCGGGCAGCCGCCATGGCCTCGCCCTGGGACCAGTGGAATCCCGAGGAACTGCCGTAGACCGACCCGGCAGGCTCACAGCCCTCCACCTCGGAAGGGTGCGCCTCCACAATCCGTGCCGCGTCCTGACTCATACCGGCGGCACAACCTGCCAATACCGCAGTGGCTGCGACCAGCACCGTTACCTGTCGTGCTATACCCATCGAAATCTCCTGAAGCCCCTGCAACCCTGACCCAGTAGGAGCGAGCCCCGCTCGCGATAGACACCTGATCGCGCACAAGGCGCGCTCCTACGTCAATGCTGCCTTGATAACACGTTTTCCCGCTGAGCCGCTATGCTGAGACAAGGTGATACAGCAACCAAGTCAGGAGTGCAGGATGACCCATACCGGCGTGGTACTGACCGGCGGTGGTGCCCGGGCCGCCTATCAGGTGGGGGTATTGCGGGCGATCTCGGATATGTACCCGGGCAGCGGTTACCCGTTTGATGTGGTGGTCGGTACCTCGGCGGGGGCCATCAACGCGGCGGCGCTGGCCGGCGGTGGCAGTATCTTCCGGCACAACGTGAGCCAGCTGGAGAACATCTGGGCGAACCTGAGCGTGGATCAGGTCTATCACGCGGGCTCCTTTGCCATCATGCGCAACATGAGCCGGGTGGCTCGCAAGCTGATCTCCGGTGGCGAACAGCGCCACAGCCTGTCCCTGCTGAACAATGAGCCGCTGCGCCAGCTGCTGGGGAAGGAGCTGGACTTTAATGCCATCCACGAGACCATTGAACAGGGGCACCTGCGTGCGGTCGGGCTCAATGCCTGCGGCTACACCACCGGTCGTAACCTGTGTTTTTTCGAAGGGGGCACGGACATCACCAGCTGGAGCAACGGGCAGCGCGCCGGCTCACGCACCCAGCTGACCCTGGACCACGTGATGGCCTCATCCGCGATTCCAACGCTGTTCGAGCCTGTCCATATCAACCGGGAATACTTCGGCGATGGCGTGACCCGGCAGATCGCCCACATCAGCCCTGCCATCCGTCTGGGCGCGGAGAAAGTGGTCATCATCGGCGTCAGCGGCAACAGCCAGACCGAGCCCAAACGCCCGAAGCATCCGGCGATCCCCACTTTCGGGCAGATCATGAGCCATGTGTTCAACGGGCTCTTCCTGGACACCCTGGAGTACGACATCGAGCGGCTGGACCTGATCAACCAGCTGGTCTCACTGATTCCACAGGAATCGCTGGCCCAGGCCGGGCTGGATCTCAAGCCCATTGAGCTGCTGGATATTTCACCCAGCCAGCCGCTGGAGGACATTGCGGAGCAGTATATGGATGGGCTGCCCACCGTCCTGAGAACCCTGGCGGGGGTGCCCGAGGATGGCAACGTTGCCGGGGCCAGCCTGGGCAGCTACCTGCTGTTCGATCACCGTTTCTGCCGCGACCTCATTGAGCTGGGCTACAAGGATGCTCAGGCTAAGAGCGACGAGATTGCCGGGTTCTTCGGCACCGGCAATCTCTGAGGTGGATTAACTGAAACGGGAAAAATCCGGGGCCCGCTTCTCGCTGAACGCGGTAAACGCCTCTGTGGCCTCCGGTGACTGCAGCCGCTGGGCGAACCGTTCGCCTTCCCGCTGCATGGTCCCGGACACCTCTTCCGCAGTGGCGGCGTTCATCAGTTCCTTGGTGGCCCGCAGGGCGGCCGGTGGCAGGGCGGCCAGCTCGAGGCAGGTGTTCCAGGCGGTGGTTTCGGTCTCGGAGGGATCGCAGACGCCGTTGATCAGGCCGTAACGTTCCGCTTTCTCCGCATCGAAGGGGCGGCCGAGCAGCAGCAGTTCGCCGGCGCGTACGCGGCCGAGCCAGCGCGGCAGCAGCAGGCTGGAGGCGCCTTCGGCGCACAGGCCGAGGTTGGTGAAGGGCATTCGGAAGGTGGTGTTGCTGCCGGCGAAGGCCAGGTCGCAGTGCAGCAGCAGGGTGGTGCCGATGCCCACGGCGGGGCCGTTGGCGGCGGCGACCACGGGCTTGGTGGCTTCGGCGAGGCCGAACAGGAAGCGCCCGACCGGGGTGTGCTGGAATTCATCCGGCATGCCGCTGGCGAACTCGGAGAGGTCGTTGCCGGCGGTGAAGCATTCGGTGTTGCCGGTGATCAGGATGGCGCGGACGTCCGGGTCGTTGTGTGCCTCGGCCAGGCCGTCCGCGAGGGCGGTGTACATGGCGTGGGTGAGGGCGTTTTTCTGGTCCGGGCGGTGGATGCGCAGGATCAGGATTTGGTGGCTTTTTTCCTGGATGATGTTGTCGGTCATTGGTTTTTCCTGGGGTCCGGTTTTGGCATGAGTCGTTTGTCCTGGAAATCGGGCGCTTACGAAAGGCTACGGGGGTGGGCTTTCAGGGACCGCTGTGAACCCATCCATGGGCGCTGGCGCGATGGCATCCCTGCCATCGAGCCTCCCTGAAAGCCCACCCCCGCATCCTTTCTTCCATGTGTTTGAGATAGTTGCCGTTATCAAACTGAGATGTGCTCAGAGTATAACGGCCCGCATCGATTCTGTAACATCATGGTCCACACGCTGTCTGGTGCGTATGAGAAACAATAGAAGTCGGTAACAGAGCAGGAAACGATAATGGAAGAAACCGTCGCCCAACCGCTGAAGCTGCTGGATCCGCGCAAGTTCCGGGATCCGTGGACGACCGCGGACGGGGAGCCGCGGGCGAGTGTGCGTCTGAACAAGCTGGAGACCCTCTGGTTCTGCACCGGGACGCTGTGCAACCTCACCTGCGAGCACTGCTATATCGAGTCCTCGCCCAGCAATGACAGCCTGGTCTACATCAGTGTGGATGAGGTGGCGGCGTATCTGGACGAGATTGAGCGGGAAGGGTTCGGCACCCGGACCATCGCCTTCACCGGCGGCGAGCCGTTCATGAATCCGGACATGGTGCCGATCCTGGACGAGGTGCTGCGGCGGGGTTATGAGGCTCTGGTGCTGACCAACGCCATGAAGCCGATGATGAAGGTCAGCGAGGCGCTTCTGGAGGTGCATCAGCAGTACGGCGACCGCCTGACCATGCGCATCTCCATCGACCATTACAGCAAGGACGTGCACGAGCAGGAGCGCGGTAAACGCTCCTGGGAACCGGCGATCCAGGGCATGCAGTGGCTCAGTGAGCATGGCTTCAATCTGGATATCGCCGGGCGGCTGTTCTCGGGGGAGACTGAGGACCAGATGCGCGCCGGCTTTGCGCGGCTGTTTGAACGTGAGGGCATTGGGATGGACGCCCGGGATTCGCACCAGGTGGTGCTGTTCCCGGAGATGGATGAGCGGGTGGACGTGCCGGAGATCACCACCGCCTGCTGGAGCAAGCTCAACGTCTCCCCGGACGACCAGATGTGCGCCAGCTCCCGGATGGTCATCAAGCGCAAGGGCGCCGACCACCCCGTGGTCGTTCCCTGCACCCTGCTGCCGTACCAGCCCGAGTTCGAGCTGGGCCAGACCCTGAGCGAGAGCTTCCAGGAAGTGCCCCTCAACCACCCCCACTGCGCCAAGTTCTGCGTCCTCGGTGGCGCCAGCTGCTCTGGCTAGAAGCTAGGTTCCTGAAAAGGTTGGCGTTAACCCAAGCGTTGAATCAAGGATGGGAGGGGGAACCCTTTCCGGGAGGCTCGATGGCAGGGATGCCATCGCGCCAGCGCCCATGGATGGGTTCACAGCGGTCCCGGAAAGGGTTCCCCCTCCCAGCCGCAGGCAACCAAAACAAAAATGCCCAGCACAAGGCCGGGCATTTCCAGAAGCTTAAAAGGCAGAACTGGCGATTCAGTCCAGCGCCACCCCAAAAGCATCCTTGAACTGCTTCGCAAACTCATCACGCGTCAGCGAATGGTTCTGCGGCCCGGTGCTGGCCACCTTGATGGAGCCCATCAGGGATGCCATGCGACCTGCCGTCTTCCAGTCCTTGCCTTCGCTCAGGCCTGTGATCAGGGCAGCGCGGTAGGCATCGCCGCAACCGGTCGGGTCCTTGATGGCCGCCGGCTTCACCGGTTCCACGTGAACCTCCTCGTCGGCGTAGATCACGGACCCTTCGCCACCCAGGGTCACGATCAGCGCCTCAACCTTCTCGCCGATCTGCTGGCGGCTCAGGCCGGTCTTCTCTTCCAGCATGCCCGCCTCGTAGTCGTTCACGGCAACCCAGGTCGCCTTGTCGATGAACCACTCCAGATCATTGCCGTCGAACATCGGCAGGCCCTGGCCCGGGTCGAACATGAAGGGAATACCCGCGTCCGCGAACTGGCGCGCGTGCTCGATCATGCCGTCACGGCCGTCCGGCGCGACAATGCCCATCTTGATGCCCTCATCGGTGGGCACGGTCTGGGTGTGAGCGTGGTTCATCGCGCCCGGGTGGAAGGCCGTGATCTGGTTGTCTTCCATGTCCGTGGTGATGTACGCCTGGGCGCAGTACTCGGAATCGATGGTCTTAACGTACTTGTCGTTGATGCCGTGCTTGTTGAGCCACTCGCGGTAGCCGCCGAAGTCCGCGCCAACAGTACCCATGGCCAGGCCATCGCCGCCGAGCAGGTTCATGTTGTAGATGATGTTGCCGGCGGTACCGCCGAAGTTGCGCTGCAGCTCCGGTACCAGAAAGGCCACGTTCAGCATGTGAACGCGGTCCGGCATGATATGATCCTTGAACTTGCCATCAAAGGTCATGATGGTGTCGTAAGCGAACGATCCACAGATCAGTGCTGTCATCGGTAGTCTCCTGTGTTCCGTCAGCGGAGCACGGGCAAGCAGTGGGCTTACCGCCGTGCGACACTGGTTATGAAGTTATGATTCGGGGCGTCCCGGCCCCACGGTCGCCTTGCAGGCTACCTTTGTATCGCCTCTGTTTCAAATCGGAAACGGGTGGCTGCAACAGGAAAATCAGGTAACCCACTGTTGAGACGGGAGTAACCGGAAATGGAACGCCAGTTCTGGGTATCGATCACCGCGCTGATGTTCTCGATCGGCGTTCTGCTGCTGGGTGTGGGGCTCATGGGGACCCTGCTCAGCGTGCGCCTGAGCTTCGAGGATATGAGCGGGCAGGCGAAGGGGCTGGTGCTCTCCGCCTACTACATCGGCCTGGTCATCGGCTCCCAGAAAGGCGGCTGGGTGATCCGCCAGGCTGGCCATATCCGTGCCTTCGCCATCTTAGCGGCCCTCTCCACCGTGGCCATACTGCTGCAGGGGCTCTACGTGACCGGAGTGAGCTGGTTCCTGCTTCGGATCCTGATCGGCTTCTCCACCTCCGGCATCTACATGGTGGTGGAAAGCTGGCTGAACGAGCGTGCCGAGCCCTCCAACCGGGGCACCGTTTTCTCCGCCTACCAGATCATCACCTACGGCGGCATTGGCATGGGGCAGTTCCTGATGCACCTGGGGGATCCGCAGGGAGCGGAACTGTTCATGATCGTGGGCGTGCTCTTCGCCCTGTGCCTGGTGCCGGTGGCCCTGAGCCGCGCCAGCAACCCGCCCGAGCCCCTGGAGCAGGCGCGCATGGCGCTGGGCCAGACCTGGCGGGACTCGCACCTGGCGGTGATCACCTGCCTGGGCGCCGGCCTGCTCAGCGGTGCGGCCTACACGCTCATTCCGCTGGCGGCGCTACGCATGAACCTGGCGGTCTCCGATGTGGCGCCGCTGATGGCGGGGCTGGTTCTGGGCGGTGTCGCGCTTCAGTGGCCAATCGGGCACTTCTCCGACCGTTTCGGGCGGCGCCCGCTGATTCTCCTGGTGGCCGCCGCCACAACCCTGATCACGGTTGCCATGGTGGCAGCGGCGGGCCGTGTTCCGCTCTGGCCGCTGGTCGGGCTTTCCGCGCTGCTGGGCGGGTTTGTGTTCACGCTCTATCCGCTGTCCGTGGCGCTGGCGAACGACAGCCAGGACGAGGGCAATTTCGTTGGGGTATCCGCGGCGCTGATCTTCCTCTGGGGTATTGGCGCGGCCATCAGCCCAATCCTCGGCGGTTCCATACTGGCACGCACGCCGCCGGGTGGGCTGTTCATCTACATGGGGGTGATCAGCGCCCTGGTCGCGATTGCCGCCCTGGTGCAACGCCACCACCTGGAGCGGATCCGCAGCCCCTTCCGGATGATGATGCGCAGTGCCCCGACGCTCGTGGATCTGGATCCGCGGGCGTATGAAGAGGAAGACTCAGCCCAGGAGACGGAGCCTCCGGAATGGTACCGCTGACCCCACCGCTGTAGGAGCGAGCCTCGCTCGCGATTGCTTAGTGTGCATCCGCCCCGGAGTCGTCAGGCAGCTGCGCCTGCGCCTCGCGGTAGGAAAGCGCCTGGATCCCCGAGCCCTGCATGGAGGCGCGCAGGGAATGGGCCAGGGCGAAGGCATAGGCGCGCTGGTAGAACGGCATCTGGCCCTGGTAACGGGGCAGGGCGTCCTCCACCGTCTCGGATTCCTCCATGGCCTCCTCGAACGATTCCCAGCGCTGCTCCAGGCTGGCCATCAGCGCCTCGTCCGCAGCCGCCTCGTCGCACATCTCCAGCGACCAGGTCATGTCCTCGTGCAGTTCACACTCGCCAATGTAGCGGCCGTAGACGTCCGCACTCCACTCATCCGGGCGGATGGGCGAGAGCCAGAAGCGGCCGTTCTTCTGGTAGAGCCAGTAGCGGTTCCCGCGCACAGGCTTGAACTTGAAGTCACTCTCCAGAACGAACAGTGAGGTGAACAGCTCCAGTGAAATCTGCTTGATCTGCTTGGGCTGGGCCATGAGCGCCGGCGCCCGGCTCTCCTCAAGGAAAGCCAGAACCGGCCGCAGGCCCTTGCCCTGGGGGTTTGGGGTATCCGGCATAGGGCGTACCTTACCACAAAGACACCACGCTTTAGGAAGTTGCCCCTGATGGGGCGCGCTCCTACATTGATAGGAACCCCTTTTACCCATTTGGGGATACTCTGATCAGCCATCAGAGCAAGAGCCAGGGCTGGCGCAGATTGATAATCTGTATATCGAATTGTAGCTGTATAGCTCGAGTTGATGCTGCCCAATGAATGATTACGTTGAATCCGTAGCGCCTGAACTGGAAGAGCGGTGTCATAACCCGGGCTCGGGTATGGCACTGCTCGGCCGGCATCCGCTGTTCAATGAGCTTTCCAGGGCGGATTTCGAGGAGCTGGCGGACAGTATCCGGCTGGTGCAGCTGCGCCGTGGCCAGGTGCTCTACAAGCAGGACTCGCCGGCCTACGAATTCTTCTATGTCGTCAGTGGGCGGGTGCGCCTGTACCGGCTGGACACCACCGGCCAGGAGCGCACCCTGGACAGCCATGGCCCCGGCGAGGTCTTCGCGGACGTGATGATCTACGCCGACCCGGCCCGCTACGTAGCCTATGCCGAGCCCCTGCGCCGGACGGAGCTGCTGGCCATCCCCACGGATCGTTTCAGGGAAATACTGGAACGTAACCCGGCTTATAGCCAGCTGCTGCTGCGCCAGTACGCCTCACGCATGGTGCAGCGCTTTCGCGAACTGGAAGTGATGACGGTGCGCCGGGGCGTGCAGCGGGTGATGCGTTACCTGCTGGAATTCGTGCCGGACAATCACCGCTACAACATCGAAGTCGAACTGCCCCTGCCCCAGAACCAGATCGCCACGCGCCTGGCGATGCAGCCGGAGACCCTCTCCCGGCTGATGCGGGACATGGCCGAGGAGGGCGTGTTCGAGTTGCGCCGCGGCCGCCTGTTCATCCCGGACCGCCGGGCGCTGGAGGAACGCTGCCTGTAGCCTCAGGCGGCCCCGAGGGCTTGCATTACCTCATCGCAGCTGCAGTCGATGATGCTCACCTTGCGGAACCCCATGCGCTCAAGCGCCTCGGCCGCCATGGCTGCGCGTCCGCCCGTGGCGCAATGCAGAAAGATCGGGGTATCGGGGTCAGTGGTGTACTCCGGAATCTTCATCTCCAGAATGCCCCGGGGCAGGTTGATGGTGCCGGCCGCCTGCTTCTCGCTGACCTCGCCCGGCTCGCGCACATCAATCACCAGCGCGTTCGGTTCATCCTCCAGCATGCCGCGGGCGGCTTCCGGAGTCAGGCAGTGCAGATTGGCCTTGGTTTCGGCAACGATTTCGGGGAGGGTGCGGATGCTCATGGTAGTGGCTCCTCATGGTAATGCGGGTCAGCCGTCCCGCAGCAGGCTGATGATATTGATCAACCCGGCATTGGCACGGGTCAGATAGGATGACATCGTCAGCGAATAGTTCGGCACCATCCCGAACTGGGAGCCGTTGAGCACCATCGGGCTCGTCATCGAGCGCTGGGTGTATTCCAGCTCCCGGATGATCTGCTCAAGACTGACCATGGCGTTCTTATCCTCAAGAACACTGCGGAAGTCGCGCTTGATGGCCTTGAGATAGACCAGCATCGCCCAGGTGGTGCCGCGGGCCTGGTAGAACACATTGTCCACCTGCATCCAGGGCGTCTGGCTTACCTGCTCCACAGGCTGGGCCTTGGCGGCCGCCGCGCTGGGGTCATTGGCCAGCATTGTGGCCCGGCGCTTCTCCGCCACGCTGGCCGCCAGGTTCTGGGACATGCTGCCCAGCCGCTTGTTCATCAGGTCGAGAATCGTGGCCAGGTTGTCCGCCCGGGCGTAGAAATCCCCACGGGTGGTTTCTGGATTCGCCAGATCGTCCCGGTATGCCCTGAGCTCCTCAATGGCGTCGTTGTACTTGCCCTCTGCTGACGGGAAGATCCAGCGCTCGCTGTCGTTGTTCAGCAGGATCTGGGCCTGCACCAGGTTCGGGTTCTCGTTCGACTGTGACTGGGAGCGTGAGACATCATTGCGCAGCGCCAGTGACAGATCCCGCGCCTGGCGGATCGCACCCGTCTCCCAGGCCGCGATGTTGTCCATCAGCACAAAGGGCGGCAGCACGTCGTTGGAAAGCAGGCCGCCGCGCTTATTGACGATGATGTCTACTGAGCGGATCAGTGATTCGGTGGTGTAATAGCCCACCGGGGGGTCGTCCTGATCGGACTTCGCTGTGTACGCCTGCTCAATGGCATCCTGCTTCGGCGCCTCGGGGTTACTGTTGGGCCAGAGCGAGACCACAAACAGCCCCACGGCAAGGGCCAGCCCAACCACCAATGGCGTCATGATAAGGCCCCGGGCGCGCAGTCTAGGCATCCGGTCGGCTAAAGCCCGCATTGTTCGCCTGACAGTTCCCATAGAATTTTCCTTCATCGTCGGCGTAATTGCTTTTGTGCCATCCAAGCATGGGCGGATGCGCCTCCACCCACACAGCCTCAGGGCATTGAGCGGACCTTGTCACAACAGATCAGTCTAAGGTCTTTAAAAAACTCTTTCCAGAGTATGTGTCGGGATTCGAAAGACGCCTTGATCCCGGAATCAGTCCTGCTGGCGTGATCAATTGCGCTCGCCCTTAATTTGGCGAACCCTGTGTGCTTGACCTCATCCCTGATGACACAGGAGAGCACGTTTCCATTTCCGTCCTGGGGGACGAGACGCATATCGAGATCGGCAATCGCCGCTGAACCGGACGAATGGCAGCCTCCGGAGTCTGGCTGCCATTTGGATCGTCATCGGGACAGCAATCGATGCGCAGTGAGTCAACTTCCGCAGGCGCTGTTGTAAACGATGGGTCCTGCCCGCTGCTTCCTGCGTCCAAGGGGAATGAAATACAATCAGAGCGGCCCTATTCTAGGGTTGCTATACTGCTTACCAATCGATGCGTGCACCGGCATGATGAAATGAGGGCCAACTAGGCGCCATGATCCATAGACTCAAAGCGATATTCCGTGAGGTGTTCGCCCGGTTTGCAGCGCTGGAGCGGCCGCATAAGCGTCTGGTTTCCGTGGTCTCGGACGCGGTTTTCGTCCTGTTCTCACTCTGGGCTGCCTTCTCGCTGCGGTACGAAACCCTGTTCCACTTTGAAGGGGGCGGGTACTGGGCTCTTTTTGTCGTCACCGCCCTGGCAACGATCTTTCTCTTCGCACGCCTTGGCCTTTATCGTGCCGTCATCCGCTACCTCAGTGAACGGGCCCTGCTGACGGTGCTTGCAGGTGTTACTGGCTCGGCACTGCTGCTTATCGCCGCTGCTTTCCTTCTGCAGGTCGACATGCCCCGCTCAGTGCCTTTCCTCTACGGGGCCCTGACGTTCCTGTTCGTCACCGGGACCCGGTTCAGTGTGCGCGCGTTGCTCAACCGTCCGCGCCACCTGGGCAAGATGCCGGTACTGATCGTGGGGGCCGGGGAGACCGGCCTCCAGCTCGCCTCCGCCCTGGGCCAGGGCATTGAATACCGGCCTGTTGCCTTCATCAGCCTGGAGTCGGATAACCATAAAACCACCATCAACGGCATGCCCGTCTATGATCTGGACCATGCCCGTAAGGCGGTGCACAAGCACCATGTGGAGCGGATCCTGTTGGCGATCGACGAGCGAGCGGAGGTGGATCGGCGCCAGCTGCTCCGGGATCTGGAGGGCTTGCCTGGACCGGTGCAGACCGTTCCCTCAGTCACGGAACTGGTGACCGGCAAGGCGCGGATCAGTGATGTGCGGGATCTGGATATTGATGATCTGCTTGGCCGCGACCCGGTGCGCTACCGGAATGAAGAAGTAGCGGAATCGCTGAGCAGCCGCACTGTGATGGTTACCGGTGCCGGTGGCTCCATTGGTTCTGAGCTGTGCCGCCAGATCATCCGGCAGGAGCCCGGAGCCCTGGTGCTGTTTGAGCAGTCGGAATTCGCGCTCTACAGTATTGAGCGCGAGCTGCACACCATCTGTACGAACGAGGAACTTGAAATTCCCGTCTACCCCCTGCTTGGCAGCGTTACCCACCGGCGCCGGTGTGAGAGCGTGATGCGCTGTTTCGGGGTGAACATTGTCTACCACGCCGCCGCCTACAAGCATGTGCCACTGGTGGAGCAGAACGTGATCGAGGGGGTTCAGAACAACGTCTTCGGCACCTGGTACACCGCCGAATCAGCTATTGCCGCGGGCGTGGAAAAGTTCGTGCTGATCTCCACGGACAAGGCTGTGCGTCCCACCAACGTGATGGGCGCCAGCAAACGCCTGGCCGAGCTGGTCCTGCAGGGGCTGGCCCGGCGTCAGAAGGATACGGTCTTTTCCATGGTGCGCTTTGGTAACGTTCTGGGGTCCTCAGGCTCCGTAGTGCCGCTTTTCCGGGAACAGATCCGCAATGGTGGCCCCGTCACCGTCACCCATCCAGACATCATTCGCTATTTCATGACCATTCCGGAAGCCAGCCAGCTAGTCCTTCAGGCTGGCACCATGGGTCAAGGCGGAGAGGTGTTTGTGCTGGACATGGGCGAACCGGTGCGTATCGCGGAACTCGCCCGGCGCATGATTCACCTGATGGGCCTTACGGAGAAAAGGGAGGAAAACCGCTATGGCGACATTGAAGTGGTCTTCAGTGGTCTGCGCCCTGGCGAAAAACTCTACGAGGAGCTGTTGATTGGGGATGACCCCCAAGGGACCTTTCACCCACGGATCTTGAAGGCCCGGGAAAATGATATGGAGTGGGAGCTACTGGAGAATCTGCTGGAGCAATTGATGCTGGCCAGCCGCAGCTTCGACTGCGAACGTGTCGTCGAGCTTCTGCATCAAGCCTCTACCGGCTACAAGCCCAGTGGCGGCGTCTGCGACCTGGCCTGGCGCAGTGGCGGCGACGGTGCGCTGCAGGTGGCCGCAGGCGCCAATATCAATGAAACGATCCGCCATATTTTCGAGTAACCATCCGGGTCCCGTGCCGAGGTACTGGAATAATTTGCTTCAACGGCGATCCAATCGCGAGCAAGGCTCGCGCCTACGCTGAATGGGGCTGGTCGCGGATTCCGGCTCGCCGGCGTTGAAATGGAGCGCCAGAAGCACCAGCGGTGCCCAGGCAATGGCCAGGGCCGCCAGCGCGGGCAGGGCAGAGGCAGCAGTCAGAGCCGCTACCGGCGTGAGCCAGATCAGGTTGATGACCCCGATGGCCAGCGAGACCAGCGTGTGGCTGCCATAGTGGCGTGAGGCGAACTGGTAGGCGTGGCTGCGGTGGGCCTCGTAGAAGGGGGCACCACGGAGGATGCGGCGCAGCAGCGTGAGGGTGGCGTCCATCAGGAAGGCGCCCAGCAGGATCACCCAGGCAATGAACAGCTCGGGCTGGAGCAGCCCCTGCCACACAGCGACCAGCCCCAGAATCAGCCCCAGGAAGCCGCTGCAGGCATCGCCCATGAAGATGCGGGCCTGGGGGAAGTTCCACATCAGAAACCCGAGCCCGCTGGCGATCAGCACTGCCAGTAACAGGTAGGCATGCTGAACACCGGCAACCGCGCCCACTATTATTCCACCGAGTGAGACAGTAACCAGCTCAATGCCGGCAATGCCATTGATGCCGTCCATGAAGTTGTAGAGGTTCAGAAGCCACACAAGGAATACGGCCGCAAGCAGGTGGCCGGCCAGCCCCAGATCCATGGGCGTCTGCCACAGCACGAAGGGCGGCAGCCCGCCCAGCCAGTAAAGACCCCATCCGGCGGCCAGGAAGTGCCCCAGAAGCCGCCAGCGCGCTGCCACGTGGGCGTGGTCATCCAGAAACCCCACAATGGCGACAATCAGCCCCGCCCCTCCCAGTGCCAGGCCCACGCCGGGCCGTAGGCTGCCTTGCCAGACCATCACGCCAAGCACACTCAGCACCACAATCACCAGTGCCAGCCCGCCGCCCCTGGGCGTGGGGATCTGGTGGGAACTGCGCGCGTTGGGTATATCGATCAGGCGGCGTGACCGCGCATAACGGCGGAATGCGCCCGTGAGTAGGACCGTGGCGATAAGTGCCGATGCCGTGAGCAGGCCGGCAGTCAGCATTGGGGCTCCTTCCGGGGGGGCTGGACGGTTCTGCGCAGGCCTTCGTCCAGAGAGAGCCCGTAGCATGCTGAATGCGGAAAGGCCGTGCTCCGCCTCCAGTTTGGACTGCGCGTAGGGCTCTTGCGGGTGTGGGGTGCTTTCAGGCGTAAAGTAAGCGTTATCATCCGTACTGGCTCAGCCGCAGTGCGACGCTTGCTCATGGGAGTAACCCCGTGTTGATGAGTGTGAGGTTACCTTCAAGCTGGCGCTGGGAAAGGTTGGGGTTGCACTCCAGGGTGTGGAGGAATTGATAGCGGTCAGTGTCTGTGAGCATGGAACGCATTAGTCGCGCGGCTTCTGAACACGCTACCGCCCCGAGGCGTATTCCCCCGTTACCGGCCTGTGCACTGCAAGCAGTAGTGCTTCCTCACGGTTGGCCCATAATGACCAGTCCATAGGCCTCAATCGAGTAGAGACATTGATGTCGTTCAGGATAGCCCATTTTCCGAGCACGCTGTAAGAGCGAGCCCGTGTGCAATCATTGATCCCCATCGATTCTCGTACCGCAGCGGCCGTCGTGCCGTGCTCGGGTTTTGAGACCCATATGTCTGTCGGCTCCCTGATGCCAGATCAAAGGATTAGATCAAAAACGCCCAGTCGCCTTCACTGAGATGATTGACACTGGCTTCGGCTGAAAGCGCGATAGAGGCCGCCACACCTTCCAGTGACATGCCGTTCTCAAGATCATTGATCCAGTAGTTACGGCCCTCGGTCTCCGCCTCACGCTGGAGCAGAGTCTGGTAGAGAAGGTCTACC
Organism: Vreelandella halophila; assembly: GCF_019903425.1. GTDB lineage: Bacteria > Pseudomonadota > Gammaproteobacteria > Pseudomonadales > Oleiphilaceae > Halospina > Halospina halophila. The sequence goes on from NZ_JACHUZ010000013.1 coordinate 1,138,650, forward strand.
TGGGCGCCACTGTCCAGTTGATGAATGGGCTGCTCCATATCGCGGCTGAACTCGTCTGAGTTCAGGAAGCCATCAACGATATCCACGAAGTTGTCAGTGCGTTCCAGCTGGTCGGCCCAGTACTGGACGCCGTCCAGGTCGCCCTGACGGTCCAGCAGGCGGTCGTAGAGAGTGGTGATCCAGTCGAGCCCTTCGCTGTAGGTCAGCTCTACCGTCTCATCCTCAAAAGCCAGGGTCTCGGCATTGATGATGGTTTCAACATCGTCGCCATCTTTCCGTTGCAGGGTAATCACGCTGTGATCCTGGGTGACGATATAGTCGTCCCGGTTGCCCTCAACCGTAATCACATCCTGGTCACGGCCGCCATGGAGTAGGTCGTTGCCGGCACCGCCGAAAAGGGTGTCGTTGCCGTTGTTGCCAAACAGACGGTCATCACCGCCCTTTGACCCCACCACATCGTCACCCGCGCCCCCGTGCAGCTCATCGTCGCCCTCCCCGAGGACCAGGGTCTGGCTGCCGGCACCGGCAAACACCGTGTTGTTACCGGCGCCCCCGGACACGTTAAGCCCGTTACCAACCACCACGGCAAATTCGATGTTGTTGAGTTCCAGCTGCCCATCGTCGAGACTACGACCGTCGATAACCATGGCTTCGCGGTAGTCACTGTTCTCAGCCGTGGGCTGACCCGTGATGCGAATAGGTGTGTCCGGACTACTGCCGGATTCCTGCTGCAGGGTGATCCGGTTGACCCAGAGGTTGCTGTTGCCGGGTTGTTCGAGGAAGCGGCCACCGCCGTCGAGCTGATCCTCCAGATCGTCCGATTCCGTTTCGGCAGTGCTGCGAATCAGTGACAGCAGCTCTGGTTCAGTGGTTCGGCTGCGGGCGGTATCGTTGGTCCGGGCACTGGCGCCGACGCCGGTGGGCAGACTCAAGATGGTGACCGGCTGGTTGCCGGTGTCATCCTGGAAGTGCAGGGGGATGTCGGCTTCGTCCGAGGTGGGGTTCGTATCGTCACGGTTTTCGGGTACCGGCTGGATGGTAATGGTGTCGATCGTATCACCATCCTCGGTCTGTTCCTGCCCCGGAGTGACGGTGACACCGTCTATCTGTTCACCCTCGGGCTCGGGCTCGGGCTCGGGTGTCGGTGTGGGAGGGGGATCCACAATAGCATCGACATTGATTGTCACCTGGCTCGCCGCACTCGTGCCGCCTTCGCCGTCAGCGAGGGTGATGTCAAAGGTGTGCGTGTCCGCATTTTGTGAGGTATAGCGCAAGTTCTGGAGGAGATCGCCGACCAAGGCGGCGGTGGCATTGCTGTTGAGGTCAATGGCGAGATCGTTACTGCCTTGTCCGTCGTTGCCGGTGGCGACCGTGCCGATATCGGTACCGTTGACGGTCACGGTGTCGCTCGCGGCCAACGCCACGCCGTCCAGCTGCAGACTGCCTTCCGGGGTACTGCCCACCCGCGCCAGGGTCAGACGCCCGCCGTCGAAATGGCTATTGTCGACGTCTGTGACGCTGGCGTCTGTGCCCGCGTCCAGGGTTGCGGCTTCCCCTGCTTCAACGCTCGCGCTGTCCCCGTCGAGATTCGAGAGCGTCGGCACTGCATTCAGCGTGACCACGGCGTTGCCACCGGTACTGCTTACGCGGAATCCGCTATCGCTCACTCCACTCAGGTTGATCACGGTATCGTTGCTGTCGAAGGTACCGTCGTCGTTCGTATCCAGCGTCAGCGTGTTGGTAGCGTTATCGAACTGTGTAAAGGCCCCGTCGACGGCGCCGCCCTCGCCCGTGATGACGATCTCGTCGGCGCTGGTGAAGTCCAGGATCGTGTCGCCGTCCAGGCCGGCGGCACTGTCCAGGAAGGTGTCGTCGCCCTCACCGCCGCTGAGCGTGTCCTCGCCACCGCCGCCGGTCAGGGTATCGTTGCCCACACCGCCGTTGATGGTGTCGCCCCCGTTTCCGCCGGTGATGCTATCGTCGCCGTTCAGGTTCGTGGCATCGACGTCGATGGCGTCGGCATTACCGTCGTCGTTGGTCAGCGCGCTGGCATCAAGCATGATGCCATTGGACAGCGCCGTATCGGCGTTCACGGCCAGAGCGTTAACAGCGTTGCCATCCGAGTCGCTGATTTCGGCCAGCCTAATGTCGTGGGCCTGATCGCTGGTGAACCGTAATGCCTCGACATCGGACACCGTACCGGCCGAGAAATCGGCGGTCACGGCGCTGCTTCCGCCGATCGCGATGCGGTCGCCGTTCCCCGCGCCACCGTCAATGGTTTCGCCCGGCTGGAAGTCACCATTCTCGATAATGAAGCGGTCCGTGCCGTTTCCACCACTCAGGGTATCGGCACCGCCGCCGCCATCGAGGGTGTCGTCCCCGGCCGCACCGTCGAGGGTATCGCCCCCGGCACCGCCCTGGAGAATGTCCGCGCCCTGAAGGTTGTCGTCGTCAATCGTGACACGGTTCGAGCCGGTCAACCCCGAGGCGTCGACGGTCACGCCGTTGTCGAGCGCCGTCGAGGCCGTGACCGCAAGATCGTTGCCCGAAGCAGCGGCCATATTGTCATCCAGGGTGATGTCGTGCGCCGCATCCGAGGCCAGCTCGATCTCGTCGATACCCGCGACCGTGCGCGTCCCGGTGTCCAGGCTCACGGCCCCGCCGGTGATTTGCAGCACGTCGCCCGTGCCGCCGGTAACGTCGAAATCGGAGACAGTGGTCAGAACAGCGGGGTCGACCTTGATCGTGTTGTCGCCGCCGGACGTGGACTGGTATGTCTCGATGTCGCTCAGGCTCAGGCCGGTCAGATCAGCCGTACCGGCGGCACTGGCAAGCGTGTCGTCGCCGGCGCCACCACTGATGGCACTCAGCCCGGTTAATTGACCGCCGCTGAGGGTGAAGGTCGTGCCCGCGCCGTTGCTGGTCGCCAGCGTGTCAATATTCGTCAGCGTGATGCCTGAGATGTCGAGCGTCGTATCGGCGGTTGTGAGCGTATCGGTCCCGGCCAAATCGGCGGTCCTGAACTCAGTGACGTCGCCGAAGGAGGTGCTGCCGTCCAACTTGAACGTGGTGTCGCCGGTCGCGGTGTTCTCAATGACCTCGAAGCCGCTCAGGTCGCGGCCCGTCAGGTCGGCGGTTGCGCCCAGATTGCCGGTCAGGGTTTCTGTCCCACCGCCCGAGGCGGTGAAGTCGGTGGCGTTGTTCAGAACACCAGCGTTAATCGTGAGTGTGGCATTCAGGTCTGTCGCCGTGATCATGTCCCAGTCGCTGAAACTCTCCTGGGTCAGGTCCACCGATCCGCCGCTGACCTCAAGTGTCTCTGTTTTGCCGCTCTGACCGGTGTAGGTGATGAAATCGTCCAGCCCGCTGGTCGCATCCACGATCACGGTGAACGGCCCCGAACCGGCGGTTTCTAGGGAGTCGAAACCACCCTGGACGTCGCTCGTGAGGGCGGCGAAATCGAAGGTCCCGCCGCCGTTGACGATGATCGTGTCGCTACCGCCGCCGCCGCTAATAACGGCGGTGCTATCGAGGTGGCTACTGTCGTCGATGATCAAGGTCTGATCGCCGCCATCGGTCGTATTGCCGCCCTGAATGCCGGTGCCATCCGTGGTGTCGAACCCGCTATTCAGCGTAATGAGTGCATTCGGGTCGATGGACGTGAACTGCAACGTCCCCGTCCCGTCGAACGCAGCAAGGCTGTTGCCCGAGGTGTCCTCGATAGCACCCGCGTCGATGTCGATGGAGAAGTCCTCGGGACCGGGCAGGTCGCTCGACGGATTGATCGTCAGGGTCGAGCCGGTGATCGAGACCTGGCCGTCGCCGGTCCCTACGTCGGTGCCGACGTCGAATATTTCCCTGGCACTGCCGTCTGTCTCACTGAACAGCGTAATCGTGCCCGAAGTTCCAAACGCGATATTCTCGGAAAATTCGACGGTGAGGTCGTTGGCCGCAGGCACGTTCGTATCGCCGTTGGTCGGGTTCGACGCATCCACATCGACCGTGGGAGCATCGGTGTCGTTGACGGTGATGTCGAAGGTCTGGCTATTGCTGTCGCTGCCGCCGTTCGCCGTACCGCCGTCGTCCGAAAAACTCACGGTGACGGTCGCCGTGCCATTGGCATTCGCGGCCGGGGTGAAGGTCAGGTCCCCGCTGGCATCGTCGATGACGGGCTGCACATCGAAGAGGCCGGTGTCGTCATTGTTCACGCTGTCGATAGTGACGGTCTGGTCGCTTTCGTTGGCCGCGCCCGGATCGCGCGCCGAGACGAAATCCGCCACGGTTTGCGCACCGGCCGCCGAGCCCACGGTCTGGCTGCCGTCCAGGGTCAGGCCCGGCGCGTCGTTGACGGCATCAACGGTAACGGTGACATCCGCCGCATCGGTGGAAAAGGCGCTCGTACCGCCGTTCGTTGTGGTGTCCACGCCGGTGTCCCCAGCCGATCCGGCGGTCTGGTCCCAGGCGCGCAAGGTCATGCCGCCGCCCGGGGTGCCGTTGAAATCGCTGTCTGGCACAAAACGCAGGTGGTCGGTCTCCGCCAGCAGTAAGGCACTGTTGTCCGCCGGCGACGCACTCGCGACTGAGTTCCAGGTTCCGCCACCGTCGGTCGAGTATTCCCACGTACCGTCTGTATCGGTCACTCCCGTCACGGCCACGCCCAGGGTGTTGCCCTCCGCATCGCCGGTGGTCCCGGCCGAACCGAGAATGGTTGCAACGGTCGTGCCGCCATTCCCGGTGGCGTCCTCGTCAATGGTGTCCAGATGGCGCGTATCCGGGGAAAGGGTGGGCGCATCGTTCACTGGCGTGACCGTGACGTCCTGCGTTGCCGTACCGGCCGAACCGCTGCCCGAGTCCGTGAGGCTGTAGGTCAGGGTACGCGTGTCCCCGGTCGGCACGTCGCTGGTCGAATCGAAGGTCAAAGTGCGCAGCACGGCTTCATATTCGGCTGTCGTCGCCGTGCCCGAAAGCGTCAGCACCCCGTTCGCGTAGGAGGAGGTGATCCCCGACTGATCCTGCACCGCCAGCACGTCACCGTCCACGCGATTGCCGGTGATCTCCACCGTGCCGCCGGTGATCGTATCCCCATCGTCATCGGTGACCGTGAAGGCGTCGTCAACCAGCACCGCGCCAGCCTCTTCGGTATAAGCGGCATCATCACCCGGCGAAGCCAGAGTGGGTGCCGAATTGGGCGGTACCGGCGCGCCCACGTTGATATCATCGAGACCTATATCAAGCCCGCCAAACTCCATCGGGCCATCAATCGAGAATGTCACTTCATCGAGGTAGTCCCAGCCATCGAAGGCAATATCGCCGTAATAATCACCGGTATAGCTATAGCTGGCGCCCCCGTCCGACACTGAAGATTCCAGGTCAATATTGGCGGTGTAATGGGTCGTGCCATTGCGCTTACCCTCGATAATGACAGCGGTATCGCCAAGGCCACCATCGATTTCAAAGCCGTTGAGCGCAAACTCACTGCCGTCCGTCGCACGGAAGCCCAGCGATGTGATTCCCCCCGCCAGGTCATAATCGAAATAAACCGCGTTGTCCCCAGCAGAGGTAATCTTGGCATCATCATTATCACCAATAATGCCAATGTTGGTGTTAGGGTTATTGTAGAACGTGAAATCGCCGTAACTGACCGAAACGCTGCCCGATGGCCCCACCGGCTCGTCGTCAAAGTCTTCACCCATGACGAGCAGGTGGGCATAGTCGCGCGGCTCACTCTCCCAGCATGCGGGGCCATCGACTGTGCCGATCTGATGATCCAACTGCCAGTTGCCCCCCAGAGCACTCGCCCCCACCGGGGTGCTGGAAGCCGCCACGCTGGCGCCCGTGGCAGCGGCCCAGGCCGCCAGATACGCCTTGCCCTCATTCCCCTCGGCCACATTACAGGCGTACAGCAGGCAACTCCCTTCTTCACCAAGGGCAGCCCCCATGCGGCTCAATTGAGCGCTTTGATCTGCAAGCGCCTGAGCATCGACCACGGCATTGCCCAGGTAAAGCTGTCCCGGATGCCCGTGAGCCACAATATGGATGGCATCCAGCGTTTGGCGGCCTTCAAGCGTCCGGGCGATTTGTTCCAGGCCATCGCGCTGAGGATCGAGTAGCACTACGTCGACACTGGGTGCCGCCCAAGCCATCAGTTGCTGCCAATCAGGTACGCCCAGGTCGAGAAATAGTATCTGCCGAGTGAAGGATGTACAGGCGGCCATAAGATTACCCTCAGAAAAGATGGTTTAAACCATTGCTTGGCGTTGCTGTAGATGGACTTAAGTTAAAAACCACGAAAAGACTTGGTAGAATAGGTCGCTAAGTGATTAATAGCCCGTTAACACGGTTGCCCTCAAGGCTTGGGTGGATAGACACCGTTGACGGTAATGCAGTAGCGCAACGAGGTTTGTGGCGGCAGTGTCGACACCGGCTGATGATTGCCTGTCTCGCCGACAGATTCGATACTCAATGTCACCCGGCTGGATGAAGACGAACCGGGCACATAGCCGGTGGCCTTGATCTCCTGGCCGCGTAGTTCCCCTATCGGATTCGCCAGCAAGGCACCCGAGCGCGCCTTTATCGAGCCGTCTCCATCGACAGCCCTCAAGGCATGCGAGTGAGAAGGTAACTGGGGCGTGGTAAGGGTGACGCTTTCTGAACCACGTTTTGAGCCCCGGGGCACATTGGTCAAGCCCGGCCCTTGCCCTGCCCCTACGGGCGAGCGGCCACGCATGTCAGGCAAACTGAATACAGTGGTACCATTACCACCGTACTGTGTGCCGAGTAATGAATACAGTGCGCTATATTCCGAGATAGCCAGTTGCTGACCCGCTGCCTCCATGGTGTCAACGGGGCAATAAGGAGCGGCCGTGCTACATACCGAGCCCAAATAACTGTCAGGCGAGCAACTGGCCTGTGCATAAGGCACCGCCAACAGCGCAACGCTCATCAACGGGCCACCCAGCAACATGTATCGCAATGAAGATGTTTTCATGATATCCCTTCTTTTGCTCTTTCCATTTTATTAGTGTTTATCGTATAAAAGCGCACCCTATACTGATTTAATATAAGACCTTTTGATCCGACATGCCAAACGCCGATAACGCAATATCGGCGACCCCGTAACAACCGGCCGGGTTCATATAGGTTGCGAGGGTGCGGATCAGGCTGTCCTTACCGCTGGCGTCCAACCCACTTACCTGGTTACTGTCCTTCTCATTTCCTACAGGCTGCTCAGTCCGTGGGGTAGAGGGGGTAGCCCTGGTGGGCGTACCAGCGCCGCCAGCGAAAACGGCGAAGCAGCTTCTTGAGACCAGACACGGAGCGGCCGGCCTTCAGGTAATCGGCGATGGAGGCGGGGTGGCGGCCAGGCAGGGCCATCTGGTCCGCGTAGCGGTCATACTCGCCGGCCAGCGGATGGAATCGCAGGCGGTTCCAGGGTTTATCGTCGGTCACGTAATGGATGATGCCGGGGTTGAGAATCGCCTCCTGCACCTCGGCCGGGTCAAAGTGGCTGAGCTTACGTCTGGCGTGGTAGAGGCCTTTCTGGTGGTTCCATTTCAGTGGTAGGGGCTTCCAGGATTGGTGCAGCACACCATTGAGCGCGCACTGGTCGTTGGAGCTCATGCGCTCCGGGTTCTCCACCTTGAAGCGGAAAATCGCGTCCGGGATGTTGTCGCGGCGCCACAGATCCAGATTGATCAGCAGCATCCCGGAGTTGAAGTACTCGTTCTGGGGAATCCCCAGTTTGCGGTGGGTGTGGCCGGAGAGGTTCTCGACGGCACCCAGGTGGTAACCGTCTATGTCCAGTGACAACAGATCCAGCACGTTGCCTTTGACCACCATGTCGCAGTCGAGATAGAGCACCTTGCTCACGGTCTCATCGAACAGCTCTGGAATGGAGATGCGGTAATAGGCCGGGGCGGTGACGTGCTTGATGGTTGGAAGCTGGGCGTATTTGTCCGTATCAAACTCGATGAAATCGATAGGGCCGCCGCCGGCGCTGGCAATGTCGTCCTGCATGGCCTGCTTCGTGGTCGGTTCAATTCCCCCATCAATGCAGAACAGGCGTACCCGCTCCGGTTCCGGGCAGTTGCTCAGAAGGGAAAAGAACATCACGGCCAGCGGGGCGGCATAGCGCTCGTCCGAGCTTGCCACCACGCCAATGCAGTCGTCAGGTAGGGTTCGGAGAGCGTCATGGGCCATGGCGGGCTGCCTTTTTGATCTGTGCTTTACGCCGATACGTGTTCCAGTGTCGCCCCAGGGCCGTGACGTAGCGGAATCGGGTGCCTGGTGAGTCATCGGGGGGCGTCATTCCAGCCCATGGGGTCTGGGCTAATACCGCCCGGTAAGTGTCTTTGAGGGGGTGGAAGGAGTAGCGCTTCCAGGGTTTCTTGGCGCCGATGAAGTGCACGATTCCAGGGTTAACGAACGCTTCATGAAGCTCTTGCGGGGCGTAGCCGCAGCCGTCGTTATCCCGGGTCATGACTTTATAGATATCGGACTGCTGGTTCCACCGGGCAGGCAGTCGCCTCCATCTTTGACGCAGCACGGCGTTGAGGCTGCATTGATCCACGAACGTCAGCCCTGCGGCGTGTTCCCGGGCGTAGTCGTCGACGGCGCGATGCAGGGCTTCATCCCTCCAGACCGCAAGATCCATCAGAAGAACACCGGAGTTGAAGTATTCCGGGCGGGGCAGGCCGATGTCGCGGCAGGCTGTGGGGGAATAGTTTTCCACCGCTGCCACGGGGTAGCCCTCAAGGTTGGTTTCCCAGAGGTGGTTCAGGTTACCCAATACCAGCGTGTCGCAATCCAGGTACAGGACTCGCGTAACGGTCTCCGGTAGATAGGCGGGGAGGCTGATTCGCTGGTAAACGGCAGGCCCGTAGCGGTGGGTGGGCAGGTCCCGATAGAGGCTGTCATCCGGTTCAATAACGTTCAGGGTGCCGCCGGCGCCCTCGACCGTGTTCTTCAAGGCTTGCAGATTGTCGCGGGTGATACCGCAGTCTACAAGGTGGAAGTGGATGGCAGTATCCGGCGTTGCCTTCAATGCAGACAGCATCATGACCCCGGCATAGGGGGCATAGTTGTCATCGCAGCAGGCGGCTATGTGGAGGGTGTCGTCCAAGTCTGCGGGCCTCGGGTGTGGCTGGCGGTCATTTTGCGCCTAAGGGTATCACGTGGCCTGGGGCGGGCGGCCATTGGGATGGTAGCTGGTCTTGCCCGATGCAAAATGGAAGGAGTACAGAAAGCCGAACACGATGGTGACGATGTATTGGCCTGATGAGTACAGATAGTAGCTCTCAAACAGGTTGGCGATGGCCCAGTAGACCGCGAAGCCGAGGCCGAAAAGGGCAGCATCTCCGGGCATGGTACCGCGCCTGTACGCGAGCCCGACTGCGATGATGATCCAGGCGAACAGGCCGTAGAACAGGAGGCCGCCGATCAGGCCGTGGGCCAGGAATACTTCCAGGTGCATGTTGTGGAGGTGGCCGAAGCGTTCCTTAAAGCGATCATCAAACCAGGGGGCCTGGTCGATCAGGTCCTGGGCATTGTCGGTGCTCCAGCCCAGCAGGGGGCGCTTCTGGATCCATTCCGTTGCGGCAAGCCAGGTGGCGACCCGTACGCCAGAGTTGTCCATTTCAATCTGTTCAATCCGGGTATCGCCGGTGAGGTTTTCCCAGTGGCGGGGTATCTCGGCTTGAGCCAGCCGGTCACTGATCCGTTCATCCGTGTTCAGGGCGAACAGGGCGGTGACGGCAAGCGCCAACACGGCGACTCCCGCCATCATTGAGGCCTTCGAACGTCTAGCGTTTGTATGGGAGGCGTGTTGCGAAACCCTGAACGTGTGCAGGAGCATCGCGCCGAGGCAGACAACTGTTGCGCCCGCAAGCCCGAGCCAGACGCCGCGTGTCTTCGTGACGATAACGCCGAACAGGCCAAGGGCCACCAGTAAGGTAAAAACAAGGCCGACCAATGCCCTGACAGCGATGGATCTGTCTGAGGTGATCACCCGGGGCAGGTAGCAGGCCATGGCCAGCAGCAGGGTGCCAAACGCCAGGGCCATGTGTTGCGCATTGCGAATGTGGAAATCCACCCGCTTGCCGGCTAGGGCCCGTTCCCACTGGCCGGTTCCCACCTGCATGGCGAGGTAGATGAGTAGCCCGGCAACGGCGGCGGCGCCCAGCCAGAACAGGAAGCGTTTGCCGTACTGCAGCACCATGACGCCCGCGAGCAGGATGAGTATGGGCTTGATGTAGTGGCGCGTGACCTTGTTGCTGGGTTCGAACGCTTCTGTGTCCGGCAGGCTGAAGGCGTACCAGAACTGCACGAGAATGAGGAAGCCGGTGAAGACAAGCCAGAGGCGCACAAAGAGGTCGTCGCGGAACCAGGGGCGCCAGAAACGGATCATGATGGCGAGGAGAAGCACCGCCATGACGGATTCCGCGGCGCGGTAGCCTTCATGCAGGGGCAACCAGAGCAGGGCGTAAAGGAGCAGGCTGCCGGCGGCGAGAGGGAACACCGCGTACTTCCAGTAGTCCAAGTTGTCAGCCTCGAGCCGTGGATTGGGGGCGGGATTCTAGCGCAATTCAGCACTCCATGGGGAGCACTGTAGGAGCGAGCCCTGCTCGCGATTTTTGGGTATCGCTTGCAAGGCAAGCTCCTACAGAGAGTGGGGATGGCGTTGCTTCTACCAAAATCAGGACATATAATTCCACATATATGTAAAGGGGGTTGGTTATGGGCCAGGTGACGATCTATCTGGATGACGAGACTGAACAAAAGATGATTGAAAATGCCAGGGTCATGAAGCTTTCAAAAAGCAAATGGATTGCCGGTGTGATCCAGGAGAAGTTGGTGGATCAATGGCCCGATACGGTGCGGGAGCTTCCTGGAAGCTGGGGTGACTTCCCCTCACTGGAAGAGCTGCGTGCTGGAGAGAGTACCGATTCAGAGCGGGAAGCGCTTTAAATGTGGGTGCTCGATACCAATACGCTGATCTACTTTTTTAAGGGTGAGGGCCGGGTTGCGGAGCGGATGCTGGCGCGGGCGCCCCAGGATATTGGTATTCCCGCTATTGTTCTCTATGAACTGCAGGTTGGTATCGCCAAATCGGCATCGCCGGAAAAGCGTTCGAAGCAGCTCGCAGAACTGACCTCAGCGGTGCAGGTCCTGCCTTTTCACCAACGCGAGGCAAAGGCAGCCGCGCAGATTCGCGCCACCCTGGAGAGTGAAGGCCAGCCTATCGGCCCCTGTGACACCCTGATAGCCGGTACGGCGCTGGCTCATGGCTCCATTCTGGTCAGCCGCAATATCCGTGAATTTGAACGGATCGACCAATTGCGTTTGGAGGATTGGTTTTGAGGCAGGATTGAATCTGCTATCGCCCATGTAGGAGCGAGCCTGCTCGCGATGGTCTTGGGTATCGCTTGCGAAGCAAGCTCCCGGGATGGATTGTATTGGTAACGGGAGGAAAGTTACACTTACAGGTGTAACTAGCGAGGGCGAATCATGGAAGCAACCACCAAATACCTGCGCCTTCATACCCGGGAATTGATGGCCGCCGTAGAACGGGGCGAGGAGGTCATCATCACCTGGCGTGGCCAGCGCCGGGCCCGACTGACGGGGTATGATCCGAGCCCGGAGCCGGCCTCGGCGCCAAACCCGGCCTTTGGGATGTGGTCGGATTCTGTGGAGGATGTGGATCAACAGGTGCGCCGACTGCGCCAGCCAAGGACCTTTGAATGAAGTTGGTCGACACGGATGTTTTGATCTGCAATTTCCGGGGTGACCATCTCGCTGCGCAACTTCTGGATGCCGCGCCCGGCGTTGGCCTTTCCTCGGTGACTTACATGGAGCTGGTGCAGGGAATGCGCAACAAGCGTGAGCTTCAGCGGCTGCGTCAGGCGCTGCATTATTGGCATGCGCGGGTTCTACCGGTAACGGAAGGGATCAGTGCGCGAGCGGTGTTTCTTGTTGAGGAGTTTGCGCTGAGCCACAGCATGCAGCTGGCGGATGCCCTGATTGCAGCGACAGCCATTGACCATGGTGAGCCTCTGGTTACCGCCAATGATCGGCATTACCGTCATATCCCGGACCTGGAGATTGAACTGTTCCGGCCTGAATGATTATGGGTTACTGCTCTAGGGTATCGAACCACTTCGGATCCAGTCGCCCTTGGTACATCGGCAGTTCGAGCACGGGATCGTCCTTGCGGAACTGGGACCACATTCGGTTTACGCCGGCGGTGCCGAAGGTGCGCACGCGCTGGACTTCCTCCGTGTTCAGCACGTCCGTGAGGGTGCCGGCGGTGGCGCCTGGCATGTGGGCACGCACATGGCCTTCCGGATCGACGATCAGGCTCTGCCCCATGCCGTCCGGTTCGGCCCTGTTGGCGCTGACCATGTAGACCTGGTTGAAGATGGCGTTGGCCTGGACGAGGATCTGTTCCTGCGCCCGGTCGCAGGTGATGGTCGCGGCCTGGTTGATGATGATGTCCGCTCCCATCCAGGTCAGCTGCCGGACGACCTCGGGAAACCAAATGTCATAACAGATGGCGAGCCCTATACGGCCGACCCCGGGAACATCGAACACCACGAACTCGTTGCCGGGCTGGTAGGGCTCGAACGGGCGCCAGGGGAAGCACTTGCGGTATGCGGCCACCCGTTCCCCGCTTGGAGAGAACACCGGTGCGGTGTTGTACAGGTGGCCATCCTCACCCCGCTCACAGACGGTGCCCGGCAGCAGCCAGATGCCCAGGTTGCGGGCAATCCGGCTGAGGCGCTGGCTGCGGGGGCCGTCTATGGGCTCCGCTGCGTGCGCCAGCTGGGTCGTGCGTTCATCCGGCGTCCCCTCGGCCGCACACAGGTGCAGCTCGGGGTAGACGACCATGCGGTCATGGTCCGGATCCGGCGGGAAATCGCTCAGCAGGGTGGCGATTTCGCGTTCGAAGCCGGTCAGCTCAACGTCTGTGCCCGGCTTTTGCGCCGGTGCCTGGACCAGCAGCAGGGGCAGGAATCGCGCCATGGTGTTCCTCCTGTTAGACCGGTTCGTTCGCCGTGTTGCTGTCGTCGACGGCGTCTTCGTCGAAGCTCACTTCCGGCGGCTGACGGGTGAAGAGTCGCGTCAGGTAGGCCAGGTGCGCGAGGCCCAGACTGAGCCAGATCAACCCCAGTGTAATGGCCTGGATATCCAGGTTGGCCATCAGCGAGAGGTTAACGATGGCGCCGACCAACGGCACGACAACGGCCTTCAGGAAGCCGTATTCATCACGCATGCGGGCATCCTGATAGTACAGGGCGATCACCGATACGTTGACCATGGTGAAGGCAATGAAGGCGCCGAAGTTGATGAACGAGGCTGCCGAGAGCACGTCCAGGAACAGTGCGGTGATGCCGATGGCGCCGGTCAGGATGATGTTGAAGGCCGGCGTGTGGAAGCGTGAATGCAGGGCACCGAACAGCTTGCGGGGCAGTACCGAGTCACGCCCCATCGCGAACAGCAGCCGGGAGGCGCTGGCCTGGGCGGCGATGCCGGAGGTGAACTGCGCCAGTACCATGCCGGCAAGGAAGAAGGCACCGAAGAGGTCCGCGCCAATGGCCGTGGCGATCTCAAAGGCGGCAGAGTCCGGGTTCTCGAACGTGCCGCCGGGGTGGACGAGTTGCGTGGTGTAGCCGACCAACACGTAGATGCCGCCGCCGATCAGCGCAGTGAGCATGATCGCGCGCGGGATGTTGCGGCGTGGGTTGACCGTTTCCTCGGTGAGCGTGGTAACCGCGTCAAACCCGAGGAATGAGTATGCCGCTACGGCCGCGCCCGCGACAATGGCAGACATGCTGGAGTCCGCGTTGAAGAATGGCTCCATGCTGAACAGGGCTGCCGTGCCACCTTCGCCGAACACGTGCCCCAGTGAGAGGAGCACGAAGAAAACGATCACCAGCACCTGGAACATCATCAGCAGCGAGTTCACCTTCGCGGCCAGCTTGATGCCGTAAACATTCAGGGCCGTGGTAATGCCGATAAAGCCCAGAAGGAAAACCCAGTTCGGGATGTCGGGGAACCGTGCGCCCAGGTAGGCGGCACCGATCAGCCAGATCACCATGGGCAGGAAGAAGTAATCCAGCAACACGCCCCAGCCGACCATGAATCCGACCCGGGAATCGATGCTCTTGCGCACGTAGGTGTAGGCGGAGCCCGCGACCGGGAAGTTCCGCGCCATCACGCCGTAGCTGTAGGCGGTGAACAGCATGGCGACTGTGGTAATGAGGTAGGCCGTCGGCACCGAGCCGTTGGTGGTGCTGGCAACCACTCCGAACGTCCCCAGGACAATCAGCGGTGTCATGTACGCGAGACCGAACAACACCACGGCCTTCAGCGATAGTGTTCGCTCCAGTGTGACCCCGTCTTCAGACATAGTCTGTTCCCCCTTTGTGAAGCCGCCGCACGCTGGCGATAGTGTTATGCTGCTTGACTGCAATACGTAGTAAACGCAGTGTTCCTGAACGGTAATGAGATGGCGCAAGGGTAGGCTATAACCCCAGCGTGGTATGGTTCCGAAGGTGGTTTGAGTGAAGCCGAGCGACAATGCGAGCGTCCTGGCGCAGGCCATCCGGTCCCTGGGGCAACGGGGGTTCGCGCGTGCCTATGCGGAGCTTCTGCGCGCCCACGCCAGCTTCGACAACCTCATCATCATTGCGTACCACGGTGAGCGCCGGCCCGAGGTGCTGTACCGGGAGTTCACTGATCCGGTGGTCTACCTGCCCATGGACGACCAGTACCTGGGTGGCGCTTACCTGCTGGACCCCCTCTATCACCAGCATTTACGTGGTGATACCCGGGGCGTGATACGGCTGCAGGACGTGGCGCCGGATCATTTCCGCAGGACACAGTACTATTGCACCTACTATCAGCAGACCACGCTGCTGGATGAGATCGCCGTGTTCTCATCGATCTCCGATGACATCACGATTACCGCCAGCCTGGGGCGGGACCGCTCCAGCGGCCAGCCGTTCAGCCGCAAGGACATCCAGGCGCTGCGCAACAATGAACTCATTCTGAGCGCGCTGGCGGAGAACCACTGGCGTGACTACCAACCCGGGACAGGGCCTGCCACGCTGCCGGCCCCGCTGGGGGAGCGCCTGCGCGATGCCCTGAAACGCCAGCATGACATCAGCCTGAGCCCGAGGCAGGCGGAAGTGGCACTCTACATACTGCGCGGCCACTCGTCGCTGTCCATCGGGTTGAACCTGGATGTCAGTCCGGAGACGATCAAGGTCTTTCGTCGCCAGCTTTACGCCCGTTGCGGGATCTCCTCCCAGGCTGAACTGTTCGCCCTGCTGATGCCGATGTTTGCGAGCCTGACCGAGTAGGGGATGTGCTTTCAAACATGCTGTGTGATTGTGCGAGAAGCAGTCACTGGTAATTGATGGCGAAAGCGCAGAGAATGGTTTCAAAACCGGGTGCCCCGGAAAGGGCCCCACAGGACCTTTTCTGTTACCAGCGAGTCAACTATGAGGCGTGCAGCTGGCTTTACACTTATTGAGCTGGTCATTGTGATCGTGATCCTGGCGGTGCTGTCCGCCTTCGCGTTGCCACGCTTTGCTGATCTTGGTCGCGATGCTCAAATCGCTGCTCTTGAAGGGCTGGAGGGGGCGATGAAGTCAGCGGCATCAGTCACGTATTCGGCCTGCCAGAGTTCTCGCAACTGCGACCCATCTGAGGTTCCCACGAACCAGCCGAGCGCCAATGAAATCATTCTTGATGGCGAGGCGGTAACGCTGGCCTATGGCTATCCACGCGCGGCCTCAAGCGGCATTCTGCAGGCCGCTCGGATTGATCCTGACGACTATCAGCTGGAGAACGAATCCTCAACGACTGAGGATATTGCCCTTTCGCCCACCGGAATTGAGAGCCCCAGTGATTGCCAGCTGAGGTACACGGAACCGAATACGGCCGGGTCGTCACCCACAATCACGCTCACAACCGCTGGGTGTTGAGGCTAGACTCGTTGCCGGCGCAGGCGTCGGCTCCCAAGGGCTGCGCCAATACCGAGGACCAACAGGCTCAGGGTGCTAGGTTCAGGTACAGAGAACGTCTTCATGCCGAGCTGGAATTGAGCCTGACCACCCGAAAATTTGAAAGATGAAGGGCGGGCGTCAAATTCGATGCGAAGGCTGTTGGCGCTAAAGGCCAGCGCCGGGTCAAGCGCATTTTCAAACAGGTCGTTTGCGAGCAGCTCAAACGACTGCAGCTGTTGGTTGTCTGAAAAGCGCATATTCTGGATGTCGACGATCAGAGTCTGGAAGTCCCATCGATCCCGCGAATCCAGAGTGAGCACGTGCGATGCCGGATCGTAATCCAGCCAGAGCTCACCACCACGCAGGCCAGTGTCATTGGCAATTCGGTGATCCCCGGTCAGTTCATACCCTTCGGCCTTAATGGTCTGATTCTGCACCCGGTGAACAACGGGGGCGTCGATGAAATCGAGATCGGGGTAATGGGCCTCCGTATGGAAATCGGCTTCGATCAAGGCGGCGTTGGCGTTGATTGGCAACAGTACCGCTACGGTAATGGAAATGACTTCTCTCAGGGAATACATGATCACAACTCCTGGGCAACAGGTCACTGAGTCCCTGAGTTAAAGCAAATAACCAGCCATAAATAGAAAATCTCGGGAAAATATATGGTTGCGCCTGAAAGGCGCTGCTGAAGCATCGAGGGGTGTAAAGTAAATCGACACTGCAGTCAGATGCCAGCCTGACGGCGGGTCATGCATACCCGCCTTCTGCCCACCGATCCCGGGTAGGTCAGGTGAGGTGGGCCTATTCGTCTGGACAACTGTCGGGTATCGCTTGCGAAGCAAGCTCCTACGGTGGGTTGGGAGAAAACCGGTTCAGGTGTCGTCCAGCAGCTGCCGGTAGCGGCTGAGCACCGTCTCATCCCCTGCCGGGTACTCTGGTGCCAGGGTCTGCAGTGTGTCCGCCAGAAGGCCGGCGACAATGGCGCGGGCTTCGGGTTTTTTGTCGGCGGGGATGATGTGCCATGGCGCCTCGGGGATGTGAGTGGCGGCGATGGCTTCTTCCGCATAACCGAGCAGTTCGTCCCGGCGCAGCCAGGCGTCAATGTCCGAGGGGTCGAACTTCCAGCGCTTGTGGGGTTTATCAAGGCGCTTGCGCAGGCGTTTTTCGTGCTCCTGCTCAGAAGTGTGAAGCCAGAACTTGAGTATGCAGGTGCCTTCCCGCGCCAGGTGCTGTTCGAACTGGCGCAGCGAGGTGTAGCGCCCCTCCAGCTCCCCGGGCCCGGAGTGCCAGACCGGCCAGGCTCTTTCGGCAATGACGGCCTCATGGTGGCTGCGGTTGAACGCCGAGACCTCCCCGAACGCCGGAAGGAAAGGTGTGACGCGCCAGAGGAAGTCGTGCCTTGTTTCGCTGCCTTTGGGGCGCGAAAAGGACCAGGCATGGAAGCCCGCTGGGTCCATGTAGGTGGCCAGCGTCCGGATCAGGCTGTCCTTGCCGCTGGCGTCGGGGCCGTGGACCACCAGCAGCAGGGCCTTTTCCTGGTTCGCCCAGAGGCGGCGCTGGTATTCGCCGATGGTTTTCAGGCTGGTTTCCAGATCCGGCAGGGCTTCGGGGTGTTCTGCGCGGCAGGGGTAGTGGCTCAGTTGGGGGCGGTTGGGGGCAAATGACCAGTCCATGAGGCCTCGATCCGGTGGAGGTGTTGGTCTGTCCAGCGTAGCCTATTTCCCGGGCATAGCTGTAGGAGCCAGCTTGCTCGCGATCGTCTCCAGTATCGCCTGCACGGCAAGTTCCTACAGCGGATGGGCAAACCGCTCGGGCAGGGCGCTGAGGGGGATGCGTTCCTGTTCCAGGCGGGGCTGCTCGCCATAGTCGCCGTTGCGCAGGGCGTGGTAGAGGGCCTGTTCCGCCTCGGTGAGGTTGGGGAGTTGGTGGTGGGTCGGTTTGGGTTCAGTGCCTATGAGCCATTGATGAGCATTGAGGGTAGCGGCGTCCATCAGCAGTGAGCGGGTGTGCGGCAGAACGCTGCGCAGCTGATTGAGAATGGCGAAGCCGTGGGTATCAATGTCGCCCCAGTAGTAGATGGGCTTGTCCTGGAGCCAGTTGGCCCCGCCGAGAAGTCTGTCCACCCCGTAGCCCTGGCCGAAGATGACGATGGTGTCCGGCACTGGCGGGAAGGCGAGGGCGGTGATGTCGTTTTCCACGATCAGAACGGTTCCGATAGCCGGATTCAGGGTGTTGAATTCATGGACGGGGATCTGGAGGTCACTGAGCCCGTGCAGGGTGTGGGCGGCGTCCAGAATGCGGAAACGGACTGTGGCGGGTTTACTGGCAAAGCCGTAGCGGCGCTCGAACTGGCTGGCACCGGTGGCGTTGGGGTCGATGGCGGTTTCAGGCAGCACGCGGTCGAACAGTTGCGTGAGCAGTTTGCGGTGGCCTTCGATGAACTTGGTGTCGACGCCGGGAATGTCGAGCTGGCGCAGGTAGATGCCTGGGCGCGGGTTGTCTCTCAGCCAGTGCATAACCGCACGCAGACGTGGCCAGTTGTCGTGGTGTTCGAGCACCGTCAGCGGATACGCCAGGGCCCAGTCATGGAGTTCCGGGAACGCCGCGAGGAGAGCATGGAAGCAGGCGCTGAAGCGCTCGGCCTGGCGCCGGCGGCGGATAAAGCCCAGTGCCTGTTCGGGCGTTTCGAACACGACGGCGCTGGGAATCTCGTTGCGGCCGAGCTGGCGGTGGTTGCGGCTTTCCCACTCCAGCGAGAAATCCCCGCGACTGGCTTCGTGTTGCCATTGGCGGGCCCATTCCCGGGCTTGCGGGAACTGTTCCAGAAGTTGCCTTGGGCCGGGTTTTTTCAGTGGCAGGCGCAGGGGGAAGTGCACCTGTGGCTGTTGCCAGGCGCGCAGTAGTTCCCCTTTTTCCCAGCGCTTGCGCAGGGTTGCGGCGACGTCATCCGGGGTGCTCCAGGGGCCGGAGGTGCTCATGCAGGGTGCTCGCGTTTGTCCTTCTCCGCCCGGTATTCCTCGATGGTGAGGTTACGCAACAGCGATTCACGCCCTTCCGGGTTGTACACAAAGCCGACCTGGGCCACGTAGGGTTCGATGATGTGGATCTTCTGCAGCGGGGTAATGATCAGAAGCTGCAGGTTCAGCCGCTGGAACAGTTCCAGGCCGAAGCGGGCGGATTCGTCCGAGCCGCGCCCGAAGGCCTCGTCGATCATCACGAAGCGGAAGCTGCGTGAGTGCACTGCCCCCCATTCGAGCCCGAACTGGTAGGCGAGGCTGGCGGCCAGCACCGTGTAGGCCAGTTTCTCCTTCTGGCCTCCGGATTTACCACCAGAGTCGGTGTAATGTTCGTACTCGGTATCGTCTTCCCGGTAACGTTCGGAGGCGGCGAAGTTGAACCATTGGCGCACGTCGGTGACCTTGCGCGTCCAGCGCTGGTCCAGCTCGGTGGTGCCCTCGCGGCCGCGGAAACGCTCGATGATGGCCTTCACATGCAGGAACTTGCTCTCGGCGTACTGCTCGTCCTCGGCGCCGGTGACGCTGCCCTCGGTGCAGGCCTTGAGACTCTGCTGGAATTCGCGGATGTCCGGGTCGGGATTGGTTTCGGCCTCGAGGCGGATGTAACGCCCGGGGTTGTACTCAATGTCCGCCAGTGAGCGGTTGATCTGTTCGATGCGTTCGCGGATCAGTGCCTGCTCCTGATAGAGCTTGCCCTGGAAGCCGGCGATCTCCTGGATGGTGTTTTCGTTGAGCAGGGTTTTGAACTTCTGTTCGAAGCGCGGGAGATCGTCCTCTTTAAGGCTGGTGAGCAGGGCGCGGTATTCGCCTGCCGCGTCGATGCTGGCATCCATTTCCTGGGTGTCCAGTGGCCAGCGGCTGGCGAACTCATTCATCGCCCGCAGAATTTTCTCTTCCAGGTTTCGGATTCGCTTGGCTTCGTTGTCGAGTTTGCGCTGCAGCCACTCGCGCATCTCCTGCTCGCGGTTGGCGCAGGACTCGACGGTGAGCTGGTGCTCGCCCAGGGCCTGTTCGCGCAGGCCATCCAGCTCCTCGAACCAGGACTGGTCCTGGCTCTGTTGCTCCAGCAGTGTGTTCAACTCCTCGAGTTCGTTCCGGGCGTTCTGCTGTTTCTCCCCAGTAACTGCGAGCTGGCCGGAGAGCCGTTCCTTTTCCCGTTCGCTTTCCTCGATGCGTTTTTCCAGGGCATCGAGCTGCTCGTTCAGCGTCTGCAGCTGGTCGCTGGCCTTTTCAAGTTCGGTCTTTTCCCGTTCCAGTTCCGCGATGGCCTGCGCCGGCGTGTGCCAGTCGATCTCGTTGTAATCCTGAATAGCCTGAAGTTTGACCAAGGTGTCGCGCTGGTCGTTCAGTTCCTTCTTCTGGCGTTTGATCTCCGCCAGTTCGGTTCCCAGTTGCTGGATGTCGCGTTCAAGGTCCGCCTGCTGGTTTTCCAGGGTGGCGATCTTGTCCTGGTTGCTCCAGCCGAGCATGAAGCGGCTGCGGTCGTTGAGCCGGTGGCGGTCGTCCTTTTCGTGGCGCTGCTCGTTGGTCTTGATCTGGCCGGCGCGGGTAATGGCGCGCGGCTCCCGGCGCAACTGGGCTAGATCGTCGCAGCAGGCGTAGTCGAAGCGTTTCGCCAGTTCCTGCTCAAGCCAGGGATGGAACTCGGAGTCGGGCTTGATGTCGAGCTTGGCCACCAGTGACCGGGCGTGGAGCTGTGGCGGGGCGGTCACTCGCGGGTGACTGACGCGGAAATACACCAGCCGGCCCTTGAGGTGGGTCTGCTCGACCCATTCGGCAACGGCGCTGTAGTGCGCCTCCGGCACCAGCAGCGAGAGCGCGAAATTGTGCAGCACGCGTTCGGCGGCGCCTTCCCAGTCGCTTTCATCCTCGCGCACGCGGATCAGTTCGCCGGCAAAGGGAAGGGCGTCCTCGTTCAGTGACAGGTCCTGGCACAGGCGCTCGCGGATGCGGATCTGGGCGCTGGCGATGTTGGAGCGGCGCTGGCGCAGTGAATCGAGTTCGTCGCTCAGGCTCTGGTGCTCGCTGCGCCTCTGGCGAAGGGTGACCTCGGCTTCTGTGTTGCGGTTGGTCAGTGTCTGATCGCGCTCCTGCAGCTCGTTGCGCTGGGTCTCAAGCTGCGTGAGGTTGTCGCCGAAGGTCTCCAGATCCGGGTGCTGGGTCAGGCCCAGCTCACCGGCCAGGGTGGCGTAGTGTTCGGCTTTGCTCTGGCGCTGGTTGCGTTCGTCCTGGCGCCGAGCGATGTCGGTCTTGAGCTGTTCGATGCGGTCCCCGCCGTGCTCGCCGATGGCCTGGCGCAGCCGGTCGCGCTCACCGCGCTGTTCGGTCAGGGTGCTCTGCTGCTGCTCAAGCCGGCGTTGCTGGCGTTGGTGCTCTTCCGCGAGATTGTCCAGGCGTTTGTGCAGCAGTTGGCTCTTGTGGTGGGCGAAGTAGCTTTTCAGGGCGTCGCGGCACTGTTCCCAGTGCTGGTGCTGTTGCTGGAGTGCCTGGTGTTCGTCGCAGTCGCCGACCAGCGGCTCCAGGGCTTCCATCTGGGCACGGGCCTTGAGTACCGCCTCGTGGGCGCGGTTGAGGTCGTCGAAGTGCTCGATCAGGTCGTCAATGCGTGGGCCCACGTCAAAGGCCTCGAGCATGTGTTCGCGCACGAAGCCGGTGAGGTTGCCCACGGATTTCATGGACACGGTCTGGTGGAACAGCTCCAGTGCCTGGTCATTGTCGATTCCGAACAGACGGCGGAAGGCGGCCTCGTATTTGGCGAAGCTGTCGTGGATCTGGACATGGGGATTGTCGCGCAGGCGCTTGCGCAGGGTGTTGATGTCGGCGTTGAAGTTGGCGAAGTCCGTTTCGATGGCCAGATCCTGCTCGGCCACGATGTGGATGCGCTCGGGCTGGCCCTGCTGGTCTTTGTGCCAGAACAGTTGGGCGAGGGTGACGGTCTGGTCAAACCCGGCGTTGTAGAAGCTGGCCAGGATCACTGAATAGCTATTGTGATCGCGCAGGGCTACGGGCCTGGCATTGGGGCCGGTGTCACTGCGCTCGGATTTGTAGTAGCCAAGCACGTAGGAGCGCAGTGAGCGCTCCTTGCTCTCGGCACCGGCGGCCTTGTTGTAGGCCGCACGCTGGGGGCGGACCAGCAGCGTGGTCATGGCATCCACCAGGGTGGACTTGCCGGAGCCGATGTCGCCGGTCAGCAGTGCGTTGCGCCCGTCCAGGTTCAGGCGCCAGACGTGGTGGTTGAAAGTGCCCCAGTTGAGCACCTCCAGGCGTTGCAGGCGGAAACCGGCGAGCTGGTCGTCACTGGCAAAATCGAGAAGCTGTTCCTGCATCGCCATCAGTCGGTCCCGTTGTCGGTATGGGAGGCGTCACTGTCATCCGCGGCGACGTGCTCGCGGTAGGCCTGGAGTTTCTGGTCGAATTCGTTGAGCCACTGGGCGTCCACGTAGGCCTTGATGATGCGTCGGACCTCGATCTTGTCCTTCTGGCCTTTCAAGCGGCGGATGAAGCCGAGTTTCTCGACGTTGTTGAGGTGGGAATCGATGCGGTCGACCAGTTTCGCCTCGTTGGAGGTCTCCGGCAGGAAGGTGCGCATCATGTTGACGATGTCCTCCCGGTCCAGGATCAGGCGCGGGTCGCCGCCCTCGGTGTCGGCCTCGGCGAGCTTGCGCCGCAGCAGCGCGATCAGCAGGCTGACCGGGTAGGACAGAGGCCGCCGGGGCATCAGCTGGGGGATATCGGCGTCGCTGTCTTCGCCCGCCTCGGAGGTCAGCCAGGCATAGCCCTCGCTTTCGTCCACCCGCAGCGCCAGCCCCATCACGGCCACGTAGTCGCGGATACGCGGCTGCAGGTGCAGAAGCTGCTGCCACAGCCGCGGGTCGTCCTGCTCGAAGATCACCCCCTTGAGCAGTTTTACGACAATGGGCGACAGCGCGTTGGCCTCTCCGGATTCAGTGGCGTTGGTGGGCTCTTCCAAGGTCAGCTCCGGGCTCGGGTGAACAGGACCAGGGGGGCTCGGGCATGGCGGCGAATGCCTTCAGCGTCCCGCCATTCTATGGTCTGGGGTTGTGCTTCATCAAAACTGGCTCGCGGGTCATCCCCCGCTAGCGAGAGATAACTCACCAGTTCAGCCAGACCGACCTGTAATGGGTGGTTGCGTATGACATCCGCCAGCGTGACCTGTGAGCTGTGGCGCAGCTCCTGGGCAATGGCGGATTGCAGTCGGGCCTTATCCACCACCACCTGGTTGAACAGTGCCTCCGGGTCGACATTCGTTTCATCGCCGGTGGCCACGCTGGTTTCCAGTACCGGGCGCAGTGGCGGCGAGAACAGCGGCCGTTCCATGGGCAGGTTGATGTCCGCCTTGGGGGATTCCAGGGTCATCCAGGTGCCATCCAGGCGCTCCCCGCGCAGGGCGATGGCGTGGGTTTCCGCGGATTGGATGAGTTGCATGATGCGCTTGTTCTCAAGAAAGGCCTGGTCGTCGAGAAACCGCCGCAGCTGTGCCGAAAGCCGGGCCACGGTGCGCTGGGTCTGCTCGCCCGCCTCAAGCCAGTCGTAGTGGACGCGTTTGATGCGCGGGTCCGGGGCCATCTGCTGGACGGCCTCCAGCGACAGAACCTGCTCCAGACCCTCTGTGAGTTGCTGCTGGCGGGTCGGTGACATCAGAAAATCCCAGAAGGCACGGAAAGTGCGGCCCTGGTCGGAGTCGGCGATGGCGTCGCGTTCACCGAAGATCTCGTCAAGCAGCTCGCCCTTGCGCCCTTCCCAGGTGGTGATCTGTTCGCGGGCCTGGCGGTCGAGCTGGCGGAAGTTCTGCTCCACTTCGCGGAAGTCGGACAGCAGCTCGCGGGCGGTGGTGCTCAGCTGCTGGAAGCGTTCACGCACGGCCGTCTCTTCCATGATCTCGATATCGCCGCTTTCCACCCGTGCGATCTCGTCCTCGATTTCGGCCTTGCGCCGCTGCAGATCGTTCAGCCGTGTCTGTTTGTCCGTCTCCACCCCTTCGAGCATCTGCTGGAGCAGATCGAACACGGTTTTCAGGCGCGACTCGGTGCCCACGAACTGGCGCTCGGTGAGGCTGTTGAGCCACTGGATGGCCTTCTCGGCAGCGGGCGTGAGATCAAAGTGCGCCTCGTCCGAGTTGGCCGGGTAGAACTTGCGCAGCCAGCCCTTGTCGTTGTCCGCCCAGTCGTTGAGGTAGTGCGCAGCCGCTTGTGGGAAGGCGTCCTCGCCTTCGGTCTCGCGCAGGTTGAACAGCCGATCTTCCAGTCTGGCCTGCAGGTGGGACTCGCTCAGGCTGCGTTCGTTGGGCTGGATGAACACTTCATCGAGAAAGCTGATCGTCAACGGGGCATGGTTCGCCTGCAACAGCCTCCAGGCAGGGTGATGGCGGCGCAGCTGGGCGGCGGTGTGGTAATCCAAGGGGCGTCCTGAGGGTGCATTATTGAGCTTTTTTATTCTATGAAACCATGGGAAAGGGTCAATGCCATCTCCGGGTATCCGCTGAGTTATTGCGGATCCTGCATCTACTGTAGAAGCGAGCTCGGCTCGCGATTCTTGGGGGTATCGCTTGCGAGCAAGCTCCCGGGATGGATTGTATTGGTAGCAGGGTTAACGTTACACTTATTGGTGTAACTAGTGAGGGCACACCATGGAAGCAACCACCAAATACCTGCGCCTTCATACCCGGGAGTTGATGGCTGCCGTAGAACGGGGCGAAGAGGTCATCATTACCTGGCGTGGCCAGCGCCGGGCCCGGTTGACCGGGTACGATGCCAGCCCGGAGCCTGCTTCGGGGCCGAACCCGGCTTTTGGGATGTGGTCGGATTCTGTGGAGGATGTGGATCAACAGGTGCGCCGACTGCGGCAACCAAGGACCTTTGAATGAAGCTCATCGACACGGATGTCCTGATCTGGAATTTCCGGGGTGACCGCCTCGCTGCGCAACTTCTGGATACAGCGCCCGGCGTTGGCCTTTCCTCGGTGACCTATATGGAACTGGTGCAGGGAATGCGCAACAAGCGTGATCTTCAGCGCCTGCGTCAGGCACTGCATTACTGGCAGGCGCGGGTTCTACCGGTGACCGAAGGGATCAGCGCGCGGGCGGTGTTTCTGGTTGAGGAGTTTGCGCTGAGCCACAGCATGCAGATGGCGGACGCTCTGATTGCCGCAACAGCCATCGATCACGGAGAGCCCCTGGTTACCGCCAATGATCGGCACTACCGCCATATCCCGGACCTGGAGATTGAATTATTCCGGCCTGAATGATCGCTGTCTTGAGTGCACCATTGACCTCATGCATCAATGGGCTGGAGCAGAGCCTGGACCTCTTCCTTGGTCCGTCTCAGGATGAAGGGCCCTATGCGGCGTTGCAGGGCCTGGTGGCGCCAAAGCGCAGCAGGTTGGCCTCGCGAGCGCCAGAACGGGTATGGGGTGTTATTCCATCTGAAACGCCTCAGCCGTCCGCTCCAGGGCCTCGGTAAGCGTTAAGGGTGGCGTCCATTGCAGTCGCTCATGTGTTTTGGTCGTATCCAGTTCGAGTGACTCAAACAGGCGTTCGTAGAGACAATGCTTGCCAAGCACGTTGGCCGCTACTTTCATGATGGAGGGAGGGACGGGCAGCAATCGCGGTGACCTCCCCAGTGCTTTTGAGGTCCTTACCAGCAGCTCCGTGGTGGATACGGTTTCGGCGTCGGCGGCGAGGAAAACCTCATTGGCCGCGGCTGGATGGGTGGTGCAGGTAGCGATCAGATCAACCAGGTTGTCCACCGCTACCAGTGAACGCCGGTTTTCGGTTTTTCCAAGCGGAAGGGGGAGGCCGCGGTTGAGCCAGCGCATCATGGTTGCAAAGTTGGCTTTTACGCCCGGCCCATAAACCAGCGGAGGGCGGATGATCACAAGTTCCATCCCCGTCTGGTTGGCAATTTCCCGCAGCCCCTGTTCCGCTTCCGCCTTCGACTGGCTGTAAGGGTCGGCGGGAGTGGGAGTATCGTCCGCTGTGAACGGACGGCCTGGGGACGAAAAAGACCCATTGACCTTGATGGTACTGAGGAATACAAACCGCTTCACGCCGGCCGCCGCCGCCTGCTGCGCCAGGTTCAGCGTGCCATGGGTGTTGATGCGCCGATACTCGGCCAGCGGGTCGGCACGCTCTGCCTTGAGCACGTGCACGCGCGCGCCCAGGTGAACCACTGTTGACACGCCGGTAAGCGCTGGCTGCCATTGGGTATTACCAGATAGTTCGCCGGTCACGAAAGACCGGGCGAACCAGTGGGCTTTGGCGTGATGCCGGACGGCTGCCAGAACATCCCAGCCTTCATGCTCGGTAAGTCGAGCGACCAGGCGTTGCCCAATGAAGCCCGTGGCGCCGGTTACAAGAATGGAATGTTGTCTGGTCATGGGTTGCTGTACGCCATGGCAAGGGGCACGCCTGCTCCAGCTGTCTGAGATTGATCCCGGCCTTCCGCGCCCACTGGGTTACCGCTGGGAATCTCCGGTATGACGGCAACACGCAACGATTGCCATTATGGCGCAAATCCAGACGATAAGAAAAATTCGTGTGCAAAGCAGTGCTTGTCCGTGGATGATAGAAGCAGTGCTGTCAGGGAGGGTAGGGATAGGGAGTACCCAGGTTACAGGAGTGTAACCCGCTCTTTTGACACCGGTGTGACCCGCCCATAAAATGCCACAGCCTTACAGTAAGGGCCCATGCCTTACATAACGACGCCTGTGAGATATTCAGCCAAGCCCCAGCATCGGTGACTCTTCGAATGCTCAGCAAAAAACGGTCCGAGCCGAGTGAACCCACCCCCCTGGAAGACGCGCTCCGTCAATGCAAGCGCGCGTTCATCGCGGTGGGCGTATTCAGCATGTTCATCAACCTCCTCATGCTGGTTCCCGCCATTTACATGCTCCAGGTGTACGACAGAGCGCTTGGGAGCCGCAGTGTAGAAACCCTGGTCATGCTCACCGTCATTGTCGTTATTCTGTTCATAACGCTTGCGCTGCTGCAGATGGTGCGTTCCGCCATACTGGTGCGGGTAGGCAACAACATCGACAATCTGGTCGGGCGCAAGATCTTCTCCTCAATGTTCCGCCAGGCGATTGACTCGCCCGGGCGCAGTGACTCACAGCCACTGACCGACCTCACCACACTGCGCCAGTTTCTGACCGGGCAGGGGCCGATCGCCTTTTTTGACGGTCCCTGGCTGCCCATCTTCATCGCCGTATTGTTCATGTTCCATCTGTTCTACGGTATTTTTGCCGTCATCGCCACGGTTGTGCTGATTGCATTGGCCTGGGCCAACGAGAAAATGACAGGCGGCATGCTCTCCGAGGCGGGCCAGGCCAATATCCAGTCCAGCCAGTACGCCAACGCCTGCCTGCGTAACGCTGAGGTGGTCCATGCCATGGGCATGGAGCGCAACCTGCGGGGGCGCTGGCTCTCGCGTCATCTGGATTTTCTTCTTAATCAGTCAAATGCCAGTGATCGGGCAGCGATTCTGACCAACGCCTCAAAAACGCTCCGGATGATGTTCCAGTCACTGATTCTGGGCCTGGGCGGGTACCTCGCCATTAAGCAGGAAATCACGCCAGGTATGGTCATTGCCGGCTCCATTCTTCTGGGGCGCGCGCTGGCGCCACTCGATCTCATGATTGGCTCCTGGAAGCAGTTCGCCAGCGCCCGACAGGCGTATGAGCGGCTCCAGAAGCTGTTCAGGAATTACTACTCCGAACAGGATCGCATGCCGCTGCCTCCGCCTGAGGGCAACATCGAAGTGGAAGGCATTTTTGTTGTGCCACCCGGGTCCGGGACACCGGCGCTGCGGGGCATCAACTTTTCCCTTCAGAAAGGGGATATGCTTGCCGTGGTCGGCCCCAGCGCCGCCGGCAAGTCAACACTGGCGCGGGCCATGCTGGGCGTTTGGCCACTGGCCAACGGCAAGGTCCGGTTGGACGGCGCGGATATCCATCAGTGGGACAAAGACCAGCTGGGGCCCCACCTCGGCTACCTGCCGCAGGATATAGAGCTTTTCGAGGGCACCATCAGCGAAAACATCTGCCGTTTTGGCGAAGTTGATGCCGAGCGCGTTGTTGAAGCGGCAAAGCTTGCCGGTGTCCATGAGCTCATTCTGAGGCTCCCCTACGGCTATGACACGCCGATTTCCGTCGCCGGTGGCGCGCTCTCCGGAGGGCAGCGGCAGCGCATTGGCCTGGCACGTGCCGTCTATGGCGAGCCACGGGTGGTTGTGCTGGATGAGCCGAATTCCAATCTGGATGATCGCGGCGAGCAGGCTTTGCTGGAAGCTCTCCAGGCCCTCAAGGCAAAGGGCATTACAGCGGTGCTCATCACACATCGGCGCCCCATTCTGCGGCTGGTGGATAAAATGCTGGTTCTTTCAGATGGGCAGGCAGTGGGCTTCGGTGAGCGCGATGAAGTCATGAAAGCGCTTGAGAGTGGCCAGATCGCACTTGGGGGCAAAAACAGCGGTGGCAAGTCACTCCAGTCGGGAGGGGTCTGAGATGTCAGACGACCGCAAGGGGCATGAATCGAACAGCAATAACGAAGGTGGCGACAAGCCAGTGAGTAGCCGAGAAACCGATCACAGCGACGAACAGGAGAACGGCGCTGAAGCACAGGAGTGGCAGAGCGGGCAGGAATCAGGGCTTCCCGGCGAATACATAGAAGCCAGCGGGAATGAAAACCAGTCTTCCGACCAGAGCATGCCCACCGATACACGCCGGCGCGTCGGTATCGGGATTATTGTGCTTCTGATCACCTTTGTCGGGCTTGGTGGCTGGGCTGCGTTGGCGCCGTTGCACGGCGCCGCTGTTGCCACCGGCCAGGTGGTTATTGATTCCGAGAATCGCGTTGTTCAGCACCTGGAGGGGGGCATTGTGTCCTCAATCCATGTTCAGGAAGGTGATCGGGTTGAGAAAGGCGAGGTACTGGTACAGCTGTCTGAGACCAAGCCACGCTCGGAACTGAGCGTGGTCGAATCCCAGCTCATGGAAACCCTGGGGCGCGAAGCCCGGCTTCTGGCGGAGCGTATTGATGCGGACCGCATTGAGTTCCCTGAAGAACTGCGCTCGCGGGACACAGCGGCGGCCTCCAACATCATTGAAGGCCAGCGCGCCCTGTTTGAGACCAGGCGTGAGTCTTTCCGGGGCCAGGCGGAAATCTACGACCAGAACATCCAGGCTTTCCGGCAACAGATCGAAGGGTTGCGCGCCACCAACGAAACCCTCGAATCCCGCATACAGAGTGTTCAGGAAGAGCTTGAGAACTGGACTGAACTGCATGAACAGGAACTTGCGGACCGCACCCGCATCAATGAGATGCAGCGCAAACTGTTCAGCCTGAAGGGCGAAAAGCTCTCCAATGAATCACAGATTGCCGAGCTCAAGGTGAAGATCGGCACAGCCCGCACGGAAAAGCTGGTTCATAAGGAAGACTACAAGGAGAAGGTCGCGGAACGGCTCAGGGAAACACAGCAGAAGAAAGCGGACCTCCAGGCCCGGCGTGTGGCTCTCAGGGACACCCTCAAACGCACCACAATTACCGCGCCGGATAACGGCACCGTCGTGGGAATGACCGTCTTCACACCAGGGGCAATCGTGAAAGCGGGCGATACGCTGATGGAAATTGTGCCCAATGATCAGGAAAAAACCATCAATGCGCGCGTCAAGCCGCAGGATATTGACCGGGTCGAGGTGGGCCAGAAAGCCGACGTACGCCTATCGGCGTTCAACCAGCAATCAAATCAGTTGATCGAAGGCGAGCTGGTGCGGGTCTCCGCTGACTCGTTCAAAGATGAACAAAGCGGTGAGCGCTACTTTGATGCACGCGTTCGCATTACAGAAGAAGGGCGTAAAACCATGCGGAAACAGGCCATGTTCCTCACACCCGGTATGCCGGCTGAGGTCATGATCAAAACCGGTGAGCGAACGGCGCTGCAGTACCTGCTGGCCCCGGTAACCCGCATGCTCGACCGCGCCTTCCGGGAGGAGTAACAGATGGTGGCACGCAAAAGCATCCCGCTGCTGGTAATCGGTCTGACGCTCCAGGCTGTCCCCTTGGCCGGCCTTGCTCAGATTACACTGCCGGATGTGTATCTCAGTGCCATGGCGACCAACGAAGGCGTCATGAGCAAAGAGCTGCAGGAACAGGCAAAAGAGGAATCGGTCCGTGAAGCCTGGGGTAAAGTCCTGCCCCAGGTCGATGCAACAGCCAGTTATGGCGTCTCGGAATACACGCGCAACTTCGACCGTGCCAGTAGCATCACCGAGACGGACACGCTCACTCGAGCGGACGTCCAGCTTGATCAGGTCATCTACTCCCGCGAAACCTTCAAGGAAATCGAGCGCGCTGGCGCCAGCGCGGACCTGGCCGGTGCCGAGCGTCGGGCGCGTGAGCTGGAGGTGGGGTTCAACGCCATTGAGGCCTATCTGGAGGCCAACCGCCTGCAGGCCGAGACGGACGTGCTGGAAGACAGTCTGGCCAGCCACCAGCGTCGGCTCAAACAAATGGAAAGCATGCAGGAAAGAGGCCTGGCAAGCCGCTCAGAGACGCTCGATGCCAGAGCGCGGATGGATGAGGTCGAG
Organism: Vreelandella halophila; assembly: GCF_019903425.1. Lineage (GTDB taxonomy): Bacteria > Pseudomonadota > Gammaproteobacteria > Pseudomonadales > Oleiphilaceae > Halospina > Halospina halophila. The sequence continues at coordinate 1,169,281 of NZ_JACHUZ010000013.1, forward strand.
GCCGAACTGGCCTCGTTGCGTTACGACTACCGGGCGGCCATCAAGAACCTTGAGGCGGTCTCCGGTCTGGATGTCGACCAGAAGCAGTTGGCCCCCTTGCCCGTAGGCGTCTGGAAACGGACACCGGCAGTGCTGGACAAAGACTGGCAGTCACTCGCTTTCAGCAATTCCGCCGAAATAAGCCGGGCCAAGCGTGAGCGCGAAGTGGCGGATGCCACTTACGAACGTGAGCGCGGCGCTCACTGGCCGGAATTGTATCTCAGCGCCCAATACAGCAACAATGACACCTTCGCCACAACCCTGCGCGAGGAACTGCGGGCCGAGCTGCAGCTGCGTGTGCCGCTGTACAGCGGCGGCAGTACATCAGCCCGTGCTCGTGCGGCGCACAAGCGTGAGCGCGCTGCGGAGTACGAACTGCGCCACCGTAAAGACCGCGTGCAGGTTGAAGTCTCACGGTTAACGGAAACCTTGCAGGGCAGTTACCAGAAGATCCGTTCACTCAAAACCGCGGAGTCGTCAGCCGAGGCGGCGCTCGAAGCGGCTCAGAAGGGATTCCAGTCTGGTGTGCGCAGCCTTAATGACCTGCTGGACAGCCGCAACAGGCTGACCGATATCCGCCGCTCCCTGATCGAGCAGACCCATAAGAACGTCATGCGCCAGTATGAGCTGCGGCAGCGTACCGGAACACTCTCCGTTCAGGATCTTCCTGGCCTCGCCAGTGCTGCGGGACAGTGATGGGGGCCAGCACCATGCGAGCCACCATAAGGGATCTATGGCGATACCGGAGCTTCATATCCGGAAATGTGAGACGTGAATTCCAGAGCCGGTATCTCAACTCCCTGCTTGGGGCGGCCTGGACGGTCATTCACCCGTTGTCGCTTATTCTCATCTACACCCTGATCTTCTCCCAGATCATGCAGGCGAAACTGCCTGGCGTGGATGACCGTTTTGGGTACAGTATCTATCTCTGCTCCGGGATTCTCACCTGGGGGTTGTTTTCGGAGATTACCACTCGCGGGCACAATCTGTTCCTGGAAAACGCCACGCTGCTCAAGAAGATGCATTTTCCATGGGTGTGCCTGCCGGTAACACTCGCGCTCAATGCCTGTCTCAACTTCGTGATCATTTTCGGCCTCTTTCTGGCGTTTCTGTTGTTCACGGGCAACCTGCCTGGGTGGGCGATGCTGGCGCTTATCCCCATGCTGGCCCTCCAGTTGCTGTTTGCCACCAGTCTCGGCGTCGTTCTGGGCCTGCTCAACGTCTTCTTCAGGGATGTGGCCCATCTGTACACCGTGGTACTCCAGTTCTGGTTCTGGCTCACGCCCATCGTTTACCCGCTTGCCATTCTTCCGGATGAGCTCCAGCGTTTGATCCGGCTTAACCCCATGACCGGCTTCATGGAGGGGTATCACCGTATACTGGTGCACGGCGAGCTGCCCGGTATTTACGGACTTCTGCCAGTGGCTGTGCTGACACTGCTCTTCACAGCGCTGGGGGTGAGGCTTTTCCGTAATCACGCCAACGAGATTGTGGACGAGCTGTAATGACTGCAATTCGGGTTACTGGCCTGAGTAAGGCCTATCGATACTACCCCAGTGAATGGGCCCGCCTTAAGGAGTGGCTGCTGCCGGGCCAGCGCCCAAGGCACAGCCTTGCCTGGGTTCTTCAGGACATCAACCTTGACGTTCCCCGTGGCGAAGCGGTGGGCATACTGGGCGTGAACGGCGCTGGCAAGAGTACGCTGCTCAAGATCATCACCGGCACCACCCAGCCGACCTCGGGAGAGGTCCAGGCCGAAGGCCGTATTGCCGCGCTTCTGGAGCTCGGCATGGGGTTCCATCCGGATTTTACCGGCCGCCAGAACGTGGTCATGGCCGGCCAGCTGCAGGGGCTCACGCCGGATCAGGTGGAGCAGCAGATGGCGGGTATCGAGGCATTTGCGGGCATTGGCGACTACATTGATCATCCGGTGCGGGTGTACTCCAGCGGCATGCAGGTGCGTCTGGCCTTTGCCGTGGCCACCGCCATCCGCCCGGAGATCCTTATTGTGGATGAGGCCCTCTCAGTGGGGGATGCCGCCTTCCAGCGCAAGTGTTACCGCCGCATCAACGACTACATCGAGCAGGGCACCACACTGCTTTTCTGCACCCATGATATTGACGCGGTACGCCGGCTCTGCAGCACGGCACTGTTCCTGCGTGAAGGCCACGTCGCCGCCTCCGGGCCTGCACGGGGCGTGTGCGACGCCTACGAACGGTATCTTTTCGGCGGCAGTGAACACCAGGGGTCGGTGGCGTCCGAGACGTCCGCGCAAGCGCAGAGCGACACGTCGGATTCCGAGCGTCTGGACCCCGAACTGCAGCCCGACTGTGAAACCAGCTATGGCGACGGGCGGGCAACCATTCGCTCGATCACGATGGAAGACACCAACGGTCAACCCGCCAATGTCTTTGCCAGCCGTGAGTCCATCGTGCTGCGTGTTGAGATTGAGTGGCATGAGCGCGTCAGCAACGTCGTGTTTGCCTTTATGATCAAGACCCGCGAGGGCCTCGGCCTTTATGGCCTGGATACCGCGGGTGACGACGCCTTTGCTCAGCGCACCTTCGAAGCCGGTACACGTGTGAGTGTGCGCTATCACATCGGTAACGCCTTCGCGCCCGGCGTGTACTACGTCAATGCCGGCATTCGCGACGACAACAGCGAAACAGAGACCTTTCTGCATCGGCGCCTGGATGCACACCTGTTCCGTGTTCGCGAAGACGCCAACACCACGGTTAAATCGGGCCTGATCAATGTCCCCGCTGAGGTCACCATTGAGGAATCGCCATCATGAGCAATGCTCAGACGCGGGCTCCCGTTTTCCTGCATGCGCTTTTCCGTTCTGGCAGCACCTATCTGTACCGTGCCTTTCGCCGTCTCGACGGCGTTACCTGTTTCCAGGAGCCCATGCACGAAATCGCCGTTGAGGCCCGAGACAACCCGCAACTGCTGCAAGAGGCCGGCGACCCCTCCAAGGCTGGTGAGCTCCGGCACGCGGCGCTGGGCGCACCCTATTTTGCAGAGCTCCACGCCATTGCGGATCAGTGCCTGCCCTACCTCCGCGAAAGCGATGTGTACGACGGCTATTTCGGTGACCGCACTCACTGTGCAGGCCTTGACTACTGGCAGGCGCTGGTTCGCAACGCCCCGGAGCGCCCCGTGATCCAGGAATGTCGCTCCTCGGGGCGTATTGCGGCATTGCGGCACAACCTTGGTGGCTATCATGCATACCTGTGGCGCAACCCCTGGGATCAGTGGTGGTCCTACCAGGTTTCGCCGTATTTCGATCTCACCACCCAGCTTGTTCTCAACGCTGCCAGCCGCCCGGCATTTCTGGATCAACTGGCTGATCACATCGGGTTCAAGCGCCTTGAAGGCCGGCGCCTGCACGTGACCTACGACTGGTTCGCGCACCGCCCTTTACCGCCGGGGCACGCCTACCAGGCCTTCTACGCACTCTGGCTGCTGGCACTGCATCAGGCGCGGAGCCATGCGGATCTGCTCATTAACATTGACACCCTCAGTGCCAGCGCCGCTGAACGCCAGCGCATCGCACAAGCGCTGGCCAGCGAAGGCGCCCAGGGGCTGGATTTCAGCGATTGCCACAGCCCGGTAACCGTATTCACCCATGCCGAAAAGGCCCGCTTTCAGGCGCTCGAACACGAGGTCCATGAACTCTGGCGCCAAAGTGGTATGCCCGAACAAGCGCTGGAAGCGATTCAGGCCCTGCGCAAACACCATGAACCGGTACGTGACGATGAGCTGGCACGGAGCGGGGAACTGGCCCGGTACCGTGAACTGGTGGATCGCCGCCGCCGGGAGATGGCCGGGCACCTGCACAGCTCGGATGCTGCACTGCAGGCAGCGCATCGCCGGGAGGACAGCCTGCGCGAACGCATTGAGCTGCTGGAGCAGGAAAATGAGGCGGGGCGCGAGCACCTCGCTGAAGCCGTCACTGACTATGAGACCACGCTCAACCGCCTGTATAACAGTTATTCCTGGCGCGTGACGGCACCCCTTCGCTACGCCATAAGAGGCGTCAACCACCTGCGTGCCCATGGCGCGAAGTCGTTACTGGCAAGAGGCATTGCGTCAGCCGAGCACCGCAGCCGCCATTACCCCCGGTTGCGCCGGGCGCTGGTGGCGCTGGTCAGCCGCGTGCCTGGCGTCGCACGTCGGCTGCGTCGGCTTCAACTCGGTGGTAATCCCGAGCACAGCGCCTCGACGGAGTTGCTCACGCCCAGAGCCAGAACGCTGTACAGCGAGCTGAAAGGCCATATCGAGGACTCACCAGGGAGAGGGCACCATGAGACTCGTGATTGATCTGCAATGCCTGCAGACCTCAAGCCGCTACCGCGGCATCGGCCATTACGTCAGCTCGCTTGTGGAAGCCCTGATTGAGTGCAACCAGAATCAGGCCGAGCCGCACGAGCTCATACTGTTGTTCAATGGCGCGCAGCTCGAGCGCCTTGAAGAGCAATACCGGCGCTGGGCCTCTCTGGCGGGCGCCGGCAGCATCCGTGTCTTCCAGTCGCTGCCCGGCACGGCGGAAGTTCACTGCCCCAATCAGGGCATTATCAGGGTCAGTGAATACCTGCGTAACGATTTCATTGAACGGCTGGCCCCGGATTTCGTGCTCATCGGATCGCTTTTTGAAGGCATGACGGACGAATTCGTTGCCAGCATCCCGAGCGTACGCCGTTACGCCGTAGGCGTGATCGGCTACGATCTGATCCCACTGATCAGCCCCCGCGAGTATCTCGGTGACCCGCTCATCCGTCAGTGGTATTACCGTAAGCTGGAAAGCCTGCATCGCGCAGACCGTATTTTCGCCATTTCCGAGAGTGCCAGCCGGGAATTCGAGACCCAGTTGGCGCCTGCCGAGGGCGTGGTGCATACCATCTCCACGGCCTGTGACAGCGGCTATTACCCACTGGCGGACGCGGGCGAGCCCTACCGCGATGTACTCGCCGGCCTTGGGGTTGACGGCCCCTTCATCCTCTACAGCGGCGCCCCGGACGAACGCAAAAATCTCAATGCCCTGCTGCAGGCATTCAGCCAGCTTGAGTACGAGCAGCGCCAGCACCTGCGGTTGGTGCTTGTGGGCCGGTTTGAGCCCGTCAACCGCGCGGCGATCAGCCAGTTTGCGCGCAGAAACGGCATTCCGGACGAACACGTCGTCTATACCGGTTTCATTCCCCAGCATGAACTGAACGTCCTTTACAACCACTGCGAAGTATTTGTTTTCCCCTCGCGGCATGAAGGCTTCGGGCTGCCCGTACTGGAGGCCATGACCTGCGGGGCCCCGGTGCTGTGCGCCAACACCACCAGCCTGCCCGAGGTCATGGGCTGGGAAGAAGCGATGTTCGCCCCGGACGACATTCCCCGCCTGACGGCACTGATCACCCGGGTGCTCACAGAGCCCGGCTTCCGCCAGCGCTTGATTGATCATGGCCTGCAGCGGGCCCAGCTTTTCTGCTGGAAACGAACGGCACAGGCGCTGCTGCGCGAGGCCGAACAGGTCGTGGCCGGGCAAAGCCCCGCCCCGGCTGCTGGCGCCACAGAGCAGACCAGCGACCGGCTACCCGCGCTGGCGCGCCTTTGTGCCAGCTGGCAACTGCCCGACACGAGCCTGCGCCAGCTCGCCAACAGCCTGGCCGCCAATGAGCGAGCGGCCGGTGAGCAGCGCCCGCAGCAGCATTACCACTGGCGTATTGAAGGCCCGTTCGACTCCAGCTACAGCCTCGCCCTGCTCAACCGTGAGACCGCCCGTGGCCTCGCCGCCATCGGCCAGACTGTAACGCTGCACTCGACCGAAGGCCCGGGTGACTTTGAGCCGGACCCGGAGTTCATGGCGCAGAACCCCGACATTGGCGTTATGCATGCCCGCCTGGGTAACCCGGAACTGACGCCGGACATCACCAGCCGCAATCTCTACCCACCCCGTGTGGACGACATTGCAACCGGCCACGCCCTCCTGCATCACTACGCATGGGAGGAAAGCGGCTTTCCTCAGGCGTGGGCCGAGCAGTTCAGCCAGCATCTGACAGGGCTGACCTGCCTCTCCGAGCATGTGCGCAAGGTATTGATCGACAATGGCGTATGCCTGCCCATGGCGGTCAGCGGTTGCGGGGTGGACCACTGGGACCGCGTCGCCCCGGAGCCCTACGCCGCACCCGGTGACGGCTTCCGCTTCCTGCATGTTTCCTCGTGCTTCCCGCGAAAGGGCGTGGACGCGCTGCTGGCCGCCTGGGGGCAGGCATTCACCCATGAGGACAACGCCTGTCTTATCATCAAAACATTCCCCAACCCCCACAACGATGTCGTGCAGCAGCTCGCTGCCCATCGTGAGGCGAACCCGGCCTATCCCGAAGTGATCCTCATCTGGGAGGACCTGCCCGCCGGCCAGCTCAAGTCATTATACGAACAGTGCCATGCCCTGGTGGCGCCCAGCCGTGCGGAAGGCTTTGGCCTGCCGCTGGCCGAAGCCATGCTCAGCGGCCTGCCGGTGATCACCACCGGCTGGAGCGGCCAGCTTGACTTCTGCGACCCGCAAACCACCTGGCTGACCCGCTACCGCTTTGGGCGCGCCCGGACCCACTTCAACCTGCCGGATTCCGTCTGGGCGAACCCGGATACCGAGCATCTCGCCAGCCAGATGCGGGCCGTGCATGAAACGCCCGCTGAGCAGCGCCAGGCCCTCGCCGATGCCGCGGCCGCGCACCTGCGCGAGCATTTCAGCTGGGAGCGCGTGGCGCTGCGCATGGTCAACCAGGCCGAACGCATCATCCGCATTCAGGAACAGGCACCGACCCAGCGGGCGCTGCGCATTGGGTGGGTCAGCACCTGGAATCAACGCTGCGGGCTTGCCACCTACTCCCGCCACCTGATTGAGCAAAACACAGACGACGACATCCGGGTCTATGCGCCGGTGCTGGGTGAGCCCCCGGAACAGCCGGATGGCGCGAACGTAACGCGTTGCTGGTACCAGGACGACCAGGACCCACTGACGCACCTGGGCGACTGCCTGCTCAGCGACCAGGTGGATGTGGTGGTGATCCAGATGAACATCTATTTCTACAGTTACCCGGCACTGGCCCAGCTGATTGCCCGCCTGCGCAGCCGGGGCATCGTGGTGACGCTCACCCTCCACGCCACCATTGAGCCCGAACCGCGTAAAGCGCTCAGTGAGTTGCGCCCGGCCGCCGAAAGCTGTGACCGGGTTCTGGTACACACCGTGGGCGACCTCAACCGGCTGGTTGAGGCCGGCATGGCGGCCAACGCCACGCTGCTTCCCCATGGCATGGCCCAACCCCGGCCCGCCCCGGTGGACTGGCCGCATGCCGGCAAGCGCTGCATCGCCTCCTACGGTTTCGCGCTGCCGCACAAGGGGCTGGAAGTACTGCTGGAGGCCTTCGCGCATCGTCACCAGCAACAACCGGACACCGTGCTGCTGCTGCTCAACGCCGAGCACCCGGACGCCAGCTCCGCCGCCACCATCCAGGCACTGCATCGCCGCATCCAGGAACTCGGGCTTGAACAGGCCGTGCACACCGAGCACCGCTTTCTCAGCGATGAACACAGCATGGCCCTGTTGCAGCAGGCCGATGTGATCGCCATGCCTTACCAGAACACGGGTGAATCCGCCAGCGGCGCGGTCCGTATGGCAATCGCCTCCGCCCGGCCCGTGATGGTCACGCCACTTCCCATATTCGAGGATGTTGCGCCGGCTGTGGGTACCTTCAGCGGCACGGATGCGGACGCCATTGCCCATGGGCTGGAGCGGGTGCTTGCCGGTCAGGATGGGCCGGAGCCCGAGCAGGCGCGCCAATGGCGCGAGCAGCACAGTTACCCCGTGGTTGCCGGGCGGCTGGCGCGCCTGCTGCGGGCGTTGTGGCTCAACCGCTGAGCGTGGCACCCAGCCAGGCAGCCCCCAGAACACCGCAGGCCGCGCCGGCCGCGTTGGCCGCCATATCCAGCCAGCAGAAACCGCTGCCCCAGAAGTGGTCCCACGTCTCCTTGGCCAGCCCCACGCCCAGGGTGGCTGCAAGCGCCGGGGCCACACCCCAGGGGCCGAGCACGAACGTCATGGCCAGCGCCAAGGAAACAAAAAAATGCTGGTGCTTGTCGCGCTCGCTCAGAGCGCTGGCAAGCAGATTCTGGGCCTGTTGAAGCAGGCGGAGGGGGTTAAGCATTGGGAGCGGGTGGTTGCCTTTTGGGTAGGGCCTGATGCCTCTCACGGTTACACAGAATAAACAATCTGGTGATGAGGGTCCACCCGCGACGGTTGACGGCATTTGCTCCTTCCCTCAAGAATGAAGCTCACTCGCAGGCTATCCATTGCCAGCGCTGCAGTTACATAAAAGCTCATAAAAGGTAACTTGTTGAAGCGCTAGTAAGGTGCTAGTCTTTTTGCGCGAACGTGTTAGACCGACTATGTTCGGTAGCACGGGGGGCAGGCCAAACGGTGAGACCAGCCAACAGAGGCAGTCACCCTGGCCGCCGCCAAGAAATGTTCTGCTTTAAGGGGCTTCCCTGAAAAGGAGTGCATACTCAGGTGGGTGTCGACGGATGCCCAGGCGTCAGCCAAACCTGAATCTAGTCGTTACGGCTTAACTAATGGAGAGTAAATAACTATGGCAACAGCAACTCAAGAGCAGGTACTCGAGCTCTATATTGCTATTCTGGATCGCTCGCCTACCCAGGAAGAGTTTGATTTCTGGACAAGTGGGATCACAAGCGGTGTGGCATCCGTCGAAACGATGCGTTCCAGCCTTGTGAATGACACTGAAGCGGGCCAAAACCTCTACAACGATGAGAATTCCCGCGAAGACGTGGTCACCGCGCTGTACCAGAACCTGTTCGGTCGCGAGCCGGATGCCGAAGGCCTGGACTACTGGGTGAACACCAGCGAAGCCAACGCCGACCAACTCGCTCTGGCACTGCTTAACGGTGCGGGTGAGTCAGACCGTGCCGCCATCGACGAGCGCGTCGATCAGGCAGCGGCTGAGCTTGGTGTTGAAGACGGTGGCGGTGAGCAGCCGGGCGTGCCGGGCGAAACCTTTGCGCTCACGGAAAACCGCGACAACCTGGAAGGCACTGAAAACGACGACACCTTTGTTGGTGACGTGGGTCAGAACGATCTGGGGGCCATTTCCAATGCGCTCGCCAGCGGCGACGTGGTTGACGGCGGTGCCGGTTACGACACCATCGAAGCAACCATGATCAACGACAATGAAGTGGATTTTGGTGGCAGCCAGGACCCGATGCCGCGCACGGAAGACGTTGAGGAACTGAGCCTCAACGCGCTGGAAGACGTGACGCTGGATGCGGATCAGGTCAGTGGTGAGCAGCACTACACGTCTGTGGACAGCCGCGGCGATCTGATCGTCAACAACGTCGACATCGGCAGCAATCAGATCACCAAGGACATCACCCTTGAGATGAAGGACACCCAGCAGGGCTCTGATCTGGGCGTTTACTTCAACGAGCAGGATCTCAAAGCGGCGCCGGATGAGGTGAACCAGGCTGCTGAGTTCTTCATTCAGGTCGCTGACGGTAACGCGCAGGACCCTGAAGAACCGCTTGCCAACGTCGAGTTCGATCTGCAGTTCACTCAGGACGGCAGCACCGAGACGTTTGAAAACCTGACGTCCACAGACGGCACATACCAGGGTCTGGTGGAAGCCGTTCAGACAGCACTGACCGACGCGGGTCTGACTGACTACACGGTCGAGCTGGGCAACGAGTTCAATGAGTTCACAACGGACAACGGCCAGACCTTTGACCTCGACTACACCGGCTACAGCGTCAACGTGACCGATGACGGCGGTGAACCGTTCGAAAACATCGAATTCACACCGACCCAGAAGTCCGGTACTGAGCTGGCGATCATCCTGGCGCAGTCCAGCATCCGTGAAGAGCGCGAAGTCATCACCAACCAGGTTGAAACTACCGTGGTTGCAGATGGTGTTGGTCGTGGTTCCGACGGCGGCGAGATTGTGGTTGGCTCCACTTCCAGCTCCGACAGCTCCACCGGCATTGAAGTGTTCAACGTAACCGTTGAAAACAGCAGTGTTGTGCATGACATCTCCACAACCAACGATGGCAATAGCAGCTGGAACGGCTTCCAGGAGCTCAACCTGACCAACGGTGATGTTAAGGGCGACTTTGTCCTGACCAACACCGAAGGCACCGACGTTGATACCCACGGCAACGTTGACAGCACCGGCTTCAAGCAGGGCCTTGACGCGATCAACGCCGAGAACTTTGAAGGCGACATCGTTCTGGGTCGTGACAACGACATTGTTGACGCAGTGGCGCTTAATGCGGCGGTTGAAGGCAATGTGACCTACAACGCGACCCTGACAACGGGCGTTACCCACACTGCAGTTACCGGCGCTGGTGATGACGTGTACGACGTGGCGCTGAACAACGACAGCAGCATCGCGATCAACGCCGGCAATGGCAGCAACTTTGTCAATGTAACGGAAGGCGCGAGCCCCGCATCCAGCGCGAGCATCACAACCGGCTCTGGCGAGGATACCGTTGAAGGCAACGCGGTGAGCATTGAAGCCAACACTGGCAGCGGCAATGACGTCATCTATGCCGAGAACACCGGTGCCAAGGCGAACTTCGTCATTGATACCTCCACATTCGGCGATGACACCGCAACACCGGCAGCAGAAGGCTCTGTGGATGCCTCTATTAACTCCGGGGTGGAGTTCCTGTACAACGCACGCGTACAGGTCACACTCAATACGGCTGGCAACGCAGCATCGGCCTCCACGGATGGCCTTGAAAGTGAGTTGGTGACCATCCAGCCGGAAGAGGGCAACCTTACAACCAAGGCGGACATCAACAACGCCATTGTCCAGGCGATCAACGAAGACGAACAGCTGAGCCAGATTGCTGAAGCGTCTGTTGATGCCAATGGCGACGTCGCTGTCCAGTACCTGGTGGACGGAGCCCAGGCTGCGGACGCGGTTCAGGTTGATTTCTTTGCACCGGAGAGCCAGCTTGGCTCCACGCTGCAGAGCAACATTGAATCCGAGTTCGAGCAGACCTATAACGATTCCGGCTTCTTTGGCGGTAGTGGCCCTGCGGATGCGCAGACCGCTCAGAACAACGCGCTGAGCGGGGGGCTGAGCGGCGGCTTCACCTCAAGTGCAGGGGTGGCCTCTACCGGAACACCGGCGATCTACACTGTCGATCTGGCGGGTGCTGGTGTGGATAGCAGCGGAGACGAGGTGACCTTTGATACAGGCGCCGGCGCTGAAGTGGTCTACACCTCAAGTGGCGCTGAAAACGACAGCTCGCTGGCATCCAGCCTGGTCACTCAGGGCACGGTTAGTGTTGATGGGGTAACCTACAACGTTGCTGCTGGTGCATCGGCTACGGAAATCGAGCTGACAGCTCAGTCCAACGTTGATGAAACGGATGACCTTGTTGTTGCAACCAATGACGCTGACGGCTCAGGCGGTGCTGGTTTCAGTCAACCGACCACCACCACCTTTACTCCGGACCAGGACGGTGTAGCACCAACACCCGCCTCGGGCAGTGCGTCAGTCGATACGGATAACGCCAACATCGTCAATGGCGGTGCCGGCGATGACCTGATCGTTCTGAGCAGTGACACGACCGTTGCGGATACCGTGGCCTACAGCGGCTACAATCAGGGCGACGACACCATCGTTCACTTTGAGTCCGGCACAGACCAGCTGGATCTGAGCGCCTACCTCACCAACACGCTTTCTGACTCCGAGTCGGAAGATTCCCAGGTGGATATGGCGCCCGTAACCGGCACAGGTCTGGCTCTGGAAGCCAACAGTGTCAGCATTGTTGACTTCAACGGTGGCATTACTGACGGCAACGATCTGCTTGATACTGAGGTGGATTCGGCAGAGTTCGCCGAGCTGGGTACAGCCGAACTCGAAGCGGCGCTGGAAGCTGAAAGCAATGGCGTCAGCACCTCCGAGAATGCGGATCTGTACCAGGATCAGGCGAAGTCGATCGTGATGGTCCGCAACAACGAGCAGGACTTCAACGACGGCACCGTTGTTCAGAACCAGGGCGAATACAAGATCTTTGAAGTGTCCTACGACAATGCGGCCGCCTACGCCGCTGGCGACACTGACAAGGACTTCAGCGTCAAACTGGTTGGTACTGCCGACTTCGGCGACGATGCATCCATCGCTGCAACCGATGTTGAGGCAACCGCAGTAGCGTAAGCGCCTCACAGGCGAGCGGGTCATGCGCAAACATGGCCTGCGAGCCTGATCTCTCCGGGCCGGTAACGGTCATGCACGAGAGGTCTTAAAAGCCCCGCATAGCTCAGGTTATGCGGGGTTTTTTTATGACCGTGTTTGCCTCCCAATCCGTTATGCCCAGTAATGTGTTACCCTCTGCTCCGTCAGTAAACGGGCAAGGGGAAGTGGCATGGCTCACTATGTGGCACTGAGCAGGACCACCCATCGCGAAGCAGGGCTCATTCCCGGCGGGTACCAGCATGCGCTGGAAGAAACCCTGGTTCCGGTTGTTACGGAAGAGTTGCCGCAGGTTATTGCGGCGATGCCCGTAGGGTTCGCGCCCAAGCCTTCCGAGCAAGGCTACAGTCTGGTGGCTGTGCAGTCCCTGCGCAGTGGTGTTAATGCGTACGTACAACCCAATGGCCGGTGGCTGGGGAGTTATCGCCCGGCCTGGTATCGTGCCCACCCGTTCCGCTTGACCAGTGACGCAGAAAGCGGCCAAAGAATCCTCTGCATTGATACAGACTCGCCTACCTATGTGCCTCATGCCGGTGCCAATGCTATTCGGTTGTTCGAAGACGATGGCACGCCGACACAGCATACCCAGGCCAGTCTCAAGCTTCTGGAAAAGCTGGACGCCGCGCAACGGGTAACCCAGGCATTGGTCAACGAGCTTGAGGCGGCGGGGCTCATTACCCCCTGGCGAATCAGGGTGGGCGGCGCCGACGATGAGAGCGCACAGCCAGTCACCGGGATCTATCGCATTGATGAGGCGGCCTTGAAGGCACTGGACCCGGAAACACTGGGCAGGCTGGCCGCCAGCGGCGCGTTGTCTGCGGCCTATGCGCAATTACTGTCCGAACACCGGCTCCAGACATTGGCGCGCCTTCACCAACGCCGTGACGGTGTCAGCAGAAACGAGACGGGCTCCTCACAGGATGTGGATCTCGAGTCGCTATTCCGCGATGACGATGACGACCTTTCCTTCGCCTTCTGAGCACGGCCGTGGCGCCTTGCGTGACCGTTCAGCGATTGGCATGATAGCCGCCTTTCAGTTGCCCAAATGCTCACAATTCACTAGGAGCCGTGTTATGGACACCTCGACTGCCGCGCAAACCGTTACCATTGACGGTCAGCATTACAAGCGCGAGGACCTGAGCCAGTCTGCGCTGGCGCAGCTTGACAATCTCCAGTTTGTTGACCGTGAGATGACGGAGCTTAACAATCGTCTGGCGGTACTGCGCACGGCAAGACGGGCCTATGCCAAGGTCCTTGAGAGCCATTTGCCGGCCAAAAAAGCGCCCGCAAACAAAAAGAAAGACGTGGTCAGTATTGACGGCAGCAAATACAACCGAGCGGACTTCAGTGACGAAGGCCTTGCACAGCTCGCCAATCTGCAGTTTACAGACAGCGAGATCGAGCAAACCAACAACCGTTATGCGGTGTTCCGCACAGCACGCACGACCTATGCCCAAACACTCGGGAGCGAGCTGAACGGGGTGCAGCCGGCAACAGCACACTGATGCCGGTATAGACGGTTGATGGGCAAGGCAGCCAGGGCAGGGAGCGTTAATGAACCAGAAAACAGCACTAATCACCGGCGTCACGGGTCAGGACGGCGCCTACCTGGCGGCATTCCTGCTGCAGCAGGGCTACCGTGTTTTTGGAGCCTTCAGGCGTACCAGCTCGGTCAACTTCTGGCGCCTGGATGAGCTGGGCATCACCGATCACCCACAGCTCAGCCTGGTGGAATACGACCTCACGGACCTGGGCTCAAGCATACGGCTGCTCCAGAGCACCCGCCCGAACGAGGTCTACAACCTGGCTGCTCAGAGCTTTGTGGGGGTGTCGTTCGACCAGCCGGTGACCACCGGCACCATTACGGGCCTGGGCGCTGTCAACCTGCTTGAGGCCATTCGCACGGTGGACCCGACCATCCGTTTCTATCAGGCCTCCACCTCGGAGATGTTCGGCAAGGTTCAGGCGATCCCCCAGACGGAAAACACGCCGTTCCATCCCAGAAGCCCCTACGGCGCCGCCAAGCTCTATGCCCACTGGATGACGGTCAATTACCGCGAGTCCTATAACCTGTTCGCCACCAGCGGCATTCTCTTCAATCATGAGTCGCCGCTGCGGGGCCAGGAGTTTGTAACCCGCAAGATCACCAACGCCGTTGCCCGCATCCGCCTGGGCCAGCAGGAGAAGCTGGAACTGGGCAACCTCGATGCCCAGCGCGACTGGGGCTTTGCGCGCGACTACGTGCGGGGCATGTGGGCCATGCTCCAGGCCGAAGAGCCGGACACCTTTGTGCTGGCCACCAACCGCACGGAAACAGTGCGCACCTTTGTGACCCTGGCGTGCGAGGCCGCGGGCATGGTCATCCAGTGGCGTGGCAGTGGTGTGGAGGAGCACGGCATTGACCCCGCCACCGGCCGTGTACTGGTGCAGGTCAACCCCGCTTTTTACCGTCCGGCGGAGGTGGACCTGCTCCAGGGCGATGCCAGCCATGCCCGGGAGACGCTGGGGTGGGCCCCTGAGACCGGGCTGGAGGAGCTGTGCCGAATGATGGTGGAGGCGGACCTGCGCCGCAACCGCGCGTTGGGCGGTGGTGTGTAACGCCATGCGGGTACTGGTAACCGGGAGCAATGGGTTTACCGGCGGCTACCTGGTGAATGAGTTGACGCAGGCCGGCCACGATGTGGTGGGGCTTGGTAATGGCGCCGGCAACGACTGGCAGGTGCCGCTGGAGGACCGCGAGGGCCTCGCCGCTGCCGTGGCCGCCATTGAACCGGACGCAGTGGTGCACCTGGCGGCGCTGGCGTTTGTGGGCCATGACGACCCCGGCGCCTTCTACCAGGTGAACCTGATGGGCACGCGCAACCTGTTGGCGGCACTCACTGCGGCACCCTCCAGTCCGGCGGCTGTCGTGCTGGCGAGCAGTGCCAACGTCTATGGCAACCAGGAGCGCGAGTGCCTTGGTGAGGACCTGTGCCCCAGGCCCGCCAATGAATACGCGGTGAGCAAGCTGGCCATGGAGCACATGGCCGCCACCTGGGCTGATACCCTGCCGGTTGTGATTACACGCCCATTCAATTACACCGGCGTGGGGCAGCCCGAGCATTTCGTGATCCCCCGCATTGTGGCGCACTTCCGGCGTCGGGAACCGGTCATTGAGCTTGGTAACCTGGACGTGTGGCGGGATTTCAGTGATGTGCGGGCGGTGGCTGCGGCCTACCGTGCGCTGGTGGAAACCCCTCCAGTGGGCGAGACCCTGAACATCGCCTCCGGTGAGAGCCACTCACTGCACGAGGTGCTGGCTCTTTGCCGTGAGATCACGGGGCACGACCCACAGGTGCGCAGCAGCGCGGGGCTTGCGCGCCGTCACGAAGTCACTCGCCTGCGTGGCGATACCCGCCGCCTGGACGCGTGCATTGGCAACCGCTGGCAGCCGCCGCTGCGCGAGACCCTGCGCTGGATGCTGGAGGCCTGAAGCGCTTGCCCGGAGAGCCTCAGGCACTACACTGAGTGCACAAGTCTGTGTATTGGGAGGCACTGTTGAGGGCGCGCTGGCTCTGGCCTGTTATTGGGATGGCTGCGGTATTGACCGCATGCTCGGGAGGCTCCGGTGGGGGCGGCTCCGAAGAACCGCCGCTGGCCGAGCGGGAACAGGCCCAGTCCTACCGGGTGCTGACGCCGATTACCCTTCCGGATGAAAGCGGTGAACGCGAGCGGCCGGTTCCGGAGCCAGACGCGGACGCCGTGGCGTCGGTGGCCACGGACCGCGCCGATGCGCTCGGGGTGGCGCTCTCGGCGGGCCGCGTTGTGCTCACCCCCAAAGACGTGGACCGCCCCGTCACCGCCAGGGTGGCCCTGCTGGACGGCGAGGGCAGGCGTGTGCTGGCGTTTGACGTGAACTTGGTGAACGAGGCCGGCGAGCCCGAACGCCGCCGCGCCCAGACCTGGCTTGAGTCACGGCCCGAGGTGCTCGCGCTGGCCGAGGACTGCGCGCTGGCGCGCACGGTGGCGGCTGCGGCCTATTTCAACCATGAACTGGACTATCCCGCTTACCGTGAGCTCACGCGTGGCCTGGGTCTGCCATTCACAGGTGAGGCTCCGGAGCTGGAGGCGGCGTTCGCTGATCTCAGCAGTGCCCTGGCGGCTTACCGCCAGGGCGAGTCCGCCATCGATGCCCTGGCGGCCCAAACGGATGCGGTGCGTGATGCGGCCCAGCGTCACCAGAGCCAGCACGCCGCCGGGCCGGTGGCTCGCGCCCATGACGCCATGCCCCCCTGGGCAGCGCCACCCGAGCGTGGCCTGCGTTACCACTCGCCTTCCGGGCGCGTATCCTCGTTGACGGGGAACGCCAGCGTCGGCAGCCAGGGCAGCGATGGCTGGCGGTTTGATGCGCAGTGGGCGCATCTGGCGGGCATACCCACCGGGGCTGGTGTGCCGGAGTGCCAGGAGGAAGCACCATGAGTATCGGAGTGAGGGCCGGCATCGCGGCGGTGCTGGCAGCCGCGCTGGCGGCGCCTGCTATGGGTGCCGGCAGTGCCCGGCTGATCGTGCACTATGAGCCGGGTGCCATGCGTCTGGGTGCAACCCTGGGGTACGCCGAGGTGGTCGCGCAGCGCCGGGGCCGGGAGGTGTTGCGGGTACCCGAGTCATCGGTTGCCGCTGTTCGCAGGGACCTGCGTCGCCGTGCCGGTGTGCGGGTGGTGGAGCGTGACGCGCGCCGTACCCGCCCACCACGGATGCCGCAAGAGCGCGGGGCCGATGGCGTGGTGCGGGCCCGCAATACGCTGGGGCCACCCGCCGTGGATGACAGCGGCAACCCGTTGTTCAATGATCCCTACTTCCCGGCGCAGGACTACTGGGCGGACCCCGCGGACCAGCCGCAACGGGCGGGTGCATCGGATTTTGCCGGTGCTGTGAGCGCCACCCGCGTGGTCGAGCCCCCGCGGGTGGCCGTTCTGGATTCGGGCGTGGCCGGTTACCAGGGAGGGCCTGACTGGGCAGGGGGCGTGAACCTTGTCTCTGAAGAGGCGAACGGCCGCGGCTCGCTGGCACCCAGTGAGTGGCGCATACTGCCGCAATACCGGGAATGGTGTGACACAAACACGGCACGTCACGGCAGCCAGATCGGTGCGGTGATCGCGGCGCCGCGTGATAACGGCACGGGTATTGCCGGTGTTGTGCCTGGTGCGGATCTGTACGCGGGGCGTGTGCTCAACTGTGAGGGCAGTGGCCGGGTCTCGGATGTGGTTGATGCCATTGATTGGGCGGCGGGGGTGGACTCAGGCCGCCCGGGTGTAACGCCGCTTTCGGAGCCGGTGGACGTCATCAGCCTGTCGCTCGGTGCCGAAGGGGCGTGCTCGTTCTCCGAGCAGGAGGCCATCGACCGAGCCCGCGACAGGGGCGTGCTGGTTGTTGCGAGCGCGGGCAATGATCCGGCGCGCGAGCCCGAGGATTCGGCGCCGGCGAACTGTGACGGTGTGCTGGCGGTGACGGCCGTGGATGCCGCCGGTGACCATGTGGTTGGAGGCGTGAGCGTGGGCGCGGGGGCGGATCTTGCGGCCCAGGGGTTTGAGGTGGCCGTGGAGGACGACCGTGGCATTCAGTGGCTGGCCTCCGGCACCTCGTTCTCGGCGCCCATGGTCTCGGCAACAGCGGCGTTGGCATTGGCGAATGTGCCGTCGCTGCCCGTGAGCGAGCTGGAGCAGGCGTTGCGGGGCACCGCAAGGCCGCCACAACTCAGTGCGGAGGCGCAGGCTCAGGGCGTAACGCAGTCGGACTTTGGGGCTGGGATTGTTGATGCACTGGCTACGCTCGAGGCCTTGGCGGGCGCACGCACCGATCCCCGTGGCGCGGCCCTGGGGCCCCCGTTGCAGGGCGTCCGTTCCCAGGCGTTGCGCACGGCGGCGGGCGCCGCGCTGGCGGCTGGCGGCCTGGTCAGTGATCCGCAGCGGTTGCGTGAGCTCAGCGTGAGCGAGGCGTTCCCGCGCTCGGAGATGGTGCTGTTCTCGGTCGCGGCGGACCAACCGCTTCAGCTGAGCCGGGCCACGGAAGTGGCGGCGTCTCCGAATCAGCGTGTCATGGTGGGGGTACTCGAGTCCGGCCGGGACTACGCTCTGCAGTTCTGCGATGGAGCCGTGGGGGAACGGGTGTGTGAAAGTGAGGCACTGGTGCCACTCAGTGGGGAATAGCTCTGGCGGCGCCATTGCGTATGACGGGCTGTTCTGCCGGGGCGGCGCGGAGCATCTGACCCTGGCGCTCGCGCGCGGGCTGGCGGGTACGGATGTGGTTGTGGGCGGCCGCAATGCCGCCGCCTTTCCGGCGCAGTGTCTTGCCGACCTCCGGTGTCTTGAGCTGGGGTGGGCCCCGCCTGTGACCCAGAGGGCGTTACGCACCCTGACCGGGCTTTATCGATTCCGCTACCGGGCTCAATGGCTGGCCCGCTACGACTGGGTTGTATTCAGCGGCGCCAATGCGCCCCAGGGTGTGTGGCACCGTTCTCAGGGGGGCAATATCTACTATTGCCACACCTTGCCGCGCTTTGCGTTCGATCTTTATGACGATTATATTGCCGCAATTCCACGCTGGCAGAGGCCGCTGTTCCGGGCGCTGGTGGCCCAGGTGCGGCGTTATTACGCCGCTGCCATAGCCAGGATGGACGCCATTGTTGCCAATTCCAGTAATGTGCGTGGCCGGCTTGAGCATTATCTTGGGCTGAGCGCACAGGTGGTGCACCCGCCCTGCGACACAGACGGTTATCAATGGCTGGCGGATGAGGGGTTCTTCCTCTCCACCGCACGGCTTGAACCCTTCAAGCGCGTGGAGCGTTTGATTGAGGCCTTCCGTTCGCTGCCCGAACATGAGCTGGTGGTAGCCTCTGGGGGCTCACAGGAACAACAGCTGCGGCGCCTTGCCGCCAACTGCCCGAATATACATTTTACCGGCTGGCTCTCGGCAGAAGCACTGCAGTCGTTGACGGGCCGCGCCAGGGCAACGCTCTATGTAGCGCAGGACGAGGACTTCGGTATGTCGCCGGTGGAGTCCATGGCGGCTGGTAAGCCGGTAATCGGTGTGGCGGAAGGCGGCCTTATTGAGACGGTGCTGGAGGGGCAGACAGGTATCCTGTTAAGCGAACCCGACCCGAAGGCCATTGCCGAAACGGTGCGGGGCATGACGCAGGCGCGCGCGGCTACCATGCGCCCCGCCTGTGAGGCGCGTGCGAGTCACTTTGCAACCGGGCGGTTTGTGAAGGCAATGGCAGAGGTGATTGATTCAGTTCGGGGGGAGCGTGCGGGTTCTACATGTTTACAGGACTTACTTTCCTGAAAGCCAGGGCGGGCTGGAGGAAACCATCCGCCAGATCTGCATGGGCACGCAGGCACTGGGTGTAAGCAACCGGGTGTTCACCCTGGCCCCTGGCGCCTCCGGTGAGGTGATCCAACGCCCGGAGGCGGCGGTTGTTCGCCACCGGTTGGATGCGGAAGTGGCTTCCTGTGGGCTTTCGCTGCCGGCGATCCGGGCATTCCGGCAGGAGGCGCGGCAGGCGGACCTGGTGCATTATCATTTTCCCTGGCCTTTTGCGGACCTGCTGCATCTGCTGTGCGGGGCGCGTACGCCGTCGGTTCTGACCTATCATTCGGATGTGATCCGCCAGCGGCGGCTGATGGCGCTCTATGGCCCCCTCATGTGGCGGTTTTTGAAAAGTGTGGATCGCGTGGTGGCGACCTCCCCGAACTATCTGGCGTCGAGTCCGGTTCTGCAGCGGTTGCCGGAAGGCGCGGATGTCATTCCCATTGGACTGGATGAAGCGAGCTACCCCACGCCGTCGCAGGCCGATCTGGCCGAGGTGCGGGCGCAGGTGGGGCGTGATTTCTATCTGTTCGTGGGCGTTCTTCGTTACTACAAGGGCCTGCACACACTGCTTGATGCCGTAGCCGGCACCGATCTGCCCGTGGTCATTGCCGGCGCCGGGCCCGTGGAGGACGAGCTCAGGGAGCGCGTTCGCCGCGAGGCGCTGGAGAATGTGGTTTTCCTCGGGCAGGTTTCGGATGCGCAGAAGATGGCGCTGTTCCAGCTCAGCAGGGCGGTGGTGTTCCCCTCGCACCTGCGCTCGGAGGCCTTCGGGTTGACGCTGGTGGAGGGCGCTATGTGTTCACGCCCATTGATCTCGGCCGAGATGGGCTCTGGCACAAGTTACGTCAATGCCCATGATGAGTCGGGGCTGGTGGTGCGCCCGGCGGATGCCAGAGACCTGAGGGCAGCGCTGCAGCGCCTGCACTCGGATGAGGCATTGGTGGCACGGCTGGGGCATGGCGCTCGTCAGCGCTATGAGCGCCTGTTTACCGGGCAGTGCATGGCAGAGGCTTATTATGGGCTCTATCAGCGGCTTCTGGGTGCTACGGAGCCCACGCCGGGAGGATGAGCCGCATGCCTGGCGCCATGGCCGCAGGCGGGGTGTGCAATCGGGCGAGAAGCTGTAACAGAAGGTTGCAGTGAGGTAACCGGGGAGTGGCTACTGTATCCCACTGTAAAGAGGGGTTTTTTCTGGTCAAAACCGCTATTAAACACAATTTTGCAACCGTAGTATTGCTTCTGTAATCCAGTCAGAGGCAAGAGCCATGGTCCTTCCCAATCATCATTCCTGTTTCAGGCTTCGCGTTCTGGCCGCCGTCATCGCCGCATCAGCTGTAGCCGGCTGTGGTGGCGGTGGCAGTGATGGTGGGGCCTCAGCCAACCAGTCCGGCTCCAGGGAAGGAGCGACCACTGATGCTCAGGAAGACGCCGGGGACCCGTCTTCGTCCACCACGAACGTTGAAATCAGTGGGACGGCCATCAAGGGCCGCATGATGAAGGCGCTCGTTACCGCCCATCCGGTTGTACCAGGGCCGGGTGGGAAGCCTGTTGTTCGCGACCAGCCATTGGGTGAACCGGTGCGCACTGGGGAGGCGGGGGAGTTTTCCCTGAGTGTCCCCGAGGATCGCGAGGGCTGGGTTGTACTGCGCCTGAGTGTTGATGACCAGACGCGCATGATCTGTGATGTGCCCGAGGGCTGTACTGACCCGCGCACGGGGGAAACGCGTGCTTTTGGGCAGCCGGTTTCGTTGCGAGCGGATCTGTCGCTCAGCACCGCGCATGACCCGCGAAGCAATGGCAATGCACATCTATCGCCGCTGTCTGACCTCGCCCTGGCGCGGGCGCGCCAATCCGAGCAGGGGCTTACCGGGGCCGGCCTGAGAGCGGCGTACCGTGAAACCGATGAGGCCTTCGGCCTGGCTCCGGACACCATCCGCAACACCCGGCCCGCCGACCTCACGGCACTGAATCAGGCGACGGATTCGACGCAGGCGGTGCGCGTTGCCGTCACCAATGCCGCGTTCCTGGCCTGGGCCAATGGCTCAGCGGGGATGACGCTGAGTGAGGTGCTGACGGAGGCGCGGGGGCAGGTCCAGGCCCGAGGGGGGTTGGAGCTGCATTCCGACGATGGCGCTACCGTGAACCAGCTGTCCATTATTGAGGCGAGTGCTGATCTTTCCAATGCGCTGTCAGCGCGGACAGGGGATGCGCTGTCGGTTGTACTGAATAACAGTGAAAACTGGGCAGTTGAACGTTTTGAGCAGACAGCCAGTCAGGCAGGGCTGATTACGGGGCCCCAGCCCGAGCCTGAGCCGGAGCCTGCACCCGCGCCTGAGCCTGAGCCGGAACCTGAACCTGCGCCCGAGCCGGAGCCTGAGCCCGAGCCTGAGCCCGAGCCCGAGCCTGAGCCCGAGCCCGAGCCTGAGCCCGAGCCCGAGCCTGAGCCCGAGCCCGAGCCCGAGCCCGAGCCCGAGCCTGAGCCCGAGCCTGAGCCCGAGCCGGAACCTGCACCTGAGCCTGAGCCGGAACCGGAACCGGAGCCGGAAGTGCCGGCTCAGGCCGCCAAGCTTTCGTGGGATGCGCCGCTAACCCGTGTTAATGGCGACGCTATAAAGATGGGTGAAATCGGGGGCTATAAGTTGAAATACGGTCAGGATCCCGAGAACCTTGAACAGTCGGTTGATATTGCCGATGCGCACCAGACTGAGTACTTGCTGGAAGACCTTGAAGAAGGTGAGTGGCATTTCACGGTCGCCACTTACGATACCGAAGGGCGTCACAGCCGGCCTTCAAACGCAGCCAGCAAGGTGATTGAGGCACCCTGAATGCTCCTGCAATGACATGCGAACAGGTATTTCATGGAGGTGCAGCGGTGAAAGGGTCTCCCTTTCACGATGAAATGCCCTCCTGAAATACCTCGGCTTCTACGTATTGCTTTCCTTTCATTAACATCCTTACAGAACAACGCGTTAACAGCGTCTTGGTCGTTTCCGAACGCTCTGGCACAGCGCCTGCAATAACTCAGGCAGAGCTGAACCAGAGATTGAACGTGCAGGAGGTGGAGCCTCCTGCGTTCCCGGACAACAACAAGGCGCTGACCAGCCATGACCAAACCACTCGAAGATGTGCGGATCATTGATCTGACGCACATGCTCTCCGGACCCTACGCCGGCATGCTGCTGGCGGACCTCGGAGCGGAGTCGATCAAGGTTGAGCCGCTCAAGGGGGAGGGCACCCGCTCGCTGCTTGCCGGTAATCCCAAGTTCTCCCACGGCGGGCAGGGGGCGTACTTCATAACCCTCAACCGCAACAAGAAAAGCGTGTGCATCGACCTCAAGAGCGAGGATGGCCTGGCCATCTTCTATGACCTGGTGCGCGATGCGGACGTGGTGCTGGACAACTTCTCCGCCGGCGTCCCCACCAAGCTGAAGATCGACCACGAGCACCTGGCGGAGATCAACCCGCAGATCATCACCTGCTCGGTCACCGGCTTCGGCGAGGACGGGCCGAACTACCAGCGCCCGGCCTTCGACCAGGTGGTGCAGGGCATCGGCGGTGGCATGTCGATCACCGGCCATGACGCCGAGCATCCGGCGCGCGCGGGCATTCCCATCGGCGACCTGGGCGGTGGCATGTTCGCGGTCATGGGCATCCTCTCGGCCCTGCACTCGCGCACTACCCATGGCTACGGCCAGCACGTGGACATCTCCATGCTCGACTGCCAGGTCAGCATGCTCAACTACATGGCCACCATGTATTTCCTCTCCGGCGAGAACCCCTCGCCCATTGGCAACAGCCACTTCGTGCACGTGCCCTACGACGCCTTCCGCACCAGCGATGGCTTCGTGATCATCGCGGTGATCTTCGACAGCTTCTGGGACAACCTGGTGGAGCTGCTCGACATCGATGAACTGCGCGACCCGGAATACCGCACCCAGCCCGGGCGTTTTGCGGACAAGCACCGCATCAACGGCATCCTCACCGAGCTGCTGCGCACCGAATCCACGGCGCACTGGGTGGAGCTGCTCTCCGGCGCCCGCATTCCCTGTGCCCCAGTGAACAGCCTTTCCGATGCCCTGAACGACCCGCAGGTGCTGTTCCGCAACATGGTGGTGGACATTCCCCAGCCGGATGGCGGCACCGTCCGCGCGCCGGGCAATCCCATCAAGCTCTCCATTGACGACCCCGATTCCTACACACCGCCGCCGCTGCTGGGCCAGCACACCAGTGAGGTGCTGGAGAAGCTGGGCTACAGCGCGGACCGGATCCGCTCACTTCTGGATAAGGGGATCGTTGGATGATGGTGCCGGCAGTAAGCGATTCAGTGACCATTAACGAGGTAGGCCCCCGCGACGGGCTCCAGAGCCAGGGCAAGACCCTGTCGCCGGGGCAGCGCCTGGACCTGATCGAGCGCCTGGTTGGCGCCGGTCTGCGCCACGTGGAGGCGGGCAGTTTTGTCTCGCCCAAGGCCGTGCCGCAGATGGCCGGCACGGATGAGGTCTTCCACGGTCTGCCCGCAAAGGATCAGGTGCGCTACGCCGCCCTGGTGCCGAACATGAAGGGCTATGAACTGGCCGTGGCCGCCGGGGCGCGCGTGGTGAACGTGGTGCTCTCGGTCACCGAGACCATGAACTACGAGAACATCCGCCGCACTGTGGATGAATCCGCCACCGACTTTGAGGGGATCCTCGAGCGCGCCAGTGCCGAGGGCGTTGCGGCCCAGGCCTATCTGGCCGTGGCCTTTGAATGCCCCTTCGAGGGGCCGGTCAACCCGGAGGTGGTCCGCCATTACGCCGATCGCATGACGGCGGCCGGCGCGCAAAAGATCATCATCGCCGACACCATCGGTGCTGCCAACCCGAAAGGGGTCCAGGCAGTGCTTGAGGCTGTTGGCGCTGTGGTGCCGGTCAGCCGGATCGCATGCCATTTCCACGACACCCGCGGCATGGCCCTGGCCAATGTGCTCGCCTCGCTCAACTACGGGGTCCGCGAGTTCGACGCCTCCATCGGTGGCCTCGGTGGCTGCCCGTTCTCACCGGGGGCCACCGGCAATGTGGCCACCGAGGACGTGGCACTGATGCTCGATGCCATGGGCTACGACACCGGCATTGATCCGCTGGCGCTGGTGCCGGTGGTCCGCCACGCCCAGGCGCTGACTGGAACGGAGCTCGGAGGCAAGAGCTTCCAGTGGCTTGCCCGCCAGCACGATGGCCAGCAGGGAGGTGAACCCAATGGTTGCTAAGGTCTTCGGATTCGTCGCCCAGATCGCCCCCTGGGCCGTTGTCGCCAGCCTTGGCTACGCCGCGGCCTTCATCCACCCAACGGTGGAACCGCTGCCCCTGCCTCAGCCGCTGACCGAGCCACGGGATATCTTCTACGACGTGGCCAGTGCCAACGGCGAACGCTTCTGGTTCGTGGGCAACGCGGGCACCGTGCTGGAAGGCACCCGCGAGCCGGAGGGCTGGGAACGCCACGCCATGCCGGAGCCGATCAACCTCCAGGGTGTGGCCGTGACGCCCGAGAACACCGTGGTCGCCGTGGGTAACGAGGGGGCGGTCTTCATCCGGCGTGCCGGTGGGGAGGAATGGACCTCCCAGCGTCTGCCGGTCTCCGAGCGTGCCGGCAAGATGGTGGATGCGGCCTGGCTCAACGGCGCCCTCTGGGTGGTCGGTGAGATGGGCGCGATCTTCCGCAGCGACGATGGGGGCCGCAACTGGCAGTCCCTGGGCCTGGATAAGGACATCGGCCTGAACGACATCGAGACCGATGCGGACGGCACCCTCTGGATCACCGCCGAGTTCGGGGACCTGATCCACTCGACGGACAACGGCGAGAGCTGGAAGACCCGCAACTTCGGCTCCGAAAGCCTGCGCTCGGTGGCCTTCGCCGGCGACGGTACAGGCGTGGTGGTCGGCAACAACGGCGCCATGCTCCACCGCTCTGGCGCCGACAGTGGCTGGCAGTCCCTCGAGTCGGTCACCTCCGAGCACCTCTACGACGTGGGCTTTGACGGTGAGCGCTGGCTGGCCGTGGGCAACTCCGGTGCCGTGATCGCCTCCGGCAACGGCGAGGACTGGGAGAAGCTGCGCCCCGAGGGCTTTGGCAGCGGCTACCACACCCGCCTGAACACCACTGAACGCGGCACCGTGATCGCCGGCCAGACCATTGGCCTTCTGCGTGCCTCCACCTGGAACACCTGGCCGGTAGAGGAGAACTGATGATGTCGCTCAGTCGTTTCGCCCAGGCTCTGTCCGAATTCTGTATCCGCCATCGCAAGCCGGTGACCGCCCTGATCGTGATCTCCACGATCGCCATGGCCGCGCTGCTCACCCGCCTGGAGGTCTACACCGAGTTCAGTGACATGGTGCCCCAGGGCCACCCCTACGTGGACGTGCACGAGGAGTACAAGGAGACCTTCGGGGGCTCGAACAAGGTCTCGATCATGGTAGCCGCCGAGGAGGGCAGCATCTTCCGCCGTTCCATCCTCAAGGAGGTCCAGCGCATCACCCAGGAGCTGGCCAAGGTCAGCGGCGTGAACCCCTTCCAGATCACCTCCCTGGCCTCGCGCAAGCTCAAGTCGGTCAACGCCTCCTCCCGGGGCATCGAGAGTGTGCCGCTGATGTGGCCGGATGTGCCGGAGACCCGCGAGGGCGTTGAGACACTGCGCGAGGCGGTGCTCAACAACCCCATGGTCTACGGCATCTACGTCTCCAATAGCCAGGACTCGACCCTGATCCAGGTGGACTTCTACGACAACCTGGTCGATTACAGCAAGATCTTCCCCCAGATCCAGTCGATCCTGGACGAGTCGCCGGTGAAGAACCAGGTGAACCATCACCTTGTGGGTCAGCCGGTGCTCTACGGCTGGGTGAACCATTACCTGGGCGAGACCGTGAACATCGCGCTGGCCTCGCTCGGGGCCATGCTGCTGGCGCTGTTCCTGCTCAACCGCACCTGGCGCGGAACCCTGCTGCCGCTGGTCAGTGGCGTGGTCTCCACCATCTGGGCGCTGGGCATCGGGGTGTTGCTGGGCTTCAACTTCGATCCGCTGGTGATCGTGGTGGCGTTCATCATCACCGCGCGCTGTTTCAGTCACGCGGTGCAGCTGATCACCCGTTTTGACGACCTGTGCGACGGCGAGGGCATCCAGCCGAAAAAGGCGGCGGAGATGACCATGAAGGAGCTGTTCCGGCCCGGGCTGCTGGGGCTGGTCTCGGACGCCGGCGCCATCCTCTGTGTGGTGCTCACGCCCATCCCGCTGCTGCAGAAGGTCTCCATCATCGGCGCCATCTGGGTGCTGACCATTGGCTTCTCCGCCGTGATCCTGACCCCGGTGCTGCTGAGCTGGGTGAAGGCGCCGCTGCGCAACGCCCACCCGCTGAACCTGCGCTTTCTGCTGACAGCGGTGCTGACCCTGGCCGTGAAAGTGGTGGAAGGCCGCGGGCGTTACGTGGTGCTGCCGGTGACCGCCATCGCCGTGGGCCTGCTGGTGTTCAAGGCCACGGACCTGACCATCGGCGATGCCACCCCGGGCTCCCCGATCCTCTGGGAGGATTCGTCCTTCAACCGGGACAGTGCCCTGATCAATGAGAACTACCCGGGCACCGAGCAGATGTTCATCGTGCTCTCCGGGGACGAGAACGACGTGCTCAAGCGCCCGGACGTGCTCGACTGGATGCAGCGGTTCCAGCGCCGGATGGAGCGCATGCCGCAGGTCGGCGGCAGCCTGTCGCTGGCGGACATCGTGGTGGATGTGCGGCGCAACCTCTACGAGGGCAACCCGCGCTACCGAGAGCTGGGCAACGCCCAGATCGAGAACGGTGAGCTGATCAGCTTCTACATGCAGGGCGCGGCGCCGGATGACCTGGCCCAGTACGCCGACCCCATGTTCCGCAACGGCTCGGTGATCATGTTCCTGCAGGACCGCCAGGGCGAGACCCTGCGCCAGGCCACGCATCAGATCAACCGCTTCATCAACGAGAACCCGCTGGACGGCGTGGATGTGCGCATGGCCGGCGGATCGCTGGGGATCATCGCGGCGGTCAACGAGGTGTTGCTGCGCGACCAGGTCGAGGCCATCGCCCTGGCCCTGCTGGTGGTGATCATTTCCTGCCTGGTGGTCTATCGCTCCTCGGCCAGCGGCATCTTCTTCATGGTGCCGGTGCTGATCTCCAACGTGGTGACCTTCGCCTTCATGGCCTGGCAGGGCATCGGCATGAGCATCAGCACCCTGCCGGTGGTCGCGCTGGGCATCGGTCTCGGGGTGGATTACGCCTTCTACATCGTGGACTCCGTGAAGGAGTACCTCGAGAAGGAACCCGACGGTGATGCCGTCGAGGCCATCCGCCAGTCCCTCTATTCCGCCGGACGCGGGGTGCTGCTGACGTCAGTCACCCTCGCCGCCGGTGTGCTTCTGTGGTCCTTCTCCTCTCTGCGTTTCCAGGCGGAGATGGGGCTGCTGATCGGGTTGTGGCTGCTCGTTTCAGCGTTCACGTCGCTGTTCGTCATGCCCTCCCTGGTAAGGGTGCTGCGCCCGAGGTTCATCTTCGGCCAGCCCGCTCCTTCCTCAAACTGACAACGGGTAAACAAGATGACTACACACAATAAAGACGGCTTTGTCCGGAACGGTGTCCCGGGGCGTCTGCTGCTGGCGGGAGCGGTCATGGCAGCCTCGGCCGGGGCCACCACTACCGTCCACGCCCAGGAACAGAACTGGCTGCTCAAGGACTGGGAAATCAACGGCTACCTGCGCCAGTACGTGGGCATGAACCTGGAGAACCCGACGCTGATCGGCCCCGGCCCCAATACCTTTGATGGGCAGCAGGAGGATGACTACAAGTACGACCTCTCCATGCTGCGCACCGTGGGCAAGCTGAACCTGTTCCGAGAGTTCGACGACGGCACCCGGGTCAAGCTCTCCGGCCGAATGTCGCGCGAGGTGAACACCGAGTACATGCGCGACATGCAGCGGGTGGCGGATGAATGGGCACGCACGGGCCCGGAGAGCGAGGCGTACCGGGATCTCAGGCGCGACGTCTATGACGATGAACAGATCCGCGAGGCCTGGGTCCAGACGGAGCTGACCGACAGCACGGAGCTCAAGCTTGGCCGCCAGCAGGTGGTCTGGGGCGAGACGGACTTCTTTCAGCTGATGGACGTGATCCACGGTTACGACTTCCGTTGGCGGTCCTTCCTCGAGCCTGAGAATGAGGAACTGCGCAAGCCACTGAACATGGTGAATATCCGCCAGCGCATCGGCGATGGCGGCCTGCAGGCGATCTACATTCCCGGCAAGCTCAATGATAAGGATGATTTCGGCAACAGTTATGACGTTGAGGGCGGACGCTGGGCGAACCAGCCCAATCGGGGTGTCCAGTTCCAGTCCGCGCCTTTCGGGGCCGGTGTGCGCTACAACTACGAGCACCCCGAGGCGGATGTGGAAGACGGCGCCTACGGCCTGCGCTGGAGCAGTACCCTGGGTGACTGGGGCTACTCGCTGGCCTGGTTCCATGGGCCCAACCCGAATCCGGTGGCCAACCCGAACCCGGCCCTGAACAACACCGCGCCCCAGCTCAGCACTGGACCGTACGAGGGCGTCTATCAGGGAGACCCCGGCTGGGCTGGTGAGTTCATCTTCCCGACCATCGATGTGTTCGGCGTAACGGCGAACAATTATTTCCCGGCACTGGATGTGGTGTTCAGCACGGAGCTGGCCTACATCCCGGACGCGCCGTACAACTTCGGTGTGGAAAGCAACGGTGCTGCCCCGACCGGCGAGGCGTGCGGGTTTTTCCCCGGGTTCTGTGGTATTAAGGAGAAGAACCTCTTCCGATCGATGTTCCGCATCGACAAGCAGCTGGACCTCACCGACCTGATCGGCACCAGCCGCCCGTCGTTCGCCAGTATCCAGATCTTCAACAACTGGATCACGGATTACGAAGGCAGCGACCAGCTGATCAACACCGCTGGTTTCGGCGGCAAGACCGAAGAGTTCAGTTCCATCCTGACCGCCGTGCTTTCGGCGAACTACGCCAACGACACGGTGAATCCGTCACTGGCCGCGGTCTCCGACCTGACCTATGGCGGTGGCGTGATCATACCGGCTGTTGAACTGGTACAGGGGGACCACATCCGTATTCGTCTCGAGGGGAACTTCTTCTTCCACGAGACCGACCAGGACCGCCCACTGCAGGGTTTCAACGACACCAACCTGTTCGGGTACTTCTCAGGCAATGACCAGCTCATGGCCCGCCTGACCTACCAATTCTGAGGAGAACAACAATGACCATCCAACCCACAATCCGAAAGATGACTCTGGCGCTGGCCATGGCGGCCGGTTCCAGCGGGGCCCTGGCGGCGGCGCTTTCCCCGGGGGACAAACTCAGCGCGGACAACCTGGAGCAGCGCCTCCAGGATACCTTCGAGGGCAACACCATTGAGTCGCTGCTGACCGATGTACAGCAGCGCCTGATCCAGGAGGAGGGGCTGGTGATCACCCTCAAGGAATCCGAGCCCGTCAAACTGGGCGAGGATTACATGGCGGCCACCGAGAAGTATTCGGACCAGGCCACCTTCGACCCCGAGACCCGGCTGATGGAAGGCTGGGTGGCGGGCATGCCGTTCCCGGATGTGACCGAGGACACGCCGCACGCGGCGGAGAAACTGGTGTGGAACCACCACGTGGCCCAGCCCACCAAGAACTTCCAGGACTACCCGAAGTTCGCCTACCTGTTCGTGGATGACGAGGATGGGCTGGAACGCCGCCAGGAATGGGTGTTCAAGCGCTTCTACACCAAGGGGCGCCTGGGCGAGGAAGAGACCGAGGTGGGCGATGAGGATGTGCTGTTCAAGCAGCTGCTCTACGCCACCTACCCGAACGACATCCGCGGCCTGGGCCTGTTCACCATCCGCTACGACGGCCCGCAGCTGGATGACAGCTGGGCTTACCTGAAAACCGTGCGCCGGACCCGGCGGCTGTCCGGCGGGACCTGGATGGACCCGATCGGCGGTACCGACCAGCTCAACGACGACATCGAGATCTTCAACGCCCACCCGACCTGGTACCCGGAGTACAAGCTGCTGGGCAAGCGCACCATCCTGGCCGTCGCCCACAGCCAGAACCGTTCCTGGAACCTGGACGCCAGCGGCCCGGAGGAGTTCCCGATCATCGACCTGGACGACGCCCCGCACTGGAACCCCCAGGACGAGTGGGAGCCGCGTGACGTCTGGGTGATCGAGGCCACCGCGCCGCCGGAGCACCCCTACAGCAAGAAGGTCATGTACATGGACACCGAGTTCCCCCGCTTCTACATGGCGGACGTCTATGACCGCAAGGGCGAGTTCTGGAAGTGGATGAACTACAACCTCAAGACCGTGCCCACCGAGGACGGGGATCGCGGGATTGTCTCGGCCGCCGGCTTCACCATCGACTACCAGCGTCGCCACGCGACCATCTTCATCCTGCACCCGGATGTGCGCCTGAACACGCCCGGAACCGGTCCTGAAGACATCAGTCTGCGTGAGCTCGAACGGGCGGCGGAACGCTGATGCCTCGCCTTTCAACAACAGAGCAACGGGCGGGCGCCGCCCGTTGCCACCAATCGTCTGTAGGAGAGCATCTATGAGCTTCAGATTGGGTGTGGATGTCGGGGGTACGTTCACGGACCTGCTCCTGATCAACGATGCCACCGGCGAGGCGTTCACCTGCAAGGTGCCCTCAACGCCGAGTGACTCCTCCCAGGGGGTGCTCAACGGCATTGAGCAGATCTGCCGCACGTCCGGGGTCAAGCCACAGGACATCACCTCGGTGATGCACGGCACGACCGTGGCCACCAACGCCATCCTGACGCAGAAGGGCGCGCGGGTGGGGTTGGTGACGACCCGGGGCTACCGCCAGGTCCTGCACATCGCGCGTTCCTACGTGCCGGGCGGCATCGGCGGCTGGGTGATCTTCAATAAGCAGCCCCTGCTGGCCTCGCTGGAGGACACGGTGGAGGCCCATGAGCGCATCGGCGCCAAAGGGGATGTGGTCACGCCGCTGGATGACAACGACATCCGTGGCAAGCTCCAGGCGCTGAAGGAAGCCGGGGTTGAGGCGGTCACCGTCTGCCTCATCAACGCCTACGCCAATGGCGAGCACGAGCGCCGCATCGGCGAGATCGCGGCGGAAGTGATGCCGGACATTCCGGTGTCGCTTTCCTCGCGGGTGGTGCCCGAGATGCAGGAGTACGAGCGCACCGAGACCACGGTGGTGAATAGCTTTGTGCACCCGGAAGTCTCGAGCTACCTCTCTCACCTGGAAAAGGAAATCGCCCACCGGCTGGCCGATGACGTGCACCTGTCGATCCTGCGCTCGGACGGCGGTCTGGCGGCGAGTGAAGCGGCGGCGGCAACGCCGGTCAACCTGCTTCTGTCCGGGCCTGCCGGGGGCGTGGCCGGGGCCATCTGGTTTTGTTCGCGCGGCGGTTTCGACCGGGTTCTGACCTTTGATGTGGGGGGAACGTCCACAGACGTGGCCCTGATTGAGAACAGCAGCGCCCGCCTGCGTCGCGAGACCCAGGTGGGGGATGTGGCGGTGCGCGCACCCTCGGTGGACGTGCGCACGGTTGGTGCTGGTGGCGGTTCCATTGCCTTTGTGCCGGAGCTGACCAAGGCCCTGCGCGTGGGCCCGGACAGCGCCGGCGCCACGCCGGGCCCGGCGGCCTACGGCCAGGGCGGTGAGGCCCCGACGGTGACCGACGCGGACGTGGTGCTGGGCTACCTGCCCGCCGACCAGAAGCTGGGCGGCAACATGGCCCTGCGCAAGGATCTGGCGGAGAAGGCCGTCCAGAAAGTGGCGGATGCCATGGACCTGTCGATCAAGGATGCCGCCGAGGGCATCGTGCGCATTGCCAACGAGCACATGTTCGGCGCGCTGCGCCTGATCTCCGTGGAGCAGGGCTATGACCCCCGGGACTTCGCCCTCTGCGGCTTCGGTGGTGCCGGCCCGCTGCACGCCAACGCCCTGGGCATCCTCATGGACGCCTGGCCGGTGATCATCCCGCCCTCGCCGGGGGTGCTCTGTGCCTACGGCGATGCCACCACCCGGGTCAAGGACGAAGCCTCGCGCTCACTGGTCAGGGGCTTCTCAGGCCTGACGAAAGACGACGTGGTCGCGACCCTGGACCAGCTGACCCAGCAGGTGAACGACTCCCTTGCCGACCAGGACATTCCACGGGACCAGCAGGTGGTGACCTGGGAGGCGGATGTGCGCTACCAGGGCCAGGCGCTGCTGCTGACCCAGGTGGTGGAGCCGGAGACCCTGCGTGGCGAGGGCCTGGACGTGCTCCGCCGCGCCTTCGATGCCGAGCACCTGCAGCTGTTCAGCTTCTCGCTGGATGAGGAGCACGAGCTTGTGAACCTGCGCGCCACCGCCAGGGCACCGCGCCCGAACATCCGCGAGCGCCAGTGGGCGGTCAGCGAGACCAGCTCGGAGGTCGCCATCGTCGGTGAGAGCCCGATCTACTACGAGGGCCGGGACTACAACGCCACGCTGTACAACCGCGACCAACTGAGTCCGGGCCATGTGGTGGCGGGGCCAGCCATTGTCATGGAGATGGACTCCACCACCGTCATCCTGCCCGGTTACCACGCCACCGTGGACAGGGTCGGGAACCTTCTGATCGAGCCTGCCAGTCCGGGTAAGGAGTAACTGCGATGCCAGCCACACTGATTGAAACCAATGAGACGCCGCTGAAGCGGGTCGATGTGGACCTGGTCACCCTCGATATCATCGAGAACGCCATGTCCAACGCCCGCAAGGAGATGGACGCGGTGCTGATGCGCACGGCCATGTCCCCGGGCATCCGGGAGCAGGGCGACGCCTTCCCGATGATCGCCAACCACGAGGGCAAGATGGTGGTGGGCCAGTTCGGCTCCTTCATCTCCGGCTTCGTCAATTCCTATAACGGCGACATCAACGAAGGCGACGTCTTCCTCACCAACGACCCCTACGCCTGCGACGGCGCGGTCAGCCACCTGCCGGACTGGCTGATCCTGGTGCCGGTGTTCAAGGACGGGCGGCTGATCAACTGGGCGGCCATGTTCGGGCACATGTCGGATGTTGGCGGCAAGGTGCCGGGCAGCCTGCCCACCGATGCCACCAGCATTTTCGAGGAAGGCATCCGGATCCCGCCGATGAAGATCTACCGCGGTGGCGTGCTTAACGAGGACGCGCTGGACATCATCCTGCACAACGTGCGCGTACCCAGCTGGGACCAGTCCGACTTCAACGCCATTGTGGCCGCCTGCCGCACGGCGGCACGGCGCTGCATCGAGCTGGCGGAGCGCTTCGGTGACGACATCTTCACCAGCGCGCTGGGCGAGATGCTGGAGCGCAACTACGTGGCCATGCGCGAGATCATCCGCAACGTGGTACCCGAGAGCAAGCGCTCGTTCGAGGACTACATCTGTGATGACGGCGCCGGACTGGGGCCCTACACCATGCGCTGCACCCTGTGGCGCGAGGGCGACAAGGCCATCTTCGACTTCGAGGGGACCGACCCGCAGGCGCCGTCGTCCGTGAACTTCTACCTCAACGAGGAGATGTTCAAGATGTTCTTCGGGGCCTTCACCATCAACCTGTTCGATCCGTCGATCCTGTTCAACGACGGCTTCTACGACCTGGTGGAGGTGCGCATTCCTCAGGGCTCGATCCTCAAGCCCAACTTCCCTGCGGCGCTGTCGTGCCGGACCCACCTGCTGGGGCGGCTGTTCGATGTGATGAGCGGCCTGCTGGGCCAGGGTTCGCCGGATGCCATGAACGCGGCCGGCTTCTCGGACTCACCGCACTTCATGTACTCGGGCTACGACGACAACGAGGAATGGTTCCAGCTGTTCCAGATCGGCTTCGGGGGCATTCCCGGGCGCCCGCTCGGTGAC
Organism: Vreelandella halophila; assembly: GCF_019903425.1. Taxonomy (GTDB): domain Bacteria; phylum Pseudomonadota; class Gammaproteobacteria; order Pseudomonadales; family Oleiphilaceae; genus Halospina; species Halospina halophila. Next base: position 1,203,852 of record NZ_JACHUZ010000013.1, read on the forward strand.
GGCCCGGATGGCCACTCGCTGTGGCCGGGCTTCACCAACGTGCCCAACGAGTTCGTGGAGGCGTATTTCCCGATCCGGATCGAGACCTACGAGACCATCACCGATTCCGGCGGTGCGGGTATACATCGCGGCGGCAACGGCATCCGCGTGGGTTACCGCCTGCTGGCCAACGGCGAGGTCTCCATCCACGACGACCGTTGGCTCACCTACCCATGGGGCGTCAACGGCGGTGATCCGGGCATGCGCAGCCGCAAGACGCTGCTGCGGGCGGACGGTTCCGAGCAGATCCTGCCCTCCAAGTGCGACCACGTGAAGGTCCGCAAGGACGATCTGCTGCTGTTCGACACCTGGGGCGGCGGTGGCTGGGGCAACCCGCTGGAGCGTGATCCCGAGGCCGTTGCCACCGACGTCAAGCGTGGGCTGGTGAGCGTGGACGGCGCCGGCCGTTACGGGGTGGTGCTTGATGGGAAGGGCGTGATCGATGCCGCCGCCACCGAAAGCCTCCGGGCCGAGATGGCGCCGGGCCGGGATACCACCGAGCTGTTCAACCGGGGCGGCACCATCGCCGAGATCAAGGCGCGCTGCCTTGATGAGACGGGCCTGCCGGCACCGGACACTCCGACCTGGGACAAGCAGGGAGCCTGATCATGAGTCTGACATCCCGAACACTGTCCCGGGCCGGGCGCTACGCGCTGGTGCTGGTGGACATGAGCGTGGGGTTCACCGACCCCGTGAACAGCCCCCTGGGCACCGAATCGGCCGCCGTGGTGGCGGCCAACCAGCGGCTGCTGGCGTACTTCCGGGAACAGGGCCTGCCGGTGTTCTACACCACCGTGGCCTACAGCGAGCCCGACCAGGCCCGGGTCTTCCGGGAGAAACTGCCGTCGCTGGAGGTCCTGGCGCTGGGCTCGGGCATGGAGGCGATTGACCCCCGGGTGGCGCCCCGTGACAACGAGCCGGTGATCATCAAGCACTGGCCCAGTGGCTTCTTCGGCACCGACCTGAACGAGTTCCTGAAACAGGCGGACGTGGATGGCGTGGTGGTTACGGGCATGACCACCAGCGGCTGTGTGCGCGCCACGGCCCTGGACAGCCTGCAGAACGAGTACCGCACGATTGTTGTGCTCGATGCCGTGGGGGATCGCGACAGCGAGGCCCATGACGCCAACCTCAAGGACCTGGGGATCAAGTATGTGGACGTGCTTTCAGTGGAACAGACACTGGCGCTGCTGGCCGGTGATGATTAGCCGGGCGGCGTTGCCCGTGGCGGTACTGGCGCTGGCCGGCTGTGGTGCGCTTCCGGGCATCGGTGAGGATCCGCTGAAGGCGGAGCTGGAGGACTCGCTGGCGCGTGAGCCGGCGGCCTGTGCCGACTATCGCGCGGCCTATGTGGCGGGGTTCGAGACCCACGTCCAGGGGCTCAGTGACGATGAACAGGCGCTGACGCAGCAGGGCCTGGAGCGGCTGGAGAGCAGCCGTTCCATTCTCGCGGCCAATGGCCTGGAGCGCGCTGACTGCACCCGACCCCACTGCATCATCGAACCCCTGGATGCGGGGAAGCTGGACAGCTGGTGTGGCTACCGGCTCGACCGCAGTGACGGGCCCGAGGTGTTCCAGTGGTTCGAGTGGTCGAAGGTGGAGGATGAGTGATGATGGCAAGAACCCTTTACGACAAGCTCTGGGAGAATCACCAAGTCGATGATCTGCCGGACGGCAGCTCGCTGATCTACATCGACCGCCAGCTTCTGCACGAAGTCACCTCGCCCCAGGCCTTCTCGGGGCTGCGCATGCAGCACCGGCCGGTCTGGCGCACCGGTGCCAGCATTGCCGTGCCCGACCATGCGGTGCCCACCCGCGGCCGCGAGGCCGGGGTGGCGGGCATCGCGGACCTGGTGGCGCGCCGCCAGGTCCAGCGGCTGACGGACAACTGCGAGGAATTCAGTATCCCGCTGTTTGCGCTGGACGATGCCCGCCAGGGGATCGTGCACGTGATCGGCCCGGAGCAGGGGCTGACCCTGCCGGGCATGACCATTGTCTGCGGCGACTCGCACACCGCCACCCACGGGGCCTTTGCGACGCTGGCCATGGGCATCGGCACCAGCGACGTGGAGCATGTGCTGGCCACCCAGACCCTGAAAATGCGCCGCCAGAAGAACATGCGCGTGATCTTCGACGGGCAGCTTTCCCCCTGGGTGACGCCCAAGGACCTGGTCATGGCCATGATCGGGCGCATCGGTACCGCCGGGGGCACCGGCTACGCCATTGAATACGCCGGTTCGGCCATCCGCGCGCTGAGCATGGAAGGGCGCATGACCATCTGCAACATGAGCATCGAGGCCGGAGCTCGCGCGGGCATGGTGGCCTACGACCGGGTCACCGAGGATTACGTGCGCGGCCGCCATTACGCCCCGAAAGGCGACATGTTCCAGCGCGCCACCGGCGTCTGGCGGGACCTGGTCTCCGATGAGGGCGCCCGTTTCGACCGCGAGGAACACTTCGATGCCGGGGCGCTTTCACCCCAGGTGTCATGGGGCACCTCCCCGGAGATGGTTTGTGGTATAAGTGAATCAATACCCCGCCTGGAGGCGATCGATGACCCCGGGCTGCGTGAGGGCTACCGGCGGGCACTGGATTACATGGCGCTGGAGCCGGGGCAGCCGCTTGAGGGCATAGAACTGGATAAGGTGTTCATCGGCTCCTGCACCAATGCCCGCATCGAGGACCTGAGGGCAGTGGCCGCCGTGGTGGAGGGCCGGAAAGTGCACGATCAGATCCATCAGGCCCTGATCGTGCCCGGCTCCGGCCAGGTGCGCGAGCAGGCGGAGCGCGAGGGCCTGGACCGGATCTTCCTGGACGCGGGCTTTGAGTGGCGGGCCGCCGGGTGCTCCATGTGCCTGGGCATGAACGATGACCGACTTTCCGAGGGGGAGCGCTGTGCCTCCACCTCTAACCGCAACTTCGAGGGGCGCCAGGGCAAGGGCGGGCGTACCCACCTGATGAGCCCGGTGATGGCGGCCGCCGCTGCGGTAACAGGCGCCATCACTGATGTGAGGGAGTTGTGACCATGCAGCCTTTCAGCACCCATACCGGGGTCGTGATCCCGTTCGACCGGCGCAACGTGGACACGGACGCGATCCTGCCCAAGCAGTACCTGAAAATGCTGGAAAAAACCGGCTTCGGGGACTTCCTGTTCGATGACGAACGCTACCTGGATCCCGGCGATGTGGAGACCCCGATTTCCGGGCGCCGTCCGAACCCGGCGTTCATCCTCAACCAGCCGCCCTATGACAAAGGCAGCATTCTGCTGGCCCGGGACAACTTCGGCTGTGGCTCCAGCCGTGAGCACGCGGTCTGGGGTCTGGTGGGGTTCGGCATCCGGGTGGTGATCGCACCGAGTTTTGGCGAGATCTTCTATAACAACTGCATCAACAACGGGCTGTTGCCGGTCATCCTCAAGCTGGCGGCGGTCGAGGAACTGTTCCAGTGCTGTCGCGAACACCCCGGCTTTGAGCTGACGGTGGATCTGGAAAACCAGACGCTGAGCCATCCGGCGCGGGGGGAGTGGCCCTTCCACATGGAGGACGGCCACCGCAAGGCGCTGCTTGAGGGGCTGGATGAGATTGGGCTGACGCTGGAGCGGGCGGAAGCGATACGAGCCTTTGAGGCCAGCCGCAGGGAGCGCGAGCCCTGGCTGTTCACTGAGTGAGGAGCGGGCCGTGGAGTTCAACAATTCGGAGTCGCGACGGGTCCAGATCTGCCTGATCGGCAATTCCAAGCTCAACCAGATGGTGCATTCGCTGATCCCGGAGTACCGGGATGTGGCGGACATCACCATCATCGACAGCATCTTCCACGATGCCCTGGGCGCGGCGCGGCGGATGGTGGAATCCGATGCCGTGGACGTCTTCATGAGCGCGGGCGCCAACGCCCACTACCTCAAGGACACGCTGCCCAAGCCGGTGGTGGTGCTGGAGGTGCGCCAGTCGGACATGATCAATGCCGTTCTGCGGGCCTCGGGCATCAGCAACCGGATCCTGCTGCTGACCTACAAGCACCAGCCCACCTGGACCGAATTCCTCTCCTACTTCAACGGCCTGGACGTGGTGCACAAGACCTACGGCACCGCGGAAGAGGCCCGGGATCTGTTCCTGAGCACCGACCTCAGCGAGTTCGGTGTGGTCATCGGCTCCAGCTATGTGTGCGATCTGGCGGAAAAGGCCGGGCTGCCGGGGACCCTGCTCTATTCCAAGGCCTCATGCCGGTCCATGATCGAGCAGGCGGTTGAGACCGCGGGCCGGAACAAGGTGGAGCGCGAGCGCGATGCCTTCATCGAGTTCCTGTTGTGGCAGTCGAGCAAGGCGCTGGTGGTTACGGATGTGATGGACCGGGCGGTGGCGTTCAATGAAAGGGCCGTTGAACTCATGCCGAAACTCAGGCGTGGGCGCGGCGTGAAACGCTTCCTGGATCCCCGGTTCGAGGGCTATACGGAAATGGCGGCCGAGGGGATGGTGCTCAATGACCGGCTGTGCCGGGTGACCAAGCGCCTGTTCGAGGTGGACGGCAATCACGTGGGCCATCTCTACTCGATTGTGGCCTCCCCGGTGCGGCGCGAGAGCGCCAGCGATGAGGCCTCGCGCGCCCTGGTGTTCCAGTCGCCGCAGATGACCGAGGCCAGCCACTTCCTGTCGATCTACGGGGCCACGCCGGGGCCTGTTCTGCTGCGCGGCGAGACCGGTACCGGCAAGGAACTGGCGGCGCGCCAGATCCACGAGGTCAGTGCCAACAGCAAGGGGCCGTTCGTGGCCATCAACTGCGCGGCCATTCCCAGCGAACTGTTCGAGGCGGAGCTGTTCGGCTACTCGGACGGCGCCTTCACCCATGCCCGCAGCGGCGGTAAATCCGGCCTGCTGGAGGCGGCCAACAACGGCACCTTTTTCATGGACGAGATCAATTCCCTGCCGCTGCCCCAGCAGGCCAAGCTGCTGCGGGTACTGCAGGAACGCGAGGTCAAGCCGGTGGGCTCGCGCACCACGGTGGCGCTGAACATCAAGTTCGTGGCTGCCTGCAACCACGATCTCTACGAGGAGGTCCGGGCCGGGCGCTTCCGGGAAGACCTGTACTACCGCCTGAACGTCTTCAATGTGCGCCTGCCGGCACTGCGCGAGCGCATCGAGGACATCCAGCCGCTGAGCCACCACTTCCTCAAGAAGCTGGATGAGCAGTACAAGGTGGATGTGGAGATTGAGACGCTGTGCACCCTGCTGCAGCCGTATTTCGTGCGCTTCAACTGGCCCGGCAACGTGCGCCAGCTTGAGAACATGCTGGAGCGGCTGCTGGTGTCGGTGACCCTGTACGAGTCGCTGGCGGATTTTGAGAAGGCACTGCCCAGGCTGGTGCCGGAGCTGTTCCCCGAGGACTGTGTCGAGCCCGATGAGGTGGTTGCGGAAGGGCGTCTGCGCCAGGTTGAGCGCGAGGAGATCCTGAAGGTGCTCGGCCAGTTCGGGGGTAACAAGACCCGCACCGCCGAGTACCTGGGGATCAGCCAGACGACGCTGTGGCGCCGCCTGAAGACCCTGTGAGCGTTACAGCGCCTGCATCTGCTCCGGGTTGAACTGCTCCAGCGAGCCCGGTTCGATGTAGCGCTTCCAGTTGTCGAAGATCTCCCGCCCGGCGAGAAAGCCCTCGAAAATGGCGTGGTCCGTCATCCGTGGCGTGACGCAGTCGCCCACCCGGTGGACGTTGTCCAGTTGCGCTTTCAGCTCGAAGTACAGGTCCTCCATGGGCAGGTGGCGTACCGCCATCACCACTGAATCGATCCCCTCCAGTGTCTCGGTCTCGCCTGTGTAGAGGTTGAAGATGTCCACGCTCTTGTCGTGGATGGCGCCGACCCAGCTGTTGAGGGTGTGCGTCATGCCCGCCTTGAACAGGTTGGCGTAGACCACGGGCTGATCCAGCGTGGTGGCCAGCTTGTGGAAGAGCGCATTCCAGCGTGTGACCACGTGCACCTGGTGGCCGCGCTCTGTCAGCAGCTCGGCAATGCCGGCGGAGTAGCGTGTGCCGTGCTCATCCACGATCAGCACCCGCTTGCCGACGCGCCCGGGCTGGCCCAGTACCTCGTCCACGGTGATTACGTGCTCGCTGTCCGAACCCGGGACACGGGCCACCATGGGATTGATGTCGCTGTAGCCGCTGCGGTCCGGGGTGGAGCCGGTGGCGACGATGACACCGTCCGGGTTCAGGGCCTTCACGGAATCCAGTGTCGCGGTATGGCCGGTCTTGATGTCAACACCGAGTTTGGCGATCTGGGCCTTGAGGTCGGTCACGATCCACTGGAACGAGTCCCGGCGGGGGAGCTGGACGATCTGGTTCACCTGGCCGCCGAGCTGGTTGCTCCGTTCCAGCAGGGTGACCTTGTGGTTGCGCCCGGCCAGCCCCTCGGCGGCTTTCATTCCGGCAGGGCCGCCGCCGATGACTACCCAGTGCTGGGCGCGCCCGGCCATCTGGACCGTCTCCGGGCCGAAGACCGCCTCGCGGCCGGTGGCCGGGTTGACCTGGCAGGTCATGGAGGTGCCGTGGAACAGGCGCGCCACGCAGCCCTGGTTGCAGCGGATGCAGTGGTAGATCTCATCCTCGCGGCCGGCCTCGGTCTTGCTCGCGAACGCCGGATCGGCGATCTGCGCCCGGGTCATGGCCACCATGTCGGCACCGCCATCCGCCAGGATCCGCTCGGCTTCGGTGGCATTGCTGATGCCGGAGACGGCGAACACTGGCAGTGACAGGGCCTTTTTCAGGCGGGCAATGGGCGGCACCAGCCAGGCGTCCGGCACGTCGTACGGCGGCATGATGTAGGGCGCGGACTGGTAGGCCCCGGCGGTGGTCATCACGTAGTCGATCAGGCCTTCCGCCTCGATGATCCGGGCGATCTCGATCCAGTCCTCGGGCTGGAGGCCGCCGGGTACCAGTTCATCCACCGGCAGGCGGATGCCCACAACGATGTCGTTGCCCACGCGCTTGCGCACGGCCCGGATCACCTCCAACGGGAAGCGCATGCGGTTGGCCAGCTCCCCGCCGTATTCGTCGGTGCGCTTGTTGAACACCGGCGACAGGAACTGGTGGAGCAGGTAGCTGTGCGCCAGGTGCACCTCGACGCCGTCGAAACCGGCTTCTTTAGTGTATTCGGCGGACCTGCACCAGCCCTCGACCACCTCGTCCATGTCGCTGCGCTCCATGGCCTTGGCCATCTCGCCGAACACCGGCGACTTGATGTTGGAGGAGGACCACAGCACGCGGTAGTCGTCCATGGCGTGGGTCTCGCCCATCACACCGAAGTGGTTGAGCTGGGCGAAGATATGCGAGCCATGACGGTGGACCGCGTCGGTCAGTTCCCGGTCGCGCTCCACCATCTCCTGGCGATAGCCGTAGGGATAGCCGCGCGTAAAGGTGTTGGAGGTGGGGTGGATCAGCCGGTTGCCGGTGATCATCAGGCCAATGCCGCCTTTCGCTCTGGCCACGTGGTAATGGATGTCGCGGTCCGTGGTGATGCCGTCGCGGGTGTTGAAGGCCATGGCATGGGCGGACTGCATGATCCGGTTGCGCAGGGTCACGTTACGGATCGTCAGGGGTTTGAACAGATGGGGGTATTGGGCATGGGTCATTCCGATGGCTCCTTGTGGAGATTGTTGTTGTGGCGCTCGGCGCCGGTCTGGTAATGGCTGATCAGGATGCCCGCGAACACCGCGACGGCACCCGCGATCTGCGCCGTGGTCAGTGCCTGGTCGAGCACCAGGTAACCAAGCAGCATGGCGGAGAGGGGGCTGAAGAACAGGAAGGCGGTAATCAGTACCGGCTCGAGGTGGCGCAGGGCCCGATACCACAGGAAATAGGGCAGCAGCGTGCCGATCACGGCCAGGTAGAGGTAGCCGCCGAGGTGGCCGGTTTCCAGACGCTGGAAGGGCAGCTCGAAGGCCAGGGCGAAGGGCAGCAGGATGAGCCCGCCCAGCAGCAGCTGCCAGCCGGTGAAAGCCAGCGTGGGGATGGCCAGCTGCCAGCGCTTGACCAGCAGGATGCCCAGCGCCATCGAGAAGGCCGCCAGGAGGGCGGCGGCGATGCCGACCGTGTCCCAGGCAAGGCGGCTGGGGGCGATCAGGATCATGGCCACGCCACTCAGGCCAACGAATACGCCAATGGCGACATGCCGTGGTGTGCGGGTACCGAACAGCAGCCAGCCCATGATCATGATCAGCAGCGGCTGCGAGGCCACCAGCAGCGCCGCCAGCCCGCCCGGCAGGCGGTAGGCGGCGACGAACAGCGGCCAGTGCAGCAGCGACATGCACAGCAGGCTGACCACCGCCAGCTTGCCCCACTGGCTCCGGTCCGGCCGGTAGCGGGTCATCAGCGTGATGACCAGCCCCACCGGCAGGATCCGCAGCACCGCCGCCATAAGCGGTTTATCCGGCGGCAGCAGCTCGGTGGTCACCAGATAGGTGCTGCCCCAGATTGCCGGGGGCAGCGCCGCCATGACCAGGATCACGGCCCGGTGCGCGGGGCTCACAGCAGTTCCTTGCGCCAGCTTTCATCAAACCCTTCCAGCGCACCGTGCTCAATGAACCGGTCAGGGCTGTCCAGGATTTCCCGGCCAGCCAGCATGCCCTCGTAGATTACATCCTGTAGCGGGCGCGGAAGCTGGGCATCGCCGATGCAGTGCAGGTTGCTGACCCGGCCCTGGAGCTGGCCGTAGAGGGCATTGTCCGAACGGTGGCCACAGGCCATGACGAAGGTGTCCGCTTCCAGAACCTGTGTGTCCTGGTCCGTGAACAGGTTGAGAAGCTGGGTCCGGTTGCCGTCGATCCAGCGCACCCAGGAGTTGATGGTGTAGTCCAGCCCCTTGCGGAAGACGTGCTGGTAGTTCACCGGCAGGTCCAGTGTCAGGGCCAGGTTGGGGGCCAGGGCATTGAAGCGGCTGATCAGGTGCACGCCGTGGCCCCGATCCAGCAGGAATTCCGCTGCGCCCAGGGCGTAGCGGCCGCCGTCCTCGTCGAACAGGACCACGTTCCTGCCAACGGCGCCGGGATTGTCCAGGACGTCCACAACGCTGAGCACGTTGGCCTGGGTGGTGCCCGGTACCTCGTCCACGGCGGGGCGGGTAGACGTGAAGCCGGTCTTCAGCGGAACCGAGCCAGTGGCGATGATGACGCCGTCCGCTTTGAAGGCCTCGATCTCGTCCGCGTTCCAGTCGGTACTGAGTCGGATCTCGACACCGGCCTTGCGCAGCTGGCGCTCCAGGTCACGCGGTATGAATCCGAACTTCTCCCGGCGCGGCAGCTGGGCGGCGTAGTTCACCTGGCCGCCGAGTCTGTCCGAGCGCTCGATCAGTGTGACCCGGTGACCGCGCTGCTGCAGGACCAGGGCGGCTTTCATGCCGGCGGGGCCGCCGCCGACCACCAGCCAGTGGGCGGGTTTGCTGGCCGGCTGGAAGGTGTGCGTGCCGAAGGCCTGCTCACGACCGGCGGCCGGGTTGACCACGCAGGAGATGGCATTACCCACCATCAGCCGTGCGATGCAGCCCTGGTTGCAGCGGATGCAGTGGTTGATCTCATCCTCCCGGCCTTCCTGGAGTTTGTTGGCGAAGGCGGGGTCGGCGATCTGGGTGCGGGTCATGGCCACCATGTCGGTGGCACCGCTGGCCACCAGTTCCTCGGCGCTGTCTGCATCCACGATGTGGCCGACGATGAACATGGGCACGTTCGGGTTGACCTCGTGGATGGCCTTGCGCATGCGGGCGCCGTCCTTGACCAGCCAGTTCTCGGCGTAATCCCCGGGTGGGATCTGGTCGGCGTGGGCGGCGTAGGTGCCGGCGGTGGCGCTGACGTAGTCGACCTTGCCGGTGGCGACCAGCAGCTTGGTCATCTCGATGGCCTCGTCGGCCTGCATGCCGCCCACGGTGCATTCGTCCATGGAGACGCGGATGCCGATCATAAAGTCCGGCCCCACCGCTTCCCGGACCCGCTCGATGGTCTCGATCGGGAAGCGCACGATGTTCTCGCGGCTGCCGCCGTACTCGTCGGTGCGCTTGTTGTAGACATAGGACAGGAACTGCTGGTGGAGGTAGCCGTGGGAATAGTGCAGCTCGACCCCGTCAAACCCGGATTCCTTGGATTGTACGGCCGTGTGGGCAAAAGCTTCGGAGACCTCGTCCATCTCGGCCTTGGTCATCTCCCGGGCCCACTCGTTGTAGGCGGGGGATTTCATGGTGGAGGGGCCCCAGACAACCCGGTAGTCGTCCTGGGAGCCACTGCGCCCCTGGGGGCCGAAGTGGATCAGCTGGGCCACGATCCGGCCGCCGAACTCGTGCACCGCCTGGGTCATCTGGGCGTCGCGCTCGACGATGGCCCTGAGGTTGCCCCGGGCCATGGTCCGATGCGGGCCGGTTGAGTTGGGATGGACATGGCGGGCGCCGGTGACGATCAGGCCGATACCGCCCTTGGCGCGTTCGGCCTGGTAGTAGATATCACGGTTGTTGGTCAGTCCGTCGCCGGCATGGAAGCCCTTGGCGTGGGCGGTCTGCATCAGGCGGTTGCGGATGGTGATGTTGCCGATGGTCAGTGGTGTGAACAGGTTCGGGTAGCTGTGGGAATTGTTGTTGGTGCTCATGGTGGACCCCTTTGTCTGGTTCAGGGGAGGAGTTGCAATACCTAGGCCAACCTATAAAAACGTTTAAAAACAGGTTTCTGGGTTGACTCCGGGTAGGGGTGCCAGAGCATTCAGACCATTGTGAAAGGCGGTGCATTTCAGACCTGAAAAAAAGGCGCCGACCCGGAGGTCGGCGCAAGGACAGCGCTCGCATCGCTGTATCGGAGGCAGGGTGGTGCGCGAGAGGATGCTGGCTTACTTGAGAACGTTGGGGCCGCTCATGAACACGAAGACCCGTGAGAACTTACCGTCCTCGACGTACCAGAAGTTGCAGTTGGTCAGCTTGATCTCGGAGCCGTCCTCCGTCTTCAGGTAGACGTTGAAACGGGCGGCGATGCTCTGGGTGGCCTCATCCGCGGTGCATTCAAAATCGCCGTGCCAGATGTCGACGTAGGAGTCGAATAGGGTCTGGAACATCTGGCGGATGCCCTGTTCCCGGCCCTCATGGACGATGGGGTCGGTCGGGACGGTCAGTGTGGCGTTGTCATGGAAGTTGGCGAGCACGCCATCCATGTTCTTTTTGTCGACGTTGGCGAAGTAGTCCATGGTCGCCTTTTCGATCAGCTGGTCACGTGTGAGTCGGGTCATGGGACGGTTCCCTCTTGGTGTTGTGGTTGACTGGGTCGGCGCGGAGCAGCCTCAGCTGCCCTTCACGATCTGGTGGTAGACCTCGAAGTTGGGCTTCTCCGGGGCCGGGTAGGCCTTCTTGCTGTGGGTCAGCCCCAGCTCCAGCATCATCTGGCAGGTTTTGAACGCGACCTGGCCCGGATTCACCACAGGCACCGGGAGCCGTTCCGCCAGGAAGGCGTGGGACTGGTGCATGGTGGTCGAGCCCAGGATGATGGTGTCGGCGCCGTCCTCGGTGATCGCCTTCTGGGATTCCTCCAGAAGCTTATTGAACACCACTTCCTCCTTGCCGGCGAGCAGTTCCGACAGGTCCGGGCGTGTCTTGATCGAGCGCATGCAGGCCAGGCGGTCCCACATGCGGTATTCGGTGAGCGTCTTGTCGTAGAGCGGGAACCATTCGTCCCACATGGTGACGATGCCGAATTTCTTGCCCAGGTTCGCGGCCATGTAGAAGCTGGACCCGCCCGGTGCCACCACGGGAATGTTGAGGCACGAGCGCAGGGCGTTGAGCCCGGAGTCGCTCATGGTGTCGATGCAGACGGCGCTGTAGCCTTCCTTCTCGGCGGTCAGGGCGGCCTCGGTGACGCTTACGTCCATCAGCAGGGCGTCGTGGTAGCTGTCGCCCAGCGCGGCGCCGGCCTTGACCGCTTCAAATACGACGCTGTAGCCCTCGGGCAGCATGCCTTGCGGCAACTGGGCCTGACGCGCGGCCACGCCGGCGGCATCCACCGGTATGGGGATGATCACTTTGATTCGGTGGCTCATGATGCAGTGTCCTTGTTTTGGCGTTGTTCTGGACAGGCTGCAGCATGCTTTGTGCCATGTTGCGCTGGCGCGCGTTATGGCCTTTTAAAACAGGCGGTTGGTGTTGTGGCTATGATGCCTTCGTGGGTGCTTTCTGTTGCGTTCTGAAAGGGTGATTTTACGGAATGAAAAGGGGCTGGGACTGGTCTGGGTCAGCCTTCCAGTTCGGTGAGGATCATCAGTGCCTGCTCACGGCTGTCGCCGCACACGCTGTGTTCCGCCTGGAAGGCCGCGCAGACGGCGGGCCGGCTGGGATCGCCGAAGAGTTTGCAGTGGTAGTTCTCGTCCAGCTGGACGCAGGGCGTGCCGGCGGGCTTGCCGTTGGGCATGCCGGGGATGGGCGATGAGATGGACGGTGCAATACAGCAGGCGCCGCAGCCTGGGCGGCATTCGAAGGAGTCGGTTGTTGCCATGGGGATGAATACGCCAGCGTTGGGTTTGCTGGCGTATTCTGAGGGTGCGCCGGGGCCTTCACAAGGGTTCAGGAGCGAGCCTTGCTCGCGATTACTCCGGGTATCGCTTGCAGGGCAAGCTCCTGCATTCAACGCCTTCCAGCGTCAGAAGGACATGCCCAGCTCCACGGCCCCGCCGACCTCTTCGCCGCCGAACAGGGCACCGGCTTCAATGCGCATGGCCCACGGCGAGAGGGCAAAACCGGCTGTGTACTGGGTTTCCTCCTCGATGCCGTCCGCGCCCGTGTCGCTGGCCAGGTTCTGGCGGGCGCCGGCGCGCAGGTTGATCCAGTCGTAGACGTTGAACTCACCACCCACGGCCAGCCACTGCTGGTCAGCCGCCGGCCCGATGCCTTCGTTCTTGGTCAGGTCCAGATCGGCGGTGAGGGTGTGCCAGCCGCTGGTGTGGGCCACACCCACGGTGACCAGCGGTTCCAGCTTCATTTCTTCCTGCTCGTACTGTCCGGGCCGTCCATTGTCCTCAACCGTTTTAAGGGTCTGCGGGACCAGGTTGCGGACCGACGCACCTACCCGCCACTGATCGGATGCGCCCAGCTGCGCGCTGGCGCCGATATCAACGTTGATATGGGAGTCATCGGTCTCGTAATCGGAGGCGTCGAAGTCGTCCTCGTCAAACTCATCCACGCCCTGGGCGTAGTCGAAGGTGCGCATCTGGACGAGCTTGGGGGTGACGCCGAAGTTGACGCTCTGACTCTGGATCTCGAAGGAGCGTGCCAGGGTGAGGCCTATTTCGCCGACGGCTGAGGCGAGAACACGCCCGTCGGATTTGGGGGTTATTTCGCCGGAATCATAAAGTGAGTCGAGAGCGTTCTCAATGTCGGTAGCACCTTGAGGGCTGTTGAGATTGGCCACTTCGTCAAGCGCCTCAAGGTCTTTTGGGTCAATTCGGCTCTCTACGGTGGCGCGGAGCTGGGCGTTGGCGTGGAGGCTTACGCCCAGCGTGGGTGAGGGCAAAGCGAATAGAGTGCCAAGGCCCGCATCTCCCCGGACGAATTCGTTATCGATACCGCGCAGTTGGCTGGCCAGTTCGCCGGCCTGATTCTGGGCTGCATCGATATCCGATTGGGTCGCGGTGTTCGTGTTAAGACTATTAAGGGTGGCTTCCAGATCTTCAATCGTATCCTGGATCCGGTCGACTTCATCCACCACATCCTTATTCTCCGCATACCGAGCATTCACGGAAGGCAGCGTGACTGCGAACCCGTCGTTCCAGCCACTGTGATCGGCCGCCAGCAGGGACGGGTTGAACAGGGCGGCACCGCTGGGTCGGGCCGCGGCCACGCCGGTACCGCCCATGCCGAAGGCGCGCACGTCGTTGAACTGGGGCGGCGCAGCCTGGGTGCTGGCGGCTGCGGTTGCGAATGCGACAGCCGTGGCAAGGCGGAAGGTGGTGGTTCGGGTGCGCTTGAGTGCGTTCATGGTTGTCTCTGCTCTCACGATTACTGGAGGTTAATGTCGATGGTAAAGAGGATAGCGGAACCGGCCTGAATCACCACTCTAAACAACATGCATGAACGACTTTTTACAGCGTGTTTCAGAGTGGTCGGAAACTGATCACCCGAGCCTTCGTTTTTCTGGTCCGGTATTTGCTTCCATACGGGTATCGATGGACCAACACGGGAGCGCGGATTCCGCCGTGACAAGCGTTCGAACTGCCACACTGGTACTGGTCTGCCTGCTCGCCAGCGGCTGCAGCAGCCTGGCCTGGGACTCCCATGGAGCCTTCGGGGCGCCGGATGAGGCTTGGCTGTTGCTGGCCCGTGGTGAATCCGGGGAGTCTGAGGCGGGGTTCGGTGAGGTTGAGGATCACTGGCGCCAGCGCCTCTGTGAGACGGAGCGGGAGGCGGAAGGCAGACTTGCGCACCAGGTTCGCGAGGAAGTTGAGACGGCATGGGCGAAGGCCCGCCTGGATCAGGGTGGCAAGGAATTGCCGGCCCTGACTGACAGTACACGTGACCGCATGGTGGCGGGCATCATGGCGGAAGCCAGGCTGGTGGGTCGGGTGCGGCCGGAATCCGGGCGGTTTGAGTCCTTCTACGGGGTTCGCGTGAGCGGCCGGCTTGCCGCCTGCCTGCGTGAAACCCGCAGTGGCGGGGAGTGTGCACGGCCGCCGGTGATGGAGCCGGTTTCCGCCTGCGGGGATCTGACACCCGCACCGGAGCCACTGTATTTTCTGGAGGGGACATGAAACGGGGCGTTCTGGGTTGTTTGATGGGGGTGATGGTGGCGTGGCCGCTGGCGGGAACGGGTGCTGAGAAGCCGGCAGGGCTTGAGGAGAAGCCGGTTCAGGTGCACTTCCCGGAGCGGCTCCGGCCACAACCGGCTGTATCCTGGCTCGGAGGGCCGGGGAAAGGAGGTGGGGGTGGAGCTGAAACGTCTTCCGGTGCGCGCCAGGTTGCGCTGGTGCCGCGGGAAACCGGGAACCCTGCGCGCTCCCGGGATAATCTCCGCCGCCTGCAGACAGCCCCGTCACTGCAGGAAGGCTCTTCCTGCCCGGGGCGGGACACCAGCCGTTTCCGCAAAAGTGTGGCTATCACCCGTTTCCCCCTGATGGATTCCGACGGTGCCGTGCTCGGGCGTCTGGATAACGTGGTGGAGGCGCTGCCGCGGATGCTGAGCGCGGAGCTGAGCCCACGCGAGACCATTCTCATGCATTCGGCGTTTGACCGGCGGCTTTACGATCGCCCGCTGAACGCCCCCACGGTTCAGGCCGTGGACCGGAATCTGACCCGTGCCTCGGAGCTGACCCGCGCCATGGGCGTGCAGTTCGTGATTTCCGGGGTGGTCCGTGATATCGGTGTTGAGGATCCGGAAGCCTGGGGCACCTCCACGGCCTCCTGGCTTGGCCGGGGGCTTGGCGTGTCCAACCAGCAGCGTCGGCTGGCGGTGGATCTCTTTGTGTATGACGGACTCAGCGGTGTGATGGTGATGAGCGACCGGCTGGAAGTGCGTGGTGAGTGGGATCACGCGCGCGAGGCCGAAGTTGGATTCGGTACGCCGGCGTTCGCGGAGACCGACTTCGGGCAACGGATTGGTCAACGGGTGTCCAACCTGGCGGACGAGGTGGCGGTGAACCTGGGATGCCAGCCGTTCATTGCCTCGGTAGAGCGGGTGGACAATGAGCGCATCCGGATCAGTGCTGGTGCGGATTCCGGATTGCGGCCCGGCCAGACCATGGAGCTGCTGCGCGCCGAGCGCTACCTGGACCAGCCACAGGACTATCCGGCTCTGAGACCCACCGGCCAGACCATGGAAGTCCAGCAGGTCCAACCGCGCTTCAGTAGTGGTCAGCTTCCGGTGGAAGGTGGTCGGATCAATGTGCAGCGCGGGGATCGCGTGGTGATCTGGTAGGAATTGGTACTGCAGTGCTATCATTGATGTCAATGATAGCACTGTGAGAATCACACATGGCCACGATCAATATCCGCAATCTTGACGAGAGCATCAAGGCCCAGCTACGGGTTCAGGCTGCCAGGCACGGGCACTCAATGGAGGAGGAAGTGCGCCTCATCCTGCGCCGCTCACTCAATCCAGGGGAGGGTGAGAAAGGGCTTGGCAGCCGGATTCGTGCGCGCTTTTCGGGGTCCGGGAACGGTGAGGATCTGGCACTTCCGAGCCGAGAGGAGGCGCCCAGGGCGCCGGATCTTTAGGCATGATTGTTCTGGATACCAATGTCATATCGGAGCTGATGCGCCCTGCGCCGGAAGAAGCAGTGGTCCAATGGCTGGATCAGCAGCCCGCCGAGGAGGTGGCGGTGACATCGATCACTGTTGCGGAAATCCTTTTCGGCATTGAGCGCCTGCCTGAAGGAAAGCGACGGACCCGATTTGCTGAGGCGGCCGCCGAGCTTTTTGGGACGGATTTTACAGGTCGCATCCTGCCGTTTGACGCCCAGTCCGCCAGATATTACGCCATGGAGGTAGCTGCAGCTGAACGTCAGGGGAAAGCGGTTTCCATGGCAGACGCCCAGATTGCAGGAATATGCATGAGCAATGATGCCGCACTCGCTACGCGCAACATTCGGGACTTTGAGGCCTTCCCGTTGGCACTGGTCAATCCATGGACCGGCTGCTGACTGCAGGAATGAGCCTTGCTCGCGATTGTGATGCCTAGAGGTTGCCCGCAGCCCGCAGGGAAATCAGGTGTACTGCTGGGCAGTCTGGCGGATCGTCTCGACCATGGCGCGCAGGCCGTTGCCCCGGGTGGGCGAGATGTGGCGCATCAGGTCCAGTTCCTCGAACAGGCCTTCAATGTCCACGGCCAGCAGGTCATCCGGCGTACGGCCGTTGAGGGCGATCATGATGATGGCCGCCAGGCCACGCACGATCATGGCGTCGCTGTCGATCAGCAGGTAGAGCCGGCCGCTTTCCGGGTCCTTCCAATGGATAAGCCAGACTTGGCTCTGGCAGCCGTGGACGTAGTTTGCCTCACGCCTTTCCTCGTCCGGGAAGGGCGGAAGCTTGTTGCCCAGGTCCATGATGTAGCCGTAGCGCTCTTCCCAGTCGTCGAGAAGCTCAAAACCGTCCCGGACATCCTCGGTGGTGATGTCGGTGCCCAGTTCGGTGCTGGTGAAGTCGGCGGTGGTTTCAGCAGTCATCACAAAAGCCCGAGTTCGAGTTTCGCTTCATCGGTGAGCATCTCGCTGCTCCAGGGCGGGTCGAAGGTGAGTTCCACCTCGACGTCCTCCACGTTGGGAACGGACTCTACCTTACGCTTCACGTCATCGGCAATCACGGGGCCCATGCCGCAGCCGGGGGCGGTGAGCGTCATCAGGATGTAGGCGTGGTTGCCTTCGCTGTCGTTCCAGACCTTACAATCGTAGATGAGGCCCAGATCGACGACGTTTACGGGGATTTCCGGGTCGTAGCAGGTCATCAGCGCTTCCCAGACCTGGTCCTCGTTGATGCTGCCGTCGCTGGGTGTCTCGAATTCGCTTTCCGCCACCTGCTTGCCGATGGCGTCCGCGTCCTTGCCGTCCAGGCGTGCCAGGTTGCCGTTGACGGCCACGGAGAAGCTGCCGCCCAGTGCCTGTGTGAGCGTAACGAAGGTCCCTTCGGGGATAGTGATGGCGGTGCCGGAGGGCACCAGCCGGGCTTCTACATCCCGTTGGGTTACGACAACTTCCCGATCCTGCATAGTCTGTTCCGGTTGCCTCAGTTCACCGCAAAGCTCTCGCCACAGCCGCATTCGGCGGTGGCGTTGGGGTTGCGGAATTCGAACATGCTGTTGATGCCCTGGGTGACGAAGTCGATCTCGGTGCCGCCGACCATGGTGAGGTCGGTGCTGCTGACGTAGACGGTAACGTCCTCTGACATCTGAAACGCGGTGTCCTCATCGCCGGGGTCGCGCACGAAATCCGTGATGTACTTGAACCCGGAGCATCCGGATTTTTTCGTGCCCAGGCGGATGCCGGCCATTTCCGGGCGCTTTTTCAGCTGTTCACGACAGTGTTCGATGGCGGCATCGGTCATGGTGACGCCGGTCTGGGGCGTTACGGTTTGCACTGTCATGTTGCCCTCCTGATTCCGATGGGCGGTGTCTTTCATTTACCGGTGAATAGGCGCTGGATCTTCTGCAGGCCCTGGAAAAAGGTGTCCACCTCTTCCACCGTATTGTAAAACGCGAATGAGGCTCTGGCAGTACCCGCAATGCCAAAGTGCTCCATTAGCGGCATGCAGCAGTGATGGCCGGTGCGGATGGCGATGCCCTGCTGGTCGAGCAGGGTGCCGAGGTCGCTGGGATGCAGGCCTTCGAGCCAGAACGAAAGGACCGGCACCTTGTTGTCTGCCTGACCGTAGCGCGTCAGGCCGGGGAAATCGGCGACCCATTCGTCCACGCGCCGGCCAAGGGCGGCTTCGGCCTCGCGCAGGTTGTCGTGGCCCAGGTCGTCCAGATAGCGCATGGCGGTGGCCAGGCCGATGGCTTCGGCAATGGCCGGTGTGCCGGCCTCGAAGCGGTAAGGGGTCTTCTGGAAGCTGGTGCCCTCGAAGCTCACCCGGTGGATCATCTCACCGCCGGTCTGGTAGACGGGCCATTCGTTGAGCAGATCCTCCCGGCCGTACAGCACGCCAATGCCGGTGGGGCCGAACAGCTTGTGGCCGGAGAAGACGTAGAAGTCACAATCCAGATCCTGAACGTCCGCGCCCAGATGCGGTATGGCCTGGGCGCCGTCGACCAGGGTAGTGGCCCCGGCTTCCTTCGCTGCGGCAACCATTTCCCGCGCGGGGTTGATGGTGCCGAGCACATTGGAGACGGCGGTGATGGCGAACACCTTCGTGCGTTCACTCAGCTGGTCGCGGAAGCTCTGCTGGTCCAGCTCGCCCTCAGCGGTGACCTCGATCACCTTGAGGGTGGCGCCGGTGGCCTCGGCCAGCATCTGCCAGGGGACGATGTTCGCGTGATGCTCCATGCGGGAGACCAGGATCTCGTCGCCCTGCCCAAGGGAGCGATAGAACCCATTGGCCACCAGGTTGATGCCCTCGGTGGTGCCGCGTGTCCAGACGATTTCATTGGCGCTGGCGGCGTTGATCTGGCCACGCACGGTCTCCCGGGCGCCTTCGAACAGGGCCGTGGCCCGGTCACCCAGGGTATGGGCGCCGCGATGCACGTTGGAGTGCGTCTCGCGGAAGTACTGGGTCATGGCGTCCATGACCGCCTGCGGTTTCTGGGCCGAGGCAGCGTTATCCAGGTAGACCAGCGGCTTGCCGTTGACTTCCTGTTCGAGGATCGGGAAATCCGCGCGCACCTGCTCCGGGTTCATTCAGAAGCCCTCCGGAAACTGGCCTCGATGAAGTCCGTCAGGCGAGTGTTGACCGCCTCGCGGATGTCTTCCAGCGGCACCTGGCCCACCAGCTCGTGGACGAAGGCCATGCTGAGCATGGTGGCCGCCGTGTCGCGGTCGATGCCACGCGAGGTCAAGTAGAACAGGGATTCCTCATCCAGCTGGCCGACGGTGGCGCCGTGGGCGCAGGTGACGTCGTCCGCGTAGATCTCAAGCTCCGGCTTGGTGTCGATCTCGGCGTTGGTCGACAGCAGCAGGTTCTTGTTGTTCATGTCCGCGTGGGACTGCTGGGCATCCGGGTGGATATGGATGCGGCCGTTGAAGATCGCGTGGGAGCGGTCCGCCGCGAGGCAGCGGTAGTTTTCGTCGCTGTCGCAGTTCGGGACCACGTGGTCGATGGCCGTATGGTTGTCGTAGTGCTGGCGGTCCTGGGTCAGGGCGATGCCGTTCAGTCGGGTGTAGCCCCCCTGGCCCTCGAGCCGAACCTGCAGGTCGTGCCGGCGCAGGTCGCCGCCGAAGCCGATGCAGTGGCTGTCGAGCTTGGCGTTGGCGCCGATCCTGACGCCGGTGGCACCGATGTGGCGGACGTTGACCGGGTCCATGCACAGGCGGATGTAGGTGATGTTGGCGCTGTCGTCGAGCAGCAGCTCGGAGACGCTGTCCACCAGCACCGGCTGATCACCATTGCTGATGAACTCTTCCACGAGAGTCATCTTACTGCCCTGGCCGGCTTCGATCATAAGGCGCGGGTAGTTGGAGCCGCTGGTGCCAGCATCGGTGACGTACTGGATGTAGACTGGCTTATCCACGCTGGTATCCGCTGACAGGCGGATCAGGATCCCGTCCTCCAGTCGTGCGGTGTTGAGCGCCGCCATCTGGGTGGTGCCGTGGTCCAGGGTGGTATCCAGCTTCTTTGCAACGCCCTGGGCGGTGACGTCGTCCAGGTCCGCGAAACGGCGGATGTCGATGCCATCACCGGTGGGCAGGCTGCTGCTTTCCAGGTCCACGACGCCGTTACGGATCACCAGCCGATAGGTGCCTTCCACGCTGCGGTAGTCGGCATTGCCGGTGGCCTGGGTCAGCGGTGCCAGCTCCGGATCCAGCTTGAGGTAGCGGCTGGAGTATTTCCAGTTTTCGGTCCGGCGGTTGGGCAGCGCCATGCCAGTAATCGCTTTGCTGCGGATGTCGCGAAGGCTCTTAAGCGGCGCGGGCAGCTGCTTGCCGCCTTCGGGTGTGAAGGCGTTGTCCAGCGGTGTTATGGGCGTCTTATGCGCAAGTGTCATGGAACCTCCTTCAGCCAGCAGCTTCCGCTTCGTTGATGCCGAGCCAGCCGTAGCCGTGTTCTTCGAGTTCCATCGCCAGCTGCTTGTCGCCGCTCTTGATGATCTGGCCTCCGGCGAGCACGTGCACGACGTCCGGCACAATGTGGTTGAGCAGGCGCTGGTAGTGGGTGACGACCAGGAAGGAGCGGTTCTCGGCACGCAGGGTGTTTACACCGTTGGCGATGGTCTTGAGCGCGTCGATGTCGAGGCCGGAGTCGGTCTCATCGAGGATGCCCAGGCGCGGCTCCATCATGAGCATCTGCATGATCTCGTTGCGCTTTTTCTCGCCACCGGAGAAGCCTTCGTTGACGCCACGCTTGAGGAAGTCGGGACCGAGGTCAACCTGTTTGGCTTTTTCCTTGGCCATCTTCATGAAGCTGGGAGAGTCGAGTTCATTTTCGCCTCGGTGCTTGCGCAGGGTGTTGACGGCGGTGCGCAGGAACTGGAGGTTGCTGACGCCGGGGATTTCCACGGGGTACTGGAAGGCGAGGAAGAGGCCGGCAAGGGCACGTTCTTCAACTTCCAGGTCGAGCAGGTTCTGGCCGTCGAAGAGGATTTCGCCTTCGGTGACTTCGAACGCTTCATGGCCGACGAGGACCTGGGCGAGGGTGGATTTGCCAGAACCGTTGGGGCCCATGACGGCGTGGACTTCGCCGGGTTTGATTTCGAGGTTGATGCCCTTGAGGATGGGGGTGCCCTCGACGCTGGCGTGGAGATTTTTGATGGTCAGCATGTGGGTGCTCTCTGTACCTGTTTTCTATGTTTCAAGGTTGATGACTGGTTGCCTGCGGTGGGTGGGGTACTGCTCCCCGGGAATCGCTGTGAATACGTCCCTGTACGCTGCTCTTCCGCCATCCTTGGCTCCAGAGCTTCCCGGTGAGCAGTACCCCACCCACCTTGATTCGACCGCCTTGGATTCGCTCTGTCGGAGGGCTTAACCGACCGAGCCTTCCAGGCTCACTTCCAGCAGCTTGCCGGCTTCGACCGCGAATTCCATGGGCAGTTCCTTGAAGACTTCCTTGCAGAAGCCGTTCACGATCATGGACACGGCCTGTTCCGGGTCGATGCCGCGCTGGCGGCAGAACAGCATCTGTTCGTCGCTCACCTTGGAGGTGGTGGCTTCGTGTTCCACCGTGGCGGAGCTGTTCTTGTTCTCGATGTACGGGAAGGTGTGCGCGCCGCACTTGTCGCCGATCAGCAGCGAGTCGCACTGGGTGAAGTTGCGTGCGCCTTCTGCTGTAGGCTGGAACTTCACCAGGCCGCGGTAGCTCTGGTCGCTCTTGCCGGCGGAGATGCCCTTGGCAATGATGGTACTGCGGGTGTTCTTGCCGATGTGGATCATCTTGGTGCCGGTGTCGGCCTGCTGGTAGTTGTTGGTCAGCGCCACGGAGTAGAACTCGCCCACGCTGTTGTCGCCCTTGAGCACGCAGCTGGGGTACTTCCAGGTGACGGCGGAGCCGGTTTCGACCTGGGTCCAGGAGATCTTGGAATTCCTGCCCCGTGCCATACCGCGCTTGGTGACGAAGTTGAAGATGCCGCCCTTGCCGTTTTCGTCACCGGGGTACCAGTTCTGGACCGTGGAGTACTTGATCTCGGCGTCGTCCAGGGCCACCAGTTCAACAACGGCGGCGTGGAGCTGATTTTCGTCGCGCTGGGGCGCGGTGCAGCCTTCGAGGTAGCTCACGGAGGCGCCTTCGTCGGCGATGATCAGGGTACGCTCGAACTGGCCGGTGTTTTCCGCGTTGATGCGGAAGTAGGTGGACAGCTCCATGGGACATTTGACGCCCTTGGGTACGTACACGAAGGAGCCGTCACTGAACACGGCCGAGTTCAGTGAGGCGAAGTAGTTGTCGCCACGGGGCACCACGGAGCCCAGGTATTTCTTGACCAGCTCCGGATACTCCTGCAGAGCTTCGGAGATGGAGCAGAAGATGACGCCTGCTTCGGCCAGCTTGTTCTTGAAGGTGGTAACCACGGAGACCGAGTCGAAGACTGCATCCACGGCCACGTTGCTGTAGGCGCCACCTTCTTCGCTGCTGCCGGCTTCCGCCTCTGCCGGCGTGCCCGCGCCGGCGACGCCGGCGAGCGCCTTCTGCTCGTGCAGTGGAATGCCGAGCTTTTCGTAGGTACGCAGGAGCTCGGGATCAACCTCGTCCAGGCTCTGCGGCTTGTCGGTGTCTTTCTTCGGTGCTGAGTAGTAGGAGATGGACTGCAGATCCACGGGCTCGAAGTTGACCTTCTGCCAATTGGGTTCGGTCATTTCCTGGAACTGGCGATAGGCTTCCAGGCGCCATTCGAGCATCCATTCCGGTTCACCCTTGACCTCGGAAAGACGCTTGATGACGTCCTCGTTCAGACCGGGCTCGAAGGTGTCCGATTCGATGTCGGTAACGAAGCCGGCTTCGTATTCGTGTTTGACGAAGTCTTCGGGCTTATTGGATTCGGCCATGGCTGCTACTCCACTGGTTCTGGGCCTGGCGCGCGCGGCACCGGCCTTTCATGAACGGATAAATTCGGGGAAGACTGTGCTTGGGGGCAGCAGTGTCTTGCCGGAATTCATCCAACCCCTTTGAAAAGCGTCTACTGAAGCGAATTTCTGTGTCCGCGCTTGCTGGATTCTACGTCCAGCCTTCTTCTGGAGATTGATTGTACAATACCTGAGTAGATATGTCAGGTATTCCGCCTGAGTGATGACCATTATACCGGAACCGGCATGGGCGGAGTTAATCGTGCTGATAGGGGCAGGCTCCCGGTATAATCCGCAGATCGTGGATTAACTCTGGAGAGAGCTGTAATGGAGACCATTGAGTGGGGAGATTTTGAGCGGGTGCAGGTCCGGGCCGGCACCATTGTTGAGGTCGAGGATTTCCCCGAGGCCCGGCGCCCGGCCTACAAACTGAGGGTGGATTTTGGTGAGGAGCTGGGGATTCTGAAATCCAGCGCCCAGATCACGGACCTCTACCAGCGTGAGGAGCTGGAAGGACGGCAGGTGCTGGCGGTGGTGAACTTTCCGGCGAAGCAGATTGGCCCCATCCGCTCGGAGTGCCTGGTCACCGGGCTTCACCGGGAGGATGGTGCGGTGGTGCTGGCGGTCCCGGATAAGCCGGTGCCGAACGGAGCGCGCCTGGCCTGAGACGGATTGGTCAGTTGGGCAGTTTCAGGCGCAGTGCCAGTGGCACCGTTACCGCTGCGCACAGAGTGATGAAGCCAACGGTGGCCAGAGCGTTGCCGGTGGTGTCGGCCAGGGCACCGCCGATCAGCGGCACCAGGAACGCTACGGTATAGCCGATGGTGAAATTGCCGGCGGACAGCCGGCCCGCCTCCGAGCTGGAGACCAGGTGCGGGGGCAGCGATACGACGAGAATCAGCAGGATTCCGGCGAAGAAGCTCATCCCCACGGCAAAGGCAACCCCCACCCAGCCCTCAACCAGGATGAAGCCGAGCATGGCGGCTACGCTGAGACCGGCACTACAAAGAATGGGGCCGCGCCGGCCAACCCAGTGTCGGGCCATCCACAGCATCAGGGTCGAGGCGGCTACCTGTGCGAAGTTGAAACAGAACAGGGTGGTGTCCAGGTTTTCAAGCTCGCCCCTTTGTTCCAGAACACTGGCCATGTAGGCGTTGGTGCCGAAGAACAGGGAAGCTGTGCCGGCCAGCAGCAGGCCAAGTTTCCACATCAGGGGGTCGCGCAGGCGGGGCAGCCACTGAGCGCTGTCGTCGCCACCACCGCCGGCGGTTTTCGGCAGAATCAGCATGAGCGCAATCAGCACGGCCGGCAGTGACCACACCAGCAGCGTCAGTCGCCAGCTGTGGCCGGTCAGCGGCATGATGACCGGCAGGGTGAGGCCGGCGCCGATGAACTCGCCCATAAGCATGCCGTTCATGTAGCAGGCCGAGCCCAGGGCGATCCGTGTGGGGGTGAGCCAGCGGGGCAGCAGTGCCGGCAGCGAGGGTTGCATGACGGCGATCGCCAGGCCCATCAGGGCGCTGGCGCCCAGCAGCAGGACTGGCCCCTGGGCCAGCCCCCGGGTTGCGGACATGACGCCGACCACCGCCAGGGCAGTTGCCAGTGCGTTGCGTGGGCCAAGGCGCATGATCAGAAGCGACCCGGCGAGTGCCCCCAGGGCGAGCATCAGAACGGGCAGGGTGGTCAGTGCCCCGATGTGGGTCTGGCTCAGGCCCAGTTCGTCGCCGATGGCTGGTGCCAGCGCGGGGGCTACCAGTATGGGCAGCCGCATGTAGAGGCCAGCCAGCCACAGCAGCGCGAACAGGCCGGCACTGTGGAGGCTGTCACGGTCCACAACCATAGAATCTCTCCGGATATGCTGCAGGAGCGAGCCTTGCTCACGATGGTCGATGTATCGCCTGCGGGCAGGCTGCTACAGCAGGGAGGCTAGGCCCGGACGTCAGCCCGGGCCATGGGGAGAAACCGAGATGCGGTGTTCAGAAGTGGTACTGCACGGAGCCGCTGATCAGGCTCAGGTCGTCCTCGTCCAACGCGCCATTACTATAGTCGACGTTTGGGACGTAGTCGTAATCCGCTCGGATATAGAGGTGTTCGGTTATACCCAGCTGGGCCCCGACACCGGTTCGCAGGCTAATGCCGTTTTCCTCTGCTGAAGAGGGTCCTTCAAATTCTGAATCCCAGAAGAAACCGCCCGCCTTGAGGAAGACGTCTGCGCGGCCCCCTATTGGCAGGTGAACGAGGCCGGTCACATCGAGGCCGCGAAGGCTGAGATCCGTGCCCGAGGTGTCATCCAGCTCAAACTCTTGGCTTTGGGTATAGCCCACTTCCACACCAAAGTTCGACAGCAGCCTCGCGCCACTGTAGATGCGGAAAGCAGTCGCTTCATCGTCGCAGCTGGAGCCCAGGTTATCGCAGGCATCGGCCAGTGATGCCATGCCACCACCAATGCCGGAGTAGGGGTACTCATAGTCCCCGCTGGCATGCGCCTGTAAAGAGACGGCGGTGGCGAGCAGGGCGACGGCGGGTAGAAGTCGATTCATTGGGTGCCTCTTTTGCTGGAATACGCTGCAAGGGTTTGATTCATCTGAGAAGAGATATAGCCGCTGCGGTGCACCCTGTCAACGTAGGGGCCCTCCGGCCACGGTCGCAAAAGCAAATGCAACATACGGTTTTATGTGGTTTGCTGGTTTCCTCCGTGTGGAGGAGCGAGCCCTGCAGGGCAGACAGCTTTCCCGGGTTATTGGAGAGGATGGATTATGGCAGAGGATGATTCACAGCAGGTTCTGGCGCGGCTGCTGGAGGCGCACGTCCAGCACGAAATGGCGCGGATGGACAGCGACGCGCTGCGCGAGGACCTGGAGAGGGAATTGGGCCATGCCTTTGAGGCGGCCAACAGTATCCGCCTGAATGAGGTGATCAGCGCAGAGACGGTGAATGGCATCATCCACCGTCACACGGTGGAACGGGATATGCCAGCCATCATCCCGGAAATGGCGGCGACCTTTACCCAGGATGTGGTTGGCTCGCAGTTCCACCGTGACGCCACGCCGGGTGAGCTGATGGATCGCCAGCGGCTGGAGGCCTTTGTGGACCAGCTGCTGCTTCTGAAGGAACAGCGCCAGAAGCTGATTGACCGGATGCTGGAGCAGCCGGTGTACAAGGAGCTGGTGGCCAACCTGATGTACGAGGCCATCGTGCGCTACGTGTACGAGGAGAACCTGCTGAGCCGCCGGGTGCCGGGGGTCAGTTCGGCGCTCAAGTTCAGCTCCAGAGTGCTCAACAGGGCCGTTTCCGGGCTGGATGATGTCTGGGAGAAAAGCATCAAGGGCTACATCTCGCGCAACGTGGAGAAACTCGCCCGCCACAGCGCGGACTTCCTGGCGGAGCAGCTGACCGATGAAGAGATCAAGGCCAGCGTTATGGACGCCTGGGATACCTTCAGCGACCGCCCGCTTTCCGAGCTGGAACAGGGTCTCGGTGAGGTGGAGTGGAGTGAGTTTGTGGTGATGGGCTACGACTACTGGCTGGCCTTCCGCAAGAGCGATTATTACCGCAATGCCTACGAAACGGTGGTGAACCAGCTCTTTGAACGCTATGGCGACCGTACCCTGGGCGACCTGCTGAACGAGTTCAACATTGATCAGTCCACAGTCATGACGGAAGTGGACGCAATCCTGCCCCAGCTTCTGGAAGTGCTGAAGGCGAATGGCCTTCTGGAAGGTGTTGTCCGGCGCCGGCTGGAAGGGTTCTATAACAGTGATGCGGCGTGTGCGGCACTGGTGGGAGGGTAACGGGCGGCCGGAGCCGCCCGTGGTGTGAGGCGTGTTGGCCCCCGGGGAGAGGGGCTCAGAAGGCGACGTTCAGCCGCACATAGCCGGGGATGCTGACCTCGGTGGAGGCGTCCGCCAGACCGTTTTCCGGGGTCGCCTGGATCATCGAGACATCCAGGGTCACATTCTCGTTGTACAGCCAGCGGGTGCCCAGCATCAGCGAGGGATCCACGCTGTCTCCGAAGCGATCTTCCCGGGTCGTTACATTGACCTCAAGGCCGGGCTCAAAGCGCCCGAAATCGGTCTCGGGCAGTGCGTAGTGGGCACCCATGCCCAGGTTCAGGTAGGCATCGCTGGCCTCATCCCGGGCGCCGTCATCAAAGACCAGTTCCGGGTTGAAGTTGAGGATGAACCGGTCGACGTCAGCGGTGAAGGCGGCACCGGCGCCCAGGTTGGTGGTGCTCTCCTCGGTATAGCCCTGCTGTTGGGCGTCGTCCGAATCGTAGTGGGCAACGGCACCGTAGGCCGCCCAGTCAATCACCAGATTATTGCCTGCCTGCAGGGGGCGCAGCCCCACCTTGAACAGGGCTTCATTCTGGCTCGTGCGCGGGTTGATCCGGCTGTGATTGAGAACCAGCTCGGAGCCGGGCAGCCCCAGTCGCGCCCCGGCACTGAAGTCCTGGTCGCCTCCGGTTCGAAGATCAACGCTGGCCTTTTTGTTGGGGGCCGTGGTACCGCGCTCGAGCATGAAGCCGCGTGTGGGGTCGTTGTAGTTCTGGTTCTGGGCAAGTGCCCCGGTGGAAACAGCGGCGGTTGTGAGCGCCAGAGTCGTCACACGGAAAATCCTGTTCATGGTGCTCTCCTTGGTATCGGGCGGTATGATTTGCAGTGCTGAATTGCAAAAGCAATGTAAACGCGGGGCTGTGGCTGGTTCAATTAAACCTGTGACAGGAAACACATTTCCGGGGTAGCGACCTGTTACCGCCATGACAGCACGTTATCCTCGAGGCTGCGCATTCCGTGGCAGTAAGGGAGAGTGAAGACTATGTCATCCAGGTTTGTTGTGGCGTTGCTGGCTTTTATGGCGATGCCTGTCTGGGCCCAGGGGCCATCCTTTTCCTACGCGGAAGCCGGTCTGGCACTGTACCCGAATTTCGAGAGCGAGCCTTTGGTGGGCGCTCAGGCAAGGGGCAGCCAGACGCTGACCACGGAATGGTTCATGTTCGGTGGACTCAAGGTGCTGACCGGGGATATTGATGTCAGCGCCCTGCACGGGGGTGGCGGCTATCGCTATTCTGTGGATCACCGGACGGACCTCTGGGGTGGTCTGACGTTCGAGTATCAGGAGATTGAGGCGGATCAGTGCCAGAGTGTCATGCGCCCTGGTGGCAACTTTGTGCGTACGTGCTCCAGCGTGTCCAGTGATGATACCGCACCGGGGCTGCGGGGCGGCATCCGGCGCCAGCTGCATCGCGATCTGGAGATCGGCGCCTCGGCACGTTACATCACCGGGGATCTGGACTACCTCGGATTCACCGGCACGGCCCGCTACCGCTGGCAGCGCAATGTGAGTGTGCTGGCGGAAGCGGACTATTACGATGGCAACCTCGGTGTGATCGGCGGGCTGTCAATGCATTTCTAGGCCGCGCTGTTATGGCTGCCGCCCTCCGGCGGCATGCGATAGCGCTCCATCACCTCGCCGTTATCCACGCTTTCCAGTACCACATCGAAGCCCCAAAGCCGGTGCACGTGCTTGAGCACCTCCTGGGTATCATCGTCCGCCATGGGGATGCCGTCCACCCGGGTGTGGCGCAGCAGCAGTGAGCGGTCCCCGCGGGTGTTCACGTTCCAGACCTGGATGTTCGGGTCCCTGTAGCTCAGGTTGTACTGGCGCGCAAGCTTCTCGCGCACGCGCCGGTAGCCACGGTCGTCGTGAATGGCCTTGATCTCGTAGGCATCATCGCCTTCCTCGTCAGCAATGGCGAAGAGTTTGAGATCGCGCATCACCTTGGGTGAGAGGTACTGGAGAATGAAGCTTTCGTCCTTGAAGTTGCGCATGGCGAAGTCCAGCGTCTGCTGCCAGTCACTGCCGGCGATGTCCGGGAACCACGCCCGGTCTTCTTCCGTCGGGTTCTCGCACATGCGCTTGAGGTCCATGTAGATGCTGAACCCGAGGGTGTAGGGGTTGAGCCCGGAGTAGTAGGGGCTGTCGAACGGCGGCTGGTAGATCACGGCGGTGTGGTTCTGAAGGAATTCCAGCATGAAGCCGTCGTCCACCAGTCCCTCCTCGTACATCCGGTGCACGATGGTGTAGTGCCAGAAGCTGGCCCAGCCCTCGTTCATCACCTGGGTCTGGCGCTGCGGGTAGAAGTACTGGGCGATCTTGCGCACGATGCGCACCAGCTCGCGCTGCCAGGTCTCTAGAAGGGGCGCGTTCTTCTCGATAAAGTACAGCAGGTTCTCCTGGGGTTCGGCCGGGAAGCGCCGCTGGCGGGCCTCGTCGCCATCGTTACCGCCCATCTCGGGGATGGTGCGCCAGAGGTCGTTGACCTGCTGCTGTCGGTATTCCTCGCGCTCCTTTTGGCGCCGGCGCTCCTCCTCGGCGGAAATGGGAGCCGGGCGCTTATAGCGGTCCACGCCCTGGTTCATGAGTGCGTGACAGGAGTCGAGGATGGCTTCCACTTCCTCCACGCCGTAGCGTTCCTCGCATTCGGCCACGTAGTTCCGGGCGAACATCAGGTAGTCGATGATGGAGCTGGCGTCCGTCCAGCTGCGGAACAGGTAGTTGTTCTTGAAGAAGGAGTTGTGGCCGTAGCTCGCGTGGGCGATCACCAGGGCCTGCATCATCATGGTGTTTTCTTCCATGAGGTAGGCGATGCAGGGGTTGGAGTTGATCACGATCTCGTAGGCAAGCCCCATCTGGCCGCGCCGGTAGCCTTTCTGCGTGGCCATGAACTGCTTGCCGAAGGACCAGTGGTGGTAGCCCACGGGCATGCCCACGGAGCTGTAGGCGTCCATCATCTGTTCGGCGCTGATCACCTCAATCTGGTTGGGGTAGGTGTCCAGCCCGAAGTCGGCGGCAATACGGGCGATCTGGCGGTCGTATTCCTCGATCAGCTCGAAGGACCAGTCGGAGCCGCTGGATATTGGTTGTGTCATGGCCACCTCTCTGAGTCTCTCATCCGTAGGAGCGAGCCTCGCCCGCGATTGTTGGTTGTCTATCGCGCGCAGGGCGCGCTCCTACAGTCAGGCGGTTTTCGGTTCGAACAGCTTGCGGAACACTGGATAGATCTCGCTGGCATCCGAGAGCTGTTGCATGGCGAAGCGGTCCGGGAAGCTCGCCTGCACCGCCTCGTACTCCTCCCACAGGGCCTGGTGTTCGTGGGGGGTGATCTCCACGTACGAGTAGTACTGCACCAGTGGCAGGATCTTTTCCTGCAACAGTCGGCGGCAGATGGGCGAGTCGTCGTTCCAGTTGTCGCCGTCTGAGGCCTGGGCCGCGTAGATGTTCCAGTCGTCCGGCGGGTAGCGTTCCTCGATGATCCGGTGCATCAGCTTGAGCGCGCTCGAGACGATGGTGCCACCGGTCTCGCGGGAGTAGAAGAATTCTTCCTCGTCCACCTCCTTGGCGGCGGTGTGGTGGCGGATGAACACCACCTCGATGCGCTTGTAGTTCTTCTGCAGGAACAGGTACAGAAGGATGAAAAAGCGCTTGGCGATGTCCTTGTGCACCTGGGTCATGGAGCCGGAAACGTCCATCAGGCAGAACATGACGGCACTGGTGGAGGGCTTGGGCTCCCTGCGGTGCTGGCGGTAGCGCAGGTCGATCTCGTCGATCCAGGGGATGCGCTTGACCTGGCGCTTGAGCTCGTCCCGCTCCTCCCGCAGCGCCTCGATCTGTCGCCCCTTGGAGAAGGCGGGATCGTCCGAGTCCGGCTGGGCTTCCAGGGCAGCGATCTGCTGTTCCAGTTCCCTGATCCGCCGCCTGCGCTTACCCGCGAGGCTGATGCGCCGGGCATAGGCCTTGCGCAATGAGCGGACCACATTGAGCTTGGCCGGGGTGCCATCAGTGGTGAAGCCGGCGTGGACGTACTGGTATGAGTCCGCGCTCTTGAGCTTCTTGCGCACCAGAAAGGGCAGTTCCAGGTCATCAAACAGGAAGTTAAGGAACTCTTCCTGGGTGATCTGGAAGACGAACTCGTCCATGCCCTCGCCCTGGTCACTGGCCTGGCCCTCGCCACTGCCACCGCCCTCGCCGCCGGGTGGTTTGGGCAGGCGATCGCCGGCGACGAACTCCTTGTTGCCGGGGTGCACCATCTCGCGGTTGCCACCTGCGCCGTGGTGGAAGACCGGCTCCTGGATGTCCTCGTTCGGGATACTGACCTGCTCGCCCTGCTCCATGTCGGTGATGGAGCGGTTGTGAACGGCCTCCGATACCGCTTTCTTGATGTGCTTGCGGTAGCGGCGCAGGAACCGGTTACGGTTCACGGCGCTCTTGTTCTTGCCGTTCAGGCGGCGGTCAACAACGTGACTCATTCCCATGCAGACACCTGCTGATTACTGGGATTTCCGGACGCGCAGGTACCATTCCGCCAGCAGCTTGACCTGCTTCTCGGTGTAGCCGCGCTCGATCATCCGGTCCACGAACTGCTGGTGCTTGCGCTGATCCTCCTCGGACGCCTTGGGGTTGAACGAGATCACCGGCAGCAGCTCCTCGGTGTTCGAGAACATCTTCTGCTCGATCACGCTGCGCAGTTTCTCGTAGCTGAGCCAGGACGGGTTCTGGCCGTTGTTGCTGGCCCGTGCGCGCAGCACGAAGTTGACCACCTCGTTGCGGAAGTCCTTGGGGTTGCTGATGCCCGCGGGCTTCTCGATCTTCTCCAGCTCCTCGTTGATGGCGGCGCGATCGAACATTTCCCCGGTCTCCGGGTCCCGGTAGTCCTGGTCCTGGATCCAGAAGTCGGCGTAGGTGACGTAACGGTCGAACAGGTTCTGACCGTACTCGGAGTAGGACTCGAGGTAGGCGGTCTGGATCTCCTTGCCGATGAACTCCACGTATTCCGGCGCCAGGAACTCCTTGATGAAGCGCAGGTAGCGTTCATGGGTCTCCGGCGGGAACTGCTCCTGTTCGATCTGCTTTTCGAGCACATAGAGCAGGTGCACCGGGTTGGCCGCCACCTCGGTGGTGTCGAAGTTGAACACCTTGGACAGGATCTTGAACGCGAAACGGGTGGACAGTCCGTCCATGCCCTCGTTCACTCCGGCGGCATCCCGGTACTCCTGGATGGACTTGGCCTTGGGGTCGGTGTCCTTGATGTTCTGGCCGTCGTAGACCTTCATCTTGGAGTAGATGCTGGAGTTCTCCGGCTCCACCAGCCGTGACAGCACCGTGAACTGGGCCAGCATGCTCAGGGTGTCCGGCGCGCACGGGGCACCGGCCAGGGAACTTTCACGCAGCAGCTTCTCGTAGATGTGCTGCTCCTCGGTGACTCGCAGGCAGTAAGGCACCTTGACGATGTTCACGCGGTCGAGGAAGGCCTCGTTGTTCTTGTTGTTGCGGAAGGTTTGCCACTCGGACTCGTTGGAGTGCGCCAGGATGATGCCGTCGAACGGGATCGAGGACATGCCCTCGGTGGTGTTGTAGTTGCCTTCCTGGGTCGCGGTCAGCAGTGGGTGCAGGACCTTGATGGGCGCCTTGAACATCTCCACGAATTCCATGATGCCCTGGTTGGCGCGGTTGAGGCCGCCGCTGAAGCTGTAGGCGTCCGGGTCGTCCTGGCTGTAGTCCTCCAGCATCCGGATGTTGACCTTGCCCACCAGCGCGGAGATGTCCTGGTTGTTGTCGTCGCCGGGTTCGGTCTTGGCCACGGCCACCTGGTCCAGGATGGAGGGGTATTTCTTGACCACCCGGAACTGGCTGATGTCGCCGCCGTATTCATGCAGGCGCTTGACCGCCCAGGGCGACATGATGGTCTTGAGGTAGCGCGGCGGGATGCCGTACTCCTCCTGCAGGATCGGGCCGTCTTCCTCGGGATCGAAAAGCCCCAGGGGCGACTCGTTCACCGGCGAGCCCTTGATGGCGTAGAAGGGCACCTTCTGCATCAGGTGCTTGAGCTTTTCGGCCAGCGAGGACTTGCCGCCGCCGACGGGGCCGAGCAGGTACAGGATCTGTTTCTTCTCTTCCAGGCCCTGGGCGGCGTGGCGGAAGTAGGAGACGATGTTCTCCACGGCTTCTTCCATGCCGTAGAACTCGGAGAACTCCGGGTAGCGCTTGATGACCTTGTTCTGGAAGATCCGGGAGAGGCGCGGGTCGCGGGAGGTGTCGACAAGTTCCGGCTCGCCGATGGCGAGCAGCATGCGCTCGGCGGCGGTGGCGTAGGCTGAGGAATCCTCTTTGCAGATGCTGAGGTATTCCTCGAGGCTCATTTCCTCTTCCTTGGTTGCCTCGTAACGATCCTGATAGCGCTGCAGTATGCTCATGCTTGGCCCCCTTGCTGTGACCTGGGATGGGCCCGGGCGGAACGCTGGCCGCACTGGGCCCCGATGGTGTCAGTTCATCATGCCTCTGTTCCGGTGGATTCTGTCTTCAATTATGGGTAAGCCGGCGCGGGTTGCGAGCCTGATTCAGGTTTCTGTGACCCGTTCGCGGCCGGGGTGCTTTCTACTGAGATTAGTAGACGGCGGTGGGATTGAACAGGGGGCGTGTGGATTAAGGTTTCTGATCGGCAGAGGAGGATGGTCCGCGATCTGTTGCTGAGCGCAGACTTTGTGGGGCGCCGAAGCGGGGTGGTTCTCTCCGGGACCGCTGTAGATACATCCCTGTACGCTGGCGCGATGGCATCCCTGCCATCGAGCCTCCCGGAAAGAACCACCCCACTCCGGCGCATCACTGTCTTTCCGGGGGATCCGCGGTGCTGTAGGGGCTTGCTGGATAAATCAGAGAGTATCGCGTGCGGGGCACGCTCCTACGGAATCATGGTTCATCCACTGTAGGAGCGCGCCTCGCGCGCGATGGTTTTGCGGATGCGCTGCGATAGTCAGTCCGGCATATCCGTTACCGCGCCCTCGGAGGCGGAGTTCACGGTCTTGGCGTACTTGGCCAGGGTGCCGCGGCGGTATTTGGGGGCCGGTTTCTGCCATTGGGCGCGGCGCTGTTCCAGTTCAGATTCGCTGAGATCGACGTCGATCCGGTTGGTTTCGGCGTCGATCGTGATGGTATCGCCGTCCTGGAGCAGGGCGATGGGGCCGCCGTCGACCGCCTCTGGAGTCACGTGGCCGACCACGAAGCCGTGGCTGCCGCCGGAGAAGCGCCCGTCGGTGATCAGCGCTACCTTATCGCCCAGGCCTCGGCCCATGATGGCGGAGGTGGGGGTGAGCATCTCGCGCATGCCCGGGCCGCCCTTGGGGCCTTCATAGCGGATGACGACCACATCGCCGGCCTGGACAGTGCCGTCGTTGATGCCTTCCTGGGCGTCCTCCTCGGATTGGTAGCAGCGCGCGGTACCGGTGAAGTGGGTGCCTTCCTTGCCGGTGATCTTGGCCACCGCGCCGGTGGGCGAGAGGTTGCCGTAGAGGATCCGCAGGTGGCTGTCCGGCTTAATGGGGTTGTCGAAGCTGTGGATGATGTCCTGGCTTTCCGGATAGGGCTCCACGCCTTCAAGGTTCTCGGCGAGTGTCTTACCGGTCACCGTCAGGCAGCCGCCGTGCAGCAGGCCCCGGTCCAGCAGCATCTTCATCAGTGGCTGGATGCCGCCGATGGCCACCAGCTCGGACATCATGTACTGCCCGCTCGGGCGCAGGTCCGCCAGTACCGGGACGCGCTTGCCGATCTCGGTGAAGTCGTCCAGCGACAGTTCCACGCCGATGGTGTTGGCCATGGCCAGCAGGTGCAGCACCGCGTTGGTGGAGCCGCCCAGGGCGATGACCACGGTGATGGCGTTCTCGAAGGCCTCGCGGGTCATGATGTCGGAGGGCTTGATGTCCTTCGCGATCAGGTCCAGCACCGCCGCGCCCGCTGCCCGGCAGTCCTCTTCCTTGGTCTTGGAGACCGCGTTCTGCGCGGAACTGTCCGGCAGGCTCAGCCCCAGTGCCTCGATGGCCGAGGCCATGGTATTGGCCGTGTACATGCCGCCACAGGAACCCGGGCCGGGGATCGCGGTCTCCTCGATCTGCTTCACGTCGATCAGCGACTTATCACCCTTGGTGTAGGCGCCTACCGCCTCGAACACCGACACCAGATCCGTATGGTTCTCACCCGGCTGGATGGTGCCGCCGTAAACAAAGACCGAGGGCCGGTCCAGCCGCGCCATGCCCATGACCAGGCCGGGCATGTTCTTGTCGCAGCCGCCGATGGTGACGATCCCGTCAAAACCCTCGCAACCGGTCACCGCCTCCACCGAATCCGCGATGATCTCGCGCGAGACCAGCGAATACTTCATGCCCTCGGTGCCGTTGGCGATGCCGTCCGAGATGGTGATGGTGTTGAAGATCACACTCTTGCCACCGGCCTCGTCCGCCCCGTTACCGGCGTGCTCCGCCAGCTTGTTGATGTGCATGTTGCACGGCGTGACCATGCTCCAGGTGGAGGCGATGCCGATCTGGTTCTTCTGGAAATCCTCATCCTGGAACCCCACCGCCCGGAGCATGGCCCGGCTGGCGGATTTGCCGACTCCGTCGACGACTTGGCTGGAATAGCGGCGGTTGTTGTCTTCGGCCATGGCGTGACTCTCTATCCTGCTTTTTCGGTTTGTATCGGTTGGCGTTTTGCGTGGCGCCTGGGGTAATAGGGTGGGGAGTCCTTTTCAGGAAGCTCGATCGCCAGGGATGGCGATCGCGCAGCGTCCATGGATGGATTCATAGCGATTCCTGAAAAGGACTCCCCAGCCTCTTACCCTGCAACCACCCAACGCTGGTAAGGTAGTCCGTAAACGGTCTATGTTACCGCGACACAGAACTCAGGGTAAGAGAATCCATCAATGTGGCAGCAACGCACCCTCCAACTGGCCCCGAAAACCAAAGGCTTCCACCTCATCACCCGGGAAGTCCTCGACCAGCTCCCCGAGATCGCTGACATCCAGACCGGCCTGCTGCACCTGTTCATCCAGCACACCTCCGCCTCCCTGAGCCTGAACGAAAACGCCGACCCCAGCGTACGAGGCGACATGGAGCGCCACTTCCGCCACGCCGTGCCCGAAAATGCGCCATACTACGAACACACCATGGAAGGCCCGGACGACATGCCCGCCCACATTCGTTCCGTAATGCTCGGGGAATCCCTCAGCCTGCCGATCGGGCAGGGGCAGCTGCTGCTGGGCACCTGGCAGGGCATCTACCTGGGCGAACACCGCAATAACGGCGGCGCACGCAGGGTCGTGGCCACCCTCAACGGCGACTGAACGGGAGCAGCACGTGATACCCGAGCACCTGACCGCACGCCTCAAGGAATGGGAAAGCTGGCTTCTGGAAAAGCCCGACCACGAGCATGGTCAGGCAGGGGCCTTCGCGCGTCGCCAGCTCAGGGTCGGTTATGCTGTGGGGCGGGACCTGATGGCGGGCCAGCTCAACCTGCACGCCATGAGCCTGGTCTACACCACGCTGCTCTCCATGGTCCCGCTGCTGGCGCTGAGCTTCTCCGTGCTCAAGGCCATGGGGGTGCACAACCAACTGACGCCGGTGCTCTACCAGTTTTTTGAGCCCCTGGGTCGGCAGGGTACGCAGATCGCCGAGCAGGTCATCACCTTCGTGGACAACATCAAGGTCGGGGTGCTGGGTTCCGTGGGCTTGCTGTTGCTGGTCTACACCGTGATCGCGCTGGTGCAGAAGATCGAGCGCTCCTTCAACATGGTCTGGCGCGCGCCCATGGGTCGCTCGCTGGGGCAGCGCTTTTCCAACTACCTGAGCGTCATCACCATCGGCCCGCTGCTGATGGTCGCCGGTATTGGTCTTTCAGCCACCGTCTTCGGCTCTGACGTCGTCCAGCAGCTCAGCGCCATCGAGCCCTTCGGAACCGTGGTCGCCGTGATCAGCCGCTCCACGCCCTTCCTGATCACGGTGATTGCCTTCACCTTTGTCTATGCCTTTGTGCCGAATACCCGGGTCCGCTTTCAGAGTGCGCTGGTGGGCGGGGTTGTCGCAGGGGTGGCCTGGCAGGCCGCGAGCCTTGCCTTCGCCTCCTTTGCGGTGAATGCCAGCCGCTACGAGGCCATCTATTCCAGTTTCGCCATCGGCATCCTGCTGCTGATCTGGCTCTACATCAACTGGATCATCCTGCTTTCCGGTGCCAGCATCAGCTATTACCACCAGCACGAGCAGGCCATCTCGTCCCGCCGGGAAGTGCGGTCCTCTCCGCAGGTGGAGGAGCGCCTGGCGCTGGCGCTGATGGAGCGGGTCGCGAAAGCTTTTGACCAGGGGGATGAGCCGCCCCGCCAGGAACTGCTGGCGCTGGATTTCGGCATTCCCGGAGACATAACCCAGAGCGTCAGCGACAAGCTGATCCGCGCCGGCATCCTTCACCCCGGCGGGGATGATGGGGAGGAGCTGATTCCTGCGCGGTCGCTGGATCGGATCCGCCTGGTGGATATTCTCAGTGCTGTCCGGGCGGACGAGGATGGACTGCTCCGGCGTCTTCCAGATGTGGATGCTCCGCAGATGGAAGAGCTTGCGGATACCCGGCTTACCCGTACCCTGGCGGACTGGGTGCGGTGAACACGGATCGTACAACTGCTGATGACTGATCCTTCGCTCATGCCGTTCTGAAGGGGCAGAGAAGGACCGCACCCATCGCATGCGTGAGCTGGTGGAGCGGGTCGCCGGGGATGGGGACCTGAGTGTGCGTCTGGATGCCGGAGAGAAGGATGCCAGCGCCGCCGCCTTTGACAGGCTGGTGGAGCAGTTTGAAGGGCTGGTGCGGGATGCGTCCGGACTCTCCCAAAGGCTCCAGTCCGTTTCCGGTCATGTGGATGAACTCAGCCAGGGTACCCTGGCGGCGGCCGATAACCTCCAGGAACAGACCACACAGGCGGCTTCGGCCATGGAGGAGATGAGCTCATCGGTTAGGGGGGTTGCGGATAATGCCGCCCAGGGATCTGAAGCCGCTACCCGTGCGGCAACCCGTGTGGGCGCCAGCCGGCAGGACGCCGACCTGCGTTCCCTCGCTTCGGAAATGGATCAGCTGCTGAGTGGATTCAGTATCCGGCGCAACTGAGCCCGCACCTAGGGAGCCATCATGTCGTAGTAGTCTGCTGATGGCAGCCGGTCGTCCTGCTTGAGCTCCCGCAGGTGCCAGTCCCAGTCATCGGCCAGGACCTGGGCGTTTTCCTGCGCCTTTGAGACAAAGAAATGGACATCGACCTTCCCGATGACATCCCGTGCCAGTCCGGAAAGCCCCTGCTGTGCAATGGTGGTGTCCGCCGGGGTCTGATAGTTGAGCAGGTAGTCGGCCCGCCCGAACTGGATCATCTGCAGTGCGGATTTGTGCGTGCGGGCCTCAGTGATGCGCATGGCGTCGCTTTCAGCCTCAAAGAAACGCCCCAGCTGGCCGTAGGAGTAGTCTTTCATCAGTACCACGTGGCGGCCCTTCAGCTGCTCAGCATCGCTGACGGGTTGTGTGTCCTTGCGGCGGTAGAGTGTCAGCGTGAGTGTAATGGCGGGTTCGTCAGCCTCGACCGCGGTGGCCTGCAGCCGGTGCAGGTTGGCTGCGGCCAGTGTGAAGGCGGTCTCTCCGGAATCCATCTGGCGATAGAGCCGCGCTGCTGGGTGCTGCACGAAGCTCACGGGCTGGTCCATGGCCGTGAAAACCCGGCGGGCCAGTTCCACAAGGTATCCCCCGGGTTGCCCCTCACCATCTGTGTATCCAAACGGCGGCAGGTGGATGTAGCCGAATTCCAGTGGTTCGGGATCCGTTGCCGCCACAGCTTTCGCGGACAGCAGCAGTATGCTGAGCAGCAGGGAGGTAAACAGGGAAGTTCGGGAACTGCTCCAGCGCGACATTGTTCACCTGTCAGTAAGGGGTGACCGGGGCCGCTGATTCTATAGACCGCACTCACTTCCTACCCTGATGAAATTGTAAACAAGTTCAAAACCTTGTCAGGAAGCCGGCCGGGTCGACCGGGATGCTGTGTTAACGCCTTCTCAGAATGGCGTTCTGTTTGGGGATGGCGTTGATCCGGAGGAAGCACCATCGTTAGTCTGAACTGGCCTGCGGGTGGATTCTGTATGTGAAATCAAGGAAAAGGAGTTCCCGATGTATCTATGGAAAGTGGATCGTCTTGCCGATGAACTGGGTAAGAATCAGGTTTCCCAGAAGGAAGAGTTCAAGTATACCCTCGCTGTTACGCTTCTCGGCATGCTGCTGCTTGGATTGGCGGCCTTCGGGTCCGGTGCTGTGCCGCCCTGGCTGATGGCAGCGGATCTCGCCATTATGCTGGCCATCACCGGTGCCGGCATCGTGTACTGCTATAACCGCAATCAGGGCTCGGATAACCGCGACTTCATTGTCCGCTTCATATGCCTGGGGCTGCCGGTGACGGTGCGCATCACGGTCCTCGGGATGGTGATCGGGTTCATCGTGGGAGTTGTTGCCGGTATCACGCTCGAACCGGCGTCTTTTCAGCAGTCGGAAGCTGGACCCGGAACCATGGTGCTCATCAACCTTGGCCTCGGATATCTGATCCATGCCCTCTATTTCATCTATCTGGCGCGCTGGCTGGCTGCGGTGGGTGACGTTGCCAGGAATCCTGCGGGCTGACCTGCAGAGAGCCTTGTGATCGGTCTCCCTGCGGTTCTTGGGGATCGCTCATCCTACCTCCAGGTTGCTTAAACATCGTCTTTGAACTGGCTGGTGCTGGTAGCAGTATCTGCGGATGCCTTTCTATAAACCTCGTCTGATGTCATAAATATAAAGGCTGCTGTGACGCCTGACAGTATATGGACAGTCGTACCTTGAGAAACATCGAAGATGTTTTCGGATATCGACCTTGCTATCGATAGGGAAAATATGGCCAGGAGTTAGTTCTTCGCCGGTATTAGGAATGCATTCTTTTTCAGGGAAGCGGGGATGTTTTTTATAATATGGCGTTTCATGCTGGTCATCCTGTCTTCTGAAAGTAACTGGTGTTCCGCCTCTACTGAATTAGTTTCCCATAGGAAGAAACCGCTATTCCGGAAATAATAAAAATCTGGGTTGTCTTGTTTGGGGTTTGGCCGGGTTTTCGGGAGTAAGTGTGGGTTATGAGTCCAATTAGTAGTATACAAATCCCTCCGGGAAAGACCCAGCTTCTGGGGTCCTCAAAAGCTATCGTATGCCCGGATATAAAAATAATAGCGGCGATCAGTATTATTTTTATGGAGAGCATGCGGAACCTCACTCCGTAAGTTGTATTCGGCCGGCAATAAATCAACGCCTTCAAGGTTAAGGCACATTAGAGTATGGAAGAGAATAGGATAAAAGATATAAGATGTATAGGTAATAGGTTTTTCAAAATTGTTATCTTATATCTGCAATTGGAGTTCAGAGTCCGAGACCGCATATCTTGTATGGTTTCATTTGGAGGGCCAAGAATCAATAAAATAATAGACATTAATAAGCATGTAAGTGCTATTGCTTTATCCGGAGATATATCTTCTCCAACGAATAGGAGGGTAAATCCCAATATTAAAAGTCCACCCTGAAACCATGCCAATCTGATGTTCATTAGTGTTTCTCTTTAAGTTTTATGGTTTACGACTAATGATGTTGAATTCGTAATAAACGGAGTATGTTATATATCCTATAAAGTGTGATTTTGATTATTTTTTAACGGTGTCTGATTACTGAGATGCCACACTACGGCTTATCAGAATCCGTAGTGTGGCCCACATTAAAGTCAAGCTCTCAAGTGGCGTTAGTCAAACGCACCTTGAATTGCCCCCCCTGCGGCGGCCACCCTTGGTGCAAGATACCGCCCAGCTGCACTGGTAATTGGACCGCCAACGAAGCCCATTGCGGCACCACTACCAGTACTGGCAGCTAAACCACTCCAAGAGAAATCTCCAGATGTCGCTGCGCTCCCCAAATACGTAAGGCCTCCGTAAACACCACCGGCTACTGATCCTGCCGGCCCAACAGCACCATTGACTTGCTCGATTTCATGCATGCTCAGTTCACGCATTTATCTTCTCCTTTTAGTCATAGGTTGATAGTACCAACTACTTCCGTGTTGTCCCTGACCGGTCATGGAGCAACAGCCTTAACCTATGGTGGGCCATTACTTGCCTTCAATACTTGCCTTTTTCTGTGCGTGAAATAATTCACAAAAATGGTGTAGTGATTATTGCGGGGTTGCCGCCGGATTTTCGTCTGGTGCATGGTTCTGTTCAAGGACGAAGCGGCGGAACGCTGAGGCGATAGCGCTCCGCTAAAAGGAACACCACAGGGACTGCCGGTGTGATGCGAAGGAGAGCACTTGCCATGTCGCTATTTGCGGCTTGCCTGATACTGCCCGAAACGGGGGCACCTTCCGAGGTCAGATCTGACCTGACAGAACTGCACGCGCTTGCTCTCGAACATGATGCAGAGTTGGAAGCAGCGCGGCATCGCCGTGATGCCGGAAAGGAAGCTTTGGAGCAGGGGCGTGCCAGCTTATTGCCGAAGTTGTCTGTGTCCGCGGAGTATTCGCGGAACCGTGAATGGTCCGATCAACCGTCCCGAGCTGGCGGCGTTACAGAACAGCGAAGGGAAATAGCCAATACTCGTTATCAGGCCTCCCTGACCCAACCGGTATTCCGGCTGGATGCCTGGTACGACTATAGAGCAGGACGCGCTGGAGCACGGGTTGCAGAGCTCGAATTCAAGCAGCGTCTGCAACGCTTTAACAGGGAATTGCTTCAAGCGTACCTGGAAGCATTACGTGCCCAGGTCAGGGCTCGGACCCTCGACGCTCGCGTGGAAGCTGCCGAGGCTCAACGGAGGCAGGCCAAATCACGCCTGGACGCAGGCCTGACCTCGCGGTTGGATGTGTCGGATTGTCGCTCTTGGTGTTGGTTTCTGGGAGAGTTTTTCGGTTGTCAGGCGGAGTGTACATCAGGATGCCTCGCGCTCGTTAGGGAACCTCTGAATAACCAGTTTTGAACGCCAATTCCCGATTTCGATCCGGAGATGAACCGATTTCGGCGATAAATGCCCGGTCTATTTGTTCATCTTTTGTCCGGTTAACGCCTTTTTGGCGGCCACCGGACACACTTCCCCTACGCGGGGAGGTATCGTTCACCGACAAGCATGTTGCTGAACGCTGCCAACAGGTAAAGCCGATTGGCGTTCTTCGCCAGGCCGCGGTAGCGGACCTTAGCGTAACCAAACTGACGCTTGATGGTACGAAACGGATGCTCGACCTTCGCCCGAACACTGGCCTTGATCTTTTCCGCCCTGGCAAGGTTGCTGCCTTCCGCCAGCTGTCGGGTAACACCAGGGCGCCGGGCGATGAACCAGTCGACGTTCCGGTGCCGGTGCTCTTTGCGCTTCTCAATGCCCCGGTAACCGGAATCGCCAAAAACCCGTGTTTCATCGCCGTGGAGCAACGCGCCAGCCGCATTGAGATCGTGCTCATTGGCAGCAGTCACTTCCAGCGAATGGATCATCCCAAAACCGTCATCCACACCAGTGTGCATCTTCATTCCGAAATACCACTGGTTGCCCTTGCGGGTCTGGTGCATTTCCGGATCCCTCTCGCCGCTTTTGTTCTTGGTCGAGCTGGGCGCGGAGATGATGCTGGCATCCACGATGCTGCCTTCGCGCAGCATCAGGCCCTGGCGCTCCAGGTGCTTGTTCACTTCCTTGAACATCGCCTTGCCCAGGTTGTGCTGCTCCAGAAAATGGCGGAAGTTGAGAATGGTGGTTTCGTCCGGAATCGAATCGGCCAGGGTCAGGCCGGCAAAGCGGCGCATGGACTCGATCTCGTAGAGTTCGTCTTCCATCGCTGGATCGGAAAGGTTGTAGAACAGCTGCATGCAGTGGATGCGAAGCATCACCTGCAATGGATACGGCCGGCGGCCGTTCTCGCCCTTGGGATAGTAGCGGGCAACCTTGTTCTCCAGCTTCTTCCAGGGGATCAGCTGATCCATGCGCTCCAGGAACTTCTCGCGGCGGGTCTTGCGCTTTTTGTTCTGGTATTCGGCTTCGGCAAAGCTGATCTGGCTCATGGCGTGAAGACCTTCCCGATTGGTGGCTCTGGCGCTATTGTCGCAAATCCGGGGGCTTTTTCAGAGGTTCCTTAGGTAA
This sequence comes from Vreelandella halophila, assembly GCF_019903425.1. Taxonomy (GTDB): domain Bacteria; phylum Pseudomonadota; class Gammaproteobacteria; order Pseudomonadales; family Oleiphilaceae; genus Halospina; species Halospina halophila. The sequence goes on from NZ_JACHUZ010000013.1 coordinate 1,247,037, forward strand.
GTGCGTAACGATCGGTATCCGTTATGTTGGGTGTTTCAGTCATTTTGAGCGGCCGCGACGGTTCCGTAGGTAAGTCTCCCCCAGAATCACGCCAAAACCCATCCCCGAACCAATACCGATTACCAGATCAATGCTGGTGAACCAGGTAGAAAAAGCACCAATGCTCAGGCCAATGAGCATCCCCAGATGTGATATCTGGGTGACTCGCCCTTGTTCAGACAAGGATGGTTGTGCTTCGGATTCAGTAGTCGAATGCTTTCTACGTTGCGTTATGCTCAAAATAGTCTTTCAACTTCGGTGTCAGAATCAGCGTTAGCACTGCACAGATCGGTGAAAGTATGACGCTTGCCAGCTGCGTTGCTTGTGGATAAAAGAAGTGGGTTATGGCAATAAGAGGAGCGCCATTAAGAAGAAAAGAAATCAGAAGTGCTAATGTGAATCCTAGAGCGAATAATTTGGCTTTTTCCATAAGAATATCCTTCCATATGGATACGAAAAGGGAGCAGTCCTCCTGTTTTTTAGGGGTCGCATTCAGAAATAAAGCGTGGATCATAGCGGAATACTCACAATCGTCCGATGCAGTAGGCACTTTCTTCTTTTTATTGTTGTTTGTCGTTGTCTCTGAACCATCTATTTATGTTCCCTGGGTTGCTTTTTATGTAGGCGGTAATGGGTATAGAGCATAGTATAAGAAATAATACCAAAATTAGTAATCCTGGATATTCTATATTGGCTAATCCGGTATGTAGTTGTATGATCAATAAGGAAACAATAATAAAAGACGTATAAATTGTTAAAAATGATATCTTTTGGTTTCTGCTCATTGGTTTTCTCTTTTTATGGTAAGTTTTTGCGCTTTAGTTTAACCTCTTTTATTGCCTTTTAGGCTAACGGGTTTAATCATATTTTATAAACACTAAAAGGTAGCCGAACACTGGATTATTAAAGGCTAATAAATCTAAATAGATAAAAGCCTATAACAGCTACCCATTTGCGATTATTTTCGCGCTATGTTCCGCTCAAATCCAGTATTCGGCTACTAGGCTTCTGCTTAGTAATATGAATCTACAAGCGGATCAACCGCATAATCGTTAATTACGGTGCCTGCAGCGTAACCTATGCCGAAAGCTGCACCTGCGGCAGCACCTACCGCACCGCCAGTTGCGGCGCCGCGGGCGGTGTTGGTTACTACTGTTCCAGCGAGAGCCCCAACGCCACTTCCAGCTCCGGTTGTTGAGGCGATGTCTGTGACAATGTCACCGCCACTTACGCTTTCAACTTCCTGCATGTTCAGTTCACGCATTTGTTCTCTCCTTTCTCAGTCTTTGATTAATTAAACCAACTACTTCCGTGTTGTCCCTGACCGGTCATGGATCAACAGCCTTAACCTATGGTGGGCCATTACTTGCTTCAATACTTGCCTTTTTCTGTGCGTGAAATAATTCACAAAATGGTGTAGTGATTATTGCGGGGTTGCCGCCGGATTTTCGTCTGGTGCATGGTTCTCATCCGGTACTTGACATGTAATTTAGATGCTTGGTTCAGGGGTTTCTATTTTTTTCAATGTCAGCTGATGCACGAAATATAAAGACGGCTGTCACCCCTGTCATTAAAGGAAAAATGGTGTCCAGAGAAAGGCCAAATATGTTTTGGGATATTGACTTGGTTAGGGATAGCACAAATATAGCTAGGAAGGAGTTCTTTGCTGGGATCATTATGCTGTCTTTTTTTATCTTTTTATATAATTCTGATAAATTGGGAATTTTCATGTGTGAAATCCTAGGGGGTTTTTTTTAACCATAACGTCAGGGCAGGGATTTCCTACCCTGACGCTCATTTTTCAGATTACTACAGAGCGGTCCCCCTTAGAGGGGATTTTGTTTCGCGGTGAGGTTGGTTCCACTGTCGTTGGATATCCCTCATGACATAATTTATTGATTGGTCTAAAAATTTACCTAAAAGAACTCCGGCGAGAAGGTTTGCGGCAGTACGGTATCCTCCACTAACTTGGGCGATTTCACTTTCTTTCAATTCACGCATTTGTCGTCTCCTTTTCGCCATAATCTGATAGTAAAAACTAATTCCTTGTTGTCCCTGACCGGTCATGGAGCAACGGTTTTAATCTATGAACCGTAATTACTTGCCCACAATACTTGTCGCCTCAAAAGTGTGACGCAGATCACAAAACGCGTGTAGTGGCTATCACTGAGTTGTAGCATGGTTCGGCTCTGGTCCAGGGTTTTTGGGTGGATGAATCAGTGGATGGCTGTCGATGGAGGTCAGGCCGTCCGCCATGCGCCGGCTCCACGCAGAGGTTAAGGAGAACGTTAGTATGCAAGTATACAGCGCCAGGGCAGGAGCACTCATTGCGAGCCTGGTTTTGATCACCTCCCCGGTGATGGCAGAGGACACGGAAGAGGCTGGCGATAGGTCAGTGGATGAGACGGAACACTCGAAGAACCCGCCCCATGAGCTCAGAAGGACGTCTGAAGAAAGGCCGAAAGGGCCCGCCGAGGAAGAAAGTCCCCGCCACCGTATTGATGAGCATCTGCGGAACCAGGAACGTCTGGAGGTTCAGCCGGTGGAAATTCCCGAGAACCTTAAAGAAGACCAGTAACGGTTGAGAGCCTGGATCTCTGGATTGAAACGTTGAATCAACCACCCGCGTAAAGGGAGTTTACGATGACGATGAGACAGTTTTTTGCTGCCGCCTCGCTCGCATGCACGCTTGCATGGCCGGTCTATGGTGAGGTTATCACCCCGGATTCGGACGAGCGCGACCATGCCAGCTTTGAGCTGGAGAATGGGCTGACCGTGATGGTGGTGTCCGATCCCGGGGCAGAGACAGCCGCCGCCGCGATGTCGGTGGGCGTGGGCAGTGATGACGATCCGGACCAGGTCCCGGGTCTGGCCCATCTTTTGGAACACATGGTGTTTTCCGGGTCGGAGGCCTATCCCGAAAGGGGCGGGTTCAGTGACTTCATTAACCGTCAGGGAGGGCGTTACAACGGCTATACCGCTTCGGATCACAGTTCCTTTTTCTTTGAGGTTCAGCCGGATGCGCTGGATAAGGCGCTGAAGCGGTTTTCCGATTTCCTGTCCCAGCCCACCCTGGACCGGGAGGACGTTGACCGGGAAATCCAGATTGTCCAGCACGAATATGATGGCCAGAAGAACCAGCAGGGCTGGCAGGAGCTGTCGGTCTTCCGGAAGGTTGTGAATCCGGCCCACCCATTTTCACGGTTCAACATGGGCAATCGCGCCAGCTTTGAGGGGGTGGCACGGGATACGCTCATGAAGGAACTCGAAGCGCTCTTTGAGGCGCATTACCGTGCCGGGGATATGAAGCTTGTGGTGCAGGGGGCTGAACCGGTTGCGGGACTACGCAAGCGGGTCAAGGCCCACTTCAGTGACCTCTCCGGGGGCAGTGCGCCGGACTCCGACCTTCCGCCATTACTTCCCTCGGATGAGCTCCCGCGTTGGGTGCGGGTTGGTGGTGACGGGTCGGAGCCGCGCATGGTGTTGTCCTTTCCGGTGGCGCCGCCTCATGAGGCGCACCGGGTCTTACCCTATGGCTATATTGGTGAGCTGATCACCAGCAAGCAGGCGGGCCGTCTGCGGGAAGCGTTAAGGGACCGTGGCTGGATCAGTGACCTGGGGGCCTCCCATCGCGTGAACGCAGGGCAGTACGCAACCTTTGATATCACGCTTCTGCTGACGGATGAAGGAGTGGCCAACCGGAAGGCGGTTACCGGTATGGTCCATGATTACCTGGGTCGTATGCGGGAAGATGGGGTCAGTGAGCCGCTTTATCGGGAACAGCAGCGTTCGGTCCGGGAGGCGTTCCACAATGCCGAACAGCCGCCCGCCATGCATTACGTATCGCGTTTGGCGGGCAACCTGCAGCGTTATGAGCCTAAAAGGGTTCTGTCCGGGCCATCGCTCATGCAGGAATACGATGAAGCTGTGATCCGGGAGGCCCTGGATCAGCTCCGGCCAGCCAATATGGTCGTGACTTCCTATATCCCTGACGCGTCCTGGGAGCAGGAGGATGCCTATTCCGGCGCTACCTTTGAGACCCGAACGCCAACCACCGAGAAGCTGGAGCAGTGGCTGGCGCTTGAGGCGGCGCCCGATTTCCGGCTCCAGACCACCGATAACCCCTATATCCAGGAGGAACACCCTCTTGTTGATCGCAACCTGGATCAGGAGCAACCCAGCGAACTGGCGATGACGGCAGACCGGGAAGGCTTTGACGTCTGGTTCCTTCAGGATCAGCAATTCGAAAGCCCCAAGGGGGCGCTCTACATGGCGCTGGATCACCCGGTTGCCTATGAGGCAGAGCATGGTCCGGTTACCGCTGGGGTCTATTCGATGGTGCTCAACGAGGCGTTGAAACCGTTGATCCAGAAGGGCGACAAGGCCGGACTGTCGGTTACGGCGATGCGGACCAATCACGGAGTTGGGTTCCGCATTTACGGGTTTACCGGCAAACAGAAGGCCTTTGTTTCGGATGTACTGGACAGGGTCCGCAATGTAACCGTGACCCAGGAGCTCCTGGATAAGGCAATGGCGGGATTCGAGCAGCAGGTGAACCAGTACCGGAACTTCCAGCCTTTCCAGAAGCTGGTGGTGTCGCTCAGGGTGGAGGCTCATCCCAGACAATCCCGGCCCGATCGCGAGCTCACCGCTGCTGAGTCAGTGACGGTTGATCAGCTTAAGGACTTTCATGAGCGGCTTTGGGATCGCCCGTCCGTCGAGGCCCTGATGCACGGCAACTATGATCGTGACTCGGCCCGGGCCATGGCGAGGGTTCTGTCGAAGGGGATTGGTGGCCCGTTTGAGACCATGCCCAACAAGGCGGAACGGCTGGGAGACGCGGCTATTCCCCGGGAGAAAGCCGAAGCCATTCCCGGGGACAACACGGCGGCGGTCTATTACGCGCGCCAGCCGCTGGAGGTGGAGCATTCGGCCGAGCTGGCGATGCTTGCGCACATGCTGAATCAGCACCTGTTTTCAGCGGTCAGGGACAAGCAGCCCATGGGGTATGTGGCGTTTGCAACCCCGACGGAAGATTACCGCAGCCATGGCCCAGTTTTTGGCATTCAGGCACCGGGCGCGTCGCCCAAGGCGGTTCGCAAGCGGCTGGATTCAGAAGTTGAACGGTTTGTCTCGAACCTGGAAGGGATGTCGGAGTCCGATTTCGATGTCTTTCGGGACGGCCTGCTCAGTAAGCTTCAGAAGCCACAAGAACGGCTGCGCAGCTACAGCCATTATTGGTGGAAGGACATCCGGCGGTTTGGCAAGCCGGTGGATGAACTGGGCCAGGCAACGCAACAGCTGAAAGTGTTGAGTGCGGATGAACTCGCCAGCTTTGCCCGCAAGCTTCTGCTGGATGAGGAGGCGAGGGTGCTGGTGCGGACCACCGGCGCTTGAGCCGCAAAGCGGGGCGACTAGAACATCGTCGCCCCGAAGATGAAGGTCAGCTGCGCCAGTCCAGCCAGGCAACCAAGGGCGGCGCCGGCGGCAATGAGCTTGATCTCATCCTCCTGGAAACAGGGCCGGAGGAGTTTCTGGAACTCTTCGGGAGAGAGTTCGACCATGCGCCGGCGCATGATGTCCTCAACGGCGCTGGCGCGGTCGTTTTCGAACATGGGGTCGTCAAAGGTCTCTTCGGCGATTTCGATGGAAAGGTCGCCCACGCGCTGCTTGAGATTGGCGAAAGAGGTGGGGCCGAAGGCCATCTGGGTGAAGGCCTTACCCATGCCGGCGGTTTCATCCACCAGCTTTTTCATGTGCTTGCGCACCAGGTTGCGTGCGCGGTCGGCTTTCGGACCGTTGAGAATGGCATCCACCAGGTTGCCCACGGTCAGGATCTCGTGGGTGACAATGTGGCAGAAGGACTCGGCCACCTCGGGCTGGCGGCGCAGGAACTGCCCCTGGAGGCGGAAGGGGCCGACCTTCACGGGGTAGAGTGGGCGGAAGATGAAGTTGAGTGCGATCCAGTTGGTGGCCCAGCCCACAAGAAGCCCGAAGAAGGGCAGGATCCACCCGGCCTGGAAATAGTACCAGACGATCATCTGGATGATGCCGAAGGCAAAGCCGAAGTAGAGCCCGGAATTGATGATGAAGCGGAACTCCTTCTCACCGCACTCGAGGAATATGCGGTTGAGCAGGGAGCGGTCCTCGCCCAGCTGGGTGACCACCATGTTCTGGATGTCCAGCAGGTCCTCGGCGTTGTCGGAGAAGTCATCAACCAGGTTGTCCACCAGTTCGGGGGACCGGTCCCGGACCCGCTGGTAGATCATCTCCCGCGCTTTCTGCGGGAGGTTTTCCCAGAAGGTGGGGTGCTCGGCGAGCATGATCTCGTCCACGTATTCATCGGTGCGTGGCACGGTGTGGTCCACGATGTACTGGGTCAGAACCCGTGGATCGATGTACTCGAAGATCTCCTGGACGGTGCCGATCTTGGCGATGGTGGAATCCACCGCGATGCGGGCCATTTTCTCGGCCTTGGAGGGGATAATGCCCTGCCAGCCGAGAAAGGGGCGGATGCCGACGAACTCTTTCGGGTAGAAGGTGAGCTTGATCGCCATCCAGTTGGTGATCCAGCCGATGAGCGCGGCGATCACAGGGATGCTCAGGTATTTCCAGAATTCGGGGTTGGTGAGCAGATCCGTCATTCAGCAGTGTCCTTACCGGATGATTGGAAGTCGCCCCAGAGCCACTGGCACAGGCCAATGGCGGCCACCGGCGCGGTTTCGGTGCGAAGTACCCGCGGGCCCAGGGCCAGGGGCGCAAAGCCCGCCTCGGCCGCGGCATCGAGCTCAGCGTCATCCAGCCCGCCTTCCGGGCCAATGAGCAGGGCAACCGAGGCGGGCGTGGCGTGTTGACCGTGAACCGGCCGGCCGTCGTGGTGGAGGACGAGCCGGACATCGTCGTCACAGTGTGTGAGCCAGTCGGCCAGTTTCATGGGCGCGTGGATGGTGGGTATCCGGGCGCGGCCACACTGTTCGGCTGCGCTGATCGCCACCTGTTGCCAGTTCTTCAGTCGCTTGCGCTCGCGCTCGGGGTTGAGTCGAACCTCGCAGCGGGCACTGTCCAAAGGCTGGATGGCGGTCACGCCCATTTCCGTGGCCTTCTGGATGGCGTAATCCATGCGATCGCCCCGGGACATGACCTGGCCCAGGGTGATCCCCAGCGGGGATTCGGTGCCGGGGTCATGGGGCGGCTCAACGTGCACGCTGAGCCGCTTGCGGCCGGCTTCGAGGATTTCCGCCGGATAGTCCAGGCCGTCGCCGTTGAACAGTACCACCCTGTCGCCCGCGTTCATGCGCAGGACCGTACCTGCGTGATGGGCCGCATTGCCGGCAAGCGTATGCTCGCCCGGCGTCAGTGCTTCCGGGGTGTGGATCCGGGGTATCCGCATCGGTGCCTCAGTCCCTGGTGGCCTTATCGATACCTTCCGTGGCCACGGTCGCCAGGTGCCGGATCTGGTCCTCGCTGATCACGTAGGGCGGCATGAAGTAGGTGACGTTGCCCAGCGGCCGCAGCAGTGCCTCGCGGGTGATGGAGTGCTGGTAGACCCGCAGGCCGCGGCGTTCCTGCCAGGGGAAGGGCTCCATGGTGGCCTTGTCCTTCACCAGCTCCATGGCCAGGATCATGCCGTGCTGGCGGATGTCGCCCACGTGCGGGTGCTCGCGCAGGTGTTCCACGCTCTCGCCCATGATGCGGGCCTTTTCGCGGTTGGCCTCGATGACGTTGTCATCCCGGAAGATATCCAGCGTCGCCCGCGCCACGGCGCAGCCGATAGGGTTGCCGGTGTAGCTGTGCGAGTGCAGGAAGGCCTTCATGGTCTCGAAGTCGTCGTAGAAGGCGTTGAAGACGTCGTCCGTGGTCATGGTGATCGAAAGCGGCAGGTAGCCGGCGGTCAGGCCCTTGGACAGGCACATGAAATCCGGCGAGATGTTGGCCTGTTCGCAGGCGAAGAGGGTGCCGGTGCGGCCGAAGCCCACGGCGATCTCGTCGGCGATCAGGTGGATGTTGTAGCGGTCACAGGCCTCGCGCAGCTTTTTCAGGTAGATCGGGTCATACATCCGCATGTGGCCGGCGCACTGGACCAGTGGCTCGACGATGACGGCGCAGACGTTGTCCGCGTTCTCGGCCATCAGCGTTTCCATGTGCTCGAACTGGCGAAGGGCGTAGTCTTCCCAGCTTTCACCTTTTTCCCGGTAGAAGGCGTCCGGGGCCGGGGCCGTGAGCATTTCCATCAGCAGCGGTTCATAGGTCTCGCGGTAAAGGCCCACGTCGCTCAGCGCGAGCGCGCCCAGGGTTTCGCCGTGGTAGCTGTTGGAGATGTTGATGAAGTTCTTCTTCGCCGGCTTTCCGGTGTTGCGGAAATAGTGGTAGCTCATCTTCAACGCCACCTCGATGGCAGAGGAGCCGTTATCCGCATAAAAGCAGCGGTTGAGTCCTTGCGGGGTCACCTCGATCAGGCGTTCCGAGAGGTCGATCACCGGTTCATGGGTGAAGCCGGCAAGCATGGCGTGCTCAAGCTGCTGGGTCTGCTGGTTGATGGCCTCGTTGATGCGCGGGTTTGCGTGGCCGAACAGGTTCACCCACCAGGAGCTGACCGCGTCGATGTAGCGGTTGCCGTCAAAGTCGTAGAGCCAGACGCCTTCACCGCGCTTGAACGGGATCAGTGGGAGCGTCTCGTGGTCCTTCATCTGAGTGCAGGGGTGCCAGACGGCCTTCAGGTCTCGCTCGATCATCTCGCGATTGGATGTCACGACTGCCTCCCGGTGGATCGTTTACAGAATCATCAGTGGGAGAGTGATGATACGGGCCGGGCGCCGGGCATGGAAGGGCTGTGATGACGGGGCGTAAAGGGAGAGGAGCAAGAAGCGGGATAGCAGGAGCGAGCCCTGCTCGCGATGATCTGTGATCGCTTGCGGGGCAGGCTCCTGCCGGAGAACGCGGCGTTCAGAATGCGATCTTTTCCGCCCTTTCCTTGTCCAGGCCCAGGTTGTGCCAGATGTTCAGGCTGGCCTCGGACTGGTTCAGGGTGTAGAAGTGCAGGCCCGGCGCGCCGGCATCAAGGAGCTCCTCGCACATGCGGGTAACCACTTCCTCGCCGAACTTCTTGATCGAGTCCGAATCATCCCCGTAGGCTTCCATCTGCTTGCGGATCCAACGCGGGATGTCCGCACCACACATCTCGCTGAACTGCGAGATCTTCTGGAAGTTGATGATGGGCATGATGCCCGGTACCACGGGAATGTCCACGCCCATCTTCTCCAGACGGTCGATGAAGTGGAAATACGCCTCGACGTTGAAGAAGTACTGCGTGATGGCACTGTTGGCGCCGGCGTCGACCTTGCGCTTGAAGTTCAGCAGGTCCGCCTCGGCATTGGGTGCCTGGGGGTGGAACTCCGGATAGGCGCCGACTTCCAGTGAGAAGTGATCGCCACTGTGTTCACGGATGAATTCCACCAGTTCGTTGGCATAGCGCATCTCGCCGTAACCGGTATTGCCCATGCCGGACGGGATATCGCCGCGCAGCGCAACGATCCGATCGACACCATTGTCTTTATAGGTGTCGAGCAGTTCGGAAATGATCTCTTTGTTCGACCCCACGCACGACAGGTGTGGTGCCGTTGAGATGCCCTGACTGTTCAGGTCGATCACGGTGTTCTTGGTACCCTCGCGGGTTGAACCGCCGGCACCAAAGGTGACCGAGAAGAAATCCGGGTTCAGCTCAGCGAGCTTGTCCCGTGTTGTCTGCAGTTGTGTCACGCCCTTGTCGGTCTTCGGGGGGAAGAACTCGAAGCTGAAGCGTCTCTGGAACTGCTTTTGGCTTTGCATGGTTCTGTTCCTTCCGGGCTCCTGGCCCGATGCTCACTGAATCAAAACCGGGCAGCCGGGGCGCCGTGGCGCCCGCGACTGCTGCCATTGATACCGATCCGGGGATCAGTACTTGTAGGCTTCCGCCTTGAACGGCCCGTGAACCGGAACGCCGACGTACTCGGACTGTTCCTTGGTCATGCGGGTAATGGTGCCGCCAAAGCCTTCGACCATGTACTGGGCAACTTCCTCGTCGAGTTCCTTCGGGAGGACGCGAACGTAGAGGTTGTCCTTCTTCTGGTCTTCCGGAAGATCGGCGAACTTGCGCTCGAACAGGTACATCTGTGCTGCAACCTGGTTGGCGAAGGAGCCGTCCATGATCCGCGACGGATGGCCAGTGGCGTTACCCAGGTTAACCAGGCGACCTTCGGCCAGCAGGAAGAGGTGATCGTCCTTGGACTTGTCACGGTAGATCTTGTGAACCTGCGGCTTGATCTCGTCCCATTCCCAGTTCTCGCGCATGAACGCGGTATCGATCTCGTTGTCGAAGTGACCGATGTTGCAGACGATGGCGCCGGACTTGACCGCGGCCAGCATGTGCTTGTCACAGACATCGACGTTACCGGTAGTGGTTACCAGAACGTCAGTGTCCTGCAGCAGCTGCTTGTTGATGCTGTCGGCCTTGCCAGTGTTCTCGCCGTTGTTGTAGGGAGAAACCACTTCGTAGCCGTCCATGCACGCCTGCATCGCACAGATCGGGTCGATCTCGGAGATGCGCACGATCATGCCTTCCTGACGCAGGGACTGGGCGGAGCCCTTGCCGACGTCGCCGTAACCGATGACCAGGGCTTTCTTGCCGGACATCAGGTGGTCGAGCGAACGCTTGAGGGCGTCGTTCAGGCTGTGACGGCAGCCGTACTTGTTGTCGTTCTTGGACTTGGTGACCGAGTCGTTCACGTTGATCGCCGGCACCTTGAGGCTGCCTTCTTCGATCATGTGCTCGAGACGGTGAACGCCCGTGGTGGTTTCCTCGGAGATGCCGTGGCAGTTCTTGAGGATTTCCGGATACTTCTCGTGCAGCATCTCGGTCAGGTCACCGCCGTCGTCCAGGATCATGTTCGGTTCCCAGCCGTCAACGTCGGCGCCGATAGTGCGCTCGATGCACCACTCGTACTCTTCTTCGGTCTCACCTTTCCAGGCGAATACCGGAACGCCGGTAGCGGCGATGGCGGCAGCGGCCTGATCCTGGGTAGAGAAGATGTTGCAAGAGGACCAGCGGACGTTGGCGCCCAGAGCGGTCAGGGTTTCGATCAGCACGGCCGTCTGTACGGTCATGTGAATGCAGCCCATCACGTTGGCGCCTTTCAGCGGCTGCTGGTTGCGATACTTTTCGCGCAGCTTAATCAGAGCGGGCATTTCGCTCTCGGCGATGGCGATTTCCTTGCGGCCCCAGCCGGCAAGGTCGATGTCGGCTACTTTGTAGTCAGTAAAATTACTGTCCAAAGGCATTGTTAATACTCCTGATTCATATGGGTAATTCGGTTGTGCAACAGGGCCAGCCGGCGGCCGGCCCTGTGTGGCAGAGGTTTACTTGGCGGCAGCCTTCAGTTCTTCCGCCTTGTCGGTCTTTTCCCAGGGGAAGGTCGTGAAGGTCTGGCCATTGACGGTCTTCTGTTCCGGCTTGCGACCGAAGTGACCGTACGCGGCTGTGTCGCGGTACATCGGGTGCAGCAGATCCAGCTGCTTGGTCAGCGCATAGGGACGCAGGTCAAAGGTCTTGCGGACCAGCTGCTCGATCTTGCGGTCATCCATCTTACCGGTGCCGAAGGTGTTGATGGAGATCGATGTCGGCTCGGCAACGCCGATGGCGTAGGAGATCTGGATCTCGCACTTGTCGGCCAGGCCAGCGGCTACGACGTTCTTCGCTACGTAACGGCCAGCGTAGGCAGCGGAGCGGTCGACCTTGGACGGATCCTTACCGGAGAAGGCGCCGCCACCGTGGCGAGCCATGCCACCGTAGGTGTCAACGATGATCTTACGACCTGTCAGGCCAGCATCGCCTACCGGGCCACCGATTTCGAAGTTGCCGGTCGGGTTGATGTGGAACTTGGTGTCGTTGTGGATCAGCTCGGACGGGATCACGTCCTTCACGATCTCTTCCATGACCGCTTCACGCAGCTGCTCCAGGGAAACATCCGGGCTGTGCTGTGTGGAAAGGACAACGGCGTCGATGCCGGTTACCTTGCCGTCTTCATAACGGCAGCTCACCTGACTCTTCGCGTCCGGACGCAGCCAGTCAAGCTTGTTGCTCTGCAGCAGCTCGGCCTGCTTTTCACACATACGGTGCGCGTAGCAGATCGGAGCCGGCATCAGCACGTCGGTCTCGTTGCAGGCGTAGCCGAACATCAGGCCCTGGTCGCCAGCGCCCTGGTCTTCCGGCTTGGAGCGGTCAACGCCCTGGGCGATGTCGACGGACTGCTTGCCGACAACGTTGATGAAGGCACAGGTGTTGCCGTCAAAGCCAACGTCGGAGTGGTTGTAGCCAATGTCGGTGATGGCCTTACGAGCCACTTCTTCAAATTCGATGTTGGTGTTGGTGGTGATCTCGCCGGCGATCAGGCACATGCCGGTCTTGACCACGGTTTCGCAGGCGACACGCGCGTAGGGGTCGTCCTGCAGGATGCGGTCGAGAATGGCATCGGATACGGCGTCGGACAGCTTGTCGGGATGACCGGCTGTTACCGACTCGGATGTAAAGAGACTGTAGTCACTCATGCTTGCTTTCCTCCTTTTGAAGGTTATTAAAGGTCATAGTGGGAAGCCGGTTCGCTAGCCCGTAAATTCCCTGACCTGGATCTGAAAACCGTTGCGCAGGCCAATGAACAGGGTTTCGCCCTGACTCAGGCCGGCGTCTGCTGCCCAGCCCGTAAGCTCTTCCGGCTCAAAGCCCTGCCAGATGTCGCCGCAGTTGTCCCTGACCCAGCTCTGCTCGTGCCGGCAGAGTTCACTGATGATCATTCGGCCGCCGGGTTTCAGCAGCTGGGCGCTGTCTCGGAAGATGTTCGCGGGGCTGGCCACGTGGTGCAGCACCATGTTGGCCACCACCAGATTGAACGTTTCCTCGCGTTCAATCACATCAGGGCACTCCCCGTTCAGCAGGCGCACATTGGTGAGGCCCTGCTGTTCGCAGTACTGTCCGGCGCGGTCCAGCATGGCCTGAACGTTGTCCACAGCCACCACCTCGCCGAAGCAGTTCGCAAGAACCGGCAGGAAGGGGCCTTCACCTGGCCCGATCTCCAGCGCATTGCCGCTGCCATCGCAGGGATAGCGCCGGTGGATGAGTTCCGCCACCGGTTGCGCGTAGCGCTGGTGATTGGCGATCAGCTCCTGCTGTTCCCGGAAATGGCGGGCGTAGCGCGCGAAAAAGACCTGGGACTGTTCCGAACGCTGACGCCGTATTGCACGGATCCGGTCCAGCAGTTCCTCGGTGAGCTGGATCTGGTCCACGGCCTCAAAGATGGAGCGAACGGCGGTATAGCGTGGTTCGTCTCCGGCTCGAAGCAGCGGACGCCGGTAGAAGGTGGCGTTGCCTTCCCGCTGGGGTTCAAGCAGTCCGGCCTGGGTCAGCACCTTGAGGTGGTGACTCATGCCGGACTGGCGCATGTTAAAGAGCCGGCACAGTTCCATAACCCCGAAGGTGTCGCGTTGCAGGACCCGAAGGATATCGAGCCTCAGCGGGTCGCCGGCGGCCTTGTAGAGGCTCCCCAGCGTGTGCAGCGCTGTTTCGGTATCTGCGGATTTGACGTGTGCCGTTGAATTCATTGCCCCTACTTTACGGTCGGGTCTGAACCGGGGTCAACAGCTATATCAAAAAAAATTGATATAGCGCTGAGTAAAAGGTCGGCTGACATTTGCCCAACCGGGTGGCGATCGGTGAAAATACGCGCCTCTTGAAGCGGCCCCGTTGCGGGTCGTACCAATCAGCCAGTGGGAGACAATTCCGATGCCGTCGCGTAAAGACCTTGCCAACGCGGTACGCGCGCTCAGTATGGACGCCGTGCAGAAGGCGCAATCCGGTCATCCCGGCGCGCCCATGGGGCTGGCCGACGTTGCCGAGGTGCTGTGGAACGATTACCTGAAACACAACCCGGTTAACCCGTCCTGGCCGGATCGCGACCGCTTCGTGCTCTCCAACGGCCATGGTTCCATGCTCCAGTACAGCCTGCTGCACCTGACCGGCTACGATCTGGGCATCGAGGACCTCAAACAGTTCCGACAGCTTCACTCCCGGACTCCGGGGCATCCGGAATTCGGTTACACCCCGGGGGTTGAGACCACCACCGGTCCCCTGGGGCAGGGCTTCGCGAACTCGGTGGGCATGGCGCTGGCGGAGAAGAACCTGGCGGCGCAGTTCAACCGTGACGGCCATGAGGTGGTGGATCATCACACCTACTGCATCGTTGGCGATGGCTGCCTGATGGAAGGCATTTCCCACGAGGCGGCGTCTCTGGCTGGGACTCTCGGGCTTGGCAAGCTGGTGGTGTTCTATGACGACAACGGCATCTCCATCGACGGCGATGTGAGTGGCTGGTTCACCGACGATACGGCCAAGCGGTTCGAGGCCTACAACTGGCAGGTGATTGCGGGCGTGGACGGACACGACCCGGAAGCCGTGAAACAGGCCATCGAACAGGCACGGGGCAACACCGAACAGCCAGCGCTGATCTGCTGCCGCACCGTGATCGGCTTCGGCTCCCCCGGTAAGGCGGGCTCCGAGAGCAGTCACGGCGCGCCGCTGGGTGATGACGAGATCGCAGCAACCCGTGAGAACCTCGGCTGGACCCATGGTGCTTTCGAGGTTCCGGACGAGCTGTATAAAGGCTGGGATGCCCGCGAGACCGGGGCGGCCGCCGAAAAGGACTGGAATGAACGCTTCGCGGCCTATGAGAAGGCGTATCCGGAGCTGGCAGCTGAACTGAAGCGTCGCCTGGCCGGTGAGCTGCCGTCGGATTTCGCGCAGAAGGCACAGGACTACATCCGGCAGTGCCAGGAGGGTGGTGAGAATATGGCCACCCGCAAGGCCTCGCAGAAGACCCTCAACGCCTATGGGCCGGTGCTTCCGGAGCTGGTTGGCGGTTCAGCGGACCTGGCCGGCTCCAACAATACCCTCTGGGACGATTGCCGGGCGATCACGGCCGCCGATGCCAGCGGCAATTACGTCTACTACGGCGTGCGTGAATTCGCCATGACCGCGATCGGCAGTGGCATGGCCCTGCATGGTGGCGTGATCCCCTATGTGGCCACCTTCCTGATCTTCATGGAATACGCCCGTAACGCTACGCGCATGGCGGCGCTCATGAAGCAGCGCAATATCCTGGTCTACACCCATGACTCCATTGGTCTGGGCGAGGACGGCCCCACGCACCAACCGGTGGAGCAGCTGGCTACCCTGCGCCAGACCCCGAACATGAGCCTGTGGCGTCCCTGTGACACGGTCGAGACGGCCGTGGCCTGGAAGGCCGCCATTGAGCGCACCGATGGTCCGACCGCGCTGGTGTTCACCCGCCAGGCGCTGGCCCACCAGGACCGGGACGAGCAGCAGGTCGCGGACATCGAGCGCGGTGCTTACATCCTGTCGGATTCCGACGGCTTCCCGGAGATCATCCTGATTGCCACCGGCTCCGAAGTGGCGCTGGCCCAGGAGGCGGCCACCCAGCTGCGCGGCCAGGGCCGCCAGGTACGGGTGGTGTCCATGCCCAGCACGGACCGCTTCGATGCCCAGCCGGCCGAGTACCGCCAGAAGGTGCTGCCGGCCGAGGTTACCTGCCGCGTGGCGGTGGAAGCCGGCATTGCCGATTACTGGAGCAAGTACGTGGGCCTGGAAGGGCGCGTGCTTGGCATGACCACCTTTGGTGAGTCGGCGCCGGCAGGCCCGCTGTTCGAGGCCTTCGGCTTTACCGTGGACAACCTGCTCGCCATCAGCGAAACCCTGCTGGACGACATGGCGTGAACGGAGGACGACCGATGGCGGCTCGGGTAGCGATCAATGGTTACGGGCGCATCGGTCAGTGCCTTCTGCGTGCGCTCTACGAGAATGGCTATCGCGACCGGCTTCAGGTCGTCGCCATCAATGAGCTTTCCGACCCGGAGACCATCGCGCACCTGACCCGTTTTGACACTACCCATGGCCGCTTTGCCGGTGAGGTTGAGGTCGATGGGGAGGGTCTGGTGGTCGATGGTGATGCCATACGCATCGTGCGGGAGCCGGAAGCACAGAACCTGCCCTGGGGCGAGATCGGCGTTGATCTGGTGCTCGACTGCACGGGCCTCGGTGCCACACGGGAGCAGGGCCGGAAGCACCTGGATGCGGGGGCCGGCCGGGTGCTGTTCTCCCAGCCGGGGGATCCGGATCTGGATGCGACCCTGGTCTACGGGGTGAACCACGAGACCCTGGCAGCCGATGACCGCATCGTTTCCAATGCGTCCTGCACCACCAACTGCATCGTGCCCATCATCCAGGCTCTGGATGCGGCCTACGGCATTGAGCAGGGTTCCACCACCACCATCCATTCGGCCATGAACGATCAGCCTGTGATCGATGCCTACCATCATCAGGATCTTCGCCGCACCCGCAGCGCCTTTCACAATATGGTGCCCGTGGATACGGGGCTGGCCCGGGGGATTGAGCGGCTACTGCCGGCGATGGCGGGGCGGTTCAGTTCGGTGGCGGTGCGGGTGCCGACCATCAATGTTTCGGCGATTGATATGACGGTGGCTGTGCGTTCGGAGACGGATACGGATTCGGTGAACGCGGTATTGAAGGAGACGGCGGCTTCATCGCTGGATGGCATCATCGGGTATACGGAGGAGCTGCTGGCGAGTACGGATTTCAATCATGACGCGCGCTCGGGGATTGTGGATGCGGGGCAGACCCGGGTTAGTGGGGGGCGGATGGTTAAGGTGTTGTGCTGGTTTGATAATGAGTGGGGGTATGCGAATCGCATGCTGGATGTGGCTCGGTATTGGGCCTCTCTCTAGTTTGCAGCGACCAGATTGGGATGTGATTGCAGGTGCCGAACTGGGGGTGCCCTTTCCGGGACCGCTGTGAACCCATCCCTGGGCGCTGGCGCGGCGGCCTCCTGCCGCCGAGCCTCCCGGAAAGGGCACCCCCACTCCGTCACTCCGGCTTTGTTGGTACCGCTGCGCCGGGGAACGGCGGGTTCAGGGTAGAGTATTAAAAATTCAACATTAATCGCGCTTTTGAGGAATCGCACCAATGAGCATTAAACGCATGACCGACATGGATCTGAAGGGCAAGCGGGTTCTGATCCGGGAGGATCTGAACGTGCCCATCAAGGAGGGTGTGGTGACGGGGGATGCCCGTTTGCGGGCGTCTCTGGAGACGATTCGCGCGGCCCGGGATGCCGGTGGGCGTGTAATGCTCATGTCGCACCTGGGGCGCCCGGAGGAGGGAGTGTATTCCGAGGAGGATTCCCTCAAGCCGGTGGCCAAGCGGCTGGGTGAGCTGTTGGGCCAGGAGGTGCGGGTTCTGGATGACTACCTGGATGGCGTTGAGGTCGCCGAGGGCGAGGTCGTCCTGTGTGAGAACGTGCGCTTCAACAAGGGCGAGAAGAAGGATGATGAAGCGCTGGCCCGGAAGTACGCGGCGCTGTGCGATGTGTTCGTGATGGATGCGTTCGGCACGGCGCACCGGGCCCAGGCCTCCACCCATGGTGTGGCGAAGTTTGCGCCGGAGGCCTGCGCCGGCCCGCTGCTGGCGGGGGAGCTGGATGCGCTGACCAAGGCGCTGGAGCATCCGCAGAAGCCGGTGGTGGCGATTGTGGGTGGCTCCAAGGTCTCTACCAAGCTGACAGTGCTGGAACAGTTGTCGAAGGTGGTGGACAAGCTGATCGTCGGCGGTGGCATCACTAATACCTTCCTGGCGGCCAGTGGCAAGTCGGTGGGTAAGTCGCTGTGCGAGCATGACATGCTGGATGAGGCCAGGGCGCTGATGGAGAAGGTCGAGATCGCCCAGCCGACGGATGTTGTTGTGGCCAGTGAGGTCTCGGAGAACGCGCAGGCGACCACTAAGAAGGTGGAGGATGTCTCAGGGGACGACATGATCCTGGACATTGGTCCGGAAACTTCCGCCGCGCTGGCCCAGGAACTCAAGGGTGCGAAGACCATCATCTGGAACGGCCCGGTGGGTGTGTTCGAGATCGAGGCGTTCTCCCATGGCACCCGTAAGCTGGGCGATGCCATCGCCAGCAGCGATGCGTTTTCTCTGGCAGGCGGGGGTGATACCGTATCCGCCATTGATGAATTCGATCTCAGCGACCGGATTTCCTACATCTCGACCGGCGGTGGCGCCTTCCTGGAGTTTGTGGAAGGCAAGACACTGCCTGCAGTCGCCGTACTCGAGGAACGCGGCGCCTGAGCGCCGTTACCCAACCCGACATTAAGGAGAGGCCGACATGGCACTGATTTCCATGCGACAGCTGCTCGACCATGCCGCCGAACACGGTTATGGCGTTCCAGCGTTCAACGTGAACAACCTTGAGCAGATGCGTGCCATCATGATGGCCGCGAACAAGACGGAGAGCCCGGTGATCGTCCAGGCCTCCGCCGGCGCGCGCAAGTACGCGGGGGCTCCCTTCCTGCGCCGCCTGATGGAAGGCGCCGCGGAGGAGTGGCCGCACATCCCGATTGCGGTGCACCAGGACCACGGCACCAGCCCGGCGGTGTGCCAGCGCTCCATCCAGCTTGGGTTCACTTCCGTGATGATGGACGGTTCTCTGGGCGAGGACGGCAAGACGCCCATGGATTACGACTACAACATGGGCGTGACCCGCAAGACCGTCGAGATGGCCCATGCCTGCGGCGTGTCCGTGGAAGGCGAGCTGGGTTGCCTGGGGTCGCTGGAGTCCGGTGAAGCCGGTGAGGAAGACGGCGTGGGCGCCTCCGGCAAGCTCAGCCATGACCAGATGCTGACCGACCCGGAAGAGGCGGCGCAGTTCGTCAAGGACACCCACTGCGACGCCCTGGCAATCGCCATCGGCACCAGCCATGGCGCTTACAAGTTCACTCGTCCGCCCACGGGCGACATCCTGGCCATCGACCGTATCAAGGAGATCCACGCGCGCATCCCGGATACGCACCTGGTGATGCACGGTTCCTCCTCCGTCCCCCAGGAATGGCTGGACATCATCAACGAGTACGGTGGTGAGATCCCGGAGACCTATGGCGTACCGGTTGAGGAGATTGCCGAGGGTATCCGCCATGGCGTGCGCAAGGTGAACGTTGATACCGACCTGCGTCTGGCGGCCACCGGTTCCGTGCGCCGCTTCCTGGCCCAGAACCCGGCGGAGTTTGATCCGCGCAAGTTCATGAAGGAAGCGCTGGCCGGCATGTACGATGTCTGCGTCAAGCGCTATGAGGCTTTTGGCACAGCGGGGAACGCCAGCAAGATCACCCCGATCAAGCTTGAGGACATGGTCAGCCGCTACGACAGCGGGGAGCTTGACCCGAAAGTCAACTGATCGAT
The DNA here is from genome assembly GCF_019903425.1 of Vreelandella halophila. GTDB lineage: Bacteria > Pseudomonadota > Gammaproteobacteria > Pseudomonadales > Oleiphilaceae > Halospina > Halospina halophila. The sequence goes on from NZ_JACHUZ010000013.1 coordinate 1,266,424, forward strand.
GACGTTAATGCTACAAAGCCGGGTGTGAATGGCGTCACTATCTGGTTTAGGCTTTATCCATGCTTACAGTGCATGGAATCCGCCCAACCAGATTGTGGCGCTGCTCATCCTGGCGGCGTTCGTCCTCGTGGCGGTACCCGCCAGCGGGAGCCCGGACATCCGTGAGCATTATCGGCTGCCGCTCGAGGGTGAACTCCAGTTTCTGGAGGATCCGGGGGCCAGTCAGGGCCTGGAGGACGTGCGCGGGCGTGACGACTGGCGGCAGCTTGATGGCCGCACCTTCAACCGTGGCTACTCGGATTCCGCATGGTGGCTGCGGGTCAGCCTCACCAATGGTGGGAATACGGGGCTGGAGCGGTTCTTCTCTGTTGGCTATCCCGTTCTGGGCGATGTAAGGGTCTATGCGCTGGCCGACGGCGAGCTGCGCAACTCCTGGCAGTTGGGCCATGATCACCCCTACAGTCAGCGCCCCGTGGATCACCGCTTTTTTGTGGTGCCCCTTGAGTGGGCACCGCATGAAACACTGGATGTCTACGTGCGCGTCCGTACCGACAGTTCTGTCCAGGTTCCCGTGACCCTCTGGGACCGCGAAACCTTCCGCAGTCACGACATTACCGCCAATATCCTCCAGGGCATCTACTTCGGTGCCTTCCTGGTGATCGGCGTTTACAACCTGCTGCTGTTCTTTGCCCTGGGCGAGCGCAACTATCTGTATTACGTTGGTTTCGTTTTCAGTATTGCCCTGTTGATGGCCTCGCTCACCGGTTACGGCTTCCAGTATCTGTGGCCAGGTGCCACTGAGTGGAACGATCAGGCGATTCTGATCTTCATCAGCGGTGTTCTTGGCTTCGCCGGTCTGTTCGCGCGGCGCTTTCTGGAACTGAATCGCCTGTCTCCCTGGCTGAATGGCTTTGCCGTGCTGGTTATCGCGGCAAGCGGTATCTGTGCGGTTCTGTCGTTCTTCCTGAGCTATTTTGTGCTGATCTCAGTGCTGATCCCCCTTGTGGTGCTCGGTTGCATGGTGGCTTTTGCAGGCGGTGTCTATGCCTGGTCCCAGGGCCAGACCACCGCCAAGTATTACGTCATGGCCTGGTCGTTCGTGCTGGCCGGAGGCGCTATCCTGGCGCTTTCCAAGGGGGGAGTGCTGCCATCGAATTTCTTCACCGATCACGCCGCCCAGCTGGGCTCCATCATCGAGGTGGTACTGCTTTCGTTCGCACTGGCCCAGCGGATCAACGTTGAGCGTCAGCTCCGCTATCAGGCCCAGTCCGAGACCCTGGAAACCGCGTGGCGGCTTAACCGGGAACTGGAAGACCGGGTCCGGGAGCGCACCCAGGAGCTGGAGGAACTCAACCAGAAGCTCAACGAGCTGAGTGTTACCGATGGGCTGACAGGGCTGCGCAACCGCCGCTTTCTGGATGAGCAGCTGCGCCAGGAAGTGGACCGGGCGCGGCGCAGTGGGCGGTCCATGGCCGTAGCCATGCTGGACATCGATCACTTCAAGCCGGTCAACGACACCTATGGCCATCAGACCGGAGATGAATGGCTGAAGATGGTGGGCGAGATCATCCACGCCAACCTGCGCTCACCCCAGGACACGGCGGCCCGTTATGGCGGCGAGGAATTCGCCATGATCCTGCCCGAGACGGATGAGGAGGGGGCTATGCGCGTTCTGGAGCGGATCCGTCAGGAGGTGGCCGCAGCGTCGGTGTCCTACGACGGGGTCACACTGCAAATGACGCTGAGCGGTGGCGTCACCATCCAGCGCGATGCCGAGGCCGTCACGCCTGAACAGCTTCTGGCTGAGGCGGACGGGGCATTGTATCGCGCCAAGTCCGCAGGGCGGGATCAGCTCTGTGTCTACAGACCTTTTGCCCTCTGATCTTCGGGATGCTTGAAGTCGCGGATGAAGATGCCCCAGAAGGCGGTGAACAGGGCCGCGATCAGGGGCCCGATCACAAAGCCGTTGATTCCGAAAAGGATCAGCCCGCCCAGGGTTGAGAGCAGCACCATGTAGTCCGGCAGCTTGGTGTCGCGCCCGACCAGAACCGGGCGCAGCAGGTTGTCGATCAGCCCGATGACCACGGTTCCGAACAGCACCAGCACAATGGACTGGATCCAGTTGCCGATGGCGAACAGGTAGATGGCCGCCGGTAACCAGATGAGGCCGGCGCCCACCGCCGGAATCAGCGACAGAACGCCCATGACCACACCCCACAGCACCGCCGCCGGCAGCGACAGGGCCCAGAAGATGAAGCCGCCGAGAAGCCCCTGGATGGCGGCGATGACCACGTTGCCCTTGATGGTGGCGCGGGTGACCTCCGCGAACTTGCCGAGCAGCAGCTGTTCGCGCTCCCGGCTCAGCGGCACGGCCTGGCCGATAAGGTCGCGCAGGTAGTCGCCATCGCGCAGCAGGAAGAACGCCAGATAGAGCATTACCCCGAAGTGGATGAAGAAGCGCGCGGTGTTCTGCCCGATGTTCAGCGCCGACTGGGCAAAGAACTGCCCACCCTGCATGACCGCGTTGACCGCGCGCTCGCGCAGGGACTCGATATCCACCCCGAAGGATTCCAGGGCCGTGCCCACGAAGGGGACGGTCTCGCCAATACGGTCCATGAAGGCCCGTGGGTCGATTTCCCCGGCCTGGATCTGCTGGTACAGGTTGACGCCTTCATACACAAAGGAGGCAGCCACAAACAGTGTCGGCAGGATCACAATGGTCAGGCAGAACCCGAGCGTGGCCAGTGCCGTGAGATTCGGCCGTTCGCCCCACAGCCGTGTAAAATACCGCTGCGCCGGGAAGAAGATGATCGCGATGGCGCAGGCCCAGAAGATGGCGCCGAAAAACGGCTGCATCAGGTACAGGAAAAGCGCGGTGACAATGAGTAGAAGGAACAGGAAACTGCGCTGTTCGAGGCGTGCCTGCATGGTGTGGACCCTTCCCGGATTGATCAGATGCAGAGGATACTGCGGCCCATGACCGATGCACAAACCAGTGGCGTTATCTGGCCGGTTCCCGCCGGTGAAGCGGAGGTGGAAACACAGGTCCGCAAGAGCCGCTTCATCGCCAGGGCGGCCCCGGCTGCCAGCCGTGAGGAGGCGCTGGCAGTGGTCGAGCGGGCTCGGCAGGATCACCCCGAGGCCCGTCACCACTGCTGGGCCTATGTAATCGGGGCGCCCGGCAGGGCCACCAGTGCCGCCATGAATGACGATGGGGAACCTTCCGGCACGGCGGGCAGGCCCATTCTCAATGTGATTGAGCACAAGGGGATCGGGGATGTGGCCGTGGTCGTCATCCGCTACTTCGGCGGTGTGAAGCTGGGCGCGGGCGGGCTGGTGCGTGCGTATGCCGGAGCCGCCGAGGCTGTGCTCTCGTCGCTGGCGCTCGACCAGCGCGAGCCCCGTGTGAGCCTTCAGCTTGAGGCCGGATTTGCGGACGAACAGCCCCTGCGGCTGGAGCTGGAACGGCTGGGGGGTGAGCTGGAGTCCATTGAGTACGGGCAGGGTGTTTCGGTGCGGGTCTCGGTGCCGGCCGCTGCGTGGGATACCATCAGCTCATGGGCCGCCGCGCGAGGCCTGGAAGTCACGGCAGGAACCTAGAAACGAAGCTGGGCACCGATACCCTGTGCCGTGAGGTAGACATCTGTTTCCACCTCTACCGCCGCCTGCCCGATACCGATCACACTGGATTCGCCCATGGTCCGGGGGAAGGTCCAGAGCTTGATTTCATTGACCAGCATCCCGGTGAGAGCCACCTGCAGCGCGTCATCATGGCGGCCATCCTCCTCGGCAATGGCGTGATAGGCGCCGCCATTGACGATCAGCGACCCCAGACGTCCGCGCCACCCCGTGCGGCTCTGTTCCGCCCGGGCCAGCGCCCTGGCGTTGCGGCGGGCGTCCTCCAGCGCGCCGGGAGCCTCGCGATCAATGGCATGGTGTTCCCGGTAGGCCGCCAGGTGGGGCGGCGCCTTGATGATGGTATCCAACAGACCGAGTGTTGAGGTGATCGCGCGCACACGCCCGTCGTACTCATCCGCGTCCGTGTCGGCGCTGGCACTGGACAGGGCACTGAACGCAGCGGAACCGGCAAAGAACAGGCTCCAGCGCTGGCGCCATGTCTGTGCGCTGTCCAGCCCTTCCGCCATGACCCGGTCCAGGGCCTGCCAGTCCGGTTGTTGCTGGGCACCAAGGGGTGGAGCTGTGGCTGCCGCCGCCAGTACAGTGGCTGTCATCAGCAGGCGTTGTGAAAGGCCCATGGAACCTCCGGATCAGGTCGGACTGCAGGTGAATGCCGCATTGTGGAGAAGTACTTTCCACGATGATGTGACGGGCTGCACCGAACCGGCGTTTCTTGCTATCGATCAATGCGCTCCGGTATCCTCCTTCGCAATGTCCAGCCCTTGGAGCACCCCCAACTGATGCTGCCTGCCGTTCTCTCCGGATTCATACTGGCGCTGTTTGCCCCCCTGATCTGCAGGGTAGCCGGTGACCGGTGTGGCTGGGTGTTCGCGCTGTTGCCGGCGATGCTTTTCGTTTACTTTGCCGGCCTGCTTCCGGAAGTCATGGCAAACGGCGCCCAGGTGGTGCGCTATCCATGGTTCCCGGCCATGGAGATCAACCTGGACTTCCTGATTGATGGCCTGTCGCTGATGTTCGCCCTGCTGATCAGCGGTATCGGCACCTTCATCCTCATCTATGCCGGCGGGTACCTGAAGGGCCACCCCTATCTGGGGCGCTTTTACGTGGTCATGCTCAGTTTCATGGCCTCCATGCTGGGGCTGGTGCTTTCGGACAACCTGGTGACGCTCTTCGTGTTCTGGGAGCTGACCAGCATCACCTCCTACCTGCTCATCGGTTTTGACCACGAGGACGTCAAGGCCCGGGCCAGCGCCCTTCAGGGCCTGTTCGTGACGGTCGCTGGCGGGCTGGCACTGATGGCCGGGCTCATCATGCTGGGGACCGTGGCCGGGTCATACTCACTGAGCGGGGTGCTTGCCTCGGATGCGGATCTGATCGGGCACGAGTGGGCGGTGCCCATGCTGTTGTGCATCCTGGCCGGAGCGTTCACCAAGTCGGCCCAGGTGCCGTTCCATTTCTGGCTGCCCAACGCCATGGCCGCGCCCACGCCGGTTTCGGCGTTCCTGCATTCGGCCACCATGGTCAAGGCCGGGGTCTATCTGCTGGCGCGGCTGAACCCGGCGCTGGGCGAGGCTGAGCTGTGGACGCTGCTGCTCAGCCTCTTCGGCGGCCTGACCATGTTCACTGGTGCCTTCATGGCCATCACCCACACCGGGGCAAAGAAGGTTCTGGCCTATTCCACCATCATGGCGCTGGGCACCCTGGTGATGCTGATTGGCATCGGCACCCACTACGCGCTGGTGGCGTTCGCGACCTTCCTGGTGGCGCATTCGCTGTACAAGGGCGCACTCTTCATGATTGCCGGCATTCTTGATCACGAGACCGGCACCAAGGATGTGGCTGAGATGGGCGGCCTGGCACCACTGATGCCGGTAACGGCGGTGGCTGCGGCAGTGGCGGCGCTGTCGCTGGCGGGGCTGCCACCACTGCTTGGGTTTGTGGGCAAGGAGCTGATGTTCGAGGCGGTACTTGATGCCCCCGCCTGGCAGATGCTGCTGCCATTGCTGGCGGTGGGTGCGGGAATCGGTGTGATGGTCGCGGCGGGTATCATCGCAATCAAACCCTTCTACGGGCAGCGCCAGGAGACGCCGAAACACCCCCATGAGGCGCCGGTTTCCATGCTGGCGGGGCCGGTGGTGCTGGCGGGGCTGTCGCTGTTGTTCGGTGTGGCCCTGTTCATTCCGGAACAGACCCTGGTTGCGCCGGTGGTTGCCTCCCTGGGCGGGACCGCGGAGAAAGTGCATCTGGCGCTCTGGCACGGCATCAACATGCCACTGATCCTGTCCCTGGCCTGTCTGGTTGTGGCTGCAGTGATTCTTCGCTATTGGGGCCGTCTCCAGCCGCAGCTGGATGTCCTGCGTGAGGGTCTTGGCCGCTTTGGCCCCGAGGCGGGCTACTTCCGGATCATGGAGTGGCTCACCCGCATTGCCACCTGGCAGACGCGGGTGCTGCAGAATGGCACCATGGGCAACTACATGATCACACTGGCACTGACCACAGTCGGGATCACCGGCTTCACACTGATCACCCAGTACGGGGTGCCTTTGCGCCTGCCGGTGCCGGATTCTGGGTTCGCGGCCGGTATTGCCCTCCTGATGGTGGTGTCCGCCTTCTTCGCCACGGGGACCATATCGCGGCTTGGGTCCGTGGCCGCCATGAGTATCGTCGGGTTTTCCGTGGCACTCATATTCATTCTTTTCAGCGCGCCCGATCTGGGCATCACCCAGATTCTGGTTGAGACCCTGACGGTGATCCTGCTGGTCCTGGTGCTGTTCCGGCTGCCCGGTTTCACGCGCATGTCCTCACCCCTGGAACGCTGGCGCGACATCATCGTGGCCGTTCTGGTGGGTGCTCTCATGACGGTACTGATCCTGGCGGCTACCGAGGTCCAGTTCTTTGAACCCATTTCGGCCGAGCACGTGGCCCGCAGTGTCACGGATGGCCACGGCCGCAACATTGTCAATGTGATCCTGGTGGACTTCCGGGCCCTGGATACCCTGGGCGAAATGTTCGTACTGGCCCTGGCTGCCGTTGGTGTCTACTCCATGATCCGGCTCAAGGCGGAGGATCAGACAGCATGAGGGAAGCCAATACACTGATTCTTCGAACGGCGGCGCTGGTCCTGGTGCCCATGCAGTTGCTGTTCTCGGTTTTTCTGCTTCTCCGTGGCCACGACGAGCCCGGTGGTGGATTCATCGCCGGGCTGGTGGCTTCGGGGGCCGTGGTGCTGTTCCTGTTCTCGTATGGGGTCAGCGCCACGCGCGAGCTTTTGCGAGTGGATCCGCGTGATTTTCTGGGGGTCGGGCTGCTCATCGGCCTGGCCTCGATCCTCCCCTCGCTGGTGCTGGGCCAGCCGGCCATGACTGCACAGTGGTGGGAGATTCCGCTGCCCGGTGGCGGCTACTACAAGTTCTCGACGCCGCTGATTTTCGATGTCGGCGTCTATCTGACCGTGATCGGTTCCATTCTCACCATGGTGGTGGGCCTGTCCGAATCGGAGGAATCCGATGCCTGAGTGCGGAGGCTGCTGATGGAAACACTGATGGCCTATATCGTGGGCGCGATGTTCGCTGCCGCGGTGTACATGATGCTGCGCCGTTCCATCGTCAAGCTGGTGATTGGCCTCATGCTGCTGAGCAATGCGGCCAACCTGCTGATATTCACGGTGGCAGGCATGCGCCAGGGGGCGCCGCCACTGGTCCCGGAAGGGGCGGAGGTGCCGGCTTCGGCGGTTGCCGACCCGCTGCCACAGGCGTTGATCCTGACCGCCATTGTTATCGCCTTCGGCGTGCTGGCGTTCTCTGTAGTGCTTATCCACCGCGCCTATGAGGTGGTCGGTACGGATGACCTGGACCGGATGAAGGATACCGATACCTGATGTCCCTGGCTGTTGCTCCCATTCTGGTCCCGCTTCTTTTCGGGGCCCTGTCACTGGCGCTGTGGCGCTACCGTATCGCCCAGCGGGTGCTGGGGCTGGTGGGTACCCTGACGCTGCTGGCCGTTTCCATACGCCTGCTCCAGGTGGTGCACGCGGAGGGTATGGTGGTGCTGCACATGGGCGGCTGGGCAGCGCCGCTTGGCATCACCCTCGCTGTGGATATGCTTGGCGCGATCATGGTGGTGCTCACGGGCATTACCGGCCTTGCGATCGCGTTGTTCTCCATGGGCGACACCCCCGAGCGCCACGAGCATTTTGGCTATTACCCGTTGATGCACCTGCTGCTGGCGGGGGTTGCGGGCTCCTTTGTAACCGGCGATATATTCAATCTCTACGTCTGGTTCGAAGTGATGCTGATCGCCTCCTTCGCGCTGCTGACCCTGGGGGGCGAGCGCGCCCAGATGGAGGGCGCGATCAAGTACGTAACCCTGAACCTGTTCTCCTCGGCGATTTTCCTTTCGGCCGTGGGCATTCTCTACGGGTTGCTCGGCACTCTGAACATGGCGGACATCGCCCAGAAGATCGACCAAGTGGAGAACACCGCTCTGATCAATGTTGTGGCGGTGATGTTCATGGTGGCCTTCGGCATCAAGGCCTCCGCCTTCCCCCTGTTCTTCTGGCTGCCGGCGTCGTACCACACGCCGCTGGTGGGGGTGTCCGCGCTCTTCGCTGGTCTGCTGACCAAGGTCGGGGTCTACGCACTGTTCCGGATGTTCACCATCGTCTTTGATCATGACGTGGCCTATACCCATGAGATACTGATATGGGTGGCCGGGCTGACCATGCTGTCCGGGGTGCTGGGAGCCGCGGCCCAGTATGAATTCCGGCGGATCCTGTCGTTCCACATTGTCAGCCAGATCGGGTACATGATTCTGGGGCTGGCGCTGTATACGCCCCTGGCAATCATCGGGGGTGTTTTCTACATCATGCACCACATCATTGTTAAGACCACGCTCTTCCTTGTCAGCGGTGTCACCTACCGCATCGCCGGGACCCATGAGCTGAAGGATCTGGGTGGCTTCTTCCGGAGCCGGCCGATGTTGTCGGTGCTGTTCCTGATCCCGGCCTTCTCGCTGGCGGGTATGCCGCCGCTTTCCGGGTTCTTCGCCAAGTTCATCGTCATCCGGGCCGGTGTTGAGGCCGAGGCTTGGGGGGTGACCGCCGTGGCGCTGCTGGTCGGCCTGCTGACCTTGTATTCAATGACCAAGATCTGGGCGGAGGTTTTCTGGAAAGCGGCACCCGAGACGGAATCCGGTGAGCCGGCCGGGCAGGGCAGCACCGTTGGACTGGGCTGGATGTATACGGCCATTGGCGGGCTTGCGGCCTGTACGTTGTTCATTGGTCTCAATGGTGAGCCCATCTATGCGCTGGCGGAGACAGCGGCGGAGCAGCTTCTCAACCCGGACCGCTACATCCAGACGGTACTGGAGGCGCGCCCATGATCGCTTTTTTCTGGAATGTGATTCTGGCATTACTGTGGGTTGCGCTCACCGGCAGCTTTTCCGGGGGCAATCTGCTGGCGGGTTTTGTTTTCGGTTATCTTGCGCTCGCCGTAATGCAGCGCCACATACCGATGCTCCATGGCTACTCCCAGAGGGCGCCACGATTCATGGCCTTTGCTGTTTTCTTCCTGAAGGAGCTGTTCGTGGCCAATGTGCGGGTGGCCTATGACGTCATCACCCCGGTCTGGTACATGAAGCCGGGTGTTATTGCCATGCGGCTTGAGTCCAAGAGCGATGTCGAGATCACGCTTGTGGCGAATCTGATCTCGCTGACACCGGGCACGCTGAGCCTGGACGTCTCGGACGACCGTAAAGTGCTCTATATCCATGCCATGTTCATGGCCGACGAACAGGAACTGCGCGACAGCCTGCATGAGCTGGAACGCCGGATCCTGCGCGTACTGCGCTAACGTGATCGGCTGCGGGGACTTGATACGATGAACAGCTTTGTGCTGACACTGGTTTACTCAATGCTGGCGCTGGCCATGCTGATGGCCGCCATCCGGTTGGGCAAGGGACCCTCCCTTCCGGACCGGGTGGTGGCAATCGAGCTGATCAGCTCCATGGTCGTTGGCATCATCGGCGTGCACGCGCTCGATACCGGTGTACTGAGTTTCCTGGATGTCGCGATCGTGGTAGCGCTGGTGGCCTTTCTGGCGGCCATCGGCTTTGCACGCTTCATTGAGCGCGGAGGACCACGCGAATGATGGACCTGATCATTGCGGTATTCCTGATCAGTGGCGCCGCCTTCATGCTGCTGGCGGCGCTTGGAATCCTGCGTCTGCCGGACCTGCCCACGCGCATGCACTCCTCAACCAAGGCTGGCGCCATGGGAGCGATGCTGATCATGGTGGGCGTGGTGCTTGGATTCGCGGAATGGCTGGCGCTGGCGCGGGGGCTGGCTATTGTCCTGTTTATCATGATGACCACGCCCATTGCCGCCCACGCCATCGGGCGAGCGGGCTACATTATCGGCGTGCCCCTGTGGGACGGCACCATCAAGGATGAGCTGCGCGAGAACTACGATACCCGCACCCATGGCCTGCGCAGCGACGCCGCGGATCAGGACGAGCCCCGGCTCTGATCGCCTGCTGACTTCCCAGCGCTGAGCCGGTAAGGTGGACTGGAAAGGTTGCAGTCCACATCAACCGGAGATCGGCCACCCCATGACGCGTTCATTCCCCCGGTCCCTGACGTCACTGGGCGTTCTGCGGGAAGCCCTGCTGCGCCCGGGCGTGGATGACGAACGGCTGACCGCCGCTCTTGCCCAGGCACGCGAACAGCAGCCACCGCCCGTAGTCTGGCTGCTGGGCAAGGCGCAGTCCGGCAAAACATCCGTCATCCGGGCGTTGACCGGCAGTCCGCGTGCGACCATCGGCAATGGCTTCCAGGCCTGTACCCGCACGGCTTCCTTCTACGATTTTCCCGAGCAGGCGCCTGTGGTGCGCTTTCTGGATACCCGCGGTCTGGGCGAGGTTGCCTATGATGCGGACGAGGACCTGGCCTTCTGCGAATCCCAGTCCCATCTGGTGATGGCAGTGATGAAAATCGCGGACCCGGATCAGAAGGCAGTTCTGGACGCCCTGGAGACAGTGCGCAGGCGCCACCCGGAGTGGCCTGTGGTGCTGGTGCACACGGCCCTCCACGAGCTCTACCCGCCGGGGTCGGACCATGTCATGCCCTGGCCGTTTGACGGTGAGCCTCTGCCGGAGACAGTGCCCGAGGACCTGCGGCGGGCGCTGGCTGAACGCCGGGAACTGGGCCGAGCGCTTCCCGGGTATGCCCCGGTGGTGTCAGTGGCGGTGGATCTCACCCTGAAAGAGGATGGCTACACCACGGCGGACTATGGGCTGGAAGGGCTGTGGCGGGCGATCGAGGAGACCGCCACCTTTGAACTGCGGGCTCGTCTGCAGCAGGATCCGGTTCTGCGGGATCTGTTCAGTCGTGCGGCCCACCCCCAGATCACCGGCTACAGTATGGCCGCTGCCGGCGCCGGTGCCCTGCCGCTGATCGACGCCGCGCTGCTTCCGGCGTTGCAGGTTCGGATGCTGCATGCGCTCGCTCGGATCTATCAACAGCCCTGGGACATGCGACGCAGTTCGGAGTTCTTCGGTCTGTTGGGCGTGGGGGCGCTTGCAGGCTATGGGCTGCGTTGGGCCGGGCGCAGTCTGGTCAAGATGGTCCCGGGCTGGGGGCAGACTCTGGGCGCGGCCTGGGGGGCTTCCAGTGGCGCGGCGGTGACCTATGCGCTGGGCAAGGCGGCGGATTTCTATCTGGCGCGCACAGCCGATGGCATGCCGGTCGAGGCGGAGGCCATTCGCCGTCTCTACCGCGAGGCGTTCGAGCAGGGCCTCCACCTTGGCCGCGACAGGGGCGGCGAATGAAGTCGCTGCTGCGCGAGTTCGGCTACCTGAGACTGGTGGCCGTGGTGGTCTCCTTCCTGCCGCTTGTGGTGCTGCCCGCTCTGGGTCTGGTCTGGCTCTGGGATTCCGGCCAGCTCCTGATCTGGTTCCTGGTGCTTGCCGGCTGTGGCCTCCTCGGATACGGGCTTCACTGGCTGTCCAGGGTATCCAGTCGCAGCCAGCTGCCGCCGGCCACAGCCCCGGAGGCTCACTGGCCACCAGACTCCCATGACGCCTGGCAGCACGTTGAGGCCCGCGCCAGCGAGGCCACACCGGAGCAGTATCCGCTCAGCGATGCCACCGGGCTTTTCCGGCTGGGGCGCGATACCGTGGAGGATGTGGCCCGCCACTACCATCCGCGCCGTGAACGGCCGCTTCTGGAGCTCACTGTTCCGCATATGCTGCTGATTATTGAGCGGGCCAGCCGGGAGCTGCGGGCGGAGATTGTCGATCACGTGCCGCTCAGCCATCGACTGACCCTGGGGAGTATGGCCCGGCTGCGGCGCTGGCGGGATACCGCGGTGCGGCTGGAGGGGCTGTACCGCCTGGGTCATGCGGCGGTGGACCCCACGAGCGTGGTGTTCCGCGAGCTGCGCCGGGATCTGGGCAACCGGGTACTGGGTTATGGGTCGGAGCAGGTCCAGACCTGGCTGCTGCGCGAATACATCCGCAAGGTGGGCTATTACGCCATTGAGCTCTACAGCGGCCGTCTGCTGCTGGAGCCGGAAACCCCCGTGGAGTCGGTGACACGGGCCTCCCGGCTGCAGCAGCGGGAGAGTGAAGGCCGGTCCGAAGCGTCCGAGCCGTTGCGGATACTGCTGCTGGGCCGCGCCAACAGCGGCCGTTCCAGCCTGATCAATGCGCTGGTAGGGGAACCGGTGGCGGCGGTGGACAGTGCCGCCGGAACAACCGGTGCCATTGAGGCCTACCGCTGGGGCAGCAGTGACGGCGATGAAGTGCTGCTGATCGATACCCCGGGCGTGGAAGGGGAAGCCCTTGATACCGCTACCCTGCGCCGTGAGGTGTTGGGGGCGGATCTGGTGCTGTGGGTGACGCCGGCACTGCGCGCCGATCGTGAGGGTGAACGGGCGGTACTGGAGCGCATCAGGGGCTGGTTCCGGGAGGATCCCTCCCGTCGCCCGCCGCCGCTGATCGGCGTGGTGACGGGCGTGGACGCGGTCCGTCCCGCCCGTGAGTGGGCACCGCCGTATGCGCTTGCCGAAACGGAGACGCCCAAGGCCCGGAACATTGTCGCTGCTGTGGAGGCAGTGGGTCAGGCGCTTGATCTGGACGCCCGGCACCGGGTGGCCGTGAGTCTCAACGGTGATATGCCCTTCAATGTGACCCCCGGTCTTGTCGAACTCATGGAGAACCAGCTGGATGAAGCCCGGCGTATCCGGCTTCTGCGGTGTCTGCGTGAACGCCGGCGCGATGAGACCTGGCGCTATCTCTGGCGGCAGGTCCGCAATGCCGGGCAGGCGGCTTTTGAAAAGACACGTAAAAGCAACTGAACTGATCACAGCGAAAGCTCGTAACCAGGAGAGAGTCTTTCTGTGGATACCGCAGGTATTGGATGAGCTGTATTCTCGTTGTCGATCATGATCCCGCCTCGGTATCGGTAACCTCGGAACTGCTGCGGACGCTGGGGCACAGGGTCCATGAGGCCACGCACACGGATCATTGCCTGGCGCTGGTGGAGCGCCATCATCCGGATCTGGTACTGATCGGTATCCGGCCGGGAGACGTGCCTGCCTCCGGTTTCATCCGCAGCCTTCGCGAGCAGCCGCAACTGCAGGGAATCTTTGTTGTCGGGATCTCATCCAGTCGGGCAGAGCCGTCAGGCGCTCTTGCCGAACCCTCCTGTGTCGATGGTTTCATTACCCGCCCGGTCTCCGACTCGGAGTTTGTTTCCCGTGTGGAGGGCTTTCTGCAGCTGAAGGGGGCCCAGGATGCGCTGCGGCGCAGTGAGTCCCGTTTCCGGCGGGTGATTGAGCGTAATGCCGACGGCATCATCATTGTTTCCCGTGATGGCCGGGTGCGGATGTGCAATCAAGCTGCCCTGTGGCTGTTCCAGATCGGAGAGGATGCCCTGATCAGCCGGGATTTCGGCTTGCCGCTCACCACGGGCGAATGCACCGAGGTGGAGGTGCCCCACGGCGATGGTGGCTACACCGTCATGGAGATGCGGGTTGTCGATATTGAATGGGACGGCAGCACAGCATGGCTGGCATCGCTTCGGGATGTGACGGAGCGCTATGACGCGCAGAAAGCGCTTGAGGCCAGTAACCGGGCCCTGCGACTGGTCAGCGCCTGCAATGAAACAGTGCTCCACGCTGGTGAGGAACAGGAGCTTCTGGAGCAGATCTGTCGCACCGCTGTGACCATCGGGGGTTACGATCTGGTCTGGGTGGGGCTGGCCGAGACGTCGCCCGGCCATCCCATCCAACCGGTACACTGGGCGGGCCAGGGGGCTGGGTTCATCGGTGATGCCGAACTCAGCTGGGACACCGGCCTCAGGGCGGGGCTGGCGCCTGCTGGCGAGGCGATCCGGGAGGCCCGGCCGGTGGTCTACGAGGATACCCGGGCGGTACCCCTTGCTTCCGCCGAGGTCGAACCGGCTGTCCAGCACGGCTACGGCCGTCTGATCTATCTGCCGCTGTGCAGTGAGCGTGGTGCCTTCGGTGTCCTGGGGCTCTATGGTCGTGATTGCCAGCGCGTCACCGATGAGGAACTGAGCCTGCTCCTGCGCCTGTCCCGCAACCTGGCGTTCGGCATTGAGCACGTACGCACCGAGAGCGAGAAGCAGCGTGTGCAGGAGACCGTGCTCAAGGTGGCCTCCGGGGTATCGGCCACCGTGGGCACGGAGTTTTTTGAACAGCTGGCACGGAACATGAACCAGGCCCTGGGCAGCGTCATCAGCATGGTGGCGCGGGTGAATATGGGAGAGGACCCAACCGCAGAGACACTGTCGGTGATTGTTCACGATGAACTGCGGGAGAATGTCGGGTTCCGGTTGGCGGAAACGCCCTGCCTGGAGGCTTTTGATCGTGGCAGCCTGGTGCTCCATGAGCTCAGTGGCAGCGAGTTCCCGCTGAACAGCGGCGACCGGCCGGATACGAGCGCTGGCGTGATCTGGCGTCTCGACAATGCGGCGGGCCAGCCCATCGGCTTCCTCATCACCCTCTTCGCCTGGCCGCTGGAGGAAGAGGATTTCGTCTACAACACCATTCAGATCTTCGCCAGCCGCGCGGAGGCGGAAATCGAGCGCCGTAACACGGATGTGCGCATCCGCGACCAGGCCTCGCTGCTCGATAAGGCCCAGGACGCCATCATCGTTCTGGGCATGGATCAGCGTGTGCTGTTCTGGAACCAGAGCGCCGAACGGCTGTACGGGTGGAGCGCCGAGGAGGCATTCGGACAGCCGCTGGAGACGCTGGTAGCCGACAGCCGTGACCAGTTCTCAAAAACCTTCGTCAATGTGCTCCATGACGGTGAATGGAAGGGTGAGATCGCCCAGCGCCATCGCGACGGCCACAGCCTGATCGTGGAAGGGCGCTGGACCATGGTGCGTGATGATGATGGCCGGCCACAGTCGATGCTGGTTATCAACACCGACATTACCCAGCGCAAGGAACAGGAGCGTGAGATCGAGCAACTTGCCTTCTTCGACCCACTGACACGGCTGCCCAACCGCCGCTTGCTGGTCGACCGCCTGCAGCAGGCGCTGGTGGTCAGTGGTCGTAACGGGCAGATTGGCGCGCTGCTGTTTCTGGATCTGGACAACTTCAAGATCCTCAACGATACCCTCGGCCATGACCTGGGGGATGAACTGCTGCGCCAGGTGGCCGTGCGTCTCCAGTACGCCGTGCGCCGCAGCGATACCGTGGCCCGGCTCGGAGGTGACGAGTTCGTGGTGATGCTGCCGGAAATGGATCCGGTCAGTTCATACGCCGCCGAGCAGGTCGCCATCGTCGGTGAAAAGATTCTGGAGGTCTTCCGTTTGCCCTTTGAGCTTTCCGGCCAGGAATTCTTCATCACCCCGAGCATTGGTATCGCGCTCTTCGGTGATCGCGCCAGCAGCGTGGACCAGCTGCTCAAGAGGGCGGATCTGGCCATGTACCAGGCCAAGGAATCCGGGCGCAATTCCATACGGTTCTTCGATGAGCACATGGAATCCGAGGTCGCGAACCGGGCGGCCCGGGAGAAGGAGCTGCGGCGCGCCATCAGGGAGCGTGAGTTCGTTCTGTTCTACCAGCCCCAGCTCGAGGTGGAGCATGGCGTCATCGGTTTTGAGGCGCTCGCCCGCTGGCAGCATCCAAAGCAGGGCATTATCGCTCCGGGGCAGTTCATTCCGCTGGCGGAGGAGACGGGGCTGATCGTGGAGCTTGGCAGGCTCGTGCTCACCCAGGCCTGTGAGCAGCTCGTCATTTGGGCACGGAGCACTGATACGGCCGATCTCAGTCTTTCGGTGAACGTCAGTGCCCGCCAGTTCCGCCATCCGGAGTTCGTCACCGATATCCGTGCGGCGCTGGAGAAAACCGGGGCCAATCCACGCCGGCTCCGGCTGGAGGTGACTGAAACGCTGCTGCTCGAGGACGTGGGACAGGTGGTGGCAAAAATGGTGTCGCTGCGCGAGCTCGGCATCACCTTTTCGCTGGACGACTTTGGCACCGGCTACTCGTCACTGTTCTATCTCAAGACCCTGCCGCTGGATCAGCTCAAGATTGACCAGTCATTCGTGCGTGATGTACTGGATGATCCCAATGATGCGGTCATCACGAAGACGGTCATCCGCCTGGGCCAGAGCATGGGGCTGAGCGTGATGGCCGAAGGGGTCGAAACCCGGGAGCATCTGGATTTTCTGCGTGATAACGGCTGTTCCGCTTATCAGGGCTTCTACTTCAGCGAACCCATCCCGGCCGCCGATCTGGCCGACTACCTTGGGGCAGGCGATCATGAGCTTACCTAGGTGTTTCTCCGTTCATGGAGCACTGTCATGAGTAACGGGCAGCTGCAATTGGTTCTGTTCATTACTGGCGATGGCACCCGGGGGCAGCGGGCTGTTGGAAACCTCAGGAACCTGTGTTCCGGAGTGCTGTCCGATCGATGCCATTACGAGATAGTGGACGTGCTCGAACAACCCGACCGTGCGGAGGCGAGCCGGATCATGGCGACCCCCACACTGGTCAAAACATCCCCGGTACCGGACCGTCGTGTCATCGGGGATCTGTCGAACGCCGATGATGTGCTGGCGGCACTGGAAATCGACGTTTGATCCGATACTCAATGGAGGATCCATCCATGACTGATGCAACCAGGGTTCATGACCGCGCTATCGGCAAGGTTGCCACCGGTATCCCGGGTTTTGATCACATTGCATCCGGCGGTCTGCCGGCAGGGCGGACGACACTGGTCTCCGGATCGGCCGGCAGTGCCAAGACACTGATGGCGGCGCAGTTCCTGGCAGAGGGGATTAAGCAGTTCGGCGAGCCTGGCGTTTTCGTCACCTTTGAGGAGAGTGCCGAGGACCTGCGCCGCAACCTCGCCAGTTTCGGTTGGGACATCCAGGCCTGGGAGGAGCAGGGCCTGTGGGCGTTCGTGGATGCCTCGCCCGACCCGGAAATCAGCTCGGTGGTGCTGGGAGAATATGATCTCGGAGGCCTGATGGCGAGGGTGGGCTATGCGGTCCAGCGGGTGGGCGCGACCCGCCTTTCCATGGACTCTCTGGGCGCGGTGTTCAACCAGTTCGCCCAGACCAGCAGTACCCGGCGTGAGATGTTCCGCGTGGCCGCGCACCTGAAAAAACTCGGCGTGACGGCGCTGATGACCTCCGAGCGCCGGCAGGAGTATGGTGAGATTGCCCGCTACGGCGTTGAGGAGTTCGTGGCTGACAATGTCGTCATCCTGCGCAACCTTCTCGAGGAAGAGAAGCGCCGTCGCACCATCGAGATCCTCAAGTTCCGGGGAACCGAGCACCACAAGGGCGAATACCCCTTCTCCATTGTCAACGGCGAGGGCATGGCCTGCATTCCCCTTTCGGCGCTGGAGCTTTCCCAGGGGTCGACCAGCAAACGCATTACCTCCGGAAGCCCGGACCTGGATACCATGTGCGGTGGCGGCTTCTTCCGCGACTCCATCATTCTTATCTCCGGAGCAACGGGTACCGGTAAGACGCTCATGGCCACGGAATTTCTTCAGGGCGGGATCAGCCAGGGAGAGCGCTGCCTGCTGTTCGCCTTCGAGGAAAGCCGTGACCAGTTCACCCGCAATGCGCAGGGCTGGGGCATGGATGTGCGCGCCATGGAGGAGAGCGACCAGCTCCGGGTCATCTGTGACTACCCGGAATCCGCGGGCATAGAGGATCATCTGCTGGCCATGAAACGGGAAATCGATGAGTTCCGTCCGGATCGCATTGCCGTGGACAGCCTGTCCGCCCTGGAACGCATCGCCACCATCAGGGGGTTCCGCCAGTTCGTGATCGGGCTCACATCCTACGTGAAACAGCAGAAGGTCGCGGGCCTGTTCACCGCCGCCACACCGCAGCTGTTCGGGGGCAGCTCCGTGACCGAATCGCACATTTCCACCATCACCGACTCCATCATACTGCTGCGCTATGTGGAGACCGAGGGCGAGATACGCCGGGGCATCACCGTGCTCAAGATGCGCGGCTCCCCCCATGACAGGGGTGTAAAAGAGTTCCGCATTGATGGCTCCGGCATGCACATCGGCCGTGGTTTCGGTAATGTGGTGGGCATTGTCTCGGGGAACCCGCAGCATCTGGATGTTGGCTGAACGTAGAGCAACGCAAACAAGGGACCGGGGCCTGCACTGCGGACTGGCGGCAGTGGTGGTTGCGCTGACCGTGCCCCTCGCCGGCGCCCAGGAAACCAGCATGGGGGTGGCGCCGGTGGAGGTGACCGCCACGGGGCTGATCCGGGACCGCGCGGAAGCTCCCATGGCGGTGACCGTGGTGGATGAAGCCGCCCTTCAGGATGGGCGTGAGCGCTTGGGCCTGGATGAGGGCCTGAAGCGCGTCCCCGGCGTTTTCTTCCAGAACCGCTACAACTTCGCCCAGAACCTGCGCATCTCCATGCGCGGCTTCGGTGCCCGGGGCGCCTTCGGTATTCGTGGGATCCGGCTGCGTGTGGACGGACTGCCGCTGACCCTGCCGGATGGCCAGTCCCAGATCGACACCATCGACCTGGAAAGCGCCCAAAGGGTGGAGGTGCTGCGCGGTCCGTCCTCGGCCCTCTACGGCAATGCCGCCGGCGGCATGCTGGCGGTGACGACACCGGACGGACGGGGCAGTGCACCACCCCGGGCCTCGGTGACCGGTGGCAGCCATGGCCTGCGCCGGGTGGCGGCCAGCGGCGGCGGCACATCCGGCGCCTGGAACGGCCATGTCAGTGCCTGGCATCTGGATTACGACGGCTACCGCGACCAGAGCCGGACCGAGAAGATGATGCTCAACAGCAAGGCCGGGTACCAGCTGGGCCCGGGCCGGCGCCTGGAGACGGTCTTTACCGCCTATGACCAGCCCACCGGCGAGGACCCCGGCGGGCTGACACGGGCCCAGGTGAGGGCGGACCGCCGTCAGGCTGATCCTGATGCTGAGGCCCTGGATACCGGCCAGAGTGTTGACCAGCAGCGGCTGGGGCTGATCTACAGTGACACTGCGAGCCTGCCGGGGGAGCTGGAGCTGACCACCTTCTACGCACGCCGGGACTTCGAGCAGCAGCTGCCGTTTCCGGGCCCGAGCCTGATTGGTTACGAGCGGGACTTCTACGGTACATCCGCGGAATACCGCGACCAGGCCCGATTGGCCGGCCTGCCAGTGGACTGGACGCTGGGGACCTCCTTCAGGGAGCAGCGCGATGATCGCGAACGCTTCAACGTAAGCGGCAATGGCGAGCGGGGAACAAAAGCCCGGGACGCCCTGGAGCAGGCCACGAGCAGCGCTCTCTATGGTCAGGCGGATCTGGGCCTGACGGATACCGTCAGCATGATGGTCGGCGGGCGTTACGACCATGTCCGGTTCCAGGTGGACGAGCGGGGAGGCGGTGATGGGGCGTTTGATGACCGCAGCTACGATGAGTTCAGTGCCAGCCTGGGGCCCACCTGGTCCTTCCATCCCCGCCATCAGCTGTATGCCAACGTCGGGACGGCGTTTGAAACGCCAACGTTCACGGAGCTCGTTGATGCTACAGCCAACAACAATCAGCCCGAAGCAGAGCTGAAGCCCCAGAAGGCGGTCAACACGGAGGTTGGGTTAAAAGGGGTCGTGAGCGAGCGGCTGCGCTATGAGCTGGCCGCCTATCGTGTCGCCACCGAGGATGAGATCGTCGTCAACGAGAATGATGATGGCAGTGCCACGTACCGCAATGCCGGCGAAACCCGCCGCGATGGCATTGAGCTTGGGGCTGAGGCGTTTGCCACGAAGAACCTGACCCTGACCAGCGCCTACACCTGGTCGGATTTCCGGTTCCGGGATCATCCGGAAGGGCTGTCAGGCAACCGCCTCCCGGGGCTGCCGGAACACAACCTGTTCCTGGAGGCTGCCTGGGAGCAGGGGCCCTGGATGGCAGCGGTGGAAACCGAGGCGGTCAGTGATGTCTACGTCAGTGATGCCAATGAGGTGGCCGCCAGCGGCTACGGGCTGGTGCATCTGCGAGGCCAGTACGAGCTGTCATTGGGTGGGTCGCTCCTGACACTGGGTGCGGGCATCCAGAACCTGTTCGATCGCGACTATTTCAGCAATATCCGGGTCAATGCCAGCGACGATGCCAGTACCGGCGCTTTCTATGAACCCGCCCCAGGACGTACCATTCATGCCAGTGTTTCGCTGACCTTCCAGGCACCCTGATGGACGCACAGACCCGCGCACCGCGCCGTGAGATCTTCGGCTGGGCGATGTTCGACTTCGCCAACCAGGCCTACACGCTGCTGATCATCACGGTGGTGTTCGGGGACCTGTTCACCCGTGTGATCGTCGGCGACGGCCCCGACTACCGGCTGGGGAACTTCCTCTGGAGCCTGGCGCTGGCAGTCAGCTATGGGCTGGTGGTGGTGGCCAACCCGGTGTGCGGGTCGGTCATGGACTACACCCGCTCGCGCAAGCGCTTCCTGTTTGCCAGCTACCTTGTGACCGTGGGGGCAACCGCATTGCTGTACTTTGTGGAGCCCGGCTGGATCATCATCGCCATGGTGCTGATCATTGTCTCCAACTTCGCCTATGCCATCGGCGAGGGCTTCATTTCCAGTTTTCTGCCGGATCTGGGCCCGCGCAATGAGCTGGGCTGGATTTCGGGGTTGGGCTGGAGCCTCGGCTACATCGGCGGGCTGGTGGCAACGGCCTTCACCCTGGCCTTCCTGGGGGATGTGACGGCGGAAAACTACGACACTATCCGCTGGGTTGGGCCCTTTGCGGCAGTGTTCTTCCTGCTGGCGGCGATCCCCACCTTCGTCTGGGTCCGTGAGCGTGGCGACGCCCGTGTGGTCCCGGAGGGCTGGTCGCTGACCCGGCTGGGCATCAACCGCCTTCTGGCCACGGGGCGGGTGGTGAACCAGTTCGGGGACCTGCGCTGGCTGCTGGTCTCGATCTTCTTCTCAATGGCCGGGATCTACATCATCGTCAGCTTCTCGTTCATCTACGGCTCCCAGGTGATCGGCTGGGACGAGGCCACGCGCACCCTGATGTTCATCACCGTCCAGATCACCGCCGCCATCGGCGCGCTGTTGTTCGGTTGGCTCCAGGGGCACTGGGGCGCTCGCCGCACCTACCTCATCACGCTCTGGCTCTGGGTGGTTGCCATACTGGCCATCTGGCAGACCCCGAACATGACCCTGCTGCTGGAACGGGTAGCCGGGCTCGAGCTTGAGGCCCAGGAGGTGTTCCTGGTGGCCGGTGTGCTGGCCGGGCTCAGTCTGGGGTCGGCCCAGTCCGCCGGCAGGGCCCTGGTGGGCGTGCTCACGCCCACGGGCAAGGCGGCGGAATTTTTCGGCTTCTGGGGCACCGCCTCCAAGCTGGCGGCTATATTCGGGATCCTGGGGCTGGGCCTGATCCAGTGGGCACTGGGCCTGGCGGATGCCATTCTGTTCTGCCTGGCGTTGTTCGTGCTGGCCATGGTGACGGTGCTGCCGGTGAATGAGCGCCGGGGGCAGGATGTGGCCGAGAACTGGCGGGAGTCGGACTCCGGATGAGTGCTGAGGCGCACTGGAAGCCGGTAGGAGCCCTTCCGTGGAGGTAGCAGCCCTGGTAGCGCTTGCCATGGTGCTGGTGGTGGGGGCGTCCATCCTTTGGTCGACCCTGCGCACGGGCATGCCGCCCATGCCCAGTCTGGGCCGGGCGCCGAAAGCGATGCTGGAGCTGGTTCCTGAGCAGCCAGACGGTGCCATCGTGGATATGGGCTCCGGCTGGGGCACGCTTGCCCTCCGTTTTGCGCGGCGCTTCCCGCGGACCCGGGTGGTCGGCTACGAGGTGTCGTTCTTTCCCTGGCTGGTGTCGGTGTTACTGGTGCGGCTGATGCGGCTGGAGAACCTGAACTTCCACCGGCGGGATTTCCGGGCCGCAGATCTGGATGGGGTGGAAGTGCTGTTGTGCTATCTGATGCCGGAGGGCATGCAGGCGGTGCAGCAGCGGCTGGAGCGCGATCCGGGGTCGGTGCGCTGGGTGATCAGCCACTGCTTCGCCCTGCGTGGGCGCGAGCCCGAGGCGGTCAGGGAACTCCCGGATCTCTACGCCACGCGGGTCTACCGCTATCGTTACCAGTAACGCCCGCCGGTGGCGATAACCACCACGATCAGGCCGATGACCAGGTTGATGGCCACGAACTTGCGGATCTGGCCGACCCGGCGCTTGCCTTCCTCGATGTCGCCACTGTCCACGGCCTGCTTGAGGCGCTTGTAGGGGGCGAAAAATATGTGCAGGAACAGCAGCATCATCAGCAGGCCGAGCCCGTGCATCATATGGATGTGTGCGCCGACATTGCCCATGCCGCCGAGGGCGTGGATCAGGCCGTAGCCGGTGACCAGCAGGATGCCCACTGAGGCCCAGACCCAGCGGAAGAACAGTGACAGGGCGTGGCACCACAGCAGTGGCCGCTGGGAGGGATCCACCACCCGCACCACGGCCGGGCGCATGGCCATGTAGGCGAAGAACATGCCACCCACCCAGATCACGGCGGCGAGGGCATGCAGCGAGAGGGACAGTCCGATCATTGCGCGGTCTCCATTGATTCCTTGTGTGTGTTCTCGGCGGTCTGGGTCTCGCGGGCCTGCAGGGCCTGGACCTGTCTGTGCTCATAGCGTTTGGCGGCGCCGGCAATGGCGCCGCTGTTGCCGGTACGCAGCCAGCGCCGCACGCGTCCGGCATCGCCCAGCGGGGTGCGCTTCCCGAAGGAGTTGAGGAACACCATGCCCACCGGGCGGTCATCCACCCGGGTCACCATCATCAGGCAGCGCCCGGCGTCGTTCAGGTAACCGGTCTTGGTCAGACGCACCGGCCAGCCCCGCCGATGCACCAGCACGTTGGTGTTGCCGTAACGCAGCTGGTAGCGCGGGCTGCGGAAGTGCACCGTATGATAACGCGTGGTCGACAGCTCGCGCAGGGTCTCATTTTTCCAGGCCGCGCGCATCAGCCGTGTCAGGTCCGAGGCGGTCGACTGGTTTTTCGAGGACAGCCCGGCCGGATCCACGAACTGGGTATTGTTCATGCCGAGCAGAGTCGCTTTGCGATTCATCGCCTCGATGAAGGCGTCGTAGCCGCCGGGATGATGGCGCGCCAACTGGTGGGCCGCCAGGTTCTCCGAGGCCATGAGGGCAATACGCACAAGGTCCCGGCGCGTGGCCTCGGAATCGATGCGGATGCGGGAATAGGCGTTGACCGGAGCCGGGCGGTCCCGCTCCAGGATGGTGAGGTATTCATCCAGTGGCTCGTCGGATTCCAGGACCACCAGGGCGGTCATCATCTTGGTGATCGAGGCGATGGGAACCGGGATCTGGGCATTCTTGCCGTGGATCTGGGATCCGGTTTCAAGATCAACCACGGCTGCGTGAACGGAGGCGAGTTCCAGGTTTCGGGTGTCGAGTCCTTCTGTCAGTGGCGATGCACCCGCTCCTGCCGGAAGCAGGATGAGCAGGCAGAACAGCCAAGTCAGCCAGCGTTTTACCATCGGGCCCCCTCCTCGTTAAAGACGTCATTGTTCCACACTGGGCGCCGGGGTGGAACCGGGTTCACTGTACCGTAACCACCTTGCTGGCGCGGCGGTAGCGGATCTTCCAGCCCTTCCAGCTGGGCAGTTCCCAGCGTTTGGGCGGCGTTTTGCGGGGGCCGTGACGGTAGTCCAGGGTGATGCGCCGGGCGGCAGGTTCATAGGTTGCATCCATGACCAGATCCCCCAGGGACAGGCGGCGGGGGTAACGCCGGTCGAAGGTCTCGCGCTCCCATTCCGGAATGCCCTCAAAGGCAAGATCCCCGGGTTCGATCAGGCTCTCGTCCCCGGGCTCCTCCACGCCCAGTGCCTGCAGGCGCTCGCAGAGCCATTGCCTGGGGGAGTCCGGAACGTCACCTTCTCCGTGTCCCAGGGCCACGTACAGCGCCCACTGCTGGATATCCGCCTGGATGCTCTCACCGACTGGGGTCAGCAGCTGCCCCTGCAGGATCAGCTCCGCGAGGGCGCTGCGCAGGTCCGCACCGGAGGGGGTGATGTCTGCTGAACTGACGACCCGGTTGGCATAGAGGCGCTCGCGGCGGACGCGGGGTTCGCCGTCCTCGAGGCGCATCTCCCCGAAGCGCACCTCGCCCAGATCCAGCTCGTCCAGTATGGACAGTGACACCGGCGCCAGGCAGGTGGCGATGGTGATGGTCTGGCGGTGGCCGCGTTTACCCGGGGTGCTGTATTCGTCCAGCACCAGGGCGGCTTCGGCGTCCTCCGGCAGTCGGGAGGCGTCATCCGGAAGGACCTCCCGGGCATCGTTGCCCATGGCCTGGCGGCGTTTCTCGCGCCGGACGAAGACCAGTTCCGGGGCCGCTTGCGCGATTGCCCGGCGCAGGTGAGCAGGGTCATCGAGGGGCGTCTCCGGAATCGATGGCAGCCCCAGGGCGTCCCGGATGCGTCCGGCGAGCTGGCGGGCTTCACGCCGCGCCTGCTCGTTCACGCTGAGCGGTGCCGGCGGCCGGGTGCGCAGCATGGCCACCAGGGTGCTGGCGTCGCAGGGGGTGGGCAGCCAGTCGCCCAGGGCGCGGCGCTGGTCCTCCTTGTCCGGGAAGCGGAACAGGCGTGGGCGGGTGCTCAGTGCGGCCGTGAGATCCGCCATGGCGCCCTGGGTTTCGGCATCCGGCATGGCCGAGATCAGGTGCGCAAAGAAACTGTCGATGGGGAGCTGGAACAGGCGCTGGCCGTAGTCGGTCGCAACGCCGTCTTCATCCACGGCACCCATGCGCTGGAGCTGCTCAAGCGCCTTGCTGTGGGCTTTCTGCGGCAGTGGGTCGGGGAAGCTCAGGCTGTGAGCGGGGGCGTTGGCGCAGCCGGCGGCCAGTACCAGCTCGGTCAGCTCCTCGCGCTGGATCTCCGGTGCGGTGGTGGCCTCCAGCGGTGCGCCGCGGCCCCAGAGCCGAATCGCCGTGCCCGCTTCGGTGCGCCCGGCCCGGCCACTGCGCTGGTCTGCCGAGGCCTGGCTGATGGCGGCCAGGCTGAGCACCGTGCGGCCGTTGCGCTGGTGGGTGCGACGCTCCAGGCCGGAGTCCACCACGGCGGTTACCCCGGGAATGGTCAGGGAGGTCTCCGCCACGTTGGTCGCCAGAATGACACGCTGGCCGTCGTCCTCGGCCAGCGCCTGTCTCTGGGAGTCGGCGTCCACGGTGGCATGCAGGGTCAGTACCGGGACGCCGGGATCGCCCAGGGCCTGCTCCGTATCACGGATCTCGCCCCGGCCGGGCAGGAATGCCAGCACCGGGCCGGACGTTTCCCTCAGTGCCCGCTGGATGGCCCGGGCCATGCGCTCCGCCAGATGGCGGCTTTCAGGCATATGGCGTTCATCCCTGGCGTCATGCTGGAGGGTTACGGGGAACCGCCGCCCCTCCGCCTCGATCAATGGCGCCTGCAGGTGGCGGGCTACGGTCTCCGCCGCGAACGTCGCCGAGGTGACAACGAGATGATGCTCGCCCCGGTGTTGGAGCAGGGCGAGCAGCAGGTCGGTGTCCCAGCGCCGTTCGTGGAATTCGTCCAGGACAACGGTCCGGAATCGCCGCAGCCCGCCTTCGCCCAGCCATCGCAGCGCCATGCCGGGGGTGGCGAAAACCAGTGGCGTGTCGCTGTTGCAGCGCACATCAAACCGGACGGCGTAGCCAATGCCCTCACCGAGGGCCGTCCCCTGTTGCCGGGCGAGGAAGCCGGCCAGTGCCGTGCAGGCCACCCGCCGGGGCTCGATCACCAGGGTGGCGCCCTGTTCGCAGGCCCAAACGGGCAGGCGGGTGGACTTGCCGGAGCCCGTGTCCGCGGTAACAACGGCGTGGCCCTGCTGCAGGGCGTCCATGAAGCGTGTACGGTGGGGATCAATGGGTAGTTGATGCATTCGGTTGCAGTCGAGCGCTGTTTGCAGGTTCAATGGACCAGATAGTAATGCGACTCCCATTCTAACAGTGGCTGGCCTAAATTGGCGGCAAGGGGGCGCCTGGAGTGCACGGAGCTGAACATGAACCCGAAACGCGGTATGACGGCGCCCCAGAGGCGCTCGTGACAACACTCGACGCGGCCATCAGCCGCCTTGCTGAAATCAATGCCGTTGAAGGCGTCTCGCCGGTTTTCGAGGCGCTCGAGGCCGCACAGCCCCTGATGTTCAGTTCCGAAGGCCTGGATGCGCTCTACCAGCGCGTGCCCGCCATTGAGGGGGCCGGTTTTTTTGGTGGCAGTGATTGGGACTACCCCCAGACCCTGGTGCCCTCGCTGGCCGTGCGCACGGTGCGATACGGCGAACCCACCGCAACGCTGGTCGAAATCCTGAGCCAGATCCGCCTGCTGGCAGTGGCCAGGGGCGACTACACCCATCCCTCCATCTCGGCGGAACATGCCCATCATTTTCTCGCCCAGGTGCTGGCGATGAATCTCGATCTGGTGGTCAGCAATCTGCAGGAGAGCGACCGGCTGCGACCCAATGAGCTGGGTTACGCCGTTCAGAATCTCTATCACTACCTGCTTCAGCACTTGGGCTATGGGAATCTTCTGGAGCACCTGGTGGCCGAGGTCTGGCGGATTCTGGCGCAGCGCCCGGTCCAGGTGGAGGGCGTCAAACAGATGGTGACGCAGATTGCCGTCTGTCTGCAGAAACCGGATGCGCTGGGCGGTGAGGTCGGCGACGACGCACTGCAACTGATCAACGCGGTGTTCAGCCCCACTGAAGCGTGCCGTGAAGATCCCGGCTTCGAGGTCTACTCGGAACGACTGGCGGACATGGACGACGCCGCCCTGCTGCAGGAGGCCATCGCCTTTGCGCAGGCCATGCACAGTACCGGTCTGGTGTCGGCCTACATGCCGGTGTTCATACGCTACCTGCGTGGTCGCTGGAATGCCCTGATCCCAACGGCGCTGGGTTTGAGTTACACCGGTGCCGACGCGTTTCACTGCTATCCGAAGTTGATCCACACCCTGATTGATGAGGCCCTGTTTCCCGAGACCAGCCAGTGCGCCTATGGCCTGGCCATGATGCTCGAGCGGGGTATTCTCTACGCGCCTCCGGTGGCACCGTCCCTGTGGCGCCAGTTACGACTGTCGCTCTGTGAAGCGGCGACCCGCAAGATTGAAGCCGTCTTTGGCAGCAGCCGTTCCCCGGAATGCTTTCTGCTCGCTGATGTACTCAACGTGCTGGGTCGGCCGCTGGGCGTGGGGCAGGGGAACTATCCGACCTGTCAGTCGACGCGCGCGCTGTCCATGTGGGCCTACAATATGCCCGCGGAACTGCTTCAGATCCTGGCCTGGGCAGCGCGTGATGACGAGGTTGTGATGCGCTTTGAAGGCAACAGTATTTCGTCGCGGGATCTGGGCACCGGCCTGGCTGCCGAGCCCCCGGTGGATGTGGACGCCGTTTCGCTGCTGACCGTGCCCCACCTGGATCGCATCTACTTCGAAATGGGTCGACGCAGCGCCGGGCGCGGAGAGGATCCGCACAAGTGGGTCAACGCCGAATTCCATGGTGATCGTGTGGGTCACGGATTCCGTATAGCAGTGGATGTGTTCACCGGCGGCCTGAAGGACTTTGAAGGGTTTATCCGCGACTTTTACGCGTCTTACCACCCCTTCTACAACGGCAATATTCCGGTCATCAATCCACAACCCGCCGGCATTGCGGTGACCGACAGTGCCACGCGCTTTCTCGGCTGGCACGCGATCACCATCCAGCGGCTTGCGCTGGATACGGATCAGACCATGCGTGTCTATTTTTTCAACCCGAATAACGACAGCGGGCAGAACTGGGGCCAGGGGATCGTTACCGCGACCCAGGGCCACGGCGAGCTCTACGGCGAAGCCTCGTTGCCGGTGGCTGAGTTCGCGTCACGACTGTATGTGTTCCACTACGATCCCCTCGAAAAGGGCGAGCCAGCCGATATTCCAACCGATGAAGTCAATCGGGCCATGCAACTGGCCCGGACGAGTTGGGCTCAAGGGCGTTAGCAGGCCCGGAATCCCCACAGCTGGCGTTGCCAATGCGACCGCCGGCTTTATTGCGAAACGCAAAAGGAGAACAACCAATGTCGAACGAACCACAAGCTCAAAAAAAAGACGTTTCCAGCTGGACCGACCCGACGATGGACTCGGTGCGCGGAACGGAAACACCCAAGGACCCGAATAAGGGCTACATCGCGCTGCTGGGCTGGAGCGTCAATGCGATTAAAGCGGCGCAGAAGTTTGATCGCCGCTACGTCGTGGTAGCGCCCGAGTGGGCCGCTGATTTCTGTGAAGCCAACAAGATCCCGTTCATTCCCTGGGATTTTGAGCGCCTGAACGATCGCTCGCTGGAGATTGCCGAGCGGTTGAAAAAAGAAGGGGTTGATGCCGCCGTCCCCCTGTTTGAGGAAACCGTTGAGTGGTCGGGGGCAATCAACTCAGTGCTCATGGACAACCCTCGAATGTACGGTCAGTCCATCCTGTTCCGGGACAAGGCCCTGATGAAGCGCCGCGCCCAGTTGGGTGGTATACGCGTGGGGATCTTCGAGGAAGCCCACGAAAAGGACGACATCATCCGCTTCATGAAGCGCGTTAACCAGACGCTGCTCAAGCTTGACGGTGACCCGGATGACCCGATTCACGTCAAGGCCTTCGACAAGGCCGGCTGCCTCGGGCACCGCATGATCCGCACGCTCGAAGAGATCGAGCACATACCGGACGAAGAGTATCCGCTGCTCATGGAAAGCCACCTGGATGGCTGGGAGTTTGCGGTCGAGGCCTGGATCCACGACGGTAAGATCCAGTTCCTGAACATCTCCGAGTACGTGACGCTGGGCTATTCGGTCTTTGTGCCCGCGACCAAGGAGCTGGAAAGCTGGCGCAATGCGATCACCAAGCAGATCGAGAAGCTGATCAAGACCTTCGATATCCAGTTTGGCCTGATCCACCCGGAGTACTTTGTGACCGCTGATGGTGAGATGTACTTTGGCGAGATCGCCTATCGCCCACCCGGGTTCAAGGCGTTCGAACTGATTGAGCGCGCCTACGGGTTCAGCGCCTATCAGGCGTCCATGCTGGTGTTCGATCCCAAGAGCACCAAGGAAGAGGTGGCAAACTTCTTCCCGAAGGAAGTGGAGGATGCCAGGGGCTACGCCGGATGCTTTGGTGTTTACCCACGCCATCGTGTCGTCAGCAAGCTGGAAATGCCGAAAGAGACCACGGAACACCCGTACTTCGAGTTCCACGAACTGACCGAACCCAAAGAGGAAACGGTGCCGGACCGATCAGCGTTTGGCACACACTGGGGTCTGGTCTTCTTCTTTGGGGATGACCCCATCAAGATGCGGGATCTGCTCAAGGCGCAGGAAGACCTGCACTTCTACGTCTAGAACAGTCCCATCTGCTCACCGCCTGGGCGCCGGAACAATCCGGTGTCCAGCGGTTCCTCCTCGTGCACATTCAGTCCAACCGCACGGCATTGACGCTCGAACCGCTGCCGGTAGAGCTTTGCCAGAACCCCTGTCCCGGTCATCCTCTGCCCCCATTCGCTGCTGTTGGTATTCCCGCCCCTGAGGTCACGGACACGGTTCATGACGTGGCTCGCCCGGTCCGGGTAGTGACGTTGCAGCCAGTCCTCAAACAACGGTGCCACCTCGTAGGGTAAGCGCAACAGGACCCAGCTGGCCCGCTGTGCACCATTGTCCGCCGCCGCGCTGATCATGGCCTCCATCTCGTGGTCATTGATGAACGGGATGATGGGGGCGGTCAGAACCCCTGTCGGCACACCTGCCTCTGAAAGCTCCCTCAATACCCGCAGGCGCGTGGCCGCTGCGGTGGCCCTGGGCTCCAGCTGACCCTTGAGGCGGTTATCCAGGGTGGTCAGTGAGATCCTTACCGAACAAAGCCCCATGGCGGCCATCTCCGAGAGCAGATCCTGGTCACGAAGGATCAGGCCGCTTTTGGTGATGATGGATACGGGGTGGCGGTATTCAAGCAGTATCTCCAGCAGACGGCGTGTGATCCGGTGCGCCTTCTCCGCCGGCTGGTAGGCGTCGGTGTTGACGCCCAGAGCGATCGGTGAGGGCTGATAGCGGGGGTGATCCAGCGCTGCCCTCAGTTTCTCGGGCGCGTTGGTCTTGGCCTGGATCCGGGTCTCGAAATCCAGCCCCGGCGAAAGGTCCTGGTAGGCATGGGAGGGCCTGGCAAAGCAGTAAATACAGCCGTGTTCGCAGCCCTGGTATGGGTTCACTGACTGGTCGAAAGGCACATCCGGCGACTCATTGCGGCTGATGATCGAGCGCGCCGCCACAGCCCGTGTGGTGGTCGGAGTTGCCCTGTCTGCTTCAGGTGCTGATTCCCCATCGATCCAGGGCTCGCTGACGCGGGTCTCGAACCGGTGCGGGATATTGGTCTGGCTGGCCCGTCCCCTCATTCCTGGAACTGTATAAATAAACAGCTTCTGGCGTCAAGAAGAGGGTATTGCCGGTGTTCCAACACGATTGAGAAAACCTAATAGTTCTATCGTTATACTTATATAGTATATAAAGAGGTTTCCTCCTATGATCTGCGTACTGGAGATAGCGACAGCCGGCGTCGATTCTCCAGAAACGATCAGCAATCACAGAAGACGGGGGAAACACCATGACACTTCAACTTGGCGATACAGCGCCGGATTTCACAGCGGAAAGCACCAAGGGAACCATCCACTTCCATGACTGGATTGGGGACTCCTGGGCTTTTTTCTTCAGCCACCCTGCGGATTTCACGCCGGTATGCACCACTGAAATGGGGCGGACCGCGCAGCTGGCCGATCAGTTCGAGCGCCGGTGCGTGAAACCCATCGGGCTTTCCACCGAGACCGCCGAGGAACACCTGAAGTGGATCGAGGACGTTAACGACACACAGAACTGCGCCCTCGACTTTCCGATCCTGGCGGATGCGGATTTCAACATCGCCCGCCTCTACGACATGATCCATCCGGGCGAGAGCGAGACGGCCGCGGTGCGCAGCGTATTCATAATCGATCCGGAAAAACGCATCCGTCTGACCATGACCTACCCGATGACCGTGGGTCGCAACTTCGATGAGATTCTGCGTGCCATCGACGCGCTGCAGACCAGCGACAACCGCACCTGCGCGCTTCCCGCTGACTGGAATCAGGGCGATGAAGTCATCATCCCGCCGTCGATTCCAAACGAGCGCGCGAGTGAACTCTTCCCGAACGGGTGGGAGGAGCTGCGGCCCTATCTGCGTATGGCGAAACTCTGAGGGCGGTAGGCCATCCCTGGTGCTGCGATAGCGGCCGGGGGTGGTCCTGCTACCACGCCCCATTGCTTTATATGTCATTTGGTATTAACGTTATAACCAAATAGGCAATCATTCATTAAGCTCACGATTCCTTTGGAGGCCGACATGAAAACGTTCGAGCGTTCCAGCAGCACAGGCGCTGGCAAGCCGGATGTGGCCGGGTTCTACGACACGCGGACTTTCAGCATTCAGTACGTGGTTTCCGATCCCGCAACCAGCCAGTGCGCCATCATTGATCCGGTGCTCGATTACGACGAGAAATCGGGCGCGACGGGGACCCATCACGCGGATGAAATCCTGGAATACGTGGCACGCCAGGGTCTGACGGTTGAGTGGATCCTGGATACCCACCCCCACGCCGACCACTTCTCGGCCGCCCAGTACCTTAAGGGCAAAACCGGCGCACCCACCGCGATCGGAAGTGAAGTGACCGCGGTCCAGGCACTGTGGAAAGACATCTACAACTTCCCGGACCTGGCAACTGATGGCAGTCAGTGGGACCGCCTGTTCAGTGACGGTGATCAATTCACCGTGGGTGAAATGGAAGCGAAAGTGATGTTCTCGCCAGGCCATACACTGGCCTCCATCACCTATGTGATCGGCGATGCGGCCTTTGTTCACGACACCCTGTTCCAGCCTGATTTCGGCACAGCGCGGGCGGATTTCCCCGGTGGCAGCGCCGAACAGCTCTGGGAATCCATCCAGGCCATTCTGGAACTGCCGGCAGAGACCAGGGTCTTCACTGGCCACGACTACATGCCCGACGGACGCGAGCCGCAGTGGGAAAGCACTGTTGGCGAGCAGCGCCGCACCAACAAGCACCTGGTGGACCAGAACCGGGAGGCCTATGTGGCCATGCGCAACGAGCGTGACAGCCAGCTGCCGATGCCGAAGCTGATCCTGCACGCGCTGCAGGTGAATACCCGTGGTGGTCGTCTCCCGGAGCCGGAAGACAATGGTCGGCGCTACATCAAGATTCCCCTGGACACCCTCTCTGGCGCGGCCTGGGGTGATTGAACGGAGGTTGCAGCAATGACAATCCAACAGGTTGAGGATGGCGTCGGACTTTCCGGCGCCATGACTGCAGAAGACCTGGAGAATGCGCAACAGCAGGGATTTCAGGCGTTGATCTGCAACCGGCGGCCTTCTGAGTCGCCGGAGCATGATGAACAGGCGCTTGCCCGGAAAGCGCAGAGTCTGGGGCTTTCGTGGACCTGCATTCCAGTGGCGACCGGCGAGTACTCGGATGCCGATGTGGCCGCCTTTCACGAGGCACTTGAAACCCTGCCGCGCCCGCTTCTCATCTTCTGTCGCAGTGGGCGGCGTTCCATCCATCTCTGGGCACTGGCCCGAATCCGCCATGACGTCGAGCCGCCGGAGACCGTACTGGAGCGCATGCGGGCTCTGGGCCATGACCCCGAGACCCTGCGTCCACTGCTGGAGCCGGCTGGGGGCAGTCCCGAGCCGGAATGACGTGAACCAACTGGAGACATCCCATGAGTGACCACACCGCAACGCCGGCGCCTACAACGACCCACCAGATCGTGATCATCGGTGGCGGGGCAGCGGGTATCTCCGTTGCTGCCAGTCTGCTCAAGCGCCAGCGCAGTCTGGATATCGCCATTGTTGAACCGTCGGAGGTACACAGCTACCAGCCGGGATGGACCATGGTCGGAGGCGGGGTCTTCTCTCCTGAGTCCACGCGTAGGCCCATGGCGAGTGTGATGCCGGATCGGGTGAGCTGGTATCGCACCAGTGCTCACCGTGTTGATCCGGCGAACCGCCAGGTCGCTCTGGGTGATGGCCGGATCCTGGGCTGGCGGCGGCTCATTGTTGCGCCGGGGCTGGATCTGGACTGGGATGCGATCGAGGGGCTCAGTGGCACGCTTGGCTGCAACGGCGTCACCTCCAACTACCGCTATGACCTGGCGCCCTACACCTGGTCACTGGTGCAGTCGCTGAAAAAGGGGACGGCCCTGTTCTCACAGCCGCCGATGCCGATCAAGTGCGCCGGTGCGCCGCAGAAGGCCATGTATCTGTCCTGCCACTACTGGCAGCGCCAGGGGCGGCTCAGCGATATTGATGTGCATTTCTGCAACGCAGGGGGTGTGCTTTTCGGGGTGAAGGATTATGTCCCAGCCCTGGAGCGCTATGTCGATCAGTATGGGATCCATACCCAGTTCCAGAATCGCCTGGTGGCCGTTGATGGCCCCTCACGGACCGCGCAGTTCGCGGTGAACGGGGATGACGGTGAGCATCTGGTGGAACGGCGCTTTGATATGCTGCATGCCGTGCCGCCGCAGAAGGCGCCTGGATTCATTGCCGAGTCCGGGCTGGGTAATGACGGAGGCTGGCTGGATCTCGACCCGGAGACCCTGCAGCACCGGAGTTACCCTGCGATCTTCGGGCTGGGTGATGCCAGTGGCACGCCCAACGCCAAAACGGCCGCGGCGGTGCGCAAACAGGCGCCGGTAGTGGCGGAGAACCTTCTGGCCACCTTCAGTGGTGACCCCATGTCGGCGGCCTATCTCGGATACGGCTCCTGTCCGCTGACCGTTGAGCGTGGGCGTATTGTGCTGGCGGAGTTCGGCTATGGTGGTGAGCTGCAGCCCACCTTCCCGAAGTGGATCAATGACGGCACCAAACCAACCCGCCTTGCCTGGTGGCTGAAGGCCGGTCAGCTGCCCTGGATCTACTGGCAGTTGTCGCTGAGAGGTCACGAGTGGCTGGCAAAGCCTGCAAGGCGCGACACGACCTGAACCGTACTGGGAGCTGAACAGGCATGAATCTGGAAAGATGGCTGCCACTGGCCAGCTGGCTGCGAGGGTACACGCAGGATACCTTCCTGCGTGATGCCATAGCGGCTGTGATCGTAACCCTCATGCTGGTGCCCCAGGCGCTCGCCTATGCGATGCTGGCGGGGCTGCCGCCAGAGGTGGGCCTGTACGCCAGTATGCTGCCGTTGGTGCTTTACGCGCTTCTGGGCACCTCGGCGACCCTGGCGGTCGGGCCAGTGGCTGTTGCCTCGCTGATGACCGCTGCTGCGCTTGGCAGCATCGCGGAGGCGGGCACGCCGGAGTATGTTGCCGGCGCCCTGGTATTGGCGGCTCTATCCGGTCTGATTCTGGTCGGTATGGGGCTTCTGCGGCTGGGGTTTCTTGCCAATTTCCTCAGTCATCCTGTCATCTCCGGGTTCGTGACCGCCTCCGGTATCCTGATCGCAGCCAGCCAGCTGCGCCATATCCTTGGCGTCGAGGCCTCTGGCCATAACCTGCTTCAGCTGGTCCCCGCACTGTGGCAGGGACTGGACAATGTCAGTGCTCTGACGCTTCTTATTGGAGGCGGTGCCTGGCTCTATCTGGTGCTGTGCCGGCGTCATCTTTGCCGTGGTCTGGAGCGTTTGGGGCTGCCGGGGCAGGCCCCGGAGCTGATGGCCAAGGCTGCCCCGGTTTCCGCTGTGATCGTGACGACGCTGTTGGCCTGGGGGTTCAATCTCAAGGCCGAGGGTGTGGAACTGGTGGGTAAAGTTCCCAGTGGTTTGCCGTCACTGGCGATGCCCAGTATGGATGGCGAGCTCTGGTCCACACTGCTGCCTGCCGCCGTTCTGATCAGCCTGGTCGGATTCGTGGAGTCGGTGTCAGTGGCCCAGACGCTGGCAGCCAAACGGCGCCAGCGGATCGATCCGAACAAGGAGTTGATTGCTCTGGGGGCTGCCAATCTTGGCGCTGGGGTCAGCGGTGGGTCACCTGTCTCCGGAGGCTTCTCGCGCTCGGTAGTGAACTTTGACGCCGGGGCCGTCACACCTGTGGCCGGTGCGCTGACAGCGGTGGGTATTGCGCTCTCCACGCTGATGCTGACCACCCCATTGGCCTTTCTGCCCAAGGCGACGCTTGCTGCCACAATTATTGTGGCTGTGGGAACTCTTATTGACATTTCCGCTATTCGTCGCACCTGGGCTTACTCTAGGGTGGACGGTGTGGCGATGGTGGCGACGCTGGCACTGACGCTTTTCCACGGTGTCGAGAGCGGCATCCTGACCGGTGTGGCGCTGTCGCTGGGGTTGCATCTTTATCGCACAAGCCAGCCCCACAGTGCCGTGGTGGGACGTGTTCCCGGAACTGAGCATTTCCGTAACGTTGAGCGCCACAATGTGGAAACGGAACGCCATCTGGCACTGCTGCGGGTTGATGAGAGCCTGTATTTCGCCAATGCGCGCTACCTGGAGGATACGGTTCTGGAACTGGTTTCCCGGCGGCCTGAGCTGCGCGACCTGGTGCTGACCTGTCAGGCGGTCAACATCATTGACGCCTCGGCGCTGGAGAGTCTTGAGGCGATCAACAGCCGCCTTCGTGATGCGGGGGTTCGCCTGCACCTGGCTGAGGTGAAGGGGCCGGTGATGGACCAGCTCCAGAACTCCGCATTCCCTCATGAGCTCAGCGGACGCATCTTCCTGAGTACCTATGAGGCCTGGCAGGCACTGGGGGGTGATGGCGGATCTGAAACGTCTGGTTGACCTTTTTTCCAGCGTGCGCCATCGCCAGAATTGAAATCGATAACCACTGTTATCTCGTCCTTCCGGAGGCTTTATGGATCTCGATCCCGTACTTCTGTCACGCATACAGTTCGCCTTCGTGGTGTCATTTCACGCCATATTCCCTGTGTTCACGATAGGGCTGGCCTCGTTCATCGCATTCCTTGAGACGTGTGCCTACGCATCGGGCAATTCGCTTTACACGCGCCTGTCAAAGTTCTGGATCAAGGTCTTCGCCGTGGTCTTCGGGATGGGGGTGGTCTCGGGCATTGTCATGTCGTTCCAGTTTGGTACGAACTGGAGTAACTTCTCTCAGGCTACGGCCAATTTTCTCGGACCGGTCCTGAGCTATGAGGTGGTGACGGCATTTTTCCTTGAGGCCGCTTTTCTTGGCATCCTTCTTTTCGGTCGTGACCGGGTGCCGGCCGGCATCTACCTGTTTGCCTCGTTCATGGTGGCCATCGGCACCTTCATTTCATCATTCTGGATTCTTTCCGCGAACAGTTGGATGCACACGCCTGCGGGAACCGTGATGGAAAATGGGATGCACCAGGTGGTTTCCTGGAGCGAGGCGATTTTCAATCCATCGTTCTGGTACCGGTTTACCCACATGGGGCTGGCGTCATTCCTGACAGGCGGGTTTGTAGTGGCATCACTCAGTGCCTGGTTCCTGCTGAAAGGACGTGAAGTTGAAGCCAACCGGCGCGCTCTGTCCATGTGCCTCTGGCTGCTGCTGGTCATCGCGCCCGCGCAGCTGTGGGTGGGGGACCTGCACGGCCTGAATACGCTCAAGCACCAGCCGACCAAGGTTGCCGCGATGGAAGGTAACTGGGAGACCTCGTCCAACGTCCCGCTGCTTCTGTTCGCCTGGCCGGATCAGCAGGCTCAGACCAATCACTGGGAGATCGGCATCCCCGGCCTGGCAAGCCTTATCCTCAAACACGACACGGAAGGCGTTGTGCCTGGTGTGTCAGCGGTCCCCAGGGATGAGCAGCCGCCGGTGGGGATCGTTTTCTGGTCCTTCCGTGTGATGGTGGGGCTTGGCATGCTCATGATCCTGTTCGCAATTGCGGGCCTTCTGTTGCGGCCCGGAGGCCGCTACTGGCGCAGTCGCTGGTTCCTCAAAGGGCTTGTTCCAATGGGCGTGGCACCGTTTGTGGCTGTACTCGCGGGCTGGTTCGTCACCGAAATCGGCCGTGCCCCCTGGTTGGTCTATGGACAGATGACGCAGGCTGAAGGCGTAACACCCTCTCTGACCGGCGGCATGGCACTTTTCACGCTTATCGGTTACATGGTGGTCTACGCCCTGGTCTTCACCGCCGGCCTCTACTACCTCGGACGGCTGTTTGAAAGCGGTGTCGAGGATGCCGGTCACGACCACAACCTCGATCACGAGGAAGTGGAACGGGCCAAAAGACCGTTTTCCGCCGCTCATGTCCCGCTTGAACACGAAGGAGGGAGCGTCTGATGGAACCCTTTGATTTGACCCTGATCTGGGCTGCGATCATCGCATTCGGCGTGATCATGTATGTATTGATGGATGGCTTTGACCTCGGCGTTGGCATTCTGTTCCCGCTGGCGCCGGATGAGGAATCACGTGATCTGATGATGAATTCGGTCGCGCCCGTCTGGGATGGCAATGAGACCTGGCTGGTACTGGGTGGGGCCGGGCTTCTTGCGGCGTTCCCGATGGTCTATTCGATCATGTTGCCCGCCCTTTACCTTGGTGTGTTCCTGATGTTGTCGGGTCTGATCTTCCGCGGTATTGCCTTTGAGTTCCGGTTCAAGGCCAACCGGTCACGTTACCTGTGGAATATAGCCTTCGCGGGAGGGTCGACACTGGCCGCGTTTGCTCAGGGTATGGTCGTGGGCAAATACATTGAAGGCATCAATACCGCCAACGGTGTGTTCGTGGGTGGGCCACTGGACTTCGTGACGCCCTTTACGCTGCTGACAGGGGTTGGCCTGGTGGCCGGATACGCGCTTCTGGGCAGTACCTGGACGGTTATGAAAACAGAGGGCGCGACCCAGGCATGGGCCCGGCGTATGGCAAAGCCGTTGCTTCTTGTGGTCCTGGCCGTCTTTGGGATTATCAGCCTGTGGACGCCATTCGTGGATGAATCAGTCCGTGAACGCTGGTTCTCGAATCTGCATCTGATATGGGTTCTGCCAGCATTGGCGCTTTTCTTCGCGTGGCGTATCTGGCACGGGATCACGCACAAGCGCGAGGGCTCGCCGTTTGTTGCGACCATGGGGTTATTCGTCTTCACCTATCTCGGGCTTCTGGTCAGTAAGTGGCCTTACGTTGTTCCTCCAGAGATCACGCTCTATGACGCGGCCTCAGCCTGGGAGTCGCAACTGTTTCTGCTTCTTGGGCTGCTGTTCGTGATCCCGATTGTGCTCACCTATACCGCTTGGACATACTGGGTTTTCCGGGGCAAGGTGAGGGCCGGTGACGGCTACCACTGATCCACGCGCCGGCGCGCGATGGCTGAGCCATTGGGCGCAGGATGCCAGAAGGTATCTGGCGCAGGGCGTGATCGCGGGCGTTGTGCAGGCGCTCGCCATGGTGGTTCAGCTCGGTTTGATGGCCTGGTTCGTGGATCGTCTTATCGTACACGACCAGCCAGTGGCGCTTGTCGCCACCGGTGGCGCACTGGCGCTGGCGGTGCTGGTGCGCAGCATTGGGCAGTGGGCTCAGGAGATGGCCGGTCTGCGGGCCAGTCACCGGGTACGGCGCCAGGTGCGCCGGGCACTTCTCAATGCCTGGGCCGGTGCGGGGCCGGTTGGCCTCAGTGGCTGCGACTCCGGCCGGCTGTCCAGTGAGTGGACCGAGCAGGTTGACGCGCTCGATGGCTACTACGCCCGGTTCCTTCCCCAGATGATCCTGGCGGTTATCGTGCCCCTCATTATTCTCACCGTGGTCGCGGCTCAGGACTGGCTGGCAGCGCTGTTCCTGCTGGCTGCCGCTCCCCTGATTCCGCTGTTCATGGCCTTGATCGGGATGGGGGCGGAGCGTGTGAACCAGCGCCACTACGAATCCCTTGCGCGGCTGTCCGGCCACTTCCTGGACCGTATCCGTGGCATGACCACCCTGCAGCTTTTCGGTCGCAGCGCGGATGCCGTAGCGGATGTCGCGGCGGCCACCGATCATTACCGGCGATTGAACATGGCGACCTTGCGGGTCGCTTTTCTTTCCTCGGCGGTGCTGGAGTTTTTTGCTTCCGTGGCAATTGCGGCGGTTGCGATCTATGTCGGTTTTGCGCTGCTGGGGATGATATCTTTCGGACCGGCAGACGACATGAGCCTGTTCAGCGGGCTCTTTGTACTTCTGTTGGCGCCGGAGTTCTTTCAGCCCCTCAGGCTGCTGTCACAGTACTACCACGACAGGGCCGCCGCGTTGGGGGCAGCGGCTCACCTGAGTGCGAGGCTGGTTGTCAGCGACAGTCTGGTCCCGCAGGCGGCGCAGGAACAACACCGGGAGCCTGACAGCACGGGCATCCGGGTGTCTGGACTGGGCGTGCGCTATCCCAGTGGGCGTGAGGTGCTGGGTGATCTGGATTTCGAACTTCCATCCGGGCAGACGCTTATTGTGACGGGCCCCTCAGGCTGCGGAAAGTCCACGCTTCTGGCGGTTCTCGCGGGATTCATGGCCCCCTCACAGGGAGACGCGAGAATCCGCGGGCAATCGCCGGGATCGATGCCGGTGGGCTGGATGGGGCAGAAGCCCTGGCTGGTGCCCGGGAGCTGGCGTCAGAACCTGAGGCTGACCGCGCCAGAGGCCAGCGAAGCGGCGATGCTGGAGGCGATTGCTCGGGTAGGGCTCAGATCTGTCCTGGATGGGCTTCCTGAAGGGCTTTCAACCCGGATCGGCGAGGGTGGCCTGGGGCTTTCAGGCGGTCAGGCCCGGCGTCTGGCACTGGCTCGTCTTTTCCTCACCTCATCCACCGTGATGCTGCTGGATGAGCCGACAGCTGGGCTCGATGAGGCAACCGAGGCTGAGGTGATTGAAGGCGTGCGAGGGATCATAGGGGGGCAGCGGCTCTGTGTCATTGCCTCCCATCAGCCGGCGCTGCGCGCGCTGGGAGACCAGCATCTGGCATTGGGGAGCACTCATCATGCGTGAACTCCAACCCTGGCTGCGCCTGCTCCAGCGCCATCGCCGGCAGTTGGCGGCGGGTTTTGTGTTGATGGCCGCAACGTTGATGGCGGGCCTGGGGCTTCTCGCTCTCTCTGGCTGGTTCATTACCGCCACTGCCATTACGGCACTGGCCTGGGCCGCCGGGCTGAATGCCAGTCTGAACCTCTATGCGCCGGGAGGGGGGATTCGGTTCTTTGCGCTGGCGCGCACGGCCAGCCGCTATTTTGAGCGTCTGGTCAATCATGATGTGGTACTCCGGCTGCTGGCTGATATCCGGGTAGAGCTTTTCCGCAAACTGCTCAGGGCCGAGGCATACAGCGCTAAGCGTTTGGGGTCGGCGGCCTTTCTGAACAGGCTGGTCAGCGACGTGGACACGCTCGATAATCTCTACCTGCGTCAGATCGCGCCTCCGCTGGTAGCTCTTGCAGCAAGCCTGGGGGCAGCCGGGCTGATTGCTGTGTTTGCCCCGGGGCTGTCACTGATGGTCTTGGGGGTTCTCTTGCCCTGGCTTGCCGTGGTGACGCTGGGCATAGCCTGGTGGACGCGTGGACATGGTGCAGCGGAAATGCAGGCCGCGGAGCGCCTGCGCAGTCACGCGCTTGCCGAACTTGAAGGGATGGCAGAGTTGTCCGCAGCGGGACTGCTGTCACACGATCAGCATGATCTGCTGGGTGAGGAGCACGCCCAGCGATACCGTCAGATGCAGCAGGAGACCTCGGCCATCAGTGGGCAGGCGCTGAATACGCTGGTGATCCACCTGCTGGTGGTGGCCCTGCTGCTGTTCGCGTCCCAGGCCTGGCAGGCGGGCCAGATCTCGGGGGCCGTGATGGTCCTTATTCCACTGGTCATCATGGCGCTGTCTGAAGGGTACCTGCCGCTACCCGGGGCGTTCGTGCGCTGGGGAGCGACGGAAGCGGCTGCCGAACGCCTCAACACTCAGGGCGGTTCCGAGCCAGACTCATCAGACCAACCGTCGGAGGTTGGTTTGCCCCAGCATCTCACGCTGACCTGGTCCCACATTGGTGTTGCACGAGGTGTACCGGCCGTTTTCGAGGATTTCAGCCTGTCGGTCTCACCCGGAGAGCGACTGGTCATAACGGGCGCGTCGGGCAGTGGAAAGTCCACCCTGGCTTCTTTGGCGGCCCGACTGACAGCACCAGATGAGGGACAGGTGCTGGTCAATGGTAATGACGGCGCCCTGTTTTCGCTCAGGGAGTGGCGTGAGCGCATCAGCCTGCTGACTCAGGATGCTCATCTTTTCAATGAGTCCATTGCCGCCAACCTACGGGTGGGAGATACCGGTGCGAGTGACAGCCAGCTGTGGCGTGTTCTTGAAGCGGTAGACCTGGCGCCGCTGGTAGCATCGCTTGATCAAGGTCTTGAGGCGCCTGTTGGTGAAGGGGGAGGGCAGCTTTCCGGTGGTGAGGGGCGACGTCTTGCGCTGGCGCGCGTGCTGCTGCGCCCGGCCTCAGTCGTCATTCTTGATGAGCCTTTTTCTGGGCTTGATGAGGCGACAGCGGAGCGAGTCTGGAAAGGCATTCAGCCCTGGCTCAGCGGTTGCAGCGTTGTGCTTATGCTGCACGACTCGATGCCCTTTATTGTGGCGGATAGAATCATTTCGCTGACGGTGGGTGGTGCGTTGAGCTCCCAGGTCAGCGTGTCGAAATGAATTCGTCCCTGAATTCGCAGTTAACAGCATTGTGGTTAGCCAACGGCTATGGACTAGAAGCGATTGATCGGTACCTTGAGATATACTTGGCCATTGCCCTCGGCGGGTGGCATTTCGCCGGCTCTCATGTTGACCTGAACTGAGGGCAGGATCAGGCGTGGCATGTTCAGTGTCGCGTCACGCTCGGTTCTCATTTTCACGAATTCATCCTCTTTGATGCCTTCGCGGACGTGGATGTTGCGTTCACGTTGTTCCGCAACCGTTGTCTCGTGGACAAATTCATCACGCCCCGGTGCCTTATAGTCATGGCAGAGGAAAATGCGTGTTTCTCCTGGGAGAGACAGGACCTTCTGGACGGAGTGGTACATGGTATGCGCGTCTCCCCCCGGGAAATCGCAGCGCGCGGTACCGGCGTCAGGCGCAAAGAGGGTATCGCCAACGAAGGCGGCATCGCCAATGACGTATGTCAGGCACGCGGGGGTATGCCCCGGGGTGTGCAGAACGCGCGCCTCGAGATTGCCGATGGTAAAGGTGTCCCCTTCACTGAAAAGCCGGTCAAACTGACTGCCATCACGGGCGAACTCAGTGCCCGCATTGAAGGCTTTTCCAAAAATAT
This sequence comes from Vreelandella halophila, assembly GCF_019903425.1. Taxonomy (GTDB): domain Bacteria; phylum Pseudomonadota; class Gammaproteobacteria; order Pseudomonadales; family Oleiphilaceae; genus Halospina; species Halospina halophila. Next base: position 1,308,825 of record NZ_JACHUZ010000013.1, read on the forward strand.
CCTGAACTTCCATGATCTTATGGCCGATGCCTGTCTGGCCACCCAGCTGCTCATGCAGGTAGGGGGCGGCAGAGAGGTGGTCAGCATGGACGTGGGTTTCGAGGATCCATTCAACTTCTAGCTGATTGTCTCTGATGAAACGGATGATCTCGTCAGCCGACCGCACGTCCGTGCGTCCCGCCGCGTAGTCAAAATCCAATACCGAATCGATGATGGCGCAGGCCCTGCTGTCAGGGTCCTGAACCACGTAGCTGAACGTGTTTGTGGGTTCGTCGAAAAAGTGTTGTACCTGTGGGCTATTCATAGCGTCGTCACCTCTGCACGGTTGATCACCTATTTCACAATTAGAACATTCTAATGATTATAACGATAGACTTAATCGAAATATTGAACCTCTACCTTTGATAGCTTGGCTCAATGAAAGTCGGATTGAATTCCGCAGCATTAAGGCGCAGCATAGTCTTTTAAGGAATAATGATATTCTTGGCAGGATTACAAATTCGGGAGATTGAGTCATGAAAGTCAATATCGGTGCTCTGGATCGCAGCATTCGTGCCATCGTTGGGGTGGTTCTGGTTGCCCTGGTTTTTACCGGACCTGAAAGTGCGTGGGGTCTGATCGGTCTGATTCCTTTGGCGACGGCTGCCATGGGCAATTGCCCGGCGTACAGCTTGATCGGGATCAGTACCTGCAAGACCGGCAACCGTTAAGGCGTGGAGTTAACCCGTTTCAGTGGACAGGCGCCGATTTAAGTTCATGGGTGTGTTCAGCATGCTCGCGGCACCAGCTTGGCTGCCCCGGATTGGCCTCCCTCTGGTGAGGCCAAAGAGTTAATCAAACTTTTAAAGAGAGGAAGAGGTCTATGAAGACGAACCAGTCGACCAAGCCAGCTTTGATGCTGGGTTTGGCGCTCAGCATCAGCCTGGGCGTGTCAGGTTGTTCCCATGTTCACTATGGGAATGAGTCGCCTGATGAGTCCTCCGTCAGTCAGGGCGCGTTGCAGCGAGGACAGCCGTTTGATACCAGCATTGATAGTGGGATGGCGCCTTTCGGCGATGTCATGACAAAGGCTGTGTCGAATTACAACCGGCCCTCGCCGTACATCGGAACAGGCGGCCGTGTATCTGCTGGTGCCATGCCAGAACTCAAGCAGATGGGCTTCAGAACCGTGGTCAGCCTCCTCACTCCAGAAGAGGGGCTGAGCGATGAGCGTGACGCGGCCGATGATGCAGGACTGGGGTTCCACGGCATCAGCGTATCTGGCGGGCCACCCACGGCGGACCAGGTGGATGAGTTCGCCAGAATCGTCTCGGAACAGAGCAATTACCCCATCCTCCTGCACTGCGCCAGTGGTAACCGTGCGGGGGCGATGTGGGCCCTGTACCGGCATCAAGTCGGCGTTCCGGCAGAACTCGCCCTGGAGGAAGGCAGGGCCGTAGGGCTCAAGGACAGCCTTGAACCGGGCGTGCGTGAGCGACTCGGCCTGGGTGCATCTGACTAGCTGATCAGTTCGAACTCCCGGCCCCGGGAGGGGTCGAAGAAGATACAAAAGGCAGCTCATGAGCTGCCTTTTCAGTATAAGCCCTGATGGCTTGCGCCTCGCGTCGGCAGAAATCCGCGACCGCTGGCCTCAGCTGCTCATCGCCCACCCAGTGGAAGGATTCGAACAGCTCCGGCTGGAAGCCGCGCTTGAGCTTGTGCTCGCCCTGGGCGCCGGCATCGAAGCGGCTCAGCCCGCGCTCGATGCACAGATCAATGCCCTGATAGAAGCAGGTCTCGAAGTGGAGCTGGTCGTATTCCTCGAGACAGCCCCAGTAGCGGCCGTAGAGGCGCTGCTCATCGTGCAGGAAGAGAGCAGCGGCCACGTAGTGCCCCTGGTGAACGGCCATGACCAGGGTAAGCTGTTCCGGCATGCGATCCGCCAGGTACTGGAAGAAATCCCGGTTCAGGTAGGGGCGCTGGCCGCGCTTGAGATAGGTGGCCTGGTAGAACACATGGAAGGCTTCCAGGGCGTTTTCCGGAATGCCGTTGTGGCCGGAGTAATGGCGGAATTCAATGCCCTGGTCCGCCACCAGGCGCCGTTCCCGCCGGATCTGCTTGCGCTTGCGCGATTTCAGGGTGGCAAGGAAGGCCTCGAAGTCGGCAAACCCGGGGTTATACCAGTGGAATTCGCAGCTCAGCCGGCGGAGCCACTGGTCCCGGTCCAGGCAGCGCCGGGATTCGGCGTCCGGAAACAGCAGGTGCCAGCTGGAGGCCGAGCCGGCTTCCGTTTCAGCCAGAATCGCCTCCGTGCCACGGAATCCGGCGCTGGTGCCGTCCGCCTCAGGGTGCAGCAGCAGGCGCGGGCCCTCGCAGGGGGTGAAGGGCACGGCGCTCAGAAGCTTGGGGTAGTACTCCCGCCCGTAGTGCGCCCAGGCCTCGGCCCAGGCCCAGTCGAAGACGTATTCGCCAAAGGAATGGTGCTTACGGTAGCAGGGAAGGGCCGCCATCAATTGGCCCTGGTCATTCCGTTCAATCCAGTGGTGGGGTGTCCAGCCGGTTGCCGTGGCGGTGCAGCCGGTCGCCTCCAGCCCGTACAGGAACTCATGGCGGAGGAAGGGGGAATCGGTTCCCTGCAGGCGGTTCCACTCCTCCGGCTCAATGCTGCCGAGGCTGTCTATGAACGCCATGATGCCCTCCCTATTGGGCCGGTATGGTCAGCAGCGCGGAAGCGAGCCCGAAGTAGACCAGGATGCCGGCGACGTCCGCAATGAAGGAAACCACGGGAGCGCTGGCGGTGGCCGGGTCCATGTTGAGCTTGTTGAGCACGAACGGCAGTGACATGCCGATGAGGCTGCCGCTGAGGACCACGATGATCATGGTCAGAGACACCACATGGGCCAGTTCGATGCCGCCCCGGTAGAGCCCGATCGCGGCCACGGCGGCCGCCATGGTCAGCCCCAGCATCAGCCCGAGTCCGATCTCGCGCAGCAGCATGCGGAACCAGTCGCGGCTGATGACGTCGCCGGTGGCGATGGCGCGCACCATGAGGGTGGCGGACTGGGAGCCGGCGTTACCGGCGCTGGCGATCAGCAGCGGCAGGAAGAACACCAGCCCGACATGGGCCTGGATGGTGTCCTCATAGAGCGAGATGCTGGCGCCGGAGAACACGTTGGCGAACACCAGCAGTACCAGCCACATGATGCGCTTCTGGTAGAGGGTGGTCAGGGCGGTTTCCTTGAGACTGCCGGGCAGGTCGCCGACGCTCGCGCCCTTGTGGATGTCCTCTGTGGCCTCGGCCTCCTGCACGTCCATGGCATCGTCGTGGGTTACGATCCCGACCATGCGGTCCTCGTCGTCCACCACAGGGATGGCCAGCAGGTCGTAGTCGGCGATCAGTCGGGCCGCCTCGGCGCTGGGCGAGTCCGTATGAACATTGACCACCTCGGTCTGCATCAGTTCCTCGACCAAATCCCCCGGCGAGGCCACGACCAGCCCGCTCAGGGTGACGATGCCGAGCAGGTGACGTTCGGTATCCAGCACGTAGGCGACGTAGATGGTTTCCTTGTTCAGCGCCTGCAGGCGCAGCCGTTCAATGGCCTGGCGGGCGCTGATGTGCGCCGGAACCGTGGCGTACTCGCTGGTCATTACCGAGCCGACGGTACCCTCGGGGTAGCTGGTCAGGCGCAGCAGGTCCTCGCGCTCGGCCTTGGCCAGGGCGGGCATCAGCGCTTCCTGGACGTCCTCGGGGAGCTCCTGGTAGAGGTCGGCCCGTTCGTCGGCGTTCATGTCCGTCAGCAGCCGGGCCTGGGCATGGCGGCCCAGGTGCTGGACCATGCTCAGCTGATGGGACGGCTGCATGTAGGGCAGGATGCGCGCCTGGGTGCGGCGGTCGAGCTGGTCGAACAGGGCGTAGGCTGTTTCACCGTCGAGCTCGTCAATAACCCCACCGACTTCCGCCGGGTGGCGGTTATTGAGGAATTCAACGGCGCCATCAATGTCGCCCTGGTCGAGCAGCGTCCGGACTTCGGATTCGAGTTCGGCGGTTTCGGTCATGGCCGTCTCCGGTCAGTCGGTGTTCAGCGCTGCCAGATCCTCCTCGGAGAGCATCTGTTCAAGGGCCGGGGATGCCCGGGTGCGGAAGCGCTCCTGCGCATGCTCGATCACCAGCACGGCAACATCATGGTTCCGGGCGTAGTCCAGAGTGTCGTCCACGCCCATCACCATGAAGGCCGTGGCCAGTGCGTCCGCCCTGCGGCTGCTGGAGTGGAAGACACTGACCGAGGCCAGCGAATGCGTAACCGGCCGTCCGTCGCGCGGGTCAATGGTATGGGAATAACGCTGCCCGTCCACTTCAAAATAGTTGCGGTAATCGCCGGAGGTGGCCAGCGCCATATCCGCCAGTGGCAGTATATGGCGTGGGCTCTGCGGTCCGTCACGGGGGACCTCAATGCCGATCCGCCACGGGGTGTTCTCCGCCTTGCGCCCGCTGGCCAGCAGGTCGCCACCGATGTTTACTAGGTGGTTTTTATGGCCACGCTCTTCCAGCAGGTCCGAGACCCGGTCCACGGCCTCGCCCTTGGCAATGGCCGAAAGATCCACGAACAGGTCCGTCATGCGCCGCGCCCGGCTGGCGTCCGGGTCGATTTCAAGGTGGGCGTGGCCGACCTGTTCCAGGCGCTTCTCAATGGTGGCATCAGGGGGCACCTCTGTGGGGCGGGCCTCGGGGCCGAAGCTCCAGAGGTTGACCAGCCCGCCGATGGTGGTATCAAAGGCTCCCCCGGTGCGTTCCGAAAGGTCATCAGCCGCCTGCAGCACATCGATCACCCCTTCAGGCAGATCAACCCATTCGCCCGGCGTAGTGCTGTTCAGGCGCATGAGGTCGGAGTCATCGCGATAGGTGGACATGCCCTGGTCCACCTTCTCCAGCACCCTGCGCACCGCCTTATGCAGGGATTTCCTGCGGTTTTCGGGGAGTTCGCCGGCAACACTGACCTGGTAGAAGGTACCGAAGATCCGCCCTTCAAGTTGGGTGACGGCCGGCGCCTTGGTTTCCGCTTTTTCGGTCTCCCCACAGGCGGTCAAAAGCACAGCTGCGACTAAAAGAACAGCAAACCGGACGAACAGCGGGGCGGTGCAACGTTGCATGACAGCTCCGGGCAGGTGAGCGACTTGGCGCATTATACCCGCTGCGCGCGGGCTTAACATCCGGGGGGCGGATACAAAAAAGCCCGGCCGGAGCCGGGCTTTTGTGGCGTAAGGAAAGCGGCGATCAGCTGTCGCTGTCCGCCATTTCCTCTTCCGCTGTCTCGACTTTTTCCAGAATGGTGTCGAGGATTTCCTGACCTTTCTCGCCGGATTGCTCCAGATAGATCTGGCGCACGTCCTTGCTGGCTTCGCGGAAGACGTCGCGCTCTTCCTCGGTCAGCTCAACCCACTCGGTACCGCCCTCGTCGAGGATGACCTGGAGACGCTCCTCGTTGTACTCGCGCTGCTTCTCGTCGATCCAGGAGACCATGTTGTCACGCACGTCCTCGATCAGTTCCTGGCGCTCTTCCGGCAGGTTCTCGAACCAGTTGTTGCCTGCCGCCAGAGTGCTGATGAACTGGGCGTGGCGTGCGGAAGTCAGCACATCCTGTTCCTCGTAGAAGCTCATTTCCTCGATGGCGAAGATCGGGTTCACCTGACCGTCGATCTGACCCAGCTGCAGGCCGCTGTAGACCTCGGAGTAGGGTGTCGGGGTCGGGTTCGCGCCATAGGCCTTGTAGGATTCCACCAGGATCGGAGAGGTCATGGTGCGGATCTTGAAGTCCTCAAAATCCTCCGGGCTGCGCAGGGCCTTGTCGCCACTCCAGACCATCCAGCCTTCCGGAACGATACTCAGCAGCTGCAGGTCTTTTTCGTTGTACAGCGGCTGGAAAAGGCCGTAGACCTCGGGATCGGACAGGACCTGGCGGTTCACGTCCGGATTCTCCGACAGCACGAAGTGCAGCGTGAAGATGCCGACTTCCGGGATGGCGTCCGCCAGGTGGCCCGGGGAAGCAAAGGCAATCTCAACAGCACCGTTCTGGAGCAGTTCAGTCAGCTGTGAGGATGTGCCGAGGGTCCCGTAGGGGTAGACCTCAACTGTGACCTCACCGTCAGTGCGCTCCTCAATGCGGCTCTTGAATTCCTGGGCGTAGGCGTCCTGGACGCTTCCCTCAACTTCTTCCAGCGCAAAACGCCAGGTGTCGGACTCCCGCTCTTGCGCCAGCTCTTCGTCACGGTCCATTTCCTCCTGCGACTGGCCTTCCTGGTCGCTGGTGGACTCACCACCGTCGGAGCAGCCGTAGAGAAATGCCATGGCGAGCAGCATGATCAGGCCCGTAAGCCATTGGCGAGGTTGGTTCATACCCTGTCTCCCTCTGTTGGATTTTCTTTTTGATCCACATTAAACATAACACATCTTTACAGAAGCAAAAGTGGTGAAGGCGAATTTCCCGCATCCGAGTAAAGCAATGTTGCCGAACCCCGGATCGTCAGACTATTGTTACGCATGAGCGGCCTGCGGAGAGTCCCATGACGGACCAACCCCAAGCCGGCCACGATGGTGGCTGGCGTAACGCCCTTAAGGCGCCCTTTGACTGGATTGACTCGGGTCTTGACTGGTTTGAGCGCAGTGCGCTCATTCTGTGTGTAGGTGGCATGGCGGCGGTGACGGTTGCCAATGTCATCACCCGCAACCTGTTTGGTTTCAGCCTGCAGTTTGCCAACGACGTGGCCCAGATGCTGCTGGTGGCAATCACCTTCCTGGGGATCGGCATCGGGGCCCGCCATGCCCGCCATATCCGGGTTTCCGCACTGCATGACCTGCTTCCCCATCTGGGCCAGAAGATCCTGCTTGTGTTGGTGAGCTTCACCACGGCATGGCTGCTCTTTTCCCTTGCCGATTTCGCCTGGAACTACGCGAACTCGGTACAGCGCACCTGCCGTGTGCTCCCGGAAGGCATTGATCTGGGGCTGTTCACGGTGCCGTTCGGAACCATGCCTCTGGTGGCGGGCATTCTGTTAACGCTCGTAGGTCTTGCCTTGGGCGGGCACCTGATCCGGCTGATGAGTGAGCATGGCGCGCACCTGCTTGCCCGCCTCGAGGGCCTGCAGCGTCAGGCGGTGCTGTTGGCGGGGCTGATCGTGCTGGTACTTGTGGCCTGGAGTGCCTTCCACCTGTTCATTGGCATGGTTGAAGCCCGTTCCGGCAGCTGCCGGGTGACTTCCTCCACTGGTTTTCCGGTCTATCTGAACTACATGGTGGTGCCGCTTGGCTTTCTGTTCGGGGGCATCCAGTTTTTCCTGGCCGGGGTCCGCAACCTGATCAGTCCTGAGAACTACCTGTCCTGGTACCAGAAGGATGAATACGAGGAAGAGGGCGTTGACCCGGGGATGACCGGCGGCTTCGATCCCGAAGAGAACCTGACGGAGGATCGCGACCGTGGGTGAACTGATTGAATGGCTCAACCTGGCTTCCATGAGCACGCCGGATGCCGCGTTGCTGGTCGGGGTCGTGATGTTCGTGCTGCTGCTGATGGGCTACCCCATGATGGTCCCGCTGACAGCAGGGGCGCTGCTGCTGATGGCGGCCAAGTTCTCCGGGCTCAACGAGTCCACCCTGATCCAGCAGATGATCGGGGGCGTGGAGCAGACGGTGCTGGTGGCGGTACCCATGTTCATCCTTGCCGCCGATGTCATGATCAAGGGGCACACCGCCAATCGGCTTCTGGATCTGGTCAGCAAGTTCGTGGGCCACATACGGGGCGGGCTGCCAGTGACCACGGCGGTCTCCTGTACGCTGTTCGGAGCGGTCTCCGGCTCTACCCAAGCCACGGTGGTGGCCATGGGGCGGCCGCTGCGGCCCAGGCTGATCGAGGCCGGCTACACAGACCGCTTCGCCATCGCACTGATCATCAACGCCAGCGACATTGCCCTGCTGATTCCGCCCTCCATCGGCATGATCATCTATGGTGTTGTTTCTGGTACCTCCGTTGGAGCGCTGTTCATTGCTGGTATCGGCCCGGGCCTTCTGATCCTGGCCTTGTTTGCGATCTACTGTTACGGCATCTCGGTGTGGAAGGGCATTCCGGTTCTGCCGAAGGCCAGTTGGCAAGAGCGGATGGTGGCTCTGAAACGGGCCAGTCTGGCCACCGGCTTCCCGGTGATCATTATTGGCGGCATCTACACCGGTACCTTCAGTCCCACCGAGGCGGCCTCGATGTCGGTGGCCTACGCGCTGTTTCTGGAGATGGTGCTGTACCGTCAGGTGCGGCCGTCCCAGCTGCCGGAAATCGCCCTTTCGACGGGCATGATCACAGCCGTGGTCTTCATTCTGGTAGCGGCCGGCATGGCGTTCTCCTGGATGATCTCGTTTGCCCAGATTCCGAGCCTGTTGCTGGGAGACATGCTGGCCGAGGCCTCCCAGCATCCGTATCAGCTGCTGATCCTGATCGCGGTGGCGTACTTCGTGGGTTGTATGTTCGTGGACCCGATCGTGGTGATCCTGGTGCTGACGCCCATCTTTTCGCCGGCCATCGCCTCCGCGGGGCTGGATCCCGTGCATGTGGGAACGCTGGTGGTGCTGCAGGCGGCTATTGGTTCGGCAACGCCACCATTCGGGTGTGACATCTTCACGGCTGTGGCCATTTTCCGGCGGCCCTACCTGGAGGTCATCCGTGGTACGCCGCCATTCGTGCTGATTCTTTTGTTCTCGACGGCACTGCTGATCATGTTCCCGCAGATCGCGCTCTTCCTGCCCGAGCTGATGCGGTGATCGAACCCCGAGGGGAGGGTCCTGATGAGTCACGAACCCACTGAGGTCCGGTTCCATGTTGAGGGCGACGCGTTGGCCGGCTGGTGGTTCCAGCCTGCAATGCCCGCCCGTACTCCCTGCCCCTGTATTGTGATGGCCCATGGTCTCGGCGGTACCCGGGATGCCGGGCTCGTGCCCTATGCACGGACTTTCGTGGAGGCAGGGTTTGCCGTACTGCTGTTTGATTACCGGCATTTCGGGGCAAGTGAGGGGGAGCCGCGCCAGCTTGTCTCCGTCCGGGGCCAGCTTGCGGACTGGCAGGGCGCCATTGATTTCGCCCGCCAACAGCAGGGCATAGACCCGCAGCGCATCGCGCTTTGGGGATCGTCGTTTTCCGGTGGCCATGTGCTGGTGGCTGCGGCCCGTGATGGCGGTGTTGCAGCCGTTTCAGCCCAGGGCCCGATGATGGATGGCCTGGCTGCCGTTCTGAATGTGGTCGGTTATGCCGGCATCGGCGGTATTCTACGTCTGAGCACGCTGGCACTCAGGGACCAGGTCCGTGCCCTGATGGGGAGCGCTCCCCTGTACGCCCCCATCGTGGGCCGCCCGGGCGAAACGGCGGCCATGGCCACAGGGGATGCGTATGACGGTTACCGGGCCATTGCACCCCCGGACTGGCGCAATGAGCTGGCGGCGAGGCTGGCACTGCAGCTGCCGCTTTATCGCCCGCTGCGCCATGCGCGCCGTCTGCCGTGCCCGGCTCTGATCCAGGTCTGCGGCCGCGATTCCGTCGCGCCCCCGGAGGCGGCGGAGAAAGCCGCGAGCAGAGCCGGAGGCAAGGCGGAACTTCGCCGTTACGAGGACCTGGGGCACTTCGATATCTACGTGGGGGAGGGGTTTGAGCGCTCCTGCGCGGATCAGGTGGATTTCTTCCAGCGCCATCTTCTGTCATGAAAGAAGCCCCGATCCCGGATAACGAACCGGAGCGCCAGGCCGCGCTGGATGAATACGAGCTTCTCTGCGAGAGCTCGGAGGAGTGGTTCGACGACATCGTCGCCGTTGCTGCCGAGGTCTGCGGTAGTGAAATGGCCATGGTCAATCTGCTCGACCAGGACCAACAGCTGTTCAAGGCTGCGGTGGGGGTGAACCGCGAACACTTCATTCCGGAGCGCTCTTCCTCGTTCTGTGGCCATGCCATCATCCAGACCGATGTTTTCGAGATCCCGGATGCCAGCGAGGATGAGCGCTTCCATGACAATCCCTGGACGCTGGAGCATGGCGTTCGCTTCTATGCCGGTGTGCCCCTGGTCAACGAGGATGGCTATGCACTCGGGACCATCTGTGTCCTGGACCGTCATGCGCGCCACCTGGATGAACGCCAGAAGGAATCGCTGAAGTCTCTCGCGCGCGTGATCATGAAGCACATCGAGACCCGGCGTGCCGAGACATTCGGGTGGCGGATCAGTGAACTGATCCAGAAGAGTGATGATTTTGTGGCCATGGTGGATGCTACAACGTTCACGGTGCTCTACATCAATGACGGACTGGCGGATCTTGTAGGGACTGACACCGACCGGCAGACGCTCAAGAAACTGCCGATCAGTGGCATCTTCCCCTCGCTGACACCGGATCGGCTGGCGGAATACGCGGCCCTTTCTCCGGGGCATGAGTCCGTGGACCTGCCCTCGGAGCCCCTGAGAGGGGCTGACCGGGAGCATGTGGTGAGCCTTCGGGTCACGCCTTCCCGGGTCCGGGAGCGTCCGGTATTGCTCTTGCTGGCCGAGGATATGGAGGCGCTTCTCTCCAGCCGCGAACGCGAGGAACAGGCTGCCAGTGAGGTCCGACGGCTGGCACTGGTCGCCCGCAAGACCGACAACCCGGTGATTATCACCGATGCGGATGATCGTATCGAATGGGTTAACCCGAGCTTTGAGTCACTGGCCGGCTACACCCTGGATGAGGTGCGTGGACTGCGGCCAGGCGGCTTCCTGCAGGGGCCGGATACGGATGCCGAAGCCAGGCGACGGATCGCCATTGCCATTGCCCATGGTGAGCCGGTACGCCAGGAGATTCTCAATTACAGTCGCCAGGGCAATACTTACTGGCTCGATCTGGATATCCAGCCCGTGCATGATGAAGCGGGACGACTGGTGAATTTCGTAGCCGTCCAGACCAACATCACAAGGCGCAAGGAGCTGGAACACCAGCTGCGCGAGGCCAAGGAGGATGCGGACCGATCCAACCAGGCTAAATCCCAGTTCCTGGCCAACATCAGTCACGAACTGCGGACACCGCTGAACGGTATTATCGGGATCAGCGAACTGCTCCAGAGGGATCGGGCACGACCGGATGCCGATAACCAGCTGGCGACCCTCAAGGATTCGGCCAATGGCCTTCTGGAGATCATCAACGATCTGCTGGATCTGTCCAAGATTGAGGCCCGCAGCCTTGAGCTGGAACTCAGGGCATTTGATCTCGGGCGTCTGCTGCGGAATCTGGAGAATCTATTCCGTCCTCAGGCGGACGGTAAGGGCGTTACGCTCCATCTCGATATCCAGGAAGAGGTTCCCCGGCATCTGCACGGGGACGAGCAGAGACTGCGCCAGGTTCTGATGAATCTGCTCGGCAACGCGCTCAAGTTTACCCAGCAGGGGACGGTCACCCTCTCCATCGAGCCCCGGGCGGCCTTCGGCGATACCTGCAACCTGGCGTTCTGGGTCACGGACTCCGGCCCCGGTATTGAACCCTCCGCGCGCGATAAGATCTTTGAGCCCTTCGGTCAGGCGGATGCCTCCCTGGCAAGGCGCTATGGTGGAACCGGGCTGGGGCTGACCATCTGTCAGCGCCTGGTGGAGCTGATGGGGGGCAGCATTCAGGTGGATAGCGTCGAGGGGCAGGGGGCCACCTTCTCGTTCGTGTTGCCACTGCTGGTGGCGTCCGAAACGGAGGTCCGCCGCCTGGATGAGGACCAGGGGGATGTACGTGTGGAGTCCTTCGCTGGTGAACCCAGTGTGCTGCTGGTGGATGACAATCCGGTCAATCGCCATGTCGGAGAAGCCATGCTCGGGGAGCTGGGCATGCAGGTAACCAGTTGCCAGGATGGGGCCAGTGCGCTTGACGCGTTTGCAGGCAGCGTTTTTGACCTGGTTCTGCTGGATATCCAGATGCCGGACATGAATGGCTATGATGTGGCGATCCGGATGCGGGATCTGGATGCCAGCCACCAGCGCCACACGCCCCTGGTGGCGGTGACGGCGCACAGTGCGCCGGACCTGGACAGCCGGCAGGCCGGGTTCATGGACGGCTACCTGACCAAGCCCCTGACGTTCCAGGGGCTTTACCGGATGCTGGCCCGGTGGCTGGATGACGGGGAACACCCGGCCACTGGCTCCACAGTGGATGAAACGGTTTCGGGGAACAAGCCGGAATCGGGCAGCTCGTTGGCGGATGAACCCATGGTGGACCGGGATCTGGTCCTGCGGAACCTGGGCGGCAACCCGCGCCTTATGGACACGCTCAAGGATCTGTTTGAGCAGCAGCATGAGCAGTATCTGGAGGCAATCACCTCAACCCATGGCGAGCGCGACGCCGCCGCCCTGGCCGAAGCGGCGCACGGATTGAAGGGGGCGGTTGGGTACTTCACCGCCGGGTGGCTATGGCAGGCCGTTTCGGATATGGAAAAAGAAGCCCGCGGCGGCAGCCTGCCGGACAGCGCAACGCTCTCCGAGCTTGATCAGGCCGTGCGTGAGATGGCCCGGGAGATCCGCAACCTCAGTCCGGATCAATCGTGAACTCAACCTCGACGCTGGCGCCGTTATCCAGGAAGCGGATGCGGTCGGCCAGGCTCGCGACCACGCGGATGCCGCGCCCATAGGCGTGGGTCGCCACTTCATCCGCGGAATCCATTGACGAGAAGCCGGTGGTGTCGAATCCCGGGCCGCTGTCCATGACCATCAGCCTCAGGGCATTGCGGTTGTGGTGCTGGCTGCGGGTGGCCAGGATCTTGATGAAGCCTTCATTCAGTGCACCCAGGCGTTCCTGGCGTTCCTGCACATAGTGGTCAAATCCCTGGTCCGTCTTACTGCTGGAATCCATCCCGAGAAGGCCATGGTCCACGGCATTGTTGAGAAGCTCCGTCAGGACCACGAACGCTTTCTGGCGCAGGCGCCGGTCGAGCCGGAGGTTTTCCATTACCTGGTTGACGGTTGGAACGATTTCCGTCCGGCGGATATCGGATCCCCGCAGCTCGAGCCGGAAGTCCCAACCCGCCATGCTGCCCTCATCGCCGCTGATCTCCAGTGGCTGGTCGATGCCGTCTTCATTGGAAAAAGGCACCTCCAGGGGCGCGTCCACGGCCAGGGCCAGCATGGACTGGTCATCGTCAGGCAGCCTGTTGCCCCGGAACCGGGAGAGCGCATCGGTGACCGATTCCACAAGGCTGTACTCCTTGCTGCAGCCAGTCAGTACGGATTCAAGGCGGGTGCTGCCGAACATCTCGTTATCCGCGTTGCGCGCCTCCACCAGTCCGTCGGTGCAGGCAAAGAAGCGGTCGTCGACATTGACCGTGCAGAGCTGGGCGGTGTCGTCAAAATCCCGGTCATCCAGCACGCCCAGCGGCGGGTGGGCTGATGGGATGCGGTGGCGGATGGCGCCCTCCGGGCACAGTACATACCCCTGTGGGCAGGCCCCGTTCCAGGCAATCAGGGCATGGCGCTGCGGGTTGATCAGTACCACAGTCGCTGCCAGGAAATGGTTGGGGGGCAGCCGTGCCCGCAGGCGCTGATTGATCTGGCGTACGATGGAGGCCACGCCATAGCCACGCCGGCTCATCTGGTAGAAGATTTCCATGGCCGGCATCAGGGTGATGGCGGCCGGAAGACCATGGCCGGTGGCATCGGCCATCAACGCATAGGTGTTGCCGGAGTGAGAGTTGACGGTTGATATGACGTCGCCGCTGAACTGCTCCAGGGAGCGGATGGATTGATGGATCCGGGTGTCCGACGTGGTGTAGTTCTGCATGATCCGGTCGATCATCTGCTGCGCGAGGTCATTCTCCGCGCGGCTGTGCCGGTAGTAGCTTGAGAGCTCGGTATTGCGGCTTTCGAGCTCGCGCTGCAGGTTGGTGACGCGCTGGGAGCTGCGCACTTTCGCGGCCAGGATCGGGAAGCTGATGGGCTTGGTCAGGTAGTAGTCGGCACCTGTGTTCAGTCCGGCAGCCTGGTCCTGTTCTTCATTGTTGGAAGAGACCATCATGACGGGAACCCACCGTTGTTCCATCATCCCCTTGATATGCCGGCAGGCTTCCATCCCGTCCATGACCGGCATCTTGACGTCCAGAATGACCAGGTCCGGGAATTCCCTGGAGCAAGTCTCAACCGCCTCACGTCCGTTTTTGGCGACCAGCACGCGGTGCCCTTCCTCTTCCAGGTAGGACTGCAGGAGCTGTCGGCTGAGAAGGTCGTCTTCTGCAACCAGTATGGTCAGTTCCGACGGGTCTTCCATGGATCAGTCAATGAAGCGGAACATGCGCTGGAAGTGCGCGATCTCCAGGATCTCCTGCACAACGCCGGTGGCGCCCCGGATCAGGATCTCGATGCTGCGGTCCTGGGCCTTCTCGCGCAGCAGCAGCAGGGTGCCAAGAGCGGCACTGTCCAGATAATCCAGTTTGCTGAGGTCGAGCACAATGTATTTGGCTCCGGGAGTATCGAGCGCTTCCGTCTGCTTGGGCTTGAACTCACTGTAGGCGTTGAAGTCGAACTGGCCCGAGAGGCTCAGTGTGACAGTGCCTTCACCATCGTCGTGTTTTTCAATACTGAACATGGGGCAATGTCCTTCGTTGGGGTCAGAACAGGTCCACGCTGCCCTCGGACATGGAGTCCTGGGTCAGCGTGTTGTCTCGGATGCGTGATTGCTCGTCGCGCGCACGTTCAACTTCATCCGCCAGTTCGCGCAGCCAGTTTTCCGGCGCCAGCTCCGTCTGCCCGCGGATGCGGATGACTGAATCGTCCACCAGTGCCAGCCGTTCATTCACGCGCTGGAGAATCTGATCGACCATGTCTTGGAACTGCATTTTGCGGACGCCGGTGTTTACATCCTCGCTGACGGTCTCGGCGATACCGGCCAGCTCGTTGGCCGCATTGTTGCGCGAGGCGTCCAGCGTGCGGATCTCTTCCATCAGTGATTCGACGGATTTCTTCGACTGCAGGGCAAAGTTCATATCCTGGGAGGCCACCTCGTTGATCGACTTCTCGGCATGCGTGACCAGGTCCTGGACAGCGGAGACGTTGCGGCGGATGTCCTCATTGAACTGCTGCGAACGGCTGGAGAGGTTCTGAACCTCTTGGGCCACCACCGCAAAGCCGCGACCCGCTTCGCCGGCCCGGGCGGCCTCGATAGCGGCGTTGATCGCGAGCAGGTTGGTCTGGCCGGCGATGCTGTCCATTTCGCCCAGGTTGCCGTCAATCTTCTGCACTTCGTTCGTGATCTGGCCCATGGTGTCCACCAGCTCCACGGAGATCCGGCTGGTCTCGACGATGGTGTTGACGAAGTTCTCCAGCACCGAGGTGACATCCTGGACCATCCGTTCGAAGGTAACCTCACCCTCATCGTCGTTGCCGGTCACCGAGTCGCTGGCTGACAGCATGCGCCGGATGACCTCATCCTGGGTTTCCAGGTGGGACTGCAACCGGAAGAAGAGATTCATCATGTCTGGAACCGAATCGTCCAGAAGCCCCTTGAGCTGGCCGGTATCGGTGCGTACCCGGTCAAGGTTGTCCTGATAGGTGGCGAGGATGTCATGGAGCCGTTCCTGGAAGCTGCTGAACTGGTCGCTCAGGGCAGCATGGGCCTGTTCCACCTGGGTGTCACGCCCCTGTTTCAGTGTCCAGACACCGAGTACGCCCACGCCGGCAACACCCAGCACAGTGAGACTGACCGCCGCAATGGCGGGCACGCCAAGAAAGAACCAGTGCAGCCACGGCACCACGATGGCCAGGCCCACGGACAGAACAATCGGAGGTGAGGCAATGTGAGCAGGCTTACTACGCATTTCGGGCATTACGCCACCATCCCGTGCATTGGATCAGTCTGGATGTCATGATTGACAGGCTTTTTCAGAGTCACCTGAGACAAGCTTATGCGGTCCTGCGGCTGGGTCAAACGGAAATACCGTGGATTGCCCTACCGGGGGCTGCGCGTATTGTTCAACTTTCGTTCAGGATCAGTCTGGATGCCGCAGCACGACAGTGCCACCCATCCCGGTTGGGACCGCGATGCGGTTGTTGCCTCGCTTCCGCCGTTCAGCTTCTCGCAGACCCCGGAGCCGGATGCCACAGTCGCCGCCTACCAGGCGTTCTACCGTCTTGAGCCTGGCCCTGAGTTTCCGTCAGTCCGCCACCATCTGGGCTGGATACGGGCAGCGGGTTACCGGATCGCTACCCACTATTACGAGCAGCCGGGCGCCCACGGAACCGTTTTTCTTTTCCATGGTTACTTTGACCATGCCGGTCTCTATACCCGCATGATCCGTTACTGCCTCGGGCTGGGGCTGAATGTGCTGATCTATGACCTTCCGGGTCATGGTCTGTCGAGCGGGCGGCCCACCGCCATCGGGAGTTTCCGTGAGTACCAGCGGGTTCTGCTCACGGTTCTGGGCCTTTCCCGTGACCATGCGCCCGGGCCCTGGATCGGCGTGGGCCAGAGTACCGGTGGTGCCGTTCTGATCGACTACCTGCTTTCCTGCCGTGAAGCCCCGGACGCCATTGCGTTCAGCGGCGTGGTGCTGCTGGCGCCGCTGGTGCGGCCGGTGGGCTTCAGCAGTGGCAAGTGGCTGCACATGCTGATGAACCCATTCCGCGAAACCTGGAAGCGGGTGTTCACCGCCAACAGCAATGACAGTGAGTTCGTGCGCTTTCTCAAGGAGCATGATCCGCTGCAGGCGCGGTTCATGGCCATGAACTGGGTGACCGCCCTGAAACGGTGGATTCCGCGTATCGAGGCGGCGCTGCCGGTGGACTATGATCTCGCTGTCGTCCAGGGCGAGCAGGACATGACCGTGGACTGGCGGCACAACCTGCGGATTCTGCGACGCAAGTTCCGGCGCCTTCGGCTTTACCAGATCCCCGGGGGCAGGCATCATCTGGTGAACGAAGCGGATCCAATACTGGGCCAGGTCCAGGACGCGGTTGGCGCTGAGATTGAGCGGGTGCTGGCGGAAGCGGTAGTGCCCGGTATCCATAGAAAGGGGAATGAGGAATGAAAAAAACGCTGATGGCTGTTGCTCTGAGCGCCACCATGCTCAGTGGCTGTGCCACCCAGGACGCCTACACCGGTGAACAGCAGACCTCGAAGACCGTGATCGGCAGTGTCATCGGTGCTGTTGCCGGCGCTGCTACCGGTGCGGCCACCTCCAGCAAAGGGGATCGGGAGAAAGGCATCATGATCGGCGCCGCCTCGGGCGGGCTGCTCGGTGCTGGTATCGGCCAGTACATGGATCGCCAGGAAGCGCAGTTGCGCCAACGGCTTGAGGGTACCGGCGTCCGGGTCAAGCGTGATGGCAACAACATCGAGTTGATCATGCCCGGCAACATCACCTTTGATGTGGATAAGTCGAACATCCGCTCCTCCTTCTATGATGTGCTGGACTCCGTCGTGATGGTGGTCAAAGAGTTTGACCAGACCGCCATCGCCGTAGGCGGGCATACCGATAGCACCGGCAGCTTTGAGTACAACCAACAGCTCAGTGAGAGGCGCGCCCAGTCCGTGGCCCAGTACCTGCTCAACCAGGGCGTGGCCCAGGGGCGTGTCCATACCACCGGTTATGGCCCGCGCTTCCCCATCGCCAGTAATGATACCGAGCAGGGGCGGCAGCAGAACCGTCGCGTCGAGATTGATCTGATGCCCATGGAGTAAAGCCTCAGGCCGCCCCGGCGGGGTAGACGGTACTGACGGTCAGTACCGTCATGATCCCGCAGAGAATGTTCAGGGGCAGGCCGGCGCGGATGAAATCGGTGAATTGGAACCCGCCGGGCCCGAAGACCATCAGGTTGGTCTGGTAGCCCAGGGGGGTGGTAAAGCTGGCGGAGGCCGCCATCATCAGGGTGAGTACGAAGGGCTCCGCCGGCATGCCGGTGCTCTGGGTGATGGCCAGAACAATCGGCAGCGTCAGAAGCGCTGCTGCATTGTTGGTGATCATTTCCGTCATGAGGTTCACAAGGGCATAGGTGGCCACCAGCATGAGCAGGTAATCACCGGCCGTGAGGCTGAGCACACCATGAGCCAGCCAGGCCGCAGCGCCGGTCTTGTCCATGGCGTTACCCAGTGCAAAGGAGCAGGCGATGGTCAGCAGGACATGGCCGTCCAGGCTCCGGCGCGCGAGGTTGAGGTTGAGGCAATTGCTGGCCAGCATTGCCAGTGCCCCTACCATGGCGGCATGCAGCATTGACAGCGTGTCGGTGGCCGCCAGCAGGACCACGCCCCCCAGAATCGCCCAGGCGCGCCAGGATTTGCGATGGTCCGGGCTTTCCTCCTCGGTATCATTGACCAGCAGGAAATCCCGCGAGTAGCGCTGCCGGGTCACGAATACAGGCCGGGCTTCCAGCAGCAGCGTGTCCGCCGATTCCAGGCGGATGTTGCCCAGGTTGCCTTCAATGCGCTTGCCATTACGCGCGATGGCCAGGACCACCGCGCCGTATTTCTCCCGGAAACGGCTCTCGCGGATGGTACTGCCCACAGCCAGGCATTCGGGTGACACCACAGCCTCGACAATGCGGCGCTCCGGCGCCTCCTTGGCAAGCAGGGGCTGTTCCTCGGTGGAGGGCACCAGACCACGGATCTGGCGCAGCTCGATGATCGACTGCACATCACCGGCGAACACCAGGCGGTCACCGCTGCGCAGCCGCTCTTCGGACGGTACGGCGGTGACGACGCCGCCCTCGCGTTCGATTTCCACCAGGTACAGCCCCTGAAGGTGGCGTAGTCCGGCTTCCTCCACGGTCTGCCCCACCAGTGGGCCGTCATTGGCCACGGCCATCTCCACCGTGTATTCACGAAAATCCCCGAACATCTGCCTGCCGTTGTTCCTGCGGCCCCGCAGCACGAACGGCAGCCAGAGTATGATGAAGGCAAGGCCGACCAATATTACTGGCACGCTGATGCGGGTTATATCAAAAAGGTGGAAGCCCTCGGTGTCCGCAAGGTCCACATAGAGCCCGTTGACGATGAGGTTGGTGCTGGTACCGATGAGCGTCAGGGTGCCACCGAGGATGGCGGCGTAGCTCAGGGTCATGAGCAGCGGCGCCACGGGAATGCCGTGGTGGCGGGCCCAGCGGGCCACAGCGGGGATGAAGGTGGCGACCACCGGGGTATTGTTCAGGAAGCCGCTGAGGCCGGCGACCGGGGCGATGACCCGGGCCTGGGCGTAGCGTACCGTTTCCGGGTGCCCGAGCAGGTGCTTGATGATCCAGTCCAGTCCACCGGTGTTGTGGATGCCGGCCGCTATCACGTACATGAAGGCAACGGTGATCAGGCCACTGTTGCTGAACCCGGCCAGCGCCTCCTGGTGGGTCAGGATGCCGGAGACGGTCAGGAAGATCAGGGCGGTGAGCATGACCAGGTCGGTACCCAGGCGTGTGGTCATCAGGGTGATGAGCACACCGGCCACGGTCATAAGGCTTATCCAGCCGTTCCAGTCCATTCCGCCTCTCGGGTCATCTGTGAAATACCGGGAGAGGCTATCACTGGCCCATATTACCAGAAAGCCTGATTGTTCATTTTAATATTCGTTTTTGGAATTACGAAGGTAGGAGGAAACACAGGAAGGGGAAAGCAGGGCACCCGACTGGGCGGGTGCCCCGGGACGGGATCAGGAGCGCCGGTTCAGGAAATCCTCAACCTTGCTCCTGAGCTCGCTGAGGCGCGACTCGCCACTGGCACGCAGTTCCTCAAGCCGTGTCCGGGCTGTATCAATGTCCTCCTTGAGATCGGAAATCCGCTTGGCGGTCTTTTCCTTGAGCTCTTCCGTCGCCTCTTGGTTCTCGGCCTTGGCCTTGTACTCATTGAACTGCGCCCGAAGAGTCTCGAGCCGACTTTCCCAGCTCTCAACCTGCGTTTCCAGTTTCTGGATCAGCGTATCCTTCAGTGACATGTCACACCTCCTCGAGTGTGTTAGAACAGTACCCGTGCCTTGATGGTGCCCTTCACTTCGCGCAGCTTCCTCAGGGCCACGTCGCTGTACGCTTTATCGACGTCCACTACGACATAACCAATCTGATCATTGGTGCGCAGGTACTGTCCACACACATTGATGTCATTTTCCGAGAAGATCTGGTTGATTTCGGACATGACACCGGGGATGTTCTGGTGGATGTGCAGCAGCCGGTGCTGGTTCGGATGCTCGGGAAGCGCGACTTCCGGGAAGTTCACCGAGCCCACTGAGGTGCCGTTGTCGCTGTAGGTGGCCAGCTTGCCGGCGACCTCGGTACCGATGTTCTCCTGCGCTTCCACGGTGGAGCCGCCCACGTGGGGGGTAAGAATGACGTTGTCGAACTCACGCAGCGGCGAGACGAACTCCTCGTCGTTGGACTTGGGCTCGGTCGGGAACACGTCCACGGCCGCACCGAGCAGTTTGCCGGAACGCAGGTTGTCCGCCAGGGCGTCGATATCCAGGACCGTGCCGCGCGAGGCGTTGATCAGGATCGAGCCCTGCTTCATCTGGGCCAGCTCGTTGGCGCCGAACATGTCGCGTGTGGATTCGGTCTCGGGCACATGCAGCGTGACCACGTCGGACATGGCCAGAAGCTCCTTCATGGAGCCCACCTGGGTGGCGTTGCCCAGCGGCAGCTTGGCGATGACGTCGTAGAAGTAGACGTGCATGCCCAGGGACTCGGCCAGCACGCTCAGCTGGGAGCCGATGTTGCCGTAGCCGATGATGCCCAGGTTCTTGCCTCGGGTTTCGTAACTGTTGCTGGCGGACTTGCGCCACACACCGCGGTGTGCCGCCGCGTTCTTAT
The DNA here is from genome assembly GCF_019903425.1 of Vreelandella halophila. GTDB lineage: Bacteria > Pseudomonadota > Gammaproteobacteria > Pseudomonadales > Oleiphilaceae > Halospina > Halospina halophila. The sequence continues at coordinate 1,329,591 of NZ_JACHUZ010000013.1, forward strand.
CCGGAGTGCCGCGCAGCAGCAGGATGGTCTGCGCGATCACCAGTTCCGCCACGCTGCGGGTGTTGGAGTGGGGCGCGTTGAATACGGCGATACCGCGCTTCTTGGCGGCTTCCAGGTCCACCTGGTTGGTGCCGATGCAGAAGCAGCCCACGGCCACGAGTTTGTTGGCGTGCTGGAATACCTTCTCGGTGAGCTGGGTGCGCGAACGGATGCCAATGAAATGGGCATCCTTGATCTTCTCCAGCAGCTCCTCCTCCGGCAGGGAGTGGCTGATATGCTCAATATTGGTGTATCCGGCCGCGTTCAGTATATCCACTGCCGATTGATGAACGCCCTCCAGCAGGAGGAAGCGGATCTTACTCTTGTCGAGTGATGTCTTAGCCATGACAGAAAATTCCCGTCTGAGTCGAGTTTCCGAAAAAAATAAAATGAAATCAGAAAGTTGCGGTCTCCGCCGCATTGTTGGAGAAGCTATGGTAGCATAGCTCACTACTTTTTCCCGACTTTTGGTCGGATTTTGAACAGATCCTGGAGGAATCCTGACGCTATGAGTACAACGGCAACGGCGTTCGATCCGCAGACACTCGAAGGACTTCTTACCGACGGCGGCAAGGTCCTGACCGCCCCGGATGACCTGGCCGCCTATGGCTGCGACTGGACCCGCATCTACGATCCGGCGCCGCTGGCGGTGGTGCTGCCGAAGTCAACGGAGGAAGTACAGGCCATTGTCCGTTACGCGAACGAGCAGAAGATGGCGCTGGTGCCCTCCGGCGGCCGAACAGGCTTGAGTGCAGGCGCTGTTGCCGCCAACGGTGAGCTTGTGGTCGCCATGGACCGCATGAACCGGATTCTGGATTTCAACGCCAATGACCGCCTGGTGCAGTGCGAGGCGGGCGTGGTGACCGAGCAGCTCCAGCAGTACGCGGAGGAGCAGGGTCTGTACTATCCGGTGGATTTCGCCTCGGCGGGCTCCAGTGAGCTGGGCGGCAACATTGCCACCAACGCCGGCGGCATCAAGGTGATCCGCTACGGCATGACCCGGGACTGGGTGCTGGGCCTGAAAGTGGTGACCGGTTCCGGCGAGATTCTTGAGCTCAACAACGGGCTCGAGAAGAACAACACCGGCTATGACCTGCGTCATCTGTTCATCGGCGGCGAGGGCACCCTGGGCTTCATCACCGAGGCGACCATGAAGCTGGCCCGCCAGCCGTCCAACCTCACGGTGATGGTGCTGGGTCTGAATGACCTGAGCAATACCATGGATGTGCTCCAGAGCTTCCGCTCCAAGCTGGACCTGACCGCTTACGAGTTCTTCTCCAATGAGGCGATCGAGCATGTTCAGGCGCACGCCGAGGTGCCGCGGCCGTTCGAGACCGAGTGCCCCTACTACGCGCTGTTGGAGTTCGAGGCGACCTCCGAGGGTGTGATGGAGGAGGCCATGGCGCTGTTCGAGCACTGTGTGGAGCAGGAGTGGGTGGTTGATGGGGTGATCAGCCAGAGCGAGAGCCAGGCGGAGAAGCTGTGGCAGCTGCGTGAGCGGATCTCGGAATCCATTGCGCCGCACACGCCCTACAAGAACGATCTATCGGTACGGATCTCGCGTGTACCGGAGTTCCTGAACGAGATCCATTCGATGGTCCAGAAGGAGTATCCGGATTTCGAGATCATCTGGTACGGCCACATCGGCGACGGCAACCTGCACTTGAACATCCTCAAGCCGGGCGATATGGAGAAGCAGGAGTTTTTCAAGCGCTGTGAGACGGTGAACGATCTGGTGTTTGATATCGTTCAGCGTTACGAGGGCAGTGTCTCCGCTGAGCATGGTGTGGGGATGGTGAAGAAGAAGTACCTCGGGTTTACCAAGAGTGCCGAGGAGATTGCCGTTATGAAGGGGATCAAGAAGGTGTTTGATCCCAACGGCATCATGAACCCGGGTAAGCTGATCGACGCGGACTGACCCAGTTTGTTCGTGGGGCGCTGAAGGTGGCTTCTGGTTCATTGCGGATGACGAACCGGGGGCTGCTCTCAGCGGCCGCTTTGCCTTCCTTTCAGCTGCGCCTTTCCCAGTGCCGGTGAAACCAGCACCATTCCATTACTGGCACACTGCCTAGTTACGTTGAGCTCATAGGAGATTCGCTCAACGAATGTGGTGATACGTAGCTACGTGTACAAGCCCAACAAGCGCTTGCAGCGGATGGCCCGCGCGCAAGGCGCTTGCGCCACCGCTGAAGCTGGTGGTTAGCTTCTCAGGAGACCTCATGCCGATCCTTCGGTGCACAAAGAAGCTTCAGAAAGAAATGGGGCTTCGCGGCGTCAGTAATGAAACTGGTGAGCTCGAAAGTTCGCCGCTCGGGTCCTGGCACGCGGACCTTATGTATATTGCCAGGCGGAAGTGCGTACTCTTCGCCAATGACCGCACGCTGTTCAACTTCATCGCCACTGATGTATCTCGCGCCGAGATCAGGCAACTGGACCAACTCTTCATCGGTTATTTGTCGTGCGTCTTGAACGAAGAGGATCTCCCCAAAGCGTTATTAGACCGAATCGTGGAGGAGTTTTCCACTATTACGTATGGAAACACAAACGACCGAAGCGTTCTGGGTTCCATGAACGACTTAGCGCTCAACTATGAGTGCCGCATTCTCGATGCGGGCGGCGTGCATAGTGCTCAGGTGCCGCAGATAATCAAAGACCTGAACCACATGCCTATGGGCGCCCTCAACTACGCATACGCAATTGACGCGCTTCAGGCAGCTTATGCAACTTGAAGCCGACAAGACCAAGTACCGTGACAGCTTTACACCTCCACAATCTTGCCTGATGAGTAAAAAAGGGATAATTTATACTCATGAAATGGTTCGAGTTCGACGACGATAAGAGCAAGGCCAATCTGGCGAAGCACGGAATTGATTTCGGGGCGGCCCAAGAGCTGTGGCAAGATCCTGATCTTCTGGAAATTCAGGCTAAGACAGAAGGCGAGCCGCGCTTTCTCATCATTGGCCGGATAGGAGCAAAGCATTGGTCTGCTGTCGTTACCTATAGAGAAGGTCGAATTCGCCTGATTTCTGTCAGGCGGGCTCGCAATAGAGAGGTGGAGCTGTATGAATGCTGAAGAGTTCGACGACAAGTTTGATGCGGATAAGGAAGATGTCGTTGACGATCTGGACCTTTCGACAGCGCGTCGGGTGAACCAGGAACAGAAGCGTATCAATGTTGATTTTCCGTCCTGGGTTGTTGAAGCATTGGATCGCGAAGCAGCCCGAATAGGCGTCACAAGACAGTCGATCATCAAGGTCTGGTTGGTTGAACGTCTGGAAGCTGATGCTGCTAACAAGGCGATCAATGGTGACGCCGCAAGCGGCGCGGGTTAGCTCCGCGTTGGCCGGTTCATCGAGCTTGAGATCGTGCTCCGGCCTGACCAGAGCGAGACGGAGGGTCGGGCGATTGCGGACAGGTTGATGTCAGAGCTGGGCGTCGAGTCGTCGGATTTAGTCGCTGGCGCGTATGTGGATCTGGTGGCAAACGAAGAACCGCACAATAGTGTGGAGCCGACAGCCTAACGACTGCGGCTCACGCTTGACGTTATAACTAGCTGGAAAGCATGGAAACTTCCGCATATCAAAATTTAAAGCTCATTATCTTGGACGTTTTGATTCTTCTTATTCACCGTCCGTCAGGTACTCCTCCAGCAACGGCCGGAAATCGGTCTTCACGCCCAGGCGTTTCATCATCCAGTAGTGGCCGGCGATCATGCGGTCGATGAGGATGCTTTCGACCGGGGGCTTGAAGGCGTTCAGGTACTGGAAGACGGATCGGGTGTTGGCGGCAACCTGCTGGTGGAGGTCGGACTGGCCGTAGTCGTAGGGCTGGTTGGCCGGGTCCAGGGGCTGGTAGAAGATGTCGCGCCACATTCTGTAGTACTCGGGGTCCACCGGCGGGTGGTCTTCCACGCGGGCGCCGAGGTGGATCAGGTGCTGGTCGAGGGCGGCGTAGTCCTCGTTGAGGGCGTCGATGATGCAGTGGCGGTAGGCCGCAACGGTCGAGGGGCGCAGGGTTTTGACGCAGCCAAAGTCGTAGAGGATGACGGTGCCATCGGGCCTGTAGGCGAAGTTGCCGGCGTGGGGGTCGCCGTGGATGCAGCGATGGCGGAACAGGCCGTCGGCCATGGTGCGGAAGATGCGGTGGCCGATGAGGTTGATGGTGTCCTGGTCGTAGCGCTCGCGGGTCACCTCGCTGATGTGGTCGCCTTCGACCTTCTCCATGGTGAGCACGCGGCGCGAGCTGCGTTCCGGGATGGCTTCCGGGATCAGGATGCCGTCGTCACCGCCGTGCTGCTGGGCAAAGTGGTGGATGTTGCGGGCTTCATTCTCGTAGTCGAGTTCCTCGTGCAGCCGGTCGCGCACTTCGTTGAAGAGGTCGTCGACGCTTTCCTTGGGCATTTTCAGCAGCCCGCCGAGGCGCAGGGCGGTGCGCAGCTGGCGCAGGTCGGAGTCGCAGGAGCGGTCGACGCCGGGGTACTGGATCTTGATGACCACCTGGCGACCATCAATGAGCTGGCCGGCATGGACCTGGCCGATGGAGGCGGCGGCGTAGGGGGTTTCGTCCACGCTGGCGAAGAGATTCTCCACACTGTCCCCGAGTTCGCTCTCGATCTGCTGTCGGATGACGGCGAATTCCATCGCCGGCGCCTCTTTCTGCAGGCGCTGGAGGGCATCGGTGAGTTCCCGGGGCAGGAAGTCCTGGGTCTGGGAGGCGATCTGGCCGACCTTCATGACCGCGCCCTTGAGCTCGCCGAGGGTGTCGACGATTTCCTCGGCCATGCGACTGTAGTACTCGTGGCGGCTTTCCTCGCTCTCTTCGCTGAACAGCCCGCGGGCCTTGCGCGCGGCGTAGCTGGAGGCGACCGAGCCGGTCATGCCGGCCAGCCGGAAGAATCGCCCGGTACGGGTTGTTACCGGTTTGCGGCTCATGAAGTGGCGTGACTCCGCTCAGGATACAGTGGTTTCAATGCTCAGCCGGTCTTCCAGGGTGAAGGTCAGCGCATCACCGGGCGCGAGTTTCCCCACGCCGGCTGGTGTTCCCGTCAGCACAACATCCCCGGGTTCCAGCGTAAAGTGCTTACTCATATACGACACCAGTGCCGGAATGGGTTTGAGCATATCGGCTGTGTCCCCATGCTGGCGGGCCTCGCCGTTGATATGCAGGCTGAAGTGGAAGCGGTGGGTGGCGGGGAACTGCTCCCTCGGCACAAATGCTGAGAGCGGGCAGGCACCGTCAAAGGCCTTGGCGATTTCCCAGGGGTGGCCATTCTTCTTGAGCTGGCTCTGGGTTTCGCGCAGGGTCAGGTCCAGGGCCAGACCGAGCCCGGAGATGGCGCCCTCAACCTCCTGCTCACTGGCACGGCTCAGGCGTGCACCGATCAGAAGCGCCAGTTCCGCCTCATAGTGTACCGGCTCATTCACCTCAGCAAGCGTTATTCCGGCTTCCAGTTCCGTTACCGCCGAGGGCGGCTTGATGAACAGCAGTGGCTGTATGGGCACGGGGTTGTCGAGTTCTGCCGCATGCTCGGCGTAGTTGCGGCCCACGCACACCACCTTGGTGATGGGGGTGTCATTCATCACGCCGTTCTGAAAGCGCGCCTTTGGCAATGTCATTGCTTGTCTCTCACGGGTTGGAAAGTGACCCAAGCATAGCCGAGGGGAACCCGGTTCTGCACGGTCAGCCCGGGAAGTGAGCCCGGCCAACTGTTTCTGTATACTTCCTGTTCAGATCAAACGGAGTCGGGCTGTGCCAGCCCAGTTGATCGGTTCAGGACAACCCAGGAGGGAGTTGATGATGGAAGTCGCACACGGATCCTCGATCCATCGCCAGCGCACCGTGGTGCTGCGGGCTGTGCTCATGCTTACGGTCGTGTTTGCCGGTGCGTTCGGTCTGCTCAACCTGTACAGGGGAATGACGCTGCTGGCATCCGTGGAACTGGCTGTCGCCCTGTTCTCACTGGCAATGCTGCTCGGTCTTCCACGCAGCCGGAACCCCGAGCGCTGGAGTCTGATCTATCTGGTGGTCTTTTTCACCATGCTGGTGACGGCTCTGGTCACCCCGAGACTCTCGGATACGGTTTTTGTGTGGATCCTGGTGATTCCTCTGCTCGCCCATTTTCTTCAGGGCCGGGCTCTGGGGCTGGTTCTGTCGCTGACTTTCCTGGCCATGGCATGGGTGGTCTATCTGGTGCGATTTCCGGGTGAGCCCATGACGCTGGTTGATTACGTCGGGTTCGGGAACATCGTGGCTTCCAGCCTTGTACTGACGGGGCTGACCCACGCTTACGAATACGCAAGGGAGCAGGCGGAGAAACAGCTGCGCATGCTTGCTGCTACTGATTCGCTGACTGGATTGCCCAACCGCAAACGGCTCAAAGAGGTGCTTGAGCATGTGGCGGAACAGTCCAGGCGGCTGGGGACGGGCTTCAGTCTTCTGGGCATGGACCTGGACCACTTCAAGGGCATCAACGACCGCTATGGGCATGACGTGGGGGATCAGGTGCTGTGTCGGCTTTCCGAGATTCTCAGGGGGCGCTTGCGCAGTATTGATACCCCGGCGCGCTGGGGCGGTGAGGAGTTTTTTGTTCTGCTGCCCGGAACGGATGCCGCCGGGGCCCGTCATATCGCTGAAACCATCCGGGCCGAGCTGGCATCCAGCCCAGTGACCGTCGAGGGTGAGGTTATTGCCGTGACCATCAGCATCGGGATCGCCGAATTCCCGGGGGACGGCGCCGCTATCAGCGATCTCCTGGTCTGCGCGGATCGCCGGCTCTACGCGGCCAAGGAGGCGGGCCGCAACCGTGTGGTTGCGGAGCACCCCGAGCTTCTGGAGGGGCAGCCGATCATGGGATGAGGCGCACCACACGGCCATCCGGTGCGTCGGTCAGCAGCCACAGTGCGCCATCCGGCCCCTGCGCCACGGCACGGATTCGCTCGCCCCAGTCGGTCAGAAGATCTTCTTCCTGGACGACCTCTTCACTATCCATCCTCACCCGGACCAGTTTTTCCATGGCCAGTGCGCCTACGAAAAGATCGCCCTGCCATTCCGGGAAGCGCTCATCGGTGTAGAAGGCCATGCCAGAGGGCGCGATGGAGGGATCCCAGTAGTGCAGGGGCTGGGCCATGCCTTCCTCGTGGGTCTTCTCGGAAATGATGCTGCCGTCGTAATCGATGCCGTAGGTGATCTCCGGCCAACCGTAGTTGGTGCCGGCTTCGATGATGTTGATCTCGTCGCCGCCCTTGGGGCCGTGTTCGTGGCTCCAGATCTCGCCGGTTTCCGGGTGGCGTGTCATGCCCTGGATGTTGCGGTTGCCGTAGGTGTAGAAGGTGTCGTTCGCGTCCGGGTCATCCAGGAAGGGGTTGCCCGGCGCGGGCTTGCCCTCGAGGGTGATCCGGTGGACGCCGCCGGCGTCATCATCCGTCTGCTGGGCCCGCTGCTTTTCCCCGCGATCCCCTACGGCGATGTACAGATTGTTCTGGTCATCGAACACCATCCGGCCGGCAAAGTGGCGGGTAGTGCCGGAGCGGGGGGTGGCGGTGAAGATCACGTTCCGGTCGGTCAGGCGGTGGTCCGCCAGCGTCGCGTGCATAACGCGGGTGGTCATGCCCTCGCTGTTGCGGTGGGCGTAGCTGATGACCAGCTCATTGTTCGCCTCGAAGTCCGGGTGGAGGACCACATCCAGCAGGCCGCCCTGGCCCCGGGCGGCGACCTCGGGCACGTTGCCGATGGGCTCCTCCTGGAGCTTGCCGTCCTCGATCAACCGCAAGCGGCCGGCGCGCTCGGTGACCAGGGCGTCGCCGTCGGGCAGGAAGGCGATGCTCCAGGGGTGCTCCAGGCCTTCGGCGACGGTTTCGACCTGGAAGTCGTGATGGTCGGATTCGAAACTCTGGGCGGTGCATGCGACTGGCATGAGGGCCAGGGCCGGAATAAGCAGCTTGCCGGGGTTCATGGGGCCTCCTTTGCTTGGGCAGTCATTGACTGGGTCTGTACTGACTGTACGTGAATTGGGCGGATTTGGGGCAGGGGGAGGGGTTATTCATAAGAGCTGTTGATGCTTGTGGATGACCGAGATTTATTTGATTGATGTCATCGAGGGGATTACGTTGATTGGAAGCTGGTTGCACGGGCGGGAGCGGGGAGCGCTTCACGGGAATCGCCACGAGTACTTTTCAGTTGCGCAGTCCTGCTTCACTGAAAAGTCCTGGGTTTACATCCGTGTAAACCCGTTTGCGCTTAAGCGCGCAAACCCCTGTAGGCTGCTCTTCCGCCATCCATGGCTCCAGAGCTTCCCGTGAAGCGCTCCCCGCTCCCACCCTTCGAACGTTCACGTGGCTTCCAGGATCACAAAACTGAACGGACTAACGGAGATTGAGTAATGCGCGCCATTCTGTGCCACGAATACGGCCCCGCCGATAAACTCCAGATCGGCGAACTGGAGTCACCGGCAGTTGAGGGCAGTGGGGTCAAGGTCCGGGTTAAGGCAGCCGGCCTGAACTTTCCGGACACGCTGATCATCGAGGGCAAGTACCAGATCAAGCCGGAAATGCCCTTTTCACCGGGTGGTGAGATGGCCGGTGAGGTCCTGGAAGTCGGCGAGAAGGTGAGCCGCTTCAAGCCGGGCGACCGGGTCATGGGCCTGACCGGTTACGGGGCGTTTGCGGAGGAGATCGTGGTGCCGGAAGGCCAGCTCATTCCCATTCCGGATGCCATGAGCGATGAGGAAGCGGCTTCGTTCTCCATGGTCTACGGCACGTCGTACCATGCCCTCAAGCAGCGCGCGAACATTCAGTCTGGCGAGACGCTTCTGGTGCTGGGCGCCAGTGGTGGTGTCGGCCTGGCGACGGTTGAGCTGGGTAAGGCCATGGGCGCTCATGTGATCGCGGCCGCCAGTACCCAGGCAAAGCTGGACGTGGCGAAGGAAGCCGGTGCCGATGAGCTCATCAACTACACCGAGGAAAACCTCAAGGACGCAGTCAAGAGCCGGGCCAGCGACGGTGTGGACGTGGTCTATGACCCGGTGGGCGGTGATTTCACGGAACAGGCACTGCGCTGCATGGCCTGGAACGGCCGCCATCTGATTGTCGGCTTTGCCGCCGGTGACATCCCGCAGATCCCCGCTAACCTGCCCCTGCTCAAGGGCTGCTCCGTGGTAGGCGTGTTCTGGGGGACCTTCACCAGGAAGGAGCCCAAAACGAACATGCAGAACATCATGGAGCTGCTGCAGCTCTACACCCAGGGGAAAATCCGGCCGCGCGTGAGCGAGGTGCATCCCTTTGAGGATTACGTGAAGGCTCTGAACGGTCTCAGCGAGCGCCGGGCAACCGGGAAGATTGTGCTGAAAGTAGCAGACTAAGAAACGCACACTCGGAGGCCTTTTCTCGGGTCGCTACCCTCTCCCGGTTTAAGACCACAACTTCGATTCAGCGTTCGTTGTGCGGGGTACCATTACAATGCTTGGGGAGGGTTAAGCGGCCCAATTGCATATTATACGGAAAGAAAAAGGGGAGTAGAGAAAAAAGGTAGGTTTGGATTGTTTTGGACCAAATACGATACCCCAAAAGAAGCCTTTCGGATCGCTTTTAGCTTTCCAATCAGCAGGCAAATGGGGTAAAGGTTGCGTAGCTTCGTGTGTACCCTGAAATAAACAAAGCGTCTGCAGACACTCGTTTGGGCTGCTCCAGGGCTTCAGCGGAGCGACTCCACTGTGTTTCGGCGTAAACCGACGCTAGCAACATCTCCAGCTTAAACACTAACAAGCCCACTATTCAAGGAGCTCGGGGATTTTAGCTCTTTCTTTAGAAGATGGTAAAAAAGAGATTTATTGTCATCCCAGTTAAAAAACCATTCATTTCGTTCAATGCAGGCTTTGAGACTGATTTTCTTGAGAGTCTTTTCGTCTTCTTTGCAGTTAAGGTAATTTTTGGCAAATCTATCTAATAGCATTTCCTTTGTACCTTCGGTCACAAAAGGCGACCGAATGCTGTCGACAAAAATGTGGAAAAGCTCTGATTCGCGTAGTGGATCCTTTGCCCCCTCAAACTTATTCGCTATCTGTTTTTCTGTTAGTTTGATCAGTTTAGTGAATTTTGAATTTTTGGCACCTGAGTAATAGATGGAAGTCATTAGTGAGAAATAGTCGAGAGTTTTCTCTTCGATAGAATTATCGTCTAACCTGAATAAAGAAATTAGAAAGCCCTCGGATAGTAAATGACGTTCGCCTAAACCTCGGTGCAGTATAAGTAAGTTAAGACACTCGCTTGGTACCGATTTTGTTGACTTTGTTACCGACCGTAGCGTCATAACGATCTCATCAGAGATTGTCTTCTTTATGTGCTCAGAAAGGTCAATGGAAAGATTTTTTGTGAATTTAAGAATCAATTCAACAATTTGCGACACCAGATAGCTTGGGCGATATCTTGGATCCATTGAAAATAGATAGAAGCATGTAGATGCTAGCGAGCTTAGAAAAGAGCTTAGACGTTTCTCATTGGCTGGATTTTCTGAAGATATCTCTTCTCTTAGCGCGTTCGTGAGCTCGTCCCGTATAACTGATAGAGCGACATTTGTGACTGGCTCAAACTGAACGCCGTTTCTTTTCACTAGTGCCTTGTAGTCTTTGATGAAGTTTAAATGAAGACCACCATAATTGCCTCTTGTGCGCCGAGGTGGGTCGCCGTCTTGATCATCAGAGGGAAAGTTTTGAAGAAGTGTTTCTGATAGAATCTTGGCTTCATCTTTAGCTATGGATTCAGGTGTGGTGAAAGGCCTTGAGTGATAGTTTATTTTTGACTGGTTTAAATGGAGGTTGAACTTTTCAAGTTCTTCCGAGAATATTTTTAATATTAGGTTGGCAGTTTCTTCTGAGTGGGTGAATACAAAGTAGTCGTCCACATATCTTTTGATTGAAAAATCTTCGTGTAGCTCATTTTCTATCCGGATTTTTGATTCTTGGTCTACGCGTTGCAGAATTATTTCTGCAAATATTCTAGAGAATTCGGGTCCGATGAGTATCCCGTTTGTTTGGTTTGAGTTTGCTTGCATCATTAGTCTATCGAATTCGCCTTCAACAGAGCTCCTTTTTATTTTGGTCATGTTCTCCTTTACAAATCTTTTATTCTTTACGGCCCAAGTTATTGAATGACTATAGATGCTTAGGAAGCATTTTGAGATGTCAAACTTTAGGAGTTTTTGGTACTTTCTTTCGAGGCGACTAAAAGTGTATGAGTCATAAAATAAAAATACCAGTGGAAAACTTGAGTATCGAAAAAAGGAGGGGGCGTACAAGGGTGCATCAGATTCAGAGTTATTTGTTTCAACCTGATCTTCTTTTAGAAGGTCTAGTAGGAGTTTTGGTTTTTTCTTATCTGTAAAATGTTTTGCAACCGAAGTGGGAGCTCTTAGTGAATAGGTGCTTCTGCTGCAAAGGGCTGTTATAATTGAATGATTTTCAGCATAAAATTGTATAAAACTAATTTGCGCTGCTGGGTGTGGAATTGAGACCTTCCTTGAGGAGTTGGCATCTTTTACTATTGAGTACGAATAAGGTTCAGTATGTTTTTTGTTATAAAGAATAGAGGAGAATTCGGACGGGAAGGCCTTTATTTTATTGTTTTTGATCAGTTTGTATATGCCTGTATTGGAGAACAGTATAGGGACTTCGTAAGGGAGCGTTTCTGTTAAAAGAATTCGCTCATCGTCTGACTTGTTAACTTTCTGAACTTTAGTCATTTTTCCCAGCAGCTTTTAATCATCATCATCTTGTTGTAAGTATAATTATGAGTTAGGCGGTTATTGAAACCACTTTTGAAAGATATTTTGGCGAGTTTGTTTTTTTGTTCTGAAGTCAAAAGTTGTGACTGTTTATGGCCAAACGAGTTTGTTTTGGAAAATATTTGTTTCCTGAGGAATTGGTCCAGATCCTTTAGGGAGGTGGAGTCCTCGTCAATTTGAGGGTAATTGTAGTATATCCCTGTTTTGAGGGGAGATCCTTCGATTCTTGATCTGGAGTCAAGCCTGTGGTTGCCTGCAAGATAACGTATTCGTTCTAGTAAAAGGTTGAAGTTAGGGTTTTTGTGATGATCTAAAAACGATCTCACAATGCGGGACTTTATCTTTTTTATTTTTTTGTTAGCAATATTGGTCTTTGTGTTAGCACCCGTTTTTATGAATTGGTAGCCGAGGTAGTCGAATTCTATAGGGTTGGTTTTTGAGTTTTCTGCACTAAACAGCTTTGTTTTTTCTTCGTTGAGTTGCAGTCCGACTTTTTGTAGCTCGGCGATTGCGGATTTTTTGATTGAGTTTTCGTTCATAAAGCAGAATATTATGATGTCATCGACGTATCTTGCGTAATAATATACACCTTTCATGGCTGTCAGGGTCTGATCAAAATCTTGGAGAAGAAACTCTGACAGCGTTGAGCTAAGTGCTAGCCCGCGGGGTAATCCAGAGATCTCATTAATTTGTGGTGAGGCAAAAAGTTTTTCGATAAGAACTTTTGTTCTAAAAGATATTATCGGATCATCCCATACAGTGTGCAAAAGTTTTTTTCGGTCAATTGATTCATAAAAGTTCTTTATATCTAATTTTAAAACCTTGAAGGGGGTTTCTTCTCTTAATAGGATTTTTATTTGGTTTATTATGGTTTGTCTGTCGGATTGCTTTGCTTTAAGTATTCTTTTTAAGTTTTTGTTGATCGATCTTACAGCTAAGTCGTCTGTAAAGTTTGAAGGTTTGTAGACTTGCATTGAGTTTCGAGATACTGAAGAAAATCGGTCAAATTGATAGTTTTCATCGTTTAGTTCTTCTGCAACTCGGGTGAGCGTGTTTTCAAAGTCGTCGTTAGAGCTGTAGTTGAGAGAAGTACTGATGTCAGATTTTCGGACTAACCGTTTAAGGAAAGATGGCGTGATAGTTTGGACTAACATCTAAAAGGCGCCGATTTTAGTGTCTGGATTTCATGGACATGCTTAACTTTACCTAATGGTATAGTGAAATGTCGATGTAAAAAACAGTAGAGGCTCGAAGGAACAAAGTTGACTGGAAAATCGTGGGCAACCTCAATCGTGGGCGTGTTCTGGGGCACCTTCACCAGGAAGGAGCCCAAGACGAACATGCAGAACATCATGGAGCTGCTGCAGCTCTATACCCAGGGGAAAATCCGGCCGCGTGTGAGCGAGGTGCATCCCTTTGAGGATTACGTGAAGGCCCTGAACGGGCTGAGTGAGCGCCGTGCGACCGGGAAAATCGTGCTGAAGGTGGCGGACTGAGCGTCTATGAGGATTAACTGACAGAGAAGCGAGACCAGGGTCAACTGTTAGAAGGAATCTAATGGTTGACCGGTCTCCGTTCCTGCATCTGGGAGCTTGCAGCTGACTGGTGCAAGTTGTTCAGTTGTAAAGGATAACTTGATAGCTGGACAGAGTGTCTGAAGGTAAGATATGGACCTGTTGCTTCAGTATTGTTCTGAACGTATCCTCTAGTTAATTACGAGCCCAACCGGATGGGCAATCTGATGAAAGGAGTCATCCATGAGCGAAATCACGCTTTCCCTTCCCGATATACCGGATTCCAAGGTCGTTCTGAATGAGCGAGAGGCCCGAGAGGTGCTCGCATTCTTCTGGCCTTCCAAGAAACCCATTCTTCAGAATCGCGTCATCACTCTGGAACTCCGACGATACGCACAGGCATTGCTTTTCGTGGCCGTTGACGGGTCCTATCTGATGGGATTTGTGGAAATTGCTTTCGATACGCTGTTCAGTCCCAAGCCGGGGACCTCAGTTAAAAAGTTGATCCGGAAAGTTGTTCTCAAATCAGCAAAGCACTGGTGGGAGCATGCAAACCAGGAAGATCTTGAGGATCCAACGGTCTATGAGACTATTCGCTCGGAAATCGCTCGCAAGCAGAAATCGGTTTTTGAACTGAGGCTTAATGGATATACCCGGGTTCCACTACAAAAGAGACGGATTGTCCTGAGTGGAGTTGAGCCGGGGACGCTTGCCTGGACCTGAGGTGTGATATGAGAAAGCTGCTTAAGGCTACAGGGATCAGCCTGATTCTCCTTGTCGGTGGCGTTGCCGGTGCGAGGGGGTACTATTTTGCTACCACGCCCACTTTTCAGATGATTGCTGTTTATATGGATCCTGATTATGGGCCGTCAGCGTTCACGTGGGGGGCGGAAAAGGCCTTCTATATCTTTCATCCTGAGGAGGCGGACGTCGAACAACTGAACAAGGAGGCGGGCGCTCAGTATGTAGTGGATGTATTCAGTGCGGAAGAAGCGAGGCCCATTCTGGAACATCTCCTTGAGCATGGTCTGGATATCAACAGTGTTGAGACAGTCACCGGTAAGGGGCTGACAGCGCTGCATGCGGCTGCGCTAAGCAATAACCGCTCGGGAGTGGAGCTGCTTTTGGAGTATGGAGCTGACCCCCAATTGACGGACAACGAGGGGCGAACTGCTCTGGAGCTTGCTCAGGCCAGTGATGAAGCCCGGCCCGAGATGGACTATGGTCCTGTCATCGAGCTCCTGGAGAAGGCGACGGTAGCCAACGACAGTGCTCAGGAACCATCCCAACAGGCTCGCTCGGGTTGAGCGTTCCCTATTCAGAAGCGGCTCTGTTCACTTTCCAGTTCATACCCCAACTCCAGAAGCAACCGCTCCTGCCCGTGCCCGGCGGCCAGATGGACGCCGATGGGCAGGCCGGCTTCGGTCCAGCCCATGGGCATGGACAGCGCCGGGCCGCCGGCGGTGTTGCAGAAGGGCGTGAAGTTCACGTAGGCGGAGAGGCGCTCCATCAGGGTGTCGTAGGGAACATCCGGGTGCAGCCAGCCGAGCTCCGGCGTGGTGTGGCCGAGTACCGGTGAGAGCAGGATGTCGTAGTCCTCGAAAAAGCGCGCGTACTGTTTCCGGGTGCGCTTGAGCCGCGTGATGATGGCCGGAAGGCGGTGCATGTTGCGGCGGAAGCGCTGGTAGAGCCCCCGGCTCAGTCCGTCCACCTGCTCCGGATCAAATCCCTTGCCGAAGGCGAATCGGCCGCCGCTGGTGGCCAGGAACGACAGCATGCCCCAGTAGTGCTTGAAATCTTCCGGAAAGGACGGGTCCACCGGCGGGGCGACAGGCTCAATCCGGTGGCCGTTGCGTTCCAGCTGGTGGGCGGTGTCCTCCACGGCGCGCCGGGTGGCGTCATCCGTTGCGGTGCCGTTGATGGAATCCATCATCAGGGCCACGCGGTAGCGCTGATTGCCGGGACCCTGGACATGGCCGATGGGCGGAAGCTTGCGGCTGCGGTGAACGCGCTCCATCTCCGAATGGAAGAGGGCGGTATCGCGAACGGTGCGGGTCACCACGCCTTCGCTCATAACGTTGATGGGCAGGGGGCGTGCACTCTCGGCCACGGCGTGCCGGCCACGCGTTGGCTTGAGCCCGACCAGGCCGCAGCAGGCAGCCGGGATGCGGATGGAACCACCGCCGTCGTTGGCATGGGCCATGGGCACGGCACCGGCCGCGACCATGGCCGCGGAGCCGCCCGAGGACCCCCCGGTGGAATACCCCGGGTTCCAGGGGTTGCGGGTGGGGTCGTCGTGGGCCGGCTCGGTGGTGGCGTTGAAACCGAACTCCGGCAGGGCGGTCTTGCCGAGCAGGGTCAGGCCCGTAATCATGAATTCACGCGCGTACGCCCCATCGTGTTTGGCCGGATGGGGCTGGATGGCAGCGGAACCATGCCGGCTGGGCAGCCCCTTCAGGTCGGTGTTGTCCTTGAGCAGGGACGGAATACCGGCCAGCCCCCGATTGCTTCCCCGTGCATCCCGGCGGGGCTCGTTGAAACACTCCACCACCAGCGAGTTGAGCTGGGGGTCGAGCTGGCGCAACCGTTCAATGGCGGCCTGTTGAAGGTCCTGTTCCGAGACGTCTCCCCGGTGGAGTCGTTCCCGGAGTGCGACGGCGTCGTCGTTGCCCAGGGCGTCATCCTGGAAGGCATGGATCTGTGGCTTGTCGTCGGCCATGAGGAAGGGCTCCCTAGAATGAAATCTCACCACGGTCGATGGCGGTAACGGTGTCGTCATCCAGCGCCTGGTAGCCATTACCGCCCTGCAGGAGTGCGAAGACCCAGTCCCCTTTGTCACCGGGGTGCCATGCCTGCTTCTGCAGGTCGGTCTTCTTGTACTTGAAGGTGCCGGTGGTCTCGATGGCCTCGGTCAGGCGCAGGAAGATCGGCACGGCGTAGGGCGGCAGGTTGTCCTTCAGGTACCGGTGCAGGGCGGTCAGCTCAGGGTTCTGCTCGCGTGGCACCAGGGTGGCCATGCCGGCCTTGCCGTCGTGGCCGGGAATCTCCACGCCGTAGACGACGATGTCCTCGAAACCGCCGAAGCCGTCAATGATGTTCTCGACCTCGTTGGTTGAGACGTTTTCGCCCTTCCAGCGGAACGTATCGCCCATGCGGTCGACGAACTGAAGGTGCCGCCAGCCGATGTCGCGCATCATGTCGCCGGTGTTGAACCAGGCGTCGCCCTGCTTGAAGGCGTCCCGGATGATGGACTTCTCGGTATCCTCCTTGCGGGTATAGCCCTCGAAGTTCCACTTCTGGGTGATCTCGCCGATCAGGAGACCGGGATCCCCTTTGGGCACTTCCTGCAGGCGGCCATTGCCGTTGCGGATGGGTTCCTTGGTGCCTTCCTTGACCTTCACCAGCTTGTAGGGCGCGGTGGACATGCCTACCGTGCAGTCGAGGTTGAAGACGTTGGTGAAGCCGATATTGCCCTCGCTGGAGGCGTAGAACTCGGCCACCTGCTCGATCCCGAAGCGTTCCTTGAACTCATGCCAGATCGAGGGCCGTAGGCCGTTGCCGATCATCTTGCGCAGCGGGTGGTTGCGGTCCTGGGAGGTGGCCGGCTGGTTCAGCAGGTAGCGGCAGAGTTCGCCCACGTAGCCGAAAGTGGTGGCCCCGTAGTAGCGCACGTCCTCCCAGAAGCGGCTGGCGCTGAAGCGGCGCTTCATCACCAGCGAGGACGCACCGGAGAGCACGGAGCCCCAGCACACCAGCAGTGCCGTGCCGTGGTAGAAGGGCAGGCTGCAGTAGAGCACGTCCTCCGGCGTCATGTTCAGCGCCATGAGCCCGAAGCTGCCGCTGGCCTTGAAGAACTTGCGGTGGCTGCTGGGCGCGGCCTTGGGCAGGCCGGTGGTGCCGGAGGTGTAGATGTAGACGGCGTTGTCCCCGAGCCGGGGTGGGTCCTTGGGGGCCGGATCCAGTGTGTCGACGGTGCTGATGGCTTCTGCGACGTTGGTGTAACCCTCGGGCGCCTCGCCGACGTCGCTGCGGGTGTCCCGGTCCGCGAGGTACAGCAGGGTATCGTTACCCTCGGGGGTCACGCGCTCGCGCACGGCCTCGAAGGTGTCCAGAAGTTCCTCGCCCACCACGATCTTTTGTGGCTCGACCAGGCCGATGCTGTGAACGAGCACGTCGCCTTTCTGGGAGGTATTGAGCATGGCGCAGGCAATGCCCATCTTCCCGGCGCCGGTGACGATGGCCAGCAGTTCGGGGCGGTTCTCCAGCAGAACGGCGACGGTATCGCCCCGCTTCAGGCCCTGGCTGCGGAACCAGTGGGCGTACTGGTTGGCCCATTGGTTGAACTGGTGCCAGGTGAGGGTCTGCTCGCCGTAGTGGATGGCCGGATTCTCGCTGTGGCGGCGTGCGTTGCGTTCGACGAAGGTGCCGATGCTCTGGGCCTTTTCGTCGTCGCTCATTGAATAGTAGTAGAGGCCCCGGGCCATGTAGGGAGCCTTGCGGATGAGGCCGGGGACTTTGCGGATGACGTCGGTGGCTCGGATCTGATCCGTGGTCATGGGACTCCTTGTTGTGCTCGTTGCATGAGGGGGAGCGGGGCGCCCTTCACGGGAAACGCTGTAAATACTTTTCAGTTGCGCAGTCCTGCTTCACTGAAAAGTCCTGGGTTTACATCCGTGTAAACCCGTTTGCGCTTAAGCGCGCAAACCCCTTTACGCTGCTCTTCCGCCATCCCTGGCTCCAGAGCTTCCCGTGAAGGGTGCCCCGCTCCCCCTCTTCAAGCGCCTAGGGGATTTCAATCGTCAAGGAAAAAGTCCTTCATCAGCTCCGGCCCGTTCGGGTCATAGCGGTAGTGCTCCAGATCGCTCACACCCTCTTCCGCCAACACATCGTCATCGATCAGGCACTGCCCGGTCGTGCGCGAGGGCGGGCGCTGGAGGATGGCTGCCGCCGCATCGCCCATGATCTCGGGCTTACGGCCTTTCGCCATCATGTCCGGACCACCCACCTCGAACTCGATTGCCGCGGTGGCGATCAGCGTCCGGGGCCAGAGGGCGTTTACCGCCACGGGCAGTTTCCGGAACTCTTCCGCCATGCCGATGGTCAGCATGGACATGCCGTACTTGCTCACCGTGTAGGGCGCGTTACTGGCGAACCACTTCGGGTTCAGGCTGATGGGTGGCGACAGGTTCAGGATGTGGCCGTGGTCGGATTCACGCAGCCAGGGCAGGGCGGCCTGGGAGCACACGAAGACCGCGCGGGCGTTGATGGACTGCATCAGGTCGTAGCGCTTGACCGGCAGGCCCGCCACGCCCTGAAGGCGGATGGCGCCGGCGTTATTGACCAGGCAGTCGATGCCGCCGAAGTGGTCGGCGGCCTTCTGCATGACTTCGGCGACCTGGTTCTCATCCTGTACATCCAGTTTCAGCGCCAGTGCCTTGCTGCCTGCCTCTTCCACTTCCTGAGCGACCGTGTGGATGGTGCCGGGCAGCTTGGGATGCGGTTCATCGGACTTCGCCGCGATGACGATGTTGGCGCCCTGCTGGGCACAAGCGAGGGCAATGGCCCGGCCGATGCCGCGGCTGCCGCCGGTGATAAGGACCGTTTTTCCGTTCAGGTTACTCGTCATTGTTGCTCTCCGCTTCGCGTGAGGCGTCGGCCGTGACGGTCATCAGGATCTGGCGGGTGCGCACCTGGTCGCCGGTGCTGACCCGGACCCCGGTGATCTCACCGTCGCGATCGGCCCTGAGTGGGTGTTCCATCTTCATTGCTTCCAGTACCGCCAGCGTCTGGCCGGCCTGGACCCGGTCACCCTCGGTCACGCTCACTTCAACGACCGCGCCATCCATGGTGGCGCGTACCTCGCCGCTGCCCTGTTCGTCGGCCCGCCGGGCCGGAGCGTGGGTCGCGTCCTCGAACTGCAGGGCGCGACCCTTGGCGTGACAATATAGGGTTGATCCGACAATCTGATATTGGCTTTTCTGACGCACACCGTCGAGGGTGACGACCAACTCATTCGCGTCCAGGTGCGCCACCCGGAGCTCATGGCGGGTTTCTCCGACCCATGCCTCGATATGAGCCCGCTGGTCGATAAGCCGGACCCATTGCTGGTGTCCGCTGCCCGCCAGCAGTATCGGGCAGGCGCTGGGCAGGCTGTTGCTCCAGCCCGCGCGGTCCCCATGGGTTCCGCCGGTGCCCGTGCGGTATAGGATGAGTGCCGCCAGCGCCTGCTCGGCTGTTGTGGGCTCAAGCGGGGACAGGCTGGGATCGCCCTGGAACTCCGTATCCAGAAAGGCCGTGGTCGCGTCGCCGGCGGCGAAGGTTTCATGGCCCAGGATGCGGGACAGGAACCAGGCGTTGTGGGTTACGCCCAGCAGGACCGTGTCCTCGAGCGACCGGATCAGCCGGCGCCGGGCGCTGTCGCGGTCCGGGCCGCGTGCCACGACCTTGGCGATCATGGGGTCGTAGTGCGGCGTGACCGCATTGCCCTCAAGAATGCCATCGTCCACCCGGATGCCGTCACCCAGCGCTGGGCGCCAGCGGTAAAGAGGGCCGGTCTGCGGCATGTACCCCTGGGCCGGGTCCTCTGCGTAGAGGCGCACCTCGATGGCGTGCCCACGAATGCGTACCTCCTCCTGCACCAGCGGCAACGGTTCCCCCTGGGCAATCCGGAGCTGCAACTCAACCAGGTCCAGCCCGGTGACTTCCTCCGTGACCGGGTGCTCCACCTGGAGCCGCGTGTTCATTTCGAGGAAGTAGAAGTTGCGCGATTCATCGACGATGAACTCAACGGTACCTGCGCCCACATAGCCACAGGCCTGCGCGGCCTTCACCGCCGCCTCACCCATGGCCTGACGCATGGTTTCATCCACGAAGGGCGAGGGCGCCTCCTCCACCACCTTCTGGTGCCGGCGCTGCACCGAACAGTCCCGCTCCCCCAGATGGATGGCATTGCCCTGCTGGTCCGCAAACACCTGGATTTCGATGTGTCGGGGCCGGACAATCGCCTTCTCCAGGATCAGCTCCCCGTCCCCGAAGGCCGACTCCGCCTCCGACTGTGCCCGCGCAAGCTCATCCGCCAGCGCCGAGGGCTCATGCACCAACCGCATCCCACGCCCACCACCACCGGCGGACGCCTTGATCATCACCGGATACCCGATCTCCTCGGCGGCCTTCTGCCAGGGTGACGGATCCGTCTCCGCACTCTGGAACCCCGGCACCGTCGGCACCCCCGCCTCGGCCATGGCCTCCTTCGACCGCCGCTTACTGCCCATCAGCTCCATGGCGTGCGCCGGCGGCCCGATGAAGGTAATGCCGTTCTCCGCGCAGGCCGATACGAACGCCGCATTCTCCGACAGAAACCCATACCCCGGATGCACCGCCTCCGCCCCGGTCAGCCGTGCCGCCTCCAGGATGGCCTCAATGTTCAGGTAGGACTCCCCGGCCGGCGCCGGCCCCAGCCGAACCGCCTCATCCGCCGCCCGGACATGCGGCGCCTCCTGGTCCGCATCACTGAACACCGCCACCGTCCGATACCCCAGGGCCTGGGCCGTCCGGTTCACACGCACCGCGATCTCGCCGCGATTGGCAATCAGAATCTTGTTGAACATCGACAAGCCCCCATTCCCTATTCCTCAGCCCACGAAGGCTTCCGCTTCTGCATAAACGCCATGGTCCCTTCCTGCCCTTCGTCGCCGCGTACCGCACCGGCAAAGTCCCGGGCCGCTTTGTCGAGCAGTGAGTCCAGCGGTTCCGACTCCACCGACAAGAGAAGTTCCTTGGTCATCCGCGACGCCCCCGGTGCACAATGCCGAATCCGCTCCAGTACCTGCCCCAGCTTCTGATCCAGCTCCTCACCGGACTTGGCAAAATCATGCACCACGCCGAGCCAGAACGCCTCACTCCCATCAAACCGGTGCCCCGTCAAAGCCAGCCGCCGCGCCCGCGTCAGGCCAATGCGCCGCACCACAAAAGGCGCAATCTGGGCCGGCGTAATCCCCAGCGTCGTCTCCGGCAGCCCGAACTTCGCACTCTCCAGGCACAGGGCCACATCCGACACACAGGCCAGCCCGAAACCACCACCCATCACGGCGCCTTCCAGCACCGCCACCGTCGTCTGCGGCGCCGATTCCACTTCCGTCAGCAGGTGCCCGAAGGCCCGGTTCAGCTCGAAGATCGGATCCTCGCTGTCACCCGCCTGCTCATTGCGGGCCGCCGCCATGTCCTTCACATCGCCGCCGGCGCAGAAGTGCCCACCGGCGCCACGGAGTACCACAGCGCGCACGCCCTGATCCTCGCGGATCGCCCCGAACACGGTACGAAGCTCATGCACCATGGACAGGCTCATGGCGTTGCGGCTGTCCGGGCGGTTCAGCGTCACATGGAGGATGGCGCCGGCGTTCTCCAGCGTCAGCGTCTTGCACTCGGGCAGGGAGGCCATCAGGAATCTCCTTTCTGCTTGCCGGGCAGGGTGCCCATGAGTTTGCAGATGATGCCGAGCATGATCTCGTCGGCACCGCCGCCCACCGAGACCAGGCGAACGTCGCGATAGGCGCGCGAGACCGGGTTGTCCCACATGTAGCCGTTGCCGCCCCAGTACTGCAGGCAGGCATCGGTGACCTCGCGGCCGAGACG
This sequence comes from Vreelandella halophila, assembly GCF_019903425.1. Taxonomy (GTDB): domain Bacteria; phylum Pseudomonadota; class Gammaproteobacteria; order Pseudomonadales; family Oleiphilaceae; genus Halospina; species Halospina halophila. Next base: position 1,351,547 of record NZ_JACHUZ010000013.1, read on the forward strand.
GCCGGCCTTGAGCTTGGCCATGGAGGCGAGCTGGGTGACGTCCTTCTGGGCCACGTGCAGTTCGCAGGCCTGGTAGGTGAGGGCGCGCAGGGCCTCGATCTCTGTCTGGAGCTCGGCCATGCGGAAATGGATCGACTGGTTGTTGATCAGCGGCTGGCCGAAGGTCTCGCGCTCGCGGCAGTAGTCGATGGTTTTATCGACACAGCCCTCGAGTGCCTTGATGACGTTGGCGGCACCCCAGAGGCGCTCCTCCTGGAACTGCAGCATCTGCATCATGAAGCCGGTGCCCTCGGCGCCGATGCGGTTGCGCTTGGGCACGCGCACGTCGTCGAAGAAGACCTGGGCGGTCTCGGAGGAACGCATGCCGAGCTTGTCCAGGTGGGGCGCGATGCTGATGCCGGGGATGTCCATGGGGACGATGATCAGGCTCTTGTTCTTGTGGGGCTTGTCGTCGCTGGTGTTGGCGAGCAGGCAGATGAAGTCGGCGCTGGGCGAGTTGGTGATCCACATCTTGTGGCCGTTGATGATGTAGTCATCGCCATCGGATTTCGCCGTGGTCTTCATGCCGGCCACGTCGGAACCCGCGCCGACCTCGCTGACGCCGATGCACCCGACTTTTTCGCCCGTGATGGAAGGCCGCAGGAATTCCTCTTTCTGCTCGTGGGAGCCGAAACGGGCCAGGGCCGGTGTACACATGTCGGTCTGGACGCCGATGGACAGGGGTACGCCGCCGGCGGCGGCGATGCCGAATTCTTCGGCGGCGACGAGGTTGTAGCTGTAGTCGAGGCCCATGCCGCCGTATTCCTCGGGTTTCTGGATGCCGAGGAGGCCGAGGTCGCCGAGTTTTCTGAAGATCTCGTGGATGGGGTAGCGGCCGTCGCGTTCCCATTCGTCGCAGTTGGGGTTGATTTCGTTTTCGACGAAATCGCGAACGGTTTTTCTGAGGGCCTGGTGTTCTTCGGTGAATTGCATTTTGTTCTGGCCTCTGTCTCTAGATTGGTTGTTTTGTGCCGGGCTCTGAAGTGGGGGAGTCTTTACGGGACCGCTGTGAACCCTTTTCAGCTGCGCTGTCCTGCTCCGCTGAAAAGTCCAGGGCATACTTCCTGTATGCCCGTTTGCGCTCAGTCGCGCAAACCCATGGGCGCTGGCGCGATGACATCCCTGTCATCGAGCCTCCCGGAAAGACTCCCCCACTCCAGAGCCATCCTGTCTCGTGGGTGACGCCGTCACGAAGCTCTGTAGGAGCGAGCCCTGCTCGCGATTTTCTGGGTGATCGCTTGCGGGGCAAGCTCCTACAGGCGAGCCACGCCAAAGCTGTTGGATTGCAGTTTCCGTTCATCACCTTCCTGGCAGATTGCCAGGGCTTCGCCCACGACCCGGCGTGTGTCCCTCGGGTCAATCAGCCCGTCGTCCCAGAGCCGGGCGGTGCCGAAGAGGGAGTGGGAGCCGTCGTTGAGTTTCTTGGCGGTGGATTGTTCCAGCACGTCGAGTTGCTGTGGGTCGGGTTCGACGCCGTTCTTGCGTTGTTTTTCCTCGGTCACGATCCGCATGACCTTGCCCGCCTGGGCACTGCCCATGACGGCGGTGCGGCTGTTGGGCCAGGCGAAGATGAAGCGGGGGTCGAGGCCGCGGCCGCACATGGCGTAGTTGCCGGCGCCGTAGGAGCCGCCGACGACCACCGCGATGCGCGGTACCCGGGCGTTGGTGACGGCCTGGATCATCTTGGAGCCGTGCTTGATGATGCCGTTCTGTTCCGAGTCCGTGCCGACCATGAAGCCGGTGGTGTTGTGCAGGAACAGCAGCGGTGTTTGGGACTGGTCGCAGAGCTGGATAAACTGGGCGGCCTTGGCGGCGCCGTTGGGGGTGATGGGGCCGTTGTTTCCGATGATGCCCACGGAGCGGCCATAGATCTCGATCCAGCCGCAGACGGTCTGGCTGTCGAAGTCGTTCTTGAAGTCCAGGAAGCGCGAGCCGTCCGCGATGCGGGCGAGGATTTCGCGCACGTCATAGGGCTTTCGGCTGTCGGCGGGGATGACGCCGGGAAGTTCATCCGGGCTGTGTAGTGGTTCATCCCATGTTTGGGAACCGTGTTCCGGCAGTGTCTTGTTCCAGTCCAGCGACGCCATGATCTCGCGGGCCTGGCGCACGCCGTCGGCATCGTTCTCGGCCAGGTACTCGGCGGTGCCGGCGACCTCACTGTGCATTTCGGCGCCGCCGAGTTCCTCATCGGTGGCGATCTCGCCGGTGGCGGCCTTGAGCAGGGGCGGGCCGGCGAGGAACATCTTGGCCTGGCCGCGCACCACGATCACGTAATCGGACAGGCCTGGCTGGTAGGCGCCCCCGGCGGTGGCATTGCCGTGGACGACGGTGATCTGGGGGATGCCGGCGGCGGACATCCGGGCCTGGTTGGCGAAGCCCCGGGCGCCGGGGACGAAGATGTCCGTGGCGTAGTTGAGGTTGGCGCCGCCGCTTTCCGACAGCGAAATCACCGGGAGGTTGTTCTCCATGGCAATTTCCTGGGCGCGCAGGGTCTTGTCGAGCCCGGCGGGGGTGATGGTGCCGCCCTTGATGGCGCTGTTGCTGGCGGAGACCATCACGCGGGCGCCGCCCACGTACCCGATGCCGCAGATCATGCCGCCGCCGGCCATGGAGCCGTCCTTGTCGTCGTGCATCTTATAGCCGGCCAGCGGGCAGATTTCGAGGAAGGGGCTGCCGCGATCCAGGAGCAGGCTGATCCGGTCCCGGGGCAGGAGCTTGTTCTTCTGGTTGAACTTCTCCCGGGCTTCTTCCGCCTTGTCGCGCACCAGCCGCTCAACGCTGCGAAAAGTCTCGATCTCGGCCTGCATGGCCTCGGCGTTCTCGGCGAACTCCGGGCTGTTGGGGTCAACCGTGGATTCAATTACCTGCATGGCAGTCAGTCCTCGTCGTCCTGGAGTACCCGGGGCGTGACGGCCCGGTGGAAGCCGTTGAAGGCTTCATTGTTTTTCGCTTTTGGCAGGGGCCAGACACTCCCGCCCTGGGAGGCACCGCCGTCGATGCGCAGGGTGTCGCCGGAGATGAAGCGGGAGCCGGGGGAGAGCAGGAAGCAGATGGCGCTGCTGACCTCGGCTTCGGTGCCGATGCGCTTGCAGGGCACGGCGTCGCGCAGGCCGCGGATCCAGGACTTCATGCTGTCCGGGTAGCTGTCCATGCCGCTGGAGGCGATCCAGCCCGGTGCCACGGCATTGACCCGCACCCCGGAAGCACCCCATTCCACGGCGGCGGTCTGGGTGAAGTTCACCATCCCGGCGCGTGCAGCCCCGGAGTGCCCCATGCCGGGCATGCCACCCCACATGTCGGCGACGATGTTGACGATGGCGCCGCCGGTCTTCGTCATGCTCTGGTTGTAGACTTCGCGGGAGACGAGGAAGCCGCCGGTCAGGTTGGTGCGCACGACGGTTTCCCAGCCTTTCTGGTTGATGCCGGCCAGCGGCGAGGGGAACTGGCCGCCGGCATTGTTGACCAGGCCGTGGATGGGGCCATGATCCTGGATGATGCTTTCGATCACCGGTTTGACGGCGTCTTCGTCACGGATGTCGCAGCTGTAGGGGTGGGCGGAGCCGCCGTCTTCTTTGATCTCGTCGGCGACAGCCTGGACCTTTTCGAGCTTGCGGCCGATGAGGATGACGTTGGCGCCCAGCGCGGCCAGTTCATGGGCGGTGCAACGTCCGATGCCGGAGCCGCCGCCGGTGACGATGATAGTCTGGTTCTTGAACAGGCCTTCTTTGAATACTGATTGGTAGCTCATTGGGTATTGGAGTCCTCGTCCCAAGCTTGGTTGTTTTTTGCAGGCCCCGCTGCGGGGGACCCCTTTTCAGGACCGCTGTAAACCCATCCATGGGCGCTGGCGCGGCGGCGTCCTGCCGCCGAGCCTCCTGAAAAGGGGTCCCCCACATCGGGGCTTCTGACCTTCCGGATAACGCAAACTTATCAAGCCCGGTTCTGTAGGAGCTTGCCTTGCAAGCGATCTGGGGAGCTATCGCGAGCAAGCTCGCTCCTAACTTACTTGCACCTCTTCCTCATTACCTCGGTTGCGTTACCGCTGATCTCGCAGCGCCGCAGTGGGGAGTGCTTTCCGGGAGGCTCGATGGCAGGGATGCCATCGCGCCAGCGCCCAGGGATGGGTTCACAGCGGTCCCGGAAAGCACTCCCCACTGTGGCGCCCACGCACAGCCAACATGCCTTAACAACCGATCAAGGCAACAAACCCGAAGGCACCGCAACCGGAATCTCCAACAGCTGCTGGGCAAACGCCTTCCCCTGAGGATCAATCCGAAGGCTGGCAACGCCACCGCCACCAAGGCTGTGCTTCAGCAGAAAATTCAGTCCATGGATCCCCGGCATATGCCACCGCAGCACTTCGCCTTTTTCCGGATCCAATGTATGCCCCATCCATTCAGCTACCCGCTCCGGCGTCAGCGCCGCCGCAATCCAGGGCAGGTACGCCTCGCGCCGGGCGACCACACCGATGTTGCAGTGGTCGCCCTTGTCGCCGCTGCGGCCCCAGGCCAGATCGACCAGGCGTATCTCAGTATCCGCCTTTCCGGTGGCTTCCGGAATGGACGCTTGCTCTGGTTTATTCGCGTTGTTGTAGCCGCCTTCGCTCGGAACCGTTACATCGAATGTCTCGCCGCTGAGATCCACGGAAACCGAGACCATGTCCTTCGGCACCAGGCAGGAATACAGCCGGATTTTGGGCCAGACGGTGGGGCGGCCGCCGACGATGCCGGTCAGGCCCGGGGCCATGCCGGTAGCGGCCTGGGCGATCTCGCGGGAGAACACCACCAGCGCCTTCTTGTCCGGGTGGGTGGCGCTGATCTTGATGACTACCTCGCGGGTGTCGCCACACCGCCCGTTCGGGCCGTAGGTGGCCTCGGTGCCGAGCAGTTCCACGCTGGTGTCGCTGTAGCCGTCGAAGCCCTGGTCCCGGATCAGGGCTTCGGACTTGCGCAGGATGGCGTTGGCGACAGTATCCGCCTTGCGGGCAGCGTCGATGCCGGCCAGCAGGAAGGTGACGGTGCACTTGTGGCCGTCCGGGTAGGTGCCGGCCACCTTGTAGCTGTTGGTTGGCGGCAGGCCCCGGGCGCCGGTGACGCAGACCTGGTCGGGGCCGGTTTCCTCCAGGGTTACGCGGCTGAAGTCGCAGGCGACGTCCGGCAGGTGGTAGGCGTGCGGGTCGTCGATCTCGTAGACGAGCTGTTCCGCCACGGTGCCGAAGCTGACCTTTCCGCCGGTTTCCGGGGGCTTGGTGATGATGAAGTCGCCGTCCGGCTGCACCTCGACGATGGGGAAGCCCATGTTGTCGAAGCCGTCCATGACGGTTTCCCAGTCGGTGAAGTTGCCGCCGGTGGCGTGGGCGCCGCATTCGATCAGGTGGCCGGCGAGGCTGCCCTGGGCGAGGCGGTCGTAGTCGTCCGTGGACCAGCCGAGTTCGTGCATCAGGGGTGCGAGGACCACGGCGCTGTCCGCCACGCGGCCGGTGATGACGATGTCCGCGCCCTGTTCCAGCGCCTGCACGATGCCGGGGGCGCCGAGGTAGGCGTTAAGGCTGACCATCATGCCGGGCAGGGGAGCGCCGCTGTCGATCTCGGTGATGCCGGCCTTGGCGATTTCGCCTTTCTGCGGCATCAGGTCGTCGCCCAGCACCATGCCGATCTTCAGGTTGAGCCCCTGCTCATCCACCAGGGCCTGGAGGGCGTCACGGCAGGCCTGGGGGTTTACACCGCCGGCGTTGCTGATGACCTTGAGGCCCTGGTTGCTGATCTCCCCGAGCAGTGGGCCCATGACGGTGTCCACGAAGTCACGGGCGTAGCCCTGGCTGGGGTCCTTGAGTTTCTGGCCGGCCATGATGGACATGGTGATTTCGGCCAGGTAGTCGAAGACCAGGTAGTCCAGGTTGCCTTTTTCCACGAGCTGGCGCGCGGCGGTCTGGGTGTCGCCCCAGAAGGCGGCGGCGCAGCCGATGCGCAGGGACTGGGGGGCGCTCATGGTGGTGGTCCTCTGTGTGCTTGCCATTGGTTCGATTGAATATACCTAGCAAGCGCTTGGTTTGTAAACTGTGCTAGTATGCTGAGTCATTGCAGGTGGATCGGGAGTGGGAAGGCTTCACGGGAAACGCTGTAAATACATCCTTGTACGCTTGTCTTCCGCCATCCATGGCTCCAGACATTCCCGTGAAGCCTTCCCACTCCCGATCCATCCGGATTCCTTGCTGTCCGCAGCTGCTAGAATTTCCGGACCTGTACTCAATGACTTGCAACTGACGCCGGAGCCGCACTTTGCTGACCGAAGACCCCGCACCTTCTCCAAGCTTTACCGACCCGGAATCCCCAAGAGGCCGTCTCCTCCGTCAGGCTGCCCACCTGTTCCGGGACAAAGGGTATGAGCGCACCACAGTCCGGGATCTGGCCTCCGCGGTCGGCATCCAGTCCGGGAGCATCTTTCATCATTTCCGCACCAAGGAGGAGATCCTCAAAGCGGTGATGAGGGAGGCGATTCTGGTCAACACAGGCCGTATGCGCTCACGCCTCGAGGCGGTTGCGGATACGCGTGAGGCGGTGCGTGCCCTGGTTCAGTGCGAGCTTGAGTCAATCAACGGTGAGACCGGCGAGGCCATGGCGGTGCTGGTGTACGAGTGGCGGAGCCTGTCGGAGGCCAGTCAGGCGGAGATCCTGGAGCTCCGGGAGGTCTACGAGGGAATCTGGCTGGAGACGCTGACCCGTGCCCGGAGCGAAGGGCTGATCCAGGCGGAACCGTTCATCCTGCGCCGGTTCCTGACCGGAGCACTCAGCTGGACCATTACCTGGTACCGGCCCGAGGGGGATATGACCATTGATGACCTCGCAGGCCATGTGATGGCGATGCTGAAAATCCCTGCTTCCTGAAGCTTCTTTCCAGACGATTCTGCACTTCCCGGACCCTTGATAGACCCTGGTCAGGCCGTTGTTACCTGCGGTTACTCGCTGTAACGACATCACAGGCTTGCCATTTCGGCCGTTGCATCCTCCCCGAGACTGCCGTTTCATGACTGCCTTGACGATCATCAAGCTTTAAAGGGCCCAACGGCCGCGCTTGAGGGATTGTCCGAAAGAGCTGTTGCCCCTTTCCGGGCTGCTGCAGAACAGATGGAGAGTGATCATGCCGAACAAAACCAACAACGGCATCTCCCTGGTCCGCATCACTGGTGTGCTTGCCGCCCTGATGATGCTGGCCGGGTGTTCCGTTAACCCCCTCCACAAGATAACCGGTGATGTGATGACCGGTTACGCCGAAGCCGAGAACACGCCCTACGTGCTGGCGATGACGGATGTCGGCAAAGCCTGTGCCCTGGGCGAGTCCGTGGATCCGCTGCTCTATTCCTTTTCCCGGGTAACCATGGAACCGGCCAAGACCGGGACGCTGCTGTCCGTTCTGGCGGGCATATGCATGGAGGATGAGGCACAGGAGCAGGAGCTGCGTTATCTGCGGGCGGACTATGAGGGCAACATGAACGAGCTGCGTGATGCCCGCGAGGCGATGCAGCGTCGATATGGCGTGACGGCGGAGCGCCGGGAGCGCGCCTTCAACCGGATGCTGACCGGGTTCAGCTACGAGCCCACGCCGGATGCTGAGTGCCCGAACCTGTACTCCGACCAAGATAAGATCACTTTCCTCCTCGGCCTGGTTTCCGGTGCCCAGGCCGTTCTGAACGACGGCAAAGCCAGGGGGCGTGCGGACGTTTCCCGCCAGCTTGCCGCCCAGGTTGAACGCTCCACCTACTGCGTCGACAACGAGAAATGGGCCGGCATTCCGGAGGGCCTCAGGGCAACCATCTGGGTGCTGCTTCCGGACCTGAAGCCGGATGAGATTTCCGCGGAAACCTGGGAAGTTCTGGCGCGCAACCGCAAGCTTGGCGTGGAGAAGGGGCTTCGTATTCCGGCCGCGTTCGAGCTGATGATTGCCGAGAATGTGGGGCGCGATAAGACCATCGCCGAGGTTCTTGCCTATCTGGATGAAACCTCCGACGACTTTGAGGTTTGGGAGCGGTATCAGCTCGCGGACCGGGTAGCGATGCGCACCGCCTGGGCCGTGTCCGATCGGCTCTGGACCCGTGAGCATGGCCACCGTACCCCGAAGAACCGCTTTGGTGAGACAGGTACCGAGGCGGACGAGGACGACAGCATTGATACCGAGGGCCTGCTCTGACGGGCCCTTTTACAGGATTAACCAACAACAACAGCTAACAGGAGAAATCCATGCGACTCCGCAGTCTGACGGCAGCTGTATGCCTTGGTCTGGCGCCTTTTGCCCAGGCGCAGGACAAGGAAATCGATATGTGTGTGTTCGATCTGATTGGTTCCAGTGGTGACCAGTATGCGCTGGTGGAGGACTACGCGATCGACATGCGTGACAAGGGCATCGAGTTCAATCTTGAGCCCTATACCGATGAGGGAGTCGCCATGTCCGCATTCTCCGCGGGTGACTGTGATGCGCTGGCGGCTACCGATCTGCGGATCCGGCGCTACAATGAGTTCACTGGCACGCTCAGTGCCGTGGGCGCCATTCCCTCGTACGAGCATCTGGAGATGGTGCTCGCCGCGATCAACAAGCCCTCGGCCAGTAAGTACATGAATGAGGGAGACTACGAGATCGCTGGTATCTTCCCGCTGGGGGCGGCCTACTTGTTTGTGGTTGATCGGGCGATGGACACGGTTGAGGATCTTGCTGGCAAGCGTATCGCCACGCTGGACCACCACCCGGATGCGGTCCACATGGTCAATTACGTGAATGCCAGCGTTGAGCCTTCCGGGATCACTGACTTTGGCGGGAAGTTCAACAACCGCTCGGTGGATGCCGCCTATGCCCCTGGGTGGGCCTATGACGCGCTGGAGCTCTACCGTGGCGTCGGTGACGACGGCGGCGTGGTGGACTACCCGCTGGGCCAGCTGACCATGCAGGTTGTCGTGCGCGATGACGTGCTTACTGATGATGAGGCCCAGACCTCGCGGGAAGTGGCGTTTGATCACTTCGATACCGCGATCGAGAGGGTGAAGGAATACGAAAAGGATATTCCAGAGGAGAGCTGGATCGCGATACCCGACAGCGACATTGCGGACTACCAGGAAATGTTCCGCCAGAACCGCATCGAGCTGCGTGATGGCGTTGATGAGGACGGCAATGACGTGCCGGAGGTGTATCACGGCGAAATGCTGACGCTGCTGCGCAAGGTGCGCTGCCGGATCAACCCGGGTGCGTCCGAGTGCACGGCATCGGATCGTGAGTAACAGCCATCCTCTCTGACGTATCGAGGTAGTCATGTCGGAACCGTCCTCCTCCTGGGGGAGCGCGCGCGCTCCCAGCCATGCGCGCCGCCTTCACGGCGCGTTCGTGCTCTTTCTGCTGGTCTCCCTGCTCCTGATGGGGCTGGGTGGCTCCATGCATACCCGTATGCTGGCGCTTGGGGAGCAGATCTGGCCGGGGTATTACTCCCTGGATCCCGGCGCCGACGCGCCCAGTTGCGAGGTTGATGTCGATATCGACAAGCGGGTCCAGGAGGAGTTGTCAGCGGAAAAGGAGGAGGACCCCTTTGGGCTGGGCGGCGACGGTCCGAGTAAGGAGGCACTCCGCAGTTCCATCGAGAAGAACGTGGAGCGCTGCCAGGAGCGCCATGAGCAATATGAGGCCATGCAGGAGCGCATCACGCCTGTGCTGGTCGCCTACAAGACGGTTGAGCGGGGCATGGCCGAGTGGCTGACGGACAACCGTTCGCTCTCCACCTACCTGTTCATCATGCTGCTTGGTTTCGGGGCGGCAACGGCGGCTTTCGCCAACCACCACATCAGTATCCGCCCACCCATCAACCGGGTGGATTGGGTGCTGGCGGAAGGCGGTCAACTGGTGGTGAACCTGCTGATGGTCTACTCGCTCTACAACTACTTCGGGAACCTGGTGGACACGCCGGATACAGGGCGTCTCCAGGATCTCCAGAAAGCCTGGATGGTGATGTTCACATCCCTTGCAGGCATCAACCTGGTCCGGCTGTTCAGCATGCCTGCCGATCTGCCCCGCGGTCGACTCGGGATCTCATCACCACTGGCCATTCCGCTGTACTGCTGGATGGGGGTGATGGGCTACCTGTATTTCTCGAACGGTGGTAATTGGGACACGGCGGGCCTGGGCGTCTACCTGAACCAGCTGACCAAGCACGCCTCGCTGTTCGTCAACATCGGGCTCTACGTGTTCGTGGGGATGATGCTCAAGCAGACCACGATCCCGGATCGTCTGCTCGCGGTGGTGCAGCCCTGGCAGCTGCCCCCGGCGACGCTGGCCTCGCTGGTGATCTTCGCCACCGCCTTCCCGACGGCGTTCACCGGCGCTTCCGGCATCTTCATCCTGGCGGTGGGAGGTACCGTCTATGATGAGCTGCGGCGTGCCGGAGCGGGGCGTCAGCTGTCGCTGGCCACCACGGCCATGTCCGGCAGCCTGGGCGTGGTTCTCAACCCCTGCCTTCTGATTGTAGTGGTGGCAGCCCTGAACAAGGAGGTGACCACCTCTGAGCTCTTTGGCTGGGGCTTCTGGGTCTTCATCCTCTCAGCCACCATCTTCACGCTGATGGTGACCCGCAGCGAAAAGGAATGGCGCCCACGGGCCAGTAACCCACGGCTTGCCACGAAGCAGTCGCTCCGGGCGCTCAAGCCCCTGATCCCGGACGTGGCACTGGTGGCCGTGATCGTCTTCCTGTTCTGGCTCGTGCTGGGCATGGAGTTCAACGAGTTCTCGGCACCCATCATGCTGCCGATCATCATGATGGCGCTGGTGGCCCTGGACTATGACGGTGGCGGCAGTCGCGTTATGGGTACGGGGCGTCGCATTGCCATTGGCGCTGGTGAATCCGCCGTGCACGTTGGGGCACTGCTCACGCTCATTGGTCTGTCCATGACGGTTGGTGGCGTGCTGGAGCGCTCCCACGTGATCGCCGGCCTCTTCCCGGCGGAAGCGGAGTCGGTCCTGCTCGTGGTGCTGGCGCTCATGGTGATGCTGACGATCATCGGCATGTTCATGGACCCGTTCGCGGCTGTGGTGCTGGTTTCCGCCACCATTGCGCAGCCGGCCATCGGCCTGGGCGTGGATGCGCTCCACTTCTGGGTCATGACCATTGTGGCCTTCGAGCTGGGGTATCTGACGCCACCCGTGGCGCTCAACCACCTCCTTACCCGACAGGTGGTGGGTGTGAAGGAGGCGCTCGTGCCCGAACCCGACGCGCCCAACCTCTACCGGCGTTTCCAGCGTCTGATCCTGCCGCTGATGGTGATGGGCACGACGCTCCTGCTGGTTGGCCTGGTGCCTCTTCTGTTCTACGGTTGAATGCTTGGAAGCCCGTGGAGAGGCGGCGTTACGAGGGCTGTGTAAAACGAATTCCTACGTCTGCGGCCCGGGAGAGGCCTGTGCTGAATACCTTTCAGAGGGGCGGCCCAGGGAGATCGAGGTTACCCGCACCATGAATCTGGACGTGACACTGGAAACCGCCTTCACCCGCCCGGTTGATACCCAGGTGGATACCGGCTACCGTCGAGTCATTGATCAGTAAGCTGCCGGGAAGGGGGTTATGCCAACTGTGAGTCTTCGTACGCTGGGTATCGGCCTGCTGGCGCCTTTACTGGTCGGGTGCCAGGCGGGGCAGGCGGAGATGGAACCCCTCTCCGGGGTTGAGGTGGTCGGGCAGGCCGATCACTGCAACCGTCAGACACCCGGTCTTTCCCTGGTGCAGTCGATGTCCGACTTCCCGCAGGTGGATGGGTTGCTGCCCGCCGGTGAGGGGGCTCTTGAAGCCGGCCATGACGTGCTTGTGGTTTACCTGGGGCAACGGCCCACGCCGGGGTATGGCGGTGAGCTGCGCCAGGCGCAGATGGTGGATGGAAATCTGGAGCTGTCCCTCAACGCAACAGAGCCGGAGAGCGGTTCCATTATGGCCCAGGTGATCACTACGCCCTGTGTGGCACTGGCCATCCCCGAGCAGGGCTGGTCGAGCCTCTCCGTCCGGATGGGTGCCGACGGCTTCCCACTCAGTCTTGAGGCGCCCACAGACCGCTGAATCCCTGCCTGTTCTCTGGTACCGTTACGTTCGCACCGAAATCGGCGGCCCGCTGGCCGCCCCTCACTCCCGTTGATGGACAGCCAAGCCCATGAGCCAACGCAGTGATTACAACGCCGATTCCATTGAAGTCCTGAAAGGGCTGGACCCGGTGCGCAAGCGCCCGGGCATGTACACCGACACTTCCCGCCCGAACCATCTGGCCCAGGAGGTCATCGATAACAGCGTGGACGAGGCGCTGGGTGGCCATGCGAAGCGGATTGATGTGGTTCTGCATGCCAATGGCCGCCTGTCGGTGACCGATGATGGTCGTGGCATGCCGGTTGATGCCCATCAGGAAGAGGGCATTCCGGGGGTGGAGCTGATCATGACCCGGCTGCATGCCGGCGGCAAGTTCAACAAGGCCAACTACCAGTACTCCGGGGGCCTGCACGGTGTGGGTGTTTCCGTGGTCAACGGCCTGTCCATGGAACTGGAGGTGCTGATCCGGCGGGACGGCAAGCTGCACCGGATCCGTTTCGAGCATGGTCACAAGGTCGAGGATCTGAACGTCATCGACACCGTGGGCAAGCGCAATACGGGCACCACCCTGAGTTTCCTGCCGGACCCGGATTATTTCGAGAGCCCGAAATTCTCGATTCCCCGCCTGCGCCATAACCTTCGCGCCAAGGCCGTGCTGTGCCCCGGTCTGACGGTAACCCTGCTGCAGGAGGAAACCGGCGAGAAGGATGAATGGTATTACGAGGACGGGCTCACCGATTACCTGAAAACCGCCCTGGCGGACCGGGAATGCCTGCCCCAGGAGCCGTTTACCGGCGAGATCAGTGGCAATACCGAGATGGTGAGCTGGGCGCTGCAGTGGCTGCCCGAAGATACCGAGATGGTGGCCGAGAGCTACGTGAACCTGATTCCGACCACCCAGGGCGGCACCCATGTGAACGGCCTGCGCACGGGCCTGCTTGAGGCATTGCGCGAGTTCTGTGAACTGCACAACCTGCTGCCGCGCGGGGTCAAGCTGACGCCGGATGACATCTGGGAACGCTGCAGCTACGTGCTGTCGTTCAAGATGCAGGAGCCGCAGTTCTCCGGCCAGACCAAGGAGCGCCTGTCCTCGCGGGAGGCGGCCAGCTTCATCTCCGGCGTGGTCAAGGATGCCTTCAGCCTCTGGCTGAACCAGCACACGGATATTGCCGAGGCGCTGGCGGAGTTCGTGATCGGCAATGCCCAGCGCCGCCTCAAGGCTTCACGCAAGGTGCAGCGCAAGAAGATCACTTCCGGTCCGGCGTTGCCGGGCAAGCTGGCGGATTGCACGGGTACCGATCCGGCCCAGTCGGAGCTGTTCCTGGTGGAGGGCGACTCCGCCGGCGGTTCTGCCAAGCAGGCGCGTGACCGCGAATACCAGGCGGTCATGCCGCTGCGCGGCAAGATCCTCAACACCTGGGAAGTGGACTCCGGGGAAATTTTCAGTTCCCAGGAGGTGCACGACATCGCCGTGGCCATTGGCGTGGATCCCGGCTCCGGGGACCTGGCCGGCCTGCGCTATAACCGGGTCTGCATCCTGGCGGATGCGGACTCGGACGGCATGCACATCGCCACGCTGTTGTGTGCCCTTTTCGTCAAACACTTCCGGCCCCTCGTGGAGTCGGGGCACATCTTCATGGCCATGCCACCGCTGTATCGCATCGATCTGGGCAAGGAGACCTTCTACGCCCTGGACGAGCACGAGAAGCAGGGCATCATCGACCGCCTGGCGGCGGAAAAGCGCAAGGGGAAAATCCAGACCCAACGCTTCAAGGGCCTTGGCGAGATGAACCCGCTGCAGCTGCGTGAGACCACCATGGCACCGGACACACGGCGTCTCGTTCAGCTTTCACTGAGTCCGGATGATGGTACCGATGATCGGATGGACATGCTGCTGGGCAAGAAGCGCGCCGCGGACCGGCGCACCTGGCTGGAAGAGCACGGCAACGAGGCCGAGGTCGTGGGCTGACCCCGGACCGCTGCCGGCGGGTCAGCCGTCGAAGCGGCGGAAGACCAGAGTAGCGTTGGTGCCGCCGAAGCCAAAGCTGTTGCTCATGACCAGCGGCAGATCCACGTTCTCCTTCAGTTCACGCAGGATGGGGTAGCCCTCGGCGCCCTCATCGAGGTTCTCGATGTTGGCGGACGGCGTGATGAAGCCCTCGCGCTGCATGATCAGCGTATAGACCGCCTCGTGTACCCCTGCGGCCCCCAGTGAGTGCCCTGTAAGCGGCTTGGTGGAGCTGACCGGAGGCATGTTGTCGCCTGTCACCTTGTGGATCGCGTCCAGTTCGACCACGTCCCCGGTGGGCGTGCTCGTGCCGTGGGTGTTGATGTAGCTCAGCGGCTCATCGATGCCCTTCATTGACTGCTGCATGCAGCGGACAGCCCCTTCGCCCGAGGGCGCGACCATGTCCGCGCCGTCGGAGGTGGCACCGAAGCCAACCAGCTCCCCAAGGATGTTGGCACCACGCGCCTGGGCGTGCTCCAGCGACTCAAGCGCCATCACGCCCCCGCCACCGGCGATCACGAAGCCGTCACGGTCCGCATCATAGGTGCGCGAGGCTTTCTCGGGGGTATCGTTGTACTTGGTGGACAGTGCGCCCATGGCGTCGAACAGCACGGTCAGGGTCCAGTGCAGGTCCTCGCCGCCGCCGGCGAACATCACGTCCTGGCGCCCGAGGGCGATCAGGTCGGCCGCGTGGCCGATGCAGTGGGCGCTGGTGGCACAGGCGGAGGTGATGCCGTAGTTCACGCCCCGGATGCCGTAGGCGGTGGCCAGGTTGGCATTGATCGCAGAACCCATGGTCCGTGGCACACGATAGGGGCCTACCCGCCGGATGCCTTTCTCACGGTGGGTGTCGATCGAATCCATGAGTTCCACGGTCGAGGCGCCACCGGTGCCCATGATCAGGCCCGTGGTGTCCGCCTTGATGTCCTTCTCCGTCAGGCCAGCCTGCTCCACGGCTTCCTGCATCGCCATATAGGCGTAGGCGGAGGCGGGGCACATGAACCGGTAGAGCTTGCGATCGATGTGCTCCTTCGGGTCGATATGGATACCGCCCCAGACATGGCTGCGGAGCCCGTTGTCCCGGGCCTCTTCGCTGAGCTCAATGCCCGAACGGACCTGGCGCAGGGAGTCGGTGACTTCCCGCTGGTTGTTGCCCAGGCTGGAGATGACCCCCATCCCGGTAATCACGACACGTCTCATTGCTAGTCTCTGCCTCAGAAGTTTTCCGTGGATGTGAAAAGCCCGACGCGCAGGTCCTTCGCGTGGTAGATGGGGCGCCCATCCACTGAGACGACCCCGTCGGCAATGCCCATGGTAACACCACGCCGGACGATGCGTTTGATGTCGAGCTGGTAGCGCACCAGCTTGTTCGAGGGTAGCACCTGGCCGGTGAATTTCACTTCACCACAACCCAGCGCCCGCCCGCGACCCTGGCCGCCAGTCCAGGCCAGGTAGAAACCGGTTAGCTGCCACAACGCATCCAGGCCAAGGCAGCCCGGCATGACGGGATCGCCCTTGAAGTGGCAGTCGAAGAACCAGAGATCCGGATCAATATCCAGTTCTGCGATCAACTGACCCTTGCCATACTCACCGCCCTCATCACTGATGTGGGGAATCCGGTCCAGCATCAGCATCTGGTCGACCGGCAGCCGCATGTCGCCTTCGAAGAGTTCGCCTCTTCCGCAGCGTTCCAGGTCGGCTTTGTCAAATTGGGCCACTGTCATGGCGATCTCCTGAGAATTACAACTATTACGGTAACAGACTATCGTGCGGATTGCTTGATACTCTGTTCCCACACTTTGACTGCACGTGTGAAAGCATAAAGCTAACACGTGTTCGCTTTGCGGGGGAATCGCTGTTACTGGTTGATTTGATGCCGGGAATACTCAGTATCCGGGGCTTTCACCGGTAAGAATGTCGCAGCACAGTACCAGCTTGTGCTCTCCGTAGACGAATGCACGAGACAGGGTTATGCACATGTGTGCGCCGGTTGCCGAAAGATAGGGCCGGGTGATCTGGAGTTCGCCGGGGTAGCGCAGGGCGCGGCGCAGATAGTGCTGTCGGTACCAGTCCGCCTGGGCGGTATTCTCCAGTGGCCGGAAACGCGGATCCAGACGGTGGGCACTCTCCGGCGAAAGCAGGCTGTCGTGGACCTGGACACCGTCATCCCCGATGAGGTAGCAGCGCGATACGGTGTGGTGATTGACCAGGGTGGCACAGGCCTGCTCAAACCCGGTGCCCGCCTGGAGGGCGCTGATCACCCGTTCAAAACGGTGGCTGAAAAAGCTGGTGATCGTCTGGGTCGGGTCGGACTGCTGCTGTTTATCCTGCTTGTATTCATCCAGCAGTGTATCGAAATCAGCGGCACTCTGAACGGCGCTGCCCAGCTCGGTGGTCGGCCGGTGGAAGTAGAAGCCCTGAACGAAATCCACGCCCGCGTCCACGGCGATAAGGGCCTGTTCGCGGGACTCAACACCTTCCATCAGCACCAGGCAGCCGGACTCGTGCAGCAGTGAGACAATGCCCTTGAGGATCTGTCGGGTGCGTTTATCCTCAGTCGCCCGGGCGAGCATCTGGCGGTCCAGCTTGACGATGTCCGGACGCAGGTTCCAGATGCGTTCAAAGTTCGAATGGCCTGCGCCGAAATCATCAATGGCAGTGAGACAGCCCAGTGAGCGGTAGTATTCCACCGTGCGGCGCAGGAGGGCCGGGTCGTCACTGGGCTTCTCGACGATCTCCACCACCACGCGGTGGGCGGGGAAGCCGGAATCCTGCAGCAGTCGGCCGAAGAAGGCATCCGACTGCATGCCGTTGGCCATGCACTGCGGTGAGACGTTGAGAAAGAGCCAGTTGATCTCGTCCGAAACATTTTGGAAATTGCGCACATGCAGTGCGCGGCACAGGCGGTCCAGGAGCAGGTTTGAGGGATGATCCTCGGCAAGCTCGAAAAGGTGGGGCGGCAGGACTGGCGACGCGTCGTTGTCGAAAGCGCGTATCAGGGCCTCGTAACCGACGATCCGCTTGTGCGAGATGCTGAAGATGGGCTGGAGCGCGGTGCGCAACAGCAGCCCCTCATAGCGCCCGACCCAGCAATGCTCATCAGCTGTCGGAGACAGCAGGGCGCTGACACGCTCAAGATCGCTCACTGAACTGCTCTGGTCGAGTGGTGGCATGGCCCTTGCTGCACTATGAACAACGTCCCGTTTTTATGGCCCTCCTCCAGACAGGCATAGCGGATTGTGCCAATTTAATCAACGTAATGACATCCCCCGGCACCAAACAACGTTAAAACTTCCAGGTATGGTCAGATTTTCTGAAGGTCAGTGACAGAACTTTTCGGTTTCGCGAGCTCCAGGCAGGGGCTAGGCTGGAATCACTCCACTTTTCAGGAGGCAGGGAGCAATGAAGTGGCGCAATACACGGTCGCGTTGGGGGATTGTCAGCGTCGGCCTGCACTGGCTGATGGCGCTGGCCGTCATTGGGCTTTTCGCAGTGGGGCTCTATATGGTGGATCTCGGGTACATGGATCCACTGCGCAATGTGCTGCCGGACTGGCACCGCAGCATTGGGCTGCTGCTGGGCGCGGCTCTTGTGCTGCGGCTGCTGTGGCGGTTCGTCTCACCCCCGCCAGCACCGGTGCCCGAACACACGAGAATGGAGCATCTCAGCGCCCACGCCGTGCACTGGCTGATGTATGGGCTGATGCTGGCCATGGTGGTCAGTGGCTACCTGATCTCCTCCGCCGACGGGCGCGAAGTGGCCGTCTTCGACTGGTTCAGCGTGCCTGCTCTCACAGGCAATGTGCAGGGGATGGAGGATCTGGCCGGTGACTGGCATCGCTGGCTTGGCTGGACCCTGGTCATCCTTGCTGGCCTGCATGGGCTGGCCGCTTTGAAACATCATTTCTGGGATCGTGACGACACGCTTCGGCGAATGCTGTGCATGAAGCTGCGCCAGTCGCGATCCCCGGACAGGCAGTAAACACCACACAGAAGGAGAATACCATGAATCGGACAACCATGACCCGCAGCTTCCTTGCATCGGCAGTGACCGTGGCGATGTTCGGTGCCGGCCAGGCACTGGCCGCAGATCCCAGTGGCACCTATGAATTCGATCGGGAAGGCCAGCACCAGTTCATCCAGTTCCGCATCAGTCATCTTGGTTTCAGTACCCTTTACGGGCGCTTCAATGATTTTGATGGCAGCTTTGAATACGACGCGGACAATCCGGAGGACTCCTCCGTTCAGGTCACCGTCGATACCAGCAGCGTGGATTCCAACCACTCTGAGCGTGACAAGCACCTGCGGGAAGAGGACTTCCTGTATGTGAGCGAGTATCCGGAGGCCACCTTCGAGAGCACGTCCGTTGAGATGGAAGGTGAGGATACCGCCACGGTAACCGGTGATCTGACCCTGCGTGGCGTCACCCGTGAGATTGATCTGGAGATGGAGCTGATCAACCACGGTGAGGATCCTTGGGGCAACTACCGCATGGGCTTAGAGGGCACAACGACCCTGACGCTGGAGAATTACGGGATCGACTATGATCTGGGACCGCAAGCAGAGGAAGTGACCCTGATGCTCTCCGTGGAAGGCATACGTCAGTGACGACGGCGTGACCGCTCATCGGTGGCGCCTTCATGGCGGGGGCGCCGCTGGTGTCGGGTCCAGAACAGATTCAGGAACACCAGCACGCTTACGCCCAGACTGGTGAGCCCGTACAGGCGCAGATCCACCAGAGCGCCAGCCCACATGTATTCCACTACAATGATCAGCACGAAGGTGACAAGGCCCACCATGAGTCCCTGGGCCGCAGCCCGGCGCGCAGCGCGTATTCGACTCGATGCCATAAGGGGTATCGGTTCCACCGTGATATCAGGATCGTCGCTGAAGGTGGATTCACGTTAGCCCCGGGTGCTCCCTGCCCACTATTCGGGAAATCCACTACCGCTGGTTTGGAGTCCGGCGCAAGCCTCCCTATAATGGCGCTTTGCCCGAAAAGGGCACCCACCCATGACGGAACACAGAGGGCCTATGCCGGAATTCGAGACCACCGACGAGGGCTATGAGCGCGTCGCGCTGCGGGATTATACGGAGAAGGCGTATCTGGA
The DNA here is from genome assembly GCF_019903425.1 of Vreelandella halophila. GTDB lineage: Bacteria > Pseudomonadota > Gammaproteobacteria > Pseudomonadales > Oleiphilaceae > Halospina > Halospina halophila. The sequence continues at coordinate 1,370,795 of NZ_JACHUZ010000013.1, forward strand.
CTATTCCATGTACGTCATTCTCGATCGCGCCCTGCCGCAAATCGGTGACGGCCTCAAGCCTGTCCAGCGTCGGATCGTCTACGCCATGTCCGAGCTCGGCCTGTCGGCCACCGCCAAGTACAAGAAGTCCGCGCGCACTGTGGGCGATGTGCTGGGCAAGTTCCATCCCCATGGTGATTCGGCCTGCTACGAGGCCATGGTGCTCATGGCCCAACCCTTTTCGTACCGTTACCCGCTGGTGGACGGCCAGGGCAACTGGGGCAGTCAGGATGATCCCAAGTCGTTCGCGGCCATGCGTTACACCGAGGCACGGCTGGCGAAGTTCTCCGAGGTGCTGCTCAGCGAGCTGGGTCAGGGCACGGTCGACTGGCAGCCGAACTTCGACGGTACCCTGAACGAGCCCGCTACCCTGCCGGCACGGGTACCGCATGTGCTGCTCAACGGCACTACTGGCATTGCCGTGGGTATGGCAACGGACATCCCGCCGCACAACCTGCGGGAGGTGACTTCCGCCTGCATTCGGCTTCTGGACGAACCCGGGGCGGACGTGGACGCCCTCTGCGAGCATATCCAGGGGCCCGACTTCCCGGCGGGCGCGGCCATCGTCTCCTCCCGTGAGGACCTGCGCCAGCTCTACCGCACCGGGCGTGGCACCCTGCGCATGCGCGCCCGCTGGCAGCTGGAGGGGAGCGACATCGTGATTACGGCGATGCCGCACCAGGTTTCCGGGAACCGGATCATGGAGCAGATCGCGCAGCAGATGCAGCAGCGCAAGTTGCCCATGGTGACCGACCTGCGCGACGAGTCCGACCACGAGAACCCGGTGCGGATGGTGATCTCGCCGCGCTCCAACCGGGTGGATACGGACGGGCTCATGGAGCACCTGTTCGCCAGCACGGACCTGGAAAAGAATTACCGCATGAACCTCAATGTCATCGGGCTGGACGGGCGTCCACGGGTCAAGGATGTGCGTGGGTTGTTGTCCGAATGGCTGGAATACCGCCACGAGACCGTGCGCCGCCGGCTCGAGCACCGCCTGGGCAAGGTGACGGCCCGCCTGCACATCCTGGAGGGGCTGCTTGTTGCCTACCTCAACATCGATGAGGTGATCCAGATCATCCGCGACGAGGACAAGCCCAAGCCCGTGCTGATGGACCGCTTCGGGCTCTCGGATGAACAGGCCGAGGCCATCCTGGAACTCAAGCTGCGCAATCTCGCCAAGCTTGAGGAGATGAAGATCCGTGGCGAACAGGATGAGCTGAAGGAGGAGCGTGACAGTCTCCAGGCCACCCTCGGTTCCGAGGACCGCATGCGCGAGCTGATTAAATCCGAACTTGAGGCCGATGCCGAGGCCTTCGGCGACGACCGGCGCAGCCCCATTGAGGCCAAGGGCGAGGCGAAGGCCTTCAGCGAGACAGACCTGGTCTCCGGGGATCCGGTGACCGTGGTGCTTTCCGAGAAGGGATGGATCCGGGCGGCCAAGGGGCACGATGTCGACCCCACCGGGTTCAGCTACAAGGCTGGAGACCGCTTCGCCCTGGCGGCACGCGGGCGCAACAACCAGCAGGCGCTGGTGCTCGACACCACCGGGCGCAGCTACGCCCTCAATACGCACACGCTGCCCTCGGCGCGGGGCCAGGGCGAGCCGCTGACCACCCGCGTCAACCCGCCCACGGGGGCCGGCTTTGCCGGTCTCATGATGGCTGGCGAGGGGCGGGTACTGCTCAGCACCACGGCCGGTTACGGGTTTATGACGCCGCTGTCATCACTGGTCAGCCGCAACCGCAACGGCAAGGCGGTTCTCAACGTCCCCCAGGGTGCCAGCATACTGCCGCCGCAGCGGGTGCGCGAGGGCGACAGCGTCTGGCTGGCGGCGGTCTCCAGTGAAGGTCGTATGCTGATCTTCCCGCTCAGTGAGCTGCCCGAACTGGGCAAGGGCAAGGGCAACAAGATGCTCGGTATCCCTCCGGCCCGGGTTAAAAGTGGTGAGGAATCCATGGTGGCGGTCACCACCTTCTCGGAGCGGGACCGGCTGGTGCTGCACGCCGGAAAGCGCCATCTGACCCTGCGCTTCAGTGACCTCGACCACTACCGGGGCGAGCGCGGCCGGCGCGGCCACAAGCTGCCGCGCGGGCTCCAGCGGGTCGACCGTATGGAAGTCATTGAATACGACAACGCCGGGGAGGCGTCTTCAGCGGATGAGTGAACTGGTACTGATCAATGTCTCCGGGCGCGACAAGCCCGGTCTTACGTCCGAGATCACCGGCATCATGGCGCGCTTTGATGTGCGCATACTGGACATCGGGCAGGCCGTGATCCACGACCACCTGACCTGGGGCATCCTTGCGGAGATTCCCGAGGAAAACAACGCCCCACAGGTGTTCAAGGAGCTGCTGTTCCGTATCCATGAGCTGGACCTGCAGGTGCGCTTCGAGCCCATCACCGAGGAGGCCTACGGGGAGTGGGTCCAGGGCAAGGGGCGCGGCCGCTATGTGGTCACTCTGATGGCGCGGGACATCACCGCGGACCAGATTGCCCGGGTTTCCAGCATTACCGCGCAGCACGGGTTGAATATCGATAACATTGCCCGTCTTTCCGGGCGCACGAGCCTGGAGCGCAGCGACCGCATCGCCTGTGTGGAGTTCTCCGTGCGCGGCACGCCCCAGGATCTGGAAGTGCTGCGCTCGGACTTCCTGCATATCGCCACGGATCTGAACGTGGACATCGCCTTCCAGGAGGATTCCATCTATCGGCGCAATCGCCGGCTTGTGGTGTTCGATATGGACTCGACCCTGATCGAGGCGGAGGTGATCGATGAGCTGGCCGCCGAGGCGGGCGTGGGCCACAAGGTGGCGGAAATCACCGAAAGGGCGATGAAAGGGGAACTGGACTTCAGCCAGAGCTTCCGAGAACGGGTGGCGCTGTTGGAAGGGATGGAGGAGTCCGTGCTCGAGCGCGTGGCGGAGCGGCTGAAACTAACCGAGGGCGCCGAGCGGCTGATCAATACGCTGCGTAACCTGGGCTACCGCACCGCCATCCTCTCGGGTGGGTTTACCTATTTCGCGCGGCATCTGCAGCAGCGTCTCAATATCGACTACGTCTACGCCAATGACCTTGAGATCCAGGATGGCCGGGTGACCGGGGAAGTTCCCGGGCGGATCGTGGATGGTCAACGCAAGGCGGAACTTCTGGAGCAGATCGCGGACGAGGAACGCATCCGCCTGGAACAGGTGATTGCCGTGGGCGATGGCGCCAACGACCTGCCCATGCTGAGTAAGGCCGGATTGGGCGTGGCCTTCCGGGCCAAGCCCTTGGTGAAGGAATCCGCCCGCCACTCCATCTCCACCCTGGGGCTGGATGCGATCCTGTATCTGCTCGGGTATCGGGAATCCGACAGGGCGCCGGACCTGGTGGCCATGAACCGGGACCAGTAGAAGCGCCTGTTCGCGCTTCTCAGTCCCCCTCGCCGAAGTCGTAATCCATGTCCGGCGTCGGCGCCTGCAAATAGTAACCCTGAATGTAGTTGACGCCCGCCTGCCAGATGGTGGCCAGCACGGAGGCACTCTCGACCAGGGGCATGACTGTCAGCCGACCCTGCTGATGCAGGCTCTGGATCATTTCCTTCACCGTCTGGCGTGCTTCCTCGTTTTTCTGGATTTCGTCAGTGTAGGAGCCATCCAGCTTCACGTAGCCCACGTCCAGATGCTTGAGGGTGTTGAAGGGATTCAGTGCACCCCCGAAGTGGGTGATGGACAGCGAGCAGTGGAGTTCCCGCAGCGCATTGCAGAAATCCCGCGCCTGCTTGAGGTAGGTGGTGGCATCGCGCTCGGCGATCTGGAAAATCAGTGAATCCCCCGGCAGCCTTGCAGCCTTCAGGGCCACGCCCAGCCATGACGGGAAGGTCTGGTCCTGGATGGTTTCCGCGGTCACGTTCAGGAACAGCCGGGTCTCGTGCCCCTTGGAGCGGTGGCTGGCCAGCTGCTTAATGGTCTGAAGGACCACCCAGCGGTCGATCTTGGCGGCCGTGTTCACCGGGCCACCCGGAGGCAGGAAGTCGTAGGGGGAGACCTCTTTGCCATTCTCATCCAGCATCCGCACAAAGGCTTCGTAGTGCTCCTCGCCCTCGCCGCGCAGGTTGATGATGGGCTGGAACAGGAGCTTGAACTGGTCGTTGTCGAGCGCCTGCTGGATGGCGTCGGCGGTGCCGTCCGGGCTGCCATGGGATTGCAGCTGGGGTTCGTAGACGTTGATGCCGTTACCACCTTTATGGCCTTCCTGCTGGCGGACCTCGTCCGCTGCGGTGTGGGCACGCCCCACCAGATCCTCCGTCTGCGGGGCGTTTTCGGTGATCGCGGCAATACCGATGCTGACCGTCAGCTGCAGGGTGCGGGCGGAAACGTCAAACAGGTGATCCTCAACCCGTTTTCGGAGCGTCTCGGCGACCTCCTTCATGCTCTCAACCGTGTCCTGGGGACCGAGGATGCAGAAGGCGTCGTCACTGAGTCGCGCCACCACCTGGTTTTCCCCGGCGCAGGCGGCGATGAGTCCGGCCATGTCACCGATCACCAGGTCCGCTCCGGAGATGCCGATCTGGGTTTTCTTGTGCACGAACTCATCCAGGGCGATGTAGGCCAGTGCTGCATCCGAGCTGTCCTTCTGGACCCGGGCGATAGTCTGGGAGAGGACCTCCATGAGGTGGTGGCGGTTATAGAGCCCGGTGAGCACGTCCTTGCTGCTGATCTCCCGGAGCTTTTCGGCCAGTTCAGCACTGTCCTGGACGGGGCGGGCCACGATCTGGATGCAGGGCTCGCCATCATAGGTGGCAGCGGAGAGTTCGGCAGTGACCTCGATGGTTTCGCCGTCCGGGCGCTCGATGGTGACAGTGAGCGGTTCCTGTAGTTCCTCGCCTTCGCGGAACTGCTTCATGGCTTCCTTGAAGAGCTGCTGGCTGTCGCTTTCAAGGGTGTCCAGCACCGGCAGGGCCAGCAGATCGTCGGGGTCCTCATAGCCCAGCAATTCCAGATAGGATTGGTTGGCGTAGACGTGCAGGCCGTCATTGATGTAGGCAATGGCGTCCTTGGAGCTTTCCAGCAGCAGGTGGCAGCGCTGCTCCGCATCCCGCAGGTGGCCGGAGAGGGATCGGCGTTGCCGGCGCTCACCGAGATTGGCCAGCTCCCGGTCGATGATCTGGCGCAGTAGGGTGCTGTTGTCGAAGGACACCGCATCCTGGGCGCCACGCTCCATGATGGCACTGCGGCGGTCCCCATCCTCGCTTGCGGTCATGAGGATTGTAGGCAGGTCCCGGTCCTGGCGCCGGATCTGGTCGAGCGCTTCTTCCGGTGACGGTTCCTGTTCCGCATCCCTGATGAGCATCAGGTCCCAGGTGCCACTGCCGAGGGCTTCCTGTAGGTCTTCCGGCGAGGTGACCCGGTGAGCCCTTGTGGCACGCCCGGCATTGCGCAAAAGGCTCACGACCTGCTCCGCGTCATTCTGGGATGGGTCCAGGAGCAGCAGGTGGATGGTTTCAGTCTTCTGGGGCATGATGCCGCGCGAACTCCCTGAATTGATTGCAGGCCACAGTTTTACAGCGATTGCCAGAGTGAAGCAAAGTCATCGTCGTCACTGGTGCTGGACTGGCCCTGGCCGGATGGGCCACGGAAGCGCAGCTCGAACTGACTGATGCTGCTGGTGGCGGACACACGTCGGCTGAGCTGGGCGGCCTCCTGCTCGCCGTCGCGAAGCAGCGTGATGCGGTGCCCGGTCTGGAAGGGCATGCGTGGTGTGAGCAGGGTTGCTGGCTGGCCAATGGCGCTCAGCTCGGGCAGCAGCAGCCCCCGAAGGAATTCGCTGCTGCTGCCGCTCTTGTTATCGAGGCGCAGCGCGCAGGGCATGGCGCCGGGTCCCAGCAGCTCAATGCCAAGCTGGGCTCTCTGCTGGCCTCCCTGGCGGATCCATCGGATCAGGGCGACGCTCCAAGGGTGATCGCGATTCTCCCTTACCCCCAGGATCTCGCCCGTCTGCAGGCTTGCCGGCATTTCCGTATTCCAGTTGATGCAGTAGCCGCCGGGGCTGGTGTTCTCAAGGCTGACTTCGTAGAGCGGATAGGCACGCTCACTCTCGCCGGCCATATCACCGCCGGAGCCCCGGAAATTGATCGGCGCATCCGGCGGGGTCATCGATTCCTGGCGACCCGCATCGAAGGCACTGGCCCAGGGGTCATTGCGCCGCTGCGCGGCGCCGAGGAAGGCGTTCTCGCCGGAGTCCGCGTCCTGGCTGTCCACGAACTGGTTGAAGGTCACCTGGCCGGCGGAAAAATAGTGTACCGAGGTCATGCCAACTGCTACTTCCAGGATGCCGGAGCTCTCGATGCGCCTGTAGGAGCGTTGGGTCAGAACCCCCAATGCCCGGCCCAAGTGCATGAGCAGTGCATCACTGACTTTTACGGGCAGTTCCGGGGCGTCTGCCGCGGGGGTAGCGCCTCTGCTGTCCGCCAGGGCGGCCAGGCCCTCCGCAAGTTCGGTGCTGTCGAAACCGATATGCTGTGCGCTCAGCGGGGTGCGGAGCAGGTTGCGGTAGGTCGGGGGCGCATCCTGGCCCAGGTTGATCACAAAGAGCGCGTCATTCATGCCGCGCTGGAGGATCCGGGTATGGCCGGTCCAGCACTCAAACAGGCTGTACACTTCCGCCAGTTCCTTCTGACGGAGTTGGTTCGGTCGGCAGCAGCCGAGCAGCAGCAGGCGTTTGTAGGCGTCCTCAACAGTGGTCTGGCGGTGGTACTGGTTGACCGGGTCCTCAATGGCAATGTCGGTGATCTGCATTGACAATGCCCAGCTGAAGATCTGGTGGGCCTCGTACCAGGTGGCGGCCGGGCTCGGCGCGTACAGTTGGCTGGCCCGCAGCAACGTGCTGCCGAGGCTGGAAATGGCCCGGTGGCAGGCTTTGGCATTGGCCATCTTCTGTTTGTCCGGGTTGGGGGCTTCCGCCAGCTGGCCCACGACGATCTTGTAGCCCGTGGCCAGGTGGCGCTGCAGGGCCTGCGCCAGGTTGGCGACCTTGCGCTGCTTTTCCGTCAGGGCGATGGAGCGCCCCAGAAAATGCTGGGAGAGCTGATCGCAGATGAAGTTAAGTTGCGGGCGCAGTTGGCCCAGGAGCTTCATTCTCAGGGCCGGGTTGATGTCGAGCTGGTTAAGCTCGATGGCGGCATGGTAGAGCTGGCGCGCTGATTCCCCCACATTGGCGATCGGCAGCCCGTCCACCCATTCCCTGAAAGCACGCGGAGACGCCTCGCAGAAGGAGAGACTGGTGAGCTTCTGTTCCGGAAGCGTGAGATCCGGCTTTCCTGCTTTGCCCGCCATTGATCGTTACCGCTGGTTTCTGGGTGTCCGCTTACAATACAAGTCCAGGGTAGTGAGAATAGCAAGCGCAACAGGGTTTTGCCGTTGATTTGACAACGACTTTAAAGATTCAGGGGCTGCTTGGCCTGCTGGCCGGGGACTTCACGTACCAGTTTCGGCACCAGAAAACCGGGCAGCCGCTCCAGCAGGGTCCGGGTCAGTGCCCGAGCCCTCTCATCGCCGGGGTCATAGTGTGCGGCGCCGGCGATAGGGTCAAAGGCATGCAGATAGTAGGGCAGGACGCCGCACTCGAACAGCCGCTCGCTGAGTTGTTCCAGGGTGTCGGCGTTATCATTGATCCGGCGCAGAAGAACCGCCTGGTTCAGCAGGGTGGTGCCAGTGTCTGCCATGGCCTTGAGCGCGGCATGGACGTCGTCGTCGATTTCCGCCGGATGGTTGATGTGCACTACGACCACCTTCTGCAGGGGTGTTTCACCGAGCCACTCCAGCAGTTCGGCATTCACACGCTGGGGGATGACCACGGGGAGCCGGGTATGAATACGCAGGCGGCGCACATGGTCGATGCCGGCCACTGCCGCCGCGAGCCGGGCCAGGAGGCGGTCCGGACTGGCGAGCGGGTCGCCGCCGCTGAAGATCACCTCGTTGATGGCCGGGTCGGCATCGATGCGGTCGAGCGCGGCCTGCCAGTCGGAGCCGCCCAGCTGGTGTTCGTCATAGGGGAAATGGCGGCGGAAACAGTAACGGCAGTTGATGGCGCAGGCGCCGGTAACCATAAGCAGGGCACGCGAGGCGTACTTGTGCACAACCCCGGAGACGGCGCTGGCACTGTCGCCACTGACTTCCTCCAGCGGATCGCTGACATAGCCGGGCTGGTCCTCGCCTTCCTCGGGCATGGGCAGGATCTGGCGCAGCAGTGGGTCGTCCGGGTTGCCGGGCTCGATCCGCCGCAGCCAGGGTTCCGGGGCCCGGACCGGAAACTGGCGGTGGCCCGGCGTCATACCGGCAAGCATGGATTCCGGCAGCGCCAGGCGATGACACAGGGCCTCGGGCGTGGTCACCGCCTGCCCCAGCTCCTTCTGCCACCGGGGGCGGTCGCTGGCGATGGTTGTGGTTTCGACAGGCGCGTGACCGGACTGTATCATTGGCATCCCAAGTTTACTGGCAATTCGAGCGAGGCATCGATGGCGACCTATTCTACCAACGAATTCCGCGGCGGGCTGAAAGTCATGCTCGACGGCGACCCCTGCGTGATTGTTGAAAATGAGTTCGTCAAACCCGGAAAGGGCCAGGCGTTCAGCCGCGTCAAGCTGCGCAACCTGATGACCAACCGGGTCTGGGAACGCACCTTCAAGTCCGGAGAGACCCTGGAGGCGGCGGATGTGCTCGAGTTCGACATGGAGTACGTCTACAGCGACGGCGAGTTCTGGCACTTCATGAAGACCGATGGCTCCTTTGAGCAGTTCGCCGCAGACGAACGTGCCGTGGGCGATGCCGCCAAGTGGCTCAAGGAACAGGACGTCTACACCGTCACACTGTACAACGGCGCGCCGCTGAACGTCACACCGCCGGCTTTCGTGGACCTGGAAGTCGTGGATACCGACCCGGGTGTGAAGGGCGATACCGCCCAGGGCGGTTCCAAGCCGGCGACCCTGTCCACCGGCGCCGTGGTGAACGTGCCGCTGTTTATGGAAATCGGCGAAGTCATCCGCGTGGATACCCGCAAGAACGAGTACGTCTCCCGCGTCCGCAACTGATGAGCTGGCAGCCGGGCGCGACACCGGGCATGCTGCATGCCCGCGCGGCGCTTCTCCGGGATCTGCGCGGTTTCTTCGAGGCGCGCGGGGTTCTGGAGGTCCAGACTCCGGTCCTGGGGCGCCATACCGTGACTGAACCTGCCATTGAGAGCCTGCCGGTCAACGCCAACGGACTGAGCGGCTGGCTCCAGACCTCTCCTGAGTACTTCATGAAGCGCCTCCTGGCGGCCGGCTCCGGTTCCATCTACCAGATCGGGCCGGTGTTCCGCGCGGACGAGCAGGGCAGGCGCCACAATCCGGAATTCACGCTGCTGGAGTGGTACCGGGTCGGGTTCCGCCTGGAGGCGCTGGTGGATGAGGTCGCGGATCTGGTGCGGGAAGCGCTTCATGGCCCCGGGCCCCATGTCGTTGAGTACCGGGACCTGATGCGTGACCACGCTGGTGTCGACCCCTGGTCGGATGATGACGGAGTCCTGGCCGCGAGGGCCTCGGCCACCAGTGGCATTGCGGCGGCGCAACTGGATCGGGGCGAGGCGCTGGACCTGCTGATGAGCGGGTGCGTGGAGCCGGCCCTGGTTGGCAAGGGACCGGTCATCATCCAGCATTACCCGCCGGACCAGTGCGCCCTGGCCACGGTGGCCGAGGTGGGCGGCGTGCGCGTTGCCCGGCGCTTTGAGCTCTACCTGGACGGGATTGAGGTGGGCAACGCCTACGAGGAGCTGCTGGATGCGGCTACCCAGCGCGCGCGGTTCGAGGCGGATAACGAGCGTCGCCGGGCTGCCGGCCAGCCCACGCCGGAGCCGGACCCCAAACTGCTCGCGGCCCTTGAGGCGGGCCTGCCGCCGTGCAGCGGCATGGCGATCGGGGTGGATCGGCTGTTGATGCACCGGACGGGTGCGACGTCACTGGATGAGGTGATGGCCTTTTCGCTGGATCGCCTGTAGCCCTGCTCCCTCACCGGGCCTGGAACAGGGCCTCGCACAATCGAACGGGTTGTTCGGGCTTCAATTCGACCGCCGGTTCGAATGCGCCACGGGGCAGCATCAGGATAACGGTGCTGCCAAGATAGAAGCGCCCCATCTCACCGCCACGGTCAATATGGGGACCATCGTGCGTCTCGTGCTGCACGCCACGCCCGCCGGGGGGCACACGCCCGCCCCAGACGGTTTCAATGCCCGCCACGATCATGGCGCCCACCATGATCACCGCCATGGGCCCGAATTCCGTCCGGAACCAGCAGACCAGACGCTCATTCCGGGCAAACAGGCGCGGTACATTGCGGGTCGTGACCGGGTTCACCGAGAACAGGCGACCGGGAATGGCGGTGGTCTGTTCAAGCGTTCCCGCCACGGGCATATGCACCCGGTGATAGTCCTTTGGCGAGAGATAGATGGTGGCAAAGCGGCCCTGCTCGAACGCGGCCAGCTCGGATTCGGGCTGGGCGGTCAGTTCCGCCGCGGAAAAGCTCTGGCCCTTGGCCTGGAACAGGCGGCCCCGGCTGATGGTGCCGCTCTGGCTGAGGGCGCCGTCCGCCGGGCATGCCAGGGTCCGCTCATCCCCCTCGAGGGGGCGGGCGCCGTCATGCAGGGGGCGGGTAAAGAACTCGTTGAAGCTGGCGTAGGCCTTCGGATCGGGGTCCGCCGCCTCGCTCATATCCACGCCGTAGCGCCGGATAAAGCCGTTGATCAGGCGCTGGCTCAGGCCCGGGTGCCGGGAGTCCGCCACACGCCCCGCCAGGCGCGAGAGGCCATGCTGGGGCGCCAGGTGCTGGGCGGTGACGAAACCGCCATCGATCAGGGAGCGGATCATTCGATGGGGGTCTCCGTCCGGTTGCCCCATTCCGCCCAGGAGCCCGCGTAGGCGCGCACGTCGTGGTAGCCCAGGGCGCGTGCGGCGACATAGGTGAGGCCGGAGCGGTGGTGGCTCTGGCAGTGGGTGATCACCGGTTTCGAGGGCTCAATGCCGAGCGAGGTCAGGGTCTCGCGGAGCCTGTCTTCCGGCAGCAGGCGGTAGTTCCGCTCGGGATCCATGATCTGTATCCATTCCAGGTTGATGGCGCCGGGAATGTGGCCGGAGCGCGCCGCCGACTGGCGCTCGCCACGGTACTCCGCGGGGGCACGCGCATCCCAGATGGCGGTGTTACCGGCCCTGACGGCTTCCAGCACTTCCTCGAGATTCGCGGTCGTGGAGGGATCCAGGGTGATTGCGGGGCGCGAGGGTTCGGGGGCCTTCGGCACCTCGGTGCTGGTCGGGTAGCCCTCGTTGACCCAGGCGATGCGCCCGCCGTTGAGAAGGCTCCAGTTGCGGTGCCCAACGGACTCCAGGAGCCAGATGAAGCGCCCTGCCCAGCCGCCGCCCTCATCGTCGTAGGCGACCACATGATGCTCTGGTTTCAGCCCGAGCCGCCCGAGCAGCTGCTCCAGCTCCGCCTTCTCCGGCAGGAGGCCGGGCACGGGCGAAGCGGCTCCCCGGGTCTCGCGGGGATGCACGTGGATGGCGCCCGGTATATGGGCTTCGGCGTAATGTTCCGGACCGGAAAGGTCCACAATCAGCAGAGTGTCATCATTGAGGTGCTGATTCAGTGTATCCGGCTCGAGAATCATCGGCAGGGATGGCATTGGGGCCTCGGTATCGTCCGTATTCGGGCGAAGGATACCAGAGGCCCCGGGTGCGGACGAGGTTATTCGATCTCGACCAGCACCTCACCGGGGGTTACCCGGTCGCCCTTGCTGATGTGCACGGCCGCCACTGAACCGGCCACCGGGGCCTTGACCTCGGTTTCCATCTTCATGGCCTCGATGATCAGCACCGGATCGCCGGCGGCGACGCTGTCACCCTCTTTCACGAGCACATCCACGATGTTGCCGGGCATGCTGGTGGTGACATGGCCTTCTTTGGTGGCCCGGGCACGCTGGCCGCCACCCGGCGCCGACTCGCCCACGGCTTCCAGCTCGATCTCTTCGGGCACCCCGTCCACGGTCATGTAGAACCGGCGGCGGTCATCGCCACCGGGGCTCACGCCGGTGACCTGGATGTCGTAGGTCTCACCGTGCACCTGGATGCGGAACTCGGTGGGGACATGACCGGAGGCCTTCTCCGAGGGTTCCGGTTCCAGGACTTCCGGCTGCAGGGTGCCGTCACGGCGCTGTTCCAGGAAGGTCCGTGCCTGATCCGGGAACATGCCGTAGGTGAGCACGTCCTCCTCGGATTCGGCAATGTCCGAGACCTCGTCCTTCAGGTTGTGGAACTCGTTGGCCAGCAGGTTGGCCGGGCGTTCCTCGACCAGCTCTTCCTTGCCAACGGCGCGCTGCTGCAGTGTCTGATCCACCTTGCCCGGGGCCTTGCCGTACCAGCCCTGGAGGTACTTCTTCACCTCGTTGGTGATGGTGCCGTAGCGGCTCTCCGACAGCACGTTGATGACCGCCTGGGTGCCCACGATCTGGGAGGTCGGTGTCACCAGCGGCGGGTAGCCCAGCTCTTCCCGGACCTTCGGGATTTCCCGGAACACGTCCTGGATGCGGTCCAGCGCGCCCTGTTCCTTCAGCTGGTTGGCCAGGTTGGACATCATGCCGCCGGGCACCTGGGAGAGGAGCACGGTGGTGTCCACGCCGTTGTACTCGCTCTCGAACTGGTGGTACTTCTTCCGGACCTCCCGGAAGTGGCGGGCGATGCTGTCCAGCTTCTCCAGGTCCAGCCCGGTTTCGTAGCCGGCGTCATGGAGGGCGGCCACCACGGACTCGGTGGGTGGATGGCTGGTGCCGCCGGCGAACGAGGAAATGGCGGTGTCCAGGTGATCCACGCCGGCCTCCACGGCGGCCCACTGGCACATGCTGGCCATGCCGGAGGTGTAGTGGGAGTGAAGGAATATGGGCACGTCGAAACGCTGCTTCAAGCCGCTGACCAGCTCGGAGGTGGCGGCGGGCGTGAGCAGCCCGGCCATGTCCTTGATGGCGATGCTGTCCACCCCGAGATCCACCATCGCCTTCGCCTGCTCCAGGAAGGCTTCGGTGCCGTGAACCGGGCTGACCGTGTAGCAGAGGGTGCCCTGGGCGTGCTTGCCGGTTTTCTTCACGGCGCGGATGCTGGTCTCGAGGTTGCGCACGTCGTTGAGCGCATCAAAGATGCGGAAAACATCGATGCCGTTGTCCGCTGCCTTCTGCACGAAGGCCTCGACCACGTCGTCCGCGTAGTGGCGGTAACCCAGCAGGTTCTGGCCGCGCAGCAACATCTGCAGCCGGGTGTTGGGCAGGGCCTGTTTCAGCTGGCGCAGCCGCTCCCAAGGGTCTTCCTTGAGGAAGCGCACGCAGGCATCGAAGGTGGCACCGCCCCAGCATTCCAGGGACCAGTAGCCGGCCTGGTCCAGCCACTCGCAGGCAGGGAGCATGTCCTCGGTCCGCAGGCGCGTGGCGATCAGGGACTGGTGGGCGTCGCGCAGGATGACGTCGGTGATGTGGATCTTGCGTTGGCTCATGATGTTTCTCCTGATTCGGGGCTCACAGACCGGCCTGGGCGGCAATGGCCGCGGCGATGGCGGTGGCGACGGATTCGGGCCTGGACTTGGTGCTGTACTCGAGCAGTTCCGGATGGTTCTCGACGAAGCTGGTATTGAAACCGCCGGCCCGGAACTCCGGATGCTGGAGGATCTGCTGGTAGTAGGGGATGGTGGTGGTCACACCGTAGATGCTCATGTCATTCAGGGCGCGCCGGCTGCGTTCCAGCAGTTCCTCCCAGGTCAGTGCCCAGACGATCAGCTTGGCGCACATGGAGTCGTAGTGCGGCGGGATCTCGTAGCCGGTGTACATGGCCGCGTCCGTCCGCACGCCAGGGCCGCCGGCCGAATAGTAGCGGCTGATGCGCCCGAAGCTCGGCAGGAAGCCGTTCTGCGGATCCTCGGCGTTGATCCGGAACTGGGCGGCGAAGCCCCGGTAACTGATCTGCGTCTGGTCCCAGGGCAGGGGGTCGCCGGCGGCAATGCGGATCTGGGTCTTCACGATGTCCACGCCGGTGATTTCCTCGGTGATGGTGTGCTCCACCTGCACCCGGGTGTTCATCTCCATGAAGTAGAATTCGCCGCTGTCATCCAGCAGGAACTCCACCGTACCCGCGTTTTCGTAACCACAGCCCTGTGCAACACGAACCGCGAGATCCCCGATGTAGTGGCGCTGCTCTTCGGAGAGTTGCGGTGAGGGTGCCAGTTCGATCAGTTTCTGGTTGCGCCGCTGAACGGAACAGTCACGTTCGTACAGGTGGATGGCGTTGCCCTGGCGGTCGACCAGAACCTGGACCTCGATGTGGCGCGGGTTGACGATGCATTTCTCCAGGAAAACCTCGGCGCTGCCGAAAGCCTTGGTGGCCTCGGAAATGACCCGTTCGTAGTTCTGCCGCAGTTCCTTCTCGCCGTCACAGCGGCGGATGCCACGACCACCCCCGCCGGAGGTGGCCTTGAGCATGACCGGGTAGCCGATGCGCCCCGCCTGGGCAACCGCATCTTCCACGTCCTCCAGATTGCCCTCGGAGCCCGGCGTTACCGGAACCCCGGCGCGGATGGCCGTGTTCCGGGCCTCGGTCTTGTCGCCCATGGAATGGATGACTTCCGGGGCTGGGCCGATGAACTGGACCCCGCGATCCCGGCAGACGGCTGCGAGGGTTTCGTTCTCGGACAGGAACCCGTAGCCCGGGTGCAGGGCGTCGCACCCTGTCTCCACTGCCATGTTCACCACCTGGTGGGGGTTGAGATACCCCGAGAGTGGATCCTGGCTGATGCAGTGGGCCTCATCGGCCTTTTTGACATGCAGTGAATACCGGTCCGCTTCCGAGTAGATGGCGACCGCCGTAAGCCCCAGCTCCTGGCAGGCCCGGGCGATGCGCACGGCAATTTCACCCCGATTGGCGATCAGTACCTTTCTGACAGGCATAGGTCCTCTCCTCAGTCGAACTCGCCGTTGACGGCCCGGACAATCTCCGCGAAGGAGGTCGCCCGGGCCCGGCTGTCCAGCGACACCCGTACGCGTCGCGTTAGATGGCTGGCCGGGATGACCCCTCTGAGGTCAATACTACCGCCCTCGGGAGTGTCTTCAATGACAAGCATGTGCTCTTCGTGCGCCTCGTTGAAGGTGTACACCAGGTCACCGACCCGCGCGGCCTCCAGGTCCTCGATGGTGATGGCTGGCAGGCGGTCAATGGGCCGCATGATGTCGTGCACTGGGACTTCCTCCGGGGGAAGCCCCATCTCATGGGCACGGGACATGGCCTTGCGCCCGAGGACATCCTTAAGGGTGAGCAGGCCGATGCAGTCTTCCGCGGGGTTGAGGACCAGCTTGAGGGCGGAGTCGGCCATCCGCATGCGGATCTTGGCCTCACCCGCCTCGAGGTGGCCGTCAATGACCGGTGGCCGCTGCTCGCGGAAATCGATGAGCAGTGATAGGGCGGGTGCGTCGGTGCTGAGGTCGGCGTGCATCTGGGGATGCGCGATATGTTGGGCTTCCAGCGCGCGGACCGTGGGTATTGGGTGATAGGTGCTCATAGCATCACTCCTGAATCGTGATTGGACAGAATCGCCTTCAAGGCATCGTGTCGGAACGTTCAGGCGTGGTAGGGCGGGCCCTGGGGGAGTCTGGGAAAGCGGGTGAGCTGATACCGGGCCTCAAGCGCTCTGTGCGGGATGCCAGGCAGGCCTGCATGCTGTCTGGCAGGGCTGCTGATGTTAGTCAGCCGGTTCGTGACGTCTTCCGGTTCCGGTGGTGGGTTGTCGTCGGAGCCACTGGTCGTCTCGGTATATTCCGCAATGCTGAGCCCAAACGTGTCTGCAGCAGCATCGGGGACGTGGCTGACTGCCAGGGCGTTGATGATGCACAGCGCGACCAGGGCAGTCATTGTCAGTTGGGCGATGCTCGAGCGCATTGCGGAATGATCCCGGGAAAATGATTTTTATCAATGATAAGTTTACCACGCTCTGACGTTCTGGTGCGACGCTGGCGGTGTGGGCAGCTGTGCAGTTTGCGGGGGGCGCTTCTCTGGTCCAGAATTAGCGGCGGGTCGTATCCCGCACTGAGACCAGTCCAGCCAGGAGTCACGCTTACCCATGCTCATCATCATCGGCGCCGTTGTTGTCACGTTCAGCGTGCTGGTCGGGTATGTACTGCATGGAGGCAGCCTGCCCGTGCTGTGGCAGCCCACCGAGCTTCTGGTCATTTTTGGGGCCGCGTTTGGCTCTTTCCTGATCGGTAACAGCTTCCATACCGTCAAGGCCACCTTTGCGGCATGGCCCAGACTGATCATGGGGACGCCCTTCAACAAGGCGTTCAACATGGATCTTCTGAGCCTGATGTATGACGTGTTCGATAAGTCCCGCAAACAGGGCATCATGGCGATCGAAGCGGATGTGGATGATCCGGAGGAGAGTCAGATTTTTACCCGGTATCCCGCCATCATCAAGATGGAGGAGCTGCTTCATTTCATTACGGATTACCTGCGGATCATGAGTACCGGCAACATGGCAGCCCATGAGCTTGAGGGACTGATGGATCAGGAGATCGAAAAGCGTGAGGAGGAGCTCAAGGAGCCAGCGCACGCGGTTGGCGCCATTGCGGATGGCCTGCCGGCGCTGGGTATCGTGGCGGCGATTCTCGGGATCATTATCACCATGGGCTATTTGGGGGGAGAAACCTCGCAGATCGGCAGTTTGATCGGCGCCGCGCTTGCCGGAACCCTGACCGGTATCTGGGCGGCCTACGGTTATGTGGGGCCGATCAGCAAGACCATGGAGCGTCAGGTCGATGAAGAGATGAAGTGCTACGAGTGCGTGAAGAATTCACTGCTGGCCACGGTCTCGGGTCAGGCGCCTCAGATGGCCATTGAATTCGGGCGTAAGGTTCTGCCAACCGAATCGCGGCCCAGCTTCCAGGAGCTGGATGATCATGTCCGTTCGCGCTGATACCGGCGCAGGTGATTGGAACCGGAGGTAAGCGGTGGAAGATCGGCCGATCATCGTCAAGCGCGTCAAGAAAAAGGGTGGCGGACATCATGGCGGCGCCTGGAAAGTCGCGTTCGCCGACTTCGCCATGGCCCTCATGGCGTTCTTTCTGGTGATGTGGGCGATCAACCAGGCCACGCCCGAACAGAAAGAGGATATTTCGCGCTATTTCTCTGATCCGGTGGGTTACGAGGAAGGAGGTAATCCCAATCCTGTGGATCTTGGAGGCGCACCGGCTGTTACTCGCAATGAAGGGCCCAGTGATGTGGCGCCGGAGCCATTGAGCCTGAAAGAGGATCAGGTCAAGGAGATGGCAGAATCGGTGGAGCGCCGACAGACCCAAGAGCTTATGCAGGAGCTTGATCAGAAGCTTGAAGAAAGCGAGACCCTCCAGGAGTTCAAGGACCAGCTGCTGATCGACATCACGGACGAAGGTCTGAGAATCCAGATTGTGGATCGCTCCCAGCGCCCGATGTTTGACAGCGGTGGCGACGAGCTCAAGCCTTATTCGCAGGATATTCTGTTCGAGCTGGCCGAGCCGCTGGCGGAAGTCTCCAATAAGCTCAGTATCACCGGCCACACAGACAGGACGCCTTTTGCCGAACGGAATGAGCAGTACACCAACTGGGAACTGTCGGCTGATCGCGCCAACGCAGCACGCCGGACCCTGGTGGCCGGTGGTGTTCCGGAGAATCACATTGGCCGGGTCGTGGGGCTGGCCGACTCGGTCCTGTTCAACAAGGAGGAGCCGCAGGCGCCGGTGAATCGTCGCATCTCGATCATTGTGCTGACCGAGGCGGCCAGGAAAGCCATGGAGGAGCGGGAATCCGCCAATACCGCGGATGCCGAGGACCGCGAAACCATGGCCAATGATGACTGGATGGAGCGTGCACGGGAGCGCCAGGTGGACGAGTCCGAGGTCAACTGGTAGAGCGACCGGCCTCGGCCTCATCCCGGATCATCAGGTAGTGCTCCATCCGCTGTGGGTCCAGGTGCCCATTCTCCACGGCTTCCTGCAGGGCACACCCCGGCTCCTTCTCATGCCGGCAGTCCCGGAAGCGGCAATGGCCGATCCATTCCCGCACGTCCGGAAATCCATCGATTACCCTGTCCGGGTCCATGTGCCAGAGGCCGAATTCGCGGATGCCGGGTGAGTCGATGATCGCGCCGCCGTTGGCCAGGCGGTAGAGGCAGGCGGTGGTGGTGGTGTGGGTGCCTTCGCCGCGCCGTGTGAGTTCGCCGGTGCGGATCTCGGTGCCCGGGAGCCAGCGGCGGATCAGGCTTGATTTGCCGACCCCGGACTGGCCGGCGATGATGCTGGTGGCGGTGTCCGCCAGGGGATCGGGCAGGGCACTCTCGTCTTCTTCCGAGGCTGAAGTGAGCGCCACCGGGTACCCCAGGTCCCGATAGGGCGCCAGGACCTCCTCCAACAGGTCCATGCTGTCCTCGTCCAGGAGGTCGGCCTTGTTCAGCAGGATGACCACGGAAAGCCCGTGGATCTCCGCCGCCGCCAGGTAACGGTCCATCAGCGCCGGCTGGGGCGCTGGTGCCGGCGCGATGACCAGCACCAGCCGGTCGATGTTGGCGGCCATGGTCTTGAGCCGGCCGTAGCGGTCCGGGCGCTGGAGCTCGCGCTCGCGCGGCTGTCGCGCCACGACCACGGCGGTGCCGTTTTCTTCCTCGCGCCACACGATCCGGTCACCGGCGACCAGGCCGCCGAGATTGGCCCTCGCCTGGGCACGGCGTTGCACCCAATCGCCGTCGTTCGGATAGTCGATCAGGAGTTCGCCCCCGAAGTGGGCCACGACGGTGCCGTCATGGCCCACTTCGCGCGCGGCGTCCTGCCACTCTTCCTGGCGGGACTGGATGCGGCGCTGTTGCTGGTGGGAAAGGTTGCGTTTGCGGGGCACTGGGTCTTGTCTTGATGCTGTGAGAAGATGACGCCAAGCCAACAGCCTATCGGAAAAGGAGCGCATCAGCCATGGCGCAGCAGAACGACCGGGCCCAGCGACTGATCTGGATCGACCTGGAAATGACCGGCCTGGATCCGGACAGCGACCGCATCATCGAGGTGGCCACCATCGTCACCGACGCCGACCTCAACGCCCTTGCCGAAGGCCCGGTCCTGGCAGTGCACCAGTCCGATGCGGTGCTCGAGGCCATGGATGAATGGAACACCACCACCCATGGCAACTCCGGCCTGACCCAGCGCGTGCGCCAGAGCACCCTGACCGAGCGCGACGCCGAGCTGGAAACCATCGCCTTCCTGAAGGAGTGGGTGGAAGAGCGTACATCCCCCATCTGTGGCAACAGCATCTGCCAGGACCGGCGCTTTCTCGCCCGCTACATGCCGGAACTGGAAGCCTTCTTCCACTACCGCAACCTGGACGTGAGCACCGTCAAGGAACTGGCCCGACGCTGGAAGCCTGAGGCAATGGAGGGTTTTAAGAAGAAGGGAGCGCACCTGGCGCTGGATGACATCCGCGAGTCGATCGCGGAGCTGCAGCATTACCGGAAGACGTTGTTCGCGCTCTGAAGCCGTGGCTGACTCTGGCCCCGGTAAAACCGCGAGGGAGTGTTCATTGCTGACCTGGTCCTGGAATCGGAAGTCCGGTGCCTGGCCAACGCAGCAAAATCGAATAGGCGTACCAACGGGAGCAGCACCATGAGCGACAAACCCAATATCCTGATCGTTGGCGCCGGGGCCATCGGCAGTTTTTATGGCGCCATTCTGAAACAGGCAGGCTGCTCGGTCAGTGTCGTCCTGCGCTCAGAGTACGAGACGGTCAGAACCAGGGGTATCCGCATCAACAGCCCGCTGGGCGACTTATCCTATACACCGGACGCGGTCTACAGAGAGGGGGACACGCTGCCACAGGCACCGGACTATCTGATTCTCTGCGTGAAGGTTCTGCCGGGCGTGGACCGGGCTGCGTTGGTACGACCCTGGATAGGCCCGGCAACCTGCCTGGTCCTGATTGAGAACGGGATTGATATCGAGCGCGAGCTGGCCGATGCCTATCCGAAGAATCCGCTCATCAGTTGTCTGGCTTTTATCGCGTCCAGCCGTACCGGACCGGGGGAGATTGACCACCAGGCCTACGGCAAGCTGGTAATGGGCCGTTTTCCGGACGGTCTGGACGATCACAGCCACAACCTGGCGGCCCTGTTCCGGGAAGGCGGCATCAACGTTGACCTGACGGAGCAGGTGATTGCTGAACGCTGGCGCAAGTGCCTGTGGAACACGCCATTCAACCCGCTCTCGGTGCTCGCTAACGGCGCCGACACGCTCACTATCCTCGACGCCGAGGGCGGAGAGGCGCTGATTCGCGCCCTGATGGCGGAGGTGATCGCTGTGGCAGCGGCAGACGGTTTTACGATGGAACCGGAGCTGATTGACAAAAACATCAAGGGCACCCGCAACATGCCGCCCTACAAAAACAGCATGGCCCTGGACTACCTCAATGGGCAGCCCATTGAGCTGGACGCGGTACTGGGTAACGTAGTGGCAATCGCTAACAGGCATCAGGTCCCGGTGCCCCACCTGGAAACCATTCTCACTGCCCTGCGGATGCGTCAGCCCGTGGCTTGAACGAGTCGGGGACGCAGGCTGGAGGTTAAACTTCCAGCCATTCCTGCCATCTCATCTCAAGTACTTCTCAGGTCAATCCTGTTTCATGCTGTCTTAACGCCCATTGCACATGCTCCCGAACCATCTCTGAGGGGTGATCCTCCCGTGCCCTGAGCGCCTCGATCACCGGAATGGTGCTCGGGGCGTTGCCCAGTCCCACTGCCAGGTTCCGCAGCCAGCCCTCGTAGCCCGCCCGCCGGATGGCTGAGCCTTCCGTGCGTTTCAGGAAGGTCTCCTCGTCCCACAGGAACAGCTCTGACAGGGTGCTGTTGTCCAGTCCGTGGCGGGGCTGGAAGTCGGGTTCATCCGTGGATTCACTGAACTTGTTGAAGGGGCAGACGAGCTGGCAGTCGTCGCAGCCGAAGACGCGGTTGCCCATAAGGGGCCGCAGTTCCTCCGGGATGGGGCCGTTGTTCTCGATGGTCAGATAGGAGATGCAGCGGGCCGCGTCCAGAACATAGGGCTCCGGGAAGGCGTTGGTGGGGCAGACGTCCAGGCAGGCGGTACAGCTGCCGCAGTGGTCGGTGGTCCAGGGCTCGTCCACGGGCAGTGGGGCGCTGGTGTAGATCTCGCCCAGGAAGAACCAGGAGCCCGCCTGTGGGTGCAGCAACAGGGTGTGTTTACCCTGCCAGCCCAGTCCCGCCTTCACGGCGATGGGTTTTTCCATCACCGGGGCGCTGTCGACGAAGGCGCGATGGTAGTAGCCCGGCAGGGCCTCGTCGATCCACTTCGCCAGCTTCGCCAGGCGCTTGCGCATGAGCTTGTGGTAATCCCGGCCCAGGCTGTAGCGGGTGATGTAGGCCTTTTCGTCGTCGGCCAGGACCGCGTCCGGGGCGTCGGGATCGGGGCGGTAATCCAGGCGGACCGCGATGATCCTTTCGGTGCCTTCCACCAGTTGCGCCGGCCTGTAGCGCTTCTCGCCGTGCTGGGCCATGTAGCTGAGGTCGGCGTTCAGCCCCCTGTCCAGCCACTGGTTCAATCGCTGGCCGGTTTGTTCCAGTTCCGTATCCGTAATCCCGACAGCTTGAAAGCCCAGGTCGTGGGCCCAGTCACGGATTCTTTCGGCGGTGGCGGTAAGATCGTCGGTCATCCGGTCCTATGGCGTTTGAGTCGGAATTTGCTATGCTTATCAGGGTTCTGTGCGAATTTCTTAAACCGCATTGTGATAACTGGTTCATTTTTGAGCGAAAATATGCCCGACCAGCCACTGCCATTGTACACCGCTGAGCAGGTACGCAACCTGGATCGAACCGCCATCGAGGACTTCGGGGTGGACGGTTTTGACCTGATGAAGCGGGCCGGTAAAGCCGCATTCCGGCTGGCGCGTCGGCGCTGGCCGGAGGCGCGCCAGTTGCTGGTGCTTTGCGGTGGTGGCAACAACGGGGGCGATGGTTATGTGGTGGCCGGGCTGGCCGCCCAGCAGGGGATCGCCTGCCACTGTGTGGCGGTTTCCGACCCTGCGAAGCTCAGTGGCACCGCAGCGTCCGCCCATGCGTTTGCCCGTGAGAGCGGGATCGAGGTAACACCATTTGAGTCCCTGGATGAGAGGCAACTCGGCGCACTGCTGACGGAATCGGACCTGGTTGTGGACACCCTGCTCGGAACCGGCCTGGCCGGTGAGGTCCGTGCGCCCTATGCTGGGGTGATCGATCAACTCAACGCCTCATCAGTGCCAGTGCTCGCCGTGGATATCCCGTCTGGCCTGTGCAGTGGCACGGGCCGGGTGCTGGGCACGGCCGTCCGGGCAGCGGCCACCATCACCTTCATCGGGCGCAAGGCGGGGCTTTACACAGGGCGGGCGCGGGACTGCACCGGGCCCGTCACCTTCGACGATCTTTCAGTGGATTCAGCGGTCTATAACGCGGAACCAGCTCCGGAAGCCTGGCTCTGGCCTCCGGAAGCCGCTCTCGCCCGTCTGCCCCACAGACATCCCACCACCCATAAGGGCGAATGCGGTCGCGTGCTCATCGTCGGTGGCGATGAGGGCATGGGCGGTGCCGGAATCCTGGCTGGCGAGGCGGCCCTGCGCTGTGGTGCCGGCCTGGTGTTCCTGGCAACACGGGGTGCCCATGTGTCGGCGGCGCTGGCGCGACGCCCGGAAATCCAGGCGCGGGCCGTGGAACACGGTAATGATCTGGATCCGTTGCTGGAGCGCGTGGATGTGGTCGTCGTCGGCCCCGGTCTCGGGAGCAACGCCTGGGGGCAGCAGATGCTGCAGCGGGTGGCCGGGTTCTCCGGGCCTGTGGTCGCGGATGCGGACGCCCTGGCACTGATGCAGCAGCACGGGTTGCCGGCGGATGCCGGGCAGTGGATCCTGACGCCGCACCCCGGAGAAGCGGCCCGGCTGCTGGGATGCAGTGTGCCGGAGGTCGAGGCCGATCGCTATCAGGCCCTTGCGACACTGATTGAACAACAGGGGGCTACCGTCATTCTCAAGGGCGCCGGAAGCCTTGTAGGGGCGCCCGGACGAGCGGCGGCTGTTATCAAGGGTGGCAATCCCGGCATGGCCACGGCCGGCATGGGGGATGTCCTCAGCGGTGCCCTGGGGGCGCTTCTGGGTCAGGGTATGGATCCGCTGGGCGCTGCCGTGACCGGTGCTGCCTGGCACGCGGCCGCTGCGGATCACGCTCTGGCGCATACGGGCGTCCAGGGACTGTTGGCCGGTGATCTTATACCGGCGTTTGGGTCGGCGGCGGGTTCCTTTTCGCCGGAGGCGGCCCGTGATTGAGGCGCTGGCGCTGGAACTCGCAGACGAACAGGCCACGGAGGCCCTGGGGGCAGCCCTGGCCCGGGCCTTTTCCACCGGCGGGGTGATCCACCTGGCCGGTGACCTGGGGGTCGGCAAGACCACCCTGGCGCGCGGGCTCATGCACGCGCTGGGGCACGAAGGCGCGGTGCGCAGCCCCACCTTCACACTGGTGGAGCCGTACGAAATGCTGTCGCCCAAGGTCTATCACTTTGATCTCTATCGGCTCGGCGACCCGGAGGAACTGGAGATGATGGGCATCCGCGACTACATGGACGAAGGGGCCCTGGTGGTGATCGAGTGGCCCGAACGCGCGGGTGGCATTCTGCCGGCGCCGGAATGCCGGGTTGAACTTGCGGATGCGGGCAGCGGGCGCAGTGCCCGTATCCACACGAATGATCGCATTGCCGGGGCTCTGTCCGAAGCCCTGGCCAGCAGGAGCAACACGCAATGAGCACATGGATCACACGCGTTCTGGCGAGTCTGGTTCTGATGCTGGCGGCTGTGGCACAGGCCGGTACGCCGGTGGACAACGCCCGGATCTGGCCGGCTACGGACCACACCCGGCTGGTGCTGGAAACCGGTGATTCTGTGGATCATCGGCTGTTTGCACTGGAATCGCCGCGTCGGCTGGTGATCGACGTGGAGCAGGCGGACCTGGAGACCGATCTCGGCGAACTGGATCTGGATGAGACACCCATCCGCCAGATCCGCACGGGCCGCAGGGAGAACGGGGACCTGCGCGTGGTCCTGGATATGAAGGAGGAGGTGGAACCCCGCAGCTTCCTGCTCAAACCGAACCAGAAATACGGTCACCGTCTGGTCGTGGATCTCATGGACCTCGACAAGACCCGTGAGAAGGAGCAGGAAGCGGTTCTGGAAGACCAGAGTGAGAGCAAACAGCGGGACATCATCGTTGTGGTGGACGCCGGCCATGGGGGTGAGGACCCGGGTGCCATCGGTCCCTCGGGGGTTCAGGAGAAGCACGTCACCATGGAACTGTCCAGGCGGATGGTGGACCGGATCAATGCCATGGAAGGCTACGAGGCCTATCTGACTCGCAAGGACGACTATTACATCGGTCTTCGCAAGCGTACCGAGATCGCCCGGGACTATAACGCGGATCTGTTTGTGTCCGTGCATGCGGATGCCTTCCGTTCCCCTCGGCCGCGCGGTGCATCGGTCTATGCGCTGTCGACGGACGGCGCCAGTAGTGAGGCCGCGCGCTGGTTGGCGGAAAGCGAGAACAGCGCTGACCTGATCGGCGGTGTTGGGGGAGTCTCGCTCAAGGATAAGGATGAGATGCTGGCGGGCGTGCTGCTGGACCTGTCCATGACGGCGAGCATTGAGTACAGCATGGGGGTTGGTTCCAATGTCCTCGAACAGCTGGACTCAGTGGGCAAACTGCACAAGTCATCTGTTGAGCAGGCGGGATTTGCCGTGCTCAAGAGCCCGGATATTCCGTCCATCCTTGTTGAGACCGGGTTTATTTCCAACCCGACGGATGAGCAGCGCCTGACCCAGGCCTCCCATCAGCGCCGGATTGCGGATGCGGTTGTCGCCGGCCTGGGTCGTCACTTCCGTGCCTCGCCACCCCCCGGGACGCTGATTGCCCACCGTCAGGGGAACGCAGAGGGCAAGCGCGAGTACGAAATCCGGCGTGGCGATACCCTGTCGGCCATCGCCCGGCGCAACCAGGTATCGGTGCAGAAGCTCAAGTCCGCCAACGATATCAATGGTGAGACGCTGCATATCGGGCAAGTGATCAGCATCCCCTCGTCCTGATCTGGTACCATTCCGGTCATGGCAGCCATCCAGACCCTACCCCCCCGTCTCGCCAACCAGATCGCGGCCGGCGAAGTTGTTGAACGCCCGGCCTCGGTCACGAAGGAACTTATCGAGAACGCGCTGGATGCCGGCGCCTCCCGGGTCGAAGTGGAGGTGGAGCAGGGCGGCGCGCGCCTGATCCGGGTGCGTGACGATGGCGACGGTATTGCCCATGACCAGATGCCGCTGGCGCTGAGCCGCCACGCCACCAGCAAGATCCACAGTCTTGATGATCTGGAGGCGGTGAGCTCGCTGGGTTTCCGCGGCGAGGCACTGGCGAGCATCAGTTCCGTGGCGAGGCTGACGCTGACCTCCCGTGCCAGGGGGGAGAGCGAGGGCTGGTGCGTGGAGGCCGAGGGGCAGGACATGCAGACTCGGGTGTCACCGGCTGCCCATCCCCAGGGAACCACCGTCGAGGTGCGGGACCTGTTCTTCAACACCCCAGCCCGGCGCAAGTTCCTGCGGACCGAGAAAACCGAGTTCAACCACCTGGAAGAGAACCTGCGGCGCCAGGCGCTGAGCCGCTTCGATGTGGGGTTCACGCTCCAGCATAACGGCCGGGCGGTGCAGTCCCTGCGGCCGGCGACCACCGAGCGCGACCGGCAGCAGCGGGTGGCCAGTCTCTGCGGCAGCCAGTTCATGGAACATGCCCTGAGTATTGACGTCGAGGCCTCGGGGCTGCGCCTGCAGGGCTGGGTGGCGCTGCCGACCTTCTCGCGCAGCCAGGCGGATCTGCAGTATTTCTTCGTCAACGGCCGCCCGATCCGGGACCGGCTGGTGGCGCACGCGGTGCGCCAGGCCTACCGGGATGTGCTCTATAACCAGCGCCACCCTGCCTTTGTACTCTACCTGGAAGTCGACCCCGCCAATGTGGATGTCAACGTCCACCCGACCAAGCATGAGGTCCGCTTCCGCGACGGCCGCCTGGTTCATGATTTCCTGTTCCGGAGCCTGCACCGCGCCCTGGCGGAGGTGCGTCCTGGCGATGACAGCACCGAGCCAGCGCAGGGAGAGGGTGGTGAGCCAACCGCAGCCGGTGACGCGGTAGCGACGGGGTCGGCCGGTGCCACTGTGGCGGGCGGTCAGGCGCAGAACCGGGATAGGCCGGCCAGCCCCTCGGAGACCGAGGCCCAGATGGCATTCTATGGCGGCCTCCACCAGGGTGGCGGCCCTTCCGCCAATGTCGTGAGGGAAGCCTCACCGACCCCCTTCATCCAGAGCCGTACCACGGCACCCTCCGGCATGCCTGAGGCATCGGAAGGGGATGTGCCGCCGTTGGGCTACGCCGTCGCCCAGCTCCATGGCGTCTATATCCTGGCCCAGAGCGCTGAGGGCATGGTGATCGTGGACATGCACGCCGCCCATGAGCGCATCGTCTACGAGCGCATGAAGCGCGGCGTGGCAGGGGAGGGCGTGACCTCCCAGCCGATGCTGGTGCCACTGACCCTGAACGTGAGCCAGCGTGAGGCGGATCATGCCGAGCAGTACGCCGACGACATGGCAACCCTGGGCCTGCAGCTGGACCGTATGGGCCCGGAGACGGTCACCGTGCGCCAGGTTCCGGCGCTGCTGCGGGATGCGGATATGGAGCAGCTGGTGCGCGATGTGCTCTCGGATCTGGTCACCCACGGCCGCAGCCAGCAGGTCGAGGCGCGCATTGAGCACCTGCTGGGCACCATGGCCTGCTACGGCTCGGTGCGGGCCAACCGCCAGCTCACGATTCCGGAAATGAATGCGCTTCTGCGCGATATGGAAGCCACGGAGCGCAGCGGCCAGTGCAACCACGGCCGGCCCACCTGGACGTGGATGAGCATGGGTGACCTGGACAAGCTCTTCATGCGGGGACAGTAGCGGTGGCGTGGCGACCTCCGGCGGTTCTGGTCATGGGGCCAACGGCCTCGGGCAAGACGGACCTGGCCATTGAGCTGCGCGAACGCCTGGACGGCGAGCTTATCAGCGTGGATTCGGCGCTGGTCTACCGGGGCATGGACATTGGTACCGCCAAGCCGGATGCGGCCACCCTGCGCCGGGCGCCCCATCACCTGATTGACATCCGCGACCCGGCAGAACCCTATTCGGCGGCGGAGTTCGCCGCCGATGCAGGGGCACTGATCGAGCGCATCAGGGGTGAGGGCCGGGTGCCGATCCTGGTGGGTGGTACCATGCTCTACTTCAATGTGCTTCGTCAGGGCATGGCCAGCATGCCGCAGGCTGATGAACGTGTGAGGGCGGAACTCGAGCACCGCTTTGACGCCGAGGGCGGCGACACCCTCTACCGTGAGCTGGAAGCTGTGGACCCAGTGGCCGCCGCCGGCCTGCATCCGAACAACCGCCAGCGCCTGATCCGTGCCCTGGAAGTCTATCGCATTTCCGGGCGACCCATCTCCGAGTACTGGGCGCAGGGCTCGGCTGAGACTCAGGGCGGGGGCCTCCCCAAAGGTACCATCAGCCTTGCGCTGGCGCCGCCACAGCGCCGGATTCTGCATGAGCGGATCGAGCGCCGGTTCATGGCGATGCTGGAGCAGGGGCTGATCGAGGAAGTGCGAACGCTTCATGCGCGCAGCGACCTGTCCCCCAATCTGCCGTCCATCCGGGCGGTGGGCTATCGGCAGGTATGGGACTACCTGAGCGGCGCAATCCCATATGATGATATGATTGGGCGTGCGCTGGCGGCCACCCGTCAGCTGGCCAAGCGTCAGCTGACCTGGTTGCGCAGATGGCCGGGCGCCCACTGGCTGGACAGTCAGGGCACGGATCCGTTGGCCGATGCCTTGAAAATCATCAACGGCGGCACCACTGTCTCCGGTGATCCAGACGCCACGCCGCATGGTATGAACGGAACAGCACCCGGGGATCGTCCCGGGGGCGAGCAAACATAAAAAAACAGGAGCAACATCATGTCAAAAGGGCATTCCCTACAAGACCCTTACCTGAATTCCCTGCGCAAGGAACGCATCCCAGTGTCCATCTTTCTGGTCAACGGCATCAAGCTCCAGGGGCAGATCGAATCGTTTGACCAGTTCGTGGTCCTGCTGCGCAACACTGTCAGCCAGATGGTCTACAAGCACGCCATTTCCACGATTGTGCCGTCGCGTAATGTGAAGGCGCCCCAGCATCCCGGTGACGAGGGCGAGGCGGTCGATCCCGAATGAGGAGCAGCACCTGATTGTTTGAGCGTCCTGAGGTCGGTGAACGGGCCCTTCTCGTTCACATTACGCTGGCGTCCGAGATGGAGCCGGAAAATCCGGATGAATTCCGCGAGTTGGCCGAGTCCGCTGGGGTGACCTGTGCGGCGGTTGTTACGGGCAGCCGGAATCAGCCCAGTTCGCGCTTCTTTCTGGGCAAGGGCAAGCTCGAGGAGCTGCGTACGACCCTGAGCGCCGAGGGCGCGGACGTGGTGCTGTTCAATCACCAGCTCAGCCCGAGCCAGGAGCGCAATCTCGAGGCAGAACTCAAATGTCGGGTGCTGGACCGTACCGGTGTGATTCTCGATATCTTCGCCCAGCGCGCCCGCACCTACGAGGGCAAGCTGCAGGTGGAACTGGCCCAGCTGGAGCACATGTCTACCCGGCTTGTCCGGGGCTGGACCCACCTGGAGCGCCAGAAGGGCGGTATCGGTCAGCGGGGGCCGGGCGAGACCCAGCTCGAGACCGACCGCCGGCTGCTGCGTTCGCGCATCAACCAGATCAACCGCCGGCTGGAGAAGGTCCGGCGTCAGCGCGAGCAGGCCAGGCGCTCGCGCAAGCGCGCCGAGATCCCGGTGGTCTCGCTGGTGGGCTATACCAACGCCGGTAAATCCTCGCTGTTCAACCACCTGACCGACTCCACGGTCTTTGAGGCGGATCAGCTGTTCGCCACCCTGGACCCCACGGTGCGCCGTGTGAGCGTACCGGATGTGGGGCCGGTGGTGCTGGCGGACACCGTCGGGTTCATCCGGCACCTGCCGCACACCCTGGTGGAGGCGTTCCGCGCCACGCTCGAGGAGACGGTTGAGGCCTCACTGCTGCTTCATATCATTGATAACACTGATCCGGCCCGTGATGACACCATCCAGCAGGTTGAATCGGTGCTGGGAGAGATCGGAGCCGGTGACGTGCCGGTTCTGCAGGTGTGCAACAAGATTGATCTCATTCCCGGCGCGCAGCCGGGTGTGGAGCGGGACGAGAACGGTCGTCCGGTGCGCGTCTGGCTGTCGGCCCATACCGGGGCTGGTATGGAGGAACTGCGCGACGCGGTTGCGGAACGCCTGGCCGAGGACGTCATCCATCGCTACGTGAAACTCTCCCCCGCGGACGGCTGGCTGCGGGCCCAGTTCTACCAGAGTGGCGCCGTGGTGGCGGAGCGCATGTCCGAAAGTGGCGAGCCGGTGCTGGAGCTGCGCATGGAAGCCCGTGACTGGCATCAACTGCTGGCGCGCGCCGGCACGGACGAGGATCGGCTGGCCTGCCTGGACGGCAGTGACTGGATGGCGGTCGAGGCGGTGTAGTGCCCCCGGTTGTCGCGGCCTGTCAGAACACCTACTATTTGCATCTGTTGTGCCCGGCAGACCCGGGCGCCGCTGCAGCGTATAACTTCAGACGGAGAACACTATGGCCTGGAACGAACCGGGTGGTAACCGCAACAACGACCGCGACCCCTGGAGCTCGGGCAATCGCGGCGGCAACGATCAGGGGCCGCCGGACCTTGATGAGGCGCTTAAAAAGGGCCTCGACAAACTGAACCGGCTGTTCGGCAACAAGGGCGGCTCAGGCGGCAGTGGTGGATCGGGCAGCAGCGGCGGCTCCGGTGGTGGTTTTGGGCTTATTCTGGCTGTGGTCGGCCTGCTGGTGTTCGGGTTCCTGGCTTGGCAGTCCGTCTACATCGTGGACGAGCGGGAGAACGGCGTTGTCCTGCGCTTCGGTGAGTACCACACAACCACCATGCCGGGCCTGAATTTCAAGATTCCGCTACTGGACGATGTCCGCATGGTCACAGTGACGGACGTGCGTTCTTTCCAGTCCACCGGTCACATGCTCACCGAGGACGAGAACATCGTCAGCGTGAACCTGAGCGTCCAGTACCGGGTTGAGGAGCCCAGGAACTTTGTGCTCAATGTGCGAAGTCCCAGCACGACCCTGCAATACGCTACGGACAGTGCCCTGCGCCACGAAGTGGGCAGTTCAACCCTGCATGGGGTGCTTACGGAGCGCCGTGCGGAGCTGGGGCAGCTGGTTGAGAAGCGCCTGCAGCGTTTTCTGAACACGTATACGGTGGGCATGCAGATCCTGCGAGTGAACGTCGAGAGTACCCAGCCCCCGGAGCCGGTGCAGGAAGCCTTCCGTGATGTGCAGCGTGCCCGTGAGGACATGCAGCGCTTCGTCGACCAGGCGGAACAGTATCGTAACCGGGTGGTTCCAGAGGCGCGGGGTCAGGCACAGCGTATTCGGGAGGAAGCAAAGGCCTATCGAGACAAGGTGGTGGAAGCCGCCGAGGGTGAGACAGCCCGCTTCCTGGATGTGCTCGGCGTCTATGAGCAGGCTCCGGAGATCACGGCCCGCCGGCTCTACATCGATACTATGCAGCAGGTGCTCACCGGGACGAGCAAGGTGGTTGTCGACATTGAGCAGGGCAATAACCTGATGATGCTGCCGCTGGATCAGATGATGAAGGGTGGTGCCAGGGCCATGGCGGATGATGCTCCGGGCGGGAGTGGCTCCGGCGACACACAGCATCAGGGTATTGGTTCCACCAATGACCGCATTGACCGGATCAGCGATCAGGTGATCGATCGGATCCGTGATCAGCAGAACAGCAATTCCGGCCGGGAGAGGCGTTAAGCATGAACACTAAGGGTATACTGGCGATCATAGCCGGTGTCGTGGTTCTTTACCTCGTGTCGGCGACCGTCTACATCGTGCCGGAAACCCATCGCGGCGTCGTTCTGCGGTTTGGTGAACTCGTCAAGACAGGCGTAGAGCCCGGACTGCATTTCAAGCTTCCCTGGGTCGAGACGGCAGAGGAGTTCGATACGCGGATTCTGACACTCAATATCGAAACACAGCGGTATCTGACCATGGAGAAGAAGCCACTGGATGTGGATTCCTACGTGACCTGGCAGATCATCGATGTGGCCGACTTCTACCGGGCAACCGGTGGCAGTGAGATGCGGGCTGAAGGGCTTCTTGCCTCCCGGATTGAAAATGGCCTCCGGGATGAATTCGGGGTGCGTAACATGACGCAGGTCGTTTCTGGTGCCCGTGATGAGCTGATGGAGAAGATTCAGGGCAACGTGGATGAGTTCACGCGCGAAGAATTCGGCATCCGCGTTCAGGATATCCGGATCAAGGGCATTGAGCTTCCTGAAGAGGTCAGTGAGACGGTCTACCAGCGGATGCGCACTGAGCGCCAGGCGGAGGCGCAGGAATACCGCTCCCGTGGGCGTGAACAGGCCGAGGGTGTGCGCGCCGCGGCGGACCGTAAGGTGACGGTGCTGCTGGCCGAGGCGAACCGTGAAGCCCAGGAAACCCGTGGTGAAGGTGACGGCAGGGCCGCGACCATCTACGCAGAGTCCTACGGGCAGAACAAGGAGTTCTATGAACTCTATCGTACGCTCGAGGCTTACCGGAGCACCTTCAACAGTCGCCAGGACGTGTTCCTGATGGATTCCCAGAGCGACTTCATGAACATGCTGGACGGACCCATGGGCGGGCAGTAGGTTCTGTCGCCCTACACATGAACCGGAGCTTCGGCTCCGGTTTTTTTATGTGTGCGATGGGCGTAGAATCGCGGCTTTGTAACAAACCCGAACGGTGCCTGGTATTGCTATGTGGCAGGATCTGCTGACAGCTCTGGCGCTGGTGCTCATCATTGAGGGCGTGATGCCGTTTCTGTGCCCGCAGCGCTGGCAGCGCATGGTGGAAGTCCTGGCGCAGATGGCGCCCTCAAACATGCGGTGGGCGGGTTTGGCGAGCATGCTGGTGGGTGTGATCCTGCTCTATGCTGTTCGCTAGGTTCCCCTGGAACCGCTTGAGACGTTCCTGCTCAGTCAATCAATCACGGATTCAAGCGTCATGAGTACGTCTGATCGATGGTTGCTGCCCGATGGGGTGGCCGATGTCCTCCCGCCCCGGGCCCAGAAGGTCGAGGCCCTGCGCCGCGAGCTCATGGATACCTATCGGCGCTGGGGCTATGAGCTCATCATCCCCCCGATGATCGAATACCTGCAGTCGCTGCTGACTGGTACCGGCAATGATCTGGATCTGCAGACGTTCAAGCTCACTGATCAGCTGACCGGGCGGATGATGGGCGTGCGCGCCGACATGACCCCGCAGGCGGCGCGGATGGACGCGCACAGCCTGCGCCGCCCGGGGGTCACGCGCCTGTGTTATGCCGGGCATGTCCTGCATGCCCGGCCAAGCAGCATGCTGGCCAGCCGTACTCCCCTTCAGGTCGGCTGTGAGCTGTTCGGCAGCCGCAGCAGCGCCGCCGATCAGGAAATCATCGACCTGATGCTGGAGACCCTGACCGCGGCCGGTGTCGAAACGGTTCACCTGGACATCGCCCATGTGGGCATCTTCCAGTGCCTGGCGGAAGAGGCGGCTCTGGGAGGCGATCTGGAGCAGCGGGTCTTTGATGCCCTGCGTCGGCGCTCCATACCGGAGCTGGATGAGCTTCTGGGCAGTGCCGAAGCCGGCTCCGCGCGTGCCATGCTGCGCGAGCTGGGCCGGCTCAGTGGTGGTGAGGGTGTGCCTGATGCTGCGCGGCAACGGCTGGCGGGGGCGCCCACGCCCGTGCTTGAGGCCATTGACCAGCTGGAGCAGACCGCCGCGCGGGTGCGTGAGCGCCACCCCGGCGTTGCCATTGGGTTCGATTTCAGCGAACTGCGCGGCTACAACTATCACACCGGTTTGGTATTCGCCGCCTACACCCCGGGCCAGGAGGAAGCCCTGGCCCAGGGAGGGCGGTACGATGCCGTGGGCGAGGATTTCGGCCGCGCCCGGCCGGCGACTGGTTTCAGTGCCGACCTGAACCGGCTTCTGGAAGCCGGGAAGCGCGCCTTCGGGGCCAGCGGGGGCGCCATTCTGGCGCCGGCTGGAACGGATGCGGCGCTGCGCCGACGCATCAGCGAGCTGCGCCAGAATGACACCGTCCTCCAGCAGTTGGACGACGAGGCCGGAGACGGGATCCCGCCCGGCTGTGACCGCCAGCTCGTCCTGAGGGACGGTGACTGGCAGGTGGAGCCGCTGTAGCCGCAGCGGCGTGAACGTCAATCATGAGTTTGTGAACGGATCAGCGAGCCATTCATGGGTAAGAACGTCGTAGTGCTGGGCACCCAGTGGGGTGACGAAGGCAAGGGCAAGATCGTTGATCTGCTCACCGAGCAGGTCTCGGCCGTTGCGCGGTTCCAGGGCGGACACAACGCCGGCCATACACTGGTGATCGATGGTGAGACCACAGCGCTTCACCTGATTCCCTCGGGGATTCTGCGCAAGCACATCACCTGCATGATCGGTAACGGTGTGGTGCTGGCGCTGCCAGCCCTGCTTGAGGAGATCCGCAAGCTGGAGGCGCGCGGCGTGGATGTGCGCTCACGGCTGCGGGTGAGCGAGGCCTGCCCGCTGATCCTGCCGACCCATGAGCGCCTGGACCAGGCCCGCGAGCGCGCCCGGGGCAAGGACTGCATCGGTACCACCGGGCGTGGCATCGGCCCCGCCTATGAGGACAAGGTATCCCGCCAGGGCCTGCGTTTCGGTGACCTTGCGGATCCGGAGGCGTTTGAGAAGGGCCTGCGCCACCTGATGGGTTACCATAACTTCGTGCTCACCGAGTACTACGGTGAAGAGCCGGTGGATGTGGATGCCACCCTGGCGGACTTCCGCGCCTATGCCGAGGAGCTGCTGCCCATGGCGGCGGACGTCACCGATATGCTGCATGACCTGCGCAAGCGCGGCGAGCACATCCTTTTTGAGGGGGCCCAGGGCGCTCTGCTGGACATTGACCACGGCACCTATCCGTTCGTCACCTCCTCGAACACCACTGCCGGTGGCGCGGCAACGGGTACCGGCTTCGGGCCCCAGTACATGGACTACATCCTGGGGATCACCAAGGCCTACACCACCCGTGTCGGGTCCGGTCCCTTCCCAACGGAGCTGTTCGACACCTGTGGTGAACACCTGGCGCGCCAGGGGCACGAGTTCGGTACCACTACCGGCCGCGCCCGGCGCTGTGGCTGGTTTGACGCGGTAGCGCTGCGCCACGCCATCCAGGTGAACAGTGTCTCGGGCATCTGCCTGACCAAGCTGGATGTCCTGGACGGCCTGGACGAAGTGAAGGTCTGTGTGGGTTACATCACCCGTGAAGGGCGCGTGACCCGGCCGCCGATCCGCGGCGCCCAGTACGAGGCCATTGAGCCCGTGTATGAGACCCTTCCCGGCTGGTCGGAAAGCACCTCGGGCATCACGGCGCTGGATCAGCTTCCGGAGAATGCGCGCAATTACATCCGCTTCCTGGAAGAGCAGATCGAGGCGCCCATCGACGTCATCTCCACAGGGCCGGACCGGATCGAGACCGTTACCCTGCGCCATCCCTTCAACGCCTGAAACTCAGGCCGGCTTGCGGGCCACCAGTGTGGCCCTGCGGGGCGCCGGATAGCCTTCAATGGTCCGGTGCTCATCATCCGGATCCAGGAAGTGGGGCAGTGACTGGAACTGCATCCAGTTGGTGGCGCGCTGTTCATCCGTGGTGGTGCGCGTTACATCCACGCACCGGACATCCCGGTAGCCGGCGCGCTGAAGCCAGCGCTCCAGGGTGGGCACACTGGGGATGAACCAGACGTTGCGCATGCGCGCGTAGCGGTCTTCCGGCATCAGTGTCTCGCCCATTTCCCCCTCGATCACCAGCGTCTCCAGCACCAGCTCGCCGCCGGGTTTGAGCGTGCCCTTGAGCTCGATCAGGTGGTCGATTGGGGAGCGCCGGTGATAGAGCACCCCCAGTGACAGGGTGGTATCGAACAGCTGGAGCTGGTGGGGCAGGTCCTCAAGCCGCTGGGGTAGGAGATGGGCGGGCGGATCGCCAAGATAGCCGCGCAGCGCCTGGAACTGCATCAGGAACAGCATGCCGGGGTCGATACCCACGACCCGACGGGCGCCGGCCCCCAGGATGCGCCAGCAGTGGTAGCCGGAGCCGCAGCCTACATCCAGCACCGCGCGATCCTGCAGGTTGCTCAGCCCGGGCCGGACCCGATCCCATTTCCAGTCCGAGCGCCACTCCGTGTCGATATGGGTCCCGAAAAAATCGAAGGGGCCCTTGCGCCAGGGCATCAGCCCCCGCAGCCCCTGTTCAAGCGATCCCCGCTGGGTTTCCGTCAGTGCTTCAGGCGCTGTGAGGGTGACCGTCGGCTGGTCGAGCTCCGCCTCGGTGCCGGGGATCCGGGGCAGTTGATTGAGCGCCGTCAGCCAGCGCGGCAGGTCGCCGTGCGGGTGGGTCTCGAAGACACTGGTCAGGCGCTGTTCCAGCTGCTCGTGCCACTGGGTGCGGCCGCTGTCGCGCAGCCAGTCCAGCAGGTTGGCGTATTCGCCGCGCCAGTCAAAGTCCGTGCTCATGCCGTTGCCTCCGGCGCAATGGCCAGAATGGAGACGAAGTTCAGCGACTGGTGCCAGAGCGTGACCTGCTCAAAGCCGGCCGCCTCCAGCCGCTGGCGGTGCGTGGCAATGGACTCGGGGATCAGCACTTCTTCCAGTGCGTTGCGTTTGCGGCTGATCTCCATCTCCGAATACCCCTGGGCACGCTTGAAGTCCAGGTGCAGCTCTTCCAGCAGTGACTGCTCGGCGGCATCCGCGAATGCCACTTTTTCCGAAAGCACCAAGGCACCACCGGGTGTCAGGGCCTGGCAGAGGCGTTCCAGAAGCGCGTCCCGGTCCTCCGGGGGCAGGAACTGGAGCGTGAAGTTCAGGGCCACCACGCTGGCGGGCTGGTAGTCGATGCCCCGGATGTCGGCGCACTGGAGTTCCACCGGCAGTGGCCCATCGTCAAGGGCAATGTAGTGGCGGCAGCGCTCGATCATGGAAGCGGCGTTGTCCACTGCCACTATGCGTGCGCCATGGACCTTGACGCTGTGGCGCATGGCCAGGCTCACGGCACCCAGTGAGCAGCCCAGATCATAGAGCACGGTATCCGGCCGTGCGAAACGCGCCGCGATTACCCCGATCATGGGCACAATGGTGGTGTAGCCGGGCACCGAGCGCCGGATCATATCCGGAAAGACGCGCGCCACGGCCTCGTCAAACCGGAAAGGGTCGTCGGAGGCGCCAGCACCCGCGTACACGGCATCGGTTTCGGTATCAAAGCGACCGGTTGGATCATTCATGGTGCGGTTTCCGTCGTTCGTGTGCGCTGTCAGGGCCCGGGCGGGCGGACCGGTGGCTGCTGCAGACTGGCGAGCTGTTCGCGCAGCATCAGGATGTGGTCGGACCAGAACCGGGCCTGGCCGAACCAGGGGAAGTGCATGGGGAAGGTGGGGTCGTCCCACCGCCAGGCCAGCCAGGCGGCCTGGTTGACCAGCCGCATGGTGCGCAGTGGCTCGATGAGGTGGCATTCCGCCGGGTTGAATTCGTTGAACTGCTCGTAGCCCTCGATGAGTTCTCCCAGCTGCCAGCGCTGTTCCTCGGCATCGCCGCTGAGCATCAGCCAGATGTCCTGGACGGCCGGGCCCTGGCGGGCGTCGTCGAAGTCCACGAACAGCAGCCGTTCCTCGCGCATGAGGATGTTGCCCATATGGCAGTCACCGTGCAGCCGCTGGATCGTCACCTCGCCGGCGCGCTCCTGGCAGGCACGGATGGCATCGAGAAGGTCCGGGATCAGGCTGCGGTAGGCCGGCACCAGGTCATCCGGAACGAATCCGGCATCCAGGACATAGCGCTGTCCCTCCTCAATCACCCGGACTGGGTCGATGGTGGGCCGGTGCAGGAAGTCCTTGCGGGCGCCGACCTGGTGGATGCGGCCGAGCCACTGGCCGATGCGGAACAGGGTGTCCGGAAGCGTGATGTCCGGGGCCTGGCCGCCGCGCTGGGGATAGAGCGCCAGCGTGAAGCCGCCATGGTCGGCGAGATAGCCGCCCCCGGGCATGGGCAGAGCGCCAACCGCTGGAATTTCGGCGGACTCGAGCTCCTCGACGAATCCATGCTCCTCCTCCAGTTGTGGGCGCGACCAGCGCCCGGGGCGATAGAACTTGGCGATCAGCGGCTTCTGATCCTCGATTCCGACTTGGTAGACGCGGTTCTCATAGGAATTGAGCGGGAAGAGCCGGCCGTTGACCGCATAGCCGCAGGCCTCAACCGCATCGAGAACCAGGTCGGGAGTGAGGTGCTGGTAGGGGTGCGCCATTGTCTCCATGGATCAGCCGCCTGCCGCGGGGTTGATGGGAGCCGCCTGGCCAGGGGTGCGGCGGGTCTCCATGTCATTGAGGTAGTACCAGTTCTCGTCGAGCTCCCAGCGCACCCGCCGGATGCTGCGTGAGGCGGTGACGGTTTCGCTCGCCCTTGCCTGCAGGCGGGCGTACTCCTGTTCGGCGCGGCGGAACTCGCGGCTGGTCTCCTGTATCCGGCGGAGGTCGGGGAACAGTTCGCGCATGGCCTGGGCGGTGTCCACGCGCGGTGACCGCAGTGTGCTCATCACGGCCGTCTCTCCTTCCACGCGCAGCACACGGAAGGGGTAGGGGTAGTCCGCCAGCGCAGACTGCTCCCGGAGTGTTTCGTTGAGTTCCATTACGGTATAGCCACGCCATCCCAGCCAGCTTACAAACAGGGCTGCAACGATCATGACCGCGATGAACTGGCGGATGTCCGACATGCTTCCCCCACTGAAATGGCCAGACCACCAGTATAACCGCTTGGGCGTTTCAATCAGAGCCCCGGCTGGTATCCTTTGACCATGGATTCGGAACAGGTTGACGCGGTCGTCATTGGTGCGGGGGTTGTAGGGGTGGCCGTGGGCCGGGCCCTGGCCAGGGCCGGACACGAGGTGCTGGTGCTCGAACGCCATGCCCACCCCGGCGAGGAGGTCTCCTCGCGCAACAGCGAAGTGATCCACGCGGGCATCTATTACCCGCCGGGGTCGCTCAAGGCGGAGTTGTGCCGTGAGGGCCGCGACCGGCTGTACGATTTCTGCCAGCGCTACGGTGTGCCCCACCGGCGTTGCGGCAAGTGGCTGGTGGCCACCGGTGAGGACGAGATCCCCGCTCTGGAGCGGCTGCGCTGCAACGCCGCGGACAACGACGTGGCACTGGCGTGGCTCAGCAGTCGTGAGCTCAGCCAGGAGCCCGAGCTTCGCGCAGCGGCCGCGCTGGAATCACCGTTGAGCGGCATTGTCGATTCCCATGCCTTTATGCAGGCAATGCTGGGGGATATGGAGGCCCACGGCGGCTGGTTGGTGCGCCGGGCTCCGGTGGAGCGGATCGAGACCGTACAGGGGCGCCACCGCATACAGGTGGGCGGTGATACGCCGAGCGAGCTCAGCGCTGCCATCGTGGTGAATGCTGGTGGGCTGGCCGCCGTGCCCATGGCCCGGCGATGGGAAGGGCTGCCTTCGGAGGCCGTGCCGCGCCAGTGGTTCAGTAAGGGCCACTACTTCGCCTACAGCGGCCGTCATCCCTTCCAGCGCCTGATCTACCCACTGCCGGCCGCTGGTGGTCTCGGTGTGCACCTGACCCTTGATACGGCCGGGCAGGCCCGTTTCGGCCCGGACGCGCACTGGGTGGATACCCTCGAGTGGTCGGTTCCGGAGTCGCTGGCCACCACCTTTGCCGATGCCGTCCGCCAGTGGTGGCCCGGACTGGACCCCGCGCGCCTGACGCCCGCCTATGCCGGCATCCGTCCCCGCATTCACGGCCCTGACGACAAACCGGCGGATTTCATGATCCAGGGGCCGAGGGAGCACGGCCTGGCCGGGGCCGCGAATCTCTTCGGTATCGAATCCCCGGGGCTGACCGCCTCCCTGGCGCTCGCCGAGCGTGTTCTCCAGCGGCTGTAGTGGGATCTAGGGGGTTCTCGCCAGGGCCCAGACCTCCAGGCGCTGCACGCCGGCCCGGCGCAGGCAGTGCCCCATGGCCTCGGCAGTGGCCCCGGTGGTGACCACATCCTCGACCAGGGCGACATGCTCCGGAAGGGGCGCGCTGCCGCTGACAAAAAAGGCTTCTACCAGGTTGCGGCGTCGCTCGCCGCGCGACAGGCTTGCCTGGGCGCGGTAGCCGGCGTGGCGCTGAAGCCGGCCGGCCAGCACCGGCACCCCTGTGGCGCGGGCGAACCAGTCCGCCAGTTCCGCCGTCTGGCTGAAGCCGCGCTCGCGCAGCCGCTGCGGGTCCATGGGCGCGGGAATCAGGGCCCGGGGCAGTGGTTCGGGCACGTCGGCGGCTTCCAGCCAGTTGCGGGCCAGTGCGGCGCCCTGGGCGCGCGTGCCGTGGTACTTGTAGTTCTGGATCATGCGGTCCACGGGACACTCGTAGCGCCATGGAATACGGCTCAGATCCTGGGGTGGGTCGGTGCGCTCACACTGGCGACACAGCTGCGCCCCGCGCTCCCCAATGGACAGCGGCAGGGCACAGCGCCGGCAGCAGGGATCCGTGTGCGGCAGGTCGAGCAGGCATGTGCGGCAGAGTCCGCCGCCCTGGTCCGAGGCCAGGCAGATGACACACCGGCTCAGCCGGGGGCGGGCAGTGTTAACCCTGTTAACCAGTCGGGTCGCTCCGGTTGACAGGCGTTCGGCCATCCTTATCATGGTTTCCATTCCGTCTGGGCACCTCCGTGTGACAGACCACTGATCAGCAGGATAAGGACACCAGTATGACCGCTTCCGATGCCATCCGTCACGACTGGACCCTGAAGGAGGTCCGCGAACTTCTGGATATGCCGTTCAACGACCTGGTCTTCCGGGCCCAGCAGGCGCACCGCCAGTGGTTTGATCCGAATGAGGTGCAGGTCTCGACACTGCTCTCCATCAAGACCGGTGCCTGCCCTGAGGACTGTATGTACTGCCCGCAGAGCGGTCACTACAACACGGGCCTCGAGAAAGAGAAACTGATGCAGGTCGAGAAGGTCCTGGAACAGGCGAAAGCGGCCAAGGAAAGCGGTGCCACCCGCTTCTGCATGGGCGCCGCCTGGCGCAGCCCCACCAAGAAGGATCTGCCGCATGTGCTGGACATGATCCGTGGCGTGAAGGACATGGGTCTCGAGACCTGCATGACCCTGGGCATGCTCACCGAGGATCAGGCCGGGGAGCTCGCGGAAGCGGGGCTGGACTACTACAACCATAACCTCGATACCTCCGAGCGCTACTACAACCAGATCATCACCACCCGGACCTTCCAGGACCGCCTGGATACTCTGGAGAACGTGCGCAACGCCGGCATGAAGGTCTGCTGCGGCGGCATCATGGGCATGGGCGAGGATGAAGACGACCGGGCAGGCCTGCTGCTGCAGCTGGCCAACCTGCCGGATCACCCGGAAAGCGTGCCGATCAACATGCTGATCAAGATTCCGGGTACGCCGCTGGAGGATGTCGAGGATCTGGATCCGTTCGAGTTCGTGCGCACCATTGCGGTGGCGCGCATCCTGATGCCGAAGAGCCACGTACGCCTTTCCGCGGGCCGTGAGGATATGAACGACCAGATGCAGGCCCTGTGCTTCATGGCCGGTGCCAATTCCATTTTCTACGGCGATCAGCTTCTGACCACGGAAAACCCGCAGGCCGAGCAGGACCGGGCGCTGTTCCGGCGCCTTGGCATTGTGCCGGAACCGCTGGCAACGAACCGTTCGGACGAGGATGAAGCCGAGGAGCTGAGCCGTCGCATGGAGCAGGAACGCCAGAGCGCCCTGTTCTACGACGCGGCCAATGCCTGATTACGAAGCGGAGCTTGAAACACTGCGGCAGCAGGGGCTGCTGCGGGAACGCCGGGTTCTGGACTCCGCTCAGGGCCCGGAGATTGTTGTGGACGGCCGCAGCATGCTGGCCTTCTGCAGCAATGACTACCTCGGGCTTGCCAACCACCCCGGTGTGATTGAGGCGCTTACGGACGCGGCCCGTGAACACGGGGTGGGCAGCGGCTCCTCGCATATGGTGAATGGCCACCACCGGCTCCACCAGGAACTCGAGGAAGCTCTTGCGGAACATACCGGCCGCGAAGCGGCGGCGCTCTTTTCCACGGGCTATATGGCCAACCTCGGTGTCACCGCCGCCATAGCCGGCCGCCATGACGTTATCCTTCAGGACCGCCTGAACCACGCCTCACTACTGGACGGTGCCCGTCTCGCGGGTGCCCGCCTTAAACGCTATACCCATGCTGACACCCAGGCCGCCGCGCGGCTGCTGGAGTCGGAATCCCGCTGTGCGATGGTGGCGACCGATGGGGTCTTCAGCATGGACGGCGACCTGGCACCGCTGGACGGTTTGTCCGCGCTCTGCCGGGAGCGGGATCTGCCCCTGATGGTTGATGACGCTCACGGTCTGGGGGTGCTGGGCAGCAAGGGCGGCGGTATCGCCGAGGTCCGCGGTCTTGACCAGTCCGCAGTGCCGATACTGGTGGGCACACTGGGCAAGGCACTGGGTGTCGGTGGCGCCTTTGTTGCCGGCTCACAGGAATTTGTGGACTACCTGGTGCAGAAGGCCCGCACCTACATCTACACCACGGCCATGCCGCCGGCGATGGCGGCCGCGACCCGGCGCAGCCTGGAACTCTGCCGGGAAGAGGGCTGGCGGCGTGAACGCCTGGCGAAGCTGGTGGCGTGGTTCCGGGATGAGGCCATGGCGCTCGGCTACCGGCTGATGGAATCCTGGACGCCGATACAGCCACTGATCGTGGGGCCTTCGGACCGGGCCATGGCGTTGAGCGAGGCGCTGGCGCGGCGCGATATCCTGGTGCCGGCGATCCGTCCGCCGACGGTTCCCCAGGGTGAGGCGCGGCTGCGCCTCACCTTCAGTGCCAGCCACACGGATGAACACATGGAGCGGCTTCTGGAGGCGCTCAGGGCTGCGCGCAGCGAAACGGGGGCGGCATGACCACGGTGGTGGTTGTCGGCGGCTGGGGTGTCCCGGCAGAGGCGCTGCGGCCCCTGCTGCCCGCTGGCGTGGAGCCCGTGGTGCTGGAGCCGGCCCGGATGGCGGTGGGGCATGAGGACCTGGAGTCCGCCTTGGAATCCGTGATGGCCCGTGTTCCGGCGGGGGTGCCCTGGCTGGGCTGGTCCCTGGGCGGTCAGGTGGCCATGGCGGCCCGAGAGTGGTTCCCGGAGCAGGTGAGCGGCGTGGTCACCCTGTGCTCGACGCCGCGCTTTCTGGAGGCGCCGGACTGGCCCGTGGGCATGGCGGGCGCCGACTTCCGTGGTTTCCGGGAGGGCATGCTGACGGATGTGGAGCAGACACTCGGGCGCTTCTGCGCCCTGGTCAGCCAGGGCAGCGCTTCCCCCAGGCAGGTGCGCCGTGAGCTGAAGGCGCTGGCGTGGCCGGATCTGACCGCGGAGTACCAGCAGGGGCTGGCCAACAGCCTGGCGTGGCTTGCCGAGCTCGATCAGCGGGATGCCTGGCATAAGGCGGGTCCTGGAGCGCGGCATCTGTTCTGCGGGCGTGATGCATTGGTCAGCGGGGCTGTACCGGAAGCGCTCGGTTTGGCTGGAGAGCGCTGTCATCTGGCGGCGGATGCTTGCCACTGGCCGGCTTCCGCCGCTGGAGTGACGGATTGGATCAGTGGGGCTTTGGAGCAGGTGACATCATGAATGCGCGGCAGTTCAACCAGGTCAGTCGCCAACGCGTATCCGATGATTTCGGCGCCGCCGCTGAGAGCTATGATGCGGCGGCGCGCCTTCAGCAGCGCGTGGCGCTGGATCTGCTGGCCCGGATGAATGTCCCCGGGGGCGGTGTGGGGCTCGATCTGGGCTGTGGTACCGGTTTCAGCCTGCCGGAGCTGGAGCGCAGGCTGGCCCCGAGGGAGCTGATTGCTGCCGACCTGTCCCCCGGAATGATCGATCATGCCCGGGCACAGCGGGGCGTGGACGCGCGCTGGCTGGTGGCTGATGCCGCGAATGTGCCGCTGGCTTCGGGTAGCCTGGACTGGATCCAGTCCAGCCTGATGATCCAGTGGTGCGAGGACACTGGCGCCGTGGCCCGGGAGATGGCAAGGCTGCTGGGGTCTGATGGCGAGGCCCATCTGGCGACCCTGGTGGACGGCACCCTGACCGAGCTAGAATCCGCGTGGGAGGAGGCCGATCCCGGCCGCCGCCACGTCAACCACTTCCTGACCCGGGCCGAACTGGAGACGCGGCTGGCCGAGGGCTTTGAGGGCGTGACCGTTGATGTTGAGCCGCTGGTGCTGTGGTACCCGGATGTCATGGCACTGCTGGGAGAGCTCAAGACCCTCGGGGCCAGCTACAAGGATGAACAGCGCCACCGGGGCGCACTCGGCCCGGGGCGCCTGAAAGCCATGCGCCGCGCCTATGACCGCCACCGGGATCCCCAGTATGGTGTGCCCGCAACCTGGCAGGTCGCCTTTGTGCGCCTGACTGGACCCAGGCAATAACCGGAACCTTCCATAACGCCCATGCCAAGACAATCCTACTTCATCACAGGTACTGACACGGACTCCGGCAAGACGGTGGTCACTGCTGGCCTTCTGCGCCTGGCTGCCCGCAATGGCCTGAGTACCCGTGCCATGAAACCACTGGCGTCCGGCTGTGAGCAGACCAGCGAAGGCCTGCGCAATGCCGATGCCCTGGCGCTGTCACAGGGGATGACCGAGTCCATGCCCTATGAGTCGGTGAACCCGGTTGCATTGGAGCCGGCAATTGCGCCCCATGTGGCCGCCCGGGATGCGGGACGCCGGGTCAGTGTCGAGCGTCTGGCGGGGTTCTGTCGTGGCGCCATGATGCGCCCGGCGGACCTGTTCCTGGTTGAAGGCGCTGGGGGCTGGCGTGTGCCGCTCAATGACCGTGAGACCTGGAAGGATCTGGTAACCGATCTCCAGCTTCCCGTGATCCTGGTCGTGGGACTGCGCCTTGGGGCCATCAATCACGCATTGCTC
This sequence comes from Vreelandella halophila, assembly GCF_019903425.1. Classification (GTDB taxonomy): domain Bacteria; phylum Pseudomonadota; class Gammaproteobacteria; order Pseudomonadales; family Oleiphilaceae; genus Halospina; species Halospina halophila. The sequence continues at coordinate 1,415,116 of NZ_JACHUZ010000013.1, forward strand.
AGCGCCGAGCTGATCCAGCATGACGGCTGCAGGCTGGCGGGCTGGGTGGCCAACCGCTGCACCCCGGAGTCCATGGCCCGGGAAGATGAGACCTTCGAGACCCTCTGCGAGTACATGCCGGCGCCCTGCATGGGGCGTGTGCCCTGGCTGGCTTCCCAGGATCCGGCTGCCATGGCGGAAGAGGCCTCCCGCTACCTGTCACTGCCTCTGCGCGGCGAGTGAATGGCTCTGGCAGAGCTGTTTGAATTTTAAACACTGCTGTGGTGTAATGTTCACGAACGCTCGGGGCGAGAGGTGTGCCCATGATCAGTAATACCCTGTCCATTGGTGTGAATGGCATTCAGGATGCCCAGCGTGGCATGCAGGATGCAGCCAGCCGTATTGCGCGGTCGGGAACCACGGAAACGCCTCCGCAGGAGGCCGCTGCCCCGGGTGGTGCCGGTGAGAACAGCCTGGCGGGATCCATCGTGGATCTGAAGGTCAACCAGCGGAACGCCGAGGCTTCCGTTGAAGTGGTTCGGACAGCGGACGAGATGGTGGGGACGCTGCTCGATGAACGTGCCTGACTCCGGAATGGAATCGCCGTGCAGCTTACATCCATCCAGCCCGCGATCAGCAACGGCGGCGGCGTTGTAACCCGAAGCGCCGCACCTCCCGGTACGGCCTCCGGCAACGTGCCACAGACCCGTACGTCCAGTAGCAGCACGTCACCATCCTCTTCCACAACGTCCGTCAATCCGGCAACACCTTCCAACCCGACAGTTCCGTCCAGGCCAGCACCTCCTTCCACGCGTAGTGACGGGGGTAGTAGTGGTGGCGTCCAGGTCTCCATCAGTGAGCAGGCTCGGCAGCAGGGACCAGCGGAGGGAGATCGTAATGGCCCGGGAGCCGGGGAGGAGGCCTCTCAGCCGCGCCCGGCACGGCCGCGCAATGAGGCCGGGCCGGACTCCGGACAGGAGGAAGATCGGGGCGACCGACGCCAGCCGGGGCAGGAGGATGACGGGCCATCCCCGGAACAGCAGTCGGCCGTTCAGGAACTGAGGAGTCGGGACCAGGAAGTGCGCCAGCATGAACAGGCGCATCAGGTGGTGGGGGGGCAGTACGCCGGTGCGCCCACCTACACCTACCAGCGGGGACCGGAGGGCCAGCTCTATGCCGTTGGTGGGCAGGTCTCCATTGATACCAGCCCGATCCCTGATGACCCGGAAGCTACCATCAGCAAGATGCAGACAGTGCGCTCCGCCGCACTGGCGCCGGCCGAACCCTCTCCCCAGGATCTCAGGGTGGCCCAGGAGGCGACCCGTCAGCTGCTGCAGGCCCAGTCGGAGCTGCGGTCATCACGCCAGGAAGAAGGTGGCAGTAGCGATGACGGGCCACAGAGCACGCCGGAAACGCAGGCCACCGACTCCGACCGTTCCGGAGGGGAGGATGCCCGCATCAGCCTCTTCCGCGATGTGGAGGATTTAGCGTCCACGGACCCCGCGACCGCCACCGATTCAGGCTTCCGTGCCACGGCCTGAATGACCCTTGGGAAATGCATTCACGGCGGTTATGTCTCTTGACATGAGACCCGCTCCAAACGTATGTTTCAAACAGCCGTTTAATTGCATGAACCGAGGTACGAGCCATGCCCCAGTACAAAGCACCGCTGCGCGATATCCAGTTTGTCATGAACGAGCTGCTGGATACTGAAACGCATTATCAGCAGATTCCGGGTGGCGAGGAAGCCACGCCGGACATGGTCAATGCCATTATCCAGGAAGGGGCCAAGTTCTGTGAGCAGGTGCTGTCGCCGCTGAACCAGACCGGGGACCAGCAGGGCTGCACCCTGGAAAACGGTGAGGTGAAGACGCCCACCGGTTTCAAGGAAGCCTACAAGCAGTACATTGAGGGTGGCTGGCCTTCGATGACTGCGGATGAGGAGCTTGGCGGCCAGGGGCTGCCCGGTTCTCTTTCCATGGTCATGAGTGAAATGGTGGGTACGGCCAACTGGTCCTTCGGTATGTATCCCGGCCTCAGTCACGGCTGCCTGAACACGCTGGAAGCCCATGGTTCCGAAGAGCAGAAGCAGACCTATCTGCCCAAGATGATCAGTGGTGAATGGACCGGCACCATGTGCCTGACCGAATCCCATTGTGGCTCCGACCTCGGCATCATGCGCTCCAAGGCGGAACCGAATTCTGACGGCAGTTACAGCATCACCGGTGAGAAGATCTTCATCTCCGCTGGCGATCACGACATGTCGGACAACATCATCCACCTGGTACTGGCCAAGTTGCCGGATGCGCCCAAGGGCACCAAGGGCATCTCGGTCTTTGTGGTACCCAAGTTCATTCCCGACGAGAACGGCAACCCGGGCGAGCGCAACAGCGTCTCCGTCGGATCCATCGAGCACAAGATGGGCATCCACGGCAACGCCACCTGCGTGCTGAACTTTGATGGTGCCAAAGGCTTCCTTATTGGCGAGCCGCACAAGGGCTTGAGTTACATGTTCACCTTCATGAACATCGCCCGTATCGGTACCGCCATTCAGGGGCTGGGCTCCGCGGAACTGGCCTTCCAGGGATCGCTTGAATACGCCAAGGACCGCCAGGCCATGCGCTCGCTCTCCGGGGCCAAGAATCCGGACGGCCCGGCTGATCCCATTATCGTCCACCCCGACGTCCGGCGCATGCTGATGACCCAGAAGGCGCTGGCTGAAGGTGGCCGTGCGATGATCTATTACGCGGCTCAGCAGGCGGACATCGCCACGCGCAGCCGGGATGAGAACGCCCGTAAGGAAGCTGACGAGCTGCTTGGCTTCCTGACGCCGATTGCCAAGGCGTTCCTGACTGAAACCGGAGTCGACGCGGCCAACCAGGGCATGCAGATTCTGGGCGGTCACGGTTATATCTCCGAGTGGGGGATGGAACAGATCGTCCGTGATGCGCGCATCGGTACCATCTACGAAGGCACCACGGGCATCCAGGCCCTCGACCTGCTGGGTCGCAAGGTACTGATGACCCAGGGCGAATCGCTCAAGCGCTTCACCAAGAAAGTGCACCTGTTCTGCAAGGAGCATGGTGACAACAAGCAGCTGGCGGAGTTCATCGAGCCGCTGGCGGCCTTCAACAAGGAGTGGGGCGACCTGACCATGAAGCTGGGCTCGGCCGCCATGAAGGATCGTGAAGAGGTTGGGGCGGCGTCCTACGACTACCTGATGTACTCAGGCTACGGCGTGCTCGCGTACCTCTGGGCGGAGATGGCGGAAGTGGCCCAGCGTAAGCTGGAAGAAGGCACCACCGAAGAAGCCTTCTATACAGCCAAGCTCCAGACAGCCCGCTTCTACTTCCAGCGGATGCTGCCACGGGCTAAGGCACACGCCGATGCCATGGTCAGTGGTGCGGACAACCTTATGGACATGCAGGAAGAGCATTTCGCTTTCTGAACCGGTATGATCCGGTAAGCATGAAAAAGCCCGCCATGTGCGGGCTTTTCTGTGAGAAATCCCGGGGTAGAATAGCCCCGCAGACGTTCAAAGTGAGGACAATCCATGGCTGAGTACAAGGCGCCCCTGCAGGACATGCGGTTCCTGCTCAACGAGATCTTCGATGCACCGGGCCAGTGGGCTTCTCTGCCCGGTCTGAGCGAAAGCGTGGATCCGGAGACGGCGGATGCCATTCTGGAAGAGGCCGGCAAGATCGCAGCGGGAACGCTCGCCCCCATCAACCAGAGTGGCGATGAGCAGGGCTGTCAATGGAAGGATGGTGAGGTCACCACGCCTGACGGTTTTAAGGAGGCTTACCAGACCTTCGCCGAGGGCGGATGGGTCGGTCTCGGCGGTGATCCCAACTACGGCGGCATGGGCATGCCCAAGAGCCTGGTCGGGCAGGTCGAGGAGATGATGCAGGGGGCCAACATGGCCTTCGGTCTCTGCCCCATGCTGACCGCCGGCGCCTGCCTGGCTCTGCATGCCCACGGCAGCGAGGAACTCAAGGAGAAGTACCTCCCGAGGATGTACGACGGCACCTGGTCCGGCGCCATGGACCTGACGGAGCCCCACGCCGGCACAGATCTGGGCATCATCCGCACCAAGGCGAAGCCCAACGATGACGGCTCCTACAGCATCTCAGGCACCAAGATCTTCATCACCTGGGGTGAGCACGACATGGCGGAGAACATCATCCACCTGGTGCTCGCCAAGCTGCCGGACGCCCCGGCCGGACCCAAGGGCATCTCGCTTTTCCTGGTACCGAAATACGAAGTGAACGAGGACGGTTCTCTGGGCGCTCGCAATAACCTCTCCTGCGGTTCGCTGGAGGAGAAAATGGGCATCCACGGTTCCGCGACCTGCGTCATGAACTACGATGATGCCCGTGGCTTTCTCGTGGGCGAGCCCAACAAGGGCCTGATGGCCATGTTCACCATGATGAACTACGAGCGCCTGGGTGTGGGCATCCAGGGCGTGGGGGCGGCGGAAGCCTCCTACCAGCATGCCCTGGCCTATGCCCGCGAGCGCATCCAGAGCCGCTCGCCCAACGGCCCTCAAGCTCCGGAAAAGCAGGCGGACCCGATCATCGTTCACCCGGACGTCCGTCGGATGCTGTTGAAGATGAAAGCCCACACCGAGGGCAGCCGTGCCTTCATTACCTATGTGGCGCAGTGGCTGGACCAGGCCAAGTTCGCCGAGGATCCGGAGGCGAAGGAGAAAGCCGACGGCATGGTGGCGCTGCTGACGCCGGTGGCCAAGGCTTTCCTGACCGACCGGGCACTGGATACCTGCGTGATCGGCCAGCAGGTCTACGGCGGTCATGGCTACATCCGTGAGTGGGGCCAGGAGCAGCTGGTGCGTGATACCCGGATCACCCAGATCTACGAGGGGACTAACGGCATCCAGGCGATGGATCTGATGGGGCGCAAGGTTGTTGGTAACGGCGGCAAATTCTTCGAACTCTTCGCGAATGACGTGGCCGACTACATCAATGCCAACCAGGATGAGCCGGCGGTCGCCGAATACATCCAGCCCCTGGCGGCGGCTCTTGAACGTCTTTCCGATGTGACCGAAAGCGTCATCAAGGCATCGGATGGCAATCCAGCGGAGATCGGTGCGGCCGCCGTGGACTACTTGGACCTGTTCGGGCTCACGGCTGAAGCCTTTCTTTGGGTTCGCATGGTGCAGGCAGCCGCGCCCAGGGCGGAGAACGATACCTCCGGCTTCTACACCGGCAAGCTCAAGACGGCGCGTTTCTTCTTCGATCGCATCCTGCCGCAGTCGGTTGCCCTGGCTGAATCCATCCGCAATGGCGGCGACAGCATGATGGCGTTCGACGAAGCCGAGTTCGGCTAAGCCGAGAGCGTCTCAACCAGGGCGGCAAGGGCGGACCAGGGCGGCATGGCCGGGTCCTGACCCTTGCTGGCCCGGTCCACCTGTCTGGCCTGTTCCCAGGCCCTGCTGATCGACTGGCTGCCGTGCCGGCGTGAAGCCTTTTCCAGTGCCTTTCTCAGTGGCGGCTGGCGCACCCCGTTGTGCTTGAACCAGGTGGCCGCGTTACTGCCCTGGCGCAGGCTGTGCTGCAGGTTGGCAAGATGTTTCAGGTCACGCTGGAGAACGCCCAGTATGGCCAGTGTGCTGGTTCCTTCCTCCTCCAGGCGCCGCAGCATCTGCAGGGCGTGTACCCGGTTACCGGACAGCGCCTCGGCGCTGAGCTCGAAGGCGTTGTAGCGGCTGCTGTCCTCAACACCACCAATGGCAACCGCGTCATCCACCGGTTCATCCCCGGCGACCACCCTGAGTCGCTCCAGTTCCTGGTGGGCGGCCAGCAGGTTGCCCTCCAGGCGTTCACTGAGCTGGGTCACGGCATTGCGGGTGAGTTTCAGGCCCATGGTTTCGGCGCGGCGTGAGAGCCAGCGCGGGAAGTCCGCCGGGTCCACCGGCCAAACCGGCACGTGGAGGCCGACCTTCTGCCAGTTTCGGAACCAGGCCTTGCTGGTCTCGCCACTGTCCAGGCGCGGACCGGAGACAATCAGGATGACGTCTTCCGGAGGGGCCTTGGCGAAGGCCTCCAGAACCTCACGGCCCTTGCCGGGTCTGCCGCTGTGCAGGCGCACCTCGATGCGGCGGCGGCTGGCGAACAGTGACAGCGCCTGGGTTTCGTCGTGGACCTGCTGCCAGTCGAACTGGGCATCCGTCTGGAAGACTGTGCGCTCCTCGTAGCCTTCGGCAATGGCTCGTTCGCGGATGCGGTCACAGGCCTCCTGCACCAGCAGAGGCTCATCACCGGTGACCAGGTAGCCGGCATCAAGGCGCTTGGCCAACTGATCCGGGAGCTGCTCCGGGGTGACCTTCATTTGTCCGTGTCCGTGCTGCTTTCGTGCTCGGAACGGATCCGGCGAATGCGCTCCTCGGTGAAGGGCATCAGCCGGCGGGTAACCTGCTGGACCAGCTGGTCCTGGAGAAGGCCCTCAATGCCCTGCTGTTCCCGTTCACCGGCCAGGACCTGCTGCTCGTCCGCCTGGTAGAACTCCCTGGCGCTCAGTTCGGTATCCGCCAGAAGGGGGATACCGTCCTCGGTGGTCAGCTCCACCGCGACCCGGGCACTGAGTTCGTATTCGGCGGCGGCCGCCCGGTCATCCAGCGCGCTGGTGCGCCGTTCCTGTTCATAACCACTGAGATTGAGCCGGTACTCGGCGGTTTCCCCGTCCTCAGCCAGCAGCTTGTAGAGGTCAAGGCGTTCGCGCAAACCCGAGCAGACCGGCCCGGGCACACCGTCACCACAGGACAGGGCCAGCGGTGCCAGGGCATCCGGGACCATACCCGTGCCCCGGAGCTGGAAGCCGCAGGCGGTGAGCACCGTGGCCAGGGCCAGCGTGAGTATGGGTTTCCAGGCGGCCTGGGGCATGGATGACCTCCGGAGCCGGATCAGTTGGCGACCACGTTCACGAGTTTGCCGGGGACCACGACCACCTTGCGAACGGTCTTGTCCTCGATGAAGCGCTGCACGTTGTCGTCCGCCAGGGCCAGGGCCTCGAGCTGGTCGCGGTCGGCCTCGGCGTCCGCCTGGATGCGCGAGCGCAGTTTGCCGTTGACCTGCACCACCAGCTCGATGCTGTCCTGCTTCATCAGGGACTCGTCGGCAACAGGCCATTCCGCATCCACCACCGGGGTGTCATGACCCAGTGCCTGCCACAGCTCGTGCGTGATGTGTGGTGCCACAGGGGCCAGCACCAGTACGGCGGTTTCCAGAACCTCCTGCATCACGGCCCGGTCCCCGTCATTGCGGACGTCAAAGCGGCCGGCGTCGTTGAGCAGCTCCATGACGGCGGCAATGGCCGTGTTGAAGGTGAGGCGCCGGCTGAAGTCATCGCTGACCTTGGCGATGGTCTGGTGCGTCTTACGGCGCATACCCTGCTGGGCTTCATCAGCGTCATCCGGCATGGCATGCCCGGTGCCCCCGTCCGTCACATGCTGGTGCACCATCCGCCAGAGCCGGCGCAGGAAGCGGTGAGCGCCTTCCACACCGCTGTCGGACCACTCCAGGGACTGCTCGGGGGGCGCAGCGAACATCATGAACAGGCGCACCGTATCGGCGCCGTATTCGTCGATGATGGCCTGGGGGTCGATGCCGTTGTTCTTGGACTTGGACATCTTGGTCACGCCACCGGGGTGGACGGGCTTGCCATCCGCCTTGAGCGTGGCGCTGACCACGTTGCCCTTGCCGTCGTACTCGGCATCCACGTCCTGGGGCGAGAACCACTCCTTGCCGCCGTTGTCCGTCTCGCGGTACCAGGTCTCGGCCAGCACCATGCCCTGACACAGCAGGCGGTTGAAGGGTTCATCACTGTTCACCAGGCCCACATCGCGCAGCAGCTTGTGGAAGAACCGGGCGTAGAGCAGGTGCAGTATGGCGTGCTCAATGCCGCCGATGTACTGGTCCACGGGCAGCCAGTAGTTGGCCGCCTCCGGGTCCAGCATGCCGTCGTCTTTCCAGGGGCTGCAGAAGCGCGCGAAGTACCAGGAGGACTCCATGAAAGTGTCGAAGGTGTCCGTCTCGCGGAAGGCCGGCTGGCCGTTATAGGTGGTCTTCGCCCACTCGGGATCGGTCTTGAGCGGCGACTGGACGCCGTCCATGGTCACATCCTCGGGCAGGGCGACCGGCAGGTCGCTTTCCGGGACAGGGGCCGACTCACCATTCTCCAGGGTGAGCATGGGAATGGGGGCGCCCCAGTAACGCTGGCGCGAGACACCCCAGTCGCGCAGGCGGTAGTTGGTCTTGCGCTCACCGATGCCGCGCTTCTCCAACTGCTCCGCAATGGCTGCAATGGCTTCCTCCGAGCTCATGCCGGTGTAGGGGCCGGAGTTTGCCAGGAGTCCTTTTTCGGTGAAGGCTTCCTCGTAGGTATCCACATCGCGGCCGTCGCTGGGGCTGATGACCTGCCGGATGGCGATGCGGTACTTGCGGGCGAAGTCGTGGTCGCGCTCGTCGTGAGCGGGGACCGCCATCAGCGCGCCGGTACCGTACTCGTGCAGCACGAAGTTGGCGACGTAAACGGGGAGGCGTTCGCCGGTCAGCGGATGGAGGGCATACAGGCCGGTCTCCACGCCTTTCTTTTCCATGGTCTCCATGTCGGCGGTGGAGGCGACAGTGTTACGGCACTCATCCACAAACTCCGCCACTTCACGGGAGCGTTCAGCAGCTTTTTCAGCCACCGGATGGCGGGCCGACAGGGCCATGTAGGTAACGCCGTAGAGGGTGTCCGGGCGGGTGGTGTAGACCCTCAGGGTTTCGGAACCGTCCTCCATCTGGAAATCGAGCTCGACGCCCTCGGAGCGGCCGATCCAGTTGCGCTGCATGGCCTTGACCTGCTCCGGCCAGCCATCGAGCTTATCCAGGTCGTCCAGCAGTTCATCGGCGTAGTCGGTGATCTTCACGAACCACTGGGGAATCTCTTTCTGTTCCACCACGGCACCGGAGCGCCAGCCACGACCATCCACTACCTGCTCATTGGCCAGCACCGTCTGGTCCACGGGATCCCAGTTGACGGTGGCGTTCTTCTTGTAGACCAGGCCCTTTTCATAGAGCTTGGTGAAGAACCACTGCTCCCACTGGTAGTACTCCGGATCACAGGTGGCCAGCTCCCGGTTCCAGTCGTAGCCGAAGCCCAGGCGCTTGAGCTGGGTCTTCATGTGCTCGATGTTCTGCCGGGTCCAGGCCGCCGGGGCGGTACGGTTGCTGATGGCCGCGTTCTCCGCCGGCAGGCCGAAGGCATCCCAGCCCATGGGTTGCAGCACATTCCTGCCCTGCATGCGCTGGAAGCGCGAGATCACATCACCGATGGTGTAGTTGCGCACATGCCCCATGTGCAGCTTGCCGCTGGGGTAGGGAAACATGGAGAGGCAGTAGTACTTGGGCTTGCCGGGCTCTTCCCGTACCGCGAAGACATCGTTGGACTCCCAGTACTGCTGGGCGTTGCGCTCGACGGCGTCGGGGCGGTAATGCTCTTCCATGGGTCGGTGCCTTTTGCTCTCGGATCGAAAATGGCTGTTGCATCGGGAAAGGGCTCATTCTAGCGTAGAGAGAAGGTGACAGGTAGGCATGCCGACTTCCAACCCATCAGCAGGAGAGAACCGTGGCCGAAAAGCAGCGCCCCCGCCTCAGTGACGGTGCCGAAACCGCCTATAACCGTATGCTTGAGCGGGTGGAGTCCCGCCTTGCAGAAGCGGAGGAACGAACCTGGGAGCAGCTCCAGCAGGAGATTGAGGACGCGGTTGAGTTCGAGCAGGAAGTGGCGGAGCTCACCCGCGATGAGCTCAATCTGCTCGCCGCCTACCTGCGGCGGGATCTCTCCCATCTTCTGGGTTTCGTTTCCAGTACCGGTGATGGCGTGGCGGAATGGCTGCGCACGGACCTGGAATGGATCGAGGACTGGCTGGTAGAGCGGCTTCTGTCGATTGCCGATCCCACCCGTCTGGATACCCTTGAGCTGCAGCAGAAACTGCAGAACAGCGACGCGGATCACTATTTCGCGGGCGAGCTCGCCATGGCGGGCGTTCTGCGCTGTCTGAACTGTGGTCACATGCGGACACTGTCTGAAACAACCCGCCTGGAGCCCTGTGAGCGGTGTGAATCCCATTACTTCGAGCGGGTTACGGCGCATACGCCGGATGTGGAGCCGGGCACAGACTGAGCCAGCGGCCTTTGCTTGATTTTTCGAACTATCCCAGAATGAGTGGCGGTTCAAACCATTCATTCCGGGAGGTTTTCCATGCCGGTCACTGTGACCGTTTTTGTGTTGATCGTGGCCTTTATTGTGGGGTCCATGGTCTATGTGTACCGATTCCGTGGCCAGGAGCGCTATAAGAGCGTTGGTGAGTACTGGCGCAAGGGCTGGCCGATCTTCAGTCCGCTGAACTGTCTGCTCTATCTCTTCACCGAGAAACGGGCGCGGGCGCCGATCATGAACCGGGAGCAGTTTCCGGAACTGCAGGTGATTCAGGACAACTGGGAAACCATCCGTCGTGAGGCGGTGGGGCTGTATGAGAACCGGGTGTTCGATCAGACCAGCGATCCGGAATCCAGTGCCTACTACGACATCGGCTTCCGTACCTTCCAGAAATACGGCTGGAGCAAGTTCTATCTCAAATGGTACGGCACCAAGCACAACTCCGCCCAGGCGAGCTGCCCGGAAACCCTGAAAATCCTGGACCAGGTGCCATCGGTGAACGGGGCCATGTTCTCGATCCTGCCAGTGGGCTCACAGCTGACCCGTCACGCCGACCCGGTGGCGTGCTCGCTGCGCTATCACCTCGGTCTTTCCACGCCCAATGACGACCGCTGCTACATCAACATTGATGGCAGGGACTACTCCTGGCGCGATGGCGAGGACCTGATTTTTGACGAGACCTACCTCCATTACGCCCACAACGATGCCAAGCAGTATCGCCTGATCCTGATGTGCGACGTGGAGCGGCCGACCTGGCTGCTCGGGCGGGTGATCAACTTCTTCTACAAGGGGCTGATGCGGCTGACGGTAGTGCCGAACATGGACGGCGACCAGCGCGGCTTTGCCAACAGCCTGTTCGCGCGGATCTCGCCGGCACTGGCCCGGGTACGTGAACTTAAGAAGACCAACCGGCGCCAGTACAAGGCGCTCAAGTATTCCGTGAATGCGCTTCTGGCGCTGGCCCTGGGCGGGGTGCTTCTGGGTGGTTTGATGGCACTGGACGGGCTGGTGGCCTCGATCGCCTAGTCCGTGTTGCGCTTCCGCCGTTGGCGGCCGAATACGATCATAACGGCCGCCAGCGTTATGACCGGCCATGAGCCGGTGGCCATGAAAGGCGTGGTCCCGGTCATCGGCTGGATTTCCCCCTTTAGAACATCCCGTTCATACTGCCGGGCCCGGGTGCGGATGCGGCCTTCCCGGTCCACGATGGATGTGATGCCGTTGTTGGTTCCACGCAGCAGTTCCCGACCGGTTTCCAGGGCCCGCATGCGTGCGATCTGGTGGTGCTGGAACGGGCCGAGTGAGCGCCCGAACCAGGCGTCATTGCTCACCGTCATCAGGAAGCCCGTTTCCCCCGCGTTGCGGGCGACGAAGTCCGCGTAGGCGATCTCATAGCAGATGGCCGGGTGGGTGCTGGTGTCGTCGAATGCCAATGGCGACTGGTTTTCCGGGCCCGGCCGGAAGACCGACATGGGCAGGTTGAGGAATTCGATGGTACCGCGCAGCAGCGATTCCAGCGGCACGTATTCACCAAAGGGCACCAGCCGCTGCTTGTGATAGGTTCCCTGGCCGGGGCCTACCGTCATCAGGCTGTTGTGGAAGACCGGCTCCGGATAGCGCGGGCTGTTGCCGTACCAGGGAAGGCCGGTAACCAGGGTGGTTCCGGCCTTGAAGGCACGGCTTTCCAGTGCATCCAGGACCCGGGAGGCCTGCCCCTGGGTGGCCGGCAGGGCGGTTTCCGGCCAAAGGATGAGGTCCCGGCCCCAGAGCGGCTCGGTAAGCTCCCGGTAGATCCGGATCTGCTCCCTGAGCTTTTCCGGATCCCACTTGTCATGCTGGGAGATGTTGCCCTGGACGGCGGCCACTGACAGGGGCTCTCCCTGTGGCTGTGTCCATTCCACCAGGTTGATCAGTGGGGCCAGAAGCCAGGGCAGCAAGGCCGCCGCGGTGAAGGCAATGGGTGCCCAGTACGGCGCAGAACGGTAATGCCGCCAGGCGGCGACCAGCAGGGCCGCCGTGGCCGCCGTGATGAAGGTGACGCCGTGCACACCCAGTACCGGCGCCCAGCCGGCCAGTGGGCCATCCACCTGGGCGGTGCCGGCATAGAGCCAGGGAAAGCCGGTCAGCAGCCAGCCCCGAACCCAGTCCATCAGGACCCAGACCGCCGGGAACAGCCAGAGGCTGCGACCGGTGTGGCTGCCGGCCAGCCGGCCCCAGCACCAGAAGGCAATGGCCGGGAAGAGGGCCAGACCCATGGCGAAGAGCAGCGTCATGACAGCGGCCAGGGGCGCAGCCGTCATGCCGTATTCGCTGATGCTCACGTAGACCCAGGAGGCGCCGCTTCCGAACAGACCCAGGCCGAGGAACCAGCCATCGCGGAACAGGGGCTTCGCCTCCCGGCCGGTGCAGAGAAGCAGGATCAGTACGAGGGATAGCAGGGCAGCGGGCCACAGGTAAAAGGGCGCAAACGCCAGTGTCTGGAGCGCGCCGATGGCGATCAGCGCGGGAATGCGGATAAGGCGGTTCTGGATCATGGCGCGTCCGGCGTCATGCGATGGGTTTGACCTGGATCAGGCGGATCTTGCGGTTATCGGCGTTCAGCACCTTGAACCGGAAGCGGTCCACGGTAGTGGTTTCACCACGTCTTGGGAGTCGGCCGAACTCCTTGAGCATCAGGCCGCCGATGGTGTCGAAGGCCTCCTGGTCCAGGTCCGTACCAAAGAATTCGTTGAACTCATCGATGGGCGTCTGGGCCTTGACCGCATAGATCCCGTGCTCGCGCTCGCGGATGCGGTCGTCATCATCAACATCGTGCTCATCCTCAATGTCTCCGACGATCTGTTCGAGTACGTCCTCAATGGTGATCAGCCCTGCCACTCCCCCGTATTCGTCGACCACAATGGCCATGTGGTTGCGGTTTTCCTTGAACTCCTTGAGCAGCTGGTTGCAGCGCTTGCTCTCCGGCACCACGGTGGCGGGGCGCAGGATATCGCGGATGCTGTCGCGGGTGAGGTTGTTGCGCAGCGCCAGTGGCAGCAGATCCTTCGCTAGCAGGATGCCGACGATCTCGTCTGAAGTGTCGCCGATGGCCGGAAACCGGGAGTGGGCGGATTCGATGATCTCGTTGATGTACGAAGAAGGATCCGCCTCAGCCTTGACGGTCACCATGCGCGAGCGCGGGATCATGATCTCTTCCACGCGCATGTCGGTGACCTGCATGGCGCCCTCAATGATGCTCATGGCATCGGAGTCGATCAGCTGCTGGAATTCCGCGTCACGCAGTATGCGCAGCAGATCTTCGGGCGTACGGGGGTCACTGGAGAAGGCCTGGGATAATCGCTCCAGCCAGGAGCTCTTCGTCTGGCCGTTGGATGAGTCGTCGCTCATGGGGTCGCTGTCCGGATTCCTGTTCGCGGGATGCTACCGATAGGGGTCGGGAAAACCAAGTTCGGCAAGGAGACGCACTTCAATATTTTCCATGGTTTCCGCCTCATCGGGGTCCTGATGATCGTAACCCTGAAGGTGAAGCATGCCATGAATAACCAGATGTGCCCAGTGGGCCCTGGACGTCTTACCCTGCTCCCGGGCTTCCTGTTCGACCACCCCAGCGCAGATGACCAGATCGCCGAGCAGGCCCAGTGAGACACCAGGGGGCGCTTCAAAGGGGAAAGACAGGACATTGGTAGCGTAATCCTTTCCCCGGTACTGCTGGTTCAGCTCATGCCCTTCCGCCTCGTCCACAACGCGCAGAGTGACCTCGGTTTCGCCGTGGCCCTGCCAGCCGTGTGCCGCCCAGGTCTCGAAATCCGCCTGGTCGGGTAGGTCCGTGTGCTCGGAGGCAAGCTGCAGGTCCAGGGTGACACGGCTCATGCGTTGCGGTCGTCCCAGTCGTCGTAGGCTTCCACGATGCGCTGGACCAGCGGATGGCGGACCACGTCCTCGGCGCCGAAGTAGGTGATGCCGATGCCCTTGACCTCCCGCAGTACACGCAGGCAGTGCTCCAGGCCGGAATGCTGGCCGCGTGGCAGGTCGATCTGGGTGATGTCGCCAGTGATGATGGCGGTGGAGCCGAAGCCGATGCGCGTGAGGAACATCTTCATCTGTTCCCGGGTGGTGTTCTGGCTTTCGTCCAGGATGATGAAGGAGTTGTTCAGGGTGCGCCCGCGCATGAAGGCCAGCGGGGCGATCTCGATCACGCCACGCTCGATGAGCTTGTTCACCTGCTCGAAGCCAAGCATCTCGTAGAGGGCGTCATAGAGCGGCTTGAGGTAGGGGTCCACCTTCTGGGAGAGATCCCCGGGCAGGAAGCCCAGCTTTTCACCGGCTTCCACGGCCGGGCGCACGAGCATCACGCGCTTGACCTCTTCCGCCTGGAGGGCCTCGACCGCACAGGCCACCGCCAGCCAGGTCTTGCCGGTGCCGGCCGGGCCCACGCCGAAGTTGATGTCATGGGTGCGGATGGCGTGCACGTAGCGCTGCTGGTTCTCGCCCCGGGGCTGGATCTTCAGCCGGGGCGTCTCAATCACCTGCTGGGCGCCGTCGTAATCACTGGTCTCGGGCAGACGCTCGAAACCGGATTCGCGGATGAACAGGTGGACCGTGTCCGGGTCGATGTCGTCACTGGCCTCGGTTTCCCGATACAGGTGTTTCAGCACTTCCATGGCGGCGGTTGCCGCCTCGCCGTCACCGGTGATCCGGAAGTGATGCCCCCGGTAGCCGATGCGCACGCCCATGCGCTTTTCAATGTGCTTGAGGTGTTCGTCGAACTGGCCGCAGAGGGCGGCCAGGCGCTCGGTATCGGCGGGTTCCAGCTGGAATTCTCGGGTGTCGGCGCTCAATCGGGCCTCGGCTCAGTAACGGTTGTCATCAATCATGACGCCGCGCAGTGAATTCGGCAATGCCTCGGTGATCTCCACGTCCACGAAGGAGCCGACCACGCCGGGCACCTCGGTGCGGAAGTTGACGACCCGATTGTTCTCGGTCCGGCCCTGGTACTCGCCAGGGTCCTTCTTGGAGACGCCGGTGACCAGGATGCGCTCGGTATTGCCCACCATCTTGCGGCTGATGTCCATGGCCTGCTGGTTGATGCGGTCCTGGAGAATCCGCAGACGCTCCTTCTTGACGTCCTCGGGCGTGTCGTCCGGCAGGTCCGCCGCCGGGGTGCCCGGGCGGGCGCTATAGACAAAGCTGAAGGAGACATCAAAGCCGACATCGTTGATCAGCTTCATGGTGTCCTCGAAGTCCTTCTCGGTTTCGCCCGGGAAGCCGATAATGAAGTCCGAGGACAGGCTCAGGTTGGGGCGGATGCGGCGCAGCTTGCGGATCTTGGATTTATATTCCAAGGCGGTGTGACCGCGCTTCATCAGCGCCAGGATGCGGTCCGAGCCGGCCTGGACCGGCAGGTGCAGGTGGCTCACCAGCTCCGGTACCTGCTCGTAGACGTTAATCAGGGCGTCCGAGAACTCCACTGGGTGGGAGGTGGTGAAGCGGATGCGGTCGATGCCGTCGATGTCCGCCACCCAGGTGATCAGCTCGGCCAGGTCCATGGTGTCGCCGTCGAGGGTTTCCCCGTCGTAGGCATTGACGTTCTGGCCAAGTAGATTGACTTCCCGCACGCCCTGGCTGGCGAGGTCCCGAACCTCTTCAAGGACGTCCTCGACCGGGCGGCTCAACTCTTCACCCCGGGTGTAGGGGACCACGCAGAAGGAGCAGTACTTGCTGCAGCCTTCCATGATGGAGACAAAGGCCGTGGGGCCGTCCACGCCTGGGCCGGGCAGTTGGTCGAACTTCTCGATTTCGGGGAAGCTCACGTCCACCACGCCGACGCTGCCTTCGCTGTTGGCCTTGGTGATCATCTCGGGCAGGCGGTGCAGGGTCTGGGGGCCGAAGACCATGTCCACGTAGGGGGCCCGGTCGATGATGGCCTGGCCTTCCTGGCTGGCGACGCAGCCGCCGACGCCGATGATGGCGTCCGGGTTGTCCTTCTTCAGTTTCTTCCAGCGGCCGAGCTGGTGGAAGACCTTTTCCTGGGCTTTCTCACGGATGGAGCAGGTGTTGAGCAGCAGGATGTCCGCGTCGTCGGCGGTGTCGGTCAGCTCCACTTCGTGACTCTCGCGCAGGAGGTCGATCATGCGCGATGAGTCGTATTCGTTCATCTGGCAGCCGTGGGTCTTGATGAAGAGTTTCTTTCCCATGGTTGGCGGCGTTCTGTCTGGTTGGAAGATCGGCGATTATAACGCCTGCGGTCTGGTTCTGTCACAAACGTATTGGGTTGTCTCAGGCCTGTTGGCCGATTGCAGGCGTCGGACCATGGGGGTCTTTTCCGGGACCGCTGTGAACCCATCCATGGGCGCTGGCGCGATGGCATCCCTGCCATCGAGCCTCCCGGAAAAGACCCCCATGCCCCAACGCTCATAGACAGTTGCTGTTCGCAGGCCCTCTCAGGGCCTCAACAGAAAGCTGTACCTCGCAGTGAAAGAATTCGGCCAGCGAGGGCTTAACAGGGGAGCTACCCTTGCCCGGAAGATTATTTCTGCTCTTGGCGAGTGATTGGTGTCTCGGCATTCACTGGATCTGCAAAGGCAAAGCAATGAGCTTCAGGCGGGAATGGATGCGATACCGACTCACCCAACAGCATTGCGGTGGGGGAGCCCTTTCAGGGAGGCTCGATGACAGGATGTCATCGCGCCAGCGCCCATGGATGGGTTCACAGCGGTCCCTGAAAGGGCTCCCCCAGCGTAATGCCTGGCACTGGCCATCATGCCTGAGACAAAACTTAAATTCCGGAAAGTCCCTGAACCAAAACCGAAACCATCCAAGCTGGAGACAACACCTCAGTCAGAGGAGTCGTCTAGATAACTCTGGAGTTGTTCCTTGAGGCTGCGGGGGACCTGGGTGATGATCAGGGCATCGCGGTCGCGGTCGTAGTGGACCGCCTGGTTCACCAGATCGGAAGAGAACGAAAGGCTCAAGCCGTTGCCCTTGCCGGCGATGCGGACCAGCTTGCGCACCTTGCGGCGGTCCGGGTGCAGCACCTGGTCCGGTCCCACTGCCTGGGATTCCGCCACATGCTCGGCAAACCGCTCCGGCTGGCTGTCGTCGATGTAGCTGGAAAGCGCCGACAGGGGCACCGGCTCGCCCAGCGCCTCCTGCTCATTGCAGAACTCGAACGCCTTGTGGCGAACGCTCTGGGCGTGTTCCGGCTCAGTCTGCTGCTGGGCGAACGACTCCACCGCTTCAAGGAAAGTCCGGGTCTCGGCCTCCACGTCCACCTCCTGCTGGAAGCCTACCAAGCGCGCAAAGCACTTGCCGATCTCGCCCGTGCCGCGGCCCTGGAGCACCGTCAGGTAGTTCTCCGAGCCGGACTCGCCGCGCCAGTCCTCCAGCTCAACACGCGCCGCCAGGTTCAGGCGGGAGCGGCTGATGGTTTCGGTGGGAGCGAGCTCCAGGTTGGCATCCAGGGTAAAGACCGGGTCCATCTCCAGGGCGAAGAGGTACAGTACCTCGCCGTCGGCCAGGGACTCATGGACGATGAGCAGCGGGCGCTCAGGGTCCGTGTCCGCGCGCGTGATCTCGTCCTGCCACTGGTCCAGGAGCTGGTCGGTGAAGGCCTCAAAGCCCTGTTGGCCGTCCAGGTAGTTGCCGAGCCAGCCGCGTATGGGGTGGCTGCCGACGTCGTCCGAGAAGCGGCCGTAGGCCTTGCCTGGGCGGCTGTTGAACAGCTTCTTGAGCTGGCGGTGCAGGGCTTCGTAGTCACCACCCGGCTCGGCCATGGCCTCGCCGGCGTTGGTGCGCGCCGGTTGGCCGCCGCCGGGCAGGGTCGCCCGCATGAGCCGGAGCTGCCGAATGGCCATGGGTCAGCCCTGCAGCCGCTGTTCCCGGCGCAGTGTCTGAAGCAGCTCCTGCACGGCCTTGCTGATGCCGGCGTCATCGTCGGCACTGACGCTGTAGTCCGCCGGTGTGCCGCTGATGCCAGCCGTGAGCACGATCAGGCCCTGGCTGCGCAGGACTTCGGCCATGTTGCCGCGGTCCTCCTCGGAATCCGTGTTGGTGTTGTCCAGCACGATGCCGGTCTTGCCCACGTCGAAGAGGCTGCGCTGCAGTGCCGTAGCCAGCTTGTCCGCCGCCTCGCCGCCGCAGTCGATGACCAGCGGCTTCTGGTCCAGCCGGCGCTGCCACTCCTCGATGGTGACCGGGTTCATCAGGCCTTCGGCGTCGCTGGCGGTGCTCTTGATCATGCCGGCGCCGATGGTGATGTTGGTCAGCCGGTCAATGATGATGAACGCGCCCGTGGAGCCGCAGTTCGGGTAGGGGTCGAACGCCAGCGGGTGGCTGACCGCGAACTCGCACAGGCCGATCTCGTTCAGGCCCAGTTCGCTGCCTTCCTGCTGTTCCAGGGTGTTCACGTCCGTCTTGTAGTGCACCCGGCGCATGGCGCCGGAGGTGTAACGCGGCCCCTGCTTGATGTCGTACTGACGGCCCGGGGCCAGTGGCTCATCGATCATCCAGACCACGTTGGCGTTGAAGGCCGTGGCCACCTCGGGCATGTTGCCGGCGTGCACCAGCATGTCGCCGCGGCTGACGTCGATCTCGTCCTTCAGGGTCAGGGTGACCGCCTGGTCGATATGGGCTGACTCCTGGTCCCCTTCAAAGGTAACGATCCGGTCCACGCGGGTGGAGCGGCCCGAGGGCAGGGCAACCACTTCGTCGTCCGGCTTCACAACGCCACTGGCAATGGTGCCGCAGAAGCCCCGGAAGTCGAGGTTGGGGCGGTTCACGTACTGGACCGGGAACCGGAAGTGCTCGAAATCCTTGTCGTGGGAGATCGGTACGGTCTCCAGCACCTGCATCATGGGCTCGCCGTCGAACCAGGGCATGTTCTCACTGGGGTAGACGACGTTGTCGCCATCGAGCGCGGAGATGGGCACAAAGCGCACATCCTCCAGGCCGAGGTTGCCGCAGAAGTGCTGGTACTCCTCCCTGATCTCGTTGAAGCGCTGCTCGCTGTAATCGACCAGGTCCATCTTGTTGATAGCCACGACCACGTGCTTGATGCCCAGCAGCGAGGCCAGGAAGGAGTGGCGCTTGGTCTGGGTCAGCACACCGTGGCGGGCGTCAATCAGGATGACCGCGAGCTGCGCGTTGGAGGCACCGGTGGCCATGTTGCGCGTGTACTGCTCATGGCCGGGGGTGTCGGCCATGATGAACTTGCGCTTTGCGGTCGAGAAATAGCGGTAGGCCACGTCGATGGTGATGCCCTGTTCGCGCTCGGCCTGCAGGCCGTCCACAAGCAGCGACAGGTCCAGCTTCTCGCCGGTGGAGCCCACCTTGGAGCTGTCCGACTCCAGCGCGGCCAGCTGGTCTTCGTAGATCATGCTGGTGTCGTGCAGCAGGCGACCGATGAGGGTGCTCTTGCCGTCGTCCACGCTGCCGCAGGTCAGCAGCCGCAGAAGTTCCTTCTGCTCGTGCTGCTTGAGATAGGCGTTGATGTCGGTGCCGATCAGGTCTGACTGATGTGACATTGGATCTTGTCTCCGAAAAACCGGGTTGGGCGCGCTTAGAAGTAGCCTTCCTGTTTCTTCTTCTCCATGGAGCCGGCGCTGTCGTGGTCAATGACCCGGCCCTGGCGCTCGGAACTGCGTGTCAGCAGCATCTCCTGGATGATCTCGGGCAGCGTGTCCGCCTCGGACTCGATGGCGCCGGTCAGCGGGTAGCAGCCCAGGGTGCGGAAGCGCACGGACTTCATCTCGGGCTCTTCGCCCGGCTCCAGCGGCATGCGATCGTCATCGACCATGATCAGGGTGCCGTCGCGTTCCACCACGGGCCTTGGCTTGGAGAAGTACAGCGGCACGATCTCGATGTTCTCGAGATGGATGTACTGCCAGACGTCCAGTTCGGTCCAGTTGGACAGCGGGAAGACGCGGATGCTTTCGCCCTTGTTGATCTGGCCGTTGTAGATGTTCCAGAGCTCCGGGCGCTGGTTCTTCGGGTCCCAGCGATGGTTCTCGTCCCGGAAGGAGTAGACGCGCTCCTTGGCGCGGGATTTCTCCTCGTCACGGCGGGCCCCGCCAAAGGCGGCATCGAACTTGTACTTTTCCATCGCCTGCTTGAGCGACTGGGTCTTCATCACGTCGGTGTGCTTGGCACTGCCGTGACTGAAGGGGCCGATGCCCTGCTTCACGCCTTCCTCGTTGATATGGACGATCATGTCCAGATCGTACTTCTCGGCCATCCGGTCCCGGAACTCGATCATTTCCTTGAACTTCCAGGTGGTATCCACGTGCAGCATCGGGAAGGGAATCCGGCCGGGCCAGAAGGCCTTGCGGGCCAGGTGGAGCATCACGGAGGAGTCCTTGCCGATGGAATAGAGCATGACCGGGTTGTCGAACTCGGCTGCCACTTCCCGCATGATGTGGATGCTTTCCGCTTCCAGCTGTTTGAGGTGCGTGAGGTTGTATTGGGTCATCGCGCTCTGTACCGCTGTTGACTCGGAATGGAACCGCTTCTTATAACAAACGGCTTCAACTGAACGCGGAATTATACCAGAGCGTGAGGGCGAGTAAGAAGGGTCTGTTCAGGCGCCGGCCGAAAGTTGCTCATTGATGTAATGGTCGAGCATCGGGAGGGCGTCCTCCTCGAATTCCGCGAAGGACATGCCCACGTGGAAGCAGTCGCGGGCAATGCGGCGGACCGCCACTACGTCACAACGGGCGCGGATGCAGGTGCTGTCGGATTTGCCCAGGGGAATGGTAAAAACGACCTGGACCGGAATGGCCATGTGGGGTGCCACAGGCTCACCATTGGGTACCAGCTGCTCAAGGGTGTCAGGGGCACACTCGATCTGGAGGCCGGCACGGGACAGATCGTTGACGGTGCAGTTGGGCAGGGTTTCGCCGCCACGCTCAAGGAACGCTTCCAGATTCACCGGAATACGGTGGTAGTGGCGCAGGTTGGGGCGGCCTGTGAGGCTCGCGGATGTGGACAGTGCTGACATGAGTCAACCCCGATTGACGCGATTTGACTCAAAGCGTAGCGCTTGTGCGCGGATTATACAAATCCGGGCCAGGGCATTGATCTCCCTCGCCCTGTTACGGAATGTAGCCTCCTATCCTTTAGTGTCTAGCCGTTTCTGCAGGATCTCGTTCACCTGGGCCGGGTTGGCCTTACCCTGAGAGGCTTTCATGACCTGGCCGACCAGGGCGTTGAACTTCTTCTTCTGCTTCTTGGCCACTTCCTCGCCCAGGTAGTCGTCCACCATGGCTTGGTTGTCTGCCAGTACCTGGTCGACCAGTGCCTCGATCTCGCCGCTGTCCGAGACCTGCTTGAGGCCCTGTTTCTCGATGATCTCATCCGGGCTGCCGTCGCCATTCCATAGGGCCTCGAAGACCTGCTTGGCGAGTTTGCCGGAGATGGTGCCGTCCTGGACGCGCAGGATCAGGGTGGCGAGGCTGTCGGCGCTGACCGGGCAGTCCTGGATTGCGACCTCGTTCTGGTTCATCAACCGGGCCAGCTCGCCCATGATCCAGTTGGCGGCCTGGCGCGCATCACCGCTGCCGCCGGCGACCTGCTCGAAGTAGTCGGCCAGTGCCTGGCTCTGGACCAGGGGCCCGGCTTCGTCCGCGTTCAGGCCATACTCGGTGACGAAGCGGGCCTGCTTGGCGTCCGGCAGTTCCGGCAGGCCGTCGCGGATGGTATCGATGTAGTCGTCGTCGATCTCGACCGGCAGCAGGTCAGGATCCGGGAAGTAGCGGTAGTCGTTGGCGAATTCCTTGGTGCGCATGGAGCGGGTCTCGTCCCGGTCCGCGTCGTACAGGCGGGTTTCCTGCTCCACCTGGCCGCCGTCCTCGATCAGCTCGATCTGGCGTTCCACTTCGCTGTTGATGGCTTTTTCCACGAAGCGGAAGGAATTGACGTTCTTGATCTCGCTGCGGGTGCCGAACGCGGTCTGGCCCTTGGGGCGCACGGAGACGTTGCAGTCGCAGCGCATGGATCCCTGGGACATGTCGCCGTCGGAGATGCCGAGGTAGGTGACGATGGCGTGGATTTTCCGCAGGTAGGCGGCGGCTTCCTCGGCGCTGCGCATGTCGGGCTCGGAGACGATTTCAAGCAGCGGTGTGCCGGCGCGGTTGAGGTCGATGCCGGACTGGCCCTGGAAGTCTTCGTGCAGGGACTTGCCGGCGTCTTCCTCGAGGTGGGCATGCTCGATGCCGATGGTGCGCTCACTCCCATCGGACAGGTTCACGCTGACCTCGCCCTTACCGACGATGGGGTGGTACATCTGGCTGATCTGGTAGCCCTTGGGCAGGTCGGCGTAGAAGTAGTTCTTGCGGTCGAAGACGGAGCGGTGTGCGATGTTGGCGTTGACGGCCAGGCCGAACTGGACGGCCATGCGCACGGCGCCTTCGTTGAGCACGGGGAGCATGCCGGGCATGGCCAGGTCGATGGCGCTGGCCTGGGCGTTGGGTTCGGCGCCAAAGGCGGTGCTGGCGCCGGAGAAGATCTTGGACTGGGTGGCGAGCTGTACGTGGACTTCCAGCCCGATCACGGTTTCCCATTGCATTGCTGCTGTGCTCCCGCTTATGTCTCTTGCATGCTGGCCTTGATGCAGGCGCGGGCACTGGGTGGTTTTACAGGAATCGCTATGAATCCATCCCTGGACGCTGCGCGGTCGCCATCCATGGCGACCGAGCTTCCTGTAAAACCACCCCGCACCCACGCCCTCAGCGGTCCAGCTGTCATTAACCTGTTCGCCCGGTCTACATTTGCCAGCGCGAGTGGTCTCTCAAGTCAGATCAACACATCAGACGCTGTTCGGCGCCACTTTTTCATGCCAGTCCGTCACCTTCTGGAAGCGGTGGGCGGCGTTCAGCATGCGGGCTTCGTCGAAATAGTTGCCGATGATCTGCAACCCCACCGGGAGGTTGTTCACCATTCCGCCCGGGATGGACATGGCCGGCAGACCCGCCAGGTTGGAGGCGATGGTGAAGATGTCCTCCAGGTACATGGTGATCGGGTCATCGGTCTTGTCGCCCTGGGCGAAGGCCGGTGAGGGCGATGTGGGGCCCATGATCAGGTCGACCTCGCTGAAGGCGTCGGTGAAGTCCTGCTGGATCAGACGGCGGACTTTCTGGGCCTTGAGGTAGTAGGCGTCGAAGAAGCCGGCCGAGAGGGCGTAGGTGCCGACCAGGATGCGGCGTTTGACTTCTTCGCCGAAGCCTTCGGAGCGCGAGCGCAGATAGAGGTCGTTGAGGTCCTGCGGGTTCTCGCAGCGGTGGCCGTAGCGCACGCCGTCGAAGCGCGACAGGTTGGCGGAGGCTTCGGCGGGCGCTATGACGTAGTAGGCGGCAACAGCCAGGTGCGAGTGGGGCAGGCTGATCTCTTTCACCGTGGCCCCGAGCTTCTCGTATTCGCGCACGGCGTTGCGGACCTGTTCGGCCATTTCCGGTGACAGGTCGTCCGAAAAGTACTCTTTTGGCAGGCCGATGCGCAGGCCGCTGAGGTCGTTCTCAAGGCTGGCGCTGTAGTCGGGCACCTCGCGGTCCAGGCTGGTGGAGTCCCTGGGGTCGAAACCGGCCATGGTGTTGAGCATCAGGGCGGCGTCCCGGGCATCCCGGGTAAGGGTGCCGGCCTGGTCCAGGCTGGAGGCGAAGGCGATAATGCCGTAGCGTGAGATGCGGCCGTAGGTGGGCTTGAGGCCCGTGAGGCCGCACAGCGCTGCGGGCTGTCGGATGGAGCCGCCGGTGTCCGTGGCGGTGGCGGCGGGTACCAGGCGCGCGGCCACCGCCGCAGCGGAGCCGCCGGAGGAGCCGCCGGGTACCAGGCCGTCGCCCCAGGGGTTGGTCACAGGGCCGAAGTAGCTGGTCTCGTTGGACGAGCCCATGGCGAACTCGTCCATATTGGCCTTGCCCACGCAGACCGCGCCGGCGTCGTCGAGCTTCTGGGCCACCGTTGCGTTATAGGGCGGCGCGAAGTTCTCGAGCATGCGCGAGCCGCAGGTGGTTCGCAGGTCCTCGGTGCAGAAGATGTCCTTGTGCGCGAAGGGAATGCCGGTCAGCGGGCCTGCCCGGCCGTCGGCACGGGCCTGGTCGGCGGCGCGGGCCTGTTCCAGGGCGCGTTCTTCGGCGACGGTGATGAAGCTGTTGTAGCGTCCGTCGTGGGCCTGGATGCGCTCAAGGGTTTCGCGTGTCAGGGCTTCGCTGGTGGTTTCGCCCGCCTCGAGTGCCTGTGCCAGTTCGGAAAGGGTGCTGGTGTGCATGGCGGCGCTTACTCCACTACCCGCGGTACCAGGTAGAGCCCGTCCTGCGTTTCGGGGGCCACGGCCTGGAACCGCTCGCGCTTGTTGGTTTCGGTCACTTCATCCGGGCGCAGCCGCTGGGTGGCGTCCAGCGGGTGGGCCATGGGGGTGATGCCGTCGGTGTCCGCAGCCTGGAGCTGGTCGACCATGCCGAGGATGTCGCTCAGCTTGCCTTCGAGGGCTTCCTTCTCGGAATCCTCAAGCTGGATGCGCGCCAGCCAAGCCACCTGTTCGATCTTGTCTCTGGAAATGCTCATGCTGTTTCCTTCCCTTCGGAGGGCGCGATGATAGCAGATACGGCGGTGTTCCGAACCCCCTGCATTCCCGTACCGGGCAGTGGGATAGCGGTCGCGGCATGGCTTGTCTTGCCTGAAACCCCCGCCACTGCTAAAGTTCCGGCATCCAAGAGGTTTCGCCGCGGAAACGGGGAGGGCGAGGCCGGCCATCGAATCCGTAAAGCCAGGTTGAAACAGCACTGATGCTCATCAAGAAACTCCGAGGCGCGTTCTCCAGCGATCTGTCCATCGATCTGGGCACCGCCAATACGCTCATCTTTGTCCGTGGACGCGGGATCATCCTGGATGAGCCATCCGTGGTTGCCGTCAGCACCTCCAACGGTCAGAAGAAAGTGGCGGCCGTGGGCAGCGAGGCCAAGCGTATGCTGGGCCGTACACCCGGCAATATCACGGCCATTCGCCCGCTGAAGGACGGGGTGATCGCGGATTTCGTGGTCACCGAGAAGATGCTCCAGCACTTCATCCACAAAGTGCACGAGAACAGCTTCATCACTCCGAGCCCACGGGTTCTGGTCTGTGTGCCGAGTAAGAGTACCCAGGTTGAGCGCAAGGCGATCCGCGAATCCGCGCTGGGTGCCGGCGCCCGGGAAGTGTTCCTGATCGAGGAACCCATGGCGGCCGCGATTGGCGCGGGGCTCCCGGTGGAGGAAGCCAGTGGTTCCATGATTGTGGACATCGGTGGTGGTACCACCGAGATCGCGATCATCTCACTCAACGGCATCGTCTATGCGGAATCGGTGCGTGTTGGCGGTGACAAGTTCGACGAAGCCATCGTCACCTATGTTCGCCGCAACTACGGAAGCCTGATCGGTGACTCGACGGCGGAGCGCATCAAGCACGAGATCGGTTGTGCCTACGAGGGTCTCGAGGTGCGCGAGATCGATGTGCGCGGGCGCAACCTTGCCGAAGGGGTTCCGCGCCAGTTCACCCTCAACAGCAATGAGATTCTGGAGGCGCTGCAGGAGTCGCTGGCGCAGATCGTCCAGACCGTCAAGAGCGCCCTCGAGCAGTCGCCCCCCGAGCTGGCATCGGATATTGCGGAGCGGGGCATTGTTCTGACCGGTGGCGGTGCGTTGCTGCGTGGCCTGGACAGCCTCCTCAGCGAGGAGACCGGCCTGCCTGTAGTAGTGGCGGAAGATCCACTGACCTGTGTGGCACGGGGTGGCGGCAAGGCACTTGAGCGTATCGACAAGAGCGGCGCGACCATGTTTTCCCAGGACGGCTGACAGAGTCGCCACCGGTTCCGGTTGAATCGCAAGAAGACCCGCCGCTGCCGTCCCGGCGCCAGCGGCGGCTGTCGTTCTGAACGGGGGACGGTCCATCAACACGCTTTTTACCCAAGGCCCACTTATTGGTCCCAGGTTGCTGCTGGTGGTGCTCCTGTCTGGGGTGCTGGTCGGCGCGGATCTGTACCTGCCCTATGGCGACCGTGTGCGCAGCTGGCTCATGACCGGCCTGACGCCGGTCTACTGGCTGGGGCATGCGCCCGACCGTTTCCTTGGGTGGATGGGGGAGCTGACCACCAGCCGCTCTGATCTGTTGCAGGAAAACGAGGCCCTTGAGTCCCGCCTGCTGGTGCTGGAGCGTCGCGCCCAGCGTTATACCGCCCTTGCTGCGGAGAATGCCCGTCTACGGGAACTTCTGAACGCCTCCGAGCAGCTTGATGATCGGGTGCTCGTCGCCGATGTGATCGGCGTGACGCCGGACCCCCTGACTCATGAGATCATCCTGAACAAGGGCGAATCCGATGGTCTGACCCAGGGGCAGGCGGTGCTGGATGCCCGGGGCCTCATGGGCCAGATCGTGCATACCAGTGCCCATGCTTCCCGCGCCATCCTGATCTCCGACAACAGTCATGCGGTTCCCGTAAAAGTGAACCGTAATGGGCTGCGTGCGATCATGTTCGGGACGGGCGAGCATGACCGCATGGAGCTTGCCCATGTGCCGGATACCGCCGATGTGGAGGTCGGGGATCTGCTGGTCAGTTCCGGGCTTGGCGGGCGTTTCCCCGAGGGGTATCCGGTGGCGCGGATCAACAGCATCAAACACGACCCGGGTGAGCCCTTTGCCCAGGTCGAGGCCCGCCCAATGGCCAAACTCAACAGCAGCAGCGAGGTGCTGGTGGTGTTCAGTGGCGGGTCGGTAACCGGCGCGGATACGGAGCCGCAGGCGACCGGGGAGGAGGACTGACATGGTACTGCGTTCGGTCAGTTATCCGATTGCCATCCTGAGTGCCGTTGTTGCCCTGGTCGGTACCATCTCCCTGTTTCCGCAGGAGCTTGGGCACTGGCGCCCGGAATGGATCGGGCTGGTTGTGATCTATTGGGTCCTGCGGGCCCCCCAGACCTTTGGCATTGTGCTGGCCTGGTGCCTGGGGTTGCTGGTGGATGTGCTGCGGGCGGATATTCTGGGGATGAATGCCCTGGCCATGGCCCTGATCGCCTTCATGGTGTTGGCCGCCCACCAGCGGCTGAAGCTGTTTCCCCTGGCGCAGCAGTCGCTCGTGGTCTTTCTCATGATCGGGTTGGCACACATGGTAGTGCACTTCCTTCACCAGTTGCTGGGGGAGGCGGGCGGCGGTTTTGACTATCTGCTCCCCGCAGTCACCAGCGGCCTCATATGGCCGGTCTTCCGGGGCTTCTGGGATTTCGTCAATCGTAAGCTGGAGTAATCCGAATGCTCAGCCCAGCCTTCCAGCCACTGGTACTGGCCTCCGCTTCACCGCGCCGGCGTGAGTTGCTGGATCAGATCGGGGTCCGGTACGAGATCGCCCCTGTCACCGTTGATGAAACGCCCGGCGAACATGAGGCGCCGGATCTCTATGTGCTGCGGATGGCCAGGCAGAAGGCGCTGACCTGTCAGGCGGGCTGGCATGATGCCGGGCGCCTTTTTCTGGGCGCGGATACCACCGTCGTCGTGGACGGCCGTGTAATGGGCAAGCCTGACAATGCGAAGGAAGCCCGGACCATGCTGGCACGGCTGTCCGGGCGCGAGCACCAGGTGATGAGTGGCGTGGCCCTGACCGGGCCCCATGCCGTCCGCGAGCGGGTGGTTGCCTCCAGGGTACGACTGCGCCCGCTCTCCAGCGCCGAGATTGACAACTATGTGGCCACCGGCGAGCCACTGGACAAGGCCGGGGCCTTTGCGGTCCAGGGGCGCGGGGCAGCGCTGGTATCGGAACTGTCCGGGAGCTATACCGCCGTGGTCGGGCTGCCGCTTGAGGCGGTTACGGATCTGCTTCATCAGGTGGATCAACCCGTGCATCGGTGGTGGGTGACGCCTGATGAGTGAAGAGATCCTGATCAACGTGACCCCAGTCGAGACCCGGGTGGCCTTGGTGGAAAACGGGATGCTCCAGGAAGCCTATGTGGAGCGGACCCGCAACAAGGGCATTGTGGGCAATATCTACAAGGGCCGGGTGGTACGGGTGCTGCCGGGTATGGAGGCGGCCTTTGTGGACATCGGCCTGGAGCGGGCCGCCTTCATCCATGCCTCGGATGTGGCTGAACTGGGTGGTGATGGCGACAGCAGCACGCCTCGCACGGTTCCGGATATCCGTTCACTGCTGCGAGAGGGCCAGTCCATCATCGTGCAGGTGACCAAGGACCCGATTGGCACCAAGGGCGCGCGCCTGACCACCCATCTTTCAATTCCCTCGCGCTACCTGGTCTACATGCCGGCCATGTCCCACATCGGCATTTCACAGCGGATCGAGGATGAAAGCGAGCGCAAACGCCTGCGTGAGATGATCCAGTCCGTGGCGCGGGACTATGAGCTGGATGCCGGGGGCTACATTGTGCGTACCGCCGCCGAAAGCGTGGGTGAGGACGATATCCGGCGGGACATGGACTACCTCAACCGCCTGTCCACTTCGATCATGGAGGGGGCGCGGGATGTTCAGGCACCCGGCGTGATCTACGAGGATCTGCCGCTGTTCATCCGTACGGTGCGGGATCTGGTGCGGGCCCAGACGGAGAAGATCCGTATCGACTCGCGAGAGAGCTGCGAGAAACTGCTGGTGTTCGCGGACCGCTTTGTCGAGCAGCTGCGTGAGATGATTGAGTTCTACCCCGGTGAGCGCCCTCTGTTCGATCTTTACAGTGTCGAGGATGAGATCCAGAAGGCGCTGAGCCGCCATGTGCAGCTCAAATCCGGTGGTCATGCGCTGATTGACCAGACTGAGGCCATGACCACCATCGATGTGAATACCGGCGCCTTTGTCGGTCACCGCAATCTCGAAGAGACCATCTTCAAGACCAACCTGGAGGCGGCCCGCGCCATCAGCCGCCAGCTGCGACTGCGTAATCTGGGCGGAATCATCATCATCGATTTCATCGACATGGCCGACCCGGAGCACCAGCGCCAGGTGCTGCGCATGCTCGAGAAGATGCTGGAGCGGGATCATGCCCGGACCAAGATCACCGGGGTTTCCGAGCTGGGTCTGGTGGAGATGACCCGCAAGCGTACCACCGAAAGCCTGGGGCAGCTGTTGTGCGAGCCCTGCCCGGTGTGCAACGGGCGGGGCTTTCTCAAGACACCGGAAACGGTCTGCTACGAGATCTTCCGGGAGATCATGCGGGTCAACCGTGCCTACGATGTGGAGGGGCTGTTGGTGATGGCCTCACAGAGCGTGATCGACCGGCTGCTCGACGAGGATTCGGATAACGTCGCCGATCTCGAGACGTTCATCGGCAAGACCATCAAGTTCCAGGTTGAGCTGGTCTACAGCCAGGAGCAGTACGATGTGGTCCTGCTCTAGCATCACAGACTGCCTGCCCCGGGGTTGCGGTTTATGAAAAGAGCCGCATCGGGAGGTGTCCGCCCGGTGCTGTGGGCACTTCTCAACCGTCTGGTAACGGTCGTATGGATCAGCACCCTGACGCTGCTGATTCTCGCTGCACTCTACGTGGGCCTGGGCCGCCAGGTCATGGCCAACCTCCATCATTTTGAAACCGAGATTGAAACGGCACTCACCCAGGCGCTTGGGAGACCTGTGCACCTCAGTGATCTGAGCGGTGACTGGCAGGGACTGGACCCTGTTCTCCGGGTTGGAGAAATGACCGTTGGAGAGCGGGGACAGGAAGATGTCTCGCTGGGGCACCTGAAAGTTCGGCTCGACAGCTGGGCCTCGCTGGTGCGCCTGCGTCTGGTTTTCCGCGAGCTCCGTGTCAGCGGTGCCGAGGCGACACTGGCGCAGCAGCCTGACGGCGGGTTCGCTGTTGCGGGTATATGGCAGCCATCCGAAAGGGGTGATGAACCCCGGGCCCCGGACGCGCTCGCGGCCCTGGATGGGCATCTGGGCGAATGGATTGATCAGGCCGGTCGGCTCCTGTCCGATCCGGTCGTGACTCTTACGGATCTTCAGCTCCGCGTGGAACCGGCCTCCGGAGAGTCTCTGTCACTCAGTGTACCGGCGATGGATGTGCGTTTTGAGGACGGCCTGTTTTCCGCCAGTGGGCGCCTGGTCGGAGGTGACGGGGACCGCCGCCGTATCGGTGCTTTTGCGTTGGAGGGGCGACACCTACTGAGCAGTGGGTTCACAGGAGACCTCTTTCTGGATCTGGATTCTGGCGGCGTTTTCAGCAGCCTGTTTGCCCCCTATGAGTGGCGCGGGCTGTCTGTTGATGCCCTCAACGCCCGGGCTGAGACCTGGTTGACGTTCAGGCGGGCCCAGCTCCAGAGGGCACGGATGACGCTGCGGTTGCCTGAACTTGGACTGACGTCTCAGGTGGCACCGGTGCCCCGGCTCAGCGATCTGAGCGCTGAGCTGCTGTGGCAGCGCACGGAGGCGGGCTGGCTGCTGCAGACACGTGGCTCGGCCTTCGGTTGGGGTGAACAGGACGCCGGCGCATTCTCGGGCCGGGTGGAGCGCGACAGTGATGCGCTGAGGGTGTCCGCGCAGGGTCTGGACCTGAGCGTGGTGAGTGCCATGGTGCACCGCAGCGGCCTGCTGCCGGCAGAAGAGCAGGAGCGCCTGGCCGCTCATGATCCCTCGGGCCTGGTGGAGCGTCTTGAAGTTACCGTCCCTGACGATGGCCACTGGCGGCTGCGGGGAACATTCAGGGATGTCGCTGTGGTGGCGGTTGATGGGGCGCCCTCGGGCAGCGGGCTGGACGGTTACCTTGAGGCTGGTCCCCGCGAAGGCCGCGTAACCATTGAATCCGGCCCGGCCCGTATCGGGTTCCCGGAACTTTTCCACACCGACTGGCGTTTCCAGCGGCTCGCGGGGCATATCCGTTGGGCACGTCGCAGTGACGGCTGGGAAATGGTGGCACGGCGTCTTGTCGGGCGTCACGAGGGCATGAATGCCTCTGGCGGGTTCCGGCTGCGACTGCACGAGGGCAGTTCCGATACGCTGTCACTGCGGGTAGGTATCGCCGGCGGCAGAACCGGCATGCTGGGCCGTTTTATACCCCGGGAACGGGTGCCCCAGGAGCTCTATTCCTTTCTTACCGAGGCCATAGGCAGTGGCACCGTGACCAGCGGGTGGTATTACGGTCATGGGGATATTGGGGGTGACGACGCCGGTGAAACGGCCGATGATCGTGCCTTCACCTCGAGTATGGCGTACCGCTTCCGCGACACTGAGCTGACCTACGATCCGGACTGGCCGGCACTTGAGGGCGCTGCCGGGCAGGTCCGGGTTCAGGGCGACGAGGGCCGTATCCAGCTGGATGAAGGTGCGGTGGCCGGTGTTGAGCTTGAGCCCAGTCAGATCCGGGTAACGGGTGACGAAGAGGAGGGGCTGCGCGTGGATGTGGATACCGGGGCCCGCCGCGAGGGCGAACTGCTCACGGAGCAGTGGCGCAGCAGTCCCCTTGCGCGGGTTACGGGCGACTGGCTGGAAGACTTCCGCGTGACCGGATCCAGCCATGTCGACCTCTCCCTCAGCCTGTGGCCGGGCCAGGCGCGTGATGCCCGGGCGGATGTCCGGTTTGCCCTGGCCGATGGCCATGTGCGCTTCGTCCCTGCGCAGCTTGAGTGGCGGGATGTGAACGGACCCATACGGTTCTCCACGGATGACGGATTCGGGAACACGGACCTGGATGCGCGTTTCATGGGCGAGCCGGTAACGCTGCAGCTGCGTGATGGCCCGGAGCAGGCGCCGGTCTTCCGCCAGCAGGGGCGCCTGACGGTGGCCCGGCTGGCGCAGTGGCTTGAGCGGCCACTGCCCCGGGTTGATGGCCAGCTCAGCTATAAAGCGGCCTTCCGGCCCACGGAAGGACCCACACTGAGGCTGGATGCCGACCTTGCGGATCTGGCGCTCGACTGGCCGGCCCCGTTCAGCAAGGTCGCGGGCGATGATCACCGTCTCACAACCCAGGTGGACTTTGGCGGCGCGGACTCGGAGGCGGTGCGCATCCAGGGTGACTGGCAGCCCCTGGGCGCGTTCCGCTTGGTGATGCGTGACGGGGCCGTGGAGCGTGGGCGTATTGGCCTGGGCGTACGGCGCACGGAGCTTCCGGACGAGCCGGTGCTCAGCCTCACCGGTAATCTGCCTGGCGCTGACCTGCAACAGTGGTGGCAGGCCGTGGAGGACATTCCGGCAGGGAAAGTGGTGGCATCGGGTGAGGGCGGGGTATCGCAGGAGCCTTTGCTGCCTCCGCTCAGGGTCGAACTTGGTATTGGGGAGCCGCGATTGGGGAGCTGGACCCTGTCACCGGTCCAGCTCCTGGCCGAGGCTGACCTCCGGGGCGAGTGGCAGGTGCGTCTGGATTCGGACTGGATCGGCGGGACCCTGGGCAGTGGCAATGAACGGGCTCTGGCCGTGGATCTCGACCACCTGGTGCTTCCGCGTGCGGGTCCCAATGGTGAGGAGGGATCAGAGCTGGACAGCGGGGCACTGACCCGTGGTGCCCGGGACTGGCCAGAGACTAGTATACGTATCGATCGTCTTGTTTTCGGCGAGCGCCGGGTTACGGATCTGTCGCTGGTGCTTGTGCCGGACGGCAGTCGTATCCGTATCGACCCCCTGGCGTTTACCATGGGAGATCTGGACCTGGAGGGGAGCCTGACCTGGCAGTCGGCGCTGGACAAGGGCGTTAGCGAGTTTTCCGGCACCCTGGATGGGCGTGATCTCAAGGGACTCGAAACGCTGCTTGGCCAGACCACGGTGCCGATCAGCAGCGAACGGGCTGAGGCCTCGCTGAACATGGCCTGGCCTGGCGGGCCCACGGATTTCAGCCTGGCGGGCCTGCGTGCGGCCATGGACTTCCGGCTGGAGGATGGCATCATTGACCAGGATATTGAGGGCGCGCGCGTATTCAGGGTGTTTGGGCTGTTGAACACGGATACGCTCTGGCGGCGGCTTCAGTTGGATTTTTCGGACGTCTATGAGTCCGGAATTCCGTTCGACCATATCGAGGGCGAGGTGCTGATCCACGAGGGCCGGCTGATTTTTGACCCGGCCGTGTCGATCCAGGCGCCCTCCGGCGGTTTCCGCATGAGCGGCGAGGCGGACCTGATTAGTGAGGCCCTCGATATGCGCCTGGTGGTGGTGCTGCCGGTCACCCAGAATCTGCCGTTGGCGGCGGTTCTGTTCGGCTACGCGCCGCCTATCGGAGGCGCGCTTTTCGTGCTCGACAAGGTGTTTGGGGGTATCCTGAGTCGGGTGACCAGTGCCACCTATACCGTGGAAGGCACCTGGAGTGACCCGAAAGTCGAGCTCCGCAATCTGTTTGACACGGAGTCGGACCTGGATAGCTATGAACGGCCCGAGGTGGGGGTGGAGGCCCCCGAAAGGCCCGCAGGGGAGATCAGGCGATGACGGCATCGGTATCGGTAGCAGCCATTCAGATGGTCAGTGGTTTCGAGGTGGAACAGAACCTGGTGCGAGCCCGTGAGCTGCTGGAACAGGCGGCTGAGGACGGGGCCCGCGTGGCGGTTCTTCCGGAGAATTTTGCGGCCTTCCAGAACCGCCGTCTGGCTGACCTGGGCCAATCCGAGGCGCGCGGGGAGGACGGCTCCATCCAGTCCTTTGTAGGTCGGGAGGCCGCGCGCCTGGGCTTATGGATCGTTGCCGGCTCCCTGCCCATGGGGACGCGCCCGGATGGTACGGTGGTGCCGGATGGCCGAGTCCGGGCCGCCTGCATGGTCTGGAACGATCAGGGTGAGCGGGTGGCCCGCTATGACAAGATCCATCTGTTTGATGCCCTGGTGGGGGATTCCCAGGGACGTTATCAGGAGTCGGACCTGTTCGAGCCTGGCGACGAGGTGGTGACCGTGGATACCCCGGCGGGGCGGCTCGGGCTCAGCATCTGCTACGACCTGCGCTTCCCGGAGCTGTACCGCCGGCTGCGCGAGGCGGGTGCGGAATGGGTGGTGGTGCCCTCGGCCTTTACCCACCGGACTGGTGAGGCGCACTGGGAGCCGCTTCTGCGGGCCCGGGCGATCGAGGATCAGGTGTGGATCTGTGCGCCCAATCAGGGTGGGCAGCACGATGAGCGCCGACAGACCTGGGGCCACTCCATGATCATCGATCCCTGGGGCAGCGTGGTCGCCGAGCGCGCCGAGGATGGGCCCGGTGTGGTCAGTGCCGTCGTGGATCGCGACCAGCTGGCCAGCACCCGCAGCGCCATCCCGGTATGGGAGCATCGCCGCCTCTAGTCGAGGCGGATCTTCTCCCGGTTGTCACTAATAGTGGCCGGGCCGATGCCGTCCACCTCTTCAAGGTGCTCCGGGGTCGTGAACTCACCCTGCTCCTCGCGCCATGTGACAATGGCGTCCGCCTTGGCCGGGCCAACGCCGTGCAGGGCATCGGCCAGGGCGTCCGCGCTGGCGGTATTGATGTTGACGGTTTCAGTCTCTTCCGCGGCGTCCTGAGCCAGGGCCGGCATGGTTGCCAGAACCAGTGCGAGCGCCAGAAGGCGGGCGGTTGCGGTAACGATTCCTTTCATCGTGATGTGCTCCTGTCTGTTCGCGTTTGGGGTGGGAACAGAGCAGACCCGGAGATGACGGTATGGGGTGATTGAGGTGGCCCAGACGGGCGGCATCCCTGCCCCCGAACTGCACCGGCCCTGCCCGAATCCCTGGGCGCTGTCAGTCCCTTTGATCTGGTGCCTCCTGCACCGCATCGCGTCCCTGCAACTGCTTATTCTAGTCAGATCCGTTATTGGGTGAATAGGACATCGCCGATGCGTCGTGTAAGCGATTTCCTACAACGTCTCGCCCTCGTCAATGCGCTCGCGCAGATAGCGGTAGAGACGCCTGCGCGGGCTGTTGCGGTCTCCACTTTCCGATTGCCTGGCCGCGTTACGGATCAGCTGGCGCAGGTGCTGGACATCGGTCTGCGGGTAACGGTCCATGAATTCGGTCAGCGCCGACTTGCCTTCGTGGATCAGGCGCTCGCGCCAGCGTTCGGCCATGTGCAGGCGGCGGGTATGTTCCGGCGTGCCGGCGGTCTGCCCGGCCACCGCCCGGCGCAGGGCCTGCTCGTCCTCCTCGAGGATCTGGCGGCCCAGATAGAGGGTCTGGCGCCGGCGCGGGTCGCCCTCGGGCAGATGCCGGACCTCCAGGAGCCCATCGATGAGGGCACTGGAGGCAGGCAACTGATGGATGCGCTCCTCGGGCAGGGCGGCCAGGGCCGCCGCCAGATCCCGCAGCTCCTGCATCTCCCGTTTCGCCTGGCTTTTGCTGGGCAGCTCGTCCTGGGGCTGCCCGGGCGTGTCAGCGTCGCTCATTCGTCCTCATCAAAACGGTTGTTGATCAGTTCCATCAATGCTTCCCGGGCGTCGCTCTCGTCCGCACCCTCGATGATCAGCTCAATGTCGGTACCGCAGCTGGCTGCAAGCATCATCACCGACATGATGCTCTTGCCGTTCACTTCCCGCCCGTCACGCCCGAGCTGGATGCTGCTTTCAAACTGTTCGGCACAGCTCACAAGTTTGGCTGCGGCGCGGGCGTGCAGGCCGAGTTTGTTGATGATGGTGATGGGTTCTCGGATCATTGGGCTTCCGGTGTGTTCAGGGCGTCGGTTGCGCGTGGGGCAACTCCGTGTGCCGGACCTGGACGGTACTGAATGCCTGCCGCAGGTGAGCCACCAGTTCCTCGGCCATGTAGACCGAGCGGTGCTGGCCGCCAGTGCATCCGATGGAAATCGTCATGTAGGAGCGGTTCACCGTGTGGAACTCCGGCAGCCAGCGGTCCAGGAACCCCTTGATGTCCTCGAGCAGGGTCGTGGTTCCGGGCTGGCCGGTCAGGTATTCGCGGATGGGGGCATCCAGGCCGGTATAGCCGCGCAGGGATTCGTCCCAGAAGGGATTGGGCAGGCAGCGCACATCGAAGACAAAATCCGAGTCGATGGGTACGCCGTGCTTGTAGCCGAAGGACTGGATCAGCAACGCCATCTGTTGCTCGTCGCGGCCCACGACGCGCTCGCGTACCATATCCCGGAGCTCATACATGGAACGCTCCGTGGTGTCGATGTGCAGGTCGGCCAGCCGTGCGATGGGTTCCAGCAGGGCTTTCTCGTCCTGAATCGCCTCGGAGAGGGAGCGCCCCGGTGTGCTCAACGGGTGCTTGCGCCGGGTCGCATGGAAGCGCTGTAGCAGCATGCTGTCCGCCGCGTCCAGATAGATCACCTCCACCCTCAGGTCCGGGTGCTGGAGCTGGCGGTAAAGGTTTTCGAAATCGGCAATGTCCCCGGAGAGATTGCGGGCGTCAATGCTGACGGCAATGTCGCGCTGCTGCTCGTCTGACTCCAGTGCCTTGCGCGTCAGCGGCTGCAGCAGCCCGATGGGCAGGTTGTCGATGCAGTAGTAGCCGAGGTCCTCCAGTACATGGAGCGCGGTGCTCTTGCCGGAGCCCGAGCGGCCGCTCACGATGGTCAGTTTCACAGCCCGATCTCCCGCTGGCTGGATGGGTCGACGTTACGGCGAAGCCTTCTCGCTGGCGACAATCAGGTCATAGAGTTCCTGTGGATCCTGGCACTGGCACTGGCGCAGGCGCCGGCACAGGCCACGGTCATTGAACTTTTCCGCCAGCTGGCTGAGAAGTTCAAGGTGCTCGCTGGTGGCGTTCTGCGGCACCAGCAGCACGAACAGCAGGTCCACCGGCTCACTGTCGATGGCATCGAAGTTGATGGGGTCATCCAGCGTCAGCAGCGCGCCCACCACGCGCTTGCAATCCTCGAGCCGGCAGTGCGGAATGGCAATGCCCTGTCCGATGCCGGTGCTGCCGAGGCGCTCCCGCGCCACCAGATTGTTGAAGATCTGGTTCTCCTCAAGCTCAGGGTAGTGCTGGGCCACCCTTTCGGCAATGGTCTCGAGGATGCGTTTCTTGCTGGTCCCCGGAACACCGCAGAGGGCCAGTTCCGGGGCAAGGATGGATTCAATGGACAGTGATGAATGGACCATGGGTACCGCTTGGGATCAGCGGGTGGCCGCACCGTGCATGCGCTCCACCTGCTTCTCCTTGTGTTTGAGAATTTGCCGGTCAAGCTTGTCCACAAGCTGATCGATCGCCGCGTACATATCGTCGTGCTGGGCCTTGGCGTTGATTTCGCCACCGGTCACGTGGAGCGTGGCCTCGGCGGTCTGTCTCTGTTTGACCACCGACAGCGTCACCTGGGTGTTGCTGATCTGGTCGGTGTGTCGCTCAAGCTTGTCCATCTTGCTCCGGACATAGTCCTTGAGGGCTTCAGTCAGCTCGATGTGGTGACCTGAGATGTTGAGTTGCATAGTCCGCTCCTGTTTCCGGTTCGGCCCGGCCACCGGAAGGTGGCCATCATACAGGCGTCAGACCCTCTAGACGAGACGTTTGCGTTCGTTCGAGGGTGGAATGTGCATCGCCTCGCGGTATTTCGCCACCGTGCGGCGTGCCACATTGATGCCCTGATCACTCAGTATAGTCGCTATACGGTTATCGCTCAGTGGTTTCCGGCTTTCCTCCTCGTTGATGAGCTTGCGGATCATGGCACGGATGGCGGTGGACGAGCACTCGCCCCCTTCGTCCGTGCTCACATGGCTGGAGAAGAAATACTTCAGTTCGTAAATGCCCCGCGGGGTGTGCATGTACTTCTGGGTGGTGACGCGGGATATGGTGGACTCGTGCATTTCCACCGCCTGGGCGATTTCGGAGAGGATCAGCGGTTTCATCGCTTCCTCGCCTTCCTCGAAGAACCTCTGCTGATGATCGACGATCTGGGAGGCCACTTTCAACAGGGTTTCGTTACGGCTTTGAAGGCTCTTGATGAACCACTTGGCCTCCTGCAACTGGTCGCGCAGATAGGTGTTGTCCTTGCTGCTGTCGGACTGGCGGATCAGCGAGGCATAGAGGCTGTTCACCTGCAGCCGGGGTGCGATTTCGGGGTTAA
Source organism: Vreelandella halophila (assembly GCF_019903425.1). Lineage (GTDB taxonomy): Bacteria > Pseudomonadota > Gammaproteobacteria > Pseudomonadales > Oleiphilaceae > Halospina > Halospina halophila. Next base: position 1,453,217 of record NZ_JACHUZ010000013.1, read on the forward strand.
GCTCGATCTTCCAGCGGCCTTCCTGGCGGGTGACGATCACGTCGGGGACCACGTATTCGGTCTCTTCCTCGCCAATGGCATCCCCGGGGCGGGGGTGCAGGCTCTGGATGAGCCCCAGGACCTCCTTGAGCTGGGCCTCGCTGAGCCGGCTGCGGCGCATGAGCTGGCGGTAGTCCCGGCTGCCCAGCAGTTGGATGTAGTGGCTGATCACCAGCCGTGCCTGCTTCAGCCAGGGAGTGTCCGCCGGCAACTGGTTGAGCTGGATCAGCAGGCATTCGCGCAGGTCCCGGGCAGCCACCCCGGGCGGATCGAAGTGCTGCAGCCGGTGCAGGACCGCCTCGACCTCGTCCATCTCCAGCGGGTCTTCATCGTCCGGTGCGCTCAGCCCCTGATGGATCTCCTCAAGGTTCTGGGTCAGGTAGCCGGTATCGTCGATGCCGTCGACCAGGGCGTGGGCAATGGCCCGGTCGCGCTCGGACATGGGAGTGAGGTTGAGCTGCCAGTACAGGTGATCCTGAAGAGTCTCGCCGCGGCTGTTGCGGCTCTCGAAGTCCGACTCGCCGCCTTCGTCCTCGGGGCGTGAGCTGGCGGGCGAGGCAGGGGCGGTCTGGTAGACGTCGTCCCAGGCGGTATCCACGGGCAGGTTATCGGGGATTTCGCTGTTGTCCTGCCAGTTCTCGTTTTCCCAGCTCTCGGGCTCAGCGTCGGCGGTTTCCCGCGATTCGTCTTCCTGCGAGTCCTCCGCCCCGCTGGAATCCCCAGCCTCCTCCCCGCTGTCACTGCGTTCGCTGTTGTCGTCAGTTCCGGCTTCAGCGTCCGCTTCGCTTTCCTCGGCCGTTTCGAGCATGGGGTTGGATTCCAGCTGCTGCTGGATCTCCTGCTGCAGGTCGAGTGTGGAGAGCTGGAGTAACCGTATCGCCTGCTGAAGCTGGGGCGTCATCGTGAGCTGCTGGCCCATCTTCAGCTGCAGGGACGCTTTCATAACCATCGACTGCTTTCCCGTTACCGTTTGTCCCGTGTTTACGTAACCTTAACCCGATCCTTTCGTAGGCCGGCAGGGATTTTGCTTAACGTCTTTTTAATCGAGTGTACAGGCCAATTGGGCGGGGCGACAACGGTTTTGGGAGGACCATGTCACAGACGGAATTCGTCGCCCAGATAGACTTCTTTGACCTGTTGATTGGCGAGGATGTCCTCGGAAGTGCCGGAGGCGATGATGTGGCCTTCACTGACGATGTAGGCCGTTTCGCAGATGTCGAGCGTCTCACGCACGTTGTGGTCGGTGATCAGTACGCCGATGCCGCGGTCGCGGACCTGGCGCACGATCTGCTTGATATCGCTGACGGAGATGGGGTCCACTCCGGCGAAGGGTTCGTCCAGCAGGATGAAGGCCGGTTCCACCGCCAGGGCGCGGGCGATCTCGGCGCGCCGTCGCTCACCGCCGGACAGGCTCATGCCCAGGCTGTTGCGGATGTGGCTGATGTGGAACTCGCGCAGGAGCGACTCCATGCGCTCTACACGTTCGGCTTTGGTGAGGTCACGGCGTGTCTGGAGGATCGCCATCAGGTTCTGCGCCACGGTCAGCCGCCGGAACACCGAGGCTTCCTGTGGCAGATACCCAATACCGGCACGGGCGCGGCCATGCATGGGCAGATGGGTGATGTCGCGGTCATCGATGCGGATGCGGCCCCGGTCATGGGGAACCAGGCCCACGATCATGTAGAAACAGGTGGTCTTACCGGCACCGTTGGGGCCGAGAAGCCCGGCGATCTGGCCACTCTGGATGCTGAGGGATACGTCCATCACCACCGGGTGGCGGCGGTAGCTCTTGGCCAGGTTCAGGGCTTCCAGTGTCGCCATGGGGTGCGCTCAGTCGCTGTTGTCGTTGCTGCTGTCGCGACCGGGCTGGATGGTCATCTCCACCCGGTCATCGGCGTCGTCCTCGGCGCTGGAGGCGGTGACCACCCGCTCGGCCACGTCGTAAACGATCCGGTTGCCCCGGAAGGTGTCGCCCTGTTGCCGGATGAAGGCCTCGCGCTCAAAGGTGATGCGTTCGTCGTCGGCGCGGTAGATGATGGTCTGGCCCTCGGCGTAGACGGCCGGTCCCTGCTCGGTTTCCGGCTGCTCGTAGGTGGCGGGGCTGCCCGTGGCTTCCATCCGGTTGAGGCCCTGAGCATCGTCCCTGTAGAGAACCACCCTGTCCGCCGTCAAAAGGGCCTCGCCCTGGGTGACCCGGACACTGCCGGTATAGGTGGCGGTTCCTTCCTGGTCATCCAGCCGGGCGTTGTTGGATTCAACCCTGATGGGCTTGTCAGACTCCAGGTTGAAGGCATATAAGGGCAGTACCAGGCTGCTCAGAAGCAGGCCTGCCAGGAACCGCCAGGCTTTTCGGGTGCGTGCCGGGTTGGTCATGAGCAGGCTGTGTCTCCTGTGCATCAACGGTTGAAGTACCGGCTGCGGACATCATTCTCGAGTCTGATCGCGCGTTCGTCGATCCAGCCCGTCATGCCCACGGCATTGGTCAGACTGCTGCGGTCGATCAGGGTCACCGGGGCGTCAGTCTGCACAATCCGTTCGTTGTTATCCAGCATCATGCGTTCACTGAGGATCAGCACATCCCCGCGTTCGGTGCTGCTGTGGCGGGCCCGGACATCCTTCTCGAGCATGAGCTCGGCTACATCGGGCCGGTACAGGCCGGTGCGCGAACGCACGAACCAGGGGGCGCCGCCGTTGCGGGCCATGAGCATGGCACGGGGGCGTTCCATGGTGATCCGATTCTCATCCTGGAACTGTTCGGCCCGGCGGGTGCGAATGCGTGACTTGAGGCGGCCCCCGCTGTCAAAGGCGCGGAAGGTGGCGTTGACCACGAAGCCGTCCGGCTTTTTCGGCCCGCGCAGGTCCGTGGCTGTGGTGTCGCGGATCGGATCATCCTCCTGGAGGACCAGCAGGGCGAGGCCCAGGAGTACGACGCCGACAATGCCCCACAGAGCAATGGAGCGGTCTCTCAGCCAGGACGGCAGCATCCAGTCGGGCAGTCTCATGGCGCACGGTACCCGTCAACCAGTTGATCCAGTACCCCGCGGCACTCCAGAAGCCACTCGCAGACCTCGCGGATGGCACCACGACCACCGGGCGCCGCGGTGCACCAGTCCGCTGACTCGCGCACCGCGGCGCAGCCGTTGGGCACACTGATGCCGACGCCGGCGGTTTCGATGGCGGCGAGATCGGGCAGGTCATCACCCACATAGGCGATGGCCTCCAGCGGTATCGAGGTCCGCTCCGAGAGTTCCCGCAGAGCTGTCAGCTTGTCCGTGCGCCCCTGGATCAGGTAACCGATGTCCAGGTTCCTGGCCCTGGCCTCCGTCAGTGGCGATGTACGGCCCGTGATGAAGGCGGTGGTCAGCCCCTGTTTCTGGATCAGCCGCAGGCCCTGGCCGTCGAGGATGCTGAAGGCCTTGAGTTCATCGCCGCTGGCGGCAAAGTAGAGGCTTCCATCGGTCAGGACGCCGTCCACGTCCATGGCCAGCAGTTGGACCATGGCGCCGCGTTCGTTCAGGCGTGCTGTCATCCGGTCCTCCTAGACCACGCCCGCGCGCAGCAGGTCGTGCATGTTGAGGGCCCCCACCAGGCGCCCCTCGCCGCTGGTTACCAGCAGGCCGTTGATCTTGTTGTCTTCCATGATCTTGAGGGCTTCGGCCGCGAGGATGTCCTCGCGCGCGGTGCGGCAGTGACTGGTCATGACGTTCCCGATAGGGGTGCTGTGGATATCCACGCCCTGATCCAGGGTCCGGCGCAGGTCCCCGTCAGTGAAGATGCCGATGACCCGGTCGCTGTCATCCACCACGGCGGTCATGCCCAGCCCCTTACGCGAGACCTCCAGCAGCGCCTCACCCAGGGGCGTCTGCTGTGTCACGCGGGGCAGGGCATCGCCGGTGTGCATCAGGTCCGAGACCTTGAGCAGCAGCCGCCGCCCGAGCGTGCCGCCGGGATGGTAGAAGGCAAAGTCTTCGGCCCCGAACCCGCGCGCCTCCAGCAGTGCCACCGCCAGGGCATCGCCCATGACCAGTGTGACCGTGGTGGAGGAGGTGGGGGCGAGGTTCATGGGGCAGGCTTCCTGCTCCACCGCGATGTCCAGATTGGCGTGTGCTTGGCGGGCCAGCTGGGAGTCGGCCTTTCCCGTCATGCTGATCAGCGAGGCGCCCTTGCGCTTGATCAGTGGCAGGATCGTGACCAGTTCGCCGGTGCTGCCGGAGTTGGAGATGGCGATGACCACATCCTCCCCGGTGATCATGCCCAGGTCGCCGTGGCTGGCTTCCCCGGGGTGCACAAAGAATGCGGGGGTTCCGGTGCTGGCCAGGGTTGCCGCGATCTTGGTGCCGATGTGGCCGGATTTGCCCATTCCCGTGACCACGACACGCCCCTTGCACTGCAGGATCAGCTCACAGGCATGGCTGAACTGGTCGTCGATGCGCGGCAGCAGAGCGTCGATGGCGTCGCGTTCCAGGGTGATGGTGCGGCGGGCCGATTCCGTGAGTGCGTCCGAAGGCGCCATGGTTCTCCTCAGAGTGCTGACAGCGTTGCGGCCGGCACCGGCGCATCGCCGGTCACCAGCAGGGCAACGTAGCCGATGTAGAATGCCAGCAGTATACCACCTCCGATCCGGCTCAGCCGCCCCTGGCGGTGGTAGACGATGGCCAGCGCCGCCAGCAGCAGTGTGACCGCCACCATGGCGCCGTAGTCGCGGGTGATGGCGTCGCTGTTGAGCGGAATACCGGCTACCAGCGCCGGCACCGCCAGCACCAGAAGCAGGTTGAACAGGTTGGAGCCAATCAGGTTGCCCATGACCATGTCATGGCGGCCCTTGAGGGCGCTGGCGATGCTGGCGGCAAGCTCCGGCAGGCTGGTTCCGACGGCGACCACGGTGAGCCCTACCACGAGCTCGCTCACGCCCAGCGTCAGCGCCAGTTCCACCGCGCCCCAGACCAGCAGCCGGGAACTGGCCAGCAGCAGTATGAGCCCACCGGTGATCTGCAGGGTCAGGACGCCGGTCGAGCGGTTTTCGTGGGGCTCCGGCATCTCTTCGGCCAGCATGCTGGCGGCCTGGCCATAGCGCACAAGCACGGTGAAAGCTACGGCCAGGATGCCAAGCATGAAAAGGCCATCCCTGGCGCTCAGGTAATCGTCCTGGAACAGCAGCCAAGTGCCAATGGTCACGATGGCGAGCAGGGGCAGCTCGATGCGGCGGGTGGGGCGGGCCAGCGCCACCGGGGCCAGAAGGGCGGTAATGCCCAGCACCAGGCCCAGGTTGGCGATGTTCGAACCGATGGCGTTGCCCACGGCAATGTCGCCGGCGTCCGTGATGGCGGCGACCACCGAGACCAGTACCTCCGGGGCCGAGGTACCGAAGGCCACCAGCGTCAGCCCGATCAGCATCGGGCTCATCCCCAGGCGCCGGGCGCTGTCGATGGCGCCGGTGATGAACTGGTCAGCGCTCCAGATCAGCAGGGTCAGACCGGCCAGGACCGCGAGCAGGGCAGTGACCATGATGTAAGGCTCCGTGGGTTGTGGGCAGCAGACTGGCGTCGTACTGTATCCGCTGGCCGGACCTTCGTACAGCCGGGGGCCGGCAGGATGATCCGGGAGGCCGGGCAGGAGAGACGATCCCATTGCACATGCAGCGTCTGGTGTTCTTTGCCCTTGGCAGTGGGGCCACGCTGGCACTGCTGCTGGTCACGGGGTGGCTGGCGCCGTCCGGGGGCAACGAACAGGCGGACGCGGGCGGGCACTACACCCTTTACGCCGAGTTTGCGGATGCCGGTACACTGGAGCGGGGTGCCCGTGTGGCACTGGCCGGAGTGACCATTGGCGAAGTGGCTGACGTACAACTGGATGCGCGTGGTTACCGGGCGAAAGTGCGGATGCGCATTGAGGAAAGCGTGGATAACCTGGCCATCGACAGCGTCGCCATCATCATGACCGCCGGCCTTCTCGGCGAGCAGTATGTGGAGATCTCGCCTGGCGGTCACCCGGAAACGCTCTCGGATAATGACTATATCGAGGACACCCAGTCGGCGATGAGTATTGAGACACTGATCCGTCGACGGATTGCCAGTCCACGCTGAAACCAGCTTGGTGGCACCGCTGCAGCACACAGGAGGACGCAGTGAACAGAATCCGGACTTTTACCCCCGCTACCCTGCTCGTGGGTTTCATCATGGCGCTGCTGACAGCACCCATGGCCATGGCCCAGTCCGAGGAGGAGAAGCTCCGGGAGTACGTACGTGAGAACAGCATCCGCCTTGTGGACAAGCTGGATGAGATCCGCGAACTCTATGACTCGGACCGTGAAGCCTTCTATGAATCCATGGATGAGGCTCTGGGTGAGTTTGTGGCCTTCCGGCGCGTGGCAGCCCGGATCATGGGCAAGTACGCACGGCAGGCGACCCCGGAGGAGCGCGATGAGTTTGTGAGTGCTTTCCGCCGCAGCCTCTACGACGCCTACGGCGGCGCGGCGGTCAGCATCGACAGCAGTGATTTTGACCTGGAAGTCGACAGCGTCGAGATCAACCCCCGCCACAAGGACCGCGCCACGGTGAACCTGTCAATCATCACCAATTCCGGTGAGCGCTACGGGGTGGCCTACTCCATGTACGAGCCGGATGACGGCAACTGGCAGGTCGAGAACGTCATCGTTGAGGGCATCAACATGGGGCTGGCATTCCGCGATCGGTTTGAACAGGAAATGCAGGCCGCCGACGGCAACGTGAGCAAGGTCATCGATGAATGGTCCACGGATGTGGGCGACATCGAAGGGCTTGAGGATGCGGTCGAGCAGGAGAAGGCCAAGGAAAACGGGTAGACGGCAACTCCGAACACAGCGTGTCAAGCACCCGTCATCTGGGCTATAATCGCGCCCCCCGGCGCGGTGTCCGCGCCGGCGACAGTAACCGCCGGAGACAACGGGAGTTTGGATGCAGGCTGAAGATGTTCAGAAACGGCTCGTGGAAGCGCTGCCGGAGTGTGAGATTGAGGTGCAGAACGACGGGAACCGTTTCCTGGTTGTCGCCGTTGGTGAGCGCTTTGCCGATCTCAACCGCGTGAAGCGCCAGCAGCTGATCTACGGGGAGCTCGAGGATCTGCTGGCGGAAGGCACCATCCATGCCCTGACAATCCGCGCCATGACGCCGCAGGAATGGCAGGCGCGCCAGAGTCAGTAAAGGCGGCCCAGAGCCCCGGGAGCATAACGTGGACAAACTGCTGATTCAGGGCGGCCAGCCGCTGCACGGCGAGATCCGAATATCCGGCGCCAAGAACTCGGCACTGCCGATACTGGCCTCAACGCTGCTGGCGGACGGCAAGGTGAGCGTGGGTAACCTGCCGCACCTGCACGACGTGACCACCATGATCGAGCTGCTCGGTCACATGGGTGTGGAGCTCATGGTCGACGAGCGTATGAGTGTCGAGGTGGATTCGACCACCATCAACAACCTCACCGCGCCCTACGAGCTGGTCAAGACCATGCGCGCCTCCATCCTGGTTCTTGGGCCCATGGTGGCCCACTTCGGTGAGGCGCATGTGTCGCTGCCAGGTGGGTGCGCCATCGGTACCCGTCCGGTCAACTTGCACCTTCAGGGGCTGGAGCAGATGGGGGCCGAGATCCAGGTCGACAGTGGCTATATCCACGCCTATGCCCCGCAGCGGCTCAAGGGAGCCCATATATTTCTGGATACGGTCACCGTCACGGGCACCGAAAACCTGATGATGGCGGCTGCGCTCGCGGATGGCGTGACCATTCTCGAGAATGCCGCGCGCGAACCCGAAGTGGTGGACCTTGCCGACTGCCTCAATGCCATGGGCGCGGATGTTCGCGGCCAGGGCACGGCGACCATCGAGATCCACGGTGTGGAACGGCTGAAGCCCTGCCACTATGAGGTACTTCCGGACCGCGTGGAGACCGGCACCTATCTCACTGCGGCCGCTGCAACGAAAGGTCATGTCCGGCTCAAGGATACCCGCGAGGACATTCTGGAGGCTGTGCTGCTCAAGCTCAGGGAGGCCGGGGCCGAGGTGAATACCGGGCCTGACTGGATCGAGCTCAACATGCACGGTCGGCGCCCGAAAGCGGTCAATTTGAGAACCGCGCCCTATCCGGCCTTCCCGACGGACATGCAGGCCCAGTTCGTGGCCATGAACGCCGTGGGCGAAGGGATTGGATCGGTGACGGAGACGGTTTTCGAGAACCGCTTCATGCACGTCCAGGAGCTGATCCGCATGGGGGCCGATATTGGCCTTGAAGGCAACACCGCCATTGTGCGCGGCGTTGACCGGCTCACCGCGGCACCGGTGATGGCCACGGACCTTCGCGCTTCGGCCAGCCTGGTGATTGCCGGGCTGGTGGCCGAGGGCGAGACCATGGTTGACCGCATCTACCACATTGACCGGGGTTACGAGTGCATCGAGGAGAAGCTCCAGCTGCTCGGCGCCACCATCCGCCGGATGCCCTCGTGACCTCCGCAGACACTGACGGGACTATGTCTGAACAGCTGACCATTGCCCTTTCCAAGGGCCGTATTCTGGAAGAAACACTGCCGCTTCTCGCCGGTGCTGGCATTGAGCCCGAAGAGGATCCGGAGAAAAGCCGGAAGCTGGTGTTTGGCACCACGGTCCCCGGGGTGCGCCTGCTGATCATTCGCGCCACGGATGTGCCCACCTATGTGCAATACGGTGGCGCGGACATGGGCGTGGCGGGCAAGGATGTGCTCATGGAACATGGCGGGGGCGGGCCCTTCCAGGCGCCGGGGCTGGCCCTTGCCCAGGG
>NZ_JACHUZ010000013.1:1462167-1848799 GCF_019903425.1 Vreelandella halophila
ACGGCCTCTACGAGCCGCTGGATCTGGCCATTGCCAAGTGCCGTCTGATGACCGCCGGCGTGGCCGGCCAGGCCGTGCCTGAAGGGCGCGTGCGCGTGGCCACCAAGTTCACCCGCCTGGCGCGCGAGTACTACGCGGCCCAGGGCAAGCAGGCGGACATCATCAAGCTCTACGGCGCCATGGAGCTGGCGCCGCTTCTGGGGCTGGCGGATGAGATTGTGGATATCGTCGATACCGGCAACACGCTGAAGGCGAACGGCCTGGAGCCGCGCGAGACCATCGCGGAGATCAGCTCCCGGGTGGTCGTCAGCCGTGCCTCCATGAAGATGAAACACGCTCGGATCCAGCCGATCCTGGATCGCATGGGCGAGGCCGTCGCCCGCAGACAGACGCAGTGAGAGAAACAGGCATGAGTGAACTGTCCATTACCCAGCTCAATACAGCTGACCCGGACTTCGAGGTGGCGCTGCGCCGCCATACCGAGTGGGAGGAAGGCGTCGACACCAGCGTGCGCCAGACCGTGGCCGAGATCCTGAAGCGGGTGCGCCAGGAAGGCGATGCCGCTGTGCTGGAATACACCGCGAAGCTGGATAGCCTCACCGTGGCGTCCGTGAGCGAACTGGAAGTGCCGCGTGAGCGCATCGACGCCGCTATGCACGCCATCACCGACGAGCAGTTCCAGGCGCTGGAAACCGCGGCTGACCGGATCCGGCGCTATCACCGCGAGCAGCTGCCGCAGGACTGGTCCTATGAAGAGGCTGACGGCACCCGCCTTGGCCAGCGTGTGCTGCCCGTGGACCGCGCCGGACTCTACGTTCCCGGCGGCAAGGCGGCTTACCCCTCCTCGGTACTGATGAACGCCATCCCGGCGAAGGTGGCGGGCGTCGAGGAGATTGTCATGGTGGTGCCGGCGCCGGGCGGCGAACTGAATGACCTGGTATTGGCTGCCGCGCGGGTGGCCGGCATCGACCGGATCTATACTCTGGGTGGCGCCCAGGCAATCGCGGCACTGGCCTACGGGACCGAAACCGTACCGGCAGTGGACAAGATCGTGGGCCCGGGCAACATCTATGTGGCCGAGGCCAAGCGTGAGGTCTTCGGGCGCGTGGGCATCGACATGGTCGCTGGTCCGTCCGAGATCCTGGTGATCGCTGACGGCCACACGAACCCGGACTGGGTCGCCATGGACCTGTTCTCCCAGGCCGAGCACGACGAGCAGGCCCAGGCCATACTGGTATCGCCGGACGCGGATTACATTGCGAAAGTGGAAGCCAGCATGGCCCGTATGCTGCCGGAGATGGAGCGGGCGGAGATCATACGCCAGTCCCTGTCGGGCCGGGGTATACTGGTTCAGTGCGCTTCGCTGGAAGAGGCGGCCCGGGTGAGCAACCTTGTGGCTCCGGAACACCTTGAGCTGTCGCTGGCGGACCCGGACGCGCTGCTGCCGCAGATCCGCCACGCCGGCGCCATCTTCATGGGCTCCTGGGCCGCCGAGGTGATGGGGGATTACTGCGCCGGCCCCAACCACGTACTGCCTACCAGCGGCACTGCCCGCTTCTCATCCCCGCTGGGCGTCTATGACTTCCAGAAACGCTCCTCGGTGGTGCACTTCTCGGCGGCAGGCGCGGACCGTGCTGCCCGCTGTGCCTCGGTGCTGGCCAGGGGCGAGGGGCTGACGGCGCACGCGCGCTCGGCTGAATACCGCATCCGCGACTGAGGAGCGACCATGAGCCGGTTCTGGAATGAACGGCTGCGCGAGCTCACCCCCTATGTGCCGGGTGAGCAGCCGCAGATGACCAACCTGGTCAAGCTCAACACCAACGAACATCCATTCGGCCCCGGCGAGGCGGTTACGCAGGCGATCCGTGAAGCCGCGGACGAGCGCCTGCGCCTGTACCCGGATCCGGATGCCACGCAACTGCGCCAAGCCATAGCGGACTGGTTCGGTCTGGAGGCCTCACAGGTCTTCCCGGCGAACGGGTCCGACGAGGTGCTGGCGTTCATATTCCAGGGCTTGTTCCAGCCCGGGGAACCGGTGCTGTTCCCGGACATCAGCTACAGCTTCTACCCGGTGTACTGCGGCCTCTATGGCCTGGAGAGTCGCACCGTGGCGCTGGATGACCAGCTGCGGATACCGGTGGAGGCATTCCAGCCGCCCAACGCTGGCGTGATCTTCCCGAACCCTAACGCGCCAACGGGTCGCTTCCTGGATCTGGAATCCGTTGAGCGTATCCTGGTGGCCAACCCTGATCGGGTAGTGGTGATCGACGAAGCCTATGTGGATTTCGGCGGAGAGAGTGCCGCCCGGCTGATCCCGGATCATCCCAACCTGCTGGTTACCCAGACCCTGTCCAAGTCGCGCTCAATGGCCGGGCTCAGGGTGGGGTATGCAATGGGCCAGAAGCACCTGATCGAGGGACTTGAGCGGATCAAGAACAGCTTCAATTCCTATACCCTGGATCGGCTGGCGCAGGCCGGCGCCATTGCGGCTTTCCGGGATGAGGCGGGCTTCCGTGCCGGGCAGCAGGCGGTGATTGAGCAGCGTGAACGCCTCAACAGCGGGCTGGAAGCGCTGGGTTTCGAGGTGGTGCCCTCCAGGGCCAACTTCGTCTTCTGCCGCCATCCGGCGGTCAGCGGTGCGGAGCTGGCGGCGCAGCTGCGTGAGCGCCATATCATTGTGCGCCACTTTGACAAACTGCGGATCGAGCAGTATCTGCGCATCACTATCGGGACGGCTGAGCAGATGGATGCACTACTCGCTGCACTGGCAGACATTCTCAACGGTGGAGAGGTTCAGTCATGAGTGCACCGGAGCGCGATGAACTCGTTGCGACCATGGACCAGTGGCTGCGCCCGGAACTGTTCCGGGACTACTGCCCCAACGGCCTCCAGGTGGAGGGGCGTGACCGGGTGCGTACGGTCATTTCCGGGGTAACCGCCAGCCAGCGCTTCCTGGAGCAGGCCATCGAGTCTGGGGCCGATATGGTGCTGGTGCATCACGGCTATTTCTGGAAGGGCGAGGACCCGTGCATCCGGGGCATGAAGCAACGGCGCATTGAGCTTCTGCTCAGCAACAACGTCTCTCTGGTGGCCTATCATCTGCCGCTGGATGCGCACCGGGCCATGGGCAACAACGCCTGTCTGGCGCGCACGCTGGGTGTTTCCGATGGTGCCCCGGTTTCGGACGATCCCTGTGAGCTGATGTGGGCTGGAACCCTGGAGGAACCCATGACGCCGCAGGCACTGGCTTCACGTCTGGAGTCACGCCTGGAAAAGGCGCCGCTGGCTGTTGAGGGCGGACCGGAGCTGATCCGTCGGATGGCCTGGTGCAGCGGCGGTGCCCAGGGCATGATTGACCGGGCGGCTGCGCTCGGGGCAGATGCCTACCTTTCCGGTGAGATTTCGGAGCCGACCGTCCACAGCGCACGGGAGCAGGGGCTTCACTACTTTGCGGCAGGCCACCACGCCACTGAGCGTGACGGGGTGCAGGCACTGGGTGCGGCACTCGCCGAGGCCCATGGCATTGAGCACCGATTCGTCGAGGATCCGAGCCCGGCATAACCGGGCTCGGATGGCAGGGTTCAGGACGCTGAGCTGCGGCTGCCGTTCTCGGGCTCTTCCTTCTTCAGGCCGAAATCCTCGGAGAGCATGCCGTTGTCGTTGCGCGTATTGCGTGGGGCATAATCCCGTGGCGGCTCCACGCCATCTTCTTCCCCGGCGGGGCCCTTGTAGCTCAGCTTGTGGTCGCGCTGAACCTGTTCCAGCTCCTCGCGGGCCTCGGTTTCAGTGCACAGGCGTGAGGCACCCTTGGCCAGGTGCTCATGCACTTCCCGGTAGGAGTCATTGAGTCGCCGGAACAGTTCCGCCGTCTCCACGAAATGTTCGTTCACCTGCGCCTGATAGCGGGTATGTTCGTTCTGGAGCGCGTCGAGCTGCTGGGCGAGCCGGCGCTGGCGCACGTTGCGTCCGCCTGTTGAGCGCGCAATAGCCCAGCCCAGAGCAAGGCCGATCACCAATGCCGCAATACCGACAGCGAGCATGGACTCCATAGTGCAATCCCTCTGTTGCCTGGAAGGCGCTGGTCTATGACCAGCCGTAACGCGATCATGGTATGACAAAGCGCGCCCCGGCAACAGTCCCGACCATGGTGGGATTTTGAGGCCGGCGCAAAAATCCGGATAATACTCTCCTTAAATGGCAGTTGTGAGGCACGCATGAGCGTCAGTGACGCAGCACCATCAGCGGGGCCGTTGGCCCGCTACCGTGAAGACCAGAAACACGCAGGCTTCCAGCGCGACAGCGCTCAGGAAACCGCGATCCAGCATCTCCAGTCTCTGTATGAGAAGCTGGTGGCTGCCGAGGAGAGGCACAATCGCCCCGCCAAACGGATGATGCGCAAGCTTCGGCGCGGGCGCGAGGAACCGGTGACCGGCCTGTATTTCTGGGGCGGGGTTGGCCGCGGCAAGACCTACATGATGGATCTGTTCTACGATTCACTGCCGTTTGAACGGAAACTGCGGGTCCATTTCCATCGTTTCATGCAGCGGGTGCACCGGGAGCTGGCGGAGCTGGAAGGCCATAGCGATCCGCTGGATACCATCGCTGAACGGTTTGCGGCCGAGTGCCGGGTCATCTGCTTCGACGAGTTCTTCGTCTCCGAGATCGGTGACGCCATGATTCTGGCAAACCTTCTGGATGGACTCTTCCACAGGGGCGTAACCCTGGTCTGCACCTCCAACATCGAGCCGGACGGCCTGTACTGGAACGGTCTTCAGCGCGCCCGCTTCCTGCCGGCCATTGACCTGCTCAACCGCTATACGAAGGTGCTGAACATTGATGGCGGTGTAGACTACCGGCTGCGGACCCTGGAGCAGGCCCGGTTGTTCCACTCGCCCCTGGGGCCGGAGGCAGAAGAGAGCCTGCTGAAGAGCTATGAGGAGCTGGCACTGACCGGCGGTGATCAGGGGCAGGATCTGGAGATCAACGGGCGGCTGATCCATGCCCGCCGTCATGCCGATGATGTGGTCTGGTTCGACTTCCAGGAACTCTGCGACGGGCCCCGCAGCCAGAACGATTACATCGAACTGGCGCGCGAGTTCCATGCCGTGATCCTCTCCAGCGTCCCGGTGATGGGAGCGGACTCGGACGACCGGGCCCGGCGCTTCATCAACCTCGTGGACGAGTTCTATGATCGCTGCGTTAAGCTGATCATCTCCGCCGAGGCGCCGATCCCGGATCTCTACACAGGTAGCAACCTGGCGTTTGAGTTCGAACGAACCGAGTCACGGCTTCTTGAGATGCAGTCCCACGATTACCTGGAACTGCCCCACAAAGCCTGAGCAGGCTCAGTCGCAGAGCTCGATGGCCACGGCGGTGGCCTCGCCGCCACCGATGCACAGCGAGGCAATACCCCGCCGACCGCCGGTGCGCCTCAGGGCATGGATCAGGGACACGATCAGCCGCGAGCCGGTGGAGCCGATGGGGTGGCCCTGGGCGCAGGCGCCGCCGTGGATGTTGACCTTCTCCAGATCCAGAGCGAGGTCATCCATGGCGATCATGGACACCACCGCGAACGCCTCATTGATCTCGTAGAGGTCCACATCCTGCGTTGACCAGCCGGTGCGCTCCAGAAGCCGCTGGATGGCGCCTACGGGTGCCAGGGTGAACTCGGACGGATGCCGGGAGAAGGTGGCATGGCCGAGGATCCGTGCCAGCGGCTTTGAGCCGTGGCGTTCCATTGCTGACTGGCTCATCAGCATGAGCGCCGATGCGCCGTCCGAGATGGAGGAGGCGTTGGCTGCGGTGATGGTGCCATCCTTTGCGAAGGCCGGGCGCATGGAGGGGATACGGTCAATGTTGGCCTGGCCGGGCTGTTCGTCGTTACTAACCGTGATCTCATGACCCTTACGGTCCGTCTGGGTGACCGGGATCATTTCGGCGTCCAGCCAGCCGTTTTCAATGGCGGCGTTGGCACGCTCCAGGGAACGGATCGCAAAAGCGTCCATGGCCTCCCGGGAGTAGCCCAGCCGGTCCGCCGTCTCCTGGGCGAACTCGCCCATCAGCCGGCCTGTTTCCGCGTCCTGGAGCCCGTCCATGAACATGTGATCCTGTGGCGCCCGGCCGGAGCCCATGCGGTAGCCCCGGCGCGCATCCGTGAGCAGGTAAGGCGCATTGGACATACTCTCCATGCCCCCGGTCAGCACCACTTCCGCACTGCCGGCGCGGATCAGGTCATGACCGAACATGGTGGCCTTCATCCCCGAGCCGCAGAGCTTGTTCACCGTCGTGGCACTGGCACCATCCGGCAGGCTGCCGTCCCGCGCCGCCTGACGTGCCGGGCCCTGGCCGGTGCCGGCAGGTAGCACATTGCCCATGACAACTTCCTCGACCGCATCCGGCGCCAGGCCGGCATCCGCCAGTACTGCACGCACGGCTTCTGCGCCCAGGGCAGGGGCGTTGAGAGGGGAAAGGGCGCCAAGAAAACCGCCCATTGGGGTGCGGCGGGCAGCGGTGATGTAGATGAAGGAATCGTGCATAAAAGAGCCTCTTGGATCACTCTGCGCGTGTGTTTTATTGCAATTCCGTGAAGCGGTCCACGAAACGCAAAATTGGCTACCGGAAAGTTGGTGGATCTGTGATTTTGTGTCTATATTGCATGTGAACTTGTGGTAATTCCATTACCCGGGTAGCGATTCAGTGACAACGGAGAAGCGTTTCAATGACAAAAAGAACACAACAGTGGCAGAAGCGAGCTCGCCTCCCCCTCGCCGTCGCCGTTGCCGCGGGCATGACCGCCCCGGCTGGCGCGTTTACGTTCAACTACGGTGAAGTCAACGGTGCCTTTGATACCAGCCTGACCGCTGCGGCTGGCTGGCGTGTGGAGAGTCAAAATAAGGATCTGATCGGGCAGGGGAATCTGGGGCCCAGCTTTGCGGGTACAACGACAGGGGCTTCCAGCACTAACTACGATGATGGTAACCAGAACTTTGACTCCGGAGATACCTACTCGGAGCGGGTCAGTGGTACCAGTGAGCTCTACCTGAACTGGGACGCCAGAGGGGATTATCTTTCGAGTGTCGGGACCTTTGTGCGAGGTCGCTATTGGTATGACTTCAAGACCAAGGATGATGATTTTGAATTCCCTCTGAGTGAAGGCGGTAAGGACGATGCCTCCGGTGGTGAATTTCTCGACGCCTACGTCTGGACAGATTGGTATGCCGGGGAGGTGCCGGTGACCGTTCGGTATGGTAATCAGGTCATCAATTGGGGTGAGAGCACCTTCATCCAGGGGGGCATTAATGCCACCAACCCGATTAACGTCAGTGCCATCAGGGCGCCGGGTTCCGAGATCCGGGACGCGTTGCTGCCGGTCGAGGCACTCTATACTTCCATTGGTCTTACGCAGAACATTACCGTGGAAGCGTATGCCCAGTTTGGCTGGGATGAGACGCGCCTTGAGGACTGCGGGACCTTCTTCTCGAACAATGACTTTACCGCTAATGACTGTGGCCCTGTCTATCCGAGTGGTGGGGTAGACCAAAAGAATTTTCCGGATAGCGGTCCTCAAGTGATCGGGCGTGGAGAAAAGAATACACCAGATGGTGATGACCAGTTTGGCGTGGCCCTCCGCTGGTATTCGCCAGAGCTGGGTAACACGGAGTTTGGTGCTTACCATGTCCGCTATGACAGTCGACTTCCCTACATCAGTGGCACAATTTCAGAGGATCCTTCCATCAGCCCGTTGCCTGATTACTATGTGGATTATCCTGAGGACATAAAACTCTATGGACTCAGTATGAATACCAATGTGCCTGGTGGGTGGTCTATCGGCGCGGAATATAGCTTTCGTGAAAATATGCCGTTGCAGTGGAATGCTTTTGAGCTGATTTACGGTGGTCTAGAGGGGGCCATAGGGCCTAGTGCCGGTGGCGGCGAGGCGATCTCTAAGCTTTATCAGCGGCGTGTTGAGCAAGGAGTAACGCCTACGGCAGGTCAAGATATTAACGGATATGATCGGCACAAGGTCTCCCAGGCGCAGGCAACTTTCATTAAATTCTTTGATCGAGTTCTGGGGGCCAGCCGCCTTAGCTTTGTAGGTGAAATTGGTATGACGTATGTCCACGACCTGCCGTCCAAGTCTGATGCACGTTATGGTCGCTCTGGGATTTACGGCATCGGTGATTATGAAGCGCAGGGTGGATTCTTAACCTGTAGCGAGAATAATATCCCGGGTAATAGCTCGGCCGATTCATTCGTAAACATCAACCCCAGTAACTGCACCAACGATGGCTTCGTGAGTGACTTCTCCTGGGGCTATCGTCTGCGCGGCGAGCTGACCTACAACAACGCCTTCATGGGTGCGACGCTCAAGCCCTCGCTCTCCTGGTCACATGACGTGAACGGATTTGCGCCCGCTCCGGGTGGTGCCTTCAATGAAGGCAACAAGGCGGTGGGCCTGGGTCTTGCTGCGGAATACCGCAACAACTACCAGGCAGCCATCAACTACACCAACTTCTTCGGTGGCGACTACAACACCCGAGAGGATCGCGACAATATCACGGCCAGCGTGACGTACTCGTTCTGATCCCGGCATAGTGTGAAGACAAGCTGTACCACCAACGTCTTGCGAGGTAGACGAACAATGACATTCCGAAAGAACGCACTGGCCTGGGGCATCCTGTCCCTGGCTGTGGCAGGGGGGCCGGCAATGGGCGCGGTCTCCGAGGAAGAGGCCGCCAAGCTCGGCAACGAGCTGACTCCCATCGGCGCGAAAAAAGCGGGTAACGGGGATGAGATCCCCGCTTGGGATGGTGGCCTTACCGAAGCACCGGATAACTTCGATGGGGAGCATTACTTGAACCCCTTCCCGGAGGACGAGCCGCTGTTCGTCATCGATCAGAGCAACGTCGATGAATATGCGGATCGGCTGACGCCCGGGCAGGAGAAGATGATCCGGGAATACGATGACTACAAGATGCCGGTCTATAAGACCCGTCGTACCGGGGCACTGCCAGAAGAGATCTACGAGAAGGCAAAGAAGAACGCCACCAATACCACGCTGGTTGAGGGAGGTAACGGCCTGGAGAACTTCGATACCGCAGTGCCCTTCCCGATTCCGGAGAACGGTCTGCAGGTGATCTGGAACCACATTACCCGCTACCGGGGTGGTGCGGTGAACCGGAACATCCATCAGGTGACACCTCAGGAAAACGGTGACTACACGCCGGTGCACTTCGATGAGGAGCTAACCTGGCGGACAGCGCTGCAGGATTATGAGCCGGGCGAGGATTCCAACGTCCTGTTCTACTTCAAGCAGCAGATCAAGTCGCCTTCGAGGCTGGCCGGTAACGTGTTGCTGGTTCACGAAACACTGAACCAGGTGAAGGAGCCCCGCCGGGCCTGGGTGTACAATGCGGGTCAGCGCCGGGTACGCCGGGCCCCGCAGGTGGCCTATGACGGGCCGGGTACAGCGTCCGATGGCCAGCGGACGTCGGACAATCTGGATATGTTCAACGGTGCGCCGGATCGCTACAACTGGGAGTTGAAAGGGAAGAAGGAAATGTACATTCCCTACAACGGCTACCAGCTGGATGATCCGTCACTGGACTACGATGAGATCATCAAGGCCGGCCACATCAACCAGGATCACGCCCGCTATGAGCTCCATCGGGTATGGCACGTGACCGCGACCCTTAAGGACGATGAGCGCCACATCTACGCCAAGCGTGACTTCTACATTGATGAGGATACCTGGGCGGCATCCGTGGTTGACCACTACGATGGCCGGGGTGAACTCTGGCGTGTGGCAGAAGGCCACCATGTCCAGTTCTATGATAAGAACGTGCCGTGGTACGCCTTTGAGGCGCTGTACGATACGCTCAATGGCCGCTATCTGGTTCTGGGTCTGACCAACGAAATGGACGATCCCTATGAGTTCGGGATTGAGCGTCAGCTTCGGGATTATTCTCCGAGTGCGCTTCGCCGCGCCGGTCGTCGCTGATCCTGAGGCCGGCCATCTGGTCGGTGCTTGAAACAGGAAAAGAAAAGCCCCGCTTCGGCGGGGCTTTTTCATGTCAGGGAGAAATCAGGAAGGGTTGGCGGTTTCCTGTTCCTTCATGCGGTCTATCAGCTCGTCCTTGTTCCTCCACAGTTCACTGATCCACTTCTGGAATTCGATCCGGAACTCGCGGTCGTTCTGGTAATCTCGTCCCAGGAACTGTTCCGGAATGCGCTTTTCATCAACACGGATTATCACGCGGCGTGTGCGTCCGCTCAGATAATCCCAGATGCCGCCGGGGCCATCCGGGTAGACGATGGTGATGTCGAGCATGATGCTCATCAGGTTGCCCATGGCGCCCAGCACAAAGCCGGTACCCCCAGAGCGGGGCTTGAGCAGGTTGTGGTAGGGGGAGTTCTGCTGCTGGTGCTTTGCCGGGGTGAAGCGTGTGCCTTCCATGAAGTTGAACACCGCCACCGGCGTGTACTCGAACTTCTCACACGCTTTACGGGTGGTCTCCAGATCCTTGCCTCTCAGGTGGGGCTTTTTCATGAGCTGCTGCTGGGTGTAGCGCTTCATGAAGGGAAAATCCAGTGCCCACCAGGCAATGCCGAGCAATGGCACCCAGATGAGCTCCTTCTTCAGGAAGAACTTCATGAGGGGAATGCGGCGGTTGAGTACCACCTGGGTTACCAGGATGTCCGCCCAGGACTGGTGGTTGCAGGTGACGAAGTACCACTGGTTCCGGCTCAGGTTGGCATTGAGCTCAACGTCCCACTCGATGCGGTTGAGCAGGCGCATGAACAGCCCATTGTTCTCGATCCAGATGAAGGCGATGGTATTGAGTCCCCGGGTGCACAGCTTGCGTACCGGCGTGATCGGAATGATCAGCTTGAGGATGGCAAGCAGGAGAAGAAGGGGATAAAGAATAAGGGTGCTGAGCAGGATCAGAAGAACACAGAGTGTGCCCTTGAGCGGCGCAGGAAGGAAATCCAGCATGTTGGCGACCGTCTGTCCGGTGAATGGGTAACTCGTGACGGCCGCCATTATACACTGGCAGTGCGCCCTGCCAATTTTTCAGTGAACAGCTGTTTTCTCAGTTGCCGAACCGTTCCCGGTAATCGCTGATGAACGCATCCAGCTTCTCTAAGGGGGTCTGCGCTCCTACCAGCTCCTGCTGGCGTTGGTCATAATCGGAAAGGTTGTTGGCGCGGATCATGCTGCGGATTTCTTCCACGTACGCCTGTCCACGCTCGGAGTAGGACTGCAGTCCGCCCGCGAGGCTGATGCCATCGGGGAACTCGTTGTCGTTGAGCAGTGCACGCCGACGCTCCCGCAGTTGCTGGTAAGCATTGTGGCGGTTGAGGTTGGTGAGGTAGGCGCGAATGGAGCGGTAAGGCGAGTCAAACACCTCCACCTCATGGGTCATGCCTGCCGGCCGGCTGTTGGGAACAAGGCCGCAGCCGGGGCTGAAGCACCACTGACCGAACAGGTTGTTGCCCTGGGTGGCGAAACGGCTGGTGCCCCAGGCGGATTCATTGGCGGCCTGTGCCAGTACCAGCGAAGGCGGGATGATGTTCATCCGGCGCTCAAGGCCACTGATGAGGTCCTCTGGCTTATCACCTTTTACGCGCAGGCGAGTGGCGCGGGTGGTAAGCCATTCTTGCTCTTCGTCACTCAGTTCCGCTTTGCCCCGGAGTTCCTTAAGATAGGCCCTGGCAGCCTGGATCCGCAGATTGGCGAGGGCGATGCGGGGAAAGAGGTAGCCGAAGAAGGCATCCTTCTTGTCGGAGACAACGCTGTACTGGGTGAAATCCGGCAGGGGAGCCGTCGCCCATCCGGGGATGGCATCGGCGTCCAGGAGTTTTGGTTCGGAAACCTTCGGAGTGGGCCGCTCAAACTCAAACTGGCTGGCAATAAAGCCGGCGGCCAGACCACCAATCACAAGAACAGCCACCAGGATCAGGGCTGGTACAGAACGCAATTCCATCAATACCTCCGCGTTTTGGTACAGCTACGCGGAGGGCAGGAATCCGGATCAGTTGGGGCACCCCTCCGCGCTGTCGTTTCTGAATCCTAACAGGAATCCTACGGATTCGTTAGATTTGGTGATCATGACGAGGGTTTTGCCGCTGTCAGCTACGAACCCTTGGAATTGCCGGCTGTCTGTTCCACAGTCTTCGATGGTGAAAGAACCGTCGCTATTCTCTACCACAGGGCAGCCGGATCCAGACTCTTTTTCGGACTGAGCAACCGAGAAATCGTCTGTATTTGGCGTGTACTCTGTCCGGTGACCTGAAAAGCTGTAATCAGCATCGCTGCTGTCGAGCCGAAGGCATGCGTTTTCATGCTGTGTAAGCCCGTTGGAGTCGTCGATACTGAAACCCTGCACTTTATAGATCGGCGCTCCGGATTGAGGAATTTCGTCGGAATTCTCCTGCTTATAGGCAATCCTAAGAAGGGAACCGCCCGCTGTGTTGCTGGATGTCGGGCGGGATGAGGTTGCAATCCAGCGCTCGTCGGCTGACACGGCACCGTTTGGAATACCTTCTGTCGCATTCCCCTGCTGGTTTTTACCTGCAAAGTTAATGAAGACATTGCCCGTGAATTCAGGATTACTGTCATCAGGTGTTTCCAGTTGGAGAACCGGGGTCATCTCGAACCCGGAATAGGAGGGGGTGTTTGAGTTCTCGAGCTTCCATGAAGTGGCCGCATTCTCGTCATTGTCTTGCCCGCTGCCCGTGAAGTCCCATGTCCCCAGGCTTGCTTGAGCGACATCGATACCCCCCTTTGACACGGGCTTCAGTTCAAATCCCGCAAAGCGATAATCGGCAGTGGAGCTATCCGGGCTAAAGGACTCTTCTCCACTCCATTCGGACAGGTTGAGTTCTATGGTACTGATCGCCTGTTGCTCAAGAACCCCTTCCCGTTCATACCCTGTATCGTCCGTCCCGGAAAGCTCCCATCCCCGTGCGGCATGGAAGTAGCTGCTGAGTATGGCCTGGGGAGGTTCATCGGTCTCCCGTACGGCGCCGGCCCTGTAGACATGAGGGTTGGGGGCCCAACCAATGGTTCGGGCGTCTTCATCGCTGACAGTCTGTAGTACGGGGCGGAGGCTGGATAGCAGATTACTCTGGCCGCTCTCGTCATCCTGAGGTGCGAAAAGCTGGTTCGCTTGGGTGCTGTAGCTCCTGAACGCATCGTCCAGCGTCGAGTCAAAGGAACGTCGCGTTTTTGGAATATCCACTGTGCCCAGGGCAAGATCGAAACCAAGCTCGGATAGTGGCAGGTTACCAATCGAATAGCTGGGATAGGTGTAGGCTGCGCCGTTGGCATTGCTGACGCCGCGGTCAATGGTGTGCGTTGCCCAGAATCCGGAGCTCTCGCCCGCGTTCAGGCTGATGCCGTACTGGACGGCGTTGTAGCCCGGCGCGACATCCTCGCTGTCGCCACTGGAGAGTGTGGCGGCTTCCTTCGTCAGCAGCGTTTTCGCCTGCTCCAGGAACGCCATGAAGTCCGCGCGGTCTTTGAGTGCCGATTGGCCATCTGTGACATCGATCTCGAAGGATTGCACACGGTCCGCCAATGGCTTCCAGACGAGATCGTAGGTGCAGGCCACATCGTTGCAGCTGTTGATGTCACTGATGCCGTCGTCATCGAGGCCTTCGATAACTTCGTCGACCAGCACGTCTGAAAACGGGTTCACAAACACGTGTCCGCATTCCGAGGCTACGGGCGCCCTGTAGGTGCTGCCGGCAACAGAGGCTTCAATGGCCAGGTCGATACGGCGAGGCACGCCGTCTTCAAAAGTGACGACGAAGTCATCGCCAACTGTTTCAGTGCTGAGACTCTGAGACCACGGGCTTTCGACTTCAATCAGGCTGAGATCGGCACTGGTCGTTGTGCTCAGCCCGCTGCCTTGTTCTGCGTCGGGGCTGTTGCTTGGGGTCTGCACGCTCACCAGCAGCTGGTTGTCTTCAAGGTTGCGGGTGCTCTGGCATCGCAGCCCTGAGCCCTCGTCGCGGAAATCCGGAGCCTCGCCGATATCAAAGGAGTTCTCGTCGCTTACCGAGGGATCCCCACTTCCACAGGCAGCCAGGAAAAGCGCCAATGTAGCGGGGAAAATATAGGAAAGGCGGGCGTGCATGGGGGAGCCTCCGGAACTGCTTGACCCGTAAAACGATTGTCCTACGAGTCTAGCCCAGCTCCGGAGGCACTGCCGTGAACCAGTCCGGGTTCTGTCAGAAGAGGATGCGCATGCCGCCGATCAGGCCTTCCTCGAAGCGGTAGTCGTCATCGCCGCGGGTATCGAGATCCGCGCCCACGTAGCGGTAGCCGGCGAAGATCTCGGAGTTGCGGATCAGGCGGTAGCTGACGGTGGCGTCGGTGTGACGCATGCCGTCCGCGTCCCCGTAGGACAGAATGGACGGGGAGAGGTAGAGGCTGCCGCTAACGGACAGGCCGGGAACCTCCGGAATATTCATGCGTGCAAAGACACCCGGCGCGGTGGCTCCACCGTCAATGTCGCGATCGCCGTCGTCGAAGTACATGTTGCGGACGCCCAGGCCCACGGTCATGGGTATGTTCTGGATGGCCGTGCGACCCTGGGCGTGCAGGTCGAGCGTTGCCAGGTGGCGGCTGCCGTCGTGGTAGGTGTAGCCCACGCCGCCGCCAAGTTCCTCGTTGGCATCGGTGAGGCTGTATTCACCCCGGACGGAATCGTTGCTCAGGCTCAGGTCCAGGCTGTCCGCATGGGTTGTGCCGGCAAACGCGGTAAACAGGGCGGCGCCGAGGCAGGTGGTGCGGATCAGTCGGTTGTATCGCATAGGGGCTTGTGCTCCTGTCAGTGACCATGGTGACTCAGCGCTCCATGATAGTGCCACCGGTGCGGTTCCACAATTACGCCTTCTCAAGCCGTTCAACCACACAGGTGCCATTCACCACCAGCCAGTGGACGTCCAGGTCGTAAAGGCGGAGCGCGTAGCGCCGTTCCGGATCGTCGCGGTGAAAGGCGGGGCGCGGGTCTTGGTTGAGCACCTCTTTAATCAGTTCACGCAGTTCCGGGTAGCTCCACTGTATCTGCTGCAGACGGTGCTCTGCTTCCGGGCTGAACCTGACGGGCAGCGTGGGGGCTGGTGGCTCACTGGCCCAGGCCCCTGTGGCCGCCTCCGGGGCATCGCACCAGGGCAGGAAGGGCTTGATGTCGAGCACGGGGGTGTCGTCCACCAGATCGATTTCGCTGATCGCCAGGCGCAGTTCACCCTGACGATGGGTGAGCCCCTGGTTGCGCACCAGTGACAGGCCGATGCGGTTGGGGCGGAAGGGGGAGCGGCTGGCAAAGACACCGACCCGGGTGTTGCCGCCCAGTCTCGGTGGTCTGACCAGTGTGGAGGGCGCATGATCCGCCGGAACCTGATGGAACAGGAAGGTGATCCAGACGTGAGAGAAGTCCTCGATGCCACGGAACGCATCCTCGCTGTTCCAGGGCGGGTGCAGCACCACCTCACCCCGGGCGTGGGGGCACAGGGAAGGCTGACGCGGGACGCCGAACTTGTCCGGAAAACAGGAGTGGACCGTACCGACGGGCGTGATGCGGTAATCGCTGCTCACTGGAGATCTCCGCTGCTTGAGAAGAACATTTCGATGCGGAAGGTCAGGGTGGCTTCGGGCTGGAAGTCCTCTTCACGGCGGTAACGCAGGGACGGGATGATCTCGCCGTAGAGCCAGTCGTCATGGAGGCGCTTGCGGTAGAGCATGTCCGTGAAGTATTCGGTGCGAGCCCAGTTGTCGAAGGTGTTTCCCAGAACGCCAAGGCGCAGGCGCACGAAGTGACGGTTGCGGTAACGGCGCTGCAGGCGGAATATCTGGGCCATCTCGAAACCGCGCTTGCGGTGGACCCAGCGAGCCTCTGATGAAGCCCGGAACCGCCAGTGAGGGCCAAGCGAGCGGTGAAACCCGAACCATGAACGGGAGATCCAGCCCTCCTGCAGGTACCAGAATATCCGCTGGTCCACGCGCAGCCGCCATTCTCGGGAGAGTTGCCAGTCGGACCAGGTGCGGGCGCGGGCGAAGAACTCCATTGGCAGGCGCAATCGGGCACCAACGTCGGTGCTGGCGTTCCAGCGCTCGGACAGTGGCGAGAGGAAGCGCAAAGCGCCGGCCGTGAAGCTGTTCTCATCCTCCTCCTCAGGCGTCAGCGTACCCCGTTGCTGCTGTTCGGAAAGGGGCGCCAGGTCGTTGGCGTCGCTTTCCACAATGATGCGGAATTTCTCTTCGGAGGTGGGGACATCAAGCTTGAAGCGGGCTTCCGGCTCAAATCCCATCTTCCCGTCTTCGGTATAGCGGTTGAAGGCGCCCAGCCGCAGGTAGCTGTCGTTGTCCTGGTCCACCCAGGTCTGGCCGGCCAGGGTCTGGTCAATCCCCTGGCCCAGGGCTTCAACATGGCGGGAATGGATGCGGCGGCGGCGCACCACCCAGTGGCCGGTCTGGTCGAGCCAGGTGTCCTGGGGTTCAAGGTAGCGGGGGCCATCCCAGTCAAAGAAATCCGCCGGGAGCGCCTCAATGTCCACCCTCGGCGGCGGTTCCCGTTCCGCTGGTGGGGCCAGGGTGGCCCAGGTGGTTTCCACGCCGCCCATGGCCAGGCAGCTGGTGCCGATCAGGGCCCGTATCCAGCTCACGGCATCAGCACCCCCAGGCCGATGGCGGTGTAGAGGCCCATCAGGCCGATTGAGAGCGCGGAGAAGGCGCCGGTTTCCGAGCCCATCTCAAAGGCGCGGGTGGTGCCCACGCCATGGCCGATCATGCCCATGGCGCAGCCCTTGGCGGCGGGGTGCGTGACGCCTGTGATGCGCAGTACCGGACCGCCGCAGGCGGCGACCAGGATCCCGGTGACCATGACGAAGCCGGTCGCCAGCGGTGGATAGCCGCCTATGGACTCGGTGACGGAGATCGCCATGGGGGTGGTGATGGACTTGGTGGCCATGGACATCAGGGTGGCATGGTCCGAGCCGGTGAGCCAGAGCAGACCGGTGGCGCTGCCCGCCGCTACAACGCCGCTGACAGCAAGGGTGACCATCAGCGGCAGCAGGTGGCGGCGGATGAGGCCGAGGTTCTGGTAAAGCGGCAGGCCCAGGGCCACCGTGACGGTGCCGAGCATGAAATGGATGATGCTGGCACCTTCCATGTAGGTGCCGTAGTCGAGGTCCAGCACCAACAGGGTAACGCCTACGATGGCTATGCCGGATACCACGGGTTGAAGAAAACTGGGCTTGCCGGTAACCCGATACAGCCCATGGCCGGCGATATAGGCCAGCAGGGTCAGGGTGATGGCGAAATGGGGCGAGTTCAGTATGGCGCTCATCGGCTCAGCCACTGCATCAGGTGGGCGGTGGTCACGAAGGCGATGAGGGTGCCCAGCGTCAGTGCCAGGGTGATGCCCAGGGCCTGTTCCATGAGCAGTGTTCCCAGGGTGACGATGCCCGCGCCGGCCGGAATATAGAACAGCGCCATGTGGGTGAGCAGGTTTCGCGCCGCTTCGCGCTCCGGGTCATAGCCCCCGCCTGTGATCACCAGATAGAGAAAGAACAGTACCATCCCGGAAATCGGACCGGGCAGTGGCATGCCCGGAATCTGTTCCAGTGCCAGGCCGGCAAGCTGGAAGAGGAGAATGATGAGCAGGCCGGCGACGATGCTGCCCTTCATGAGAGCGTGTCCCCGGAAACCTCGGCTGCCATGGCAAGCAGGTGCTGGTGCAGGCCCGCGACCTCCTCGCGCACGCGTTCCAGAGGCTGGTCGTTGTCGATCACATTGCCGGCCGCCCTGAGTCGCTCTTCCCGGGGCATCTGCGTGGCAATGATACGCTCCACCTGGGCGCGGTCATTGTCATCACGGCTCATGGTGCGCTGGATCTGGGTCTCGTTACTGACATCCACCACCACAATGTGCTGGCAGAGCCTGTACTGATCCGTTTCCAGGAGAAGCGGTGAAACCAGCATCTGATAGGGGGAGTCAGCCTCGCTCAGGTAGTGCTTCAGGCGTTCGGCAATACGTGGGTGCAGCAGCGCCTCGAGCCACTGGCGTTCGCTGTCATCGCTGAACACACGCTGGCGCAGGGTGGCCCTATCCAGGGTGCCGTCCTGTTGGAGAATGGCATCGCCGAAGTGTTCCCGGATCGCCTCCAGGGCCGGTTCGCCGGGCTCAACCACCTCGCGGGATACATCGTCAGCGTCGATCACGAAGATGCCGTGCTCACGGAACAGGTCGGCCACGGTGCTCTTGCCGCTGCCAATACCTCCGGTCAGGCCAACCACAAACATGTCAGACCCTCATCATGGACAGCCACAGATCCAGCAGTTCCGGCCCGTACCAGAGTGCGATCACGCCCGCAGCGGCAAGGTAGGGGCCGAAGGGAATCGGAATATTGCGATCATGCCCACGTATGGCAATCATCGCAATGCCCACCACGGCACCCACAAGGCTCGAGAGCAGAATAATGGCCGGCAGCATGGTCCAGCCCAGCCAGGAACCGAGGGCGCCCAGCAGCTTGAAATCCCCGTGCCCCATGCCTTCCTTGCCGGTAAGAAGGCGGAAGAGATGGTAGACACTCCAGAGACTGAGATAGCCCGCAACGGCCCCCCAGAAGGCGGCTTCGAGCCCCACCTGGCCCAGCCCCAGGGCACTGACCACAAGCCCGGCCCAGAGCAGGGGAAGGGTGATGCTGTCCGGCAGCAGGGTGGTGTCCAGGTCGATGGCCGTCAGGGCGACCAACGCCCATACCAGGGGCAGGGTAACCAGTGCCTCGGCGTTGGCGCCCAGGATCAGCACGGTAAGCACTGAAAGCACGGCCGTCAGCGCCTCGATTACTGGGTAGCGCGCAGAGATGCCCGTACCGCAATGCCGGCAGCGCCCCCGCAGCAGCAGCCAGCTGATCACGGGGATGTTGTCGATGGCCCGGATGGTGTTGCCGCATTCCGGGCAGTGCGACCGCGGATACGACAGCCCGTAGAAGCGAGCCTGCTCGCGATCGTTATCTGTGCTGGCGTTGCCGGTGTTGCTGGTTTCGTGAGCGGGCTCGCTCCTACGGTCGTGTTCCAGAAGAGCTTCGCATTCCTGCCGCCAGGCCTGCTCCATCATCCGAGGCAGGCGCAGGATCACGACGTTGAGGAAGCTGCCCACGCACAGCGAGACGCCCACCAGGGCTGGCCACAGAAGCCAGGGTGTACTGAGAATGATCTGTATCAGGTTCTGCAAGACTGCTTCCTTGGTTATGATCCCTAGATGGCAGAACCCATCTGGAAGATGGGCAGGTACATCGCGATGATCAGGCCGCCCACAAGGATACCGAGTACTGACATGATCACCGGCTCCATGAGAGAGGTAAGGTTATCCACCAGATCATCCACCACGGCCTCGTAGTGGTCGGCTACCTTAGCGAGCATTTCGTCCAGGTTACCCGATTCCTCGCCGATGGAGGTGAGCTGGATGGCCAGCACCGGGAAGACGCCGGTCTGGCGCATGGCGGTCTGAAGTTGGGTGCCTGAGGACACCTCATCCTTGATCTGAAGAATGGCATCCCGGTAGACCGCGTTACCGGTGGCGCCAGAGACGGAGTCCAGAGCATCGACCAGCGGCACACCTGCGGCGAAGGTGGTGGACAGTACGCGTGCAAACTTGGCCACAGCGGACTGGTCAAGAATCATGCCCACAACAGGGAGTTTGAGAACGTACTTGTCCACGGTATCGGAAAAACGTGGGGACCGTTTCTTCGCTGTCCGGAACCCGAAAATGGTGCCAGCAATACCGAGCAGAACAGCCCACCACCAAGCCTGGAGCCACTCTGACATTGCGATCACCATCTGGGTAAATGCCGGCAGGTCCGCACCAAAGCCCTGGAACAGGGATTCGAACTGCGGCACTACCTTAACCAACAGGATGGCCGTCACAATAACGGCGACCACAATAATGGAAATCGGATAGGTCATGGCCTTCCTGACCTTGCGTTTGAGGTTTTCCGTCTTCTCAAGATAGGTCGCGACCCGGTCCAGCATGCTCTCCAGCGCACCGGCGGCCTCGCCGGAATCCACCAGGTTGCAGTAGAGCTCATCAAAATACTTCGGGTGTTGGCGCAGCGCGTTAGCAAAACTGTTACCCGAGGCGACGTCATTCCGGATGGCAATGATCAATTCCTGAAGCCCCTTGTTCTCCAGACCGTCGGAGACGATGTCAAAGGACTGAACCAGCGGCACCCCCGCCTTCATCATGGTCGCCATCTGGCGGGTAAAGGTCGCGATATCAAAAGGTGTAATTTTCTTCTTGCCGCCGAACAGCGGTTTGCTCTTCTTCTTGATCTTGCCAGGTGTGAAGCCCTGCTTGCGCAGTTGGGCCTTAACCAGCGCCACTGAGGCGCCGGTGGTTTCACCGCTGGTTTTGTTTCCCTTGCGATCCTTGCCTTCCCAGACATAGGTGTCCAGCTTCTGTTCATTGGCCGACATTGCGTTAGTCCTTCGTTACGCGATTCGCTTCTTCCAGACTGGTCACGCCCTGAATCACCTTCTCGAGCGCGGACTGGCGCAGGCTGTTGAAGCCTTCATTGCGGGCCTGGCGGGCAAGTTCAACGGAGCTGGCCTCATTCATGATCATGCTCTCCATGTCCTCGGTGATACGCACCACCTCGAGGATGCCCACTCGACCCTTATACCCGTTTTTACATTTATCACAGCCTACCGGTCTGTAAAGCGTAAAGCCTGTATCAATCTGTTCCTGTGTGAAACCTTCTTTCAGCAAGGCCTCCTGCGGGACGTCGTAGGGCTGCTTGCAGTTGCCGCACAGGCGGCGCCCAAGCCGCTGTGCGATGATCAGGCTCACCGAGGTGGCGATGTTGAACGAGGCTACACCCATGTTCATCATTCGGCTTAGTGTTTCCGCCGCGCTGTTGGTGTGCAGAGTTGATAACACCAGGTGCCCGGTCTGGGCTGCCTTGATCGCGATGTTGGCGGTCTCCAGGTCCCGGATCTCGCCCACCATTATGATGTCCGGGTCCTGGCGGAGGAACGAGCGCAGGGCCTCCGCGAATGTCAGCCCCACCTTGTTGTTCACGTTGACCTGGTTGATCCCCTCCAGGTTGATCTCGGCCGGGTCCTCTGCCGTGGAGATGTTCACTTCCGGCGTGTTGAGGATGTTCAGTCCTGTATAGAGGGAGACGGTCTTACCGGACCCGGTGGGCCCGGTCACCAGAATCATGCCCTGAGGTGATTTGAGGGCCTCCAGATAGAGCTGCTTCTGGTCCTCCTCGTAGCCGAGCTGGTCAATGCCCATCTGAGCGGCGGTGGGGTCGAGAATCCGCAGCACGATCTTCTCGCCCCAGATGGTGGGCAGGGTGTTCACCCGGAAGTCGATGGCCCTAGACTTGGAGAGTTTGAGCTTGATGCGCCCGTCCTGGGGAACACGGCGTTCGGAGATGTCCATCTGGGACATGATCTTGATGCGTGCGGCCAGCTTGTGGGAGAGCTTGATCGAGGGTTTGGCGACTTCGTTCAGGATGCCGTCGGAGCGGTAACGGATGCGGTACATCTTTTCATAGGGTTCAAAGTGCACGTCCGAGGCGCCCTGTTTGATGGCGTCCAGCAGCAGCTTGTTCACATATTTGACGATCGGGGCGTCATCGGTGTCCGTGGCGTCTACAGCGTGCTTATCCTGGCCTTCTTCATCGTCATCGCCCTCGAAGTCCACATCCGCGAGGTCTGAATCGCCGCCCAACTCCTGCATGGACGTGTCCTGGGATTCCAGATACCGGTCGATCGCCTGACGAAGACTGCTTTCCTCCACCAGAACCGCCTCAGTACTGAGGCCGGTGTGGAACTTGATCTCATCCAGTGCCTGGAGGTTGGTAGGGTCCGCCATGGCCACGAACAGACGCTTGCCGCGCTTTAATAGGGGCAACACACTGTGGGCGCGGACCAGCTTCTCATCCACCAGCCCTTCCGGCATCATCTCGGTGGCGAAGGCATTCAGGTCCATCACCGGAACACCAAACTCCATGGCCGCTGAGAACGCCAGCGCCTGTCCGGGCGCGAGCTCGTTCTGGATGAGATAGGTGATGAGGGGGATCCGGTCCTGGTTGGCCTGGATGAACGCCTCCCGGGCCACTGTTTCCTCCAGGATGCCATCGTCCACAAATCGCCGGGCCAGGCCGGTCAGCGTTACGTTGTTCGGGTCGGAAGCCATCGTCTCTTTAATCGTCGGTTGAAACCTGAAAACAGGCTCTTGTACGCCTGTTGCTCTGCCACAAGAGTCTAGTGTCTGCCCGAGGGTTCAGCCAGTGATGAAAAAGGGATGACAGTGACGTAATGCGTCACCCTTGGTTGTCAAAAAGTGTCACATTGATGCCCTGCTGGGAGGTTCCGTTTTTCACTGGACATTAGCAGGTTACTGATTTTGCAGTTTTATCGCGTTCGGGGGAAAACTGGCATGGGAGCTGCTAACTTCACTGAAGGCAGGCAAAGGCAGGGTCCATTGCTGACGCCGGTAATCAAAAAGACAACACCTTCAGGAGGTGCGCCAATGCAATCAATTCAGACGAATCAGAACCAACAGGGCTTCACGCTCATCGAACTGATGATCGTGGTTGCCATCATCGGCATTCTCGCGGCTATCGCGATTCCGCAATACCAGACCTATGTTGCAAGCTCCCAGGTATCCAGGGTTGTGGGTGAGGTCGGTGCGATGCGTACGTCGGTCGAAACCTGCATGATGAACGGTACAGCAGCTGGCGACTGTGAGTTCGGATGGACCAACAGTAATCTGCTCGGCAATGAAGACGGTGGTGGCGGAGATACTGTAAACTTTCAGGGTGATAATCTAACAATAACTTTTGACGGAGCCTCGGCAACTCTGGACGCTACTCTGGCAGGCAATACGTCTGCGGCAATTAGTGGTGAATCCATTGCTTGGTATCGCGGTGACGATGGAACTTGGGCGTGTGGCACTACTGAGGCGCTTTCTGACTATCGTCCCTCTGGCTGTGATCAATCTAAGTCAGAAGCTGAAAGTGAGGTAAGTTCTGAAGATTAAGGTATATATAAAGTACTTATTTTCCTAGAAAAGATACTGCGCCCCTTGCGGGCGCAGTTTTAGTATGGGGTCGGGCGTTTGAAAACAGCCAGTGTATCGCGTGCTCTTGAAGTTGTTCTGGTGCTCGGAGCCGTGGCAGCTATCGCGGCTTTTGTCCACTGGATTACTGTTTCGCCCCGAGGTCCTCGCCAATTCATTTATCCAGCCGTTGGTCAGATCTCAGCCTGGTCAACTGAGTGCAGCGATAACGCGCCATCCTGGCTTTCCGGTGCCGCCAGGGAAGCCGCGAAGAGTCATGGCTCGCCTGCTAATCAGATTGCCTACGTGACGCCGGAAGGGGCACTTCATTACTGCCAGAATGGGTGGGAAGAAGGGCTCTTGCGCGGTGAGCGGGTTGGACCATCCACACGTTTTCGTTACGCGAGTGTAACCAAGCTGTTTACCGCCGACGCCATTCTGCGAATGGTCAGAGGTGGTCATATCAAGCTACACGAATCAGTGGTTAACTACCTTGACGGGGTCCCCGCGAAGCCCCCCAGTCAGGTTACGATCAAGCAACTTTTAATGCACAGCGCAGGGTTTGATCGGGTTCGTTCTCTGGATGCCATGTTCCATATCAATAAAAAGCCGTGGTGCCCCTATGAACTTGAAAGGCTCGCTTCCAGAAAATTGGCTTACAAGCCAGGTGAGAAACAAGCGTACTCCAATGAGGGGTATTGTGTGCTTGGGGCAGTTATTGAGCAGGTTTCAGGCTCTGATTACAGAACCTATATAGAAGATAATTACTTTAAGTCAGGTCAGTCATTCAGGTTTGTTGATGGCGAGTATCTGCCTGATGAGGTTGACTATGATTTCCGTTTTGCGGGGTTTTATGGGAAAGGCTATCAGGGGTATTTTGACTTTGAAGCGCTCTCGGCCGTGGCGGGTTTAAGTGGCAGCGCCAAAGATCTCGCGGAAGTTGTACGTCGGATGATTCAGTCAGAGGCACCTGGGCTTCGCTCAGCTCCCGTTGAGCCTGAGTGTCGTGTGGATCAGCATTACCAGTGTTATGGCTATGCCTTTTACCGTTATCAGCCTGGTGAAAATCGTATGCCGGTATTCATCCATGGGGGCGCACTCCCCGGTAGTTCAGCCGCAGTTGTTGCCGACTCAGAAGGTGGCGTTTTTGTATGGCTTGGAGCAGGAGAGCCACCTGATGGAACGCATGGAAAGCGTCGATTTTATGATTACGTGTATAAACGGCTTGAATCCTTTTACCGGTGAAAAGGACTATTGGAACGGATTGTTGTGTTTGGGGTAAAAGTTGTTGTCAGCGTTGATGAATTCTTTACAATAGAGATGTTTTTAAACATTGGCACAGCTCTAGCTCAACCGGAGATATTTTGATGGGAAAGATCTCGACTTATTACGAAAAGCAAAAAGCGGTAAAACAACTTCAGGAAGATCTCCAGAAGATGGAAGAGGATAAGGAGCTCCGGAAAGAGCTTGACTTCAAGGAGGAGCTGAACAAGCTCATGGAGAAGTACGGCAAGTCCGGTAAGGACATGCTGGAAGTACTTTCGGCGCTGGATCCGGCGGTTAAGAGCAAGCTGGATCAGGGCGGTGGTGCATCCGCAAATGATGGCCGCAAGAAGCGCCCGCTCAAGACCTACCGCAACCCGCACACTGGTGAAGTCGTCCAGACCCGTGGTGGTAACCACAAGACGCTGAACGCGTGGCGGAAGCAGTATGGCAAGGAAGAGGTTGCCCGCTGGCAGGAAAGCTGAGCTAGCGGCTTCTGCGCTGTAGGGGCCGGTCCTGCGTGTGATCAGCCATCGCGAGCAGGGCTCGCTCCTACGGTGTGCATCTGATCCAGGATCAGCTTGTTTTCCCGGGCCTCTGGCTGCGGTACCCTTTGGGGCATCAGACAACAGGGAAGAATCATGCACGCAGTAATCCTTTCCGGAGGTTCCGGTACCCGTCTCTGGCCTCTGTCCCGTGAGGCTTACCCCAAGCAGTTCCTGGCACTGAACACCCACGAATCCCTTCTGGACGAGACCCTGCAGCGTGCCTGTGCGGTGTCCGGCTGTTCGAGTCTGTCCGTGATCACCAATGAGGCACACCGGTTCATTGTGGCGGCTCATCTGCAGCGCTACGGGCAGCAGGCGGAGGCCGGGCGCATTCTTCTGGAGCCAGTGGGGCGCAACACGGCGCCGGCCATTGCACTGGCGGCACTGCGGATTCAGGAGACGGATCCGGACGGTGTGATGCTGGTGCTGCCGTCGGATCATGTGGTCAAGGACACCCAGGCCTTTGCCCGCGCGGTTCAGGCGGGTGAGGAGGCGGCCCGCGAGGGTCGGCTGGTGACGTTCGGGGTTGTACCGAACTGTGCGCATACCGGCTATGGTTACATCCGGGCCGAGTCCGAGCAGGTCGCTGGCGGTGCACGGCCTGTGGCGGCATTTGTGGAGAAGCCGGATGCTGCTACGGCCCAGGGGTACCTGGATGACGGCCATTACTACTGGAACAGTGGTATGTTCCTCTTCCGGGCCAGTGACTACCTGGCGGAACTGGAGCGCCATCGCCCGGATATCCTGGAGGTCTGCCAGCGGGCCTGGGCTTCACGCCGGGATGATCAGGATTTCGTTCGGGTTTCAGAGGCGGTCTTTGCGGAGTGCCCTGAAGAGTCCATTGACTATGCGGTGATGGAGCGGACAGAGCGCGCCGTCGTATTGCCGCTGGACGCTGGCTGGAGTGATGTGGGGTCATGGTCATCGCTTTGGGAACTGCAGGGTCAGGATGACGATGGCAATGTCGTTCGCGGTGATGTGATCACCGAGGACGTGCACCAATCCTATCTCCATTCCGAAGGGCGCCTGGTGGCGGCAATTGGCGTGGACAATCACGTCATTGTTGAAACGGATGACGTGGTGCTGGTTGCGGATCGCAACCGGGTCCAGGACGTGAAGAAACTGGTGAGCCGCCTTAAGGCCGAAAACCGGGATGAATACCGCTTTCACCGCAAGGTGCATCGGCCCTGGGGCAGCTATGAGGGTGTGGCCCGCAGTGAACGCTTCCAGGTCAAGCGGATCACGGTGGATCCCGGGGCCACGCTGTCACTGCAGAAACACCATCACCGCTCGGAGCACTGGGTTGTTGTGCGCGGGAGCGCACTGGTAACACGTGGTAATGAGGAAACCTTGCTGACCGAGGATGAGTCCACGTATATTCCACTTGGAGTAACCCACCGCCTGTCCAACCCCGGGGTGATTCCCCTGGAGGTGATTGAGGTGCAGACGGGCAGCTATCTGGGTGAGGATGACATCGTCCGGTTTGAGGACAACTACAACCGCGTCTGACTGAGACACTGACCCCCGGGGCGGCTGGATGCCGCCTCCACTGACCAGAGGGAATTGGTATGGAAGATTGGCATAGCGCCACGGAACCGCTTCTCATCAACACCCCTAACGCTTATCCCGAACGGATTGCGCCTGTTGGCGAAACAGCGCTTGCCCAGTCGCGGCGGCTTGCTGCGCTTGCCAGCTCCGTGCGCGGGCCGATCGAGTTGTGCCGAGGCGACGCCCTTGCATCCCGGGGCCTGGCGGAATCCGCCCGCCAGGTAGCGGAAAAGGCGACCGGCCATGCGCATGAGCTCTGGCTGGTGCCCGTGATGGCGCTGATCCGTAACGGGGAGGCTATCTGCCAGAGCATGAGGGAAATCCGGGCCAACACTGGTGCCGATGTCTGCTGGTTTCTGCTGGAGGCCACCGGGCCTGAGCTGCTGGCCTCCGTGGTGCAGGCGGAAGGACTTCTGTCGTGGTCGGAGCTGATCGGTGATCCCTCGATTGCCCTGATGGCCGCTCACGATGGCCCACCGGAGTCGCGTGTTCCCGCCTGCTCTCCCAGAATGCGGCATAGTCTCAGGGTGCCCGCCTCAAGTGTTGCGGATGTGCTGGCCTGGTGCCGGCAGCGTCAGCCAGCGATGGAGGCATGGCTTGGCATGCCCATTGAGCAGTCGGCACTGGAAGTGGCGGTGCGGGCGTCATCGGCATCTGCGGGGAAATACGGGACGTTCAGCGTTCTTGATGAGGTGCTTCTGGCGCAGGAGGCCGACCCGGGTTATGTGCTTTCGGCCCTCAGTGCCGCTGCGGCCATGGTCCGGTTCGAGTGGGCCTGCGGCCCCGTACGGCTGGAGCACCTTACCCGCAGACACGCCATGGATGAGCAGGCGGAACTGGTGAGCCTGGCGCGCGGCGATACGCCCGGGAACGCCCTTGACGATGAAGCCTCTGTGGAGCGCGCTGCTCTGGAGGTGGAATGGTATGAAAGACCGCCTGAGCTGGTTCTGGATCAGGCCGCAGTGGTTTCCTGGCTGCAGGGCTTAGGGGTGGCTTCGTCAGCATCGGATGCGTTCTGGTATGATGCGCGCTGCCTGAACAAAGAGGTCACAAGAGAGTAACATCAACCATGCCAATCAATCGCAAAGCACTTTACGCATCACTGCTGGTCTCCCTGCCGGCGCCGCTCATCCTGGCGCTGATCCCCATGAACGGGAATATCGAGCTGTATCTGGAGACGTCAGCATCACTGGTGGACTACCTGCTCGCCTATCTCCTGTTCGTTATCGTGGCCCTGGTGGCGTCCAGTCTTGCCGCGCACACGGGAAGCGGCCAGCAGAAGCAGGCCTCCAAAGGTGGCAAAACGCCGGGTCGCAAGAAGGGCAAGGACTCGGAAGAGGGCACCGTTAAGTGGTTCAACGTCAAGAAAGGCTTTGGCTTCATCACCCGTGACAGCGGCGGCGACGTGTTCGTTCACTTTCGCGCCATTCAGGGCGAAGGCCGGCGGGTCCTCCGCCAGGGCCAGCGGGTGAGCTACACCGTGGTCGAGGCGGAAAAAGGCCTTCAGGCCAACGACGTAACGACTCTCGACGAAGACTGAGCCGTTCCCCTCCGCGGGTCAGGCCATCTGGCCCGCGAGCAGTTCCTCCAGAATCCCCTCGTAGATCCCCGAAAGCGCTTCCAGATCCGCGACCGATACGCACTCATCCGCCTTGTGGATGGTGGCATTGAGCGGGCCGAGCTCCATCACCTGAGCCCCCGTGGGAGCGATGAAGCGACCGTCAGAGGTGCCGCCGCCGGTTGAGAGCGCAGGGCGCTGACCGGTGGCCCTTTCGACCACGCGCACGGCAGCATCGATGAAATCACCGCGCTCTGTAAGGAAGGGCTCGCCGCTGAGGTGCCATTCCAGTTCGTAATCCAGTCGGTGACGCTCGAGCAGGGTGGTGACCCGTTCCCTTAGCCGGGCTTCGGTGACCTCCGTGGAGAAGCGGAAGTTGAAGTCCACTTCCATGGAACCCGGGACGACGTTGTTGGCGCCTTCCCCGGCTTCCACGCGCGTGACCTGGAAGCTGGTGGGCGGAAAATGGTCGTTGCCCGTATCCCATTCCGTGTTGATCAGGTCCGCCAGCGCCGGAGCGGCGCGGTGAACCGGGTTGTCCGCAAACTGGGGGTAGGCCACATGGCCCTGGGTGCCGCGAACGCGCAGCTTGCCGGAGAGCGAACCACGGCGCCCGTTCTTGATGGTGTCGGCTACCCGCTCGCTGCTGGAGGGCTCGCCCACCAGGCACCAGTCCGGGCGGATGCCCTGATCCGCAAGCGCATCAACCACTCGCCGGGTGCCATCACGCGCCGGGCCTTCCTCGTCACTGGTCAGAAGAAGGGCAATGCTGCCCTGGTGTTCCGGGTAACGGGCCACAAAACGTTCCGCTGCTGTAACGAATGCCGCAACAGAGCCTTTCATGTCCGCAGCGCCCCGGCCGTAGAGCATGCCGTCACGCTCGGTGGGCTCGAAAGCCGGTGTGCTCCACTCGCTTTCCGGGCCGGGCGGGACTACATCCGTGTGGCCGGCGAAAACAAACAGCGGGCCGTTGTCGCCACGGCGAAGCCAGAGGTTGCGAACCTCACCAAACGGGTAATCCTCGCCCCGGAACCCCACCTCGGCCAAGCGTTCTGTCAGCATCGGCTGACAGCCGGCATCGTCGGGCGTGACCGAGGCCCGGCTGATCAGGTCCCGGGCCAGTTCGAGGGTGACGCTGCGCGGCTCGCTCATTCGCTCACTCAGTTGTTGGCGTGGAGTTCTTCGTTCAGCGTGATCGCTGTCTTGTTGGTCCGGCACTCAACCGCGCCCGTCTCCGAGTTGCGGCGGAACAGCAGGTCAGACTGGCCGGCCATGTCCCGTGCCTTTACGCTCTGGACAAGCTCGCCATTGTCATCCAGCACCCGCACCTTGGTGCCGGCGGTGACATAGAGGCCTGCCTCCACGGTGCAGCGGTCGCCCAGCGGAATGCCGATGCCGGCATTGGCGCCCAGCAGGCAGTTCTCACCCAGCGAGATGATGATGTTGCCGCCGCCGGAGAGGGTGCCCATGGTGGAAGAACCGCCCCCCAGGTCCGAGCCCTGCCCGACCACTACGCCAGCGGAGATCCGGCCCTCGATCATGGACTTGCCTTCGGTGCCGGCGTTGAAGTTGATGAAGCCCTCGTGCATCACGGTCGTGCCTTCGCCCACATAGGCGCCCAGGCGCACGCGGGCGGTATCGGCGATCCGGACCCCTTTCGGGACCACGTAATCGGTCATCGGCGGGAACTTGTCGACGGCCTTCACTTCCAGAACCCGGCCGGCGGCGCGCGCCTGGAGCTGTCGCTGGGGCAGTTCCTCAAGATCAATGGCGCCTTCGTTGGTCCAGGCCAGGTTCGGCAGCAGCGGGAAGATGCCCTTGAGGTTCACGCCATGGGGCTTCACCAGCCGGTGGGACAGGAGGTGGAGCTTGAGGTAGACCTCCGGAGTGCTGCTCGCCTCGGCGTCGGTGTCCAGAAGCGTCACAACCACGGGCAGGGAACTTTCGCTGGCCTGGTCGGCGAGCGCGCCAAGATCGGCGTAGCCGGCTTCCTCCAGCCGGTCCGCCAGGGTCTGAAGCTGGTTGGCGTCGGCATCCACGGCCGCGTTGCCTTCGCCCAGACCCTCAATGTTGTCGCGCACGATCCCGACCAGGGTGCTGTCGGGGTCATGGATGGGCTGCTGGTAATACACCTCCAGCCATTCCTGTTTCTGGTTGCGGGTGCCGATGCCAATGCCGAATGCAAAGCTCATGGTCCTGGTTCTCTCCTGTTAGATGGATCCGTTCTGTGTCCGGCGTTCAATGAAGCGGGCGATGCGCTGAGCGGCTTCCACGCACTCTTCCTGGGGGGCGACCAGCGCCATGCGCACCCGGTTTTCGCCGGGGTTCACGCCGTCGCTGGTGCGTGACAGATAGCGCCCCGGCAATACGGTGACATTTTCCTCGTTGTAGAGCGCTCTGGCAAAGGTCTCGTCATCCATGGGCGTGCGCGGCCAGAGGTAGAAGCCGGCTTCCGGGCGTGTCACGTCCAGCCAGGGCGCCAGTATGGGGAGCACGGCATCGAACTTGGCGCGGTAGGCCTCGCGGTTGGCCTGGGCGTGGGCCTCATCATTCCAGGCGGTGATGCTGGCCTTCTGGTGATGGATGGGCATGGCGCAGCCGTGGTAGGTGCGGTAGCGCAGGAAGCGCGCGAGGCAGTCCGCATCCCCGGCAGCGAAGCCCGAGCGCAGGCCGGGAAGGTTGCTGCGCTTGGAAAGGCTGTGAAAGACCACGCAGCGGCGGTAGTCGTCACGGCCGAGCTGGTGGCAGGCATCGAGCATGCCCAGCGGTGGTTCGGCCTCGGGATGGTGGATCTCCGAGTAGCATTCGTCCGCCGCGATCACAAAGTCATGCCGGTCCGCCAGTTCCAGCAGGTGGCGGTAGTCCTCAAGGCCCATGACGGCCCCGTTGGGGTTGCCCGGTGAACACAGATAGACCAGCTCACACCGGTCCCAGATGGCAGCCGGGACATTGCTGAAATCCGGCAGGCCGCCGCCATCGCGGGTGCTGTTGACGAAATACGGCTGGGCGCCGGCCAGCAGGGCTGCGCCTTCGTAGATCTGGTAGAAGGGGTTGGGGCTGACCACCAGTGAATCCGGACTGCCGGAGAGCATGGCCTGGGCGAAGGAAAAGAGGCCCTCCCGGGTGCCGTTGAGCGGCAGGATCTGGGTTTCCGGATCCAGGTTGGCTCCGCCGAGGTTGAAGCGCCGGGTGGCCCAGTCCCCAGTGGCTTCCCGCAGTTCCGGAAGGCCCCTGGTGGCGGGGTAGCGGGCCACGTCCGCGAGACTGTCGCGCAGGGCATCCAGTACGGGCTCCGGGGCCGGGTGCTTGGGTTCGCCGATGGAGAGGGCGATGTGCGGCTGATCCGGCGGTTCCGTTCCCTCAAAAAGCTGGGCCAGTTTCTGGAACGGGTAGGGGTGGAGGTCGTCGAGCCTCGGGGTCATATCGTGATTTCCTGCTCATTGTGGCCGTTGAGGCCGGCCACTTCGTCCAACTGCTGGCAGAGTGCCTCACGCACGGACTCACAGGCCTCCGGGTCTTCCACCGGGTTGCCGCGTTCATCGGTCACAAAGAAGATGTCCTCCACCCGTTCGCCCAGGGTCGCGATCTTGGCGCTGACCAGCCGCATGTGATGATCCAGCAGGATGCGGCCGATGCGTGCCAGAAGGCCCGGGCGGTCCGGCGTGACCACTTCGAGCATGGTGCGGTGGTTGGCCGTGTCCGTGGAGATGGTCACTTCCGTGGGGAAGGCGAAGTGCTTGAGCTTGCGCGGCACACGGCGCTCGATGATGGCCGGGTAGTCGTCCGGGTCGTCCAGCTCCTCCACCAGCCGGTCCCGGATGTGGTCCCGGCGCTCCGGGTCCTTGCCCAGGGGCTGGCCCTGCTCGTCCACCACCACGTAGCTGCTCAGGTTGTAGGGGCCTTCGCCGGAAAGGATGCGGGCGTCCACGATGTTCAGGTGCAGCTGTTCCAACACCGCCGTGGTGGCGGCGAAGAGAGCGGCCCGGTCGCGCATGTAGATGATGATGTGGGTGTAGCCGTCCGTCGGGCCGCCGGTGGTATCACGGATCATCACCAGCGGGTCCGGGTTGTCGCCGTGGCGGATGATGGCGGCGCTCTGCCAGACAATGTCGACCGTGGCGTCCTGCAGGAAGAAGTCATCGTCCAGGGTGTTCCAGACACGGTCAATCTGTTCGTTGCTGTAGCCCTGGCTGCGCAGCATGTCCCGGGCTTCCTCGCAGGTGGCGCGGATCCAGTCGTTGCGGTCGAAGGGGCTGTCGATGCCCTGGCGCAGTACCCGCCGGGTCTCGATGTAGAGCTGGCGCAGCAGCGAATCCCGCCAGGTGTTCCACAGGTTCGGGTTGGTGGCGGCGATGTCGCACACGGTCAGTATGTAGAGATAGACCAGGTGCACCTTGGACGGGATCTTGCGCGCGAACTCACGGATGATGGCCGGGTCCGAGATGTCGCACTTCTGCGCGGTGAGCGACATCAGCAGGTGGTTCTCGATCAGCCATGCTACCAGCTTGGTGTCGCGGTCGCTCAGGTGGTGCTGCTCGCAGAAGCGGGCGGCGTCGATGGCGCCGAGTTCCGAATGATCGCCGCCGCGGCCCTTGGCCACATCATGGAACAGCCCCGCCACGTACAGCAGCTCAGGCTTGGGCAGCTGGTGGCTCAGTCTTGAGGCCAGCGGGAACTGCTCACGGCCCTCGGCGGTCTGCATGTGCACCATGTTGCCGATCACCCGCAGGGTATGGGCATCCACGGTGTAGACATGGAACAGGTCGTACTGCATCTGCCCGATGATGCTGCCGAACTCGGGCAGGTAGCGCCCGAGGACGTTGTAGCGCTTCATATAGGACAGGGTGGTGTCCAGTTCATGGGGTGTGCGCAGCAGTTCCATGAACAGGGTGGTGCAGGCCAGGTTCTGGCGGAAGGCGTCGTCGATCAGGTGCCGGTGGGCCCGGATGGCGCGGATGGTCGGCGCCCGGATGCCTTTCACTTCCGGGTGCTGGGCCAGAACCAGAAAGATCTCCATCAGTGCGTAAGGCGCATAGGCGAAGACCTGGGTGTTGATGGCCTCAAGATAGCCATTGCGGATCTGGAAGCGGCGGTTAACCGGCTGGATCTTTTCCGTTTCGTCCGCGCGCAGGATCTCTTCATCCAGATGCTGCAGGATGACATCCGTGAGCTCCGCCAGTGCCAGAACACAGCGGTAGTAGGCCTGCATCATCCGTTCCACGCCCAGGCGCCCGTCCTGTTCATCAAAACCGAGCATGCGCGCGAGATCCGGTTGGTAGTCGAACAGCAGGCGGTTCTCGTTGCGTCCGGCGAGAATCTGCAGGCCGAAGCGCAGCTGCCACAGGAAGGTCTCACCCTCGCGCAGGATCTCGAATTCCTCGTCCGAAAGGATGGAAAAGTGCCTCAGATCGGATGGGTCATCCAGCCCGAAGTGGCGGCGGGCCACCCAGATGATGGTCTGGATGTCGCGCAGCGCGCCGGGGGAGGCCTTGAGGTTGGGCTCCAGGTTGTATTCGGTGGCGCCGTACTTGCCGTGGCGTTGCTGCTGCTCGCGGCGCTTGGCGGCGAAGTATTCCCGGTCGGAGAGGGTGTCGCTGGAGTAGACCCGCTTGCGGAGCTGGCAGGGGAGCTCGGTGTTGCCGGCGATCAGCCGGGTTTCGAGCATGTTGGTGAGGATGGTGGCGTCCTCGCGCGCGGTGGACACGCATTCCTCAATGCTGCGTACACTGTGGCCGATGGCCAGGCCCAGATCCCAGAGCAGGGTCAGGAAGTCCGAAAGGGCTTCTTCGTGCGCCTGGGCCCCGGCCTCCCCGGTCAGGATCAGGAGGTCGATGTCCGACCAGGGATGCAGTTCGCCACGGCCATAACCACCCACGGCCACCAGGGAAAGATCCTGTGCCTGGCCGAGGGGGGAGTGGTCCCAGAGCAACGACAGCACGGTATCCATGATGTAGGCACGACCGTGTACCAGTGAGCGCACATCGGCACCGGCCCGGAAGGCATCCGCCATGACCTGCTGAAGGTGCTCGAGGTGGCGACGCACGGGCACGCCTGGAGACGCCGCGCTACGGATTTCCCTGGCCAGGGAGTCAGGGTCCAGATGCTGGTCCGGATCAAAAATCGGGCCGGTCGTATTCATTACAGGCGTGTCCCGGCTGGTGGATCGTGTAGGAGCCTGCCTCGCAGGCGGTCGAATCCATCGTGAGCAGGGCTTGCTCCTACGGTAGTGACGTTCAGGCTGGTTCCTCACCGTTGCGCAGGGTCAGGATCTCGTAACCGTCGGTGGTGACGAGCACCGTATGTTCCCACTGTGCGGACAGTTTGCGATCCCGGGTCACCACTGTCCAGCCGTCCGGCAGGACCTTGCTGTGGCGCTTGCCCTGGTTGACCATGGGTTCGATGGTGAAGGTCATGCCTTCCTGCAGTTCCAGCCCGGTGCCGGGCTTGCCGAAGTGCATTACCTGGGGCTCCTCGTGGAAGCCCTGACCGATGCCGTGACCGCAGTACTCGCGGACGATGCTGTAGTGGTTGGCCTCGGCGTGCTTCTGGATGGCGGCGCCGATATCACCGAGCTTCG
Organism: Vreelandella halophila; assembly: GCF_019903425.1. Classification (GTDB taxonomy): domain Bacteria; phylum Pseudomonadota; class Gammaproteobacteria; order Pseudomonadales; family Oleiphilaceae; genus Halospina; species Halospina halophila. Next base: position 1,496,745 of record NZ_JACHUZ010000013.1, read on the forward strand.
CGCCGGGGCGAACAATCTCGATGCCACGGAACAGGCACTCCCGGGTGACCCGGTTGAGTCTTTCCGCCGCAGGGTTGGCCTTGCCGGCGACGAACATCTTGCTGGTATCGCCGTGGTAGCCGTCCTTGATGACAGTGACGTCGATGTTGAGGATGTCGCCGTTTTTCAGGACTTTCTTCTCGTTCGGAATGCCGTGGCAGATCACCTGGTTGACGGAGATGCACACCGACTTGGGGAAGCCCTTGTAGTTCAGCGGTGCCGGCGTCGCCCCGTGCTCAACGATGTACTCGTGACAGATCCGGTCGAGTTCCTCGGTGGTGACGCCGGGCTTTACGTGCTCGCCGATCATCTCCAGAACACTGGCGGCCAGCCGGCACGCCACCCGCATCTTCTCGATTTCCTCGGCGGTTTTGATCTGAACGCTCATGCAGCTCCCGCAGTCTGTTGATTTAAAGGTAGCCTATTCTACCGGCTCGTGGCCATGGATTGAACCTGCCCGGGATCGCAGCGGTTTCAGGACGCCCCCTGCGGTTATGGCTTCAGGCCGGCCCCAAAGGCAATTCGTTCGGCGGTGTAACTTCCTTTTGGGCGCGTTTTATGGTAAAAATTCGCGCGCCGCTCCGGGGAGTTCCAGCCGGACTCATCGGGCAGCGGCAAAAACCAAATACACACACGTATCGACACATTGTCCCGGGTGCTCCGGTGGCCAGGTGGCCCCAGGGTCGGATAATGGGATGCGTGGAGGCGTAACCCGACCAGACAAAGGTGATAGCAATGGCACAGGTGAGCATGCGCGACCTGCTCAAGGCAGGCGCACACTTCGGACACCAGACGCGCTACTGGAACCCGAAGATGGGCAAGTACATCTTCGGCGCGCGCAACAAGATCCATATCATCAACCTCGAACATACCGTTCCGGCACTGAACCAGGCGCTCGACCAGGTTCAGAAGATGGCCGAGAACAAGAACCAGATCCTGTTCGTGGGCACCAAGCGCTCCGCCAGCAAGATCGTTAAGGAAGAAGCGGAACGCTGTGGCATGCCGTTCGTTAACCATCGCTGGCTTGGTGGCATGCTCACCAACTACAAGACCATCCGCCAGTCCATCCGCCGCTACCGCGATCTGGAGCAGCAGGACCAGGACGGTACCCTGGACAAGCTGACCAAGAAGGAAGCGCTGGATCATCGCCGCGAGATGGAAAAGCTCGAGCGCCACATCGGTGGTATCAAGGACATGGGCGGCCTGCCGGACGCGCTCTTCGTCATCGACGTGGACCACGAGGACATCGCCATCAAGGAAGCCAACAAGCTGGGCATTCCGGTGATCGGCGTGGTGGATACCAACAGCGATCCCAAGGGCGTTGACGTGGTCATCCCGGGGAACGACGACGCCATCCGTGCGGTCCAGATCTACGTCCGCGCCGTGGCCGATGCCGTGATCGAAGGCACCCAGGCAGGTGGCGGTGCCGCTGACGAGTTTGTTGAAGTCAGCGAAGACGAACCGCAGGCGCCGGCGGCTGAATAAGCCCCGGCCCGAGCGAACGGCAACAACCGAATTGATTTAAGTGGGGAACAGATAATGGCTGCAATCTCTGCCGCACAGGTTAAGGAGCTGCGTGAGCGCACCGGCCTGGGCATGATGGAATGCAAGAAAGCGCTGGTGGAAGCGGAAGGTGATGTGGAAACCGCCATCAGCAATCTGCGCAAGAACTCCGGCCTCAAGGCCGCCAAGAAGGCGGGCCGTACCGCCGCTGAAGGCGTTGTACGCTTGAAGGTTACCGATGACGCCAGCGTCGGCATGATGGTCGAGGTCAACTCCGAGACCGACTTCGTCGCCCGTGATGACGGTTTCCTGGCGTTTGCCGACCGGGTGCTCGACACCGCGTTCCAGAACGGCGAAACCGATATCGAGAAGCTGGTTGTCGATGACCTGGAGAAGGAGCGCGAAGAGCTCGTCCAGAAGATCGGCGAGAACATCACTGCACGCCGTGCTGTGCGCCTTGAGGGCGATGTTGTGGGTGGCTATGTTCACTCCACCAACGGCATGGGCGCGCTGGTGGCGCTCAAGGGCGGCTCAGGTGAGCTGGCCCGCGATCTGGCAATGCACGTCACGGCTGTGAACCCGCGGGTTGCCACGCCGGACGACATGCCGGAAGAGGAAGTCGAGAAAGAGCGTGAAGTCATCCGCTCCCAGCCCGACATGGAAGGCAAGAAGCCGGAAATCGTCGAGAAGATGATGAGCGGTCGGATCCAGAAGTTCCTGAAGGAGAACAGCCTGGTTGAGCAGGGCTTCGTCAAGAACCCGGATCAGGCCGTCAAGGATCTTCTCAAGGAGCACGGCGCCGAGCTCGTGAGCTTTGTACGCTACGAGGTGGGGGAGGGCATCCAGAAGGACGAGACGGACTTCGCCTCCGAGGTGGCGGCACAGCTCAAGGGCTGATCCCTATGCAGTCGGCGGCATGATCCGCCAATAACTCGGGCCGCATCTCCCGGCGCATGGCGCGTTGGGGAGAGTGCGGCCGGTTTGTATCCAGAACACCGGTTAGGAGGTCGCAGGCCATGCCCACCCAGAGTACGACACAGACCCGATATAAGCGCGTTCTGCTCAAGCTCAGTGGCGAGGCCCTGATCGGTGATCATGAATTCGGGATTGATCCAAAGGTTCTTGATCGCATGGCGGTCGAGATCGACTCGCTTGTGAGCATCGGTGTACAGGTGGCTATCGTCATCGGCGGCGGCAACCTCTTCCGGGGAGCGGTGCTGAACGAGGCCGGCATGGACCGGGTAACCGGTGACCACATGGGCATGCTGGCCACGATGATGAACGGTTTGGCCATGCGCGATGCGCTCGAGCGGTCCAACATCCAGAGCCGGGTGATGTCGGCCATTCCCATGAGTGGCATCGTGGAGCACTATAATCGCCGTGAAGCCACGCGCGATCTCAAGGGCGGCGACGTGGTGGTCTTCACTGCTGGTACTGGCAATCCGTTCTTCACCACGGACTCAGCGGCGTGCCTGCGGGCCATTGAGATCGACGCCGACGTGGTGCTGAAGGCGACCAAGGTTGACGGTGTTTACAACGACGACCCGGTCTCCAACCCGGAAGCCTTCAAGTACGACCGGCTCACCTACGACCAGGTGCTGGAAAGCCGCCTGGGTGTGATGGACCTCACCGCCATCTGCCTGTGCCGGGATCACAACATGCCGGTCCGTGTGTTTAACATGGGCAAACCCGGTGCTCTGCGTGACATCGCACTGGGTGGCAACGAAGGAACACTCATTGAGGAAGCCTGAAAAAGAGGGCGGAAACCGTGTTAGACGAGCTCAAGCAAGACGCTGAACAACGTATGCAGAAGGCGGTGGATTCCGTCAACAAGGCCTTTGCACGTATCCGGACAGGGCGTGCGCATCCCAGCATCCTGGATGAGGTGACGGTGGATTATTACGGCATGGAGACACCACTCAAGCAGGTTGCCAATGTTTCCGTGGAGGACGGGCGTACCCTGGCCGTGTCGCCGTATGAGAAGAATCTGGCGCCCAAGATTGAGAAAGGCATCATGAAAGCCGATCTGGGTCTCAACCCGGCCACCACGGGCGAGGTTGTGCGTGTTCCCATGCCCACCCTGACCGAGGACAGCCGCAAGGAATACGTCCGCCATGCGCGCAACGAGGCGGAACAGGGACGGGTCGCGGTGCGTGGCGTTCGCCGGGATGTGAACAGTGACATCAAGGATCTGCTCAAGGAAAAGGAGATCACCGAGGACGAAGAGAAAAAGGCCGAGGGTGAGATCCAGAAGCTGACGGACAAGTACGTCGCTAAGATCGACGAGCTCCTCAAGAGCAAGGAAAACGACCTGATGGCCATCTGAGGCCCGGGTTGCTGGGGCAAGCATGAACGAGACTGAACGGGAAACGGACATGCCGCCACTGGCGGGCTGCCCGCGCCACGTGGCGGTGATCATGGATGGCAACAACCGCTGGGCCCGTGCCCGGGGCCAGCGCGGCATCAGCGGCCACCGGGCGGGTGTGAAATCCGTACGCGCGGCCATTGAGACCTGCGGCAAGTCCGGTGTTGAGGTCCTTACCCTGTTTGCCTTCAGCAGTGAGAACTGGCGTCGTCCCGAGGAAGAAGTCAGCGCCCTGATGACGCTGTTTCTGCGCTCGCTGCGCAAGGAGGTAAGGCGGCTCCGGGAGAACAACATCCGTCTGTCCTTCATCGGCAATCGTGAGCGCTTCAGCCATACGCTCCAGGAGCACATGGCCCGGGCGGAACAGGAAACCGCGCAATGCGACAGCATGGAGCTGGTGATTGCGGCGGACTATGGCGGGCACTGGGATGTGGCCCAGGCTACCCGGCGCATCGCGCAGGAGGTGGCTGCGGGGCGCCTGAGTTCGGATGAGGTGGACGAAAACCTGGTCCAGCGCTACATCAGTCTGGGCGACCGGCCCATGCCGGATTTGTTGATTCGTACCGGCGGTGAACAGCGCATCAGCAATTTTTTGCTCTGGCAGTTCGCCTATACCGAATTCTATTTCTCGCCCCTGTATTGGCCTGACTTCCAGCATACCGCCATGCGCGAGGCGCTGGAGGACTTTGCGGGGCGCCAGCGCCGCTTTGGCCGCACCGGTGACCAGGTCGCGGAAACCTCGGAGCAACAGGGAGGCGGGGCTGCCGAAACCGCTATGCCCCAGAGGCAGTATGGATAAGGGGGCGCGGTGCTGAAACAGCGGGTGATCACGGCTGTCGTTCTGGCGCCGATTGTTGTGGGTGGCCTTTTTCTGCTGCCTCCCACGGGATTTGCGGTATTCACCGGCGCTCTTCTGGCCATTGCCGGTTGGGAGTGGGCCAACCTTTCTGGATTTGAAGGTGGGTTGCAGCGCTGGGCTTTCGCGCTGGTTCTGATTGCTCTCATGGTCTTATTCCAGGCGCTGCCAGTAGTGCCCCTTCTGGGGGCGCTGGCGGTGTTCTGGCTGCTGGTGGCGGCGCTGGTTGCCGCCTATCCCGGTGGCAGGGGCTTCTGGCATCCACGACCGGCACGGTTGACCCTGGGTATTCTGGCTCTTGTCGGGGCCTGGCTGGCTCTGAACCACCTGCGCAGTGGCGAGCTGGTGCTGGGGCATACCGGGAACAACCTGCTGCTGATCCTGTACACCTTCCTGGTGGTCTGGGGCGCGGATATCGGCGCCTATTTTGCCGGGCGCGCTTTCGGGCGGCGAAAGCTGGCGCCGGCCGTCAGCCCCGGCAAGACCTGGGCGGGTGTCTGGGGTGGCCTGGCGGTAGTGGCGGCGCTGGCATTGGTCGTGGCCTGGCGGCTTGATCTCGCCAGCATCGCGGTGGTTCAGTTTGTTCTTGCATCACTGCTGACCGCGCTCGCCTCGGTGCTGGGGGATCTGTTCGAGAGCATGCTCAAGCGCCACCGCGGCATCAAGGACAGCAGCCAGCTGCTGCCCGGTCACGGCGGCATCCTGGATCGCATCGACAGCCTGGTGGTTGCGATTCCGGTGCTGGCGTCCTGTTTTACCCTCCTGGGCTGGCTGACGCCGGTTCAGTAACGCTTCGATACGGACAGGAACCCGGATGGGTGGAATTTCACCGCAGACCCTCACGATACTTGGCGCTACCGGCTCCATCGGCACCAGTACGCTGGATGTGGTGGCCCGTCATCCGGAGCGTTTCCGCGTCCATGCCCTGAGCGCTCACGCCAATGTGGAAGCGCTGGCGGATCTGTGCCGCCGGTTTCGGCCACGGTTGGCGGTAATCAGTGATCCCGCGCGGGAAGCCGAGCTGCGCGATGCCTTGGACGGGCTGGATGTTACGGTGCTGAGCGGCGAGGCCGGGCTCTGTGAAGCGGCTTCCGATGCCGCCGTTGACGCCGTCATGGCCTCGATTGTGGGCGCTGCGGGCCTGGCACCGACCATGGCGGCCATCGAGCAGGGCAAGCGGGTGCTTCTGGCCAACAAGGAGGCCCTGGTGATGTCCGGTGGGCTCTTCATGGAGGCCGTTGAACGCCATGGCGCGACGCTGCTGCCGATTGACTCCGAACACAATGCCATCTTCCAGTGCCTGCCCAGGGCCGGTGCCAGTGTTGGGGAATCCGGTGTCACGCGTATTCTCCTGACCGCCTCTGGCGGGCCCTTCCGGACTACGCCAGCCAGCGAGCTTGAACACGTGAGCCCTGATCAGGCCTGTGCCCATCCTAACTGGGCCATGGGCCGCAAGATCTCGGTGGACTCGGCCACCCTGATGAACAAGGGGCTGGAGCTGATCGAGGCCTGTTGGCTGTTTGCTACTACGCCGGAGCATGTACAGGTGCATGTGCACCCCGAGAGCATCATCCATTCCATGGTCGAATACCGGGACGGTTCCGTGCTGGCCCAGCTGGGCAGCCCGGACATGCGCACCCCCATTGCCAACGCGTTGGCCTGGCCGGAACGTATTGAGGCAGGGGTCGCGCCGCTGGATCTGTTCGAGCTGGCTTCCTTCCACTTCGAACGCCCGGACCTGGAACGGTTTCCGGCCCTGCGCCTGGCCGCTGAGGCCTTCCGAGCCGGGGGCACCGCGCCGGCCATACTGAACGCGGTCAATGAGGTGGCGGTAGATGCCTTCCTCGGCGGGCGCATCGGCTTCACCCGGATCGCGGGCCTGGTGGAACAGGCCCTGGCGGAGCTGGCCCCGCGCCGCGCGAACTCCATTGAGGCCGTCATGGCCTGTGACGGGCGCGCCCGCGAATGGGCCCTGAACCAACTGAACGCTGCGGAGAACGCTTCATGAGTGTGATCCAGACCGTACTGGCGCTGATCGTCACCCTGGGGATCCTGGTGACGGTGCATGAATTCGGTCACTTCTGGGTAGCGCGCCGCCTGGGCATACGGGTTCTGCGCTTCTCGGTGGGGTTCGGTAAGCCGCTTTTCATGCGCCGCGACCGCCACGGCACCGAGTTCGCCGTGGCGGCGATCCCGCTCGGCGGTTATGTCAAGATGCTGGACGAGCGCGAAGGTGAGGTGCCGGAGGAGGAGAAGCATCTGGCCTTCAACCGCCAGACCCCTCCGCGTCGCATTGCCGTTGCGGCTGCCGGCCCCATAGCCAACTTCATCTTTGCTGTTTTCGCCTATTGGCTCCTGGCGGTGATCGGGTTCACCACGATCGCGCCGGTAGTGGGCGATGTGGAACCTGAGACCCCCGCTGAGCGCATGGAGCTTGAGTCTGGCATGGAGGTGCTGGAAGTCGACGGTCGCCAGACCCCCTCCTGGCGCCATGTGGGTATGGCGCTTCTACAGCGTGCCGGTGAGCAGGGGCAGGTGAGCCTGACCCTGGAGCAGGAAGGTCGCCGTCTGGAGCGCAGTACGGCCCTGGACGGCTGGTTGGGCGGCGCCCGGGATCCGGACCCGGTACGGGAATTTGGCATTGAACCCTGGCGGCCGGACATCCCCCCCGTCCTGGGTGAGATCCGACCCGGGTCACCCGCCGAGGAGGCCGGCCTTCAGCCCGGGGATCGCATCCTGGCTGTCGAGGATGAGCCGGTTCCGGACTGGTTTGCATTGGTGGAGCGCATTCAGGCGGCACCCGGCGAAGCACTGTCCATGCGCATTGAGCGTGATGGCAGCGAGCGTACCATTACGGTCACTCCTGCCCGTAAGACGGATGGCGAGGGTAGGCGCATCGGTCGTATCGGGGCCGGGGTGCAGTCGGTGTCCTGGCCGGAGGAGATGCAGCGCCAGACCCAGCTGGGGCCGGTACAAGCGGTACCAGAGGCGTTCAACCAATTCTGGAATGATACCCGGACCACTCTGGTGGCAGTGGGCAAGATGGCCAGCGGGTTGCTTTCGGTACGCAATATAAGCGGTCCGATCACGATTGCCCGCGTGGCCGAGACCACGGTTACCAGTGGTTTCGAGTCGTTCGTGCGGTTTCTGGCCTATCTGAGCATCAGTCTGGGCATCATCAACCTGCTGCCTATTCCCATTCTCGATGGCGGTCACATCCTGTTCTATGCATGGGAATGGGGGCGCGGACGCCCGGTTTCAGAGGCGGTTCAGGGGGTCTGGTTACGGCTTGGACTCTTCCTGATCGCGATGTTGACGGTGCTTGCGCTTTACAATGACGTGCTCCGGTTGTGAGAATTGCCCGGCTCTGTCGGCGCCCGGCCGCCATGACATTTCCGTAATGGGGCGGCGTATTCGCCGAACTGATGGTATCCGTTAGGCTGTCAGCCCTGTTTCCCAAGTCACGAGACAAAAGGCGTTTAGTGAATCCATGAAGGGCCTTTTACGGACGTTGCTGCCGGCTGTTGTGCTGGCTCTGGCCAGCTTGTCGGCTCCAGCCGAGACCTTTCGGGTTTCGGACATTCAGGTGGAAGGTCTTCAGAGGGTGTCTGCGGGCAATGTCTTCAGCGCCCTACCGGTCGATGTTGGCGATCAGGTGGATGACGTCACCGCTTCCGAAGCCATCCGCAATCTCTTTCAGACCGGCCTGTTCGCCGATATCAGTCTCGCCCGTGAGGGCGATGTCCTCATTGTTTCTGTTGAGGAGCGGCCCTCGATTGCCCGGATTGAGGTTGAGGGCAACCAGAACATCGAGACTGAACAGCTCATGGAAGGCATGCGCCAGGCCGGGGTAGAGGAAGGCCAGATCTTCCAGCGCGCGACGCTGGAGCGCCTTGAGCTCGAGATCCTGCGTTCCTACGTTGCTCAGGGTCGCTATAACGCGGATGTGAATGCCGAGGTTGAAGAACTCGAGCGCAACCGCGTTGCCATTAACTTCAATATCAATGAAGGCGAAGTCGCCGCCATCCAGCACATCAACATCATCGGTAACGAGGCGTTTACCGAGGAAGAGCTGATCAGCTTGATGGAACTGCGCGAAACCGGCTGGTGGAACTCCATCACCAACGCGGATAAGTACGCGCGCGAGAAGCTTTCCGGTGACCTTGAGAGTCTGCGTTCCCATTACCTGAACAAGGGCTACGTGGAGTTCAATGTCGAGTCCACCAATATCTCCCTGGCACAGGACAAGAAGCAGGTGTTCGTGACCCTGGCGGTGGACGAGGGGGAGCAATTCAAGGTGCGTGAGGTCACGCTCAACGGCAACCTGATCGTGGACGAAGAGGAACTGCGCAAGCTGGTGGTTCTGGAAGAGGGCGAACTCTTTTCCCAGGAACGCATGACGACGACCACGGATCTGATCACACGCCGGCTGGGGCGTGAGGGCTACAGCTTCGCGAATGTGGAGGCCACGCCCCAAACCCATGATGACGGCACCGTGACGGTGGCCGTGGACGTTCAGCCGGGCAAGCGCACCTACGTACGCCGCATCCGCTTCGAGGGTAATACGGCCACCCACGACGAGGTCTTGCGTCAGGAAATGACCCAGATGGAGGCGGGTGTGGCTTCTTCCAGCCGGATCGAGACATCGCGCAACGAGCTTGAGCGCACCGGCTTCTTCGGGCAGGTGAATGCCGATACGTCACCGGTGCCCGGCACGGACGATCAGGTGGATGTCACCTACTCGGTTGAAGAGCAGCCCACTGGCAGCCTCTCCGCGAATATCGGCTTCTCCCAGACCTCGGGGCTGATCTTCGGCGCCAGTGTCTCTGAGAAGAATTTCCTCGGAAGTGGCCGACGCGCCTCGCTGGGGCTTAATAAAAGTGATTCGGTGACCAGTGCCAATCTGTCCTACACCAACCCGTTCTACACCGTTGACGGCGTCAGTCGTGGTTTCAGTCTTCAGGCACGCGAGACCGACTACGAAGAGGAAGAGGTGTCCTCCTTCGTACTGGATACCCTCAGTGCCCGTATGAACTTCGGTTACCCGATCAGCCAGTACACGCGGCTGAACTTCGGACCGGGGTATGAATACAATCGGATTGATCCCGGGCGTTTCCCAGCCCGGGAGGTTACCGGGTTCATTGACGAGGAGGGTAACTCCCAGAGTGCCTTCCTGCTGCGGGGTTCCATTGTTCGCAATACCCACAACCGGGGGCGGATGCCCACGTCGGGCTCGCGTAACAGCCTGACCGTGGAGACAGCAGTGCCCGGCAGTGACCAGACCTACTACAAAATCACCCAGAGAACGGATGCCTACTACCCGCTGACCAGTAACCAGCGCTGGGTGGCACGGCTGCGTACCAAGTTCGGTTATGGCGATGGTTTCTCTGATACGGGATCGCTTCCCTTCTATGAGCATTACTACGCGGGGGGTTACCACTCGGTGCGGGGCTTCGAGGCCAACAGTCTGGGTAATGAAGCGACGCCCGCCACCGATGATCCCTTTCGGGATGACCGGCCCTTCGGTGGCAACGTCCTCGCGGAGGCCAGCGCCCAGCTGATCTTCCCGGTGCCGTTCGCGGCCGACAGCCGAAGCATGCGCTCCTCGGTGTTCCTGGACGGCGGTAACGTCTTCGATACCGAGCGCGGTTTTGAGCCGGCAGCCGATGAAATCCGTTATTCTGTGGGCATCGGGTTTGAGTGGATCACGGCCATCGGCCCCCTGGGCTTCAGTTTCGCGGAACCGCTCAACGAACAGGCGGAAGACGACACGCGCCGCTTCCAGTTCTCGCTCGGCCAGCAATTTTGAGTGGCCTCTGGAAGAATCCCTTCCAGGCGGGCACAATGGGCGGCATTCCTACAGCATGACAAACATCAACACGGGGAGGCGATCCATGAGACGGACGCTGACAGTCGCTGCGGCTCTACTGATGCTGACAGCGTCAGTGCCGACCCTGGCACAGGAGCGCATTGGCGTAATCAATCTGCGTGAGGCGGTGTTCTCCTCGGATGCAGGGGCTGAATTCGGCGATGTTATTCAGGGCCAGCTGAAAGAGGAACAGCAGGCCATCAGCCAGCTCGAGTCGGAAGCCACGGAGATGCAGGAGCGCCTGGAAAGCGATGGCGCCATGATGAATGAATCCGAGCGCTCAGACCTGCAATCCCAGTTTGAGCAAAAGGTCCAGGAATACCAGCAGCGCCGTGCGCGCTTTCAGCAGGCCGTGAACCAGCGCCAGCAGCAGTTTCTTCAGCAATCCCGGCCGGCGGTGGACTCAGCCATGGAAACGCTGCTGGAAGAGCATGACCTGGACATCGTCATTCCGGCGGAGGCTGTCATCTACGCCAAGCCGGATATGGATCTGACCGATGAGATGATCGAGCTGCTCAATGAGCAGGCCGGTGACGGTGACACAAACAGTAATTGAGCGGCGCTGATCTGCGGCGGGAGTGTGGATGCACAGCGTGGAACGAACCCTTTCCGAACTGGCTGACCTGTTGGGCGCAGAACTCCGTGGGGACGGCAGCAAACGGATCACCGGTCTGGCGACTCTGGCCAGTGCTGGCGCGGATGACATCAGTTTCCTGGCTAACGACAAGTACACGCGTCAGCTCGGTACAACCCGGGCTGGCGCGGTTCTCGTTCGGCCGGTTGAAGCTGACCAGTGCCCGACCAATACGTTGGTGACGGAAGACCCCTATGGGTGTTTTGCGCGGTTGAGCCACTTTTTCAATCCTGAGCCCGTACGCGAGGCGGGCATTCATCCCTCCGCGTCCGTGGCGGAAAGCGCCACCGTTTCCGAATCCGCTTGGATTGGACCGGGCGCGGTGATTGATCAGAACGCAGAGGTTGGCGAAAGGGTACGGGTAGGGCCGAACAGTGTTGTGGGTGCGGGGTCACGCGTGGGTGCGGATACCGTGCTGGCAGCGAACGTAACGCTTCACCACGGCGTCACCATTGGCGAGCGCTGCCGCATCAGCGGCGGCGCCGTGATTGGCAGTGATGGCTTCGGGTACGCGCACAGCGGCAGTAACTGGGAGCGTATTGCCCAGATTGGCGGCGTCCAAATCGGAGACGACGTGGACGTGGGCGCCAATACCTCCATTGATCGTGGAGCCCTGGACGATACCGTCATTGGCAACGGTGTGAAGATCGATAACCTCGTGCAGGTGGCCCACAATGTGGAGATCGGCGACCACTCCGCCATGGCGGCCCTGGTCGGCATCTCGGGCAGTACGCGCATCGGGCGGCACTGCGTTTTCGGAGGGGCATCGGGAATCGGTGGCCACCTGACCATTGCCGATGGCGTGCAGCTGACCGGTATGACCATGGTTACCCGCAGCCTCAAGAAAGCGGGGCTGTATTCCTCAGGGACAGGGGTAGAGCCCAATCGTGACTGGCGTCGCAGTGTGGTCCGGTTTCGTCAGCTCGACGATATGGCTCAGCGCCTGCGCCAGATTGAAAAAAAACTCAGTGAATGACGTCGAGGCTGTGGCGCATGCAGATTGAAGACATCAAGCAGTACCTTCCGCACCGATACCCCTTCCTGATGGTGGATCGGGTTACCGAGGTGCGCGCCGGTGAGTACATAGCCGGCATCAAGAACGTCTCCGTCAACGAACATTACTTCGAGGGGCACTTCCCCACCAAACCCATCATGCCGGGGGTCATGATCGTCGAATCCATGGCGCAGCTCTCTGGTGTGCTTGGTTTTGTGACGGTTGGGCGTTCACCGGCGGATGGTTTCACCCACTACTTCGCCGGTTGCAATAAGGTCCGCTTCAAGCGCCAGGTGGTGCCTGGAGATCAGCTGTCGCTGGAGGCCACGCTGGTGGCCGACAAGCACAACATCTGGAAGTTCGACTGCAAGGCCTGGGTCGGTGATCAGCTGGCCTGCGCCGGCGAAATCACGACCGCCGAGGGGCCGATCTGATGACGGGCGATGCTCATCCGGGAGTGCATCCCCTAGCCATTGTCGATCCCGGAGCCCGACTTGGGGAAGGCGTTACCGTGGGCCCATGGACCTGGATCGGGCCCGATGTGGAGATCGGTGATGATACCGAGGTGCGGTCCCATGTGGTCATCAGTGGCCCCACCCGTATCGGCGCCCGCAACCGTATCTTCCAGTTCGCCAGTGTCGGTGAGGAATGTCAGGACCTGAAGTACGGCGGTGAGCCCACCACTCTGGTGATCGGTGACGGCAACATCATCCGCGAGAGCTGCACTGTGCACCGCGGCACCATTCAGGATCGGGGCGAGACACGGATCGGCAGCAACAACCTGCTCATGGCCTATGTTCATGTGGCCCATGACTGCGTGATCGGCAGCAATACTATCCTGGCCAACTGTGCCACCCTGGCCGGCCACGTGGACGTGGACGACCACGCCATTCTCGGCGGCGGCACCATGGTGCACCAGTTCTGCCACCTGGGTGCCCATGCCATGACGGCCGGGGGCAGCATCGTACTCAAGGATGTGCCCGCCTTTGTTATGGCCGGTGGTCAGTCCGCCGGCGCTCACGGGCTGAACATCGAAGGCCTCAAGCGTCGTGGCTTCAGCAAGGACGCTCTGCATCATCTTCGCCGCGCCTACCGCATTGTCTACCGTGAGGGCCTCACGCTGCAGCAGGCGATTGAGCGCCTGGAGCAGGAGTTTGAGGATAGCGACGAGGTCGCCCTTTTTGCCAGCACCCTGCGGCGGGCGGAACGCGGCATCGTCCGCTGATTGGCCATGGAATCGCTGCTTTCCCGGGGCTCAGCCCCCGCACCCGGCCCGGTCATTGTGCTGGTGGCGGGCGAGGTCTCGGGAGACCTTCTGGGCGCGGACCTCATCCTCAGCCTTAAACGCCACTTCCCTCATGCCCGCTTTGTGGGTATCGGCGGTGAGCGGATGATGGCCGCGGGTCTCCAGTCCATCGTGCCCATGGAGCGTCTTTCTGTGATGGGGCTGGTGGAAGTGCTCGGGCGTATCCGGGAGCTGTTCGATGTCCGTGCCCGGGTGCGTGAGTACTGTCTTAACAATCGGCCTGCCGCGCTCATCGGCATCGACTCGCCGGACTTTACCCTGGGCCTTGAACGCCAGGTGCGTGAGGCTGGAATTCCCACGGTGCATTACGTGAGTCCCTCCGTCTGGGCCTGGCGGCGCGGGCGTCTCAAGGGCATCGCGAAATCGGTGGACCTGATGCTGACGCTTCTGCCGTTCGAGGCCAGTGTCTATCGGGACTATGGCATCCCGGTGCGGTTTGTGGGTCACCCGATGGCTGACCAGATTCCCGATGAACCGGACCGCAAGGTGGCCCGGAAGGAACTGGACCTGCCCGAATCCGGGCAGATGGTGGCGTTGCTGCCGGGCAGCCGGGGCAGTGAGGTGGGGGGCTTGGGCCCGCTCTTCCTGGAAACCGCTGCATGGCTGGCCGACGCCATGACGCCAGTGCCCACTTTCGTGATCCCCTGTATCAACCGTCAGCGCCGTGAACAGATCCAGGCGATGATTCAGGGCAGTGAGGCCTGGCAGGCGCTGGACCTGCGTCTGGTGGACGGCCAGTCACGCACCGTCATGACGGCCGCTGATGCCGTACTGCTGGCCTCCGGCACGGCGACCCTGGAAGCGGCCTTGCTCAAGCGACCGATGGTGGTGGCCTACCGGGTGAACGCGCTGACCTTCTGGATCGCCTCACGCCTCGTCTATGTGGACCATGTGGCGCTTCCCAACCTGCTGGCCCCGGAACCGGTGGTGCCAGAATTCCTGCAGGAGGATGCCACCGCCGGGGCCCTGGGCGCGGCACTGAAAACCCGGCTGACCGCGCCCGAGACCATTGAGCACGAACGCGCCATTTTTTCGGAGATCCACAATCAGCTCCGGCGCAACGCCAGCGACCGTGCTGCCGAGTCCGTGGCTGCACTGATCCGTGGTGACCCCCTTCCCGAGGACCTGGAGGACGCATGATCCTGGATGACGTGACCGTACCCTATGAAGGTCTGTATCTGGCGGGTGTGGACGAGGTGGGCCGTGGGCCGCTGGCGGGCCCGGTGGTCACCGCGGCTGTGATCCTGGACCCGGACAACCCAGTGGAAGGACTCAGGGATTCCAAGAAGCTCAGCGAGCGCAAGCGCGAGGCCCTTTTCGGCGTGATCCAGGAGCGGGCCCTGAGCTGGGCGCTGGGGCGCTGCGAGGTGGCGGAGATCGACGAGCTTAACATCCACGGGGCCACCATGCTGGCCATGGAACGGGCGGTGGCGGCCCTGGCGCCGGCGGCCGAATACGTGCTAGTGGATGGCCACCGCTGTCCGGACTGGCAGTGGCCGTCATTGCCGGTGGTGAAGGGCGATGGCCGTGTGGATGCCATTGCGGCGGCCAGCATCCTGGCCAAGGTTAGTCGGGACCGGGAAATGGTGGCGCTGGACCAGCAGTACCCGGGGTACGGCCTGGCCGGGCACAAGGGCTACCCCACCAAGGTCCACATCGAAGCACTGCATGCCCAGGGTGCCAGCCCGGTGCACCGACGCTCCTTCTCACCCGTCAGCAAGCTCTGACGAAGGCGCTCAGCCGCCCACCAGCTGATCGAAGATCCGGAAGCCGGCGATGTAGGTGCCGGCCGCCGACCCCACCGAAGAGAGGATGAAGATCAGCAGGGTGCGCGACACCCGGTTGCGCCACCAGCCCCGGACCTCGATCACGTCATGGCGCAGGTTCGAGAAATCCTCAACCTTGGGCCGGCGCAGCAGAAGCTCCACGCCCGCTGCCACAAAACCCGCGCCAATCGTCGGGTTGAGCGAGGTCAGCGGGGCCGCCAGGAAGGTCGCCACAATGGTCAGCGGGTGGGCCAGGGCAATGGCGGAACCCAGCGCCGAGAGCGCGCCATTAATCAGGAACCACTCTGAAACGAGCTTTACACCCAGTGCTGTATCCCGGCTGAACCCGATCACGAAACCGGCAATCACCAGGGCTGCCACCGCCCAGGGCAGGTAGCGCAGGAAGCGCCCGCTGGGTGGCACCTGCTCAAGGCTCTCGCGCTCTGACACCGGATCGGCTGCGGGTTCGCCCTCAAGGTGGCCGCTCAACCCCTTAAGATGACCGGCGCCGATGACCACAAGCACGTTGTCATACCCCTTGCCGGCCATGGATTCCATCAGTCTCAGGGCCATATAACGGTCGCGCTCGGAAATCAGCGGCCGGTAAAGCTGCTCGGACTGCTCCGCAAACTCGGCAAAGGTGGATTCCAGGACATCGCCTTCCTTGAGCTGTTCAATGCTTTCGGGGCTGACGGTCTCGCGCGTGAGCAGGCTGGCGAAAAGGCCGCTGCCCAGCTGCATACGCTGCCACCAGGAAACGCCGCGCCAGACCCGGCGCAGGGTGGTGCCGATGTCGCGATCGATCATGGTCACGGGCAGTTCAGCAGCCTGGGCCTCGCGCAGGGCCGCCTTCATCTCGGCGCCCGGCTCGATGCCGGACTGCTCCGCCACTCGCTGCTGGAAGGCGCCCATGGCCAGGTGCGCCGCTACCATGCCCGCCTGGCCGTTACGCAGTACCTCGAACAGGTCCATCTTCGCCATCCGGTCCGGATCGGCCAGGTTCTGGTAGCGGGAATCGCACAGCTCCAGCGCCACGGCATCGTAGTCGCCGGAGCGGATCAGCTCCGAGACCTCATCCGCTGACGCTTTCGACACATGGGCCGTGCCCACAATGGTGAAGGTGGTTCCGGCGTGCTCGACTACGGCGCGCGGGCCCTGATGATCCTGTTCGCCCATGGGCAGCGTACTCACTTGGACAAAGCCGCGATTGTCACCTGTAGGCGCCTGCCCCGCAAGCGGTCAGGGAGATATCGCGAGCAAGGTTCGCTCCTACAGAGTTGAAGCAGAGGTCACCCTGTAGGAGCTTGCCCTGCAAGCGTTCATCTAATGGCGGGCAAAGCTCCGTCGTGCAGGCAGCAAGGGTTTGACGGGCCGTAAAGGTGAGGCGCACCATCGGCGCGTGATTGATATCACACTAATTCAGAGCGAGGAACGATAGTTATGGCCAATACCAAAGCCTACGCCGCCACGGCACCGGACTCCGGTCTTGCACCCCATGGCATCGATCGCCGCGAGCTTCGTGCGGACGACGTTGCCATCGAAATCGACTATTGTGGGGTCTGTCACACGGACATTCATTTTGCCCAGAACGACTGGGGCATCACTCAGTACCCGCTGGTGCCCGGGCACGAGATTGTCGGTCGCGTCACGGCCGTTGGTGACCAGGTCAAGGGTTACTCCGTGGGGGACCGCGTGGGTGTGGGCTGCATGGTGGACTCCTGCCGTGAATGTGAGGCCTGTAAGGACGGCCTGGAGCAGTACTGCCTTGATGGCATGACGCCCACCTACAATGGCGAGGACCGCCATGATGGCTCCGTCACCTTCGGTGGCTACTCCGAGAAAGTGGTCGTGAGCGAGCGCTTTGTGGTCAGCATTCCGGAAAAGCTGGAAATGGCCCACGCCGCGCCGCTGCTGTGCGCCGGCATCACCACCTATTCACCGCTGCGCCATTACGGCGTTAAAGCCGGCCATAAGGTAGGCGTGATTGGCATGGGTGGCCTTGGCCACATGGGCGTGAAGTTCGCCCGGGCACTGGGCGCCGAAGTCACCATCTTCACCCGCTCCGACAGCAAGGTGGCCGAAGCGAAGAAGCAGGGTGCCCATCATGTGGTCATTTCCACGGATGACCAGCAGATGGCGGATGCGGCCGAGAGCTTCGATTTCATGCTGGATACGGTTCCCGTGCAGCACGACCTCAACCCCTACCTGAACTGCCTCAAGTACGACGGCACGCACATCCTGGTGGGCCTTCTGGAACCTGTGGATCCGGCCCTCAATGCCGGCAACCTGGTGTTCAAGCGCCGTGTGCTGGCCGGCTCCCTGATCGGTGGCATGCCGGAGACCCAGGAAGTGCTGGACTTCTGTGCCGAGCATGATGTGCGCTGCGACATCGAGATGCTTGATATGCAGAACATCAACGAGGCGTACGAGAAAGTGAAGAAGGGCGAAGTGAAGTACCGGTACGTGATCGACATGGCGACCCTGAAAGGCGTCTGAGTCGGCATCGGTAATCGCTTGCGAGGCAAGCTCCTACAGTAAAATGTGGCCCCGTAGGAGCGAGCCTCGCTCGCGATCAGTTCCCGGGCAGGTTATTGGCCGGGGTTATCCGCGCCCAACGATCGCCCGATGAAGGCGCTCTCGCAGGGCGTGGCGCTGAACTTCAGCGGGTGGCCGATCTGCTTCTGGGTGGTGCCGTCACCGCGGTCCACCTCGATCACCATGTGCCGGGCCTGGATCTGGGGGTGCTCGGTGGCCTCGCTCAGGGTCAGGACCGGCTCCACACAGGCATCCTGCTCGCTGAAGATCTCCTGCCATTCCGCCAGCGTTTTTCCGCCAATGGCGTCCCGTAGTGCGCTCTTGAGCGTTTTCTGGTCCTCGGGTTTCGGGCTCAGCCCCTTGGCGGCCAGTTCCGGCAGGCCGATCACACTGAACAGCTGCTTCGCGAACGGTGGCTCCAGGCTGCCGACAGAGAGCCAGCGTCCGTCCGCCGTCTGGTAGTAGTCGTAGAAGGCACCGCCGTTGAGCATGCCGCCCTCCGGCTCCGGTTTCTCGCCGGCGGCCAGGCAGGCCGCGCCTGCCATGGCGTTCATAGCGAAGGCGGCATCCGTCATGCTGATGTCCACGTGCTGGCCCTCACCGGTCTGGCGTTGATGGGTCACTGCCGCGAGTATGCCCATGACGGCGTGATGGGAGCCCCCGGCCACATCCGCCACCTGGATGCCCAGAGGCGGTGGTCCGGTTTCTGCACGACCGCTGTAACTGGCTACACCGGAGAGCGCCAGATAGTTGATGTCATGCCCGGCCCGGTCGCGGTACGGGCCGCTCTGGCCATAGCCGGTGATGCTGCAGTAAACCAGCCCCGGGTTGATCGCCTTGAGGCTCTCGTAATCCAGCCCGAAACGTGCCATTACGCCGGGCCGGAACTGCTCCACCAGCACATCGTACTCGTGAATCCGCTCCTTCACCCAGGCCACAGCCTCCGGCTCCTTGAGGTTCAGCGTCATGCTGCGCTTGCCGCGGTTCAGGTAGGCGTGCGCGGTGGAGACGCCGCCGTCATGGGGCGGCGTCATGCGTGTGAGGTCCATGCGGTCCGGTGATTCCACCCGCAGGACCTCCGCGCCCATGTCCGCCAGCATCATGGTGGCATAGGGGCCCGGAAGCAGGGTGGAGAAGTCGAGTACCTTGAGCGATGTAAGCGGTCCCGTCATCAGGGTTTTGTCCTCTCTTGCGGATGGCTCTACCATACCCACCTGTGAACAGGCGTCCACCGGCGCCGGTGCTCAGATCCATTGACCAATCCGCTCACCGACACGGACGCCCATGGCACGTCTCACTGTCTCCGCCCATTTTGTAACCGCAGCCCTGGCCGGCGCCAGGCGGCAGGGATATGACACTCATGCCATGATGCGCGAGGCCGGGATTGAGCCTGAACTTATCGAGGAGGAACAGGCGCGGGTGACCGGTAACCAGTACACCCGGCTGATGCAGGTGATCTGGGCCACGATGAAGGATGAGTTCATGGGGTTCGCCCCGGCACGCAGCCGTCCCGGGACCTTCGCGACCCTGTGCCAGCTGGTGATCCACTGTGACAACCTGGACTGCGTGCTGCGCCGGGCCAGCCACTTCTACGGTCTGTTCGAGACGGGCATCACCATGCCGTTGAGCATCCGTGGTAAAGAGGCCCTGATCACGCTCGAGACGGAAGCACCGTTCAGCGAAGACAGTCACCACTTTCTCCGGGAATCGCTGTTGGTGATCTGGCACCGGCTCAGCTCCTGGCTCATTGGCCAGGGCATACCGTTGACCCGGGTCAGCTTTGACTACCCGGAGCCGGCCCACAGCCATGAATACCGGGGGATCTTCCATGCCCCGATGTTGTTCGAGCAGCCACAGACCGGCCTGGCCTTCCCGGTGCGTTACCTGCAGGAACCGGTGATCCGGGATGAGCTGGAGATGCGCCACTTCCTGATGACCTCGCCCGCGGACCTGATGGCCCGGCCGGACGACCGCAACAGCTACACCGCCCGTATCCGGGCCCTGATCGGGCGGGACTTCACCCAGCCCATACCGGATTTCGAGACTATCGCTCAGCAGCTCAACACCAGCCCCCAGACCCTGCGCCGGCGCCTGCGGGCGGAGAATACCTCGTTCCAGGAGATCAAGGACAACCTGCGGCGGGACATTGCCATCGTGCACCTCACGCGGGACCAGCTTGCCATCAACGAGATCGCCCATCGCGCGGGCTTCACGGAGACCTCCACTTTCCATCGGGCTTTCAAGAAGTGGACCGGGGTGACCCCCGGGGCCTACCGTTCGCGCTTCTGCTCGTAGAGTCGCTGGTCGGCGTAGCGCAGGAGGGCGCGGGAGTCCTCAAGGCCGGGCTGCTCATTGCCCGCCACGCCAACGCTGAAGGACAGCGGAATCCGGTGACCTTCCCATTGAAGGGGCTCTTTGGCTACACGCTCCTGAAGGCGGGCACCGATGTGAGTAGCGGCCTGTACGCTCTGGTTGGGCAGGACCACCACGAACTCATCCCCGGCAAAACGGAAGACGCTGTCGTCCTCGCGCACCTGGCGACGCAGGCACTCGCCCAGGTGGCACAGATACGCATCGCCGCACTCATGGCCGTAATCGTCATTGATCCGCTTGAAGTTGTCGCAGTCGATGAACAGCAGTGACAGTGGCATCTGATACCGGCGCGAACGGCTCAGTTCCTTCTGAAGGACCGTCTCCATCTCGCGGCGGTTGCGCAACCCGGTGAGGGCATCCCTGGTAGCCAGGCGGCGCAGCTGCTCCCGTGCCACGGCTGAATCAAGACCCATGGAGGCCTTCACCGCCAGCTGTTCCAGGAAAAAGGCGTCCATGTTGCGGCTGTATCGCCCCGCTGTGCGGGTGCCCAGCACCAGGCCTCCGGCGAGCCGATCCTCAACTTCCAGCGGCAGTATGGCCATTGAACGGATATCGGTCTGCCAAGCGGCCGGGATCAGGTGCTGATATCCCCGGGTATCCGGAATCAGCAGGGGCGTGCGGCTGCCGCCGGTCAGGTGGAGGTAATCCGCCGCCGGGGCCGTGACCAGCAGGCTCAGGGCGCCGTCCTCCGCCAGCATGGTGTGCAGTGGCTGGTTGGCCTCCACATCCGTGAGCACCAGCCAGACCTCATCAAGCTCGAAGCGTTCCCGTACCCGGTCTACCAGGCTGTCCACAAAGGCGGCGCAGTCCTGGCACCCCATGATTTCGCGCTCAATATCGAACAGGTTACGGGCGATCCGTTCATTGCGGCGGGCATGCTCGAGCAGGGACTCGAGGGAAATGTCATCAGGGTAGTGCTGGAAGGCTTCCGGCATGGCCGTGCGTCATCCCGTTATGTTGTACTGTACAGGCCGCATGAACGTTTCGTTGAAGCCTAGCATGGCTGGTTCCCGCCGTCAGTCCATCGCCTTCCGCGATGCCTCCGCATGACAACCTTATTCGCTGTGTGATTTGCGCCACATAAATGCCTGATTTAACGAAACATACAGTGAACAACATTTGTGCAATAGCGTGTTTTTAGGTTTTAAGTTATTGATATTAGGCAACGGTGACCAAGTGAATTGGTAATGAGTGGTGGCGGCTGCCTTCTTTGACACAAACGGATGCCGGTTTGGCCAAAGTGTAAGCGTGGAAGGGGTATAGAGTTTCAGGCGTAACGAAATGTAACTGCTAATACGGCAGGATTTGAAGATCTGGGACTTGTAACCCTTGAGCTGTCTTTGAACATTCCGAAAGAGGGGCTCTATCTCAACTTCATCTCCAACCTAGTAAAAGGTCTGTCTAACCAGGCCAGCCTCCGGGCTGGCCTTTTCAGTGGAAATCCGCCCCAAGCCCTTGACGGGCGGGGCGCGATTCCATAGGATACGCACCACATCGACGGGCCAAGGCCCAGCGGTGACAAAGCAGTTGCGGGGTGGAGCAGTCAGGTAGCTCGTCGGGCTCATAACCCGAAGGTCGTTGGTTCGAATCCAGCCCCCGCTACCAGATTCCAAAAAGGCAGATCAGTTATTTACTGGTTTGCCTTTTTTTGTTTCAGGCCTTCCGAGTCTCTGTGTCACAGGACCATGTGTTGCGTTTACCCCTGAAGCGATAGCCTTATTCCCTCTTTCTAGTAAGTCCACGCCCCCGTGATCTACCTCTTGGGTTGTCAGTTTCGGTTTTCCGAAGTTCCAGAGCTTGCTTGCTTCTAATCCCTGTGCATTATTGGGGGCAGATGAGCTGCCAACAGCTGCCCACTAACACTGTCTGCCACGGACCCCTCTGTAATGAACCTCCTCAACCGCCTTTCCATGCGGGGCAAACTCCTTGCCCTGGTCTGTCCTGCGCTGGCTGTGATCCTTTGGTTTGCAGCACTCAATATCCAGGAAAGTTACAGCAGTTATCGTGATGCTCAGGCGTTGAGCAGCATGATTGAGCTTGTCCAGGCGGGCGCGCCTGTTGTTGAGCAGTTGCAGAGAGAGCGGGGGCGTTCAGCGGTAGTCTTCGCCGCAGGTGCGAATTCCGGGGAGGCAGTTGATGCGATGAAAGCCCAGCGCCGAAGAACGGATGAAGCAATCAAGAGCTATCAGGAGGCACTCCGTCAGCTGCGCGCTGTCTATGAATTTCCGGACCGGATCGGGGCCAGTATCAATCAGACCACACGTCGTCTGGATGGCCTTTCGCAGGAGCGAGCCTCCATTGATGCGCAGCGCATTACGGCCGGTGAATCAGCGCAAGCCTACACCGGCATCATCATGGGGTTGCTGGATGGTGTTGGGCGTATTGTTCGACGCGCGACGGATCCGGGAATAACACGCTGGGTCTCTGCCTACTATCTAATGGCCAATGCGAGCGAGATGGCAGGTCGTGAGCGTGCGGCCGGGGCCAGCATGATCCGTTCAGGGGATTTCAAACAAACGGGGTTCGCACGTATTGCGGGTCTCCACGGGAAACAGGAGGCGCTTTTCCGGCAGGCAGGAGAGAGGCTTGGCAGTGACGAACGCAGTGCGCTTTCCGAGAAGCTGAACAACCCTGAAGAAGCTGCTATGGACGGGCTTCGGAACCAGCTCCTTAAGGGGGAAGCGGGTATTTCGAGCCTCAGTGCCGAGCAGTGGTTCCGTACCGCAACGCGGCGTATTGAGGCACTCAACGGCATTGGCGATGGCCTGTTGGAGAAGGTGGACAGCCGCACCAGCTCCCTTCTTGGCAATGCCCGTGGTGCGCTTATCAGTACTTCATCGGTGACACTGGCGGCCATTGGTCTGGTTGTCCTGCTGTTTGTGGTGATCGCCCAGGGCATCAACCGTCAGGTGGGGCGTCTTGTCAATGGGCTGCGTTCTGCCATGGAACAGAAGGACCTGAGCACCCAGATCCCGGTGGAGACGCAGGACGAGATAGGAACCATAAGTGCCACCATTAATGACCTTTTCGGGCGCTTCGGGGAGGCCCTGCGCCGGATCGACCAGGCCAGCGTACAGCTGGCGACAGCCACGGAAGAGACCAGTTCAACGGCGGATCAGAATGCAACCCAGGTTAGGAATCAGCAGCAGAATATCGAACAGGTGGCGGCCTCGACAGAGGAGATGTCCTCCACCTCGGAGGAGATTTCGCAGAACACTCAGCAAGTGGCGGATGCTGCCAACAATGCCACGGACAAGAGCCGGAGTGGAGAGCAGGCATTGCGCAGCAGTGTCGAGCGGATTACCAGCCTCGCCAGTTCTGTTGAGAACGTGAACACCGTGATTAATGAGCTGGAGCAGCGCAGCGGCTCCATTACCGAGATGATTGAGGTGATACGGCAGGTGGCGGATCAAACCAATCTGCTGGCGCTCAATGCGGCCATTGAGGCGGCCCGGGCGGGCGAGCATGGGCGAGGGTTCGCAGTGGTGGCTGATGAGGTGCGGAATCTTGCGAAAAAGACGCAGGAGTCCACGACTGAGATCGAGAGCATCATCAGTGGTTTCCAGGAGATAACGGACAATGCGAGCCGGTCGGTGAAGGAGAGTCATGCGCTTGCCAACCAGACCCGTGAGCAGGCTGCCGACCTCGAGCAGACGCTGGCGGACATTCTCAGTGACGTGAATCGCATCAACGATATGAGCACGCAGATCGCGACCGCCTCCGAGGAGCAGGTTACCGTGACCCGCGAGCTTGCGGGGAGTATGGAATCCATCAGTGAGTCAGCGATACAGACTCTGAACGGTTCCGAAGAGATATCCAGGGTTTCCTCGGAACAGGCCGAATTGGCTAGAGAGCTTCAGGATATGGCGAATGAGTTCAGGGTTCCAAAGCAGCCTGGAGAGGGTCACTGATCATGACCTTTCGATGCTCGATCCACTCCAGCTGACTTGTGGCATCAAAAGCGTTAGCGGGGTTCATGGTCCCATCATGGCGCTGGCGGGTGGATAGCATCGCGGATGCGGCGGATAGCGCCGATGGACTCCGGGTTGTCGCCATGGACGCAAAGGGTGTCGGCTTCCAGGACCAGCGCTCCGCCGCCGCTGGTGGTGAGTGTCTCGCCCCGGGCGATCCGGCGCGCCTGTTCGATGATGGCTTCAGGTTTGCCGTGTACGGCACCCGGTTCTCTCCGGCTGAGCAGGTGGCCGTCATCGTCGTAGACGCGGTCGGCAAAGGCTTCCAGCCAGAGGGGGATGCCATGGGCAGCGGCCAGGGAGCGGACCGGATGGTTGTCACGGGTGGACAGGACCATGAGCGCCAGCCCCGGGTCGAATGCTTTAACCGCGCGCATGACCGCGGCCAGGATGTCGTGGTTTTTCATCATGTCGTTGTAAAGTGCCCCGTGCGGTTTGACGTAACGCACATCCGTGCCGGCCGCACGGCAGAAGGCACTCAGGGCTCCGATCTGGTAGAGCACGAGGTTTTCGATCTCATCCGCTGAACAGGCCATGGAGCGCCGGCCGAACCCCATCAGGTCCGGGTAAGCGGGGTGGGCGCCGATGGTGACGCCATGGTTAACAGCCAGCTGAACGGTCCGCCGCATGTGGTCCTGGTCAGACGCATGGAAGCCGCAGGCCACGTTGGCCAGATCCACCATGGGCATGACGGACTCGTCCATGCCCATCGCCCAGGGACCAAAGCTTTCGCCCATGTCCGCATTCAGTCGCAGTCCTGTCACGGTTGTTTTATTACCTCAGCGTTGGAGATCAGTGCGGCACACCTCAAGGATACTGCAATCGGAAGGGGGCGGGAAAAGTAAGGGCCCGACGCCATGGCAAACGCAATTGCTGAAGCCGTTAATGGTGGAGTGGTGGTCTGGGAGCTTGTCTCTTGAGAATTATCAGCTACAGATTATGGCGTGTACGATGATTCTCAACGAACAGAATCCTGGATAGCCAATCAATGACCGTGCAGCAGCCGCTTTTCCAGACTCAGCAGAAAATCCAGGAAATGATTGCGGAGCACAGACCTCTGGACGAGGTCCTTACCGAGATTACGCGCTTTGCTGAGGAGATGCTGCCGGGCGCTCTGGTGTCGCTCATGTGCTATGACGGTGAGCGCGGCACCATCAGTCTCGTACCCAATGACCGTTTCTCCCTCCGTTTTACCGAAGCCATGAGTGACGTGCCCGTGGGTGCGGATGTGGGGGCCTGCGGTAGTGCCGCCTACCACCGTTCCACGATAGTGACTCCCGATATCCAGACGGATTTCCGTTGGGAGGGATACCGTTCGGTTGCACTGGACGAGGGGCTGAGAGCTTGCTGGTCTGTGCCCATCCAGTCCTCGGAAGGCGATGTGCTTCTGGGGACTTTCGCCACCTATTATCACGAGCCCACTAGCCCCTCAGAGGCGGATCTCTTCAATCTACAGCAGGCAGCCGCCCTGGCAGCGCTGGCCATTGTGAGGGAGCAGGATCTGCGCCGGTACCGGGACCTGACGGCGCGCTATCAGTCCCTCTATGAACATCACCCGGATGGCGTCTATGAATTTGACCTTCAGGGCTATCTTCAGCGTGGTAACGAGGCCTTTGCGCGCATTATCGGCTACTCGCAGCAGCAGTACCAAGGGCATCATTTCAATGAGTTTGTGGCTCCTGAATTCCAGGAGTTGACCCTCAGAGCGTTTGAGCAGGCATGGGCCGGGGGACGGCTTACCTATGAAACGCGGGGTATTTTCCCCAGCGGTGAACCTTATGATCTGGAAGTGACCAACTTCCCTGTGATTGTGGATGGTGAGATTGTCGGCGTGTTCGGTATCTGTCGGGACATCACTGACCGCAAGGAGCAGGAACGCCAGATCGCCTATCATGCCACCTACGATGTCGTGACTGGATTGTTCAACCGGGTGGCCTTTGAGGAATGGCTGCTGGGCGCTCTGCGCGGGGCTCGGAAGAACGGGGCGCTGGTTGCCGTGATGTATCTGGACCTGGACGGTTTCAAGCCGATCAATGAAGGCTTTGGTCACCGAATGGGCAACACGCTGTTGCAGGGCGTTGCAGAACGTCTCCAGGAGCTGATTGATACTGACACTGTTCTCTCGCGGCTTGTGGCGGATGAATTTGTTCTGCTGCTGCCGGATGCTGGCAGTACCGGGCAGGTGGAGCGGCTGGCTTCCGAGATTCTTGAGGCTCTCAGCCGACCCTTCGAGGTGGAGGGAAGAGCGCTGCATCTGAGTGCGAGCGCTGGGCTTGCTCTGGATGATGGGAGAGCACAGGCGCCGATTCTGATCCAGCATGCCGACATCGCCATGGAGGCGGCCAAGAGCCGGGGGATGAACACCTGGCACTGGTACGAGGATGAGCGCCGCCCGGCTACCCAGGATGAAATTCTGCTGCGTCATGATCTACGGCTGGCCCTGGACCGGAACGAACTGGAACTGCACTATCAGCCACTGGTTGATGCTGTAACCGGTGAATGGCACGGGGTGGAGGCACTGGTACGGTGGCATCATCCGGAACGGGGCATGATCTCTCCCAGTGTCTTCATTCCGTTGGCTGAGCAGACCGGGCAGATCATCGAGGTTGGTCGTTGGGTGCTCAGGCGTGCCTGCGAGGACGGAATTAAGCGCTGGCGGGAGGGCTACAGGGTTGTGCCTGCATCGGTGAACATTTCCACCATGCAGTTCCGCCGCCGCAATTTTGTGGAAGAAGTCGAAGGTATTCTGGCGGAAACCGGCCTGCCTGGCCATCTGCTGGAGCTGGAAGTGACCGAGGGCGTATTGATGGAGGATGCCCGCGAGACCATCGAGCTGATGAAGCAGCTCAAGGCGCTGGGCGTCAGTGTCTCCATCGACGACTTCGGAACCGGCTACTCCAGCCTGCGTTACCTTCGGGATCTGCCTGCCAGCAAGGTCAAGCTCGATATTTCCTTCATCCGCGATATCCTCACCAATCCCGACAACATGGCGATCGTCCAGGGCATCATCACCATGGCCCACCACATGGGGCTGAAGGTGGTGGCAGAGGGGATTGAGACCGAGCAACAGCGTGACGACCTCATCGCCCGTGGATGCGATCTTCTTCAGGGATTCCTGTTCTCCAGGGCTCTGCCCCTTGCTGAAATGGATTTTCTGCCCGACCGGTTTCCTGATCGCAGCTGAAAAATGTGCATTTGCGATTTTGTAATCATGCTACGTTACGTATTATCCACACTTTAATCGCTGTGTGGCTTGCGTACATTAAAGGGCATTGGTTTATCCGGGCTACTGGAGTGAACTATGGAGCAGTCCCCGGCTTCTGGAGATCGGGTTTCCGCACTTGAAACCATTATTGATGTCGCTGAGCTTGGGACCTGGATCTGGAATGTGCAGACCGGGGAGACCGAGTTCAATGAGTATTGGGCCCGGATGCTGGGGTACACACTGGATGAGCTTGGGCCCACCTCCATTGAGACATGGCTGGATGTTCTCAATGACGAGGATCGTCCTGTGTCGGAACGGGCATTGAGTGCGCATTTCGAAGGGCGAGCCTCTGTCTATGACTGCGAAGTGCGTTTGTACCATCGGGATGGTCGCCTGATCTGGGTCCGGGATTTCGGCCGGGTGGTCAGCTGGACGTCGGATGGCCTGCCCGAGTGGGTGAGTGGGGCCCACCTCGACATCACCTCACACAAGGATCTGGAGCAGAGCCTGCGCGCCGAGTCGGAGGCCAACCGTGAGCTGGTCCAGACGCTCGAGAGAGCCCAGGAAATCGGCAATCTCGGATACTGGAAAGCCAACCCCGGGACAGGCTATCTGTACTGGTCGAAAAAAGTCTTCGAGATTTTCGGAGTTTGCAGCGAAACATTTGTGCCCTCTGTGGATGTGTTCAGGGCCTTTGTACATCCGGACGATCTGGCACTTGTCGACGCCAGGGAAGCGCAGGCCAGGCAGGCCGGCCTGTTTGATGTGGAGCACCGCATTATTCGACCGGATGGCACAGTACGATGGGTCCAGGAGCGTGGGGATTACACGCCCCATGGTAATAACCAGCTTTTCATTGGCACCGTCAGGGATATTACCGAGCAGAAGGAACAGGAAGCCCGCCTGCGGGAATTGTCGTTGACAGACCCACTTACCCATATCCACAACCGCCGGGTATTCATGGAGAGGCTCACGGGGAGCTATGAGCTGTTTCACCGGCGGGGCATTCCAACGGCCGTGATCATGCTGGATATTGATCACTTCAAAGCCGTCAACGACACCTATGGCCATGGTGTGGGCGATGCCGTGATCAAGCGCGTAGCACAAACCCTGACCGATGGCGTGCGGGAGAGCGATGTGCCCTGTCGTATCGGGGGGGAGGAGTTCGGTCTGTTGTTGCCGGGAACCGAGATCGCTGAGGCGCGGGAGCTGGCTGAACGCCTGCGAAGTGAGATTGCGGAGCAGTCGTATGCTCTGGACCAGCGTGGGACTTTACGGATAACGCTGACTGTCGGGATCAGTGTGTTTCTCGAGCAGGATGAGCATCCCGAGCAGGCCTTGCAGCGAGCCGATGCGGCCCTCTACCAGGGCAAGGCGAATGGCCGTAACAGGGTTGTGGCGCGCACCTGAGCAGTCATGTCTTAGAGCAAAAACTCTAAACCTGATGGACAACCGGATGGACGATGGTGTATCACAGGCTGCAAGCAAAAGCCTGAATGGAGACCCATCACATGCGACGCTGGAACGGCTGGGGTGACGCCAGCTTCCACCTGCCACTGCCGCCGGTGGGGCAGGATTTTCTGAAAGCCCGTATTGGCACTGCCTCGCCACTGCCCGAAGCCACACTTGAACAGGTGTGCGCCCGGGTGCCTGAATCCCGCATTCCAGAATGCCAGGGTGTCTATACAGATGCCGAGACCCGCGTGCGCCACGCCCGGGGTCAGAGTCTGGCGGACTGGCTGGCCATGCGCGGCGGGGATTTTGGGGTATTTCCGGATGCCGTGGCGCTGCCCGAGCACAGCGAGGAGGTGACGGAGCTTCTGGAATGGGCGCGGGAACGGGATCTTGTGGTGATTCCCTACGGGGGTGGCACCAGCGTGGCCGGGCATATCAACCCCGCCGATTCCGGCAGGCCCATCCTCACACTCTCCCTGGAGCGCATGAACCGCCTCCTGGACCTGGACGCCGAGAGCCAGATCGCCACTTTCGGGGCCGGCACGCCAGGGCCGCTGGTGGAGTCCCAGCTTCTGGCCCATGGCTATACCCTGGGCCATTTTCCGCAGTCCTTTGAACTGTCCACCATCGGCGGCTGGGTCGCCAGCCGCTCTAGTGGTCAGCAGTCACTGCATTATGGTCGCATCGAGCAGCTCTTCGCGGGTGGCCGCGTGGAGACCTTCAAGGGTTCCTGGCAGATCCCGACCTTCCCTGCCTCCGCCGCCGGCCCGGACCCGCGCGAGATGGTGCTGGGCTCGGAAGGCCGCTTCGGCGTGATCACCGAGGTGAAGGTCCGCGTCACGCCGGTGGCGGATCATGAATCCTTCCACGTGCTGTTCTTCCCGGACTGGGACAGGGCACGCCTGTGTGCCCGCCAGCTGGTGCAGAACCGCACGCCGCTTTCCATGCTGCGGTTGAGCAACACGGTGGAAACGGAAACCCAGCTGGCGCTGGCTGGCCACCCGGGAATGATAGGGATGCTGGAGCGCTATCTGGGCTGGCGCGGGGCAGGCAAGGGCAAGTGCATGATGACCATCGGGCTAACGGGCACAAAAGCGCAGTGCCGTACCGGGCTGCGTGAGCTGAAGCGGATCAGCCGGCGCCAGAATGGCGTCTATACCGGTACCTACCTCGGCAGGAAGTGGGAGCAGAAGCGCTTCACCATGCCCTACCTGCGCGAGACGTTGTGGGAGCAGGGCTACGCCGTGGATACCCTGGAAACCGCCACGGACTGGGACAACGTGGATGCCCTGATGGAGCGCATCGAGACCACACTGCGGGAAGGCCTTCAGCCCGAGGGCGAACCGGTGCATGTGTTCACGCATCTGTCCCACGTCTACGGCCAGGGCTGCAGCATCTACACCACCTACGTCTTCCGCTGCGCGGAAAGCTACGAGGCCACCCATGAACGCTGGGCCCGGCTCAAGCAGGCGGCCTCCCGGGTGATCGTGAACAACCGGGGGACCATCAGCCATCAGCACGGGGTGGGGAAGGACCATGCGCCTTACCTGCCCACCGAGAAGGGGCCAGTGACGATCGGCATGCTGGATGCCATGAGCCGCCATATGGACCCCGATCAGCGCCTGGCTCCTGGTGTATTGCTGCAGGATGAGTCGGAGGCGCAGGTATGACGGATGTGAGCAGTATCCATGAAAACCGCGGTGACGTGGCGGCCATTCTGGCTCAGGACGACCCCTGGGATATGGTCATCATCGGTGGCGGCATCACCGGCGCCGGCATCCTGCGCGAGGCCGCCCGGGAAGGCTATCGTGCCCTGCTGGTGGAGCAGCGTGACTTCGCCTGGGGCACCTCCAGCCGTTCCTCCAAGATGGTCCATGGCGGTCTGCGTTACCTGGCCAGCGGCGATTACCGCCTGACCCGGGACGCGGTGCATGAGCGGGAACGCATGATGAACGAAGCCCCGGGCTTAGTGGACAACCTCTACTACATCATGCCGCACTTCCGGCGCCAGTTCCCGGGGCCGGGTCTGTTCGGGGTGCTGCTGCGGCTCTATGACTTCCTGGCCCAGCGCCGGACCCGGCGTTTCTTTCCGGGCGAGTCCGTTCTGCGCTGGGTGCCGGGGCTGCGCCGTGAGGGGCTGCGAGGCGGCACGCGTTTCTCGGATGCGGTGACCGATGACGCCCGCCTGGTGCTGCGCATCCTTCAGGAGGCCACAAACGCCGGGGGCAGGGCGGTCAACTACGTGCGGGCTGAGTCCGTGACACCGCCGGCTGACAGCGGTGAAGGGCGCGTGACCGTGCATGATGAACTGGCTGACAGAGATTACGAGTTGCGGGCAAAGCACATTGTCCACGCCACCGGCGCCTGGACGGATCGCCTGCGCAGCCAGCTTGGTGGCGAACAGCGCATCCGCCCCCTGCGCGGCAGCCATCTGGTGTTCCCGTTCTGGAAGCTGCCGGTTTCGGTGAGTCTCTCGCTCATCCATCCCAGGGACCACCGCCCCATGTTCGTCTACCCTTGGGAAGGGGTGACCGTGGTCGGCACCACGGACCTGGACCATGAAGAAGACCTCCAGAAGGAGGCGGTGCTCAGCCGGGACGAACTGGAATACCTGCTGGAAGCCGTACACAACGCCTTCCCGGATGCGCACCTGGATGAGGCGGACCTGATCAGCACCTGGTCCGGTGTGCGGCCGGTGGTGTCCGACAACGGCGGACGGAAGAAGAAACCTTCGAAAGAGAAACGTGAACACGTTATCTGGAACGACCAGGGGGTAATCAGTGTTGCCGGCGGCAAGCTGACCACCTTCCGGCTGATCGCGCTGGAAGTTCTGGACCATGTGCGCACGGACAACGGCATCCGCCGGGCGCTGGATGAGCGTGTCTTCCAGCCGGCACCGGCGATGGCCCGTCCCCATGCGCTGACGGCCTGGCAGTGGCGGCGCCTCCGTGGCCATTACGGCAGCCGGGTGGAGGAGGTTCTCGATGCTGGGCCCCTGGTGCCCATCGGTCATACCGATACCCTGCTGGCGGAGCTGGTCTGGAGCTGCCGGAATGAGCGGATCGGGCATCTGGATGACCTGCTGCTGCGCCGGACCCGCCTGGGGCTGCTGCTGCCGCAGGGGGGTGAGCCATGGCTGGAGCTTATCCGTGAGCACTGCCAGGCGGCACTGGGATGGGATGATGACCGCTGGCAGCAGGAGTGCACGCGCTATCGTGAGCTCTGGCGTGCAAGCTATCACCTGCCGCCGGAGTCCGGGGCATGAGCACTGGGTCGCTCATCCTTGCCCTGGACAATGGTACCCAGAGCACCCGGGCGCTGCTGTTCAATGCCCGGGGAGAGCTGGTGGGCAAGGGGCGGGACGAGATCGAACCCTACCGCTCCCCGGAGCCGGGCTGGGCGGAGCAGGATCCGGACTATTACTGGCAGAGTATTGGCCGGGCCTGCGCGGAGCTCTGGGAAAACACGGCCGCCTCCCCGGAAGCCGTTGCGGGCGTGGCCCTGACAACCCAGCGTGGCACCGTGGTGAACCTGGATACCAGCGGCGTTCCCCTGCGCCCGGCGATTGTCTGGCTGGACCAGCGCCGTGCCCCCGGCCCCGTGCGGATACCGCCTTTCTGGCGTGTGGTGCTCGGGCTGCTGGGCCTGTCCGGAACCATCCAGAAGCTGGGCGAACAGACCCAGGCCAACTGGATCGCCCACAACCAGCCGGATGTCTGGGCCCGGACCCGCCACTACCTGTTGCTCTCCGGGTATCTCAACTGGCGGCTGACCGGGCGCTTCGTGGATTCCACGGGCAGCCAGGTGGGCTACCTGCCATTCGACTACAAACGCCATGACTGGTGCCGGCCGAATGACCTTAAGTGGCAGCTGATGGCGGTGAAGCGCGGCATGCTGCCGGAGCTGGTCCGGCCCGGGGAACGGATGGGTGACCTCACACCGGAGGCGGCAACCCATCTTGGGCTGCCCGCCGGTGTTCCGGTGCTGGCGGCTGCCTCCGACAAAGCCTGCGAGATACTGGGCTGCGGTGGCCTTTCACCGGAAACGGCCTGTATGAGCTATGGCACCACGGCCACCATCAACACTACCAACACCCGTTACGTAGAGCCGACCCGCTTTCTGCCGCCTTACCCCTCCGCCGTACCGGGGCGTTATTCCGGAGAGGTGATGATCTACCGGGGCTTCTGGATGGTGAGCTGGTTCAAGCGCCAGTTCGGGCACCGGGAGCAGGCGATTGCCGAGGAGCGGGGCATTGCCCCGGAGGCGCTTTTTGATGAGCTGGTGCGCGAGGTGCCGCCAGGTTCCATGGGCCTGATGCTGCAGCCGTACTGGTCACCGGGCGTGCGTCAGCCGGGGCCTGAAGCCAAGGGGGCAATCATCGGCTTCGGGGATGTGCATACCCGAGCCCATATCTACCGGGCCATCCTGGAGGGATTGGCCTATGCATTGCGTGAGGGCATGGAGCGGCTTGAGCGGCGCAACCGTGTGCCGGTGGAATGCCTGCGCGTGGCGGGAGGAGGCTCCCAGAGCAGCGAGGCCCTGCAGTTGACGGCTGACATATTCGGTCTGCCGGCAGAGCGCCCCCATACCTTCGAGACCTCGGGCCTAGGGGCCGCGATCAATGCGGCAGTCGGGCTGGGCTGGTATGGGGATTACGATTCGGCGGTGGCGGCGATGACCCGGGTGGGGGAGCGGTTTGAGCCGGATCCGGAGCGCCAAGCGCTGTATGACCGGCTTTATCGGGAGGTGTATCAGCGGATGTATTCGAGGTTGTCACCGCTTTATCACCGTATCCGGGATATTACCGGGTATCCGGAATAAAAAAGGCGGACCATGGGTCCGCCTGAAGAAGAAGTCTTAGGGAAGAATGAAAAGCCTGAAAAATTCATAATCCCTGGGATCCTGTGCAGTGCCCGGCCACTGGCGGAAGTACTGCTGTCTCTTCCGCCCCGGGGGATACTGCTCAAATCCACATGATCAGTATGCGTTTGGAGTGGGCTGCGGTCTGTTGAATGACGGTGAGCATGCGTAACGGAGTGTGAACGGGATCACAGGCCTAACCGGTGTCTGTTCTGTTCTTGGGGACCGCTACCTGCGCCCGCGTTAGCGTTCGCGATTGCTGTGCATTGCTGAGCCCCTGTTCCACGGCGGCTTCCACTGCATCGGCCGTGGGCGTTGCTTCCCTCTCGCTGGCGATGCAGAGGGTTGCGTCGGCTTCCGCTGAAATGAAGCCACGGCTGGTCTTGAAGGCCTTGTGGTTGATGCCTTCATGCAGGCGACGGAAGGCTGCCGGGCGGCAGTGGTCCGCGTCCGGGAAGTAGGCGATGACTGCATAGCGGTCATCGCTGACCCGGCACAGGGCGTCCAGCGGGCGGGTCAGGGAGGTCATGCGGCGGGCCAGGGTTTCCAGAAGCTCGCCCTGAACCGAGGCCGGTTGTTCCCGGCGATGGCGTTCCCAGTGCCGGATGCCGATGAGCACATACCCCACGGCACCGCCGCGCGACTCGGTGTAATCCAGGGCCCGCTGCAGGCGCTGGCGGGCGTAGCGCTCATTCCCCAGGCCGGTTTCCGGATCCACTATGTTGTGGGCCTCAAGCTGGCGGTTTTCCGCCATCAGCAATTGGTTGGCGTGGAGCAGGGTGTTGTGTCGCTCCACCAGCCTGTCCGCCGCAAAGACCCTGGGCAGGAGCTGACGGGTCATTTCCGATTTGTAAATGAAATCGTCCACGCCTCGGTCGAATGCGCTGCTCAGCGCTTCCATGCTTTCCTTGCCGGTAAGCAGGATGATGTAGGTGTAGTGGTTGGTCTGTTCATCCTGCTGGCGCACGCGGTCCGTGAGCTCCAGTCCGTCCATCTCCGGCATCAGCCAGTCAGCGATAAGGAGGCTGATGGGTTCCCGTTCCAGAACCCCGAGTGCGTCCGCTGCCGTGTTGACCACTTGAAGGTTGCTGTAGCCGGCCTGGCGGAGCGTACGGCTGATCACGGCACTGCTGAAGCGGGCGTCGTCCACAACGAGGATGGGCAGGTCAGGTGTCATTCGGCGTCCGCTGTTGTCCGTTTAAGTTAATGATCGTTCATTATAGACACCTGAGTTGGAGGGGTAAGGAGGAAAATGCAAAACGTTTTTCAGGAATGGCCCGGGTGTGAACGGAGTCGCACTGTCTGTAGAAGCGAGCCTTGCTCGCGATCACGACGGGAAGAATCGCTTGCAAGGCAAGCTCCTACAGACACGCTTCTACGGCGTGGTGCTGTGATCGGGATGAGCGAGCCACAGCAGGGCAACCGCCAGCAGTATGGCGGGGATACCGAGGCCGGCGGTGATCAGGAAGAAGCCGATCCAGCCCACGTTCTCGGCCACGACACCGGTAAAGCCGCCCAGGAACTGGCCGGGCAGCGTCATCAGTGAGCTGAAAAGTGCGTACTGTGTGGCGGTGTAGCGGGTGTTGGTGAGGCTGGAGAGGTAGGCGATGAATACCGAGATTGAGAGCCCGCCTGTGACGTTGTCCGCCACGATGGCCGCGACCAGGCCTATGGTTTCGGGACCCAGGCCAGCGAGCCAGGCGAAGGTCAGGTTGGTGGCCGGGGCCATGAAGGCGGTGCCGATCAGCATGCGCGCAATCCCAAAGCGTGCGGTCATGAGCCCGCCCACGGCGGCGCCCACCAGCGTCATGGCGAGCCCGAAGGCGGCGGCGATATTGGCGATCTGCTCCTTGGTGAAGCCCAGGTCCAGGTAGAAGGGGTTGGCCATCACCCCCATGAAGATGTCGCTGATCCGGAAGGTGGCCACGAACAGAAGGATGACGATGGCCGCTTTCCCGTAGCGCTGGAAGAAGTCCGTGAAGGGGCAGACCACGGCCCCGATGAACCAGGCGGTGATGCGCTGGCGCAGCCCCGTGTGCCCGGTGTCGGCCAGGTACTGGATAACCCGCTCCTCGGACTCCGGTGCGAACCGGTCGCCTTCCGCCACGGGTTCACGGCTGATCAGGGTGGTCACCATCCCCACCCCCATGAGTGCGGCCATGACGGCGTAGGAGAGCGACCAGCTGCCAATGGCGGCCACATGCAGCGCCCCGGCCCCGGCCGCCAGTATTGCCACGCGGTAGCCGGTGACGTAGGTGGCGGCCATCGCGGCCTGGTGGGTATCCGGCGCGGCTTCCACCCGGTAGGCATCAATGGCCACGTCCTGGGTCGCCGAGCCAAAGGCAGCGACCACGGCCCAGACGGCCACCAGCCAGAGCTGTTCCATGGGGTCGGTGAGCGCCATGCCCAGAAGGCTCACCGCGACCGCCACCTGGGCGGCCAGCATCCAGGCGCGGCGCCGGCCCAGAAGGCGGCTGATGATCGGCAGGGGGAGTCGGTCGATCAGTGGCGCCCAGAGCACCTTGATGGAATGGGCCATCCCGACCCAGCTGAGGAAACCGATCGCGGCCAGCTCAATGCCCAGGTCCCGCAGCCAGGCAGTGAAGGTGCCTCCGACCAGCAGCAGCGGCAACCCCGCCGAGAATCCGAGGAAGAGCATGCCGATGACGCGGGGGTTGAGGTAGACCTTCCAGCCGGGGTAGAGGGTGTCCTGCGGTGCCGGCTCACTCATGGATTACGATTCCGTATGGTTGAACTCCGGCCCCGTCGCCCCGATGCTGGAAAGCACAAGCCTCTTTTCCCGGAGACCCCATGCCCGTATTTCTCATTGCCTTCATCATCATTCCCATCATCGAGATGGTCATCCTCATTGAGGTCGGGGGCCTGATCGGCGCCCTGCCCACGGTGGGCCTGGTGCTTCTGACGGCCGTCATAGGCGCGGCCATGCTGCGCCAGCAGGGGGCGGCAACCCTTCTGCGGGCCAACCAGCGTATGGCCAGCGGTGAACTGCCGGCCCGTGAGATGGCGGAAGGGCTCCTTCTGGCCGTGGGCGGTGCCCTGCTGCTCACCCCCGGCTTTGTAACCGACGCCGTGGGCTTTGCCTGCCTGATCCCGTTCACACGGCGCTGGCTCAGCGGCTACGTGGTGAATCGTATGGTGTTCAGCGGGGGCGCGTCCATGGGCGGGCATTACGAATACCACCAATACAGCCAGTCCCGTGATCGGGGACCGCGCCGGGATGCCCACGGCAACATCATCATCGAGGGTGAGTTTGAACAGGAGCAGCAGGGTAGAGAGCCTGAAGACCCTGACCGGCTGGATCGCCGGTGAATTTTTTTGTCGGGAGGGGATTGAAAACTGGCAGCGTGTCCCCAATTTCACTGACCACAAGGCTAATGTGCTTTGGGAAATCTCAACTCATTGCTTAACCGACGAACCGAAACTGGAGATAAGCAGCAATGAAAATCCGTCCGTTACACGATCGCGTAGTCGTGCGTCGCAAGGAAGAAGAAGAGAAGACCGCCGGTGGCATCGTTCTGCCGGGCAATGCCCAGGAGAAACCCTCCCAGGGTGAGGTTCTGGCCGTGGGCGAGGGCAAGACCCTGGATAACGGCGAAGTACGCAAGCCGGCGGTGAAAGTCGGTGACCAGGTTGTGTTCGGGCAGTTCGCCGGTAATACCGTCAAGGTCGACGGCGAGGAACTGCTGATCATGAGCGAAAACGACATCTTCGGTGTGCTGGAAGGCTGAAAAAGCGCCAGTCACCTGACGAGTTTCAACAGTCAAGAAACAGGAACAGAACACTATGGCGAAAGAGATCAAGTTTTCCGATCACGCCCGTAAGCAGATGGTGAACGGGGTTAATACCCTGGCCGACGCGGTCAAGGTCACTCTCGGTCCCAAGGGCCGCAACGTGGTGATGGATAAGTCCTTCGGTGCTCCCACCGTTACGAAGGACGGCGTGAGCGTTGCCAAGGAAATCGAGCTTGAGGACAAGTTCGAGAACATGGGCGCTCAGATGGTCAAGGAAGTCGCTTCCCAGACCAATGACAACGCCGGCGACGGCACCACCACCGCTACCGTCCTGGCCCAGGCCATCGTGCGCGAGGGTGTTAAGGCGGTTACCGCGGGCATGAACCCCATGGACCTCAAGCGCGGCATCGACAAGGCCTGCCAGGCGGCCGTTGAAGAGATCCGCAAGCTCTCCACGCCCTGCAACGACTCCAAGACCATCGCACAGATCGGCACCATCTCGGCCAACAGTGACGAGACCGTCGGCCAGCTGATCGCGGATGCGATGGACAAGGTTGGTCAGGAAGGCGTCATCACCGTTGAGGAAGGCCGTGGCCTTGAGGACGAACTGGAAGTGGTCGAAGGCATGCAGTTCGACCGTGGCTACCTCTCGCCCTACTTCATCAACAACAACGAGAGCATGACCGTCGAGCTGGATGACCCCTACATCCTGCTTGTGGACAAGAAGATCTCCAACGTGCGCGACCTGCTGCCGACGCTGGAAGCGGTTTCCAAGTCCGGCAAGCCGCTGCTGATCATTGCCGAGGACGTTGAAAGCGAAGCGCTGGCGACCCTGGTGGTCAACAATATGCGCGGCATCGTCAAGGTCGCTGCTGTGAAAGCGCCCGGATTCGGCGACCGTCGCAAGGAGATGATGCAGGACATCGCCGTACTCACCGGCGGTACCGTGATCTCCGAGGAAGTCGGCCTGACCCTCGAGAACGTCTCCCTGGATGACCTGGGCAGCGCCAAGCGCGTCAACATCAGCAAGGAAGACAGCACCGTCATCAACGGCAACGGTCAGCAGCAGGACATCGAAGCCCGCACTGGCCAGATCAAGAAGCAGATCGAGGAAAGCACCTCCGATTACGACAAGGAGAAGCTCCAGGAGCGCCTTGCGAAGCTGGCCGGTGGTGTTGCCGTGATCAAGGTGGGCGCTGGCTCCGAAGTTGAGATGAAGGAGAAGAAGGCCCGCGTTGAGGACGCGCTGCACTCCACCCGTGCCGCTGTTGAAGAGGGCATCGTGGCCGGCGGTGGCGTGACCCTGGTCCGTGCGCTGCAGGCGATTGAAGGCCTCAAGGGCGACAACGAAGAGCGCCAGATGGGCATCAACCTCCTGCGCCGCGCCATGGAAGCACCGCTGAAGCAGATCGCCTATAACTCCGGTGACGAGCCGGCCGTGGTGGTCGACAAGGTGCTCCAGGGCAAGGGCAACTACGGCTATAACGCCGCTACCGGCGAGTACGTCGACATGCTCGAAGCCGGTATCATCGACCCGGCCAAGGTGAGCCGCTCCGCACTGCAGGCGGCGGCATCCGTGGCAGGCCTGATGATCACCACCGAGTGCATGATCGCCGACCAGCCGGAAGACAATGAAGGCGGCGGCGCCGGCGGTGGCATGCCCGATATGGGCGGCATGGGAGGCATGGGCGGCATGATGTAAACGCCCCCTCCCCATCGCCGGTGTGACCGGCTCCATGAAAACCCCCGTGGCGGTTCGCCTCGGGGGTTTTTTATGGTTATCCTGTCGGCGCCTTCAATGCAGTGGTAGCCGTACGGATGCCAGAATCGTCGTCCAAAAGCGCTGAGCCGACCACGGAGCACGAGCACCCGCGCTTCCGGGTCGAGCCCCTGCGTGCCTTTCTTCTGGTGCTTCTTCTCTCCCTGACCTGGCTGACGGCGCTGGTGGTGTATCTGCCTGCGGGCTGGGTCTGGGCCCAAGTGGCGCGACAGGTTCCTGTTCCCGAGGTGGTTGAGGTGCAGCAGGTGGGCGGGACGGTCTGGTCGGGGGATGCCTGGCTGCGCGTGCAGGGCCTGCCCCTGCGGCTCAGCTGGCAGCTGCAGCCGGGCTCGCTCATCCATGGATTCGTGCCGCTGGAGTGGCGGCTCAATTCCCCTGGCTCGCAAGCGGAAGGCAGTGTCACCGCCATGCTGGATGGTCGGGTGCGGATGCTGTTGCGCCGCGCCCGCGTGGACCTTGAGGAGGTCACGGCCCACGACCTCGGCATCCAGCCTTTGAGCATTCCCAGCGTCATGACGCTCGAGAGCTTCTTCGGGGTTTGGAGGCCGGAGCAGGGTTTCGGAGGCTTCCAGGGATGGGGCCAGTGGTCGGGAGGCAATGTGACATGGCCCATGGGCGACCAG
Source organism: Vreelandella halophila (assembly GCF_019903425.1). Classification (GTDB taxonomy): domain Bacteria; phylum Pseudomonadota; class Gammaproteobacteria; order Pseudomonadales; family Oleiphilaceae; genus Halospina; species Halospina halophila. Next base: position 1,536,631 of record NZ_JACHUZ010000013.1, read on the forward strand.
CCCCGCCAGTCGCGCATCCCGGCCCTTGAGGGGCGTCTTACCAGCAATAATGGCCAACCGGAGCTGGTCCTGATGGAGCAGGGCACTTCGGAACCGGCGGTACGCTTGGTAATGGATGCCGGTGGCCGTGCCCGGGTTGAACTCTACAAGCGCTGGATCGATTTTCTGGGCCTGGACTTCGCGCCGGATGCGGCGCCAGGCGACGTGGTCTTCCGCGTGAGCCGGCAGGTGACACCATGAGCCGCTGGCCGATCCGTTTCGCGCATCTGCTGCTGGTTGTCCTGGTGGTCCAGATGGGCTGGAAAGGGGGGCAGTGGACCTGGCGTGTGATCTGGCCGGCGCCTTCGGACCCGGTTGAGCTTGCGCTTACGGATACTGGGCCCCAGCGGGGGTCGGGCAGCAGCATTCCGCTGCGCGAGATCGCTCTTTTCGGCCGCGCCTCTTCCGGCGGGGAAAGCAGTGTCTCCCGGGTGGAAAGGGAAACCGCACCGGAGACGGGGCTTACACTGACGCTCCACGGTGTTTTTCTGGCCACCCGCGGGGAAAGCTCCAGTGCTATCCTCTCAGGGCAGGATGGTGCTGCCGAGCGCTATGCGGTTGGCGATGATCTGCCCGGTGGCGCGGAACTGGTGGCCGTGGAGCCGAACCGGATCCTGCTGCAGCGTAACGGTGAGGTGGAATCGCTCGGGTTTGATGACGAAGGGCTCACACTTGGCGGGGTTGCGGCTGCCGGGGAAAGCACGGAAGATAGCCGGGCCGGGGTTGAGCGGGCCATTGAGGCGCTGGAGGAGGATCCAGAAAAGGCGATCGCCGAGGCCGGCTTCCGGCCCAATGAAGACGGTCCCGGCTATGTATATGACGGCACAAACGAAAAGCTTTCGGCCATGAATCTGCAACCTGGCGATGTGATCATTTCCGTCAACGGGCAGAAGCTGGGCGACATCGAAGCCGACAGGGCCAATCTGGAGCGCTGGATGACCTCGGATCGGCTTGATCTTGAGATTGAGCGTGGAGGCACGCGCTTTTCATTCACGGTTCCGGTTCCGTAACCGGCAAACCAGACGACAAAACGGGCACTGGTTATCTGATGATCCGCATTCAACGACTGTTTCTCGCGTTTGCGCTGGCACTGCTGGCTTCCATGCCGCTCATGGCCCAGGACGATAACGAGGCCGGGGATCAGGAGGTGGCCGAAGCCGAGGATTCCGAAACCTGGACGGTCAACCTCAAGGATGCTGATATCCGCGCCCTGGTGGATCAGGTCTCGGACATCACCGGCTACAGCTTCGTGGTGGATCCACGTGTGAAGGGCAAGGTCACTGTGGTTTCCGAGACGCCGATGAACAGCAGCGAGGTGTACGACCTCTTCCTGTCGGTGCTTCATGTTCACGGGTTCACCGCCATTCCCGGCGAGGACGCCATCAAGGTGATCCAGCAGAGTGATGCCAAGCAGACGGCCGAAGACATCACCCGTTTCATGGATGTTCCCTCCGAGCAGCTGATGACACGGGTCATCCATGTGGAGAACGTCAGCGCCATGCAGCTGGTGCCTATTCTCAGGCCTATGGTGGCCAGTTACGGGCATCTGGCCGGCGTGTCCGCCGCCAATGCACTGATCATCAGTGACCACCAGGCGAATATCCAGCGCATGCAGCGTCTTATTGACGATCTGGACAAGCCCACGGACTCCGAGGTGGAGGTAGTCCAGCTGGAAGAGGCCTATGTCGGTGACATGGTGGAGCTTCTGGAAGAGCTCGGCCCGGACCAGCTCAGTGGCCGGGCCGGCAGTGACGACAGCCGTTCCGCCAGCGTGGTTGCGGACGAGCGCAGCAACCGCCTCATCCTGCGTGGCACCAGCACTTTCCGGGAGAAGGTGCGGGAGCTGGTGGAAAAGCTGGATACGCCCAACACCAGCCGCGGCACGACCAAAGTCATACGGCTCAGCCATGCGGACGCCGCCGAACTCAGTGAGATGCTGAGCGGGCTCATGGGTGAGATCACGGAAGGCGAAGGGGGCAACCAGGGCAGTAGCGGTGAAACCGATGTCTCCGTCTATGCGGATGAAGGGCTCAATGCCCTGGTGGTTCGCGCCGAACCGCAGATGATGAGCGAGATCGAGTTCATTGTTGAGCAGCTGGACGTGCGCCGTGCCCAGGTGCTGATCGAGGCCGCCATTGTCGAGATTAGCAATGAGGCCGGGCAGGATCTTGGCGTGCAGTGGGCGGCCGGGGATGAATCCGGGGATTCCACTGCGCCTGTGGCCGGGACCAATTTCGAGAATGTCGGCGTGAGTCTCAACACAGTCCTGGGTCAGATTCTTGGTGGCTCGATTGGAGGTGAGGACGGTGGCAACCTCGGCCTTGGTTCCGGGCTCTCCATCGGAGCCGGGGATCGTGATTCGGATGGCATCACCTGGGGGGTGCTGATCCAGGCGCTGTCCACGTCCAGCAAGGCCAACCTGCTGTCCACACCCTCGATCATCACCCTGGATAATGAGGAATCCGAGATCATCGTGGGGCAGAACGTGCCTTTCCGAACGGGCCAGTCCACCAGCACCGGCGATGGGCTCAGCAATCCCTTCACCACCATTGAGCGCAAGGACATTGGCCTGACCCTGAACGTCAAGCCCAGTATCAGCGCCGATGATGTGGTCAAGCTGGCGGTGGAGCAGACCACTGAGGATATTGGTCAGTCCCTGGAAAGCGCGGCCGACCTGATCACCGAAAAGCGTGAGATCAAGACCACCGTGCTGGCGGACGATGAAGAAACCATCGTTCTGGGTGGGCTTATCAATGAGGATTATCGCGTTTCCCAGAGCAAGGTACCGCTGCTGGGAGACATTCCGCTGCTGGGAGCTCTATTCCGCAGTGAGACCACAACCCGCCAGAAGCGCAACCTGATTGTCTTCCTTAGGCCGACCATCCTCCGGGAGGAAGGGGAGGCGGATGAAGTGGCCCGTACCCAGTTCAAACGTCTCTGGGAGGTGAACCTGGGAATGAATGGTGAAGAAAGGGAGGGGGAACCGCCGGAGAGGCCCGCGATGGAGAAAATGTTCCAGGGTAACCCGCTGCCGCCTGTGGAATGATCAGGGGGCTATGGTAGTCCTTGTCGCTAGGGTTGCCACAGAACACGAAGCCGACATCTTAGCCAGTGGTTTGAGAAGACCGAAATTGTCTCGGTTGACGCACCTAGCGTGGATCAATCCTGAATGCAGCTGGTTTCAGGCGCGGTTGTGGTGTTACGACCTTGTATCGAATGTATCGATGAAGGCCTGGAACTGCTCCACATCCACCGGTTTGCTGAAGTAGTAGCCCTGGGCCATGATGCAGCCGCGGTTCACCAGGTAAACACTCTGTTCTTCGGTCTCCACGCCCTCGGCGATCACATCCAGGTTCAGGCTTCGGCCAAGATCAATGATGGTGTTGGCGATCTGGGTATCCTCTTCGTTGGCTAGGAGATCCCGGATGAACTGTTTGTCGATCTTCAGGTGGTGCACCGGGAGCCGCTTAAGATAGGTCAGCGAGGAGTAGCCGGTGCCGAAGTCGTCCACCGCCACGCGGATGCCTTCGTCCCGCAGGCGCGAGAGCTTGCCGATGGCATCGTCGAGATTCTGCATGAAGCTGGTCTCCGTGACCTCCAGCTCCAGGCGGGATGGCGGCAGGTCGTGCTGGCGCAGAACGCCGAGAATCACGTCCACGATGTTGTTCTGGCGCAGCTGTACGGGGGAGAGGTTGACGGACATCCGCAGGATGAGGCCCTGATCCATCCACTCCCGGGCCTGACGGCACGCCTCATCCAGCACCCAGTAGCCGATCTCGATGATGGAAAGATTGAGTTCCGCCAGCGGAATGAACTCATCCGGCGGAATGAAGCCCCGCTCGGGGTGCTGCCAGCGCAGCAGGGCTTCGGCGCCCAGAACGCGGTGGGTGTCCATGTCCACCTGGGGCTGGTATACCAGATGGAACTGCCGCTGGGCCAGGGCCATGTCCAGATCCCGTTCCAGGTGCTTGCGCTCACGGATGGCCTGGTCGACGCTGGCCACATAGAACTGGAAGCGGTTGCGGCCCTCGGATTTGGCGAGGGTCATGGACTGTTCCGCTTTCTGGAGGAGGCGGTCGGACTGCAGGGCGTCGTCTGGATAGACAGCCACACCGATGGTTGCGGTAATGCTGAGTTCCTTGCCACTGACAATGACCGGGCGGCTGAGCTCATGCAACAGCCATTCGGCCATGGCGGCTGCCTGATAGGTCTCCCGGATGCCGCCCTGAATGATGGCGAACTGGTCCGCACCGAGCCGTCCGCCATTGACCAGGTTGTCCTGGCTGTTGTTCGTGATTCTTTCGGCGATCACCTGCAGCAGCTGATCACCGCTCGAAAAACCGTACTGCTCATTGAGTGTCTTGAAATCATCCAGCCCGAGACAGAATATCGCCACCATGCCACGCTGACGGCGTGCGTTCTCCAGGGCACCGTTGAGTAGGCTCAGGAACATGTCCCGGTTGGGAAGGCCGGTCAGTGCATCATAACGTGACAGGCGGGTAATACGGTCCTGGGCATCCTGGTGTTTCTGCTGGGTCTCGGAGATCGCGGTCAGGAGTTCATTGGTGGCCTTGACCCAGGCGTCCAGCTCGTCCCGGTCGTGGCCTCCGGGTGTCTGCAGAAGGTGGCGGCCGGGGTCGGCTGGGTCCACATTCGACAGGTCGTCGGCAATGCGGAACAGCGGACGTGTGACCAGCAGGTGGTAGACCACGTAGAGCACCAGGCCGAGGATCAGGGCCCGGGCGATACCGGAGATCAGGATCAGGGAGGCACGCTCAAGCCAGAGAGTGGCCTGGGGGGCGGTGTCCACCTCGATGATCAGCTCTCCGTACTTGACCCTTTCGTCGCCCTGGGAGCGCATCAGGTCCACTGTATAGGTGCGCTGCTGCCCGAAGATCACGTCAGTGAGGGAGCGGTAGGGGCTTTCCTTGAGCGGCCGTTCATCCTGAGCCAGGGGCACGCCGTCGGGATGGACGATCTTGCCGCCGCGGATGGACTGCTGTTCGAACAGTCCGTCGATCACCTGTTCCGCGAGATCCTCGTCGATGCTGTAGACCGCCTGGGTTGCCGCCTCCCGGACCAGAGCGAGCGTCTGGTGGGCGCGGTCGTCGAGTTCACGGGAAACAGTACGGAAATCGATGAAGATCTGGATGCTGCCGATCACCATACCCACTGTGAACGCCGTAATCAGTACCCAGCGCAGGATGCGGTAACCCAGTCGGCGTTCAGGCTGGAAGAGTGTCCTCATGGATCAGTCCGGATTCCTTGTCACTCCCTCCGGGAAACCCCGGCTCTGCACAAGCGTAGCAGGTCTGTATAAAAAGCTGAAAATCCAAGAAGGAAGTGGGTCATTGATCAGGGGCGCCAGTCGAAATCCGGACAGCCGGGTAACAGGCTGGCGGTGTTCATGGCACGCCAGCGCAGCTCCTCCAGGGAATCCGCAAGGATGTTGATGTGGCCGACCTTGCGTCCGGATCGCCCAGCTTTTCCATAGAGGTGCAGATGGGTGTAGGGCAGCCTCAGAATGTCCGCCACCGGGCCTGTTTCACCGATCAGGTTGATCATGCAGGTGGGCTGAAAGGCTGCCGTTTCGCCGAGGGGCAGCCCCGAGACGGCACGGATGTGGTTTTCGAACTGGCTCGTCACTGCGCCGTTCTGGCTCCAGTGGCCGGAGTTGTGCACGCGGGGCGCCATCTCGTTGGCAATCAGGCCTTCCTCCGTTTCGAACATTTCCAGCGCCAGCACGCCCACATAGCCAAGCTCATTCATCAGGGTGCGGATCATGCGCTGGGCCTGGTCCTCCAGCTCCGGTGTGATGTGCGGTGCCGGTGCAATGGAAAAGCGCAGGATGCCCTGGTGGTGGATGTTCTCGGCCAGTGGATAGAAGGCCATTTCGCCGTCCTGGCCACGAGCGGCCACAATGGACAGCTCCCGCTTGAAGGGAACAAAGGATTCGGCAATGGCGGTGTCGCAGCCGATGCGGGGCCAGGCTTCCGCAGCCTGTTCCGGGGCATCGAGTACCGCCTGTCCCTTGCCGTCGTAGCCGTCGGTGGCGGACTTGGCGACAACACGGCCGCCCAGGCGCTGGGTTGCAGCCTGCAGTGCCTCTGCCGACGCCACCACCTCGAAAGGCGCTGTGCTGATGCCCAGATCCCGGAAGAGGGCCTTCTCAAGAGTGCGGTTCTGGCAGTACTGCAGGGCTCTGGGTAATGGATGGACGGGCTTTTCCGTGGCCACGCGGTTCACCAGCTCAAGCGGCAGGTGCTCGAACTCGTAAGTCACCACGTCTGCGTCGTTGAGGAAGGTTTCGAGGTATTGGCCGTCGGGATCGTTGTAGACGGTGCCGACGCCGGCAGAGGCTTTGCCTGCCGGGTCATAGAGGCTGAACTCGTGGCCCAGGCGCATGCCATCCAGTGTCAGCATGCGCCCAAGCTGGCCCGCTCCGAGAATGCCGATTCTCATCGTGCGCTCCTGCCGTGTTCGTCTTTGTTCAGTCCGCTGCCGGGTCGGAGTCGTTGAGCACATCCTGCGTCTGTTTTTCGCGGAAAGCCTGCAGTGCCTGCGCCACGGCCGCATCGGAAAGGGACAGGATCTGGGCGGCCATGAGCCCGGCATTGCGGGCGCCGGCCTTGCCGATGGCCAGGGTGCCTACAGGCACGCCGCCAGGCATCTGCACAATGGAGTACAGGGAGTCCAGGCCGCTCAGCGCACGTGACTCAACGGGGACACCCAGTACCGGCAAGGTGGTGTGGGCCGCGACCATGCCAGGTAGGTGTGCGGCGCCTCCGGCTCCGGCGATGATGACCTTCAGGCCCCGGTCCCGCGCTTCGCGGGCATAGTCACTGAGCAGGTCCGGGGTGCGATGGGCCGAAACCACACGGCGTTCATAGGCAACGCCGAGTTCATTCATCACGGTGGCCGCGTGCTCCATGGTCGGCCAGTCCGATTTTGAGCCCATGATGAGTCCGACCTGAGCCTGTTGCGCCATGGGTGACTCCACATCACTGTCCAGCGGGAAAGCGCGATATTCTATGCCCGCAGACGGGGCAGTGCAAATGGTAACCAGCCTCCCGGGCTTTGCGCAGTGCCGCACCGGGGGTACCATGCCTTGAACCCGATCAAAGGCAGTACATGGCGACCCTGGGAGAGCAGAATGGAGTCACTGAAACCGGACGATGATCAGCTGGCCGAACGCGGAAACGCGGGTGGTTCCGGAAAGGGCGCAAGACCCGGGGGGACCGGTGGTGGTTCCGGTCATCCGGGGATGCGCCCGCTATGGATGCTGCTGGTGCTTGTCGTGGTCTGTGCCGGTGCTGGTGGCTGGCTGGTATGGGAACAGGCACAGCGCATCGCCACCCTTGAGAGCCGGTTGGCAACCGTGAATAGCGATGTCCGTACTAACCAGATGGAGCTCGGGGTGGTGGACGAGGAGCGCGAGGAGACCGGTCAGGCCGTCTCCGAGCAGCTTGAGGTGCTTGATGACGAGATGCGCAAGCTCTGGGTCGTGGCCCACCAGACCAACCGGCCCCGGATCGAGAAGCTGGAGGAGCAGACCGGCACACTGGAATCTCGTGTGGAAGAACTGGACGCCGGGCAGAAGAGTCAGGCGGGTCGCTTGGATCAGCTGGCAGGCTCCATTGAGGCGCTGCCGGATGCGCAAGAGCTGCAAGCTTCCGTGGAAGAGCAGGTTCAGGGTGTGCGGGATGATCTGGATAGTCGTGTGCAGTCGCTGCAGCAGGACCGCCGGCTGGCGCTCGAGGAAATGCGGGCCCGCCTGGATGGGCTGGAGAGCAGCCTGGCGGAACTGGAAAAGGCGGTTTCCGGAAGCAGCGAGGTCAGTGACCTGAAGGATCAGCTGAGCGAGCTGGAGTCCGTGGTGGATTCGATTGACAGTTCGCGGGCCCAGCTGACCCAGCGCTTTGTGCGGCTGCAGGAGCGCTTGGATCGGCTGGCGGAGAGCCAGAGTGCAGGAGGATCCTGAGATGCCACGCAAACAGGATTCGGGAGAACAGCTGCGCCGCCGGCGGGACCGCTGGGGTGCCTGGCAGAGCGAGCAGCTGGATTCGATCACCGGCCTGGTGACCCGTCGCCTGGACGCGCTCAACCGCGCCCTCGCAAAGCGGGCCGTGCCCAGATCCCGGCGGGAACACGTGGAGGCGCTGATGGATGAACGCCGGCGGCGTGGCCCCTCGCTGGAAGTGATTGAGGGCGGAGATGGCCGTGAGTCCGGCGATTCCTGAAAAAAATCGCGCAAAGGGGTTTGACAGCTCCAGTGAAATGCTTAAAATGCGCATCTCGTTCGGCAGGGAAAGCCCTGCAGAGCGGTTTCGGAGCGGTAGTTCAGATGGTTAGAATGCCGGCCTGTCACGCCGGAGGTCGCGGGTTCGAGTCCCGTCCGCTCCGCCATCTTTCGGGTGGTTAGCTCAGTTAGGGAGAGCATCGGCCTTACAAGCCGAGGGTCGCTGGTTCGATCCCAGCACCACCCACCATTTATTCCCCTCTTTTTTCTTTCTTCCGTCCAGACTTTCTTTGAAGCGCCTAACGATTGCGCCCGAACTCTATGTGTCCCTCGGATGCCTGTCCTGCACCTGTGTAGGAGCGAGCTCCGCTCGCGATAGGTCTGATCGCTTGCGAGGCAAGCTCCTACGGTATGGGGTAGATGATCTGGCTTATTTGCCGACCAGGCTTTGCCCGCACACACGCACCACGTTGCCGTTGATGCCGCGTGACAGCGGGTTGCAGTACCAGGCGATGGTTTCCGCCACATCCACCGGCAGGCCGCCCTGGGAGAGGCTGTTCATGCGCCGGCCTGCCTCGCGGATGGTCACCGGCATGGCGGCGGTCATCTGGGTCTCGATGAAGCCGGGCGCCACGGCGTTGATGGTGATGCCGTTCTTCAGCTGCCGGGCCATGCTCTCTACATAGCCAATCACACCGGATTTCGAGGCAGCGTAGTTGGTCTGGCCGAAGTTGCCCGCGAAACCGGCAATGGAGGAGACGCAGACAATGCGCCCGTTCTCGCGGATCAGGTCGCGCTCGGTCAGTTCCTCGTCGATGCGTTCCTCCGCGGTCAGGTTCACGGCAATGGTCATGTCCCAGAAATGTTCCGGCATGCGCGCCAGGGTCTTGTCCCGGGTGACGCCGGCATTGTGGACGACGATGTCCACGCCACCGAATTCGTCTTCCAGGTGATCCGCGATCAGGCGCGGGCCGTTGTCCTCGGTGATGTCCGCAGCCAGTGGTGAGCCGCCAATGGCTTCGGCCACGCGGTTGAGGTCTTCCATGGTGGCGGGAATGTCCAGGCAGACCACGCGCGCGCCGTCCCTTGCCAGCGTTCTGGCAATCGCCTCGCCAATGCCGCGACTGGCGCCGGTGACCAGGGCTACCTTGCCGGTCAGTGGTGCGTTGGTGTTCACGGCTGTGCGGCCTTTGGTGCCGCTGCCCTTGCCGATGCGCACTGGCTGGCCGTCCACGTAGGCGGACTTGGGCGAGAGGAAGAAGCGCACCGAGGACTCGATCTGGTTCTCGGCATTGGGGGCCACCCAGAGAAGCTGGGCGGTGGCCCCTTTCTTGCCGATCTCCTTGGCCACCGACCGCACAAAGCCTTCCAGCGCCTTGTGTGCCGCTGCACGTGCGGGGTTCTTGCAGGAGGTGGGATCGGTTCCCACGATCAATACGCGGCCACACTTGGCCATCTGGCGGATGGTTGGGTGGAAGAAGTCGTACAGGCAGCGCAGTTCGCTGGTGTCGCGGATGCCGGTGGCGTCGAAGACCAGTGCCTTGAATTGATGTTCGGCGATGGCTTCGTCCTCCATGGTCAGCGTCTTGGCCACGCCGCTTTCCACCAGTGCGGAGGATTCGCCCAGAGTGGCGGGCCCTTCCGGGGAATAGAGTGTGGCGGGGCTCCCACGCAGGGTCTCGCCGAGTACGGAAAGTGCCCGTGGCCTGGGCCCGGCGCCGACCAGCACCTTGCCTTCTATGAATGACTGGTCCTGGCGCTTCCAGCGTTCCAGCTCAATGGGCGAGGGCAGGCCGAGCGAGGAGGCGGCCTGTTTGCCAACAGATGTATTCACGAATTTGAGGTAGAGATCGGACATAGCAGTATCCCCTGGTCAGTCGGAATGGAACATTTTCAGATTCATAATGGAGGTATGTTACATTCTGTGAACAGCTGAATTGTAACGAATCCTCAGGAAAAGGGTCACAGCGGGGCGTTCCCCAGCCGTTTTCAGGTGGCTGTATTGGGCGCTCTTACCCCGTTGAATGCAATGAACCGGCTGTCACCCGGCAGCGTCACCTCAGCCAATGAGGCTTTGCGTGCAATCCGCACAGTATGCACCCGATTCTCTCCGCATCTTGAAATCAAAAAGGATATAACGTAATGGCACAAGCAAAACCGACCTCCAGCAAGAGCAGACAGAGCAAGGGTAACGGCGCCGCTGCCACGCTGCCGCGCCCGGTCGCCATTCTCGGCGGTAACCGGATTCCGTTCGCCCGTTCCAACACCGCCTACAGCAAGCTCTCCAATCAGGACATGCTGACAGCTGCCATCCGTGGCCTGGTGGACCGTTATGGTCTGGAGGGTGAGTGTCTGGGTGAGGTGGTTGCCGGTGCCGTTATCAAGCACTCCCGTGACTTCAATCTGACCCGGGAGACCGTTCTGGGTTCCGGGCTGGCTCCCGAGACCCCGGCCTATGACGTGCAGCAGGCCTGCGGTACCGGACTGGAGGCGGCGATCCTCGTGGCCAACAAGGTTGCGCTGGGCCAGATCGACGTGGGTATCGCCGGTGGCACGGATACCACCTCTGACGCACCCATTGGCGTGAGCGAAGGGCTGCGTGAGCTGCTTCTTGATCTCAACCGCGCCAAAACCAACCCGGAACGGCTCAAGATCGCCGCCCGCTTCCGCCCGAAGCACCTGATACCGTTGACCCCGGAGAACAGCGAGCCGCGTACGGGGATGTCCATGGGGGAACACCAGCAGATCACGGCTCAGGAATGGGGTATTCCGCGTGAGGAGCAGGACCAGTTGGCGCTTGAAAGCCACCAGAAACTGGCGGCGGCCTATGAGGAAGGCTTCTTCAGTGACCTGGTCACACCCCTGGCTGGGCTTGAGAGGGACAACATTCTGCGTCCGGACTCGTCACTCGAGAAGCTCTCCCAGCTCAAGCCCGTGTTCGATAAGGAAAAGGGCACCATGACAGCGGCCAACAGCACGGCACTGACCGATGGCGCGTCTTCCGTGTTGCTGGGCAGTGAGGAATGGGCGAAAGCGCACGGGCTGAATGTGCGTGCCTATCTGACGCACGTTGAAACGGGCGCCGTGGATTTTGTCGGCAAGAAGGAAGGCCTGCTGATGGCGCCTGCATACGCTGTGCCGCGGCTGCTGGACAAGGCCGGTCTTACGCTGCAGGACTTTGATTTCTACGAGATCCACGAGGCGTTTGCCTCACAGGTGCTGTGCACCCTCAGGGGCTGGGAGGATCAGACCTTCTGCAAGGAGAAGCTGGGCCTTTCGAAGCCGCTGGGCAGCATTGACCGCAACAAGCTCAACGTTAAGGGCAGCAGTCTTGCCGCAGGCCATCCCTTTGCCGCTACTGGTGCACGCATCCTGGCCACGGCGGCCAAGCTGCTGGAGCAGAAGGGCAGCGGTCGCGCCCTCATCTCCATCTGCGCGGCCGGCGGCCAGGGCGTCACGGCCATTGTGGAGCGTGGCTGACTGCCGCACTTCTACAGGGGCTGGAACCCACTCAGCCCCTGTTCCTCCATCAGGCGAGCAAATTCGATGGTCGCCCGGTCCTGGCCGGGGGCGCCGATAATCTGGATATTGAACGGGAGACCGTTTTCGTCCATGCCAACCGGTGCCGAGGTTGCCGGCAGCCCCAGTGTGGTGGCCAGGGCAATCCAGTGCATCTGGTCCGTATAGGGCCGCTCCCTGCCGTCCACGAGGATCTTGCGGCGGAACATGGGCTGGCTGCGGTTGTGGGGGATCGCGGTGGTCGGTGTCACCGGTGTCAGAAGTATCTCGGCGTCGCCGAACAGATCCCGCACGAGGGACGCCCGGGCCTTCTCCCGTTGTTCCGAGTACTGCAGCCAGTTGAGCACCGGCTGGTTCACGCCCAGGGTGTACTGCTCCAGTCCGGGCGGCATGCGCATCCAGCGCCCGAAGAGCCGGAGCAGGTAACCCATCAGTTTGAGCTGGCGGCGCTGTTTCGCCCGGAATCCGGTACCCAGAAGGCTCCCCAGCAGGTTGTGGTAGAGGGGCATCAGCTGGCGGTGATCCAGCCACTCATGTTCAGCCCGTGACACCCGCGCGCCGGCATCCGCCAGCCGTGTTGCCAGGTCCTCGTAATGGCGGGTGAGGGCATCGGCGACCGGGGAGGCCGGGTCATGGAAGCAGGTGGCAACCCTGACCTGATCAAGGCGGCTGAAGCCGGGCTCCGGCAGTGACAGCTGCCACTGTGGGCCCTCATGGGGCCTGGGGCCGGCAATGACGTCCAGCAGCAGGGCCAGGTCGTCCGCCGTGCGCGCCATGGGGCCGCCTTCGGCCAGGTCCGGCTGGGTCAGGGTGCCCGGAGGGCCGGGAATGTGGCCGCGCAGGGAGACAATGTCACGGCTGGGCTTGTGCCCGAATACGCCGTTGAAGTGGGCCGGTGTGCGGATGGAGCCACCCACGTCCGAGCCCACCTCCAGCGGTGTCATGCCGGCGGCGAGGGCGGCTGCGGCACCGCCGGACGAGCCTCCGGGGGTCCGCCCCAGATCCCGCGGGTTGTTGGTCACACCGAACAGGCGGTTGTAGGTCTGCAGGTCCGAGGCGAACAGCGGCACATTGGTCTTGCCGATGATGATGGCGCCGGCATCCTCGAGCCGCTGGATGACGTCCGCATTTCGCTTGGGCCGGTGTGCCTGCAGGGAGGAGGAGCCGGCGGTGGTCGGCATGCCGGCCACCTCCCATACATCCTTCACCGTCATGGGCAGCCCGTGCAGAACGCCGCAGTGTTCGCCCCGTTCACGTTGCCGGTCGCGTTCCCGGGCCTGATCCAGAGCCCGTTCACGGTCCAGGTGAATGACTGCGTTGATGGGCGCGTTGCGTTCGTCGATGCGTGCCAGCAGTTCAGCCGTGACGGCCTCGCTGGTGATGTTGCCGGTACGGAGTGCACCGGCCAGGTCCCGTGCGGGTTGGTCCAGCCATTCGCTCATGTTGATGCCTTCTGTTCTTCTCGGGTCGCTCTGTTGGCCGCTTTCTGCTCATCCTTTTCCGCCAGCGCTTCCTGCCAGCGCTTGACGGCCACCTGGTCCTTGACCAGCTCCAGTGTCTCGATCACGCCCTGAATGACGGCTGTATTGGCTTCGGAATCCTCGCGTTCGTGGGGGGTGAGCAGCACATCAACCAGGTCTTCCACGAAGTCATGATTATCGGGGGAACTCAGATCATTGAGGATCTGCTCGATCACCTCGGCGGTGATGTCGCCCACCGCACGATCCAGGGTGCCTGAGGCCCAGCTGCCGAACACGGGCAGCTCACGGATACGGCCCAGGTCCCGGTTACGGTTCATGGCCGAGATGACACGGGCATTGAGGTAGGCGCGCAGCTCCTGCTGTTTAGGCATATAGCCTTCGCGCGCATAGCGGGTGATCCGGGCGGAGAGAAAGTCCACGAGCAGATCCCGCCGGGGCAGCAGAACTTCCTCCTGGATGCGCCGGACCAGGGGCGAGCCCTGTTTCACTTCCTCCTGGGTGCCGCTGAGCACCTTGATGACCACGCGGTCGGAAAGCTCTTCCATGAACGCGTCGTAGTAGAAGCGCAGGAACTCAAAAACCCGGGTATTGGTAATGTCGATGACGCCGTATTTCTGCAGGCGATAGACAATGCTGAAAACGCGCAGGAAACGCAGGATCCGGGCTCCGGAAGCCGGGATGCAGCCCAGCAGGTCGTACCAGTGGGCGATGGGGTAGAAATACCAGCGCTGGTACTCCTGCCGGTAGATCGCATGGACCCAGCGCACTGCGAACTCGCTCAGGAAAACCCCTATGAACATCAGGTCGTAGAACAGGAAATGCCGGTGTATGGGGTTGTAGAAAGCGGTGAAGGCCGGCACCTGTTGAGTAAGGAAGTCTCTCAGCACATCCACCGCATAGAGGGAATCAAGAAGAAGCCAGACCAGATTGATGACCAGCAGCACCAGCATCAGCATATCCAGTGCGAACCAGAGCGTCTGGTGGCTGGTGCGGAGGTTGCGGAGGTTGATGGCGAGCACACTGCATCCTTATGACATGCCTGGAGGGCTCTTTATAGCAAAGGTGAGCCTGTCACGCATTGGCCCGGAGACCGGGCCGGCACCCTGACCCCATTGATGCTACGCTGGATGGACGGAGAAAGGAGGTGAGTCATGGACCTGGAAAAAGCATTGGTTGACCCTGCAGCCGTGTTCAATACGCCGGACGAGGTTGTAACAACCGGGGGACTGAGCACTGATGACCGTATCCGGATTCTGCAGCGCTGGGAGTACGACGCGCGTGAGCTGACGGTGGCGGATGACGAGAACATGCCGGGCGACAGCACCCCGCTTCTGGATCAGGTGCTGGCCGCACTGCACAGGCTGGGTTATTCGCCTGATCCGGATCAGGAGCCACCTACCAAGCAGGGTGGTGTCTGACTGTCGGGGTGTTAAATCAGTCCAAAGTCCTACAGGGGGCCTTCTGTAACAGAATGTTTCAGGTAGAATACCCGTTCGCTCATGCAACCATCCCGGTGTTAATGCAAGGAGAAGGCTCCCAATGAAGCGAATGAGTGTGCTGGACTCGTCCTGGCTCAAGGTCGAATCCGAAGACACCCCCATGCATGTGGGCACCATGCAGATCTTCTCGCTCCCGGAGGGAGCGCCGGAGACCTTCCTGCGGGACATGGTTGAGCGCATGAAGAATGCCGGTGAGATCCAGGCGCCCTGGAAGTACAAGCTGTTCAGTGGCAGTCGCCTGGGGCGCAGCCTGGTGCCGGCCTGGGTTGAAGACCAGCAACTCGACCTGGACTACCATGTGCGCCATTCGGCCCTGCCGAAACCCGGCAGTGAGCGTGAGCTGGGGGTGCTGGTATCGCGGTTGCATTCACACCCGCTCGATTTCGACCGCCCGCTCTGGGAGTGCCACATCATCGAGGGGCTTGAGGGCAACCGGTTTGCGCTCTACACCAAGATGCACCACTCCATGATCGATGGCATCAGTGGTGTGCGCCTGATGCAGAAGATCCTGACCACGGATCCCGGTCGTACCAACATGCCACCGCCCTGGGCGGTTGAGCCCAGCCAACGGCGTTCCCAGGCCGGGCAGGGGGTCACCTCCGTTCAGGGTGCGTTCGAGCAGGCGGTTGAGGCACTGCGCATCCAGGCCGGCTCGACCCCGCAGCTGGCGGCAGCCGTGGGGCGTCTTGCCAGTGCCGCGTGGCGGCGTAAGGACAGCAAGCTGACCGCGCCCTTCGTGGGCCCGCAGTCGATCCTCAATAACCGCATTACCGGCCAGCGCCGCTTCGCCACCCAGCTTTATGATTTCGATCGTCTCAAGAGCATCTGCCGTAAGACGGATGCGTCGCTGAATGATGTGGTGCTGCAGATCTGTGGCACTGCCCTGCGCCGCTTCCTGCTGGAGCAGGATGCGCTTCCGGAAGAGCCGTTGACAGCGGGGATACCGGTCAATGTGCGGCCTGCCGATGACGAGGGCACCGGGACAGCGATCAGTTTCATGATCGCCAGCCTGGCGACCGATGAGCCGGATGCCATGGCGCGGCTGGAGCAGATCAAGCAGTCCACCCAGAAGGCCAAGGAACACCTCCAGAGTCTGCCCCGGCAGGTTCTGAACCAGTACACCATGATGCTGATGTCGCCCTATATCCTGCAGCTGGTTTCCGGGCTGGGTGGGCGTATGCGGCCGGTGTTCAACGTCACCATATCCAACGTCCCCGGGCCGAGTGAGCCCCTCTACTACGAGGGCGCACGCATGGAGGCGATGTATCCGGTGTCCCTGGTAACCCATGGCGGAGCGCTCAACATCACCTGCCTGAGCTACGCCGGATCGCTCAACTTCGGCTATACCGGCTGCCGGGATACCCTTCCGAGTATGCAGCGGCTGGCGGTGTACACCGGTGAGGCACTGGATGAGCTTGAGGCGCGGGTGACTGCGCGCGACTGAATCCGGAGACGTGGCCCCGTCCTTTACAGTGCACATTTGTTCACTGTATTGTCGGGCCATGACCAACGTTGATTTCCATCCCGTTGAAGAAGTCTGGAACGCCCTGACCCATGGGCTGGGCGCGGTGCTGGCGCTGGCCGGGACCATTGTTCTGGTGGTCCTGGCCGCCGTTCACGGTGACGTATGGTCCATCACCAGTGCTTCTGTCTACGGCGTCAGCATGGTCGTTCTCTTTCTGGCCTCCACCCTGTACCACAGTGCACGCCGGCCCACCCTGCGCCGGGCCTTCAAGATGTTCGACCACTGCGCCATCTTCCTGTTGATCGCCGGTACCTACACCCCCTTCCTGCTGGTCAACATGCGTGGAACCCTGGGCTGGACCCTGTTCGCTATTATCTGGGGGCTGGCCGTGGTTGGCATTGTGTTCAAGCTGGTATTTGGCCACCGCTATAAGGCGCTGGAGGTGGGCACTTTCCTGGTGATGGGATGGCTGGTGGTCGTGGCAGCCACGGAGCTGCCTGCGATCCTGGGGGTGACCGAGCTGGCATTACTTGTTGCCGGTGGGCTTTCCTACACGGTTGGCGTGGTCTTCTACCTCCTGAACCGTATTCCCTACAATCACGCCATCTGGCACCTGTTCGTTCTGGCCGGGGGCGCCCTGCATTATTTCGCCGTCTATAACGGTTTTCTGACCGCCTGGCAGAGCTGATGAATTTACTGCGCTGAGCCCGTGGCTGTGCGCTTCGGGGCTGATATCATGCGCTGATGATGACCCCGAAAGTTCTCCGGCTCCTCTTTCTCCCGCTGTTGATCCTGGCCGTGGCTGGCGTCCGTGCAGCGGAGCTTGAAATCACTGTTGAGCCGGAAAGCGACGCCCTCCACTCCAACATCCGTGCCCACGTGGGCGATCTCGGGAACCGGAACGCGGCATCGCTGCGACGTTTCGCCTCCCATGCCCGGGACAGTGCGGCAGAGGCCATCCGGGCACTGGGGTACTACGATGGCGATATCCGCTATCAGGTGGTGGAGGGGGACCCGCCGGTACTGCGTCTTGAGGTTGCGCCGGGCGAGCCCGTGCGCCTGACCAGTGTGCGCATTGAGGTTCGTGGCGAGGGGGCCGATCTGGAGGCTTTCGAGGTCCCGGAACGGTTGCGGCCCCAAGTCGGTGATGTCCTGAATCATGGGCACTATGAACAGGTTAAGCGCTTCCTGCGGGGGCGTGCCCAGACACATGGTTTCTTCGATGGCGAGTTCGTCACCCGGGAATTGCGGGTGCGACCGGATGAACACGAAGCTGAAATCCGGCTGCTGTATGACAGTGGCAAACGGTACAGCCTGGGCGAAGCCCAGTTCCCTGATGACAGCTATTTTGAACAGGATCTTCTTGAGCGTTTTGTGCGGTTTGAGCCGGGAACACCCTATCATTCGGATCGTGTGATTGAGCTCACCCAAGACCTGAGAGGCGCGGGCTATTTCAACGAGGTGCTCGTGGACGCCGATCCGGGGGCCGCCGAGAACGGCACGATTCCGGTGAATGTGACCGTGGATGAACGCACACGGCACTCACTGGGCACGGGTATTGGTTTCAGTACCGACGTGGGTCCCCGCCTGCGGGCGACCTGGGATCAGCATTACGTGAATCCCCAGGGTCATCGCCGCGGGGCGGAGTTCGAGGTTTCCCAGCCGCGTCAGAATGCCGGTGTCTACTATGAGCTGCCGCTCAATCCACCCATGACGGATTCACTGCGCTTCACCGGCTCTTACCAGAATGAAGACATCGAGGACACGCGTTCCCGCCGGATCAGCCTGGGGTCCCAGTGGCAGAGCGAGCTGGATTCCGGGTGGCAGCAGGTGGTTTCCCTGCGGCGCGAGGAGACCCGCTTCCGCGTGGGTGATGATCGCGAACAGCGCACGGTGCTGGTCCTTCCAGGGCTGAGCTACAGCTATCTCCACCGTGACTCCCCGGTTGATCCCTCGCGGGGGTATCGTTTCCAGATCGAGGGTTCCGGCGGCCAGCGCGATCTGCTCTCCGACATTGATGTGATCCACCTGGTGGCCTCGGCCCGGGGCCTGATTACTGTGGGCAACGGGCATCGTTTCCTCACCCGGGTGCGTGCCGGCGGTATTGGAACCAATGACTTTGATCAGGTACCACCTTTCCTGCGCTTCTTCGCCGGTGGCGACCAGAGCGTGCGCGGTTACGGGTACCGGACACTGGGCCCGACGGACGAGGACGGCGACAATATCGGCGGGCGCTTCCTGCTCACCGGCAGCGTGGAGTATCAGTACCCGCTGTCGAACAGCTGGCGCCTGGCGACGTTCGTGGATGAGGGCAATGCCTTTGATGATCTGGGGGAACCCCTGAAAACCGGTGTGGGCGTGGGCATCCGCTGGGTCTCGCCAGTGGGGCCAATCCGTCTTGAT
Organism: Vreelandella halophila; assembly: GCF_019903425.1. Taxonomy (GTDB): domain Bacteria; phylum Pseudomonadota; class Gammaproteobacteria; order Pseudomonadales; family Oleiphilaceae; genus Halospina; species Halospina halophila. The sequence goes on from NZ_JACHUZ010000013.1 coordinate 1,555,276, forward strand.
ATTGCCCGGGGTCTGGATGAACCCGAGAACTTCCGCCTTCACTTCTCCATGGGGCCGGAACTCTGATGATGCGCCGCCGTGTTCTCTGGGCAGTGATCCTGTTGCCTGTAGTGGTCCTGCTGGCCGTGATGGCGGCGGCAGGCTGGCTTCTGTTCACCGAGAGCGGTGGCCGCTGGGCCCTCCAGAAGGCTCCCGGCCTGGAAGTGGTGGGCTATGAAGGCTCGCTGGGCAGTGCCTGGCGTGCCGAGCGCGTGGTCTATGACGACGGCCAGGGAACACAGGCCCGGGTGGAGAACGCGGAATTTGCCTGGTCGCCCGGGTGCCTGTTCACACTGGAACTCTGCGTGGACCGGCTCCATGCCAGCCGGGTGGCTCTATCCCTGCCCGAGGGCGAAGCGTCGGAAAGCGCCGGCGAAGCCATTGAGCTGCCCGCCGTTCGGCTGCCGCTGTCCGTATCCGTCGCGGATCTGGATGTGGGCCGGATTACATGGAACGACACGCTGGTCATTGAGGCGATTGAGTCCAGTGCCACACTGAGCAGCGGCACCCTCCAGCTGGATTCGCTGAGGGTGATCCGGGAGGGGCTTGATGCCAGCGCGGAGGGTTCCCTCGAAATGCGGGGGGACTGGCCAGTGGATCTGGCACTGGACCTGGTTTACGACACCGGCACGGATTTCCCGGGAGAACTGGATCTGACGGGGAAGCTGGCCGGAACGGTCACCAAGCTGGATGTGATGGCCCGTATGAGCCGCCCTTGGCAGGCGCGCCTTGAAGGCCGGGTCAATCCCCTTGAGCCCGGCGTTCCCGCCGAAGCCCGACTGACCGCCGAGCGTTTCGCCGCAACACCGGATCTGCCATCCCGCTACGCGCTGACGGATCTGGTGCTCGATGCCCGGGGTGATCTGGAGGAAGGCTGGTCGGTGGAGGGGGACGCGGTACTGGCCACCGAGCCCGGGCTCGATGTGTCACTGGAAGGGCATACCACCACCGGGAAGGCACGCATCGAGAAACTCACCGTCTCGGACGGCGAGGGCCGGCCGCGCTCGCTGGTGCTCAATGGGGGCAGGGTGAGCTGGACTGATGGACTCACCGCCAGTGGCGCGCTGGACTGGCACTATTTCCCCTGGCATCGGCTGGTTCCGGAGCTGCCCGGGGTGCCGGTGGCTGTGAGCGATGCCGACCTGGACTTTGCGCTGGAAGACGGTGAGTACAGTGGGCACCTGGACGCCCAGCTCTTCACCCGGGAAGGGCCCCTCTGGCTGCGGACACCGGTTGAGGGCGATTTCGGTCGGGCCCGTCTTGAGGGGCTGGGCCTGGCCAGTGCACTGGGGCGTGCCGCCGGTAATCTGGAGGTGGGCTGGTCCGGGGGCGTCGAGTGGCGTACCGACCTGGCGCTGGAGAATCTTCTCCCCGGTCGGCGACAACCGGAACTGGATGGCGTTCTCAGTGGCCGGTTTACAAGTAACGGCCGGATGACGGATGACGGCCCTGATGGGGGGGGATCGCTGGAACTGGCGGGCAGCCTTCGCGGCCAGGCGTTGTGGTTGAACACAGGGGTTCGCCTCTACGGGAACCACTGGGAAGTCCCGGCATTGGAGCTGCAGTTCGGTGACAACGGAATCCGGGGCTCCGTCCGCCAGACGGATCAGCTGCAGGCGGAGCTGGAATGGAATCTGCCGGTGCTGGCCCAGTTCTGGTCCGGCCTTGAAGGGCAGCTTAAGGGGCGCGCCAGTGGCCGCTACCTGCTCGGAGAGCCCAGGGGCACAATGTCTTTCAGTGCGCAGGATCTGGAGCTCGGGGACTATGGTATTGAGCTCAGAACGATGAAGGGCGAGGCGGATCTGGCCGACGACGGTGCGGCCCGGGCCCGTGTGGATCTCTCGGAACTGGAGGCCCGGGAACAGCGGTTGGAGTCCGGCCAGTTCCGCCTTGAGGGATCACTGGCTGATCATGAATTGGGTCTCTCCCTGCGACACCGCCAGGGGAGCCTGCGCCTGAGCGCGACGGGTGCCTGGAGCAGTGAAGGCTGGCAGGCGACGCTCAATGGCGGTGGCATTGCGCTTCCTGGCCAGCACTGGCTGATGGCGACGCCTGCCCGGTTAACGCTTGCCCGGGATGGCGAGGCCCATCTCGAGGCCCACTGCTGGCGCTGGGGCGGCGCCCGTCTCTGCACTGGTGACCAGCGACTCAATCCCGCACCTTCGCTGCGGCTGGGGATTGCCAATCTGCCAACCCGGGCCTTCCGGCCGTTCCTGCCTCCGACGTTCCGCTGGGAGGAAACCCTTAATGCGCATGCCTCCCTGGAGCTGGATGAGCAGGGGCCGCGTGGGCGGGCATGGATTGATGGCGGCAGCGGTCAGGTCGCGCTGCGCCGCGAAGTGGATCCAGCCAACCTGGACGCCGAGGTAGACGAGCAGGGGGGCGGTCAGGCCTGGCAGTGGCTGCCGTTTGAGTACAGTCAGTTGCGGCTTGCCGCGGATCTTGGCCCGGAACGCACGAGGGTTACCGCGGATCTCGCCGGTCCGGAGATCGGGCAGCTTGACCTGGATGCCGCGCTCAGGCCACTCGAGGAGGGCATGCCAGTGGACGGTCAGCTCAATCTTGAAGCGTTGGACCTGGCCCTGATCCAGCCCTTCCTGGATCTGGACACCGTGGAAGGACGGCTGGCGGGTCGCCTGGATGTCAGCGGGCCCGTGGCCGCGCCTTCCATGCAAGGGGAAGTCAACCTGTCAGAGGGTGAGATCCGCGACCCCCGGCTGCCGCTCCCCCTGTCCGAACTGGGGGCAACGGCGCGCATCAGCGGTACGGAAGCCAGCATCAATGGTGACTGGCGCAGTGGCGAGAAAGGCCGGGGCCGGGTTGAAGGCACGGCCAGCTGGGCCGATGGGCCGAGGGCGGAGCTTTCCCTGGTGGCTGAATCGCTGCCGGTGAGTGTGCCGCCTTACGCGGAGCTGACGGTGTTCCCGGACCTGATGTTGCGTTACGGAGAGGCGGGTGTTGGTGTCTCCGGCCAGGTCCGGGTTCCCTCTGGCAGCGTGGTGATTGAATCCCTCCCTGAATCCGCGGTTGGCGTGTCCGGCGACGCCGTGGTCGAGGGCGAGGAGCCTGACGCCGGCCCCATCCCGCTCTCCCTGGATCTGGACGTGCGGATCGGAAAGGAACGCTTGGACTTCAATGGTTTCGGTGTGACCGGGAACCTGGAAGGGCGCCTGAACCTGGCCGACGACATGGTGGCCAATGGCAACCTCAACCTGCGCAACGGCCGCTATCAGCTCTACGGGCAGGATCTGCGTATCCGCCGCGCCACACTGCTGTTCTCCGGGCCCATTGACCGGCCCTTCCTGGACATCGAGGCGGTGCGGATCGTGGACGATGTAACGGCCGGAATACGGATTACAGGCCCTGCCGACGAAGCGCGCTCCGAGATTTTCTCCGAGCCGCCAATGAGCCAGCAGCAGGCACTGGCCTATCTGACCCTGGGTCGGCCACTGGAAAGCGAGGGCGATAGCTATGCCATGGAGCGGGCGGCGATCAATCTCGGGTTGGCCCGCACAGCACCGTTGACTCGCGAGATCGGTGAGCGTGTGGGGATCGATGATCTGCAGCTTGAGACCGAGGGGAAGGGCGAGGATGCCAGCGTGGTGGCCTCAGGCTATCTGACGGACAAGCTGAGTCTGCGCTACGGCGTGGGCCTGTTCCAGCCGGTCAGCCGCATGGCGCTGCGTTACGACCTGTCGCGCAGCCTCTATCTGGAAGCCGCCAGTGGTCTTGCAAGCTCTCTCGATCTATTCTATCAAACAGATTTCGGCAAACCGGGAGACTGACCATGCTTGTCCATGGCGACCAGATCCGGCTCACGCCCCGGGAGCGTCGGGTGATCCGGCGCCTGACCGGCATTGACCCCCATTTCATCCACAACCGGGAAACCCTGATCCGTTTCCGGGATCAGCACCTGCAGAGTTACCCCACCGATACCCCCCAGATCCGACTGGTCAAACTGCTGCTGCGTCGTAACCTTGTGTAGCGTCTTCCCAAATATTGATTTTTCGCAATGGCCGTGATAGCCAGTGGTGATTAGATGGAATCACGATGCGGCAATAATAAGAGAGGCGCTCATGACGGACCCGGCTCAGGTGCCTGAAGAAGACCGCAGAAAACACGAAATCGGGCTCTTCCTTTTCCTGATCGTTTTTCTGTTCCCACTGGTGACCTTCATGGTCGTTGGCGGCTATGGCTTCGGCGTCTGGATGTTCCAGGAGCTGATGGGCCCGCCCGGCCCGCCTGCAGGCTAGTGGGAGCCCTGCCATGACAGACGAGATCCATATCGCGAGCCTTCTCCTGCAGGTGGCCCCGCAGTCCCTGGACGCTCTGAGCCAGTGGGCCGAGGCCCGCCCGGACGCGGAAGTCCGCGGCACAGACCCGGCTGGCAAGCTGGTGCTGATCACCGAGAGCGAGGGCCGCCAGCCCATTCTTGACCTGATGGATGCCTGCCGGGAGCGCCCCGGCGTGTTCACCGTCAATCTCATCTACCACGAAATCCTGAACGCGCACGAAGCGGATCAACCGGAGGAAATCCAGCCATGACCATGACACGTCGGGAATTCGCCAAGGCCAACGCCGCCGCGGCCGCCGCTGCTACGGCCGGGATGGCCATCCCGGCCGGCGCCAGTAACCTGATCACCAATCAGGAGCTGACCTCCCTGCGATGGGACAAGGCCGCCTGCCGTTTCTGTGGCGTGGGCTGCAGCGTCATGGTTGGGACCCGGGGAGGGCAGATCGTGGCCACCCACGGTGACAACCAGTCCGAAGTGAATCGGGGGCTCAACTGTGTGAAGGGCTACTTCCTCTCCAAGATCCTCTATGGGAAGGACCGGCTGGAACAGCCCATGCTGCGCAAGCGTGATGGCCAGTACCACAAGGAAGGCCAGTTCGAGCCGGTGTCCTGGGACGAAGCGCTGGACGTCATGGCCGAGAAGTTCAAGACGGCCATCCGCGAGCATGGCCCGGACAGCGTGGCCATGTTCGGCTCCGGCCAGTGGACCATCTGGGAAGGCTATGCCGCCTCCAAGCTGATGAAGGCAGGCTTCCGCACCAACAACATCGATCCCAACGCCCGCCACTGCATGGCCTCGGCCGTGGGTGGGTTCATGCGTACCTTCGGGTCCGATGAGCCCATGGGCGTGTACGACGACATCGAGGAGGCGGACGCCTTTGTGGTCTGGGGTTCCAACATGGCCGAGATGCACCCGGTGCTCTGGACCCGTGTGACGGACCGGCGCCTGTCGTTCCCGGACACCGAGGTTGCCGTGCTCTCCACCTTCGAGCACCGCTCCTTCGACCTGGCGGACAACGGCATGGTCATGCATCCGAACGCGGATATTGTCATCCTCAACTACATCGCCAACCACATCATCCAGTCGGGCAACGTTAACCGGGACTTCGTGGATAAGCACACCAAGTTCGCCCGCAACGTGACCGATATTGGTTACGGGCTGCGGCCCGAGGATCCGCGCCAGCAGGAGGCCGAGAACGCGGACAACCCCAACAGCTGGTCGGACATGAGCTTCGAGGAGTTCCGCGAGCACGTCATTGAATTCACCCTCGAACGCGCCGCCCGTGAGTCCGGGGTGCGGGCAAGCCAGCTTGAGCGCCTGGCCCAGCTTTACGCTGATCCCGAGCGTAAGGTCATGACCTTTTGGACCATGGGCGTGAACCAGCACACCCGGGGCGTCTGGGTGAACAACCTGATCTACAACCTGCACCTTCTCACGGGCAAGATCTCGGAACCGGGCAACAGCCCCTTTTCTCTGACCGGCCAGCCCTCCGCCTGCGGCACGGCGCGGGAGGTTGGCACCTTCGCCCACCGGCTGCCGGCGGACATGGTGGTGGCCAACGCCGATCACCGTAAGAAGGCGGAGAAAATCTGGAAGCTGCCGGAAGGAACCATTCCATCGAAGGTCGGCTTCCATGCCGTGGAGCAGAGCCGCCAGCTGCGCGACGGTAACCTGAAGGTTTACTGGACCCAGGTCACCAACAATATCCAGGCGGGCCCGAACTCGGCCCAGGAGACCTATCCCGGATGGCGCAATCCGGAATCCTTCATCATTGTCTCCGACATGTACCCCACGGTGTCAGCCCAGTGCGCGGACCTGATCCTGCCCACCGCCTCCTGGGTGGAGAAGGAGGGGGCCTTCGGCAACTCCGAGCGCCGGACCCAGTTCTTCTACCAGCTGGTGAAGGCGCCGGGCGATGCCCGCTCGGATCTGTGGCAGACAGTGGCGCTTTCAAAGCGCATCCGCGTGGACGAGGTCTGGTCCGAGGAACAGCTCCAGAAGGCGCCGGAACTGCGGGATAAAACCCTGTTCGACATTCTGTTTGCCAACGGCAACGTGGATGCCTATCCCACAGACCAGATGCGCGAGGGTTACCCGAACCATGAATCCGAGGATTTCGGGTTCTACATCCAGAAGGGCATCTTCGAGGAATACCGGAACTTCGGCGAGGGCAAGGGTAAGGACCTGGCGCCTTTTGACACCTATCACGAGGTGCGAGGCCTGCGCTGGCCGGTGATTGACGGCGAGGAGACCCGCTGGCGCTACCGTGAGGGCTATGACCCCTATGTGGAGGAAGGCACCGGCTGGCAATTCTACGGCAATGACGACAACCGTGCCCGCATCTTCGCTGTGCCTGATGAGCCGCCGGCCGAGAGCCCGGATGAGGAATACCCCATGTGGCTGTGTACTGGCCGGGTCCTCGAGCACTGGCATACCGGCTCCATGACCCGCCGGGTACCGGAGCTGCACCAGGCCGTGCCGGATGCGCTGGTGTACATGAACTTCGACGATGCACGGGAACAGGGCATGCGTCGTGGCAGTGAGGTGCGTGTGGTCAGCCGTCGGGGTTCCGTCCGCGCCCGGGTCGAGACGCGGGGGCGCGTGTCTCCGCCCAGGGGGCTGATTTTCGTGCCCTTCTTTGACGCGGGCAAGCTGATCAACAAGGTCACGCTGGACGCCACGGACCCCATCTCCAAGCAGACCGACTTCAAGAAATGCGCGGTCCGCCTGGAACTTGTGAACCTGGCTTAAGGCACCGGAACAGAGAGGCCCATCATGAAAAGCTTCATCACGACCGTAACCCTTCTGGTGCTCACCGTTCTGGCCATGGGCGTGGCGGCTGAGAAGACGACGGATGCGCCCAGGCCGGATGGCCTGCGTGGCGCCGGCTACAGCGCAACGCCGGCGGCTCCGCCCATCGCCGGCGTTACCGACCGCAAGGGGCGCGAGGAACGCAATTACCCGGAACAGCCGCCGGTGATCCCTCACAGCATTGAGGGCTACCAGCTGGACAAACGCTTCAACCAGTGCCTGGACTGCCACAGCCGCAGCGCCTCACCTGAGAGCGGGGCCCCCATGGTGAGCATTACCCACTTCATGGACCGCAACAAACAGGTGCTGGCGGCGGTTTCACCGGACCGTTACTTTTGCACCCAGTGCCATGTGCCGCAGACGGACGTGGACCCCCTGGTGGAGAACCGCTTTGAAACGGTGGATGAAGTGCTGCGGCGGCTGGCCGAAGAAGGTGACGGCCAGGGAGGCGCGGAATGAAACAATGGTTGTGCTACTACTGGCGCCTGCTGTGGCGGCCTGCGGCGACCATCAGCCTGGGGGTATTGGTGCTGGGTGGATTCATTGCCGGGATCATCTTCTGGGGCGGATTCAATACCGCCATGGAGGCCACCAACACCGAGCAGTTCTGCGTCTCCTGCCACGAGATGCGGGACAACGTCTTTGAAGAACTCAAGGGCACCATCCACTACAACAACAGCTCAGGGGTTCGTGCCACATGCTCGGACTGCCACGTGCCTCATGAGTGGACGGACAAGGTTGCCCGCAAGATGGAAGCGTCCAAGGAGGTCTGGGGCTGGCTCTTCGGCACCATCAATACGCCCGAGAAGTTCGAGGCTAAGCGCCGCGAGCTTGCGGAGCGCGAATGGGCCCGCCTGGAGGCGAACGACTCACTGGAATGCCGCAATTGTCACGAGTTCGAATCCATGGACTTCACCCGCCAGAGCCCCAGAGCGGCAGAAGCGCACTCCACCGCCCTGGCAGGGGATGAGGCTACCTGTATCGACTGCCATAAAGGGATCGCCCACGAGCTGCCGGATATGTCCGGGGTCCATAACCGATAGAAAGGCAGGGATCACGAACAGGAAAGCCGCATGGAGGCGGGCCTAGGGCAGCCAGAGCTCGAACACACTGCCGCCGAGCTCGCCGCCGTTGCGCAGGCGGGTGAAGCCCTGCCGGCCGCCGGCTGTGTGCATACCGGCCATGCGTTCCGCAAAGTAGAGCCCCAGGTTGGTGCTGCCGGTACTGAAGTCGATGCGTTCGGTGCCGGAGAAGTCCACCTCCAGCATGTGTTCCGGGTAGCCCGGGCCGTCGTCTTCCACGCTCAGTACCAGCCAGCCATCGTCGGCACGGGCGTTCAGATGAAGCTGGCTGCGCGCGTAGCGGATGGCGTTATTGATGACGTTTGTCAGGACGCCACTGACGAGTTGTGGGTCAAAGTAGCCTTCCTCCGCGTCCGCCTCGGTGTGAACCTCAAGCGAGATCCCCAGCCCCTCCAGCAGTCGCCAGTGATGGGCCTGCTGTTCATCGAGAAATTCGTTAACCATCTGTTCCTCAACGGCGGCCGAGAGTTTTTCCTCGGACAGTCGATAGAGGCTCAGAAGCTGGACCAGGTCGCCGTGCACCCGCTGGGCTTCATATTCGAGGGTGGTGAAGGGGCGGGAGCCGCGCACCTCACTGTCGACCGAGTCACGCACCTCGTCCAGCGAATTCAGCAGCATCCCCAGGGAATTCTTCATGTCGTGGACGGTTGAGGCGAGCACCGTGGAAAAGTCGAGTTCATTGCTCATGTACTGCTCCCGGATTTGAGATCCGCAATTTTCTTTTTCAGGAACTGGTAGCGTTTGTACTGTTTGTGCTGAGGCGGCAGATGGCTGAGCTGATCAAGGCAACTCGCGCAGCGCCGGAGCATGCTTGGGTCTGAACTTTTTCCGTCCTTCTCCGCGTGCTTGAGCAGCACCTGGACCAGGTTGAGGTTCAGGGCCGGATGCTGGGGCACCAGCTCCAGTGCCTGAGTGAATGAATCCGCGGCCTGACCCAGCTCACCGCTCTCAAACGCCTTGATCCCTTCCTTGTTGAGTGCCCGGGCCTGGTTCTTCTTGTGGAAACTGACGGGTTCATCCATCAGTTCCTCAATGGCCTTGATGATCTCCGGATCATCCTGGCAGCGTTCCGCGAGCCGGTTGAGAACCCGCTGGGCAGCACCATCATCCTGCTGGGTGTAGAGGGCCCGGGCGTAATCCAGGGTCTGCTCCGGGGTCATGGTCTCCGGGTCCAGTTGATCACTGACGCTTTCAAGCGCCTTGCGGCTTTCGTTCATCCGGCCCTGGCCGGCGTAGACCCGGGCGGCTACCAGCTGTTTCTGGGTCTTTGCGGTTTCATCGTCCTTGAAGCGGCGCCCCATGTTGTGCAGCGCCTTGAGGGCCTCGTCCGCGAGCTGTTTGCCTTCGCTGGATGTGTTGCCGTCGCTGAGCTCGGACAGGGTGCGGCCCAGGCCAAGGTAGTTTTCCGGGCTGTCGTGGATGGAGTTGTCGCTGAGCTTGACGGTGGCGCGCCAGGCGTCAGCGGCCGTATCCATATCCTGGTTGCTGGCGGCGATGCCGGCGAGCTGTTTCTGGCGCAGGATGGCCAGCGGCGAGATCTCAACCGCCTTTTCCACCACCTCCTGGGCCCTGCGGCTGTTGCCCTTGCGTTGGAGGGCGTCCGCCAGCGCATCGTAGGCCTCAATGTAGTCGGGATTACTCTCGATCAGCGTCTCGAAGTGGCTGATGGCCTCGTCCAGAGCATTGCGGGCGAGTGCAGCCCGGCCCATGCCCATGCGGGCCCAGGCCAGCTCTCGCCCTGTCAGCACCTCTTCATAGATGCCGCGTGCCTGGTCGGGGGTGCCCCGCTGCAGGTAGAGGTCGCCGAGGATCTGCATGACGCGGTTGCGGTAGCGGGTTTTTGTCTGCAGCAGCTGTTCCGCCTGGCTGATGGCTTCCGGCAGGTCCTCCTGGTCGAGGGCATGGTTGATGGGGTAGAGGGCATGGCGCTGGGCCATCAGGGCATCCATGCGTTTCTGCAGTACAGCCTGGGTGATGGGTTTGATGATGTAGGTGTCGGGGTGGTATTCGCGAGCGCCCATCACGATCTCCCGCGAGGTCTCCGCCGTCACCAGCACAAACAGTGAGGTGTGGCGCAGGAGCTTGTGATGGCGCAGTGCTTCCAGCACCTGCTGGCCGGTCTTGCCGGAGCCCAGATTGAAGTCGCAGATCAGTACGTCGTAATGATCCTTGGTGCACTTGGCAATGGTTTCGTTGCCGTTGGCCGCCATGTCGATCTTCTCGGCGCCAAAGCTGCTCAGCATCTGACGCATGGACTTGCGGAAGTTCTCGAAGTCATCCGTGATCAGAAACCGCAGCTTCCGGTAAAGGTGATAGCGCTCGTTCTCATCCATCGGCTCTGGGCCCGTATCAGTGGTGGCAACACATGGGGGTGCTGTTCAAATTAGTCGACCCCCGTTCATCCCTCAACAGATCATGTACCCACATGACATAAAATAACGCGATGGGCGTCGTTTCCCTGCTTTCAGGGCGGGTGGTAGAGTACCGACGAACCCTTCTCCAGTTGATCCAGTTGAGGGCCTGCTATGACCACGAAGGATGAACGCCTTCAGTTCCTCGAGGCCATGGGGGATGTTGAGCCGATCCGCAAGCCGGACCGCGCGGATCTCGATGGGGGGCGTCAGGTTACCCCGGGGCAGCTGGAACGCCAGCGGGCCGCCGTGCTTGAGAAAACCCGGGACCGTAACCCGCTGACCGCCACGGATGTAGCCTGGTTGGGGCCCCAGGATGAGCTGAGTTTCAAGCGGGACGGCATCCAGCATGGCGTTTTCAAAAAGGTACGTCTGGGGCAGTACCCCATTGAAGCACAGCTGGACCTGCACCGGATGACCGTGGATGAAGCACGCCAGGAGGTGTTCAACTTCATCCGCGAATGCCTGCGCCGTGGCGTGCGCTCGGCGCTGATCAAGCATGGCAAGGGTGAGCGTAATCCGGACCGCATCGCCACCATCAAGAGCTACGTCAACCAGTGGCTGCCTCAGCTGGAAGACGTCATGGCGTTCCACTCCGCGCAGCCAAAGCATGGTGGCACCGGGGCGGTCTACGTGATGCTGCGCAAGAGTCCGGAAGAGCGGGAACGCAATCGAGAGCGGTTCAGTAGCTGATGGGCCACGGTAACGGGAGTGAACAATGACAATAACGGTCAGGGTGAATGGCACCGAGCAGTCGGTGGATGCCCCGGAGGATACGCCCCTGCTGTGGGTACTGCGCGACTGGATGGGGCTGAAGGGGACCAAGTTCGGTTGTGGCATCGGCCAATGCGGGGCCTGCACCGTGCACATTGATGGCAGCGCCGAACGAAGCTGCATAACGCCGGTCGCCAGGGTGGCCGGTGGCGAGGTGTCGGTTACCACCATTGAGGGCCTTGCCGATGAGGACAGTCTCCACCCGGTACAGGAGGCATGGCTTGAGCACAATGTGCCCCAGTGTGGTTACTGCCAGTCCGGGCAGATCATGAGCGCCGCCGCGCTGCTTGACCAGGAGCCGGCTCCGGATGATGAGCGGATCAATGAGTTCATGGCCGGCAATCTCTGTCGCTGCGGTACCTATCCGCGCATCCACGCCGCCATCCGCTCCGTTGCGGATGGGGGGGCCTCATGAGTGAGGTATCCCGGCGCGAACTGTTCCGCCTTGGTGCTGCCGGATCCGGGGCTCTGGTACTGGGCATGGTGCTGCCCGGCTGTGCCACGGCTCCGGATGAGCGGGAACCCACCCGTGTCGGGGCCTGGTCGCCCAACGCCTGGCTTGAGATCGACCCCCAGGGTGGGGTGGCGTTCACCCTTGACCGTGTGGAGATGGGGCAGGGGACGGTCACCGGCATTACCACCCTGGTGGCGGAAGAGCTGGCTGTGGCGCCCGAGAACATTGAAGTGGTCTTCGCGCCCGTGGGCGATGCCTACATCAACCCCCAGTACGGTCTGCAGGTAACCGGTGGCAGCGCCAGCGTGCGCACCAGCTGGCAGCGGGTGCGCGAGGCCGGTGCCCGGGTGCGGGCCGTGCTGCTGGCCTCGGCTGCGGAGGTCTGGCAGGAGCCGGTGGCGTCACTGACAACCGAGGACGGCCATGTGCTGCACCCGGACGGGACCCAGCGGCTGGCCTACAGGGAGCTTCTGGAAGTGGCGTCACGCCAGGGCATGCCCGAAAAGGTCACGCTGCGCCGCCCGGAGGACTTCCGATACATCGGTAAACACAACCGTCGCCTGGATGCCCTGGCCAAGGTCACTGGGGAGGCCCGCTTCGGTATCGACGTGGAACTGGAGGGGATGCGCTATGCGGTGGTTGCGCGGCCCCCGGCCATTGGCGCACGGCTTGTCTCCTTTGATGATTCCAGGGCCCGGCAGCTGCCCGGTGTGATCGATGTGCTGGCCATCGAGCGCGGTGTTGCCGTGGTGGCGGAAAGCTACTGGCAGGCCATGAAGGCACGGGAGGAGCTGAGCATTGAATGGGACGAATCCGACGCGGTGAAGGTGACCCAGGACTCGGTGTTCCGCCAGTATCGTCAGGCGGCGGATGACAGCGCCGGCGATACCGAGCGCAACGAGGGGGATGCCGCCCGGGCGCTTGAGAACGCGGATCAGGTTCTGGAGGCCGAATACGAGGCGCCCTTCCTGGCGCACGCCACAATGGAGCCCCAGAACGCCACTGCCATGGTGACGGACTGGGGGTTGGAGGTATGGGCTCCGACCCAGGGGCCTGATATGGCAAGGATTGCGGCGGCACGTACCAGTGGCTATTCCCCCGGTGAGATCAGGGTGCACACCACCTTCCTGGGCGGCGGCTTCGGTCGGCGCCTGACCCAGGAGTACGTAGAGGAAGTGGCGGAGATCGCCAGCCAGAGAAAGGAGCCCATCAAGCTGGTATGGTCCCGGGAGGACGACATCCGGCATGATGTCTTCCGCCCGGCGATGCTGCACCGCTTCCACGGCGCTCTGGCTGACGGGCGCGTCAGGGCATGGGATCACCAGATCACGGGCCCGCTCATTTTTGACTGGTTCGCCCGCAACGCGGCCGCCGCCCAGTACCCTTGGGCGCCACGCATGTTCTACAACACCCTGGCTTCTGTGGGTCGCCTGACCGAGGATACCTTCCTCACGCCCAAGGACCATTCCGCCATTGAGGGTGCTGTGGATGTGCCCTATGCCGTTCCGGACCTCCAGGTACGCCATACCCACTCCGATGCAGGCGTGCCGGTAAGCTACTGGCGCTCCGTCGGCCATTCCCACAATGGCTTCGCGGTGGAGACCTTCATGGATGAGCTGGCCCACCGGGCCGGTGAGGATCCGGTGGCCTTCCGCCTGCGTCACCTGGAAGACAGCCCCCGGCACCGTGACGTTCTGGAGCGGGCCGCGGAAGCCGCTGACTGGGGTGCCCCCCTGCCCGACGGGCGCGCGCGCGGCGTGGCCCTACACCGCAGCTTCGGTACCTTCGTGGCGCAGGTGGTGGAGGCCGGCATTGAGGACGGTGCCATCCGCGTTCACCGGGTAACCTGTGCCGCAGACTGTGGCCGCATGGTGAATCCGGATATTGTGCGGATGCAGATGGAAGGCGGGATTCTGTTCGGTCTGACGGCAGCCCTCTACGGCGAGGTGGACTGGGATGACAACGGTCGCCTGGAACAGAGCAACTTCCACGACTACACGCTGATGCGCCACGACGAAACGCCGGAACTCAACATCCTGCTGGTGGAGAGCGGAGAGGAGCCGCAGGGCGTGGGTGAGCCGGGCACGCCCCCGGCGATACCGGCCTTGGGCAACGCCCTGTTCGCGCTCACCGGTGAGCGTCAGCGCCGAACTCCCTTCCGGGCGGGGAATGCCGATGCCTGAGGCAAGTCAGGATCCGGCTTCTTCGGTCATAGAGCATGTCAGCCGCTGGCTGGCCCGTGGCGAGCGGGCCTGGCTTTGCACGGTTCTGCGTACCTGGGGCTCCTCCCCCCGGCCTCCGGGATCCATGCTGGCGGTCAACGCCGCCGGTGAGTGGTCGGGCTCGGTGTCAGGTGGCTGTCTTGAGGAATCCCTGATCCGGGAGGTGGTGGAAGGGGGCGAGCCTCTTTCCACAGCCCCGAGGCTCGTGGACCACGGTGTAACCGAAGAGGAGCAGGAGCGCTGGCGGTTACCCTGTGGTGGCCGCATGCGGCTGGTGGTGGAAGTTCTGGAGCCGGATCGCCATGCCGGGCCGGTTGCGCGGGTGCTGGATGACCTGGCCGAACGTCGGGCCGTCACCCGGCGCGTGGACTGGAGCAGCGGCGACTGGCAGTTTGCGGGTGCCTCCGTGCCGGAGCGCATCGAGGAGCATGAACAGGAGTTCCTGCACACCATAGGTCCGCGCTCACGCATGCTGATGATCGGGGCGGGGGAAGTGGCCCGCTACGTTGGGCGGATGGCCCTGATGAATGGCTTCAGCGTTGCGCTCTGCGAACCACGCCCGCTGTTCCTGGAGGGCTGGGAGGAGCCGGGCATTGAGTGCCATGCCTGCCTGCCGGACGACCTCATCCAGCGCGACTTCAATGATGCGCACTGCGCGATCCTGGCGCTCGGGCATGACCCGCGCATTGATGACATGGGCCTGCTGGCCGCGTTGGAGACCAATGCCTTCTATATTGGCGCCATGGGGTCACAGCGCACGGCCGCCCAGCGGCGGCAACGCCTGTACGAGCTGGGCGTGACGGATTCCCGCATGGGGCGTATCCATGCGCCCATTGGCTTCAGCATCGGCAGCAAGGCGCCGCCGGAGATCGCCGTGGCGACCATGGCGCAGGTTCTGGCGGAGCGCTATCGGCTGCTCCACCGAGTCAGTCGGTACGATGTGTAAGCCACTGGCCCGCGTTCTCTTCCCGGTTCTGTTGCCCCTGGCGCTGGCGGGTTGTTGGCCGGGCGGGGCGAATAACTCCCGGGCGGAGACCTACGTTGATACCCTTTCCCGGGCGCTCAGTGTGTCGCCTGAGCGCTCCCGCATCCCCACGGTCGAGCCCCTGCCACGCCCCCGTGAGCGCCGGCTGGAACTGCCGGAGCTGGACATGGGGCTGGTGGATTTCCTGTCCCTCTACGGCTGTGAACTGCAGGTGGTGATTGGTGAACGGACCAGTGTTCTGGGGCGTGTGGCGCATCCGGGCACGCGCATGGAATACCATCTGCGTTTTCTTGCCGCCGTGGATGCCTGTCTGCCGAAGATTGACAGCGATTCCCGCACCGAGGCCCTGAAGAAGGCGCGTGAGGCGCGGGCGGACTCATTGCCGCTGGCACTGTGGAATGGCACCTGGGGCAGTGATGAGATGGCCGAGCTGGTGAGCCGTTCCGGCGGCCGCTTGCCGGAAGCTGTGCCGGAGCAGGCGCTGGAGCGGCTTATTGAGAGCCTTTCCGGGGCTTCATCGATGCTGGCCTCCGTGGAGCCGGGCAGGGTGCCGGAGGGGCTTGCCGCCATGACGGACCGCTACCGTCAGTGGCGCAGCGAGCCGCGCTTCGGGCAGTTGCTGCGCAGTGCCGAGGCGCTGCAGACGCGTCTTGGCGATGGTGCGGGCATTCTGGAGCGTGCCCTGGCGTCGGCGGAGGGCTGCCCCATGGAGAGCGGGGCGGTCGCGTTCTACCGTGAGCACTATCTGGATGGGCTGGCATCCCGTGTCCAGCGGGTGCGCTACTATGGCCGCCGCATGGCCCGGGCCCTGGAAGCGCTGGTCGAAGCCACAGGCGCGTCGCCTCCCGATGCCATGTCCCCCTTCATCGACCGCAATCTACGTACCCGGCACTCCGACAGTGTCTGGCATGACCTGGACGGGGCGGTTGAGCGCCACGCCCGTGCCTGGAACCGCCTGCTCGCACGCTGTGACTGATCCCATATCCGGAGTGTGAGCGGGTCGCTTTTGCCGCTTTCCGGATCCTGTTACAACCGCTGCTGAACCTTCATGGAACAGGATGAACGCCATGGAATCGCCTGCCAGGGCCGCACTGCTGGTGGCCGTGACGCTGGGGCTCAGCGGCTGCTTTGAGAGCCAGAAAGACGAAACCTTTGAGGACACCGTGTTCGGTGATGATGTGGACGTGCGCGTGCTCCATGCCGTGACGGACGCGCCCGCCCTGCGCCTGGAAGCGGGTGGCGAGGTACGGGCGGAGACGCTGGATTACGGGAAGGTTGCTACCTTTACCCTGCCGGCCCATCACTATCGTTTCGAGGCGTCGGGCTATACCGGCAGGGAGGCGCCTGAGCCCCTTCTGGACAACCTTGAGGGTAATCTTACCGAGGGGATGCGCCATGATCTGCTTCTGGCCGGTTCGTTGGCCGATGACAACGCCCGCGCCATCCTGCTTGAGCAGGATGACGAGCCCTTTGATCCCGAGGACGAGGAGGACGAAGAAGAAAACGGGGACGGGGAAGAGGAAGGTGACGGTGAGGCGGATTCAGACGAGGATGAACCAGACAGGGATGTCCGCTTCCGCGCGGCCCACCTTGTCCCCGACACCGGGGCTGTTGATCTGTATCTGGGCGACGATACCTCTGGCAGCCCGGATGCGACCCTCTCTTACGGTGATGCCAGCGAGGCCATCCGGGTTGAGTCGGGCGTCTACCGGGTTCAGATCACCCCTGCCGGTGGCAGCGATGTGATCTATGACAGTGACCCTGTGCTGGGCTGGGAGACAGGGGATGATCTGCTGCTGGCCGTGACGCCTGCTACCGGTGTACGGGGGGCGGATGACAGTGACCTGTCGCTGATTGAGGTGGATGGGGAGCAGAGTCGGCGGATTCCGGATAAGCGGCAGCGGGCTGAACTTGCCCTTGTTAATGCCTCGGGAAACAGCGTGGACTTTGCGGCACAGGACGACACTTTTTCCCGGACCGACATAGCTTCAATTGGGCAGGAACCCGATGGCGGCGGTTATGTGCCTGAGATTGCAGCGAGGAACTACAGCGTTGATTTTGAGGTGGGTAATGACACTTGCGATTACTGCTACGGCATTGGGCTGAAGCAGGGCAATGCGGGAACGCTGGTGCTCAGAGAGCTGCCTACGGATTCGACCGAATCAGCAACTGCTTCCTTTCTGACCAATGATGCCCGACCGGTTGCAACGAATGCACGTATGCGCATCGCCAATGCGGCTTCTGAGCGGCAGGAAGCCCTGGATGTTTACCTGATTGAGTCTGGGTGTGGTGCAACCAACTCTCTGCCGGAGGAAGGGGTGATCCCTGAACCCATCGTCAGCGGTCTGCGCTACCCGAATCGAAGTCCAGTATTTCCGGTGCCTGAAGCGCCTGGAGACGGGTACCAACTGGTCGTCACAACGCATGGGAATCCGGATAAAGAACTTTTGTGTGAGTCCGTGGGTCCGGAAATTCGGGGGATCCATGAACTGATTCTGGCACAGGAACCTGAATCGGACGGAGGCGACAATCCCCTGGAACTGATCCGGGTTGGAGGTGTCAGGTAGCCTGCCAGGGCTTCTTCGGGGTGTCGTAGACCAGGACGCGCCCCGTACCTGGACTGACGTCCCCCCAGGACCCTCCTTCAAACGCCATCCGGAAGACCGCGCAGGTGGGGAGGTTGTCGGTGTGCGGGCCGGCCAGAAGGTTGGCCAGATCCGTCAGGTCCGGGTTGTGGCCGACCAGCCAGACCTCCCGTGCCCGATCCGGCAGGTTCCGGATGGTGTCGAGCAGTCGGTGGGTATCCGCCAGATAGAGGCTGCGCTCGAAGCGGATGTCCGCCTCCGGAAAGCCCGTGCCCTGGGCCAGTACCAGTGCTGTTTCCCGGGCGCGCCGCGCGCTGCTGGCAATGAAACGGTCCGGGTATTCGCCGCGTGCGGCCATGCGCCGTGCCATCTCCGGTGCGTCCCGCTCGCCCCGTTCATTCAGGGGGCGGTCAAAGTCGCTGAGGCTGGGGTCGTCCCAGCCGGACTTGGCGTGGCGTATCAGCGTCAGTATCCGTTCTTCGCTCATGTTTCAGCACTCCCCGGACGGCGCCTCAGTGCGCCGATGATTCTGTAGGCCAGGAGAACCGCCAGAATCGACGCGCTGAGAAACGTGGGCCATTCAAGCACCTTCTGCACCATGGCCTGATGGATGACGCCACCGATGGCAGCGGCATAGACCAGCCTGTGCAGACGCAGCCAGTGTAACAGGCCCATCCATTCCCGTGCCCGCCGGAACGAGGTCAGAGCCAGGGGGGCCAGCAGCACCAGGCACAGGAGGCCGAGCTGCAGGTGGCGCTGTTCTGCCAGTTCCGAACGGATCAATGCCGCATCGCCGCCCATGTCCAGAAAGCTCCAGGCCAGCGCATGCAGCACCAGATAGGCAAAGGCCCAGAGTCCGGCCTGGCGCCGCAGGACCAGCGGCAGGTAGCTGCCCGTGAGCCGGCTCAGCGGGGACAGGGTCAGGGTCAAAAGAAGGGCGCCCAGGCCGAGGTTGCCCAGCCAGTGGATCAGCGCCTCCGAAGCCATGAAGCCCAGCTGCCCGGTTTCCCAAGCCCAGGCCAGTGCCGCCAGCGGCACCGTGCCCGCTACCAGTCCCGTCAGCTTCAGGATGCCAGTAAGCCGTGGCATCAGAAGTGTTTCTCCAGATCCATCCCCTTGTAGAGGTCCGCCACTTCCGCTTCGTAACCGTTGAACATCAGTGTCTTGCGCCGCCCGGTCTCTCCAACCCGGCGCTCCGTGGCCTGGTGCCAGCGTGGATGCTTCACGTTCGGGTTCACGTTGGCGTAGAAGCCGTACTCCTCCGGCCGAACCGCCTGCCAGCTGCTGGTGGGCTGCTCCTTCTGGAGCCGGATCCGGACCACTGATTTGATGCTCTTGAAGCCATACTTCCAGGGTACGACCAGGCGTATGGGGGCGCCGTTCTCCTTCGGGAGAGGGTCGTCATAGAGGCCCACCGCCATGAGAGTGAGCGGGTGCATGGCCTCATCCAGTCGCAGCCCCTCGCGGTAGGGCCAGTCGAGCAGATCCTCCTTCTGCCCCGGCATCTGCTCCGGGTCATGGAGTGTCTCGAAGACCACAAAGCGTGCCTCGGAGGTGGGCTGTACCGCCTTCAGCAGTTGCCGGAGCTCAAAGCCGATCCAGGGTATGACCATGGACCAGGCTTCCACGCACCGCAGGCGGTAGATGCGCTCTTCCAGCTGGAAGCGGTTGATCAGATCCTCCACGGCAAAGGTTCCGGGGTTGTCGACCAGGCCTTCCACGCGCACCGACCAGGGGTCGGTCTGGAGCTGATGGGCATGCTCGCGCGGGTCGTCCTTGGCGGTGCCGAACTCGTAGAAGTTGCTGTAACCGCGTATGGCGTCCATGGGCGTAGGGGAGAGGTCCTGCCCGAAATCCGTCTCTGTCACGTCTCTGAGCTCCCGGGCCATAAGTGCCGGACTTGTGCCAATGCCGCCCAGGGCAATTCCGGCGGCCATGCCCTTCATCAGTGAACGGCGCTGCTCAAAAACGTGCCTGGGCGTGATCTCGGAGCTGGGTGGCCGTGGATAACGGTACATAACTGTTGACTTAAATCATGGTTAATTTTCGGGGTTCAGGGTTTGAATGGAATCGTCTCAAAAGTGACAGATCCGGAGGGATCATGCAAAAGATAACAGGACGCATTCTCGTTCTTGCAGCTCTGCTGGGCTGCCTGACACTGACTGGAACGGCAGTGGCCGGTGACGGTTACGGCGACTACCGGGACCGCTTCGAGCCGCTGCCGGCACTGCCTCCGATCCCGGAGGACAACTCACTGACCCCGGAGAAGGTAAAGCTGGGCAAGATGCTCTTCTTCGAGCCCCGGATCTCATCCAGTGGCGTGATCAGCTGTGCCACCTGCCATAATCCCGCCCTGGGCTGGACGGACCGCATTCCGAGGGCCACAGGGCACCAAGGGCAGGTGGGTAAGCGCAATACGCCCACAGTTCTGAATTCCGGGTTCCTGGACGCCCAGTTCTGGGACGGCAGGGCCGAGGATCTGGAAGAGCAGGCGCTGGGCCCCATCGAGGCGGATGTGGAGATGGCCATGGACCTTGATGAGGCCATTGATCGGCTGGAGGGCTTTGATGTCTATCGCACGCTTTTCGGCGAGGCATTCAGCGGTGAGCAACCGATCAACAAGGAGAATGTGGCCAAGGCCATAGCCACGTTTGAGCGGACCCTTAATACTCCCAACTCCCGTTTTGACCGTTATCTGAGGGGCGACCTTCAGGCGCTCAATGAAAAGGAAAAAAAGGGTATGAAGGCGTTTGTTGATACTGGATGCATCGCCTGCCATCGTGGTCCGGCGCTGACGGACAGCAATTACCACCGTTTCGAGGTTCCCGGTTCCACAGATGAAGGCCGCTTTGTGGTCACCGGCAATGAGTCGGACAAGTTCAAGTTCAAGACGCCGACCCTGCGCAATGTCGCCGTGACCTACCCTTACTTCAACAACGGCAGCGTCGAGGAGCTGGACAAGGCGATTGAACTCATGGCGGACCAGATGCTCAACCGTGAGCTGTCGGATGAGAAAGTGGAGCAGATCGAAGCTTTCCTGCACACGCTGACTGGCGAGATGCCCGAAGTCAGCTTCCCCGCCCTTCCTTGAGGGGCATTGCGCCGGAGCAGCTCCTGCTCCGGCCTTTTTGGTGAGATACTCTCATTTGCGGTTCTTGGTCATCTGGAATACCAGTTCGGGTGAGACCCGCTTGAGCCACAGTGCCATCATTTCCCGGCCTTCGCCCACCGGGATCTCGCGTTTGCCTCGGCCCAAGGCACTGATGATGACGGCCGCGGCCTTGTCGGAATCCATGCCACCGGCATTGTCCTCATCCGCCTGACCAAAGGCGCTGCCGTCCGCCGCCAGTGAGTTCTCCGCAACGGCGGTTGCAACGAACCCGGGCACGATGGTGGAAACCTGTATGCCTTCGTCCTCGACTTCCGCCCGCAGTGCGTCAAAGAAGCCCATGACCGCGTGCTTGGCCGCACAGTAGCCGGTGCGCAGGCGCACGCCGACCTTGCCGGCCACGCTGGAGGTGACCGCGATATGGCCGCGGCCCCGCTCCAGCATGTGGGGCAGGACGGCCTTGGTCAGCGCGATCTGGCCCATGACATCCACATCCATCAGCCGCTGGTAGACGGAGAGGTCCGTGTCCCGGCAGAGCGAACGCTGGGAAACCCCGGCGTTGTTGATCAACAGGTCGATCTGGCCGAAGTGTTCCAGAACCTGGCTGGTCTTGCCGGAGGCTGTTTCAAGTTCGGCGACATCCAGGGGCAACACCATGATGGAACTGCGGGGCAGGCCCATTTCACTGTCACAGCGCTGTGCGACTCGCTCCAGTTCCTCCTCGCGCCTGGCGGAGAGGACGAGCCGCGCCTGCTGGCCGGCAAACGCCAGGGCCAGTGACTCGCCGATTCCCGATGAGGCCCCGGTGATCCAGACCACCTGATGCTTGAACATGCATTGCTCCTGCTGGTTGGTTTTTTGGTGTTCAGCAGGCAGGAGTATGGATCAGTCCCGGGCCGGTTGCTACGTGAGGTTCTGGCCTGTATACCTGAGTGACATGCACATTTTGGGGGGCTAAGCGCTTTGGTGACGGATCTGATGCTGATCGGGGTTGGCATAGTCCTGCTCGCCAGCGGCGGGGAGCTGTTGATCCGTGGGGCGCTGACGCTTGCGCAGCGGCTGGGCATCTCACCGCTTCTGAGTGGGCTGGTGGTGGTCGGTTTTGGCACCTCGGCGCCGGAACTGGTGGTGTCACTGGATGCCGCGCTGTCATCCCGCCCGGATATTGCCGTTGGCAACGTCATCGGCAGCAATATCGGCAACATACTGCTGATCCTGGGGGTGAGTGCCACCATACTGCCGCTGGTCTACCAGCCCATGGCCCTGCGGCGGGACGCAGTTGCCATGCTGGTAGCCACGGTTGCGGTCATGCTGCTGGCTGCCGAGGGCACACTGGGTGCCGTGCAGGGAGCCGTTATGCTGGCGGGGCTGGCCGGCTACCTGATCTGGGCCTATACCACCGAAAAAGACAGCCAGCTGCCCGCGGGTGAGCTGCATGCTGCCGAATCCGCCGAAGTGACGCCATTACCGGCAGGACCGGGCACGACCCTGGTGATGCTCGCGGTGGGCCTCGCTCTGCTTATCGGCGGTTCACGGGTCCTGCTGACAGGAGCAACCAGTATTGCAACAGAACTGGGTCTTTCGGAGGCTCTGATCGGGCTGACGCTGGTGGCGGTGGGCACTTCCCTGCCGGAACTGACGGTTTCGGTCATGGCGGCGATCCGGCGTCACGCGGACGTGGCCATTGGCAACATCCTGGGCAGTAACATCTTCAACATTCTGGGCATTCTGGGGGTGTCCGCGCTGGTCCAGCCATTGCCGCTGGCATCGCGCATGGCTTGGTTTGATCAGTGGGTCATGCTGGGTTCGGCGGTACTGCTGACGCTCTTCCTGGTCAGCGGGCGGCGATTGAGTCGCCTGGAGGGGGTGGTGCTGTTGATGGGGTATGGCGCCTACGTGGCCGTAGGCGTCAACCTGTAGGGGGCGTGCCCCCTACACCGGAATTAATCCGGGTTTAACGACGGCGCGGGGGACCGTTGCGGCCTGCGCCGGGGCGGCCACCGCCACCGGGGCGTCCGCCACCGCCGCGTTTCGGGGCCGGGCCGCTCTTCTGGACCGGCTCGAAACCGGCTTCCACGCCCGCGGGGATCTCGCGGCTGACCACCTTGCGGATGCTGTTGAACTGGCCCTTTTCCTGACCGCTGACAAAGGACACGGCGGAGCCGCTCTCGCCACCACGGCCGGTACGACCGATGCGGTGCACGTAGTCGTCCGGGTTGTCCGGCAGGTCGTAGTTGACCACGTATTCCAGCCGGTCGATGTCGATCCCGCGTGCTGCCACGTCCGTGGCGATGAGAGCGCGCACATTCTCGTGCTTGAACGCCTTCAGCGCCTTGTTGCGCGCGCCCTGGCTCTTGTCACCGTGGATAGCCGCGGAGCGGATGCCGTCGGTCTCAAGCTGCTTGGCGAGCTGGTCGGCGCCGCGCTTGGTGCGGGTGAAGACCAGCACCTGGCGCCAGTTCTGGGTGCCGATCAGGTGCGTCAGCAGTTCCCGCTTGCGACCGCCATCCACCATGTAGGCGCTCTGGTCGACCTTCTCGGCGGTGCCGTTGCGCTCACCGGTCTGGATGAGTTCCGGCTCGTTCATGAACTTGCGTGCCAGCTTCTGGATGGGCTCGGAGAAGGTGGCGGAGAACAGCATGGTCTGGCGGGCATCCGGCAGCGTACGGGCGATCTTCTCGATCGCCGGCAGGAAGCCCATGTCCAGCATGCGGTCCGCTTCGTCGAGAACCAGCACTTCAATGTCAGACAGGTTCACGGTGCCGCGTTCCATATGATCCATAAGGCGGCCGGGTGTGGCCACGAGGATGTCCATGCCGCTCTTGAGCTGGCGGATCTGCGGGCCAATGCCGGCGCCGCCATAGATGGCAACGGAGCGCAGGGGCAGGTGACGGCCGTAGACGCGCACACTGTCTTCCACCTGGGCGGCGAGCTCACGGGTGGGCGTGAGTACCAGGGCGCGCGGGCGGCCGCCCTGGGACTTGCCTTCGGAGAGCTTCTGCAGCAGCGGCAGTGTGAAAGCCGCGGTCTTGCCGGTGCCGGTCTGGGCACTGGCCATCAGGTCGCGGCCAGCCAGTGCAGCCGGGATGGACTGCTGCTGGATTTCGGTGGCCTGGTCATAACCCTGTTCCTTGATGGAACGGTTCAGTTCAGCCCGCAGGCCGAGGGAGTCAAAGGACATTCAGTCTTTCCTGTTCAATACGCCAGAGCGGGTGTTGCCCGATGCCCCCGTAAACAGGGAAGGGCAGATTGTCGGCTTGTCGGGAATGGCCCTGGCAATATGCAGTCCGCGATAAGCGTGCGGAGACCAACCGGCGAAACTGGGGTCGTCTGGACGACCGGGGAAGGCGGAGGGAACAACGCAGGGCGGTACCCTACCATGGGTGCGGGTCAGTCGCCACCCTTTTGTTTCAGGGTGAACTCGCGCATGATCCCCAGCGTTGTCTCGCTGACGTGATGTTCCATGCCTTCGGCATCGATACGGGCCGTGGCGTCATCCACTCCCAGGCTTCGCAGGAACTGGAGCACCACGCCGTGGCGCTTGCGGGATTCCTCGGCCATGGCACGGCCGCGCTCCGTCAGGAAGATTGATCGGTAGGGCTCGTTGGTGACCAGCCCCTGATCGTTGAGCCGCCTTATCATGCGGGCAACAGTGGCCTGGCGAACGCCCATTCGGGCGGCGATGTCCGTGGCCCTTGCTTCACCCGCATGATCCAGCAGGTCCCCGATGAGCTCGACATAATCCTCGATCAGCTCGGTCTCATGGGCGTCCCGCACGGCGGCATACTGGCGTGCGTGCTGCTCGGGGGGTGGCAGGTTCGTATCCTGTTCGGACGTGTCGGGCCGATTGTCGGAGTAGGTTGGCATCAGGGCAGTCTAACCAACTGCCAGGGGCTCCACAATATCCATGCTGCAAAGTTTAGCCTAGGCTAAAAATGTTTGCGGTAGCGTCAAAAGTTTTTGTAAACTACAAAGCAGTACGCAACCGGCTAAGGAGCATAGGGAATGGTGACGCAGGCAGCTCGACGATGGCTTGTGACGCTTGGTCTCTCGGTGGTTCTCGTAACCGGTGCCTCCGGTGTGCGCGCCGCTGACGTGGTGACCACCACGGGTATGATCGCGGATGTCGCAGCCAGCGTTGCGGGCGAGTGTCTCACCGTGGAGCCGCTGATGGGGCCGGGCATCGACCCCCACCTCTACGAGGCCCGACCCAGTGACATTCCGCTGTTGCGCAACGCGGACGCCATCCTCTACAACGGTTTCAACCTGGAAGGCCAGCTTGGGGCGGTTCTCGCCAAGATGGCCCAGAGTAAGCCCACAGTGGCAGTGGCGCCGGAGTCGATGAAGGATGAAGACCTGATTAAGGGGGCTGGCGGGTACGCGGTGGATCCCCACCTCTGGATGGATCCGTCGCTCTGGGCCCGGATTGTGCCCACGGTGGCGGATGTTTTGGTCAGGATTGCCCCGGACTGTGAATCCGGCATCCGCGCGCGCGCCGGTAACTACCAGCAGCAGCTCATAACGCTGGATGAATGGGTGAGCGCCAGCGCGGCCAGTGTCCCGGAGCAGCAGCGCATTCTCGTCACAGCGCACGACGCCTTCCGTTATTTCGGCCTGGGTTACGATATTGAAGTGGTCGGTATCCAGGGCATCAGTACTGACAGTGAGGCGGCGATTGCCGACGTCCGCTCGGTCGTCGACAGGGTTGTCAGTCGCGATGTCCCCGCCATCTTCGTCGAGAGCACCATCAGCCGCCGGACGGTGGAAACCGTGGTCGACGGCGCCCGGGACCGCGGGCATGACCTGAAGATCGGTGGTGAGCTCTTTTCCGATGCCATGGGCGCCCGTGATACGCCGGAAGGGACCTATATCGGTATGATCCGGCACAATACCCGAACCATCGTTGAAGCGCTCGGTGGCTCGGTTGAGCCCTGGCCCGGGAGCCTGCCGTCCTTCGAGGGCAGTGAGCGCACCAACGCAGCAGAATGACAGTGGAGTCGCCATGAAGCGGGAGAAACGCCACGAACCGGAGCTGGCACTGCACATCGAGGACCTGACCGTTGCCTACGAGGGCAAGCCGGTTCTCTGGGACATTGATGTGAACATTCCGCCGGGCGTGATGGCGGCCGTCATCGGGCCGAACGGCGCCGGGAAGAGTACGCTGATCAAGACGGCACTCGGGTTGGTTAAGCCTACCGCCGGTCATATCTGTATCCATGGTTACCCGCCGCGTCAGGCCCTGAAGCGTGTGGCCTATGTGCCTCAGCGCTCCTCGGTGGACTGGGATTTTCCGACAACCGTTGTGGATGTGGTCATGATGGGGCGCTATGGCCATCTGGGCTGGTTCCGCTGGCCCGGGAAGCGGGAGCACCGGCGCGCCATGGATGCGCTGTCGGCCGTGGGCATGGAGGCGTTCGCCAAGCGCCAGATCAACCAGCTTTCCGGAGGTCAGCAGCAGCGGGTCTTTCTGGCGCGGGCGATGGTTCAGGACGCGGATGTGCTGTTCCTGGATGAGCCCATGGCCGGCGTTGATGCCACGACCGAGAAGGCGGTCGTGGCGCTCCTGCAGGAGCTTCGGGATCAGGGCAAGACCATCATCGTGGTGCACCACGACCTTCAGACCGTGCGTGACTACTTCGACTGGCTGGTTATTCTGAATGTGCGGGTTGTGGCCCAGGGCCGCATCCCGGAGGTATACACCGGCGAGAATCTGCGCAAGGCCTATGGGGGCCGGATCGCGCTCCTGGACCCGGACTCCGCCGGTGAGACGCCGGACGCGGTGCCGAGGGAGGTTGTGAACTGATGCTGGATCTGCTCGGCAACCATACCGTCCAGACAGTGATCATGGGTGCGGTGTTGCTGGGGCTGGTCAGCGGCCTTCTGGGTTCCTTCGCGGTCCTTCGCCAGCAGAGCCTTCTGGGCGATACGCTGGCCCATGCGGCGTTGCCCGGCGTCTGCATCGGATTCCTGATCGCGGGCACCCGGCATCTCGGCTGGATCATGGCCGGTGCGCTCGGAACCGCCGTTATCGCGGCCCTTTTCGTCCAGGTGATTACCCGCTACAGCCGGATCAAGATGGACGCCGGCCTGGGCGCTGCCCTGAGTGTCTCATTTGCGGTCGGGGTAGTTCTTCTGACCTACATTCAGGGTCATTCGAGTGCCTCCCAGGGGGGACTGGATTCATTCCTGTTCGGGCAGGCGGCGGCTACCCGTCCTTCCGATCTGTGGTTCATGGGTGGGGTAACCCTTGCGGCCATTTCGCTGGTGGCGCTGCTGTGGAAGCAGCTCAAGCTGGTGACGTTTGATCCGCTGTTTGCCGGCTCCATCGGGCTGTCCGTTGGCGTGCTCGAGACGGTTCTGACCGCCATGATCGCGTTGGCGGTGGTGGTGGGTCTGCAGATGGTGGGAGTGGTCCTTATGACCGCCATGGTTATTGCACCGCCGGTGGCTGCACGCCAGTGGGTATCCCGGCTTGAGCATATGGTGTTCCTGGCGATGCTTTTGGGGGTGATCTCCGGCGTGGTGGGGGTGCTGTTGAGTGCCGGTGTGTCCCACCTGGCCACTGGGCCGGTGGTGGTGCTGGTCGCGTCCGTGTTGGTGGCACTGTCGCTGCTGCTTGCCCCCGGACGCGGCGTGCTCTGGAGCTGGCTGAAACTCTGGCGGGAACAGCGCGCCATCGGCCAGCGCCAGATGCTGGTAACGCTGCACAAGCTGGCGGAGCATCACGAGGACCCCTATTACCCTGTGGAGCGCAGTATGCTCGACAGCTTCTACGGTGTCGCCACTGGTCATATTCTGAGGCGCCTCCAGGCGCGGGGGTTTGTTGTGCCCGCCAGCCACATGCGTGAGGAGGGGCCCCACTGGGCTCTTACGGACGCGGGGCACAATGAGGCCCGGCAGGAGCTGGAGCGCATGGACTGGAACCAGGCGGAGGCATGATGCAGGCGTTTCTGAACGATCCCATGGCCATGATCCTGCTGACAGGGGCCCTTGTGGCGACTTCGGGCGCCCTGCTGGGGACTTTCCTGGTTCTGCAGCGCCAGAGCATGCTTTCCGACGCGATCAGTCACTCCATCGTGTTCGGCATTGTCGTGGTCTGGCTTCTGACGCATGCCCAGTCGGGCCCCCTCCAGATCGCCGGAGCAGCACTGACCGGTATTCTGACGGTTTTCCTCACCGAGATGGTGGCCCGGACGCGCCGGGTCAAGCGTGACGCGGCCATTGGTCTCGTGTTTCCGGCGCTTTTTGCGGCCGGCGTGCTGCTGCTTAATCTCTATGCCCGGGACATTCACATCGACAGCCATACGGTGCTGCTGGGCGAGATCGGGTTCGTATGGCTGGACACCATGCCTCTGGCCGGGTTTGACGTGCCCCAGGCGGTGGTCTGGATGTCGGTGGCGACGCTGGTCAACCTGGGCTTCGTGCTCGCCTGCTACAAGGAGCTCAAGCTGGCCTCCTTTGACTGGCAGCTGGCTGCCGCATTGGGCCTGGCGCCCGCCCTCATGTTCTACATACTGCTGGGGCTGACCAGTGTGACGGCAGTTGCGGCATTTGATGCCGTGGGTGCGGTACTGTTCATCGCTTTCGTGATTGTACCGGCGGCAACGGCCTACCTTCTGACCGACCGGCTCTCACTGATGTTGCTTTTGGCGGTCCTGGTGGGCGTGGTGTCAACGCTTTGCGGCTACCCTCTGGCCGTCAGGCTGGATGTCTCCATTGGCGGCACCATGGCTTCCATGACAGGTGTCTTTCTGCTCACGGCCTTCGTCTTGAGCCCACGTTATGGGCTCCTGGGTCATTGGCGTAACCGTCGGGTTAAAGTCCCCGGCTGATGCAGCCATCCGCCTGTTTTCAGGGCGCTTGTATGGACCGGTAGAGATAGTATAGTGAAGGTGACGCGGTGATGGTTATGCCGCGAGCACATGGAGGCTGTCATGCCGGAAGGCACCATCGCCCTGTTTCACGATGACCGCATGCTGGCTCACGAGCCGGATGTGGATGTACCTTTCCTGCCGGGGCGCCTTGACCGGCGCATCCGCGAGATCCTGGCCGGGCTCAATGTCCAGTGGAAGTACCCGGAGCATCCCGGCCGTCTGCGCGCGGTGATGGCCTTGCTGGAATCCCACCCGATACCGGGGCTGAGTATGGAAGCTGGCCGGCCGGCCACCCGGGAAGAGCTGGCCCGGGTCCATACCACCCACTATCTTGATTTCATTGAGGATCTCCGGGATACAAACGCGTGGCTGGACGTGGATACCACCGCGGTTTCCGAGGGCAGCGTCCTGGCTGCCGAGGTTGCTGCCGGGACGGCGCTGGCGGCGGTCGAGGCGGTTGTTGAGAAACGCCATCGTCATGCCTTTGCGCTGATACGGCCGCCCGGGCACCATGCCGAACCGGTGCGGGCGCGGGGGTTCTGCCTGTTCAACAACGTCGCGGTAGCGGCGGCCCATGCCCGCAGCGAACTTGGCTGTGAGCGGGTGCTGATCCTTGACTGGGATGCCCACCACGGTAACGGCACTCAGGATATCTTCTGGGCGGATCCTGATGTCATGTTCATTGATATCCACCGTGCGGCACCCTTCTACCCTGGCTCGGGTCTTCTGGAGGAGGTAGGTGTGGGGATGGCCGAGGGCGCGACCGTGAATGTGCCGCTGCCCGGAGGCTCAGGGGATGTTGCCTACATCAAGGCCATGCGCGAGATCGTGACGCCGGCTGCGGACGCTTTCCGGCCGGACATCATCCTGGTCTCAGCCGGCTTCGATACCCACTGGTACGACCTGGCACTGAACGTCTCCTATGAGGGCATGGCGGTGATGACCGAGATCATCCAGTCGCTGGCGGAACGTCATTGCGATGGCCGGCTGGTGTTCGTGCTGGAGGGCGGCTATAACCTGGAATCCCTCTCGCACGGGGTGCACACAGTGTTACGGACGCTGGTGGGAGAGCGCTTCCCGGAACCCGGCGCCGCTGGCGTGGCCGAGGTCGAGGCGGCGGCCCGCTTCCACCGGGACGCATTCCTGGATCCGGATCAGAGCTGAGTCACGGCCGCCAGCGCGGTCAGCCGCTCTGCCAGTGGTCCGCGCCGATGAAGATCATCCGCAGGAAGCGGGTGGTCTGCCGCCGGATCCTGCCCAGTTCCTCTTCATCCCCGGCTGAAATGCTCAGTATGTCCGTCAGGCTGAACGCCACCGTGCGGACCACCAGCTCGCAGGCCATGTCCAGGTCCTCGTCGCTGAGGTGGGGCAGCAGGCGGAGGTTGCGCAGGTCGTTGGCCAGTTCGCTGGCGAAGAACTGCATCTCGTTGCGGATGCCCTGCTGGATCGCCTGACTTTCCCCGGCCAACCCCTGGGCCATGAAGGTGAAGAAGTTCCGGTTAGACTGGACGTGGTTCACGAAGATGGCCACGGATTCGTCCATCAGCTTGTCCGCGTGCAGCACATTGGCGCGCGCCTCCCGCATCATGCCCCGCAGGACCACACCCAGCTCATCCACCAGCGTCAGGCCCAGGTCGTCCATATTGCGGAAGTGGCGATAGAAGGAGGTGGGGACCACCTCGGCCTGCCGGGTGACTTCCCGTATGCCAAGGCTGGCGAAGTGGCGGCCCCGCCCAACCAGGGTCAGTGCCGCCTCCATGAGGATCTCGCGGGTCTCGCCGGGGCGGCGTCGTTTCTGTGTCGTCATATCGGTTATGGGTGCGTGCAGGTCGATCACGCGAGTGTACCGACCTGCAGGCAGAATCGAAACGTGTGGGGCAGCTCTAATCACCCATTGACACCCTGATTGGGCTTTGTGTACAGTCGTTCACAAGTTGTGAACAAATGTGCACAAGGGGCCTGTAATGCAGGAATCAATGAACACAGACAGCGGTATGAATCGTGGCCAGGATCGCTCCTACAGGAGTGTTCTTGCCAAGGTCGGGCCGGGGCGCGAGACATGGCGCTGGCTGGGGCAGCAGCTGTTCAACCGGGAAAACCCGGCAATGTACTTCGACCCGCTGCTCGAGAGCATCAATCCGCTCTGGGCCCAACGCTACATCCCGGCGCGGGTGGAAGCCATCGAATCCGAAACCCATGACAGCAAGACCCTGACCCTGCGCCCGGCGCGGCGCTGGGGTGGCTTCCGTGCCGGCCAGCACCTGAATCTTGAGGTTGAGAAGGACGGCCGCTGGTACAGCCGCCCGTTCAGTCTTTCCTGCGCCCCGTCGCACTGGGAGCAGGACGGCACCATCACCGTCACCATCAAGAAGGTGGCGGATGGCGAGATCACGCCCTGGTTGCTCGAGAACTTCGAGCCGGGCGATGTCATCGGGATCAGTCGCGCCTACGGTGAAGACCATACCCCGGAGCCGGGCTATCCGATGCTGTTCATCACCGGTGGCAGCGGCATCACGCCGGTACTGAGCCAGCTTGAGGCCATGGCGGACCGTCACCTGCGCAATCCGGTCACGCTGCTGTATTTCGTGCGCACCGAGGCGGACGTGATCGGGGGCCGCAAGCTGCAGGCACTGGCGGAACGGCTGCCGAACCTGGACCTGCGCATCGTGGCGGCGGAACAGGACCCTCAGAACCCGGACCATCTGGGCCCGCATCACCTGCAGTCGGTCGAAGGGCTCACGGAAAGGGAATGCTTCCTGTGCGGCCCGCCCGGGCTCATGAAACACGCCCAGAATCTGCTGGCGGACGCCGGCGTGTCGGATGAGCAGATCAGCAGCACCCTGTTCGCCGTCGGACCGGGCGTGGTGGTAACGGAAGATGCCGGCGGTACCGTTCACTTCAGCCGCAGCGACATCACGGTGGAGAGCGCCGGCGACCGCCGCCTTCTCGAGGAAGCCGAAGCGGCCGGTCTGAACCCGCGCTACGGCTGCCGCATGGGGATCTGTCACCAGTGCGCCTGCCGAAAGACAAGCGGCATTGTCATCAACCAGCAGACCGGCCAGCCCTCGGGCCATGGCGAGGAAACCATCCAGCTCTGTATCAACGTGCCCCAGGGGGCCGTCGAGCTGGAGCTGTAACCAAACACCGAATCGACACTGCAAGGAGAATCACCATGCAGAAGCTCAGCGAAGAACAGCTCGAAAATCTTGCACAGGACCTGGACGCCATCCGCAACGAACAGATGGCGGACCTGGGTCAGCGTGACGCCGACTACATCCGCGGCATCATCCGCCTGCACCGCACGCTGGAGTTCGGCGGCCGGGCTATGATGCCGCTGGGTTTCATCCCGCCGTTCTTCCTGGCTGGCATGACCTCCCTCGGGATCGCCAAGATCCTGGAGAACATGGAGATCGGCCACAACGTCATGCACGGCCAGTACGACTGGATGAACGACCCGGAGCTCAACTCCCAGACCTACGAGTGGGACACCATCTGCACCGCGGATTCGTGGAAGCGGACCCACAACTACGAGCACCACACCTACACCAACATCATCGGCAAGGACCGGGACTACGGTTATGCGGTGCTGCGCCTGGAAGACGAGACACCCTGGGAGCCCAAGCATCTGCTTCAGATGATCAACTTCATCAACCTGAGCATCTTCTTCCAGTGGGGTGTAGGCGTGCATGAGCTGGAGTTCGAGAAGCTGCGCAGCGGCGAAGTGACCCTGCGTGAAAAGGCTGAGTTCCTCAGGGATTTCGCGCGTAAGGGCGGCCGTCAGGTGTTCAAGGATTATGCGTTCTATCCGGCGTTGACTC
This sequence comes from Vreelandella halophila, assembly GCF_019903425.1. Classification (GTDB taxonomy): domain Bacteria; phylum Pseudomonadota; class Gammaproteobacteria; order Pseudomonadales; family Oleiphilaceae; genus Halospina; species Halospina halophila. The sequence continues at coordinate 1,587,735 of NZ_JACHUZ010000013.1, forward strand.
TTCCTGTGGCTCCTATCGTGATCGCGGGCAACTTCGGCGCGAACCTGATCCGCAACCTCTGGGCTTCCAGCGTGATCTTCTGCGGTCACTTCACCGAGGGCGCGGAGAATTTCTCGGAGGAAGAGTGCGAAAACGAGAGCCGTGGCCACTGGTACCTGCGTCAGCTCACCGGGTCCAGTAACTTTACCGGGCCAAACTGGGTCTACACCCTGAGCGGGCACCTGAGCCACCAGATCGAGCACCACGTGTTCCCGGACATCCCGGCGTATCGTTACCGCGAGATCTCCCCGCAGGTCCAGGCGGTCTGCGAGAAGTACGGCCTGCACTACAACGCCGACAGCTTCCCGCGCCAGTACGCGACCGTGCTCAAGCGCGTGGCGGCCTTCTCGCTGCCGGACCGGATGCGCGAGCGGTTGTTCCCGGAATTCAGGGGTGACGGGGGTCCGGCGGAAAGCCCGGACAACACCCGCTCGCTGGTTGGCCGCCTGCGCAGCCGTGTGAGCAACACGCTCTCCGCGGCGGCCTGATCAATCAGGCCAGCCTGCCCATCCAGAAATTCATCGGCTTGGCCGTCTCTTCGGCCTGGTCGATGTCCTTCCAGGGGTAATGGGTCCGCAGCTCCGGCACGGGCTCATACCCCCGCTTTTTCCAGAAATCATCCAGGGGCTGGTAATCTTTTGGCCGCAACGGGTGATCGTCTGGTCTTTCCACCGCACAGAAACAGCAGTAACGGAACCCACCCAGCTCGCGGGCATGCGCTTCCCGTTCCTCGAAGAAACGCACGCCGATACCCTGGCCCCGGTAGTCGGGCAACAGCACGGATTCCCCGAAATAGAAAACCTCTGACGGGTCATAGCCCTGGTCCACAAAGGGCTGGATAAACGCATCCTCTTCGTCTTCCAGCGGCAGCCCCGTGGCCGCACCGACAACGTGCTCGCCGTCCCTTGCCAGCACAAAGACACTGCGTGGTGACTGGATGTAGGTTTCGAGGTACTGTTCTTCATAGGCCATGTCTCCGTCGTACAGATAGGGCCATTCACGGAAGACCTCGATCCTGAGCGCGGCCACCCTGCCAGCCCAGGGCCTGATTGCTTCGCCGCTGATACGCTCGAGCTGTACTGCCATTCGCTGCTGCCTCCCTGAGACGGTTGTGGATACGGGTTTCAATCACCGCGATCATTACAATACAGGGGCGAGGCGGTGGCAATCCGGGATCAGCCGGAGGGCGGCCCCTTGAAAAACACGGCCCAATGGGGTGACGTGGACAGAGGTGGTTCATGGCAGGTGGAGGAAAGCATGGCGGAACATTCCAGGCGTCGGGTACTTGGCGGCATCGGCGCCGGGCTGGCGGGGATCGCATGGCCGGGGCTGTTCGGGGCGGTTGCGCAGGGTATGAAACGCAGCTCCCTGCCCGGAAAGGAACGCGCCATTCCGGTTATCGGCATGGGCACCTGGCGCACCTTCAATGTCGGGAGCGATCCGGAGCTGCTGGCGGCGCGGACCCGTGTTCTGGAAGCCTTCTTCGAGGAGGGTGGCGGCCTGATTGACTCCTCGCCCATGTATGGGTCCTCCCAGTCGGCGCTCGGGCACGGCCTGGAACAGCTGGGGTACCCGGAATCGCTCTTCACCGCCGACAAGGTCTGGACCCGCGACGGCGACGCGACCCGCGAGCAGGTGGCGGATTCCGCTGCCAACTGGGGCATCGAACAGTTTGACCTGATGCAGGTGCACAACCTGCTGGCCTGGGAATCCCACCTGGAGACGCTTCAGGCGATGAAGCAGAACGGGGAGCTGGGTGCCGTGGGGATCACCACCTCGCACGGGCGCCGACTGGCCGAATTCGAGCGGGTCATGGAACGCCACGAGCTGGATTTCATCCAGGTGACCTACAACATCCGGGACCGCTGGGCCGAGGACCGGATCCTACCACTGGCCCGGGAAAAGGGCATCGCCGTCATTGCCAACCGGCCCTACCAGGGTGGCTCGCTGATCAAGGGCCTGCAGCGCCGGGGTGAGTCCCTGCCGGGTTGGGCGGAGGCCATTGACTGCCACACCTGGGCGGATTTCCTGCTCAAGTTCATTGTTTCCCATCCGGCGGTGACCTGCGCCATTCCCGCCACCACCAGTGTTGAACACATGCGTGAGAACATGGCGGCCGGGCGGGGTGCCATGCCGGACGCCAGCCAGCGCCAGCGCATGATCGAAACGCTGGAGGCGATCTAGTTCATGCTTGGCTCGCTGGATACCTATTCATTCCGGGATTTCGTGCCGGTCACGCCAGAGGTCTGGGCGCGCCTGTTCGAGCGCCTCAACGAGCAGGTCTGGCCGTGGCAGCTTCTGTTTCTCGCTTTCATGCTGTTCGCGCTCTGGCGGCTGTACCAGGGCGGCAGCCGCACGGCCGGGCTGGCACTGGCCGCCTGCTGGTGCTGGTCCGGCATCCAGTTCCAGTTCATTCTGCATGCCCCGCTGAACTGGGCGGCCAGTGCCATGGGGTGGATCTTCATGGTCCAGGCGGTGCTGGTGCTGCTGGTCGGCCTTGGGGGCGGCTGGCAATTCAGCGGCGGCTTGCGGGCAAGGTTAGGGATGGTACTAGCGGTTCTGGGAGTGTTGGTGCTCCCGTTGGTCGGCCCGTTGACCGGGCGCAGCTGGACGGCAATCGAGGTGGCGGGCACGGCCCCTGCGCCCACGGCACTGGTCACACTGGGGATGTTGCTCATGGCCCGCCCCCTGGGCTGGGTGACGGCCCTGATTCCCTCGCTGTGGCTGATCTACAGCAGCGTGATCTGGTGGGTCAGTGGGTGGTTGCCCGGGGTGCTGGTAGTGCCCATCGCGGTTGCCTTCCTGGTGGCGGGAGGTGTTGCCGGAGGAAGCCATAGCAGGACTGAACGGCGCTGAAGCGGCGACTGACTTTGTCATGTTCGGTCCCCAGAAAGAACACGGGGAAGTGATCGACCACGTCTCATGGAAAGTCAGTGGTTGAACGTTAACCTCTGGGCGCCCCTTCGTGGGGCGCCCCTTCAGCCTTTAACCGTAACCAGCCCTGGCTCAACTCATCGTATCAACAATGCCGCCTTCGACCCGCATCGCCGCTCCGGTTGTGGCGCTGGCCTGCGGGGACGCCAGGTAGACACTCAGGTTGGCGACCTCGTCCACCTCCGCCAGGCGCTGAATGATCGAGGTCGGTCGATTCTCCCTGACGAAGTTCGCACCGACTTCGTCCTCACTGATGCCCTGCTTTCTGGCTGCTTCGGTGATCATCCGGCCCACACCCTCGGACTTGGTCGGGCCCGGCAGTACGGCGTTGACGGTTACGTTGGTGCCGGAGAGGACCTTGGCCAGGCCACGTGAGATCGACTGAACGGCGCTTTTGGTCATGCCGTAGTGCACCATTTCCGACGGGATGTTGAGCGCGGATTCGCTGGACAGGAACTGGATCCGGCCCCAGTTGCGCTCCTTCATGCCCTGGGCATAGTGGCGTGACAGGCGTACCGCGCTCATCACGTTGACGTCGAAGAACTGCTGCCATTCCTCATCCGGAATCTCGAAGAAGTCTTTGGGACCAAAGATGCCGACGTTGTTGATCAGGATGTCGCAGTCGGGCTTCTGTTTGATCAGGGCCTGGCAGCCTTCGGCGGTGCCAAGATCGGCGGCGACGCCATCGACGTCGGCGTCCGGGAGCTCGCGTTTGAGCGTTGCGATGGCGTCGTCAACGCGCGCCTGGGTGCGTCCGTTGACGGTTACGGTGGCGCCGGCGTTGGCCAGCCCCTTCGCGATGGCAAGCCCTATGCCGGCCGTGGATCCTGAAACAATGGCCGTTTTGCCCGTGAGGTCGATTTTCATGCTGGGTCTCCGTGTTTGCCAGTGCTTTTATCATCCCGCGTCGTCCAGACTGTTGGGGTTATCGCCCCTGAACAAAACCCCTGTCATCAGAACAGGCCGATCTGGGGCTGCTCCGTATTGAGCGCCAGCTCCTCCAGCTGCGGAACCCGTTCCATCAGGAGTTCATGCCACAGGGCGGCCAGGGCAAGGGCATCGCTGTTGTCCGGCATGTGCATGAACACGAACGGATGTCGGCCTTCCTCGATCCAGGACCCCACCCGCTCCACCCATGGCGCCAGGAAGTGTCGGTTGCTTTCCAGGTCGGGGTGGCCGATGTAGCGGATCACCGGCGGTGCTTCCACGGGGAGAAGGTGCACTGGCAGCCGGGGCTTGTTGGCCTGGGCCTTGCGGGTGGTTTCCACGTCCGGCGTGGCGGCGAAGAGGGCCCGGGTGTCGAAGCATACCCGGGCGAGCTTGCGTTGCCGCAGGCCTTGGTTCAGGGCTTTTTCCGCCTCGCCTTTCTCAAAGAACGCCGGGTGGCGGACTTCGACGGCACAGTTGAGTGGGGCGGGCAGGGCATCCACGAACCGCCAGAGGTTGTCCGGGTAGCCGGGCCCGAACGCCGCGGGCAGTTGCAGGAGGAAAGGGCCGAGCACATCCCCGAGGGGCTCGAGGATCGACAGGAAGTCCTGTAACGGCTCGCCCACGCCGGCGAGCAGGCGGTCATGGGTGATCTCCCGTGGGAACTTGAGCAGGAAGCGGAAGTCCTCCGGCACCTGTTCGCGCCACTGGGCGCATTGCGCCCGCGTGGGCGTGGCGTAGAAGGTGGTGTTGCCCTCCACGGACCCGAACACCCGGCTGTAGCGCGCCAGGGGCGTGCGGCCGGGTGGCAGCAGGGTGTTCCAGGAGGGATCCTGCCACTGGGGGCAGCCAAGGGCGTAGTGTTGAGCCATGGGCGACAGGATAAAACAGAATGCCTCGTGTGTGGGGCGCCGGCGCCGTAGCGGCCATCACGGAGGGACGCCGGCGCGCGGTGGGTCTAGACTGGGAGTTTAAGGATGTGGAGGCCCTATGCTGGCGGACATGACCGCAATGGAGATCGCCGGGCAGATCGTGGCGTTGATCTCGCTGGGCTTCTGCATCGCCGGCTTTGCAAGCACCCGGGATGATCGCTTGATGGTGCTGCTGATCGGCGCCAACGTTGCCTTCGCTACCCAGTACGCGCTTTTCCAGAGCTGGACGGCGGCTGTGCTCACGGTACTGGTCATCCTGCGCATTCACCTGGCACGCCGCTACCAGGGCAATGTGGCGGTGATGCTGGGCATGCTGGCAATCAGCGCCGTAGCCGCCGTACTCACCTGGCAGAGCTGGATCGACCTCTTCCCGATGACCGCCATGCTGCTCGGCACCCTGGGCATGTTCATGCTGCGGGGCATTCCCATGCGGCTGCTCCTGGCCGGCGCCGGGCTGGCGTGGATGGGCAACAACATCGCCATCGGCTCGGTGGGCGCGACGCTTGCGGAGGCCATGGTGGTGGCCACCAACTTTGTGACCATCCTGCGCCTGAAGCGCATGCGCCGCCGTTACCCGGACGTGGAGCTGCCCTGAGTTACTAGCGCCCGCCGATGGCGTCGATAGCCTCCAGTATGCTGTTGGCGCCGTCACGTATTTCCGCGGCGACCTTCTCCACCTCGACCGACTGCTCGCGTCCCTTGACCGCCGTTTCCAGAACACCGCTGATCTGTGTCTCGACATCACCGGAAAGCTTCAGGATTGAGTGAATCACTTCCGAGATCTCACCGGTGGCCTCGGACGTGTTGCCGGCCAGCTTGCGGACCTCGTCGGCCACGACGGCAAAGCCACGTCCGTGCTCTCCGGCGCGTGCGGCTTCAATCGCGGCGTTCAGGGCCAGCAGGTTGGTCTGGTCGGCAACCCCGGAGATCGTCTCAACAATCTTCTCAATGTTCTGGGAGCGTTCATTGAGAGCGCCAATCAGGCTTTTGGCCTCGTTAACCCCCGTTTCGATCCGCTCCGCTGTGGCCTTGGATTCCTTCAGGGCCTGATCCGCGCGATCAACGATTGTGGCGGTCTGCGAGGCTGTAGCGGCGGCAACTTCGGCCGCCTTGCTGGTCTGGGTGGCCCTTTCAACGTGTTCAGTGATATCACTGGCGAACTTGATGACTTTTTCGACGTGACCGTCTTCATTGATGATCGGGTTGTAGCTGGCCTCCAACCAGAGGTAGCTGCCGTCCGACCGGATTCGGTGGAAGCGTCCGGAACGATACTGACCGCGGGCCAGCGTTTCCCAGAAATCGGGGTTGTCGTGATAAAAATGCTCGTCGCACAGGATACGGTGGTGTCGGCCCTCAAGCGCCTCCTGAGAATAGCGTACCGTGTTGAGGAAATTGTCGTTCGCCTTGATGATGGTGCCATCAGGCTCGAATTCGATGATCGCCATGGAACGGTTGATGGCATCAAAGACCGCACTCTGGTCCCGTAGTCGGTCGTGTTCGGGCGTCACATCACTGGCGAGTTTAATGACGCGCTCAATACGCCCATGGACATCAGGAATCGGCAGATAGGTTGCCTGGAGCCACACGCGCTGCTTATTCCGGGTGAGCCTTGGGACGGTATCGGAGAAGGATTGGCCGGCCCGCAGGGACTCCCAGAAGCGCCGATATTCCAGTGATTCCGCCAGTTCCGGTGAGCAGAACAGGCTGTGATGCCGATCAATCACCTCACTGCGGTCATACCCGACCACATCCAGGAACTTGTCATTGACTTCCCGCACAACGCCATCCGGTGTGAATTCAATGGTTGCCATACTGTTACGGATGGCGTTCAACGCGGCCTCGCAGTTTTCGGCACGGGACCTGAGGTTGTTAATGGTTTGCTTGGTACCCGGCCCGGAAAACATGCTTTGAAGACCTCGTTGTAGGGGCTATGAATACGGTGACCTTGATAAAAAGGGAGTGTTTTGGTCCCTTTTATTAAGGCCACCGTGTTATTCGAGAACGTGGCGCGTATGGATTGGTGGTATGTGGGCTATATTGTTAAATAGTCAAAAATAGCTCGGCGAATGTTTCTGGAGCCGTGCACGCGGCAGGCCGGCCATTGTGCCCCGATGGCCGGCCCCTCCCGAAACTGGTTGGGAGGGGCGATTATTCGGGGTTCGTGAGGCGACGGGCTTGCCCGGCTTCAGGCAGTGCCGAAGAAGCGTTCCAGAACCCCGGCTTGGCGTAGGCCCGGGACCGGCAGGTTGGCGTATTCATCCATCGCACGCCGCCAGTAGTGGTCGGGATTGTCCATGGCGGCCGCCTGTTCCCGTTCCGAGGTGCTGAAGGAATTGTGCTCGCCACTGAATCCCGCCTCGATGAGATCGAGGGTCCAAAGATAGATCGTTGAACGGATCAGGCGCAGCAGGTCGGAATAGGTCTCGCGGTTGATGGTGATTGCCAGGTCGGTGGTCAGGTTGACCCTGGCCTGTAGTGCCTGCATTTCCTCCGGTGAGAGGGAATGCTGGATGTAGCTGTCCTTGCGGTAGCGAAGGCAGGTCTTCTCCAGACTGCGGACACCATCCCGCAGGTGGATATGGGCTTCCTTCCGGTCCTGCTCCTCGCTGACAGGCGCGGGAATCCAGCCGTACTGGGGAGAACGGGTCATCAGGTGGCCTGGAATGTCCCGGCGGTAGGAGGGCAGCTCCGCGTCCTCGCTGTAACCGGCGAATTCGTTCTGGAGCCAGCTTCCCATCCGCCGGTTGCGGATCATCAGGGCCAGAGTGATCGAGGCGGGAAGGATCTCCTCAAGCGGATCCTGAGGATCCCTGACGCGCTGCTCAAGTGCATCAACCGGAGCTCCCATTGCGAATCTCCTTACTGTTGCATTCCGTTATTGTTGTTGGCTGTCCCGGAAAGGCTCACCAAGCATGATGGTTGTCACACATTCAAGCTAGGCGACCCGCGCGAAAGGATCAACGTATCGGGTGTTGAGTATCCGTAACACATTGTCACCCGTGTCCGTTCATCAGGCGGACAGCCCCTGGATCGCATCAGCGGCAATGGCGAAGGAGCGTTTGCGGGCCTCGTGATCATGAATCTGGCCCGTGAGAATCAGTTCATCCGCGCCGGTGCGTTCAGAGAAAGCCTTTAGCCATTTTTCGACACTCTCCGGCGAACCAACGGCGGATTCCTTCAGCGCATGGCGGGCGGTAGCCAGTTCCGCCGCGCTGCCCAGGCTGTCCGGGTCGTCCACCGGAGGTTGGAGGGGGCCGGGAGTGCCGCGGCGCAGGGCGATGAACTGCTGCTCCATGGAGGTCATGAGCCGTCGGCCCTCCGCATCCGTATCCGCCGCGAAGACGTTGGCTGCGGCCGCGACATAGGGTTCGGCCAAGCGTTGCGATGGCTGGAACTGGTCGCGATAGACCCGGATGGCCTCGTCCAGCATGTCCGGCGCGAAGTGGGAGGCAAAGGCGTAGGGCAGGCCAAGGGCCGCCGCCAGCTGGGCGCCGAAAAGGCTTGAACCCAGGATCCAGACCGGGACCCGAGTGCCGGCGCCGGGTACCGCCTGGACGCGCTGCCCCGGCTGCACCGGGTCAAGAAAGTGCAACAGTTCCTGTACATCCTGTGGGAAGTGGTTGGCCGCCGAATGATGGTCCCGGCGCAGGGCGCGCAGGGTTTCAGGATCGGTTCCGGGCGCCCGACCCAGGCCGAGGTCCACCCGGCCGGGGTAGAGGCTTTCCAGGGTGCCAAACTGTTCAGCGACTACCAATGGCGCGTGGTTGGGCAGCATCATTCCGGCCGCACCGACGCGGATCGTGCTGGTGTTGGCGGCAATGTAACCCAGCGCCACCGGTGTCGCAGCGCTGGCGATGCCCGTCATGTTGTGGTGCTCCGCCATCCAGAACCGATCGTATCCATGGGACTCGGCATGGCGGGCCAGGTCGGCGGCGTTGAGCAGCGCCTGCCGTGGCGTATCGCCGTCATTGACGGGGGCGAGATCAAGCAGTGAGTAGCGCGTCATGATCGCTCCTGATATGGATTGGGTCCCAACACTAGCGGGCCCGTGCCTTTGCCGGCAATACGGGGTTGCCGGCGGGCTTCGCAATGGCCTTCAGCGTCTGTAGTATGCCCCTGTTTCCAGCGTGGCCCGAGTGAGCCCCCGATTGAACCGGCTTTAAGGAGTGCGTGCATTGGATTTCCTGCTGGAAGTGACCCTGTTCCTGCTGGCGGCGGTGATCGCCGTGCCCATTTTCCAGTGGCTGGGGTTCGGTGCCGTGCTTGGGTACCTGGTTGCCGGTGTCATAATGGGCCCCTCGCTGTTCAGCGTTATCGACGACGTCGAGAGCATGCTGCGCTTCTCCAAGATCGGTGTGGTGCTGCTGCTCTTCCTTGTGGGGCTCGAGCTGGCGCCGCAACGGCTCTGGGTGATGCGGAAAAACATATTCGGTCAGGGCATGGCCGGTGTGGTGGTCTGTGCCATCCCCATGGGTGCTGTTGCATGGGCCGGATTCGGGCTGGACTGGCAGACCTCGCTGATCATCGCCCTGGGGCTGGCGTTCTCCTCCACCGCCTTCGCCATGCAGGTGCTGTCCGAGCATAACGAGCTTTCCTCGCTCCATGGCCGCAGCGCCTTTGCCATGCTGCTGTTCAAGTACATCGCGTTGTTGCCGCTGCTGGCGGCGATCCCATTGATGGGGGAAGGCAGTACCACGTCCATGGACCCGCGCGAGATCGCGCAGGCCATCGCCCGCACCCTGGTGGTACTGGTGGCGGTGATCGTGGGCGGCCACTATCTGCTGCGGCCGGTTTTCCGCACGGTGGCACGCATCGGCGCCCGCGAGACCTTCACCGCCACCGCCCTGCTGGTGGTGCTCGGGGTTTCCCAGATCCTGAAGATGGCGGGCATGCCCATGGAACTGGGGGCCTTCCTGGCCGGTGTGCTGCTGGCGGATTCCGAATACCGGCATGAGATCCATCTCTCCATCGAGCCGTTCAAGGGACTGTTGATGGGCCTCTTCTTCATGTCCGTGGGCATGTCGGCGGATCTGCACATGCTGGCGGACATGCCTGGCCTGGTGTTCGGGGTCACTGGCGGGGTGCTGCTGCTCAAGATTACGGTTCTCTATGCCGTCGGGCGGCTTGGCGGCCTTGATGACAAGGGCAGCCGGGCGCTCGCCGCGCTCATGCCGCAGGGCGGGGAGCTGGCGTTCGTGCTGTTCTCCATGGCCATGACCTATGGGGTGATGAGCGAGTCGGTCACCGATGTGCTGTTCGCGGTGGTGATCCTGACCATGGCCGCCACACCTTTCACCTTCCTGTTCAACCGCCGGATCCTGGATCCGCTGCTGGCCACCTCGGAGATCGATGACCGGCCCTATGATTCGGTAGGAGAGGACGACGAGAAGCCCAAGGTATTGATCTGCGGCTTCGGTGGCTTTGGCCAGATGGTGGGGCGGCTGCTCCACAGCGCCGAGATCCCGTTCTCCGCGCTGGATGCCAACCCCCTGCAGGTCGATTTCATCCGCCGTTACGGGCACCGCATCTACTACGGCGACCCGGCACGCGTGGACCTGCTGACAACCGCAGGCGCCCGGGATGCACAGGCCATCATTGTCGCGGTGGAGAATGCGGAGTACTCCATGCGCATCGTCGACCATGTGCGGCGCAACTTCCCGACGGTTCCGGTCTATGCCCGTGCGCGCAACCGTCAGCACGCCTGGCGCCTGATGGATCTTGGCTGCCGGGTGATTACCCGGGAAACGCTCTCGGGCAGTATGCACATGGGTGAGCAGCTGCTGCAGATCTTCGGCTGGGACGAGGACGAGGCCCGTGAAGCGGTGCAGGTCTTCCGGGATCACGACGAGGAGGAATTGCGCAAGTACTACGCCATCCATCAGGAAAAGGGCAGCCGCAACCCCAGTGACCAGGAGATCATCGACGAGCTGGAGGGGCTGTTCCAGTCCGACGAGGCGGAATCCATCGATCCGGACAGTCTGCAGCACTCAAGCAGCTGATCCCGGCTGCTGACGTGTCTTGAATCTGTCGCTGCTTTCGTTCAGTTTTGCACAACAATAAGCACAACAACGAGGGCGCTATGACTCAGGATGCGGATGTCATTGTGGTCGGTGCCGGCCTTGCGGGGCTGGTGGCGGCAACGGAGCTGGCCGATGCGGGCCGGCGTGTTCTGATGGTGGAGCAGGAGTCCGAACAGAATCTGGGCGGCCAGGCACACTGGTCCCTGGGCGGGCTGCTGTTCGTGGATTCGCCGGAACAGCGGCGCATGGGCATCAAAGATTCTCCGGAACTGGCGTGGCAGGACTGGCTGGGTACCGCCGGTTTTGACCGGGATGAGGACTACTGGCCACGCCGCGTGGCCGAGGCCTACGTGAACTTCGCCGCGGGCGAGAAGCGCGCCTGGCTGCGCGAGATGGGCCACCGGGTCTTTCCGGTGCTGGGCTGGGCCGAGCGCGGGGGCTATGACGCCTGCGGTCACGGCAATTCCGTGCCCCGCTTCCACATCACCTGGGGAACGGGGCCGGGGATTGTCGAGCCCTTCGAGCGGCGCGCCAGGGAGGCAGAGGCACGGGGGCTGATCCGCTTCTGCTGGCGGCATCGCGTGGACGAGCTGCTGACCACCGGCGATCACGTGGACGGTGTGCGTGGCCGGGTGCTGGCGGATGACCGGGCCGAGCGGGGCGTTGAGACCAATCGGGAGGAGAAGGACGACTTCGAATTCCGGGGCCAGGCCGTAATTGTGGCCTCAGGCGGCATCGGCGGCAATCATGAGATGGTGCGCCGCAACTGGCCGGAGCGGCTTGGCCGCCCGCCCCAGCGTATGGTCAGTGGCGTGCCGGCCCATGTGGACGGGCGCATGATCGATATCACTGAGGCTGCCGGCGCGCGCGTGATCAACCCGGATCGGATGTGGCACTACGTTGAGGGCATCCAGAACTGGAATTCCATCTGGCCGAATCACGGCATCCGCATTCTCCCGGGGCCGTCCTCACTCTGGTTCGATGCCACCGGCCGCCGTTTCCCTGCGCCCCTGTATCCCGGCTCGGATACACTGGGGCAACTGGAATACATCCAGTCCACCGGCTACGACTACAGCTGGTTCATCCTGGACCAGAGCATCATCAAACGTGAGTTTGCTCTCTCAGGTTCCGAGCAGAACCCGGACATTACCGGCAAGAGCTGGGCACAGACCCTGAAGCGGCCTTTCGGGAAGAAGGGCACCGGTCCTGTTGAGGCGTTCAAGGAGAACGGGGTGGATTTCGTGGTCCGGGACAACATTGAGGACCTGGTCCGGGGCATGAACGAACTCAGTGGCGACCATCTGCTGGACCCGGCGGACATCCGCCGCCAGATCGAGGCCCGCGACCGGCAGCTGGACAATGCCTTCACCAAGGATTTCCAGGTCATGGCCATGCACAATGCCCGGAAATTTTCCGGTGACAAGATGGTGCGCACGGCCAAGCCCCACCGGATGCTGGACCCGGCTCACGGCCCGCTGATTGCGGTGCGTCTCAACATCCTGACGCGCAAGACGCTGGGTGGCCTGGAAACAGACCTGGAAGCCCAGGTGCTGAACGAGCAGGGTGAGCGTATCCCCGGGCTCTATGCCGTGGGTGAGGCCGCTGGTTTCGGCGGCGGTGGCATGCACGGCTACCGGGCGCTGGAAGGGACCTTCCTGGGCGGATGCCTGTTCTCGGGGCGCAATGCGGGCAGGGCCGCCGCCAAAGCCGTCATCTGACCGGCAGGTCGCGACAAAGGCCGCATTCGCCCTCATCCTGTTCCTCGATCGCGCCGCCGCTCTCAACGTAACGCAGACGGTGGCGTGCACGTTCGCGGTTGGCGCTCACCTGGTAGCGCCGCGGCTCCTGGCGCTGCCCGGTGTCATCACTCCCGTGCGCCTGCGTGGTTTCTGTGTCTTCAGGGTCAGTCATCATGGGTCTCCCTGATGAGATTGCGCCGGAGCAGGGGCACCGCCATGACCACCAGAAGGGCGAGTGCGCCCCATTCCAGCCAGGCGGGAATCCAATCCTGGACGCCCTGGACCGAGCCCTGGATGTCCAGGTCAAAGCCGGCGATCACAGCATCGGTCACCAGCCCGGCGGCGACGGTGCTCACCACGATGCCTGTAAGGTAGAGCAGCAGTGCCCCGGTGCCCATTTCACGCTGGAAGATGCTGAGTGTGGCCAGGCTGGTTACAGGCCCGGCCAGCATCAGAACCAGCGCGGTGCCGGGGGAAAGCCCTTCCAGCATCAGGGCTGCCGCGATGGGGGTGGTGGCAGCGGCGCACAGGTACAGGGGGACGCCGATCAGGGCCATAAGCAACATGGGGCCGATGCCACTGCCCAGCACCGCCAGCCCCTGTGGCGGCGTCAGTGTGATCAGCAGGCCGGCCACGGCCAGGCCAATGGCAATCCAGATACTGATGTCGTCCAGCATTTCGGTGAAGGCGTAGCGCAGTCCGTGGCGCAGCCCGGGGGCCGTTTCATCGGCATCCGCCATGATATCGCCGCCATCACAGCCGGAGGAACAGCAGCTGGAGCCGCAGGCCGCCTCAGCTGGTTCCGTGGCGGTGGCGCCGCCATGGCTCATGGCGGTGAGCAGACCGGTACTGATCGCTGCCACAACCGCACCCAACGCCCTGGCCACCATCATGAACGGGCCCATGAGAACAAAGGTGAGCGAGAGCGAATCAACGCCCGCGCCCGGTGTGCCCACGAGGAAAGAGGTGGTCGGCCCGCGCCCGGCACCACCCCGGTAGAGCGCCAGCGCGGTGGGGATGGCGCCGCAGGAGCACATGGGCAGGGGGACACCCAGGACGGCGCCCCGCAGTATGGGCCGGATGCCGTCACCGCTGAGCCACTGCCGGATGCGCGCCCTGGGCACCAGGCCACGCACCAGGCCCGCCACCACCAGGCCAAGCAGCAGCCAGGGGGCAGCGAGCAGCGTCATCTCAACAATCGCGAGCACGAGTTCCTTCATACCCCCAGTATAGGGGCGGGCTTGCCGTTATGGTGTAGCGCCTTTTGCAAATTGAGGCTGGACCCCCTTTCTGGTAGTCTGTCACCCCATCTTGAGGCGACGCCTCCCTCCTCCTCACAACTGGCAATCGGGCAGAACACGGGATTCGCATGACGCGCTATATATTTGTCACCGGCGGGGTTGTGTCCTCGCTCGGCAAGGGCATTGCATCAGCATCACTGGCCGCCATCCTTGAGGCGCGTGGCCTCAGGGTCACCATCCTCAAGCTCGATCCCTACATCAATGTGGATCCCGGGACCATGAGCCCGTTCCAGCACGGCGAGGTCTTCGTTACCGAGGACGGCGCCGAGACGGACCTGGATCTGGGCCACTACGAGCGCTTCATCCGCACCACCATGAGCAAGCGCAACAACTTCACCAGTGGCCGGGTCTACGAGGAGGTCATCCGCAAGGAGCGCCGGGGCGACTACCTGGGCGGCACCGTGCAGGTGATTCCGCACATCACCGACGAGATCAAGCGCCGTATTGTGGAAGGCGCCGGTGACGTGGATGTGGCCCTGGTGGAGGTCGGCGGCACCGTCGGCGACATTGAATCCCAGCCCTTCCTCGAGGCCACGCGCCAGCTGCGCGTCGAGGTGGGGCCCCAGCGCGCGCTCTTCATGCACCTGACCCTGGTGCCCTACATCTCCACTGCCGGTGAGGTGAAGACCAAGCCGACCCAGCACTCGGTGAAGGAGATGCGCTCCATCGGCCTGCAGCCGGACATCCTGCTGTGCCGCTCCGAGCATGAGGTGGACGCCAGCTCGCAGCGCAAGATCGCCCTCTTCACCAACGTGGAGGAGCGGGCTGTCATCCCGCTGTGCGACGCGCCCAGCATCTACCGTGTGCCGCGCATGCTTCACGAGATGGATCTGGATCAGCTGATCGTTGAGCGCTTCAATCTCAATGTGGGGCCGGCGGACCTGTCCGAATGGGATCAGGTGTTCGAGTGGGAGCAGAACCCCGACAAGACCGTGACCATTGCCATGGTCGGCAAGTACATGGAACTGCTGGACGCCTACAAGTCCCTGATCGAGGCCCTGAGTCACGCCGGTCTGCACACCAGGACCGACGTGAAGATGAAGTACGTCGATTCCGAGGACCTGGAACGCGAGGGCGAGGCGGCGCTGCAAGACGTTGACGGCATCGTGGTGCCCGGCGGTTTCGGTGAGCGGGGCGTGGAAGGCAAGATCAGCGCCGTGCGCTACGCGCGTGAGAACGGCATTCCCTACCTGGGAATCTGCCTGGGGATGCAGGTGGCCGTCATCGAATACGCCCGCAACATCGCTGGCCTTTCCGGCGCCCACAGTACCGAGTTCCGCAGGGACTCCCCGTACCCCGTGGTGGGCCTGATCACCGAGTGGGTAGACGAACACGGCCAGCTGGAGACGCGCGGCGAGGACTCCGATCTGGGGGGCACCATGCGCCTGGGTGCCCAGGACTGTCGCCTGGAACCCGGAACCACGTCGCACGGGTGTTACGGTAAGGACGTGATCCGTGAGCGCCACCGCCACCGGTATGAGGTCAACAACCTGCTCCTGCCCAAGCTGGAGGAAGCGGGGCTGCGCGTGGCCGGGCGCTCCGGCGACAACAGCCTGGTGGAAATGGTCGAAGTCCCGGGTCATCCGTGGTTCGTAGCCTGCCAGTTCCACCCGGAATTCACCTCCACACCCCGTGACGGCCACCCGCTGTTCAAGGGCTTCGTGGAAGCCGCGCTGGCCCGCCGGGGCGAATCCTGAACCCAACGCCGGGAGCGTTACCATGGCGCAGAGCACCATCGATATCGCGGATCTCAGCGTCGCCAACGACCGCCCCTTCACCCTTTTCGGCGGCATGAACGTGCTGGAATCCCGGGAGCTGGCTCTGGAAGTGGCGGACGCCTACAGCCAGGTCACCGCCCGGCTGGGCATCCCCTACGTGTTCAAGGCCTCCTTCGACAAGGCCAACCGCTCCTCCATGCACTCATTCCGTGGCCCCGGCCTGGAAAAAGGCCTGGCCATCCTCGAGGAGATCCGCGACCGCTACGGCGTTCCGGTGCTGACCGACGTGCACGAACCGCATCAGGCCCAACCGGCCGCCAACGTCTGCGACGTGATCCAGCTGCCCGCGTTCCTGTCACGCCAGACCGACCTGGTGGTCGCCATGGCCCGCACCGGCGCCGTCATCAACGTCAAGAAAGGCCAGTTCCTCGCACCCCAGGAAATGAGCCACATCATCACCAAGTGCGGTGAAGCCGGCAACGACCGCGTCATCCTCTGCGAACGCGGCACCAGCTTCGGCTACAACAACCTGGTGGTGGACATGCTCGGCTTCGGCACCATGAAAAAGCTCGGCGCGCCGGTGTTCTTCGACGTCACCCACGCCCTGCAGATGCCCGGCGGCCGCGCCGACTCCGCCGGCGGCCGCCGCGAACAGGTCACCGAACTGGCCCGCGCCGGCCTGTCACAGGGCCTTGCCGGCCTCTTCCTGGAAGCGCACCCGGATCCGGACCAGGCCAAATGCGATGGCCCTTGCGCTCTGCGGCTGGAACAACTTGAACCGTTCCTGAACCAGCTCAAGCAGCTTGATGATCTCGTGAAGGGATTTGAGCCTTTGGACACGGCGTAATCAATAAGGTTTGGAGAGGCGGATCGGGCAGTCTTGTTCGGGATTGTCTGGAGCCATGGATGGCGGAAGACAAGCGTACAGGGATGTATTCACAGCGTATCCCGAACAAGACTGCCCGATCCGGCTCCTGCAATGACTTTGAAGACTAGAGACATTTCCTGAATCACTGATCGATTCAAAGATAAGAGAGGTTGAACGGATGACAACAATCGCCAACATCAAGGCCCGCGAAGTCCTCGACTCCCGCGGCAACCCCACCGTCGAAGCCGACGTGATCCTCGAATCCGGCCAGATCGGCAGCGCCTGCGCCCCGTCCGGCGCCTCCACCGGCTCCCGCGAAGCCCTGGAACTGCGCGACAAGGACAAGAACCGCTACCTCGGCAAGGGCGTCCAGAAAGCCGTCGCCGCCGTGAACGACCGCATCCGTGGCGCCCTCGAGGGCATGGACGCCGCCGACCAGCGCGCCATCGACAACGCCATGCTCGAACTCGACGGCACCGACAACAAACAGAACCTCGGTGCCAACGCCATCCTGGCCGTCTCCCTGGCCAGCGCCAAGGCCGCCGCCACCGCCCTGGGCAAGCCGCTGTACGAGCACATGGCCGAAATCAACGGCGCCGCCGGCCGGTTCTCCATGCCCGTGCCCATGATGAACATCCTCAACGGCGGCGAGCATGCCGACAACAACGTCGACATTCAGGAATTCATGATCCAGCCGGTATCGGCGCCCACCTTCCGCGAAGCCCTGCGCTGCGGCGCCGAGGTGTTCCACAGCCTCAAGAAGGTGCTCAACAGAAAGGGCCTGAACACCGGCGTGGGCGACGAAGGCGGTTTCGCACCCAACCTGCCCTCCAACGAAGCCGCGCTGGAAGCCATCCGCGAAGCCGTGGAAGGCGCCGGCTATACCCTCGGCAAGGACGTCACACTGGCGCTCGACTGCGCCTCCTCCGAGTTCTACAGCGACGGCGTCTACGACCTGAAGGGCGAGGGCAAGCAGTACAACGCTGCTGAGTTCAGTGACTACCTGGCCGGCCTGTGCGACCGTTTCCCCATCGTCTCCATCGAGGATGGCATGGACGAGGGCGACTGGGACGGCTGGAAAACCCTGACCGAGCGCCTGGGCAGCAAGGTCCAGCTGGTGGGGGACGACCTGTTCGTGACCAACACCCGGATCCTGAAGGAAGGCATCGACAAGGGCGTTGCGAATTCCATTCTTGTGAAGTTCAACCAGATCGGCAGCCTCAGTGAAACCCTGGATGCCATTCGCATGGCGCAGGATGCGGGCTATACTGCGGTTATCTCGCATCGTTCGGGCGAGACCGAGGACACCACGATCGCGGATCTGGCCGTGGCGACCAGCGCCGGGCAGATCAAGACCGGGTCCCTCTGTCGTTCCGACCGGGTAGCGAAATACAATCAGCTGCTGCGGATTGAAGAACAGCTCGGGGATCGGGCCGAATACCGTGGGCTGACCGAAATCAAGGGTCAGGGAGCCTGAAGGGGAACCTGACACGCCAGGGAGCGTCGTGCATGAAATGGTTGTGGGGCATTATGGCCGTGCTGACCCTGCTGCTGCAGGTCCGGCTCTGGGCGGGCGAGAACAGCCTGCCCCACGCCTGGGCCCTGCAGGAGCAGATCGATGAGCAGAAGACCATCAATGCCGGGCTCCGTCATCGCAACGAGGAACTGTTCGCCGAGGTGAACAACTTGGGCGATGGCACCCGTGCGATCGAGGAACGTGCCCGTCGCGACCTCGGCATGATCGGCGAGGATGAGACCTTTTTCCTGGTTGTGGAGCCCTGAGCCCTATCCATGCCGCCCAATGCCGCCTCAGACGGCCTCCCCCCAGCCATCGTTATACCCGCCGCGGGCGTCGGTGCCCGTGTCGGGGGCGAGCGCCCCAAGCAGTACCAGTATCTCGGTAACGCCTTCCTGATCGACGTCACCGTTGAGCGGCTGGCCCGGGCAGTGCCTGGCGCAGCCCTCATGGTGGCTCTGGGGGGCGGGGATGGCTGGTGGGCGTCTACCCGCAGCGCGGCGGCAGACTCCGTCCATACCTGTATTGGCGGCGCCACCCGTGCCGAGTCCGTGCTGAACGCTCTGCAGGCGCTGGCGCTTCCTGGGGAGCACCCCGTACTGGTGCACGATGCCGCCCGCCCCTGTATCACAGGAGGGGATATCCACGCCCTCATGGAAGGGGTTGGCAGCAGCGAGGCTGGAGGCCTTCTGGCCCAGGCAGTCACGGATACGATCAAGGAAGTGGATGGGGCTCGCCATGTGCTGGCAACCCGCGACCGGAGCCATCTCTGGCGGGCCCAGACCCCCCAGCTGTTTCCCGCCGGGGTGCTGGAACGGGCGCTGCTCAGGGCCGCGGCAGCCGGGGCGCCGGTAACGGATGAGGCCTCGGCGGTGGAATATCTGGGCCTGAAGCCGCTCGTGGTACCGGGCCGGGCGGACAATATCAAGGTGACCCATCCGGGGGACTTGGCCATGGCGGCATGGCTGATCGAACAACAGCAACAGGCCGGAGGGGCCGTAACATGATACGAGTCGGGCAGGGGTTCGACGTCCACGCCTTTGAGGAAGGCGATCATATCCGCATCGGTGGCGTGGTCATTCCTCATGATCAGGGACTGCGGGCGCATTCGGATGGAGACGTGCTGCTGCACACCGTCAGCGATGCCCTGCTGGGGGCCATCGCCCTGGGCGATATCGGCCACTGGTTTCCCGATACCGAACAGCGCTGGCGGGATGCGGACAGCCGCGCGCTGTTGCGCGAGGTCTACCGGCAGGTGCGGATGCAGGGCTACCAGCTGGTCAACATCGATGCCACCGTCATGGCCCAGGCGCCGAAGATGGCGCCCCACGTGGATGCCATGCGCCATAATATCGCCGAGGATCTGGCGGTGAACCCGGAGCGGATCAGCGTGAAAGCCACCACCACCGAGCGGCTGGGGTTCGTCGGGCGCGCCGAGGGCATTGCGGCCCAGGCGGTCTGTCTGGTTGAAAGCCGCCGCAGTGGCGGGGGCTCGTGACGGGCTGGCGCCTGGAATGGCCGCGTGCGGGGGGTGACCCTGCTGGAACGGGCCGCATCCGTGTGGAACCCACGGATTTCGAGGTGACTGAAGACCTGGGGTGGCGCCCCGACGGTGAGGGAGAGCACCTTCTCATCCAGCTTGAGAAGTGCGGTGACAACACCGACTGGGTCGCCAGAGGACTTGCGCGCCTCTGTGGCTGCACTCCCGCGGCTGTGGGCTATGCGGGTCGCAAGGATCGCCATGCGCTGACCCGTCAATGGTTCAGTCTGCCCTGTCCGCCCGGGAAAACGGATGACTTTCTGAAAGCTGTGTCCGCGCAGTGGCGGGTTCTGTCGGTGGAGCGTCACGGGCGCAAGCTGCGTACCGGTGAACTCGCCGGCAACCGCTTCCGGATCCGTGTACGGGATCTTGAGGCGGATGGTGCCGAGTTGGTCGCGCGCTGGCAGGAGCTGGTCAACAACGGCTGCCCGAACTACTTTGGACTCCAGCGTTTCGGGCGTGACGGGGCCAACCTGGAGGCGGCCGCGCAGCTGGACCCGCAGCGGCTGAAGCGCCCGCGTGAGCGGGCCCGCTCCGGCATGCTGCTGTCCGCCGTGCGCAGCTGGCTGTTCAATGAATGGCTGGCCGGGCGACTGGCAGCGGGCGATTGGCGGCAACAGCGGGAGGGGGACCCGGAAACCTCTCCTTCAGGGCCGATGTTCGGTGACGACAGCTGCGGGGCCGAAGGGGCGCTGGCAGAGGCGGAACTGGCCTTTGCCGGGCAGTACCCCGGGTTCATGGCGCTGTTGCGCACCACGCGCATGCGGCCGGCACGTCGCAGCCTCGCGCTGAAACCGCTAGACTGCGCTCTTGAGCAGGAAGGCGACAGTGCCGTTTTTGATTTCTTCCTGCCCGCCGGTGGTTTTGCCACGGTGGTACTGACTGAGATTCTGGATCTGGAGGACGGTTCCCGAACGCCATGAAACTGCTGCTTTCCAATGACGACGGTGTCTATTCCCCAGGCCTCAAGGCACTCTACGACGCCCTGGAGGACCTGGGGGACGTGCGTGTTGCCGCGCCTGACCGGGACCACTCCGGCGCCAGCAACGCACTGACCCTGACGCGCCCGCTGTCGGCCACCGATGTGCCGGGTGGGTTCACGGCCATCGACGGCACACCCACGGACTGCGTCCATCTGGGCATCGGGGACATGTTCGGGATTGAATTCGACCGGGTCATCTCCGGCATCAATACCCATTCCAACCTGGGCGATGACATCCTCTATTCGGGGACAGTGGCCGCCGCGGTGGAAGGGCGCCTGCTGCAGCATCCACCGATTGCGGTTTCGCTGGCCAACCGGGGTAACTGGCGCTTCGACACGGCGGCACGGGTGGTTCGGAGCCTGCTGCTGCGCCCGGATCCGCTGGCGGTGCCGCCCAGAACGGTACTCAATGTGAATGTGCCGGACGTGGACTGGAGCGAACTCAGGGGCTTCCAGATCACACGCCTGGGCCATCGTGGCCGGGGTGAGCTGCCCCAGCGGGTGCAGTGCCCGCGCGGCCGTGAGCGGATGTGGATTGGTGCCGCCGGGGATGAGGATGATGCCGGGCCGGGGACGGACTTCCACGCCATCCGTGAGGGTTATGTGTCCATTACACCGGTCAAGGTGGATATGACCCACTATGATACGTTCCAGAACCTGAATGACTGGCTGAAAGACGGACTCTGAATGAATACCGAACTCCAGGGGATTGGCATGACCTCGCAGCGCACCCGGATGCGGCTGGTGGAGCGTCTCAGTGACGAAGGCATACAGCGTGTGGAAGTGCTGGACGCCATTGCGAATGTGCCCCGGCACATCTTCCTGGATGAGGCGCTGTCACACCGTGCCTACGAGGATACGGCGCTGCCCATTGGCTACCAGCAGACCCTGTCCCAGCCCTATGTGGTCGCACGTATGACCGAGATGCTGCTGGCTGCCGGAGCCACGCGCATCCTTGAGCTGGGCACCGGTTCCGGCTATCAGGCGGCCATCCTGGCCTATCTCGGCAAGGAAGTGTACAGCATCGAGCGCATCGGTGGCCTCCACCGCCAGGCCCGGGAGCGGCTGCAGCGGCTGGGCTATCGCAATGCCTTCCTGCGCCTGGGCGATGGCAGCCAGGGCTGGCCGGAAGCAGCGCCTTTTGACGGCATGATCCTGACGGCAGCGCCCGGGGACATACCAGCGGCGCTGTATGACCAGCTGGCGGACGGTGGCAGCATTGTGGCGCCGCTGGGCCGCGAGACCCAGATGCTGACCCTGATTACCCGTAACGGGGACGAATTCGAACGGCGGGAGATTGAGCCGGTGCGCTTCGTGCCCGTTCTCGGCGGCGTTGTGCGATGAGCCACGCCCACACCCAGTCCGCCCCCGGCATAGTGGCAAGAGGCTGTCTCATGGGGGCCGCGGATATCGTGCCAGGGGTATCCGGCGGCACCATGGCGCTGATCACCGGCATCTATCAGCGGCTTCTGGCGGCGCTTGGCAATATCCCCGCAGCCGCGCTGACCCTGGTACGTGAACGCAGTCTGGTGCGGGCGTGGCAGACCATGGACGCGACCTTCCTGTTGCTGCTTCTGGGCGGCATCCTGTTCAGTATTGTGACCCTGGCCCATGGCATCGGGACACTGCTGGATGAGCATCCGATGCTGGTCCGGGCCTTTTTCTCCGGCCTGATCATTGGTGCGGTGATTCATGTGGGGCGACAGATCCCCCACTGGTCACTGGCCGCCGCTCTGGGCCTGGGTCTGGGAACCGTTGTGGCCTGGGGTATTGGTCAACTGACGCCCGCAACACTGGCGCTGACGCCGCTGATCGCTTTTGGGGCAGGCTTCGTGGCCATTTCAGCCATGGTTCTCCCCGGTATTTCCGGCAGTTTCATTCTGCTTCTGCTCGGACTCTATGAACCCATTCTCGATGCCATCCGTGAGCCGGCTTTGGCGACACTGGCGGTTTTCGCCGGCGGCTGCGGACTGGGGCTGATCGCCATGGCGCGTCTGGTGGCGGCGACCCTGGCCCGTTTCCCCAGTGTGACACTGGCGGTTCTGACCGGTTTCATGGTCGGCTCGCTTACCAACCTGTGGCCCTGGAAGCGCGCGGTGGCGTGGCGTACCGGCTCTGGCGGAGAAGCTGAACCCATACTGTATGAAAATCTGGCGCCCTGGCACTATGCGGAACTGGTGGGCAGTGCTCCCCAGACCGGGACAGTGCTGGCACTGGTGGGGCTGGGGCTGGGGCTGATCCTGTTGGTTGAATGGCTGGGCAGTGGTCGTGGCAGCAAGTGGTAACTGGCCGCATGGCTGTGCCGTGCATACACTGGAAACGGGTCACGCAGTGGCCGGAAGTAGCGCACGGCGTTTGTGTGATCTGTTACGCGCCGTGTTCCCACAGGTAACATTGCGGGGTGGGTGAGTAACCAAATTCTGGGTGAAAATTATCCAGATAAAAGAGCGATTTACCCGCGTCTCCTCAGAGGCTCGTGAATGTTTCGGAATTTTTAAGAATAAGAATATAAAATCAATAACGGAAAGTTCTATTGCGGATGGGGTTCAAAGCGGTCAGAAGGGCTGTACGGAGCCAGGCGGGAACCGGGATTCGAACGATCCGAAAACCGCTCCTGGCTGTTCTGGTATTGCTTCTGGTCGCTGGCTGCAACTCCACGGATCTGCTCCTGGACAGTGGTTACAACCCCAGGGTGAACTGGGGGCATCACCGTGTCTCCGAGGGTGAAACCCTTTACAGCATCGCCATGCGCTATGGCTGGAATTACCGCAGACTCGCCGCTGCCAACGATATCGACCCTCCCTATGAGATTCACCCCGGTCAGGTGATCCGGTTTGACGTTGAGGCCCCGGATAACTTCAGTCGTTCCTCCGGTGGTTCGGGATCACCCTCCTCGTCCGGAACCGCCTCCTCGTCAGCAGGGAGGGCATCCGAGCCAACGGAGCAGCCCACTGGCCAGTCGCGGAGTTCATCCCAGGGATCCCGGAGTAACAATGCGTTACAGGCATCTGATGAAGCGTCATCCGAAATCGATTGGGCATGGCCCCATTCTGGCCCGATTATTGCGAAATATTCATCCGACGGCTCCGATGTGAACAAAGGTGTTGATATCGGAGGTGACGCGGGAGACCCCGTCAGGGCGGCTGCGGATGGCAGCGTGGTTTACGCAGGGAACGGATTGCTGGGTTACGGCAATCTCATCATCGTGAACCACAGTGAAACCTTCCTCAGCGCCTATGCCCACAACCGGAAGATCCTGGTGGAAGAGGGTCAGAACGTTGGGCAGGGCGATACCATCGCCGAGATGGGGGATTCGGGCGCCGACAGGACCATGCTCCACTTCGAGATACGGAGGCGGGGCGATCCGGTGAACCCGATGCAGTACCTTCCGCGTCGCTGATCCGGGGCTTGCGGCCCATAAGAAGTCGAATAAGGCCGGAAGCGTTCAAGGGGTAGATCAGTTAACGCAGGGTGAACGCTATGTCGGAAGAGATGGTTCAGGAAGCAGCGCTCGACGCATCGGCTGAAGAGACGGTGATGGATCCGGAAGAGGCCGTGGCCGCCAACGAGGAAGCGACAAAGCTGGACGGGGATGCGGAGGCGCTTGAGCGTGCCCGTGCCAGGACGTCGCGTTACAGCTATACCAGCCGCCAGCAGCAGGCGGATGCTACACAGCTCTATCTCAACGAGATCGGGTTTTCACCGCTGCTCACACCGGAAGAGGAAAAGCACTACGCCCGGCTCGCCCGCGATGGTGACGAAAGCGGTCGCCGCCGCATGATCGAAAGCAACCTGCGCCTGGTGGTCAAGATCGCCCGGCGTTACGTAAACCGCGGCCTTACGCTGCTGGACCTGATCGAGGAAGGCAACCTGGGCCTGATCCGGGCGGTGGAGAAGTTCGATCCGGAGCGCGGTTTCCGGTTCTCCACCTATGCGACCTGGTGGATCCGCCAGACCATTGAGCGGGCCATCATGAATCAGACCCGCACTATCCGCCTTCCCATCCACGTGGTGAAGGAGCTCAACCTGTACTTGCGGGCGTCGCGCGAGCTCAGTCAGAAGCTGGATCACGAACCCACCGCCGAGGAGATCGCCGAGAAGTGCGAGAAGCCGGTGAAGGACGTGAAGCGGATGCTGGGGCTCAACGAGCGGGTCGCCTCAGTGGATACGCCCATCGGGCACAATGGCGACAAATCCCTGCTCGACACGGTCCCGGACGAAGGCTCCGCCGATCCGGCCGCACTGCTGCAGGAAAGCAATATCAACGGCTGCCTCGGGCAGTGGGTCGAGCAGCTCAGCGAGAAACAGCAGGAGGTGCTCTGCCGCCGCTTCGGGCTGCGTGGCTACGCGACCATGACCCTTGAGCAGGTGGGCGCTGAAATCGGCCTGACCCGCGAGCGGGTACGCCAGATCCAGGTCGAGGCCCTGCGCCGCCTGCGCGAAATCCTTGAAAAGGAAGGGCTTTCCTGCGACATGCTCTTTGAGGGCTGATCAACCCTGGCCGTAGAGACTGGCGCCCTCGTGCTGTTCGCTCGAGGGTTCCAGTTCCAGTGTTGAATGATGGATCCCGAAACGGGATCCAAGTTCCTTCCTGATCCGGTCCTTCAGTGCCTGCTGCTCCGGCCATGCCCAGTTGGCCACCACCACATGGGTGTCCAGGGCGGCGCTGCTTTCCTCCATCAGCCAGAAGTGGGCATGGTGGATGGCCTCCACACCATCGAATCCCCGGATGCAGTCCAGCACCTCCTCGGTATCAATCTCAGGTGGGCTGCCCAGCATCAGGACCCGGATTACTCCGCCAACCTCGGTCGCTGAGAGCCAGAGGATATAAGCAGCTATGAGCAGGGTGATCAGCGGGTCGATCAGGCGCCAATCGTACAACACGATAAGCACGCCACTGACGACCACGGCTACCGAGGTCAGGGCGTCGCTGAGGTTGTGCAGAAAGAGAGCGCGGATGTTGGCCCCGCCATGCTGGATGGACCCTGTCAGGATAGCGGTGAGCGTATCCACCACCAGGGCCAGCACACCCAGCGCGATCACAGTGCCGCCGGCTACCTCTGGCGGGTCCAGAAGGCGCATGCCGCCTTCGAAGACCAGGTAGAGCCCGATCAGAATCAGGGAGGTGTAGTTGACCAGGGCTGCGACGGTTTCGATCCGACGGTATCCGAAAGTCATCGCGGGATCAGCGGGTCGCCGCGCAATGCGCCGCGCTACCAGGGCAATGACCATGGAGGCCATGTCCGAGAAGTTGTGCAGGGCATCGGCGATGAGTACCAGGCTGCCAGAGAGAATCCCGCCAATAACCTGGCCCAGGGTCAGGACGAGATTGGCGATGATCGCGGTGATCACTCGGCCATCACCTGTTGGTGCGTGATAGTGGTCGTGGCTCATGTTGGCTGGCTCCGATGCGCGAAAGGCGCCGTTATCCTCGGTCAAGGGGAAAGCCCTTGCAACCCGCGCGGGGGCCCTCTAGCATCGGCGCCAGTGACGTAACAGGTTCCCATCCATGCTGGATCACCTTCACAGGCTGAATTCCCGGTGTCGCCACCGCGCCGCGGCCGTAACCGGGCTGATCATCCTGCTCGTAGCCCAGGTGCTTCTGGGCGCGGCCATGCATCACCATGTGCTGGGCGATCATGACGGGGCGGCACAGGGTGCCGTTCACGGGGATTTCGCCCATGTGTGGCACGCGGATCAGCATAACCTAGTCCCGGATGGTCTGATTCCGGATACGCCTGGCGACACGCCGCCCCTCCCGCTAGCGGGCGCCTTCCTCATCGCTGCGGCGCCACTGGTCTCCCGAAGGATCCGGCAGTCACGGGAACGCTGTACCGGTCCGTCACCACCACGCTACTGCCTGCCCCAGCCCCGCGATCCTCCCGACTTCCTGCTGACCTGAGAGCACGCACGGGCTCGCGTCCGTGCAAGAGTCGAGCAACCGCCCGCAGCAGCGGGCGTGTGAAAGCAGGAGTCCTGATCATGCGTATTACACCATCCGGTGCCGTCGCGCTTGCGGCGGTGCTGTTGCCTGTCCTTATCCTTGCTGGTTGCGGGGATCACGGGGCGGAAGACCGCCATGGAAGCCACGGGGATCATGGCGATCATGAAAAACACGGTGAGAGTGAAAACGGGGAACACCGGGATCACGATGCGGGCGAGGGGATAGCCCTTGATGATGAAGTGATCCGCGAATTCGGTATTGAGGTGCGCCGGGCGGCCCCGGGCCGGCTGGCCATAACCCGCGGTCTTCCCGGCGAGATCCGGTTCGATGAGGCCCTGATGACCCATGTCACTCCCAGGGTGGCGGGCCGTGCCGAGAAGGTCCGGCGCTACAGCGGTGATACCGTGGACGAGGGCGAGGTTCTGGCAGTCCTGTCGAGCACCGAACTCGCCGAAGCACGCTCCCAGTACCTGTCCCGCCAGGCGCGGCTGGAGCTGGAGCAGGCGGATTTCGAACGCACACAGCAGCTCGCGAAGGATCGCGCTGTTTCCGAAGCGGAACTCCAACGCGCACGGCAGGCGCTGAAGGAAGCCAGGGTGCGGATGACCCTGGCAAGGCGGCGCCTGGAAGCACTGGGGATGGCACCACAGGCGGTGGCGGAGCTGGATACGGAGGGCAGCGACAGCCTCGCCCGCTATGAGCTCCGGGCACCGGCCTCCGGCACCATCATTGAGCAGCACCTGACCCGGGGGGAGCGTGTTGATACGGACCGTGATGATCCGCCATTTATCATTGCCCGACGCGATCAGGTCTGGGCGGCGTTCAGTGTCTTCCCACGCAGCCTGGGTGAGATACGACCGGGCCAGACCGTGCAGGTGACCGCCAGCGAAGGCGGCCACCAGGCCAGTGGAACCATCAGCTACATTACCCCCCGGATGGCCGAAGGCAGTCGCTCGGCCAGCGCACGGGTGGTGCTGGATAACAGCGACGGCCAGTGGTACCCGGGCCAGTTTGTGACCGGCGAGGTGACCGTGCGCCAGCTCGAAGCGGAAGTGCTCGTACCCAGCAGTGCCCTCCAGACGCTCGACGGCCAACCCCATGTCTTCGTCCGGACGGATCACGGATTCCGGCGCCAGCCGGTGAAAACCGGTCCCAGTGCCGGTGGTCGTGTGGTGATTCGTGAAGGTCTGGCAGCCGGTACGCGTTACGCCGCGACCAACACCTTCACCCTCAAGGCCGAGGCCGGGCGCGCGAAACTCAAGCACGCCGGTCACTCCCACTGAGCCCCCACGGATGGCAGAGGCAACCGATCATGATTGAACGACTGATGGATATGGCCCTCCGCAATCGCCTCCTGATGGTATTGCTGGGGGGACTGGTTCTGGCCAGCGGGATCTGGAGCTGGCAGAAACTGGCCGTGGATGCCGTGCCGGACGTGTCTCCGACGCTGGTGCAGGTGTTCACGGTCACTGATGGTCTGGCCCCCGAAGAGGTCGAGACCTACGTGAGCTACCCTGTCGAGCAGGCCATGACGGGCCTGCCGAAGGTGCGGGAGATCCGCAGCAACTCGAACTTCGGGCTCTCGGTAGTCAGCGTCTACTTCGAGGACGGCACGGACATCTACCATGCCCGCCAGCTGGTCAGCGAACGCCTGCAGAAGGCCCGAGAGAACATCCCTGCAGGTTTCGGGGAGCCGGAAATGGGGCCCATAGCCAGCGGCCAGGGCCTGGTTCTCTACTACTATCTGGATGCTCCCAGGGACGAATACAGCCTGACCCAGTTGCGCACCATCCAGGACTGGCTGATCAAGCCGAAGATGGAGACGGTGCGTGGCGTCACCGAGGTGCTCGGGATCGGCGGCTACAAGAAGCAGTACCAGGTGAACGTCGATCCGGATGCACTCCAGCGCTACGACCTGGACCTCGAGAACGTCATTGAGCGGGTGCGTTCCAGCAACCTCAACGTGGGCGCCCAGTTCCTCG
Source organism: Vreelandella halophila (assembly GCF_019903425.1). Lineage (GTDB taxonomy): Bacteria > Pseudomonadota > Gammaproteobacteria > Pseudomonadales > Oleiphilaceae > Halospina > Halospina halophila. The sequence goes on from NZ_JACHUZ010000013.1 coordinate 1,616,177, forward strand.
AGGAGGGCGGCGAGCAGTTCGTGATCCGCTCCGAAGGACTGGCTAAAGGGATCAGTGACCTGGAGCGGATCACCGTCAGAACCGTGGATGGAACCCCGGTGCGCCTTGCGGACATTGCCGACGTTGAGATCGGAGGCGAGGTACGCCAGGGGCTCCAGACCCTCAATGGCGAGAAGGAAGTGGTCTCGGGGATGGTGGTCAAGCTCTACGGCGCCAACACCTCGGCGGTGATTGAGCGGGTGGAGCAGCGCATGGCAGCCATCCAGAAAAGCCTGCCCGAGGGCGTGCGGATTGTGCCCTATTACGAGCAGAAGACCCTGGTCCAGAACGCCGTGGATACGGTCTCGGATGCACTTTTCCAGGGGATCGTGCTGGTGGTGCTGGTCCTGTTCGTGTTCATGGGCGGGTTCCGGCCCAGCGTGGTGGTGGCCGCCGCGATCCCGTTCTCGGTGCTGTTCGCGGTGGTGGGCATGTACTGGTTCGGGATCTCCGCGAACCTGATGAGTCTGGGTGGCCTGGCCATCGCCATTGGGTTGATGGTGGATGGCACCATTGTGATGGTCGAGAACATCGACCGGCACCTGCATGAGGCGGAACGCTACGAGCCACGGCTCCAGGTGGTGGCCCGGGCATGCCGCGAAGTGGCCGCGCCCATCCTGTTCGCCATTGCGATCATCATCATCGTCTTCCTGCCCCTGTTCACGCTGACCGGGGTGGCTGGAAAGACCTTCCGCCCCCTGGCCTATACGGTGGCGCTGGGCATGGTCGGTTCACTGGCCTATGCGCTGTTCATAACGCCGGTACTGGGCAGCCTGATGATGCGTCGGCCGAAAGAGGAGGCAGCGGACGGTCCAGAGCGATGGTGGCACCGCCTTATTCCCTCCAGGCCGATTGCCGGAGAGTCCGAGGATCATGGCTACCGGCGCGAATCCCTGGTCGTTCAGTGGATCCTGGTGCTCTATCGCCCGCTGCTGCGTTTCTTCATTGCCCGACGGTCCCTGGCGGTGCTGCTGGCGGTGGGCCTTCTGGGTGCCGGGGCCGCGCTGTTCCCTCAGCTGGGGTCGGAATTCGCGCCGCGAATGGACGAGGGCGACCTGATCGTCAACCTGACCATGGCGCCTTCGATTTCGCTCAGCGAGTCCAAGCGCAACACCATGCTGGCGGAGAAGCGGATGCTCGGCGTGCCGGGCGTGAAGAAGGTCGTGAGCCGGGTGGGGCGCGGCGAGGTCGGTGCCCATGCGGACCCCATCAACACCGTGCATTCACTGGTGGTGCTGGAGCCGCGCTCGAAATGGGAGGAACTCGGATACGAGTCCCAGGCCGGGATCGAGCAGGCGATCCGGAAAAAGCTGGAAGGCATGCCGGGGATCATGACCAACATGACCCAGCCCATCCAGCTCTCCGTGGATGAGCTTGTGGGCGGCGTGAAATCCGAGCTGGCGGTCAAGCTGTACGGTGATGACCTGGATACCCTCAAGAAGAAGGCGGATGAAATTGCCGCGGTATTACGGCAGATCCCGGGCGCCGCCGACGTCCGGGCGGACCAGGTGATCGGTGCGCCCCAGATGCGCATCCGCCCGGACCGGGAGGCGCTGGCGCGTTACGGCATCACCATGGAGCGTGTGCAGAAACGCATCCGCAATGCCGTGGGCGGTACCACTGCCGGGCAGATCTTCGAGGGAGTGCGGCGTTTTGATGTCTATGTCCGGTATCAGGAAGAGGATCGGACGGACCTGGAGGCCATGAGCAATATCCTGATCGAGGCCCCTGGCGGCGCCGAGGTGCCCCTGAGCCAGCTGGCGGAGCTTGAGAAGATCACCGGTCCACGCCAGATCAGCCGCGAGAACGCCCAGCGCTACATCACGGTTCAGGCCAACGTGGAGGGCCGGGATATCGGCAGCTTCGTGGAGGCTGGCCGTGATGCCATCCGTGACCAGGTGGAGCTGCCGGCGGGCTATCTGGTCGAGTGGGGCGGCCAGTACGAGCTGCAGCAGAAGGCCAACGCCCGCTTCGCCATCGTGATCCCGGTGACCCTGGCGCTGATCTGTCTGATGCTCTACATCAGCTTCCGCTCGTTGCGCAGTACCCTGCTGATCCTCTCCAACATTCCGCTGGCGCTGGTGGGCGGTATCGCCGCGCTCTGGGTTTCCGGCCAGAACCTGTCGGTTCCCGCGTCGGTGGGGTTCATTGCCCTTTTCGGCATCGCCCTGGAGAACGGTATGGTTCTGGTCACTTACCTGAATCAGCTGGTGCGCGAGGGGATGAACGTGGATGAAGCCTCAATACAGGGTGCCTGCCTCAGGGTGCGGCCGGTTCTGATGACGGCGCTGACCACTTCCCTGGGTCTGCTGCCGCTGTTGATGGCCACAGGCACTGGCAGCGGCGTTCAGCGCCCGCTGGCCACGGTGGTGGTGGGTGGGCTGCTGACATCCACGCTGCTGACCCTGGTGGTCATTCCGGCACTGTACCGCTGGTTCGCGGAGACGACAGCACAGAGCTCCGGCTATTGAGTCGGCCTTGCCCCACGGACGGGGCGGGGACGCGTGCAGGTCATTGCGGGCAGTTGCCCGATGGCCAAAAATGCCAACGCGTTGAGAACTGATGGGCATTTGGGGGCTGTCTGCGATGATAGACTCCGGGCACCATCTGAAAACCGATACAACAAGAGGACGTGTTCATGAAACAGATGCTGACCCTCGCGTTTGCGCTGCTGTGCGCCTTTGCCATGACGGCCCAGGCCCAGGAGAAGACCGTTGAGGGCGTTGAACTGCCGGGGACCATCGATGTTGCCGGTAACGAGCTCAGCCTGAATGGCGCTGGTGTGCGCTCCAAGTGGTTCATGAGCCTGTATGTGGGGTCACTCTATCTGCCGCAGGAATTCGACAGCGCCCAGGCGATTGTTGAGGCGGACCAGCCCATGGCCATCCAGCTGGACATCATTTCCGGCATGATCGACAGCGAAAACATGACCGAAGCCACCATGGAAGGCTTTGAGAGTTCGACAGGCGGCAACATGGAGCCCATCCAGGACGATATTGATGCGTTCATGGGTCTGTTCGAACAAGAGATCAAGGAAGGGGATCAGTTCAAGATCACCTATATTCCCGGGGAAGGGATTGTCGGTTTCAAGAACGGTGACCGCATCGGCACCGTGGATGGCGGTATGGACTTCAAGAAGGCCGTCTTCGGTATCTGGCTGGGTGACGAACCTGCCCAGGAGAGCGTCAAGACGGCCATGATGGGCAAGGAGTAAAACGGTCTCACTCGACCGTTTTCTCCCTGTACTCACACAGATCCTCGATGACGCAGCTGCCGCAGCGCGGTTTCCGCGCCAGGCAGGTATAGCGGCCATGGAGGATCAGCCAGTGATGCGCGTCCTTGAGGTATGCCTTCGGGACGCGCTTCATCAGCTTGTCTTCGACCTCCCGCACGTTCTTCCCCGGCGCGATGCCGGTCCGGTTCGCCACCCGGTAGATGTGCGTGTCCACCGCCATGGTGGGCTGGTCAAAGGCGGTGTTCAGGATCACGTTGGCGGTCTTGCGGCCCACGCCGGGCAACGCTTCCAGTTCCTTGCGGGTCTGTGGCACCTGCGAATCGTGTTCCTCCACCAGCTTCCGGCAGGCCTTGATAATGTTCGTGGCCTTGCTGTTGTAGAGGCCGATCGTCTTGATGTAGTCCTTCAGGCCCTCTTCACCCAGTGCCAGGATGGCCTCCGGGGTGTTGGCCACCGGGAAGAGTCTGGCCGTTGCCTTGTTGACGCCCACGTCCGTGGACTGGGCCGATAGGGTCACCGCCACCAGCAGCTCAAAGGGGGTGCTGTAGTTGAGCTCCGTGGTGGGCGCGGGATTGGCTTCCTTCAGGCGGGCGAAGATGGCTTCACGCTTGGCGTCGTTCATGAGAATGTCCCTGTCACGCGGACCCGCTTGTGCCCGCTCTCCACGGGCTGCTCGCCGGTCGTCTGCTGTTGCTGGATGTGGTGATCGATACGGTTCCTGGCCGCGATGATCAGGCCCAGCCCGATGAAGGCGCCGGGCGGGAGTACGGCAATCAGTGCCTGCCGGTAGTCCGGGAAGACGGTCAGGGTCCAGTCCCGGGCTCCCTCGCCGAAGAGAAGGTGGGCATCCGCCAGGAGGGTGCCGTAGCCCACCAGTTCCCGCATGCCGCCCAGGAGCACCAGTACGGCCAGGAACCCGAGGCCGGTCATCAGGCCATCCAGGGTGGCCTTCGGTAATGCATTGCGACTGGCAAAGGCCTCGGCTCGGCCCAGGATGGCGCAGTTGGTGACGATCAGCGGGATGAAGATGCCCAGGATCTGGTAGAGCCGGTAGGCGTAGGCCTGCATGATCAGCTCGGTGCAGGTCACCAGCGCGGCGATGATCATCACGAAGGCCGGCAGGCGCATGGAGTCGGTTACCCGGTGACGGATGAGCGACACGGCCATGTTGGAGCCGGTCACCACCATCAGGGTGGCCAGGCCCAGCCCGATGGCGTTGACCACGGTATTGGTGACGGCCAGCAGCGGGCAGAGGCCCAGCAGCTGAACCAGCGCCGGGTTGTTGCGCCAGAGGCCGTCAATGATGATCCGGTTGGCGTCCGCACTCATGGGGTTCCGGCTCCCGCTTGCCCGCCCGCGCTTCTGAATAGATGGTCGTGATGGGCGGCCGTGAACGCCAGCCCGCGCCGGACGGCCTCCACCACGGCCCGGCTGGTGATGGTGGCGCCGCTCAGGGCGTCAAAGGCGCCTTTCTGCCCAACCTGCCATTGCCCCGGGGGTGGATTGTCCAGTGAACGGCCGTTGAAATCCAGTATCCAGTCGCTCTTCGCCACCTCGATGGCATCCCCCAGCCCGGGCGTCTCCTGGTGCTCAGTGGCGCGTACGCCCGTGAGCGTGCCGTCTTCCCGGATCCCCAGGATCAGCTCGATCCGCCCCGAGTAACCGTCAGGCGCGGTGACCGGCAGGATCAGGACGGCGTCACCGGTGCCGGGGGTGACCCGTATGGCCTCGGCGCCTTCCCGGATACCCGTTGCCTCGTTCGCCGGCAGCGGAACCTTCTGCGTGTTTCCCGCGTCCAGTGACATGGCCTCCGGCAGTACGGCGGCGCGGGCTCTTGCGGTCGCGAGCTCACGCTGCTGCTCGATGCGCTCGGCGGTCAGGATCTGGGTTACCCCAATCGCGCCCGCCGTCAGGGCCGCGAACAGGGCCAGCCCCAGCGCATTGCGCTGTATGGCCCGGAGCGCCTCGCTCATGACGGTACCCCCCGCCCCGCACGTTGATGGCCCCGTGTACGTGGCCGCGTGTAGTAGTCCAGAAAGGGCACGGCCAGGTTCATCAGCAGGACCGCGAAGGCGACGGCGTCCGGGTAGCTGCCCCAGGCGCGGATGGTGTAGAGCAGCACGCCGATGCCCGCGCCGTACCAGAGCTTGCCCCGGTTGGAGGTGGCGGCGGAGACCGGGTCCGTGGCGATGAAGAAGGCGCCGAACATGGTGCCGCCGGCCAGCAGGTGCAGGCCCAGGGGCACGGACTGGTCCGGGTCATAGCCGAACAGCAGCGCCATGAAGGTCAGTGCCCCGAGCAGGCTGACGGGAATGTGCCAGGTGATGATCCGGCGCTGGATCAGAAGCAGGCCGCCGGCCAGAAAGCCCAGGTTGACCCATTCCCAGCCCAGGGCGATCCGGTCACCGTAGATGGGGGCGGCGGTTACCTGGCTGGCAACAGCGCCATCGATGGCGTGCTTGTAGTCATCCAGCGGTGTGGCGCCGGTGAAGGCGTCCACGGAGGCTGATCCCAGGCCGGTGAACACGGACAGGCTGTCCAGAAGGCCGAGGGGTGTTTCCTGCAGTGACAGCGGCAGCGCCCAGCGGGTCGTCATGGCTTCCGGGAAACTCACCAGCACCAGGGCATAGCCAACCATGGCGGGGTTGAACAGGTTGCTTCCGAGCCCACCGTAGAGATGCTTGGCCAGGATGATGGCACTGGCGGTGGCAACGAGCGCGATCCACCAGGGCAGCAGTGGTGGCAGTGACAGGCCCAGAAGCAGACCCGTAAGGGCGGCACTGCCGTCCATGAGGGTGCGCTGGACAGGGCGGGCGCGAATCCAGAGGATCAGGGCCTCGGTGGCCATGGCAACGCCCATGCACCAGAGCACACTGATCAGCACGCCCCACCCGAAGAAGTGGATGAGCGCCAGAAGGCCGGGCAGGGTGGCCGCCATGACCCAGAGCATGATCCGCTGGGAGGTCAGCATGATCGGGCCTCCTCCCGTGCGTCGCTGAGTGCTTTCTCGGCGGCGTCCAGGCGCTTGCGGTGCTTGTTCAGGGCCCGTTCCAGCTTGGGCACGGCTTCCGGGGTCTGCTCCCGGGCCTCGGCCAGTTGGGCTTCCGCCTCCTCGACTTTCTGCCGGGCCTGGTCCCGGCGCTGGATCAGCGTTTCTCGGTCCGGGCCAGGGGGCGCCGCGGCGGAAGCTGCCCCGGTTTCGGTGCCGCCGGCTTCCGCCGGCTCCCCGCTCCGGCGCTGCTCCCTTGCCTGCTGGCGCGCCCGGCGGCGTTCCTCGCGTTCCGCCTGTTCCCGTTCCATCCGGGCCTGGCGCTCCTCGAACCGCTGGCGAGCGTGATCCGCCTCGGCCTGCTCCTTCTTTTCCTGGCGCAGCACGCCCTTGCTGTGCCGGTAGTAATCCGTCAGCGGCAGATGGCTGGGGCAGACCCAGTCGCAGGCGCCGCACTCGATGCAGTCGAACAGGTCGAAGTGCTCGGCCTTATGGTGTTCCCCCGCGCTGGCGAACCAGTAGAGCTGCTGGGGCAGCAGGTCCACGGGGCAGGCCTGCTCGCACAGGCCGCAGCGGATGCACGGCTGGGGGATCGGCGAGTCCGGGAATTCCTCGGCGGTGCCGGCGATCAGGCAGTTGGCGGTCTTGATCAGCGGCAGGCCGGTGGTGGTCAGGTCGAACCCCATGAGCGGACCGCCCATGATAAGCCGGTGCAGCTGGTCCGGATCCAGTCCGGCTTCGAACAGCAGGTGGTCCAGGGGCGTTCCGATGCGGGCCTCAATGTTGCCGGGGCGGGTCAGGGCTTCGCCCGTAAAGGTGGTAATACGCTGGATGACCGGTTCGCCCAGGCGCAGGGAGCGATCCACGGCGACCGCCGTGGCCACGTTCTGGCAGAGCACTCCGATGTCCGCTGGCAGGCCACCCGAGGGGACTTCCTGCCCCGTAAGAAGCTGGATCAGCTGTTTTTCACCGCCAGACGGGTAACGCGTGGGCACCACCCGGATCTCAATGCCGGTGCCTTCCGCGGCTTGCCTGAGTGCCTCAATGGCGTCCGGCTTATTGTCCTCGATGCCGATCAGGCACTGGGCGGCTCCAACCAGCTGCCACAGGGCCAGGGCGCCGGCGATCACGGAGTCCGGTCGCTCGCGCATCAGGGCCTGGTCGGCGGTGATGTAGGGCTCGCATTCGGCGCCGTTGAGGATCAGGACCTTTGGTGCCTCTGATGCGCTCTGCAGCTTGTCTCGGGTGGGAAAACCGGCGCCACCGAGCCCTACGACGCCGGTACGGTGGAGGTGGTCGTAGCGTTCGAGGGTGCTGGCATCGGCCGGGCAGGGGGCCAACTCGCACCACTGGTCCTGGCCATCGGCCTCGATGTGGATGCAGGTTTCCTCCAGCCCGGACGGGTGGGGCACCTCATGGGGCCCAATGGCCGTAATAGTGCCGGAGGTGGGCGCGTGCACGGGCACCGACAGGCCCGGCTCGCCCTCGCTCAGTGGCTGGCCGGTGAGAACACGGTCACCCACCGCAACCAGCACATGGCCGGGATCCCCCCGATGCTGGCGCAGCGGCACGATCAGCTGTGCCGGCAGGGGGGCCTGGCGGATCGGTGTCTGCAGTGACTGCTGCTTGTTGTCCGGGGGATGGATGCCGCCGGGAAAGTCGTATCGCGTGCCCATCACGCGCTGGCCCCCGCCGGGCGCTGATCGGTGGCGATCACCGGCTCATGGGTCAGGGGCCGGTCCTCGGGGCGAGGGGGAACCCAGTCATCAATGCCCTTCGCCACCTCGATCATATCGATGCAGTCGACCGGGCAGGGATCCACGCAGAGGTCACAGCCGGTGCACTCGCTCTCGATCACGGTGTGCATGAATTTCGGCGCGCCCACGATGGCGTCCACCGGGCAGGCCTGGATGCACTTGGTGCAGCCGATGCACTCGGCCTCGCGGATATAGGCCACCCGCTTGGGCTGCTCCTCACCATGCTCCGCATCCAGCGGCTGGGGCTCCACGTCCAGCAGGTTGGCCAGGCTCTGGATGGTCGCCTCGCCGCCGGGCGGGCACTTGTTGATGGCATCGCCCTCAGCGATGGCCTCCGCGTAGGGGCGGCAGCCGGGGTAGCCGCACTGGCCGCACTGGGTCTGGGGAAGGACGGCGTCGATCTGCTCCACCAGCGAGTCGTCGTCCCGGCGCAGGCGCACCGAGGCGTAGCCCAGCAGGGCTCCGAAGGCCCCGGCCAGGAGCAGCAGGGTGGCGATGGCGAGCAACAGGTTCATCCACATGTCGGCAACCCTCTCACACCTGCACCATACCGGTGAAACCCATGAACGCCAGCGACATGAGGCCGGCGGTGATCATGCCGATGGCGGCGCCCTGGAACGGCTGGGGTACATCGGCGGCGGCGATGCGTTCGCGCATGGCGGAGAACAGCACGAGCACCAGCGAGAAACCGGCGGCGGCGCCGAAGCCGTAGAGCACGGATTCCAGGAAGCTGTTCTTCTCCTGGATGTTGAGCAGCGCCACGCCGAGCACGGCGCAGTTGGTGGTGATCAGCGGCAGGAAGATGCCCAGAACCCGGTGGAGCAGGGGGCTGGTATGGCGAACGGCCATTTCGGTGAACTGCACGACCACGGCTATGACGAGGATGAAGCTGATGGTGCGCAGGTATTCGACCTGCAGGGGCTCGAGGATCCAAGTGTTGACGAGGTAGCTGCAGACGGAGGCCAACGTCAACACGAAGGTGGTGGCCATGGACATGCCCATGGCCGTCTCCAGTTTGTTGGAGACGCCCATGAAGGGGCACAGCCCCAGGAACTGGGCCAGCACGAAATTGTTCACCAGGACGGTGCTGATCAGTATCAGCAGGTATTCAGTCATCGGCTTCCGCTTTGTCGTGGGGAGGGGGTCGGGTGGTTCCTTCCGGGAATCGCCACGAGTACGTCCCTGTAGGCTGCTATTCCGCCATCCATGGCTCCATAGCTTCCCGGAAGGAACCACCCGCCCCCCTCCAATCCGGATCCGTCATGGGCTTCCGGTCATGGGGTCCCAATGTTTCGATAATCCCTGGCGTTTTCGTCAATTGCTTGTCTGCGACTCCGGGGCGCCCAACAGGTGGGGTTCAGGGAGGTCTTCCCGGGAAGCTATGGAGCCATGGATGGCGGAATAGCAGCGTACAGGGATGTATTTACAGCGATTCCCGGGAAGACCTCCCTGAACCCCGCCCTGCAACCAACGCCGCAGTCCAGAGACTACATAACCCGCAAGCCAGGCGTCGCGCCGGAGTCCGGCGCCAGAAGCCAGATGTCCTCGCCACCGGGCCCGGCAGCCAGGACCATCCCCTCGGACACCCCGAACTTCATCTTCCGCGGCTTTAGGTTCGCCACCATCACCGTCAACCGCCCGATCAGATCCTCCGGCGCGTAGGCCGTCTTGATGCCCGCGAAAACCTGGCGCTGTTCCGCCCCGATATCCAGTGTCAGCTTCAGCAGCTTGTCCGCGCCCTCGACATGCTCGGCGTTTTCGATCTTCGCCACCCGCAGGTCCACCTTCGAAAAGTCATCGAACTCGATCTGCTCAGCAATGGGCTCCACGTTCGGGCTCTCCTGTTGTTGTGCGGGCTGCTGGTTCGTCTGCTGATCCTGGGCCACGTCCTCCTTGGAGGCCTCCAGCATGGCCTCAATCTGCTTGGAGTCGATGCGCTTCATCAACGGCTTGAACTTGTTGATGCCGTGATCCAGCAGATGATCCTCAAGCCGGCGCCAGTCCAGCGAGGTGTTCAGGAAATCTTCCGCATTTCGGGCCGTCTCCGGCAGAACCGGGGCCAGGTAGATCATGAGCACGCGGAACATATTCAGCGCGTTGGTGCTGATGGCCTGGACCTGCTCGCGCGTCGATTCGTCCTTCGCCAGGACCCAGGGCTTCTGCTCGTCCACGTACTGGTTGGCGCGGTCGGCGAGTTCCATGACGCGCTTCATGGCGCGGCCGATTTCCCGTTCCTCGTAGTGGCCGGCGATCTCGTCGGCGGCGTCGGTGAATTCCTTCAGCCGCGCCGGTTCGGTGATTTCAGAGCCCAGTTGGCCGTCGAACTGCTTGGTGATGAAGCCCGCGCTGCGGCTCGCGATGTTGACCACCTTGCCCACCAGGTCCGAGTTCACCTTCTGGACGAAGTCGTCCAGGTTCAGGTCCATGTCGTCCACACCGGCGGTCAGCTTGGCGGCGAAATAGTAGCGCAGGTACTCCGGATGCAGGTGATCCAGGTAGGTGCGCGCCATGATGAAGGTGCCGCGGGACTTGGACATCTTCTGGCCGTTCACGGTTACGAAGCCGTGGCAGTTGATGGCCGTGGGCGTGCGGAACCCGGCGGTCTTGAGCATGGCCGGCCAGAACAGGGCGTGGAAGTTGATGATGTCCTTGCCGATGAAGTGGTAGACCTCGGCGGTGGAATCCTCGCGCCAGTAATGGTCGAAGTCGATGTCGCCGCGCCGGTTGCACAGGTTCTGGAAGCTGGCCAGGTAACCCACGGGCGCGTCCACCCAGACGTAGAAGTACTTGCCGGGGGAATCCGGGATCTCGAAACCGAAATAGGGCGCGTCCCGGCTGATGTCCCAATCGTGCAGGCCCGAGTCGAGCCATTCCGCCAGTTTGTTGGCCATGCCGGGCTGGAGGGCGCCGCTGTTGGTCCAGTCCCGCAGGAAGTCCGCGAAATCCGGCAGTGTGAAAAAGAAATGCTCGGAATCACGTTCCTCAGGGGTGGCGCCGGAGAGGGCGGACTTGGGGTCAATCAGTTCCATGGGCGTGTAGGTGGCGCCACAGGCCTCGCAGTTGTCGCCGTACTGGTCCGGCGTGCGGCAACGCGGGCAGGTGCCCTTGATGAATCGGTCGGCCAGGAACATACCCTTTTCGGGGTCGTAGGCCTGGGTGATGCTGCGCGTGGCGATGTGGCCGCGATCGCGCAGCTTCTGGTAGATATAGGAGGACAGCTCGCGGTTTTCCTCGGAATGGGTCGAGTAGTAATTGTCGAACTCGACAAGAAAGCCGGAGAAATCGCGCTCATGTTCGGCCTGGATGCGGCTGATCAGCTGCTCCGGCGTGATCCCCTCGCGCTCGGCCCGCAGCATGATGGCGGTGCCGTGGGCGTCGTCCGCGCACACATAGTGGCAGTTCTCGCCCCGCAGCTTCTGGTAGCGGACCCAGATGTCGGTCTGGATGTACTCCAGCAGGTGGCCCAGGTGGATGGGCCCGTTGGCGTAGGGCAGGGCGCTGGTGACCAGGATGTCGCGGCGATTGGCACTCGGCTCGCTCATGGGGCTCGGCTGGCTCCGTTATTGGTGTTGGAGCCGCCGATGATACCGTCCAACGGCGTTTTTTTCACCCCGCCTGTCTGGCCGCCTGCCCGGTGCCGGGCGTATCATTGAGGGTATGAGAATCCATCATTTCCGGGAGCAGCATGACGGCGATTGACCAGAAGGCGGTCGAGCAGACCATACGCCAGTACACGGACCCCTATCTCAAGCAGGATCTCCTGTCGCTGGGCGCAATCCGTAACCTGTCGATCGAGGACGGCACGGTCTCTTTCGAGATCCAGCTGGGCTATGCCTGGGGCGGCATTGCCGGTGGCGCCAGGTCGCTGCTGACCCATGCCATCGAAGATGTGGAGGGTGTGGAAGACGTTCGCATTACCACCAGCCACAATATCCACCCCCACAAGGCCCAGGGTGAACTGCATGCCATGGGCGGCGTAAGCAATATCATTGCCGTGGCCTCCGGCAAGGGCGGTGTGGGCAAGTCCACCACCGCCGTGAACCTGGCCCTGGCGCTGGCGGGCGAGGGCGCGCGGGTGGGCATCCTGGACGCGGACATCTACGGCCCGAACGTGGGCCTGATGCTTGGGATTCCCGAGGGCACCCGGCCGGAGACGAAACAGGAAAAATATTTCGTACCGATTGAGGCCCACGGTATCCAGGCCATGTCCATGGCTTTCATGATCACGGATAAGACTCCCATGATCTGGCGCGGGCCCATGGTCAGCGGTGCTGTCCAGCAGATGGTTGGGCAGACCCTGTGGGATAATCTGGATTACCTGGTGGTGGACATGCCGCCAGGCACCGGCGATATCCAGCTGACCCTGGCGCAGAAAGTGCCCGTGACCGGTGCGGTTGTGGTCACCACGCCCCAGGACATGGCGCTGATGGATGGCCAGAAGGGCATCGAGATGTTCCGCAAGGTGGATATCCCGGTGCTGGGCGTGGTTGAGAACATGAGCACGCACATCTGCAGCCATTGTGGGCATCATGATCCGCTGTTCGGCAGTGACGGTGGCGAACGCCTGGCCGCGGACTATGATGTGGCGCTTCTGGCTCAGTTGCCGCTGCACCGCACCATCCGGGAGCAGACTGACGGGGGCAACCCGACGGTGGTGGCGGAACCGGACTCGGAAGTCTCGCGGATCTACGCTGATCTCGCCCGGCGGGTGGGAGCGGCGCTGTCGCAGAGGGAGCGGGATACCAGCTCTCCCATAGCCGCGATGAGTTCGTGATTACAGGCCGTAAACGAGTCTTAATGGCGTGGCAGTGGCCTTTGCGTTATAAACGGGGTCCTTGCAGCCTCCAGCATCCATCAGCCAGGGGCATATGAAACGATTCCCCACACTTCAGGCCCGTTACCGGGTCCTCCGCCGCCGCGGCCATAACTGGCTGGTGGGTCACCCGCGTCTGTGGAACATGCTCTACGTGACCGGGTGTCTCAGGGGCGGCGTTGAGGCGGCGGCCCGTGGCGTCAGCGTCGGTCTGTTCGTGGGGCTGACACCCACGGTGGGCTTCCAGACCGTGTTCATGATCATTGGCTGTGTGGTGCTGCGCGGTAACTTTCCGGCGGCCTTTGCCGTGTCCTGGCTGAGCAACCCGATCACCATGGCACCGCTCTACTGGGGCTTCCATGAGCTGGGCGAGCTCCTGACCGTGCTGTTGCCGGTGTCCATGGACTTCATCCCGTCATGGATGTTCGAGCGGGCAGGGGATACCATGACGTTCACGATCATAGGCAGCCTGATCGTTGCCGTGCCCTTTGCGGTGGGTGGCTACTTGGCCACCCATGGCCTCTCCCGATGGCTTCTTGCTCGCCGCCGCCTCCGCAAGCAGCGCCGTAACGGAGCGGCTCCCGGCCCCTGACTTTCGGTGCCAGTGCCAGCTGCGGTATGATTGTCGACTATCCCAAATCATCCAATCGTGGGCGTTGACGCAGCATGAGCATCAAATCCGATCGCTGGATCCGCCGGATGGCGGAGGAACACAGCATGATCGAACCCTTCGAGCCGGGGCAGATCAAGGAGACTGCGGAGAAGGGCCGGGTCATCTCCTACGGCACCTCCAGTTACGGCTACGACGTGCGTTGCAGCTCCGAGTTCAAGATCTTCACCAACGTGCATTCGGCGACGGTGGATCCCAAGAACTTTGACGAGGACAGTTTTGTCAACATCTCCGGGGAATCCTGCATCATTCCGCCCAATTCCTTTGCGCTGGCGCAGACGGTGGAGTACTTCCGGATCCCGCGCAACGTGCTCACCATCTGTCTGGGCAAGTCCACCTACGCCCGTTGCGGTATCATCGTGAATGTCACGCCGCTGGAGCCAGAGTGGGAAGGCCAGGTGACCCTGGAGTTCTCGAACACCACCAACCTGCCCGCGCGAATCTATGCCAACGAGGGCGTGGCCCAGATGCTGTTCCTGGAGTCCGACGAGGTTTGTGAGACCAGCTATGCGGACCGCAAGGGCAAGTACATGGGCCAGCGCGGCGTGACCCTGCCCAAGACCTGAGCGCCGGGAGCGGCCCATGAATTCGAAGCAGTGGCAGCGCGAGATGAACCGCCTGACCGGCTGGCGCCAGTACGCTTTCATACTGGCGCTGGCCGAGCGCGCCTTCCCCAACTATGCGCTTTTTGCGGAAATCACCGAGCCCGAGTGGGGCGACCGCTTCCGGGATGCGCTGGACTGGGGTTGGCGGATGCTGGCAATCAGGGACCACGATGTGGATCCCCTGAAGCAGCTGACCCGCCTGGAAGAGGTGTATCCGGACCCCGCCGAGTATGATTTCTATGGTGTGGCACCGGCCATGGATGCCTGGCACCTTCTTGAACAGGCGTTCCTGTGCCATGTGAACCCGGAGAAGAAGCGCGCCTTTGACGCCGCGGCTCGCGCCCTGGAGGCGGTGACCACCTTCATCGAGGTAACCGAGGGCGAGGGGCTGGACGATGACGCGCTGGTGAAGCTGTTTGATGACCATGAACTGGTGAAAGCGGAGAAATCGTTCCAGAAGACGCTTAATGAGACCCTGCGCCGGGCCCAGGCACCGGATGGCGAGACCCTGAACGAATTGCATGAAATGGCGCATAACGACGGCGTCAGCAGCCTGGGTCTGGAAGTTCCCGAGCGCTGGGCGAACGCGAACCAATCCTGAACGGGAGCCTGCATGAAACTCTCATCCTTCGGTCAGAAGCTGGGCGAAGACGCCGGCATCAATTCGCTGATGGACGATCTGGGCGAGGCCATGGCCTCGGGTGGCGACGTGGTGATGATGGGCGGCGGCAATCCGGGCCACCTGCCGGAAGTGACCGACCGGCTGCAGGCGATCATGAAGGAGCTGGTGGACAACCCAGAACAGTTCCGGCGCCTGACCGGTGTCTATGACCCGCCCCAGGGCGAAAAGCAGTTCATTGCCAGCCTGGTGGAACTGCTCAACCGCGAGTATGACTGGGGCCTGACCACGGAGAACGTGGGGCTGACCAATGGCAGCCAGTCCGCGTTCTTCATGCTGTTCAACATGCTGGCGGGTGAACATCCGGACGGCAGCCACAAGCACATCCTGCTGCCGCTGGCGCCGGAGTACATCGGTTATGGGGATGCCGGTCTGACGCCGGGGTTGTTCCGGGCGGTGCGGCCCGAGATCGAGGAACTGGGTGACAACCAGTTCAAGTACCGGGTCGACTTTTCCCAGCTGGAGATCACCGAGGACACCGCTGCCATCTGTGTCTCCCGGCCCACGAACCCCACGGGTAACGTGCTGACCGACGGCGAGATGCTGGGTCTGGAAGAGCTGGCACGGCAGCACGACATTCCGCTGATCGTGGACGGCGCCTACGGCACCCCCTTCCCGGACCTGATGTACACCGAGGCCTCGCCGCGTTGGACGCCCCAGCACATCCTCTGCCTGAGCCTGTCCAAGCTGGGGATTCCGGCGGCGCGCACCGGCATTGTGATTGCCGACAAGCCGGTGATCCGGGCCCTGTCCGGCGTCAACGCCATCATGAACCTGGCCACCGGGAGTTTCGGGGCCATGCTGGCGGAGCCGCTGGTGCGCAGTGGCGAGATCATCAGCATGAGCCGGGATCTGGTGCAGCCCGTCTACCAGCGCAAGATGGAGAGTGCCGTGGCGGCCTTCCGGGAGGCCATGGGCGACGACTGCCCCTGGCGGGTCCATAAGCCCGAGGGTGCCATGTTCCTGTGGCTCTGGTTCCCGGACCTGCCCATCAGCAGCCTGGAGCTCTACAAGCGGCTCAAGGCCAGGGGGGTGCTGGTGGTGTCAGGGCACTACTTCTTCCCGGGGCTGCCGGACGAGGACTGGCGTCACCGGCATGAGTGCCTGCGTGTGACCTATTCCCAGAACGAGGTGGATGTAGCCCGCGGTCTCCATGCCATCGCCGAGGAAGTGAAGCGGGCCTGGGCTCAGGGCTGAATGCGTTCGCCGTCGAGGGTGGCGCTCTTGAGGTAGATCTCGAAGTTCTCGCCCTCGTCATTGGTCTGCTCCAGCCGCACCAGCAGATGATCCCATTCAGGGGCGAACCACATCATGGTGGTGCGGGGTGAGTCCTCGTCCCGGATCCGCTCCACGACGACCGTCTCCACGTCGCCGAACTCGCGGGTGTCCAGGGTTTCCTCTCTCAGCACCTCGAACTGGTAGTCCTTGAAGTCGCCGTCGTCAGGGATCACGTACTCCATGGTTTCCTTGCCAGCGCGCAGGTCCACCCAGAGCTGCAGCTGGGCCCCGAGCTGGTCCTGGACGCCCGGCTGTTCGCTCATATCGATACGCTGGTTGTTCTCACGGTCCACAATGACGTCCTTATCCCAGTCGAAATCGAGCTTCTTGTAGCGGTTTGAGAGGAAGAAGCCTTCGAGGCTGTAGCGGTACCGCTCCGAGATCACAGTCTGGTCCTCAAAACGGAAGCGGCTGGATTCGCGGATATCCGCCACGAAGGAATCCACATCAAAGCGGTAGACCCAGCGGCCGGTGTCCGTACGCTCCAGTGAGCGTGTGGCTTCGCCGCTGATGGTGATGCCGCGTTCAAGCTCCGCACCATAGGTGGTGGTCATGGGGTAGAGGTCCACGTCCTGTGCGAAAGCGGTGGAAGGCAGCACAGCGGCGGCGACTGTGAGGAACAGGCGGCGGATCGGGTCCATGTCAGCATCCCTTGTTGGACGTTTTGCTTCTACCCTATGAGAACCCTGTTACCGGCTCAAGCGTTTTGGGCGTCAATATCCACCGGTTCGTCCAGGGGTGTGCCGTCCAGCTGCGCCCGGCCCTGAGCCAGGCGCAGCCGCCCCTGGCAGAACCAGCGCACAGCCTCGGGGTAGATCCGGCGTTCCTGGGTGCCCACGCGGCCTGCCAGGCTGTCCTCGTCATCGTCCGGGTTCACAAGGACCCGCCCCCGAATGATGGGCGGGCCACCGTCCAGCTCCTCGGTGACGAAATGCACCGTGGCGCCGTGTTCCGCTTCCCCGGCTTCCAGAACCTTGCGATGGGTGTGCAGGCCGGGCCAGGCAGGCAGCAGCGAGGGATGGATGTTGAGCAGTCGCCCCTGGTAGTGCTGCACGAAAGCGTCCGTGAGGATGCGCATGAAACCGGCCAGGACCACCAGATCCGGACTGAAACCATCAATAGCGGCCATCAGGGCCTGGTCGAAGGATTCCCGGCTGGCATGGTCGCGGTGCGGAATGACCTGAACGGGAATGCCGGCGTTTTCAGCCCGCTCCAGGCCCCTGACCCCCGCCCGGTTGCTGATGACCCCGGCAATGGTGCCATCCAGCGTGCCGGCGGCCTCGGCGTCGATCAGTGCCTGGAGGTTGGTGCCACCCCCGGAGATGAGAACAACGATACGTGGCAGGGCATCCGGCATCAGCGTTCGCTGTTGTCGGGGACGAAACGGACACCGGCGGAGTCATCGGATTCCTGGATATAGCCCAGGAGCCACGCATCCTCGCCCGCGTCATTGAGAGTTTCCAGAACCTGGTCACGCTCGGTCTCCGGAATGCAGACCACCATGCCGACACCGCAGTTGAAGGTGCGGAACATCTCATCGGTGGCTACGTTACCGGCGCGCTGCAGCCACTGGAAGACGTCTGGCCACTGCCAGCTGTGGGTATCGATGACCGCTTCCGTGCCTTCGGGCAGCACGCGCGGCACGTTTTCGGTGAGACCGCCACCGGTGATGTGGGCCATGGCGCGGACATCGAACTGGTGCAGGATCTCCAGCAGCGGCTTCACATAGATGCGGGTGGGCGCCATCAGGGCCTCACCCAGGCTCTCCGTGCCCACGGACTGCTTCAGGTCCGCATCGGTGTGCTCCAGGATGCGGCGGATCAGGGAGTAGCCGTTGGAGTGCGGGCCCGAGGATCCGAGACCGATCAGGGCGTTACCGGCTTCCACACGGCTTCCGTCGATCAGGCGTTTGCGCTCCACAATCCCCACGCAGAAGCCGGCAAGGTCGTAGTCGTTACCCTGGTACATGCCGGGCATTTCCGCGGTCTCGCCGCCAACCAGCGAGCAGCCGGCGTTCTCGCAGCCTTGGGCAATGCCCTTGATGACATCGGCGGCGATGTCGTTGTTGAGCTTGCCGGTGGCGTAGTAGTCGAGGAAGAACAGGGGTTCGGCGCCGGTGACGATGATGTCATTCACGCACATGGCCACCAGGTCGATACCGATGCGGTCGTGGCGTTCCGTGTCCATGGCCAGTCGGAGCTTGGTGCCGACTCCGTCTGTCCCGGAGATCAGGACAGGCTCCTTGTAGCCCTCTGGTACTGCGAAGGCCCCTCCGAAACCGCCCAGGCCACCCAGAACCTCCGGCCGCTGGGTGCGTGCAACGCTCTCGCCGATGCGGTCGACCAGCTCACTGCCGGCATCAATGTCGACTCCGGCGTCGCGGTAGGTCATTCCCTGGTTGGTATCGCTCATGGGGCGTTCCTCGAAACGGGCATTGCGCGGATTCTAGCACCGTGGCCATCCCCGGCCAAATGCCGTGGGTGTCGTGCTCGTGGTGGTTGTTGTATCCTGAGCCGACCTTAGAGGGCGAGACAGTGGACGATGGGAGTTCGGGTGGAACAGCGCATTGATCGGTTTCGGGCAGGGCTGCTGACAGGTGGTCTTCTGCTGCTGTTGGTGCTGGCCGGCCCTGCTCAGGCAGTGGTTGTGGACCGCCTGTACCAGGCGGTGGTACCGGTTGATGATACCGGTCCCGGGGCGCGGGATGAGGCTTTCCGGCAAGCCCTGCGCCAGGTGCTGCTGCGTCTCACCGGTGATCCCGCCGATGTGCGGGAGCTGGTGCCGGCCGATGATGGGGGCAGTACCCCTGAGCGCGCCCTGGATGGAGATGCCGCCCGCTTCATCGATGCCTTCAGCTACCGGCGTAACGAAGAGAAGCTTGAGCTGCATGCCACTCTGAGTGCGCCGGCAGTCGGTCAGATGCTGGCTGAGCGGGGCGTAGCGGTGTGGGGCGCCAGCCGTCCCCGGATTCTGGTCTGGTTTGCGGTGGATGATCGCGGTGATCGTGAGCTGATCCACCGGGAAAATACCCTTCCTCCCTTTCTGGAGGAACCCATGCAGCCTCTGGACAGGGAAGCCATTGCCGCAGAACGGGGGCCCTGGAAGGAACCACTCTGGGCTGAATCCCAGCGTCGGGGGCTGCCGCTTGCATTGCCCTTCCATGATGACCGGGATCGTTCGGAAGTCAGTCTTTCCGAGATCTGGGGGCTGTTTCAGAGGCCCATACAGCAGGCGTCCCGACGCTACCCTCATGACCTGATGGCGACGGTCAGGGTCAATCGTGCCGGTGGTGGCTGGCGGGCACGCTGGCAGTTGTGGCGGGGCGATGACCGGGTAGCGGACGGTGTCGTCCGGGAGGATGAGCGGGCCATGGTGGTGCGACAGCTGGTGGACGCCTGGGCTGACCGGCTTGCCGACCGTTATGCCGTTGCGCCACCCAAGGGGCAGGACCTGCGTTCCTCGCATATGGTGGTGACCAATGTGGGGTCGCTGGAGTCCTATGCCGGTGTGCGCCGCTCCCTGGCCGGACTGGAGCCGATCCGCTCGGTGCAGGTGGAGACGGTACAGCAGCATCACCTGACCCTGGAGCTGGCCTTCAACGGTGATCTGCGCGTTCTGCGTGATTACATCGGGCTCGATGAGCGGCTGGTGCTGATGGGCGGGCCGCCGGACGGTGCGATTCCCGCTGACCCCGAGGATGGTGCGCTCAGGCTGTACTACCGCTGGGACGGCGAGCGCGGCAGCGGCATGCTGCCCGGCCGTGGTGAGGCGCAGGAGATCGTGCCGCTGGATTCCGGAGAGGATGCCGGGGCAAGCGGTGCCACGCTGCAGTAGAATGGGGCCATGACACAGACGCCTTCCCAGTTTCCCCTTCGGATTCGGCTGCGGGATGAAGCCGGCTTCGACAACTTCCAGGCCGGCTCCAACGCGGCGCTGGTTGCTCGGCTTCAGGCCTGGCCGGCCTCTGCGGACGCCGGTTCCGTGGTGCTGTGCGGCGATGCCGGCGCGGGTAAGAGCCACCTCCTCAATGCCGTCTGCCTGGCCGCGGAGGCGGCCGGCCTCCAGCCGGTGTCGCTCAGTCTGCGCGAGGCGGCGACACTGGCGCCGGAGGCGCTTCAGGGTTTTGAGGGGTTCGATCCCGTCTGTCTGGATGATCTGGAAGGACTGCCTGCCAATCCCGCCTGGCAGGAGGCACTGCTGCACCTGTTCAACCGTGTGCAGGATGCCGGCGGCCGCCTGCTGATCGCCAGCCGGCAGCCGCCGGCGGCGCTGGACTGGGCGCTGCCGGATCTGGCATCGCGCCTCCGGGCCTTGCCCGTCTGGCAGCTGGCCCTTCCCGACGATGACCAGCGCGCGGCCATGCTCAGGGCGCGTGCGGAAAACCGTGGGCTTGCCATGCCGGAGGAGGTGACCCGTTACATCCTGCGCCGTGCTCCCCGGGATCCAGGCGAACTGCTGGGGCTTCTGGACCGCCTGGACGAGGCCTCGCTGCAACAGCAGAGACGGCTGACAGTACCCTTCGTCAGGCAGGTGCTGGGCTGGTAGACTCCCGAACTACAGGGATTTCATCGATAACAGCAACAACACAGGGGGAAAGCCATGCGCCGGGTTGTTTTCAATCAGAAGGGCGGTGTGGGGAAATCCAGTATCGTGAGCAATCTGGCGGCCATCAGTGCCAGCCGCGGGGTGCGGACACTGGTGGTTGACCTGGATCCGCAGGGCAATTCGACCCAGTATCTGCTGGGTAAGCCCGCGGAAGAGCTGAAGGACACGGTGGCCGACCTGCTCGAACAGTCCATCGCTTTCCGCATCTCCAGCCGCCGCCCCGAGGAATTCGTGCATGCCTCGGCGTTCCCGAACCTGCATGTGCTGCCCTCGAGTCCCGAGCTGGACTACCTGGAGCGCAAGCTGGAAGCCAAGCATAAGATCTACAAGCTGCGCGATCACCTGAGCCGCCTCAGTGACCTCTATGATGCGATCTACATCGACACGGCACCGGCGCTGAACTTCTATACCCGTTCGGCTCTGATCGCGGCGCAACGCTGCCTGATCCCCTTTGACTGCGACGATTTCTCCCGCCAGGCGCTGTACAGCATCATGGGCGAGATCCAGGAGCTCCAGGAGGATCACAATCCGGACCTGATGATCGAGGGCATCATCGCCAACCAGTTCCAGAGCCAGGCCAGCCTGCCGCGCCGGCTTGTCCAGGAGCTGACGGATGAGGGGCTGCCGGTGCTGCCGGTCCGCCTGCCGTCCTCGGTGAAGATGAAGGAATCCCACCAGGTGGGCCGGCCCCTGATCCATATGGCGCCGAAGCACAACCTCACGGCGCGTTTCCAGGATCTCTACGGTCTGCTCAATGGTGAGACCGTGGATGTGGAACCGCTGGGAGCCTGAGGCGCATGGCGATGGATCGGGAACACGCGCGCCAGGCTCTGCCTGGCAGCATGAAAAGCGTGGAACAGGCACTTTCGGAACTGGCGCTGCACAGCACTGTGCCGCCATCACCCGAGGCCTTTGCCAGTGTGCAGCCCTTCTGCGTGGATACCATGAACTTCCCGGAGTGGGTCCAGTTCGTGTTCCTGCCCAAGCTGGAGGGTATGCTGGAAGGGGGCGAATCCATGCCTCCCTGGTGTGATGTGGCCCCCATGGCCGAGGAATACTTCCGGAACCTTGAGCAGGACGGGAGCCTGCTGATCGAGGCGCTCCGGCGGCTGGATGAGCTGGTAACCGCCGCGCGCTAGGTCTCCGTAGCGTCGGCCTCGTCCGGTTCCTGAGCCAGCGGCCAGCGCTCCCGCACCCTGTACACGGGGCCGTGCAGGCCCTGCTCGCTTTCGTAGAGACAGACCTCGGCCACTGGCAGTTCCGCCTGCCAGGGCGTGGCTGTTATGGGGCGCGGTTTGCGGTCCCGGAAATGGGCGACCGTGATGTGTGGGCGCCACTGCTGTTCCTGCCGGGCATGCCCGAGTGTCTCCGCCAAGCCCTCCCTGAGGGTGCGCTGAAGCGTTTCGATGGTGGGGGAGGCGTAACCTTCCAGGACCAGGTGGCGGGGGCTGCCGGGATCGGGGAAACCCGCTACCTGGCGGAAGTGGATCCGGCCCGGGCGCCCGCCCGCCAGCAGTTCACCCACCCGCGGAATGACCTGCTCATCCAGGACTGAGCGTGGAATGGCGCCCAGAAAAACCAGTGTCAGGTGCAGGTTCGCCCATGGGGTGACCCGCAAGGGCGGCAGGGCGTGGGTTGAGGCATTGACCGTGGCCATGAGGGGGTCGGCCACGGATTTTCCTACCGGCACTGCAAGGAAACTTCGAATCGCATCGGCCACCTTCGGCTCCTCCTCTGTCGCAGGCAACCTGTCTGTCTCTCACTATAGACGCTCACGGGCCGCTGTGCCCTTCTTAGGTATCGCCCCGGATGCGCAGCGAGAGATCCACGGCCGTGACGTCTTTGGTCAGTATGCCCAGGGAGATAAAGTCGACGCCGGTTTCCGCAATGGCCGCCAGGTTGTCCTCCGTAATGCCGCCGGAGGCCTCAAAACGGGCCTGACCACGGTAGCGTTCCACCATCCGCGCCATGCTCTCCAGCGGGAACTCATCCAGCATGATGCGTTCGGCGCCGGCAGCAATGGCTTCCGCCACTTCCGCTTCGGTTTCCGTCTCCACCTCCAGGGGCACATCCGGGGATGTCTGCCGGGCACGCTCAACGGCGGCGGTTATGGAGCCGCAGCTGGCGATGTGGTTCTCCTTGATGAGGATGCCGTCGTACAGGCCGATGCGGTGGTTGGCACAGCCGCCACAGCCCACCGCGTATTTCTGGGCGATGCGGAGCCCCGGCAGGGTCTTGCGGGTATCCAGGAGCCGGGTTCCGGTATGCGCGATACGGTCCGCATAGTTCCGGCAGCGCGTCGCCACACCGGAGAGCGTCTGCAGCCAGTTGAGCGCGATGCGTTCAGCGGTGAGCAGCGATTGGGCGGGGCCGGTGATGGTAACGAGGAGCGAGTCCGCCGCCACCCGCTCCCCCTCACTGCAGTGCCACACCACGTCCAGGCGCGGATCCACCTGCCGGAAGCACTCATCCACCCAGAGTCTGCCGGCGATCACCGCCTCATGACGCACAATAACGCCGGCCTCGACCACGCGCGCCGGATCAATAAGGGCGGCGGTGCGGTCACCGGAGCCTTCATCCTCGGCGATACTGGCGGCGACGTCGCGTGTCACGGCCTGACGCAGTGTGGCAGCGGGGATCGGGTTCATCATGGTCTGGCCCTTGCTGACGGTGGTCACAAAAGGTGACAAATTCTGACACAGATTGACGCGCTCCGACTCTATAGTGGAACCGTTGAAAATCCAACCGGCGTTTCGCTGAAGTTCGGGAGCCAGACAGATGAGTCGTGGAGAGAATGTAGTCACCCTGGGTCAGTCCGGGGAAGGGCGCCAGCTGCCATCCCCGCTGATCAGCCTGCGCGACAGGGCGGCGGTCCGTTTCCGCACACTGCTTGACGCTTTCTTCGACAGCGCCGATGACGCCCTGTTCGATCTCTCCGAACGCTCACGCTCCAATGCCGAGCAGACCACCTACTTTGATGCCATGCGTGAACTGCGCATGCAGCGCAAGTCCATGACCATGGCCTTCCAGCAGTGGCTGAGCCGTGCCTTCAACGAAGGCGGTCACTTCGAGCCGGCGCCGGGGCGGCACAGCGAGGGCGAGTCTGACCTGGAGTCGCTTTCGCTGGTGGAGGACGATGATCTGGAAGAGCAGGTGGCGGTGGACAACATGATCCAGCGCATCCGCAACCGCTACACCGACCAGGTGGAGCTGCTGCGCCAGCGTGTCGCGGAACTGCTCCGCAACCCGGACCTGGCGTCCTCGCGCAATCCGCTCGGGCCGGAAGTCATCTGTCACGGTCTTGCTGACGTCTGCTCCTCTCTGTCCATCGATATACGCTCCCGCCTGGTGATCTACAAGCTGTTCGACAAACTACTGATCAATCAGCTGGATAACCTGTACACCGAGGCGAACCAGCACCTCAGTGATGAGGGGGTACTCCCCAACCTCAAGAATCCGATGCCCCAGCATCAGCGCCGCGACAGCAGCCAGGGTGCGCCCGCTGGTTCGTCAGGCCAGGCCAGCGGCGGCCAGGTTTCCGGTGACGGGGCCGAGCAGTCCAGTGGCACTGACATCCGGAGCCTGATCGAGATGATGCATTCGGGCGTTGGCCAGGGCGGCGGCATGCCGTCCGGCTCCATGGGGGCTGGTCAGGGCTTTCCGGTCATTGGTTCGGGTCAGGGCGGTGCTCCGGTACAGACCTCCGAACTGGTGCAAATGCTCTCCGGGGTTCAGCTTTCGGCCGAGGCCGCCCAAGCGGGTGGTGTGGTGCCTGTTGTCCAGGGACTGGTTAACAGCAATGATCGCAATGTGCGCCAGGTGGATTCGGACGTGATCAACCTGGTTTCCATGCTGTTCGATTTCATCCTGGAGGATCGCCGCCTGCCCGAGACGATGCAGGCGTTGATCGGCCGGCTTCAGATTCCCATGGTCAAGGTGGCCCTTGTGGATCCGGCCTTCTTCGAGCGTGGTGGTCATCCTGCCCGTAAACTGCTCAATGAGCTGTCCTCGGCGGCGCTGGTGTGGAACGAGGGCAGCGAGAGCAGCCGTGATCCGCTCTACGAGAAGATGGAATCCGCGGTCAGCCGGATCCTGAATGAATACAGTGATGACGTGAGCGTCTTTGAGTCCGTTCTGGACGACTTCACCGCCTTCATGGAGAAGAATCGGCGGCGGCGCGAACTGGTGGAGCAGCGCCTGCGCGATGCCGAGGAAGGGCGCGCCCGGGATGAGCAGGCCAGGGCCGAGGTGGAACGTTTCCTGAGCGAGGCACGGGCTCGGTACACGGTGCCGGAGAGCCTGCAGGGCTTTCTGGAGAGTGCCTGGTTCCGTGTGCTCAAGTGGCATTACCTGCGCGAGGGTGATGAGGGCGAAGGCTGGAAGGCGCAGTGCGAGCTGACCGACAGGCTGCTCTGGAGCCTGGACCCAGCACCCTTCCTGGCCTCCACCCGCTCAGTGCTGTTGCGTGAGATCCCCGGCATTGTGCGAAGCGTGCGCGAGAGCCTGGAAAAGATCGGCTGGGATCCCTTTGAAACGGACCGCAGCCTGCATCAGCTTGAGCTGGTGCATGTGGATGTGCTCCAGCGCCTGAAGACCGCACCGAAGGAAGAAGCGCCGCAGGAGACCACCGGCGGCAGTGAGCTGGATCTCACCAGCGAGGCGCCCCCAGGCCTGGCCGAAGCGTCCGGTGATGAGCTCGCTGCGGAGCAGCCGCTTGAAGCGCCTGCCGAGGTCGTGCCCGAGCAGCCCGAGGAAGAAGCCGAGGCGGTGACGCCCCCGGACCTGAGCGTGGGGGCCTGGCTTACATGGCAGCCCCCTGAGGGCAGCCCTGTGCGCTGCAAGCTGGCGGCGGTCATCCGCGCCACGGGCAAGTACATCTTTGTTAACCGCAACGGCGCCCGGGTGGTGGAGTACATGATGCCGGAGGTCAATCAGGCCCTGGCGGATGGCACCCTCGAGATGCTGGATGATGGCCTGATCTTTGACCGCGCCCTGGAGTCGGTCATCGACAGCCTGCGCCAGGGGCAGACCGCCTGAGGCTTCGGGTTCCCTCTTGCAAAATATGGCCACTGTGCTTCACTGCCGCCTGAACCCGCGAGTGAGGGAAGCGCATTGGCCAGTGATCCTGTTGAATTCCTGATGCCCAACCCGGAGGGATGGCTGCCGGCGGCGCAACCCAGGCCCTCGGACAACCACGATGCCCGGCCTGCAGAAGCCGGCGTTTCGCTGCTGGTGATTCACGGTATCAGCCTCCCTCCCGGTGAGTTCGGTGGCGACGCCATCGAGCGCCTCTTCTGCAACATCCTGGACTGCAGTGAGCACCCCTGGTTTGAGCGGCTGCGTAACCTGCGTGTATCAGCCCACCTTCTGATCCGGCGCGACGGGCAACTGGTGCAGTTTGTTTCCCTGCGGGATCGGGCCTGGCACGCCGGGCGTTCCTGTTTCAATGGCCAGGCGGAATGCAATGACTTCGGCATTGGTATTGAGCTGGAGGGCACCGATGACACGCCCTATACGGAAGCCCAGTACGACCGCCTGATTCCGCTGGCCCGGGGCATCATGCGCAGTTTCCCGTATATTACCCCGGACCGGGTTGTGGGGCATGCCGACATTGCGCCGGAGCGCAAGACCGATCCGGGGCCCGCCTTTGACTGGCTGCGGCTCCGGCGGGGCATTGCACAGACGGCAGAGGGACTGAGCTGATGCGTCTTCTGGTGATTCTTCTGGCCTGGATGCTGCGCCGGCAACTCGATGCCCGCGGCTGGCTGGATCCGGGGTACTGGCAGAGGCGGCTCCTGGAGCATGCACCGCCGGAAAAGGACGGGGGGCGGCGTACGCTGCGCTGGCTGCTGCCCCTGTACGGACTGCTCGTTGTTCTCACCGGTCTGCTTTCATGGGGGACAAGTGGTATCGCCGGGGGGCTCTGGGCAAGCCTTCTGGCGCTCGCACTGCTGGTGGCCGGTACCGGCATGCCGGGCTGGCGGGCGCCGCTCAGGGCCTACAGTGCAGCCTGGCGTTCCGGGGATATGCAGGCAGCCTGGTACCATGTCGCGCCGTTGCTGCCTGTGGAGCAGCGCGGTGCGGCGCTGGCACCGGAGCAGCTTCACCTGAGCCTCTGTGGGGCTCTGATCCAGACCACCTTTGAACGCTACTTCCTGCCGCTGTTCTGGTATGCCCTCCTGGGCCCTGCCGGGGTGGTTCTGATCCTGGTGGCCCTGATGCTGCGCGACCATTACCCTTCCACAGGGGTCCGCAACCTCCTCGGGCGCTGGGTCCACTGGCTCGCCATGCCGCCGCGCTGGCTGCTGTCATTCAGCTTTGCCGTGGCCGGGGATTTTTCCGGCTGGTCGGGCGAACCCCGCAACCGTCATCCCCGGCGGACGGACAGCTGTGGCGATGTACTGCTGACTGCCGCCGGCAGTGCCCTGTCCAGCTACGCCCTGGATCCCGCCCGCTTCCAGGCGCATGACCCGGATGGCTGGCCGGATTACGGCCACAGGAGCCTTTTGGCCGTACGCCATCTGCTCAACCGCAGCCTGCTTGTCTGGCTGGCGGTCCTGGCTGTGCTCGCGCTCATGGGGATTCTGCCCTGAAGGCTCAAGATCCGCGGGAAAAAGTCGTTAAACAGGCCATGAAACTGACGGATCGGGCTTGTTCCGGGGCACATCTGACCTAGACTTCCGGACACGGAATGATTCCAGTGGCTTCTCTGAATCGATGGACGCCGCATCGGAGTGCGGCACACAGGCGATAGCGCCGGCGGGACCCAGGCCGGCCTGCCAGTACGACTGGTGTGTTTGAACGCTCGGAGGGCGTACCGTGAAGAAACTGCTAGCACCCGCCATTCTGCTGATGAACAGGCTGAAGTTTGTCTACAAGTTCAGCCTGATCAGCATCCTGTTCCTGATCCCGATAGCGGGACTCGGGTACCTTCTGGTGAGCCAGCTGAACGTCTCCATTGATGATCTGGAAAGGGCGATGGATGGTACTGAGGCCGTTGCCGAGGCCAATGATCTGGTGCGCAGTGCCCAGCGTTTCCGCGATTACCACACGGTGGTGCGGGTGCGCGAGCTCGAAGGCGGACTCCGGGACAAGTCACAGCAGGCCAGGGCCAGGGTCACCCAGCAGCTGCAGGTTCTGAGCGACTATGCGGATACCTTGGATAATGGTGATACCCTTAAGACCCAGCTGGATGAGGTGACCTCGGCCTGGAACGGCATGCTGGAGGAGAATCAGTACCTGCAGACACCGGACCGTCAGTTCAATCTTTACGATCGTTTTTTCCAGAAGACGCTGGCGCTGCGCAACACGGTGCTCCAGGTCAGCGGGCTGGGGCAGGATCCATCCAATAGCGTGCAGATGCTGCTGGAGCTGGTCATCAATGGCATGACGCCGGTTGCCGATGAGATGGGGCAAGCCCGCACTTTCGGCCTTTACGGGCTCAATGAGGGGCGGCTCTCGGGGCCGCTCAGTGAGCGCATGAACGGCATCTATGACAGCCTCACCAACGTCAGCAACCAGCTTCAGACGGCTTTCGACCTGGGGTTCGATGCAGCGCCTGTTATTGGCCAGCGTTTCACACAGGATGCGGAGCGGCTCAGCAAGGCGCCCATCGAGATCCGTGACCTCATGGAGGAGGAAGTGATCACTCCCTTCCGCCTTGAGTTCCCGGCAGAGGACTATGATGCGCGTGTGTCCGAGCCCATTGGCCAGCTCTATTCCGTGGGCAATGACATACTCGGCGCCATCCGGGGGCAGCTTGAGGCACGCCTGGCCAGCGAGCGCCAACAGCGGACCGTCATCTTTGCCTCACTGGCAGTGGTGCTGCTGATCATTGTCTGGCTCTACACCGGCTTCTACTACTCAGTGCGCTCTGCCATCCGCAAGTTCGCGGATTCCGCCCGCCGTGTCGCGGATGGTGACATGCGGGTCCAGCTCGAACTCAACAGCCGGGACGAGCTGGGTGAGCTCAGTACCGAGTTCAACGGCATGACTACCAGCATCCGGGAACTGGTGGAGTCGGTGCGCGAGACGGTCAATCGGGTGGACCAGCAGGCACAGCGCGTGAACGAGACAGCCACCTCCAATTCGGATGCGGTCGCCCGCCAGATGCAGGAGACCGACCAGATCAACGATGCCATGAAGCAGATGGTGGATACGGTCCAGGAAGTGGCCCAGAGCTCCCAGCAGGCTTCGGACTACGCCAATGAAGCCGATTCTGAGGCGGACCAAGGACGTGTCGTGGTCGGTGATACCGTCCAGACGATCAACCGGCTGGCGGATGAGATCAAGGGCTCGGCAGATGTCATCGACCGGGTCAGCAATGACAGCGACAGCATCAGCCAGGTGGTGGGCGAAATCAAGGCGATTGCCGAGCAGACCAACCTGCTGGCACTGAACGCCGCTATCGAGGCGGCCCGGGCCGGTGAGCATGGACGAGGCTTTGCGGTCGTGGCGGACGAAGTCCGCTCACTGTCCCAGCGCACCCACAAGTCCACGGAAGAGATCGAGGAGATGGTCGGGCGGCTCCATTCCGGCGTGAAGGACGCCGTCAAGGCCATGAACAACAGCCACGACGTGACCAACGAGACGGTTACCAAGTCGGGTGAGGTGACCGAGGCGCTCGAGAACATCGTCAATGCCATCTCGCGCATCGTGGACATGAGTCAGCAGATCGCCCAGGCGGCCGAGGAACAGTCCGCTGTGGCCAACAACATCAACAGCAATGTTGAGACCATTTCCGAGGTGGGCCGTGAGACCGCAGGCAACGCCGAGGAGACACTTGCGGCCAGCCGTGAACTCTCGGATCTGACCGCATCACTGCATGAGCAGGTGGAGCGCTTCAGGGTGTAGGCTTGCTCATCTGCTGGTCCCAGAGCACTTCTGCAGCGCCTTCGCGGCGCGCCAGCACCCGCGAGGCCACGAACAGGAAGTCCGAGAGCCGGTTCAGGTACTGTCGCGCATCCGGGTTGATGGATTCCTCGTGACCCAGCGCCACCGTGATGCGCTCGGCGCGACGGCATACGGCTCTTGCCATGTGACACTGGGCGGCGGGCATGGAACCTCCTGGCAGCACGAAGTTCTTCAGTGGTGGCAGGTCCTGGTTCCAGTGGTCCAGGGTGCCTTCGAGCCAGTCGATGTGACTGTCCGCCACTACCCGGCTTCCCGGGATGGCGAATTCGCCGCCCAGGTCGAATAGGTGGTGCTGCACCCGCTGCAGGACCTCCTTCAGTTCCGCTTCCTCACCCCCGAGTGACTCGATCAGGATGCCCATCTGGGCGTTGAGTTCGTCCATGGTGCCCATGGCTTCCACTCGCAGGCTGTTCTTGGCGATGCGGTTGCCATCGGCCAGCCCGGTGGTGCCGTCATCACCGGTGCGGGTGTAGATCTTGGAGAGGCGGTTACCCATACGTGCATCCGTTGTCTGTTGTGACTGATCCCGGAGATACGCTGTCTTACAGCGCCCGGATCTGTTCCAGCTGTTCGTTCAGGCGCTGGCGCTGGCTTTCCGCGTCTTCCAGCTTGGCTTTTTCCTTCTCGACCACCTCGGCCGGGGCTTTCTCCACAAAACCGGCATTACCAAGCTTGCCGCTGAGGCGCTGGATTTCCTTATCAAGCTTCTCCAGTTCGCGGCTCAGACGTGCGATCTCCTCATCCCTGTCGATGAGGTTGGCCATGGGTACCAGCACTTCCAGTTCGCCCACCAGCTGTGTGGCGGCGAGCGGTGCTTCGCCCTTACCCACCCAATCGATACTTTCGAGTTTTGCCAGCGACTTGAGGAAGGTTCGGTTGGCTTCCAGGCGTTCCTGGTCCTGTTCATCGCCGTGGCGCAGCAGTACCGGGAGGGCCCGGGCGGGGGATATATTCATTTCGCCGCGTATATTGCGAACGGCCAGGATCACGCCCTTGAGCCATTCGATGTTTGCCTCGGCGTCGGCATCCTCCAGGGTCGGGCTGGGTTCCGGATAGGCCTGCAGCATGACGGTGTCACCTTCGACCCCGGCCAGCGGTGCCACGCGCTGCCAGATCTCTTCGGTGATGAACGGCATCAGCGGGTGAGCGAGGCGCAGCACGGTCTCCAGAACCTGGACCAGGGTACGCCTTGTGCCGCGCTTGCGCTCAGGTGTTTCGCTGTCGTCATAGAGAACCGGCTTGGAGAGCTCCAGGTACCAGTCGCAGTATTCGTTCCAGAGGAAGTCGTAGATGCTCTGGGCAATGCGGTCGAAGCGGTACTGGTCGAAGAAGCCATTGGTTTCCTCGACGCAGGTCTGCAGCCGGCTGAGGATCCAGCGGTCCGCCAGGGAGAGCTCTATGGGCTCGCCCGAGGTGCCGCAGTCCTGGGCCTCGGTGTTCATCAGCACGTAGCGGGCGGCGTTCCAGAGCTTGTTGCAGAAGTTGCGGTAGCCCTCGAGACGCTTCATGTCCCAGTTGATGTCGCGCCCGGTGGAGGCCAGCGCGGCCAGTGTGAAGCGCAGGGCGTCGGTGCCGTGGGGCTGGATGCCCTCCGGGAACTCACTGCGGGTGTTCTTTGCGATCTTCTCTGCCAGCTGGGGCTGCATCATGTTGGCCGTGCGCTTGGCCACCAGGTCCTCGCAGCTGATGCCGTCGATCATGTCCATGGGGTCGAGCACGTTGCCCTTGGACTTGGACATCTTGTTGCCGTGCTCATCCCGGATCAGCCCGGTCACATAGACCTGCTGGAAGGGCACCTGGGGCGATCCATCCTCATGCTTCATGAACTGCATCGTCATCATGATCATCCGGGCAACCCAGAAGAAGATGATGTCGAAGCCGGTGACCAGCACCTGGGTGGGGTGGTAGGTGCGCAGGCGCTCGGTGTCCTCGGGCCAGCCCAGGGTGCCGAAGGTCCAGAGCGCGGAGCTGAACCAGGTGTCGAGCACGTCCTCGTCCTGTTCCAGTGCGCAATCCGCTGCCAGTTCGTATTTCTCGCGCACCTCCTGCTCGGTGCGGCCGACGTAGACCTTGCCCTCGCGGTCGTACCAGGCGGGAATGCGGTGACCCCACCAGAGCTGCCGGGAGATGCACCAGTCCTGGATCTCGCGCATCCAGGCGTAGTACATATTGGCGTACTGATCGGGGACGAATTCGATATCGCCGTTCTCCACCGCCTTGATGGCCGGTTCGGCGAGAGGTTTGGTGGCGACGAACCACTGGTCCGTGAGCAGGGGTTCAATGATCAGCCCGGAACGGTCGCCGCGCGGGACCTTGAGGGTGTGGGCGTCCACCCCGTGCAGGCGGCCTTCCGCCTTCATGGCCTCAACGATCTTTTCGCGCGCATCAAAGCGGTTGAGGCCGGCGAAGGCGACCGGCATGGTGCCGTCCAGCTCATGGTTGGGCGTGCCGTCGGCATTGAAGACCTCGGCCTGCTCACGAATGCTGGCGTCCGGTGTGAGGATGTTCACCAGCGGCAGGTCGCAGCGCTGGCCCACCGCATAGTCGTTGAAGTCATGGGCCGGGGTAATCTTGACGCAGCCGCTGCCCATTTCCGGGTCGGCGTGTTCGTCGCCCACAATCGGGATGTCGCGCTCCACCAGCGGTAGCCGGATGGTGCCGCCGATCAGGTGTTTGTAGCGCTCGTCCTCCGGGTTTACCGCCACGGCGGTATCACCGAGCATGGTTTCCGGGCGGGTGGTGCCGACCACCAGGTAGTCCGCGCCCTCGGCGGTGGTCTGGCCGCCGTTAATGGGGTAGCGGAAATGCCAGAACTGGCCCTGCTCCTCGGTGTTCTCCACCTCAAGGTCGGAGATGGCGGTGTGCAGTTTCGGGTCCCAGTTGACCAGGCGCTTGCCGCGGTAGATCAGGCCGTCGTCGAAGAGCCGGACAAAGACTTCCTGGACGGCACGGTAGAAACCGTCGTCCATGGTGAAGCGCTCGTGATCCCAGTCCACCGAGGTGCCCAGCCGGCGCATCTGGCTGGTGATGGTGCCGCCGGACTGCTGCTTCCATTCCCAGACCTTGTCGATGAAGGCCTCGCGCCCGAGGTCATGGCGCGTCTGGCCTTCGTCGCTGGCCAGGTTGCGTTCCACCACCATCTGGGTGGCGATGCCGGCGTGGTCACTGCCCACCTGCCAGAGGGTGTTGTCGCCCTTCATGCGGCGGTGACGGATCAGCGCATCCATGAGCGTATGCTGGAAGGCATGGCCCATGTGCAGGCTGCCGGTCACGTTGGGCGGCGGGATCATGATGCAGAAGGGATCGCCCTGGCCGGAAGGCGCGAAATAGCCGCGCTCTTCCCAGGTCCGGTACCACTGGTTCTCGATCTTTTCCGGCTGGTAGGTCTTGTCCATGTTTGTTCGGCCCGGGTCTGCTGGTTTGGGTTAAGGCACTAAAGGTTAACAGACCGTCGATTATACATGGTGGCCCGTCACCGGCGAACCGTCAGTGCGGCTTGCGGAAATCGTGGACCTGCGGGGTGATACCCAGTTCGCGCAGCTGCCGGTATTGGGCCCTGGCGCGCTGGAGACTGTCGTCGTCATTGCTGGCAATCAGGGCAAGGCGGGCGAAGCCGTCCGCCGTCGTGGGCAGGGTGGTTGCCACAATGATCAGTGTGTCCCAGTCGCTGGCCGATGGTTCGCACTCAAGCACGGCGATCGGTGCCGTGGGGCTCTGGTCGCTGCTCCGCAGCCGGTCATGGGGCAGGAAGGCCTCCGGGCGGAAGGACCACAGCATGCCGTCCAGCGCTTCGCCTGTGTCCGGGTCATCGCAGAACAGGGCCACGCGGTCGCCATCCTGCCAGGCCTTTTCCGTCAGTCTCGCCGCATGCAGCAGGCGGGCGTCACGGCCGGAGCCGGCGAGGATGTGGAACCAGTGACTCATGGTGTCTTCCGGGGTTGGCTGTCATTGCCGCCACAGGTTATCTAGAATGGCCCTTCCTGTCAGGCGATCGAGACGCTGGGGCTGCCCGTGTTCATCATTTTCCGGTACCTGGGCCGCCAGGTCCTGACCACCATGACCGCCGTTGCGCTGGTACTGCTGCTCATCTTCATGAGCGGCCGCTTCCTGCAGTATCTGGCCTCGGCTGCGGAAGGCGAATACGCGGCCAACGCCATCTTTATCGTGATGGGCTACCGGCTCCCGGAATTCCTCGAGCTGATTCTGCCACTGAGTTTCTTCCTGGGAATCCTGCTGACCTACGGGCGCATGTATCAGGAAAGCGAAATGACAGTGCTGACCGCCTGCGGTGTGAGTGAGCGCCAGGTCCTGTTCCTGACCCTGGGGCCGGGAATTCTGGTGGCATGTCTGGTAGGGGCCATGAGTCTGTGGCTGACCCCGGCGGGGATCCAGCAGGTGGACCGCATCTTCGCGGAACAGGCCCAGCGTACCGGTTTCGAGATGCTGGCGCCGGGGCGCTTCCAGGAGATGGGCTCGAACGACCGTGTCACCTATACCCGGGCCATGAGTGATGACAAGCAGACCCTGGAAGGGGTGTTCATGGCAGAAGGCGGGAAAGACGGGCGCTTCACGCTCATGAAGGCGGTTGAGGGCACCCAGATTGTGGAAGAAGAGGGTGAGCGGTTCCTGGTGCTCCATGAGGGGGTCCGTTTTGAGGGGCGGCCGGGCGGAGCGGAATTCGATGCCATGACCTTTGAGGATTACGGGCTCAGGATCGAATCGCCTACCGGCGTGAGCTCGGGAGGATCCCGTGAAAGCCAGCCCACGCTCGAGCTTATGGCGTCCGAGGCGCGGGCCGATCAGGCCATGGTGCACTGGCGCCTGTCCCTGCCGCTGCTGGTTCTGGTGATCACGGTGCTCGCCATTCCGCTGAGCCGGGTGAATCCCCGTCAGGGTCGCTTCTTCCACCTGCTGCCGGGGATCCTGGTGTTCATCAGCTATCTGGGCGTGCTGATCCTGGGGCGGGATGCCATTGCCTCAGGCCAGGTCCCCACTCAGGCGGGGCTGTGGGTCGTGCATGGCGCTTACCTGGTGCTGGGCATGGCCATGCTGGGCTGGCCTGCAATGCGGCTGCGCGGGGGTGCGTCATGCGTCTGATTGACGGCTACATTATGCGGGTGGTGGCGGCTTCCATACTGCTGGTGCTGCTGGTGGTCCAGGCATTGGATTTCGTCTTCGCCTACATCGCGGAGCTCGAGGACACGGTCAACGACTACCAGGCGTGGGATGCTTTCCTCTTCATGCTCTATACCCTGCCGCGGAGGATCTATGAGTTCCTGCCGCTGGCCGCATTCATGGGCGCCCTGGTGGGGCTGGGCCAGCTGGCGAACAATTCCGAGCTGGTGGTGATCCGGGCCGCGGGTGTCTCGCTGGGGCGCATCGCCTGGTCCGCCATGAAACCGGCGCTGGTGGTGGTGCTGGTCAGTCTGGTGATCGGTGATTTCGTGGCGCCTCCTGCCGAACAGGCCGCCCAGAGCAACAAAGCGGTTGCCCGTCACGGAGGGCAGGCGGCGGCAACCCATGGGTTCTGGCACCGGGAGGATGATGTGTTCATGCACTTCAACACGGTGTTGCCCAGTGGTGAACTCCATGGCGTCTCCCTGTTCCGTTTCGGTGAGGACGAGTGGCTGGAGGAAGCTCTCTATGCCGAGCGCGGGGAGTACCAGGGCGATTACTGGCTGCTGCATGATGTGAGCCACTCCCGGATCCGGGAGCAGTCCGTTAGCACGGATAAGCAGGACACCTTCCGCTGGGAGAATGGTCTCTCGCCGGATGTGCTCAGTGTGTTGACGGTGAGGCCGGATCGGCTGGCGATCAGTGGCCTCTATACCTATGCCACCTACATGGAGAGTCAGGGCCTGAATGCCAGCGACTACTGGCTCGCGTTCTGGAAGAAGACCCTGCAGCCGCTGGGGACCGCCGCTATGGTCCTGCTTGCCATTTCCTTCGTGTTCGGGCCGCTGCGCTCGGTCACTATGGGATTCCGGATTTTCTGTGGGCTGCTGGCTGGGCTTGGCTTCAAATACACCCAGGACCTGCTGGGGCCCATGAGCCTGGTGTATGGCTTCAGCCCAGCGCTGGCAACCATCGTTCCCATCGCTATTGCCGGGAGTATCGGGGTGGTGCTGCTGCGCAGGGCAGGGTAAAACCGGTTACTGCTTTCTGTTCTTTTTGGGCAACTGCACCGTACGGCTTCCCGACAGGCGGTCCGTCCAGCTCCGGTGCTGTGAATCCAGCCACTGCCACAGCCACCCAAGCCCGAAGGTAGCCCAGCTCAGCGCTCCCGCAATGATCCTCAGCAGCGCCTGGGTCCAACTGACTACGGATCCGTCCGTGTTCTCGATCCGTATCCGCCAGGTCTGCATACCCAGGGTCTGCCCGGCCCGCCGCCAGAAAAATCCAAAGAACAGCCACAGGCTGGCAATCAGCACCAGGGTCAGAACCGGGTCGTGTCCAACACTGCCCCCGGGGGTCGCCATGGTGGCGTAGCGGTCGCTGAACAGGCCGATGCTGATCAGCAGCTTATGCAGGCCAGTGTAGGCCGCGGTGACCACGAAGATCAGTGCGAGGCACAGCAGGCTGTCATAGAGCATGGCCATCAGGCGGCGCCAGAGGGGGGCCGGAGGATGCGAGTCGGAGGTCGCGGGTTCGCTGGTCATCGGGCGCACGGCAATTGCTGGAAGTGGCCGGTATTGTACCGGCTCAGGGCCGGCGCGGCGAGGTGGCCCGTTGCCAGAGGCGTGATACGGTCCCCGTATGGCGCGTTCCCCGGCTTTTTGCGGCTGTGTTAGAGTGTCGCCCTCAGAATCAATGCAATCCTCACCACCAAGAGAACGGGTCCGAGTCCGCTATGAAAACAGCCGAGCTGCGCAGTGCGTTTCTGGAGTATTTCCGTCAGAACGGGCACACCATTGTTCCCAGCAGTTCACTGGTGCCGGCGGACGATCCAACCCTGCTGTTCACCAACGCGGGCATGAACCAGTTCAAGGATGCCTTCCTGGGGCGGGAGGACCGGGGCTATACCCGGGCTGTGTCGTCCCAGCGCTGTGTCCGTGCCGGCGGCAAGCACAATGATCTCGAGAACGTGGGCTACACCGCGCGCCACCACACCTTCTTCGAGATGCTGGGCAACTTCAGCTTCGGCGACTACTTCAAGCGAGAAGCGATCAACTTTGCCTGGACCTTCCTGACCGATTCCCAGTGGCTGGGGCTGCCCGCCGAAAAGCTCTGGGTCACGGTCTACCAGACCGACGAGGATGCCTACCGGATCTGGAACGAGGAGATCGGGGTGCCCGCTGAGCGCATCGTGCGCATCGGCGATGAGGACGGGGTGCCCTACAAGTCCGACAATTTCTGGTCCATGGGCGACACCGGACCCTGCGGTCCCTGTTCCGAGGTGTTCTACGACCACGGCCCGGACGTGGCTGGTGGCCCGCCCGGCAGTGAGGACGAGGACGGCGACCGCTACATCGAGATCTGGAACATCGTCTTCATGCAGTTCAACCGCACGGCCGACGGCGTCATGCACGACCTGCCGAGCCCATCCGTTGATACCGGCATGGGGCTGGAGCGCATTGCGGCGGTGCTTCAGGGCGTGCACAGCAACTATGAAATCGACCTGTTCCAGTCGCTTCTGGGCTCTGTCTCCGAAGAACTGGGAGGTCTCGATAAGGATCAGGCCTCGGTCTGTGTGATCGCCGACCACATCCGCTCCTGCGCCTTCCTGATCGCCGATGGCGTGATGCCCTCCAATGAAGGACGGGGCTTTGTGCTGCGCCGTATCATCCGGCGGGCGGCCCGGCATGGCAACAAGCTCGGTGCTACCGGTACCTTCTTCCACAGGCTGGTTGAGCCGCTGGAAACGCTGATGGGCGAGGCCTATCCCGAGCTGACCAAAGCCCGCCCGCAGATCGAGAAGATCCTGAAGCAGGAAGAAGAGCAGTTCGCACGGACCCTGGAGAAGGGCCTGAAGCTGCTGGAGGATGACATCGCCCAGCTCAGCGGTACCGAGATTCCCGGCGAGACGGTCTTCACCCTCTACGATACCTTTGGCTTCCCGGTGGACCTGACCAACGACATCGCCCGGGAACGCGGCCTGACGCTGGATCATGACGGCTACGAAAAGGCCATGGAAGCCCAGCGCGAGCGCGCCCGCGCGGCCAGTAAGTTCGGTATCGATTACAACGCGGGGCTCAGCTTGGAGGGCGAGACCGAGTTCACTGGTTACGGCAACTTTGAGGACGGTGGTGAGGTCCGCGTCGTACTCGTGGAAGGCGAGCGCCGTTCCGCCGGTGTGGGCGAGCGTGCCGTTGTGGTGCTGGATCGCACCCCCTTCTACGGGGAGTCCGGCGGTCAGGTGGGCGATACAGGCGTGCTGAGCTGGTCCGGTGGGCGTTTCGAGGTGGAGGACACCCAGAAAGAGGATGGCCATCATCTGCACATCGGCCGTGTTGTAGCCGGAACGGTGGAACCGGGCATGGCCCTGCACGCCGAGGTGAACGGCGATCGCCGGGCGAACACCGCACTCAACCACTCCGCCACCCATCTTCTGCACGCGGCGCTGCGGACCGTGCTCGGGGAACACGTGGCCCAGAAGGGTTCCCTGGTCAACGCCGAGCGGCTGCGGTTCGACTTTTCCCATTTCGAGGCGGTGACCGCCGAAGAACTGGAGCGCATCGAGCGGATGGTTAACGAGCAGGTGCGTGCCAATACGCCAGTGGAGACCCGGGTTACCGATATGGAAACCGCGAAGGGCATGGGGGCCATGGCGCTTTTCGGAGAGAAGTACGGTGACACCGTCAGGGTGCTGTCCATGGGCACTGGTGGTTTCTCCATTGAGCTGTGCGGTGGTACCCATGTGGAGCGCACCGGGGATGTCGGCCTGTTCCGGATTGTCACGGAGACCGGCATTTCCTCCGGGGTGCGTCGTATCGAGGCACTGACCGGGGACGCCGCGCTGAGCCATGACCGGGAGCAGGAGATGCGTCTCTCGCGCATCGCGGCCCTGGTGAAGGGCGCGCCGGAGTCCGCCGTGGAGCGCGTGGAATCACTGGTGGAGCACAACCGCCAGCTCGAGAAGGAAGTGGAGCAGCTCAAGGGCAAGCTGGCCAGCGCCGCCGGCAGCGACCTGGCGGACAGCGCTGTGGATGTTAATGGCATCAGGGTGGTGGCCGCGGACATGCAGGGCGCGGATCGCAAGGCCCTCATGGAAACCGCCGACCAGCTCAAGAACAAGCTCGGCAGTGCCGTGGTGCTGCTGGGCGCCGCCGCGGATGGCAAGGTCACGCTCGTGGCCGGTGTCACCAAGGATCTCACCGGCCAGCTGAAGGCGGGTGACCTGATGAAGGCCATTGCCCCGAAGGTTGGCGGCAAGGGCGGGGGCCGCCCGGACATGGCCCAGGGTGGCGGTAGCGATCCGGCTGGTCTGCCTGATGCGATTGCGGCCGTGGAAGGCTGGGTGCGCGAGAACTCAGGGAGCTGAGGGTCTAAGGGCTATCCCTACCTGTACAGCTGGCCAAACAGGTCTATAATTCGTCCGGCGCTAGTAGTGAACCGGGATTCATTTAATCCGTTCGGGCAAGGAATACGCACACATGGCGTTGTACGTAAAGAAATTCGGCGGCACCTCCGTTGGCTCGATTGATCGGATCGAGTCAGTCGCGGATCAGCTCCAGGCCGCGCGTGAGGCCGGAGACGATGTTGTGGTCGTGGTTTCGGCCATGAGTGGCGAGACCAATCGGCTGATTGATCTCGCCAGCCAGGTGATGGATGATCCGGATCCACGTGAGATGGATGTTCTGGTTTCCACCGGCGAGCAGGTGACCATTGCACTCCTCAGCATGGCCTTGCTGAAGCGGGGCGTGGATGCCCGCTCCTACACCGGCGGCCAGGTTCGCATCACCACTGACAGCTCTCACACCAAAGCCCGTATCCAGGATATTGACGAGCACAACATGCGCAGCGATCTGGATTCCGGGCGCGTGGTGGTTGTGGCCGGTTTCCAGGGGATGGACGAGGAAGGCCGCATCACCACGCTTGGCCGTGGTGGCTCGGACACCACGGCCGTGGCGCTTGCGGCTGCGCTCAAGGCCGACGAGTGCCATATCTACACCGATGTGGACGGCGTCTACACCACGGATCCGCGGATCGTGGACGGCGCCCGCCGGCTCGAGACCATCACCTTTGAGGAGATGCTCGAGATGGCCAGCCTGGGCTCCAAGGTGCTGCAGATCCGCTCGGTGGAATTCGCCGGCAAGTACAACGTACCGGTCAGGGTGCTTTCCAGCTTCAAGGAGGGTTCCGGAACCCTGATCACCTTTGACGACGAGGACGATATGGAAAAGCCAGTGGTCTCGGGTATCGCGTTTAACCGCGATGAAGCCAAGCTGACGGTAGTGGGTGTGGCGGACGTTCCCGGCGTCGCTTCACGTATCCTCAAGCCGGTCAGTGACGCGGGAATTGAAGTGGACATGATCGTCCAGAATGTCGGTTCGGATAACCGCACCGACTTCACGTTCACGGTTCACAGGAACGACTACCGTCAGTCACTGGAGCTTCTGGAAAACTTGGGTCGTGATCTCGACGTACAGGCTGTACAGGGCGATGAGCACATTGCCAAGGTATCCATTGTGGGCGTGGGTATGCGCTCCCATGCGGGCGTTGCCTCACGGATGTTCGATGCGCTTTCCGCGGAAGGCATCAATATCCAGATGATCTCAACCTCCGAAATCAAGATCTCGGTGGTGATCAATGAGAAATACCTGGAGCTGGCAGTGCGCACGCTGCACAGCGCATTCGGCCTTGAAGAGGCTGAAATCCGGGAAGAAGACTGAACAACCATAACAAAACATGACTGGCGAAAACGCGTGCAGGCTCCAATAATTAGGAAGCCGAACTGAAAACGACACTGGGGAGCGTCTCGCGACTGAGCCGGAAAGGGCAGTGGGGGCGTATAACCGGAAAGCGGTTAAAACGGAACAAGGAGTTTGGGAAATGCTGATTCTGACACGTCGCGTCGGCGAGACACTCATGGTCGGTGATGAGGTGACTGTGACCGTTCTCGGCGTCAAGGGAAACCAGGTGCGTATCGGCGTGAACGCGCCGAAGGAAGTGGCCGTGCACCGTGAGGAAATCTATCAGCGCATCCAGCAGGAGCAGGACGAAGACGAGCCGGAACGCGAGTGAGTCCGGGCCTGTGCGGCGGCTGCCATGAATTTTCGCGTCAACCCTATGAAAACGCGTCACATATGGTAGTATACGCCGCGTTCTCACGGAGAGGTGGGTGAGTGGCTGAAACCAGCTCCCTGCTAAGGAGCCGTACGCATTGCGCGTACCGAGGGTTCGAATCCCTCCCTCTCCGCCATTATCTGCGGCCGTAGCTCAGCTGGATAGAGCACGTGGCTACGAACCACGGGGTCGGAGGTTCGAATCCTCCCGGCCGCACCAGATTTCGCACTGATATCGAGAGGTATCAGTGTTCTTTTGCAAAACCTGCCTTATAAGCGGCTGTAGCTCAGCTGGATAGAGCACGTGGCTACGAACCACGGGGTCGGGGGTTCGAATCCTCCCAGCCGCACCATTTCTAAACTGATACCAAAAGCGTGTCAGCATCTGCTCAGCCGCACCTTCTTTTAGCTTTGTTGCCTCACCAGTGTTATCGGCGCCCTTTCGGTAAGTCCGGTAAAAGGTGTTGCTGTGGTGGGGAGTGGCTCTCCGATCATTCCCGTAGGAAGTGTTCCTGCTATCTTCCGTTCGCCTCCGCCTTGGCTGGAGCGGCTTGCTTTTTATCAACCCTTAGCTTGCAATCGACTGAAATTATGGGTATAAAACGCCGCGCTTCGCCGCAGAAGCCGGTTTTTTATTGCCCGTTAAGGCGAGAAACTGTAAATTGTGGCAGATTTTGCGAGGTCTATGAGTGGCTTTCGCAACCAATGAATCCCGCTTGAAAGGTGATTTCCATGGATGAAGTGATGCAGGGGGCTCTGGACCTGATGCTGGTCGGCATGGGGTTCGTGTTTTCCTTTCTGATCATTCTGGTGTTCGTCACCATGCTGATGTCCCGCATCGCGGGGCGTATTGCGCCCCCGGAGCCGGCTCGCCCCCGAGGTGGAGCCCAGGGTGGCGCTGATGCCATGCAGGACCCGAAACTCAAGGCGGTTATTTCCGAAGCCGTTGCCAGGCACCGGGCTCGTCGCCGGCAATGACTCGCCGCGCCTGACGCGCGGCCGGGAACCCTACACGAGATAAAAAAGGTCAGAACGATGACAGACAGCAAGCAACCCCTGGGGATCACGGATGTGGTGCTGCGTGACGCGCATCAGTCCCTGTTCGCGACCCGCATGCGACTGGACGATATGCTGCCGATCGCCGAGAAGCTCGATCAGGTGGGCTTCTGGTCAGTTGAGTCCTGGGGCGGGGCCACCTTTGATTCCT
This sequence comes from Vreelandella halophila, assembly GCF_019903425.1. Lineage (GTDB taxonomy): Bacteria > Pseudomonadota > Gammaproteobacteria > Pseudomonadales > Oleiphilaceae > Halospina > Halospina halophila. The sequence goes on from NZ_JACHUZ010000013.1 coordinate 1,658,192, forward strand.
GCATCCGCTATCTGGGCGAGGACCCCTGGGAGCGGATCCGTGAGTTGAAAAAAGCCATGCCCAACACCCGCCAGCAAATGCTGCTGCGTGGCCAGAACCTGCTGGGCTACCGCCATTATGCGGATGACGTAGTGCGCCGCTTTGTGGAGCGTGCTTCCGAGAACGGCGTGGACGTGTTCCGGATCTTCGACGCGATGAACGACCCGCGCAACCTGGAGACCGCCATCCAGGCCACGAAGGAGACCGGCAAGCACGCGCAGGGCACCATCTCATACACGGTCAGCCCGGTTCACACCATTGAGATGTGGGTGGACCTGGCGAAGAAGATCGAGTCCATGGGTGCGGATTCCCTTGCGATCAAGGACATGGCGGGGCTCATGAAGCCCTATGTCTGCTACGAGCTGGTGACCCGCCTCAAGAAGGAACTTGGTATTCCCATCCAGTTCCACTCCCATGCGACCACCGGCATGTCTACCGCCAGCATCATCAAGGCGGCCGAGGCGGGTGTCGACCGGGTGGACGCCGCCATTTCTTCCATGAGCATGACCTACGGGCATTCGCCTACTGAATCGGTTGTGGCGATCATGCAGGATACGGAGCGTGACACCGGTCTGGATATCGAGAAACTGGAGGATATCGCCAAGTACTTCCGCGAAGTGCGCAAGAAGTACGCGAAGTTCGAGGGCTCCCTGCGGGGTGTGGACTCACGGATCCTCGTGGCCCAGGTGCCGGGTGGCATGCTTACCAACATGGAAGGCCAGCTCAAGGAGCAGAACGCCGGCGACAAGATGGATGAACTGCTGGCCGAGATCCCACGTGTGCGCGAGGATCTGGGCTACATCCCGCTGGTTACACCGACTTCCCAGATCGTGGGCACCCAGGCGGTACTCAATGTGCTGACCGGTGAGCGCTACAAGTCCATTTCCAAGGAGACCTCCGCGGTGCTCAAGGGTGAGTACGGCGCGGCGCCGGCCGACTGCAACAAGGAGCTGCAGGAGCGGGTCCTCGACGGTGGCGAGCCGGTCACCTGTCGCCCCGCTGATCTGATTGAGCCCGAGATGGAGCGGCTGACAGAAGAGCTCCGCCAGGAAGCGAAGGACAAGAGCTTCACCATCGCGGACAACGAGGTGGATGACGTCCTGACCTATGCGCTCTTCCCGCAGATCGGTCTGAAGTTCCTGGAGAATCGCGGTAACCCGGAAGCCTTTGAACCGGTTCCGACCGGCGAGGAAGCGGCCAAGCCGGCTGCGCCTGGTGAGCCCGAGACCTATACCGTTACGGTCGAAGGCCAGTCCTATGTGGTGGAGGTTGCCGACGGTGGCGACATCACCAACATCCAGCCCGCGCAGGGCGGTGGTCAGGCCCAGGCTCCGGCCGGTGGTGGCCAGGCGCCAGCACCAGCGGGTGGCGGGGAACCGGTATCCGCGCCTCTGGCCGGCAACATTTTCAAGGTTCATGTGAGCCCCGGCCAGCAGGTCAATGAAGGCGACGTGCTGATCATTCTCGAGGCCATGAAGATGGAGACCGAGGTGAAGGCGGACCGTTCCGGTACGGTCGGCTCCGTTACCGTCAAGGTCGGCGACAGCGTGGCCGTTGGCGACGAACTTCTGACTCTGGGATAAGAAGGGCTGTACGGCATGGACAACCTCATGACTCTATGGACCGGTAGCGGTCTGTACAATCTCACGCCGGGCGCGCTCACGATGATCGTGGTGGGCCTGGTGCTGCTCTACCTGGCAATCAACAAGAAGTTTGAGCCACTGCTCCTCGTGCCGATCGGCTTCGGTACCATCCTCGCCAACCTTCCGGAGGCGGGGCTGGCCCAGAGCGCGATCGAGGCGGCCATCTACAGTGAGTCGCCGAGGGTGCTGGCTGCGTTGGCATCCGTGATGGATGTCAGCTTCGAAATGGGCCAGAAGGTGACGCCTGAAGTCATCAAGTCCTTTATCGAGGCCTATAAGGGCCTGGACGCCGAAGCGGCTCTCAGCGCCACCCAGGTGGCTACGGATATGGGCTATTCGCCTGGCATCATCCAGTCGTTCTATGCAGTGGCGATCGAAAGTGGCGTTGCGCCCCTGCTGATCTTCATGGGTGTCGGGGCCATGACGGATTTCGGTCCGCTTCTGGCCAACCCCAAGACCATGCTGCTGGGTGCCGCGGCACAGTTCGGTATCTTCGCCACCGTGCTTGGTGCGGCGCTGCTCAACTCCAGTGGCCTGATGGAGTTCTCCGTGGCGGAGGCTGCGGCCGTTGGCATCATCGGTGGTGCCGATGGTCCCACCTCCATCTATGTGTCCAGCATCCTGGCGCCGCACCTTCTGGGGGCGATCGCGGTTGCGGCCTATTCCTACATGGCCCTGGTGCCATTGATTCAGCCGCCCATCATGCGAGCGTTCACCACTCCCGAGGAGCGCAAGCTGAAGATGAGTCAGCTGCGTGAAGTCGGTAAGCTGGAAAAGATCCTGTTCCCGGTCTGCATCCTGGTTCTGACAGGCATGTTTCTTCCGGACGCAACACCGCTTCTGGGTATGTTCTGCTTCGGTAACCTCATGAAGGAGTGCGGCGTGGTCGAGCGTCTGAGCGACACGGTCCAGAACTCGCTGATCAATGCCGTCACCATCATTCTGGGACTCGCGGTTGGGTCCAAGATGGCCGCTGAGGCGTTCCTGAACACCCAGACTCTGGGTATTCTGGTGCTCGGAATCGGGGCCTTTGCGGTGGGCACCATGTGCGGTGTCCTCATGGCCAAGCTCATGAACGCGCTGACCAAGGAGAAGATCAACCCGCTGATCGGCTCAGCCGGGGTATCCGCCGTGCCGATGGCGGCCCGGGTATCCAACAAGGTGGGTCTGGAGGAGAATCATCAGAACTTCCTCCTGATGCACGCCATGGGCCCGAACGTGGCCGGTGTTATCGGTTCCGCCGTGGCGGCTGGCGTGATGATCAAGTTCGTCGGGGGCTGATCCCGGCGTGACCGGCGGCCCTGTCCAGGGCGCCGGTCCCTTCCTTCCTTTTTCAGGCCTCTCCGGGTGACGGCGGCGGCCATCCCCCCAACGCTTTCCAGCGGTTCACGATCAGACAGAACAGCTCCGCTGTCTTATTCGCGTCATACAGGGCGGAGTGGGCCTCTTTGTTGTCGAACTCAATATCCGCCAGCCGGCAGGCTTCCGCCAGGACCGTGTGACCCAGTGCCAGACCGGACAGGGCGGACGTATCGAACGTTGAGAAGGGGTGGAACGGGTTGCGCTTGATGTTCTGCCGTTCGGACGCAGCCTTTACAAAGCCCAGATCAAAGGTCGCGTTGTGGCCCACCAGTACGGCGCGCTTGCACTGGTTGCGGCGCACGGCCTGACGGATGGGCTGGAAGGTGCCGCGCATGGCTTCCAGTTCCGGCCGTTCATCGCGCAGGGGGTTGCCTGGCTCGATGCCCGTGAACTGGAGCGCGGCCTTTTCAAGGTTGGCTCCCTCGAAAGGCTGCACGTTGTACTGGATGCGCTCGCCCGGGTAAATCCAGCCCTCGTCATCCATTTCCAGAAGGACCGTGGCGATTTCAAGCAGCGCGTCAGTGGCGGCATTGAAACCCCCGGTTTCCACGTCCACCACAACCGGCAGGAAGCCCCGGAAGCGTTGCTGCATCAGCGTCGGTGTTGGCGCCTGGCTGCTCACTCCGGGGTCTCCCCGTCGTCGATCCGCCAGTTCAGCGTGCTGCCGGCATTCAGGGGCACAATGGGATGGCCGTCGTCATGAAGGACATCGGGAATCGTGTGCGGATCCCGGCGCAGGGTGATGCGGTCAGCGTTGCGGGGCAGCCCGTAGAAGTCCGCCCCGTGCAGGGAAGCAAAGCCTTCCAGGCGGTCCAGAGCCTCGGCTTCCTCAAAAAAGTGGGCATAGAGTTCGATGGCCGCGTAGGCTGAATAACAGCCCGCGCAGCCGCAACCGGTTTCCTTGCGATTGCGGTCGTGGGGGGCGGAGTCCGTGCCCAGGAAGAACCGGGGATCCCCGCTGGTGGCGGCTTCCCGCAGTGCCTGCTGATGGCGGTGGCGCTTGAGGATCGGTAGGCAGTAGAAATGCGGCCGGATGCCGCCCACCAGCAGGTGGTTGCGGTTGAAGAGCAGGTGCTGGGGCGTGATGGTGGCGCCCAGGTTGTGCTCTCTTGACCGTACGAATTCAGCGGCGTCCGCCGTCGTAATGTGCTCCATGACCACCCGCAGGCCGGGCAGGCGCTCGATAAGGGGCGCCAGGACCTCGTCGATGAAGACCTTTTCCCGGTCGAAGATATCGACTTCGGGGCGGGTCACTTCCCCATGGGTGAGCAGCAGCAGGCCCTCTTCCGCCATGGTTTCCAGGGCGGCATCAATATGGCGGATGTCGGTGACGCCGGAGTCGGAGTTTGTGGTGGCGCCCGCTGGGTAGAGCTTGCCGGCCACCACGCCGGCGCGGGCCGCCTCGCGGATCATGTCCGGCGTGGTATTGTCCGTGAGGTAGAGCGTCATCAGTGGCTCAAACGCGCTGCCGGCCGGCACAGCGCTTCGGATCCGCTCACGGTAATCCAGGGCCTGAGCCGCCGTGGTGACTGGCGGTGTCAGGTTGGGCATGATGATGGCGCGGCCGAAGCGTTGCGCCGACGCGGGAACCACCTGGCGCATAATGTCGCCATCGCGGACATGCAGGTGCCAGTCGTCGGGTCGGGTCAGGGTCAGTGTGTCGGTCATGGCGCGAAGTATACCAGAAGATCCGGGGCTCAAGTTCCGGTGCTGGCTGCCGATACCCGAGGTTGAAGCGTCAGAACAATGGTTCCAATTGCCATGAAGCCACGTCACTGGATTGTCGCCGCGCTGCTTGCTGCCTGGCTGCCCTCGGGCGCCCTGGGCACCACATTCTCGGCAGGCATCGAAAACAGCCGCTGGATCCTCTCGGATTCCGTCTTCGCGTGCACGTTGACGCATCCGGTCCCCGGTTATGGCGAGGCGGTCTTCTATCATCGCGCGGGGGAATCACTGCGCTTCTTTCTGCAGCCTGTCCGCAATCCCATGCGGGCGGGGGAGGCAGCGCTGGTTATCGAGCAGCCTTCCTGGAAGGCTGGCAAGCCCGTGGATGATCTGGGGTATGTGCGGGTGGAGGATGACCATGACCGGCCCGTGGAGCTTTCCTCCGGCACCAGTGAGCGGATGCTTGCCAGTCTCCGGGACGGGCGCAGGCCTACCTTTACCCGCCGGGCACGCCAGAGCGAACGCCCGGTGCGCGTGCGGCTGAACCACGTCAACTACGGCAGTCCCCATCGGTCCTTCCGCCGTTGTCAGAGTGAGCTTCTGCCGGTGAACTACGACCAGGTTCAGCGCACCGTGGTCCTGTTCGATCTGGATGAATCCCACCTGAGCCAGGAAGCCCGTGAGCGCCTTGATGACGTGGCCCTGTACGTTAAAGCTGATGACCGGGTCACGCAGATCTACGTGGATGGGCATACCGACAGTATCGGAACCCCTCTGCGCAACCGTGAACTGTCCGAGGCGAGGGCGGATGTGGTAGCCGGCTACCTCCAGGAGCAGGGGGTTCCGGAGGACCAGCTCGTCAAGCGCTTCCATGGCGACCGCTATCCGGTTGCCGGTGTGGAAACGCCCGGCCCGAGGCACCGTCGAGCCACGGTTCGGCTCGAACGGGAGAACGATGACGGCGAAGCCGAGCCGGTGGTGACCCAGGCCCAGCGCGATGACCTGGTGATCGTTGACTGAAGCCGGATTGGCTCCGGACCCCGCCCTTGCCGTAAAATACCCGCCACTGATCAGCAGGCCCGGGTGCCGTGGGCACCCGGCGTTCATGAATTCCGGATAAGGCGAAACAGCGATGTCAGACATCAACAAGGTCGTTCTGGCCTACTCCGGGGGGCTCGATACCTCCGTCATCGTCAAATGGCTCCAGGAAACCTACGACTGCGAGGTGGTGACCTTCACCGCCGACATCGGCCAGGGCGAGGAGGTCGAGCCCGCGCGTGAAAAAGCCAAGGGCCTGGGCGTGAAGGAAATCTACATTGAGGACCTGCGCGAGGAGTTCACGCGCGACTACGTCTACCCGATGTTCCGCGCCAACACTGTCTATGAGGGCGAGTACCTGCTGGGTACCTCCATTGCCCGCCCGCTGATCGCCCGTCGCCTGGTGGAGATCGCCAACGAGACGGGCGCGGACGCCATCGCGCACGGTGCCACCGGCAAGGGCAACGACCAGGTACGCTTCGAGCTGGGCGCCTACGCGCTCAAGCCCGGCATCAAGGTCATCGCTCCCTGGCGCGAATGGGACCTCAATTCCCGCCAGAAGCTGCTCGACTACTGTGATCACCACGGCATTCCCGTTGAGAAACAGCAGGGCAAGTCCCCGTACTCCATGGACGCCAACCTCCTGCATATCTCCTACGAGGGCGAAGTGCTGGAGGACCCCTGGGCCCAGGCCGAGGACGACATGTGGCGCTGGAGCGTCTCGCCCGAGCAGGCGCCGGACGAGCCGACCATCCTGGACGTGACCTATGAGTGCGGGGACATCGTCGCCATCAATGGCGAGCGCATGAAGCCCCACGAGGTACTTTCGTACCTCAATAAGGTTGCCGGCGATAACGGCATCGGCCGGATCGACATCGTCGAGAACCGCTACGTGGGCATGAAGTCCCGCGGTTGCTACGAGACCCCGGGCGGCACCGTTATGCTAAAGGCTCATCGTGCCATTGAATCGATCACGCTGGACCGGGAAGTGGCCCACCTGAAGGACAGCATCATGCCGCGCTACGCGGAGGTGGTGTACAACGGCTACTGGTGGGCCCCCGAGCGCCGCGCCATGCAGGCCCTGATCGACGAGACCCAGGGCCACGTCAATGGCGATGTACGCCTCAAGCTCTACAAGGGTAACGTGGAGGTCCTGGGCCGCCGTTCAGAGGACTCGCTCTTTGATGAGAAGGTTGCAACCTTTGAGGAGGACGAGGGCGCCTACGACCAGAAGGATGCGGAAGGCTTCATCAAGCTGAATGCCCTCCGCCTGCGTATCGCCGCCTCCAAGGGGCGCTCCCTCTAAGCCCCTCCTACTTGATGCGTTCCGGGAAGTGCTTGCGCAGTTCCCGGGCGCTCATCTGGGAAAAGTCCTTGCCAATCTCCTCCGCCACGATTGCCCTGAGCTCTGGCTTAAGATGTTTGCGCAGCTCGCCCAGGAATTTGGGCGGGGCGGCAATGTAGATCTTGTCCAGTTCGCCCTGGCTGCGGGTGTGCTCCAGATTATCCGCCAGCTCCCTCGCGAACTTCTGTGCCTCCACTTCCTTCGGTTCGCTGTGCTCCTCCATGGCGCTTCGGCCGCTGTTCATGGAATCCGCCTGGCGGCCGGGGCGGTCCGTGGTCAGGTCGCCGTCATGCAGTCGGGCTTCGGGGTTGATCAGGGTGTCCACCTCTTTGAAGTCGCCCTTGGGGGAGTCCGTGGTGAACAGGCGTGCGCGGCTGGCGTCGGCAACCACGATGCGAACCTTCGGCATGGTGAAGTGGGGGTTGTTCATGGAGCCTCTCCTCTACGGATCGGTGGGTGAAGAACTCCTTTATAGAATCACTGTGGGGGCTGTTTGGGGGTGGGGCAAGGGGGGTGTGACGTGACCGGTCAATCTCCGGGAGTCAATCACTGAAAATAGAGTGATTTGTTTCATGAGGCCTATGACCATCGGTCACGGTGTAGTAATTTGATCGAAGCGGCAGTAATGGCCTGTTTAAAGCAGGAACAACAATAAACAATAAGAGGATGCAGGTATGACTTCTCCCTGGCTAAAGCGAGTGCCCGGTGTGGTACTGCTCGCAGGTACATTGATGCTATCAGGTTGTTTCTTCGACGGTGACTCCGGATCCAGCTCCGGGAACCGACTTGAACCTGTAAATGATGAATACAACGCAACGGTCCGCCGCACGACTAACGGTGTTCCGCACATCCAGGCCGATACGTTGGGCTCCGTCGCTTTTGGCGCCGGGTATGCCCAAGCTAGTGACAACCTTTGTACTCTTGCAGAAACCATCGTAAAGGCCCGCAGCGAACGCGCGAAGTATTTTGGACCCGGTCCGAACGATGTCAATATTATCAGTGACTTCAGTCTTAAGGCGCAGGACGTATACGGAGGCGCTAAAGACGGCTACGAACAGCTCAGTGATGAAAGTCGCGCTATGCTCGATGGCTATACCGCCGGCTATAACCAGTACCTTGAAGAGACGGATCCGTCAGATCACTCGAGCCAGTGTCAGGGTCAGCCCTGGGTGATGCAGATTGAGCCGGTGGATCTGTTGGCGCATTATAGGGTGATTGCCCAGTTTGCCAGTGGGCAGGGGTTCGCGACCGGTGCGGTATTCGGAGCAACCCCACCTGGCGAATCGCCCAGCCCATCGCCGGTGATGGCTTCCGCTGAGCCGACGGAGAAAGTGCAGCAGATGACTTCCGGTGTCGCCCGTAACGCGGTTCAGGGTGGCAGCCAGGCTCTTAAGGAAAAACCGGCTATGGCCAGTAATGCCTGGGCTATTGGCAGCGACCTGAGTTCGGCCAGCGGCGGTGCTCTGCTGGGCAACCCTCACTTTCCGTACACGGGCCCCCGCCGTCTTTACCAGATGCAGTTAACGGTCCCGGACTACCTCAACGTTCAGGGTGCTGGTCTATTGGGGACCGCAATTCCTCTCATTAACTACAATGAGAACCTGGGGTGGTCCCATACGGTAACGACCAGTAACCGTTTTACCGTCTATGAGCTGACGTTGAAGGATGGTGATCCAATGACGTACATCAAGGACGGTGAGGAAAAATCGATTACATCGAGGACGTTCCAGATTGAGGTTAATACGGGTGCACCAGAAACCCAGACACTGGAACGCACCTTCTACTACTCCGAGTATGGCCCGATGGTTCGCCTACAGGAGGCGACAGAGGGTGGATTGTCGCAGTGGGGCGATGACGGTACAGCCTACACTTACCGGGATGCCAACCTGAACCGGAACAACCTGCTGGATACCTGGTTGCGCATGAGTCGTGCCAGTAACCTGGAGGAGTTCAAGGATGTGTTCCGGGAATGCGGTTCGACACTCTGGACCAATACCATCTATGCGGATGCCGAGGGCAACGCGTACTACATCGACAGCAGTTCGGTGCCCAACCTTTCAGAGGAATCTCAGGAGGTCGTTAATTTCAAGCGCCAGGCCAGTGCCGACTATAGGGATCTGTTCAACTCAGGGGTGGTCCTTCTGGACGGTGATACCTCCCGGGATGATTGGGTTGAAGGCGAGTGCAACGGCATCGTGCCTTTTGAGGACAGGCCGAAGCTGCAACGGTCCGACTGGGTTCAGAACTCCAACGACAGTCATTGGGCCACCAACCCCAAGTCGTTCCTGACCGGCTATTCGCCTTTGTTTGGGCTGGAAGAGGTGGAGCAGGGGCCGCGGACACGCATTGGCATCAAGATGCTGCAGAACCCCCAGAGTGATGGGTTTGGTAATGGCACCCAGACCAAGTGGCCGGCAGGGCAGGATGGTAAGTTCAGTGCCCAGGACCTGATTGACACCATCTATAATGACCGGAGCTTCTGGGCAGAACAGTATCTCTCCGAGTTGAGGAGTCGGTGTACGACGATTGGAGCAATGGCGGTTAATCTGCCGGATGGTGGAAGTCGGGCGGTGGACGAGGGATGCGATGTGCTCGCCAACTGGGATGGCTACTACGATCTGGACAGCGTTGGTGCCCCTGTATTCCGGGTGTTCATCGCCAACTACCTGAACGTCATTGAGGACAACCCGGGTGAGTTGACGACGGCATTTGACCCGAGCCAGCCAGTGGCAACACCGGCAGGCCCTGATCCTGCTAATGCAGGGATGGCAGATGACCGGATGCTGCAATCCCTGGCGCAGGGCCTGAATGCCCTAGACACCGCAGGTGTGAGTTACAACGCCGCACTGCGGGACGTACAGGTCTATCAACCCTCCGGCGGTGTACCGCCCGGCGGCTCACCCAGGGCTTTGGGCCAGTCGTTCCCCTGGCATGGTGGCAATGGCGGCATTGATGGAACCTTTAACGCGGTCGGTGTCAGGGATCTTCCGACCAAGCAGGATACCCTATACCCGCGTGTGAATCCGGTCACACTGCCGAACACGGCAGGACTTGCGGAACAGCAGGGCAAGTGGTTCAAAATCCGGGGTGCAAGCTACCACTTCGGGCTCGAGTTTACGGAGGATGGACCCAAGGCCTACGGTCTGACTTCCTACTCCCAGTCCACGGATCCGGACTCGCCGTTCTTCAATGATCAGGCCCAGCGGTACTCGGATAAGAACCCGCGTCCCTTCCCGTTCAGTGAGAGCGAGATTCGGCAGAATCTGCTGGATAACGGCACAACCACTATTTCCAACTGATCCGTCCGGGCGGGGCCAAGCCCCGCCCATTCATTACTGTTTTCTACTCTCTCTATCCCTAACAGACGCGCTTAATTTAGTGGATCTCGGCCTCGATCATTTGGGTATCGACGTGATTTGATCGGCGTATGACATCAACTCCAAATACTTAGGGCATATATCCTCAAGGGATTCAACTTAGGAGGTTGTTGCTATTTGCAGGAGCGCAGGGTTCGCATTGCCAGCATCACCACCACCGGAGACTTCAGATGGATCGGCAATCAGGTCTAGTGTTTGAGCGACCATTTCACCGAAGGCGCCTTGTGCGCTGGCGCTGTTTACGACCGTTTCTTCCCCGGCAGCCAAGGTGCGATCCTTAAGAACATCGCTTTCTTCAGCGGTTTTAGCCTGGGGAATGACTGGTGTTCCATGAACACCTACCAGATAGCGGCTGATTGCCGGAGTCGATACACCAGACGCGACCGGAACGCTGTTGGCGCCCAAAGTCTTGGACAGCGCTTCGCTTCCTGTAAGAGGTGCCGCGAGAGAGTCGATCTGGAAACCGTTACCCAGCGTGATATTCAGGGGCTCCGTATTGAAGTTCTCGACGTTATCGCTGTAACGGTCGTCGGCCGCATTAGGTGTTGTCCGGTCGCCGTTGATCTGGCCAATCAGTAGGTTCAAGTTGGCAAGGTTTTCCGAGTAGTTGATCGGATCCACCGAATCCTGAGAATGCTGGTTCACTCTCAGGAAGGTTTCGAGGCTCGCATCGCCCTGGCTCAGATCCGCCGAGGCTTGAAGACCACCAAGGATTTGAGGGGCGGAAGAGGGCGAGTTTTCCAGAAGCCCAACAACCCATGCGACAGGTGTCATGACCAGCAGTGGTACTTCAATGTCAGCCTGCTTCTCCGGGAAGGGGAAATTGTAGTTCAGTACCTGACTGACATCCGAGTTGGCCTGCGGGATTGTGAAACCGGTCGCTTCCGCAATGGCCGCCGCAGAACCAGAATTGACTGACCAAGATTCGGTGCGAACCGGAGCTGGGTTGGAGGCTTACGGGATGCCCAGATAGTAGGGTAGTGTAATGCTACCTTGGAGGACATCTACATTCTCGCCTCCAAAGCTGGACAATGCGGGGGACAACTCGTCGCCATCGGTTGGGCTTCCGAGGCTGTAATCCCGAGCCTCGGGTGAAGCGAAGTTAACACCACCACCTGACAGAGAGCCTTTCAGTGCTGAGCGGATGCACTGGAACGAAGTGGGCGATGGATTAAATGGCGATAGATCTTCGCTCAGGTCGCTCGGGGTGAAGTTATCAACCGCTATGTTAAAAGGACCTGATCCTCGATCCACTTCGCCGGCTCAGCGATGTAGGTCAGCACATCTTCATCTTGACTTGTCGTAAAGCTATAAGAAACAGCGATATTTGCGTCAGAAATCGTATCCAGCCCCGCGCCCTCGCCGCTCTTGTTAGTTAATCGGAAGTAACTGGATGCTGTCTGCTCCCAGAAGCTGTTGATCAAGGTGCGAACTGACTGAAGCCTCGCGTTGGGCAATTCACCTTCATCATCTTGGCGGAGCTTGTTGTAGGTCGGTGAGCTCTTTATAGATTCCCCATCCGGTGTTTCACGCCATCCGTGATCCCAACGACGTAGCGCTTGAGGGGATCAAGGGGCTGATTGGGTCGAATTCGAATCGCAGAGGTGTCATTTAGCTCGACCACGTTATGATCAAACTGGCGGTTGGTTACCCTGTTGGCGAGATATGCGCCCGCATTAGCTGGTGTGGCAGTAGTGCCGATCAATTCTGCGACAGCTTCCTCTTCCTGCGCCGTCAGTGTTGCGCCTCCCGCCAAGTTTGCTGCTAACGCTACTGGTAGAGTCGGAGGCTCGCCAGCGTTCAGAGCCCGTACCGGCTCCCCACTGGGGTATTCAGTCCCGAGAAGGAAAACGTTCTGGTTCGGGTTCGGGACCGAACTGCTGCCCTGCATGATGAAAGCACAGTGAATCTACTGTTGACGCGTCGATCTCGCCATTGAACCGCACTACCGCCGGAGCCACGGTCGAGGCCCCACTGAGGTTATTCAAAGCTTCCAGCACCGGGTTGCCTTCGTCGGCAGGGCCGATATCCACCGCGAAAGAGCCGTCACCCGCTTCCGAATCAAAGATCAGGTCGTTGGGCAGGGGCAGCTCGCTGGTCAAGGGGTTGAAGATCGGGTAGGTACCCTGTTCCGCCTGCGTTGGCGTTGGCCTGTCGTTGCCCCCGCGTTCTTGCTCCCCCCATCGGAGAAGCACCCCGTGAGGCCCAAGGTAGAGGCGACGGCAAGGCTCAGTAATGTTTTTTTGTACATAGGATTGGACCTTCTTTCCTTTTATTGTCTTGTCGCAATTCGGTGCTGCGCCCGTTCAACCCGAACAGGTGCCGGTATGATGGCCGAGATTACGGTGCCTGACTGAAAAGGTAGACCGGTCCGGGGGTTGTCGAGGCTGACAATCCGTTAATTTGCCGGCTGGTTCACGCTTTGTTAGCGGTAGGCGGCACCTTTCAGATTGGGTTTACGAACCGGGTTCAGCGAGCAATGATGGGGTCGCATCCTAAATATCTGACACGAAGGGAGATGCAAGCATGAGCGCACTGACACAACAGACCTGTGAGGCCTGTAGCAAGGATTCGCCGCTGGCGACCGAGCAGGAAAAGAAAGAGCTGGGTGCCGAGGTGCCTGAATGGTCCTATGTCTTCCGCAATGGGGAAGAGCAGCTGGAGCGGACCTTCAAGCTGAAGAACTTCGCCGAGGCGCTGGCCTTTACCAACAAGGTCGGGGATATGGCCGAGGAAGTGGACCATCACCCGATGATCACCACCGAGTACGGCAAGGTGACGGTCACCTGGTGGACCCACAAGATCGGCGGGTTGCACCGCAACGACTTCATTATGGCCGCGCGTACGGACGAGCTTTTCGCCGGCTGAAGCGGCTGTTAGCCGATGCGCCACTCCGGTTTCAGTTGACGCCAGTGTGCATGGAGGGTCTGCTTGTGGGCTTCGGCCATGGGCAGTTCCCGCAGAAGCCTTGGCCACTGTTCGCGAGCAGCCTGAAGCGTTTCTCGTAGCGTCGGTTCGATGCTACCCCAGGGGATGTCGGCGTGGCGCGCCCAGGCACGAAAATCCTCCCAGCCGATGCCGTACCAATCCTTGCGCCGGTTCAGGTTAAGGGCCGCTTGGCGTTCGCCGTCCATATAGGCGCGGGTGGCGACGATGTCGTAGGCGGGCGCAAGTTCCGGTTGCCGACCGTCAGGGTATATAAGGGACCAGTTCTTCAGGTGTGCGTCGCCATTGGCGAGTAACAGGTTCACAAGAAGCCTGCGAGCTGTCTCCTGCACATTACGCAACGGGTCACCGGTGTATTCATAGATAAGCCGGGTAACCTGCTCATAGTTGGCGGCCCGGTACTTATCGTGAGGGTATTTGAACAGGATCTGGGCAAAATCCTCGATATGGATCCGTTCTCCGTCCTCGCGATCAAAACGTTTGATGGCAAAAGCGGGTTGATCGCAGGGCACATTCAGGGAGGGCAATCCGTCCAGGGTTCCGGTGGAGATGAGCCGCATCTCCGGGATAACAACACCGGCCGCTTCCGCGAGCTTCATGGCCGAGTATTCATTTTCCGGGACGGCGGCAAAACGCTGTGAGGGCGTTTTAACAATCCAGTCGCCGGGTTCGTCATCCAGCCCCAGCCTGAATCGGCCCTCAGCCATGCGCATGGAGAATTTCATCTGGACGCCTGGCAGCGAAAACCCATGGAAAGTAGCAGGGTCGTCAAACGCTGCCGGGGTGCTGGTTCGGTGCGAGAGGACCCAATCGGGAACCGCTTCTGCGGCCACTGGGGAGGCGATCAGCGCGCCGGGAAGATCCCGGCCGAGTGCGGCCATCAAAGGGAATTCGTGATCCGGGTGTACCTGGAGTCGTTGTGCCAGCCATTCTCGAAGCGCCCCTTCCGGAAGCATGTTGGAAAAAACCGGGTGCAGGCGCTGCTGGCGAATCCAGGCCGATGACAGAAGCTGTCTGGCTTTTGGGAAGTGTGAACTGGCGGCGAGCGTCAGTGTTGGTCGGTTGGGGTCGAGGACGTAGTCTTCCTCAAACGCTGCAATACTGGTGCCGTTTTCATAACCGGCAAGGTAGCCGATATGCCTGCCGTGGAGGTTCAGTGATAGAGTTCTAACGGACTCCGGTTTCATTTTCCCCCCTCATCATCGCCCAGCATTCCCTTCCAGGGATCTTCGTCCAAGGGAACGGAATGGTCGGATTGGGTGCGGGTCAGGTTCAGGGCTTCGGCCCGCTTTTCCAGGGGGACAAGCATGAGCTCCGCGTTAAGGCTGGCAGCCACCAGCTCCAGTGTCTCCAGCCTGGGGTTACCTCCTGCTTCCAGTCTTTGATACTGCTGCCGGGGCATGTTGACCCGCTCCGCGACCTCGCGCTGGGTCAGCCCAAGGGCCTTGCGCCGCTCCCGAAGTTGCTTCTGAAGCATTTTAAGCACCCTATAAGTTGCTTTAATCGCACTATAGCATCGTTTTTGATGCTTTGTCTTGTTGCGTGAGACGCGCTTCGTCTGCTCCAGATTCCCCGGCCTCATCCTTTCTGTGGTATAATTTCCGGCTTTGGCGTGCCCGGCTCGCACGCTTCAACCACCGCCAGAACACAGGAAGGATGACGCCCTGATGGGAGAGCTAGCCAGAGAAATCCTGCCGGTTAACATCGAAGAAGAACTCAAACAGTCCTACCTGGATTACGCCATGAGCGTGATCGTGGGGCGTGCGCTGCCGGATGTGCGGGATGGACTCAAGCCGGTGCATCGCCGGGTGCTCTTCGCCATGGACGAGCTCGGCAACGACTGGAACAAGGCCTACAAGAAGTCCGCCCGTGTCGTGGGTGACGTCATTGGTAAATATCACCCCCATGGTGACGCAGCCGTGTACGACACCATCGTGCGCATGGCTCAGCCTTTCTCCCTCCGTTACACATTGGTGGACGGCCAGGGCAACTTCGGTTCCATTGACGGCGACAACGCAGCGGCGATGCGTTACACCGAGGTGCGCATGCGCAAGCTCGCCCACGAGCTGCTGGCGGACCTCGACAAGGAAACCGTCGACTACGTGCCCAACTACGACGGCACCGAGCAGATTCCCGAGGTGCTGCCAACGCGGGTCCCGAACCTGCTGGTCAACGGCTCCTCCGGCATCGCGGTGGGCATGGCCACCAATATCCCGCCGCACAACCTGCGCGAAGTGGTTGAAGCCTGCCTGGCGCTGGTGGACGATGACTCGCTTACCGTGGATGACCTGATGGAATACGTCCCGGGGCCGGATTTCCCCACCGAGGGTCTGATCAGCGGCCGCGCGGGCATCGTGCAGGCGTACCGGACCGGCCGTGGCCGCATCTACGTGCGCGCCCGGCATGAGATCGAGCACGACAAGAAGACCGGTAAGGACGCCATCATCTTCAACGAGCTGCCGTACCAGGTGAACAAGGCGCGGCTGATCGAGAAGATCGCGGAACTGGTCAAGGAAAAGCGCCTCGAGGGCATCAGCGAACTGAGGGATGAGTCCAGCAAGGAAGGCATCCGAATTGTGATCGAGGTGCGCAAGGGCGAGAACCCCGAGGTGATCGTCAACAACCTGTTCAAGAACACCCAGCTCGAGAACGTCTTCGGCATCAACTGCGTGGCCCTGGTCGACGGTGAACCCCAGACCCTGAACCTCAAGCAGATGCTGGAGCGCTTCCTGCTGCACCGGCGTGAAGTGGTTACACGCCGCACCATCTATGAGCTGCGCAAGGCACGCGAGCGCGGCCATGTGCTGGAAGGGCTCTCCGTGGCGCTGGCGAACATCGACGAAGTGATCGAGCTGATCAAGGCCTCGCCGGGCGCCGCCGAGGCGAAGGAAAAGCTGCTGGCTCAGGGCTGGCAGCCGGGGCAGGTCAACGACATGCTCGAGCGTGCCGGCGCCGATGCCTGCCGCCCGGACGACCTGCCGGAGGGCTATGGCCTGCGCGATGGGAAGTACAATCTCTCTCCGGAACAGGCCCAGGCCATCCTGGACCTGCGCTTGCATCGCCTGACCGGTCTTGAGACCGAGAAGCTGTTCACCGAGTACAAGGAGATCCTCGCCAAGATCGAGGATCTGCTCGATATCCTGAGAAATCCGGACCGCCTCATGCAGGTGATCCGCGAAGAGCTGGAAAAAGTCCGTGACGAGTACGGCGACGAGCGCCGCACCGAGATCGTAAGCTCGCGCCAGGATCTGACCACGGCGGACCTGATCGATGAAGAGGACCTGGTGGTCACCATCTCCCACAACGGCTACGCCAAGACGCAGCCGCTGGAGGACTACAGGGCCCAGCGTCGGGGTGGCCGTGGCAAGTCCGCCACCAGCATGAAGGATGAGGACTTCATCGAGACCCTGCTGGTGGCCAACTCCCACGACACCATCCTGTGCTTCACGGACAAGGGCAAGGTCTACTGGCTGCGGGTGTTCGAGATACCCCAGGGCAGCCGCAACTCCCGTGGGCGGCCCATGGTCAACATCCTGCCGCTGGACGAGGACGAGCGGATCTCCACCTTCCTGCCAGTACGTGAGTACACCGAAGGGCATTACGTATTCCTGGCCACCGCCAACGGCACGGTCAAGAAGACGCCGTTGGAGAACTTCTCCCGGCCGCGCAGCTCCGGCCTGATCGCCACCAACTTGGATGAGGGCGATCACCTCATCGGCGCCGTCATCACCGACGGCAGCACCGAGATCATGATGCTGGCCACCTCCGGTAAGGCGGTGCGCTTCACCGAGGACCAGGTGCGCTCCATGGGCCGTAACGCCCGGGGCGTGCGCGGCATCCGGCTCAAGGCGGGCGAACAGGTGGTTTCGCTGATCCAGCCGGATCCCGAGGGCTACATCCTCACCGCCAGCGAGTACGGCTTCGGCAAGCGCACGAAAGTGAGCGAATTCCCGGCCTACAGCCGCGGCAGCCAGGGTGTGATCGCCATGCAGCGCTCCGAGCGCAACGGTGACCTGGTGTGCGCGCTGCAGGTGTTCGAGGGCAACGAGATCATGCTGATCACCAACCAGGGGACCCTGGTGCGTACCGGCATTGAGGATGTCTCGATCAGCGGCCGGAATACCCAGGGCGTGCGCCTGATCCGGATGACCGGTGACGACGAGTGCCTGGTGGGCATCCAGCGGATCGAGGACAGCAGTGACGATGACGACGAAGACGGGGAACAGGACTGACCCATGACACGAGCCTATAACTTCTGCGCCGGCCCGGCGGCATTGCCGCAGGAAGTGCTTGAGCAGGCGCGCGACGAGATGCTGGACTGGCAGGGCAAGGGCCTGTCGGTCATGGAAATGAGCCATCGGGGGGATGCCTTCATGGGCATTGCGCAGCAGGCGGAACAGGACCTGCGCGAGCTGATGGGCATTCCGGACGACTACGCCGTCCTCTTCCTGCAGGGCGGTGCCAGCAGCCAGTTCGCGGGCGTGCCCCTGAACCTGGCGGGCCCGAATGACCCGGTGGACTACGTCAACACCGGCGTCTGGTCTCGCAAGGCCATTGCCGAGGCCGGCCGGATGGCGGATGTGAAGGAAGTGGCCAGTTCCGAGGATGCCGGCTACACCCATGTGCCGGACCCGGCCGAATGGCGTACCCGCCCGGATGCCCGCTACCTGCACATCACGCCCAATGAGACCATCGGCGGGCTGGCGTACAGTCGCTTCCCGGAGGCCGGCAACGTGCCCGTGGTGGCGGACTGGTCCTCGGCCATCCTCTCAGAGCCGGTGGACGTGAGCCGCTTCGGCATGATCTACGCCGGTGCCCAGAAGAACATCGGCCCGGCGGGGCTGACCATCGTGATCGTGCGCCGTGACCTGATCGGCAATGCCCGCGAGGGCACGCCGGCCATGCTGGACTACGCCATCCATGACAAGGCGGACTCCATGTACAACACGCCGGCCACCTATTCGTGGTACCTGGCCGGGCTGGTCTTCCAGTGGCTCAAGCGCCAGGGCGGCCTCCAGGCCATGGCGGACATCAACCGCCGCAAGGCCAGCCGGCTCTACGGCTTCATCGACGAGAGCGACTTCTACGCCAACCCGGTGCAGCCGGAATACCGCTCGCTGATGAACGTGCCCTTTACGCTGGCGGACGACAGCCTCAACAGTGCCTTCCTCGAGGGCGCCGAGGCGCGCGGCCTGCTGAACCTCAAGGGGCACCGGTCCGTGGGCGGTATGCGCGCGAGCATCTACAACGCCATGCCGGAAGCCGGCATCGAGGCGCTGATTGACTACATGGCGGAATTCGAAAAAGAAAAAGGCTGACCATGAGCGACGAAGAGGCGCGCCTGGCCCGGTTGCGCGAGCGCATTGACCAGATCGATGACGACCTGCTGAAACTGATCAGCGAACGGGCCGAGTGCGCCCGGGATGTGGCTGAAGTGAAGCTGCAGGCCAACCCGGACGAGGACGTCGCCTTCTATCGCCCGGAGCGCGAGACGCAGATCCTCAGCCGGATCAAGGAGCGTAACCCTGGTCCGCTGGCGGACGAGGAGATGGCGCGCCTGTTCCGGGAGGTGATGTCCGCCTGCCTGGCGCTCGAGAAGCCCATGACCATCGCCTTCCTGGGGCCCGAGGGCACCTTTACCCAGGCAGCGGCGCTCAAGCACTTCGGGCATTCCGTGCTGAGTACGCCGCTGTCGGCCATTGATGACGTCTTCCGTGAGGTGGAGTCCGGCAACGCCCAGTACGGCGTGGTACCGGTGGAAAACTCCACCGAGGGCATGATCAATCACACGCTGGACATGTTCATGGGTTCGCCGCTGAAGATCTGTGGCGAGGTGCAGCTGCGCATCCATCATCATCTGCTCAAGCGGCCGGACCAGGACGAGGCCGGCATCACGCGCCTTTACTCGCACCAGCAGTCCTTCGCCCAGTGCCGGAAATGGCTGGACAGCCACTGGCCGGCCGTTGAACGCATTACCGTGTCCAGCAACGCGGAGGCGGCGCGCCTGGCGAGCCAGGAAGAGGGCGCCGCCGCGATCGCCGGGGACATGGCCGCCTCCCTCTATGGCCTGGAGCCGGCACACAGCAACATTGAGGACCGGCCGGACAACACCACCCGCTTCCTGATCATCGGCACCGAGGCGGTGCCGCCCAGCGGGCAGGACAAGACCTCCATCCTGGTGTCCACGCGTAACCGCCCGGGCGCGCTCTACGAGCTCCTGGAGCCGTTCAAGCGCGAGAACATCGACCTGACCCGGCTGGAAACCCGCCCGTCGCCCAGCGCCACCTGGGCCTATGTGTTCTACATCGACTTCGTCGGGCACCGGGACGCACCGGCCATCCGGGCGGTTCTGGATGAGATCGAAGCCCAGAGCCAGGAGCTGAAACACCTTGGGTCCTATCCCATGGGAGTGCTGTGATGAGCTGTGATTACGAAGCACTGGCGGCACGTGGCGTCCAGGGCCTGCAGCCGTACCAGCCCGGCAAGCCGGTGGATGAGCTGGCGCGGGAGCTGGGGCTGGATCCGGCGCGGATCGTGAAGCTGGCCAGCAACGAGAACCCGCTCGGGCCCAGTGACCGGGTAACGGCGGCCGTGGAAAAGGCACTTCCGGAGGTCACCCGCTACCCGGACGGCGCCGCCTACACCCTGCGCCAGACCCTGGCGGAGCGCCTGGGCGTGACGCCGGAAATGCTGACCTTCGGCAACGGCTCCAACGACGTCCTCGAGCTGGTGGCTCGCGCCTTTGCCGAGCCGGGGACCGAGGTTGTCTATTCCGAACACGCCTTTGCCGTCTACCCGATCGTGACCCAGGCCATCGGCGCGGATCATGTGAAGGTGCCCGCCGTGGACTGGGGGCATGACCTGGACGCCATGGCCGCCGCGATCACCGAGCGCACCCGGGTCGTGTTCGTGGCCAATCCCAATAATCCCACCGGCACCGTGGTTGAGAAGGATGCCGTCTACCGGTTCCTCCAACGGGTGCCGGAGAACGTGATCGTGGTGCTGGACGAGGCCTACTGCGAGTACCTGCAGGGGCCCCAGTATGCGGACGGCGTCCAGTGGTTGAGCGAGTTCCCCAACCTGGTGGTCTCGCGCACCTTCTCCAAGGCCTGGGGCCTGGCGGGGCTGCGCATGGGCTACGGCATCTCCAGCCCGGAAATTGCGGACGTGATCAACCGGGTGCGCCAGCCCTTCAACGGCAACGCGCTGGCACAGGCGGCGGCAACAGCGGTTCTGGATGACCAGGCCTACATTGACCGCGCGATCGAGGTGAACCGGGCCGGGCTGGAACAGCTGGCAAGCGGCTTTGATCGGCTTGGGCTGGGCTACATTCCCTCGGCGGCCAACTTCATTGCCCTGGATACCGGCCGGGATGCCAACGAGGTGAACGACGCCCTGTTGCGCGAGGGCGTTATCGTCCGCCCCGTGGGCGCCTACGGCATGCCCCGGCACCTGCGCGTGTCGGTGGGTCTTGAGCACGAGAACCGGCGCTGCCTCGAGGCGCTGGAGAAGGTGCTGGGCTGATGGCCGGCGGCGAGCCCCTCTTCCAGCGGATGGTCGTGATCGGCCTGGGGCTGATTGGCGGTTCCCTGGCGCGGGCTGCGAAGGCCCAGGGGCTGGTGGCCACGGTGGTCGGCTGCGATGAGCGCCCCGGCCCCCTCGAGGAAGGGCGGCGGCTGGGCCTGATTGATGAAAGCGAACCGGACGCGGCGCGGGCCGTGGCAGGGGCGGATCTTGTCGTTCTTGCCGTGCCCGTGCGCGCCAACCGTGTCGTCCTGGAGCAGATCCGCGATACCCTGCCGAAGGATGCGGTGCTCACGGATGTGGGCAGCGTCAAGGGCGGATTCGTGGCGGATGTGCGGGGTGTTTTCGGTGAGCTCCCCGCCAGGGTTGTTCCGGGGCATCCGATCGCGGGCTCCGAAAAGAGTGGGGTTGGCGCGGCCGACCCGGATCTTTTTCGAGATCACAAGGTGATCCTGACGCCGGAGCCCGAGACCGATTCCGCCGCTCTTGCGTCGATGTGCCGCCTCTGGGCCGCCTGTGGCGCGGAGGTTCTGACCATGTCCGTTGCCCGGCATGACGAGGTGCTGGCCGCCACCAGCCACCTGCCACACCTGATCGCCTTTTCCCTGGTGGACACGCTCGCCGGCGAGGACGACAACCAGGATATCTTCCGCTATGCCGCCGGCGGCTTCCGGGACTTCACGCGCATTGCCGCCAGTGACCCGGTGATGTGGCGTGACATCTTCCTCGCCAACCGCAGGGCGGTACTCGAGGCGCTGGGCCATTTCCGGGAGGATCTGGACCAGCTCGGCGAGGCCATCGAGGCCGGCGACGGCCAGCGCCTGCAGCAGGTGTTCACCCGCGCCAAGGCGGCGCGCGAGCATTTTTCCCGAATCCTTTCCGGTGAGGCCTATCTCAACACCATGACCGACCAGACCGTGACCTACACCGCCCGGCCGGGGGAGGCCATCCAGGGCGACATCCGGGTGCCCGGGGACAAGTCCATGTCCCACCGGGCCATCATGCTCGGAGCGCTTGCCGAGGGCATCACCGATGTCTCAGGCTTCCTTGAGGGCGAGGACAGCCTAGCGACCCTCCAGGCCTTCCGCGACATGGGCGTGACCATCGAGGGGCCGGATGCCGGCTTTGTGCGCATCCATGGCGTTGGCCTGAACGGCCTCCAGCCCCCGCACGGTTCGCTCTACGTGGGCAACTCCGGCACCGCCATGCGCCTTTTCGCAGGGCTGCTGGCAGGGCAGCGCTTTGATACGGAACTGACCGGTGATGCCAGCCTGACCCGTAGGCCCATGGCCCGGGTGGCGGACCCGCTGCGGCGGATGGGAGCGCATATTGATACCGCCGAGGGCGGCCGTCCGCCGCTGCACATTGCCGGCGGTCAGCCGCTCAAGGGCATTGACTATGAGCTGCCGGTGGCCAGCGCCCAGGTTAAATCCTGCCTGCTGCTGGCCGGGCTCTACGCAGAGGGCGAGACCGCGGTGACAGAGCCGGCGCCTACCCGGGATCATACCGAGCGCATGCTCAAGGGCTTTGGTTATCCCGTGGTGCAGGAGGGAGCTGTGGCAAGGCTCAGCGGCGGTGGTCGCCTGAACGCCTGCGCCATCGACGTGCCGGCGGACATTTCTTCGGCAACCTTCTTCATTGTGGCCGCCGCGATCACGCCCGGGTCGGATCTGTGGTTGCGCCACGTGGGCGTCAACCCAACCCGTATCGGGGTGATCAATATCCTGCGGGTCATGGGCGCGTCCATCGAGCTGCACAACGAGCATGAAGCCGGCGGTGAGCCGGTGGCGGATCTGCGCGTTCGGCATACGCCGCTCAAGGGCATCCGCATCCCCGAGGATCAGGTGCCGCTGGCCATCGACGAGTTCCCGGCCATTTTCATCGCGGCCGCCAACGCCGAGGGCAGCACCGAGCTGACCGGCGCCGCCGAGCTGCGGGTCAAGGAAAGCGACCGGATCCAGGTCATGGCCGACGGCCTGGATATCCTGGGTGTTACCAGCGAGGTCCGGGAGGACGGGATCCTGATCCAGGGCGGTGCCTACGGCAGCGGCCGGATCAACAGCCATGGTGATCACCGCATTGCCATGGCCTTCGCGGTGGCGGCGCTGCGCGCAACCGGGCCCGTGGTCATCGACGACTGCGCGAACGTCGCCACCTCCTTCCCGGGTTTTGTGGCACTGGCCAACCAGGTCGGGCTGACGATTGAATCTTCCGAGGAGACGTAATGACAGCATCCGAACAGGCACCGGTGATTGCCGTCGATGGCCCCGGCGGCGCGGGCAAAGGCACCATCACCCAGCTTCTGGCACGGCGCCTGGGGTGGCACCTGCTCGACAGCGGCGCGCTCTATCGCCTCACGGCCCTGGCGGGCATGAAACAGGCGGTGGACTTTGATGATGAAACGGCGCTGGCCGGCGTTGCCCAGGCGCTGGATGTGCGTTTTGAACCCAGGCCGGGGGATGATCCCGCGCGCGTATTTCTGGACGGTGAGGATGTCACCACCGCCATCCGCACCGAGGAGTGCGGAGACCGGGCCTCGCGTGTGGCGGCGCTCCCGTCGGTCCGCGAGGCACTCCTTCAGCGCCAGCGTGACTTCTGCCAGCCCCCGGGGCTGGTGGCCGACGGCCGCGATATGGGCACGGTGGTCTTTCCGGATGCCAGCCACAAGATCTTTCTCACCGCCTCGGCGGAGGAACGGGCGCGGCGCCGGCACGAGCAGTTGCTGGCTCAGGGGGAGGATGTTAGACTCCCCGACCTTGTAAAAGAGATTCAGGCGCGCGATGAACGGGATATGAACCGTTCCGCAGCGCCTCTCAAACCGGCGCATGACGCGCGGGTTGTGGATACAACCGGATTGTCCATTGACGAGGTGCTGGACCAGGTCCTGGCAGTAACGGGCCATACCTGACAGCGCCTTTTTGTTATTGGAAAAGTGCCGGCGGACCGCGTGAGGCCAGCATGGCGGTGCGTTGGTTTATGGTGAACAGACCCCGGAGGGCTGGCTCGCGGGGAGCTTGGTATTGATCACATAGGACACACAATGAGCGAAAGCTTTGCGGAACTTTTTGAAGAGAGCCTGAAAGACATTGATATGCAGCCGGGGTCCATTGTCAAGGCCACGGTTGTGGACGTTGACAGTGACTGGGTCACGGTCAACGCGGGACTCAAGTCCGAGGGCATCATCCCGGTTTCCCAGTTCTACAACGAGAACGGGGAGCTGGAAGTCGCGGCAGGCGACGAGGTTGACGTGGCGCTGGACGCCGTGGAAGACGGCTTCGGGGCAACCCGCCTGTCGCGCGAGAAAGCGAAGCGCGCTGAAGCCTGGAAGGAGCTGGAGAAGGCCTTCGAGGCGGAAGAAGCAGTCAAGGGTGTGATCAATGGCAAGGTCAAGGGCGGCTTCACCGTCGACCTCAAGGGTATCCGGGCTTTCCTGCCGGGCTCCCTGGTCGACGTCCGCCCGGTGCGCGACACCACGCACCTCGAGAACAAAGAGCTGGATTTCAAGGTCATCAAGCTCGACGCCAAGCGCAACAACGTGGTGGTTTCCCGCCGCGCCGTGCTGGAAGCCGAGAACAGTGCCGAGCGTGAGCAGCTGCTCGAGACGCTGACAGAAGGCATGGAAATCAAGGGCATCGTCAAGAACCTGACCGACTACGGTGCCTTCGTGGATCTGGGCGGTGTCGACGGCCTGCTGCACATCACGGACATGGCCTGGAAGCGCATCAAGCATCCGAGCGAGATCGTGAACGTTGGCGACGAGATCAACGTCAAGGTCCTCAAGTTCGACCGTGAACGCAACCGTGTATCCCTCGGCCTGAAGCAGCTGGGCGAGGATCCGTGGGTCAACATCAAGGGCCGCTATCCGGAGAACACCCGCGTGCCGGCCAAGGTCACCAACCTGACCGACTACGGCTGCTTCGCCGAGCTGGAAGAGGGTGTCGAGGGTCTGGTACACGTCTCCGAGATGGACTGGACCAACAAGAACATCCATCCCTCCAAGGTTGTGGATGTGGGCGACGAGATCGAGGTGATGATTCTCGATATCGACGAGGAACGCCGCCGCATCTCGCTCGGCATCAAGCAGTGCCAGCCGAACCCCTGGGAAGAGTTCTCCCAGAACTACAACAAGGGCGACCGGATTACCGGCAAGATCAAGTCCATCACGGACTTCGGCATCTTCATCGGCCTTGAGGGCGGCATCGACGGCCTGGTGCACCTGTCCGACATCAGCTGGAACGAAACCGGCGAGGAAGCGGTGCGCAAGTACAAGAAGGGCGATGAGGTTGAAACCGTCATCCTGTCCGTGGATCCGGAGCGTGAGCGCATCTCGCTTGGCATTAAGCAGCTCGAGAGCGATCCCTTCGCCGAGTTCACCCAGGTCAATGACCGTGGCAGCATCGTTACAGGCACCGTGAGCAGCGTTGACGCCAAGGGTGCGACCGTCACCCTGAACGAAGAGGTGGAAGCCACGCTCAAGGCCTCCGAGATCAGCCGTGACAAGGTTGAGGACGCACGCAACGTGCTCCAGGAAGGCGATGAGGTGGAAGCCAAGATCATCAGCGTTGACCGCAAGAACCGCGTAATCAACCTGTCGATCAAGTCCAAGGACGTAGAGGACGACAAGGAAGCCATGCGGGATGTGCGCGAAAAGGCTGATAACAGCAGCAGCGCCACCACCATCGGTGACCTGATCAAGGAGCAGATGCAGCAGAACGACAACGGCTGATGCCGGTTCCGCTGTAAAGTGTTAAAAAAACGGGCTGTAACAGCCCGTTTTTTTTGTCTTTTTCATCAGGTTCGCTAAACTGAAGGCGTTGCTGAACCTGTGAGGAAGGACAGGACCATGACAAAATCCGAACTGGTAGAAGTGATCGCCTCGAAACAGTCCCAGCTTTCCGGTAAGGATGTGGAGCTGGCGGTCAAGACGATCATTGATCATATGTCCCAGTCCCTTGCCGAAGGGGAGCGGATCGAGATCCGCGGTTTCGGGAGCTTTTCCCTGCACTACCGGGCGCCACGGGTGGGCCGCAATCCCAAGACCGGTGAATCCGTGAACCTGCCCGAAAAGTATGTCCCCCACTTCAAGCCGGGCAAGGATCTGCGCGAGAAGGTCAATGACAGCATGAAGGCCGGCTACTGATCCGGCAGGGAGGGCCGGATGGCCAGGATACGTCGTATTGTTCTTGTTCTGCTGGCGCTGGTGCTGGGACTGGCGGCGATGCTGTTCAGCTTCAGCAACCGCCAGGAGGTGGTGCTGGATCTGCTGCTGGTGCAGACTCCGCCGATCAGCGTAGCGCTGGTCCTGGTGCTTACGCTGATCGTGGGCGCCCTGCTGGGGGCGGCCGCCATGCTGGTACCGCTGATGCGGGCAAGGGCCGGGCGCCGGCGGGCGGAACGGAAGCTTCGCAGGTCTGAACAGCAATCTCGTGGACTGCAACGGGATCCAATCAAGAGTATTGAATGAACACCATCCTGCAGTGGCTGTTGCTGGCGGTGGCAGTCGGCATCGGCTGGGCGCTCGGGCGTTGGCGGCTGCGCCGGCAGGCCTCACCCGCTCCCATTGATGATGAGGACCGGCTTCGGGAACGTCTCCAGTTCCTGTTTACCAATTATTCCGACGAGGCGATTGAATCCTTCCTGGACTCGCTGGAGGTCAACCGGGAGACGGTGAATCTCCACCTGTCCATAGGTGCCCACTTCCGTGACCGGGGTGAGGTCGAACGGGCAACCCTGATCCACCAGAACCTGCTGGCGCGACCGGAACTGCCGGGGCGCTATTCCTCCCAGGTGACCTACGAACTGGCATTGGACTACCTGGCGGCCGGACTTCTGGACCGGGCCGAGGCGCTGCTGCATGAGCTGTTGGGTACCCGCTCCTACGGCGCCCGGGCGGCGGAGCAGCTGGTACTGATCTATCAGCGCGAGCGGGACTGGGAGAAGGCCGTGGAAGTGGCCCGCACCCTGGTGGGTATCAGCGATACCCGGGAAATCCGCAAGCAGCTTGCCCATCTTCTGTGCGAGCAGGCTTCGGATCAGGGGGCAGTGAGCCGGGTTCCGGACCCACGGGAGCTTCTGGAGCAGGCTCTAGCTCACGACTCGGGGTGTGTCCGTGCCAGCCTGCTGTTGGCGGATCTGGCGCGTGAGCGCGGCAATTGGCGCGAGGCGCAGCAGCTGCTTTTCAAGGTGTTCGACCAGAATCCGGCCTTTGGTCCGGAGGCGGTGCGGCGCCTGGTCAGCCTGGCCCGGGAGTTCGGAGTGGAGCGTAAGCTTCGCCGGCGCCTGCACCGGATCTACCGGGACCACCCTTCGACCACCCTTCTGCTCTGCCTCGCGGAGGAGGAGGAACGTTTCAACTCGCGGGATCACGCGCTCTACCTGCTTCACGGTGAACTGCAGCAGCGCCCGAGCCTCAGGGCCCTTATGCATCTTCTGGAAATGGAGGAAGGGCAGGAACCGCGAAAAGGGACCACCCCGAATCTGGTACGACAGGTCGGGCAGCGGTTGCTGGAGAACCGGCCGGCCTACCAGTGCATCCGCTGTGGTTTTGGTGGCCAGCAGCTGCACTGGCTGTGTCCGAGCTGCAAGAACTGGGAAACCGTCGAGCCCTATCAGGGTGTCGAGGGCGAGTAGTCACGGGAGTCATTGATGGCATCAATCATTGTTGCGCTGGATTTTGCGGATCGTCTGGAGGCATTACAGCTGGTGGATCAGCTGGATCCGGCCCGCTGCCGGCTCAAGGTGGGCAAGGAGATGTTCACCCGTTTCGGTCCGGGGTTTGTGCAGGCCCTGCAGGGGCGTGGGTTTGAGGTCTTTCTGGATCTGAAATTCCATGATATTCCGAATACGGCGGCGGCTGCTGTGGCTTCGGCGGCGGAGCTGGGGGTGTGGATGGTGAATGTGCATGCCTCCGGCGGGCGCCGGATGATGGAAGCCTGTGTACGCGAGCTGGAAAATGTCGGCGACGACCGGCCGCTTCTGATCGGGGTAACGGTGCTGACGAGCTTGACGGATGCCGAGATCCGGGAGATTGGCTGGGAGAGCGGTGCCGGGGCGACGGTTAACCGCCTGGCTACCATGGCGGGCGAATCCGGTCTGGACGGGGTGGTTTGCTCGGCGGCCGAGGTGTCCTCGTTGCGTGAGTCCATGGGACCCGATTTTCGGCTCGTGACGCCTGGGATCCGGCCGGCTTTCGCGGTCCAGGGGGATCAGCAGCGGGTGATGACGCCGGCAAAGGCGGTTGCGGCGGGTAGTGATGATCTGGTGATCGGCCGGCCGATCACGCGGGCGGAGGATCCGATGGCGGCGCTTGCGGCCATTGAGCAGGAGCTGGCGGGCGTCTAACCGCCAGCTTTTTTGGCTTTCCAGCCTTTCTTTTCGAGTTCAGCGAGCAGGGTGTCCCGGTGGTCGCCCTGGATTTCGATCACGCCTTCCCGGATGGTGCCGCCGGTGCCGCATTTGGCCTTGAGGGTTTTGGCGAGGGCCTTGAGGTCTTTTTCGGGGAGGTCGAGGCCTGTGATCAGGGTGACGCCCTTGCCTTTGCGGCCTTTGGTTTCGCGCTGGATGCGGACGGTGCCGTCGCTGGTGGTTGAGCGGGTTTCGTTGCTGCACTGGCACTGGTCGAGGGGGTGGCGGCATTCGGGGCAGGTTTTGCCGCCTGCTTCGGTGGAGTAGACGAGGCCGCCTTCTTTGTTCCTGCCCATTGGTGTTGTCTCCAGACTGGTGCGTTTCTGCGGGTGACAGGCTGTGGTAGTCCTAATCGGGAATCGCCACGAGTACGTCCCTGTAGGCTGCTCTTCCGCCATCCATGGCTCCAGAGCTTCCCGCTTAGGATTACCACACCCTGCCACTTAAACTGTGTTGCTATTCGCTCAGAGTACCAAGCTTGAGCGCAATTGCTTTTGTCGCTTCCCTGAAAATCGTCTCATCGAAGCATTCCTCCGGCGTGAATCCCTCGCTTCGCCATTCGAGTGATCCGGAAACAAAAGTCCCGCCACTGGCTTCAATACCGCAGTCCAGCATCAGGTTATCGCACAGGCCGAATCCTTCAACCAGCATGCCGTTGCCGTCGGTTTCTGAGCCCCCTGAAACCCGTTGGTTATAGGGGGTGGTGCAGGTGGTGTAGGCGCTCACGGGTTTTCCCAGGGCGGTCATGAAGCCGAGTTCGAAGATGGTGCCGGCGTCGGCGCTGGGGCCGCGGAAGGGGGTGAGGTTGGCTATGAGGCCGTCGGCCTGGTTCATGAGGGCGCGGTTGGCCTCGTAGATGAGCTGGGCCGGGTTGCTGGCGTTGTCGAGGTCCAGTTTGTTGTCGCAGGGGGAGAGGGCCTCGAGGCCGTGTTCGGCGAGGATGGCCTTCTTGCTGGCTTCAATGCGATTGCGGATGGTCTCGGGGAAGAAGACGTCCGGTCCCGCGAGGTAGATGCTTGCCATTTTTCAGACCCCTGAAACAGAAAAAGCCGCTCCGTGGAGCGGCTTTTTGCGATGTTTGGCTCCCCGAGCTGGGCTCGAACCAGCGACAACCTGATTAACAGTCAGGTGCTCTACCAACTGAGCTATCGGGGATAAGCGCTGCGTATATTAGGGGCGCTTGGCCCCTTCGTCAAGTCTTCAGAACTTTCCCGAGGCGCTCGATGGCGTTTTTCAGGTTGTCCATGCTGGTGGCGTAGCTCAGGCGCATGTGGCCCGGCGTGCCGAAGGCGGAGCCGGGGACCAGGGCGACGCCGGCTTCCTTCAGCAGGTGTTCGGCCAGTTCCTGGTCGTTGCTCACGCCCGGGGTTGCCTCGATGGCGCCCTGGAAGCCTGGGAAGGCGTAGAAGGTGCCGTCGCTCTCGATGCAGTCCACGCCTGGCAGCTCGTTCAGGGCCTTGACCACGTAGTCGTGGCGCTCTTTGAAAGCCTTGAGCATTTCACCGACGCAGTCCTGCGGGCCGTTCAGGGCGGCGGTGGCGCCGGCCTGGGAGATGGAGGCCGGGTTGGAGGTGCTCTGGGACTGGATCTTTTTCATGGCCCCGATCACGTCCGCCGGGCCGGCGGCGTAGCCGATGCGCCAGCCGGTCATGGAGTAGGCCTTGGAGACGCCGTTGAGCACGAAGGTACGGTCCTTCAGTGAGGGCGTGGCGTTGACGATGTTGACGAAGTCGCCGTTCCAGAGGATGTGCTCGTACATGTCGTCGGTGGCGATCATGACGTCCGGGCGCTCTTCCAGCACCTTGCCGATGGCGGCCAGTTCCTCACGGCTGTAGGCCTTGCCGCTGGGGTTGGAGGGGCTGTTGATCACGACCAGTTTCGTGCGCTCGGTCAGGGCGCTGCGGATCTGCTCGGCGGTGACCTTGAAGCCCGTTTCGGCGCTGCTCTCGAGGATGACGGGCGTGCCCTCGGCGATCTTCACCATGTCCGGGTAGGAGACCCAGTAGGGTGCCGGGATGATAACCTCATCGCCCGGGTTGAGCAGGGCCAGGGCCAGGTTGAAGAAGCTCTGCTTGCCGCCGCAGGAGACCAGGATCTGGTTGCGTTCGTACGTCAGGTTATTGTCCCGGCGGAACTTCTCGATGATGGCGTCCTTGAGCTCGGGCGTGCCGTCGACCGGGGTGTACTTGGTCTTGCCGGCATTGAGTGCGTCGACCGCTGCCTGTTTGATGTGGTCGGGGGTGTCAAAGTCGGGCTCGCCGGCACCCAGGCCGATGATGTCCTGGCCGGCAGCGCGCAGCTCGGCTGCCTTGCTGGTAATGGCGAGTGTGGGCGAGGGCTTGATCTGCTGGACGCGGTTGGACAGTTGCGCGCTCAAACTCGGGCTCCTGTTGAAAAGTCGGTGTGCCGGAACAACGTTGGGAACATGATAGCATGAGCATTCCCGCCATGTGCGATCCCCGGGATCCGAAAGAGACGCAACCCTATGTCGAAAGACGACCTGACATTCCGAGTGGCTTCGGATTTTGAGCCTGCGGGTGACCAGCCCCAGGCGATAGAGAAGCTGGTTGAGGGCATCCATGACGGCCTGATGCACCAGACATTGCTGGGTGTTACCGGCTCGGGCAAGACCTTCACCATGGCCAAGGTGATCGAGCAGGTGCAGCGCCCGACCATCATCATGGCCCACAACAAGACGCTGGCCGCCCAGCTCTACGGTGAGTTCCGGGATTTCTTCCCGGACAATGCGGTGGAATACTTCGTGTCCTATTACGACTACTATCAGCCGGAGGCCTATGTCCCGGCATCGGACACCTTCATCGAGAAGGACGCCTCGGTGAACGAGCATATCGAGCAGATGCGCCTCTCCGCCACCAAGGCCCTGCTGGAGCGCCCGGACGCGATCATCGTCTCGACCGTGTCATCCATCTACGGCCTGGGCGACCCGGAGTCCTACCTGCGCATGATCCTGCACGTGACCCGGGGCGAGCAGGTGGACCAGCGCGACATTGTGCGGCGGCTGGCGGAATTGCAGTACACCCGCAACGAGACCGAGCTGCAGCGGGGCAACTACCGGGTGCGGGGCGAGGTGATCGATGTGTTCCCGGCGGAGTCCGAGGACCAGGCGGTGCGCATCCAGCTGTTTGATGACGAGGTGGAGAACATTGCCTGGTTCGACCCATTGACGGGCGAAGTCATCCAGCGCGTGCCGCGCGTCACCATCTACCCCAAGACGCACTATGTGACGCCGCGCGAGAAGATCCTGAACGCGGTGGATTCCATCAAGGAGGAACTGGACGAGCGCCTGAAGCAGCTGCGCGACAACAACAAGCTGCTGGAGGCCCAGCGGCTGGAGGAGCGTACCCGTTACGACATGGAGATGATGCTGGAGCTGGGCTACTGCAACGGCATCGAGAACTACTCGCGCTATCTGTCTGGGCGCCAGCCGGGCGAGGCGCCACCCACGTTGTTCGACTACCTCCCGGACAATGCGCTTCTGATGATCGACGAGTCCCACGTGACCATTCCCCAGATCGGTGGCATGTACAAGGGCGACCGCTCGCGCAAGGAGACGCTGGTGGAGTACGGATTCCGGCTGCCCTCGGCGCTGGATAACCGGCCCATGCGCTTTGATGAGTGGGAGCGCATGGCGCCTCAGATGATCTTTGTCTCGGCGACGCCGGCCAAGTACGAGGCCGAGCATGCCGGGCAGGTGGCCGAGCAGGTGGTCCGGCCGACCGGGCTGGTGGATCCGGAGATCGAGGTGCGCCCGGCCACGACCCAGGTGGACGATCTGCTTTCGGAGGTGCGCCGCTGCGCCGAGGCGGGCGAACGGGTGCTGGTAACCACCATGACCAAGCGCATGGCGGAGGATCTGACGGATTTCCTGGAGGAGCACAATGTGCGGGTGCGCTATCTGCACTCGGACGTGGACACGGTGGAACGTGTGGAGATTGTACGCGACCTGCGCCGGGGTGAGTTTGATGTGCTGGTGGGCATCAACCTGCTGCGTGAGGGGCTGGATATGCCGGAGGTCTCACTGGTGGCGATCCTGGATGCGGACAAGGAGGGCTTCCTGCGTTCGGACCGGTCCCTGATCCAGACCATGGGGCGTGCGGCCCGGAATGTGAATGGCAAGGCGATCCTGTACGCGGACCGTGAGACGGGCTCGATGCGTCGCGCCATTGATGAGACGGAGCGCCGGCGCGAGAAGCAGATGGCTCACAACGAGGCGCACGGGATCACGCCCAAGGGGCTGGACAAGAAGGTGGCGGACATCATGGAGGGTGTGCATGTTCAGCGTAAGCGGGGTGACGGCAGCCGCGAGGTGGCGGAGTCGTCGGCGGAGTATTCGGTGGATGTGCATGGCAAGGATGCGGATCAGATGCTGAAGGAGATCGATCGGCTTGAGGATGAGATGTACAAGGCGGCGTCGAATCTGGAGTTTGAGAAGGCGGCTCGGCTCAGGGATGAGGCGAATAAGTTGAAGGAGGCGGCTTTAAGGTATGGCTGAGGTGTTGTCTCAAGCCTGTTGATAGGCTGCCTGGCGTTCAGGGGAGCAGGGGATGCTCTCCGGGAAACGCTGTAAATACATCCCTGTACGCTGCTCTTCCGCCATCCATGGCTCCAGAGCTTCCCTCCGAGCATCCCCTGCTCCCCTGAACACCGAGTTTGTTTTCATTGCGTGTCTCGGGACGCCGCTCCTGCCGGGGGAGAGTGGTGGATCAGTTCTGGTTCGGCCCGGTGCGGAATTCGTCGGCGTACCAGATGCGGATGTCGCCGATCCAGGGGAGGTCTTTCGTGCGGGACTTGAGCTGGCAGGTGAGGCACTGCTGGTCGCGGGAGTCCTCGTTCACCGCCGTGCGGCTTTCCAGGTAGAGCTCCACGGAGACTTCGTCCGAGAGGTAGTGCAGCCGGGGCGGGCAGGTGTTGTGGAAGTTGATGAGGTCGCCCCAGCGTTCCTCGAGTTCGTTGGCCACGGCGCTGCGCGAGGGCAGGATGGCGGCGTGGACGTTCTGTTGGACGGCTTCGTCCTCGGCGTCGATGTGGAAGGTGACCTCGCGCACGTCCGGCACGGCCTCGAGCAGGCGGTGCTCGGCACGCACGCCGATCTCGTGGCCTTCGGAGACGCTGACTTCCGGGTCTACCTGGAGGTGGATGTCGAGGAGGAAGTCGGAGCCCATGCGGCGGCTCTTGATGGCATTCACCGAGCGGACCCCTTCGGTGGCTTCGGCGACTTCGCGCAGGTGGCGCTGTTTTTCCACCGGCATGGCGGTGTCCACCAGTTCCTTGACGTTGTCCCAGGCGAGGTGCCAGCCCACACGGGCGACGATCACGGCGATGCCGCAGGCGGCGACGGCGTCGAGCCAGGGGTAGCCGAGCATGGCCCCGGAGGCGCCGAGCATCACCACGATGGAGGAGAAGGCGTCAGTGCGGCTGTGCCAGGCGTTGGCCACCAGCAGGTCGGAGCGGATGGCTTTCCCAACCCTGAGGGTGTAGTGGTAAATCCATTCCTTGCCGAGGACGGCAGCACCGGCCACGACCAGTACCGGCCATCCGGGCACGCCGAGTTCGGAACTCATGACCCGCTGCGCGGCTTCCCAGGCCAGGGCGCCGGCAAGTGCGATCAGGGCACTGCCAAGAATAACGGCGCCCAGTGTCTCGAAGCGTTCGTGACCATAGGGGTGGTCTTCGTCCGGCTCCTCACGGGAGATGCGGAACAGCACCAGTACCATGATGTCCGAGGCGACATCGGAGAAGGAGTGGACGCCGTCCGCGATCAGGGCATAGGAATTGTAGAAAAAGCCGACGATGACCTTCACCACGCCCAGAAGGGCGTCGAGAACGAGCCCAACGAGGGTTACCCTGCGCGCGGACTGGAGCTCGCTTTCCGGCGCACGGTCAAGGGCTGTGTCTTCAGATGCATTCATAAACCGCACTGCTTCTCTCGGGCGCGCTCAGGATAACCCGGATACGGCGACCGGGGACAGGGCGCAGTGTAAATGGTCTGGCCAACCCTTTCATTCTTCAATGGTAAGGAACGGGGTTGATTTTATGCACAGAAGTGGTGCTGGATCCAGTTATTCGCAAAATGCTGTCAGAAGCCGGACTTAGCGCACGCACCTTTATAAATAACTGAAAAATAAAAGAAAAATTATTGGTTAAAAAATGTACAATCTGCAGATCTCCGCCATTGGCAGGCGGTCTGGCGGTTTGCCACAAAAAAATTCACAGAGTTTTCCACAGATTCCGTGGAAAAGGTCATGCCTCTGTCATCGCTCTGACACGGAAAGCGCTTAACGGCCACCGCCTCCATTCCTGTATACTGCTGGCTTTACAGCAGAAAACCACCCCGGTGATCCCCAATGTACCAGGCCCTGCGCCCCCTTTTTTTCCGGCTCCCTCCAGAGACGGCCCACTGGCTGGCGCTGGAATCGGCACGAGCGGTTGCGGGAACCGGGCTTCTCGGGCGTCTGTGGCCCGCACCCCCTGCTGCGCCCGTTGAGGTGATGGGGCTGACCCTGCCGAATCCGGTAGGGCTGGCCGCAGGCCTGGACAAAGAGGGGCGCTACATTGATGCCCTGGGGGAACTGGGGTTCGGGTTCCTGGAAATCGGCACCGTAACCCCGCGCCCGCAGCCCGGGAATCCGAAGCCAAGGCTGTTTCGGCTACCGGCCCATGAGGCCATTATCAACCGCATGGGCTTCAACAACCATGGCCTCGAGGCCATGGCCGCCAACATCCGCGCCAGTCGCTACAGCGGCATACTGGGGATCAATGTGGGCCGTAACAAGGATACCCCGGCGGATCAGGCTCTGGATGACTATCTCGCCGGGATTGAACGCATGTGGTCGCTGGCGGACTATCTCACCATCAACGTCTCCTCTCCCAACACACCGGGTCTCCGGGATCTGCAGCACGGGGATGCACTGCGGTCGCTGCTGGCCGGGATCCGAGAGAAGCAGCTGGCGCTAACCGAGTCCATGGGCCATTACGTGCCGATCGCGGTCAAGGTGGCGCCGGACATGGATGAAGCCGCTGTCCGCTTTATGGCCCAGACGCTGCGCGGGGTGGGGATGGATGGTGTCATCGCCACCAATACCACGGTGGATCATTCGGCGGTGCTGCGGGATCCACAGGGCGAGGAAACCGGTGGTCTGAGCGGTCGTCCGCTGGCGGAACCGTCCACGGCGGTGATCCGCCAGCTGCGTGCAGAACTGGGGGCGGATTTCCCCATCATCGGGGTAGGCGGTATTACCAGCAGTGCGGGGGCGCTTGCCAAGATCCGGGCTGGGGCCTCGGCGGTCCAGCTGTATTCCGGGCTCATCTATCGGGGGCCGAAACTGGTCGGGGATTGCGTGCGCGCCATTGAGGGGGGCTCCGGGGCCTGAACGAAAACGGGCCCGCTCTGGCGGGCCCGTAGGGGACGAGTGGTCCCCTTTTCGCGTATGCAGAGATGGAGTCTCTGTATGTGTCAGGGGGCGGGTGGCCCCCTCAGGTCTGTAGCCCCTTTACGGTGGCATGCAGTGCTTTCAGGTTTTTACGGGTCGGCCGCCTCGCGGCAGTCGCTTCACGCTGTCAGATTCGGCATCTTGTGTATTGAGGAGACACCCTGTGTCAGTCCGCTCCAATGGTCTTCCCGACCTTCCCGCCACCCGTTCATCCATTCCTGACGGGTCTCCGGTTTATCCAGTGGGCAGATTTCCTTGGATCTGCCGGACAAACCTGCCATGTAACCGCGTTTGTAGGCGCGGGCTGACATGTCTCGCTTCTGTCTTTTCATGCTCTTTACCTCATGTGGTCATGTCGGTCATGAGCGTGCGCACGAGTCCGCCACCCTTGGATGAGCACCCGTCGCGGTCTGTCGGCAGCGTGAAACCGACGGTGATCCGCTCAGGGGCGTTGGCGGATGGATCGATCCTGTCAGGGCCCTTGCCGCCTGATCTTCACAGGCGGTGTCATTGACGCGTCATAGTCAGTAAAGCGCAAAATCTGAGCAGTGTATACCCAGATAAAACCAATCATGCCCAGGGTTCTGATTGGCGACGCCAATAACCCTTCTGTGACGGGCACAAACGCCAAGGATCCGTGGAATTGAAGACCAATGATTTTTTTGTAACCGCCTCATGGGGCCTTCTGGAACTGCTGGCGGATGAGATGGCCGCCTTTGGTATAGAGGTGACCGGGCGTGCGTCCGCCGGGCTCTGGGTGCGGACGGATATGGCCGGTGCCCGTGGTATATGCCTGTGGTCGCGCCTGGCGAGCCGGGTCATCCTCCATCTCCACCGGGCCCCGGCGGACAGCGCGGACACCGTGCGGCAGGCGGCGAAAGCCATTCCCTGGGAAGAGTGGCTGCGCCCGGAGATGACTTTCCGGGTCCGCTTCCAGGGCACCCACGGCGATATTCTCAGTCCGCGCTTCGGCGCCCAGTGCGTGAAGGACGGGCTGATGGAACGGGTCCGCAGCCAGGGTGTAACAGAGCCGGTCATGACGCCCGATCAACCGGATCTGCCGATACAGGCGAGACTGCGGCAGGGCCAGCTGGAGCTGGGGCTGGATATGGCCGGTGCCAGCCTGCATCAGCGCGGCTACCGCAGTGAGGCCGGCGAGGCACCACTGCGCGAAACCCTGGCCGCCGGCATTCTGTACCGGGCCGGGTGGCCGCAAGTGGCCAGCGCTGGTGGGGATCTGGCGGACCCTTTCTGTGGCTCCGGGACCATTCTGGTGGAGGCTGCCATGATGGCGACGGATACCGCGCCCGGGCTGTTCCGTGGCTTTGCCTTTGAGGGGTGGCCGGGGAGCACCGAAGGCTGGCCCGAGCAGCAGGCGCAGGCGGACGAGCGCCGGGCACGGGGGCTGGCGAACAGTCGGGTCCGTTTCAGGGGTACGGACATGGATGGCCGCGTGGTGGCTGCGGCCTGGCGCAACATCGAGCGCGCCGGCTTCAGTGACCGGATCCATGTGGAGAAATGCGACGTCGCGGACTGGCGTATGCCGGAGAAGGCGAGAACCGGCCTGATCCTGACCAATCCGCCCTACGGCAACCGGCTGGAGTCCCGGGAGCGGGCGGCGGAGCTGTTCCGGATCCTGGGGGAACGGCTCCGCAGCGAGGCTGTGGGCTGGCGCTTCGGGCTGCTGTTGTCGGAATCGGAGTTGGGGCATCAACTGGGTCTGCGCTCACGGCGCCAGTACCGGTTCTACAACGGCTCACTGGAAACCACGCTGCTGCTGTTCGACATCCGGGAGAGCGAGTTCCGCCAGCCGGAGCAGTCGCTGGAAGAGGTGCGCACGGGCATCCCGGAGCCCGCGATCCACAACGAGGAACGGGCCGCGATGCTGGCCAACCGGCTGCGCAAGAACCGGCGCCACCTGCGCCGGAAGATCAATCAGGCGCCCGACGAGAGCCATTGCCTCTATGACGCGGATATACCGGAATACGCGGTGCGCATTACCCAGACCGGGGAGCAACTGACCATTATGGAATACGCGCCGCCTGCCTCGGTACCGGAGAAGGCGGCGCGCCAGAGGCTTGCGGAGGTACTGGCAGTGGCACCGGATGTGCTGGGTATTGACCCCGGTGCCGTGTCCTACGAGTACGTCAGGCGCTGAAACCGGACAAGTGGTTCAGAAGTCCAGCCGCAGGCCGACGTTCCACTGGCGGATGCGGATGCTTGTTGTGGTGTCCTGGTGCAGCTGGCCGTATTCCACGAACAGACTGGAGTTGCCAATGAAATCCACATCCGTGCCCACCAGCCAGCTGCGGCTCATGCTGGTGTCGAGGTAGGGCTCCTCGGTCACGGTCACATTGCCGTCGTCGTCCTCACTGGTGCGCGTGGCCGTGGTCTCCACATGGCTCATTCCGAACTGCGCGTAGGCGCGTGAGAACATTGTCCAGTGGTAGTAGACGCCGATGTAGGCGCTGGCGTAGTAGTCGATGTCCAGTTCCAGGTCGGCGGTCTCTTCCTGGGGAGAGGGCGCCGCGCCACCCCGTGCCTCGACCTTGACGTAGTCATTCAGGAACTTGCCGATCACGATTCCCGAGGTGGTGACGGTGGTCTTGCCGTTGCCGTCACTCAGGTTCTTGTGCCGGAAGTGCGAGCCGGTCACACCGAGATAGTACTCGCCGGCCTTGCTTTCAGCTTCCGGCTGCTGGGGGCGCTGCGGTCTCTGCTGGGCCATGGCCGGCAGGCTGGTGGCCACCAGGAGCGCAGTGCAGGTCAGGAGAACGGGAATGCGGCGCATAGGCTGGCTTATCCGTGGCGCTGAATTGCCGCGGATTGTCACCCACCTGGAGCGCGTTGTCGTCGAAACCGGTCACAAAGTCCGCGTTCAGCCGGAGGAATCCGGGTCGGTCAGCCCTTCCTCGCGCGCGAGCAGGAGCTGGGCGTAGACCGCGTTCTCGGCCACGCTGGCATCCAGGGTCTCGCGCAGGATGATGTCCTGGTAACGGTCGTTGAGACTTTCGAAGCTCTCATGGTGAAGCAGGGCGGTCATGGGCGCCAGTTCGAACCCGGCCTGGATGCCCAGGGCCTCGCACAGGAAATCCAGCAGCTGGTCGTCCGGGTCCAGGCCGTCCGAGAATACCGTGGTCTCGCCCAGGTCCTCGTTCATTTCCCGCAGCACGTCCACCGGTGCCACGCCCTTTTCACGGAAGAACTCGTCATCCAGCAGGCGTTCGTCCAGGTCCTCCGCCAGCCAGTCGTCCTCGGGGCGGATAATGACGTACTTGATCCGGCCGTCGCTCAGGGACCAGGCCACGGCAGTGGGGAACAGCCGCGGCCCGTTGTCGTCGTACTCGAATTTGAGAAACTGTGGAATCCGCATGGGGGTCTCATCCTGCGCTATGCTGGTGGGGCCCAATGGTAAACCCGTACACTTTCTGAGGCGAGACGCAGACGGGAGCCCGCATGGAACTGAACACCTTCAACGAGGGCCTGCTCGAATTTCTGGGGCAGTCCCCAACGCCCTGGCATGCCGTAGACAACATGGCCGGGATGCTCGAAGCGGCCGGATTCCAGCGCCTGGACGAGGGCGAGCCCTGGTCGCTGGAGGCCGGGCAGGGCTATTACGTGGTGCGCAATGGGTCGGCGCTCGTGGCTTTCCACACCGGGCGGCGATCGCCGGTGGAGGCCGGCTGGCGCATGATGGGCGCACACACGGACAGCCCCTGCCTGCGCGTCAAACCCAACCCCGAGATCCGCCGCAACGGCTGCCTTCAGCTGGGCGTGGAGGTCTATGGCGGGGCGCTGCTCAATCCCTGGTTCGACCGGGATCTGTCCATGGCGGGGCGGGTGACCTATGAGGACGATCAGGGCCGCAGACGAGACGCCCTGGTGGACTTCCGCCGGCCCGTGGCGGTGATCCCCTCGCTGGCGATCCATCTGGACCGGGATGCCAACAGCAGCCGCAGCATCAACAGCCAGCAGCACCTGCCGCCGGTGACCCTGCTCACCGCGGAGCATCCGGACACGGATTTCGCCCAGCTTCTGGCGCAGCAGCTGCGGGCTGACCAGCCGGAGATCAGCCTGCGCCGGGTGCTGGAGCACGAGATCTGTCTCTACGATACCCAGGCTCCGGCCCGGGTGGGTATGGCCGGGGAGTTCATCACCTCCGCACGGCTGGATAACCTGCTGAGCTGCTGGCTGGGCGTCCAGTCGCTGCTTGCCTCGGACGGCACCCAGCCAGCCCTGGCGGTGTTCAACGACCATGAGGAAGTGGGCAGCATGACCGCCGAGGGCGCCCAGGGGCCCCTGCTGGAATCCGTGCTGCAGCGCTGGGTCGAAGGCGAGGACCGGCATCGGGCACTGGCCCGCTCCATGATGATGTCCGTCGACAATGCCCATGCCATCCATCCCAATTACCCGGACCACTACGACGACGCCCACGGCCCGGTGATGAATGAGGGGCCGGTGATCAAGATCAACCGTAATCAGCGTTACGCCAGCAGTACCCGCACCAGTGGCCTTTTCCGGCACCTGAGTGGCGAACTCGGGGTGCCCTGCCAGACTTTCGTGGTGCGTTCCGACATGGGCTGCGGCAGCACCATTGGCCCCCTGACCGCCGCGGGTATTGGTATCAGTACTCTGGATGTGGGCGTTCCCCAGCTCGCCATGCATTCCATCCGGGAGATGGCGGGCAACCGTGACGCGCACACGCTCTACCGTGTGCTGCGCCGCTATTTTGAACTGGACAGTCTCTGGGACTGAGTGAGGCAACGATGGCATTGACGCTGGCATTTGATGTCTACGGAACCCTGGTGGATCCCTCCGGCATGGTGGTGCATCTGAGACAGGATGCAGGGGACGCGGCGGATGCCGTCAGCCGGCTCTGGCGGGAGAAGCAGGTTGAGTACGCCTTCCGGCGTGGCCTGATGCGCTGCTACAAGGATTTCGGGACCTGCACCCGGCAGGCGCTGCAGACCGCGTTCCGCGTTCACGGCCTGAGCCTGGACAGCGAGCGCGAGGACGCCCTGATCCAGTCCTTCCTGGAACTGCCGGCGTTTCCGGATGCGCAGGAAGGGCTCCGGGCCGTGGCTGGATACCGGCGGTTCGCGTTCTCGAACGGCACCTATCCGGCGCTCGAGAAAGTACTCGGGCACAATGGGCTGCGCGAGCATCTTGAGGGGCTGGTTTCCGTGGACGATATCCGAAGCTTCAAGCCGGATCCGGCGGTGTATGCCTATGCGCGCCGGGCCACGGGGGCATTCGAGGCGCCACTGTGCCTGGTCTCCAGCAACAGCTGGGACGTGATCGGGGCCCGTTCCGCCGGACTGATGGCGATCTGGGTGAAGCGTGAGCCGGGTATGGTCTTCGAGGACTGGGGCTTTGAGCCCAATGCGGTCATAGGGGATCTGACCGAGCTGCCCGGAGTACTGGGCTGAAGATTGGCTCCCCGAGCTGGGCTCGAACCAGCGACAACCTGATTAACAGTCAGGTGCTCTACCAACTGAGCTATCGGGGAGCAGCAGGAGAGGGCGAATACTACCCATCCTGGCGTGAGGCGTCAATCCGCGACAGTGCCCGGGCGCGGCGGCGCTCCGCCTCCGAATCGAAATGCTCCGAACGCAGCTTCTCCAGTACATTGCGCCGGTCAGCCCGGGTCAGGTTGTCATTGTCCTGGATGCGCTGCTTCCGCTGCCGGTAGCGTTCCAGCCTGCGTTGCCACTGTGCGCGCTGATCGTCCAGTTCCGCCAACTGATCGGCCGCTTCGGCACCAAGTTCCCGTGTGCGCAGGGCATGGATTTCCGCATCACTGGCGCCTTCCTCGCGCATCCGGCGCGTTTTTTCCCGCAGGTTGGTATAGGTTCGTGAGCGCTCCCGCACCTGCTGTGCGTATTCCGGCAGATTCTCCTCAAGCTCCAGAATGCGTTCACGCTTCTCGTCGGTGCTGAGGTCCGGGTTGGACTGGATCCGCTGGCGGGCCAGCTGGTTCTCGATACGTCGCTGTTCGCGCCCGAAAAAGCCCTCGGCCATGGCCTCGCCCAGGTGGCTGCGGCGCAGTTGCTTCAGGTCCTTCAGCACGTTCCTCATCCGCTCGGGGCTTGCTTCGCCCATGCGGGTTTCCAGGTTGGCCGCAGCTTTCCGGTAGTCCAGGTAGCGATTGAGGGTGTCAATGACGTCCTGGCGGATGGTTTCCGGAACGTCCTTCTCTCTCATGGCCTGGCGCATGCGCTCCCGCATTGCGGCTTCGTCCTCGGGGGATTGGGTCAGACCGATGAAAAAGTCCATGAATCGGCGCAGATCCCGGTCGTACACCAGGTTGCCGTTCATATCCACGCGGATGGCGCCGTCAATGGCAATGCCCTCCACCGTCTCATCCAGGGGCAGCTCCCGGGGTGCGGTTTCAGTGGGCTTGCGGTTGCCGTCCACCTCCGGCTCTGGGTTTGAGGGTTGCAGGGTTGTTACCGACCCCTCCGGGGAAGGCGCTTCGGGGCTTTCCGGGGACAGAAGGTAAAGGCTGAAAACGAACGTGATAGTGCCGGCGATTGCGCCGGGCCAAAGTCCATGCTTGATGCCCATGTCAGAGTACTCCGGTAACCCCGGCCCGTTACAGGCCGGGGTGTGCTCTGGAAGGCAGGATCAGAGTCCGGCCTGCTTGAGTCGGTTGGCCTGCTGGCGATACAGCTCGACCGGATCCGCCGCGTTGCGCGAGGTCATGCCGAACAGGTGATTCACCGTGTCCAGGTGGTTGAGGTCATACCCCACGCTGATCACCTCACCCAGCTTCATGCTGCAGGCCGGCACCAGACCGTCATTGGGCTCGTCGATCAGGGTGCCGGTTGCGGCCAGGAGGGGGTCACTGACGTCGGCCAGGTTCGTCTTGATCACGTCGCCGCCCCAGGAGTAATAACGGACTCCGTTCACTTCGCCGGCGCCGTCATTGCCGCAGTACTCGGATGGAACCCCTGCCGGGAAGTCCTGGTTGAAGGCAACGCTGCCATCCGTGGTCAGTGATTCAATGGCCGCGCCGGTGTCCTGTGGCAGGCCGCCACCGGAGGCTCCGTCCACGATGCTGAATACAATGTCACCGAGCCCATCCAGCTCGCCGCTGGCCATGTCATCCGCGACGGGCGTACCCCAGTTCACGCCACTGACACTGGAGGCCGAGGCGACCAGGTCCGGCGCAACGCCGGCTACGTAGCGGACCGTTGGACCACCGTGACTGTGGCCGATCAGGTTCACTTTCCCGGCATCCGTGGTAGCGACAATCTCCTGGACCTGGGCCAGGAGCTGTTCACCGCGCACCTCGGTGGAATTCGCGGCCGAGACCTGGGGGACGTAGACGTCGGCGCCGTCTTCCGCCAGTGCGCCCGGAACACCGTTGAAGTAGTCGACGAACCCGAAA
Source organism: Vreelandella halophila (assembly GCF_019903425.1). Classification (GTDB taxonomy): domain Bacteria; phylum Pseudomonadota; class Gammaproteobacteria; order Pseudomonadales; family Oleiphilaceae; genus Halospina; species Halospina halophila. Next base: position 1,701,379 of record NZ_JACHUZ010000013.1, read on the forward strand.
AGCTCATCGAAACCGGAGAGCCCATGCACGAGAACGATGGGGTATTCGGTTTCAGTGTAGCCCTGGTCATCACCCCAGCTGAAGAGACTGTCGAGGAAGCCAGCGCTTGCGCTGTGGGCGCCGAGGGTCAGGGCGAGAGCCGTGCCCGTGAAGACCGTTGCGGTCTGTTTCCGGAAGGTCATATCGATTTCCTTTTGTTGTTTGTCGAATAACCATTCAGGGGGCGTGTACTATCGCCAGCACGCCTTGTCCAGATTTCATCCAAGCACAAGGAGAAGAGGAAGGGCAGTGCTCTTTGTGGAATCGTGTTATCTGAACTGGTAAAAATGCGGAGCATTATGTAACCCGGTGACATGGATCACAGGCCCAGACGGATCAAAAGCACTTCCTGAGGGACCGGGCGAGTCGATACACTCGCTTCCCATGACGCAGAAAAACCGCAGCAACGAGCAGTTCCAGCCTCCGGTGTGGCTCCGCAATCCCCATCTGCAGACCGTCTGGCCCACGCTCTTCCGCCGGATCGACTTTGTGCCGGATACCACAGAGCGCCTGGAGACGCCGGACGACGATTTCCTGGATCTTGACTGGTACCAGCGCGGCAACGGGCGGCTGCTGGTCCTCAGCCATGGACTGGAGGGCTACAGCCGCCGCCCCTACATGCTGGGCATGGTGCAGGCGGCGTTGGCCAGCGGCTGGGATGTGCTGGCCTGGAACTTCCGCTCCTGCAGCGGCGAGATGAACCGCCAGCCGTGCTTCTATCACAGCGGTTCCAGCGACGACCTCTCGCTGGTGGTGGAGCGGGCGCTGGCTGAGTCGCCGGCCTATGACAGCATCGCGCTGGGCGGTTTCAGCATGGGCGGTAACGTCACCCTGGTCTACCTGGGGGAGCGTGGGGCATCACTGGATCCCCGCATCCGGGGTGCCGCGGTCTTCTCGGTGCCGTGCGATCTGGCAGGCAGCGCCCGGGAACTGGCCAAGCCCGCCAACCGCTTCTACATGAGCCGTTTCATGGATGAGCTGCGGGTCAAGGTCCGGGCCAAGCATGAGCTCTATCCCGATCTCATCCCCCTGGAGGGGCTCGACCGCATGAAAACCTTTGCGGAGTACGACGACCAGTACACCGCGCCACTGCACGGCTTCCGGGACGCCGAGGACTACTGGTACCGCTGCTCCAGCACCCGCTTCCTGGGGGGCATCCGGGTGCCGGCGCTGATCGTCAACGCGGCGGATGATCCCTTTCTGAGCCCCGGCAGCTACCCCCACGCGGAGGTGATGGACAACCGCCGGATCCGGCTGGAAGTTCCCCGTTACGGCGGCCATGTGGGCTTTGTGGGGGATGAGCGCAACGGGCATTACTGGTCCGAGTGGCGGGCGATGCGGTTCCTGGAGTCCCTGGACTAGTCCGTTTCCGCCAGCAGCGGCTGTAGTGCCTCCCACACACGGTCCCGGATAAGAGGCTGGGCTTTGGTAGTGGGGTGGATGCCGTCGTCCTGCATCATGCCTTCCTTGTTGTGGATGCCCTCAAGCAGGAAGGGGATAAAGGCCAGATCCTTCTTTTCCGCGAGATTCCGGTACTGCTGGCGGAACGCATCCGTATAGGTGCGCCCGTAGTTCGGGGGAATCTCAATGCCAACCAGCAATACCCTGGCGCCCTCGTCCCGGATGCGCTCGACCATGGCTGTGAGATTGGATTGGATGGTGCCCGGATCCTTGCCGCGCAGTCCGTCGTTGCCTCCGAGTTCCAGGATGACCAGTTCCGGGAATTGGGCTTCCAGCATCCGCTCGATCCGGCGCAGCCCGCCATCGGTGGTTTCACCGCTGATGCTGGCATTGACCACCTCCCATTCCGGTGCCTCCTGCGCCATGCGCTCTTCCAGCAGGCTGACCCAGCCGTCCTCCTCGGCGATGCCGTAGGCGGCACTCAGGCTGTCGCCGTAGACCACCAGGGTGTTCGCCGGGGCCGCTGCGGGGAGCAGCAGGATGAAGAGGCCAAGCGCGAGGGCGAACGCGAATGAACCGGAAAGGCTGCGATGCGTATTCCCTGAGGGTGTACCACGATGGGCGTGGCGATTAGGATTCACTGCTGTCATAGACCAACCGGAGACCATGGGTGAGTGAGGCAACTGACGCAATCATAAGGGCACAGGACCTGAGTCACCAGGTGCAAGTGGGGGAGGAGACACTGACCCTGCTGAGTGACATCAACCTCAGCGTGGCCGCCGGGGAGTCGGTGGCCATCCTGGGCCGCTCCGGTTCGGGCAAGACCACGCTGCTCGGGCTCCTGGCGGGGCTGGACCTGCCCACCGCCGGAACCGTGGACCTGGCCGGTGAGCGCATCAGCGCCATGGACGAGGACAGCCGTGCCCGCCACCGTGCCAACCGGGTGGGCTTCGTGTTCCAGTCCTTCCAGTTGCTGCCTACCCTGAGCGCGCTGGAAAACGTTCTGCTGCCGCTGGAACTCGGTGATGTGCGCGATGCCTCGGACCGGGCAAGGGAGCTGCTTGAGCGCGTGGGGCTGGGCGAGCGCCTAGGGCACACGCCCCGGCAGCTCTCCGGGGGTGAGCAGCAGCGGGTTGCCATAGCCAGGGCCTTTGCCGCCAACCCGGCGGTACTGTTCGCCGATGAGCCCACGGGCAACCTGGACACGACCACTGGCCAGCAGATTGCGGACCTGCTGATGGCGCTCAACGCCGAGCAGGGCACCACCCTGGTGCTGGTGACCCACGACGAGGAGCTGGCCGGGCGCTGTGACCGCCGCATCCGCATGGACGGCGGCAGGCTGCTCGACGCCACCACGGAGCCCTCCTCATGAGCGGTCTTCACCGGCTCGGGTGGCTCTCGCGGCGGGACTGGCGCCAGCGGGATGTGCGGGTGATGCTGGCCTCGCTCATGGTAGCCGTGGGGATCGTGGCGACCATCGGGCTGTTCGCCGACCACCTGCAGCGCACCATCATGAGCTCCGCCACCGGGTTCCTGGCCGCGGATCGCCAGCTGGCGTCTTCCCATCCACTGCCTGATGAATTCCGGAACGAGGCGGAGAGCCGGGGGCTGGCCACCGCGCGCCAGATCTCGTTTGCCACCATGCTCCAGGGTGGGGACGGCATGGAACTGGTGCGCGTACGGGCCGTGGATGGCGACTACCCCCTGCGGGGCGAGGTCGAGATGCAGGACGCGCCCGGCGAACCAAGGCGGATGGTGGATCATGGCCCGGAGCAGGGCGGGATATGGGTGAATTCGCGCCTTCTGAGACTCCTGGATGTTGAACCCGGTGATCGCGTTGGTGTTGGCGAGGTGCGGTTGCGCATCACTGGCGTTCTGGTGCGTTCCCCGGATGCGGGGTTCGACCTGGCCGCCCTGGCGCCCCGGGTGATGATGCACCATGCGGATGTGGAGGCGGCCGGCGTGGTACAGCCGGGCAGCCGTGTGACCTACCGGGATCTGTATGCCGGTCCGGAGTCGGATCTGAACGCCTTCCATGAATGGCTCAAGCCCAGGCTCAGTGAAGGCCAGCGCTGGCGCAGTGTGGAGGATGGCCAAGCCGGTGTTTCGGACGCCCTGGACCGGGCGGAACGCTTCCTGCTGCTCGGGGGCAGCCTGGCTGTACTTCTTGCCGCTGTGGCGGTGGCTGTTGCCAGCCGCCAGTATGCCCTGGGCCAGCGCGATACCGTGGCCCTGCTCAAGACCCTGGGGCTGGACGGGCGCACCATCGGCCGTCTTTACCTGCTGCGCCTGGGCCTCTGGGGCATTGTCGGCACGGGCCTCGGCCTGTTGCTCGCACTGCCGCTGTTCGCGGTTCTGGCCCACATCGCCAACCGCTTCCTGGAGGATCCGGTGGCCTGGCAGATCAGTCCGGCCGCGCTGCTGCCAGCGCTGGTCACCGCTTTCGTAGCGCTGTTCGCCTTTGCCTGGCCGCCCATCCGGCGCCTGCGCCGTGTCACCGCCATGCAGGTGCTGCGGGCCGCGCCCGGTGAGCATGGGCGCTGGGTGTTTCTGGATCTGCTGATCGCGGTGGTGGCCATCTTCGGGCTGCTCTGGTTCTACAGCGGCGAGGTCTGGCTGGTGCTGGCGCTGCTGGGCGGACTGGCTGCGCTACTGGCGGTTCTCACGCTGCTGTCCGCGGGCATCGTCAGTGTCCTCGGGCGTATCCGGGGCGGCAATCGCGCCTGGCGCCTGGCACTGGTGGCACTGTACCGCCACCGGCGTTCCGGGCTGGCCCAGATGTCGGTCTTTGCCATGGTCCTTATGCTGGCGGCAACGCTCTTCCTCACACGCTCGGCGCTGCTGGAGGACTGGCATCGCCAGCTGCCGGACGATGCGCCCAATCATTTCCTGATCAATATCGCTCCGGAGAAGGTGGACAGCGTCGGTGAATTTCTGGAGGAACACGGCATGAGCTTCGAGGCCCTGTACCCCATGGTCCGGGGCCGTCTGGTGCGGATCAACGATGAGCCGGTGCGTCAGGCGGTATCCAAGCATGAGGAGATCGGCGCACTGAACCGGGATCTGAACCTGACCTGGATGGAAAAGCTGCCCTCGGACAACAGCCTGGAACGCGGCCAGTGGTGGGATGAAACCGGGGGCGAGGGGGTTTCCGTAGAAGCTGAGCTGTTCGAGGAAATGGGACTCTCAATGGGCGATGAACTGACGTTCCGGATCGGGGGTCAGCAGGTCACCGCGCCGGTACGCAGTGTTCGCAGCGTGCAGTGGGAAAGTATGCGGCCGAACTTCTTCATGGTCTTCGCGCCCGGGAAGCTGGAAGAGCTGTCCGCCACCTGGCTGACGAGCTTCCATCTGGAGGAGGGGCGCAAGGACCTGCTCAACGAGCTGGGCCGGCAGTTCCCGGCGGTATCCATCCTGGAGGTGGATCATTTCATTGAGCGCATCCGGAGCATCATTGCCCAGGTGACCCGTGCCATGGAGGCGCTGCTCAGCATGATCCTGGTTTCGGCGCTGCTGGTGATGGCGGCCGTGGTCAGTGCCACCCTGGGGGCGCGTCAGCGCGAAGGGGCCCTGCTGCGGACCCTGGGTGCCCGCAGGGGGCTGCTAGTGGGCAGCAGCATGCTGGAGTTCGCGCTCATGGGGCTGATTGCGGGCTTTCTCGGGGTGCTGGCGGCGGAGCTGGCGGTCTGGGCGCTGCAGTACCGGCTGTTCGAGGGCAGCTTCCGGCTGCACGCAGAGCTCTGGCTGATTCTTCCGGCAGTCAGTGCACTGGTGCTGGCGCTGATGGGGCGGTGGCAGCTGTCACCGGTACTGAACGTCTCGCCCATGCTGCTGTTACGCCGCCTGGAGGACTGAGCCCGTGGAAAAACAGCGGGCGAGCCTGCATACTATCAGGGTTCCTATCCCCAAATTCCCGGAGGGAGAGATTCGATGAACAACGAGCAGCTTCAGGCTCTGAAGGAGAAATACGTTGCCGCTGGCGGTGCCAGCCCCAACAAGCAGTTCGCCGATCACGCGGAGAACGCCGTGGTTTGGGATGCGGACGGCAAGCGCATGGTCGATTTTGCCGGAGGCATCGGTGTACTCAACCTGGGCCATCGCCACCCCCGGGTGGTTGAAGCGGTCAAGGGCCAGCTCGACAAGCTGATGCACACCTGCCAGACGGTGATGCCCTACGCCCCCTATGTGCAGCTGGCCGAAAAACTTAGCAACATCGTGCCGGTACGCGGCCATGGCAAGGTCTTCCTGGCCAACTCCGGAGCCGAAGCCCTGGAGAACGCCGTCAAGATCGCCCGTGCAAGCACCGGGCGCAGCAACGTCATCTGCTTCACAGGCGGCTATCACGGCCGGACCTTCATGACCATGGCGATGAACGGCAAGGTTCATCCCTACCAGACCGATTTCGGCCCCATGCCGGGTGGTGTCTTCCGCGCTCCCTTCCCGGTGCCGTATCACGGCGTGAGCGAAGAAGAAGCCCTTCGGGGTCTCGAGGCCACCTTCAAGGCGGATTCCGCGCCCCAGCACACCGCGGCCATCGTGATCGAGCCGGTCCTGGGTGAGGGCGGTTTCTACGCCGCATCACCGGAGTTCCTGCAGAAGATCCGGTCGATCTGTGACGAACACGGGATTCGCATGATCGTGGACGAGGTCCAGTCCGGTTTCGGTCGTACCGGTAAGATGTTCGCCATTGAGCACAGCGATGTGGAGCCGGACATGATGACCATGGCCAAGAGCATGGCCGACGGCATGCCGATCTCCGCCGTGGTGGGCACCGACCACATCATGGACAGCTCCGGCGGCAACTCCCTGGGCGGTACCTACACCGGTAACCCGCTGGCCTGCGCCGCGGCCATCGCTGCCATCGACGTGTTCGAGGAGGAGGACATCCTCGGCAAGAGCCGGGCCCTGGGCGCGCGCCTGGAAGAACGCTTCAACGATTGGCACCGGCGCTTCCCGCACGTGGACAACGTGCGTCGCCTCGGCGCCATGGCGGCCTTCGAGTTGGTGAAGAGCCGGGATACCCACGAACCGGATGCCGAGATGGCCGCGGCCATCGTGGGCAAGGTCAAGGAGAGGGGCCTGATCCTGCTCAGCTGCGGCATGTACGGCAATACGCTCCGGTTCCTGATGCCGGTGACCATCGAGAACGAGGTTCTCGAGGAAGGCCTGGGCATGATCGAGGAGGCGCTGGCCGAGGTTCACGGCTGAGCACCTGCTTCAGGATCGTAAAAAAGGGGCTCCCGCGGGAGCCCCTTTGTCGTTGCGGATCCTGTACCCGTGTTATTCCACTTCGATCCGGCGGGTGCCTCCGGACTGCTCCGGATCACGGCCAATGGTGATGGTCAGTACGCCGTTGCGGAACTTTGCCTTGAGGTCGTTCGCTTTTGCGTCCGCCGGCAGATCCAGGATCCGCTGGAAGGCGCCATAGCGGCGCTCGACAAAGTGGTAGTTGTCGTCGCTGTCGTCCCGTTCCTGTTGTTTCTCGCCCCGGATGATGAGCGCATCACCATCCACTTCCACCTTCACGTCATCCTTTTCAACACCGGGCATGTCCACATGCAGGGTGTAGCTATTCTCGCTCTCCTTGATGTCCACAGACGGCCGGAAGAAGTCGTCCGTTATCCCGCTGCCCAGTGCCGGCCACGGAGAAAGGCCGAACTGGCGGTAGAAATCATCAAAGAGTTGGTCCATCCGGTTGTGCAGGCTCATTACCGGATCGCGGCTCACCGCCTGTGAACTTCCTTCACGGGTTGCGGGAACGGAATTCAGGGTCTGTTGTTCACGGGCCTGCTCCTGTTCTTTCCGGAACCAGTTCCACGGGGAGATCTTTTTCAGGTCCATAGCATCACCTCCTCTGACGGATTCATCATGACCTTCTACCTTTATAGATGCAGGGCGGAAGCCGTGGTTTCAAGAGGTGGCCTGTACACCCGGCGCCTCAGGGGTTAAGGTTTCTGGCCGTCTTGTAACCCCATTCACAGGGCATCGCAGGAGGATTCCGTGACAAGCTGGCTGATGGCATTGATGGCGTTCGCCGTCTTTTTTCTTGGTTACCGCTACTACTCCCGTTTTCTCGCTGAACGCCTGTTTCAGCTGAGTCCGGACTACCGGACTCCGGCGCGTCGGTATGAGGACAGTGTGGACTTTGTTCCCACCAACAAGTTCATTCTCTGGGGCCACCATTTCACGTCCGTCGCGGGGGCCGCTCCCATCATCGGTCCAGCCATCGCCATGATCTGGGGATGGGGGCCGGCCCTGGCGTGGGTGCTGATCGGCACGGTCTTCATGGCCGGCATCCATGACTTCGGCACGCTCTGGGCATCCGTCCGCAACCGCGGCCAGTCGGTGGGAATGATCGCCCGCAACGTCATCAGCCCGCGCGCACTGATGCTGTTCCTGTTGATCATTTTCTTCCTGCTGCTGATGGTAAACGCGGTTTTTGCTGTGGCCATAGGTACACTCTTCTCGTCTTTCCCCGAAAGTGTTCTGCCGTACTGGCTACAGATTCCCATTGCCATCACCATCGGCTTCCTGGTCTATCGCCGCAACTGGCACATACTGGTGCCGTCACTGGTTGGGTTGGTTGCCCTGCTTTTCCTCGTCTATGCCGGCACCCTGGCGCCGCTGGGGTTGCCCGAGCAGATGGGCGGCTATTCCAGCACCGCCTGGTGGGTGCTGATCATGCTGGGTTACGGCGCTATCGCCTCACGCCTGCCGGTCTGGCTCCTGCTGCAGCCCAGGGATTTCATCAACTCCCACCTGCTGTTCATCTGTCTTGCTCTGGTCTATCTGGGTGTGTTTGTTGGCACGCCCGAAATTGTGGCGCCCATGTACAACACGGCCGTTCCCGACGATGCACCGCCGCTGCTGCCACTGCTGTTCGTAACCATCGCCTGTGGTGCCATTTCCGGATTCCACGGGCTGGTCAGCTCCGGCACCTCTTCCAAGCAGCTGGCGCATGAAACCGATGCCCGCTTTGTGGGCTATCTGGGGTCCACGGGCGAGGGGCTTCTGGCGGTTGCGGCCATTCTGGCGACGGGCGCCGGCTTTGCCACCGTGGGTGAGTGGAATGAGCATTACGGTTCCTGGGCCCAGGCGAGCAGCCAGGGGATTGCGGCTTTCGTCGAGGGGGCCGGCAACCATGTGAACAACCTTGGTATTCCGGTGGAGGTGGCCACCACCTTCATGTCGATGATGGTCGTAGCTTTCGCAGCGACCACCCTGGACACCAGCATGCGCCTGCAGCGGTTCATTCTGGGTGAAATCGGTCGTCAGTACCGGATGCCGGCCCTGGGTAACATCAACTTCGCCACTGTTCTGGTGTTCCTGAGCTGTGCCGCGCTGGCGTTCTTCGCCGACCCCTCCAATCCGGGGGCGGGTGGCATGGTGCTCTGGCCATTGTTCGGCACCACCAACCAGCTCACAGCCGGGCTTTCCCTGCTGGTGCTGACCCTGATCCTGTGGCACCTGAAACGCCCGGTCATCTACAGCCTGGTGCCGTTCCTGTTTGTGGGCGCGATGACCATCTGGAGCATGATCATCAACATCGGCAGCTATCTGCGGGACGGCAACATGCTGCTGGTGGTGATCGGTGGTTTCATCTTCGTGCTCAACATCTGGCTGATTCTCGAAGGCGTTAACGCGGTGCGCCAGAAGCGTGATCCCTCGGAAATGCTGGATATGAACAATGATTAGGCAGGGGCTGCAGCGCCTGTTCTCGTTCTATGATGAGATGTACCAGGCGCCTTATCGCCGGATCGAACGTCGTGCCCAGCGTCGGAAGGACGACCTGTTCCGGCTCATGGTGCTGTCCGAGTCACTGGGCGTTCCCAATCCGGCGGCCTTCTATACCCTCGAGCTGGTGCCCTTCATGCTGGAAGACTTCCACGACTGGCACCAGCGCATGGGCATGGAGCATTCCCCGCTGGAGGGCTTCCGTTGCTGCTAGGACGACTCTTCGGGCGCAGGTCCGCGCCGGTGGATACGGGCGAGGGTGCGCGGCTGGTGTTCTTCGGGGGCAAGGGGGGAGTGGGCAAGACCACCTGCGCTTCCGCCTATGCCCTGGGCCGGGGCCAGGAAGGTGAGCATGTGCTGGTTATCTCCACGGACCCGGCCCATTCCCTGGGGGATCTGTGGCTGACGGCGCTCGATGCCTCGCCCCGACCGGTGGCCAAGGGTGTGGAGGCGCTGGAGCTGGATCCCGCAAAGGCCCTGGAGCGCTACATCAGTCAGGTCCGCGATAACCTGCGGGACCTGGCCAGCCCGGAAGTGCGCGAGGCGGCGGAACGTCAGGCCTCACTTGCCGCCGGCGCGCCCGGCGCTGAAGAAGCGGCCCTGCTGGATGAGCTGGTACGCCTGACCCTCGAGAATGAGCACCGATACGACCGGATCGTGTTCGATACCGCGCCTACGGGGCATACGCTTCAGCTGCTTCAGCTCCCGGAGGTGATGCGGACCTGGACGGACGCGCTTCTGGAGAAACGCCGGGAGGCGATGGACACCAGCAGTGCGCTCCAAGGCGAGGAAGGCAGCCCGGAGGACCGGGCCGCGCGGATCCTGACCGAGCGCCGGGACCGTTACATGGCGATGCGGGACCGCCTGAGGGATCCGAACCGGACCCGGTTCATTCCGGTGCTGAACCCGGACCGCCTGTCACGGGAGGAAACCCACCGCATGGTGGCAACCCTGGAAGAGGTGAATGTCCGGGTGGATACCCTGATCCTCAACCGCGTCCTGCCCGAGAGTGCGGACGGGGATTTTGCCCGTCGGCGTCGCGAGTCCGAGGCGGACCACATCGAGGCGACCCGCAGGGCCTTCCCGGCGCTCACCCTGATCCAGCTGCCCCTGAACGCGGCTGATGTGAGCCGTGACCAGGGGCTTGAGGCACTGGCCGGGGCGCTCTAGGCCCAGGCCTTCTCCAGTACCGCGCGGGCGTCCTCCAGTGAGGCTTCCTTCGGGTTGAACATAATGGAGCCATCGTCGATGGTCATCTGCGCGATGCGGTCCAGCTGGCTCTTTTCCACCTTGCCGGTTTCCTGCAGCGTGCGCGGCAGCCCGCAGTGGCGGTGGAGGTCGTCACGCAGCTTGCGGATGGTCGCGATGGACTCCTCGGCGCGCTGGCTCTTCGGGGTCATGGCGTAGATCTCGGGCCCTGCCAGGTGCAGCAACAGCTCGCTCAGGGGCTCGCGGATCTGCCCCAGGTTGTACTCCAGCACATAGGGCAGGAACAGGCTCATGCACAGCCCGTGGGGCAGGTGGCAGACCGCACCCAGTGAATGCCCGAGCGCGTGTACCAGGCCGACCATCGAGTTCGAGAAGGCAATACCGGCCATGGTGGAAGCCTGGGCTAGTTCCAGACGGCGCTCGGCGTCGTCCGGCTTTTCCATGACCTTCAGCAGGTTGTTGCTGATCTTCCTGATGGCCGCTGCCGCGTAGGCGTCGCTCAGCGGGTTCTTGGCCAGGCAGGTGAAGGCTTCCACCGAGTGGGTCATGGCGTCCATGCCCGTGGCCGCCGTAATCTGGGGCGGCAGGGTGAGCGTCATGCGCGGGTCGATCACCGCTGCGTCCGGCAGCATGAAGCTGGACGCGAACGGCAGCTTGACCTCTTTCTCGGTATCCGCGATCACGGCCACGTTAGTGACCTCGGAGCCGGTACCGGCGGTGGTCGGGATCACGAAGAACGGCTTGAGCGGGCGCTTGAGAACACCGGAGCCGGCGTACTGGGCAATGTCGTCACCGCCTTCGGACACCAGGATGTTGACCGCCTTGGCGGTATCAATGGGCGAGCCGCCACCGATGGCCAGGATGCCATCGCACTTCTGCTTGCGGTATTCCTTCGCGATGGCCGTGACCGTCTGCTTGGAGGAGTCGGCGGGCACGTCGTCATAGACGACCGTGATGTCCATGCCGCCTTCCTCGCAGGCAGCCAGGACCTTGTCCAGCAGCCCGGCGTTACGCACGCCCTTGTCGGTGACCACCATGGGCCGTTCCACTGCACGGGAGCTGAACTCGTAGGGCAGGTGTTCCAATGCTGCCTGGCCGGCGATGACCTTGACCGGACAGAAGAATTCGTAATAGCTCATGATGACCTCACCGTGTCCACAAAATTCATCGCCACTTTCAGGTAGATCCGGGCCGCGCTGAAGACTTTTTCCGGCAGGCCCAGATTATCCGGGTACTCCTTCACCGCGCGCGATGCCACCAGCCGCGGCAGGATGAAGGTCTCGAGGCGGTTGAGCACGCGCGTCATGCGTACCGCGTAGCCCAGGTCGCCATCCACCAGCATGCGGTCATTGGCAAAGGACTGGGCGGTTTTCTCCTGGAACGACAGTACCAGGAAGGCGTGGTGCAGGTGCTTGAACTGGATGCTCAGATCCGGGCGCTGTGCAACACTGCCGCCAAGATACTGCAGGCTGCCGTCGCGCTGCTTGCGCATGAACAGCGCAGGCCCTTTCGGCATGACCTGCATCGAGAAAAGGAAGCCGTCAGGCAGGACGGTTACTTCGTTGCGTACCTGGTCGTCCACCTCGCTGATGGCTTCCAGTGAGCGGCCGACCACGTCCAGCATCAGCTGGACATAGGCGCGTTTGGCCTGTGACGCCAGGGGTCTCAAACGTTCTCGAATCATTGTGGTCGATTCCCTGAGTAGAGAGCGGTTACGGGTTGAACGTGGTAGGCTACGCCACCGTGTGCAGCCCACCTGAATTGTCCGACGCCTTTTGTATCACAGGGCCGGAACCGATGACAGGGTGGCAGGTTATCCAGAACGGGAGGAACAGGCATTGGCACAAACGGCACCCGCCCCGATTCCCGGGTTGAAGTACTGGGAGCGTCGCACGTCCGCGGGCCATCTCGTCACTGGCTGGCATTCACAGCCCAGTGGCCGGCCAGTGGTGCATTTCATCCACGGCAATGGTTACAACAGCCTGGTCTACCTGCCATTGCTGGCGCTTCTGGCCGAAGACTACGATCTTTTCCTGAGTGACGTTCAGGGCCATGGTGCCAGTGAGGCCAATGGGGATTTTCTGGGCTGGAACCGGACCTCGGAGCTCTGCGAGGAAACCTGGCGGGCCTTCGCGCCCCTTTGGGAGGGGCAGTGCCAGTACGCCATGGGTCACAGCTTCGGCGGTATCATGAGCCTGCTGATGATGGAGCGGGACCCGGCCCTGTTTGACCGTGCCGTTCTGCTGGACCCGATCATCTTCTCCCAGCGGATGCTGTGGGTGATGCGCATCGGTACCTGGCTGGGGCTCTGGCAGAACAACGGTTTCTCGAAGAAAACCCGCCAGCGCCGGCGTGAGTGGCCGGACCGTGCCACGGCTCTGGAAAGCCTGGAAGGGCGGGGCATGTTCCGGGGCTGGACTCCGGAAGCGCTCCGGGCCTACGTGGACCATGCGCTGATCGAGCAGGACGGCCAGGTGGTGCTGCGGTGTCCGCCAGAGGTGGAGGCGGCGATTTTTGCCGGCTATCCACGTGGACTGTGGCGGGCCATGAAGCGCTTGCGCACCCCCAGCCATGTGATCCATGGCGAGAGTACCTACGACTTCGTGCGCGACTCCGTTGCACAATGGGTCACACTCAACCGGAACGTGAGTGCCGAGACACTGCCCGGGGGGCACTGCTTTATGCAGCAGGCCCCGGGAACCGCTGCCGAAAGGGTGCGCGCAGCGCTAGCCGCCGCTCAGTGACTCCAGCCTCTGGCGGGCAATATCGCCAATCCTGCCTTCGCCCTGGGCGGCCTTCTGGTAGTACTGGCGGGCCTCGCTGGTACGCCCCTGGCCGGAAATCGCATCGCCGAGCCCAAGGTAGGCGATGCTGGTGGGCACGACCTCCAGCGAGGCCTTGAAGTCCTTCTCCGCGGCGTCAAAGTTGTCCAGCTCCTCGTGGGCGAGCCCTCGTCCGATGCGGTAACTGAACATCTCCGGGTAGAGCTCCACCGCCCGGTTGTAGTCCGCCAGCGCGGATTCGGTCTGTCCCTCCTGCATCCGGATATCCGCGCGCAGTTCCCGGAACGCGGCTTCATCGGGAACCTGCTCAATGGCCTGTTCCAGCAGCGCCAGAGCCTTTTCGTACTCCTCTTCGCCGGCGGCCTTGCGGGCGCGGTCGTAGGCCTCGTAGGCGTCCGCATCCTCCCGCAGACCGGCCATCATGCGCTGGTAGCGTTCCTTCCCGAAGGTGCCGTCGCGCCCCAGTTCATCCGCAATCCGGCGGTTGGCCTCCACCCGCTCCTGGGAAGGGGGGTGGGAGCGGAAAAGCCCGGTGACAAAGTTGCTCTGCTCATTCTCCGACAGACGCACGAAGACTTCCTGGAGCTGGACGGCGGCTTCCGGGTTGTAGCCGGCCTCGGCCATGTACTGCATGCCGTAGCGGTCGGATTCCAGTTCGTGGCTGCGGCTGTACTGCGCCATGATCAGTTGGGAACCCAGGGCGGCACCGCCCATGATCAGTCCAGCGTATTCATTGCCCTTCAGCGCCAGGCCCAGGCCTATTCCGGCCATCCCAAGGTTGATGAGGGTGCCTCGCTGCATGCGCTGGGCACTGTGTCGGGCCGCTGCGTGCACAATCTCATGCCCCATGACCGCCGCCAGCTGGGCCTCGTTATCAAGCTCCGTGAGCAGGCCCCGGTTGATGGCGATCTTGCCACCCGGCAGGGCCCAGGCGTTGGGCACGCCGCTGTTGATCACGGTGAACTCATAGGGCAGGTCGGGGCGGTCGCTGACCTCCGCCAGGGACTGGCCCACGTCGGAGACGTAGTTGTTCAGTTTCTCGTCGCGGTAGTAGCGTCCGCCCTGGGTCTGGATGGTGGGTTGGTACTGTTGCCTTCCGATCTGCAGCTCGTCGGACTCGGAGACCAGCCGCAGTTCGCGCTCACCAGTGACGGGATTGACGCCACAGCCGGTTGTGATCAGCGCGGAAAGGATGATAAGGGCGAGCAGGGCGTGGGGGTGGTTCATACGCCGCATGGGTCGGGTCACCTCGTCTGTGAATGGGGCCTTGTTTTCGTTATAGTGCGCCGGATTCCCTGCAGATTGCAAAGCCGCCATGAATGATGAAACCCTCTTTGGCCGGGTCTCGCGCTTCATCGGGACCCTGCGTCACTGCCAGCATCTGGGTATCCGGGCACTGTCCGCCACTGAGAACGAGCTGGTCGTGGAACTGCCGTATTCCGATGCCATTGTGGGCAACCCTGAAACAGGGGTGATCCATGGTGGCGCCATCACCACATTGATGGACACCGCTTCGGGCACGGTGGTGATCTGCGCGCTGCCGGAGTTTGAACTCTGCCCCACGCTCGACCTGCGGGTGGACTACATGCGGGCGGCTGAGCCGGGGTATCCGGTATACGCACGGGCGCGGGCCTACCGGGTAACCAACAACATCGTTTTTACCCGCTGCGAGACCTTCCAGGAGGATCCGGAGCAGACCATCGCCCATTGTGTCGGGACCTTCATGCGGATCGGCCCTGAAGCCACGCCCAAGGCCTACCGCGACCTGATCACGGGAGGGGATGACGAATGAGCCTGTCCGGTGAGATGCGCAGTGCCCTGCAGGCCGGTGACTACCAGGCCCTGATCCGGGCTGTGCCCTACGCCCGCACCCTGGGCATGGAATGCGAGACCTTCGGTGAGGAAGTGGTGTTCCGCCTGCCGCGCAGTGACGACAACCTCGGCAATCCCATCCTGCCCGCCATCCACGGAGGCGTTATCGGTGGCTTCCTCGAGATGTCCGCCATGATCTCGCTGATGATGTCCCAGGAGACACCCCGGTTGCCGCGAATCGTGGATTTTTCCCTGGATTACCTGCGCGCGGGGCTGGACCGGGATACCTTCTGTGAATGCCACCTGACCCGCCAGGGCAACCGGGTGGCGAACGTGATCGTGACCGCCTGGCAGCAGTCCCGGCGCAAGCCCATTGCCACGGCCCGCGCCCATTTCATCATGGACTGAGGCTCCTGATCGGGGTTGCCCTTGAAATCCGGCGCACCGCCCCAAGATTGCCAGCTGACAACAGGTTCAAGCAGGCAACAACCATCAAGGAGTGCGGCGCGTCATGACTGCCGAAGCACAGAAAGAAACACTTGGCTTCCAGACCGAGGTCAAACAGCTCCTCAACATCGTTATCAACTCCCTGTATTCCAACCGGGAAGTCTTCCTGCGGGAGTTGATCTCCAATGCCTCCGACGCGGAGGACAAGCTTCGCTTCGAGGCCCTGTCCAATAACGCGCTTCTGGAGGAAGATCCGGATCTGGCCATTCATCTGAGCTACGATTCGGAAGCCGGCACCGTCACCATCCGGGATAACGGCATCGGCATGACCCGTGATGAGGTGATCGAGAACCTGGGCACCATCGCCAAGTCCGGCACCTCCGACTTCCTGAACCAGCTCACCGGCGACCAGCAGAAGGACGCCAAGCTGATCGGCCAGTTCGGCGTTGGTTTCTACTCCTCCTTCATCGTTGCCGACCAGGTGGAAGTGACCACCCGCAAGGCCGGCACCAAGTCATCCGAGGGCGTGCACTGGGTCTCCAGTGGTGACGGCCAATTTACCATTGAGCCGGTCGAGGGTGCGCCACGGGGTACAACCGTTGTCCTGCACCTGCGTGAGGATGCCAAGGATTTCGCGGACGGCCACCGTCTGCGCCACCTGGTCAAGAAGTACTCCGACCATATTTCCTTCCCGGTCCGCATGCCTCCGGAGCCCAGCGGCGAAGAGGACGAGAACCAGGAAGACAAGCCCGCAGAGGAGACCGTCAACGAGGCCACGGCCCTGTGGACCCGGCCGCGCAACGAGGTGTCCGAGGACGAATACAAGGCGTTCTACAAGCACATTGCCCACGACTTCGAGGACCCGCTGACCTGGTCCCACAACCGGGTTGAAGGCTCGCTGGACTACACCAGCCTGCTCTACATTCCGGGCCGGGCGCCGTTCGACCTCTACAACCGCGAAGCATCCCGCGGCCTGAAGCTGTACGTGCAGCGCGTGTTCATCATGGACGACGCCGAGCAGTTCCTGCCGCTGTACCTGAGGTTCGTGCGCGGCGTGATCGACAGCAACGACCTGTCGCTGAACGTCTCCCGCGAGATCCTGCAGAACGACAGCACCGTGGAGAGCATCCGCACCGCGCTGACCAAGCGGGTTCTGGACATGCTCAAGAAGCTGGCCAACAACGACCCCGAGAAGTATCAGCAGTTCTGGGACCAGTTCGGCCAGGTGCTGAAGGAAGGCCCGGCGGAAGACTTCGGCAACCGCGAGAAGATCTCTCCGCTGCTGCGCTTTGCTTCCACCCACACCGGCGAACCCACGCAGAACGTATCTCTGGACGACTACGTGGCCCGCATGAAGGAAGGCCAGGAGAAGATCTACTTCCTGACCGCGGATTCCCACCAGGCGGCCAAGGCCAGCCCGCACCTGGAGATCTTCCGCAAGAAGGGCATTGAGGTGCTGCTGCTGACGGACCGCATCGACGAGTGGATGATGGGCTACCTCAGCGAGTACGAGGGCAAGCACCTGCAGGACATCTCCCGCGGCGAGCTGGACCTGGACGAGGTCGAGTCCGAAGAGGAGAAGAAGGAGCAGGAGCAGGCTTCCGAGGAGCACAAGGATCTGGTCGAACGCATCCAGAAGGTGCTGTCCGACCGGGTTAAGGAAGTGAAGGTGACCAAGCGCCTGACCGAGTCACCGGCCTGCCTGGTGGTTGGCGACTACGACATGGGCCAGCAGATGCGCAAGATCATGGAAGCAGCGGGCCAGCCGGTTCCCGATTCCAAGCCCATCTTCGAGATCAATGTGGACCATCCGCTGCTGCAGCGGCTTGAAAAGGAGCAGGGCGAGGAACGGTTCTCGGACCTCGCCCAGGTGATCTTTGACCAGGCCACTCTGGCCAGCGGTCAGGAGATCGAGGACCCGGGCACCTATGTGTCCCGCCTCAACCGCCTGCTCCTGGAACTGGCGGAGTAAGCCGGAGGCTGCATGGCCGGGGAGTCGGTGATCGTGGATGTAGTGATCCACCGGGATGACTGGCTCCGCGTCTACGAAGGGACCGCCTGGCGTGTCTGGGTAAGGGCGCGTGACGGGCGGTCCGTCGTTTTTCCCGCCCGTATTCTCCAGCCGTGGATGGAACATGAGGGTGTCTTTGGCAGTTTCATGATCCACTACGACGGCGATGGGAAGTTCCATTCCGTCGAGAAGATTGCCGATGTACCGCGCGACACGCCACCGTCCCCTATCGGTTGACGTGGAAGTACTGCTCCAGCGCGTTAAACACCCTTTCCGCATACCAGGTTTTTCCGACACTTCCGTTGTAACGGGCAAGCGCCTTCGCGAGATTGCCGTCTTCCCTCTCCAGATAATGCGCGAGAATGGTGGTGCCGTAGACCAGGTTGGTCTCGATCTTGGTGAGGTTGTCGTCCGGGCGGCCAATCTCCTTCTTCCAGAAGGGCATGACCTGCATCAGGCCCTGGGCCCCGACAGGGGAGATGGCGAAGCGGTCAAAGCCGCTTTCCACCTGGATAACGGCCAGGACCACTTCCGGTGACAGATCACGGCGGGTGGCTTCGCGGTGCACCAGGCGGAGTATGTCCAGGCGCCGGTCGTGGTTGTCGAGCCAGCGTTCGGTGCGGCCGGACATGTCCACCAGCCAGACCTCGGCGTCAAAGCGGTCGTCGAAACTCTCTGAGGCTTTGACGGCCTCGCGGAGCTTGGACCGCAGTTCCGGATCCGGCTGGGTGTTGGTTGCGGTATGGGCCGGGCCTGACAGCAGCAGGGCGAGCCCCAGTACAACGGTGCTGACGGCGGTACGCATACCCCGGAGTCTAGTCCGCGATCACCTGCGCCGCCAGGAAGCGGATGATGTCGTCCACTGCCACATCCTGCTTGTCCGCATCGGTGCGGCCCTTGTATTCAAGGGTGCCGGCTTCCAGGCCGCGGTCACTGATGACCACCCGGTGCGGGATGCCGATCAGTTCCAGGTCCGCGAACTTCACGCCCGGGCGTTCCTTGCGGTCGTCCAGCAGCACGTCGTAGCCGGTCTGGCGCAGCTGCTCGTAGAGCTTCTCCGCCGCCTGTGCCACGCGCTCGGACTTGTGGCCGTTGAGGGTGACGATGGCGATCTCGAAGGGGGCAATGGCGGTGGGCCAGGTAATGCCGCTGTCGTCGTGGTTCTGCTCGATGGCAGCCGCGACCAGGCGTGATACGCCGATGCCGTAGCAGCCCATGTCCATGTGCACTGACTTGCCGTTCTCGTCCAGCACCGTGGCGTTCATGGCTTCGCTGTACTTGCGGCCCAGTTTGAACACATGGCCCACCTCGATCCCGCGCTGGATGCCAAGAACGCCGTGGCCGTCCGGGCTGGGATCGCCTTCCTCCACTTCGCGCAGGTCGGCGGTCTCACCCGGGGCGACGTCGCGGTCCCAGTTGACCCCGGTCAGGTGGTAACCCGTGCGGTTGGCGCCGCAGACAAAGTCCGCCAGGTGCGCCGCGGCGTGATCAACGATCATGGGTACCCGGAGTGCGACGGGGCCGATGGAGCCTGCGTCCACCCCAAGTGCCTTGCGGATCTCCTCGTCACTGGCCATGGTCAGCGGTTCGGCCACGTCCGCACGCCGCTCCGCCTTGAGGTCGTTCAGGGTGTGATCGCCGCGCAGCACCAGGGCCACCAGGGGCTGGTCGTTGCTGCTCTCATCCTTTTGGGGCGCATGCACCAGCAGTGTCTTGAGCACGCGGTCCGGCGTGGTGTTCAGATAATCGGCCACCTGGTCAATGGTGTTCTGGTCCGGGGTGGCTACTTCCTGCATGGTTTCCATGGCGGTGGGCCGCTCTCCAGCAGGGGGCAGTGCCTCGGCGAGCTCAATATTCGCGGCATAGTCGCTGTCGGAGCTGAAGGCGATGGCGTCCTCGCCGGAGCTGGCCAGCACGTGGAACTCCTGGGACTTGCTGCCACCAATGGCGCCGGAGTCCGCCTCCACGGCCCGGAAGTCCAGGCCCAGGCGGCGGA
This sequence comes from Vreelandella halophila, assembly GCF_019903425.1. Classification (GTDB taxonomy): domain Bacteria; phylum Pseudomonadota; class Gammaproteobacteria; order Pseudomonadales; family Oleiphilaceae; genus Halospina; species Halospina halophila. The sequence continues at coordinate 1,720,811 of NZ_JACHUZ010000013.1, forward strand.
AGATGGCGCTGTAGGTCTCGACCATGAGCTCATAGGTCTCGTTCAGCGACTCCGGGCTGGCGTGGAAGGAGTAGGCGTCCTTCATCAGGAACTCGCGCGAACGCATCACACCGAAGCGGGGGCGGCGCTCATCCCGGAACTTGGTCTGGATCTGGTAGAAGTTTGCCGGGAGGTCGCGGTAACTCCGGAGTTCGTTGCGGGCAATATCAGTGATCACTTCCTCGTGCGTGGGGCCATAGCAGAAGTCACGCTCGTGGCGGTCCTTCAGGCGCAGCAGCTCGTCGCCGTATTCCTCCCAGCGGCCGCTTTCCTGCCAGAGCTCGGCGGGCTGGATGGCGGGCATCAGCACCTCCTGGGCGCCGGAGCGGTCCATCTCCTCGCGCACGATCCGTTCCACCTTGCGCAGTACCCGCAGCCCCAGTGGCAGCCAGGTGTAGAGGCCGCCGGCCAGGCGCCGGATCATGCCCGCGCGCAGCATCAGCTGGTGGCTGACGATCTCGGCGTCCGCGGGGGTTTCCTTGAGGGTGGCGATCAGGTACTGGCTTGCACGCATAGGTGTCGGTCCGTCAGGGCTGTGGCGAATGTGACTGTTCAGTAAGAGAGGGGTTATTCTACGAAGTCCGCCCGCCAGGGTACAGGGTGGCGGCCACGCGAGAACGAATCAGGAGACAGTGGAACCATGAAGTTGAGCGCGGACGAGGTGCAGCAGTTGATCCGGGAGGGGGTTCCCATGGCCGAGGACATCGATTTCCGGGTGCAGGCTATTGAACCTCAGGCCGCAACGGCGCGGGTGCCGTTCAGCGACCGCATGGTGCGCCCGGGTGGGACGCTCTCCGGACCGGTTCAGATGGCTCTGGCGGACGCCACCATGTATGCGGCGGTCCTTGGGGCGCTGGGCGAGGTGCAGATGGCGGTCACCAGTAACCTGAACATCAATTTCCTGCGCAAGCCGGGCCGCTGCGACCTGTTCGCCCGGGCCGAGGTTCTGAAACTGGGCCGCCGTAACGCCTTCTGCGAGGTCCAGCTGTTCTCCGAGGGCAGTGATGCACTGGTTGCCCATGTCAGCGGAACCTATTCCCTGCCATGAGACAGCCGATCACGGGTTACCACCGGGACGATGAAGGCCACTGGGTCGCGCAGCTGGCCTGCGGCCATAACCAGCATGTACGCCATGAGCCGCCGTTCATTAACCTTCCCTGGGTGGTGACCCCGGAGGGACGTGATTCCATGCTCGGCATCGGCCTGGCCTGCAAGAAGTGTGATGAGGGCGCGCTGCCGGACGAGCAGCCCCGGGAGGACTGACGCGACCTTCAGAGGTACTTCAGCGGCAGCTCGGTGTTGTCGATTACCCGCCGCATCACGAAGCTGGAGTGCACCCCGCTGACTCCGGTGATGCGGGTGACCTTGTTGAGCAGGAACTGCTGGTAGTGCTCCATGTCCGGCACCACCACCTTGAGGATGTAGTCCGCCTGCTGGCCGGTGATCAGGTAGAGTTCCTGGACCTCCGGGTAGGTGGCCACCTGTTCCTCGAATTCCTGGAAGCGCTCCGGCGTGTGGCGGTCCATGCCGATCTGCAGGATGACGGTCAGGGACAGCCCCAGTTTGCGCCGCTCCAGCAGGGTCTTGCGGCCCAGGATGATGCCGGCTTCCTCCAGAGCCTTCACCCGGCGTGAGCAGGGGGAGGGCGAAAGCCCGACCCTTTCCGCCAGCTGCTGGTTGGTGAGGCCGCCGTCCTTCTGCAGGTGCTCCAGGATCTGGCGGTCGATGCGGTCGATCTGGACCAGTTCGGAGTCAGTTTTTGCCATGGAATAACGCCTTGTTCGTGGAAGAGGAAATGATTGTTCCTTATGAGGGGTAATATTAGCAGGATATTGCTAAAAATTCCGAAATAACCACAAATTCGCAAACACATTGCCCGGTATTTTGGTTACCTTGGTCATGTCCCCGGGGGGTGATCCGGCGTTACCGCGCCGGCGCCATGCTTCCGGAAAGGCGGCTCCACACCAGGGGTCGCCGGTGGCGGTCCGCGACGCCACCCTGGACCGGGTGCCACAAGCGCCCGAGAGCGGAGCAGACGGTGTGATCCACCCTCCGCAGCGCAGGCGCGGCGGCAGGGCAGGCCCCGGTGGCTTGCCCCACGCTTGTGCCGCAGGTGTTTCGACCACACTATTGATAATAGACAGAGGCATCCGGGAAGCCGCGTGGACGGGTTCCCCGATGCCTTGATCCGATTCCAGGCACAGTAAGGCAACGCAAGAGGGAGCAGACCATGGCCTTTGACCATCGCAAGTACCGGCCCTTCAAGCCGCTCAACAAGACCGACCGGCGCTGGCCGAACAAGGTCATCGAGAAGGCGCCGATCTATTCCGCCGTTGACCTGCGCGATGGCAACCAGGCGCTGGTCAAGCCCATGAACATTGCCCAGAAGCAGCGCCTGTTCGATCTGCTGGTCAAGCTCGGCTACAAGCAGATCGAGATCGGATTCCCGGCGGCGAGCCAGCCGGATTTCGACTTCTGCCGCAAGCTGATCACGGAGAACCGCATCCCCGAGGATGTCAGTATCCAGATCCTGACCCAGGCGCGGCCGGAGCTGATCAAGCGTTCCTTCGAGGCGTTGGACGGGGTCCATCGCGCGATCGTGCACGTCTACAACTCCACCTCCACCGCCCAGCGCGAGCAGGTGTTCGAGATGGACATGGAGGGCGTGAAACAGATCGCGGTGGACGGGGCGAAGGAAGTCCAGCGCCACGCGAAAAATTACCCGGACACCCAGTGGACCTTCCAGTATTCGCCGGAGAGCTTCTCCGCCACCGAGGTGGACTACGCCGTGGAAGTGGTGGACGCGGTCAACGACGTCTGGCGCCCGGACCAGGGCCAGGACGTCATCATCAACCTGCCGGCGACGGTGGAGATGGCCACGCCCAACGTGTTCGCGGACCAGATCGAGTGGTTCTGTGACCATGTGCGCTACCGCGACCACTTCAGTCTGAGCGTGCACACCCACAATGACCGCGGCTGTGCCATCGCAGCGGCGGAGCTCGCCATCATGGCCGGCGCGGACCGGGTCGAGGGCACGCTGCTGGGCAATGGCGAGCGCACCGGCAACATGGACCTGGTGACCTTCGGCATGAACCTCTATTCCCAGGGCATCGACCCGGAGGTGGACCTGTCCGGCATGGCCGAGATTGTGGACGTGGTCGAGGCCTGCACCGAGATCGCGACCCATCCGCGCCATCCCTGGGCGGGTGAACTGGTGTTCACGGCCTTCTCCGGAAGCCACCAGGACGCCATCCGCAAGTGCATGGCCAAGCATGGCGAGAACGACATCTGGGATGTGGCCTACCTGCCCATTGATCCACATGACATTGGCCGGCGCTACGAGGAAGTGGTGCGCATTAACAGCCAGTCCGGGAAGGGCGGCGTGGCCATGGTGCTGGAGCGCGACTACGGCATCAGCCTGCCACGCTGGCTGCAGATCGAGTTCGCCAAGGTGGTCCAGAAGGAGGCGGAAATCACCGGTGGCGAGGTGGATTCATCCACCATCCACAAGCTGTTCGAGCGCGACTACCTGCAGGTGCCCAAGGGCTGGACGCTGCACACCTATGACCTGCACCGCACGGATGACGGCGTCCAGGCATCGGTCGTGGTGGGCAATGGCGAGCGTACCGAACTGAAGGGCGGCGGCCAGGGCGCGGTCGAGGCCGTGGTGGATGCGCTGCAGCGGCGTCACGACATCAGCGTGGCGGTTGAAGCCTATGACGAGTTCGCACTGGGCGAGGGCACCAGCGCCAATGCGCTGGCCTGCATCCGGATCCAGGTGAACGGCGAGGTCTACAGTGCGGCGGCCCTGGCCGAGGACACTACGTCCGCGACCCTGCAGGCGCTGCTTTCTTCGGTGGCGCGGTGCGTCAACGCGAATGCCGTGGATACCGCAGCTGTCATGTAGGAGCGCGCCTTGCGCGCGATTGAACTCAATACGGGTGTTCAATCGCGAGCAAGCTCGCTCCTACAGAGGGGGAAAACGGGCTCAGCCGACGGTCTTGACCGGAATGATGTTCGGGTCCGGCTCGCTGCCCGGCACTTCCGGCGCCTCCGACAGCCCCAGGTTGTTCTTCTCGAACACCCGGTCCGCGCGATAGCTGGAGCGGACCATGGGGCCGGAAGGCACTTCCAGGAAGCCCTTCTCCAGACCTTTCTCCCGATACCACTCGAATTCCTCGGGCGTGACCCAGCGTTCCACTGGCAGGTGGTTGCGCGTGGGCTGCAGGTACTGGCCGAAGGTGACGATGTCGACGCCGATGGCGCGCAGGTCGTCCATGGTCTCCAGTACTTCATCCTCGGTCTCGCCCAGGCCCAGCATCAGGCTGGTCTTGGTGATGACCTTCGGGTTGTGCTTCTTGGCGTGCTCGAGGACATCCAGCGTCTTCTTGTAGCCGGCGCGCGGGTCACGCACCCGCTCGGTCAGCCTTTCCACGGTCTCGACGTTCTGGGCGAAAACTTCCAGGCCGGAGTCGACCACGGTTTCCACGTGCTCGGTGATGTTGTCGAAGTCCGGGGTCAGGGCTTCCACGGCCACGTGCGGGGTGCGGCGCTTGATGGCGCGCACGCAGTCGGCGTAGTGGCCGGCGCCGAAGTCGTCCAGGTCGTCCCGGTCGACGGAGGTGAGCACGATGTAGCGCAGGCCCATCATTTCCACGGAGTGCGCGGTGTTCTCGGGTTCGTCCTGATCGAGCCAGCCCTTGGGGTTGCCGGTGTCGACAGCGCAGAAGCGGCAGGCGCGGGTGCACACGGAGCCCATGACCATGATGGTGGCGGTGCCGTTGTTCCAGCATTCGCCCATGTTGGGACAGTGGCTTTCCTCGCAGACGGTGCTCAGGCGGTGTTCGTGGACGTTCTTTTTGACCTGTTCGAAGCGTTCGCCGCCGGGCATTCTGGCGCGCAGCCAGGAGGGCTTTCGGGTGCGCTCGGTTTCCTGGGCACGGGAGGCTTTCTGGCCGTCCTTGATGGCGGCGATGCCGTGTTCGCTACGGAACTTTTCGCCGCTGCGGGGTTTCTGGCGATCACTCATAATCGTGCTCGAATCCTGGTTGGCTGGCTCTTGCCGTGTTGCGGCGGTAAGGGCGGGGCAACCTTCGCTGGGAAACGCCACAAGTACATCCCTGTAGGCTGCGCGATCGCCATCCCTGGCGATCGAGCTTCCCATCGAAGGCAGCCCCGCCCATACCGCTCCAGCGCCACGGAGGGCCAGTACGGTTCGCGAAGACTGCCCCGATTATAACGAAACTGCCGCCAAAAATCGTGGGTGGCTGGACTCAGATCCGCTCTGGCGCCACAATTCCGCCCATTAAAGCCACCCGTTACGGATTGTCTGCATGGATTACGACGCGCTTGTTCCCGAGGTTCTGGCCATTGCGGCGGACGCTGGCGAGAAGGTGATGGCGTTCTACCGTCAGGATTACGAGGTTACGCAGAAGCAGGATGACAGTCCTCTGACCGAAGCTGATATGGCGTCCCATCACCGGATTGTCCAGGGGCTACGTTCACTGGAGCCCATGCTGCCGATCCTTTCGGAGGAGGAGGAAGTGTCCTGGGATGAACGCAGGCACTGGGAAGCGTTCTGGCTGGTGGATCCGATTGACGGGACCAAGGATTTCATCAAGCAGACCGGTGAGTTCACAGTGAACATTGCACTGATCGAGAATGGCGTGCCGGTGATGGGTGTGGTGACGGTGCCGGCACTGGGGATTGAGTACTGGGGGAGCCGCTCCAGCGGGGCATTCCGGCGTAAGGAAGGGGAGACGGTGCGTCTGCAGGTGGTTGAGCCGCCGGAGGAGAAGCGCGTGGTGGCGAGCAAGAACCATATGAACGCGGACACGGAGGCGTTCATTGAGAGTCTTGGGTCACATTGCCTGGTGCAGGCGGGGTCGTCGCTGAAGTTCTGCCGGATTGCCGAGGGTGAGGCGGACATCTACCCGCGTGTGGGGCCGACCTGTGAGTGGGATACCGGTGCCGCCCAGGCGGTGCTTGAGGCAGCCGGCGGCCGGGTCCTGACCTTCGAGGGCGAGCCACTGCTCTATGGTAAGGAAAGTGTGTACAACCCGCATTTTGTTGCAGCGGGGCCCTGGTTTTCACCGGCCTGAGTCGTTGCAGTATTGATCCGATAATTAATTGCCGCTAGGGTTTCGCGGTTACGCACTGGTTTCAGGAACGACAGAAAAACGGGAAGGGCTCAATCATGAATGAGAAGCGAAGCTCGGTCCACGGTGAGTGGTCCAGTGGTCTGATTTTCATCCTTGCTGCCACCGGCTCCGCCGTTGGTCTCGGTAATCTGTGGCGCTTCCCTTACCTGGTGGGTGAGAACGGCGGCTCCGCCTTTGTCATACTCTATCTCGCCTGCATCCTGCTGGTCGGCCTGCCGATCATCATCGGTGAGGTCACCATTGGCCGCAAGGGCCGGCGCAGTCCCATCAACAGCCTGCGGTTGATTGCCCGGGAGGAAGGGCTCAACCAGAAATGGGCGCTGGTCGGCTGGATGGGCGTGATCGCCGGTTTCCTGATCCTTTCTTTCTACAGCGTGGTCGGGGGCTGGTCCCTTTATTACGGTTATGAGGCTCTGATCGGTGGTTTCGCCGGAATGACCTCGGAGTCTGCTGAAGGGATGTTCAATGGGCTTGTGGGCAGCCCGTCCGCCGTACTGGGGTGGCACACGCTCTTTATGCTGATTGTTTTCGGCATCGTGGCCTCTGGCGTCAAGAAGGGCCTGCAGCGGGCGGTCACTCTGCTGATGCCTCTGCTTTTCTTCCTGCTGGTGGGGCTGGTGGTCTATGGCATGACCACGGAAGGCTTTGGGGATGCCATGACCTTCCTTGCTACGCCCGATTTCGGCGCCTTGGACGGCGACACCGTGCTCGCGGCTCTTGGGCAGGCGTTCTTCACGCTGAGCCTGGGGATGGGCGCGATCATGGTTTATGGCGCTTACCTGCCGCAGGACAACTCAATTCCGGTCAGCACTGGCTGGATCGTGGGCATGGACACGCTGACCGCGCTGCTCGCCGGCTTCGCGATCTTTCCGATCGTGTTTTCCGTCGGACTGGAGCCTGGCGAGGGGCCCGGGCTGGTATTCCAGACCCTGCCGATTGTCTTCGGTGAGATCACCTTCGGTGCGGTTCTGGGGGTTGTCTTCTTTGCGCTGCTGTCGGTGGCGGCCATTACCTCCGGCATGTCGCTGCTTGAGCCGGCTGTTGCCTACCTCTCCGAGTCCTTCGGCGGAGGTCGAGTCAAGGCGGCGGCCATTATCTCCGCCCTGATCTGGTTGCTTGGTGCTGCCTGTGGCCTTTCCATGAATGCTTGGTCCGGTTTCCATCTGCTGCCGGGCATGACCATCTTCAACACCATTGAGTTCATCTCCAGCAATATCCTGCTGCCGCTGGGCGGGCTCTTCGTGGCACTGTTCGTGGGCTGGAAGATGCGCACCACCACCGTGGCGGCGGAGCTGGATACCCACAACCACCACAATCTCTTCCTGCTGTGGCTGTGGGTGACCCGCATTGTTGCGCCGGCAGCGGTGCTGTTCATCTTCCTCAACGCCACCGGCCTGCTTTCCTTTATCACCGGGGAGTGATGCCATGGCCAAGCTGACGCTCGATCTGCATCCCATCTTCAACAAGGGGGATCGGATCGAGCAGGCCCTGGAGGACATCATCGACGAGGCGGAGCGCAAGCGCGTTCCGACTATCGAGATCATTCCCGGCAAGGGCAGTGGTCAGCTCAAGAAGCGCGTCCTGCGCTTCCTGGACCGCAAGGACATCAAGCAGCGCTATCATCGCCTGGACAAGGATCGGGATAATCACGGGCGGCTGTTCGTGTATTTCCGTTTCAGGGGGAAACAATGAAGGTGCGCGTATTGGTGCCCATGTTCATGGCGGTGATTGCCGGCTGCGGCAGTGTCAGCGGGGAGGATCCGTCTGCGGACCCGGTGACACTCTGCCTTCCCGCCGGTGAACGCCGGATTCCACTGGAAGCGGAGCTTGCCGTTACGCCCACAGAGCGCCAGGAGGGGCTGCGTGGGCGAGATGAGTTGCCGCGGCGTGCCGGCATGCTGTTTGTCTACCCCCGCGAGCAGGGGCCGGACAACAGCTTCTGGATGCACCGGACGCGTATTCCCCTGACGATCCTGTTCCTGGATGACCAGGGCGTGGTGCGCTCCATCAAGGACATGGCTCCCTGCCTGGAGGAGTCCGGTTCCGGCTGTGCCAGCTATCCGGCGGAGGTGGATCACTGGATGGCGCTGGAAGTGAACCAGGGACTGCCGGCGGCGTTGGGCGTCAGCGAAGGCGAGGCCATCCAGCTTTCACAGGATGGTGGCAGGGCAGCCTGTGACAACGCTGTTGAACTGACGCCCGGAACCCTGCCGGAGGCTCACTGAACGGCTTTCAGTTCGCGTTCAATAACAGCTTCCAGCTGGGCCCAGCTGGCACGGCTCAGTGGGATGTTGTCCACCATGATGGTGGGCGTGGTGGTAACCCTCAGGTCCCGTGCCAGGTTGCGGCTTTCCTGGACTTCCCGCTCAATCCGGTCCAGGCCCATGCAGCGTTCAAAGGCCCGCTTTTCCAGACCGAGTGACGCGGCGTAGTCGCTGAACAGGCTCTGCGGATTGTCCGCACTGCTCCAGTCACTCTGGTGCTCGAAGAGGTGGTCGTGCATGGGTTTCCAGGCATCCTGATCCTCGGCGCAGCGAGCTGCCTTGGCTGCGGGAACGGCATTCTGGTGCTGGCGCAGCGGCAGGTCGAAGAATACGAAGCGGACTTTGCCAGGGTCCACGTACTCCTCCATCAGGCGGTCATGGTTTTCGGCGAAGTCAGCGCAGGCCGGGCACTGGAAGTCGGCGAATTCGCGTACAACCACAGGCGCGTCCGGATCACCGATACGTACACCGAGACGGTCCCGCTCTTCGGGGAAGGGGGGTTGATCCTCGGCTGTCGGCAGCGAGGACGACCCGGACAGGGACGGGCTGCTGAGCCAGATAACGCCGCCGATCACCGCCAGCAGGGCGACCCCGAACAGGCTGCCACCAATCAAGCGCTGGCGGCGGCGCTTGCGACTCAGGGGACTGGGTTTTCCGGTTTTCTGGCGGTTCTTCGCTTCTCCCATGATGGGCTTTCCTGTTCCCTGTTCGTTATGATGGTTGAAAGTCCCCAGAGAGTAGCGCTGTCCCTCTGGGCTGACAACATCATGGCGGGAGGTCATCATGGGCAGCCAGAAGAGCCGGTTAGTGGTCTATTACGATGGCTCCTGCCCGGCCTGCATCCGGGATCGGCAGTTCTATGAACGCCTGGCCGGCAAGGGAGGCCGGAGTGTGGTCTGGTTCGACATCACCGGCCAGGAGGCAGCCCTGCGTGAACGGGGGATCGATCCGGATCAGGCCCTGCAGGAGCTCCATGTCGAGGATGCGGATGGGCGCATCCACAGCGAAATGGCGGCCTATATTCTTCTGATGGAGCGAGTGCCGGTGCTTAAGCCGCTGGCCTGGCTGCTCTCCCTGGGGCCGATCAAGCGCCTTGTGTCCGCGCTCTATCACCGCTGGGTCCAGCGCCGGCTGGCGCGCGAGGGCCGTCTGCCAACATCCAACCGGGAACCGTAATTATGAGTGATGACGATCAGGAGCTGGACCGCGAGATTGAATCCCTCGCGAGTCAGCTCGATGACGACAAGATGGATGCCATTGCGCGCCGGCTGGGGTTGCGGGATGACGAACAGGTCCATCGGACCGAGGCTGATGGGCAGTGCTCGTTCTGCGGGCGCCCTCAGACCGAGGTGGGTGCCATGGTCAGCAATGGGGCCGGGGCCCGCATCTGTCGCGAGTGCCTGGCGAGCTTCCGGTCCTCATGAACCGGGCATAAAAAACCGCGGGCGGAGCCGCGGTTTTTTATGAAAGGGCCGATGTCAGGAGGCGGTTGCCGCCTTTTTCTTACCGCCCTTGCTGCCGGAGTCGGCCGGCTTGATGCCGCGTTTCTCCATGGCCAGGGTGCGTACCCGGTCGAAATCCTCGTCTGTGTACACGCCATTCACTCCGGAGATGGAAGCCAGCTTCATGCCGTGCTTAAGGCCCAGCTTGTAGATCTCGCGGACTTTCTCCCACTCGATCTCGCGACCCACGGTGAAGTTCTCGTAGCGGCCCTCGAGTGCCAGAACGATCGTCTCCGCCAGGCAGGCGTAGGCCACCTTGGGCGGCAGGCCGATGTTCTTCATGCGCACGTCGCCGGGCAGCTCCACCTCGCCGGACTCGATCACCAGCACGTCGGGACGCTTGGCCACGTCTTCCGGCGGGATGTCCAGCGGCCGCGCCACGTCCGTGATTACGCAGCCCGGCTTGACCTCCATGATGTCCAGAATGCGCTTGCCGGCCCCGGAGGTGGAGGTCACGATCATGTCCATTTCCCGCAGGTACTTGTTGGGGTTGGACGTGACGTGGACCTTCGCCTCCGGCGTCTCCTTCATGATGGATTCCTTCAGCGCCAGCAGCCGGGCGGACTCGCGGGCCACGATGTAGACCTCGTCCACGGCCTTGGCCAGAAGGCGGGCACAGACGGCGCCGATGGAGCCGGTAGCACCAACGACCATGGCTTTCGCCTTGGCCTTGTTGTTGTCGCCGACTTCCACCAGGCCAAGCTTCTTGAGTGCCTCATGGGCAGCCCAGAGTGCCCCGGAGGCGCTGTAACTGTTGCCCGTGGTGATCGGCAGGGGCGAGCGCTTGGAGACCGTCAGCCCGGCGTCGCCCACCACCTTGGTGAACGCCCCCAGGCCCATGATCTGCGCACCCAGGCGCTTGGCCAAGCGTGCCGCAGCCAGAAGGCGCCGGTAGGTGAATTCCGGGCTGTGCGCCATGATCTCCTTGGGCGTGCCGCCCACGGTGATCAGCCAGCCCTCGGCTTCCGCGCCCGTTGGCGACTTGATGCCGGTCACCCGGGAGTAAACGAAGGGTGGCGAGTAGGCCATGACCTTCTCCACGGTGTTCATGAAGGTCTTGGGCGCGTAGTTGGCCACCATGTCCAGCGGTTTGGCATTGCGGAAGTACTGCTGGGACAGCGGGTGGATCACGAAGGCGAAGCGGCTGATGCGCTTGTACCCGGACGGATACAGGATCCGCGGCTCGATGCCCTCGTTGGTGATGATCTCCAGATAGTCGTCATGGGTGATCTCGGCCGGCGAGCGCTCGAGGGCGGCCAGGATCATGGCCTCGACCACGTTCACGCCTACGGTCTCGTTGAAGATCTGTGGGGTATAGTCGATGACGACGTTAACGCCACGGTCGCCCAGCTCCTTGAGCCGCTCATCAGAGATGGAGGCCGTGAGCACGGTCTTGCCGCCGAGTTCTTCCAGGCCCATCGCTTCCAGCTCGTTGTAGCGGGCTGCGATGACGTCCGCGTTCTGGGCGCCCTTGCGCAGCACGTACTCGGTCACGTTCCTGGCGACCGGCAGTCGACCCACGGTGTCGCCGATATTCCAGGACTGGATCGGCCCAGTGCCCGCGGCGTAGCTCTCAAGCTGGCTCAGCGAGGTGAGCATCTTGGGCACGCCCAGCTGGGTGACCGGGTCGGCGAAGAACAGATTCTCGGTGTATTCGCTGAACACGCGGGCCGGGCGGTAATTGGCCTGGCCATTCAGGAAAAGCACCTTGGCATTGTTGAAGCATTCCTCCAGCTCCAGCTGGGTGTGGCGTACCGCCCAGTCCTGAAGGATGCTGCGCAGCGTAGCGCCCGTGGTTACGGGGACTGACTGAACGGCTTCCTGCAGCCGCTTGGTGTCCTCATGGGTGATGGTGTGGGTGCCGACCTGGTAGTGGTCCTGTACCATGCCGAGGCCGATCACATCGGCCTTGGGTTCCCACTCACGTATGGCGGTTTCGGCGCGATCCACACTGCCATCCGTACCGATCCGGATGACGCGTATGGTCTGACCAAGAAACTCGGTCTCCAGGTCATAATCGAGCCTGGCGGGCCCCAGGCTGATACTGACAACCGTCTTCATGGACTTCTCCCCTTGGTATTCCCGTTCATCAGCATGGTCCAGAACCTGCATCCCTTCAACGAAGCTGTCAGGCTGACTGAACCCGGATCTGGTGACCGGCGCACTTTGTGGTTGGTGTTCGGCACCGGCGGACGGGTTTTTGTGATTATGAGTGCAATCGTTTCAGGCTATTTGATCGATTGTCGGGCAAAGTATAACAGGGGGAGGAATGGGGTCGGTACAGGCGGGAATGTGAATTTTGCAACAAAAAAAAGCCCGGCTCGATGAGCCGGGCTTTTCGACCTGCGGTCGCTTTACACGGCGGTTACGTTTTCCGCCTGCGGACCTTTCGGGCCCTGCGTAATAGCGAACTGGACTTCCTGCCCCTCGGTCAGCGTCCGGAAACCGGTTCCGTTGATCGCACTGTAATGTACGAATACGTCAGAGCCGTTTTCGCGAGCAATGAAACCGAAGCCTTTTGCTTCGTTGAACCACTTGACGCGACCAGTATTGAGATCAGACATGATGCACTTTCCTTAAAAAACACGATTTTCTTTCACATCCCCGGTATTGAGGATGCTTTGAGCTGGGACGCTTGAAGGCCTATTCGGTGAGGAACGAACGAGGAGTCCTGATGCAGGTCGTCGTAATGCTTTCACTTCCAAGAGCCGCTTAACGTGCGCAGCAGATGCAGTATCTCTGCTGTCCGGGGGCACGTCAAGGGTTTTCATCATCTGTTTTCACGGTTTCGACACGGCAGTCCAGGGCACCCTTTCCAAGCCGCACGAGGATCGCGTCTCCAGGTGCACGCTGTTCGGCACGTCTGACGATTGTGCCGCGCTCGTCCTGGGCAATGGCGTAACCCCGGTTGAGAGTGGCGAGTGGGCTGACCAGGTCGAGCTGTGCACCCAGGCTGCTTGTGCGTTCCCGGTCGCGCTCCAGGCGGGCGCGCATGGCCCGTTCAAGCCGCTCCCGGTTGTCCGAGACCTGCTCACGGGCCAGGCGCAGGCGGTGTTCCGGGCGGACGGCCGTGAGGCGTCGCCAGTATTGGCTCAACTGCTCCTGAAGCTGGCCCAGGTGGCGGCGGGTCTGCTGATGCAGTCGGGCCTCCAGTTCATCCAGCCGCTGTGCCTGCTCCTGGAGCTGCTGGCGGGGATGGCGCAGCCGCTGGTGCAGCTCGCTGAGCCGATCCCCGCGCTTCTGGAGAAGTTGGCGGGCTCCCAGGATCAGTCGTTCCTCAAGCCCGCTCAGCCGGTCCAGGAATTCCTGGCGGTTGGGTGAGATGGCCTCGGCGGCCGCTGATGGGGTCGGGGCGCGCTGGTCCGCCACCAAGTCAGCAATGGTGACATCCACTTCGTGACCAACGGCGCTGATGATGGGGATGCGGCTGTTGAAGATGGCCCGGGCCACGGCTTCCTCGTTGAAGCACCAGAGATCCTCGAGTGAGCCGCCGCCCCTGCCCACGATCAGGGCATCACAGCGGCCGTGGCGATGGGCGCGCTCAATGGCGGCGACAATGCCCGCAGTAGCATCGGCGCCCTGTACCGGCGTCGGGTAGAGGGTGATCGGGAGCCCCGGGAAGCGGCGGTTCAGTACCGTCAGGATGTCTCTTATGGCCGCCCCGGTCGCGGAGGTCACCAGGCCCAGGTGCCGGGGTGGAACCGGTACCTGCTGCTTGTGCGCCATGGCGAACAGGCCTTCGCGTTCCAGGCGGGCCTTGAGCTCTTCGAATGCGCGCTGCAGGGCGCCCCTGCCGGCAGGCTCGATGGCCTCCACAATCAGCTGGAAATCACCCCGTGCCTCGTAAAGGCTGACTTTCGCCCGGATCAGTACCTGTTCACCGTCCGTTGGGGGCTGCTTGAGGAGCCGGTTACGGTTGCGGAACATGGCGCAGCGGATCTGCGCGCGCTCATCCTTGAGGGTGAAGTACCAGTGTCCGGAGGCGGGGCGGCTCAGTCCGGAGATTTCGCCTTCCACCTGAACCTCCATGAAACTGGTCTCCAGCAGGCCCTTCACCTGGCGGCTGAGCTGGCTGACGGTGAGGGCGCCGGAGGCGCCTGCGGCGGGGCTTTCGTCTTTACGCATTCAGTCGTCGCAACGTATAATGTTCGTTTACTGAAACCGGCGCCACAGGCGCCCTGAAGGGGTTTTCCGAAGCGTGTCTGCCGAGGTGTGCGCAGCACCGGAGTGAACCAGAGAGAACCCCGGAAGGCAAGTTGATAAGGCGGACCCAATGCTGCGAATCGCGGAAGAAGCGCTTACCTTCGACGATGTACTCCTCGTCCCCGGCTATTCCGATGTCATGCCCAACGAGGTGGATCTGCGAACGCCCCTGACCCGGGGGATCCAGCTTAATGTGCCGCTGGTCTCGGCGGCCATGGATACGGTGACCGAAGCGGATCTGGCCATTGCCATGGCGCAGGTCGGTGGCATCGGCATGATCCACAAGAACATGACCATTGAGCAGCAGGCCGCCGCCGTCCGCAAGGTCAAGAAATACGAAAGTGGTGTGGTCAAGGATCCGGTGACCGTGTCGCCCAACACCACGGTGCGCGAGCTGGTTCAGATCACCTCGGCGAACCGCATCTCCGGGCTTCCGGTGGTGGATGGTCGCGACCTGGTGGGCATCGTGACAGGCCGCGATATCCGCTTTGAGAGCGGTATGGATACGCCGGTATCAGAGATCATGACCCCGCGCGAGAAACTGGTAACCGTTCGCGAGGGTGAGGACGTCCAGAACATCAAGGACCTGCTGCACCGGCACCGCATCGAAAAGGTTCTGGTGGTCAACGACGACTTTGAGCTGCGCGGCCTGATCACCGTCAAGGACATCCAGAAATCCGAGGACTACCCGGATGCCTGCAAGGATGCCCAGGGGCATCTGCGCGTGGGCGCGGCCGTCAGCACCGGTGGTGACACCGAGGCGCGGCTGGATGCGCTGGTCGAGGCCGGGGTGGACGTGGTTGTCGTGGACACCGCCCATGGCCACTCCCAGGGCGTGATCAACCGGGTCCGCTGGGTCAAGGAACATTACCCGGATCTGCAGGTGATCGGCGGCAACATCGCTACCGCCGAGGCGGCCATTGCACTGGCGGATGCCGGCGTGGATGGCGTCAAGGTCGGTATCGGCCCCGGCTCCATCTGCACCACCCGTATCGTGGCGGGTATCGGGGTGCCCCAGATCAGTGCCGTTTCCAACGTGGCGGAGGCACTGCGGAACCGTGATGTTCCGGTGGTGGCCGACGGCGGCATCCGTTTCTCCGGGGACATCGCCAAGGCCATCGCGGCAGGGGCCCATACCGTCATGGCGGGCAGCCTGCTGGCGGGTACCGACGAGGCGCCGGGCGAGGTTGAGCTCTACCAGGGCCGCACCTACAAAGCTTACCGTGGCATGGGCTCGCTGGGCGCCATGGGGCAGGGCTCCAGCGACCGCTACTTCCAGGATGCAGCTGAGGGCATCGACAAACTGGTGCCGGAAGGCATCGAAGGTCGCGTGGACTGCAAGGGGCCGATGAAGTCGATCGTGCACCAGCTCATGGGTGGCCTGAAGGCGGCCATGGGCTATACCGGCTGCGCTGATATGCAGGAGATGCGCACCAAGCCGCAGTTCTCGCGCATCACCAACGCGGGTGTCCGGGAGAGCCACGTGCATGACGTGACCATCACCAAGGAAGCGCCCAACTATCGCATCAGCTGAGTCCGCCACAACCAGAGGCCCGCATGACCCGGAACATCCACGATCACCGCATACTGATCCTTGATTTTGGTTCCCAGTACACTCAGCTGATTGCCCGCCGGGTCAGAGAGATCGGCGTCTACTGCGAGATCCGGCCCTTTGATGCCACCCCGGAGGAGGTGCGTGAGTACGCGCCGAGCGGGATCATCCTCGCCGGTGGGCCTGAGTCCGTTACCGAAATGGGCAGTCCCAGGGCTCCCGAGGGGCTGTTCGAGCTGGGCGTGCCGGTTCTCGGTATCTGCTATGGCATGCAGACGATGGCCGAGGAACTGGGCGGGCGTGTTGCCGGCTCCGACAAGCGTGAGTTCGGGTATGCCCAGGTCCGGGTCACCGCGGACAGCGATCTGCTTCATGGCATTTCCGATCACGTGACAGATGCCGGTGAACGTCTGCTGGATGTCTGGATGAGCCATGGGGATCAGGTGGTTGAGACACCGGCGGGCTTTGAGGTTCTGGCAGCCACCGGCAGTGCGCCGGTCGCCGCCATGCAGAACCCCTCCCGTCGGCTCTACGGTGTCCAGTTCCATCCCGAGGTGACGCACACGCTTCAGGGGCAGCGCATCCTTTCCCATTTCGTGCTGGATATCTGCGGCTGCGAGGCGCTCTGGACGCCCGCCGAGATCGTCGAGGACGCCATCCAGCAGATCCGCGAGAAAGTCGGCAGTGGCAAAGTCCTGCTCGGCCTCTCGGGCGGCGTGGATTCCTCCGTAACGGCCGCGTTGCTGCATCGCGCCATCGGCGACCAGCTCACCTGCGTGTTCGTGGACAACGGCCTGCTGCGGCTCAACGAGGGCAAGCAGGTGATGGACATGTTCGCCCGCAACATGGGTGTCAACGTCATCCACCACAATGCCGAGGATCGGTTCCTGTCCCGTCTCGAGGGCGTCCAGGATCCGGAAGAGAAGCGGCGTCTCATCGGCAATACCTTCATCGAGGTCTTTGACGAAGAGGCGGCGACCATCACGGACGTGGACTGGCTCGCCCAGGGCACCATCTACCCGGACGTGGTGGAGTCCGCCCAGTCGCGTAGTGGTAAGGCCACGGTCATCAAGTCCCACCATAATGTAGGCGGTCTGCCCGAGACCATGAAGCTCAAGCTGGTGGAGCCGTTGCGTGAGCTGTTCAAGGACGAAGTCCGGAAGATCGGCCTGGAGCTGGGCCTGCCCTATGACATGGTCTACCGCCATCCCTTCCCGGGGCCGGGTCTGGGCGTGCGCATCCTGGGCGAGGTGAAGAAGGATTACGCGGACATGCTGCGCGAGGCTGATGCGATCTTCCTCGAGGAGCTGCACAACTACGACTGGTACCACCACACCAGTCAGGCCTTTGCCGTCTTCCTGCCGGTGAAGTCCGTGGGCGTGGTTGGGGATGCCCGCCGCTATGAATACGTGATCGCGCTGCGCGCCGTGGAGACGCTGGATTTCATGACCGCCCGCTGGGCCCATCTGCCCTACGAGCTGCTCGAGACGGTTTCGAGCCGGATCATTAACGAGATTCCGGGTATATCCCGGGTCACCTACGATGTGTCCTCCAAGCCACCAGCGACCATCGAGTGGGAATAACCGGGTCTGCCCATGACCACCGAAGGGGCTGACGAAGCCTGGATGGCCCGCGCACTGGCACTCGCGGAACAGGCGGAAGCGCTGGACGAGGTGCCCGTGGGTGCGGTGGTCGTTCTCGATGGGGTGGCTGTGGGCGAGGGGTTCAATCAGCCCATTTCCGGCCATGACCCGACCGCGCACGCGGAGGTTCGGGCGCTCAGGGATGCGGCGCAGCGGGTCGGCAATTACCGGCTGACCGATGCGGTCCTCTATGTGACTCTTGAGCCCTGTACCATGTGCGCTGGTGCCCTTGTGCACGCCCGCGTCGGGACCCTGGTGTTCGGTGCGCGTGAACCCAAGGCCGGTGCCATCCGCTCCCAGGCCAGAATGCTGGAAGCGGAGCACATGAACTGGCAGATTGGGGTCCGCGAGGGCGTTTGCGAATCACAGTGCCGCGACCAGCTTACGGCCTTCTTTGCCCGCCGCCGGGCCGAGAAGAAAAAACGCCGGAATGATTCAGAAGGAGAGGATGAGTGACAGACAGGGTGTTGGTGACCGGCGGGGCCGGCTACATTGGAAGCCATGTGGTGCGCCAGCTGGGCGAGGCAGGGTACGACGTGGTGGTGTTCGACAACCTGTCCACTGGCCATGAATGGGCCGTGACGCATGGTGAGCTGGTCGTGGGCGACCTTGCCGACCCGGACGCCCTGGAGGCCCTTTTCGCGGCGAATAACTTTGCCGCTGTCCTGCACTTCGCCGCCCACATCATCGTGCCGGAGTCAGTGGCCGATCCGCTCAAGTATTACAGCAACAACACCCGCAATACCCTGAACCTGCTGGGTGCCATGAGTCGCCACGGGGTGGACCGCATCGTGTTCTCCTCCACGGCGGCCGTCTACGGCATGCCGGACCAGCAGGTGCTGACCGAGGACCTGCCGCTGGCGCCGATCAACCCCTATGGCGCCTCCAAGATGATGAGCGAGCGTATGATCATGGATCTCGCCGCCGCGAGTGACCTGGACTACGTGATCCTGCGCTACTTCAACGTGGCCGGCGCGGACCCGCAGACACGCCTCGGCCAGGCCACCCCGGAAGCCACGCACCTGATCAAGGTCGCCTGCGAATGCGCCACCGGCGCCCGTGAGGGCATGCAGATCTTCGGCACGGATTACAGTACACGGGATGGCACCTGCATCCGGGACTACATCCACGTGGAGGACCTGGCCAGTGCCCATGTCCGGGCCCTCGAGCACATGGAGCGGGGCAACGGCTCCGAGGTGCTCAACTGCGGTTATGGGCGCGGATTCACCGTGCGCGAGGTCATTGATGTGGTAAAACGCCTCTCGGGCGTGGACTTCCCCGTAACGGAAACTGACCGCCGTGCCGGCGACCCGGAGGCATTGATGGCGGACAACGCCAGGATCCGCCAGCGTCTCGACTGGGCTCCGGCCTATGATGATCTGGACACCATCGTGCAGACCGCGCTTGACTGGGAACGCCACTGGCAGGCGCGCCAGAAGAACTCAACGGATCAGTAAGGAACAGCAGCATGCGCATCACCATTTTCGGAACCGGCTATGTCGGGCTTGTCACCGGTGCCTGCCTGGCCGAGGTGGGGCACCATGTCATGTGCATGGACGTGGACCAGGCCAAGATCGACCGCCTGCGCGATGGCATCATTCCCATCTACGAACCCGGGCTGGAACCCATTGTGGCGCACAACACCGGGGCCGGCCGGCTGCAGTTCACCACCGACGTCGCGGAGGCGGTTGAGTACGGCGAGCTGCAGTTCATCGCGGTGGGGACCCCGTCTGATGAGGACGGTTCTGCGGACCTGAAGTACGTCCTGGCCGTAGCCGGCAGCATCGGCGAGCATATGAACGACTACAAGGTCGTGATCGACAAGTCCACGGTGCCAGTGGGAACCGCGGACAAGGTGCGCGAGGCGGTGCGTGGCAAACTCCGGGAGCGGGGCGCCGATCTCGACTTTGATGTCGTCTCCAATCCCGAGTTCCTCAAGGAAGGCGCGGCGGTCGACGACTTCATGAAGCCGGACCGCATCATCGTGGGTACGGAGAGCGAACGGGCCCAGGAGTTGCTGCGCGAGCTCTATTACCCGTTCAATCGCAACCACGAGCGCGTCATCTTCATGGATGTGCGCTCGGCGGAGCTGACCAAGTATGCGGCCAACGCCATGCTTGCCACCAAGATCAGTTTCATGAACGAAGTGGCGAACCTGGCCGAGCGGTTGGGCGCGGATATTGAATGCGTGCGCCGTGGCATGGGATCGGACCCGCGCATCGGTTACCACTTCATCTACCCGGGCTGTGGTTACGGCGGCTCCTGTTTCCCCAAGGACGTCAAGGCGCTAGCCTGGACCGCCCGGGAATACGACTACGAGGCACGCCTGTTGGACGCCGTTGAGGCGGTTAACAACGACCAGAAGCATGTGCTCTTCGACAAGGTCAGCCATTACTACGGCGGCGATCTGGCGGGTAAGACCGTGGCGCTCTGGGGGCTTTCGTTCAAGCCCAAGACTGACGACATGCGCGAGGCGCCCAGCCGGGTTCTGATGGAGAAACTCTGGGCCGCAGGTGCCAGGGTTCAGGCCTTCGATCCGGAAGCCATGGAAGAGACGCAGCGGATCTACCCGGACCAGCCGGAGCTGCAGCTCTGCGGTACCAAGGAACAGGCCCTCAAGGGTGCGGACTGCCTGGTGATCTGCACCGAGTGGAAGGAGTTCCGCTCACCGGACTTCGCTCAGATCGCGGCCGCTATCCGCTCGCCGGTGGTCTTCGACGGGCGTAACCTGTACGACGAGAAAATGCTGGGGCGCCACGGCCTGAGTTACTACGCCATTGGGCGGGGTCTCAACCAGTTCGGCACACGTTGAAGAACGCCTGGTGTGGCGGGTTTCTGCGTTGCGCTCCGTGCGCTTTGAGCGTCGCCGCTCCAGACGTTCTTTACGTTTTGGCCATTGCCTGGGCGCCGACCAGTATCATCCGCAGCTGAACCTTGAGCTTATCCTTTAGCTGGGCGCGCTGTTTGGCCGGCGCGTCCAGCGCTTCCGCCCCCAGGTGGAAGACCAGTACCACCATGGACTCCGCGACCATGTGGGCGTCCGAGAGGGGGCGCTGCTTGTCCGCCGCCAGTTTTTCCAGGTCCTCCGCCAGCTCCGTGACGAAATGGTCGATCTCCGCCTGTACGGCGGTGCGGAAGATGCGGGAGACGCCGGTGCGCTCGCGCAGCAGCAGCCGGAACAGGTTGGCGTTGTCCGTGAGGTACTCCATGAAGGTTTCCACGGAGGCATTGATGGCACCGCCCTCGCGCTCGATGCGCTTGCGGGCCTGGCGCATCAGCTGGCGCAGGGCCACGCCGGCCTCGTCCACGAGGGCCAGGCCTAGTTCATCCAGGTCCGTGAAATGCCGGTAGAACGAGGTGGGCGCAATGCCGGCCTCGCGGGCGATTTCGCGCAGGCTCAGGCTGCCGAAACCACGGTCGGCGCTGAGCTGGCGTAACGACGCATCCATCAGGGCACGGCGTGTCCTGAGTTTCTGTTCAGCGCGAACGGACACCCCGGGCTGTCTCCTCTCATCATCCTTCAATCGCCGCTAATGGTAGCCGTTGCAGGCCTTCGCGTCACGAATGCGGCGAAAGCCGCGTCGCACGTGCGCCCGATCACGTCGTCATGGTCTGACTTCGCCGGCTGATGCCGTTATAATACTGGCCTTTAACTCAATCGGCGGAAGCCTCAGGCAAACAGGAACCAACGGGTATGCGCAGTCACTATTGCGGCGGAATCAACGAATCCCACATTGACGAGACAGTAACGCTCTGCGGCTGGGTCCATCGGCGCCGGGACCACGGTGGCGTGATCTTCCTCGACCTCCGGGACCGGGATGGCATCGCCCAGGTGGTGTTCGATCCGGATACCCCGGACAGTTTTGCCCAGGCGGACCGGGTGCGGAATGAGTACGTCATCCGGATTACCGGCCGCGTGCGCCGCCGCCCCGAAGGGACAGAGAACGACCATATGGCCACCGGCCAGGTGGAAGTGTTCGGCAAGGAACTGGAGATCCTCAACGAGGCCGCCACGCCGCCCTTCCCGCTGGACGAGTACACCGAGGCGGGCGAGGACGTGCGCCTGCGCCACCGCTACGTGGACCTGCGCCGCCCGGAGATGGCCCAGCGCCTGCGCTTCCGCTCGCGCGTGACCAGCTACCTGCGCAACTTCCTGGACAGCGAAGGCTTCATGGACGTTGAGACGCCGGTGCTGACCCGTGCCACCCCGGAAGGTGCCCGCGACTACCTGGTGCCGAGCCGTACCCATGCGGGCAGCTTTTTCGCGCTGCCGCAGTCGCCACAGCTGTTCAAGCAGCTGCTGATGGTCTCCGGCATCGACCGCTACTACCAGATTGCCAAGTGCTTCCGCGACGAGGACCTGCGGGCGGACCGCCAGCCCGAGTTTACCCAGGTGGACGTGGAGGCTTCCTTCGTCACGGAAGAGGACATCATGAACGCCATGGAGCGCATGGTGCGCAACCTCTTCAGCGACCTGCTGGGCGTGAACCTGCCCGAGTTCCCGCGCCTGCCGTACGCCGAGGCCATCCGCCGCTTCGGCAGCGACAAGCCCGACCTGCGGATCCCGCTGGAGCTGGTCGACGTTGAGGATCTGGTCCAGGAAGTGGACTTCAAGGTCTTCTCCGGCCCGGCGAAGGACCCGAAAGGGCGGGTCGCGGCCCTGCGTGTGCCGGGTGGCGGTGAACTGACCCGCAAGCAGATCGACGACTACACCGAGTTCGTCGGCATCTACGGCGCCAAGGGGCTGGCCTACATCAAGGTCAACGACCGTTCCGCCGGCATTGAGGGCCTGCAGTCGCCCATCGTCAAGTTCCTCGGGGAGGAGGCGACCCTGGCGATCATGGACCGGGTCGAGGCCACCGACGGTGACCTTGTCTTCTTCGGCGCCGACAAGGCCGGCGTGGTGGACGAGGCCCTGGGCGCATTGCGTGTCCGCCTGGGCCATGACCTGGGCATGGTGGAAGGCGAATGGGCCCCCTGCTGGGTCGTCGACTTCCCCATGTTCGAGGAGGACGACGACGGCAAGCTGCACGCGCTGCACCATCCGTTCACCGCGCCGGTCTCCGCCGAGGAGCTCCAGAACAACCCGGCGGGCGCCCTGTCGCGGGCCTACGACATGGTGCTCAACGGCACCGAGCTGGGCGGCGGCTCCATCCGTATCCACGACGAAGCCACCCAGAACGTGGTCTTCAACAGCCTGGGCATCGGCGAGGAGGAAGCGCGCGAGAAGTTCGGCTTCCTGCTGGACGCCCTGCGCTTTGGCGCGCCGCCCCACGGTGGCCTGGCGTTCGGCCTGGACCGGCTGGTGATGCTGATGACTGGTGCCGGCTCCATCCGTGATGTGATTCCGTTCCCGAAAACCCAGAACGCGACCTGTCTGATGACGGACGCGCCCGGCGAAGTGGACGAGAAGCAGCTGCGTGAGCTGCACATCCGCCTGCGCCGCAGCGCGAAGAGCGATCAGGACGAGAGCAACTGAGCGAGGCAAGCCATGGCCGGACACAGTAAGTGGTCGAACATCAAGCACCGCAAGGCGGCACAGGATGCCAAGCGGGGCAAGATCTTCACCAAGCTGATCCGTGAACTCTATGTGGCCGCCAAGGAGGGCGGACCGGCGCCGGAGGATAACCCGCGCCTGCGCAGTGCCGTGGACAAGGCACTGAGCAACAACATGAAAAAGGACAGCATCGACCGCGCCATCGAGCGCGGCGCCGGCAACACCGATGGCGAGAACTACGAGGAGCTGACCTACGAGGGGTATGGCCCAGGTGGCGTTGCCATCTACGTGGAGGCCATGACCGACAACAAGAACCGTACGGTCTCGGACGTACGCCACGCCTTCAGCAAGCACGGCGGCAATCTGGGTACTGACGGTTCCGTGGGCTTCCTGTTCACCCGCCAGGGTACGCTGAGCTTCAGTCCGGAGTATGACGAGGACACCATCATGGAGGCGGCCCTGGAGGCTGGTGCCGAGGATGTCCGGGTCAACGAGGACGGCTCCAAGGACGTGATCACCACGCCCGAGCAGTATATGGACGTGAAGGATGCCCTGAAGCAGGCCGGGCTGGAGCCTGATCACGCCGAGGTGAGCATGGTGCCCATGACGACAGTGGCGCTGGACGACGAGGGCGCGGAGACCAACCTCAAGCTGATCGACCGGCTCGAGGACCTGGACGATGTGCAGAACGTCTACACCAATGCTGACTTCCCCGAGGCGGCGCTGGAGCGCTACGGGAACGCATGACCATCATCCTGGGCGTTGACCCCGGCTCACGGGTCACCGGTTACGGTGTCATCCGCAGCCATGGTCGCCATCTGGAATACCTGGACAGCGGCTGCATCACCATGGGTGACAAGAGCATGCCGGAGCGCCTCCAGACGATCCACGCCGGGCTCGCCGAGATCATCGAGACCTACCGACCGGAAGAAATGGCCATCGAGAAGGTTTTTCTCTCCCGTAATGTCGATTCCGCTTTAAAACTTGGACAGGCGCGTGGCGTTGCCATTGTCTGTGGCGCCAACGCGGGTCTGCCCGTGGCTGAATACTCCGCCCGCCAGGTCAAGCAGGCGGCGGTGGGCAAGGGCAGTGCCGATAAGCACCAGATCCAGCATATGGTCCAGGCCATCTTCAAACTCACCCGTCAGCCCCGCGAGGATGCCGCCGATGCCCTGGCCATCGCTCTGTGCCACGCGCATCTGCGCCAGGGGCTGGCACGAACAGGCGCGTCCAGCAGTCGCAACGGGCGCGCACGCTGAAGGAGACTCGCCATGATCGGTCGCATCCGCGGCATCCTGATCGAGAAACAGCCCGGTGACGCCCTGATCGAAGCCGGGGGTGTGGGTTACGAAGTGGACATTCCCTACACCACCTTCTTCCGCCTTCCGGATACCGGCCAGGAAGCCGTGCTCTACACCCACCTGGCCGTACGCGAGGACGCCCAGCAGCTCTATGGCTTTGCCAACAAGGGCGAGCGTGAGCTCTTCCGGCTGCTGATCCGCACCAGTGGCGTGGGGCCCAAGCTGGCCCTGGCCATTCTCTCCGGGCTGGAGGCGGACGCCTTCATCCGCGTGGTGGAGGACAACGACGTGGCCGCCCTGGTCAAGGTGCCTGGTGTGGGCAAGAAGACCGCGGAACGGCTGCTGATCGAGGTGCGGGATCGCATCCGTCAGCTGGAAAAGAGCCCGACCGGCACCACGCGCGAGGAGGCGGTCAGCGAGCTGCCCGGTATCGAACCCGTGTCCGCGAGCCCCCGGGAAGAGGCGGAGGCTGCGTTGATCGCACTGGGTTATCGCCCTCAGGAAGCGGGCAGGGCGCTCCAGGCGGTGGCCGAGGACGGCATGACCAGCCAGGAACTGATCCGGCTGGCGCTGAAGAATATGATGAACCGTTAAAGCCTTTTAATTCTGGCTCCACAGCTGACATTCACGTAACGTGATTGACGCATCACAGAATGTAAAATGCAGGCGCTGAACAGGATGGTCCGCAAGGCCAGATAGGCGTGACAGAGCCGGTGGCAGGAAACGCGGCATGATTGAATCCGATCGATTGATTTCCGGCCAGTCGGAGCCGGGCGAAGACAACCAGGACCGGGCGATACGCCCGAATACGCTGCGCGAGTATGTGGGGCAGCCCACCGTCAGCGAGCAGATGGAGATTTTTGTGGGCGCCGCGCGCGGTCGGCGCGAGGCCCTGGATCATGTGCTCATCTTCGGTCCGCCCGGTCTGGGCAAGACCACACTGGCCAATATCATCGCCAATGAGATGGGCAGCACCATCAAGGCGTCCTCCGGCCCTGTGCTCGAGAAGGCTGGGGATCTGGCGGCGCTGCTGACCAACCTGGAAGAAGGCGATGTGCTTTTCATCGACGAGATCCACCGTCTGAGCGCCGCCGTCGAGGAGGTGCTGTATCCGGCCATGGAGGACTACCAGCTGGACATCGTCATCGGCGAAGGGCCGGCGGCGCGTTCCATCAAGCTGGATCTGCCACCCTTCACGCTCGTGGGGGCCACGACCAGGGCCGGGCTGCTGACCTCACCGCTTCGGGACCGCTTCGGTATTGTCCAGCGCCTGGAGTTCTACAGCACCGAGGACCTGACGCACATCATTGAACGGTCGTCGGCGCTGCAGTCCATCGAGATCGAAAACGGTGGCGCCCGCGAGATCGCGCGCCGCTCGCGTGGCACGCCACGCATTGCCAACCGGCTGCTGCGCCGTGTGCGGGACTTTGCGGAAGTCCGTGCCGACGGCCGGGTGACGGAAGCCATTGCGGACCAGGCGCTGAACATGCTCAAGGTGGACTATCAGGGTTTCGACCATATGGACCGGCGCCTGCTGCTGGCGCTGATCGAGAAGTTCGGCGGCGGGCCCGTGGGGGTGGAAAGCCTCTCTGCGGCCATCAGCGAGGAACGGGGCACCATCGAGGACGTGCTTGAACCCTTCCTGATCCAGCAGGGCTTCATGATGCGCACGCCGCGGGGGCGCATGGCAACCCAGCACGCCTATCTCCATTTCGGTTTTGATGCACCGGAAGGGGAGGCGGCCCGATGAGCGGGTTCCAGTGGCCGGTGCGGGTCTATGTGGAGGACACGGATGCCGGGGGCATCGTCTTCTACGCCAATTACCTGAAGTATTTCGAACGGGCGCGCACCGAGTGGGTGCGCTCCGAGGGCCTGGCGCTGCGCGGACGCCTGGAGAGCGAAGGTGTGGCCTTCGTGGTGCACAGCCTCAACGTCCAGTATCACCAGCCGGCGTTCCTGGATGACGAGCTGTTGGTGTCGGCGGATCTCATCGCCGGTACCCGCACCGCCATGACGTTCCGCCAGCAAGCCCGCCGCAAGCCGGAGGGCGAGCTGCTGGTTGGCGGCGAAGTGAAAGTGGCCTGCGTCCAGCTGCCCTCAGGGCGGCCGCGGCGCATGCCCGAGGACATCCAGGCCCTGGTGAACAGGACACTGAAACCCAACAACGAATAGGAGCATTCCGTGGAGGGAGATCTTTCGGTCTGGTCGCTGATCGCCAATGCCGGGATCATTGTGCAACTGGTCATGCTGCTGTTGCTGCTGGCGTCCATTGGATCCTGGGGGCTGATCTTCCAGCGCATCCGGATCTACCGCCAGTCCCGGCAGGAGCAGGCGGCTTTCGAGGAGCGCTTCTGGTCCGGCATGGACCTGGGGCAGCTGTACAAGGAGGTGACCGGGAGCCCGGCGCCTCATGGTGGGGTGGAGAATGTCTTCCGGGCCGGCTTCAAGGAGTTCACGCGGCTGCGCCAGCAGAGCCATGATGCCGAGGCGGTGATGGATGGTACCCAGAGGGCCATGAAGGTGGCTCTGGCACGGGAGCTGGAGCGCCTGGAAGCCAACCTGCCGTTCCTGGCAACGGTTGGCTCTACGAGCCCCTATGTGGGCCTGTTCGGCACAGTCTGGGGCATTATGAACAGCTTCATCGGGCTGGCGCAGGTGCAGCAGCCTACGCTGCAGACAGTAGCGCCTGGCATCGCTGAGGCGCTGATTGCCACGGCCATGGGCCTGTTCGCAGCGATTCCGGCGGTGGTGGCCTACAACCGCTTCACCTCCCAGACGGATTCGCTGATCAAGAACTATGAGACCTTTGCCGAGGAATTCGCCAGCATCCTCCATCGGAGAGTGCACAGCCACGGAGCCAGCGGGTGACCGCCGGGAGATGATGCCATGGATATGAGCCCACGCCGTTCGCGCCAGGCGCCGATGTCCGAGATGAATGTGGTGCCCTACATTGACGTCATGCTGGTGCTGCTGGTGATCTTCATGATCACCGCGCCCATGCTGACCCAGGGGGTGGACGTGGATCTGCCGAGCACCGAGGCGGAACCGCTGCCGGTGGATACGGAAAAGGAGCCGGTGATCATTTCGGTGGATTCCAACGGTGGTTATTTCCTGGAAGTCGGGGATGACCGCGGAAAGCCCAAGTCCCTGGCCACGGTTGTGGACGAGGTGGCCGCCATCCTTGCAGAACGTCCGGACGCGGACGTCTATGTGCGCGGTGACCAGCATGTGCGCTATGGGACGGTGATCCGCCTGATGTCGTCCCTCCAGAGCGCCGGGGCAAGCCAAGTGGGACTGATCACTGAGCCACCGGAGGACGAGTGATGGTCGGATTCGGTCAGGACGGTGCGTCAGCGCGATGAAACGGGACTGGCAACGCATCATCCAGGCCGCGGGCGCCTTGGGGGACAGGGCGATTCCGCTGTGGAGCCGGCTTCTGGGGATGGACGAAGCCGAGCTCCGGGAGTGGAAGTGGCCCTTCATGGGGTCCGTCGGGCTGCACCTGCTGATCGTGATCCTGGCGGTGGCCGGCTGGGACTGGCGGACCCAGGAGCCGGAGTTCCAGCAGCCCCAGGCCGTTCAGGCTCGGGTTGTGGAAGCCCGGCAGCAGGAACAGGAGCCTGAGCCAAAGCCGGAGCCGGAGCCGGAGCCAGAGCCGGAGCCAGAACCGGAGCCGGAGCCAGAGCCGGAGCCAGAGCCGGAGCCAGAGCCGGAGCCGGAGCCAGAACCGGAGCCGGAGCCGGAGCCGGAGCCAGAACCGGAGCCAGAACCAGAACCGGAGCCGGAGGATGACCGGCGTTCGGAACAGGAGGAACGCCTCAGGGAAATGGCGGAGCAGGCCGCGGAGGAAGAGGCCAGGACTGAGGATGAAGAGCAGCAGGAGCAGGGCGCTGAGGTCGACGCCTCCAGCATGGATGGTGTAGACATAGCGGATGAACGCAAACGCTTCAACGTGCTGATCCAGCAGAAAGTACAGAACAGCTGGTATATACCACCGGGCAATGAAGACCGGGTGGTCAGGCTGCGGCTTGAGATTCTGCCCACGGGCGAGTTGCGCTCAGTGGAGCTGGTGGATGGCAGTGGCAGTCAGCAACTGGATGAGTCAGCTATGAGTGCGGTCAGGCGGGTGGACAGCTTCCCGACACCGGATGACTCAGCGCTGTTCAATGAACTGTTCCGTGGTGGTATTACGATTGAATTCAGCCCCGAGGAGTAGGCGAGCATGACCAGGATCCATTGCAGAGCCGGCCAGGTGCTGACACTGATCTGTCTGATGCTGACGACCCTCGTGGCGCAGGCTGACATGGTGGTGCGCGTTACCGAGGGCGCGGACCAGCGCATGCCCATCGCCGTGGTGCCTTTCGGGAGCAACCATTCCCGGGATGCCCCGGAGGATCTGGACACGATTATCCGGGACAACCTGACCATGAGCGGTGATCTCAAGACCCTTGAGCCGTCCCGGATGCTCAGTCTTCCGACGTCTGGGGATGACATCCACTTCCGGGACTGGCGGGTTCTGGGCCAGCAGTTTGTACTGGTTGGGGAGATGGATTTTGACGCGGAACGCAACCGCTACATCCTCAGCTATGAGCTGTTCGACGTCAGCCAGCAGGAACGGCTGCTTGGGTCGCGGGCATCCGCCGCGCCTTCGGAACTGCGCACGCTGGCACATCATGTGAGCAACCGCATCTATGAGCGGGTCACAGGGATTCCCGGTATCTTCAACACCCGGCTTGCCTTTGTGACGCGCACGGGCAGCGGTAATGACGTTGAATACCGGCTCAAGATCAGTGATGTGGATGGGTATCGGGATCAGGTTCTGCTGCGCTCCAGTGAGCCGATCCTTTCCCCGGAGTGGTCGCCGGATGGTAAGGAACTGGTCTACGCGTCGTTCGAGGGTGGCCGCCCTGCCATCTACCGGCAGGTGGTGAGCAGTGGCGAGCGGCGCCGGATTGCTCAGTTCAAGGGGCTCAACTCGGCCCCGGACTGGTCGCCGGACGGGGAGTCACTGCTGCTGACGCTGTCCAAGGACGGCAGTGCGGACATCTACGAGATGCCCCTGGACAGCCTGGAGCCACGGCGTTTGACCCGGCATTACTCCATCAACACCGAGCCAAGCTGGTCACCGGACGGTGAACGCTTTGCCTTCACCTCCGATCGCTCGGGCAATCCCCAGATCTACATCCAGTCCCTGAGTGGGGGCGAGCCCGAGCGCCTGACCTTTGAAGGCAGCTACAACGCCCATCCGATCTACGGGCCGGAAGGCGAGGAACTTTTCTACATTCACCGGGCCGATGGGCGCTTCCTGCTCGGCTCGGTGGATCTGGAGACCGGGGAGGAACGTGTGCTCTCCGGCTCCGAAATTGACGAGGCACCGGCTATGGCACCCAATGGGCGCCTGGTGCTCTACGTCACCAATGCCGGCGGGCGCAAGGGAGCGCTGGAGATGACCACGGTTGACGGGAATGCGCGTTTCACGCTGCCCGTCAGGCACGATGGCATCCGCGATCCCGCGTGGTCGCCGCTGGCGGAGTAAATCCTGATGTTTGCAGTATTATCAGGAACATCCTACATTAAGCGTAATCCAAAACCGGAAAACCAAAAAGGAAGGCCAATGACCGATCTTCTCAAGAACCGTGTACTGATGCTGGGCTTTGCCCTTCTCTTCGTAGCGGGTTGCAGCTCAACTGCAACCGAACCGGAGGGCTCTGGGTCCAACGGTATGGAAGAGAGCGATATGGAGCAGCAGGGTGATTCCGATGCTGACTCCAGCGATGCCTACGGTGCCGGTGACGGCAGCGGCGTCTCTGAAGAGGACATGACGGCGGAAGAGCGTGCGCAGAAGTCCCTGGATCAGGCGAAGGAAAAGGCCATGCAGGCCGCTTCCACCATCTATTTCGATTTCGACAGCTCCGAGATCCGTCGTGAGTCCCAGTCCATCCTGGAAGCGCATGCGGCTTACCTGGCTGAAGACGACGATGCCAGTGTCGTACTTGAAGGCCACACCGACCAGCGTGGCAGCCGTGAGTACAACATGGCCCTGGGTGAGCGTCGTGCGGAATCCGTGGCCCGCTTCCTGCGCGTGAACGACGTCTCCGAGGACCAGATCGAGACCGTCAGCTACGGCGAGGAGCAGCCCGCGGTTGAAGGCAACGACGAAGAAGCCTGGGCTGAGAATCGCCGGGTTGAGATCAACTACGAATAAGCCCATGCGGAGTCTGTTGACAGCAGGTCTGATTCTGGTGGTGGTCGGAGCCTCTCCGGCCATTGCCCAGAATGACGGCGAGGCACCGTTGGTGTCCGGGAATGATGCGGAACGCTCAGGAGGCAACTCTGCCGGTGAGCTGTTTTTCCTGGTTGAGGACCTGCGGGCGGAAGTGCAGCATCTGCGCGGCCAGCTTGAGCAAACCTCCCACCAGGTGAAACGCCTCAGGCAGCAGGCCCGTGAGCGCTACATTGATCTTGATGAGCGACTGGTTGATCTCGATTCACGCCTGTCGGATCTGGAGGAATCCTCCGGTGAATCCAAAGGCAGTGGGAATACCAGCGACAGTGGTAACAGCGGCGACAGTGATGGTGAAAGTGACGGCGGAGGGGAATCCGTGTCCTATCGCCAGCCTGATGAGGCCGAGCGTGAAGCCTATGCCTCAATCCAGTACCTGATTCAGGAAGAGCAGGACTATGAGGCGGCCATCGACGAGATCTACAGCTTTCTCGAGGAATATCCGGAAGGGGATCTGAGCGTCAACGCCTATTACTGGCTGGGGGAACTCTACCTGAGCCAGGGCAAGCACGAGCAGGCCCAGCAGGCGTTCACAATCGTCACCTCAAGACACGAATCCCATCGCAAGGCGCCGGACGCGCTGTTCAAGCTTGCGGTTGCCCATGATCGTGCCGGTAATACTGAACAGGCCCGCGAGGTCCTTGATCAGCTCGGAGAGCGTTACCCGGAATCCGAGGCCGCCGCGCTGGGGCGTGAATACCGCAATGAAATGGGTTGATCCGAACGGGTTGCCAAAACCGAAAATTTAAGTACCATATGCGCCTCGTTTGGGTCGTTAGCTCAGTTGGTAGAGCAGTTGGCTTTTAACCAATTGGTCGCAGGTTCGAATCCTGCACGACCCACCACTATTGTTATGCTTCCCGGTTTTGTCAGGGGTCGTTAGCTCAGTTGGTAGAGCAGTTGGCTTTTAACCAATTGGTCGCAGGTTCGAATCCTGCACGACCCACCATTCCCACCCCCGCTTTTTTACCCCGCAGCCCGGCCGTTTGTATCCGACCATTGAAAAATGCGGGTGACAGAGGCATAAACGGGTAGGAGACAACCTTTAAACGGCTTACTCAAAGGGTGGTCATACTCCATGACGTACAGGCAGGACCGCATTCTGGTTCAGGAACATCTGGCGCACGAGCAGGAGGCGCCAACACTGAGTCGGGCCGAGGCGGAGGAACTGCGCACTGCGATCCGGCGTGAGCTTGAGGCGCAGGATGCGGTCCTGGTGGCCCATTATTACACCGATCCCCTGATCCAGTCTCTGGCCGAGGAAACTGGTGGCTGTGTCGCGGATTCGCTGGAAATGGCCCGTTTTGGCAACGAGCATCCGGCCTCGACGCTGGTGGTTGCGGGTGTTCGCTTCATGGGTGAAACCGCCAAGATCCTGAACCCGGAGAAGCGGGTGCTGATGCCGACGCTTGAGGCAACCTGCTCACTGGATATCGGCTGCCCCGCTGATGAATTCGCGGCCTTCTGTGACCAGCATCCGGAACGGACCGTGGTGGTTTATGCCAACACCTCGGCGGCGGTCAAGGCACGCGCGGACTGGGTGGTAACCTCCAGCTGCGCGGAGGCCATTATTGACTATCTGGACTCCAGGGGTGAAACCATCCTGTGGGCCCCGGACAAACACCTCGGGGCCTACATCCAGCGCTCAACCCAGGCGGATATGCTGCTCTGGGATGGCTCCTGCATCGTGCATGAGGAGTTCAAGGGGCAGGGCGTCGAGGATCTTAAGGCAACCATGCCCGGCGCTGTGGTCCTGGCGCATCCGGAATCGCCGGCGGCGGTGGTTGAGCAGGCGGATGTCGTGGGGTCCACATCCCGGTTGATTGAAGCGGTGCGGACGATGGATGCGCAGGACTTCATCGTGGCCACTGACAGCGGCATCTTCCACAAGATGCACGAAATGGCGCCGGACAAGAACCTCATCGAAGCACCCACCGCGGGGCAGGACGCAACCTGCCGCAGCTGTGCCCACTGCCCCTGGATGGCGATGAACGGACTGGACAACGTGCTGCGTGTGCTGCGCGAACAGGATGAGGAGATCCATGTGGATGCCGCTACGCGCGAGAAGGCGCTCATCCCGCTGCAGCGTATGCTGGACTTTACGGCTGCCCGCCAGCTCAAGGTGGCCGGTAACGCCTGAGGATTGCCTTAGCGCTGGCGGTTGGCGCTGACCTGGCGGTTGGCCTCCTCCAGCCGGTCCCGGAGCAGCGTCTTGCGGGTGTGGTTGGCGGGCGCCCGTTCCAGTGCCTGACGGAATTGGCGCACGGCTGCCTCCGCGTCCCCCAGGAGCAGTAACCGTTCGCCCCGCGCACGATGAACCTCGATCAGGTTACCCGCCCGCCCGGCGGCATCGGAAAGGTCACTCCAGAGCGTCGCGTCCCCTCCGTAATCCCGCGTCAGTTTCTCGTAAAGTCGGGCTGCGGCTTCCGGCTGGTTCAATTCCATGCGGGTATCTGCCAGGGTCCGGCTCAGGGTCAGGTTGCCGGGGTGGCGCTGGAGGTGGCGTTCCAGCAGTTCCGCGGCCTCTTCGGCCTGGTCATCGCCGCGCAGGGCTCTCGCAAGCTCTGCAACAAGGAAGATGTCGCCCTCGTAGTCGTCCAGCAGCTTCCTGAGGTGGGGGATTGCCTCGCCGGCCCGGTCAGCGGCAATCAACGCGGCGGCCAGCCCATGGCGTGCCGCATCCGCCTCAAGCCCGCTTTGTTCCTCCTGTTTTTCCCGGAAGCGTGATATGAACGTTTCCGGATCCTCGCCGTGGTGCAGCCGGACGCGGTTGCGTACCAGGTGGTAGGCGAGCCGTTCGTCGTACCGTTCCTTATTCCGGAATTCGGAAACCCTTGCCCGCGTATCCGCAACCCGGGATTCGGTCAGCGGGTGGGTTGAGAGGTATTCCGGTGGGCGGTTGCCCTGCAGCCGGGCCTGACTCAGCATGCGCTCGAACATGGCCGGCATGCCCGCCGGGTCGTAGCCGGCCCGGGCCATGATCTCGATGCCGAGACGATCGGCTTCCTGCTCATGGGCACGGCTGTGCCGTAGCATCTGGTCAATGGCCAGTGCCTGGGTGCCGGCGATGGCGGCAATGCCGGCTTCCGAGCCGGTTGCGGCGGTGAGGATGAGCCCGGCCAGCATGCCGGCGATGGTCAGGGGCGTGCTGCGTTCCTGTTGTTCCAGGCGGCGGGCGTAATGGCGCTGGCTGAGGTGGGCGATCTCGTGGGCTACCACCCCCGCGAATTCATGTTCGGTTTCGGCGGTGCGGAGCAGGCCGGTGTGGATCCCGATGATGTTGCCGGGGACCGCGAAGGCATTGAGTGACGGTTCGTTAATGATCAGGGGTGTAATGTCCCTGTCCTGCAGCGGGGCATGGGGGATCATCCGGTGCAGGGTGTCCTCGAAGTACTCCCTGAGCATGGGGTCCGAAACCAGGGGGGCATTGCGGCGCAGCTGGGTGAGCACCCGCTGCCCTATGGCCCGCTCCTGCTGGCCGGCGATCAGTCCGCCGCTGCCGATCGCCGGTAGTCTGTTCTCCTCGGCCGGTATCGCCGGCAGGGCAGTCAGGCAGAGGATCAGGAAAAAGACAATGGCGCGTCGCATAGTTTAACAATGCCAGATCCAGGGGGGCGGGTACAGGCGGTGGTCTTCCGGTTTTACACGCCATCCATGCTAGGATATCGAGCCAGCGTCAAACCGAACGGAACCAGCCCATGAGCGACAGCGTGGACCAGCATCTTGATGCCAGCGGTCTGCAGTGCCCAATGCCTCTGCTCAAGACCAAGCTCTGTCTCAATGGCATGAGCCGCGGTCAATGCCTACGTGTTGTCGCCACGGATCCTGGGTCGGCGCGGGATATTCCCGCCTTTCTCTCGCTGTCGAACCATCAGCTGGAGCAGCAGGAGGAGGCTGAAGGTCGCTGGGTCTTCCTTATCCGATGCGGCGGGGCCAGCCCTGGAGGGCAGACCTGATGCTCCGCATGTTCCGTGAATTCACCGCCCGTTACTTTTCCAATGAAGAAGCCGTCATCATTGTTCTGCTACTGGCGGCGTCCTTCCTGGTGATGGCCCTTCTTGGGCGGGTTCTGGCGCCCTTCATCGCCGGCATCATCATCGCCTACATCCTGCAGGGGCTGGTGGCCAAGCTCTGTCGCCTGGGAGTACCGCACCTTCTGTCAGTGACCCTGGTGTTCGTGTTCTTCATAGGGCTTTTCATTGCTTTCATCCTGGGTCTTCTGCCGCTGGTCTGGGGGCAGGTGTCGGGGCTGGCAGCGGAGCTGCCCAGAATGATGCGGGCGGCCCAGCAGTACATCGAGACCCTGCCGCAGGAATACCCGCAGCTTGTCTCAATGGAAGAGGTGAACACGCTGTTCCGGCAGGTGACAACGGAAATGGGCCAGATTACGCAGTGGCTTGTGTCGCTCTCGCTGGAGAGCATTCCAGGGCTCATCACACTGCTGGTCTATCTGGTGCTGGTGCCGATACTGGTGTTCTTCTTCCTCAAGGACCGGCGCCTGATTCTGGAGCGGCTTGGCAGCTTCCTGCCCCAGCAGCGGCCAATGATGGACCGCATCTGGCATGAGGTGAACATGCAGTTTGCCAATTTCGTCCGGGGAAAGGCCATTGAGATACTGATTGTCGGCGGTGTCACTTACTTCGCGCTCAAGATGATCGGGTTGGAATACGCCGCCCTGCTGAGTCTGCTGGTTGGGTTCTCGGTGGTCATCCCGTATGTGGGGGCGGCGGTGGTGACGATTCCCATTGCCATGGTGGGACTGTTCCAGTTCGGGTGGAGCGAGGAGTTCTTCTGGCTCATGCTGGTCTACCTGATCATCCAGGCGCTCGATGGCAATGTGCTGGTACCGCTGCTTTTCTCCGAAGTGGTGGACCTGCACCCGGTGACCATCATGCTCGCGGTTCTGGTGTTTGGTGGCATCTGGGGCATGTGGGGAGTGTTCTTCGCCATCCCTCTGGCGATTGTGCTCAATGCCATCATGAAAGCCTGGCCGGTCCAGGAGAGCCCCGGGACAACAGAAGCCTGATGGGCCAGCGCGGCTCTTGTCTCGCCCTGATGCCGCGATTACCATTGCCCTTTTAACCGGATCGGAGCGGATATGATCACTGGGAGTCTGGTTGCACTGGTAACCCCGATGGGCGCCGAAGGGCGTATCGATTGGGAATGCCTGGATAAACTGGTGGACTATCACGTCGAGGCGGGTACAAGTGCCATCGTGGCTGTGGGGACGACCGGTGAGTCTTCAACACTGGATCCGGACGAACACATCAATGTGATCCGCCGGGTGGTGAATCACGCCAATGGCCGCATTCCGGTCATTGCTGGTACGGGGGGCAACTCGACCCACGAGGCGGTGGACCTCACCCGTGAAGCGGCGGAAATCGGTGTGGATGCCTGCCTTCTGGTGGTGCCGTACTACAACAAGCCCACCCAGGAGGGGCTCTACCAGCACTTCCGTACCGTGGCCGAGGCGGTGGACGTCAACCAGATCCTCTACAACGTGCCCGGCCGTACCTCCTGCGACATGCTGAATGAGACCACGAATCGGCTGGCCGACATCCCGAACATTGTCGGCATCAAGGATGCCACCGGTAACGTCAGCCGGGGCGAGGAGCTGGTGCGCATGGTGGGTGACCGGATCGCGGTCTATTCCGGCGATGATGGAACCTCACTGGAGCTTATGCTGCGCGGTGGCAGCGGCAATGTTTCGGTGACGGCCAATGTCGCGCCGAAACTGATGGCACAGACCTGTGCCGCTGCGGTAAGCGGCGATGAGACGGAAGCCCGCCGGCTGGATGAGATCCTGACCCCGTTGAACCGCAAGCTGTTCCTGGAGGCCAACCCGATTCCGGTGAAGTGGGCCATGTGCGAGATGGGGCTGATCGGGCCGGGCATCCGCCTGCCCCTGACGCCGTTGAGCGAGGAATACCACGAGGATGTGCGCGAAGCACTCAGGGCTTCAGGATGCCTCTGAATCAGACCAACCGCCGACTGCGCCTGACAGCTGCCATCGCCGTTCTGCCCCTGGCGGGTGGTTGCGGCCTGTTCCCGGACCGCTCCCTGGACTACCGTGAGGAGCCGCTGGGCGAGCCACTTGAGGTGCCCGATGGACTTTCCAGGGAGTCTTTCGAGAGTGAATACGTGATCCCGGAGGTGCGCGGTGACGCTACCGTGGAGCAGGACGGGGAGTTTGAGATTCCGCGTCCGCCAGACCTGACCGGCCAGATCATGGAAAACAACTATCAGGTTTCCCGCTCAGGGGATCTGAGTTGGTTGATCATCAACGATGTTCCGGGTCGCGTCTGGCCCGCGATTTCGGATTTCCTGAATGACCGCGGGGCTGAAGTGGCCTTTGGCGATCCGCGCGCGGGTGTGCAGCAGACCGGTGTTCTCAACCGCTCGGCCCGGGCACGTGAGTGGATCGGGATTGGGGGTGAACAGGAACGCCCTCTGGTCCTGCAGGTGCGGGTTGCGCATGGTGTTCAGAGCCGCAGCACGGAAGTCCAGGCACGGCTTCGAGCTGTGGAAAGCAGCCCCGGGGAGCGTCTTGAGTGGCGTGAAGACGTTGAATACGCCGGACGTGAACAGAGGGTGCTCAAGGACCTGGCGGATTACCTGGAAGCCAATGCGGATACGAAGACCTATTCCCGGGTGGCGCTGGATCTGCCCCGTGACGAACGCGTAAGCCGTGAACGTGAAGGCGGCGAGACACAGTCACTGGAGCTGGATCTGGCCTTTGATCGCAGCTGGGCAGAGGTGGACCAGGTTCTGGACAGCATGGAACTGGCCGTGGTGGACCGTAACCGCAGTGACGGCGTCTGGTATCTGGACCTGCGCACTGAGGAACAGCGCAGCCGCGGTTGGTGGCTCTGGCGCTATCAGGCAGAGGCCGAAATCAATGCGGAGCTGCGGCTGCAGCAGAGTACCGGGGGCTACCGGCTCAGCCTTGAGCCCCGTGAGCCCCTGGAACAGACGGGTCGGCCCGCCGAGGTTCTGGACAGCCTGTACGAAAGCCTGCGCTGAGCGGGCTGCCCTGTCAGCCCGTTAGGCCTGCCTGGAGGCCGACGATTGCAAGACCGGCCACCAATGACAGGCCCATGGGCAGGGCCACTCGGGTGCCCAGGGCTGCCGGGCCGATTACGCCCGCCATTCCGGACTTCACGATATTGTTTACCGCTGAGGCCAGGACGATCCCGATGACGGCGGTCTCCGTGGTGATCGCCGATTGGGACATGCGCGTCAGCGACAGGGTTATGGCATCCACATCGGCAATGCCCGAGACGGCGGCCAGCGCATAGACCCCCGCATCACCGAACCATTCTTTCAGCCACTGGCCCACCAGCAGGATCAGCGTCAGCAGGATGCCGAACAGCAGCGCTGGTTTGAGATCCAGGGGGTTACGGTTGAGGATGGGCTGGTCCACATTCAGTACAGCCCGATTGCGGTACCAGATAAGACCGGCTGGAACATAGAGCAGAAGGGCCATTGCGAGAACGGGCTGAACCAGGCTCGGTAGCAGCGCTGGGTTGATAACGGCGCAGTAAACCAGAATCCGCGGGAACATGGTGCCGCAGGCAATCAGGATACCGGCCGCCAACTGTGGCGAAAGTGCCTGTGCGTCCCGCGCCTGGCGGGCAAAATGAAGCGTCAGGGCCGTTGATGAACTCAGGCCCGCGAAAAGGCTGGTGAACAGAATCCCCTTACCGGTCCCGGCCACCCGGATGGCGAAATAGCCCACGAAGAAGATGCTGGCAATCATCACCACCAGCCACCAGATCTCGTAGGGATTGAGCACGCCGCCCGGGCCGAAGCCCTCGTTGGGCAGCAGCGGCAGCATCACCACCGAAATCAGCAGCAGCTTGAGTCCGGCATCCAGCTCACCGGCCTGGAGCTTGCCCAGAAGGCCGTGAATTTCCGCTTTATTGTCCAGGATGAGTGTTGTGACTACCGCTGCCCCAGCTGCCAGTGCAACATCTAGACTGACGGCCATGACCCCAAAGCTGAATGTCAGCATCAGGCCGATGGCGCCTGTAATGCTGTAATCGCCGCTGCGCGGCGCCCGTACCCAGTAGGCCAGCAGGTTCAGGGCCACCAGCCCCAGGAATACCGAGGGCAGCAGCCAGGGCGAGACCTCCCGGGCAAGCAGCGCCGTGATGCCGCCGAGCAGGCCGGTCAGTGCATGGGTGCGGATGCCCGCGATGCGCTGGCCGGGATCCCGGTCGCGGGCCTGCCAGCCGCGCTGTAGCCCCACCAGCATGCCCAGAATCAGTGCCACTCCCAGGTGGAGGGCATCAAGATTGGCCGTGATAAACTCGTTGAACAGTGACTGCATGCCGGTCCTCCCTGCACGCAGAGTATAGGGGTCTGAGGAGTGGCGCGCATTGAGCAATCATGGCGTCGACTGGCGCTGATCGGCTATCATTCGCGCGTTCAGGGCCGGGTATCGGCCCCGCAACCGCAATCTGGGAGAGCGTGATGGAAAAAGGCAGCGAGCTCTACGCTGGCAAGGCGAAATCCGTATACCGGACGGACGATCCGGAGCGTTTCGTATTGGCATTCCGGGATGATACGTCCGCCTTTGACGGTGAAAAGGTCGCCCAGCTTGATCGCAAGGGGCGGGTCAACAACCTGTTCAACGCCTTCATCATGCAGAAGCTGGAAGAAGCGGGTGTTCCCACCCATTTCGAGCTTGTTCTGGCGCCCAATGAATCACTGGTGCGCAACCTTGAGATGCTGCCGGTGGAATGCGTGGTGCGTAATTACGCGGCGGGCAGCTTGTGCCGGCGCCTGGGGGTCCAGGAAGGCCAGGAGCTGCTGCCGCCCACCTTCGAGCTTTTTCTCAAGGACGACGCCCTTCACGACCCCATGATCAACGAGTCCCTCGCCGAGACCTTTGGCTGGGCCAGGGCGGAGGAACTCACGGAGATGAAGGAACGCACCTATGAGGTGAACCGTGTGCTCAAGCAGCTGTTCCTGGACGCGGGTATGCTGCTGGTGGATTACAAGTTGGAGTTCGGCCGTGCGGGCGGGCGCCTGGTGCTGGGCGACGAGTTCAGCCCTGACGGCTGCCGCATCTGGGACGCAGAGACCCGCCGCAAGATGGACAAGGACCGCTTCCGCCAGGATCTTGGTGATGTCATCGAAACCTATGAGGAAGTGGGTCGGCGCCTGGGCATCGACTTTGAAAGTGTGTGAATTCAGGTCGATACTGGGTGGGACTTTCTTCAAACGCCGACAGCAAGAGGATTCCGCAATGAAGACAACAACAAGAGCCACTATCGGTGCCCTGCTGATGACCAGTGCCGGCGCCGCCAATGCCGTGGTGCCGCTGGTCGACGTGGACGTGACTGCTGGTTACTGGAACGCGGATGCGTCCGGGACCATCCAGTCTGGCAGCGATCCGTTCGATGTGGAGAATGATCTCGGTTACGACAGCGAGGGGCACAACAGCTTCTCCATCCGTTTTGCCCATCCGGTTCCGGTGATTCCGAACCTGCGGCTGCGGTATAACGATATAGAGCACAAGGGAACGGGTACCGTTCTCGCCAAGGAGTTTGAGGGCACCACCTACAGCGGTGAAGTCAATAGCCGGGCTGACCTGACGCACTATGATTACACCGCCTTCTATACCGCGCCGATCCCTGTTGTGACGCTGGATCTTGGTCTGAATGTGAAGCATTTCGATGGTGAAGTGTTCATCAACGAGCAGGTAAGCGGTAACAGTGAAACGGTCGAGGTCGATGAATTCCTCCCCATGGGCCACGTCCGCGCGGATGTGGACCTGCCGCTGACCGGCCTCGGTGCGGGCGCGGAATTGAACTACATCTCCTATGACGGCGATTCGGCCACCGATGTGGAAGGTTACATCAGTTACAATGCCGATCCGGTCTACATTCAGGGTGGCTATCGCCAGTTTGATGTGGACGTGGACGCCTCCGGCGATCTCAACGTGGACACCGAGCTGAGCGGGCCCTTTGTGCGCCTCGGCGTCGGCTTTTAATCAGGGAGAACGGACTTGCGGATACTGGTAACGGGAACGGCCGGGTTCATCGGCTCACATGTGGCCCATCGCCTGCTGGATCGCGGCGATGAGGTCATCGGCGTGGACAACGTCAACGACTACTACGACGTGTCCCTCAAGGAAGCCCGGCTGGCGCGGCTGACGCCCCGTGAAGGGTTTACGGAGGTGCGGCTGGACATCGCGGACCGCGAAGGCATGGCCCGGGTGTTCAGTGAGTACCAGCCGCAACGGGTGGTGCACCTTGCCGCCCAGGCCGGTGTCCGCTATTCCATCGAGAATCCCAACGCCTACGTGGACGCCAACCTGGTGGGCCACATGAACATTCTGGAAGGCTGCCGCCACAACGGTGTGGAGCATCTGGTGTACGCCTCCAGCAGTTCCGTCTACGGGGCGAACGAGAGCATGCCGTTCTCGGTCCACGACAACGTGGATCATCCGCTCAGTCTCTATGCGGCCTCCAAGAAGGCCAACGAGCTGATGTCGCACACCTACAGTCATCTCTACCGGCTGCCCACCACCGGCCTGCGGTTCTTCACCGTCTACGGGCCCTGGGGCCGGCCGGACATGGCGCTGTTCATTTTCACGAAGCGGATCCTGAACGGTGAACCCATCGACGTGTTCAACCATGGTCATCACCAGCGGGATTTCACCTACATCGATGACATCGTAGAGGGCGTGATTCGAACACTGGACCACGTGGCCACCCCGAACCCGGAATGGAGTGGGGCGGACCCGGATTCAGGCACCAGCAACGCGCCCTACCGGCTCTACAATATCGGCAGCAACAACCCGGTGGAGCTTTCCCGGTTCATCGAGGTGCTGGAAGAGTGCCTGGGGCGCAAGGCGGAAAAGAACTACCTGCCGATGCAGCCCGGAGACGTGCCCGCCACCTATGCCGATGTCCAGGATCTGATCAATGACGTCGGCTATCAGCCGGAGACCCCTGTGGAAACCGGTATCCGCAACTTCGTGGACTGGTACCGGGACTTCTACCAGGTCTGAACCACTCAGTAGCCGGTGACCCAGCCCAGCACCGGCGCTGCCACCACCCATACCCAGAGCGCAATCAGCAGCAGTGTGATGCCACTGAGCCACGCGCCCGCGTACGCCATCTGGCCGACGCTGATGCGTTCGCTGCTGAAGATGATGGCATTCGGCGGCGTGGCGACCGGCAGCATGAAGGCGCAGGAGGCGGCCATGGCCACCGGCACCGTCAGGTGGATCAGCGACAGGTCCTGAGCCAGTGCGAAGGAGGCCGTAAGGGGCAGCATGGTCGCGGCCGTGGCCGTATTGCTGGTGACATGGCTCAGCGTCATGATCAGTGCCGCCACGGCGAGCATCAGCAACAGCAGCGGCCAGTTCGCCATGAATGAGAGCAGCTCCGCGGCGGCGGCTGCGAGGCCACTGGATTCAATCGCCGAGCCCAGCGCAAGACCACCCCCCACCAGAATCAGTACGCCCCACGGCAGGTTGCGGGCCTGCTCCCAGCTCAAGAGAAAGCTCGGGCGGCGCCAGTCGGAAGGAATGACAAACAGCAGCAGGGCACCGGTGATGGCGATGCCGGCATCGGTGAGCTGCAGTGACTCGAACAGGGTCTCGATCAACGGCCTGGTCAGCCAGGCCACCGCTACCAGCAGGAAAACCATGCCCACCATGGCCTGGGGCACGGTGAGTGGGCCAAGGTTCTCGCGTTCGCGGGCCAGCAGCGTCTCCAACCCTTCAATCGGCATATGGCCAGGGTCGTAGAGCCGGCGGGTCAGCAGCCACCAGGCGGTACCCAGAAGCATGAGCGCCAGTGGCAGGGCAACCGCCATCCAGGAAAGGAAGGTGATGTCCAACCCATGGCTGTCCCGCAGGTAGCCGGCCAGAAGGGCATTGGGCGGGGTGCCGATCAACGTGGCCATACCGCCGATGTTGGCGCCCATGGCAATGCCCAGGAGCAGCGCCACATTCAGGTTCTGGTGGTTGTGTTCGCGGTCGCTCTCTTCCACCAGCGTCAGCACGGAAAGGCCGATGGGCAGCATCAGCGCCGCCGTTGCGGTGTTGCTGACCCACATGCTCAGCAGGGCGGTGGCGGCCATGAAGCCGCCCACCACCCGATCCGGCCGGGTACCGGAGAGACTGAGCACCAGTAGCGCCAGACGACGGTGCAGGTTCCAGCGCTGGATGCCCTCGGCCAGCAGGAAGCCGCCCAGGAAGAGGAAGATCAGCGGGTTGGCATAGGGGGCCGCGGCCTCATCGATGGGCGCAACATTCATCAGCGGAATCAGTGCCACGGGCAGCAGCGCCGTTACCGCGATGGGCAGCGCCTCGGTGACCCACCAGGTCGCCATCAGGAGGGTGAGGGCGAGAATGCGCCAGCTCTCCGGTGTCATGGACTCCGGTGCACCGCCAAACAGCATACCTGCAAACACCAGTGGACCGAGGATAAAGCCCAGCTGGACCCGCCATCGGCTTAGCCTTGCCATGAGGGTGGGCTCAGTAGAGGTGAGGGCGGAGACGGAATGGGTGAGCCAGCGTTTCATTGCGCCATTGAAACCCATGAAGAATCCGGATGCCAGCAAAAAACAGCTGATGGTTGACCGACCCGGGGTGGATCGCTATATTACGCACCCATCGCGCACAGCAGGACCGTAGCTCAGTTGGTTAGAGCGCTGCCTTGACATGGCAGAGGTCGGCGGTTCGAATCCGCCCGGTCCTACCATTTTATTTCCCTCGATTTTTACCCCTTCTCAGAAGCCCTTTCGTAATCCCGTGCGGTAGAATTGCGGGAAAACGAATCGGAGATACAATACCGCTGTAACCCTTTCGGAACTGGTGTTCAGTCAGGCAGCGCCAATCCGTTCACTCAACAGAGAGATCTTCAGGAATGCCGTCACTCCAGGATCAACTGCTGAAACAGGGACTGGCCGATGAGAAACAGGCCAAGGCTGTTAAAAACGAAAAGAAACAGCAGCAGAAGCAGCGCAAGCAGCAGCCCAAGGGGACGCAATCGGTCAACGAAACCCGTGAGCGGGCCCGGCAGGCACGGGAAGAGCAGGCTGCCAGGGATCGGGAACTGAACCGCCAGCGCGAGGAGGAAGCGCAACGGCGGGCGGTACAGGCGCAGATCCGCGAGCTGGTGGAATCCAACCGCCTGAGCCGGAAAGA
Organism: Vreelandella halophila; assembly: GCF_019903425.1. Lineage (GTDB taxonomy): Bacteria > Pseudomonadota > Gammaproteobacteria > Pseudomonadales > Oleiphilaceae > Halospina > Halospina halophila. The sequence continues at coordinate 1,764,427 of NZ_JACHUZ010000013.1, forward strand.
CGGCGAGACCCCTTACCAGTTCGTGCACAACAGCAAGATCAAGAGGTTGTATGTGGACGAACAGACCGTGGATGCCCTGGCCCGGGGGCAGTTGGCGGTCGTCTGCCTTGAAAACACCTACGATGTGGTTCCGGAAGGCATCGCCCGCAAGATCCAGGAGCGTGACGAGTCAGTGGTCGTCGTCCTCCATGAGCGTTCTAAAGCTAAAGAGGACGATGACGAGGAAGATCCCTACGCGGGGTTCGAGATCCCCGATGACCTGATGTGGTAGTTCTCACGCCTGACTGCAAGGCGCGCCCGGGACGTTACTTGCTTTCGTTCAGACTCTCGTCCCGCCGCTCCGTTGTAGCGGCTTCACGTGTTATCCAGTCCACGAAATCACGAACAGCAGGCCGGGGGTTCTCCCGATAGAACAGCCAGTATCCACGTTCCGTGTTGACCGGGTTATCAAACAGGGTAACCAGAGCTCCTATGGAGAGTTCCCGGTCGATAAGCAGAGGCGGGCAAAGGGCGACGCCCTGACCGGAAACCGCGGCTGCACTGAGAAGGTTGAAGTCCTGGAACACCACGCCGTCCTCCAGTCCCTGCGGGTTGAGCCCGTGTTCCCTGAACCACTGATACCAGGGATCCAGAAACTCATCATGGAGGATTTCCATTCGCGTCAGGGTTCTGGGTTCAATCGGGCCGGGGAAATGCTGCAGGTAGAGCGGGCTTGCCACTGGCCAGGTGGCGCCGGAAAACAGGCAGACTTTCTGCTGATCGGTCGTGGGAACGCCGTCGTGCCAGGTGATCTTGATATCAGCGTCCGTAGGGATTCCGGGATCCAGAACGCCCGTGTAGCGGAAGTCGATCCGGTAATCCGGGAACTGCTCCCTGAAGCCGGCCAGTCTTGGAATGAGCCAGCGCACAGCCACTGAAGGGAGGCAGTTGATGTGCAGAACCTCCCGTTTCTGGTGGGTCACTGTCTCCTCAAGCGCTTTATCGATTTCAGAAAAACCTACCTCCAATCCTTTCGCCAGCTGTTGCCCAACGGCCGTCAACTGCAGGTTTCTTCCGGATCGGGTCGTGAGGGTCACGCCAAGACTCGATTCCAGCTGTCTGAGCTGGTGGCTGACGGCGGACTGGGTCTTGTGAAGCGCCTCGGCGGCACCGCCGAGGCCGCCATGGCGGGCAACTTCCAGGAACGTCTGCAGTGATGTCAGAGAGGGGCGAGCCATATCTGAATTGAATTCAAGTGAATGGGGAATAATCGTCAATTTATTTGAGTTTAATGTCAAACTAGAGTCCGGGTGTAGGCATAGCGTCGGCGACTCGCGGCGGAATCCCTCGACAACAAGCACAACAAGCGCTTGAGGAGGCACCATGAGTACACCTGTCCTCGTTTCATTCGGACTCTATCTTCTGCTGATGTTGATCATCGGCATCTATTTCTACCGCACCACCACTGATCTCTCAGACTACATACTGGGCGGCCGTAATCTTCCCTCGGGCGTTGCTGCGCTCAGTGCCGGGGCATCAGACCTCAGTGGCTGGGCCCTTATGGGGCTGCCCGGAGCGGTATTCTCCGGCGGGCTCTCAGAGGCCTGGATTGCGGTCTGGACGCTCGTTGGCGTCTACTTCAACTGGAAGGTTATTGCCGAACGTCTGAGGGTGTTCACCGAAGCGGCAGGCAATGCGCTGACCGTTCCGGACTACCTTGAAGCACGCTTTATGGATAGCCAGCGGATTCTGCGAACGGCCTCGTCCGCAGTGATGCTTCTGTTCTTCACTTTCTATGTCTCCGCCGGCCTCGTAGGCAGCGCCGTCCTCTTCGAAGGCGTGTTCGATGTCAACTACAGCCTGGCGCTTTGGGTGAGTGCCATCGTCATCGTGAGCTACACATTCCTGGGCGGATTCCTGGCGGCCTCATGGTCTGACCTTATCCAGGGGGTGATGATGGCGGCTGCGCTGGCCAGTGCGGCACTGATGACCTGGTTCCTGCTCTCCGGTGACAGTGCACCCGCTGTTGCCGGCAGTGGTGATCTGGCTCCACTGGGCGGCTTCATGGAAGGGATGACGGTGGTCGGCATGCTCTCCGTTGCCGGGTGGGCGATTGGCTACTGCGGCCAGCCCCATGTTGTGGTGCGGTTCATGGCGGTGCGCCACCGTGAAGCGGTCAAGGTCTCGCGCCGCATTGCCATGGTCTGGTCCTCGATCACGATGATCTCCGCAGTGGCTGTTGGTGCGCTGGGTTACTACTGGTTCGGGGGAGAACTTGAAAACAGCGAGCGGGTTTTCATTGAACTCGTTAACGTGATGTTCCATCCCTGGGTTGCCGGGTTCGTACTGGCTGGGGTACTGGCGGCGATCATGAGCACCATCGACTCCCAGCTCCTGGTCTGCTCCAGTGCCATCTCCGAGGACATCTACCGAGGCTTCATCAAGCCCGATGCCAGCCAGAGTGAACTGGTTTGGCTGAGCCGGGGCAGTGTCGTCGCCATAGCGCTTATAGCCGCCGTTCTGGGCATGGATCAGGACAGCACCATTCTGGATCTGGTCGCCTACGCCTGGGGAGGCTTCGGAGCCGCATTCGGACCGGTGATCCTGCTGTCGCTGTTCTGGGCCAACATGAGCCGCAATGGCGCCATTGCGGGTCTGATTACAGGTGCCGTGACCGTTGCCGTCTGGCGGCCGCTGAGTGGCGGGCCCGCGGGCATCTTTGACATGTTTGAAGTGGTGCCCGGCTTCTTCCTGTCACTGCTGGCCATTGTTCTGGTGAGCAGCCTGGGAGACAGTCAGCGTGAGCGTTCCAGGTTCGGTGAGCTCATGGATGTCTGGGATAGGCCCTGAGCCCCGGATCCAGTAATACAGGAGAGAGAAATGTCGAACGTGAAAGCGGCGTATCAGGCAACCAAAGGCTCAATGCTGGAGGTCGACCGGGAATTCTACGATGGCCTCAGGGCCTCGGCCGGAGAGCGCACCCTGGTGGCCTCCCACACGGTTCCCATCCGTAGTGGTCTCGCCTGGGAGGTGCCGGCAGGGCATGTGTTCCGGGTGCGGATCACCGATGGGCCCCAGGTCGGGGACTTCAATATGTGGAACCTGCACAACCCGCGTGAACGGATGTGGGCTTCCCGTACAAGGCAACTCCAAAGGGCGCATGTCAGCAACTACGACCGCCTGTGGTCGACGCTGCCGTATCTGCGTCCAATGGCGACGATCATTGACGATACCCTCGCTGACTATGGTGAGGATGCGGAAGGCGGGCGCGTCCACGACCTGCTCGGCACCCGCTGCGATCCTTACGTGAATCGGCTGCTGACCGGTGAGGACTTTGATTTCCACTGTCATTCCAACCTGGTAAGGGCCGTCGAGCCCTGGGGCCTGCACGAGGGCGATGTTCACGATGTCCTCAATATCTTCCAGTGCACTGGACTCAATGATGACGACCAGTACTTCATGAAAGCCTGCCCCGCGCGCCAGGGGGACTATCTCGAGTTCTTTGCGGAAACGGACCTGCTGTGCGCGCTGTCCTGCTGCCCCGGTGGCGACCTGTCGGTGGACCTTTGGGGCGAAAACGCCCGGGACCCTCTGGAGACATGCAACCCGCTGGGTGTTGAGGTCTATGCCGTTGAGCCGGAGCGCCTGAAAGGGTGGCAGCCGCCGGAGACCGCGAAATACCGCGGCCAGCACGGGCGCCGGGATCCCGGGATTGACTGGGAGCAGCGCAAGCGTGAACAGATGGGCCAGTAAGGAGGCCAGCACAGCCATGGCGCCACTGCTTCTCAATGCGGACATGGGGGAAAGCTTCGGCCCCTGGCGTATGGGCTGGGATGAGGCACTTATGGCCGTGGTGGATCTGGCGAACGTGGCCTGTGGCTTCCACGCTTCTGATCAGGACCACATGCGGAAAACCGTCAGGCTTGCCGGCGAGCATGGTGTGACCGTCGGAGCACACCCAGGGTATCCCGATCTTGTCGGTTTCGGGCGGCGCTCCCTCAGGTGTTCAGCCGATGAGGTCCAGAACCTGGTGCTGTACCAGGTAGGCGCGCTGGCCGCGTTCTGCCGGGCCGAGGGCGTTGCCCTGCAGTATGTGAAGCCCCATGGGGCGCTCTATAATGACATGATGCACCGCCCAGAGGTGCTGGAAGCAGTGCTGGATGCTGTCCGCCGCTTTGATCCCCAGCTCAGGCTCATGGTCATGGCAACGGGGGATGACCAGTGGGTTCAGCAGCTTGCTGGCGCCTACGGTGTCGGTATCTGGCTCGAAGCATTCGCGGATCGTGCCTATGATGCCCAGGGTTACCTGGTCAGCCGCAGTGAGCCCGGCTCGGTTCATTCCGAGGAAGAGCGTATCCTGGAACAGGCCAGCCGGATTGCCCGTGGGGAGCCAGTGAGCGCTCTGGATGGCTCTTCGATAACCCTGGAGGCGGACGCACTGTGTGTGCATGGCGATAATCCAGAGTCCATCGCTGCCGTGCAGCGGATACGCCGGATCCTCAGGGATGGAGTGAACAGAGGAGTGCAATGACCCCAAAGCTGCAGAACGCGGGTATAGACGCCTGGCTTGTCAGATTCTCAGAGCGGATCGATCCGGCGGTTCAGCCATGGATCAATGCCTTCTGCCAGGACTGTCGGGCCGCCTTTGGCAAACTGCTGGTGGATCTGGTGCCGTCCTATACCACGGTGCTGGTGCAGTACGACCCCGGGCAACTGGATGATACGGGCGCGCGGCGGATGATTGAGCGGGTGATTGAGCGGATGGCCCCTGATGGCAGTATGGGCAGCGGGCGTCTGGTGGAGATCCCTGTCTGGTATGACCCCAGCGTGGGGCCGGAGCTTGAGCGCATCGCCGCTCGCAACGACTGGACGCCCCAGCAGGTGGCTGACGCTCATGCCGCCTGCGAGTATCAGGTATTCGCGCTGGGGTTTGTTCCGGGATTCGCGTTCATGGGCATGGTTTCACCCCGGCTGGCAATGCCACGGCTGGCAACGCCCCGGCAAAAAGTCCCACGGGGAAGCATCGCCATTGCCGAACGCCAGACTTCGGCCTACCCGCAGCAGACCCCTGGCGGCTGGAACCTGGTTGGCCGCACCCCCGTGGTGCTTTTTGATGCTGAACGAATCCCGATGACCACACTGGAGCCCGGGGATCGGGTCCGGTTCACCCCCATCAGTCGCGACACCTTCATCAAGCTTGGTGGTGATACCAGCCCGGTGGAAGAGGTGCCCCAATGAGCCTGGCCGCAGCGCTTCGCGTCGAAAAAGCGGGGCCCCTGGCACTGTTGCAGGATGGGGGTCGGTTCGGGGTGCGTCACCTCGGCATTACTCAGGGCGGCCCCATGGACTGGCACGCCGCTGGCTGGGCCAATGCCCTGTTGGGCAACGATCCCGGTGCGGCGGTCCTTGAAGTGGCCATCGGCGGCCTGGCGCTTGTCGCGGAGGCGGAACTGACCCTGTCGCTGTGTGGTGCGGATCTCAGCGCCAGTGTTAACGGCCAGCAGCTGCGCCCCTGGCAACGGTTCACCCTCCAGGCAGGAGACCGATTGGCCTTCGGGATGCCGCGTTGCGGCATTCGCGCCTACCTGGGGGCCTGCGGCGGCTGGCGGGGTGTGCCCGCTTTGGGCAGTGTGGCCTGTGTTGGGCGTGAGGGCTTTGGCGGCCACAAAGGGGGCGGACGCCCACTGGACGATGGCGACCAGCTCCAGCCAGAAGCCCGTTCACAGCCATTGCATTTATTTTCGTGTGTGCCACCGGAATACCAGCCTGACTACGGCCAGCCCGCGGAGCTGGGCGTGATCCCTGGGGGCCAGACCGCTTTCTTTGATGGTGCCAGTCTGTACGAGGCGTTCAACGCGCCCTGGCAGGTGGACACCCGAGCTGACCGGATGGGGATACGGCTCACCGGCCCGGAACTGGTCTGCCACCACCCGGGCATGGTCTCCGAAGGCCTGGCCGCCGGCGCCATCCAGGTGCCACCCGACGGCCAGCCCATCTGCTTGATGAACGACCGCCAGACGATTGGTGGCTATCCCAGGCTGGGCACCTTGACGCCACTGGCGCGTGCACGGCTTGCCCAGTGCCAGACCGGGGAAACCGTCCGGCTCCAAGCGACTGCAACTGAGCGGGCACGCCGCGAGTACCTGGGGGCCCAGAAGGCGATAGGCTCCTTTCAGGGCCAGTGATTCCCGTGATTGACGCCTCCCCCCGCATCCTACACCCTTAGTCCCAAACGGCTTCTATGCCTCCGACACCACCTGTCGCAGGTGCCGCCCAGAATCCCGTTGCTCGCACTGATCCAGCGGCCCTCTGCATGGAGCCCGAATGAACACGGAAAACCACTCCGAGATTGCGTCCTTCATCTGGTCCATCGCCGATCTGCTGCGCGGTGACCTCAAGCAGTCCCAGTACGGCCGCGTCATCCTGCCGTTCACCCTGCTGGGCCGAGCCGCTGACCAGCCGTTCTACAACAGGTCCCCTCTGAGCCTCGCGTCCCTGTTGGACACGCAGATCGGCGAAGACCTGATGAGCTACGTACACTCGTTCAGCGCCCAGGCCAGGCCCATCTTCGAGCACTTCGTCCAGCAGCTGGAGAGCGGTAACCTGCTGTATCAGGTCGTCCAGGAATTCGCGGCCGTGGATCTGAGTCCGAAACGCATCTCCAATACAGTGGTATTGAATACGCAAAGGCAGGAATTCAAACGATTACACAGCAAGAGACTCGCGCTGGGGTAGCATGTTGTTTATGGAGTGATTTTGAGGTTACTGAAGTATTGGCGATGATGGTGTTATCTAGAATTCAGGAATATTGATAACGCTGAATTCCATTCATTACCTGTTAAGTGCATATGACTGAAACTTGTGAGATCGAAGTAATGATCAGGCGTGCTACGTCACGCTCCTATAAAGTTAGTGGCGGTCATTTCGAATACGGCAGCCTCTACCAAGCAGGTCTTTGCGGCGAGTCCTATGTTCTCCCGATCTCCCAAATCTATAAAATATTTGATCTTGGTAATGGGCGGCACGTCGTAGTTGTACCGAAGTGGCTGGCACGCAACGAGGGGCTTTTAAAGTATGAGCGTCAATAGTAGTTTTTCTGAGTTATAGCCCATGCATTCAACATTGGCATTAAGTCTACTTAGGTACAAGAATGGCACACACTTTCTACTCAGTTCGAACGGGTAAAAACAAGAATACTGAGGGGTTTGAGTTTCCCGAGTTTCTTGACCTGTTTTTCCGCTCATTTCGAAATTTCCAAGATGAGGGATACTTTGACGAGTACTTGGGTTGGCGTTGTGTTGACATGGGCGAGGTACCTGGAAAAGTCTCTGATGTAGAGTTGGACATTCTCTTAAAGATTCGAAAGCAAGGGATATGGCCTATTGAAGCGAACCTGGGCGACTTGGAAGAGGATGATGTTTTCGACCTTATTGAGTACCTCTACCAAACAGTATCAAAGCCGATAGATGGCACATTTCATGACTATGCTCGTTGTGGAATGCATTGGGAAACATTCAGAAAGTCTGAGGGTGAAGCAGAGTTTGCTCAAAAAATGAACGAACTATTAGCTTTGTATAAGGGCGCTTTTGAGCTCTCCCCGCAAGGTGAGATATTACACAAACCCGAGAAGGGCTTTGAATCGATTTTCGAAGCAGATATACCGTCTAGCAATGAGAACATAAAGGCTAGAGTAAATTCCGCTGTTTTACAGTATAGAAGGCACGGGTCAACGATTGATGACAGAAGGCAAGCCGTCCGTGATCTTGCGGATGTACTGGAGTATCTAAGGCCCAAGGTTAAGTCTGTCCTTACCAAAAAAGATGAAAAGGATCTTTTTAACCTGGCCAATAATTTTGGTATTCGTCACCACAATGACCAGCAAAAAACGAACTATGATGCTGCCTTGTGGCTAAGCTGGATGTTTTACTATTACCTAGCAACAATCCATGTGCTTCTCCGTAAACTTGGCAATCAGTCACTTAACAAATAGCCTTACTCGGCTCGGCTTGTCACGCTGCGCGCAACAAACCGGCCACTGCAAATGGCGTTAAGGAACCTCTGAATAACCAGTTTTGAACGCCAATTCCCGATTTCGATCCGGAGATGAACCGATTTCGGCGATAAATGCCCGGTCTATTTGTTCATCTTTTGTCCGGTTAACGCCTTTTTGGCGGCCACCGGACACACTTCCCCTACGCGGGGAGGTATCGTTCACCGACAAGCATGTTGCTGAACGCTGCCAACAGGTAAAGCCGATTGGCGTTCTTCGCCAGGCCGCGGTAGCGGACCTTAGCGTAACCAAACTGACGCTTGATGGTACGAAACGGATGCTCGACCTTCGCCCGAACACTGGCCTTGATCTTTTCCGCCCTGGCAAGGTTGCTGCCTTCCGCCAGCTGTCGGGTAACACCAGGGCGCCGGGCGATGAACCAGTCGACGTTCCGGTGCCGGTGCTCTTTGCGCTTCTCAATGCCCCGGTAACCGGAATCGCCAAAAACCCGTGTTTCATCGCCGTGGAGCAACGCGCCAGCCGCATTGAGATCGTGCTCATTGGCAGCAGTCACTTCCAGCGAATGGATCATCCCAAAACCGTCATCCACACCAGTGTGCATCTTCATTCCGAAATACCACTGGTTGCCCTTGCGGGTCTGGTGCATTTCCGGATCCCTCTCGCCGCTTTTGTTCTTGGTCGAGCTGGGCGCGGAGATGATGCTGGCATCCACGATGCTGCCTTCGCGCAGCATCAGGCCCTGGCGCTCCAGGTGCTTGTTCACTTCCTTGAACATCGCCTTGCCCAGGTTGTGCTGCTCCAGAAAATGGCGGAAGTTGAGAATGGTGGTTTCGTCCGGAATCGAATCGGCCAGGGTCAGGCCGGCAAAGCGGCGCATGGACTCGATCTCGTAGAGTTCGTCTTCCATCGCTGGATCGGAAAGGTTGTAGAACAGCTGCATGCAGTGGATGCGAAGCATCACCTGCAATGGATACGGCCGGCGGCCGTTCTCGCCCTTGGGATAGTAGCGGGCAACCTTGTTCTCCAGCTTCTTCCAGGGGATCAGCTGATCCATGCGCTCCAGGAACTTCTCGCGGCGGGTCTTGCGCTTTTTGTTCTGGTATTCGGCTTCGGCAAAGCTGATCTGGCTCATGGCGTGAAGACCTTCCCGATTGGTGGCTCTGGCGCTATTGTCGCAAATCCGGGGGCTTTTTCAGAGGTTCCTTAAATCTTAGAGGAGTCGTGCGTGACAAGCAAAAGAAATTATGAAGAGATCAGCCGAAAAATTGATCAACGGATGAACTCTTGGTACCTATTCTTGAATGAAATCTTCGGAGTCTTGGGCTTTGCCTTAGCGCTTTCAGTTGTAGGGCTTGAAGGTTCGCAGTTCTACGCATCGTTGGTTTTAGTATTTCTAGGAATATTATATATTCCAGAAGCAATTAAGAGGCGGCGCTTCATAAAGTTGCTCCGTAAAAATAGGCATCCGTCTTTAAGTCTTTTGAATTCACTTCGTGCTGGAGCAGCATACTGGTTCGGCCTTTCATTTTTGCTGCTGGTGGTATTAGGTGCTCTGGATAAGGATACGACATTTTGCGTAATATTTGGATGTTAGGAGGAAGCTCGTGGAATCGATAGACTTTATATATAAAATCAGAGTGGCAAAATTTTTCCAATGGGTGAGTGGGGGCACAGCTGCCGCTGCGCTAGGCTTATTCATTTTTACTGTTGGATTACCCACCGATCAGACGCAAAAATGGGTGGCGTTGTCTTTGTTCTCATTTTCCATGCCTATGCTCCTTGGTGCGTCAGCGATTTCAAAGGATATCCAAATTTTTGAGGCTACATCAAGCAAATCAGATCGCCTGCATTCGATGATGCTTACGGTGGGCGTGCTCTCGTTTATGGCCGGTTTTGGAATTCTCTGTTTCCTGATTAATTCTTGGCTGCCTATTATTATCGGAATAAGTTTCAGCATATCGGTACTATTGTATTCGTATAGCTACGATAGTTTGGTCGCTGAAACCAGTAGTCAAAAGCTCAGGACTTAACAAGTTGCTGCACGCGGATAAATTACTCGCTGCGCTCGCAATTTACCGGTGAGCAAAGCGTTAGGGAGTCAATCATGGCAGACGATTTCCGAGACCTCATAACTGGCAAAATTAGACTCCCCCATGTTGAAGACAAGCTGTTCACCGAGGCGGACGACTGGTGGATGAACGCCTGCCTAGACTGGTACCACGATGCTTCCGAGCTATACATAGTTGGGTACAAAGAAGCAGCTGATTCGTTGGTCGAAAGCGTTAATAACAGAAACGGAACAGGCGATTCGTTGGTGTTCCCAATAGTCTTTCTTTACCGTCAATATTTGGAATTAAGACTCAAGTCACTGCTTGAAGATGGCCGCCGTTTACTAGACAAACCCCATGAGGCTGGGGCCGAGCATCGTCTGTCTAAGTTGTGGCAACCAACTCGAGAAATCTTGCTTGAAGTTTGGCCAGAGGGAAATCGCGAACATTTGAAAATTGTGGGTAAGCTGATAGCCGAATTTGAAAAGGCAGATCCGCGGTCAACGTCGTTCAGGTATCCAAAGGATCTATCGGGGAAGAAGTCTGTGAAACTCGAGATACCTCGCCTTAATCTACGCAATCTTTCCGAGGTCATCGGTGCCATGGCTATCATATTAGAAGGGGCATCAGCTGGTATCTCAGAATATCTCAGCATCAGGCAGGATATGGACCATGGGTGGTAAGCTCCCTAACCAGGCCATGCACCGGATGCCAAACCCTCCGCTTCGCTCCGGTTTTGTCACCGGTGATGGCGGGCGTTGAGACTGTAGAAAAACCCCCGATTTGGTAGGCTAGCCCCGAGCAACAAGGAGTCGTTGGCATGCCCCGCTTCAAGCCCTACAACTACGACCAGGACGCGATGGTGGTGATCAACTACCGCCACCAGCTCCAGCCCGGGACCTTCGAATACGCCGTCCATTACCTGATCGAGCACAAGCTGGATCTGTCGGTCTTTTACCCCAAGTACCGTAATGGAGACACAGGCCGACTGGCCTACGATCCGGCCATTCTTCTCAAGATCATCCTGTTCGCCTACTCCAAGGGCATCACCTCCAGCCGCGAGATGCAGTGGTGCTGCGAGACCAACATCCTCTTCAAGGCCCTGTCCTGCGACACGGTGCCGCACTTCACCACCCTGGCGGCGTTCGTGAGCAACCACGCGGAGGAGATCGAAGCGCTGTTCGAGCAGGTCCTTCTGGTGTGTCAGGAACAGGGCCTTTTGGGCAACGAACTGTTCGCCATCGATGGCTGCAAGATGGCCTCGGATGCATCTAAGGAATGGTCCGGCACCTTCAAGGAACTGGGCGATAAGCGGGATAAGCTGCGCCGGCTGATCCGCCATAGACTCCAGGAACACCGCCAGCAGGATGAGGCCGCCACGGAGGCCGAGCTCGATCAGCAGATCCGGGAGGCCAGGACCATCCTCTCGCTGGATGAGGCGAAGAACAAAATAGACCGCTTCCTAAAGACGCAGAGCCCACGGAAGGGCCAGGGCAAGCGGAGCAAGGAAGTGAAGAGCAACATCACGGACAATGAAAGCGCCAAGATGACCACCGGCAAGGGCACCATCCAGGGCTACAACGGCGTAGCCACGGTGGATAAAAAGCACCAGGTCATCATTGACGCCCAGGCCTTCGGCGAAGGCCAGGAGCACCATACCCTGAAGCCGGTTCTCGAGCGCGTGGAGCAACGCTACCGACGACTGGGCATCAACGCCAATATTTTCCAACAAGGCACCATCGTCACCGCCGACACCGGTTCCGCCAACGCGACCCGGCCTTCGCCGAACAGAAGGCCAAATACGGCAAACGCCACCAGAACACCAGCCCATCACAATGGAAAGAGGTTATCCCGGCTAGCGAATTCGACTTCGATCCAGTGAACCTCACCTGCGATTGCCCTGCAGGAAACCGGCTCAGTTACCGGGGCAGCCGGGAAGATGAGAACGGCACCCCAAAAGCCTACTTCGAAGGCCGCCTACTCCAGTGTCGCCCTTGCCCGAAGAAACACCGATGTATGCACAATCCCCGTAGCGCCGATCACCGACACGGCGCTGGCCGACAGGTGAGTTTCCCTCTGGAACACAAGCGCCCGCCGAACTACACCGACTGGATGAAACATCGCGTCGACAGCCCCGAAGGCAAGCGCATCTACAGTCACCGGATGTCGGTGGTGGAACCGGTGTTCGGCAATATCGGAACGACCAAGCGACTGGACCGGTTCAGTCTGCGCGGCAAGCGCAAGGTCCAAGGGCAGTGGCAGCTATACTGCCTGGTGCACAACATCGAGAAGCTGGCCAACTACGGGCAGTTAGCGGCATAAGGCAGCGAGGCGGCAATGTACCGCCAGAAGCCGGTTGTGACGGGCCTTTTTAAGGCCGCCCATTGGCGAACTCGGCTAAACGGAGCCGGACACCGGAAGCGGTGCCAGATGATCGGACCAGCGAATGAGCTGGTGAAACGAACAATCAGGAAGGCTGTGGACTGCGCCCGGAAGCGGGTTTTTCTACAGTCTCGTTGAGACTGTAGAAAATGGAAACGGCGGTTCTATAAACGGTCAGCAGCCCGCTAAAGACCTGTAACTCTCCAGGTATACCGCCGCCTGATCCTCCAGCGGCATTGATTGCCAGGCGGTCGACTGGATGTGCCACGCCTCGTTCAGCTCCTCGACTTCCAGCCCTACGGCCGCGAGCGCGTTGGAATCGCCTTCCAGATACCGCGCAGCGGCTTGATAGACGGTTTCAGCGCCATGTGTATCAATCGCTTGCTCTACCTGCATGGTTATTCCTCTCTGTTCACTGATCCGACCACTGCGGTTCACGCTTCCCGATAAACGCGTTGATGCCTTCTTCCGCGTCATGCGTCATAAGATTATCGACCATGACCCTGGAAGTGTATTCATACGCCTCGGCGAGCGACATTTCCCGCTGCCGGTAAAATGCCTCCTTGCCGGTTTTCAGGGTCATGCTGGATTTCGAGGCAATCGTCTGTGCAATCCCAAGAGTGTAGTCACTGAGCTGTTCCTCCGGTACTGCCCGGTTGATCAGGCCAATGTCCGCCGCCCGTTCCGCATCAATCATCTCCCCCGTCAGGAGCATTTCCATGGCAGCCTTGTTTCCAACATTCCGGGACAGCGCCACCATCGGGGTTGAACAGAACAGGCCGATCGAGACACCCGGTGTTGCGAAACGGGCGGAAGGGGAGGCATAGGCGAGGTCACAGCTGGCAACCAACTGGCAGCCGGCCGCCGTGGCAACGCCATTCACCTCGGCGATTACCGGTTTGGGGTTGGTAACGATTCCCCGCATGACACCACAGCAGGCAGCCATGGTTTCCTCGAAGAAGGCTCGACCGCCATCCGGTGCCTGGCGTGCCTGTGTCATCTCACGCAGATCATGGCCGGCACTGAATGCGCGACCGTTCGCTGAGAGGATGATAACGCGGACGGAGGTATCCTCTGCGGCTTGTTCCAGAGCCGTCCGCAACTGCTTCAGCATGTCCATGGAGAGGGCATTGCGCCGTTCGGTATCATTCAGGGTCAGGCGCAGGATGCCCTCGCTGGTTCTTTCCCGCAGAAGAATGGGATCAGCCAGTTCGATCTTGGGGCACCGGTCCATTACCACCTTCATGCCACCCTGTTCGGCAATGCGCTCAGCCTTTTCATCGTGGATTCCGAGTTGTGCCCAGAGCACTGTCGCTCCGATACCCTGAGCTTCACGGGCGATGCCGACCAGCTCTGCGGATGGCCGGAAAACGTCCACCATATCCACGGGCCGGTCGATGAATTTCAGGGAGGGATAGACTCTGAGGCCGCAGATTTCGGTGACATCCGGCCGGGGGTTGACCGGTATCACCTCGTACCCGGCGCCAGTCAGGAACTGCAGCACCTCGTTGCTTGGCTTGGCTGGGTCAGCGCTGGCACCCACCATGGCAATGCGTCTGACTGATCCCAGAAGCTGCTGAATGTAGGCATCGGAATACTTGGCGCCGTATCGGGTATCCGTCATAGGTTCTCTCCCACCGATCATTCCCCGACCTTAGCCATTTGGCAGGAATGCCACAAGGTCGGCGCGGCGGAACGCCGAACCGCCGCGCTCCGCCGCCTATTTTTCCGCGACGTAGTACACCCAGCCGATGCTGTCGGCGTCGGCCTGGTCTACCCAGAACTGCAGTGCCTGCGAGGTGGCATCGACCACATCCCGGCCCACGCGCTCCTCGAATTCCGCGCGCCGGCGTTCCAGCTCGGATCGTACCCAGCCATAGGACAGGGCAACATTGAGCGACCAGTCCTCATGGCGCTGGATGGTAAAGCCAAGGTTTTTGATAGCGCGCTCGTAGTCGCTGTCATCCCACATTTCCGGCGCACCCACACGCTCATAGATGCGCCGGCGGTCGGCTTCCGGTGTACCGGCCCGGACCAGCAGCTCTGAAAAAACCAGCTTGCCACCGGGCTTGAGGACACGATGCGCCTCCTGCAACACCTTGTGTTTATCCGCTGCATGCAGGAAAGCTTCCTGTGACCAGTAGACGGAGAAGCTCTCGGCGTCGTAGGGCAGGGCGTGGAAGTCCGCCCAGGCGAAGTCAACCTTACTGTCGAGGCCGGCGTCACGGGTGAGCTCACGACCCCATTCGAGTTCCTTATCGGATATGTTGGTGGCAAGTACAGAGCAGCCGTACTCGCGCGCCAGGTAGCGCGCCATGGCGCCGTAGCCGCAGCCTACGTCCAGCACCTGGTCGTCAGGGCCGAGCCCGAGGTCTTCGCTCATGGTGCGGTTGGTGCGCTCCATGGCTGTGGGCAGGTCTTCGTCCGCGTGCGCGAACAGGCCCATGTGGATGTTCTCGCCCCAAATGTCCTTGTAGATGGCATTGGCGGCGCCGTCATAGTAGTCGCGCGTCTGCGCCACCACGTCTTCAATCGCGGTGTTCATGGTTCCTCTCCGGGTCATTCGGATTGACGGTGAAACCGGGGCGCATGAGGCCCCGGGGTGGTCAACTCGGAAGGGGTGTTCAGGCTTTCGGCTTGATTGCTACCTGCTGGACGAAGTCCACTTCATTGCGGTCGAAGGGCCGTTCGAAGTCGCCGTATTGGGTCAGGTTGGTAAAGCCGGTCTGTTCCAGAAGCTCCGACATGTAGTCCTGGCGCAGCGGGAACATGTTGAGCTGGAAGTGCGCGCCGTCGGGGAATCTGTACTCGAAACGCGCCAGGGTTGATGTCAGCTCGGCGGGATAGGCTTCTACGCCCTTGCCGGTGTAGTAGTGCTCGTGCTTGGAGCTGTAGCCGCCGTCGAGCATGGAGTCATAGTTGCGGTGGTCGATGATGATGATGCCACCGGGGCGCAATACCCTGTAGAAAGCCTGCATGGCCTGCACGCGGGCCTCGTGCTCGAACAGGTGAGTGAAGGAGTTGCCCAGGCACACCAGGGCGTCAAAGCGTTCCTCGCCCAGTTCCTCATCCAGCTTGACCCAGTCGGCCACCTGGCTGTGCGCGAAGGTCACGCCCACCTTGCTGGCGTTCTCGCGTGTGCGGGCGAGCATGTTTTCCGAGCCGTCAGTGGCGGTCACCTCAAGGCCGGAACGGGCCAGATTGATGCTGTTGAAGCCGGTGCCGCTGGCAACATCCACTACGTTGCTCGCGCCAGCTTCCTTGAGTAGCTTCTCGTAGAAGCCGCCTTCGGATGCCTTACGGCCTTCCCAGCCCACAAGGTCGTCCCAGTAATCGACGAAGTCGGGTGTGTACTGGCCGTATTGATTGCCGGTTCCGAGATTCTGAATAGTCATCTTACCTCCGTTGGTTTCGACGGTCGTTCCGTCAACGAGGTGTAGTCTGGCGCTGATCCGGTTATCATTACAGATTCAATGGAAGACTGATGTATCGGTACAGTTTTGCATTTAAGCGAACTGTACCGATTGAAGGGGGCGGTAACTGCCATGAATGATGCAACGGAACCCTGGCGCTACGAGACGGTGGCGAATGCCCTGGAAGCGCAGATCGAGGCGGGAACCTGGGGCGCCGGAGCGCGCCTGCCGGGGATGCGCAAGCTGGCAGCGCAGTTCGGAGTCAGTGTCTCCACCATCGTCACCGCTGAGCAGCTGCTGGAGGACCGGGGGCTGATCGAGGCGCGCCCGCGCTCAGGCTATTACGTGCGGGAACACCCCTGGCAGCCACCCGAGGCGCCGGAACGGTCCGCGCCGGAGAGCACGCCCACGGCGGTGACCGGGCAGGAGCTGGTGTTGCAGGTGGTCAAGGCGGCCAATGCACCGGACCAGGTGCGCCTGGGCGCTGCGGTGCCGCACGCCAGCTTTCTGCCCGCCCATGCGCTGCAGCGCTGTTTCGCCGGGGTGGCGCGGAACTGGGGCGACCGTGCTCTGGAATACGCCTTTCCGCCCGGACCGCCGGAGCTGCGCCAGCAGATCGCCCAGCGCATGGCCGATGCCGGCTGCCAGCACGCGCCCGAGGAGATCATCATCACCAATGGAGCCCAGGAGGCTCTTGCCCTGTCACTGCGGGCTGTGGCCAATCCTGGTGACGTGATCGCCATCGAGTCACCCACTTTCTACGGCCTTCTCCAAACCATCGAAGCCCAGGGGCTGCGCACGCTGGAGATTCCCACGGATCCCGATGAGGGCATTGCGCCCGAGGCGCTCGCCCTGGCGCTCGACCAATGGCCGGTAGCCGCCGTCATGGTGATGCCCAACTTCGGCAACCCGTTGGGGCACTGTGCGACGGACGAGCGCAAGCAGGCTCTGGTGGAGCTCTGCGAGGCCCGGCAGGTGCCGCTCATTGAGGACGACGTCTACGGCGATCTCAGCTTCCAGGCACCGCGCCCCTGGGCGGCCAAGGCGTATGAAAACAGTGGTGGGGTTCTCTACTGTGGTTCTTTTTCCAAGACGCTCTCGCCCGGATTGCGCCTGGGGTGGGCGGTGCCCGGACGTTTCCATGACCGGCTGGAGTACCTCAAGTATGCCTATAGTGCGGCAAGCCCCGCCTGGCCTGGGTTCGCCGTGACGGATTTTCTGGAACGCGGTGGCTATGATCGCTACCTGCGCCGCGTGCGCAGCGACTATGCCCGGGCGGTGGAGGCCATGCGGCGCGCCGTGGCGCGCTACTTTCCGGCAGGCACCCGTACGACCCGGCCAGTGGGTGGTTTTGTGCTCTGGGTGGAACTTCCCGAGAGCGTCGACGCCATCCAGCTCTACCGCCGGGCGCTTGCAGAGCGTATCAGTATCGCGCCCGGGCCCATGTTCTCCCCGACGGGCAGGTTCCAGCGCTTTATTCGGCTTAATTGCGCACAGCCCCGGGACGCGCGTCTGGAACGGGCTCTGGCGCGCGTCGGTGAACTTGCCAGCGAGCTCTTACCAGTGGCATGAATAGCACAGGATCATTTCTGGACTGGGATCATGATTTCATTATGCCGCAGAAACCAGGGCGTGAACGGTGGATTATAGCGGGCCCAGACTGGTTGGCCTGCTATCTTCAGGCGCTCCTGCGCAATCCATTCCTCAAGTTCATCCAAATGGCGCTGGAAACGTTTTTCGCTCCATGTTCCCGAGTACTCAATCACGGCAACGCGGCGGGCGGGAACGGTCTTAAGTGTCACCTTGGGGTTTGTTGGCTCTGGAAGTGTCTCAAGTGTGTAAGAGGACGGCATTACAAAAGCGACCGCCCAACCCGAGTCTGTTTGCCACTGCTCCACGGGCGCGGTCATTTCGATTTCTTCCGAGGCAGCTGTCTGCGTGACCGGTGACGTCATCGAGATACTGGCTTCAACCCTGTTCTCACCGGATATGTAACCGAACAGCCTATCGAACGCCTGGCCGCCGGCCTCCTCAAGTGAGGCATCAACCCGGGTTTCGGCAACAATGGCGCTGCCATAGTCTCTCAGCTCAAAGTCGCCGTCTTTTCGCACAATCTCGTATGAGGGCTGTTCAACAAACATGGCACACCCGGAAAGAAAGGCTCCGAGACAGAGTAATGCCAGCAGCCTGAATGTCTGTGTGATACCCATTAAGCACCTTCCCAGTGGGTTGAACTCTTGGTCAGCTTGCCGAGAAAAAAAGCGCCTTCGCAAGATCCGCGCCATGAAAGACCTGCCCGTGGAAGTCGATAATCGGGACTTCGTCCAAAGTATGGGCGAGGACACTGGCAGTCTGCTCTGCGTTCATGCAGTCACCACGCTTCAGTCGCTGGTTCAGCCATCCCGCGTGCGGTAGATCCAGAAGCCTGGCTTTGCTCAGGTGATCCTGTATGCCGGGTGTATTCACCAGGCCCGGCTGGAACAGGCTTACTGCTGGGTCGCCCTGATCCGGAACCAGTTCCCAAAGCATTACGACAGAACTGATGAAAAGGCTTACAGAGGGCAACCAATGCTGGTCGTGAATACGGCGAGCCGTTGCGGCTTCAGAGGTCAGTTCGGGGGAGCTCGAGGATCTGCATCAGCGCTATCGGGATCAGGGCCTGGCGGTGGTGGGCTTCGCCAGTGATGACTTCAACCAGGCGGCTGATACTGAGCAGGATGCGGCCGATGTATGCAGGGTCAACTATGGGGTCACGTTCCCCATGGTCGCTCCAACATCCGTTACGGGCGATCAGGCGAATCCGCTTTTTAGTATGATCCAGTCCCGGGGGCGGGCGCCGGAGTGGAACTTCTACAAGTATGTTCTGAATGCGGAAGGCAAGTTGACGGCCAGTTTCCCCAGTCGGGTGTTACCCTCAGACGCGGAACTGGTCGACGCAGTTGAAGCCGTGCTGAACGATTAGTTGCCAAATCTGTTCAACGTACTCACGGGAAGAGGAGTTTGCCCATAATGTCGGACTCGAAATCTCTCGCAACACTTCTCGATACGCTGCCTCAAGTGGGCGAGCTCAAATGGATCGGAATTCGTCCTGGCAGAGGTGAAGCGATGGAACCGCTTACGCGGGTCGGGGTCTATCAGGGTAGCGGTCTTGAGGGCGACCGGTATAAGGGGCGGTCAACGAGCCGTCGTCAGGTGACCCTTATCCAGGCGGAGCATCTCCCCGTCATTGCCTCCTGTTCAGGCCATGACAGTGTTGCGCCAGAGGCGTTACGACGTAACCTTGTGGTGTCCGGCATCAATCTCCTGGCCCTCAAGGGCAAGTGGTTCCGTGTCGGGGAGGTGCTTCTGGAATACACGGGCCCCTGTGACCCATGCAGTAAAATGGAGTCGCTTCTCGGGCCGGGCGGTTATAATGCCATGCGTGGACACGGCGGTATTACTGCTCGCGTCCTGGAAGAGGGGGAGATTGCGGTGGGCGATGCCTTATGGCGCGAGCCCTTTGCAGTATAATGCCCTCAGCGGTCCACTTGATCAGGGTCGTGGCAGTGTTCTGTTGGTCACAGGAGCAACCGTTGTCCGAGATCGAAATCCGTCAGGCTACCATTGAAGACTCGACCCTGATCCTGGGGTTTGTCAGGGAACTCGCCATCTATGAGAAAGCAGAGCATGAGGTATCGGCGACGGTGGCCGATATCGAAAATGCCCTGTTCCGCAGTGAAACCACCACGGAAGCCGTGATCTGCAGCATTGCTGGCAGGCCCATCGGCTTTGCGGTCTATTTCTTCAATTTCTCGACATGGCTCGGCCGGCATGGTCTGTACCTTGAGGATCTTTATGTGTCTCCTGAGTACAGGGGCAGTGGCGCCGGGAAAACACTGCTCAAGCACCTCGCGCGGTTCGCCGTATCAAAGGGCTGCGGCCGCTTTGAATGGACGGTTCTGGACTGGAATGAACCGGCAAGACGGTTCTATGAGTCTATTGGAGCGGAACCACAGAGTGAGTGGGTGAACTACCGTCTGGCAGGGCAGGCACTGGTGGACTTTGCCGCCGGTTCGTAGGCCCGCGGCAGGGCTACTGGTTCAGGGGCCTCTGGTGTTTCAGAAGATGCTGCTCCAGACGGCGGAAGCCATAGACGATCAGGAACGTCAGGGCCATATAGACAAGGGCAACCGCAACGAACGCGGTGAACGGCGCGTAGAACCGTGAGTAGATATCCCTTGCGGCACCGGTCAGATCCACAATGGTGACCACGCTGGCGATAGCACTGGCGTGGAGCATGAAGATGACCTCGTTGGAATAGGCCTGGATCGCCCGGCGGAAGGCGCTGGGCAGGACAATGCGGCGCATGCGCAGGGCCCAGGACATGCCGTAGGCCTTGGCTGCTTCGACCTCGCCCTGGGGCGTTGCCATCAGGGCGCCGCGGATGATTTCCGTGGTGTAGGCAGCGGTGTTGAGGGTGAACGCCAGCAGCGCCGGGTAGAACGGATCCCGGAAGATATCCCACCAGAATGTTTCCTGGATGCCCTCGATCTGCCCGATCCCGTAGTAGATGATGTAGAGCTGGATCAGCAGGGGCGTACCCCGGAAGATATAGGTGTAGAGCCAGACCGGGCCAGAGACGAAGGGATTCCTGATGGTGCGCAGAATGGCCAGCGGGACCGCCAGAAACAGGCCGATGACCAGTGACAGGAACACCAGCTGCACCGTCGTGACAAGCCCGCCCCAGTAGTGCATGACCGTGGTGGCGTTGAAGATCTCGTTCTGGTTGAGCAGCTCCGCAAGGAATTCGGGCATGGCTCAGATGCCTCCCACGACGCCGGCATTCGCGCGCCGGTTGAGCCACTTGATGGCCAGCTCGGTGATTGCCGTCAGGGAAAGGTACATAACGGCAACCGGAATGAAGAACTTGAACGGGGCATGCTCCGCCTTGCTGGCCTGCTCGGCGATGCGGACCATATCCGACAGGCCAATGACCGAGACCAGGGCCGTGGTCTTGAGCAGTACCTGCCAGTTGTTACCGATGCCCGGCAGGGCATGGCGCAGCATCTGGGGGAACATGATCCGGAAGAAGACCTGGAAGCGGTTCATGCCGTAGGCGCGTCCCGCCTCGATCTGACCGGTAGGGACGGCAAGAAAGGCACCCCGGAATGTTTCCGTCATGTAGGCGCCGAAGATCAGTCCGATGGTCAGGACACCGGCCATGAAGGGGTCGAACTGAACGAAGAAGTCGATCCCGTGGTTGTAATAGAGGTAGTCCGACAGTTGGTTCATCAGAACCTGGCCGCCGTAGTAGAACAGCATCATCATAACCAGGTCGGGGATGCCGCGGATCACCGTGGTGTAGAAGGTCGCAGCGCCCCTGGCTGCCCGGCTGCCGGAGAGCTTGGCGGAAGCACCAAGCAGCCCCATGGCGAGGGCCAGCGCCAGGGAGGCGAAGGCCAGCTCTGTGGTGACGATGGCACCGCGGAGCAGCTCCGGGCCATAGCCGTGGAAATCAAGCATGGACGCGGCCATCCGTTACTACATCTTGATGCTGTAATCGAAATAGCGGTTCATGATGGTGTCATAGGTACCATCGTTCTTCAGCGTTTCCAGTGCCTCGTTAATCTCCTTCGCCAGCTCCCTGTCACGCTTGCGCATGGCAACCGCCACGCCTTCGCCAAGCTTGACCGGTTCGCCGATTTCCTTGAAGTTGTCCTTGGTAAGGAAGTATTCCTCGCCCACGGGGTAATCCACGAACACCAGGTCGAGCCGGTCGCTTTCAAGATCCAGCCTCATATCATCGGCGGTGGTATAGCGCTTGACCTCAACAATGTTGCCCAGGTTCTCGGTCACGTAGTTGTCCATGGTGGTGCCGCGCTGCACACCGACAACCCTGCCTTCCATCGCAGAGCGGTCGGTCACGTCCACGCTGGTGCTTTTCTTCGCGAACCAGCCACCCGGTGTACGGTAATAGGGCTCGGAAAACAGTACACGTTTCGCGCGCTGCTCGGTGATCGACATGGAGG
This sequence comes from Vreelandella halophila, assembly GCF_019903425.1. Lineage (GTDB taxonomy): Bacteria > Pseudomonadota > Gammaproteobacteria > Pseudomonadales > Oleiphilaceae > Halospina > Halospina halophila. Next base: position 1,786,268 of record NZ_JACHUZ010000013.1, read on the forward strand.
ACATGATGGCGTCGTACTTGCGCGCCATAAGGCCGGGAATCATGCCGTCCCAGGCCTGAACCACGAAGTCACACGCACGGTTCATCTCTTCGCACATGGCTTCTGCAAGCTCCACTTCGAAGCCGGTCAGTTCGCCTTCCGGCGTCCTGTACTCAAAGGGTTCGTAGGGAACGTCAAACGCGATGCGGAGCGGGCGCTCCTGGGCCTGTGCCAAGCCGGTCACCATGGCAAGGATACAGCCTGCGGCGATCAGGAATTGTTTCATGGTGGTGACTCCGTGGTTCTGTGATTGAGACGTTGAGTGATTGTTCGAAAAGCGCGCAGGATAGCAAGGATCAGGCCAGCCCGGGAAACATCAGAAGATCGATCTCTGGAAGTTGGGAGCCAGGAACTGCTTTACGCGCTCTGAGGACGGGTTGTTGAAGACCTGTTCCGGAGAGCCCTGTTCCTCGATCCGGCCCTGATGCAGGAACATGACCTGGCTGCACACATCCCGGGCAAAAGCCATTTCATGGGTGACCACGATCATGGTGCGGCCTTCCTCGGCCAGCTTCTGCATCACCCGCAGGACATCCCCGACGAGTTCCGGATCCAGTGCCGAGGTTGGCTCATCGAACAGCATGACTTCCGGCTCCATCGCCAGTGCCCGGGCGATGGCGGCCCGTTGCTGTTGCCCGCCTGAGATCTGGGCCGGGTAATAGTCCTTGCGTTCACGGATGCCCACTTTCTCCAGATAGGCTTCCGCGCGTTCGATGGCTTCCTTCTTCGGCACTTTCAGAACATGCACCGGCGCCTCGATGATGTTCTCCAGTACGGTCATGTGGGACCAGAGGTTGAAGTTCTGGAACACCATGGACAGGCGAGCGCGGATCCGCTCGACCTGGCCCTGATCCGCCGGGACCCGGATACCCTTGCGATTCTGCTTGAACTGGATGGGCTCCCCGTGAACGATGACCTCCCCGGAGGTGGGCGTCTCCAGCAGGTTGAGGCAGCGCAGGAAGGTACTCTTGCCGGAGCCGGAGCTGCCGATCATGGAAACGACATCGCCTTTCTGCGCCTCGAGATCCAGACCACTGAGAACCGGCGTGTCACCGAAGGATTTATGGATATCGCGGCAGACGAGAGGGGCGCAGTCATCGACCATGTCGTGCTCCTGGGTTCATGGTAGGCGCTTTTTACGGACTGTGGCGGCAAAAATCAATAGCGCCCTGGCGAACGGATGATGAGCACGTGCCTGTCCGGAATCGACGAGATCCACAATCAGTGTGGTGACGTCAAGTGCGGTATGCGCAGCCCGGATACCGCTGGCAACCTCATTCAGTCTGGAGCATTTTCGCCCGCCGGGAATCAGGTCATGGCTTTTGAGCGCCATCCAGAATGCCGAAGCCCGCCCCGGTCAGGCGCTCTGCCAGTGCCTTGATATGGGCCGGGCCGACCTCGCAGCAGCCGCCGACGATGGTCGCTCCCTTCTCAACCCACTGGAGAACGTGGTCGGCATAGGCATCTGGATCCAGGTCTTTGCGTGCCTCCAGCACGTCAACAGTGCCACCGGGCTCGAGTGCCGCTACGGAGGTGAAGGCGTTGGCATAGCCGCCGAAAGGTACGCCCAGCTCAGCCAGTATATCCATGGCGGTCGTCAGCGCTTCCGGCACCGCACAGTTGACCAGTACGGCATCGGCCCCGGCTTTCACGGCCTCCCGTGCAGCCTCGGCCAGCGACTCGCCGGAACGCAACCGGGTGCCGTCAGTGTCATCCACAGTGAAGGCCGTCCATACCGGCAGGCCGCTTTCTACTGCCGCAGTCGTGGCCGCGCGTGCCTCGTGGGCAATGGACATGGTTTCGCAGAGAAAGAGATCGACGCCACCGGCTTTCTGAGCCTGGACCATCTGTCGGTATTCATGGAGGCAGGTGGTTTCGTCATGAGCAACCTCCGGTCGATAACTCGCCACCAGCGGCGGCAGACATCCTGCGATCCGCACATTCTCACCGCTTTCGTCGCGCGCCTTGCGGGCGGCGTTCAGGGCGGCGCTGTGCAGTGGCTCAAACAGCCCGGGTTCACCGTCGCGGGCCAGCCGGGTTGGCGTTGCACTGTAAGTATTGAGGGTGATGACGCGGGCACCGGCATTGATGAAGTCGCGGTGAGCATCGACGACCAGCTCCGGCTCATCCAGCATGACCTGGGCGGACCAGAGCGGCGAGGCCGGCTGGGTGCTGCGCCGTCTGAGTTCCTGGCCCATACCGCCGTCCAGAAGTACTACCTGCTCTTTTTCTGAGGCCATTGTTTGGTATCCCGTTGTTGGTTTGGCTACAAGAACCGGTCTCTGGACACTAGTCCTTTCCGTGGAAAGGCTCAAGGGCGGTATTTCATCAAATCCGGAATCCATTTCACGCGATACAGGCGTAAACTGGACCAGTTGGACGTTTCCCGTGGAGACTGTAATGACCGCATTAAGCCTCGATCTGGATGAGACTCTATGGCAACTGGACGGCGTCATTGAGCAGGCCGAGCGGGCCCTGCATGATTACCTGCTGGCGCACCACCCAGCTGTCGCCGCGGCCTATCCCCCCGAGCGAATGCGGGCTCTTCGTGCTGATCTCGTTGAATCGGATCCCTCGCTGAAACATGATGTGACTGCCCTGCGAATTCGCACCCTTGAGCATGCTGCGCAGGGCGCAGGCCTCCCGAGGCGGATTGCCGAAGAGGCTTTTGAAGTCTTTCTGGAAGCACGGCATCGAGTACAGTTTTACCCTGATGCATTGCCGCTCCTTGAGCGGTTGCATGGGCGTATGCCGCTGGTCGCCCTGACCAACGGCAATGCCGATGTGCATCGGCTTGGGATGGGCCATTACTTCGTGGCGTCACTTTCCGCTGTCGAGGTGGGCGCCGCGAAGCCTGAGCGCCTCATGTTCGAGGCGGCGGCTGACAGCACGGGGACCCCCATGCAGAGCCTGATCCATGTGGGCGATGATCCTTTCACGGATGTTGCTGGTGCTGCCCGGCACGGTCTGCGTGCGGTTTGGCTCAATCGTACCGGTGCGCCCTGGCCGGTGGACCTGCCGCCGGTGTTCCATCACGAGATCCGGAGTCTGGATCAGCTTCCGGAATTACTCGCACGCTTGGAGCCCGAGCTGGAGCTGCTGTGAGTAGGATCAGGGCTGCTTCTGGTTGCCTTCCCACCAGAATTTGACCATCAGTCCATGGGGCAGCGTGAGAGCCGCCAGGGCCCAAAACATAACGCGGATGGCTTCCACCAGGAGGCGGGAGTCCGGCTCTAAAAATACCATCACTGCCCATGCCCCGAGTGCAAGAACGATGGCGGCGAATGTTGCCGGAGCGGCCTTTTGCCACAGAAACGCCAGAGTGGATCTGGTCTTCGCACGCCCGAGCCCCTGCTGGATGACGGAGAGGAAGTGGCGAATGCTGTGGACAACGCAAAAGTAGAACGCAAAGGCCAACAACGGCGGTAGTGCTACCAGTGCTGTTGCCACCAGGACCAGCTCCGCCAGAACACGTGTGCCAAGTTGGGCGTAATGGCGGTAGGCCAGGATTCCGAAACCCAATAGCCACACACCTGCCAGTAACGGCCCGGCGGGCTCCAGCACTGAGAGCACTGCTTGTGGCTCACGCTTGATCAGCCACGCGAAAAGCTCACTGGTCTGGCTCGTGTGACCAAGGATCGGGCCAAGTATCGGCAGGCTTCCGCAAAGCCACAGTAGGAGGGCATTGGGGTGGGCGCTGAGAAAGGTGGCATCCGTGAAACCAAAGTGCCAGATGGAGAGAGCCAGGAACACCAGTAACGCCAATACTGGGAAGAACCAAATCAAGGCCACAAAGGCGAGGGAAGCGATGACATAGAGGCTGGTAAGAAGCGCCAGTCTGCCCGGCTCGTTCAAGGCGAGGTGCTTGAGGATCAGGGGGTCGGCACCGCCGTGAGAGAGGCCGAAAATGCCGATTGGCACCAGCACGATCCAGAACTGCTGCTCAATTGACAGCGGTGGTAACGCAAGGGCTGCCAACACTGCAACAAGGGCCGCAGCCAGAACGCTCCATTGATGGCGGCGTCCCCCGTTGCTGCCGTAGAGGCTGGCCCTGACCTTGTTTATCGTTTCGTCGTTCATACAAGTGCCGCTTTCAGGAAAGGCCCTGGCGGTAACGCGCTGGCAATCGCCATTGCATCACGCAGGCAGGGCTGGTCGTTCATGAATCGACTCATCTGGGCCCCCGTAGTGGCAGAGAACAGTGCCAGAAACCATTCAGACGCCTTGTCAGGGTGGCGCCGGAGTGCGCGCAGGAAAACCCGGTCCATCCATTCGAGCCAGTAACTACGTGCGGTGGGCGGTTGAAGGTGCCATCGATTCGAGGCCTTGGCCGCTAGAATCTGCTGCGCCAGCATCATGCTGCACCGCTGGCAGGTTGCAAAATGGTAGCCGGTGGCAGCGCGCATCCAGCCAGCGCCAACCCCGGCTTTGATCACCCGGCCGGAGCGACGCTCGCTGCTGATCGGGATCATGGGCAGCATCGAGGATTCCTCGCGCAGCACCCGGTAGTCCTTGATGCCCTCACTGGCGAGCCAGCTTTCAAGTTTTGCCTCGCAGTCCTGGTTGTATCTTTGGGGCTGGAATGCGGTCCATTCGACGAGCAGATGATGCTCATCCTTGGGCAGAAGGTAGACGAAACAGGGATAATCATCGCAGGGCTGGAAGTCCATAAGTCGAGCGGTTGTAACCTCATAGCCATGGTCAGGGCAATGGATCTCCATGCCGGTAAAGACCTGCCAGAAGCCAGTGGTGGTTGTCTCTGGCAGGTTTGCGGGCGGTCGGGTGTCCACTACCGCATGGGCGCGCACTTCGACGGTATCGGTTATGACCTGAATTATGTTCTCGCCCTCATTGATGGTCTCTACGTTTACGCCCTGCTGGAGGGTCAGTGCCGGGCATGCTTCGATGCGATGCAGTGCATGCCGGTAAAGGGCGTCCGCGGGTAGCAGGGCGTAAGAAGTCCGCGGACTGGACTGCACTACGCGTGTTTTCCCGGCGCTGACCTGCCATTGCGGCCAGCGGTGGGTGATCAGTTGACGGAAGGGGTGATCCTCGCGATCCCAGAAGCACCAGGTACGGTCATTGTCGTAGGTGGTTCTGGGCTCAAGCAGGCGCACACGGGGCATGGCCTGCCCATTGCGGCTCGACAGTTCCTCCAGCCAGCAGGCGAGGCTGAGGCCTGTAAGGCCGGCGCCAATGATCACGATATCCTCATCCGGATCGTTAGCTTCCATAGCCCCTCTCTGCCCGCTGATCGCGTTCTGCCGCGGTGCATTTGTTTCGCTGATTGGCTCCGGGATAAGTGGAAAGGTCACGGTGTAAAAGGGCATCGTGCCCGCTTGCCTTATCAGGCGAGGGGATCAACGCCAGCCGCACTACCGCTGCGAGTGACACCTGGATCTTGCGGAGCGGACCGACCATGCTGCGACGCTGCCAATAGGCTGCCTCGCCACGGCGAAGAATCTGGCGTCCGATCTCGCGGTAAAGCCGGGCGGCCACGGCTATGGCGATTCGGGGCCTGGCTGGCAGGTACCACAATCCCTGCCAGCCGCTGGCGTAGTAGGTCTCAGCGTGCGAGAGCAGCTCGCGAACACCAAGCCAGGCGTTATGGCGGGAGGACACATCTCCCCTAACCAGTGCGCCTGGGTGGAGGTGGCCCGCCGCGCCCTTTGCTGGTAGATAAACCCGGCCCAGCTCAGCGTCCTCCAGGACATCCCGTGCAATGTTCGTCATCTGCATGGCGATCCCCAGGTCAATGGCATGGGGCAGGGCCCGCGCTCGTGGTTCCGCGCCAAGAAGGCAGCTCATCATGACGCCCACTGTTCCGGCCACGCCATAGCAATACTGAAGCAGTTCCGCGTGGTCTGTCATATGCACTGGATTGAGGTCCTGCTGCACCGTGGCGATGAGTTCTTGCAGCGCCTCCATGGCAACCGGGTATCCGCCCAGAAGGTCACTGGCCTGCTCGTAGACCGGTTTCTGTGGTTCGGCCGGGGGAGCGCCGTGCGCCAGGGCTTCGTTCAGCGCATGAAGCTGTTCACCCGCATAAACGCGTTGTGAGGGGGTTACGGCCTCGTCGGCCAGGTCGTCAATCCTGCGGCATAGGCTGTAAAGGCTTGCTGCACTGGCCATCTGGTCACCGCTCAACAACTGACCTGCCCAGTGAAAGCTGCGACCATTGCGTCGCAACACGTCAGTACTGGCGCCAGTCTGGTCCAGAGTCATGGTCCCGCCCCATTGGTCGTCGAGGCATCGATTCTGCCCGCCCGTTGTTCAGGCTGCATTTCCCAACGGTTTACCAGCCGCTCAACAACGCCGGCTGAAGAGACCACACCCGGCACGCCAGCGCCCGGATGGACGCCTGCGCCCACAAAGAACAGGTTGGGATAGCGTGGTGACTGATTATGGAATCGCAGGCCGGCGGATTGCGTGAGCGTGGGCGCGATGGAGAAGCCACTGCCATGGGGGCTGTTGAGCGCATCATGAAAGTAGACCGGTGAGACACTGCGCTTCGCCCGTATCTGTGCATGGAGGTCCGGCATGAGACGCCGCGCAAGAATATCGACAATGCGCTGCTCCAGCTCCGGCGCGAGCTGTGTCCAGTCCTGATTGCCCTGGAGGTTCGGGACGGGCGCCAGCACGTAGAAGGCATCGCCGTTGGCGGGTGCCATTGAGGGATCGGTCGCGCCGGGGCGGTGCAGGTAGAGGCTCAGGTCATCCGGTACTTCATGCTGATCAAAGATCTGGTCGAGAATCTCACGGAAGGTCTCGCCAAAGACGATGGTGTGATGTTCGAGCTGGGAGTAGATGCGATCGGTCGTGAAATAGAGCACGAACAACCCCATTGAGTGCTTGAGACGCGCCCGGTGGCCGTCCGCAATGCGCTGCAGAGCCGTACGGGCAATCCAGTGGTTGTAGACGTAGAGTGGGTCGGCGTTACTCACCAGCAGGTCGGCTTCGAAACGCTGGCCGCTGCCAGTGAGAGCCGCGCGCACCACCCCCCCCTCCATCTCAAGGCGCTCGACGGATTGTCCGGTGTGCAGCCGCCCGCCGTGACGCTGGAAGAGTGCGGCCAATGCATTGACCAGGGCGCCAGTGCCGCCCTTGGCATACCAGACCCCACCCCTGCGTTCTAGCGCATGGATCAGCGCGTAGAGTGACGAGGTCCGGAACGGGTTACCGCCGACAAGCAGCGAGGGTACGGAAAACGCCCTGCGCAGGCGTTCATCCCGGAAGAACCGGGCCACAAACTGGTAGATGCTCCTGTCCGCTCTCAGCCGAACAAGGTCCGGAAAGACGTCCAGCATATCGCTGATCCGGGTGAAGGGGCGGGTGGCCAACTCCACAAAGCCGCGCTGATACATGGCCCCGGCAGCCTCAAGAAAGGCGTGATACTGGCTGCCTTCTCCGGGCGACAACCGCTCGATTTCCTCAATAATCGCCTCGGTGGTATCCCTGTAGTCGAAGTGGGAGCCGTCCGTGAAGTCCATGCGGTAAAACGGGGCGACCGGCAGAAAAGTGACATGATCTTCAATGTTTTCGCCGAAACGCTCAAACAGTTCCGAGAAGATAAATGGGGCAGTGATGACCGTTGGTCCGGCGTCAAAATGGTGGCCATCCAGTTCAAACGTTCTGGCGCGTCCGCCAAGGTCAGCGTGCTTTTCCAGAAGGTCTACAGCATAACCGCGCGCAAGCAGGCGGAGAGCGACGGCCAGTCCACCAAAGCCCGCACCGACAACGACAGCTTTTGTCTGTCTGCTACTGCTGTGTAATTGCGCCATGTCATGCAGGCCCTGCGTCTTGTAGGCTGTTCTGCCGGTGTGCGAGGGCTCTTTGCTCCAGCTGTATCAGTAATGGTTGCAATCTGGGAGCCAAGGATACGGGTACCCTGGTTTCCAGATCGCCCAGGGTCTCTCTGGCGCGGTTAAGGGAGGCTTGGGCATGCAATGTCGCTCGCTGAATGCGCTGCCCGGTACCCCCTTGCCCCGGGGGGCAGTGGTGATGCCAAGCGTGAAACGGATGCAGGCCTTCTACGCCGTTTTCCAGATCATCCAGGTCGTCGATGATCTGATAGGCCAGCCCAATGGCGTTCGCCAGTCGCCCCATGCGGCTCTGGACGTCGGCTTCCGCCCCGGCAGCCACCGCGCCGGTTATGAGCGGTAATTCAATGAGTGGCACAGTCTTGGCTGCGGTGGTGTAAAGATAGTCCCGGAAGTTGGGGTGTGCCCGCTGGTGGGAAGAAGCGACTTCCCGACTTTGCCCAACAATGGTGCGACTGGTCATGGTCGTCAGCTGTCGCACAAGTGAGCTTGATTCCTGTGGATCAGTGAGATCGGCAGCAACACCAAAGGCTGTGCATAAAAGAAGATCGCCGGTACACAGGGCGACTTCGCTACCGAACTGTTTCCAGACAGACGGTTTGCCGCGCCGGTGCTCGTCGCCATCCGAGAGGTCATCGTGCACCAGTGAGGCGTTATGAATCAGTTCGCAGGCGGCTGCAGCCGCTACGCGGTATTGGTTGGAACACTGAAAGGTGTGGCCGCTGGCGAGCGCCAGACGCGCCCTCAACAGGCTGCCGGTTGTGCTGTTCTGATAGCTGGCGGCCTCTGTAGCAGGGCCGTGGTCCAGTCCCAACAGGCGCTCCTTGATCAACGCCTGTACCTGCCTCAGCTCCCGGGCGTCAGCTTCGCTATCATTAACCGTTATGTTCGGCGTGGGTCGTTCATTGGTTCGGACGGCATCCACATCGGTTGTTACGCAGGGGATCGTCATTGTTGTACTCCCTTGGTACCGATTTGTTGCGACTGCGCGTTGATGCTGGCGGCAATTACCACCAGATCAAACCGAAGCGGCGCCGGACCTGTCGTCCGACGCCTCTTCATGGTTTCAAGCCGCTTAGAAACCCTCAGGCCTTTTTGTTGGCTGAGGTGCCCGAACCACTCTTCCCTTCATCTTCTGTTTTACGCAGTGCAATCGTGAATATGAACAGGCCAAACACTGCCTTCGCGACGATATCCGCAATCGTATAGCCGGTTTCCACCGCAACGATGGCTGACCCACCGGTGAAGCCTACAAGCGGGAACAGGTAGACGATGGGATAGAACGCCCAGGATGCGACGACAAGATACGACGCAATGTTGATCAGGCTTTTCACGTTCTCCGGCTGCTTATCGATCGACTCCCTAAGTCCTATTACCAGTTGATAAACGATATAAAGGAACGGAATCATCGAAAGAATCCAGAAGATCATGCGTGTACCGATGGTCTCTGCAACTTCACCGGGATACCCCAGTATAATCATCAGAGCTGCGGCGCCCCCCAGCTTCAGGGATTTGTTGATGGTTTCCTGCTGGGTGAATTTCATGACCAGAATCAGCTCAATCAGCAGAAGCGGCACTGTCAGCAGCCAGTCCACATAGCGATAGGCCCGGTTGAATGGTTCATCACCTGTAACCACTTCCCCCGCCTGAATGCTTGCCGCATGGTCCCACGACAGCATGATCTGCAGGTAATGATAGGCCGCAATAGCGGTCACCAGCCCGGTAATGGTGACGGCCATCCGGTAGGCGGGTGCCACGGAAGAACGCATCAACCACAGGAAGATCGTGGTAGATGCCATTACCGCAAACCCGAAGGAAAACGCATTCGCGATAAACGAATACTGATCCATGGACAGCGTTTCAAGGTTAAGCATTGTTATGGCTCCCTCTGACGGTTGTTGCTGAGCTTGAGGTCCGACGCTACCTTAGCGTCGCAACGCTTACACAGCACTGGCCCCTTACTTATGCGGGGCGCGCGAGTTTTGCCGCAGAGGCGTCCTCTGCCAGCTCACTCATAGAAAGGTTACGCGCCATTCAGGAAATCAGATTAAAAGTTATAAAGTTTTGGTTGTAATTGGGTGTCGTTGCGCCGCGAGCGCCTTAAAGCGCTTTCACCCGGTCCCAGAAATTGTTGCGCAGGTTAGGCCATTCCAGCTTAAGCCAAGGGGTGTAGTGTTCCGGAGTTTCGACCAGTTTCCGATCCATCGCTTCAGGAGTGATATAGCGCCAGTCGGCGATCTCGCTTTCATTAACCTCAACCAGAGAATCTGAGCGCGCTATATAGACCGAGCATAGCTCGCGCTCAGTACCGGGCTCACCGAAGGAGGCGTGATAGCTGAAGCGGTAGAGAAACTCCGGTTGTACAGTGATGGCAAGTTCTTCCTGGACGCGGCGTTCCACGGACTCCAGCTCGTCCTCGCCACGCCGTGGATGGCTGCAGCAACTGTTTGACCAGTAAAGTGGCCACAAGGGTTTGTGGGAGCTGCGTTTCTGCAGAAGCAACTCATTGTTGCGATTGAAGACAAAGAGGGAAAATGCGCGGTGCAGCCGACCCTCACCCTGATGGCATGCCACCTTGGAGTCATACCCCAGCACCTGGTTGTTCTCATCAACGAGGATCAGGGGCTCCTCGTCAAAGGAGACAATGTTCGTTCGGCTTTGGCCCATCGATCCTCTTCCTCCGGGTATTGCCTGATTTCGGCGATGAAATGCGCGGAATCCCTTCCGCCGTATAGTGGGGAGGCATTTGACTGAACGTTCGGTTCAAGGGAATGAAAGTACCCATAGTCACAGCTCCACTCTGATTGAATACGACAGTGGAAGCCGGTTCAGCTCTTTCCAGCGGTAGAAAGTAATGCTCTGGCGAGTAGGTTGCCTGAGTCAGGTGAAAGCGATTCTTGTGCCATTGGCCAGCATTTCTTCCTGAGTAGGCGCATGGCCATCAACGCCGATCATCTCGTCGCCGCACTGATCACTCCAGGTCAGTACGCCATGGGTTAGACCGATGCTGCCAAGGAGCTCGCGAATCTTACCTGTGCCGTAAAACGTGAGCGTGCGACCCTGATCGTCGCTGAGCTGTGTGTTGCTGCCGCCGTCATGGAAGCGCACCGTATAGATGCCATCCATCGACTGTACTTCAACAAGGGGGGATAGGCCTTGAGCCATTGCCTGTGAGAGTTGTTTCAGGGTTGTGTGATCGCCGAGTTGGTAAGTTTGGATAGTCATTGTTTTCCCTCCGCCCGGGATGTGTGATTCAAGAATAAGACGGTCCCGGCTTTCAGGCAATTCCCGTTGGCCTGCAGATGTTTTTTCCCGGGTGGGTTATAGAACCAGATTACCCGTGGCTACCGGGCGACTGCGGGTAAGTCTTGTAGCAGTCTACCCGGCCAAGCAGGGCCTCCAGTTGATCAGCCAGAGGGTATTGCCAGTCGTAGGGATGGATGGCAATACGCAGAGGAATCTGACGCCGAATCGCCAGCCATGCATTGACCTGGTTACTGAGTCGCGTAGCGATCGCACGCCACCAGCGGTCGGCCTCGAAACCGGCTACGGGTAAATGCTGCCGGCGGTCGGTCTGGAGGTCGTGGAGCCCGCGAAGGGTCTCAATATAGCGGAATGGCGTGGTGGCGAGCGTGTCGCGCTCGACCGCCCCCAGGGCCCAGGCGGGTGGAATGTAGACATCACAGGAGCCAAGCCCCACTTCCAGGAACCAGTTCTGGCACCTGTGCATCAACTGGGCGATGCTGCTGTCGGTCAGCGAAAGATGCTCCGCGGCACGGTTGGACAGGATAAGGCTGTGCAGCCGGTGCCTCAGCGTCCGGGGCGGTCCGCATTCATGGCACCAGCCATGGCCGATCATGGTGTACCCCTGTTGTGCCAAACCGTGCAGCCAACTCAGGTCTTGCGGTGTCCAGGCTCGGCTTGGAACGACCAGAAGGGCGACGGCATCAGGAGGGATGGCGTCCAGGCGCTGCAGTATGCGCTCAACTTGATGCCGAGTCTCCGGCATAACGTCATGCACGGAAACCAGTGCAGAGAGCTCTGCGGTAACGGCAAGAGGCTGAACCGGAATCAATAGCGGCTGTCCAGGCGCTGCAGCCATGCCACGGTTCCAGTGGGATGGCTTACTGTTCTCGGCTCCCGCTTTGTTGCTGCCTGCATCAGCACTTCGAGCCACTGGTTTACAGCGCCCGAACTAACGCTGACGGCGGCTTGCCGGCTTTGTTCAGCGAGTGACTGGCGTTGTTCGGCGGGCAGTGCTTCCATCCGCTGAAGGGCCTGGCCGAGGTTTTCGTCACCCTGCACGCTGAACAGGGATTGCCGGAGTTCAGGCCATTGGTTTATGCCACACTGGGGCGAGGTCAGTACCAGCCGTTGCCGCATCATCGCTTCCAGCGCGACCGTACCGAACGCTTCCACCGAGGAGGGCAGTACCAGCGCATCTACCCGGTCCAGCCAGTCGATGATCTCCGTTCGGGGGAGCCAGCCAAGAAGCTGCACATTGTCGAGCTTTCGCGCCGCTTTCTCGATTTCGGGTCGCTGGGGCCCATCACCCGCAATGAGAAAATCCAGGTCCGGCCGTTGGCGTGCCAACTCGATGAAAGCCTCAATGTTTTTCTCCGCGGCCAGCCGTCCCACATACAGAACGGACTGAAGCCGTTCGCGGAGGGGCGTTACGGGTCTGTCCAGAAAAGTCCGGGCGACCGGAGTACCGATCCGTCTGGGGCTGGGGATGCCGGCGGCTCTGGCGAGCCCTGTCATATGGTCGCTGACGGTGATTGCGGAGTACGCACGGCGGGACATGGTCAGGTTCAGCCAGTCCATAAGGCGGCCGCCCAGGTAGCCTGCCACACGATTGAAGTAGATCCGGGCCAGTTGCCGGTAGTCTGTCTGGTAGGTAACGCATACTGGAATGCCCAGCTTGCTGGCCAGCCAGAAGCCGGCCAGGGAGTAGAGGCCAGGGCCGGGGACCACCACTACGTGAGGTTGTACGTCGAGAAAGATGCGTGTGAGAACACGCATTCTCGGGAGATAGAGTTTCTGTGTGGGGTCGCCCGGAACAGGCAGTGCGAGGCCCTGGTAGGCCCTTGGGTTATCCATGCTCGGGGCGATCAGTTCCGCTTGCCCGATCCGTTGATCGAGATGGTCCACCAGATCCTGAAAGTAGGTGCCAACGCCGTTCCGCCCCTGGATCGCGTCGACAACAAACAGGACTCTAAGCTCGCTCGTTTCCATGCTGCGAAGTATCGGAGCTCACTGTGAAAGTGGTGTGAACGTCGTCTGATGTTTCAGTGACAGACGGCTTCTGGTCTGCATCAGCCAGCTCCCTGATCACAGGACCAAGGTCACGCTCGATCATGGTCTTATCCAATCCGAGGTTGGCGAGTGAATACCGGTGTCTGCTTGTATAGCCCCTGGCTTTATGCTCTTCGCGGTTCAGTACGGCTTTGTACTCGTTCGTGGGCTCCCAGCCCAGCCGTGTGTAAAGACGTTCGATCTGGCGCCTGGGTTCCGGGGTGAGGTCTTCCATGGCCATGAGCGCATACTGGTCCCGTTCCATTGGCGTAAGGTTAGTGAGAAGGTGACGGGCCTGGAATTTCAGCATGGCAATGAGCTTCCGGCTCAGCGCTGAACTGGGATCCCTGTGGTCGAAAAGGCGCGCGCCTTGCTGGAGCGAACTGACCAGAGAAGGAGCAGCAGCCTCGGGTGTACGGTAACAGGCAATGAACTGAGCATCCGGGAATTGGCGGACCAGGGTCCTGATCACGGGCGTGAATGACGGGTTCTTGGACAGGAAGCGCCGTTCCGTACCGTGGACGTACAGATGACGCTGGACAAGGCTTTTGTAGAACGTCATAACCTGGCACTGCTCCTTGGGGCTCAGCTGCTCGTCAAAATACGCCAGGCGCCAGACGCGCTCGACAGGGAAGGGAAGTACCAACAAGAAACAGGCTCCGACAAGGGAAAGCGCCAGGTAATCTTCCTCGGTATCCCGTAATCCCGTCTGGTGGACGTCGCCAAACCAACCGAAAACCACGTTTTCAGCCAAGGCCAGGGATCTGCCCAAGGGTCGGCCCAGGACCCGGTCCACGCGACCGACGCCCAGCCAAAAATAGCGTTGGGTAATGGAGGGTGCGAAAATCAGTTCCCAGAGCCTGGTAGAGGTAAAGCGCTTTTCGTCCTTCGCTAGAAGACGATGCAGAAAGGTAGTGCCACTCCTCGGCATGCCGAGAACGAATACCGGCCGATTTACAACAACCTTCCGAAAGCCGGGGAACAGCAGTCGATCCAGAGCCAGTCCCGTGGCGTTGACTGACTGGATCAATGTGTAGGCCGGCAGAAATACGCCCATCACAGCCGCGCGCTTGAGGGTCAATCGCCCCTGGCTTTCCGGTCCTGGACGTAGAGTATCGCCCAGTAAACGGGCGTGGTTCCTGAGCGCGAGCGTCAGCATGGTTTTTCCTGTGTTTCCAGTTGGGAAGAGGTTAGCCCTATCAAGTGACAGGGGGGTTACAGCCAGCACTGGTCCGTTCGGGGATCGCGAGCCGGGGAACTGCGGGATTGCTGTGTCACCAAATCGTTAAATTAGCTCGCTAGGATGGCCTCCAAGAACCCGGAACGGGAGCCTGAGTTGGTGCGGGCTCTCACCATTACATCCTGTGTGCCGGAGGTTTTGATGGGTATGGCCATGTCTCAGATCCAAAGAGAAATTGCGCGGGGGTGCAAGGGGCTGGAAAACATCGATTATGTGCCCCAGGAAAAACTTGAAGTTATTGCAACCGATGTGTTTATACGGATCAGGCTATCGGAAGACGGTGAGCAGGAAACGATGCTCATCAGCGGGATTCGGGCGGCTCTTTTCCAGTATGTGAAAGCGCTTGGGATACAGGTACTGCCCATCAACAACGGCCGTTCGAGTGGACGTCTTGATGGCCCAGTCGATGTTTTCAGTGTGGGTCGGAGTGCTCCGGATTAGGATGACCTGGGCAGGTCATCCAAGGTGTCCTGGGTCAGAGCTTTAGTTTATCCCTGATTTCCTGCCACAGCTCACGGTAGGCTTGTGCTGCCTTGCTTCGCCGAGCCATCAGCTCCAGTGGCTTTCTCTCTTCGCCCATTCGCTCGATCGCGCTGGCGTTTGGAATCACCGCATTTAATGCCCGCGGCAGGGTTTTGGCCCGGTTGTCCGCTAACTCCCTGTGGAGTGTTTTCCGACGATCGACCATCGAGAAGAATGGCCGCAGGCGCTTGGCTTTAATCTTGTGGTCTTTCGCGAAACCGTCGATTTGCTCCCAGCTGTTGAGTGAGAGCTTCGTCGGGATGATGGGCACGTAGACCGCATTCGCGGTCTCCATGACCTGCTCGGCAAGTTCCGAGAGTGATGGTGGGCAATCGAGAATGACCAGAGCTGTTTCCTCACTCAGGGACTTGAGCCATTGTTTGAGTTCCCGGCCCGAGCCAGCCTGACTGAGCTTGATGTCGAAATTGCGCGCACTCTGGTGGGCCGGGATCAACTCGAGTTTAGGGTATGGCGTCGAACGGACGTAATCGCCAACAGGCGATTTGCCTTTGATCAGGGGTGCAAGTTTCCTGCCAGGCTGTGGTGTGTCTTCAGACAGAAACCAAGTGGCTGCTCCCTGAGGATCCAGATCCCACAGAAGTGTGGATATACCTGCCTGGCTCGCAAGATACGCAACATTCACGGCGGCTGACGTTTTTCCAACACCGCCTTTAACGTTATGAAATGCGATGATCTGCATGCATGCTCATAATTCGACTCAGAATTTGGATCGTATTATAGGGTTGAATTTCTCTTACTTTATGTCAATTCAATGACAGTCAGGAACTTAAAGTTGCATCGGGTGCACAGTAAAGCTCATAAAGGCGGCTCATCAGCGCCACAATCCGCGGGTCCCGAATGCGGTAAAGCACCAACTGTCCCTCCTTCCTGAAACTGACGAGGTTTTCAGCTCTGAGGCGTGCCAGGTGCTGGGAGAGGGCTGACTGGCTGAGTGGCACACTGCTGTTGATGGACCCCACGGATTTCTCGCCCTCGGTCAGCGTGCACAGAATCATCAGCCGGTTGGGGTTGGCGATCGACTTAAGAACCTGGCTCGCCTCGGCTGCGTGCTCAGCCATTTCATCCGGCGTAAGGGCCGAGGCGCCGCTGAACTGCTGCAGGGTTCTCGCATAGTCCTCTGGATCCATAAGTCGCTCTCCGGTTTTGGGTCAGATTATACCGCGTTAGGTGGCTCTTGTATTTGCAACGGATACTTTCCAGTCTTTATATTAGTAATACTTAATATAAGGTAGAAATTGTGGAGAGAGACGATGATGAAGAACCGTGTTATTCCAGCAAGGCCCCTACCGGAGAGCAGGTAGAGGAGTTCGCCAGGATTGTCTCCACGACGGGTAACTACCCCGTTCTGGTGCACTGCGCCAGCAGTAATCGGGTAGGCGCGATGTGGGCTCTGTATCGCCATCATATGGGCGTGCCCGCGGAGATCGCTCTGGAGGAGGCCAAGGCAGCCGGGCTGAAGACCAGTCGGGTACCGGCAGTGCGGGAACGTGTCGGTCTGGGTGCGTCCCAGTAGAAGTCTTTGAGGCCAGGAAGCAGGGAGCCGGCGTCAGGGCTCAATCCTATTGCGTCCGTTGGCCTTTGCTTCATAGAGCATGTTGTCCGCCTGTCTGATCAGTTTCTCCATGTCGGAATCCGAAGTGGGAATGATCGATGTGAGGCCAATGCTGGCTGTGAGGTATTTGCCGGTGGGGGAATGTAGGTTGAGTATCTTTGCTTCGGTGAGGTTTCGCAGGAACTGGTTGGCCAGCTGCCGTGCCTGTTCCAGTGACGTGTCACCCCAGATCAGGGCGAACTCTTCACCTCCGTACCGGGCACAGGTATCGCTTGGCCTGTTTACGGTTTCCTGAAGGAGGGAGGCAACCCGGCGCAGGGTGTCATCACCGACCTGATGGCCAAAGGTGTCATTCAGTAGTTTGAAATGATCCAGATCCACGATGGCCATGCTGACCGGTTTGCCCAGCCTCATGCACCGGCGGACTTCCTCATGAAGGAATTCGTCAAAGGCGCGCCGGTTGGCGATCCCGGTCAGCCCATCGATGCGTGCGAGCGCGCTGACTTTTTCCTCGGCCAGCTTCCGTTCCGTGATGTTCTGGTGGACGATCACAAAGTAGCTGCCCTCATTCAACTGCAATGGCGCAACCCGCATCATGAACCAGCGTTTTTCATCGGGGCTGTGACAGGGGTATTCAAGATAGAATTCCGGTCGTCTGCCGCTCACAACACTGCGTATGCCCTCAGCGGCTCCCGCGCCGAACTCATCTCCCATGGCGGATGCCTTGTCGCACGCCGCAAGGTAATTGAGCGTCTGCCAGTGGTCACCAGGGATGCAGGCGTCGTTGTTTTCCCCGTAGTCACGCCACGCCCTATTCACATACTGGATAGTGCCGGCCTCATCAATCACCACGATGGTTTCGCTGACGGAATCAAGAATCGCGCGTAAGAAATCCGGTGAGTGTTCCAATATGAGTGTCCTTTACGACTGGGGAACAGGAACCATGTGCTGACCGTTCTTTCTCAAATCGGTATTCCCTCATGCCTTGATTCCATTGTCGCTCCTGTTGCTGCCCAGTGCTACCCGGGAGAAGCCGTAACCATCCTTTGTCGGCGGGCTGGAGTCTGAGACTATTGGGGCATCCATGCAGAAATGTAAGAGGAGCGTGCAGTGAATCATCTCGCCCATCTCTTTCTGGCTCCGGATTCGTCGGAGGCCAGGGTTGGCAGCGTTCTTGGTGATTTCTGCCGTGGCGTGAGGGTTCAGGCTCTGCCGGAGGAGGTGCAGTGGGGCGTGCAGCACCATCTCTCGGTCGACAGCTACACGGACCGCCATCCCCAGGTCCTGGCGAGTCGGCGCCTGTTCTCGGCGCGGCGCCGGCGCTTTGCCGGCGTCGCGCTGGATATCCTCTATGATCACTATCTGCTCAGATACTGGCCTGAATTCAGTGGCCGGGATCCTGATGCCTTTATCCGGCAGGTCTACCGTGAGCTCCAGGAACACGAACACCTTATGCCGGATCCAATGATCCGTGTGACCCGGCGGATCACTCTGGACGACTGGTTTGGCCATTATCGGGACCTCGATAACATCGGCTATGCGCTGGATCGGGTTGCCGGTCGTATCCGGTTTCCGAACCGATTTGACGGCATCATCGAGGAGATACGTCAAAACGACCAGACTCTCGAAGCGCATTTCCTCTGTTTCTTCCGCGATCTGCAACGCGATCTCGGGGCGAGTCAGCCACCAGCTCCCATCTGAGCAATCCCCGCCTCGAGCCGCCTGATGTCCTGCAAGAGTGCATCAGGACTCCAGCTGCACTAAGAATGAACGCAATGACGACCGTTACCTGTCGTGAGCGGTGGCTATGCAGCCAGCTTCCGTGCCCAGCCCTGTAGCCATAAAAAGCATAATATCAATACTTTGAGTTCTTTCCAGAAACGGGCAGCGTCCTTTGAGATCTCCCTGGCAAATCTTTTGCATTCTTTTTGAGAAAATTTGATTCCCACAGAGAAACAAGTAAGGAGATCTCTCATGAAGAAGATGACCCATTTTCCCGGTGCTTCCGAGCGCAGCTTTCCGAGCATGGAAGTCGAGGGGTGCAATGCCTGGCTCGGGGACGTCGCGGTATCGGATGACCCGGACAAGACCATTGTGAGCGGCTTCTTCCGCATGGAGCAGTCCGATAAGCCACTGGTCTATGACTACACCTACCATGAGATGAAGTGCATCTTTGCCGGAGGTTTCACCATCACGGATGAAACCGGCCAGAGTGTCGAAGCCCGTCCTGGTGATGTTTTCTATTTCCCTGCCGGCAGTCAGATCACGTTCGAGACCGATGATTTCGGCGTCGGGTTCTTCTGCGGACAGCGCCGGGAAGGCGAAGGGTAGTGGGTTAACCGTGATGGAGGAGGTTCGGCATGTCGATGCCAGGCATCAAGAGCAAACCAGTCTATACCGGACTCACGCCTGATCCGGGGGCCTGCCAGCATGTACTCGCGGGCGAAGGTCCGGGAACGGAGGCACTGTTGCGGATGCGCCGCGAATTGGCCGAAGGGAATGACGGCATGGCGCCGGCGGCATCGTCAGTGGCTCTGTTCTATACGGCAGGTGCTGGTCCTGACCGGGGGGATGAGTTGGCCCGCGACGGTCATGGCTCTCCCCGCTTTTTCCCCGATACCGATGGGCTTTGCCAAGCGTTGAATGAATACCTTGCTGATGCCGGTATGGGGGTACGGCTGTACGTTGCCGGCAGTGAAGCATTTCTTTGGCGGGTCGTGGCAAGTGCCCGCGATGGGGTGGGCATGTCGGAGGCGGCCATCCAGATGGAGCGGTGCGGTCCGCCAGCGCGACCGGTGTGCTGCATACACTGCAAAACGACCGATCCTGCCGTATCCACTACCGTATACCAGTGTCCTGGCTGTGGCCTGAATCTTTTCGTCCGGGATCACTTCTCACGCCGGCTGGGTGTCTACCAGGGGGTCTGTGTGGACGCCGAGGCGCCGGGTGACGTGCCTGAGCCGGAGGAGCTTGATTCATGATCACCTCACAGCAACCCAGTATCCCGGTGCGGGTGGCCGGAATCGATCAGGTCACACCCTCGGTGAAGACCTTTACCCTCGAGCACGCTGAGGGCATTACCCTGCCATGTTTCTCCGGGGGCAGCCACGTGGTTGTCACCATGAAGGATGCGCAGGGGCAGGTCTGCCACCGCAATCCCTACTCACTCACCAGTCCGCCGGATGACGGCCGCTGTTACCGGATCTCGGTGCGCCGTGACGATGCGGGGCGGGGCGGCTCCCTGTTCATGCATGAGCGGCTCGGTGAGGGCGATCTCCTGGAAATATCCGCGCCCGTCAACCTGTTCCCTTTGAATGTCCTTGCCCGCCGGCATGTGCTTATTGCTGGCGGTATCGGGATAACGCCGTTTCTCGCACAGATGCACGAGCTGCGCCAGCGTGGCGTGCCCTATGAGTTGCATTACCAGTTCAGGGATGACGATGGCGCTCCCTATCGGGATGCCATTGCTGCCCGGGAGCCCACCGCCACCTTCTACGAAAGCGATCGAGGCGAGTACCTGGATCCGCTCGCGATTCTGCGTGATCAGCCGCTGGGCACCCATGTCTACGTCTGTGGCCCTGCCGGACTGATTGAAAGGGTCAGCGATGCTGCGGCTCAGCTTGGGTGGCCGGCGCGCCATGTCCATGCCGAAGCGTTTACAGCGCCGCCTGTGGGGGAGCCGTTCACGGTGGTCTGTAACAGGAGTGAACGGGAGATCGAGGTGCCCGGTACTGCCAGTGTTCTGGAAGCGCTGGAGGGAGCAGGGCTGGAACCGCCGTGCTCCTGCCGGGGCGGTGCCTGCGGTGAATGCGAAACCAGAGTGCTCGAAGGCGATATCGAGCATTACGACCATTTCCTGTCCGACGACGTGAAAGCGGCAAACAGCCGGATGATGATCTGTGTATCCAGGGCCCGCTCACAACGCGTCGTGCTGGATCTATAGGCCGGCGGTGCCGGCGGCGGTGAACGCTCAGGAGTCGAACCATGCAAGCAGAAACAACAGTCGCAGAGCCGAATGTGAAACCCGTGGAAACCTTCCGCGATGACTTCACCTACAGCAACAGTCCGGAGGCTATACGGCGATTCCCGTTTCCGTTTCCCGAGGACAGCTACATGTACTCGGTCAACATCGAGCCGCACAATGGCGGGCCTCCGGGTTCGGCCTACGCACCGGCTTTCGACATTGACGAGCACTATCTGTCAGAGATCGAGGAACGCCGCCGGGTGCTGGAAGAGGATCCCAGCCGCTGCACGGTGCTGCCGCACATGATGACGGCCCAGTGGGATACGCTCGAGCTTCTCATGGAGTCGCTTTCCACGGACTACCCGCAGCACTTCACACTGACCCGGGATGGCGATCGCTGGACCTGGGAGAACCGGTTGCTGGGTATCCGTGACACCTTTACGTTCGGGGATCCAGAGACCCTGCCACGGGAGCCGTTCGAGTACATCACGCGCCAGGTCCAGGGGGATTTCACCCTGCACGATCAGCGCGATGACATGCTCTACATGGATGGCGGCATGCTCACCTGTCAGGCGGACTGGTCGCTTCAGTTCGATCTGGGCATGAACTTCCATGAGTGGCACGGGCCGGTGCCGCGAGCCCATGAAATGGGCATCTTTGACCGCGCGCTCAAGTACCTCCTGAATCTGCAGGTGGGCCATCCCGTCCGGCGCCTGAACTGGACCATGACGGTCAACCCGCGTATGGATACGTCGCCGGAGAACTACCACAAGTGGGGCATCGACCGGGCTCGCGTAACACCGGAGAACGTCGGCGACAAAGCTCACCTGCGCGTTGAGCTGCAGGCCCTTTATCGGTTACCGCGCAGCAACGCCGTGCTGTTCAGCATCCGCTGCTATCTCATCAGCGTGAACGAGCTCGCCACCATCCCCAAATGGGCCAAGCGCTTCCATCGTGTGCTGAAAACGCTTCCTGATGATCTGGCGGACTACAAGGGCTTTATCGACTATCGCCCTCTCGTCGTGGATTACCTGTCCCAGTTCGATGATGGGGAAGAACTGACGCCGGGCGCAGCGCCCGGGTAGAGGGTGTTTACATGCCGGAGGGAGCCAGGCGCAGACACTCTTCTGGCTGGCCTGCAATTTGCTTTATCCCGAGTATCACAGGAAGTCGGTCTGTAATGAACCCATACAGGAGTAGGCCATGCTTTTGATCCCCGGACTGGGTCAGCGCAACAAGGAAAATGGGGCGAGCCAGGAAAGCCTGCCTGAATGGCTGCATGCCCTGGAGTCCGGGGAAGTGCACAGGGCACTGGCGATTGGGGGAAGCGCCATACCGGATAATGTGCGTCATGGCCTGGAGTCGGTGCAGGCTGTGGAGCAGGCGGGCGGCTCACCACGTGCCTTGCAGCTGCTCGCAGAGCGGGCCGAGGCTCTGGTCGCTCACGCGGAACAGGGCCTTGATGTGGTTGATACCACGCTCGGTGAAATAGGGGCCCGTTCGGAGGAACAGCAGACGTTCCTGGGCCAGACGCGCGAGCAGCTTGATGAGAGTGATCGCAACGCTGACTCGCTGCGCACCGCGATGGATCAGGAGCTACAGGAAACGCACCAGTTTTTTACTGATCGCTTCGCGACCCTGTCGGAACGGATCGAACATCAGTCCGAGCGATCCCGGGCATTCATCAAGACGATTGATGACATCAGCCGGACCGTCCAGCTGCTGTCACTCAATGCATCCATTGAAGCGGCGCATGCCGGGGAAGCGGGCAAGGGGTTCGCGGTTGTCGCCTCGGAGATCCGGGACCTGGCCATGCGGACCCAGCAGAGTGCGCGTGAGGCGGACGAGCAGATTGACCTGACGGCTGTCTCCGAGTCCCTGTCGCAGGTTCTGAGTGATGCGGAAGCGCGCCTGGAAACACTCTCCCATCAGGTCAGCGATTCACTGGGAACTTCCCATCGTCTGCTGGGATCCATGAGCGGCTACATCGACAAGATCCAGAGCAATAACCGAATCATCAGTGAGACGGTTGCCCTGGCGGGTGATACGACCCGTCATGCCCGGACCCGCAGTGAATGGAGTCGCACTACGCTCCGTGAGGTTGCTGGCGGTCATGCGGGAGACGACCCGCGTGAGGCTCGGAAGGCTGTCGCGAGTGTACTCCAACGGGAACGTATTACGCCGGATCCCGGCTATGATCGACTGGCTGACATCCGTGAACGCGGGGTGATCCGGATCGCGATTGAGCCGGCCTTTCTGGGGGTCTCGTTCCGTTCCTCACCGAACGAACCGCTCAAGGGCCTTGATGCGGAA
The DNA here is from genome assembly GCF_019903425.1 of Vreelandella halophila. Classification (GTDB taxonomy): domain Bacteria; phylum Pseudomonadota; class Gammaproteobacteria; order Pseudomonadales; family Oleiphilaceae; genus Halospina; species Halospina halophila. Next base: position 1,809,034 of record NZ_JACHUZ010000013.1, read on the forward strand.
TGCGCGCGTGCCTTCGCCGACTGGCTCGGGGTTCGCTGTGAGTTCGTGGAGCACCCCTGGGCGCTCTGTACCCAGCTGCTGGAAGCGGGCCGCAAAAGGGGAGAGCCCGAGGCGGATGTGGCGTGGAGCGCCCTGCCGCCAGTGGCGGGATATGACCGGGCTGCTTTCTCCGAACCCTACGCCTTTCTCCCCTACGTGCTGGCCCGCCGGGCCGGTGATGAGCGCATTACCGGTCTCGCCGATCTGGAAGGGCGGGTGCTCGGGGTGATCAATGACCCCGCCGCGCTGCAGATACTGGAGCAGAAGGGACTGCGCTGGCAGGCCAATGCCGGCAAGCCGGGCGGAACGATCCGGTTGGCCAATCTTCTGGCGTACAATGACCAGAGCGTCATTCACGACAGCCTGGCCAACGGCGTGGTGGATGCGTTTGCCGTGGATCTGCCCATCTATCACTGGGTCTGCTACGGCGAGGACAGCCCCATGCGGGGGCAGCTTGAAATCCTGCCGGGTAATATTGACGATGAACTGTGGTACTACAGCGCTGCCGTGGCCAATTCGCCGGGGAGTTACACGCTCCTCGAAAGCATCAACCGGTTTATCCGGGAGTTCCGCCAGACTCAGACCTACCAGGGCATACTCCAGCAGTGGTTGGGCCAAGTCTACGATAATCCTGGCTGGCAGTACCCTGAAGGCGTTGTCACGGTTGCCGAGCTGGAGCGGACCCACCAGGCGCACTGCCGCCATTTCAGTATTGATTGAGCCCGCATGATGTCCAGCCGAGGTGAGTTGACATGAAAGAGGCCCGGTTGGGGAGTGTCGTTGTCGTTCTGGTGGGCTGCCTGTGGGGCACCTACTGGTTTCCGCTGCGTCAGATCAATGAAGCGGCACCACTTGGCTCCTGGGCAACGGTCTGTGCCCTGTTCTTTGCCTGTGCGCTGCTTGCGCCCTGGGTTATTCCCTCTCGCCACCGGATCCGGCGGACGGGCCTGGGTACGCTCATGGTCACGGGAGCCGGTGGTGGGGCGTTCGTTCTGTACTCGAATGGGCTTCTTTATGGCCAGGTGGCTGTCGTTATCCTGCTGTTTTACCTGACCCCGATCTGGAGCACCCTGATCGGCCGGCTGTGGTTCGGATGGCCGATTACACCTTGGCGCGTGGGGGCCATTGTGCTGGGGTTTGTTGGGATCGCGCTGGTCATGGGCCCATCCAACGGCGGCATACCACTGCCCAGCGGCATCGGTGACTGGATGGCATTGATGTCCGGGCTTGTCTGGGCGATCTCCTCAACCGGCATCCGGACCCAGCCGGGTCTGAGTGCCGTGGAGTGTAACTTCGTGTTCTGCCTTGGTGGCCTAATTACTGCACTCCTGCTGGCATTGGCTCTCGATGGTGTGGCTATGCCTGGTATCAGTTCCGGGAATCTGGGCGGAGTCGTGGCCTGGGCGCTGTTTCTTGGCGGGGTCTGGTGGGCGTTCGCGCTGACTGCCTTTCTCTGGAGCGCCCAGCGGATGGAGCCTGCCCGTGTGGGGATCCTGCTGATGGGGGAAGTGGTGGTAGGTATGGTCTCAGCGGTCCTGCTTGCCGGGGAACACCTGGGTGGCTGGATGGTGCTGGGCGCCGTCATGGTGGTAACAGCGGCCGTGATCGAGACCTGGCCCCGTGAAGCCACCGCCCATACGGCTGCAGCCTGCCCCTGATCCTCCCCTCAGAGCGCACCCTGTGCACTGTCCTGAAGAGCCCAGACCCCGACACGCCCGTGATTGGGGCACGGTCAGGGCTCTGGCTGTCCTCTGCGTTCGCTCCCATCTCAGCACCTTCCCCCTCAACCCATTGAATTCCAGGGAAGTTAAACGGGGCATCGCTTCGTTTCGACCCTGTGTGGCCCGCAGCTTGCATAGGTAATAACGGGGAAGAAACATAGTTTCTTTGTAGTAAAAGAAGTGCCTGTCAACTGCGGGAGTGGAGCTGATGGAAGAGCAACTGAGTCAACTGCAATCAACGGTGGAGCTGTTGAGCGCCGTCGATATGGAGATTTACTACTGGTGGTGTACCGCCATCATGTTTCTTATTCACGCCGGCTTTCTTGCCTATGAAATGGGGGCGTCACGAGTCAAGAACTCGCTGACGGCAGGGGTCAAGAATATCCTGGCACTGGCCTACCTGATTCCGGCTTTTTACTTTGTAGGTTGGTGGATCTACAACGCTTTTCCCGGAGGTTTCACGATAACGGAAGGCGCTTCGGCAGCCGCCCCCTGGAGTTCGAATATGGGGCCCAACCTATCGGACAAGGGAACCGGGGTTTTCTGGGCTGCCTTTACCCTGTTTGGTGCCACCACGGCATCAATCCTTTCGGGGGCAGCGATTGAAAGGATCCGGCTGAGTGCCTATGTGATCCTGGCGTGCGTGCTCGGGGCCGGCGTCTGGATTCTGGGCGGCGCCTGGGGCTGGCATCCGGACGGCTGGCTGCTGACAGAGCTGGGCTATCACGACATCGGAGCCGCTGGGGTCGTTCACACCGTGGCCGGGTTCTTTGCGCTGGGTGTGCTGATCAACCTGGGTGCGCGCGTGGGCAAATACGGCCCCAATGGTGAGATCAATGATATCCGTCCGCACAACCTGCCCATGGCGTTGATTGGTCTGATGCTGATCATCGTCGGCTTCTTTGGCTTCCTGGGTGGCTGCATCATCTACAACGTGGGTAGTGACTGGACCACCATCTATGGCAACCCAACGAACCTGTCCGCGTTTGGTTTCAATACGCTGATGGGCTTTGCCGGTGGCGTTATCGGTGCCTACGCGATCAGCCGTGAGCCTTTCTGGATGATGTCCGGCGCCCTTGCCGGGATCATTTCCGCGGCGGCGGGTCTGGATGTCTATTATCCGCCGGTTGCCTTCCTGGTTGCCTTCATCGGCGGCTGTCTCGCACCGATTGGCGGTCGCATGCTTGAAAAAGCCGGTATCGACGATGCGGTGGGCGCTATCTCGGTTCATGGTTTCGCCGGTGTCTGGAGCCTTATTGCCTCCGGGATCTTCCTGCACGGTTATCCGAATGTGGGCGATCTGCCGGACGTTACCTTCATCGGGCAGCTGATCGGTGCAGTCGTGATGATGGCGCTTGGCTTTGTTCCTGGCTATGGGCTGTCACTTGCCATGAAATCCCTGGGAGTCCTTCGGGTACCCGAGGAGGTCGAAAAGATTGGTCTGGATGCGGTGGAAGTTCCGTCCGTGGCCTATCCGGAATCATCCATCCCAGCCCGCGCGAACCAGTGAGCTGGAGGATGCATGAGGGTCGCCCTGGCTGGCGACCCATCGTATCAACCTGTTAAAGAAGGAGTTGAACTATGGATCCTAGTACATTTGCTGCGTGGGAAGGGGCTAATGCGGTATTCACCTTCGGGCCCGGCTCAGCTGGAATGTGGCTGTTCCTGCTGGGTGCCATTGGGATCGGGATCGGGGTTCTTGGTCGGATGATCATCCATGAGAACCAGACGTTCCGGTCCCTGGACCCGGACCTGGTGAAGGAAGGGGGAATGCGGGGCGCCAACATCTGACCCCGCAGGACCATCAACCAATCCCCGGGGAGGCTGTGTGCGAGTTGAGCGGCACAGACCTCTCGGGGGTACTCGAAGCCCTGGAGTTCCCAGGGCTTCTTTTGTTTTCGTACAGGAATACCCGCTCCGAACCATACCGCTCACTGCAGGTGAGACCCGCCCGTATTTCTTTCAGGCAACTGATGGCTTTCACCCGGTTACAGCCCTGGATGCCGGACTCTTTCTTTACACCGCCGGCAGGGCGAAGAAGCATGCGTTTTTTTAGGTCAGTAAAAAAAGATTCGCACAAAGAAAGTGCAGGAGTGGTCAGGTCGGTTTCTTTCTTTGTTCCATAGATTTCTGAATCAAAAGATTTTCCCGTTTCTCTGAAGGGCGGTGTGGTGAAGCTGTGAGTTGGCAAGGGGATTGCATTCTTTATATGAAACAAAGTTGATTAATGAGAAACTATCATCCAATGAATCGCAGATACCGACTCATACTGTCCTGTCCCGATGATCTGGGTATCGTGGCCGCCATAACGGATGCCGTCGCCCAGCACGGTGGTTGGATTACGGAAGCCCATCAGTTTGCGGATCCGGATCACGGCTGGTTTTTCATGCGCTACGAGGTAAGTGCCGACAGCCTGCCTTTTGATGGGGACGGGTTCAGGGAGGTGCTGGCTCCCATCGCCCGCCGGTTTTCCATGCAGTGGCGGGTTACCGACTCGGAAAAGCGCCAGCGCGTGATCATCCTGGCCAGCCGCGAGTCCCACTGCCTTTCGGATCTGCTGTACCGGTGGCGCAGCGGCGATATGGCGTTTGATATTCCCTGTGTTGTGTCCAATCACCCGGACCTGCGCGACTTCGTGGAATGGCACGGGATCGAGTTCATCCATCTTCCTGTGGATCCGCAGGATCGGGAAGCGGCTTTCGTCGCCCTGGACGATATATTCCAGCGCAGGCAGGCGGACACCATTGTCCTCGCGCGCTATATGCAGATCCTGCCGCCCTTCCTCTGCGAGCGTTACCAGGGGCAGATCATCAATATCCATCACAGCTTTCTGCCGTCCTTTGCCGGTGCCCATCCCTACCGGCAGGCGGCAGAGCGTGGCGTGAAGCTCATCGGCGCCACCAGCCATTTCGCGACGCCCGATCTCGATGCCGGCCCGATCATTGAGCAGGACGTTGTGCGGGTTAATCACCACAACACGGTCGCGGACATGGTCCAGCTCGGCCGGGATGTGGAGAAGACCGTACTGGCCCGGGCACTGCGTTATCAGCTCGAGGACCGGGTCCTTATCCACGGCAACAAAACCGTCATTTTCCAATAGGTGTGCTATGTCATTGCATCTGCTGAAACTGGGACTGAAAGGGACGGACGATGAACCACGGTTCTTCCCTCAGCCCGGCGAGCTTAAGTCTCACTACGATGTGGTCATCATCGGCGGCGGCGGCCACGGCCTGGCCTGCGCCTACTACCTGGCGCGGGATCACGGCATCCGCAATGTCGCTGTTCTTGAGCAGGGTTATCTGGGCGGCGGTAATACGGGGCGGAACACGACCATCGTGCGCTCCAACTACCTGACGCCCGAGGGGGTCCGTTTCTACGATGCCAGCCTGCGGTTGTTCCAGGACCTTTCCGAGGACCTGGACATCAACCTGTTCTACTCCACACGCGGCCATTACACCCTGGCACATTCCGATGACGCCATGCGCACCATGCGCTGGCGTGCGGAGGTCAACCGGCACCAGGGCGTGGAAAGCCATGTGGTCGATCGCGACTATGTGACGCAGGCAATCCCGGGCCTGGATCCGGATTGCGGTGGCTCGCAGCCAGTGATGGGGGCCCTTTATCACGCCCCGGGGGCAGTGGCACGCCATGACGCGGTTGCCTGGGGCTATGGTCGTGCCGCCGCGGCGCGTGGCGTGGAGCTCCACCAGAAAACCCGGGTCACTGGCATCCAGCAGTCCGGGGGGCGGGTGCGTGGCGTTACCACCGACCGGGGCACGATTGAGTGCGACTCGGTGATTTCAATGGTGGCGGGATCAACGCCCATCATCACCGACATGGTTGGGCTGCCCACGCCGATTGAGATTTTCCCCCTGCAGGCCTGTGTTACGGAGCCGGTTAAACCCTTTCTCAACACCATCGTGGTGTCCGGAAGCCTCCACCTCTATCTCAGCCAGTCCTCGCGGGGCGAGCTGGTCATGGGTGCGGCGGTGGATCCCTTCGTGCTTCATTCAACCCGTTCCACATTCGGGTTCGTTGAGGGGCTGGCGGACAACATCGTCGACCTGATGCCGTTTACCTCCCGGCTGCGAGTGGTCCGCCAGTGGGCCGGCATGAGCGATCTTACGCCGGATTTCGCGCCGATCATGGGAACCACGCCGCTGTCTGGCTTCTATCTGGACGCCGGCTGGGGTACTTGGGGTTTCAAGGCGACTCCCATCAGCGGCAAGACCATGGCGGAGACCGTGGCCACCGGCCGTAACCATGAGCTGATCGAACCTTTCCGTTACTCCCGTTTCCGCGACTTTGAACTGGTCGGGGAAAAGGGAGCCGCTTCAGTGGGGCATTGACGCTATGAAGATCATCGATTGTCCGGTTATCGGGCCACGCCCGGCTGCTGAGTTCACCTACGGCGGGGCAGTAGGGGCCCCGCCCGTGGAGGATCCGACGCCTGACCAGCTGGCCGAGCATGTTTTCTACCGTGCCGGGGCTCCCGGGGTCCTGCGCGAGTGGTGGTACCACCGGCCGACCGGTCGCTGGTTTGTCCTGGAACGGAATACGGCGACCAACGACATCCTGAGGACTGTTGAGCCCGAGGAGGTGGCCTATGCCATTCCGATGCTATGAACCCCGGCCCGGCGAGTGGATCGATCGTTCCCGTAAGCTGCGTTTCCAGTTCGAGGGGCACTCCTACACCGCTCATCCAGGGGACACCATTTCATCGGCACTGCTTGCCAACGGGGTCTCGCTGCTGGGGCGCAGTTTCAAGTACCACCGTCCACGCGGTGTCGTCAGCATGGCGAATCACGACGTCAACGCGCTGTTTGAAACCGGGGACGATACCAACATCCGGGGTGACATAACGCCTGTTCAGGATGGCATGGAGCTGCACCCGGTCAACGCGCGTGGCGGTCTCAGGAAGGACCGTGATCGTTACCTCGACTGGTTCGGGCGTTTCATGCCGGTCGGGTTCTACTACAAGGCATTTCACCGGCCACGCTCGCTGTTTCCGTTCTTTGAGCGGATGATCCGCGAGCGGGCAGGTCTGGGACGGGTCAACATGCAATGGTCGGCCCGCCGGAGGCCGAAACGCTATGGCCACTGCGATGTCATGGTGGTGGGCGGCGGACCCGCCGGAATGAGTGCCGTGCTTGAGGCTGCCGCTCAGGGTCTTGAGGTCATCCTGGCCGATGAGAACCCGGTCCTGGGAGGGTCACTCGGGTACCAGTGGGGCGGGGATGCTGATGCCCGGCAGTGGCTTGGGCAGCTGCTTGAAGAGGTGGACGCCCATCCGCGTATAACCGTCATGACCTCGTCGGTAGTGCTCGGGTACTACGAGGATCACTGGCTTCCGGTGGCGACCCCGGATGGCATCGTCAAGGTTCGGTCTCGTGGCGTGGTGGTGGCAGCTGGGCTGCTCGAGCAGCCGGCGGTGTTCCGGAACAACGACCGCCCGGGCGTGATGCTGGTTTCGGGCGCCCAACGGCTGCTGGAGCGTTTCGGCATCATGCCCTGCAGGGAGGCGGTGGTGCTGGCCGCCAATCCCGAGGCCTACGCGGCCGCCCGTCAGCTGCAGGAAGCTGGCGTTCGCATCCGTGGCATTGCCATCTGTGGGGAATCCGGCAGTGACAGTGAGCACGCGCGGGCACTGACCCGTGCTGGAGTGCCCCTGTGGCCGGCGACCACCATTCACGAAGTGCATGGTCGGAACTCGGTTAGCGGCGTTTCCCTGATCGGGACTGACGGCGGATCGTCACCAGTGGATCGCATTGATTGCGACGGTGTTCTTGTCAGCACTGGCTGGGCACCGGCTGCCCATCTGCTGTACCAGGCCGGCGGTCGCTTGCGTTATGACGACACTCTGGAGATGCAGGTCCCCTCTGAGTGGCCCGAAACGGTTGTTCCGGCGGGGCGTCTCAATGGTGCCTTCACGCTCCAGCAGCAGCGGGACGATGCCCGCGAGGCTGTGCGTTGCCTGACTGCGGCCATGGAAGGTGAAACTGGGTATCGGGCGCGTTCGCTGTTTCGCGACAGCGTGGCCCATGGCGCGGCGTGGCCGGTATCCCGCCATCCCCGGGGCCGTAATTTCGTGGATCTCGACGAGGATCTGCAGCTTAAGGACCTCGAGCAGGCCGCCCGTGAGGGGTTCGATAACGTCGAGCTTCTCAAGCGCTACTCCACCGTGGGCATGGGGCCCAGCCAGGGCAAGCACTCCAACGTCAATGCCATCCGGGTTCTCGCACGGTACATGGGCCAGGGCATGGATGCGACCGGAACCACAACCGCCCGCCCCATGTATCACCCCGTCCGGCTGGAGGATCTGGCGGGCCGCCGCTTCCGGCCCAGGCGCCTTTCTCCGCTGCACGATCGCCATCAGCAGCTCGGCGCCGAATTCATGGAAGCTGGCGAGTGGCTCAGGGTGGCCCACTACGGCGGCACAAGGGAGCCAGAGGCTGCCATTGCTGACGAGGTTCAGGCAGTCCGGAACGCGCTGGGTGTGATCGATGTGTCGACGCTGGGCAAGATCGAGGTTTTCGGGCCGGATGCCGCCCGGCTGCTGGAAGGCTCCTACACCATGCGCATGGGGAACCTGCGGTCCGGAATGACGCGCTACGGACTGATCGTTGACGAATCCGGCGTGATCGAGGATGACGGTGTTGTAGCGCGCCTGGCCGAGGATCACTTCTACCTGTCGGCAACCAGCGGGCATGCGGCTGCCACCTATCGAATGCTTCGGCGCCACGCCCTCGAGTGGGGGCTGGATGTCCACGTGGTCAATCGCACTGGACAGATGGGGGCGGTGAACCTGGCAGGGCCGGAAAGCCGGCGTGTGCTGGAGTCCCTGGTGGATACGCCACTGCATGAAGAAGCCTTCCCCAATCTGGGCGTCCGCGAAGCCCGGATCGGCGAGGCCCGGGTACGCCTCCTTCGGGTGGGGTTCGTCGGGGAACTGGCCTATGAGATCCATGCACCGGCGTCTGTGATGGGGACCATCTGGGATTCCCTCATGGCCGCAGGGTCTGAGTCCGGGATACGGCCTTTCGGAGTGGAAGCACAACGGATTCTGCGCCTGGAGAAGGGGCACATCATCGTCGGGCAGGATACCGACGGACTGACTACCCCGTTCAACACGGGTATGCCCTGGTCTGTTCACCTGAAGAAGCCGTTCTTCCGCGGGCGTCCGGCACTGGCTCACCTGAAGGGGCGCGAGTCCCAGCAGCTGGTTGGTTTTGCGCTTCCCGCGGATTCCCCCTTGCCCCGCGAGTGCCATCTGGTGATCGAGGACGGCGAGATAGCGGGCCGCGTCACCAGCGTGGCCGCCAGCCCCATTCTCGGTCATCCCATTGGACTGGCGATGGTGGACCGGGCCCTGGCCGAGCGCGGGGATCCCCTTCAGATACGAATCGACGAGGGCCGGATGGTGAGCGCCTGGCGCATGACCACGCCTTTCTACGACCCGGAGGGCCGCCGCCAGTTTGCCGGGTACCCGGACAGCAGTGAGGAGAGTCACCAATGAGCCTAACCGTAACCGAGGAACATCGGCTGTCGCTCCACCAGTTGGTGGGCCCGGGCGCCTCCGAGGCGCTTGCTCGCGACGGATTGCCCACGCCGCCCGGTGAGCTGGAAGCCCTGCCGCATGAGGCCGGTTTCGTGGCGCGGACGGGCGCAAGGGAGTACCTGGTGGGGCATCGCCTGGGATGGACACCGGGCGAAGCATCCATGCCGCCCTGGTGCTTTGAACGCTGCGACCGGATCCTGCGGCTTCAGGGGGAAAGCTGGTGTGAGGTCATGAGTGAACTGTGCTCGCACGATATGCACCGCATGGGGAGTGGGGACTGGTTCATGGGAAGCATGGCCGGTGTTGATGCCTGGCTGTACGTCACGGGCAGCGACGAAGGCGGCGTTCTGGTTGGTTGTGACCCGTCACTGGGTGACTACCTGCGAAGTGTTCTGGATGCGGTCATTGCAGACCGGTATCAGAGATTCAATTGAGCGAGAGGAGTGTGACGATGTTGCCGAAAGATGCTGAAACGCTGTTGGCGGAGAATGACATTCATTATGTGCTGGCGCAGTTCGTGGATATCCACGGTGTTGCCAAGACCAAGTCCGTGCCGGCGAACTGTCTCATGAATGTGGTCGAGGATGGTGCCGGCTTCGCGGGATTCGCGGTATGGGGGCTGGGGATCGAGCCCCATGGTCCGGACTTCATGGCCAGGGGTGATCTGGATACGCTGACCCCGATTCCATGGCAGCCGGGCTATGCACGCCTGGCCTGCACGGGTTACGTCAATAACGAACCCCATCCCTACGATTCCCGGTATGTCCTGCAGAGACAGCTGGAACGGCTGAATGAGCGGGGCTGGACCTTTAATACCGGCCTGGAGCCGGAATTCTCGCTGTTCATGCGGGATGAGTCCGGGCAGCTGCGACTGGTGGACGATACCGACAACCTCGACAAACCCTGTTACGACTATAAGGGCCTTTCGCGTGCCCGTTCCTTCCTGGAGGAGCTGGTTTCCAGCCTCCAGCAGGTCGGCTTCGAGGTTTACCAGATCGACCACGAAGACGCCAACGGCCAGTTCGAGATCAACTACAGGTTCAGCGATGCCCTAACATCCGCCGACCGCTTTGTGCTGCTTAGGATGGGGGCGGGCGAAATCGCCAACCACCTGGGAATGGTCTGCTCGTTTATGCCCAAGCCCATGTCGAACCGCACGGGCAACGGCATGCACTACCACATGTCCATTACCGATGAGCAGGGGCGCAACCTGTTCGGTGATGACGACGATCCCCAGGGGCTGGGGCTGTCGCCCCTGGCGTACAACTTCCTGGGCGGGCTTCTGGAGCATGCGCCCGCGCTCTGCGCCTTTGCAGCCCCCACCGTCAATTCCTACAAGCGGCTGGTCGTGGGCGGCTCCAGTTCCGGTGCCACCTGGGCGCCTGTGTACATCACCTACGGCGACAACAACCGCTCGGCTATGGTGCGGGTGCCCTATGGCCGGCTTGAGTTCCGTCTGCCGGACTCGGGCTGTAATCCCTACCTGGTGACCGCCGCTATGATCGCCGCGGGGCTGGACGGGGTTGAACGCAAGCTTGACCCGGGTAAGGCCCAGAACATCAACCTGTACGACCTGTCTCCCGAACAGCGGGAAGAAGCCGGCATTGGCCTTCTCCCGCAGAACCTCAATGAGGCGCTGGATGCGCTTGAGGCGGATCTGCTTTTCAGTGAAACGCTGGGCGAGGGCATTGTCAGCGAATTCCTGCGGATCAAGCGGGATGAGTGGATTGAGTACAGCCGTCATGTCTCCGACTGGGAAGTAACGCGTTACGCGGAGTTTTTCTGAACCGGGGAGGCCAGGAGATAGAACCATGTGTGGAATTGTTGGACTGTATCTGAAAGACCCGTCGCTTGAGCCGCGTTTGGGTGAACTGTTCGAGCCCATGCTGCTGGCAATGGCGGACCGGGGGCCGGACAGCGCGGGTTTTGCGATCTATGGAGACGAAGTGCCTGCCGACCAGCTCAAGTTCACGCTGCAGAGCGAAGAGCCGGGCTACGACTGGGAGGGACTGGTTACCGCCATGGAGCGGGACCTTGGTAACCCGCTGAGCTGGTTTCGCAACGCCACGGCGGTTGTGATCAAGAGCGGGTCCGGGGAGGAGCGGGTGCGTGAGTGGCTGGCCCGTAACGCCCCGGGCGTGAGCCTCATGAGCGTGGGCCGCAGTATCGAGATTCTCAAGGGGGTAGGGCACCCCAGGCTGGTGGCCGACCGGTTCTCCCTGAGCGGTATGAAGGGCTCGCATATCATCGGGCATACCCGTATGGCGACAGAGAGTGCGGTCAGCATGGAGGGCAGTCACCCGTTCACCACGGGGCTGGATCTCTGCCTCGTGCATAACGGATCCCTGTCGAACCACAACCGCTTGCGGTTGGAGCTTGAGCGCCAGGGCATGACGTTCGAAACCGAGAACGATTCGGAAGTGGCCGCGGCGTACCTGACCTGGAAGCTCCGTGAGGGCGAGACCCTGACCCAGGCACTGGAAAGTGCGATCCAGGATCTTGATGGCTTCTACACCTTCACCATCGGCACGCGGGACGGGTTTGCCGTACTGCGTGACCCCATTGCCTGCAAGCCGGCGGTGCTTGCGGAGACGGATGCCTACGTGGCGATGGCCTCGGAATACCGGGCACTGGCGCGTCTGCCCGGCATCGCCGGCGCACGCGTCTGGGAGCCCGAGCCGGGCCGGGTTTATGTCTGGGAAAACGCCCAGCAGGCCAGTGAGGAGACGGGAACATGAAAAAACTGAGTCTTGCTGAGCACTCAGTACGCGAGCTGAACTCAGCGCTTCACGATCCCCGGGCCATGGACGATGGTACCGAATGGTATGTCAGTGATCCGGACGGCCGCCACGCGCTTGCCTGCGGCCTGAACGACGAACTGCAAGTGACCATCGATGGTCACGCCGGGTATTACTGCGCCGGAATGAACCAGCACGCAACCGTTGTAATCAACGGGACTGTGGGGGTGGGGGTGGCCGAGAACATGATGTCGGGCCTTGTGCGGGTGCGCGGCAACGCCTCGCAGTCCGCCGGTGCCACCGGCCATGGCGGCCTGCTCGTCATCGAGGGCAATGCCTCGGCCCGCTGCGGGATCTCGATGAAGGGGATCGACATTGTCGTGGGTGGTGACGTTGGCCATATGAGTGCCTTCATGGGGCAGGCCGGCCGGCTCGTGGTGTGTGGGGACGCGGGAGAAGCCTTTGGTGATTCCATCTACGAGGCCCGGCTCTATGTCCGGGGGCAGGTGGAATCGCTTGGGGCGGACTGCATCGAAAAGCCCATGCGTGAGGAACACCGGGAAGAACTCAGGGGGCTGCTGGCGCACGCCGATATGGATTTTGATCCCGGCGAATTCCGCCGCTATGGATCGGCCCGCAAGCTCTACAACTTTCACGTCGACAATGCCGGTATCGAACAAGGAGACAGCCATGAGTGAGCGTACCGAGGACTGGGGGCTTCGCGAATCCGCAACCTTCGATCGGCGGACCATCCATGAGATCCAGCGCGCTGCTGACACGGGTATCTACGATATCCGCGGTTTCGGGGCCAAACGCCATCTGCCGCACTTTGATGACCTGCTGTTCCTGGGCGCCAGCATGTCCCGCTATCCCCTGGAAGGGTACCGGGAAAAGTGCGCCACCGATGTGGTTCTGGGCGACCGTTATGCCAGCAGGCCACTGCACCTCGATATTCCCGTGACCATCGCGGGTATGAGTTTCGGGGCCCTCTCCGCCAATGCCAAGGAAGCACTTGGACGTGGTGCCTCGGCCATGGGGACCAGTACCACCACCGGCGATGGCGGCATGACCGACGAGGAGCGCGGCCAGTCCCGAAACCTTGTGTATCAGTACCTGCCCTCACGATATGGCATGAATCCGGACCATCTGCGTATGGCGGATGCCATCGAGGTGGTTCTTGGTCAGGGTGCCAAGCCGGGTGGCGGTGGCATGCTGATGGGCCAGAAAATCAGTGAGCGCGTGGCTGAGATGCGCACCCTGCCGGCAGGAATTGACCAGCGTAGCGCCTGCCGGCATCCGGACTGGACCGGCCCCGATGACCTGGCCATCAAGATCGAGGAGCTGCGGGAGATCACGGACTGGAAGACACCGGTCTACATCAAGGTGGGCGCGAGCCGCACCTATTACGATGTGAAGCTGGCGGTGAAATCCGGTGCCGATGTGGTGGTGCTGGACGGGATGCAGGGCGGCACGGCGGCCACCCAGGAAGTGTTCATTGAGCACGTTGGCATCCCGATTCTCGCGGCCATTCCCCAGGCGGTCCAGGCACTGCAGGAGATGGGCATGCACCGGCGCGTTCAGCTGATTGTCTCCGGTGGCATCCGCAGCGGTGCGGATGTTGCCAAGGCCATGGCACTGGGGGCGGATGCAGTGGGAATCGGGACTGCCGCCCTGATTGCCCTGGGCTGCAATCACCCACGCTGGAGTGAGGACTACCAGCGGATCGGATCGGAAGCCGGCTTCTATGATGATTACCAGGCCGGGCAGGATCCCGCGGGTATTTCGACCCAGGATCCGGAGCTGGCCGCCAGGCTGGACCCAGAGCGGGCCGGACGACGCCTAGCCAACTACCTGCAGGTGATGACCCTGGAAGCCCAGACCATCGCGCGTGCCTGTGGAAAATCGCACCTGCATAACCTGGAACCTGAGGATCTGGTCGCGCTCAACATGGAGGCAGCCGCCATGGCACGGGTGCCGCTCGCGGGTACGGAGTGGATTCCGGGAATGGGAACCTAGTTGACCGGAGCCCCTTGCTATACTGATTCTTCACACTTGGGGCCAGGCTGGCCCTGAGGTGAACTTTGATCAGCAGAAGGTGACGGTTGCCGTGACGAAAGATCCTTACGTGCCCAAGACCCTGGCTACACGGGTCGTGGACGAAGACCGCCAGATGGGGCTTGAGAGCTACATCGGGACTGTGTTGCGTCAGAAACGCATCAACCAGGAGCTTACGATCGCGGACGTGGCGGAGCTGGCGGGGCTGAGCAGGGGGATGGTCAGCAAGATCGAAAACGGTCAGGTGGCAACCAGTCTCGACTCCCTGGCACGTCTCACGAGCGTGCTTGGCCTGACCCTGTCGCAACTGTTCCGGGATTACGATTCGCCGGAGGGCGGTGCCCAGCACGTCAAGGCCGGAGATGGGCTCGAGGTGGTGCGTCGCGGCACCAAGAAAGGGCATACGTATCACCTGCTGGCGTACAACCGGGGGCACCAGAGAAACTTCGAGCCCTTCCTGATTTCCATGGATGACGAAAGCGAAGCGTTCCCCACCTTCCAGCACGAGGGGGTTCAGTTCATCCACATGCTGGAGGGACGGATCGATTACCGCCACGGTCAGCACGTCTACACCCTGGAACCCGGGGATTCGTTCACCTTCGACGCCCAGGTTCCCCATGGGCCGGAGCGACTCGCCAGGGTCCCGATCCGGTTTCTCGCTGTGACCATTTTCTCGCCCAGGGAATGAGCCGAAGGGGTGGCAGCCAACTTGCATGGTAATGCCAGCAAGATAGTGGAAAAGGGCAGCACAGATGAAGGGCTATTCAGTCGATCTCGGTTCACGGCGGTACACATTTCCGGATCTGGCGACGCTGCTGGCGCGGGCGAGTCCGCTCCGTTCGGGAGACCAGCTGGCGGGCGTCACCGCCGGATCAGCCGAGGAACGGGTGGCGGCCCGGATGGCGCTGGCCGACGTGCCGTTGGCCCGGTTTCTCGAGGAACCCATCATCCCCTATGACGAGGACGAGGTGACGCGCCTGATCATGGATCGGCATGATACAGAGGCGTTTCGCCCGATCGCCCATATGACGGTCGGCGAGTGGCGGGACTGGCTGCTGGGGTATGACGCTGATGGTGAGGCACTGGCGCGGCTGTCGCCCGGACTGACCCCCGAGATGGTTGCCGCCGTCAGCAAACTGATGCGTAACCAGGACCTGATTCTCGTGGCCAGCCGTATCCGTGTGCAAACCCGGTTCCGCAATACCATTGGGGGAGAAGGGCGGCTCAGTTCCCGCCTTCAGCCGAACCACCCCACCGATGATCCGACGGGGATTGCCGCTTCCATTCTCGATGGGCTCCTGAACGGTTGCGGCGATGCCACTGTGGGCATCAATCCGGCAACGGACAACGTTCAATCCTACATTGCCCTGACCCAGTTGATGGATGATCTCCGTCAGGCGTACGCCATTCCCATGCAGTCCTGTGTCCTGGCGCATGTCACCACGGCGATTGAAGCCATGAAGCGCAATGCACCGGTCGATCTGATCTTTCAGTCGATCGCGGGAACCGAAGCTGCGAACAGTGCCTTCGGGATTGACCTGGCGCTGCTGCGGGAGGCCCATGAAGCAGCGCTTGAGCTCGGGCGCGGAAGCATTGGCCAGAACGTTATGTATTTTGAAACCGGGCAGGGCAGTGCCCTTTCCGCGGACGCCCATCATGGCATTGACCAGCAGACCTGCGAGGCACGTGCCTATGCGGTTGCCCGCGAATTCGACCCACTGCTCGTGAACACGGTGGTTGGGTTCATCGGCCCGGAGTATCTGATGGATGGCAAACAGATCACCCGTGCCGGGCTGGAGGATCATTTCTGCGGCAAGCTGATGGGCCTGCCCATGGGATGCGATGTCTGCTACACCAACCATGCGGAGGCGGACCAGGACGATATGGACGGGCTGCTGACGCTGCTGTCGACCGCCGGTTGCCAGTTCGTGATGGGGGTTCCGGGCGCGGATGACATTATGCTGGGCTACCAGAGCACGTCCTTTCACGATGTGAATTACATCCGCCAGCTGTTGGGTAAACGCCCGGCCCCTGAGTTCGAGCAGTGGCTTCAGGCCATGGGCGTTTTTGATGCCCAGGATCGCCTTCTGTCTCCTGCCCATGACCAGAAGCTTCTGGAGCATGCACGGCAGTTGCCCGCTGCCATGGAGACGTCGACATGAATCGCGAGCTGCCTCCCGCCTACCGTCGCCTGCGTGAACTGACCAACGCCCGGATCGCCCTGGACACTGCAGGCTCAAGCCTGGGGACCAGGGAATTGCTGGCCTTCCAGTACGACTGGGCCCGGGCCCGCGATGCCGTCTACTACGAACTCGATTTCGATGCCCTGAAGGCGCGCATTGAAGAACTCGGGTACGCCTGTGCGCAGGTAGCCAGCGCGGCCGGGTCGCGTGAGGTCTACCTGCGGCGGCCGGACCTGGGCAGACAGCTGGCGGAGGGTGAGAGCCAGCGGCTTGAGGCAATGGAAGGGGCCTCCTGGGATGTCAGCATCGTGGTTACGGATGGTTTGTCCGGCCTGGCGGTTGCGGAGAACGCGGTTCCGCTCATTAAGGCCTTTGGCAGGCTGGCTGCCGGGGAGGGGCTGAGTCTCGCGCCCATCGTCCTGGCCCGCCAGGGGCGCGTGGCCATCGGTGATCCGATCGGCGCCAGCCTCGGCGCAAAGCTGGTGGTCGTACTCATCGGGGAGCGTCCGGGGCTTTCGGCAGCTGACAGCCTGGGTGCCTACCTGACCTATGGCCCACGCCCGGGTATGACGGATGCTGAGCGAAACTGCCTTTCCAATATCCGGGACGGTGGCCAGGCACCGGAGATGGCGGCAAACACCATGATGTACCTGGTCAAGGGCGCACTCCGGCTTGGCCTGACGGGCGTCTCGCTGAAGGATGAAAGCCAGTTGCTCGAACAGGACGAGCCGGGGATTGAGGGTTACTGAGGTGTTTCGTCGGCGTTGATGTTCTCGACCAGGAAATCCACGAACTGGCGCACCTTGGGGGAAACATGCCGATGCCGGGGATACACGACCCAGACAGCGGTATGAGTGCACATACAGTCGTCGAGCACTGAAATCAGCTCGCCCGTCTCCAGGTAGTGCCGCACGTAGTAGTCCGGCAGCTGTGCCAGTCCGATCCCCTTGAGAACCGCATCCAGGAGCGCCTCCCCGGAATTGCCCCGCCAGTTGCCGTGGACCCTGAGCGCCCGGTGCTGCTGCGCGACGTCAAAGCTCCAGTAGTCGTTGGAACCCACCAGGCAATTGTGGCTGGCGAGATCATCAAGCGACTCAGGTTCCGGTCGCTGCCTGAAGTAGGCTGGAGAACCGACAACGTATTCACGCCTGTCACACAGTCGACGCCCGATCAGCGATGAACTGGGCATGGAGCCGGCACGCACCCCCACATCGAAGCCCTCATTGACGATATCCACCCAGCGATTGGTGTACTCCTGGTCGACAGTCAGCTGGGGATGGCGGAGCAGGAAGTTATTGACCAGTGGCGCAATGTAGCGCTCCCCGAAAGTGGCGGCACAGGTGAGACGCAGGACACCGCTTGGTCGTTGCTGGTAATCGCCGATGGCGTTGAGCGCCTCCTGGAAGCCATCGAACAGGTGCGCACAGTGGTTGAAGTACACTTCGCCCGCGTCTGTCAGCCCCAGCTGGCGGGTGGTGCGATACAGAAGCTGGGTATCAAGCTGGGTCTCCAGCCGGGTTACCAAGCGGCTGACATGGGAGCTTGAAACCCCGAGGTGACGGGCGGCGTTGGCGAATGACCCCTGCCGCACCACCTGGACAAAGGCCTCGATCCGGTCCCAGTGCTGCATTGTTGCTCTCCAGCAATAATCCTTTGTCGCATGGTGCATTAAAGCGCTGGTCATAGATACCTATACTGCGCCATACCAATCAATAAACCCGCATACCGCTTCCGGAGGATTTCGATGAAATCACGCGCCGCACTCGCCATGGAGGCCAACAAGCCCCTGGTACTTGAAGAAATCGATGTGGAAGGCCCGAAGCAGGGCGAAGTCCTGGTGCGCATGGCCGCAACAAGTGTCTGCCACACCGATGCCTACACACTCTCGGGCGCGGACCCGGAGGGGCTTTTTCCCTCAGTGCTCGGCCACGAAGGCGCCGGCGTGGTGCAGGAAGTGGGGCAGGGCGTGACCAGTCTGCAGCCCGGCGACCACGTCATCCCGCTCTACACCGCTGAATGCGGCCAGTGCAAGTTCTGCCGCTCTGGCAAGACCAACCTTTGCAGTTCCGTGCGTGCCACCCAGGGGCAGGGGGTTATGCCGGACGGCACCTCGCGCTTCTCGCTCAACGGCAAGCCCCTTCATCACTACATGGGCTGCTCGACCTTCAGTGAGTACACGGTGCTGCCCGAGGTGTCACTGGCCAAGGTCTCGAAGGAAGCACCGCTGGACAAGATCTGCCTGCTCGGCTGCGGCGTGACCACCGGCATTGGCGCCGTGCACAACACCGCCAAGGTGGAACCCGGCTCGACCATCGCCGTTTTCGGTCTCGGCGCTATCGGCCTGGCCGTGATCCAGGGGGCCCAGATGATCGGTGCTGAGCGGATCATTGCCATCGACGTGAACCCGGAGAAGTTCGACCTGGCCCGCCAGTTCGGCGCCACCGACTTCGTGAACCCGAACGATTACAGCGACCCGATCCAGCAGGTCATCATCGACCAGACCGACGGTGGCGTGGACTACTCTTTTGAGTGCATCGGCAACGTGAACGTCATGCGTTCCGCCCTGGAGTGCTGCCACAAGGGCTGGGGCGAATCCATCATCATCGGCGTTGCCGGTGCCGGCGAGGAGATCAGTACCCGGCCCGTGCAGCTGGTGACCGGGCGCGTCTGGAAAGGTTCCGCCTTCGGTGGCGTGAAGGGGCGCAGTGAGCTGCCCACCTATGTGGATGACTACATGAAGGGCAAGGTGAAGATCGACGAGTTCATCACCCACAACATGCCCTTCGAGGAAATCAACGAGGCGTTTGAGCTGCTGCACCGCGGCGAAAGCATCCGTACCGTCCTGCATTACTGAGGAGCATCCATGACCGATACACTGGAATTGGTTTCAGAGAACAAGAGCTTCGGTGGCTGGCTCCGGCGGTACCGCCACCGCTCGGAGGTCCTGGACTGCGATATGGTTTTCGGGATCTACCTGCCGCCGCAGGCCGAAACACAGTCCGTCCCGTTGCTGTGGTGGCTCTCGGGCCTGACCTGCACGGACGAGAACTTCATGCAGAAAGCCGGTGCCCACCGTGTGGCGGCGGAACTGGGCATGGCGATTATCTGCCCGGACACCAGCCCGCGCGGGACGGACCTTCCCGGTGAGCATGACAGCTACGATTTCGGCTCCGGTGCCGGTTTCTATGTGGACGCCACCCAGGCGCCCTGGAACCAGCACTACCGTATGTACAGCTATGTCGTGGAGGAACTGCCCGACCTGGTGCACAACGTCTTCCCGCTCAACGGGCAGGAGGCTATTTCAGGGCATTCCATGGGCGGCCATGGCGCCCTGGTGTGCGCGCTCCACAACCCGGAACGCTACCAGTCCGTGTCCGCATTCGCGCCGATCTGTCACCCGGTCAACTGCCCCTGGGGGGAGAAGGCCTTTGGGAATTACCTGGGCGATGACCGTGAGGCCTGGAAGGCATGGGATGCCAGTGAGCTGATCCGCTCCCAAGGTACCGCTCACCCGGTGCTGGTCGACCAAGGGGATGCGGACAACTTCCTTGAGGCCGGGCAGCTCCAGCCTGAAGCCCTTGAGGCTGCCTGCACCGAGGCCGGCGCTGATCTGACCCTGAGGTACCAGCCCGGGTACGACCACTCCTATTTCTTCATTGCGAGCTTCATTGAGGATCATCTGCGGTTTCACGCCCGTCACCTCTGACGGGGCCTGTTGTGTTCGGCCATGGCACCGAGCGTGTCCGCCACCAGCGTGAAGAGCGCATCCACGGTGGCCGTGGCGTCGTCAAAATAGGTCTTGGCGGGAATCACGATGGGATCGGCTGTCAGCAGTTCGTTCTCGACCTCATGCAGCAGGCGTTCAACCGCCTGCTGCGCCTCGTTCAGATGCTGGTTGCTGACGCTCGAGGATGGGGCATCCTTCAGGGTTTCGAATGCCGTGCCTGAAAGGTCCTGGATTTTATCGCTGAGAAACCGCATGCGTACTCGCTGGGCTGCCGAACTGGTGCCGGCTACTGCCATGCCGGTTCCCAGTGCCCGGGCCTGGCCCGACCACTCCGCTGCCTCGAGCACTTCGTTCCAGATACAGCGCTGGTTGGCAGGGTGGGGCGCTACCCGGTCGTCCGCGGCGACATCCTGGATCAGAAAGAGGGCATTACGGATGATCTGGTGATGCTGGTCCAAGTTGTTCTCGACTGTGTGGTTGTCGGTCTGGCGCAGGCGTGACCAATGGTCCGCAATGCCCGACCAGCGCTCGGCGTAGCGGGCATCATCCATCGGTGCCTCCCGGATGATCCGATCCAGTTGATAGCGCCGGTTGTCCAGCTCGGCCCGCATGCCTGAGTCACCAGAGAGTACGCCTGTGCTCAGGCCCCTATGACGTTGCAGGTTCAGGATCAGGTCCCTCAGGCTTTGAAGGCGGGCCAGCTGTATCCGCTGGAACCTTTGATGCCGGTAATGCTGTCGTATCAAAAGGGCCGGTATGAGGCCGGCCGTGGCAGCAAGGAGCAAAATTGGGAGCAACAGTGATTCTGCTGGGAAGGGCAGCATGGGTCACTCCGTCAGCTGGGAAAGGTGTGTCGCCATGGTGCGTGCCTGACGGGCCGCCTCGAGGTTGTCGCCATTGCCTTCCCGCACCCGATCCGCAAGCGTTGCGATCTCGGTGATCGCCTGGCTCTGCTGTTCGGTACTGGTTGCGACCTGGATCACCTGGTCCGTCAACGTGTTCACGCCTTCCTGAACGTGCGCCAGGAGGTTGCTGACCTCGCTGGACCGGCTGGCGCTTGTGTCCGCCTTATCCGTCAACTGGCCGATCCGCTGGGTGGCTGTGTCGATGTGTTCCAGAACCGACTGGTTATTGCGGTCGATCTCGGACGCGGACTCCTCGCTGTAACGGGCGAGCTGGCGCACCTCATCCGCCACCACCGCAAACCCACGCCCGTAGTCCCCCGCTCGCGCGGCCTCGATGGCGGCGTTCAGTGCCAGCAGGTTGGTCTGGTCCGCGATGCCGCGAATGGTGGTGGACATCTCCGTGATGCGGCGTGAGTAGTCATTCAACTCCGCCATCAGTGCATTGGTCGCCTGCGCCTGTTGCGCCATGCTGTCAACATTCCCCACCAGCTCGGTGAGTTTATGGATACCGTCCGCCAGGGTCTCGCTGGCGTGCAGGCTACTGGCCCGGGATTCGTTCGCGATACCCGCGATCTCATTGATGCTGGCGTTCATCTGTTCAATAGCTGAGGCGGCGGTCTCGGCGGCCTCATGCTGCTGTTGGGCGTTCTGCGTGACGGATTCCGCGCTTTGGGCCACCTCGCCGGCAGCGTGGGCGATCTCGTCGAGCCGCTGCTGCAGCCCGTGGCTGTTCCGCTGGGCTTCCGCCACATTGTGACCGTGAGACGTTTCGAAAACCCCGGCCAACCACTTACTCCTCTGGCTGGCGGGGGTGCCGGATGCCTCGAGTTCCTGCAGGACAAGGAGAAGGACGGAAATAGCGATCAGAGCGCCGGCAACAACCAGCCCGAAGGCAATCGGCCAGGGCAAGACGAGCGGCGCAACCAGGCTCACCAGAACGAGTCCGACCAGAAGGCGGATGACGCCCCTGAGCCCGGCTTCCTGAACAAGCAGACCTCCGGGAAGGCTTAGGATCATCATTGGACGGTGCCTCCTTTCTGAATGCGTCACTGATGCTCTAGATATGATGCGGAAGGTGGTGGTGAGACCCTGGAAACGCCTGTTCGGGATGGATATCGAGGCACAGGATCCGGTAGCCGTAATACGTGAAGGTCATATGTGAAACGGTGACCGTCCTTGCTGAATCGGGCAGTGCCACATAAGGGCGTGAAAGATGGATCTCGCCGGGCCGGTTCGTCGCACTGCGGAAGTATTCCCGGTGAGACCAGCTGGCCCCCTCGGCGCTCAGTAGGGGGTTGAAGGCTGAGCCCCTGCTTTCGTAGCCGGCAGCGAAGGCGGTCTGGCCCTGTTGTACGCCGCGGGTGTCCAGCAGGTAACACCGTTTGGCGCCAGGGCACGTGAGCAGATGCGTTGCGGCTTCTGGGAGGGCAGTGCCGCCGGCAATCTGGTGACAGGTCTCAAGTATCTCGTGACGCAGGGTGCGAAGGCACTGGATCTGTTCCGATTCCTGCTGGTCGTTAAGGGCCGTAAAGTGTTTCTGAGCCTGTTGAAGCCGTGGTTCCGCTTCCGCCGAGGCCGTTTCCAATTCGGCGCGGGGATGGCTGTACCAGAATCCCTGGTAGAAATCCGCCTCGGATTCCCAGGCAAGGGCCGCCTGCTCACGGGTTTCCAGTCCCTCCACGAGGACCAGGCTGCCGTTTTCCCGGATCATCCGGATCAGGCTCAGGAAAAGCCTGAAGGCGCGATCGTTCTCAGCGGCGTGAACCACCATCGCTCTGTCCATCTTTACGATGTCCGGCCGGATGCGCCAGATCCGTTCGAAGTGGGCATCACCGGCGCCGAAGTCATCAATCGCGATCCGGAAGCCGTGGCTTCGGCATCCCGTCACGAATCGTGCCAGTGCTGGCTGGTCACTGACGGCGTCTTCCACGATCTCGAGCACAATCCGGTCGCAGGAGAGGCCGAATTGGTGCACGAGGTGCGCCAGGATGTCCGGCGCGGTGCGTGAATCCACCACGCTTGCCGCACTCAGGTTCAGGAACAGCCATGCGTTCGGTCTGGTTGCGGCGTAGGTATGGAGCGCCTGTTGCCAGAGAGCGATATCGAGACAAGGCTCGTGGCCGTCCGATTCGGCTTCCGAGAACAGGGTAGCGGGTGAGACGCGCGCATTTCCGCGGCGGGGCCTGGCCAGTGCCTCGAAGCCGATGGTCCGACGGTGCGTTGGGCTGACGATCGGCTGGAATTCACAGGAAAGCTCGAAATCCCCAAACCACTTGGGCAGGCAGCCGCGCTGTTCGTGTATACAACCAGTGAGATCATTCATCGGGCTCAGGCCTTGGATTCTCCACTCAACGACAATTTAATAAGCAAGCAACAGAAGTACCAGGCAGGGCGGAGCAATGTTTCTGTTTGTTACCTGTGTTGCTGGAAATTGATGGATTTTTCAGGGTATTCAGGGAATTGGCCATGCCTATTGATTTTTATGCGGGGGGCGTTGTTTAGGTGGTAAACATCGAGAGTCTATATGTCTGCTGCAACAATCCATGGATTCCGAGGATTTAGTGAAATTGCGTAAAGCGCTCATGGAGTCGTGTTCCAAAGATGTGCACTATGTATGGGGCTGGTGCACTCCTCATCGAGGAGTACCTGCAGTTCCAGGACCGCCATCTATGGTTGATAACGGTTATTCCTGGATTAACGCCTCGAACAGTCCCTTGTGCTCCGGGAATCGCTCCCGGAGCATCGCCGCATCGCCCAGTGTCATGTCGTCGTAATCAAAGCCTGGGGAGACGGCCTCACTGATCAGCCCGTAGCCATGAGGGCCGTCCAGAAGTTCGGACGCTTTCCAGATACCGCCAGCTACGTGTAGCTGCAGTCGCTGCCCATTGGCGACATTCGGTCCCATCACAACGGTCTCCAGGGTGCCGTCTGGGTGGATCAGTGTGTACCGTATCGGGTCTCCTTGATGGAAATAATGCATGATGTCCGATCGGTTGCGATGGAAGTGGCCGACGGGCGATTCAGAGGTCAACAGGTAGTAAATAGACGTCATCAAAAACCGTTCTCCCGCTTCGGTTTCCATCATGGGCCGATGATCAGCCTGGTAGGTGCGCCGGAAATAGCCCCCCTCAACGTGTTTCTCGAGCCCGAGCCCCTCGATTACGGCTGCCCTGTCGGGAGTGGCGGCGGGGGATGGCGATGCATGGTGTCCATGCATACTGCAGCCTGCTGTGGCGAGAGTGACTGCAATGGCTGTTGCGGTAATGCACTTTTTCATTTCTGTGTGCGTCCTATTCTTTGTTGGGCGTCAGAGGTAGGGTAGTGCTCCTTGTACCAGTGCCGCGCAATGTCCAGACGGCGGCATATCCAGACATCCTCGTGCTGTAGTGCATACTCGAGAAACCGCACCAGCGCCTGGAAGCGACCGGGACGTCCGATTACTCGGCAGTGCAGGCCGACACTCATCATTGCAGGTGCGGTGTCGCCTTCTGCGTAAAGGGTGTCGAAGCTGTCCTTGAGATACTGAAAAAACTGTTCACCCGAATTGAATCCCTGGGGCGTTAGGAATCGCATATCATTGGCATCCAGGGTGTAGGGAATCACTAGGTGGGGGCGATAGCCTGGCTCATGGTGCCAGTAGGGCAGATCGTCGGCGTATGAGTCGGCGTCGTATAGGAATTGCTGTTGCTCGAGAACCAACCGGCGTGTATTGGGGCTGTCTCGCCCCGTATACCATCCGAGGGGTGTGGCACCCGTCAACGCCCTGTGAATTCGGATGGCCTCCTGCATGTGTTCCCGCTCCTGGACTTCCGGAACAGACTGGTAGTCAATCCAGCGATAGCCATGGCTCGCGATCTCCCACCCCGCCTCCAACATGGCCTCAACCGCATCTGGATTACGCTGCATCGCCATGGCAACCCCGAAGACAGTAATCGGCAGCCTGTAGTGCTGGAACAGTCTGTGAATACGCCAGAAGCCTGCCCTTGAGCCGTACTCGTACAGCGATTCCATGCTCATGTGACGGCTTGCGTGGGGTTGCGCTCCGATGATGTCAGAGAGAAACGTCTCCGAATGGGCATCACCGTGGAGTACGCAGTTCTCCCCCCCTTCTTCGTAGTTCAGCACAAATTGCAGTGCGATTCGGGCTCCTCCAGGCCAGTTGGCCCGAGGGCGATCGCGTCCATACCCGACCATATCCCGTGGGTAATCCGGTTCAGTACTGGCCCAGTTCTGAGTCAATGCCGTTCTCTCCATTTTGTTCGATCAGTACCCGCAGGATTCAAGATGTGTGCCATGGGCTAGTTGCCGGCATTGGGCTGGTGTTCGGGCGCACTCAAGAGCGTTAAGGGGGCATCCAATCGTTGAATGCACCAACAAGGATCAAAACTGGACCAATTGGACAGGAAAAGATAGCCTCGCACCGGGCGTTAAATAGGCGAAGTGACGTGGTACAGAAATTGCTGACTCGTTGGTTATATGAATGAACGAAAGGCGGGAAAGATGATGCGGTGTTCTGGTGGTCGGGCTGGCAGTCTTCTGGTTTCAGTGTTACTCGCGATGATGGCATGTACGGCCACCGCCGCCATTCCACCTGACGATGCCTGGTTCGAGACCTTCCGGGAAAACGCCTCGGATCATGAGTTGTATCGCTTCCTTTATGCCATGCCCAAAGGCGGCGATCTGCACAATCATATGAGTGGGAACGCGTTTCCTTCCTGGTGGTACGAGCTGGCCCTGGACCAGAAAGATAATGGCTATCGCTATTACACCAAGGTCAGGATCAACAATTGCGGTGCGTATGGTCGGAACGAGTTCGGGCGTACCCCTTACAAGATGTACTTCCGGAATGTGACTGAAGATACCTACGAATCCATGTCGGATTGTAGGCAGTCCGAGTATCGGCGGCTTGAGAATCTGACCCGGCAGCAGAAAGAGGGCTGGCTCGACAGCATCCGATTGGATAAACCCCACGAGGGTCGTGATGAGTTCTTTCAGCGTCATTGGCAACGTCTGGGGGCCCTGACCGCCAATCCCTATCTGATGGCCGAGGTGCTGTATCGCAACATGGAGGCCTTTTCTGAGGAGGGGCTGATTTACCTGGAATCCATGATGGGCAGCGCAGGGTATCGCACACCAGGCGGCGAGCGGATTCCCAGGGACGAGGTCGCGGATATCTACAGGAAGCGGCTGGCCGAGGAAGATGCGTTAGATACCGGTGTCACGGTGCGGCTCCAGGAGTCCATTTTGCGTTTCGCGCCCAATGCGGAACAGCAGTTGATTGATGACTACGCATTCGTGAGCAATAACCGCGACCTTTATGTGGCGGTCAATATGGTGGGGCGAGAGGATAATGACAAGGGATACCCCATGCGTTTTCGGGACACCCTGCGCAACCTCCGCCAGGAGCATAGCGATGTCAACCTCGCGATTCACGCGGGGGAGCTGGATGAACCCAACAGCCATATCCGCAATACCCTGATGCTTGGGGCTGACCGAATCGGTCACGGATTGCAGCTCATCAATGACGAGTCTCTGTTACGGGAATTGAGGCACGGTCCCTACCTGATCGAGATCAACCTGATCTCGAACCTATTGCTTGAGT
Organism: Vreelandella halophila; assembly: GCF_019903425.1. Taxonomy (GTDB): domain Bacteria; phylum Pseudomonadota; class Gammaproteobacteria; order Pseudomonadales; family Oleiphilaceae; genus Halospina; species Halospina halophila. The sequence goes on from NZ_JACHUZ010000013.1 coordinate 1,835,562, forward strand.
ATGTGAACGATTTCTCCGAGCACCCCTTCCCGGAATACCTGAGGTTGGGCATTCCGGTGGCGCTTTCCACGGATGATCGTGGCATGTGGGATTCCAACCTTACTGACGAGTTCTTCGTCGCTGTCAGGGAGTTTGATCTTTCCTGGCACGAGATCCGGACACTGAGCCTCAATTCCCTGCGGCATGGGTTTGTGGAAGAGCGTGTCCGGGATCAGCTGATCAAGCGTTACAAGGATGACATTGCGGCTTTTGAGTCCAGATTCCGTGAATCCGGCATAACCGCTTTCGAGGATGTAGAGCCAACCTACAATGGCTTCATATGCCGCCATTACGACCTGTGCGGCGCAGGACACTGATTGCTCTCCTGGCGCCCTGATCCTGCAGTTGAAGACGGCCTCCCCGTCTTCGCCTTCCCCTTTGATGTCTGAATAGTCATGTCCCGTTAATGATCAGGATACCTTTTGGTGCACCGCCTTCCTCGGCTGCATCAACTTGGGGTTCCTGGGCCGGCCATAGTAGCCAGCTTTGAGCCACTCCATCACATAAATACCCTGTCGGACAATTAAACTATATTCATAAGTAACTGAAAAATAAGATATAAATACTGGTAATCGCAAAAGGTAACCAATTGGACAGGAAATGGCACAGCGATTGCAGCCAGGGGACCCGATGCCTGATGGCAGATAACGGTATGTGAGACGGCTTTAGGAGTGGACGGGACATGACCGACGGGACGCATTTTAAGAGAAATAGATTGGCCCTGGTAATCGGGCTGCATTGCGCAATCGTTTTTCCGGGGGTGGCTTTGGGGCAGACGTCTGAAGACCAGGCCACCAGTGAGAGCGAGGACATGCTTGAGCTGGATCGGTATCAGGCTCAGGACAGAGTGGACGATCCCATGGGGATGATGCCGACGGAACCGGTCGAATCAGTATTCGGGTTCGACAAGACCCTGATGGAGACCCCGCGAGGTGCGACCTCGGTCAGTGCCGACATGATGGAGAACTTCGAGATTGAATCGATCAACGACCTGGCGCTGATTGCTCCGGGTTCATTCCGCCAGTCTTTTTTTGGGGTTGGTGGTTCACTGGATGTTCGTGGTAACCCTGGTGAGAACTATTTTAGGGGGGTTCGCCGGCTCAACAATCCGGGTAACTTCCCCACCCCCATCGGAGCCTCGGATCGAGTCGACGTGGTTCGGGGCCCGGCGAGCCCCATCATGGGGCCATCCAAGATCGGTGGCTACCTAAATTTCGTGCCCAAGTCGGCACGGGTTGAAACAGGGCAATACCTGGACGAGCCCACGGGTAAGATGTCGTTCACCCAGGGCAGTTGGGACAAGAACGTGCTGACAGCGGAGGTTGGTGGTCCTGGTGAAATCGTGGGCCAGGACTTCGGTTACTACCTCTATGGTGAAACAGAAACCTCGGACGACTATTACCGCAATACGGATACTGACCAGAATGTGCTGCAGGCATCCTTCAACACCGCCTTCAGTGATAGCACCCGGATCGAGTTTGGCGGCATGCGCCAGGACTTCGATGGTAACCAGGTCGCAGGCTGGAACCGGCTGACGCAGGACCTGATCGATAACGGGACCTACACCACGGGCCTTGCCCCCGATGTGGATTCCAACAATGACGGTCGCATGTCACGGGATGAAATGAAAAATTATTTCGGTGAGTTCTCGGATGTGATGCGGTTCATTGGAGACAGCTCGGATCTTGAGCCTGAAGACGCGCTTGAGAGTTCCGGGACAGCTAAGCTTGATGGCGACCAGGTTCTGGTGGCTCCCGAGGACCGCCTCGAGTCGGACGTCACCACGCTCTACTTTGACTTGATTCATGATCTCGGTAACAACGCACGGATCACGAACAAGACCTTCTATGAATCGCTGGACAGCATCAACGAGAACACCTACGGCTTTTCCAGCAACATAGACAGCTGGGTGGTTGAGAATCAGACCATCTTCTCGTTTGATACCGAACATGCTGATTGGCTTCAGGCGAGTCACCAGCTCTCTCCGAGTGTTCGCCATACCGAGTTTGAGCGTGGGAACGACTTTGGCTATGAGTTCTTTGACCGCAGGGACCTGACGCAGCCCTCAACGCCCCGCGACAAGCGTCTTCTGTCCACACAGTCAGGTGAAAACTACGACGATTACAGCTATGGCAGCTACACCAACTACGGTCTCGCCTATCTGGGCGACTTCACTATTGCGGACCGGGTCGGTGTGCTTCTGGGTACTCGTTACGACTATGTGGAATTTGACTCCAACCGCGATGCCAGTCGAATTGATCCCGACATTCTTGCCAATGACATCGATGTAATGGAGGCGGATGACAGTGATAGCGAGCTTTCCTGGACTGCTAGCGTCAACTACCAAACTCCCTGGGGGGTAACGCCCTATGTGACCGTCTCGGAGCAGGCCACGGTAATATCCGATCAGGGTTCAGAGGTGGATCCGGGGCTTATTGCGAGCGGTGATGCCATGGCCACTTCTGAACTTGAAGAGATTGGAGTCAAGGCGGACCTGTTCAACGGACGATTGTTTATGGCGGGTGCCTGGTTTACGCAGGAACGAACCAACTATAACGCCCAGGACCTGACCAGCAATAACACGACGGAAACAGAAGGATATGAGTTTGAAGCCCGTTTTCTGGCTACGGACAACCTGACCCTTACGGCCGCTTACACCAACCTTGAGGTCATTAATCTCACGGCGCTTGATGCGGGGTCGCAGTTCAGCTTCCTGGGTGCTGAAGACCTCCCTGGAGCTGACCCCGAGGATCAGTATGCCAACCAGCCGGGTGGCATCATTCCCGTTAATTCCGAGAGCGATGCCCGCAAGGCCGGTGTTCCGGAGCATGTTTACAGCGTGACCGGTGCCTATCAGTTCGGCAACGGTTTCGGGGTGACCACCAGTGTCCAGCATGTGGACTCGGTCTACTCGGGCTTCTCCAAGTCTGTCCGCCTGCCGGCTTACACCCTGGTCAATGCGGGGCTCAACTACCGCACCGGCCCCTGGAAGTTCGACGTGCAGGTTCGCAACCTTACGGATGAGGATTACTTCCGCTCCAACTTCCCGGACCTTTTCGGTTCCACCGTGGTCAAGCCGGAACGTCCGCGTAACTGGACGGCGAGTCTCTCCTACAGCTTCTAAGAATCGGCTGAACAGTAGCCCCGCCCGGTGGGCGGGGCTGATATGAGAAAGAGGGTAATTATGGTTTTTCGCAGACTTCTCAGTGTTTCGATCTGCGCCGTGGTCATTGGATCGCCGATTGCATTGGCGGTGGATGACAGTATTGAAACCCAGAAGGCAATCAACAGTGATTCAGCCTCGACGCAGTCGCGCATCAATGAGCTGGACGACCAGGCCAAGCAGGACTTCCAGCAATACCGCAGCTCGGTGAAGCGACTGGAGAGCCTGGAGATCTACAACCGGCAGATGGATCGGCTTGTCGACTCACAGAATGAGGAAATGGAAAAGATCCGGGGCCAGATCGAGGAGATCGACACCATCGAAACCGGGGCGCTTCCATTGATGATCGAGATGACGGACACGCTTGCCGAGCTGGTAGAGGCAGATGCGCCCTTCCTCGAACAGGAACGCCAGGAGCGGGTGGATAACCTGCGCGATCTCGTGGACCGGGCGGACGTCACGGTCGGGGAAAAGTACCGTCGCATCCTGGAAGCCTACCAGGTCGAACTTGAGTATGGCCGCACGATCGAGGCCTATCGCGGCGATCTGGTGATTGATGACGAGGCACGCCGGGTCGATTTCCTGCGCATTGGCCGTGTCGGGCTCTATTACCAGACGCTGGATGGGGAGAACAGCGGCCGCTGGAATCCCTCCGAGGATCGCTGGGAAAAGATCCAGCCCAGCTACCTCGAATCGGTTGAAGAAGGGTTGCGAATCGCGCGGGACCAGGCGCCTCCCGAGCTTCTGACCCTGCCCATTAATGCGCCTGAGCAGTAAGGATGCCGCAATGATGAAATCCCCAATCAAGCATGCTGTAACGCTGGCAGTCTGTTTTACGGCGCTCGTCGTGGCAGTGCCCGGTCCGTCTGTTGCACAGACGACCATTGATGAGCTTTACCAGCGCGTCCAACAGGACGTGGAATCTGAGGCGACTCACAACGACGAGCGGCTGCAGCGTTTCCTGCAGCGTGCGGAAGAACGTGAGGCGATGCTGGAGGATGTTCAATCCAAAGTAGCTTCCGCCGAAGCTCAACGGGAAGAACTGCAGCAGCGTTTTGACGATAACGAATCAACACTGGCGGAACTCGAGGAGCAGCTGAATCAACGCAGCGGCAATCTGGGTGAACTATTTGGTGTTTTCCGCCAGGTTGCCGGTGATCTGGAGGGCACGCTCTTCGACTCGATGGTCAATCTCGAACATCCGGAGCGGGGGAGCACCATCGAGTCCCTGGCTGAGGTGGAGGATGTTCCCACTATCCGGCAGATGCGCGAACTCTGGAGCCTGATGCTCCAGGAAATCTCGGAGTCCGGAAAGGTCTCACGCTTTGAAACCGAAGTGACACGCCCAAGTGGCCAGAGCGACACGGTTCCGGTAACGCGGGTGGGCACGTTCAACGCGGTTGCTGGAGACAAGTACCTGGAGTTTTCGCCGGAGTCCCAGGCCCTGGTTGAACTTTCACGCCAGCCTGGTGGCCAGGCCCGCGACAGTGCCTCGGAACTCAGCAACACAAGCGACGGCAGCCAGGTCGGCTTTTCCCTGGATCCCTCCCGAGGGGCGCTTTTGGGGCTTCTGGTCCAGGTTCCGACCCTGATGGAGCGCATTCAGCAGGGGCGTATCGTCGGCTACATCATTCTGGCCCTCGGTGTGATCGGTCTTCTGGTGGTGGTTGATCGCGCGGCCCGACTTACCCGCACATCGCGGCGGATCAAGCAGCAGCTTAACGATATGGAGCATGCCCGGGAGGACAACCCGCTCGGACGGATGATGCTGGCCTACTACGAGAACAAGCACCTGGATGATCTGGATGTGCTCAGTAAGAAACTGGATGAGGTGACCTTCTCGGATATGGCGGAGCTGCGCAAGGGGCTGCCCACGGTCAAGGTACTGGCAGCGATCGCACCCCTTATGGGGCTGCTCGGCACGGTGACGGGAATGATCAGCACCTTCCAGGCGATCACGCTGTTCGGGACCGGTGACCCCAAGCTCATGGCTGGCGGGATTTCCCAGGCGCTGATCACGACCGTTTTGGGCCTGATCGTCGCTATCCCACTGCTGCTGTCCTCCAGCTTTCTGAGCAGTCGGATTCAGCAATTGGGCAAGATCATCGGTGAACAGTCCTACGGCATGGTAGCCCGCAAGGCCGTCAATATCGCCGAATCACGGAACAGTTAGGGGGAGGTGAGGGCATGGATCCACTGGGCCTTCTGAATGATTTCCTGGAGACAGGGGGTGACGTCCTGTGGCTGATCCTGGCGGTGACGTTCTGTCTGTTCGTCCTGATCTTCGAGCGCTACTGGTTCTTTTTCCGGCAGTTGCCGGCGGAGCGTCACGCCCGCCTGGAGAGCTGGGAACAGGCCGGGGACAAGCGCTCCTGGGCCGGGGAACAATATCGGCGACAGCTGATTTCCGAGGTGGACTGCCAGATGATCCGGAATCTGAACCTGATCACGGCCCTGATCGCCGCACTGCCCCTTCTGGGGCTGCTCGGTACTGTCACCGGCATGATCCAGGTCTTTGACGTGATGGCATTCCTGGGATCGGGGAACCCCCGCGCCATGGCGGACGGGGTCAGTTCGGCCACTTTCCCGACCATGGCCGGGATGGTGGTCGCCCTCCTGGGAATCCCGTTCTCCACAGAACTCAATCGGCGCTATCAGCGGGAAATGCACCGGCTGGCGAGTGGCATGACCACGCATTAACGCCCTGCACACGAGAGAGGTTGCTATGAACGACAACCAGTTTTTGAACGGGGAGGAGGATGATAACCAAATCGACATGACGCCCATGCTCGATGTGGTCTTCATCATGCTGATCTTTTTCATCGTGACATCCACCTTCGTGAAGGAGGCCGGTGTGGACGTGACCCGGCCGAACGCTGAAACGGCGGTACAGACCGAATCCAACAGCATCCAGGTGGGCATCAATGCCAACAACCAGATCTACATGGACGACCGGGAGGTCGACACGCGCGCCGTGCGAGCCAACGTGGAACGCGCTCTGGCTGAGAGCCCGGGAGCGGGTGTGGTTATCGTGGCGGACCAGGATTCCAATACGAACACCCTGATCAGGGTTATGGATCAGGCCCGCCTGGCCGGGGCGGAATCGGTGTCGGTTGCTTCGGAGAGCAGGTAATGGTGGCGAAGTACGTTCTGAGTCTTCTTGTGGCGGCGGGGCTGAGCCTCCTGGTGTTCATCGGGATGCAGGTGCTGGTCGCGATGGATGGGGACCTCGAGAAAGAGGACAGCCAGAGTGCCTCGCTCAACTTCGTGCGCGTTGACTCCGCGGAGCAGGAAGCGGAGACCAAGGACCGCGAACAGCCGGATCCACCGCCGGAGCCTGAACCGTCGCCCGAGACGCCGGACGCCAGCGTCGAGAGCGATCAACCGGATACCAGCCAGCAACTCAGCATGGACATGCCAAGCATGGACGCCTCGGTCAGCCAGGGTGATGGGATGTCATTGGAAGGGCTGAGCGCCGGTGGTGGTGGAGGGCTCTCGGGATTCAGTTCCGACGCCGTGCCCACCCTCCGGGTGCCCCCCAACTACCCGCAGAAGGCCAAGCGGGCCGGCCTGGAGGGTTACGTCACCATGGCGGTAGATATCCGCGCGGACGGGACAGTGGCGAGTGTCGAGGTGCTGGAGTCGGAACCACCACGGATGTTCGATGATGCAGCTGTTCGTGCCATGAAGCGCTGGCGCTTCCGACCGAAAACCGAAAATGGCGAAAACAGACCACAAAAAGCCCGACAGACGATTGAATTCACCCTGGACAAATGAGCCTGGGTAGAGCAGGGGAGGTCAGAGCGATGATTCGGAAAACGGGACACTGGGTGTTGATGGTCGGGGTTTTGATGGCGTTTGTCTCGGCTGGCGTGTCCGGGGAGGAGAATGTCAGCGGACCGATCTACGAGGGGCTCAAGGAAGCCCAGAAGTTGATGGGGGAGGATCGGCTCGATGATGCCTATGACGAGATTGACGGTCTGCGCGAGGACCTCGAGGCCGACACCATAGACCAGGCAGTAGTGCTGCAGATGTTGGGACGGGTCGAATTGAGCCGGGAAAACTACCCGCAGGCCATCCAGCACCTCAAAGTGAGCCACGACACCGGCAAGCTGCCTGAGCAGATGCATCAGCAGGTCGGGCGCATGCTGGCGCAACTTTATGCCTCCGAGGAACAGTATCAACAGGCCCTAAAGTATGCCAGAGCCTGGCTTGAATCCCAGGAGGAGCCAAAGCCGCAGCAGTATATGTTCCTGGCCAACCTGATGGCCCAGACCGAGCGTTATGACGGCGCCATGGCAATGGCCAACAGGGCGATTGAGGCCAGTGATGATCCCCGGGAGAGCTGGTTCCAGTTGTTGGTGGCGTCCAGCTTCCAGCAAGGCGATTACCGGCAGACGGCCAGGGATCTGAAACGGATGGTGCGTCGATGGCCAGAGAAACCGGATTACTGGAAACAGCTGGCTAACATTTATGTCCAGCTGGATGACCGGGACAGTGGCCTCGCCGTTCTCCAGTTGGCCTGGAAGTCCGGGGTGCTCGAGGAGGAAGGGTCCATACGCTCAATGATCCAGTTGGCCATCAACCGTGGGATTCCCGAAAGAGGTGCCCGTCTGCTCGATCGTGCTCTGGAGCAGGGGGCATTGCCTACTGAGGCTGATTACGTGGAGCTGCTGGCCAACGCCTGGATCTCCGCGCGGGAATACAAGGACGGCATCGATTCGCTCGAGCGGCTGGCCTCGCTGCGGGACTCTGGAGATCCCCATGTCCGCATCGCGAACCTTCATATCGAGCGAGGGCGGTGGCAGGAAGCGGAAGCCAGCCTGCGCTCGGCGCAAGAGAGTGAGCTCGAAAAGCCTGGCGAGGCCTGGGTTCTACTGGGTATCGCACTGACTGAGCAGGAAGATTTCGAAGGCGGTTTCGAGGCCCTTCGCAAGGGCCGTGCCTTTGAGGACTCGCGTGAGCGTGCCCAGCGCTGGATTCAGTACGCGCAACAGCTCCAGAAGCAGCACAACTGGAAACAACGGAATCAGTCCGAAGGCGCCTAGTGTGTCCGTCCATAACCAGAAGAGGAATGAACCATGATGTTTAATGCACGCCATGCGCTGGTCGTAGCCGCGCTTGTTCTGCTGGGCGGCTGTGCGCAGCACTCGATGATGCAGGCCGGCCAGCAGGAGCCAGAGCCGATTCCAATCAAGTTCGTCGTGGTCACCATGTTTGAGATCGGTGACGATGAAGGCGACCAGCCGGGCGAATTTCAGTTGTGGAAGGAGCGCCAGGAACTGGATACGCGATATCCGTTTCCCCAAGGGCATCATGATATCTACGTGAATGAGGAAACCGGTGTGCTGAGCATTGTGACCGGTATCGGGACGGCCTACTCCTCCTCGGCGGTGATGGCACTGGGTATGGATCCGCGCTTTGACCTTTCCAATGCCTACTGGCTGATCGCCGGCATAGCCGGTATTGATCCCGAGGATGCGTCACTGGGTTCAGCTGCCTGGGCGGAATACGTGGTCGACGGGGATCTGGCGCACCACATCGACGCCCGAGAGATACCGGACGACTGGGACACCGGCTATTTTCCCAGGGACGCGAAGAAGCCCTATGACCCCAACAAGCCCGATCCCAGCTTCGAGGTGCAGCAGCTGAACCCGGAACTCACCGACTGGGCCTATGAACTGACAAAGGATACGGAACTGCCCAACCCCGAGGCTCTGGAAGAAACACGTTCCCTGTACACGGAGCATCCGAATGCTAGAAAGGCTCCGTTTGTCCTGAAAGGCGACCACTTGGCAGCGATGACGTTCTGGCATGGGGAGATCATGAACGACTGGGCCAATCGGTGGGTGGATTACTGGACTGATGGAGAGGGGGAATTCGTGACTTCGGCCATGGAGGACAGCGGCAGCTACCTATCCCTGAGGCTGTTGGATGAGGCGGGGCTTGCCGATAGTGATCGTGTCATGGTGCTCCGAACCGGCAGCAATTACACCATGCCTCCGCCCGGTGTGGGCGCGGCAGAGAACCTGGTTGCGGAAAGCGAGGGCTACGCCGGACTTGACGCGGCTCTGGAGTCCGCCTACCGGGTTGGCGAGACAGTGCTGGATGAGATCACCACCAACTGGGATGTTTATCGTGAGCGGGTGCCCACTCCCGGTGACATTGACTGATTCCGGATCCGTGCCCATGAATGAGCTGTTCGATGCGCGCGCCTATACATGGCGCGCCGCACCCGGTGAACTGTCCTCGGAAAGCGGCCCCCTGTCTGGTTTCCGTCTGGTCGTCAAGGACCTCTTTGCGATCGCCGGACACCGAACCGGCGCGGGTAACCCCTACTGGCTGGCAACCCACCCCGTGGCCCGTGAAACATCGCCAGTGATCCGTGACCTGCAGAAGGCGGGGGCTCAGCTAATCGGCAAGACCCAGACGGATGAGCTTGCCTACAGCCTGAACGGCTTGAATACGCATTACGGCACGCCGCTGAATCCGAAGGCGCCGGAGCGACTCCCCGGCGGCTCCAGTACCGGCTCTGCCGTCGCCGTTGCAGCCGGGGAAGCGGACATCGGGCTGGGGTCGGATACGGGCGGTTCCATCCGCGTTCCCGCAAGCTACAACGGCCTGTTCGGGGTTCGTCCCACTCACGGTGCGATTTCGACCGAGGGGATGGTGCCGCTGGCCCCCCTTTTCGATACGGTCGGATGGATGAGCCGGGATTCGGCCACACTATTGGCGGTTGGCCGGGCGTTACTGCCAGGGGCGGATGAGTGCGACGGCAGCGGGGTTGTGCGGGTGGGCGTGCTCGAACCAACCATGGATGGCGTCGCGCTTTGGCAGGCAGATCAGGAGGCTTGGCTGCGCCAGCAGCCGCGGCTTGAGGTTCATCGGCGCATACCGCTCGAGGCGGCATGGCTCGAGTCGGCCAGTGAGTATTTCCGGGTCCTGCAGGGGCGGGCGATCTGGCAGACCCACGGGGATTGGTTCCGTGAGGTGGATCCGCGTATGGCGGAGGACATCCGGACCCGTTTGGAATGGTGTTGCCGGCTGAGTGCGGAAGACGAGACCGCGGCACGGACTGGTCAGATGCGTCTGCATCAGGATATCAGCGCCTGGTTCGAAGGCGTGGACGCGATCGTGATGCCGACCACCCCAGGCCCAGCACCACGCCTCGATGCCAGCAGTGAATGGATGCGTGACTATCGTGCGAAGCTTATGGGACTGACGGCCCCCGCTGGTCTGGCCGGTCTGCCCCAGGTCCATCTCCCGGTGATTACCCGGGAAGGCGCACCGGCAGGGGTATCGCTTCTGGGGCCCCGACACTCGGATCTAATGCTTCTGAAGCTGGCGGACGCGCTTTGCGGCGCGGAAGCCCAAAATCCAATGGAGTCTATTTGATGAGCAATATTGCCTTTACGGCGCCCCACAGCGGGGCGGCTGATATTGGGTTGTCTCTGTTGCGTGACGGCGCTAGCGCCGTGGACGCCATGATTGCCGCCTCGGCAGCGATCGCCGTCCTCTATCCCCACATGAACAGTCTCGCCGGTGACGGGTTCTGGCTCGTACAGCGTCCCGGTGAAGCGCCCCGGGCGATTGATGCGTGTGGTCATGCCGCGGCGTTGGCCAGCATTGACTGGTACCGGGAGCAGGGGTGTGATGCCATTCCTGCCCGGGGGCCGCTATCGGCGCTCACGCTTGGTGGCACCCTGAGTGGGTGGGAAAAGGCCCGTGAGTGCTGTGTGGCACCCGAGCAGCGCCGCCCTTACGGGGAGCTTCTGGCTCCGGCTGAAGCACTGGCGCGGGATGGAATTGAGGTGACGGCCAGTCTGGCCGTGGCCAGCGAGAAAGTGCATGAATCGCTTGCCGATGAAACGGCGTTCCGGGCTATCTTCGCCCCTGAAGGACGGCCGCTTCGGCAGGGGGAGCAGCTGCGTAACCCGGACCTGGCGGAGACGCTCGCGCACCTGGCGCGCAAAGGGCCGAGGGATTTCTATGACGGCGAGCTGGCTGAAACCGTGGCGGCGGAGCTGGCAGCCAGGGGTAGCCCAATTCGCGCCAACGACCTCACTGGGTATGAAGCTCAAGAGGTAACGCCATTGTCTGTCCGAACCCGCGTCGGGAGCCTCTACAATTTCCCGCCTCCTACCCAGGGATTGGCCTCACTGCTGATCCTTGCCATCTACGATCAGCTCTACGATCCGCAGTGGTCCGACGCCGACCGGGTCCACACACTGGTTGAGGCGACCAAGCAGGCGTTTCGGGTAAGGGATCGGGAAGTTACCGATCCTGCACGGATGCGTGCGCCTGCAGAGTCTCATCTGAACAGCGTATCCATTGGCAAGCTGGCAGCGGTCGTGGGAAAAGAGGCCTCACCCTGGCCGTGGCCGGCGGAGCCTGGCGACACGGTCTGGATGGGGTGTGTGGATGCGGAAGGGACCATGGTTAGCTTCATCCAGAGTGTTTACTGGGAGTTCGGTTCGGGAGTGACCATTCCGGGTACGGGACTGGTATGGAACAACCGGGGACTGAGCTTCAGTCTGGATGCCGACCACCGTAATGCCCTGGAGCCGGGATATAAGCCGTTCCATACCCTGAACCCGGCGTTCGCGGTTCTGGATGACGGACGGCGTATGAGCTACGGCACCATGGGCGGTGAGGGCCAGCCCCAGACCCAGGCCGCGCTTTTCACCCGTTACCTGTACGACGGACTGCCTCTCGGCGAATCCATAGCTCGGGGTCGGTGGCTCCTCGGTCGGACCTGGGGGGATCGGGATGATGATCTCAAGCTCGAGGCGAGCCTGGCCCGTCATCTGGGTGATGAGCTGGCATTGCGCGGCCACCGCTTCAAGACCGTGCCCGATCACAGTGAGATGATGGGGCATGCCGGGGCCGTGGTGCGATTTCCCGACGGTGGTGTGACTGCTGCCAGCGATCCACGGAGTGATGGCGCCGCCAGGGAGGGGGTATGCTCGACATGATAACGGCCTGGTTGCCCCTTGTTCTGGGGATGCTTGCAACCGGACTGCTGGCGGGCCTGCTTGCGGGTCTGCTTGGGGTGGGCGGGGGCATCGTCATTGTGCCCGTGTTCTATTTCATCCTGCAGGCCATGGGTATTGATCCGGATGTGGCCATCCGCGTGGCCACCGCTACCTCGCTGATGGTGATTGTACCAACCAGCATTTCGTCGGTCCGGGCCCATCATGGGCGTGGCAATGTCGACTGGGCCCTCATTCGCCGCTGGTGGCTGTTCATGGTTACGGGCGTGGTGGCTGGCAGCACTGTCTCGCTCTATGCGGACGGCAGTCTGATCGGGGGCGTTTTCGGTGTGATTGCCCTGCTGGTGGCCGCCAATATCCTGCTGCGCCCCCGAGCAAAGCCGGTGGCCAGCGGTCTGCCGAGACTCCCTGGTCAGGGCCTGATGGCCGGGAGCATCGGATTCTTCTCGGTGATGATTGGCATCGGCGGAGGCACCATGGGCGTGCCCATGCTGACCGCGTGCAACTATCCCTCCCACAGGGCTGTCGGAACGGCGGCTTTCTTCGGTTTGCTGATTGCGCTGCCCGGAGCGATTGCGATGCTGTTGGCGACCACTCCAGAGGGGGCGCCAGCTGGCATGCTGGGAGCGGTCAATCTGGCGGGGTTCCTGGCCATCGTGCCGCTGACGGTTTTCATGGCACCGGTTGGGGCCAGCCTGGGCGCCAGGCTGGATGCACTCATGCTTAAGCGTGTGTTCGCGGTGTTTCTCTGCATCAGCGGGTTACGCATGCTGATGCAGGCCCTTGGAGGTTGATATGACGGAAGGACTCAACGCCGCATCACCGTCGATGCGGCCTTTTACACCCCCGCCCAGGCTCTTAATGGGGCCCGGCCCGATTACGGTGGATCCCCGGGTTCTTCAGGCCATGTCCTGTCAGTTGGTGGGGCAGTACGACCCCGCCATGACCAGCTGCATGAATGAGACCATGGCATTGTACCGGCGGGGCTTTTTAAACGAGAAAGAGGGGGGCTTCCCTTTTGGCGGCGCCCCACCAGCTGGGGT
>NZ_JACHUZ010000013.1:1848947-2675716 GCF_019903425.1 Vreelandella halophila
CCCCGCCATGACCAGCTGCATGAATGAGACCATGGCATTGTACCGGCGGGTCTTTGAAACCGAGAACGAGTGGACCTTCCTTGTCGACGGCACCTCACGAGCTGGCATTGAGGCCGTCCTGGTTTCCCTCCTGGAACCCGGAGACAGGGTGCTCGTACCGATATTCGGGCGTTTCGGGCACCTGCTGACAGAGATCGCGGGACGGTGCGGTGCCGAAGTCCACACGATCGAGGTGGAATGGGGCCGTGTGTTCGAGCCGGCCCAGATCGAGGAGGCCGTACGCCGCGTCAGGCCGAAGCTGGTGGCACTGGTCCAGGGCGATACGTCCACCACCATGCTCCAGCCCCTGGAAGCGTTGGGAGCCATCTGCCGGCGCTATGACGCGCTTCTTTACTGTGATGCGACAGCCTCCATCGCCGGCAACGCCCTTTACACGGATGCCTGGGAACTGGACGCGGTATCCGTAGGGCTCCAGAAATGTCTTTGTGGCCCTTCCGGCAGTGCGCCGTTGACGCTGGGGGAACGGGCCGTCTCAGCGATCCGTGAGCGCCAGCACGTTGAGGCGGGTATCCGCCATACCGGCCACGGCGAGGGGCGGGGGCAGCGGATCAGCTCCAACTATTTTGATCTCGCCATGATCATGGACTACTGGGGGGAAGAGCGCCTTAACCACCACACTGAGGCGACGACCATGCTCTACGGGGCTCGGGAATGCGCCCGCATTCACCTTGAAGAGGGGCCGGCGAATGTCCGCAAGCGGCACCGCGTGAGTGGCCTGGCCCTGGCTGAAGGCCTGGAGGCGATGGATCTCGAACTATTCGGTGATCAGGGGCACCGGATGAACAACGTGGTTGGGGTCCACATCCCTCAGGGAGTGGATGGCGATCAGGTAAGGTATTCCATGCTCTCTGATTTCGGCATCGAGATCGGCACCTCGTTTGGCCCCTTGCATGGGCGCATCTGGCGAATCGGGACCATGGGCTACAACGCGCGACGGGACGCGGTTATCCAGACCCTCGCGGCGCTGGAGGCGGTCCTGGGGCTGGCTGGTCACCGGCTGTCTCCCCAGGCTGGAGTAAGGGCAGCCTTGGCCCGGTTCAGCGGGGAAGAGCTATGAACTGGGTCCCCGAACTCGCTTATGGGGTAATGGAGCGCTGCGACGAACTGGCCGCCATCACCAGCGAGCCGGGCCGCATTGATCGCTATTATCTGACGCCTGAGCATCGGAGGTGCAGTGACCTCCTGGCTCACTGGATGAAAGCGGCAGGCATGACGGTTTGGGAGGACGCTGCCGGTAATCTCTGGGGCCGTTATGCTGCAGCGACCGACACCGCGCCGCCAATCCGGGCCCTGATTATGGGCTCCCATCATGATTCCGTTCCCAATGCGGGTCGATACGATGGGCCACTGGGCATACTCACCGCTCTGGCAGTGGTTGAGTATCTAAACCAGGAGGATATCCGTCTTCCGTTTCACGTGGACGTTGTGGCGTTTGGTGATGAGGAAGGTTCCCGCTTTGGAACAACTCTCCTTGGAAGCTACCCGGTAGCCGGGCACTGGCAGCCGGAATGGTGGGAACTGGCCGATCGCGGGGGGGGCACACTTGAGCAGGCTTTCCGGGACTTCGGGCTGGACCCGGCACGGATCGGATCCTGCGCCAGGGATCCGGAGGAATTGCTGGGATATCTGGAACTGCATATTGAACAGGGTCCGGTACTTGAACACGGTGGCCATCCTCTGGGGGTTGTAACCGGGATTGCGGGCGCCAGACGCTTTACGGTGACCCTGGAGGGCGAGGTCGGGCATGCGGGTACCGTCCCGCTGGCGCTGCGGCGGGATGCCCTTCTCGGGGCTGCGGAAGCGGCGCTTGTCGTTGAGCGGGTGGCCCGCGAGCAGGAGGTAATGGCGACCGTGGGTCGACTGAACGCTGTCCCTGGGGCGGTCAATGTCATTGCGGGAGAGGCTTGCTGGTCACTGGATCTGCGGGCTACTGACGATGAACGCCGTGACCAGGCTCTCAGACTTATCCGGAGTGAATCCAATCGGCTCTGCGAGGAACGCGGTCTTGTATCCTCCTGGCGTGAGACCCACAGCGCACCGGCGGTTGCTTGCACCACGAGCCTCCAGAGCCATCAATCCAGGGCTCTCGAGGCAATGGGGCTGGAACCCGTCCACCTTCCCAGCGGTGCCGGTCACGATGCCATGGCGATGGCACGGATCACGGATGTCGGGATGTTTTTCATACGGTGTGCGGGAGGAATCAGCCACCATCCGGATGAATCGGTGATGACCACGGACGTTGGCCTCGGTATTGAAGCTATGGTCCGTACCCTGCTCAACCTGGCCCAGAGTAGCGCCAACCCGGAGGGAAGTTGAGGATGACGCGCCGATACACAGTGAAAACAGTTTTCGTCCTGTTCCTGGGGCTGGGGAGTCTGGCTGCCGCAGAGACCAGTGACCCCACCGTTAGTCTGCGCGTTATGGAAACCACCGATATCCATGCCCACATCATGGATTTTGACTACTACCGTGACAGCACAACTGCCCGCTTTGGCCTGGTTCGCACGGCATCGCTGATTGAGCAGGCACGCAGTGAGGTGGCCAACCATGTGCTCGTGGATAACGGGGATCTGATCCAGGGCAGCCCCCTGGGTGACTATGCCGTCAAGCAGGATCTGCCTGAAGACGGTACTCATCCTGTCTACCAGGCAATGAACCGGCTTGATTATGCGGTGGGCAACATTGGGAACCATGAATTCAACTACGGTCTCGACTTTCTCAGGAAATCCCTGGAGGGCGCAGAGTTTCCCTACATCAATGCCAACGTGGTCGATCCGGACTCCGGGAAGCCGGTGTTCACACCCTACCGAATACAGAAGCACGAGGTTGTCGATGAACGGGGCAGGCCGCATGAGCTGTCGATTGGTTACATCGGGTTCGTACCCCCTCAGATCATGGATTGGGATCGCCAGCACCTGAAGGGGCGTGTGGAAGCGCGCGATATTACCCGCACTGCTGAAAAATGGGTGCCCAGAATGAAGGAAGCCGGTGCCGACGTGATTGTGGCAATCCCGCACTCCGGCCTCTCTTCCGACCCATACCGGGCCATGGCGGAGAATTCGGTGTATTACCTGTCGGAGGTCGAGGGCGTTGATGCCATTGCCTTCGGCCATGCGCATGCGGTTTTCCCGAGTGACGAGTTTTCGGGGATCGAGGGCGTTGATGCCGAGCGCGGTACCGTCAATGGTGTCGTGGCCGTGATGCCCGGGCGTTGGGGCAGTCACCTGGGCATCATGGACCTGAAACTCACCCGGAAAGGGGATGAATGGAAGGTCGTTTCCGCCCGTTCCGAGGCCAGACCGATCTTTGATGACCGGAACAACCAGGCCATCGCGGAGCGCGACCCTCGGGTCGCTGAGGCCGTCTCGGATGCTCACGAGTCGACCCGGACCTTCGTTAACCGCCCTATCGGTGGGATCAACGACCCGATTTACAGTTATCTCGCGCTGGCACAGGACGACCCCACGGTTGAGCTGGTTAACCGCGCCCAGCGTGCCTATGTGAGGCATTATGTTGAGGGCGATCCGGATCTGGACGGCCTGCCGGTCCTCTCCGTGGCCTCGCCGTTCAGGGCAGGGGGAAGGGGCAGCAGCCCTGAAGCCTATGTAGAAGTGGCCGAAGGGGAAGTGAACTATGGTGATGTAGCTGCGCTCTACCCATTCCCGAACCGGCTGGTTGCGCTTCGAATCAGTGGCGCAGAGCTCAGGGAATGGCTGGAATGCGCTGTATCGCTCTATAACCGGATTGATCCGGAAGACGCCGGTGCCCAGGAACTGATTAACCGGGAGGCATTCAGGACCTACAATTTTGACGTGTTCGAGGGGGTTCACTACCGCGTGGACGTGACCGAGCCGGCGCGCTATGACGGTGAATGCAACCGGGTAAACCCTGGCTCGCAACGCATCCGGGCCCTGCGGTTCCAGGGGGAACCCGTGGAACCGGATCAGACGTTCCTGGTAGCTACCAATAATTATCGGGCGTTTGGGGGGGTCTTCCCGGGCACGGGTGAGGCCAGTGTGGCGTTTGAGTCCCCGGATGAGAACCGCACCATCGTCGCGGATTACATCAAGCGCCAGAGTCGGTCCGGGAATGGCGTTGACGCAGAAGCGGACCATAACTGGCATCTGCAGAGTATTGCGGACGCCCCGGAACTGACCGTCACCTTCCGCACGTCACCGGGGGAAAAGGCGCAGCGTTTCATTGAGGCGAACAGCTATTACCCCATGAGCCAGGTAAAAGAGAATGGCGCGGGGTATGCCGTTTATCGCCTGGATTTGGCAACCCCCGCTAAATCCGAGGGGTCAGAGGTGTCTGATCAGGTGCAGTGAGAAATAAGCGGCCTGGCGGGCGGCAATGGGACCGAGCCTGAGGTAATCGTCATTGGGTTCCTCCTGGGCCAGGTTGCTGCCAGAGCGCACGATCAGGTAGGGAACCCCCAGCGCCTCGCTCACATGACCCAGCGGGGCAGATTCCATCTCCATGATGTCCGCGTCGAACCGGTTTCTCAAAAGGGTCAGCCGTTGTTCTGTTACACCAAACAGGTCTGAGGAAACCACGACACCGAAATCGACTCTGTTGGTGTAGGTGCTGCCGTTGGCTTCCACTTCGCGACGCTCATAGGTCGCCATGGCCTGCTTGGCCTTCTCAAGCATCCGGTCGCTGGGACTGAATGCATTCTTCACCTCGTTGCCATCGATGGGGCCGTTCATGGGGCGGTAGGTCATGCCCTCGCTGGTGAGGCTCCCATAGTCATGTTCATGGGTGTGCGTGGCGACGATGACATCGCCGGTACGCAGATCCTGGTTGACCCGGGCGCCAGTGCCGGTCATCAGAACCGCACGGGGCTTGAACTCCTTTATGAAAAGCGTGGTCGTCATGCCGGTGAAGGTCTTACCGATGCCGGTAATGGCGACGACAATGGGCTTACCGTGAAGTTCACCCTCCCAGTAGGGGATGCCCCAGAGGCTCTTCTTTTCCGCGTCCGTCATGGCGTCCGTAAGAACCGGGATCTCCTGGGGGACAGCACCGAGAACCACGATGGTATCGGTGGGTTCATAGTGGGGGTAGCGCTCTTCGGCCCCCACCAGCGACGGGCACAGCGTGAGGACCAGCATGAATGCCGTCACTGCGGCTGACCGCAATGGTTGTGACATGGGGATCTCCTTTGATCCGTGGTTGGGCCCCTGCACGCTGCAACATCCATACCATTAATCTGAAAGCCTGGTTGCATGGTCAGGAAAAGGGGATTGGTAATCGGAGTGCCCGATCATGGAGCCTATCCGTCAAGTGCGCCCATTACTGGTTCAATATTGAGGATTTAATGAAGGGCTTCAGGATTCATTCAGTACGGCCTTACTCGCCTATTGCTGCGTTCCGTTGTTGTTTTTCGATAAAATTATCCAAATGGACAGGATTTTGCATAGGGAGCTGCGTGTTTTAAAAAGGAGCGTGTCATGATCCGTACCAGGTTTTCCCCGCTGTTGGCAGCGGGTCTTATAAGTGTATCCACCCAGGGTATTGCCGCGACTGAGATCAAGGCGGTCGTCGTAACCCATTTCGAGAATGGTGATATCAACGGCGAGGAATCCGGTGAATACCATCGCTGGGTCCAGCGACTGGATCTTGAGCCTGTGGACTTTCCGCTAGGCCAGTTTGATCTGCATCTCAATGATGAAGGAATACTGGCCATATGCACCGGCGGTGGAGTGACCAACGCGACCGCTTCCATTATGGCTCTGGGCCTGGATGAACGCTTCGACCTGTCCGATGCCTACTGGCTGGTCTCGGGGATTGGCGGTGGTGATCCCGAGGATGTCTCCCTTGGGACCGGGGTCTGGGCCCGTCATGTGGTGGACGGCGATCTCCTGTACGAGATTGATGCCCGGGAAATGCCTGAGGACTGGGCTTATGGCCTGATTCCACTGGGCGCCGAGGAGCCCAATCAGGAAGCGACTGGTTGGACCGTTGACACCATCTCGTTCGACCTCAATGGCAGCTTGGCTGAGTGGGCCTATGATCTGACCCGTGGCCATGCGGTCGGGGATACGCCCGCCATGAAGGACTTCCGGGCGATGTACGAGAATTACCCGGAGGCCCGGAAGCCACCGTCAGTGGCGCTGGGAGACACCCTGAGCGCCAGTACCTATTGGCACGGCGACTATCTGAATGACTGGGCCAACGACTGGGTGAAGCTCCAGGCCGGCGACGATGCCAATATGGTAACCAGCAACATGGAGGACAGCGGCACTCTGACGGCTTTGCATCGCCTGGCCCGTGAAGACCTTGTGGATCCCGAGCGTGTGATGGTCCTGCGGACGGTGAGCAATTACACCTTCCCACCCGATGATAAGACGGCAGCCTGGAGCACAACCGCGCCTTACCCGGATAACGGGGAACCCGCCTATGAAGCGGCTTTTCAGCTCGGTAACCGGGTGGTTCAGACTCTGGTAGATGACTGGGACCGGTACCAAACGAACGTTCCAGGAACTGACTAAGGGATGGGCCCATGCGAAAAGGATTGTGTTGTGCTGGACTGTTCAGGCGCTGGGACGGGAAGCCCCGTTCCCACCTTGATGCGGCGACCGCTGGCACCCTGGTTCCCAGGCCAGGCGCGTCGCCGGTGACAGTCTGCCTTGAGACGGATCCGGACCGGGTCTTCCGTGGTTTCCGACGTGTTTTGAACGATGTCTATACGGATTAGGCTGGAGCGGCGCGCCGGATGAGGCGCTCCGCGGCCTGCTTGTGGCGTGCCATGATCTCGTGGATATCATGATCCACGAGCCCCCCATTTCGGACTTTCCATCCCCCGCCCACCATGACGTGATCGGCCCTGTGGGCGCCGCAGAGCAGTAGGGCCGCCAGGGGATCGGCGTGGCCCGAGAAACGGGGATCATCCAGGCTGAACAGCGCCAGGTCCGCCTGTTTCCCGGGGGCCAGTTCGCCCAGTTCCGGGCGGCCCAGGAGTTGGGCACCCCCGGTGGTAGCCAGGGCGAGCGCGTCCAGGTGACTGAACTGGTCCGCGCCATAGGTGAGTTTCTGCATCAGCATCGCCTGGCGCGCCTCCTGAATCATATTGGAACCGTCGTTGGATGCTGAACCATCTACGCCGAGTCCCATTCGCACACCGGCGCGGTGCATGTCGCATCCCCGGAAATGGCCGGATCCCAGCAGCATATTGGAGGTGGGGCAATGGCAGACGGCCGTCCCCGAGTTGGCGATACGCCGGATTTCGTCGTCAGTGAAGTGGATTCCGTGCGCGAGCCAGGTGCGTGGGGTCAGCCAGCCCACATCCTCGAGGTACTCAAGGGGGCGCTGACCATGGGACTGGATACAGAAGTCGGTCTCATCCCGGGTCTCACCCAGGTGGGTATGCAACAATACATCGTGCTCTTCGGCCAGATGGGCGGTGTCGCGCATCAACTCCGGCGTCACGGAAAACGGGGAGCAGGGGGCAAGGGCAATCCGGCACAGCGCCTCCGGCTCGGGGTCGTGATAGGCGTGAATCAATCGCGCGCTTTCCGAAAGAATGACCGGTTCGGGCTCAATCACACTCTCCGGGGGGAGCCCGCCGGCCAGCTCCCCAAAACTCATGGAACCTCGTGTCAGTGTCACGCGGGCGCCCATACGCTTTGCCGCAGACACCTGGACATCAATGGCTCTAGGGATCAGCTGGCTGAAGACGTAATGGTGGTCCGCTGCGGTCGTACAACCCGAAAGCAGCAGTTCCGCAAGCGCCAGTTCCGTTGCGGCGTGGATGGCGTCGTCGTCCAGATTCGCCCAGACGGGGTAGAGACTTTCCAGCCACGGAAACAGGGGCTTGTTCAGGGCGCGCGGTAAGGCGCGGGTTAGCGTCTGGTAGAAGTGATGGTGGGTGTTGATCAGCCCTGGCAGCAGGACATGGCCGGAAGCGTCGAAGGTGTGTGCGTAGTGGCAAGAGGGTTCATGTCCGGCTGGCACGAGTTCCCGGATTCGGCTGCCCTCAACGACCAGACCGTTATCGGCATTTGCCCCATTGCCCGTCCAGCATGCCGCCGGGTGTCGCAGCCACAGGGTCTCAGTCATGGCTGCCACTATCCTCCTGATGGATGGAGAGGGTGGGGCCTGGGTGCTGGGGTGGTTCCAGTCCGCATCCGCGCAGGATGATCTGGCTCAGGAAATCGGCGATCCCCTCGATCATTTCGGGTTCGTATTCGGCCCGATTCATGATGGTGAGGACCTGGATGTCGAAGTCGGCATAGTGCTGGGTAGAGGCCCATATCAGGAAGATCAGATACATCGGGTCCACGCGGTTCATGCGGCCCTGTTCCATCCAGGTCTCCATAACGCTGACCTTGTCCCGGACCCACTGGCGCATCTGGGTCCGCATGTAGTCACGCAGATGAGGCGCGCCCTGAATGACTTCCATGGCAAAGAGTTTGGACGCCCGGGGGTGCGTGTAAGACAGCTCCACCTTCCGTCGGATGAAGCTGTCCAGAACGGTTGCGGGGTCATCCTCCACGCGGACTTCGTCCAGCAGGTCGTTCCAGAGCCTGACCTGTTTCTCAATGACGGCGATGTAGAGATAGGACTTGCGCTTGAAGTAGTAATGCACGTTGGCTTTGGGGATGCCGGCCCGGTCGGCGACGGCCTGGATGCTTGTTCCGGTATACCCCTGGCGCACGAACTCCTCTTCGGCTGCCGCGATGATGTTGGTCAGGTTGCGATCGCGGATCCGCCCCGCCCGGTACTTGCCGGTCGGGGTCTCGTTGGGGTCGAAGTCTTTGCTGCGTTCCAGCATTTATTATCCGTTTTGTTTTGTGGGTGTCTGTCAGTTAGGAAGTTTGCCTTTGATACCCTCAACATACCAGTTGATTTCAAGCAGTTGTCCATCACTCAGGGATTCCCCCTCGGCAATGATTTCCTCGCCGTCCTGGTTGCGGACTGGCCCCTGAAAGACTTCCCGGTCGCCGTTGATGATGGCGTTACGGTGTTTGCTGATCCGTTCAGTCACGCTTTCCGGGATGTCCGGGTGCATGGGAGCCATTTTTACTACGCCCTCTGAGAGCCCATACCAGATCGATTTCGACTCCCAGCTACCGTCAAGCACTGCCTGGATTTTCTCACGATAGATCGGCTCCCAGTGCATCATTACCGAGGTGAGATGGGCGTCGGGGCCATAGGATTCCATGTTCGAGTTGTAGCCAATGCCGTAGACGCCCTCATCCTGGGCGGCCTGCACGACTGCCGGCGAATCCGCATGCATGGTCAGCACGTCTGCATCCTGGCGGATGAGGCTAGAGGCCGACTCGCGCTCCTTGGCTGGGTCATGCCAGGAATTGATCCAGGAGACCCGTACCGAGGCATCCGGGTTGACTTCGCGGACCCCGAGCGTAAAGGCATTGATGCCGCGCAGCACTTCGGGGATCGGGAATCCGGCGACATAGCCGATGGTATCCGTCTCTGTCATGGCGCCCGCCGCCATACCCGCGAGGTAGCGTCCCTGGTAGGCCCGTGCTTGGTAATTGCCGACGTTCTCCGCCGTCTTGTAGCCGGTAGCGTGCTCATACCGGACATTGGGGAATCGCTGGGCTACTCGGATGGTCGGATTCATATACCCAAAAGAGGTTGTAAAAATAAGGTCATGGCCATTGGCCGACAGGTTGCGGATGACGCGCTGCGAGTCCGAGCCCTCGGAAACGCTCTCCACGTAGTTGGTTTCAACCCGGTCACCGAATTCCTTGTCCACGATCTGGCGGGCGCGGTCGTGCATATAGGTCCAGCCGGCATCCCCAATGGGGCTGACATAGACAAAGCCTACTTTCAGGGGGGCATCCTCGGCCTGTAATGGTGCACTCCAGAAAAGGGCGGCCGCCAGGCCCAGGCTGATCAGGGTTGGTGCTTTCATTGGTTGATCCTCCGTCAGTCGATGTCGTTGTGAACAGACTATTTCTGTGGGTAATAGGGTTGCCCCAGTGAGCGGGGCGCCAGCTGGGCGGTGCCGGCGCGCTGCATCATCATGACCAGGGCAATGATGGTTGCCAGGTAAGGAAGCATGCCCAGCAGGTTCGGGGATATGTCGTAACCGAAGCCCTGGAGTACCAGGTGCAGGATGCTGGCGAATGCGAACAGCCAGGCCCCGACCAAGACCCGCCCGGTGCGCCAGCTCGCGAACACGACCAGTGCCAGCGCGATCCAGCCGCGCCCGGCCGACATGCCTTCAGTCCACATTGGGGTATAGGCCAGCGACAGGTAGGCACCGGCCAGGCCTGCCATGGCGCCACCGAACATGACCGTGGCGTAGCGTACCAGCAGGACTCGGTAGCCCATGCTGTGCGCCACGCCGGGGTTCTCGCCGACCGCACGGATGATCAGCCCCACGCGCGTACGGCTCATGACGTAATATATGGCGGCGAACAGAGCAAAGGAGCCATAGACCAGCATGTCCTGGGCGAAGAAGGCTTTGCCGATAACGGGAATGTCATGGAGCAGCGGAATTGGCCACTCATCCAGTCCATCAATGGACAGGCCCACATAGTCGACGCCCAGGAAAGCGCTTAGGCCAGTTCCAAAGATGGTCAGGGCCAGGCCGGTGGCGATCTGACTGGACACCAGGCTGATTGCAATGACCGCAAAGATCAGTGAGAAGAGGGCGCCGGAGGCGAGCCCACTGGCTACTCCGATGAGCAGGCTGTCGGTTGTGTAGGCACCAATGAAGGCGCAGACGGCGCCCACAAGGATCATGCCTTCCTGCCCGAGGTTCAGTACGCCGCTGCGCTCTGAAATCATGGCACCCAGCGCCACTAATAGGAGTGGTGTGCCGGTCCGGATCGTGGCGAACAGGATGTTTTCGATAATGTCTATACTCATGAGCGCGTCACCTCCCTGACGGGGGTGTTGGACAGGTTAGGGGGCTGGCTCCTTATAGGCGCCAGCACAATCCGATGGGAGATCAGGAAGTCGCAGGCCAGCAGGAAGAACAGGAGAAGCCCTTGAAAGACGCCGGTGATCGATTTCGGCAGCCCCAGGGTCATCTGGGCATTCTCGCCGCCCAGATAGGTCAGGCCGAGCAACAGGCTCGCGAGCAACACCCCCAGCGGGTGCATCCGGCCCATGAACACGATAATGATGGCCGTGTAGCCGTAGCCCAAAGCCAGGTTGGTGGTTAGTTGCCCAACCGGGCCGTTGACTTCGGAAACGCCCGCCATTCCCGCCATACCGCCGCTGAAAAGCAGTAGTATCCAGATCAGCCGGTTGCCGTTGAATCCAGCGAAGCGGGCAGCCTGGCGGTTCTCGCCCATAACCCTTGTCTGGTAGCCAAGAAGAGTTCGGTTCAGGACCGTCCAGACCACCGCCAGCATGAGAAGGGCGATGAGGATGGCGATCGTGACCCGGTATTGACCCCAGAGTGTCGGCAGCAGAGTCTGGGGACTGAACAGTTCCGACTCCGGAAAGTTATAGCCTGAGGGACTTTTGAGGGGGCCATGCACACTCCAGAGAAGAAGCTGGATGGCGATGTAGTTGAGCATGATGGTGGTCAGGATCTCGTGGGCCCGGAACCGGGTCAGTAGTATGGCGGCGATGCCAGCCCAGGCCATGCCTGCGAGCACCCCACTTGCGATCACTACCGGGAGAACCCAGAACCCCTGGTAATCGGCAAGCTGAAGCGAGACTGCACCCGCGATCAGGGCACCGAAAACGAACTGGCCCTCCGCCCCGATGTTCCAGACCTTGGCCCGGAAACACAGGGTCAGGCCGGTTGCACAGAGCAGCAGGGGCGTCACTTTCACGAAAAGCTCTGACAGCCCATAAACCGTCGAAATCGGTTCTATGAAAAAGGCATGCAGGCTGGCGAGAGGCGCTTTTCCAAGGGCGGCAAAAATGGCGGCGCCGGTTGTGAGTGTCAGCCCCAGAGCGAGTAACGGAGAGAGATAGCGCATTGTGTGTGATGGCGTTGGGCGGGCTTCAATGCGCATGTTGACCCCCTTGCGTCTGTGAGGCGCCGAACGTCCCTGCCATCCATTGACCCAGGGTTTCCATCGATACCTCATTGCCGGGTTTCAAAGGGGAAAGTTGGCCGCCACAGATGGCGCCCACGCGATCGCATAGCAGGTAGAGTTCGTCCAGGTCCTCTGTGAGGATTAGTATGGCCGTGCCCTCATCGCGCAACCGCGCCAGCTCCACATGGATCCGGTTGGCGGAACCCACATCCACCCCCCAGGTGGGGTAGAAGCAGACGAGCACCTTCGGCGCCTGGGCGATTTCGCGCCCGATTATGAATTTCTGGAGGTTACCCCCGGAAAGGCTGGCTGCCGTGTCATCAGGCCCGGATGCTTTGACCTGGTAATGCTGGATCAACTCCCGGGTGCGCTCCGTCAGTGGTCGCCAATGGAGAAAACCGTGGGCGTCGGAATCCGTGACATAAGCGGTGAGGAGCCGGTTCTCAGTAAGGGACATGGCCCCTATTGAGCCGCGTCCGAGCCGGTCCGCGTGAACGGTCGCAAGGCCGGCCCGTCGCCGGGCCAGGACGCCTTCGGCGGTCATATCACGACTATCCAGTAGCAGCTTGCCTGCGTCAGGGGGGAGTTCACCGTTGATGAGGTCAACAAGTTCGTCCTGACCATTGCCAGCTACCCCCGCAATACCGGTGATTTCGCCGGCCCGGAGCGTGAGGTCGATGTTATGGAGCGCAATGGCGAATGCTCCCCCAGGTGAGACGGACACCCCTTCAAGTGAGAGCCTATCGTCACCTGGTGCGCCAACCCCCATGCTTTTCTCAATATGCAGGTCGTCCCCCAACATCATGCGTGATAGCTGTTCCGACGTTGTCTCCGCCGGGATGCAGTTGCCCGTTACTCTGCCGCCTCTCAGGATGGTGGCGCGATCGCAGAGCGTTCTGACTTCCTCCAACTTGTGGGAGATGAACAGAATGCTGCAGCCCTCTCTCGCCAGCTGCTTGAGTACTTTCACCAGGTGAGTGACCTCGCCAGGCGTCAACACGGCCGTGGGCTCGTCCAGAATCAGCAGTTGGATCTCCTGCAGCAGGCAGCGCACAATCTCTACGCGTTGCTGCTCCCCGACCGAGAGCGTATGGACATGCCGGTCAGGATTGATATCAAGCCCGTACGCCTCGCCAACGCTCAGGATCCTGTCGCGGAGGCGGCGGAGGGAGCCGTATTCCTGCCGTGGAAGATAGAGGGCGATGTTCTCCGTCACGGTCAGGGTCTGGAAAAGTGAAAAATGCTGGAAGACCATGCCCATGCCAAGCCTGCGTGCATGAGCCGGCCCCTCGATCAGGGTTTCCCGGTCGTTCCAGATGAGCTGGCCGGCATCGGGTTTGACCACCCCGTAGATGATCTTCATAAGGGTACTCTTGCCCGCCCCGTTCTCCCCCACCAGGGCGTGGATCTCACCGGGTTTTACGGTCATTTCCACCCCGTCGTTGGCAATGCAGCCGGGGTAGGCCTTGGTGATGCCCACCAACTCCAGACGTCTCGATGCTGTTGCTCCCATAAAACTGACCACCAGGACAATACACTCCGGTTCTGGAAGCAATCTATGTGCCAGCCCCTTCGCATCATCCGTCCTGGGACTCTTTTTTAATAACCTGTCTAGTTGGCCAAAAATTTGCAGAGCACAGGATGGAAAACAGTCATGGGACTGCGATTGGAATCATTGCGTGGGGGATCGTTTCGTGCGCCTCAAGGTCAACAACCGCCTTTACGACAGCGGCGATGAAGCCCCGGACAGGACACTTCTGGCATTTCTCAGGAACCAGTGTGGGCTGACCGGGACAAAGGAGGGATGCGCGTCCGGAGACTGTGGCGCCTGCACCGTCATGGTCCATGATGAACGTGGGGAAAAACCCCGTTCCTATACAGTAAATAGCTGCATATGCCCTGCTGAAAGTCTTAGGGATCAGTCTGTTACAACCGTAGAAGGGCTGGGTGGCGATGGCGT
This sequence comes from Vreelandella halophila, assembly GCF_019903425.1. Lineage (GTDB taxonomy): Bacteria > Pseudomonadota > Gammaproteobacteria > Pseudomonadales > Oleiphilaceae > Halospina > Halospina halophila. The sequence goes on from NZ_JACHUZ010000013.1 coordinate 1,862,943, forward strand.
CCACGGAGAGCTTCATCCGGTTCAGGAAGCCATGGTGGCATGCGACGGCTCCCAATGCGGTTTCTGTACGCCGGGGTTTGTGATGTCGCTGGCCACGCTTCATGAAGAGGTGCGGGATAAGGGGATGCCAGAGCATCCCAGGAAGGCGGTCCTTGATGCCATTTCCGGGAACCTCTGTCGCTGCACAGGTTATCGGCCGATTGTTGAGGCCGGAATCCGAGCCCTCAATAATCCTGACTTTTTGACCAGGAATGGAACAGAGCCGGTGAGTGGTGCACCGTTATCGGGCAGCATGGAAGCCCCAAACGAGCCGTGTTCGTTCTGGCAGCCGGGGACAGAAGCCGAACTCCAGGGCCTTCTGTCGGCTAACCCCGAGGCCCGGCTGGTGGCAGGGGGAACCGACCTGATGCTTGAGCACACCCAGCTTTTCAGGCGCTTACCCAAGCTTATTGATCTCAACCGGGTCGAGGCGTTGCGGAGGATCGAGCTCGGGCCGGAGCACATCGATATTGGCGCCGCTGTCACCTATACGGAAATGGAGACTGCATTTGCGGACATTGCCCCGGAACTGGTCCGAATGCTTGAGCGTCTGGGGTCCCGACAGATCCGTAATCGCGGGACCATCGGCGGGAATATCGGCAATGCCTCCCCGATTGCCGATATGCCCCCGTTTCTGCTGGTGATGGATGCCGAGCTGGTGATCCGGGATGCCAGGGGAAACAGCCGAACTGAACCTCTGTACGAATTCTATCAGGACTACAAGCAGACAACACTGCAGCCAGGTGAGTACATCGCCCTGGTCCGGATCGATCGGCCACGGCCCGGCCAGTGGCTTCGCCTACACAAGCTTTCAAAGCGTTACGAGGATGACATCACGACCGTCATGGGGGCTTTTCTGTGGGATGCCGAGACCGGGCTGCGCGTGGCTTACGGGGGTATGGCCGCGGTGCCCGCAAGGGCCTGGCGATGCGAGCAGGTGATCAATTATGGAGGAACAGCGATCCCGGCATTGGACGACCTCACGATAGAGCGGGCCTGTGCGGCGTTGAATGAAACGTTCTCTCCCATCGGGGATGTGCGGGCTTCCGCCGACTATCGGCAAGCGATGGCTGCCAGCCTGTTGGGCCGCGCCTGTCGTGGGCTCAAAGCATTTGCCAGCGGCGAGGAACCCGAAGAGGAGCTGCATCATCATGGCTGAGCAACCGGAAAGGGCGGCTGGCAAAGCCTCCCCCCACGAGTCGGCGCGCAAACACGTCTGTGGCAGTGCCCGCTACATCGATGATCTGCCGGTGATGCCGGGAATGGCTCACATCGCTACGGGCCAATCACCCTACCCGCACGCCCGGATCACGCACCTGGACCTTGAGGATGTGCGTCGCTACCCCGGCGTGCTTGATGTTGTCACCCAGGCGGATATTCCGGGAAAGGTGGATGTCGCACCCGTATTCGACGGTGATCCCCTGCTGGCTGGAGAGGTGGTTGAGTTCGTTGGGCAGCCCGTATTCGCGGTCGCCGCGGTGAGTATGGAGGTGGCGCAGCGCGCGGTGGCCGAAGCCCGGATTGGCTACGAGCCGCTGCAGGCGCAGCTATCAATCGAGGACGCGCTGGCGGCCGATGCGCACGTACTTCCACCCCATGAGATGCGTATGGGCGACGTTTCCACTGTGATCTCGGCGGCTCCCCAGCGTCTTAACGGGGAGCTCTATGTCCGTGGCCAGGAGCATTTCTATCTTGAGGGGCAGGTTGGTCAGGCGGAGCCGACCGAGGATGGGGGGATTCACGTGATCGCTTCCACCCAGCATCCGACCGAGATCCAGCATTTGGTCGCGGAGGTCCTCGATATCCCTTTTAACCGGGTTGTCGCGGAGGTCCGGCGTATGGGAGGCGGTTTCGGCGGCAAGGAAACCCAGGCAGGACCGATTGCCTGCATGACGGCCCTGTTCGCCCATCGGCTCGGGCGGTCGGTGCGTTACCGGATGCCTCGCCGCGATGACATGGTCCAGACCGGTAAGCGTCATGATTTCCTGAACCGCTGGAGCGTGGGGTTCGATGACCAGGGGGTCATCCATGGGCTGGACCTGATGCTCGCCGGCAAATGCGGCTATTCCGCGGATCTTTCCCAGGGAATCGTGGACCGTGCCATGTTTCACGCGGACAACGCCTATTTCCTCAACACAGCGCGAATCGAGGGGCTGCGATGTCGTACCCATACGGTCTCGAACACCGCCTTCCGTGGGTTCGGCGGACCCCAGGGCATGATGGCGATTGAAACCGTAATCGAGGACATTGCGCGCGCCATCGGCCAGGATCCGCTGGATGTCCGGAAACGGAACCTTTATTCGCCCGGACGGGATGAAACCCCTTACGGCCAGACGGTAGAGCAGCACGTGTTGCCGGAACTGGTGGAGCGGCTTGAAGCGGACTCGGACTACCGCGGTCGCCGGGCGGGGATCGGGGCGTTCAACCAGAAACATCGCTATCTGAAGAAGGGGCTGGCTCTGACGCCTGTGAAGTTTGGGATTTCATTCACGGTCAAACACCTTAATCAGGCGGGCGCTCTGCTGCAGCTTTACACCGACGGCAGCCTGATGATCAATCACGGTGGCACGGAGATGGGGCAGGGCCTGTTCACCAAGGTCCAGCAGGTGGTCGCCTCCGAGTTCGGGGTTTCCCGAGACCAGGTGATGGTGACCTCGACCCGGACCGACAAGATTCCCAATACCTCGGCCACGGCGGCGTCCTCGGGAAGCGATCTCAATGGCATGGCGGCTCGGGATGCCTGCCAACGGGTCAGGGAAGCGCTCTGTGAATTTGCGGCTTCGGAATTCAGGGTTGAGCCTGAGGCTGTGCGGTTTGAGCGAGGGCTTGTCGTAATCGGGGAACGGGAGTGGACACTGGGCGAGTTTGCCGAGCTTGCCTATACCCATAGGGTCCCGCTGTTCGCGACCGGCTTCTACCGGACCCCCAAGATCCACTATAACCGCGAGGAGGGCAAGGGCAGGCCCTTTTTCTACTACGCCAATGGCGCTGCGGTTTCCGAGGTAACGGTGGACACCGCGACCGGTGAGTATCGGGTGGAAAGAGTGGATATCCTGCACGATGTGGGGGATTCCCTGAATCCGGCCATTGATATTGGCCAGATCGAAGGAGGATTCGTCCAGGGTATGGGGTGGCTGACCACAGAGGAGCTCCTCTGGGACAAGCAGGGCTGCGTCATCTCCAACAGCCCGTCCAACTACAAGATACCGACTGCCGGCGACGTACCGGCGGATTTCAGGGTTTCCCTCTACGACCGGCCGAACAACGAGGAGACCATCTACCTGTCCAAGGCAGTTGGCGAGCCGCCGCTCATGCTGGCCATCTCGGTCTGGGCGGCTCTGAGAGACGCCTGTGCCGCCACCACCCGTTATCGTTTCAGCCCCAGACTTGATACACCTGCCACACCGGAGCGTGTTTACTGGGCCTTGAGGGAGTGCGAGACCTTCAATCGGGAAGGGGACTCAGGGGGACACGGATGAATGTCACATCCTGGCATCAGGCCATAACCCAGTGCATGCACGCAGGCCATGCATGTGTGATCGCAACCGTGGTCAATACGCAGGGATCGACCCCCCGTGATGGCGGAAGCAAGATGGTGATCACTGCCGATCAGACCTACGACACCATCGGAGGGGGTCGATTCGAGTTGCTGGTGACGCAGAGAGCCAGGGAACTGCTGGCGGCGGGTCAGGGCTGTCAGCGTCTGGAGCCCTTTCCGTTGGGAGCCCAGGCGGCGCAGTGCTGCGGTGGCAATCTGACGGTCATGCTTGAGTGCATTCCTGCCCGGGACTGGCAGGTGGCTGTATTCGGGGCCGGGCATGTGGGGCAGGCATTGTTGGGCATCCTGGCTGGTCTCCCCTGTCAGGTTACCGTAGTGGACTCCCGCCCTGAACTAGCGCCTGAATCGATGCCTCCCAATGCCCGCATGGCCATCGACGACAATCCCGTGAGCGCACTGGATACCCTCCCTGATAACACTTGGGTCATTGTGTTGACCCATGATCACGGCCTGGATTTTTCCCTTTGCTGTCGGTTGCTTACTGACTATCGATGGTCATTCACGGGGCTGATCGGCTCGCGGACCAAGGCTGAGCGGTTCCATGCTCGATTGTCGCGTGAAGGGTTCAGTGACGAGGCGATACGTCGTATCCAGTGCCCCATTGGTCTGGAGGGTGTTGAGGGCAAATACCCCATGGAAGTAGCGGTTTCCATCGCCGCACAGCTGCAGTCGCTTTACTACCAGGATCATGGACGCCCAACCGGCGCATCCACGACCTGGCGTGAGATCAAGTCGGTGCTGAATGGAGAACAACTGGGATGACGCTGAATGAACTCAACGCACTTTCACAGAGGGCAGCATTCGATGTGTTTCATGGGTGCTGTCACTGCCAACGGTGGGCTACGCGCATGGTCCTCTCCCGGCCCTTTGCCAGTATCCCAGTTCTTTTGAACATGGCCGATGAGCTTTGGGCTCAGTCTTCGCGGGCCGAGATTCTGGAAGCGTTTTCCGGGCATGCCCGTATTGGGGATATGGAAGCGTTGCGGGAAAAGTTCTCCGGCGCAACAGGCCGTGAACAGGGTCAGGTTTTGGAGACCAGTGAGGCAACGCTTGAGCAGTTGCACGAACTCAACCTGCTGTACGAACAGCGCCACGGTTTCATCTTCATTATCTGCGCTACCGGCAAGTCGGCAGACGAGATGCTGGCCGCCCTGAAGGCTCGGATTGATAACCCCACGGGTACCGAAATCATCAATGGAGCCCGGGAGCAGGGCGCCATCAATCAGTTGCGCCTTCAGCGCGCTCTGTCGGACACAGGAGAAGGCCATGACGAGTAAAGCCTCCATCAGCACCCATGTTCTCAATCTGGGCACCGGACGTCCGGCGGCTTGTGTCAATGTTGTGCTCTACGGCCCCGATGGTGGGGTTCTGTCTCAGGCCACCACGAATCCTGATGGCCGGGTGGGTGAGTGGGGCACCGATTTCGAACTGGTACCCGGTGAATACCAGCTGGTGTTCGAGGTGGGTGACTGGTTCAAGGCACGTGGCGAAGACAGTTTCTATTCCCGCATACCGATTGCATTCCGGATTGAGCGTCCGAATGAGCACTATCACGTGCCACTGCTGATGAATGCGTTCGGCTATTCCACCTACAGGGGAAGTTGAGCTTCATGGGGCATCAACAGATGGGCACTTCGTTCAGGGCCTTCCGGGCACCAATACTGCACTTTACGGCAAGGCCGGATCCCGTGTCGGGCGGTGGCTATGAGTACTTCCCTGATGGGGTGCTGGTGGTGCGTGATGGGCATGTCGAAACCCTTGGAAGCGCTGCTGATCTCAGTCGGCAGGGCCTGGCGCTTGAGCAGTGTGAGTATCACCCCGACAAGCTGCTGATGCCGGGTCTGATTGACCCGCATATCCATTATCCGCAGACGGGGGTGATTGCTTCCTATGGGGAACAACTCATCGACTGGCTCAACCATTACACCTTCCCCGCTGAACAGGCGTTCCGGGACCCTGAGCATGGACGGATCCGGGCTAGTGAATTCCTGGACCTCCTCCTGGAGAGCGGTACCACAACGGCCATGGTCTATACGACCATATTCCCGCAGTCCACGGAGGCTTTCTTCGAAGCCGCTCTTGAACGCAATCTCAGGATGATCGCGGGCAAGGTGATGATGGACCGCAACGCGCCAGAGGGGCTGCGCGACACCGTGGCCAGCGGGGTCGCGGATACGCGCAGCCTGATTGAGCGCTGGCACGGAAGGGGGCGTCTGGATTACGCCGTTACACCCCGGTTTGCACCAACCAGCTCGCGCGAACAGCTGGCCGCTGCCGGCCGGCTGCTGCGTGAATACGAGGGGGTCTATCTCCAGACGCATCTGTCCGAGAACAGAGGCGAGGTTGACTGGGTTGGGTCGCTGTTTCCGGAAGCCCGGGACTATCTGGATGTCTACGATAGCTACGGGTTACTGGGCCCGAGGAGCGTTTTCGGGCACGGGATCCACCTCAGCGAGCGGGAGCGTGGGCGTTTGGGGGAGACTGGATCCCGGATTGCCTTCTGTCCCACATCCAATCTTTTCCTCGGAAGTGGCCTTTTCGATCTCGCTGCAACGGAAGAAGCGGGTATTGGGGTGGGGGTAGCCACTGACGTCGGTGGAGGAACCAGTTTTTCCCTTCTGGAGACGCTGGCCGAGGCGTACAAGGTGCTTCAGCTCCAGGGTCAGCCATTGCACCCACTGATTGGTCTTTACATGGCCACGCTCGGCAATGCCCGAACCCTCGAGCTGGATGATCGTATTGGCAACTTCGAATCGGGGAAGGAGGCTGACTTCATCCTGGTCGATCCTGGTGTCTCGCAGGTCCAGAAACAGCGCCAGGACAGGGCCCGGAGTCTCGACGAAGTCCTTTTTGCACTGATGATGCTCGGAGACGAACGCAATATTGCCGCGACCTATGTTCAGGGAGTGCCTGTCTTCCAGCGCGACCCACTGGAACGGGAGAGTGCCTGATGCAGGGGATGATGCTGGAGTGGCTGAATGCAGGATTCCGACTTTTTCACGTAGTAGCTGCCATTGCCTGGATCGGGGCTTCGTTCTACTTCATCTGGCTTGACCTGAGCCTGGAGGAACCGCCCCGCAATAAACGGGACCGGGGGGTTAAGGGGGATCTTTGGTCGATCCATGGTGGGGGTATCTATGAGATCAGCAAGTACCGACTCGCTCCGCCCCGCATGCCCGAGACCCTCCACTGGTTCAAATGGGAAGCCTATACGACCTGGCTGACAGGGTCCGGGCTGCTCGTGCTGCTCTATTACGTCCAGGCCCAGTCCTATCTGGTTGGCAACGGTACCTGGCTCCAATCGCCAGCGGCCGCCATTGGCGGCAGCATCTGTTTTCTCGCAGCAGGCCAGTTGGTCTACGAGATCCTCGTTCGCAGTGCGCTTGGCCGGAGGGCAGGCACCCTGGCAGTGGCGCTACTGGTAACGCTGAGCCTGGCGAGCTGGCTGGTTTTCCAGCTTTTCTCGGCGCGTGCTGCCTACATTCACATGGGGGCCCTGATCGGTACCTGGATGGCGGGCAACGTCTTTTGGGGCATTATTCCCGCACAGAAGGCTTTTGTCGCGGATGTCGGTGCGGGACGGGAGCCTGATCCGGAGCGGGCGCGCTTCGCCAAACTGCGTTCGACGCATAACAATTACCTGACACTCCCCGTCGTATTCGCGATGCTGAGCAATCACTATCCCTTCCTTTACGGCGGTGAGTATGCGTGGTTCTTGTTAGTGGTTGTCGGTGCTCTGCTGGCCTGGATTCGGCATTTCTTCAACCTTCGACACCAGGGGCAAAGCCGACCTGGCGTTCTGATTGGAGCCGGGCTGGCACTGGTATGTGTCGCGCTCCTGACCGCTTTTGCGGAGCATGGACCAGGCGTCGCCGAAACGAATGATGGTATGGCCGCCTCGCTGGTCAGTCGTGATTCTGCAAGGGCCATGGTCGCCGAGCACTGTTCGGGGTGTCATGCGAGAGAGCCCACCATGGGAGGGTTCCAGGCGCCACCAGCGGGCCTGGTTTTCGAATCGGAGACTGACCTGCTCAACCACCGGAGCCGATCCCTGACGGCGATCAGCTCCGGGTATATGCCACTTGGAAACCAGACGGATATGAGCAAGGAGGAGCGGGGCCGGCTGCTCCGGTGGCTCGAAAGCCAGTAAGGGGCAGCGTTGCTGGTGTCTCGGGCGATTAAGCCCGAATGGCCTCCTGCTCGGAAGATGATACCTCTGTGGCAGCCTCTGCACGGTTGGCAATAACCTCCACGATGTGGCGTGCGTCGTCGCCAACCGAGGCAAAACGCCCTGACCCCCAGGTGTGCAGCCAGGGTAGACCAAGAAAGTAGGCGCCCGGCGTTGGCGTAACGCCACGCTGGTGCACGGGTTCCCCGGCGCCGTCGAAAACCGGGAGATGGACCCAGCTGAAATCGCTGTGAAAACCGGTGGCCCAGATAACGGTGGTGATGCCGGTGGCTTTCAGGTCCAGTTCCCTGGGTTCGCGTTCCGGCTCCCAAACGGGGCGGTATTCGGGCTCCGAGGGCGCCTGGATGTCGTTCTTTTCGATGTAGCGGTCAATGCTCTCGCGGATCCGGCAGTAGGTGTCATCCGCCGCGTCCAGGTTCTGTTTGAGGTCCTGCCCGAAGATCAGGTGGGTTCCGTTGCGGATGTTGGCAACCCGTCCGTAGAGCTGCATGCCCTCCAGGGCGAACCGGCGCAGGTCGATCTCGCGTCCGCCGTCACGGCCGGTCATGTAGTGGTTGGCCTTGTGGCGTAGATCCCAGGCCGGTTCCGGGTGTTCCTCCACGCTCACGTCGTAGGTACCCATGCGTTCCAGCCAATCCACGGAATCACGGCCCCGGTACCAGCGCGGCGCCCGGGGTGCCCGGCCTACACAGAGGTGAACGCGGCGTCTGGCCAGGTGAAGGTCCTCCGCGATCTGGCACCCCGACTGGCCTGTGCCGATGACCAGGACCTCGCCGGCGGGCAGAGCTTCGGGGGACTTGTAGTCGGATGAATGCAACTGCTCAATGGACGTTGGCAGGCGTTCGCTGAGCCTTGGCCAGTTGGGGACGTGATAGCCGTTGACCGCCATGACCACCTGGTCTGCGGTAAACCTTCCCTCGGTGGTTACCAGCTCGTAGCCTCCGGAGTCTTGCTGTTGCAGGGTCTCAACCGTCACACCCTGAAGCAGGGGCGGTTTGACGAAGGCGGCATAGCGTTCGATGTAATCAACGATGGCATCGCGGGGCATGAAGCCGTTCGGGTCATTGCCGTCATAGGGAAAGCCCGGGAGCCGGCACTGCCAGTTCGGCGTTACCAGGCAGAAAGAGTCCCAGCGGTTGTTGCGCCAGGCGTGGCCCACCGAGTGTTTTTCCAGCACCAGGTGCCGGATGCTGTGCTGCTGGAGCCAGTAGCTGGCGGATAGGCCGGCCTGGCCGCCGCCGATCACGATGACGGGCCAGTGGATCTGGTCACTTACGGGGGCAAAGGGCGTCTGCCGAGTCATGATTCAAACTCCTCCACACGGATTATGGCATCCGTCTGATCAAGAAAGGGTTGGGCGGTGATTTCCAGTGTTTCGAGCTGGTCCGCCGCACTGCTACAGGCATAGCCGTATTTCTGGCGAACACGCTCACCGGCCTGCGTCAGCGCCTGTCGGCTGCGTTCCAGAAAATCGGTAACGGGGTAATCAGTGTGCGGCGCCAGGTAATCCCGGATGGCCGTCGATGGCGAGTAACACCGGGTCACGTGGTTATCGGGCCAGCGGACGTGAAACCAGACCTGGGGCATGGTTAGGCTCCTTGTTCGGGGGTAACGGTTGGACACCCCGTAAGAGGTGTCTGGTGGAAGTCCCAGATCCCACGCTCACCCTCGTTGTTTCGAAGCCGCACGGTTCGGGTGGCGTCACAGGTGCCGATACGCGCACACGCAATGTCCCTTTCAGCGAAACGTTCGATCACGGCTTCCTCATGTTCCGGGGCCACGGCGAGAAGAAAGCCGTAGCTCGGGAAGGTGTGTACGAGCCAGCGTATGGGGTCCGTGGATTCCGGCATCGGGATATCGTCGATGTAGAGGGTGGCGCCAACGCCTGAGCTTTCGAAAAGCATCAGGGCGGTACCGATCAATCCGGCCATGCTGATGTCCTTTGCCGCACGGCACAGGCCGGCTTCCGCGATCTCCGGCAGCAGGGCGAGATCCTGACGCAGGCGTTGCGGGTCCTGGCCTGAGCTGGCATCCCAGTTGGGCCAGGGTTCGTGGTAGTGGCCCCGCAGGTCGATGGCGGCGAGCAACCGGTCGCCGGGGGCAGCATCAAAGCTGGTCAGCAGTTGGCGGGCCCGGCCGATGATGGCCACTGCCAGCTGTTCCCCGTCACTGGCCGTGCTGCTGTGGCCGCCCACGACGGGCAGGTTGTAGACCCTGGAGGCCTCCATCATGCCCTCGATAATGGGCGTCATGTGTTCCTGGTCCCGGCTCCAGATGGCGTCGGCCACGGCGGTTGGGCGACCGCCCATGGCAGCGATATCGCTGATGTTGACAAGAACCCCGCAGTAGCCAGCGAAATGGGGCTCTTCCGCAACCAGGGTGTTCAGGAAGCCTTCCATCGCGAACAGCAACCAGCCGTCGCCATCCGGAATCGCCGCGCAGTCATCACCGAGTCGGATAGCACCGGATTCGGCGCCATGCGGGGCCAGCCGCTCCATCACCGGCGCGATGTCGGCCTTCCCTGCGATGCCAGGGCTGGCATGTACGGCCTCAACCAGCGCATCAAGCATCAGGCGACCCGGTGGCTGGTGGTGACAATGCCCAGCTCGCTTGCCACGCAGGGCGGGTACTGGGCCAGATCGGCTTCCATAAGGGCGTGGGGCCGACCGCGTACATCGATGGTTTCAAGTGCCTGCCAGTGCAGGGACTCGAATAGTGGCACATTGCGCTGCTGGACCTGGGCCAGAAAGCGAGTGCAGCCCCGCGCATGGGCCGTACCCACCGCAAGCCGGATGAGTTCGGTGCCAAGGCAGGCCATGCGGCGGAAGCCGTCGGCCACAGCCAGTCGTGAGCCGTACCAGAGACCGGGGCTGGCCTCGTGGATTCTGACCGTCCCCACGACCTGGTCCGCCATACCGGAGTACCAGGAAAGGGCTACGATTGGCTGGGCGTGGCGGTCGACTTCATCCCTGTCGGATTTGTTGAACAGGCCCTGCTCGACACAGAAAACCTGGTGTCTCAGGGCCTTCGCCTGGTCGCGCTCCCAGTGCTGGTGGGCCAGCCTGACGGTATAGGCGCCGGGGCGGAAGGGAACCACCGTGTTGTCGGGGGTATCAGGTAACATCGCTGATCGACTCCTCTTCATAGGCGGACAGGGATGAACAGGCCCCACACCGGCCGCAGCCGGCCTTGATCTCGCTGGAATGGAGACCTGCCTCGGAGAGCATCCGGCCCAGGGGCTGCAGCAGCTCGTGCATGAAGGTCGGGTCCGGTGACGGATGGTCTTCAAGCGGTGTGCCCGTTATCGGGACGAAGGGCACCACGAAGGGGTAGACCCCGAGTTCGATCAGCTTTTCACTCATCTCGAGTATCGCCTCCCGGCTGTCGCCCAGGCCCGCGAGGATGTAGGTGCTGACCTGGCCGCGCCCGAACACCGCCACGGCTTCCTGGAACGCCTCGAGGTACTGCTCCGGGGTGACTTGGGCCTTGCCCGGCATGATGCGTTCGCGGACCTCGGGTGTAACGGCTTCCAGATGCATGCCCAGCGAGTCGACGCCTGCGGCCTTAAGGCGGCGGAACCAGGCGGGGTCATCCGGGGGCTCGCATTGGGCCTGGATGGGAATGTCCACGGCGGATCGCACTGCAAAGGCGCTCTCGCAGAGTACGCTCGCGCCCCTGTCAGTGAAGTTGGGTGTGCCGGTCGTCATCACCATGTGTTGAACGCCGTCCAGGTCCACCGCTGCCCTGGCCACTTCCGCCAGCTGCTCCGGGGACTTGCGCTTGATGGTGCGGCCCTCTTCGAGGGACTGGCCAATGGCGCAGAACTGACAGGACGTGCTGCGCTGGTTGTAACGCACGCAGGTCTGTAGAACCGTCGTAGCCAGGACATCACTCCCATGGAGCTGGGCGATTTTCCAGTAGGGAATACCGTCCTCAGTCTGTCGCTGGTAGAAGAGCGGTTCGTGGGCGAACTCAATGGTCTTGAGGGATTCGCCGCCGCGCGTCAGGTTACCGTCTCCGTCGGTGGCAAAGGGGGATTCCCGGGCCAGCTCCGTGTGTATGGGAACCATCACGGTCTGGCCGTCCACCGTTACCGCCTTGTGGTCCGATGGGCCGGCACCACCACGGCGGCTGGGCGCCCCGGTTTCCGTTTCAACCAGGCGCAGGCCCTGTGACTGTAGTTCCGTCAGGAGCTTCTGGTTCGGATTGCTCATGGCGTGTTTCCTCCGGAATCGGATGGTGGTGTGACGCCCCGGTTACTCCACGGGTCACGGTGTCCTGGCAGCAGTCGTTCATCCAGAGCTGCAGCAGCTCGGGGCGTGCGTAGTGGCCAACGGAGTCCATCATGCGCTTGCGCTTGGTGATCAGGTCCAGGTTGATCGTTGCCGTTACCCGGCCGGGTCCATCGCGCAGTGGCTCGGTGGCATGAGAGCCGTCGGGCTGGATGATGGCGGTGTAACAGCCACCGGAAATGCCTTTCTGGAGTTTGGCGTCCTCGGTGACGCTGGCGATCTGGTCCGCGTCCAGCCAGGCCGTGGCATTAACTACGAAGCATCCGCTCTCAAGGGCGTGGTGGCGCAGGGTCACTTCCTGTTGTTCGGCGAAGATGGGGCCGACGAGCGACCCCGGAAACTGGCTGCAGTGGATCTGCTCGTGATCCGCCATCAGGGCATAGCGGGCGAGCGGATTGTAGTGTTCCCAGCAGGCCAGTGCCCCAACACGCCCGACGGTTGTGTCCACTGCGTGAAGCCCGCTGCCATCACCCTGACCCCAGACCATGCGTTCGTGGTAGGTCGGGGTGATCTTGCGGCGCTTGAGCGCGATGCGCCCATCGGCATCGAAGACAAGCTGGCAGTTGTAGAGGGTGCCGTGGTCGCGCTCGTTCACCCCGAGCACAACCACCATGCCGTGTTTGCGGGCGGCGCCCGCCACGGCGTCGGTCACGGGGCCCGGGACCGTGGGCGCGTGCTCGTAGAGGGCCAGGTGTGCCGGACCCATGGCCATGGGTGGCATTACGAAGGACCAGTAGGGGTAGTACGGGATCGCGGTTTCAGGGAACACGATCAGTTCCACCCCGTCCCGGGCCGCCTCGGCAATTTCCTCAAGCACGCGCTCCACAGTCCCGTCCGGTGAATCGAGCACCGGCTGCAGCTGGACGGCGGCGACGCGCACGGTCTGCGGTTCGGCCATCGTCTTGCTCCTTTGCGTCTACATGGTCCAGGTGTGGACGACGTAGGCGTTTTCGTTACGGTGAATCAGCTGGAGATCGAGCACATCCAGGGGGTTGATGGGACGGATGCCCTCGACCAGTGCCGGTTCCCCGTGGCCGTAGAGGGCCTGCAGCGCAAACCGGCAGGCATAGACCTTGCCCCCTTCGGACATGAAGGACTTGAGCTGTTCCTCGTAGTTCTGGTGCCCGGGGAAAGCCTCGTCACCGATGGTGGGAAAGCCACGCTGCACTCCGAGGGTGACGCCGGGGCCGTAAAGCAGGATGCTGGTCTCGAAGCCCTTGCGCTGGAGGCGCTTGGCCTGCAGCAGGTTCACGAGGCCAATGGAGCCTTCAAAAGCCACCGTGTGAAAGGTGACCAGGGCTTTTTCGCCGGGTTCGGCCTGGACGTCCTCGAAGACTTTCTCTTCGTAGTCGACGTAGAAATCACCCTTCTGGTAATTGGGAGCACTGACTTCGGGCATGATGGATACTCCTGATAGCGGTCATGGCTTAATGGGAAGTCCGGATGGCATGGCGCCGGCCGGCTTCATCCAGAGGGATTCAAGCCCCGTGCCAATCATTGCGATCGATATGCGATCATTGACCCATCAATTGATGTAAGTATAGGCTGCGCCGGAAACAAAGAATTTTGTGCAGATATCCGGGTCAGTGTCCTTCAGTAAATGGGTACGAGGCGGACTGCACTCCTTGGGAGCAGGAGTTGTCAGCGTTGAACCAGAGTGGAGCACAGGGATGAGTAATGATCTCAGCCGGTGGGCGAACCGAATTCGCCGCAGTGAACGGCCCACCTATCATGCGATCGCTGATGCGATCGATGAGGACATACAAACGGGCCACCTGCGCTCGGAACAGAAACTTCCCGCCCTGAGGACAGTGGCGAGGGCCCTGGGAATCAATTTCACCACGGCGGCTCGTGGCTATGCGGAAGCTGCGGAGCGGGGCCTGATCCGTGGCCGCCCCGGCAGTGGCAGTTATGTCAGAGGGGAAGTCGCGTCCACGCCGGTGAAACGCAGCAGCCCCATCGGTGTCATTGATATGTCCATGAACATGCCGCCGGAACCCCATGATCCTGATCTGATCAACCGGTTACGGTCGGGGTTTGCCAGCCTGGCCCGGGAAGAGGATCTGTATGGGTTGCTCCGTTATCAGGAATTCGGTGGAACCATGGCGGATCGTGAGGCGGCGGCGAGCTGGCTGTCCAATCGACTGACGGGCGTGGATCCGGCCAATGTGCTGATCTGTCCGGGCGCACACGGTGCATTGTTGGGGTTGTTCGCAGCGCTGGCCCGCTCTGGTGACAGCATTGCCTGTGAAGCTGTCACCTATCCCGGCATCAAGGGAATCGCGGCACATCTGGGGGTGCGCCTGGTGGGCCTGCCGACAGACACCGAAGGCATGGATCCGGAGGCATTTGCCGCGCTCTGCGCCTCGGATCCTCCGAAGGCGCTTTACATCAACCCCACGCTGAACAATCCGACGACGGTCACCATGCCTATGGAGCGGCGCCGGGCGATTGCCGAGGTCGCCCAGCGCTATGGCATCCCGATCATCGAGGATGATCCCTATGGGTGCCTGCCCGAAGAGCGTCCGGCACCGATTGCTACCATGGCGCCGCAGCTGACGTTCTACGTGGCGGGGCTCGCCAAGGTACTGGGCCCAGGGATGCGTATCGGCTTCCTGGTTCTTCCCAACGTCCGCTATACAGCACGCCTCAACTCAACCCTCTCGGGACTGGTGGTCATGGCGAACCCGGCCATGATCTGGCTCGCCACACGCTGGATCGAGGATGGAACAGTACGTGCTATGACCCGGGCCATTAGGGAGGAGTCCCGAGCCCGACAGATGCTGGCCGGGGAAGTGCTGAAAGGGATGGATTATCGAGCGCAGCCCGAGGGCTTCCATCTGTGGCTCCAGGTGCCCGCGCCCTGGACCCGGGTTGAGCTCGGCAATCGGCTGCGGTCCTGCGGTGTAGCAGCGGTGGTTTCCGATACCTTTACCATGCGCGGCCCGGCCCCGGAGGCGCTGCGGATCTGTCTGGGCGGTGCCAGCAGTCGTACCGAGTGTCACCGTCACCTGGAGATCGTTCATGACGCGATTGAGTATCTACCGGGCGTTGCCGCCGGCACTAAATGACCTGGTGTTCTTCGGACTCCCGCAAGCGAGGGGCGAAAACGGTTGGTTTAACGACTCCGATCATATGGTCCAGTGATCCACCCAAAGTAGCTCCATAATTACCATGAATTCTGTTCAGAAAGGATAAAAGGGGACCAGTTCAGCAGTCGCTCCACAATGGATCATTTACGCTGCTTGTGCCCGGAAAAATGGCATCCTTGGGAGGGTACCCGGGGATGCTGCTCCCTGGATCGACGTTTTCCGACGATGGCCCGGGAATTGCTTCAACGGCCAGAGTAGTGCCATCGCCCAGCCATCAGTGTTGGATCAGAAAATTGTACGCTCGGGAAGGGGGTCCACCCAGTGCGTATTGAAAAAGCCCCACCTACGCTTTATGACGAGATTTTTGATAAAGAGCATCGTGCCCGACCCCATTGCAGGGGACTGGAGCAATGGCTTGAGCAGGCCGACGAGGCTCTGCTCGCCGAGAAACGCAGGGAAGCGGATGTTCTGTTCCGGCGGCTGGGGGTCACGTTCAATGTCTATGGCGAAGACGAGGGCATCGATCGGCTCATCCCTTTTGACCTGATTCCCCGTGTGCTGTCCGCTGCGGATTGGCAACGTCTTCAGGTGGGGCTGCGACAGCGAGTCAATGCACTGAACCGCTTCCTGCATGACATCTACCACGGCTACGAGATCATACGTGCTGGGGTTATTCCGGCAGAACAGGTTTTTGCCAACCCCCAATACCAGCCGGGGATGCAGAATCTCAAGGTGCCGCGCAACATCTACGCTCACATCGCTGGCATTGACCTGATCCGCCATAACGATGGCGAATTCTATGTACTGGAGGATAACCTGCGCTGCCCCAGCGGCGTCTCCTATATGCTGGAAAACCGCCGTATGATGATGCGGCTGTTTCCGGAGCTGTTTGCCCGTATGCCGGTGGCCCCCGTGGATCACTATCCCTCGCTGCTGGGAGAAACCCTCAAGGCGGCATCGCTTCAGACCAACCCCACGGTAGTTCTTCTGACTCCTGGCCGATTCAATAGCGCCTATTTCGAGCATGCCTTCCTGGCCAGGCAGATGGGCATTGAGCTGGTCGAGGGCGCCGACCTGTTTGTCCGGGAGAATCGGGTCTTCATGAAGACGACAGCCGGACCCAGGGCAGTGGATGTAATCTATCGGCGCGTGGACGATGAGTTCATTGATCCGCTGGCCGGGAATCCCGAGTCGATGCTTGGTGTACCCGGCCTTTACGCCGCGTACCGCTGTGGCAATGTCGTCCTGGCCAACGCCATGGGTAACGGGGTTGCCGATGACAAGTCCATCTATCCCTTCGTGCCCGAGATGATCCGCTTTTACCTGGGCGAGGAACCAGTCTTGCGCAATGTACCGACCTGGCAGTGTCGGCTTGAGCAGGATCTCAAGTATGTACTCGATAACCTTGAACAACTAGTGGTCAAGGAAGCCCAGGGCGCGGGCGGCTACGGCATGCTGATCGGCCCCTCGGCCAGTCGCGCCGAACTGGACAACTTCCGGGCGGCACTCAAGGCAAGGCCGGAGCACTACATTGCGCAGCCGACGCTCAGCCTTTCGTCCAGCCCTACGTTCGTGGGCAACGGTATTGCGCCTCGCCACCTCGACCTCCGACCCTTTGTGCTCTCTGGCAAGAAAGTGCAGATGGTCCCCGGCGGATTGACCCGTGTGGCATTGCGTGAAGGCTCGCTGGTGGTAAATTCTTCCCAGGGCGGGGGGACCAAGGACACCTGGGTCTTGGAATCCCCCTCATGCTGAGTCGCGCTGCTCTGAGTCTGTTCTGGATGGCTCGCTACTTGGAGCGGGCCGAGAGCCTGGTGCGGCTTCTGGACGTCAGCCTGACCATGGGGCTTATCGATGTGCCGGAAGATCGTCAGGAGCAGCTGTCTGTCCCGCTGCTCGTCACTGGAAGCCGGGACACCTACTCGAGTCTTCACAACGAACTGACGCCACACTCACTGATTGAGTTCCTGCTACTTGACAGCCGGCACTCGGGCAGCGTGTACAGTATCATCTGCAACGCCCGCGATAATGCGCTCCAGGTCCGGGGTAATCTCTCCGCTGATGTCTGGGAGAGCATCAACCTGACCTGGCTTGAGCTCAAGGAGATGCGCACCAACGGGGTTACCGAATCCTCGGCAGGTCAGGCATTTGACTGGATACGGGCGCGTTCCCATGTCTTCCGCGGCGCCGCCTACGGCACCCTGCTGCGCAATGATGCGTTCCGGTTTCTGCGACTCGGGACCTTCGTTGAGCGCGCGGATACGACCGCCAGGGTTCTGGATATTCGCTACTGGCTGGCGAGCCAGTCTGACAGCGAGGAGGCCTCTCGGCCCTTCTTCGAGTGGAATGCGCTTCTGCAGTCACTGGCTGCCTTCGAAGCGTATCAGACCATTTACGGCTACACGCCGGATGCCATGAACGTAGCGGAGCTTCTGATCTTGAACGAGGACGTGCCGCGTTCACTGCATGCCTGCCTCAAGGAGATCGCCGGTCTGCTTGAGCAGATCGAGGGGGATCGTGGCCGGGGGGCGAAACGACTGGCGACCAGCCTTTACGCGAATGTGAAGTATGGCGACCGGGACTACATCAAGCATCGCGGTCTGGGGCCCTATCTGGAGGACTTCATTGTCCGTATCCAGGGGATTGCCGATCGGATCGAGACGGATTATATGGGGTGGCAGCGATCATGAAACTGCATGTTCGCCATAAGACGATCTACCGCTACCAGACGCCGGTGACCAGCACCATCCAATACATCCGTCTGCGGCCCCGGAACACGACGCAGCAGAAGGTGCTTGAATGGTCACTGGAAATGCCGGGTGAGACCAGCCAGATGACGGATGGATTCGGCAATCAGGTGACCGTTATGACCCTGGACGAGCCGGTTTCGGAAATCATCCTGTCGGCGCAGGGCCTGGTCGAGCTCACAGCGCGCCCTCTGGCGCGTAACGATTCGCCGTTTCCTCCGCAGGTGTTTCTGCGCAACACACAGCTGACCCAGCCGGATGAGGCCCTCAAGGACTTCGCAGGCCGCTATTCGGCCAACAAGCGTGGTTTGATGCGCCTCATGACGCACCTGCGCGAGGAGGTAACCTACAGGTCCGGCGCAACGACAGTAACCCACACGGCTTCGGAAGCGTTCAGCCAGAAGGAGGGCGTGTGCCAGGATCACACCCACATTTTCCTGGCCTGCTGCCGTTTCCTGGGGGTCCCGGTTCGTTACGTCAGCGGTTACATCCACTCCAGCGATGACCAGCATCTGGAAACCCATGCATGGGCGGAGGCCTACCTGGGGAGTAACTGGCAGACCTTTGATGTTGTGAACACACTGAATGCCCCTGAAAGTCACATCAAGCTGGCCATCGGCCTCGATTACCAGGATGCCGCGCCGGTTCGGGGTGTGCGCAGTGGCGGCGGCATGGAAACGCTGAGTACCATCGCCCGCGTGAGCCAGTCCGCCGCCGCTAATCAGTAGGCATTCAGATCAACTGTCCCGTAACAGGCTAATCCGGTCACGCAGCGCCTACAGTTGATCAGCCAGGGCGAAGTCCCGTTGTGTTCAATGCGCCAGTACCATCACCGCCTGGCCGGCATCAATCTGCTGTCCCTCCTGGCGGGCAATATGGGTGATTGTGCCGGCCTCGGGTGCTGTCACTTCGATCTCCATTTTCATGGATTCGAGGATCGCCACGACCTGATTTTCTTTCACGGCGTCCCCCTCGCTGACCAGGAGCTGCCAGATATTGCCGGCGGTCGGTGACTCCACCGGTGTGCCCTCGGGCAGCTCATCCGCCTCGTGCTCGCCCAGGTCCTGCTGGGATTCGTAGTTGATGGCGCCGCTGGCGACCCAGCGTTCCAGTTCCTCCTCGAAGGCCTGATTGCGGGATTCGGTGAAGGTCCGGATGCTCTCGGCGTTGGCCTCCAGGAACTGCTGGTACTCGTCCAGATCGAAGGTGGTTTCTTCGATCTGCAGCGGAAAGTCGCCCTTGGGGTGATCCCGGCGGATCTGCTGCAGCTCTTCCGAACTGACCTCGTAGAAGCGGATCTGGTCGAAGAAGCGCAGCAGGTGCGGTTCCGTGAAGTGGCGCGTGCGCCGGTAACGGTTCCAGACCTGCAGGGTGCGGCCCACGAACTGGTAACCGCCGGGGCCTTCCATGCCGTAGACGCACAGGTAGGAGCCGCCGATGCCGACGGAGTTCTCCGCCGTCCAGGTGCGGGCCGGGTTGTACTTGGTGGTCACGAGGCGCTGGCGGGGGTCATAAGGGGTGGCTACCGGCGCGCCCAGATAGACGTCACCAAGGCCCATGACCACGTAGCTGGCAGAGAACAGGATCTGCTTCACGTCATCGATGCTGTCGAGGCCGTTAATGCGCCGGATGAACTCCAGGTTGCTGGGGCACCAGGGCGCGTCGCTGCGCACCGACTGCATGTACTTGCGGATGGCCTCGTGGCAGGCCTCGTCATCCCAGGACAGGGGCAGCCAGACAATGCGCGAGGCCACCTTCTGTTCCTTCTGGTTCTGCAGGTGCTCTTCCGCTTCCTTCAGCAGCTGCAGGAGGCGTTGGCGGTCCATGACCAGCGGATCAAAGTGGATCTGCAGAGAGCGGATACCGGGTGTCAGTTCCAGCACGCCCGTCAGGTCCTGTTCCTGCAGCCAGAGCATCAGGGCGTGGGCACGGAAGCGCAGGCGCAGGTCCAGCTCAATGGGACCGTATTCCACCAGCAGGTAGCGGTCGCCACAGGGCCGGTAGGTGACGGCCACGCCGGCTTCTTCAGCGCTCAGTGACTGGAGGATGGGAGTCGTCGGGCGTTGGGATGTGACCGCCGGAGTCTGGTCCTCGAGGGCTGCGATGCTCTGGTTGCGGGCCTCGGTGAGACGGTCGGCATCCTCCAGGCTGACAGGCTCGAAACGCACAGTGTCGCCGGCCTTGAGCTGGCCCAGTTTCCAGAGGTCGGTCTGGATGACGGTTGCCGGGCACACGAAGCCGCCCAGCGAGGGGCCGTCCGGGCCCAGGATCACCGGCATGTCGCCGGTGAAGTCCACGGTGCCGATCGCGTAGGCGTTGTCGTGGATGTTGGAGGGATGCATACCCGCCTCACCGCCATCCCGCCGGGCCCATTCCGGCTTGGGACCGACCAGGCGGATGCCGGTGCGGTTGGAGTTGTAGTGGATCTGCCAGTCCGCGCTGAAGAAGGTCTCCATGTCCGCTTCGGTGAAGAACTCCGGCGCGCCATGGGGCCCGTAGGTGCAGCGCAGGGTCCATTGGGTGGTGAGTCCGGGTGTCATGGATTCCGGCAGCGCCCTGGTTTCCGGAACTTCCGCCTCGGCGTCCAGGTGCAGCACATCGCCGGTGCGCAGCGCCCGCCCGCCGTGCCCACCGAACTGGCCGAGCGTAAAGGTGCTGCGCGAGCCCAGGTGGGGCTGGCACTGGATGCCCCCGGCGATGGCCAGGTAGGCGCGGGCGCCGTTGCCGGTCACCTTGCCCAGTTTCAGGGTCTGGCCTGCAGCCACCTCCACAGTCCGGTTCAATGGCAGGATGTCACCGTCCAGGGTGGCGTTCAGGTCCGCGCCGGTCAGGGCGATGGTGGTGGCGCTGTTGAAGCGCAGGGTGGGGCCGTTCAGCGTCAGCTCCAGCCCGGCGGCGCCCTCGTCATTGCCCAGGAGGCGGTTGGCCAGGCGGAAGCTGAGGTTGTCCATGGGCCCGGAGGGTGGAATGCCCACCGGCCAGTAGCCGATCCGGCCGGGGTAGTCCTGCACCGTGGTCATGGTGCCGCTGGCCAGCACGTCGATGGTGGCCGGCTGATAAGTGAAATCGTTCAGGTAGCGGGTGGTCATGCGGCCCCGGGCGAAGACCTCGTCCGCGAGGATCGCGGATACATACTCCCGGTTGGTCTCAATACCCTCGATAATGGTCTGCGCCAGTGTCTCCTGCAGCGCTGCCAACGCCTGATCCCGGTCGGCCTCCTCGTGCACGATCATCTTGGCCAGCATGGGGTCGTAGAGGGCGGAGACCTCCAGACCAGCCTCGATCCAGTGGTCAATGCGCCGCCGGCCGCCATCCGCTTCCGGGAATTCCACATGGGTCAGCAGCCCGGCACAGGGCTGGAAGTCCTTGTTCGGATCTTCCGCGTAAAGGCGGGCCTGTATGGCGTGGCCGGTGGGTTCCAGGTTAGCGGCAAGCTGTTCGATGTCACCCAGTTCACCGGCGGCCAGCTTCACCATCCACGCGACCAGATCCACGCCGTAAACCTGCTCCGTTACACCATGCTCCACCTGCAGACGGGTGTTCATCTCCAGGAAGTAGAAGCGGTGGGTGTCCTGGTCCATGATGAACTCGACCGTGCCGGCATTGCGGTAGTTGACCGCCGAGACCAGGCGCGGGGCGGTCTCGTGGAGAGTGGCTCGTACATCGTCAGGCAGGTTGGGAGCGGGTGCCTCTTCCAGGACTTTCTGGTGGCGTCGCTGGGCGGAACAGTCGCGCTCGCCCAGGGCCACGGCTTTTCCGTTGCCGTCACCGAACACCTGCACCTCGATGTGCCGGGCGTTCTCGATGTATTTCTCAAGGAAGACGCTGTCGTTGGCGAAGTTGTTGGCGCTCAGACGGCGTACGCTGTCCCAGGCCTTATCCAGGGTCTCGCTGTCGTGGCAGATCTGCATGCCAATGCCGCCACCGCCGGCGGAGCTCTTGAGCATGACCGGGTAGCCGATCTCCTCGGCGGCCTTCAGGGCGCTGGCCTTGTCGTCCAGCAGGCCGGTTCCCGGGAGCAGGGGCACTTCGGCCTTTTCGGCGATTTCGCGGGCGGTATGCTTGAGGCCGAATTCGGTCATCTGGTGCGGGCGCGGGCCGATAAAGGCGACGCCCGCGGCTTCGCAGCGTTCGACAAAGTCGGGGTTTTCGCTAAGGAAGCCGTAGCCGGGGTGGATGGCGTCGATGCTGGCGTCTTCGATGATGCGGAAGAGCTTGTCCTGGTTGAGGTAGGTTTCTGTGGCGGAGCCATCGCCCAGGGACCAGGCTTCGTCGGCCTCGCGGACGTGCAGGGAGTCCGCGTCGGCTTCGGCGTAGACGGCGACGCTTGTGACGCCGAGGTTGCGCAGTGTGCGGGTGATGCGGCGGGCGATGGCGCCGCGGTTGGCGATCAGTACCTTGTTGAACATGATCCTGGTCTCGCTTTTGCGGGTCGTCCCGCCTGGTTGTTACCGGTCCACTGGGGTCGTCCCCGGGACTCAGTCTTCCGAAATCAGCTGTCCCAGACAGCAATCTCTAACGGCGTGGGATCAAAGCCACTGCAGGGGTTGTTGAGCTGCGGGCAGTTGGAGATCAGGACGATCACATCCATCAGCGCCTTCATCTCCACGTACTTGCCCGGGCCCGAAATGCCGTCGGCAAAGCTCAGTCCGCCTTCCGGCGTGATGGGTACGTTCATGAAAAAGTTGATGTTGTGCGCGATGTCGCGCTTGGTGACCCCGAAGTGTTCGTTTTCCTGGATCGCGTTCATCCAGTTGTCCCGGCATGAATGCATGCAGCGGCGGTCATGGGCGTAGCGCACGGTGTTGCTCTCGGAGGAGCAGGCACCGCCCAGGGTGTCGTGGCGGCCGCAGGTATCGGCGATGATCTCGAGCATCGGGTTGTTGCGGTTGGAGCGCAGCACGCTGCCAGTGCCCAGGTAGACGTTGCCCTGTTCGCGCACGGTGTCATTGGCGCTGTAGCGCTCGGCCGGGTCCAGGGCGCTGTAGAACAGCGTGTCGGCGGCTTCGTTGCCGTCCACGTCGGTGATGCGGACGGTCGAGCCCGCCTTGACGGTGCCCATGAAGTAGTCGCCGGCGCCGATGCGCTGGCTGTAGCGGGCATCATGGGTCTGGCGGAAGCTTTCGGTCAGCATCAGGCACCTCCTGCATCGGTCAGGCGGACGGGGTCGTCCAGGTAATAGAGTCGGGTGTTTTCCATGGCCCGACGGCTTGTGGCGTGGGCATTGACGCATTCGTCATCCGGTGTGACCGGGTCGGTCTTCAGGAATTCCACCTGGATGGGCTTCTTCGGGTACTCGGTTGCCGGGTTCAGCGGATGCGGGCTGGTCGCGGCGATGACCAGGGCATCCATGTCGAAGCGCAGGGTCACGCTGGCGCCGGGGCGGTTGTGACCGTCCACGTAGCGCATGTTGCCGGCGTCGTCGGTCTCCACCCGGCTGAACAGGTTGAGGTTGGCGTGCAGGTCGCGCTCACTGAGCCCGTACTTGGCCAGTTCGGTAAGGAAGCTTTCCTCGCCGGAGAGGCACCATTCGTTCATGTATTCCTGGAAGGACCAGCGACCGAAGCGCTCGTAGCAGGCGCCCCGGGTCAGGGTACCGCAGGCGGAGTCGTGGCCGCCGAAGTCGTCCTCGACGATGGAGGCGATACAACGCCCCATGTCGGAATAGAGGCAGTGGCCCTGGGTCAGGCGGAAGATTTCCTGGGCCTTCATGGTGTCGGGCGCGTTGTAGCGCTCCATGAGCATTTTCGGGTTGAAAATGAGCAGGGCCAGGTTGCCGCCGCCTTCCACGTCCGTCAGGCGCAGGCCAGTGTTGCGGCGCATGCGGAAGGACCAGTGGTGGCCTCCGGGCAGGGTGTAGTCGTAGAGGAGTCGACTCATGAGTGTTCTCCTGTCGGTTGCGGGGTTTGGGTGTCGATGGTCCGGGCGGTGGCATCCACGTCGGCATTGATGTCGTCCAGCACGCCGGTGTCGTCGCGGCCCACGGCGAGGTCGTAGGTGATGCGGGCGCCGTAGGCCTCGGGGGCCTGCGGGTCCAGGCGCTCCTTGTCGAAGACCCAGAGGCGGGTGCCCAGGGCAAAGCCTTCCTCAATGTCGTGCGTGATCATGAAGACGGTAAGCTGCTGCTCGCGCCACAGGCGGCTGACCAGCTCGTGCATATCCCGTCGGATGCCCGGGTCCAGGGCCCCGAAGGGTTCGTCCAGAAGCAGGATCCGGGGTTTCTTGATCAGGGCCTGGGCAAGGGCGAGGCGCTGCTGCATGCCGCCGGAGAGTTCGTGGGGGTACTTGTCGAGGGCGTGTTCCAGGCCCACCTCTTTCAGCATGGCGATGGCGTCATCCCGGAGCCGGCGCCGGTGGGCGCCGAAGACACGCCCGAGCCAGCGGCTAGCTTCCAGCTCGCCGGCGAGCATGACGTTGCCGGTGGCATCCAGGTGCGGCATCACGGAGTAGCGCTGGAAGACGATGCCGCGTGTGGCGTCCGGCTCTTCCGGTATCGGCTTGCCATCCAGAAGCAGCTCGCCGCGCGTGGGTGTCTCGGTGCCCAGCAGCATCTTCAGGAAGGTGGTCTTGCCGCAGCCGGAGGCGCCCACCACGGTGACGAACTCGCGTGCCTCGATGCTGGCGTTGAGCCGTTCCAGCACTACGTCCTCGCCGAATTCCTTCCACAGGTTGCGGATTTCGATCATGGCCATAGTTGCGCCCCCTATTGGCCGGTTGCGTGGAACCAGGGGTAACGCCACCTGGACCAGCGGTTGAGCAGGAAGTCGATCACCAGCGCCAGCAGCGTGATCCAGAGGACGTAGGGCAGGATCACGTCCATGGAGAGGTAGCGCCGCACCAGGAAGATGCGGTAGCCAAGCCCCTCAGTGGCGGCGATGGCCTCGGCGGCGATCAGGAACAGCCAGGCGGTACCAAGCGCGAGGCGCGTGGTGGCCAGCAGCCGTGGCATGATCTGGGGCAGCATCAGGCGGGTGATGGTCTGCCAGGTGTTGGCCCCGAGCGTCTGCATCTTGATGATCTGTTCCTCGGGGATCTCAAGGGTCCGCTGCTGCATGTCCCGGATCATGAAGGGCGTCACGCCAATGATGATCAGCATGACCTTGGCCAGTTCCTCCAGCCCGAACACGATGAACAGGATTGGCAGGATGGCCATGGGGGGGACCAGGGAGATGCCCACGACCAAAGGCGAGAGCGTGGCTCGCACATAGGGAATGGCGCCGTTGGCGATACCGAATATCAGGGCCAGCGCGGCGGAAAAACCAATGCCGATACCAAGCCTCTGAAGGCTCGCCAGGGTGTCCTGGAGCAACAGGTAGTCGCCGGAGCGCTTGCTGGGTTCAAACGCCATGCGTTCGACCGCCTCAGCCATCTGGGTCAGTGAGGGCAGCAGGGGGTCATCCGGGTTCTCCGCCAGTCGTGCCGTCGAGGCGCCGATGTAGATCGCCAGCAGGAGGGCGAATGGCAGCAGGCCCAGGAACCAGCGGGCGTAGCGATTGGGTTGGCGGTTGATCAGTTTCTTCATGGGATCAGCCCGTCAGCGGGAAAACGGGCCGGCTCCGGAGAGCCGGCATGCGTTGGAGGTGATGGGGTCAGAGTTCCCCGTCTGCGGCCTGCTGCATGTACTTGTCCGTAAAGCGCAGGTTCACGTTGCCTTCGTTACCGTAGGTCCCGGACGGTGTCTCGATGCCCACGGCTTCCGCGCTGGGCGCACCCTGGCCGAGCAGGCCATGACGGAAAGAGAACTCGGCCACGTTCTGCATGGTTTCCAGCAGCTGGTCACTACGGGTGAAATCCACCGCTTCGGAGGGGTCATGGAACATGTTGGTCGCCTCCAGCTGGGCCTCGTAGCCCTCAAGATCGGTGCCCGCGGCATTCGCCATATGGGTGCGGGCCTCAATGGCGGTTTCGTCGCTGCCCTGCATGTGGGCCATGATCTCGTACCAAGCGCCGGTCAGGGCTTTGCCGAACTTGGGGTTCGCTTCCAGGGTTTCTGTGTTGACCACCATCAGGTCCATGATCTCGCCAGGGATCTGTGAAGAGTCGAACACCAGGTTGGCATTGGGCTGTTCCAGCACTGAACTGAGCTGCGGGTTCCAGGTCACCACGGAACTGACGTCGGGTGTGGCGAAAGCGGAGACAATGTCCGCATCGGCGGTGTTGACGACCTCGATATCACGCTCGGACAGCCCGACGGATTCCAGACCCCGTGCCAGCAGGTAGTGGGAGACAGAGAGTTCCACCAGGTTGACGCGCTTGCCCTCGATCTCGGCCAGGTCATCCTCGTTCTTCATGACGATGCCATCGTTGCCATCGGAGAAGTCGCCCACCAGCAGCGCGGTGGAGTCCACGCCGCCGGATGCCGGGATGGTGAGCGCGTCCATGTTGGTCATGGTGCAGCCGTCGAAGCGGCCGGAGGTGTACTGGTTGATGGACTCGATGTAGTCGTTGATCTGGACCACGTCGATTTCGATGTCGTACCTGTCAGCCCATTTATCAACGATGCCTTCGGCATCGCCGTAATCCCAGGGCATCCAGCCCACATAGATGGACCAGCAGACACTGAATTCGTCCTTGGCAAGGGCGGTGCCGGGCAGCATGCCGGCGGCGGCAATGAAGGGGAGTGCGGTAAGCAGCTTGGATCGCATGTCGAGCCTCCTGACGGTGGACTGGGAGGAATCAGATGGCTGTTCAGCCTGTATCCTCCCGGGCTTTTGTCCCGCCGTGTAACCTTCAGAAGGTCGACCGCTCTCGGACCAGACGCCACGTCGGTGTGGCCGGAACCCTAGCTGTCCATTTCAGATTGTCTTGGAACGGACCGGGCAGCACAGCGCCGCTCAGTCATCTGATTCCTGTCTGGTAGATTGCAACCACAGTGCCACCTATGGAAAAGCCTTTAATGACAGTAGCCTGGGGGATCTGATGCTGCCGTGGTCTGGACTCGGGTGCGCCACCTTGGTGCAGCTGAGAGGGGTGTGCCCCGGTTGGGGGCAGATTGGGCCTGGAACCTAAGGGCGGCCTGGTTCCCGGCGCCGATGCTGTTGCGAAACCTCCCGGATGCGCTCCAGCGAGATGCCCTTGACGGCCTCCTGGCTGGTACGGATATGGGCGGTCATTTTCTCCGCGGCCTCACCGGGATTGTTGGCGATCAGTGCCTGCAGGATCTCGGCGTGTTCCCGGTAAGTGGCATCGATCCGGTCGGGCCGGGTGAAATCAAGCCGGCGCACGATGCGCAGCCGGTCCGTTATCCGCTGGTGCACCTGGGTCATTTCGTCGTTGTCGGCCGCCGCCACCAGCTCACAGTGGAAGCTCTCATCGAGGGCACGCACGGTGCTGCCGAAAGCTCTCTCGGAGGGGGCATCCGGGTTCCAGATGTCATTGAGCAGCCGCAGGGCGGGTGGCGGCTTATCCAGGCGGCAGATCTTGTGCATGGCGGCCCGCTCAAGGGTGATGCGCAGGTCGTAGAGCTCCTCGATCTGCTTGAAATCCAGCTGCCGTATCTGCCAGCCACTGCGGAAAAGCACGTCCACATAGCCTTCGCGTTCCAGCCGGTACAGCGCCTCGCGCACCGGCGTGCGGCTGGCCGAAAGCCGCTGCGCGATGTCGGATTCACTGAACTTGTCGCCCGGGATCAGGCGGAACTCAAAGATATCCTCCTTGAGCGCCTGATAGATCCGGTCGGCCATGCTTTCGCGCTGTGTGGGGGCGCCGGATTCCGCCATTGGGGGTCATCGCCTGCTCAGGAATCGGTTTGAATGCTCACCAGAGGGGCTCCCGGTGAGACCGCTTTACCCGGCTCACAGTGTATCGCACTGATGCGGCCACTGTCGGGCGCTGTCATCTCAAACTCCATTTTCATGGCTTCCACAATGACCACTGGATCTCCCTGGGCAACGGTGTCGCCCGGCTGCACCAGGCACTTCCAGATGTTACCCGCGATCTCGGCGCTCACCAGTTCGCCAAGCGCCTCCAGCTCATCCGTTGCCGGGCGGTTGCTGGCGTCATGGAGTGCCTCCACGGCCCGGTCCTCGCTTTCCTTCCAACGGGCAACCTCCTCATGGTAGGCGGCCCGCTGGTGTTCGCGGAACTGAGCGATCGAGTCCGCATGCTCGTCCAGGAACGCCTTGTGCGAGACGAGCTCGAAGGTCTCCTCCTCAATGGGGATGGTCAGCTCACCGGCGCGGAACTGATCCCGCAGCTCATGCAGCTCCTCCTCGCTGACCGGGTAGAACGAGACCTGGTCGAAGAACCGCAACAGCCAGGGCTTGCCGGCTTCGAACTGGGGGTTTTTGAGGTGCTTGTTCCAGATCGGCAGGGTGCGCCCAACCAGCTGGTAGCCCCCAGGTGAGTCCATCCCGTAGATGCACATATAGACGCCGCCGATGCCCACGGTTCCCTCCGCTGTCCAGGTCCGGGCCGGGTTGTACTTGGAGGTCATGAGCCGGTGGCGGGGATCCAGTGGCACGGCGCAGGGGGCACCCAGATAAACGTCACCCAGGCCCAGCACCAGGTAGCGTGCGCTGTAGAGCACGTCGCGGACTTCATCCCGGTGTTCCAGGCCATTGAGGCGCTGGATGAAATCCACGTTGTTGGGCAGCCAGGGCGCGGTATCACGCACGGATTGGCGGTATTTGTCCACGGCCTCCAGGGTGGCGGTATCCTCGAACGCCATGGGCAGGTGCAGCACCCGGCTTCGGACCGTGAGTTCATCCGTTGCCGGCAGTGTCTGCTCAATGTCCAGCAGTGTCTGGATCAGGGATGACTGTGGCAGACGGTGCGGGTCGTAGCGCAGCTGCAGGGAACGCACCCCCGGCGACAGTTCCAGGAGGCCCACCAGGGCCCGATCTTCCAGCGCCTCCATAAGGCCGTGAATGCGCAGGCGGAAGCCCAGGTCCATAACGTTGGGCCCGTATTCCATCAGTATGTAGTTGTCGCCGGCCTGGCGGTAGCACACGGCGGGCCCGGTATCGGACTCCGGCAGAGAGGCCAGGATGGTGGCGGAGGCTTCCTTTTCGGGCTCCAGCCTCGGGGGCTGCCACGCCGGCTCTGGCTGGTGCTGTAGAGTCGCTATGGTGTCTTCCCGCTGCTGGGTCAGTGCCATGGCGGTGTCCATGTCCATGGGGACGAACTGGATGGTGTCGCCTGGTTTGACCTGACCCACCTTCCACAGTTCCGCGCTGGCGATGGTGACCGGGCAGACAAAGCCGCCCAGGCTGGGCCCGTCCCGCGTCAGGATCACGGGCATGTCGCCGGTGAAGTTGATGCTGCCGATGGCGTACTCGCAGTCGTGGATGTTGGAGGGGTGGAGGCCTGCCTCGCCGCCGTCGGTCCGGGTGAACTCCGGGCGGGGTCCGTTCAGCCGGATGCCCAGCCGGTTGGAGTTGTAATGGACTTCCCAGGCGGTATCTAAGAAGCGCGTGATGGAGTCCCGGGTGAAGAACTCCGGTGCGCCATGCGGGCCGTAGAGCACGCCGATCTGCCAGTGGTCCGGATACGTTGGAATCAGCGCGGGATCCGCCGGGGCGGGTGCGGTTTCGGGCGCGGCAGTGGTGCAGGCAGGCAGTTCCGGCTGGTTGAGCGGGACGGTGTCTCCGGCGCGCAGTGGCCGGCCCCCGTGACCGCCGAACTGGGCGAGGGCGAAGGTGGCTCGGCTGCCCAGGTATTCGGGCACGTCGAAGCCGGCGCGCACGGCCAGATAGGTGCGGCAGCCTGTTGTCGCCCGGCCCACGGTCAGGGTCTGGCCGGCCGATACGGTTACCGGTTCCCAGAACGGACAGGGGGTGCCGTCGATGTCCGCGTCCGTGCTGGCACCGGTCAGGGCAATGACGCTGTCACGGTGAAAGGTCAGGGTGGGGCCTATGAGGGTGCACTCCAGGCCGGCAGCTTCCGGGGCATTGCCCGCGATCCGGTTGGCCAGGCGGAACGCGTAATCGTCCATGGGGCCGGAAGGCGGTACGCCGATGTGCCAGTAGCCGACACGCCCGGGGCAGTCCTGGACGGTGGTATAGGTCCCAGGTTTGACCACCTCGACCACGTTGGGCCTGTATTCGAAGGTATCCAGTGAGGATGTGGCGACCTCGCCGGCACTGAAGGCCGGGTCCGCCAGAACCTGGCGCAGGTAATCCAGATTGGTGGCAATGCCCAGCAGGCGGGTCTCGTCCAGCGCGTTGCGCAGGCGCGCCAGCGCGTCGTCGCGGTCGCGCCCGTGTACGATCATCTTGGCCAGCATGGGATCATAGTGCGGTGAGACTTCGGTGCCGGTCTCCACCCAGCCGTCAATGCGCACATCCTTTTCCGGCCAGTGGACATCATTGAGTTCGCCGGGCGCTGGCTGGAAGTCCTTGAGGGGGTCTTCGGCGTAAAGCCGGACTTCCATTGCCGCGCCCTCGAACCGTGGCTCGAACGCATCCAGATCCGGGGACTCACCAGCACCGATGCGCAGCATCCATTCAACCAGGTCGATGCCGGTCACGCATTCGGTTACCGGATGCTCCACCTGCAGCCGCGTGTTGACCTCCAGAAAATAGAAAGCGTCACGGTCTGCGTCATAGATGTACTCAACCGTGCCGACCGACTGGTAGTTCACCGATTTACCGAGGGCCACGGCGGCATCCAGCATGGCGCGGCGGGTCCTGGCGGGCAGGTTCGGCGCCGGTGTTTCCTCCACTACTTTCTGGTTACGGCGCTGCAGAGAGCAGTCGCGCTCGCCCAGCGCGATCACACGCCCTTGTCCGTCGCCGACAATCTGGACCTCCACATGGCGGGCGCGGGCGATGTAACGCTCCAGAAAGACGCCGCTGTCATTGAAGAAGCTTTCGCCAAGACGCTGCACGCTCGCAAAGGCCTGGCGCAGTTCATCCGCGGTGTCGCAGCGGTTGAGGCCGATGCCACCGCCTCCGGCCGTTGACTTGAGCATCACCGGATAGCCCAGCTGCTCGGCGCTGGCCAGTGCTTCTTCGAGGCCGCTCAGCAACCCCGTACCTGGTGCGAGGGGGACGGCGGCGTCTTCGGCCAGGGCCCGCGCGCGGTGCTTGAGACCGAACTCACGGATCTGATCCGGGGTAGGGCCGGCGAAGTGGATTCCAGCATCCGCGCAGGCCTCGGCAAAGTCCGCGTTCTCCGAGAGGAACCCGTAACCGGGGATGATGGCGTCAGCACCCGATTCGCGCGCAATGGACAGAATGCGCTCTGTGTCGAGATAGGTCTCGGCGGCGCTCTCGCCGGTTAGTGGATAGGCCTCATCAGCGAGTGTGGCGTGCTGGCTGTGGCGGTCCGGATGGGAGTAGACCGCAATGCTGGTGATGCCCAGCCGCTTGAGGCTTTGGATGATGCGCACCGCAATCTCGCCCCGGTTGGCCACAAGAACCTTTGAAAACATGGCGTTACTCCTTGTTTTATCCCTGTTGTTCCCGGAGGGACTGGATATAGGCGCGCCAGCCCCCCAGATGCGTGATGTCCGTGGCTCCCTCGAGCCCCGCTTCCTCACAGATGAAGCCCTTGGCCCAGGTGCCGTCCGCCAGTTCGACGGTGCCGATGCCCAGTGGGTGGGGAATCAGGTCGACGAAGGATCCGAAGTGCTCCGTGGGCATCGCCCAAACCTCGACGTCCAGGGCGCCGCCGGTGGGGTCCCGTCGCAGGCCGGGTTTGGGAGGAGTAGTGCCAGCGAGGGCGTACAGCCGGTAACAGGAGGCGGTTGTTGTGCTTTGCAGCAGCCTTGCACCGCGCTCGGTAAGCTGGCTGTTGAGTGGCATGCCGCTCAGGTGTGCACCCACCACGGTTACCTGGACCGTGCCGCGATCGGGTTCTGGTGGCGTTTCCGGTGGCCGTTCCCGTCCAGTAGCGCCGAGTGGCGTCGGAGCGTGGTTGAGCCAGTGTGCGCCCAGCTGCTGAAGATCCCGGTCACGCCAGGCACCACTAATCAGGGTGATGCCGAAAGGCAGGCCGTCCCCGCGGAACCCGGCCGGCAACGCCAGCGCGCAAAGGTCAGCCAGGTTGACGAAGTTGGTGTAGCGGCCAAGGCGGGCGTTCAGGTGGACAGGGTCGGCCTCCACCGCACTGATGGAAGGGGTAATGGGCGCGGTTGGCACCAGCAGGGCATCGATGTCCGCCAGCTCCTGGTCCAGGGCATGGCGTAGCTCGTGCTGTTGGTAGAGGCCGTTGAACGCATCGGTAGCTGTGAACCCCTCCGCCTGGCGGATGATGTCCCGGACCACCGGGTTCATGGCCGCAGCATTCGCCTCCATGAAGGTGCTGATGGCGGCGTGGCGCTCCGCGATCCAGGGACCTTCATACAGGAGTGCGGCCATGGCGTAGAGCGTTGTGAAGTCACGTTCCACCATTTCGAGGCCCAGGGACCGCCACTGGCTCAGGGCCTGCTCCCATGCTTCGCGCTGCTGGTCATCGCCGTACCATTCCGGATCCCGGGGAATGGCCAGGCGTTGGATCGGCCCCGGTGTCCTCAGTGCACAGTCAGGGTTTGATCCGGACTCAAGGCGTGAGCGGCCGAAGGGGTCGGTGCTTTCGCCCGATGCCAGTTGGTTCTGGATCAGGCCGGCGTCGGCCGTGGTCAGGGCGAACACCGAGACACAGTCCAGGCTCCGGCACGCCGGGATCACGCCGCGGGTGCTGACTGCTCCCCGGGTTGGCTTGAGGCCCACGATGTTGTTCAGTCCTGCCGGTACACGTCCGGACCCGGCAGTGTCCGTACCCAGGGCAAAGGGGACGGTGCCGCGGGCCACGACCGCGGCGGAGCCGGAACTCGACCCTCCCGCTATGACGGTGTCATCGAAGGTGTTGGGGACGGCGCCCCAGGGGGAGCGTGTGCCGACAAGCCCCGTGGCGAACTGGTCGAGGTTGGTCTTGCCGATCAGTACGGCGCCCGCCTCTTTCAATGCCTGGACCGCTTCCGCGTCGCACTCGGGCCGATAGCCGTATTCCGGGCAGGCCGCAGTGGTCTCGAATCCGAGCGCGTCAATGTTGTCCTTGATCGCAAACGGCACCCCATAGAGTGGTTGCTCAGGGGAAAGGGTCGCGATCTGGGCAGCGAGCTGTTCCTGGCTCGTCAGGCTGATCCAGGCGGGATCCCGGGGATCCTCCGCATCCAGCAGCGCTTCCAGAAGCGCCTGGGGTGACTGGCCGTCGCGGTACGCATTCTGCCAGTCCCTGATGGTCCATCCGGTTGTTGAAGCCATGATGAGTCTCTTGGTTGCAATCTTGTATACAAGAAGTCTTTAGCAACCGGTGTGCCATCCCTGTGAAACGCCATAAAACGCTTTAATAACAATAAGATAATAAAAATTTTCGGCGTTGCCCGGATTGTCTGCGGGCCGGACGCTGCCCTGATATGGGGAGCCCTGCGACAGAACGGTGCAGTGGTGGGGTGAAGGGGCTCTGGTGTCTGCGTGTGGCTATTAAATATCATTTAATACAGGGATTTGAGGACCATTTCTTTTTCTTTCTGAGATACAGGAAACTTCCAGTGCATGCCTGAGGATGGTGCACCGGACTCGCTACGTTCTGTCTTCAATTTTCTTGTATACAAGACAGGTTGCTGTAATTGAAGGACTTTAAGGCCGACTGGAATGGCGTCTGCATTGGGCCAGGTGCACAACGATGCGTAGGTTTTCAGCCGGACCACAAGGAGACTGCAATGAAAACGCGTGGATCAATCAGAAAGACCGGCCTGGCGTGCCTGGCCCTCGGCGGCCTGCTCGCCTCCGGTGTCGCCCAATCCGAGGATGACCCCATCAAGGTGGGCATCCTCCATTCCCTTTCCGGGACCATGGCGATCAGCGAGACCTCACTCAGGGATGTTGCCCTGATGACGATTGAAGACATCAACGAACAGGGAGGGCTTCTTGGCCGTGAGCTGGAACCGGTGGTCAAGGACCCGGCCTCGGACTGGCCCCGCTATGCCGAGCAGGCGCGTGAGCTGATCGAACGGGACGAGGTGGACGTGATTTTCGGGGCCTGGACCTCCGTCTCGCGTGAATCCGTTCTGCCCGTACTGGAAGAGCTCAACGGGCTGATGTTCTATCCGGTCCAGTACGAGGGCGAGGAGTCCTCACGGCATATCTTCTACACCGGCGCTGCCCCCAACCAGCAGACACTGCCGGCGGTGGACTATCTGATGAGTGAGCGCGGTGGCGGTGCCGAGCAGTTCTATCTGGTGGGTACGGATTACGTCTTTCCGCGCACCACCAACCGTATTGTGCGCGCTTATCTCAATGCCAATGGCATTGAAGACGACGCCATCCGCGAGGAGTACTTCCCCTTCGAGCACTCGGATTTCCAGAGCCTGGTCTCGGATATCAAGCGGTTCTCCCAGAGCGGCCAGACCGCTGTGATCAATACGATCAACGGTGATTCCAATGTCGCGTTCTATCAGGAACTCGCCAACCAGGGCGTTGACTCGGTGGATGTGCCGGTAATGGCAACCTCCGTGGGCGAGGAAGAGCTTCGGGGTATGGACGCGGGGCCGCTGGTAGGTCATCTCGCCGCCTGGAACTACTTCATGTCTGTGGATTCTCCCGAGAATGAAGCGTTCACCGAACGTTGGGCCGAATACGTGGAAGAGAACGATCTTTCCGGCGGCAGTGACCGGGTCACCAACGATCCCATGGAGGCCACCCATATCGGGATCCGCATGTGGGCCCAGGCCGTTCTGGAGGCCGGCACCAGCGACCCGGATGCAGTGCGCCAGGCGGTACCGGGGCAGTGCGTGGACGCGCCATCGGGCTATGAGATCTGCATGGATGAAGAGAACCATCACCTGCATAAGCCCGTGCTGATCGGTGAGATCCAGCCGGACGGCCAGTTCGCCACTGTCTGGGAAACCGACGGTCCGATCCGTGCCGAGCCCTGGAGCAAGCACCTGGAAGGCAGCGAGGACAAGAAGGCTGACTGGACCTACCCCTGGGTTTGCGGAGACTGCGAGGAACCCAGATACGACCTGGAACTCTGAAGGGAATGACGGATTGGCCCGGCCTCTGGCCGGGCCAGCTGGATCAGGAGTGTTCAATGCGTGGACTGAGTTGGAAGGGCGCAATCCTGTGGGGATTGCTGATGGTTCCAGCGGTTGTCGTCGCCAACACGGATGATATGTCCGCCGATGAAAGGGCGGAAAAGCTGGCCGAACAGCAGAAGAACCAGACTCAAACCCGTACGGAAGGGTTGTCCGGCGAGGCGGCATCCATCGTCGAGCGCCTGGCCACGGATGACTGGCAGGCGATCAATGATGTGGTGGAGGATCTGGAGGCGCTCGCGGCGCCCGAGACCCTGCCCGTACTGCAGGCGCTGAGTGATCGTCGCCTGTATTTCGATGAGCGGGGACGGGTCCTGATTGAGGATCCGGCTACCGGAGAGTATTCGGATGCCCTCACGGGGGAGACCGCAGAGGTGTCGCCAGAGAATCTCTCCCAACCCACCCTGACCAATGCCATACGCCGCGGCATACGCCCGTTGATCGGGCAGCTTCAGCTGTTTTCCGATGACGTGGCAACCCGGCGGGCGGGTGCGGAGGAGCTGGCCGACCGTCCCAGGCCGGAAATGCTTGGCCGACTGCAGGAGCTGCGTGCTGAGGAGTCCAATCCCGAGGTGCTGCGCCTGCTCAACATTGCCATTGCGCGTCTGCAGCTGGATGCCTCCGACCCTGAGGAACGGCTGGAAGCGGTTGAGGTGATCGCGGAGGTTCGCTCGGCCCGGATGAAATCCGAGCTCGAGACCTTGATGGAAACGGATGCCCAGGGCGATCCCGTTGAACCGGATGCGGCGGTCCGTGAGGCGGCCCGTGACGCCCTTGAGGTCATTGAGGCGCGCCAGCGTACGGCCCGCTTTCTCGGCGACCTGGTTTACGGGCTTTCCATGGGCAGCGTTCTGCTGTTGGCGGCTCTGGGTCTGGCGATCATCTTCGGCCTGATGCGCGTGATCAATATGGCGCACGGGGAACTGCTTATGATCGGCGCCTACACCACTTTCATGGTCCAGAACCTGTTTGCGGTCATGGCTCCCCAGTGGTTCAGCTTCTATCTTCTGGCGGCCATTCCCGCCGCCTTCGTGGTAACCGCGCTGGTGGGCATCCTGATGGAACGGGGCGTGATCCGCTTTCTCTACGCCCGCCCGCTGGAGACCCTGCTGGCAACCTGGGGCATCAGCCTGATCCTGATGCAGACAACACGGGTGATCTTTGGCGCCCAGAATGTGCGGGTAGCCAGTCCTGAGTGGTTCTCCGGCAGCGTGCAGCTCATGCAGGGGGTATCACTGTCCACCTCGCGTGTGGGGGTTATCGCTTTCGCCTTCTTTGTGGTCGCACTGGTCTGGTTCGTGATGAACCGGACACGGCTGGGGCTGGAGGTGCGCGCCGTGATGCAGAACCGGGAGATGGCCGCGGCACTGGGTGTCTCCGCCAACCGGGTGGACATGTGGACCTTCGGGGCCGGAGCGGGTGTTGCCGGCCTCGGGGGTGTGGCGCTTTCCCAGATCGTGAATGTGGGCCCTGAGCTCGGCCAGAACTACATCGTGGACAGTTTTATGGTGGTGGTGCTCGGCGGCGTTGGGAACATTCTCGGATCCGTTTTCTCAGCGCTGGGGCTCGGGGTCTTCTCCAAGTTCCTGGAGCCGGTGGCCGGCGCGGTTCTCGCCAAGATTCTGCTTTTCGTTGCCATCATCGTGTTCATTCAGTGGCGGCCCCAGGGCATCTTTGCCCTTAAGGGCCGGGCTGGCGACGACGACTGACAGAGGAAGTGATGTTGATGCGACAGCCTTTTGTAATGCGTCTTGCCCGGCTGCACTCCGGGTTCGGGTGGGCGGTTGTGCTGTTACTGGCCGCGTTCGCGCTGGTGGTGGTACCGCTGCTCAACCAGTTCCTGACGCCGGATTCCGCCCTGTACATACCCGACTGGCTGGTGACCCTGACCGGGCGCTTTCTATGCCTGGCACTGGTCGCCCTGGCGCTGGATTTGATCTGGGGGTATACCGGGATCCTGTCACTGGGGCACGGGGCTTTCTTTGCCCTCGGCGGTTACGTCATGGGCATGCACCTGACCCACAACCGCATGGAGGCGGGCACCATCCCCAACTTCATCCAGTTCCTCGGCCGGGATGACTGGCCCTGGTTCTGGGTGCCGTTCCAGTCCTTCTGGTTCACGGCGGTGATGGTTTTTCTGGTGCCGGGTGCACTGGCGCTGGTATTCGGGTTCTTCGCGTTCCGCTCCCGGGTGCGTGGCGTCTATTTCGCCATCATCACCCAGGCGCTGACCTTCGCCTCCATGCTGTTCTTCTACCGGACCGAGACCGGGTTCGGGGGCAATACAGGGCTGACGGATTTCCGCGAGCTGCTCGGCTTCTCGGTGCGGGAGGCCGATACCCGGCTGGTGCTGTTCATGCTGAGCGCTGTGGCCGTTCTGCTGTCCTACCTGCTGTGCCGCTACATCGTTACCTCCAAGCTGGGGCGGGTACTGGTCGCCATCCGTGATGCCGAGAGCCGGGTCCGGTTCACCGGCTACAACCCGCTGCGCTACAAGCTTTTTGTGTGGACGGTTTCCGCCATGCTCTGCGGGCTTGCCGGGGCGCTCTATGTGCCCCAGACCGGCGTCATCAACCCGGGAGAAATGGCTCCGGCCAACTCCATCGAGATGGCCGTCTGGGTCGCCCTGGGCGGGCGCGGGACCCTGGTGGGCGCACTGGTCGGCGCCGGTACGGTGAACGGGCTCAAGACCTGGATCACCGCAGCGTACCCGGATCTGTGGCTGTTTGTTCTGGGTGGCCTTTTCATCGCGGTAACCCTCTTTCTCCCCAAAGGAGTGATGGGGCTGCGTGAACAGATAACAGGGAGGTCGAAGCAATGAGCATGGTGGATACGCTCAGGGAGCTGGGCAAACGCGACGAGGTCTTTCCCTTCCTGCAGCAGGCCGCGCCCAGCCCGGCGCTGGATACCCGGCACGGCCCCATCCTGTACGTGGAGGGCGTGACCAAGTCCTTTGACGGCTTCAGGGCGCTCGATGACCTGACCCTTTACATAGATGACGGCGAACTCCGCTGCCTGATCGGGCCCAACGGGGCCGGCAAGACGACCCTGATGGATGTGCTCACCGGCAAGACCCGCCCGGACACGGGGCAGGCCTGGTTCGGCCAGCGGCTCAACCTGTTGGAGCTCCCCGAACACGTGATCGCCCAGTCCGGGATCGGCCGCAAGTTCCAGAAACCCACCGTCTTCGAACAACTGACCGTGTTCGAGAACCTGGAGCTGGCGATGCATGCCTCCAGGGGGCTGTGGACGAGCCTGCGCTGGCGTCTGGACGGCGAACAACAGGACCGTATCGATGAGGTGCTGGCACTGATCTCGCTCACGGAGCAGGCCTATGCCCCGGCGGGCGTTCTGTCCCACGGCCAGAAACAGTGGCTGGAGATCGGGTCGCTGCTGATGCAGAACCCGCGCCTTTTGCTGGTGGATGAGCCGGTGGCCGGGATGACCGGCCAGGAGACGGAGAAGACCGCGGAACTGCTGACGTCATTGGCGGGAAAGCATTCCGTGGTGGTGGTGGAGCACGATATGGACTTCGTACGCTCCATCGCGCGGACCGTGAGTGTGCTGCACCAGGGATCGGTGCTTGCCGAGGGCAGCATGGATGAGATCCAGTCCGATGCCCGCGTCCGTGAAGTCTATCTGGGGGAATGACATGCTTGAGATTACCGGTCTTAACCAGTACTACGGCGATTCACACACACTGAAGTCCGTTGATCTCCGGGTGGAGACGGGGTCCCGCACCTGTCTGATGGGGCGCAATGGCATGGGCAAGACAACCCTGCTCCGGTGCATCATGGGGCTCCTCCCGGTAGCTTCCGGAAGCATCCGCCTGCAGGGGCGGGAACTCAACGGTCTCCGTGCGCAGCAGCGGGCGCGCCTTGGCGTCGGCTATGTGCCCCAGGGGCGTGACATCTTTCCGCAGTTGACCGTTGAGGAGAATCTCAGGGTGCCGCTGGCGGGCAAGCGTTCCAAGGGCATTCCTGAGCGGGTCTACCGGCTGTTTCCCGTGCTTCGGGATATGGGGCGCCGCCGGGGCGGGGATCTCTCGGGCGGCCAGCAACAGCAGCTGGCGATTGCCCGGGCCCTGGTGCTCGAACCCGAAATCCTGCTGCTGGATGAGCCCACCGAGGGTATACAGCCCAATATCGTGCGTGAAATCAGCGATGTGATCCGCCGCATCAACGAGGAAGAAGGCATGACGGTGCTGCTGGTCGAGCAGAAACTGGCGTTCGCCCGCAGCACCGCAGACTGCTTTTCCATCATGAACAACGGCCAGAGTGTTGCAAGTGGTCCCATGGATGAACTCGGGGACGAGCTTGTGTCACAACACCTGACTGTATAGGTATGGCCGCTGAGCCTCCTATGGGGTCAGTGCCGCCGCACCGGCGAACCGTCCCTCCCTCAGGTCCTCGAGGGCCTTGTTGGCTTCGCTGAGCGGGTAGGCGTGCACTTCGGTTCGCACGGGGACTCTGGGTGCGACCTCGAGGAAGGCACGGCCATCCTCGCGGGTGAGGTTGGCGGTTGATTTCAGGCTGCGTTCTTCCCACAGCAGGCCATAGGGAAATGAGGGAATATCACTCATGTGAATGCCGCCGCTGACCACGCTGGCGCCACGATCCACGTGCTTCAGGGCACTGACCATCAGCTCACCCACCGGGGCAAAGACAAGTGCGGCGTCCAGAACGTCCGGTGGATCCTCCGTGCTCGCGCCCGCCCAGACGGCACCCAGGTCCCGCGCCAGCTTCTGCG
Organism: Vreelandella halophila; assembly: GCF_019903425.1. Taxonomy (GTDB): domain Bacteria; phylum Pseudomonadota; class Gammaproteobacteria; order Pseudomonadales; family Oleiphilaceae; genus Halospina; species Halospina halophila. The sequence continues at coordinate 1,902,630 of NZ_JACHUZ010000013.1, forward strand.
CCTGCTCATCGCCGGGTCGGGTGAATGCGTATACGGACTGGCCGTACCAGCAGGCGATCTGGCACAGAATATGGGCAGCGGCGCCAAAGCCATAGATACCGAGCCGCTGGATGGTCTCGCCGCCTGCAAGGCGCCATGTGCGGAAGCCGATCAAACCGGCACAGAGCAGGGGCGCAATATCCAGCGCTTCGGCTTCCGGCGGCAGGGGGTAGCAGTAGGGTGCGTAGGCAAGGGCGTATTCGGCATAGCCGCCGTCCAGGGTGTAGCCGGTGAACCGGGCCTGTTCGCAGAGGTTCTCCTGGCCACGGTGGCAGTAACGGCAGGTGCCGTCGGTGTGGCCGAGCCAGGGGATGCCCACCCGGTCTCCGACCCGGAGATCGGTAACGCCATTACCGGTAGCAACCACCTTTCCCACAATCTGGTGCCCGGGGATCAGTGGTAGTGAAGGCTCCGTGAGTTCGCCATCAAGGATGTGCAGGTCCGTCCGGCAGACGCCACAGGCCTCAACTCTGACAAGGACCTGATCCGGTTGGCTGATCTCTGGAATGGGCAGCTGACGGTGCTGCAGTGGCTGGCCCGGCTGCTCCAACACCATGGCGTTCATTGTCTGCGGGAGCTGATTATGCTGATCCATGATGTTGCCTCATTCAGGATGCGCCATATCCATATTTAAAGAATGCGCGGCGCTCGGTCAATCACCGCTCAGTCGTCCAGAAGCTGCATCAGAGAGGGTTTCACGGGGCGCTGGGAGTCGGGAGGGGGTGTGGTCGGCGTCAGGCGGCCGTCCGCCTCCAGGATCATGCAGGCCTGTCGTTCACCGTAACGCGCGGTCAGCCGCATCCGGCCCGCGTCCTCTCCCTCGCCCTTCTCCACAAGCGTTCGCACTGCACCGGACTCAATGCCGTGCGTCAGTGTCTCCAGATCGATATTCAGCCATTGCGCAAGCGTGGCCGCGTCAATGACCGCATCGCCGTTATCGATGCTGATGGAAGCGCTTTCGTTCATATCGGGGTCCTGTTCACGCCGATGTTGGTTTGTGATTCCAATTCAATAGCGCCATTGGAACACAGCTTCGTGTACCCAGGAAGATTCGGGGTGGAGGTTTCGTAAAGCGTCTGATAGCGGATTGAAATGTAAAATCCTGTCCGTCTTTGTCTATCTGCAACAGAGCCGTCATACAGCTTGACTAGTCTCGGTGCCCGGTCAGCCGCTTTTGAGGAGTCCCCGTGCTGGGAACCGTAAGAGATCGGATCCTTCTGGTCGCGTTTCTTTCACTGTTTGCCCTGTCCGCTCTGGCGGTTCTCTCCTGGCTCGTCATAACCCGGGCGGAGACCGCTTCCGAGCAATTGGTGAGGAGCAACCTGATTGAATCCTGGCTACCAGTCAGGCCGTTATGGAGTAGGTTATGGGCTTTGAGCAGCTTGAACAGGAGCTGGAGAATCTGTTGGTACAGGGTGACATCCAGACACTGTTCCAGCCGATCGTGGATGCCAGGGAGGCTCTGGTGGAAGGCTATGAGGCCCTGAGTCGAGGGCCTTCGGACAGCCCTCTGCATCCCGCCTCGGTTCTGTTTGAAACGGCGGAACGCTGTGGCCGGACACTGGAGCTGGAAAACCTCTGTCTGCGCACCACTCGCGCGAGTTGGACCTCGACACGCAGGACCCAGAAACTGTTCGTCAACGTCAGCCCTGACAATCTTCTGCCTGGCGCCTACGAGTACCAGCTTCTGGAAGCATTGCTGGAAGGCGGTGCCATTGCGCCAGGACAGGTCGTGGTTGAGCTCTCCGAGCGCTATCCCGCACTCGACATGGAAGAACTCAAACGCTCCGTGACCTGGCTGAAGCAGTCCGGTTTCCAGGTGGCGATTGATGATCTGGGTGCCGGCTATTCCGGGCTCAAACTCTGGTCCGAGGTTGAGCCTGACTACGTGAAGATCGATCGGCATTTTGTGCGTGATATCCATGAGGATCTGGTCAAGCGTGAGTTCGTGCGCTCGGTGATGCAGCTTTCCTCAAGGCTTGATTGCCGTGTTGTCGCGGAGGGCGTTGAGCGCAATGCCGAACTGGAATTGCTGCGTGATCTCGGGGTGCGCTATATACAAGGGTTTCTTTTCGGGCGTCCGCGCAGTGTGGCCAATGCGAATCTGGAACCACTTAAGGCGGTCAGCCGGATGCCTGAAAACGGCACCGTGAGTGCAGCGAGTCTGGTCCATCATCCGCCCACGCTGCATGGTGATAATACACTGGAGGAAGCCTGGACGATGCTGCAGGCCCAGGCGGGTGTCTTCGCCCTGCCGGTGTTGGACGACGATGGCCGGGCGCTTGGATTGATCCATAAATGGCAAATTCTGGAGGCGTTCGGGTCAACGTTCGGCCGGTCGCTGAACGAGAAGAAACCCGTTAAGCAGATGATGAATTCTGATGCGCTGCTCTTTGAGCACGACCAGCCACTGGAGGAGCTGAGCCGGCGTCTGACCGAGGATGAGGATGACTACCTGCGCCAGCATTTCCTGGTAACGCGCGACGGGTTCTACGAGGGTATGGGAGCAACGCGGGCATTGCTCAAGCGCATGACGGAACAGCGTATCGAGAAAGCCCGTTACGCCAATCCGCTAACCCTGCTGCCTGGCAATGTGCCGATCCACGAGGAGATCGAGTGCCGCCTGGCGGGAGGTACCCCGTTTCTGATGATCTACTTTGATATCAACGCCTTCAAACCCCTCAATGATCATCTGGGCTTCAGAACAGGCGACCGCCTGATCGTCCTTCTTGGAAGACTTCTGCAGCAGTATTTCGGTAAGGAAGGGGATATGGTTGGCCATCTCGGCGGGGATGATTTCATCGTATTCTGTGACGATATCGATCATACGGTCTGCAGCAGTACGACCGTGATCGAAACCTTCAATGCTGAGAGCCGTTCTGTATACCGGGGGGAAGACAGGTCCAGAGGCTTCATCAGGGCAGAGGACAGGGGGGGACGTGTCTGTGACTGGCCACTGGCAACGCTGGCGGCCGGTGTTATCCGTGTGTCTCCCGAGTCAGTGATGGATACGGAAGAGGTTGTCCATAGAGCCGCGGAGGCCAAAAAGGCCTCGAAGCCCGTTGAATGGTGTGATGCCGCCCCTGAGATGTGCCAGGCGAGTTGATGAAATGGCGCTCTTTGGGGTTGCTACTGCTTCTCTGAGCCCACGTGCTGACGTATCAACTCCGCCAGCTGCCTGGCCGGTTCTGACGGGCGCCCAGGGGCGCGGTGCAGTGCAATTTCCACGGAGGGAAGCGCCGGGAGGCCGCTTTTCTCGTCCAGGGCTCTGAGCTGTGGATTGAGCATGTCGCGGGTGATCAGAACCACCGCCAGCCCTGCCACGACTACGGGCATCAACCCCGTCATGGACTGGCTCGAATAGGCCAGCCGCCAGTGCCGGCCGGCGGCCCCAAGTGCGTGCTCGGCAACTTCCCTGAAAACATCCGCGCCCGGGCTGTACAGCGCCAGTGGCAGAGGGTCCACCAGGGACGGCTGCTGGTGCGCGCCCACTGCCCACACCAGTGGATCCCGACGGATCATTTCGCCGCCCGGTGAGTGAGTCTGGCGGGTGACAACGGCAAGGTCCAGCTCGGAGGCTTGTACCTGCTGGACCAGATCCGTACTGGCACCACAGATGACCTTCAGCTGCATGGCGGGGTACATCTGATGGAAATAGGCCAGGGCGGGCGTGAGTAGAAAGGCATAGTCTTCGGGAATGCCGAGGGTCAGGCTGCCGGCGACCTGGCGCGCCTTCATGTCGTTCAGCGCTTCATTGTTCAGGGTCAGGAGTCGGCGGGCATGGCCCAGGAGCCGCTCGCCCTCGGGCGTGAACCGGATCCCCCGACCCTCCTTTTCATGCAGCGTTACACCGAGCATGGCCTCCAGGCGGTGGAGCTGCATGCTCACTGTTGACTGGGTATAGCTGAGCCGTTCGGCCGCGGCTGTCACAGTACCGGTGTCGGCCACGGCCAGGAACGTCTGGAGCAGGTTGAGATCAAGTACGGGCGTTCGCATATATCACAAACTGTGATGGGATCATTCAATTAAAATCGATTTTGTGATCATTATGTTGGTTATAGACTGCACCTGTCATTGAGAGGGGTTTAAAAGACAAAGGAGGTAGCCCGTGCAGGTATTGAGCAGTCAGAGAATGCCGTTGCCCGTAGGCCCGCTTGCGGGCCTTTTTGCCGTTGTGCTCTGGGCGTCAGCGCCACTGCTGGTTGACTTGGCGACGGCCATTCCGCCATTGCGGCTTACGACTATCGCGCTTCTGTCCGGTTCGCTGGCCGCAATGCCTCTCAGTCTGAGAAAGAACCGTGATGCGGAGATCCCGCCAGGGTCTGAGGTGCTCATATATGGGGTGATTCCCCTGCTGGTGCTGGGTGCCGTGGGCTCCTATCTGGTCGGGCTGGGAATGGCGCCGACGGCGGAAGGCGCGTTGATCACCTACACCTGGCCGGTGATGTTCGTGCTCATCAGCCAGTGGTTCACTCATGGCCGGCTGGCGGGACCTGTGGTCGGGGGCGCCGCCATTGCTTTTGGCGGCGCCGCACTGCTGCTGGCTCCGGATGCCCTGAGTGGTGGGCTGTCGGGCAATATGGCCGGGTATGCATTCGCATTCACCGCTGGTTGCTGTTGGGCCCTGTACTCCTGGTTGTGTCAAAGAACACCCGTGACGCTCACTCCTTTCATGCCCACGATCTTTCTGATCGCGGCCATGGTGGCTGCCGCGATAGGGGTCGTGCTCGAACCCGAAGCGGGTTCTCTGCCCTACAGCGGTATTGCCGCGGGCGCGGCCCTGGGCCTGGGGCCCTATGGCATCGCCATGGTTGCCTGGGATGTCGCCATCCGCAACGGCCCTATAGGGTTGGTCGGTAGTTTGGCTTATGGCGTCCCGGTGCTGGCCGCGTTTTTCCTGGTGGTAGCCGGCTTTACAACGCCGAGCTGGGAACTGCCTGTTGCGGCGCTGCTGGTGGTGTTGGGCTCGGTTGTTGCGCGTAAGGGCAGCTGAGGCTCAGTGGGTTCGGTAGCGCAGTGCAAAGACGGCGGCGAGTACCGGAACGCCTACCCCTGCCCAGGCCATCAGGTTCCAGACACCTTCCCCCATCAGCGCTGACGCCAGCCCGATGAGGCTGGCCAGCGCGATCCAGGTGGGCGCCGCGAAGATCGTCCAGAGGGATCGGCGGTTGCGGTTTGCGCCTGCCGGGCTCATGGCGTTGCGGTAACTGAGGGTGAATTCGCTTCCTGTGACGCTCGGACCTCACTCGTCACTGGGCGCCGCCTGGAGGCCCAGAGGTAGAGCCCGCTGCCAAGCACCACGATGGTCAGCACGTCGAGGACGGCCCACAGGATCTTCAGCGGCAGCCCGCCGTAATCACCGAAATGCAGGGGGCCGGACAGGGCCAGGGTCTTCACGTACCAGGGCATTTCCCGCATGGCGGTGAACTCACCTGTGCGGGCACTGATCAGCGCCGGCGTGATCAGGTGCTGGGTCAGGGAGGTGTTGCCGTGCAGAAAGACCGCGTAATGGAAGTCCGTGGACCACATGCCGCCCGGGAAGGCCACGAACTGCAGCGTTTTATCCGGCGCGGCCTTAACGGCCTCGTTTACTGCTGAGTCCAGAGAGGCCATCTCCCCCGGGTCCGGCACGCTCTGGTCGTCGTAGCCCTGCGCCAGGTCCGCAAGCGACTGCTCCCGCCAGGTATCCAGTATCGGCGTTGACAGGGTATTGACCACCCCGGTCAGGGTCACGACGGCCAGCCAGGCGATAGTGATCACCCCCAGCAGATTATGGTAGTCCAGCCATTTGATGCGGCGCGTTTTGCTCTTTCGGACGGTGCCGAAATCCAGTTTCCGCATGAACGGCGCATAGAGCACGACGCCTGAAACGATGGCCAGGAACAGCAGGACGCCCATCGCACCCAGGAAGAGCATGCCGGGCAGTCCCAGGAACATGTCGGTATGCAGTTGCAGGATGAAATCCATGACGCCGTTTTCGTGAGCCGGGACGGTTTCGCCGCTGGTCCGGTCATAGGAGGCGAAGTGCATATCCCCGGCGGCTGCATCGGGGCTGGGCCCAGTAGTGACGTTGACCACTGGCCGCTCCTTGTCGAAGCTCATGAACAGCGGGGTGCCGCCCGGTTGGCTCTCCAGCGCGATCGACAGGATCCGGTCAAGTGGCAGCAACTCGCCATTGGGGTTCGCCGGCTGCCACTGCTGGGTATCCAGCGCCTCGTCGATCTCGTCGTGAAAGATCAACGGCAGCCCGGTGATGCAGAGCATCAGGATGAAGGCGGTGCAGATCAGGCTGGTCCATTTGTGGATGCCTGACCAGACGCGGATGGTCCGTTGCTGCATTGGCGGCAGGGTCTCCTAGAAATCGACCGTGGCTGATAGTTTGAAGGTCCGGGGAGCGCCCACCGTGAGGTAGCTTTCGCCGGGATACCCGCCTGCGGAGGCCCAATAATCGCTATCTGCAACATTCTCCACCCGGGCCCGCAGTGTGAGCAAGCGATTATCTCCCATGGGCACCAGGTAGCGGGCGCCGATGTCGAGGCGGGTCCAGGAGGGCACCTTCTGCTGGTTGGCCGAGTCCGCGTATTGCGAGCTGGTATAGATGACGCGGCTGTCCAGTGCCAGATCGGGCAGAGTGGGGACGTCGTATTTCAGGTTGAGATTGGCCTGAGTATCCGGAGAGCCTATGGCTTCGTTGCCATTCACGTCTGAGTCCAGAAAACTGACGCCGCCGAGTACCGTCAGATGGTCTGTGGCCTTGCCATAAGCGTTCAACTCGAGCCCGCGGTTACGCTGGTAATCCGAAACGCGGAAGACGTTGTTACTGTCGACTTCGGCGCTGGGTTTACGACTGTAGTAGAACGAGGCACTGCCGCCGAGATTACCGCTATCGTATTTGACCCCGAACTCGCTTTGTTCCGTGGTATAGGGGTCCAGTGCTTCGCCACCGTTAGTGACGGATTCTTCGTTCACTTCATTGGGGGCAGTCTCGCCCTGCTGGAGTCCTTCAATGTAGTTTGCATAGGCTGACAGTGCTGGAGTATAGCGATAGACGACACCGATTGTGGGAGTAACAGCGCTTTCATCGTATTTCGCTGTTCTAGTACCGGTATTGTAGTCAAAGCTGGCATCCTCGATACGTTGATGCCGCACTCCCAATGTCAGCAACAGCCGTTCATCCAGCATTGACAGCTGGTCAGCCAGGGCGACGCTGGTGAGGTCTGTCTTGCCAGTCAGACCCGGGTTATCAAGTTCGCCACCGGTAAAGCCATCTGTGGCGGGTATTGGTTCAGCTTGTGGGTCGTAGATATTACCCGTAATGCTACCGAACTGAGACCATGCATAGGCGTTTCGGGATTCACTGCGATAGATTGACCCGCTCAGTGTCAGTTCGTGAGCAACAGCCCCAGTCTCGACTGATCCGCGAAGGCCAGCTGTCCCCGTTTGAATATCCTCTTCCCGGGTGTTCGAGGCGCGATAGGTTGTGAAATCGCCTTGTGTATTGCTGACGGTGGGGTTGGCGAAGGTTGCTTCCTCCTCGCCACGGCGCATGCCAAAAGCCAGCCATCCGGTTACGTTCTCGCTGAAGTCGTACTCACCACGGGCGGTGCCGAACATATCCTCGGAGTCCGAGAACGTCCACGGCTGGGCGACGCTCTCAGAAGCATCCGGTGTGTCTGGAATTGCTACCCCTTCAGTAATGGTGATGTTCGGCTGACTGGCATCCATCAGGTGGTCTTGATAGCCAAAGTCTGCAGACAGGCGAAGGTCTTTTCCCCGATAATCGAGCCCGATGTGGCCCATCGACAGTTCGCGGGACTCCCCGTCAACGGCCGTGTCCCCGTCGCGGCGGGCGGCGTTGACCCGTACACCGTAGCGTCCGTCCTCGGAACGGCGGGCAACATCCGCGGCTGCGTAAGCCTGGCCGCCGCTCTGGATGCCCGTCGTGACCTGGGTGAGGGGATGGTTCGGGGCGCGCTTGGGCACCACGTTCACCGCGCCGCCAAGACCACTGCCACCGGGAGCCGCCCCCTTCAGGAAGGTGTTGGCCCCCCGGAAGACCTGCACCCTCTGGATGAACTCCGATGCCAGGTACTGCCGTGGCAGGAGTCCGTAGAGGCCGTTGTAGGTCATGTCATCGGAATACACCGGAAGGCCGCGTACCAGGTAGACCTGCTGGAAGTTCCCGAAGCCCCGGGCCACGCGTACTGCCGGATCGTTGAGCAGGACATCGCCAACACTGGCTGCCTGCTGGTCCTCGATGAGGAGTTCGGTGTAGTTGGTGAAATTATAGGGCGTCTCCATGACATCCTGATTTCCCAGCAGCCCGACCCGGCCGCCCTCGGCAACCTGGCCTCCGGCAAAAGCAGGGCTCAGGCCTTCCTCAGAGGCATCCGCGCTGGACTGCACTTCCAGTGTGGGGGCTGAAAACGTTGTTTGTGAGTCTTCCTCTTCCTGCTGTGCCTGGGCAGCGAGTGGGGAGAGCGAGACAATCAATACGAAAGTGAGCGAATACGGACCGCGAGGAATTGCCATGGAGTCACCCCAGTTAAGGCTTGGTAATGGGGCGGAACCCTAAACTAAGTAATAAATATTCGCAAATGAAAGGATATGTGTTTGTCAGCGTTTGCCGATGAACCGCTCAAGAATCCGCTTGGGAAGCGTTTCAAACGCCGGCACGACGGGTTCCTCGTAATTACTGTGGATCACCCGGCCATGCTTGGGTCGGCGTTCATGGGCGGCGTACTGTTCCAGGCGCTGGACCAGTTTTTCCTGGCGATGGAGCTCCCAGGCTACTGCCCCGGTCAGTGCCAGCAGGACCGCCCCGAGGACAAGGTTCAGGATCGTCATCATGAGCTGTCACCGGTATTCAACGCTGATCTCGGATTCGATACCCCGCTCGGAGAGCGCCTCGTCGAGCTCTGCGGTCAGCTGGCGGAACACAATCCGGCGCACCGTTTCGGGCATGTAGTCGCCAACCAGACGAGCGCCGGCGGATTCGCGGCGGGCCACGTCAATCGGGTTCAGCACCCGTACCGTCATCAGCATCTCAGGCAGCGGTACCTCCGGGTCCGCCACGCGCGCCAACGCGTGCTGTACCCGCTGGCGCTGTTCGCGCAGACGGTAGAGAACCCATCCGCTCAGGCTGATCAGGATCAACAGCGCAATGGTGATCAGGATGGCCATCAGACCCTCTCCCTGACGGCTGCCTGGTCCGGCCCGAAGGGTTTGGCCATCAGGAGCAGTCTCGGCAGCAGCGTCAATGCGCCGAGCAGGGCGATCGCCATGGCCAGGCCAGTGAAGAGCCCGAAGTAGATGGTCGGGATGAAGTTCGACAGGGCCAGGATCGAGAAGCCGACAATGATGGTCAGCGAGGTGTAGAGCATGGCGCGGCCTATGGTCTGGTGGCTGCGGTGCATGGCGGCCTGGTAGTCGCCATCACGCTGGATCTCCTCGCGGAAGCGGTAGATGTAGTGAATGGTGTCGTCCACGGCAATACCCACCGTTATTGCGGCGACCGTAATGGTCATCATGTCCAGCGGAATGCCCATCAGCCCCATGATGCCGAGCACCGTGCCCGCGGCCAGCAGGTTAGGCACAATCGCCACCACCGCCACACGCAGTGACCGGAACAGGACCAGGAACATGGCCATGATGGCCAGGAACACCGCGCCCAGAGTCTTGATCTGGGAGCTGAAAAGGCTCTGCAGCATATTATTGTAAAGGACCGCCATGCCGGTGAGATTGACCTGTTCGTCCTCGAGGCCAACCTCGTCAGTCAGGTGTGAACGGATGCGATCAAACAGGGCATCCCGGTCCAGCTCTGGCGACGATTCGATCAGTCGGATGCTGAAGCGGGCCTCGCCGGTTTCCTCATTGACGTAGGGATCCAGCAACAGTCCCTGCAGGTCCTCCGGGAAGGCGCGCCCCATCAGCCCGAGCTGGAGCGGGTTGAGCTCGCCCTGGTTGACGCGTTCCGCCAGCCGGATGGTGGTGGCCAGGGAGATGACCTTGCCCGTCTGGGGCTGTTCGTCCAGGAAATCATGAATGGTCTTGACCAGGTCCGCACCATCGGTGCTGAAGAAGCTGTCGATCTGCTCCTGGGGCTCGCAGTCAGGATCCACGAAGGGGTCGCAGTCCTCGGTGGGGGTGCCGTCATTCTGCTCAAGGCTGATCACTACATCCAATGGTGTAGTGCCGCCGAGTTTCTGGTCGATCACGACCATTCCCTGGTGGATTTCAGTATCGGACTTGAAGTAGTCAATAAAACGGTTTTCCACCGAAAGCCAGGAAACACCCACGGCACAGACCACGGCCAGCGCGGCACTGACGGTGAGGATGGTGCCGCGGTAGTTGTCCGTTATGCGGGCCAGATACTCCGTGATCGGTGTGCGATGGAGGGCTCCTCCGGGCTGGGCCGCGCGCGGCAGCAGCATGAGCACCGCTGGCAGGACCAGGAAGACTACGGCATAGCCGATCAGTATGCCGACGGTCATCATCAGCCCGAAGTCGATCACCGGCCGGATGGAGCTGAAGATCAGGGACCCGAAGGCGACCACCGTGGTGATCACCATGTAGAAGCAGGGCCGGCCCATGGCGCTGACGGTTTCGGACACCAGCTGGTGGCGGTTGGCATCGGGCTGCAGTTGCTGGTATTCACGATGGCGCACGATCAGGTGGATCGTCAGCGACATGGTGATGATCAGCAGCAGCGAGACGAAATTCGAGGAGATGACGGTTACCGGCCAGTGCGTCCAGCCCAGGTAGCCCAGGGTGAGCCAGACAGTCAGCGCACAGCAAAGCAGTGGCAGGAGGATCCAGCGCGGCTGGCGGAAGATGATACCCAGCATCAGGACGATGAACGCCAGAACGCCGAGACCAAAGGTCACCAGGTCGCTTTCCACAAACGCCATCATGTCGGCCACGATCATGGGCACGCCACCCAGGTGGATGCGGGCCTGATCCCCGTAATTCTCGAGCACCCCGCGCACATCCCGGATGATCCGGTCCTGCTGATTGTTTAGTTCTTCCTTGCGCTGGCGGTAATCGGCCAGCACGTCTGAAAGTTCGCTTTCCTCGGCTTCAGAGAGTCCTTCGCCGCGTTCCTTCTGCTGGAGCTTGTCGCGCCGGTCGCGCAGCTCGTAATAGCGTTCATCCGTGGGCAGCAGAAGCTGGATGGCAGTGGTGGTGCCGTCCTCGCTGACCAGCATGTTCTGGTACAGCGGATTCTCCATCAGTGCCTTGCGAGCGGTGTTCAGCGGCACATCATCCCCATCCAGGGTCTTCATGTGCTCGCTCACCGTCATGAGGGTCATGTCCGGGCTGTGCAGCAGGGGCACATTGAGGATGCTGTTGCTCTCATCGAGACCCTTAACGTCCATCAGGTCGTCGCGCAGTTTCTCCAGCTGGTTGATGGCCTCGTCACTGAACAGCTCCCCTTCCGGCTGGTAGCTGACCACCAGAAAGTCATCGGTGGTTTCGAAGCGCCGGTAGGTCTGCTGGTAATACTCGAAGGACTCATCGCCTTCCATGACCAGGGTGTCCGGTGAGGCATCCAGACGGAACTGGTCCAGGCGCAGCCCGGCTATAACAGCGGCGACGAGCACCAGGAGCAGGGTAAGCACCGGATGGGACAGAACGGTTCGATCGTAAAGATGGAAAAGGCGGTTACCCAAGGCACTACCTCTCTGATGGGTTGAACGTGAGGCCCGTGAAGCGTTGCTGCTCATCCAGGGCCAGATGGATATCGGATGCGGGCGGCGATTCAAGCAGCCGCCGGGTGATGCGTTCGTAATGCGCCATAAACGTGGCGAAGGCATCGCCTTCGTCCAGGTGGGCGCGGTAGCTGTCGCTGCGGTTGCGGATCAGCTTCGCCTCCTGGAGCAGCCGCCAGCGCTTTACGGCGTCCCAGGAAGGGGGCTGCAGGAACAGTGACCGGTCGAAGCGCCGGAAAAGGTCCTGGTAGCGGCCGGCCAGCTGTTCGTTCACATAACGCCGCCAGAGTCCATCTGGATCCTGTTCAGCCTCCAGGCTGTTGACCGGTTCGTCCAGTTCACGCTCATCCACGGCCCGGGCACCCAGGCACCAGCCTTCCAGAAGAATAACGCCGGGACGCCCCTGGAAGGTATGCCACTCGGACTCGGGCAGTCGGTCATCCGCGCTTTTATCGAAGCGGGGCAGGGGCGTGCGGGTATCAGGGCTGGCATCGCGCAGCTCATCCACGCACCCCAGCAGTGCCTCAATGTCATGGGTGCCGGGAACACCCCGGGTCGCCAGCAGCGGGTGGACGGAGTCCGCCAGTTCACGGCGTGAATGCCGGCTCAGGTAGAAATCGTCCAGGCTGAGCACACAGGTGGAGACGGCAAAGCAGTGGTGCAGAACCAGTCTCAGTGCCCGGGCCAGGGTGGTCTTACCGCTGCCCTGGCTGCCGCCAATGGCCATGACCAGCGGGCGGCCGACCCGGTTCTGGTTGCTGAGCAGCCACGCGGCCATGGGAATGACCAGGCGCGGAAAGACGCTCATCCACCCCTGGGGCAGCTGTTCATCGGCAATGAAACGCTGCAGCGCCAGCACTGCGTGTTGGCGGGCCTCGGTGATGCTCTGGGCCGGGAGAGGGCACTCGTCGGGCCAGCTGGCCTCCGGAAGGATGACCGTCCCTGGCCTGTGTTCTCCGCCTGCCTTGTAGTCCGCCATGCGCCAGCCCGTGTTTCCGTTCAGAGGTTGCGTTCGCCGCGGCGATAGACGTTCTCGTAGACATGGTTGGTCGCCTCGACAAAACCGTCAATGCTGCCACAGTCAAACCGCCGACCCCGGAACTGGTAGGCAAGAACACAGCCGTTCCTGGCCTGTTCCAGCAGGGCGTCCGTGATCTGGATCTCGCCACCCTTGCCGGCCTCGGTCCGCTCCAGGATATCGAAGATGTCCGGAGTCAGGATGTAGCGCCCGATGATGGCCAGGTTGGAGGGGGCCTGATCCTTCGGGGGCTTCTCGACCATGTCGGTAATCCGGTAAAGGCCATCCTTCATGGTCTCACCCTCGATGATCCCGTACTTGTGGGTCTCGTCCTTCGGCACTTCCTCGATGGCCACAATACTGCACCGGAACTGGTTGTAGAGCTTGACCATCTGGGCCATCACGCCGTCGTCATTATCGCCGGCGACACAGAAATCATCCGCCAGGATCACGGCAAAGGCATTATCACCAATGAGGTTACGGCCAGTGAGAATGGCGTGGCCGAGCCCTTTCATTTCATTCTGCCGGGTGAAGGCGAAGCGGTGGTTCTCGATCAGATTGCGGATGCCCTTGAGGTTGTCCTCCTTGCCGGTGCCTGCGATCTGGTGCTCCAGCTCATAGCTGATGTCGAAATGATCCTCTATGGCGCGTTTGCCACGGCCCGTGACGAAGCCGATGTCATGGATGCCCGCCTCCGAGGCCTCCTCCACCGCGTACTGCACCAGCGGCTTGTTGACGATGGGCAGGATCTCCTTGGGCATGGCCTTGGTGGCCGGCAGAAAACGGGTCCCGTAACCGGCGACCGGGAAAAGGCATTTGCTGATCATGACTGGCATTACCTGTTGTGTGTTCGCTGATGCACGGATGATTCCAGAAGCCACCAGTGTAAACAATCCATTGCCTAAAAAAGAGGGTGCACACAGCGGTTCCGTGATTTGCGCTGCCGGCGGGGATTGCTCATGCTGTACCCATGACCCCAAACAATACCACGCCCTTCACCCTGGTTCTGTTCGGTGCCGCGGGCGACCTGGCCCGGCGGCGTCTGGTGCCGTCCCTGTATGCGCTCTGGTGTGACGGAGCCCTGCCGGAGCACTGGCAGCTTCTGGGCGTGAGCCGCAGCGCCCGTACCAGCGATGAATGGCGCGCCGAGCTGGTCGATGCGTTGGAAGGTGAGGTCGCCGATGACTTTCTGGCTCGGGTGGGTTATGTCTCTGCGGATGCCACGGACCCGCAGGCGCTGGGGACTCTGCGCGAGCGTCTTGAGGGGCAGCGCTGCATATTCTATCTCGCCACCCGTGCGGACCTTTACGCCGGTATTACGCGAGCACTGGATGAAGCCGCGCTGGTCTCCGACCAGTCCAGGATCGTGCTGGAGAAGCCCATTGGGCTGGATTACGCCTCGGCGGAAGCGATCGAGACCAGCGTTCGTGGGTGCTTCGATGAGCGCCAGATTTTCCGCATTGACCATTATCTGGGCAAGGAGACCGTCCAGAATCTGCTGGTGCTGCGCTTCGCCAACTCCATCTTCGAGAGCCAGTGGAACCACCGCTACATCGACCACATCCAGATCACCATTGCGGAATCAGGAAGCGTGGCAGGCCGGGGCGCCTTCTATGACGAGGTCGGGGCCCTGAGGGACATGGTCCAGAACCATCTGTTGCAGCTGCTGTGCATGACGGCCATGGAACCCCCGAACACCCTGGATGCGGATGCGGTGCGCGATGAGAAAGTGAAGGTGCTGCGTGCACTCAGACCCATGGAGGCCACCTCCATTGCGGAAGAGGTGGTGCGGGGGCAGTATACCGCCGGAGCGAACGGCGAGGCCGGCTACACTGAGGATGCTGGTGTTCGTGAGAGCGCCACGGAGACCTTTGTGGCCATGCGTGTGGCCATCGACAACTGGCGCTGGGCGGGGGTGCCGTTCTACCTCCGCACGGGCAAGCGCCTGCCGGAGCGCACCTGCGAGATCGTGGTGCACTTCCGGCCCGTGCCGCATTCGATCTTCCCGCAGCAGCGCGCGAGTATGGCCAACCGTCTGGTCTTCCGGCTTCAGCCGGACGAGGGTATCCAGCTCTCGTTCAGCGAGAAGCGGCCGGGCGCGGCCATGGACATCCGCATGTCCGAACTCAGCCTCAACCCGCAGACCCTGAGGCGGGAGCGGGCACCGGATGCCTATGAACGGCTGCTCAGCGACGTGATCCAGGATAACCAGACGCTGTTCGTGCGCCATGATGAACTCATGGCCGCCTGGGATTGGGTGGATCCGATCCTGCAGAACTGGCGGGATTCCGGCGTCCGTCCGGAGCCCTACAGGGCCGGAACCTGGGGACCTTCGGCGGCAACCATGCTGCTGGCCCGTGACGGCCGGCTCTGGGATGAAAGGGAGACAGATGATGCACCCGACGGTTGAGGCAGTCACCAGGCGCATACGCGAACGCAGTGCCACCAGCCGGGACCGCTACCTGGCGCTGATGGCCGGTGCCCGGCGCGACGGGCCCCAGCGCGAGACCATGAGCTGCACCAACCTGGCGCATGTGATGGCGTCCAAGCCCGATCCCGACAAGCTGATCCTGCGCCAGACCGAGCGCAGCGCCAACGTCGGCATTATTTCTGCCTACAACGAAATGCTCTCCGCGCATCAGCCCTACGGCGACTTTCCGGACCAGATCCGGCGCACCGTAGCGCGCACCGGTCACGTAGCCCAGTTCGCCGCCGGCGTTCCCGCCATGTGCGACGGCATCACCCAGGGCCAGCCGGGCATGGAGCTCTCGCTGTTCTCCCGGGACCTGATCGCCCAGGCCACCGCCATCGGTCTCAGCCACAATGTGTTTGACGGTGTGCTCTGCCTCGGCATCTGCGACAAGATCGTGCCCGGGCTGCTGACCGGTGCTCTGCGTTTCGGGCATCTGCCGACACTCTTCGTACCGGCGGGCCCCATGCCCTCGGGCATGTCCAACGCCGAGAAGTCTCGCATCCGGGAACAGCACGCCCGTGGTGAGATCGGCCGTGATGAACTGCTGGAGGCCGAATCCCGCTCCTACCATTCGCCGGGCACCTGCACTTTCTATGGCACTGCCAACTCCAACCAGGTGCTGATGGAGGTCATGGGCCTGCAGCTGCCGGGCTCCTCCTTTGTGAATCCCGGAACGGACCTGCGCGAGGCCTTCACCCAGGCCGCGAGCCGCCGGATTACGGAGGTCACGGATCTGGGGGACGACTATCGGCCCCTGTCGCAGGTGGTTTCCGAGAAAACACTGGTGAATGCCATGGTCGCGCTTCTGGCCACGGGCGGCTCCACCAACCACAGCATCCACCTGGTGGCCATCGGCCGTGCTGCCGGCATCCGCATCGACTGGGAGGACTTCCACGAGCTCTCGCGGGTGGTGCCGCTGCTCTGTCGCCTCTATCCCAATGGTGAGTCGGACATCAATGACTTTGATCATGCCGGCGGCGTGCCCTTCCTGGTGCGGGAGCTGCTGGGTGCGGGCCTGATGCACGAGGATGTGAGCGTCATGTTCGGCGAGTCGATTCACGACTACACCCGACCTGCAAGCCTTGATGGGGCCGGGCGCCTCGTGTGGGATCCGCCGCGGGAAGCCTCCGGTGATACACGCTGCCTGCGGGCAGTGGACGATCCCTTCGTGGCGGACAGTGGTTTCCATCGCCTTGAGGGCAACCTCGGCAGGTCCATCATCAAGACTTCTTCGGTGCCTGAGGACCGCTGGTGCATCGAGGCGCCGGCCCGGGTCTTCGCCGACCAGCAGGCGGTGATGGATGCCTGGCATGCCGGGGAGCTGACGCAGGATTTCGTGGCCGTACTGCCGGGCCAGGGCCCTGGTGCCAATGGCATGCCCGAGCTGCACAAGCTGATGCCGGTGCTCGCGAACCTGCAGAGCGACGGCCTGCGCGTGGCACTACTTACGGACGGGCGCCTTTCCGGCGCCTCCGGTAAGGTGCCCAGTGCCATCCATGTGTACCCTGAAGCCGCGCGCGGGGGCGCCATCGGGCGCATTCGTGATGGCGATCACATCCGTATTGACGCAACCTCTGGTGCGCTACACTGGGAGGCAGGGCGCGACCATGGCCAGCCGGTGCACTGGGGCCGGGGCAACGAAGGCCTCGGGCGCGAGCTTTTTGCCGGGTTCCGGGAACAGGTTACCCACGCCGAGGCCGGCGCCACCATCTTCCGCTGGGACGACTGAGGAGACCCCATGCCAGAGATCCGCCACTTCCTGCCGGACGACTGGTCCGAGCTCTGGGCCATGCTGGAACCGGTATTCCGCGCCGGGGAGACTTACGCCGTCCCCATGGACATCAGCGAGGACGAC
The DNA here is from genome assembly GCF_019903425.1 of Vreelandella halophila. Classification (GTDB taxonomy): domain Bacteria; phylum Pseudomonadota; class Gammaproteobacteria; order Pseudomonadales; family Oleiphilaceae; genus Halospina; species Halospina halophila. The sequence continues at coordinate 1,919,726 of NZ_JACHUZ010000013.1, forward strand.
GCCTTCACCTTCTGGGTGGAAAAGCCGGACTGCACCTATGTCATGCTGGATGACGACGAGACCTACCTGGGGACCTACTTTCTCAAGACCAATGCGCCCGGGCCGGGCAGCCATGTCTGCAACTGCGGCTACATCGTGGGAGAACACGCCCGTGGCCGGGGGCTGGCCAGTGAGATGTGCCGCCATTCCATGGAAGAGGCGAAACGGATGGGTTACCGTGCGATGCAGTACAATCTGGTGGTGTCCACCAACCTGGGAGCCATCAAGGTCTGGGAGCGCAACGGCTTTGAGGTCACCGGCACCCTCCCGGGCGCGTTCGAGCATCCCGAGTACGGTTTCGTGGACGCACACGTCATGTACCGCTGGTTGAGCTGAGAGCGGGAGAAACGGAGTTCCGATGACCACAACCTACGCCTTTACCCACTATGGAACCGAGTTTTCCCTGTACAGCGGCAAGACCCGTTCCTACCTGCGCTACAAGGGCATCCCCTTCGAGGAGCGCATGGCTACGCGCAGCGTCTACCGTCGGGTGCTGATCCCGAAGACGGGCGTGGCGATGATTCCCGTTCTGGAAACCCCGGAGCACGAGTTCATCCAGGATACCGTCGAGATCATCGACACCCTGGAGCAGCGCTTTCCCGAAAGGGGGATCTACCCAGCCACGCCGAAGCAGCGTCTGGTATCCCTGCTGGTGGAACTGTATGCGGATGAATGGCTGCTGCTGCCGGCGATGCACTTCCGCTGGAGTTTTCCGGAAGAGAACCGGCGTTTTCTTTACAGTGAGTTCGGCAAGGTCGTTTCTCCCTGGCTTCCGGGGCCGCTGCGCCGATTAGCGGGCAGCCGCCTGGCGAAACGTTTCTCGGGCATGCTGCCGATGCTGGGCATCACGGAGAGCACCGCCTCCGCCATCGAGAACTGGTACTACATGTTGCTGGATCAGCTCGAGGCGCACTTCAGCCAGCATCCCTACCTGTTGGGCGAGCGCGCCAGCATCGGCGACTTCGGTCTTATGGCGCCGCTCTACGCCCACCTCTACCGGGACCCGGCGCCCGGGCGCATCATGAGGCGCCGTGCACCGCACCTGGTGGAGTGGATTGAGCGCATGAACACCCGCAAACCCCGTGTGGGTGATTGGCTGGCGGATGACCAGGTGCCGGATACGCTCTATCCGTTACTGCGGCACCAATTCGATAGCCAGTTTCCTGTCCTGCGCGAAACCGTGGACGCCGTGGCGCAATGGATCGATGAGCACCCGGGCCAGAAGGTGCCGCGCAAGCTTGGCGAACATCAGTACCGGCTCAGCGGGGTAGACGAGAACCGGGCCCTGATGAGCTTCCCCCAGTGGAAACTCCAGCGCCCTCTGGACTGGTACCAGGGCCTGCCGGAAGACCAGCGCGGGCCAGTGGATGCGTTGCTCGAGGAGGTCGGCGGCCGGGAGGCCATGAACATGACGATCCCACGCCGGGTGCGGCGCGAGAACAATCGGCTGGTGCCGGACGACTGACCTGTCAGTGCAGCTTCATCTTGGGCTTGAACGCCCGGTGCAGGCGGTCCGTCAGCGCCATCAGAAGGCCCCGGAACCAGCCGAAGACCGCGATCTGGTGCATCCGATACAGCGAGATGTAGACCAGTCGGGCCAGTCGACCTTCCACCCGCAGGCTGCCCTTGGAAGTGCCGCCCATCAGGGTGCCCACCGCCGAGTACTGGCTCAGGTTCACCAGTGATCCGTAATCCTGGTACTGGAAGGCCTTGAGTTCGCGCTCGTTCATCGCCCGGCGCAGGTTGCTCGCCAGGTGATCAGCCATCTGGTGGGCGCTCTGGGCCCGTGGCGGTACGAAGCCCTGTTCCTGGGGGCAGGCCGCGCAGTCGCCCAGCGCGAAAATGTGCGGGTCATCCACCGACTGCAGCGTGGCTGCTACCTTGAGCATGCGGTTGGGCTGCAGGCTCAGGCCATCCAGGTGTTCCATCAACGTTGGGCCCTGAACGCCGGCGGCCCACACCATGATGTCACTGGGAATCTCGAATCCATCCTGATCCACCAGGGCATCGCCGCGCGCCTCGGTGATCCGTGCTTCAAGGCGCACATCCACGCCAAGCTCTTTGAGCTCGCGTAGTGTGTCCCGGGAGATACGCTCGGGCAGTGCGGGCAGAAGGCGTGGTCCGGCCTCCAGCAGGGTGATTTTCAGCATGCTGCGGTCGGCCTGGGAGAACCCGTACTCGTGTACTGTTTCCGAGGCATGCACCAGCTCGGCCGCCAGCTCAACGCCGGTAGCGCCGCCGCCAACAATGGGAATGCGAGCGCAGGCGTCGGGGTCTGTTCGGCGCTGGCTGTTCACCCGCATCAGCGTATTCAGGAAAGTACGGTGGAAATGCTGTGCCTGCTCCGGGGAGTCCAGGAACTGGCAGTGGCGCCGTACTCCGGGGATGCCGAAGTCATTGGTGATGCTGCCGATGGCCAGGACCAGGTAGTCATAGTAAAGCTGGCGTTCGGGCAGTATCGTCTGACCCTTTTCATCCAGAATGGGATTGAGCGTGATGGTCTGTGCCTCACGGTCCAGCCCGGCGAATTCCCCCAGAACGAAGTGGAATCCCCGGTGGCGGGCTACGCCCCGGTAGCTGATCTGGTCCACCGACGAATCCATGGCTCCGGAGGCCACCTCGTGCAGAAGCGGCTTCCAGATGTGGGTTGGGCTGCGGTCCACCAGGGTGATGCGCGCTTCACCCCGGCGTCCCATGCGGCGGCCCAGTTTGGTGGCCAGTTCCAGACCCCCGGCACCGCCGCCCACAATGACGATCTCCGTTGTCATGACGGCTCCGCTGTGTTCGTTAGTGTGCGAATCGTAACACAGCGCAGACGCACAACCGGAGGCCCTGTTACTGGAAATCGCTGAATTCGTGCGGTTCCGCGGCCAGTGCCAGGCACAGGCTGCCCGGCCCGATGTAGATGGAGCTGGTGATCCCCATCTGGGAAAGCAACAACTCGACCCCATGGGCTTGGCAGGCATCGCGCAGCCGCTGCAGCCCGGGCAGGGCCTCAATCTCATCCCAGTTCATGCCGCAGGAGAGCGAGACATAGGGTGTCAGCAATCCCGCCTCCACGCGGGCCGTGGCGTAGCTCATCACCTTCTCGACGGCCGGCTCAAAACCGCGTGTCTTGGTGACCGGTTTGCCCTCGGCGCCCTTGCCAAAGATCACTGGCGTGATGTTCAGGGCCTTGCCGAGGAAGGCCACCAGCCCGGAGACACTGTTATCACCCCGGCGGCGGGCGCGTTCACGGATGTAGTGAAGATCCCTGGGGATTACCACGCCATAGATGTTGTCCGTGAAGGTTTCGACTTCATGACGCAGCGCGTTCTTGTCCAGGTTCTGGTTCATCAGGCGGATTGTGTGGGCCGCCAGCAGCCCCTGGCCCGCGAAGATCTGCTTGCTGTCGACCACCCGCATCGAGAAGTTGCCTGTCTCACCGGCAGCGTCGCGCTTGCGGCGGTACTCGGCCAGCACGGTATTCATGGCGACGTTGGCGTTTTCGTAGATCTTGCTTCGGGAACGGGTGACTGTCTCGCAGAGCGCCAGGTCGTAGTGGTCCACGATCTGTTCCAGGAACAGCTTGTGGATCTGTTCCGCCGAGAACGCTTCGGTCTCGGCATGATGGCCTTTCTGGAGAAGCCCCTGGTCGTAGAATTCCTGGGTCAGCTTGGGATCGTGGGTGTCGGTATAGGTCTGGTCGTCGATGTGGGCCGTGACCGGCAGAACGAAGAGCCCGTGCTCCTTGCTGAACTCATGAGGTATGTCGCACGCGGAGTCGACAATCAGCCCTGCTTTCATGGTCAGCCTCCTCAAGCCGCACTGCATTTTGCGGAATTTTACCGTCCAATGTCTGATATAACATAACCGATTCGCAAGTTTCCGTGGTGCAGTTCCGTTTTTCAAGGTACTTCGTAGGGCTAACCGGAATCGGGAATGCAGTGGCCTCTGCAGCCAATCAAGGCGTGGGAATTCCGGCGCGTCTTGACGTCAATGCAGTGACGCCCAATGATGAGCCCCATCATCCCGAAATCCGTACAGGAACAGGAGCAAGCGTCATGAAAACGGTTACGGTCACCAGCCCAGGTGGGCTCGACAACCTCAAGGTCACCGACCAGGCCGAACCGGGTCAGCCCGGCGCCGGCGAGATCCGCGTGAGGTTGCACGCCAATTCCCTCAACTTCCACGACTTCCTGGTTGCCAACGGCGGCATCCCGACCGAGGACGGCCGCATTCCTATGTCCGACGGCGCCGGCGTGGTTGAGGCCGTAGGCGAGGGCGTTGAGGAATTTGCCGTGGGCGACAATGTCGTCTCAACGTTCTTCCCACCATGGCTCGATGGCGAACCCCGGGAGGGCAACTTCACCAATGTGCCCGGCGATGGCCTGGACGGCTACGCCCGCGAACAGGTTGTGCGCGCGGCCACCAGCTTCACTCACGCCCCGGAAGGCTACAGCCACGCCGAGGCCGCCACGCTCACCACCGCCGGCCTCACCGCATGGCGCGCGCTGACCGTGGACAATCACATCAAGGCCGGCGACACCATCCTCATCCTCGGCACTGGGGGCGTCTCCATCTTTGCGCTGCAGTTCGCGCGCAGCATGGGCGTGAATGTCATCGCGACCTCGTCTTCCAACGAAAAGCTGGAACGGCTCAAGCAGATGGGCGCGCAGCACACCATCAACTACAAGGAAGACCCCAAGTGGGGCAAGACGGTGAAGCAGCTCACCAATGGCGAGGGCGTGGACCAGGTGATTGAAGTCGGGGGCCCTGGTACCGTGGCCCAGTCCATTGAGGCCATCCGCGTGGGCGGGCTCATTTCCCTGATCGGTGTACTCACCGGCAGCGGCGGCGAAGTGCCCACCGCCAAGCTCATGGCCAAGCAGGCACGCCTCCAGGGCCTGCTCGTCGGCAGCCGCCGCCACCAGATCGATATGGTGAATGCCATCAACGCCACCGGCCTCAAGCCTGTGATCGACCGCAGCTTCAAGCTGGACGAGATCGCGGACGCGTTCCGGCATGAGGAAGCCGGGAAGCACTTCGGGAAGATCTGCCTGGAGTTCTGAGCAGGCTGAAAAGCTCTGGAGTTTCCTGGAGGAAAACACCAGCCTCCCTTCAGCGGAGGGAGATGCGCCGGCCGCGGAGAAGCCCCAGTTCCGCGCCGCCCATCTCCTTTACTACTTCGGTGGACTGCTGGCGATCGGCGCTGCCTCGCTGTTTCTTAACGCGGCCTGGGGCCAGCTTGGGCCGTGGATTGGGAGGCGCTGGTTACTGTGTGCGCGCCGCTGGCGCTACAGGATCGAGCACGGATAGACTGATATCAAAAAGGGCTCAGGGTTAAACAAACGGGAGGAACGCATGCCAGCGGAAAAACGGTGGTTGCGTTACCGGCGTGATTCAATTCTGTTCGCCACCGTCTGGCTGGTAGTGGGTCTTGGTACGCTGCACTTTGGCAGTGTGGAAGGTGGGGCCGCAGGCCGCGCAGCGGCATGGGCCATGGCCATAAGTTCCTTGCCGGTGGTGGTGTCGGCGGCCAGCGCAATTGGGGTGATCTGGATCCTGACGACATCCGACAGCGGTTCCTCGATACGTCGTATCGTGCTCACGTTCTCCCTGCTCGGTGTACTTCTCCCGCTCCAGCTTTTTGCTGTCACCTACGCTGTGACTGCTGCGAAAGAGGCGACCGCGGGGCTTCTGGTTATCAGCGCGACGCTGGCCTGGCCAGGTGTTGCGAATCTCGGGGCGGTGCTGCTCACCGAACGTGGGCTCAGAAAACAGTAGGCTTAAGGACATTATGGGAGCAGGCGTGACAGGACCTGACACCTTGCTGGAAACCATCCCTGATGCGCGCGACGGCCTCACACGCACCGAACGGATCATCCTGTATGTGCTGCAGGAGACCCAGCGGGAGCTGAATGGGCGCAACGTGCCGACGGCAATGCTCTACGGCAGGGTGGTGGAATACATCAATCTCACCGAGGCGGAACTTCACGATTACCTGAACCGGCTGGGTATTCAGTCAGCTTGAGTGGGTCGAATCGGAAGTACCCGCTCAGCGTCTCATAGACCTCTGGCTGTTCTGCCTTGAGGTGTCCCGGTTGCTGGAAGAAGGTTTCCGTCAGCACGGCAAAGAACTCCGCCGGCTCCGTCGCCCCGTAAGGGTCAAGCCATGGCTTCTCGTGGTGGCGGAGTGAGTCGCGCAGGTGCTCGTAGGCGCGGGTCATGGTCTCCTGCCAGTGCCGGGCCTGTTCGCCGCTGAGGGGTGGCGCGCCGTCGGCTGTGCCGTCCAGGTAATCCAGCTGGTGGGCGAACTCGTGAAGGATCACGTTGTGCACGCCGTGTGGATGGAGGGCGCCTTGCTCGCATTCGGTCCACGCCAGTACAACCTGACCCAGGCTGGAAGCTTCCCCGGCGCGGATCTCGTTGCTCTCGCTGACCACCATTCCGTCGCTTTCCATATCCCTGACACGGTAACGGTCGGGATAGACCAGGATGCTGTTGATCCCGTCAAAATCCGAGAAGTTCCGGGCAACGATCAGCAGGCAGGCGTGCCCTGCAATGGTGAGGCGCACGGTGTCGTCCACCTCCAATCCGTCGCAGCCGTAGAAGGGTTTTTCCGCCAGGAACAGCTGTACATGTTGTTCAAGCTGTCGTTTGAGATGGGCGGGCAACCGGCTGTAGAGCGGCACCCGTTTTTTGAGCATTTTCCGCCAGTGTTCCGGGAAAGGGTGCTGGAGCTGCCTTTTGCGCCACCAGCTGCGATAGAAAAACAGGTAGAAGATGAGAGCGCCAATGAGCACCAGGGCGCAGAGCAGGTAAATAAGCATGGATTAGGCCGCCTGTTTTTCGTGAACTGCTCCGATGCCAAGGCATCCGTTGTGCCCGGAGCCCGTGTGCAGGGGAATGATAGAACATTGGGCACGAGGAGAGACATAGCAGATTGGGAGCGGTCATGATAGATATACGGCAGACATTGAGGAAACCCGAAACTGGACGGAGCTGCTGCTTCTGGCCTAGGCTGCTCACCCTTTTCCACATCCGGCCCGTGAGGAGTTCCAATGGCAGGCGCAACGGCTCTCGTGATGCTCGCTTCCCTGTGCTGGGGGCTGTCCGGCGGTATCGGCGGTATCCTCATGGCGGACGGCTGGGATGCCTTCGTGGTCTCGTTCTACCGGGGGGCGATTGGTCTTGTGTTCGTGCTGGGCTGGCTGGCGATCCGCCCGGGCAACAGCGGACTGGCCAATCGCAGGCTGTGGTTCTGGTCAGCCATTGCCGGGCTGGGCGTGGCCGGCAACTTCTCGTTCTACTTCCTGAGCATCTCCGAGGGCAGTGTCGCGGTGGCCGCGACGCTGATGTACTGCGCGCCGGTGTTTGTCTACCTTCTGTCTTTCGCGCTCAAGCTGGAAAGCCCAACGCCGCTCAAATGGGCGGCCATCGTGATGGTGATGGTGGGGATTGTGCTGCTCACCCGCATCTATGACGTCAACGCGGGCGGTGTTACGGCGCTTGGCGTTGGCGCGGGGCTTCTAGCCGGGCTCTCCTATGCCATCTTCATATTCGGCTTCAAATACGCCGCGCCCCATGGCACCCCGCAGGCCATTCTCACCATCGCCTTCACGGCCCTGGTGATCATCCTTGGCGCCTTCGGGGATTCCAGCGAAATCGCCATTGCCCTGAGCACGCCGGACTGGCCCCTGTTCGTCACGCTGGGAATACTGGGCGCGGGGCTGTCGTTCATCTTCTACATCATCGGCCTGAATCACACGGCCCCCGCTGTCGCCTCCATTGTAGCCATGGTTGAGCCGGTCACGGCCTCACTGTTCGGCGTGGTTGTCCTGGAGGAAACGCTGGTTGCGCTGCAGATTGTGGGGATGGCTTTGATCCTGGCTACAGTGACGGCGTTGAGTGTCTTTTCCGGACCCCCGGCGGCGGCACTGCCTGAGCCCGAGGGCGGAGAAGATGGAGAGCAGGCCGATTAATCAGGCTTCCGGGTCAAGCTTCTTGGCCTGCTTCATCCCTTCGTCAGTATCACCCATCTTCCAGTAGCAGCTGCAGTACATGGCATGCTTGTCGATGCCCCTTTCGTCCCGGAAGTAGCGGCGCATGCTGCGCATGGTACTGAACTCGCCCGCGAACCAAGGATAGGGTGTGCCGGGCAGCCAGGGCAGGGCGCGCACCCGTTCGTCCAGCAGGGCGTTAGGGCGCTCAGTGTCCGGATTCACGAGCCACCTCAGCTCGATACCCTCGGGGTGCTCGATGGCTTGTCTGTCGGCCTCGGAAAGCACCTCGATGAGAGCATAGCCCCGCGCATGCTCCGGGAGGCGTTCGAGGTTGACGGCCAGCGCTGGCAGGGCGCTCATGTCGCCGGCCAATAGGAACCAGTCGGCGTCAGGGGCGGCCAGTTTCGGCTCACCCGGGCCACGGATGGTGATGGGGTCGCCGGGGCGCGCTCGGCTCGCCCAGGCGGAGGCGGGGCCGCCGTCGCCGTGGTCCACGAAATCCAGCATCAACTCCTGCCGTGCCGCATCGAAGGCGCGGATGGTGTAGGAGCGCAGGGTTGGTTTGCCGCCTTCCTCCGCCGGGTCAAAAACCAGCTTAACGTAGCCGCCCTCCTGGTCTGCCGGGAACCCGGCCAGTTCCGGCCCCTTCAGTACTATCCGGCGCATGTTCGGGGTGAGGCGGTCGTTGCTGAGTACTTCAAGATCGTATTCGGCTGGCATTGGCCTCTCTGACAGTCGGGCATTTGGGTCTGAGCTGAGATATTCCCATCTTCCCGGCTTTTCGAAAAGGCCTGGTGTTGCAACACTGGCTGGGTACGTTATGATCCCGGATATGAAGAGATTAAGCGCAGCATCCACGTCAATGACCCCAATGCCTGCCGGCGTTCCGGCAGGGGCGGTGGCTGCTGTGTATTTCCAGTGGTTTGGTTTTGGCTATTTCCATAGCCATACGCCGGGCCACGTCTGACACCTCGTACCCCAGGAGGCGGCCCGGCAGAAAGCCAGGCTGCCACCGGAAGAAGAACCCCGACTGGCAGCCGCCGTCGGGGTTTTTTTATGGGAGATCAACAAATGGCTACAGCAATGACGGACTCACAGACGACCAGCGAACAACCACAGCCTGCACATGATTCCGCAGCGGTCCAGGACCTACCAACGCCAGTGGAGCTGAAACAGCAGTTGCCCTGTCCGGACGAGCTGCGTGAGCAGGTTGAACAACACCGGGAGGCGGTCCGCGCCATTCTCAGGGGTGAAGACGAACGCCTGTTGGTAGTTGTGGGGCCCTGTTCGGTGCATGACGAGGTTGCGGCACTTGAGTATGGCGAGCGATTGGCGGAACTCGCCGCGACCCTTCAGGATCGCTGTCTCATCGTCATGCGGGCTTACCTCGAGAAGCCCCGCACCACCGTGGGCTGGAAAGGGCTGCTGTACGACCCTGAGCGCACGGGAGAAGGGGACCTGGCCCAGGGACTGGTCCGAAGCCGGCGCCTGCTGTTGAATCTGGCGCAGCTGGGGCTGCCGCTGGCGACCGAAGCTCTCAACCCGATGGCCGTGGATTACCTGTCCGATCTGGTGAGCTGGACGGCGGTCGGGGCGCGGACCACCGAGTCACAGCTTCATCGTGAGATGGCAAGCCAGCTGGCCATGCCGGTAGGATTCAAGAACGGCACCGATGGCAGCCATGGAATGGCGCTCAATGCCATGCGGTCGGCGGCTTCTTCCCATTACAGATTGGGCACGGACGTTCACGGTCGGCCGGCCATGATGCAGACACGAGGCAACCCGGATACACATCTGGTGCTGCGCGGTGGTCGCGGCGTCACCAATTATGACGAGGCCAGTGTCACGGCTGCCCAGCAACAGCTGAGGGAGAACGGGCTGAACCCCTCGGTGATGGTCGATTGCAGCCACGACAATGCCTGCAAGGAGCATCAGCGCCAGACCGGGATTGCACGGGAGCTGCTGCGCCAGCGCCGGGCGGGTAACCACCGGATCGTCGGTATCATGCTCGAGAGCTTCCTGGTGGATGGCAAGCAGAAGGATGAAGGCGAGCTGACCTACGGCCAGTCCATTACGGACCCCTGCCTGGGATGGGATGAGACGGCGCGCCTTCTGCAGCAGATGGCCTGAAGGGCGCTGAATCTCTATCATACACGCGACATGATGATCGCGCAGGGTAACGAGGGGAGTCGTTACCGCTATCGGGATACCGGATGGGGTTGAGGGTATGGGCGCACTCAGGGCAGGCCTGACACAGGCGTGGCATCGTTTCACTCAGAAGATGTCACCGCCGGTCTTCATCGGCTCGGCGCTCTGTGTCATTGGCTTCTGTATTTTTGGCGGCCTTTTTACCGCTACGGCGAGTGACGCATTCTCAAGCGCGCAACAGGCGATTTCCCGGACTTTTGGCTGGTATTACGCGCTGATTGTGACCTTGTTCGTTATCTTTGCCTTCTGGCTGATGGTCAGTCCTTACGGCCGGTTACGGCTGGGACCGCCGGATTCACGGCCTGAGTTCCGCTATCACGCCTGGTTCGCCATGCTGTTCAGTGCCGGCATGGGAACAGGTCTGGTGTTCTGGGGGGTGGCTGAGCCCCTCTATCACCATGCGGACCCGCTGTTTGCCGAGGGCGGCTCACCTGAGGCAGCGAAGGAGGCCATGCGTTACACCTTCTTTCACTGGGGGTTGCACCCCTGGGCCATCTACATCCTGTTCGGCGCCTCCATTGCCTATTTCCATTTCCGCCATGATCTTCCGCTCGCGCCCAGATCCATTCTGCATCCGCTGATCGGTCGTCATATCTGGGGGCCGATTGGCCACGGTGTGGACATTCTCTGCACGGTGGGGACTCTGCTGGGGGTTTCCACATCACTGGGGTTGGGCGCGATGCAGATCAACAGTGGCCTTGCCCAGTACATGGACATTCCGCTCGAGACCAACGTCCAGGTGGGAATCATTGCCCTGATCACGCTGGTTGCCACCATCTCGGTGGTATCCGGCATCAAATCGGGTATCCGGCGACTGAGCCTCATCAACCTGGCGCTGGCGTTCGGTCTCATGACGTTTGTTTTCGTTGCCGGGCAGACGGTCTATATTCTCGAAACCCTGGTGGGGACCCTGGGCATCTACATTCAGCAGTTGCCTGAAATGAGTCTCTGGGTCGAGTACACCAGCCACACCGACTGGCAGGCGACCTGGACCATGTTCTATTGGGGGTGGTGGATTTCCTGGTCACCGTTTGTGGGGGTTTTTGTGGCCCGTATTTCCCGGGGGCGCACCCTGCGTGAGTTTGTTCTCTCAGTGATGCTGGTCCCTACACTGGTCACGTTCGTCTGGCTGTCGGTGTTCGGTGGTTCGGCGCTGCACATCGAGCTTTTCGGCAGCGGGGGGCTGAGCGCGATCGTTCAGGATGATGTGTCGCTGTCTCTGCACGCATTGCTGGAAGCGCTGCCGCTGGCAGGTGTGACCATGATGTGGGCCACCCTGGTGATCGTGATTTTCTTCATCACCTCTTCGGATTCAGGATCGCTGGTTGATGACATGGTCACCTCAGGAGGCCACCCGAATCCGCCGCGCGCACAGCGCGTTTTCTGGGCTGTGTCCGAGGGCTCGGTTGCGGCCATCCTGCTGATCGTTGGTGGGTTGCAGGCGATTCAGGATGCTTCCATTTCCCTTGGTTTCTTCATGTCCTTCCTTCTGTTGGCGATCTGTCTGAGCCTTTACAAGGCGCTGCGGTCTGAGCGTCACATGACGCAGGGCGCCAGTCAGGAGGCATTCAGGATACTGCCCTGGGCCAAAAAGCAGCCCGTACCGGAATAGGGCTGATCCTCAATCGGGGATTGCACAGTGATTATAATGGCTGGGTGATGCGTGGATTGGTAACTGATACACCGGTGGGAATGATCCCACCGGTGCACGCAGGGGAGACCTGATGGTGGTTAACAGGGCTTACCAGGAATCGCTTTCCTCATCATCGCCCTTGTCATCTTCCCCATCCTTCTCGCCATCATCTCCTTTCTTGTCATCGTCTCCATACGATTGACTGGAGGCCGTGGGCTCTGCCTCAACAGCAGTACCGTGGTCGCCCACGGAAGCACTGGCCATCGAGAAGGGCGTGGCGAGCATGAAAGTGAGTGCCATCATCATTTAAGCTTTGTTTTGAACGGAAATACGTTCACTGACGAGCCCCGGGGAGACGGCGATGAATCAGGGCACTGTTGATACCAGCGCGATAACAACGCTTACTTTCGATGTGGTGGGCACTGTGATCGATTTTGAAACCGGGATCCTGGAATGGTGGCGGCCGCATCTTGAGGGCCAGGGCATTCGCATTGACGATGCCGGGATACTGGCTGCGTTCGCGGAAGCCGAGGACCGCCTCCAGCGGCAGCGCCCGGATCTGCCGTTCACCGATATGCTGCCGTTGATCTACCACGACCTCGCGGCAACCTGGGCACTAAGTGGCGGCGAAGAGGCTGCCGGGGACTTCCAGAGTTCCATCGCCCACTGGCCCGCCTTTCCGGATTCGGAAGAAGCACTCCGCACACTGAGCCAGCACTTCCGGCTGGTCGCCATGACCAACGCGGATGCCTGGGCAACAAGGGCAATGAACCGAACCGTCGGGAACCTGTTTGATGACCAGGTCACCTGCGACGAGGTAGGCGTAAACAAGCCGGACCAGCGGTTCTTCCAATACGTGCTCGACAGGATCGGCGTGGCAAAAGAGGAAGTCCTGCACTTCGCCCAGAGCCAGTACCATGACATTGGTGGCGCGAAACGTTTTGGCCTCACGACGGCCTGGGTGGAACGGCGCCATGGTAAGGAAGGGGGTGGCGCTACACCCGAGGTTGGCGAGCGCACCGAGCCGGATATCCACGTTCACAGTTTGGCTGAGCTGGCTGAAAAACTGATGGGGAGGGTGTAACCCTCTCACTGTTCCTTTTCCGTCTCCTCATTTTCACGCCGTTCCTGCTCTTCCAGCTCTGCTTTTCGCTTGCGGATGCGCTCCATCTTTTCCCCGGAAACATCCAGCTTGTGGGCCCGGTTCTTCAGCATGAAGACGCCGCCCAGCATGGAGCCGAGCACGACGATAAGGATGATCCATTCGGTGGCAGTCATGGCGCTGTCTCCCTGTGTTGATCGCGGAAAACGGTGTTCCTTTCAGGACAGTATCATCGTTTCCGCGGACTCTGGATAGGGCTTGGGTTAGAAGGCTCCCCGCGATCCCCAATGCTCATCAGGGCGTATATTGTCCAGCACTGAATGGTATTGCGGGAGAGAAATCATGGTCCGAAAAAATGGAAACCTCCTGGGCTGGGGGTTCCTCGCGGTTGCAACGCTCGTGCTCAGTTCGGGCCTGGCGATGGCCGAGGAGCAGTACGCCATTGAGCAGGTCAAGGACAACGTCTACCGCTTCTCCTACGAGCACTACCACTCCGCCTTCATGGTGACCGAGCAGGGCATTGTGGTAACCGACCCGATCAATGAGGAAGCGGCGAGCTGGCTGAAAGCAGAGCTTGCCGAGCGGTTTGATGTACCGGTTCGCTACATGGTCTACAGCCACAACCACGTGGACCACGTGATGGGCGGCGAGGTGTTCGACAGTGAAGACGTCACCGTCGTGGCGCACGAGTATGCGGCGCAGGACCTGGAATGGACCCGGGCGCCCACGGCGATGCCGGAATTGACCTTCCCGGATGAACTCACGCTCAACCTCGGCGACAGCCGCGTCGAACTGACCTATTACGGGCCGAACAATGGCCGTGGTTCCGTGAGCATGCGATTCATGCCGGCCAACGTGATGTACGTGGTCGACTGGGTGGTGCTCGGGCGCATGATGTACCGGGACCTGCCCGGCTACGACATCCATGGCGTCATCGCCTCTACCCGCGAATTGCTGAATGAACGGCCCTTCGACCGGTTCCTGGGCGGCCACGGGGTGATGGGAACCCGGGAGGATGTCGAGGCGTACCTGGCTTACACTGAAGTCCTCTATAACGCCGTTCGCGACGGTATGCTCGAAGGCAGGAGCCTGGAAACCCTGAAGCAGGAGATCCGGTTGCCCGAGTACAGCCATCTCTCGATGTATGAGGCGTGGTTACCGCTCAACATCACTGGCGTCCACCGGACCCTGATTGATCAGTCGTACATGGATCGGCGGCCGGATGTCAGTGAGTAGATCGACTTGAAAGGGCAGACTCCCGGCTTGCGCCTCAGGCGGCCCGCAGCGGCCTGGAGGGCCCGAAGTACTCGAAGTGGCGGCGGTTTTCGCTTACGCCCAGTGCATCCAGGGCGGCATCAACTGTCTGCATGAAGGCTTCCGGGCCCACGAAGTAGCAGCGTGCGGCTGGATCGGGCAGGTGCTGCGCCAGTAGCGTCTGGTCCACCATGCCGATTGCGTCCGCGCCGTCGGCTTCCCCGCCTTCCTCATAGATTACGACCGGATTGAAATGCTCCGGGTACTGGTCGCGGAGGGCCTTTATCTCCTCCGAGAAGGCATGGTGCTGACGGCTGCGCGCCGCGTGCAGGTAGGCCACCGGCCGCCCTTGTTCCAGCGCCTGCTTCGCCAAGGGGAGCATGGGCGTCTGGCCAACACCACCGCTGATCAGTAGCAGCGGCTCCTGGCCTGTCAGCGTCAGATCTCCGGACGGCGGCAGAAGCTCCAGCTCAAAGCCGTTTGCCGCCTCGTCATGAAGGAATCGGCTGACATGGCCCTCCGGTTCGCGCTTCACGGAGATCCGGTAGGTGCGGCCGTTGGGCACGTCGGAGAGGCTGTAATGGCGGTAGACCGGCTCGCCGTTGATCTCGAGCCGCACACCGATGTATTGGCCCGGCTCGAAGTCCGCGACCGGCTCACCGTCCATGGGCTCCAGCTCAAAGGACGTGATGACGGCGCTTTCCTGGCGACGGTTGCGGATGCGGAACGCGCGCCGGCCCTGCCAGCCACCCGGGCGGTTTGCGAATGCGTGGTAATGGCTCTGTTCAACATCGATCAACAGGCCGGCCAGCTCGTCGTAGAGCGCCTGCCAGGCATCCGCCACATCGGGTGTAACGGCATCGCCCAGCACTTCACCAATGGCCGCCATCAGGCATTCGCCAACAATGGGGTAGTGGTCCGGCTGGATGCCAAGTGAGATGTGCTTGCCAATGGCGGTGGAGAGTGCGGCACGGGCTTCCGCCGGGTTATTGCGCAGCTGTACGTACTGCAAAACGGCACCGGCCAGGGCGCGCGCCTGGTTGCCGCTGGCCTGGTGGCTGGCGTTGAACAGCGCGTTGACCTCTGGATAGCGGTCAAACATCAGCGGGTAGAAGCGGGCGGTAATGGTTTCCAGGTGTTGCGCCACGACAGGGGCGGTCTCTTCGATAATCTGTTCCTGCTTCGAACTCAGCATTGGTACTCCTTGAAGGTGAGCGATTCGGCGCGGGAGGGGTCAGCGCCTGATAAAACATTATATATAATACATTTTATTTGATGGATGTAAAAAGGATGCATCAAATGTGGCGCAGGCGTGATGACAGGAGTAATGACTGGCCGAAGGCTACCTGAAAAGCCGCTTCAGCCTCTCCCCGTGAAACCGCTGCAGGTAGTACGGGGCGAGGAACATGGCTACCAGCAGAATGGCGCTCGCAATGGCGGCGGCCACCGGGTGAACCTGAAAGCTCCGGCCCAGGGTGACGAAGACGACCGTCATTGGGAGCATGCCCAGATAGGTGGCGAGGGCGTAGCGCCAGGTGCTGATCACCGTCAGCCCCGCTGCATAGCTCACCAGTGCGAACGAGAACAGTGGTACCAGCCGGGTTATGAAAACGCTCCAGAAAAGCACTTTCTGGGGTGCCTGTTCCTGGAAAAGCGGGTTATCGCCCAGTTTGCGGCGCACCAGATCGCGCGCGATAAAACGGCTGATGCCAAATGAAGTCAGGGCCCCGGCCAGGGCGCCTGCCGAGGCCACCAGCGTGCCACCCACCACACCGAAGGCCATACCGGCGGCTGCACTGACTGGCAGAGTCGGTATGGGGCCGATGACCACGGCCATGACCATCACGAGCATCAGCAGCAGGGGCCCGGCGGCATCCTGGGCGTTCAGCCACGCTGCCATTCCGCCCGTGGAAAGATTTCCGGGCATGCCGAGCTCCCGGAGCAGGAGCCACAGGCCCGTCAGCGTGATACCCAGTATCACCAGTAACAGCAGGCGGTTGAGTGTTCGCGGGTTTTTCACAGGGTATTGCTGCGGGTGGCTGTCATGGCTGAATGATGACCGGGGAGCCTGATGACTTCAAATGGCCAGGGCCATGCAAAGTGCCGGGCTGGTCTGTATCCTCAGGTATTCGTACGCAGGTGTGCCCTGCTCCTGCAGTAAATGAGGGGAATCGCTATGGACGTCGATCTGACCAGGTGGGATCGCAGCTTTCGGAGCGGGTTACTGGCCGCGGCATTGATATTCGGTCTTCTCGATTACTGGTTTGGGGGCGGCAACATCTGGGTGCGGGCCGGCTTCGTGATCACGGTTGCGGGCCTGGTCGGGTACTTTACCAACTTCCTCGCCATCAAGATGCTCTTCCAGCCCAAGCAGGGCCAGGTCCTCGGCTGGCAGGGGCTCGTGCCGAAGAACAAGGACCAGATCGCGCGCAGTCTGGCCGAGAGCGTCCAGGAGCAGCTGCTTTCGCCGGAAATCATCCTGGACTACATCCGCGAGCGGCAGTTGATTGAGACCGGTACCGAGACCATGGCCGGGTGGATCGATGACCACCTTCAGGACCCCGAGGTGCGCAAGCGCATCACGGAAGTGGTGGTGGACCTGATGCGCGAGCGTGGCCCGGAGGCGCTGACCCGTTCACTGGACTTCGTGGAAGCCGCCCTCAAGGACCTGGCCCGCGACCCGGAGAACATCGACCAGTGGTGGGCGCAGATCCGGGCGACGCTGCACAGTTTCCTGCAGTCCAGGGAGAACCGGGAATGGCTGGCGGACAAGACGCGCCACTGGCTGCAGCAGGAAATCCCCCGGATCTCGGAATGGCTCAATAACGCGCTGGAGGACTACCTCAAACAGAAGCGCCGGATGGGCTCGCTGGGGCTTGGCATCAAGAATATCTTCTCCTTCGATCAGGACGCGATCAGTCAGGTACTGGAACGCTTCATCAGGGACCCGGAGGTGGCCGATGATTTCATGGAGATGCTGGATGCCGTGGTGGACGGGATCCAGCAGGAAATGGAAAAGCCCGAGGTGCAGTCACTGATCCAGGCGCGCGTGGGCGACTGGATCGAGGCGGTGGGGAGCACGACGCGCGACCGGATCCTGCCGGTCCTGATCCGCCAGACCGACCAGTACCTGAATGACGAGTCCAACTGGGAACGCATTGAGCAATCCCTGATGAGCGCCCTGCAGTGGTTCAAGAAGCAGGGCCTTCAGCTGCTCCAGTCCGACAAGGGGCGTGCCTGGGTCAGCCAGGGCATCGAACTGGCGGTCAAGCGCCTGGATGTGACTAACGTGGTGGAGCAGCAGGTGCGCCGGCTGGACACGGACGAGCTGGAGAAGATGGTTCTGGATAACACCGGGGGCAACCTGACCGTGATCCAGCTCCTCGGGGGCTGCCTGGGCCTGATCCTGGGCACCGTCCAGGTGCACCTCGCCTTCGCGCTGCCGATCGGCGTCCTGCTGGTGGTGGTGTGGCTTGCGTGGCAGTTGAACGAACGCCGTAACGCCCGGAACGCGGCTGGCTAGAGGCTCTGCAGGCGCTCGTACCCTTCGCGGGTCAGCAGCACCAGGTGCCGGGAAGTCCGGTAGACCTTGCTGGCAGCCCGGAGCGTCTCGATCCACTCCCCGTATTCCGAAGCGGGAAAGTAGAAAAAGTCCCGCCCCTCCTGAAGGGCATCACCGGAGTGCTTGAACAGCCTGAAGGTGGTGCCCTTGGTGAAGCCGTTCATCTCATCAATCTGGCGGAAGCTCAGGGTGGGCGTGCCGTTGCAGTCGATCGGTTCCATTGGGTCAGGCTTCCTCGGCCATATCCTCAAGGGCCTTGAGCACGTTCAGGAACTGCTCCCCGTAGCGCTCCAGCTTCGCCTGCCCGATGCCCGGCACCGTGGCCATGTCATCCAGCGTCTTCGGCCTGGCGTGGAGCATCTCCTTGAGGGTGGCATCGTGGAAGATGATGTAGGGCGGCACGCCCTCGGTGTCCGCGAGCTCCTTGCGGAACTGGCGCAGCCGCTCCCACTGCGGGCCGTCCGGGACATCCGGCGGGGCCTTGCGGCCCGAGCCGGCGGCTTTGCGTTTGCTGGATGAGGGCAGGATGTCCTCGCGCAGTTCCAGTGCCGCCTCGCCGCGCAGCAGCTCCCGGCAGCGCGGGGCGAGCTGGAGGCCGCCGTGGCCCTCGGGGTCGCTCTGCAGGTGGCCGTGGGCCAGGAGCTGGCGGAGGATCGAGTGCCAGGCCTGCTTGGAGAGGTCCGTACCGATGCCGAAGGTACTGAGCTGGTCGTGGCCCAGGCGGCTCAGCCGGTCGTTGGTCTTGCCCATGATCACGTCCGTCACGTGTGCCGCCCCAAAGCGTTGGCCCGTGCGGTAGACGCAGGAGAGTGCCTTGCGGGCCGGATCGGTGGCATCCCAGGTCTTCGGGGGCTGAAGGCAGTTGTCGCAGTTCCCGCAGTTGCCCTCGTGGGGCTCGCCGAAGTACTGCAGCAGCACCTGCCGGCGGCAGCCCGTGGCCTCGCAGAAGGAGAGCAGGGCCTCCAGCCGTTCGCGCTCCGCCTTCTGCTGGAGCTCGCCGGCGTTGGACTCCGCCAGCATCTGGCGCACCTGGTAGACGTCCTGCAGGCCGTAGACCATCCAGGCCTCGGCGGGCTCTCCATCACGCCCGGCGCGCCCCGTCTCCTGGTAGTACGCCTCGATGCTCTTGGGCAGGTCCAGGTGCGCCACAAAGCGCACGTCCGGCTTGTCGATGCCCATGCCGAAGGCCACGGTCGCGACCACCACCAGCCCCTCCTCGTGCAGGAAGCGCTCCTGGTGGTGCTGGCGGGTCTCATTGTCCAGCCCCGCGTGATAGGCCACCGCCGGCACGCCCTGGCTGCTCAGGTACTCGGCCGTGGACTCGGTGCGCTTACGGCTCATGCAGTACACAATGCCGGAATGCCCCGCATGGCGCTCCTGGATGAACGCCAGAAGCTGCTGGCGGGCATTGCCCTTGAGGCCAACCCGGTAATGGATGTTGGGCCGGTCGAAGCTGGCCACGTAGGTCTCGCCGCCGTCCGGCAGTAACTGGCGGCCGATCTCCTCGCGCGTGCGCTGGTCGGCCGTGGCGGTGAGGGCGATGCGCGGCACCTGCGGGAAGCGCTGGCGCAGCACATCCAGCTTCATGTACTCCGGCCGGAAGTCATGCCCCCACTGCGAGACACAGTGCGCCTCGTCGATGGCGAACAGACCGATCTGCGCCCGCCCCAGCAGCCCCAGCATGTTCTCCGTGAGCAGCCGCTCCGGCGCCACGTACAGCAGGTCAAGCTCGCCCTCCAGCGCGGACTGCTCAATATCCCGCTGCATCACAGGGTCCAGGCTGGAGTTCAGGCAGGCCGCCCGCACCCCGTTGTGCTGCAACGCCTCCACCTGGTCCCGCATCAATGCAATCAACGGCGACACCACCACCGCCAGCCCCGGCCGCAGCAGCGCCGGAATCTGGTAACACAGCGACTTGCCGCCGCCGGTGGGCATCAGCACCAGCGCATTACGCCCCTCAACCAGCGATTGGATGATCTCCAGCTGGCGACCCCGGAACTGATCGTAACCAAAGACGTCCCGCAGGGTACGGTGCGCGGCCTGCTCGAAATCCGTTTCCGGGGCGGCGCTGTGATCGGGCATGAAAGGGCGACTCCATTCAGTGGGATTGGACGGGGAAAGGGTACTTGGTTCGGGGGTGTGGGGAAAGGTGGTTGGGGTAAGTGCAAGGCCGTGAGCCGGGTGGCAGAATGAGGTTGATAAGCGGTAATCCGGCGAGCGTGCCGGGGCGAGCTCTGCTAGGGTAGTGAGTGATATTGAGAATTCAGGATATTACAGGATGGCTTGGGGCTGCTTTCGTAATGATCTGAAAATGAAAGGGCTTGGCGTTCAGGATTATTGGCGCTATACAGAATTCAGGGATATTGATATCGCTGCGTTCTAGATATTATCTGTTAGTTCATAAAGGAGAATCAACTGTGACCTTATCGACGATCCTTTTATTCATACCAGCGAGCTTTGCTTTAAACATGGCTCCAGGACCAAACAATCTTCTTTCAATGGCGAATGCCAAACGTTATGGCGTCTACGCGGCTTGCTGTGCTGGCATTGGTCGACTTGTTGCTTTTGTGGGCATGATTACTCTCGCAGCTACAGGTTTAGCAACAGTGCTATACACGTCTGAGAAGTTATTTCTTGCTATAAAAGTCGTCGGCGGCCTGTACCTTCTTTGGCTGGCTTTCCAGCTTTGGACAGCAGACCCGACTGCTGCCGATGATGAGTCACCGGCGGGTAAAAACATACTCCAATTGGCGAAGCAAGAATTTCTTTTGGCTGCTGGGAACCCAAAGGCCATTTTGATCTTTACGGCCTTTCTTCCTCAGTTTGTCGATCCTTCAGGCTCAGTAGGATTTCAGTTCCTGGTTTTGGGTGCTCTTTTTCTGATGCTTGAATGGATCGCAATAGGCACCTACGCCTTCTTTGGTAAGATGTTGCGCCACTGGTTTTCTCGTCCGGCTATGCGTCAACTGTTCAATAGGATCTGTGCTGGATTTCTTGGGAGTGCCGGGATCGGGCTGCTACTGGCTCGCCGTGAGTGAACTAACCAGTCGCGTAAGGCGGACGTCCCTGACGGGCCGCCGCTTCGCTCAGCGTTATACAGACTAGGGAGAGTCAAACTTGGAGTTAGCCAACGTGGTCCCATGGGGCCGGTCTTTTGAAGAATACCAAGCAATGTTCGGGTTATCGGAAGATGATTTGAACAGGCGAGTGCTTGGATGCGGCCCCGCGAGCTTCAATGCAGAGGCGACCGGCCGGGGATGCCAAATCACATCTTGTGATCCGGTGTATCAGTTCGAGGCAGAGGAGATACGCCGCCGGATTGATGACGTGTATCCGGAGATCATGGCTAAGCTGCAGCAGAGAGCAGACAACTATCACTGGGACTCACTGGGCAGTGTCGAGCAGCTTGGCGAGGTCCGGATGAGGGCCATGTCGAAGTTCCTTTCTGATTTTGATGTTGGTATCCGAGAAGGGCGGTATGTATCAGCATCACTACCAACATTGCCATTTCCTGACTCAGGGTTCGATCTGGCACTCTGCTCCCACTACCTTTTTCTATACAGTGACCATGTAGATGGGCCTGCTCACCTAGCATCAATGCGGGAGCTGTGCAGAGTTGCGACCGAGGTCCGGGTTTTTCCTGTTGTGTCGCTGGATGGAAAGGTTTCGAATCATTTGGATCAGATAATGACGGCACTATCCGCAGACGGTATTAATGTGTCCTTGCAGCCTGTGAGCTACCGATTTCAGAAAGGTGCTACCGAAATGCTGGTAGCAAAGTCTGTATAACCAGTGGCTGTTGGCGGACGCACCACGCTGGCGCTCCGGTGCGCCGCAAAGCCAAAGCGTTATGCAGGGAAGTGACTATGGATCGAATTTACGCGGCAATCCTCTCTTTGCTGGGGTTTGTTTTCCTGCTGGGCACCTGGATCATTTTTATGTTTGTGGGTCTACCAGCGGACCAGTCGGTTTTCGTGGAAGGAATGGCAATTGGTAGTGGGGCGCTTTCCCCCTCAAACCCTGAAGCATTTCTCTTCGGCACCACGCTGGTCGCTTGTGTTGCATGTGGACTGAGGGCTTTTCTATTTTTCACTAGAAAGCCCAGAGCTGCGCTGGCTATAGTTGGTGTGAACGCTCTGGTTGCAGTTTTTCTATACTCTGTTTCAGTAGCAATACTTTTGGGTTCTCCCCTGTTGTTATCCAGGCGGGTTCTGAAAAATGCATAACCAGGCAAGCCACGGCGACGGCTACTACATTGCGGCTTCGCCTCCATTCCGTAGCCGCGCATGCTGGCGGCGTTAGGTAAAGGTACATGACTGATCCATTGAAGCAGATAATCCGAGACGTTGAACAAGGTGTGGCTAAAAAATATGCTGGACAGTGCTATAGGGATAGCTATGTAGCGTTCCTTGATATCCTAGGCATGAAGGAATTGATCAAGCGTCCGTACGGAGATCTTCGAGCAATATTCAATGCAGCCGAGTCTGGGCGAGAGCTTTACAGCAGAATTCAAATTCCAGGTGGTTCTCCATTCATTAGTGAAGAGCATCTGAAAATGACAATCATGTCTGATGCGTTGGTGTTATCCATCGACTCAGAAATAGGCTATGCCTTTTCTAAGCTGATAGGCTTTTCATCGTACTTAATCAGCAGTTTGCTAAATGCTCTCGATATACCAGTTTTCTTGCGCGGTGGTATTGCGCGAGGACCGATTTATCAAGATTCGAATACGGTATTTGGACCTGGGCTTGTCGGGGCCTACACCATAGAAAACAATGTCGCTAAAAGTATGCGCTGTGTCGTGTCTCCCGACCTTGACCAAGACACTTCAGTTCAGGAGTATTTGATAACCTCAGGTTGCGCACTAGTCGTCGATCCTGAGGACGAGTTGCGTTTCATAGATTTTGCAAAGCCAGATATTTGCGATCGTTTGAAGAAGTATTCATCTGAGATATTAGAATCTGATGTCAACGGTTCCGTGAAAGAAAAGTACAGGTGGCTTTTGCGCTATATCGAGAAGTAAACCAGTACCTAACAATCGGCTGCACGGCGACCGATTTTCCGCCGCTTCGCGGCTCCAAACCGGCGCGTGATCCGGACATTATGTTTAAGGAGAGCATGGATGCAGTTTAAAGCCATACCGATTATTCGGATCTTCGATGAGATAAAAGCCAAGGAGTTCTATCTGGAATTTCTCGGTATGTCCTTGGATTGGGAGCACCGCTTTGAGCCGGGCTTTCCTCTCTACATACAGGTTTCTAGAGGTGAGCTAGTCTTTCACCTGAGCGAACATTCTGGAGATTGTACTCCTGGCTCTAAAACGTTTGTGAATACCGATGAGCTTGAGGCCTTGCACCGCGAAGTTACGTCGCAAGGTTACAGGTACTGCCGGCCGGAAATTACGACAGCACCCTGGGGCGAAAGAGTGTTCGAAGTGGTAGACCCGTTTTCAAACAGAATTTTGTTCAACGAACGTGTAACCACATAACTAGGCCGATCACGGCGACGGCGACTCCATTGCGGCTTCGCTCCATTCTGTAGCCGCGCGGGTTGGGCGGCGTTGGGCAGAGGAGACCGTTTATGGAACCATCGTTGTATCAGGAAGCGAAGCTTGTGCTCGTTTCGACGCTCGGTCTGTCGAAAGATGCGCTGCATGTGCATGCCGGGCTCATAGTATTCTTCTCTACGGCGGTTCTGCTGCGTAAACCGCTATGCGCTATAGCGCCTCTAGCCCTCGTGATGGTAGCTGCCATCGCGGCAGAGTTGTTAGATATGAGGGACGATATTCTTAGCCTTGGTTACTGGCGTTGGGCAGCGAGTATCGGCGACATCGTGAACACCATATTTTGGCTGGCACTAGTATGGGCGCTCACAGGGCTGGGAATGCTACGAAAAGGCAAGAGGCCCAACCAGGCGCTCCAGCCGACCGCGCCGAAGTGGCGCGGCGGCTGAACTTTCTCGTTATGGCGCAAGTAGACAAACCGAAAGGCAATGGATAGACAAGTATGAAAGCAGTAGCATTTGAGAAATTTGGGTCAGCTGATGAACTCATCGTCGAAGACAGGGCTGTCCCTGATCCCGCGCCTAATGAAGTATTGATCAAGACCTGCGCAATCAGCGTGAATCCCGTTGATGTCAAGACACGGCAGGGAGGTGCGTTGGCCTCAATGCTAATGGAAAGTCTTCCGCTCATCCTCGGCTGGGACGTATCCGGCGTTGTCGTGGCATGCGGTGACAGCGTCAAGAGGTTCCAGTCTGGTGATGAAGTATTCGGGATGATTAGGTTTCCTAATGTGCCCAATGGTTACGCTGAATACGTAGTTGCTCCTGAAGGGCATTTAGTGGCCAAACCTAACGCCGTGACGCACCAAGAAGCGGCAGCCACCACTCTCGCGGCATTAACTGCGTGGCAGGCATTCACTCACTTCGGAAAACTCAAGCAAAATGATCGCGTTTTGATTCATGCCGCGAGCGGTGGTGTCGGGCACTTTGCGGTTCAAATCGCAAAATATTTGGGTGCTTACGTAATAGGTACGTCTTCAGCAAAAAATCGAGAATTCGTGCTCGCGTGTGGCGCTGATGAGCATCTTGACTATCGAGACGCCGACTTCACTAAACAGCTTAAAGGGATTGATTTTAGCCTTGAAACGCAAGGTGGCGAGCATTTCGAGCGGACGGTAAAAGTCATGAGAGAGGGCGGAACCATCATTAATTTGCCCTCCGGTCTTGGGGAGTCCGCAAGAACGGCAGCGGAATCAAAGTCGCTTACCGTCAATTACTTCATGAGCGTTTTTCCAAGCAGCCAACATATGCAGCAGATAGCAAGCCTGCTGAGCTCTGGTGACATCAAACCGCATATATCTAAAACATTTCGTCTTGATGCCGCCGGAGATGCGCACAGAGAAATTGAAACTGGGCGTACAAGAGGCAAAATCATTCTGGAAACTGCTGCTTGTTGCTAGAGTTGTTTAGCCATAACAAGTCGCTGCAGTCCACCGTGGAGTTCCCCCACTTTAATGGACACGCATCGATAACTCCCACGAAGGAGAAAACCGATGCCCGCGATGATCACGGGGAAGAAGACACAACGCTACAGCACCGAGTTTAAGGTCAAGGCGGTAGAGTGGAGTCACCAGGCCCATCGAAGCGTTCAGGGCGTAGCGCAAGCGCTGGATATTCACCCATTCATGCTGTCACGCTGGCGCAAAGAGTACCGCGAGGGGAAATTTGCCATGAAACGGGTCAAGAAAGCGCCCCCCGAGGCCAAGGAGAAGATCAAAGACCAGGATGAGGTCACCCGCCTCAAACGCCGGATCGCGGAGCTTGAGGAGGAAAACGACGTCCTAAAAAAGTTTCAACGTTTTCAGGCCGAGGAACGACGGAAGCGTTCCGGTTCGTCTGGAAACACCGACGGCAGTACAGCGTAAAGGCACTTTGTCAGCACCTGAGCGTTTCGCGTTCCGGCTACTATGCCTGGGCCAATCGAAAGCCCGGCAAAAGAGACGCAGAGCGAGCCGTGCTGCTGTCCCAGATCCGAAGGATCTATGATGATAGCAAGGGGCGCTACGGCAGTCCGCGGGTCCATCAGGCGCTGTGCCGTGAGGGAGTGACAGTGGGCGAAAACCGGGTTGCAAAGGTGATGCAGCAGTGGGGAATGCGGGCCCGTGTAACCCACGTCTACCGGCGCCTGGCGCGGCGGCGTCACGAACTGAAAGCCCTGCCCAATTATCGCCTCGGAGCCCCTGCTCCGGCCGCCGTGGATCAGCAATGGAGCAGTGACGTGACCTACATCAAGCTCGGTCAGAAATACGTTTTCCTGGCGGTGGTGTTGGATCTTTTCTCCCGTCGAGTACTCAGTTGGCGATTGGGCGAAAGCCTGGATGCGGATTTCTCCAGAGCGACCCTGAGGGAGGCCTTCAAAAGCCGAAATCCTGCCGCTGGCCTGTTGCTTCATACTGATCGGGGGATCGAATACAGGGCCCACAAGACTCAGGCATTGCTGAAACAGCACCAGGTCCACCACAGCATGAACCGACCGGGCCAATGCACCGACAACGCCGAGGTTGAGTCCTTCTTCAAGACGCTGAAGGGAGAATTGCTGCACGCCACCAGCTTCGTGACGATGCGACAATTACGGAAACATATAAATCGCTATATTGAAGTCTTTTATAATACCCAACGGCTCCACAGCAGCCTTGGTTACAGGACCCCACTGGAGTACGAGGGGTTAAGCTGATGGCGCGTGTCCACTTTTTTGGGGGAACTCCACCGCCCAAAGCGCTGCCGCGCCTTGGGTTCCCTTCGCAACCTCCGGCCGCAACTGAGCTTCGGCATTATGCCCATCTCAGCTGCACCGTCTTGCCGTATTAACGCTTGACGTTATTAACGCGTTGCGTCACTATTGAATCATGATCATCTCGTTCAAGTGTAGGGATACCGAGAAACTGGCCAGCGGGCGTCGCGTTAAACGCTTTGTGAATTTTGAGCGGGTTGCGCTGAGGAAGCTCCGCCAGCTTCAACTCGCAAACCAGTTGGAGGATCTTAAAGTACCGCCCGGCAATAGGTTGGAAGCTTTGAGTGGTGATCGCCGAGGCGAGTACAGCATCCGGATTAACCAGCAATTTCGATTGTGCTTCCGGTGGACGAAAGCTGGCGCGGAAGATGTCGAAATCGTTGATTACCATTAAGGGGGTGACTTATGCGCGATATTGATCCTGTAACGCCTGGCGAGTTGCTGAAGGAAGAGTTTCTTGAGCCTATGGGGATCTCACAGTATCGCCTAGCCAAAGAAATTGGAGTGCCGGCCCAGCGTATTGGACAGATCATTGTCGGGAAGCGCTCTATAACCGCCGATACGGATCTGCGACTGTGTCGTTTCTTTGGGCTATCCAATGGCTATTGGCTTCGGGCGCAAGCTGCTTACGATACTGAGGTGACTGAAGATGCTTTGGCCGAGCAGCTGAGCAATATTCGACCCTGGAATTCGGGCTCACCCACAGATCGTAGGGCATAACCAGTCGCGTCACGCGGACGCGCACCGGTGCGCTTCGCCGTTATGTATAGGTGAACCCACATGGAAATAGGTGCATGGAAGCTGCTGAGTACACCGTTAAAAGGGTCGTTTTAGGCACTGTCGCTTCCTTTATAAGTGCGTGCTTTGAGCTGAATGCCTAGACTCTCGATCTTTTCGCTGGCGTCTCCCCGCATGAGTTTCAGCAATTCGGCCCTGGCAGTTTTATTGTCCATTCCACGGCTTTCCAAGTGGGCCAGCAATTTACCGAATACCTGGCGTCGTTTCAGTCCCGACCGGGATGTATCTCGTCGGTCTGAGAAAAAGTCCATCAGGGTTGAACCACATACACAGTTGCGAAACAGTTCAACCACCGGGCGTTCGTCATCGTCGTAACCGAGCTTGAGACCGGATCGGCCAGCAATGTCATCTGACTGTTGCACAAAATCCTGCGGTGACCGGTAAACGCGGCCGCAAGTGGCGCATTTCTTGGGAAAAGAACTGTCAGACAGGGCTTTGAGCCCTTCGAACAATTCCTCCTCTTTGGAGGGGGTGTTGCTCATAATGATTATTCTCCACTCCCTCGGGCTTTTTGGCGTTGAGGGGCGGAAACGCCCGAGTGCTACAGGGATGATTATTCTCAGTCTAGCATTGGCTCGTAAACAGGAAAGAAAGCGCCAGCGGGCAGCCGAGCCGATGGCGCTGACCATCAATGGCCGCTTTCTGGTGCGCAACGATCGCCTCCATGTGCCGGCATCAGAGGATGACTAACCACTCGGCATGGAGTCTGCTCGCACTGGGATGGTAGTTTTAGGCAGTGGGGAGTTCTCTCCATGGCGTCTATGGGTCAAAAGCACCTGGACGCCTAGGGCATTTAAGGACGTTCTGGATCAGAAAGGAGTCCAGCATGAGTAACGAACCTCAGGGATTTGAGCCTCTTTCCCGTACAAGCCCGTTCACGGATCTGCTTGGCCCGATCTATCAGAAAAAGGATCCCTCCGGTCTGATCATTGGTCTCAGGGTCGAGGAAAAGCACTGCAATGCCCGGGGTATCGCTCATGGCGGCGTACTGGGCACGCTGGCAGACATCGCGATGGGCTACAGCGCTGCATTCTCGACGGAACCGCCGACGCCGATCGTGACGGCAAGCCAGACCATGGATTATGTGGGTAAGGCGGAAAAGGGCGACTGGGTTGAGGTCTATACGGACGTCCAGAAAGTCGGCGGCAGCATGGCGTTCGCGAACTGCTATTTTCATGTCGGCTCGAAGCGGATCGCGAGAGCCAGTGCTGTATTCAGCGTCATCGCCTCATGATCAGTTCGTCCAGATCCGTTCACGGCTTTGCGGGCGCGTTGCTGCGCGTGTTGTTCTAAGCACAGCGTGACCCGTGACGCCCCAGCAGGTGTTATTTGTGCCAACCAGGGAGGCATTTATGCATTATGGAAGCTGCCTTTGCGGCAATGTTCAGTACCGGTACTCCGGGACCATTGATGAGGTGTCCCGTTGCCACTGTACGGAGTGCCAGAAAGCATCAGGGTCGGCGTTCGTCGCCGTGGCGCCGATCGAGAGTCAGTACTTCGAGATCCTGAAGGGAGAGGAGTTCCTGAAGGAATTCAGGGCTACACCCCAGAAAGCGAGGGTGTTCTGCAGTAATTGCGGATCCCCACTGTACAGTGCCCGCGATGATGCGCCGGAGTCCAAGCGCTTGCGAATCGGCACCCTGGATACGGCACTGAACCCCTCACATCAATACCAGGGTTTTGTTTCAGAAAAGCCCTCCTGGTATGGGGTGTCGGATGCCTGGCCGCAGTATGAAAGGTTTCCGGGGTAGGGAGTCCTGGCGTATACCGGCAATTCCTGCGTCGCGCCGGTAAGCTCAGCATCATGGATAGAAAGGGTATTAATTGAGATGGTCGACATAATACTCACTGCAATAGTCGTCCTCGTGATCCTGACGGTTATTTACAGGGTCCTACCGCACCGGGAGCTTGGAGCCAAAAAGCCAATGCTGGCGTTTTTCCCCAAATACAGGAATCAGGTAGCCAGCCCGGAGTCCGATGACCAGGTAGAGCAGACAATGGCCTCGCTGGGGTTTAAGAAGAGCAAAAGTCGAGGTGGTGTAACGGAGTATTCGCGAGGCTCTGTCGTTGGTGACCTATCGATCAAGCTCAGTAAGGTGAAAGTTACTTTCCATCCGGTAAGCAACGGCAAGCTCCCGTTCGCTGTGGAAGCCGCCTGGGTTGTTGCGTTTGATACGGGCGACCACTGGCAGTTTACGAAAGAGCTGGGGGATAAGCTCGAGAGCGGGTAGCAGTCATTCCTCTGGTAATTCTTCTTTCTTCTGGAGCCGGCTTAGTAGGAAATAGTTAGGGGAGACGCCGGCAGCTCAAACCAGCGACCGGGTTCGCTTGCTCAGGCGCGCTCGTCTTTGGGCGACCCCATCACGAGATAGGTCGTAATGGCACTGACATGGGGATGCGTGCCCAGAACCTCCGTATGGAAGTGTTTATAGCCGGCAAGGTCCCGACATTCGATCCGCAATAGATATTCGAACGCTCCGGCAACATTGTGGCATTCCACCACTTCTCCGGAGTCCTGCATCGCGCGTTCGAACTCCTCCAGGGCCGCCTTTGTATGGGATGAGAGGGACACACTGACGTACGCCGCAAACCCGCGATCCATACTTTCCGGGTCCGTGACAACACGGTACCCGCGTATCACACCCGTTCGCTCAAGTTCCTGGACTCGGCGCAGACAGGTCGAAGGCGACAGATTGACTCGCTGAGCGAGCTCCACATTGCTGATTCGTCCGTCTTTCTTGAGTTCCTGCAATATTCGGTAGTCAGAGCGGTCCATAGTGGTCACATATTGCATTATGTGTTTTTGAGTAACCGAATTAGGTCACTAATTGCACATTATATTCGATAAAATTGCAGAAAGTGAATCGTTGGTGGAGTTTTTCGTCATGAGCCCTTCCTTGCTGACCGCTCTTTTCGGTTTTGCTTTCGTGACCACGGCTACTCCGGGCCCGAACAACCTGATGCTGCTTGCCTCCGGCGCGAACTTCGGGTTCAGAAGAACCCTCCCGCATATGACCGGCATTGTCGTCGGGCTTGCCGTGTTAACGCTGCTGGCTGGGTTCGGGTTGATGGCGCTGTTCGAGGCCGTGCCGGCCTTGCGAACAACACTCCAGGTCTTTTGTATTGGTTATCTGTTCTGGCTCGCGTGGAAGGTAGCCACTGCAGCGCCATTGAAAGAGGCCTCGTCCCCCGGTCGGCCTATGACCTTTCTGCAGGCTGCAGCATTTCAGTGGGTGAATCCCAAGGCTTGGGCAATCGGTTTATCAGCGATCACCGTCTATGCACCTGACCGCTCACTTTTATCCGTGACGCTTGTAGCCGTCGCTTTCACGGTCGCCTGTTTTCCCGCGAGTTCAATGTGGGCCTGGATGGGCACCGTCATCCGCCAATGGCTGTCGAATGAACGCCGCCGCCAGATATTCAATATCACCATGGCAGCCTTGCTAATCGGAACGCTTTACCCGGTGCTGAGGAGCCTTTGAGTGTCCAGAAATGAGGCGGCATTCGAGCCACTTCGGGCGGGTGGCCAGCGGTGGTGGAATGCTTGCCTGTTACAACACCAGCGTGGAAGCCAGGAACAGCATCAGTCCCATGCCGATGATGTCGGTGAAGGTGGTCAGGAAAATGCTGCTGGCGGTGGCGGGATCCGCCCCGAAGCGCTGCAGCAGCAACGGCACGGCAACGCCGAAGATGCCGCTGCCCATACAGGCGCCGATCATGGCGATGAAGATGACGAAACCGAGCATGGCCGGGTTGGCGGAGTCGGTCGAGACGGCATAGGCAAACATGGCAACGCCGGCGATCACGCCCACGGCGGCACCGTTGAGCGCGCCCAGGAGGATCTCCTTACGCAGCAATCGGCTGGTCGGGTAGTCCTGTATCTTGCCGAGGGTGATGCCGCGCAGGGTGATCGCCAGTGCCTGGCAGCCGGTGTTGCCGCTCTGGCCCGCGAGCACGGGCAGGAAGGCGGCCAGGGCAACGATCTGCGCGATGGTGCTCTCAAACATCCCGACCACGAAAGCCGCTGCGAAGGCGGTGATCAGGTTCACCTGCAGCCAGGGGTGGCGCATGCGGAAGGCGGCGAGCACCGGCGTGTTGATCTGCTCTTCCTTCGCCACACCATACTGGGAGCCGGCTTGGGCGCTGAGCTCCGAGGCGAGGCGCTCATACAGCTTCCAGCCACGCACTTCTCCCACCACGCGCTGCTGATCGTCCACCACCGGGTAAATGCGGTAGTGGCGTTGCTGCACTTCGTCGATCGCCTCATCGAGAGGGGTATCCTGCCGGAAGGCGAAGGGCTCGCGGACCATGATGCTGGCCAGGGTCTCGGAGGGCTTGGCGAGGATCAGGTCGCGCATGCCTACAACCCCCGCCAGGCGATCGGCCTCGGTCACGAACATGTAGCTGATCCCGGAGACGTCGGAGCTCTTCACCATGAAGGTCAGTGCTTCGGCGACGGTGTAGTCAGCGGGCAGCGTTGCCGTCGGCGGTGTCATCAGCTCTCCAACGGTCTCCTCCATGCCGGAGAGAACGGCGCGGGTGGCCGCCTCGCCAGGCGCGGCCGCTTCGCCCATATGGGAGGCGATGGTTACAGCCTGTTCTGAAGGCAGTCCCGAGAGGATGAACTGGATATCGTCCGCCGGCAGCCGAACCAGTTCCTCGGCGGCGTCCAGCGGGGTCTGCTCACGGATATGCTCAACCCGCTCGTTCAGGTCCATACTCTGCGACATGTCTGGCTCCAGTTTGTCAGTCTTTGATCAGACTATAACAGGCTGATCGATGCGGTGTTTGAATTACGGTACGCACTTCAGGCCCTGCCGCACCGACAGTGATGCCAGGCATTATTGTCAGTTCTGATTTGAGGTTTCCGCCCCGGACAGGTATAAGGCGCACGGGCATTATTGGCCTGCACAGGCTAATCTTTGTGAAAGCTATGCTGTTGGATGAGAGCGGTGAAAGGGCACGCGGTCTGTATCAGAAGACCCCCGTCTCGGAAACCTGGAGGTCAGTCAGGCTGATGTTTTCCTATCTGGCAATCCGTGGTCGTAGAGTGCGCTACCGATATGGGCTTCTGCCCGCAGAGTGGCGGGAGGCGTTCCACGAGTATCAGCGTCTTCTGGCGCGGCGCTTCGCCGTAGTCTCCGCCCTGATGGGGTTGATCATCTTTCCCTTCTTCCAGGTAGTGGAGTTGTGGCCACAGCTGGGGTTGCTGGATCACTGGTGGAACCATCTTGGCTGGCGAATCCTGCCCATGGTGGCGGCCATTGGCATTCTTTTTCTGCGCTGGCGTGTGCCGGATGGCCTCTGGCCGCGGGCCATGCTGATCCTGTACGCGCTGTCAGGCATGGTCATGATGACCGGTATGGTCGCGGACAATATGCTGGAACCGAATGGCACTCACGCCTTCCTGAGTAAGGGGTTGGTCGTCGTTGTCGCATTGGTTGCGGTATTGGCAACGGCTGGCGCCCGGGATCTGATTCTGGTCTATGGTGTGCCGCTTGCGGCCATGTCTTTCGTCGTGGTACGCGCATCGGTGGCGCCGGTTGAGGTATTTCTCCTGTTTATTCACCCACTCATCATGATGGTGATTGGCCTGGTGATGTCGGAGGTTCTTTACCGGGTTCGCCTTGAGGCTTTTATGGCGCGTCAGCAACTCGAACAGAGCGCCAGTACGGATGTGCTCACCGGTCTGGCCAACCGGCGCGCCTTTGATGCCAGGCTCGAGGCGGAGCATGCACGCTGCCGGAGGCAGGGCACCTCCTACGCACTGATCATGGCGGATCTGGATCATTTCAAGCATGTTAACGACACTCATGGCCATGATGTTGGGGATGAGGTGCTCACTGAGCTGGCGCAGCGGCTGAAGGGCGCTCTGCGCACCGAGGATGAGCTGGGACGCTGGGGCGGTGAGGAGTTCATGGTGCTTCTGCGTGACGGCGGGCAGCATGAGGCCGAGCCGGTGGCGGAGAAGCTGCGACTGGCCGTGGCGGACACGCCTTTCCACACCAGTGCCGGGCCACTGTCGATTACCACCAGCCTCGGTATTGCCGTATTCAACGGCGAGGAGATGCCGAGCATGGTGGCTAGACGTGCGGATCTTGCGCTGTATGCCGCCAAGGAGAATGGCCGGAACCGGTGTGAGTCCGCCTAGTTGTTGATGCTGATAGTGGTGAGTAGGGTCAGTAGGCCCGGGCGCGGTATGGTGTATCGAAAACAGGTTGTCTGGACAGGGTTATTGGTGTTCCTGCTGGTTGGTATCGCGCCGGCACAGACGCCACAGGCACCGATTGACCAACTCGGCCTCACGGAGCTCACCCGGGCAGCATCCGGGCTGGACCGTATCCGCAGCCTGGTGATCGCCAGGGAAGGAGAGCTGGTCTACGGGCGTACCTTCCGTGGTCCGGCGCTGGACCAGCCCGTGAACATCAAGTCCCTGAGCAAGACAGTGCACTCCGCCGTGGTGGGCATCGCCATTGATCGGGGCGTCTTTGAGGGCACGGATCAGCCCATCACGGAGCTTCTGCCCGCCCCGGAAGACGCCAGCTCCAGGCTCAGCGAGGTCACGGTTGGCAATCTGCTCTCCATGCAGGCCGGTCTCCAGCGCACCTCGGGGCAGTATTACGGCGCCTGGGTGAGCAGCGACAACTGGGTGGACTACGCCCTCAGCCGGGAGTTCGTGGCGGAGCCCGGTGGGCCCATGCTGTATTCCACCGGCAGCTATCACATCCTGGCGGCAGCGCTGGTTCGGGCTACCGGGGAAAGCCTCCTGACACTCACCCGCCGCTGGCTTGGCAACCCCCTCAACATCCGCATTCCGGATTGGCCCACCGACCCCCAGAGCATACACTTCGGCGGTAATGACATGCGGCTCTCCCCGTTGGCGTTACTGCAGATTGGTGAGCTCTACCGTAATGGCGGCCTGCATGAGGGCAAGCGGGTGCTGTCGGCCAACTGGATCGAGCGTTCCTGGAAAGAGCGGGGCCGATCACGGTATACCGACGACCGGTACGGTTACGGTTGGTTCACGACCACGCTCAACGGCTTTCAGGCCCACTACGGTCGCGGCTATGGTGGGCAGATGCTTTACGTGGTTCCCGGGCTGGATCTGACCGTCGTTGTAACCGCCGACCCGACGCCCCCCTCAAGTCCGGGGTTCACGCAGAAACTGGACCGCCTGCTGGAAGCGCACGCGCTACCGGAACTGGAGAATGCCGGTGTCGATCCTCAACCCTGAAAGCTGGACGCTGCTTCAGAGCATTATTGTTTTCAGTCTCTGCGCCCTGGTAATCGCCATTGCGGGCACACGCATTACGCGGGTGGTGGACCAGCTGGCCGACCGCACCGGCCTGGGCGAGGCGACCGCCGGTGCGGTGCTGTTGGGAGCAGCCACATCACTGTCCGGATCGGTACTCTCGGTGACGGCCGCGTACCGGGGGCACGCGGAGCTGGCAGTGAGTAACGCCCTGGGCGGTATCGCGGTCCAGACCTTCTTTCTGGCCATTGCAGACATGGTCTATCGCCGCGCCAACCTGGAACACGCGGCCGCCTCCGCCCCGAACATGATGCAGAACGGGCTGCTGATCGCGCTGCTGGCCCTGATCCTGCTGGCACCAACCCTGCCGGATGTCACGCTCTGGCAGGTTCACCCGATCACCCCGATCCTGATCGGCTTCTACCTCTACGGTACCCGGCTTATCCAGGGCGCCTGGGAGTCGCCCATGTGGCGGCCGTCCATCACCCGGGACACCCGGGAGGACAAGCCCGAGGCCCTGAACCGGATACCACCGCTTGCCCGCCTCTGGACGGAATTCGTGGTGTTGATGGGAACGCTGGGCGCGGCTGGCCTGGCACTGGAGCCGGCGGCTACGACCATCAGTACCGAGGCTGGGCTGAGCCAGACGGTGGTCGGTATCCTTCTCACGGCGATCAGTACCTCCATCCCGGAACTGGTGACCTCGGTGGCGGCGGTCCGGCGCGGGGCGCTGACGCTCGCGGTAGGCGGCATCATCGGCGGCAATGCCTTCGATACGCTGTTCATGGCCGCTTCGGACATTGCCTACCGGGATGGCTCCATCTACCACACCATGGACGCCGACACGGAACGCTGGGTCACGCTGACCCTGCTGATGGCCGCCATCCTGATCATGGGGCTGATCCGCCGGGAGCGCTACGGGCTGGGCCGCATCGGCGCGGAAAGCCTGGCGATCATGATGCTCTATATTCTGGGTGTTGCGTTGATGTTCAGTGGCTGACCACCGGGATTAGCACTGCGTGGTGTCAGCCTTTGGGAAAGACCCTGTCCAGGGTGTAGTAGAGCGGGCAGAACCCGGTGAATGCGCTCTGCAGGAGTGTCAGGCCCAGCAGCGCCGGGACCATGAGCCAGAGTGGGTCGCCGTAGTGGCCAAGGCCTACGGTCAACGTGATGATCAGGCCGACAATGCCGTCGTGAAGTTCGCGTTTGCTCATGATGCAGCCTTTAGTGGAAATATAAGGCAGTGTACGGTAACTGCTACGGCACGGTTCAACCCCGCTTCCGCAGGTTCTGCGGAATGACTTTGGCCCCAGGGGTAACGGCTCGGTTGCGGGAAGGGAAACTGCGGCGTCGGCAGTGCTGCTGACACCTGATCGTATTCGTAAGGCTTTTGAGTCAGCATAATGGGTGCTGATCTTTGAATGGAGGTGCTGTATGACGCGACCGGAGTCAGAGCCACGGGGCATGTTCCGCTCCGTAATGTCCCTGGGCCACATCCGGGGTATCCGTATCGAGCTTCACGCGAGCTGGCTGGTCATCTTCGCGCTTCTGCTCTTTACCATGACCACGGGGCTGCGGGATCAGTTCGCGGCCTGGTCGTTCAGCCAGGCCGTGGTCACGGCGCTGCTCACCTCGCTTGCGTTCTTTGCCTCCATCGTTGCCCATGAACTGGGCCACAGCCTGGTGGCCATCCGGCGGGGGGTGCCGGTCAGGGCGATTACTCTGTTCATTTTTGGCGGCGTTGCCCAGCTCGGCAGGGACAGTGAGAGCGCCGAGGACGAGTTCTGGATCGCCATCGCCGGACCGGCCGTCAGTTTCGTGCTGGCCGTTGTGTTCGGGGTGCTCTCCGGGCTGGCGGGGTCCGAGTCCTGGTCCGTGGGGCTGGGCTGGCTGGCGGTGATCAACTTCATGGTGGCTGTATTCAACCTCGTTCCCGGCTTTCCGCTGGACGGCGGCCGTGTCCTGCGGGCGCTGGTGTGGAAATTTACCGGCGATGCCGGCAAAGGGATGCGCGCGGCGGTGGCTGGTGGCCGCCTCGTGGCCTATGGTCTGTTCGCCTGGGGGCTCTGGCGCATTCTGGTTGAGGGCAATCTGCTCGGTGGTTTCTGGCTTATGCTGCTGGCTTGGTTCCTGCTCAATATGGCGGAAGGGCACGGCCAGCAGTTCAGCCTTCAGAAGCAGCTCCGCGGGATCCGGGCAGGCGCGCTGGCGACTCCGGATGTGCCGCGTGTGGCGCCCTCAACCACGGTTGAGGAATGGATCCACAACCGCGTACTGCCCGAAGGCCAGCGTTCCTACATGGTGGATGACGGGCACCGTGTACTCGGGCTGGTCAGCCTTAGTGACACCAGCGCCACCGACCGTGAACGCTGGTCCGAACTGCGGATCGCGGATCTCATGACGCCCATCGAAAAGGTTGTGCGTGTTGCCCCGGAGACGGAAGCAACCGAGGTACTGGCTACCATGACCGAACACAACCTGAACCAGCTGCCGGTCATGGAGGGTGATCGTGTTGTGGGCTGGATAGACCGGGAGCGTCTGCTCAGGACCGTGAACCTGCACCTGGAACTCAAGGCCTAGCCTGGGCCCTCAGCCGGTTCCAGTGTGCTTGCGGATGCTCGCCATCAGGTCCTCCAGCACCATGTAGAAACAGGGCACCAGGAAGAGGATCAGGGCCGTGGCGAAGATGATGCCGAAGCCCAGTGAGACCGCCATCGGGATCAGGTAGGTGGCCTGCAGGGAGGTCTCCAGGATGATGGGCGTCAAGCCACCGAAGGTGGTGATGGTGGTCAGCATGATCGGGCGGAAACGGCGCATGCCGGCCTCATAGATAGCCTCGAAGGCGGTGCGGTCACCGCGCCGGCGGTTGGCGTAGTCGACCATGATCAGCGAATCGTTCACCACCACGCCCGAGAGCGCCACGATGCCCATCATGCTGACCAGCGAGATATCGAGGCCCAGGATCATGTGCCCGATAATGGCGCCAATGGCGCCGAAGGGGATGGCCAGCATCACGATGATGGGCTGGATGTAGCTGCGGAAGGCGACGGCCAGCAGGGCATAGATCACGCCCATGGCCAGCAGGAAGGCGCCGTAGAGGGTGCTGGTGGACTCCCGGAGATCCGCCTGGCTGCCCTCGAATGTCCAGGTGAGGCCCGGGAAGTCCGCGCGCAGCTGGGGCAGCACCTCGGACTGGATAGCGGTCAGCACCCGGGAAATGTCGCTCTTGGGCTCCACATCCATACCCACGGTGATCACGCGCCGGCCGTCACGACGGTCGATGGACCGGAAAGCCGAGCCCATCGAGCTGTCCGCCACATCCATCAGGGGCACTTCACCGCCTTCGGGCATCTGGACCACGAATTCCTGCAGGTGGCGCAGATCCTGGCGTTCATGCTCAGGCAGACGAACGCGGATCTCGTTCTCGTTGGTACCGCGCAGCTGGCGCAGGGCCACGGCGCCGTAAAAGGCATCCCGAACCTGGTCCCCCACCTCCGCGGGGCTGAGCCCCAGTGCGCGCCCCTGGGCGTTGAGCGTCATATCCAGCTGTGGCTTGCCGGCGGCGTGGCTGTCCGAGACATCGCGGGTGGAACTGAATTCCTCCATGCGCTCGAGGAAGGTCTCGCTGGCGCGGGCCAACACATCGATGTCCGAGTGGCTGAGGTCCACGGCGATGTCATCCCGCCAGGAACCCGGGCCCTGTTCGGCCTCGAAGGTGATCTGGTCGATACCGCGGAAGTCACCGATCTCGCTGCGCCACAGATCCACGATCTCCTTCACGCTCATGCCGCGCTCATGCTCCGGGCGCAGGACGATCTCCACGTCGATGGCCCGTTCGCCGCGCACGTTGGTCTTGATACCTTCGGCGTGCTCATCGAGGTTGTGTTCATCAAACAGGCGCTGGGTGGACTCGGTGATCTGCATGGCGATCTCACCGGCGCGGCGGGTGGTGGTGCCCACCGGCAGGGTGACGCCGGCCTCGATCTCGTCAGCCGGGACTTCCGGCATCATGATCATGCCCATGTGATCGCTGATCGCGTAGGAGCCCACCACGGCCATTACCGCCACCACCACGCTCAGCGTGGCGTAACGGAAACGCAGGCTGATATCGAGCAGGGGCCGGTAGAAGCGGTTGATCACGCCCTCAAAGCCCCGGGAGAACACGCGCTGGATACTGTGCAGCGCATGACCGTAAACGGTGACGGTGCTGCGGCCGCTGTGTCCCAGGTGGGCGGGCAGAATGAACAGGGCCTCGAACAGGGAGATGGCGAGCACCACGATCACCACGGCCCCCATGGGCCACCAGAAACTGCCCATGACGCCAGGGATGAACAGGAGTGGAAGGAAGGCCACGATATTGGTGAGAATGCTGAAGGTAACGGGCCCGGCGATGTCCTTCGTACCCTGGATGGCGGCGGTCATGAAGTCCATGCCCTGTTCCCGGTACTCGTAGATGTTCTCGCCCACCACAATGGCGTCGTCCACCACGATCCCGAGTACCACCAGGAAGCCGAACATGGAGATCATGTTGATGCTGACCCCGAGCAGGGGCAGGAACAGCATGCCGCCGACGAAGGAGATGGTCATGCCCATCATGATCCAGAACGCCAGGCGGTATTCCAGGAAGAGACTGAGGATGACTAGCACGATCACCATGGCCAGGATCCCGTTCTCCAGGAGCATGGTCATGCGGTCCTCGAAGTGTTCCGCGCGGTTGCTGTCAATGCGCATCCTGACGCCGTCCGGAAGGGTCTCCTCAAGCTGCGCCATGACATCCTTGCCGGCGGCCGCCACGGTCAGTGGTGACTGGGTGCCGGTGCGGAAGAGCTCGATTTCCACCGAGGGGACGCCGTCGAAGCGGGAATGGAAGCCGGTTTCATCAAAGCCGTCCCTTACGGTGGCGATGTCGCCCAGGGTGACGGTACCGCCGGAGGCATCGCTGCTGATGACAATATCCTTGTAGGCATCGGCCCAGAGGCGGCGCTCCTCCATGCGCAGCAGGACGTCACCGCCATCGGTGGCCACCGAGCCCGCCGGGATGTCCTTGGCGGAGGCTTCGATGCGCTGGGCGATCTGCTGCAGGGTGAGGTTGTATTCCCGGAGCCGGTCCCGGGGCACTTCCACTTCCGTGAGGTAGTCCGGAACATCGCTGATGGTGGCCTGGGTGATGCCGTTTTCGGCCAGCAGCCGGTCGCGGACCTGTTCGCCGAGCTGGCGCAGGGTCCAGATGTCCACGTCGCCGTACAGCACCAGTTCCATGACGTCGTGGGAGCGATTCTGCAGGCGGACCCGGGGCTCTTCCGCCTCGTCCGGGAAGGTGCGGATCCGGTCCACCTCCTGTTCAATATCCTGGAGCGCCTTCATACGGTTGGCGCCGTTGATCAGCTCCAGGGTGATGGTGCCGCTGCCTTCCCGGGCAGTGGAGGTCATCTCCTTGATGTTCTCCAGCCCCTGGACGGCCTCCTCAACCGGCAGCAGGATGCCCTGTTCCACTTCTTCCGGAGCGGCGCCAGGGTAGGTGACGGAGACCTGCACAATATCCGGCTCGAATTCCGGGAAGACCTCCTTCTGGAGCTCGAAAGCCATCCAGAGGCCGCCGCCCAGGAGCAGGATCATCAGCAGGTTGGCGGCGATGGAGTTGCGCGCCATCCAAGCGATCGGGCCGGTCCAGTTCCCGTTATCGTGGTCGCTGTGGTTGCCGCCGCTCATCCGTCGTCCTCTTCGGTGCGCAGGTCGGCCCCGTCGACAACACTGGCGAGGTCGCTGGTGACCACGGCTTCGCCGTCTTCAACGCCATCGCTGACGTAAGCGTATTCGGCGTCCCGGAAGGCGATTTTCACGTCCCGGATGGAAAGCGAACCGTCTTCCATCACCCAGACCGTGTCATTGCGGCGGATGTGGTTACGGTCCAGGCGCACCACATCCGTGATCTCCCGGCCTTCAATGGCGGTGTTCAGGAAGGAGCCGATCAGCAGGGGCGGCTTGTCGGGGGCGTCGGCGTCCAGGGCGAGCGGATCCTGAACGGTGATCAGCACGCGGGCCAGCCGGGTGTCTTCGTTCAGTTCCCCCACCAGGCGCTGCAGGCGCCCCTCGCGATGCTGGCCCTGGGGCCAGGCGCTGTTGTTGCGGATGGTGGCCGGTGCGCCGGCCTCGCCACTGCGCTCCTCGAACCGCAGCCAGGGGAGCTCGCTCTGGGGTACTGTGGCCTCCACCCAGTATTCATCCACCCCCACCAGGCGCCCCAGGGCCTCGCCGGTGCTCACCTGGGTGCCAAGGCTGATGTCACGGCTCAGTACCCGGGCGTTGAAGGGCGCGGTGACGCGCGTGCGGTCCAGGTCCAGCTGTGCCTGCCTGAGCGCGGCCTCAGCGGATTCCACCTGTGCCCGGGCCTGTTCCAGCTGGGGCTGGCGCAGGACCAGGGCCTTGTTGGTGCCTTCAAGCTCTTCGCCCAGCAGCTCGAATTCCTGCTCGGCCACGTTCTGGCGGCCCTGTTCAATGTCGAGGTCGGAACGGGCCTGGCGAAGCTCACTGCGCCGCTGCTGGAGCGTGGCCTCGTAGTCGGCGGGGTCAATCCGCACCAGCATGTCGCCTTTCTCGACCATACCCCCGGGCATGAACTCGGGAGCCCGCTCGACGATCTGACCCCCGACCCGGGGCCTTAACGTCAGTTCCCGGGCGGCGCGGACCTGGCCCATGGCGGTGATGGTGGGGCGGTAGTTGCCTTTTTCGGCCGAGGTAACGTCCACCAGCATTGCGGTTTCCCGTGCCGTGTCCGGCCCGCGCGTGGCGGTGGGCTCGGTGCGGAACACCAGCCACACCAGTGCCGCTCCCAGTGCCAGGATCACCAGGGAGATGAACGCGGTCTTGAGGCGGCCGGCGCGGCCAGTCTCCGGGCGTGCTGCGCTGTCGTTGATCGGTTCGTTCATCCTGTCTCGCTCGCAGAGTCGTTACGGGGGTCAAAACCGCCGGCCAGCGCCCGGTAGAGGGCGATGCGGTACTCCAGAAGCTGGCGCCGGGCGCTGATCAGGCTGCGCTCCAGGTCCTGGCGGTCGGTCAGGGCGGTCAGCACATCGATGTAGCCGACCTGGCCGTTGAAATACTGTTGCCGGAGCTGTTCGTAGGTGGCCTCGGCCAGTTCCCGCTGGCGCTCTATGCGCTCTATGGCCTGGCGTTGTTTGCGCTCGCGGACCAGGGCGTCCTCAACCTCCTGGAAGGCGGTGAGCACGGTCTGGCCGTAGTCATAAAGGCGTTGGCGGCGAACGGCCCGGGCCTGGCTGACCTGGGCATCGCGCTGGCCGGCGTCGATCAGGGGGGCAACCAGGTTGGCGGCCAGGGTGGTGGCCCAGTTGTCGAACAGGTCCTGAACGCTGTTTTCCTGCGTTGAGGCGGAGGCTGAAAGGGTCAGGCGCGGGAACTGGTTGCTGATGGCGGCGGCCAGGTCCGCATCGGCGGCCTGGAGCTGGTTGTAGGCCTGGCGCACGTCCGGGCGGCGCTGGACCAGTTCCGCTGGCACCCCTGTGTCCGGCAGCGGGGGCAGCTCAGAGGGCAGACCGCGACCGTCCGGCAACTCGGTATTCCGGGGCGCCCGGCCCAGAAGCACGGCCAGCTGGTTCTCCAGAACCCGGAGCTCCGATTCCGTACCCAGCCGCTGTTCCTCGGTGGATTCCAGCAGCTGGCGCTGGCGCAGCACATCCGCGCTCCCCGCCTGGCCGCTGCCGAACTGGGTCTCCAGCAGTTTCATTACATTGCGGTTGGTCTCGATCTGGGACTCAGCGAGATCAAGCTGGGCCCGCTGGGCGCGCAGCTGGTACCAGGTGCGGGTAACCTCGGCGGAAAGCGACAGCGCGGCTGTCTGGTAGTCCGCACGGGTGGCGCGGGTCCGGAACTGTTCCGCTTCCACCTGGGAATTGATCCGGCCCCAAAGATCCACTTCGTATTCGGAGCTCAGCCCAAGGCGCAGGCTCTCTTCGGCATCGCTGCCGTCACTGTTGCTGACTTCACCGTCAGCGGTGGCGTTCAGGTCCGGGTAGAGGTCCGCGGATTGCTGGTCCACGGCGGCGCGGGCTTCGCGCAGGCGCTGCCACGCGCTGAGCACGTCCAGGTTGGCGTTGAGTCCGTCCTCCACCAGCTGATTGAGGCTGTCATCCTTAAAGCTTCGCCACCAGCGTTCAGGCGCCGGTTCATCGCCAGAGGTCGAGAATGTCTCGGGGACGGTAACCGGTGGTTCCGGCTCTTGTTCCGGCTGGGAGGCGCAACCGGCTATGAGGCCGGCCAGCAGCAGTACCATCAGGCGTTCAGGCATGGATCCCAACATTGGTTTCGGGGGGGGCGATTTAACCAGGCCAAGCCTATCAGCCTGTCGAAGGCATGACTATTACAGCTCTGGCTATCGGGGCTATTCGAATTCCTTACTGATCACGTCCCTGTAATTTCGGATCCTCTGGACATAGTGCACGGGCTCGTAACCCCGGGCATAGCCGTAGCGGGTGCTGGGGTAGTAGCGCTTGTCGGCCTTGAGGGGCAGCACCTGGCGCATCTGCTCCCAGGAGTCCGGGTTTCGGTCGAGGTTGCGTGCCAGCTGGCGAGCGTCGAGCAGGTGCCCGCGCCCGATGTTGTAACTGGCCAGTGCCAGGAAGGTGCGGTCGGGTTCGGGGATGCTCTCCGGGAGTCGGGCATGGCGATCCGCAAGATAGCGGGCCCCACCATCAATGGCCTGGGCCGCATCAAGCCGGTTGTCCACTCCCAGTGAGCCGGCTGTGCGTTGGGTTAGCATCATGATGCCGCGCACCCCGGTGGGGGAAACAGCGTTCGGGTCCCAGTGGGATTCCTGGTAGGCGAGGGCGGCCAGCAGTTCAGCGGGCATGCCGGTTTTCTCCGCCGCCCTTATGAAGTGCTCGCGGTACTGCGGAAGGCGCTCTTCAATGCGTCGATTCAGGGCGCGCAGATCCACAAAGTCGAATTCCCCGATGTAGGAGTAGTATTTGTTTTCCATGGCCATGATGGCTTCGTCACCGGCGCGGCTGTTCATCCATTCGCGTGCGGTGCCGGCCAGCTCATCG
This sequence comes from Vreelandella halophila, assembly GCF_019903425.1. Classification (GTDB taxonomy): domain Bacteria; phylum Pseudomonadota; class Gammaproteobacteria; order Pseudomonadales; family Oleiphilaceae; genus Halospina; species Halospina halophila. Next base: position 1,962,911 of record NZ_JACHUZ010000013.1, read on the forward strand.
GCGCCCGCCGGGAGATACCAGCCTAGGTTCTGCCCTTGGGTCAGGTTCATGGCAACTTCCAGATGCGGCCAGTGGCGGCGTGTGAGCTGGACGATGTTGGAGTCCGCCACAGTGCAGTCGAACCGCTGTTCCGCCACCTGTGACAGCAGTACCTCCGTGGTCCGGTCACTGGTGCTGAAGGTGATGCCCTCATGCTTGTCCGCCAGCTCATTGAGGGTTTCCACATAGCTCGAGCTGTCGGTAACGCGGACCTCAAGGCCGGCGATGTCCTCGGGCAGTCGCGGTAATGGCCGGCCCTCCCGGTGGCACACCAGCTGTTCTGTGACTTCGCGGTGGGCTGGTCCCTGAGTGAAACGCTCGTTCCGGGAGGGCCGGTGGGTGAGCCCGGAGGCGGCCAGGTGCGCCGTACCTTCCTCCAGTGCCTCGATCACACCGGCGGTCGATTCGTGCATAGTCCACTTTACGTCCCAGCCCTGGGCCTGGGCGAACTCGCTTACCAGATCGTATTCCGGGCCCGCGGGCTGCTCGTGGCGGTTCAGGTAATAGGTGGTGGCACCATTACGGGCGGCCACTTTGAGCACGCCGTCTTCTTCCACTGAGTCCATTGAGACGGGCTCGTGGGAGCTGTCACCGCATGCGGCCAGCAGGGTGGCCGCAATCGGCAGCAGCAGGGCGGAAAGGAAACGCATCCGGGACTCCTTCATTATTAACTCAAAGTCATTATAGTTCATTGCTGAATACGACCAGACCCCGGTTCCGGATTGCAGGTGGGGATGTCTGGCGCTGCCCGTGGCGCTAGTATTGAGTGATCTCGCCCGTGCGTGTGGCGGGTTGGCCTGGGCAACTCGGTGGTATCATGCTGGAGTACCTGGATTACGAGGACGGAAAAGCGCTGCGCCTGACCCCGAACCGCTCTCTCAGCTGGGAGGGGAACGTTATCTTCTTTGGTCTGATCGCAGTGGTGACCCTGATTGTGGCGGTTGGCTGGTCACTGGCTGGCGCCTGGATGATCCTGCCGTTCGCGGGGCTCGAACTGGCGGTGGTGGGTTATGGGCTCTACTACACCTCGCGCGAGTGCCACCGCCAGGAGGTGTTTGTGCTCACCGCTGATTCAGTGCGCCTGGAGAAGGGCATTGACCGGAAGGAGTCGGAGTGGACCATGCCCCGGCACTGGGTTCGGGTCATCATGGAAATGCCCCGCCACGGCTTTGCCAGTCCGAAGCTGATGCTGGCCTATCATGACACCCGTGTGTCTCTGGGTGGTTTCCTCAATCCTGACGACTTGGAAGAGTTTGTCGGATTTCTGGAAGATGCCGGCATCCGTATTGAACGGCATCATCCTGCCGGCGTCTGGTGGCTCTGAGAGCGGCTGCGTAAGCCAAGGCAGGGAGGCCCGCCCCGAGCAACGCGAGTGTGCCCAAACGACACCTGGTCGCCATGGAACTCGCAAACATGGCACAATCCGCCACCTGCTGAATCCGGCCAAGGGGTCCCCATGAGCAAAACCTACATTCCCGGTAAGGACCGAGCACTGGAGGATTCCATCCAGCGCATCGGTGATGCCGTCGCCAGTCTTGGCTTCAATATTGAACAGGCCCGCTGGCTGAACCCGGCACCCTACATCTGGTCCGTGCATATCCGTGACCGCGACTGCCCCCAGGTGTTCTCCAACGGCAAGGGCGCCAATCAGGAAGCGGCACTGGCCAGCGCCTATGGTGAGCTGATCGAACGGCTGTCAACGCGCTATCTCTGGGCGGACTTCATGCTGGACGCGGCAGGCCCGGAGTACGGGTTCGTGCACCAGGCGGAGGAGCGCTGGTTCCCCGTGGATTCGGAGCAGTGGCCGCGGGGGCTGCTGGACGATACCTGGCTTGAGCGCTACATCCGGCCCCAGGGCATCACGCCGGCCCAGCTTCAGGACATGAATGGCGGTGGTACGGGCTGGGGCCTGTGCGCGTTACCGTATGTGCGCCAGAGCGATGGTGAGACGGTCTACGTGCCGGTGAACATGATTGCCAACCTGTTCGTCTCCAATGGTATGAGTGCGGGCAACAACCGGGACGAGGCGATTGTCCAGGGGCTCTCCGAGCTTTTCGAGCGTGGCATCAAGGAGCGCATCATCAGCGAGGCGATAACGCTGCCGGAAGTGCCCGCGGAGGTGATCGACCGTTACCCACACATCCGGGAAGGTATTGAAGCGCTGCGCAACGAGGGCTTCGGCATCCGCGCCCTGGACGGCTCGCTGGGGGGCAAGTACCCGGTGATGTGTGTGCTTCTGAAACACCCTGACGGTGGTGTCTATGCCTCCTTTGGCGCACACCCGACCTTCCAGGTGGCTCTGGAGCGCTCTCTGACCGAGCTGCTGCAGGGCCGGGCGGTGGACGAGCTGGGTGGCTTCCCCGCGCCCACAGCGGATATGGAGCTGGTGAATGAGCCCCATAACCTGGAGCTGCACTTCATTGACTCCAGCGGTTACGTTTCCTGGGCCATGGTTGGCGATGAACCGGATGTGGCCTTTTACGACTGGGATGCCGAGAGTCCCTGGGCCCGGGACAATGCCACGGCGCGTGAGCAGATGCTGGCCCAGTTCGCGCACGAGGGCTACGAGGTCTACATCGCCGAGCACACCCAGCTGGGCGCCTACGCCTGCCGTATCCTGGTGCCGGGCTTCTCGGACATCTATCTGCCGGATGAGCTCCTGCTGCAGAACAACAACGCCTGCCTGCCCATCCGGCCACTGCTGTTCGACCTGGAGGCGGCCGGCGAGGAAGGCTGGCGCCGGATCCTTGAGGTTATCGATGACCAGCACGTGAACGACCAGATCCGGGTTTTCGAGTGGGCTGGCATTGTCGGCAAGACCGGTCCCTGGGGCCGGTTGCGCATGGGGGAATTCCGTGTCTGGCTGCTGCTGGCGCTGGGGGAGCGTGAGGAGGCACTCGAAACACTGCCGTCGATTCTTGCCTCGGGGGATCTCAGCGACGAGGAGAGGGCCGCCTTTTCCGCGCTGTACCAGGTGCTGGAACTGGAGCTGTGCACGGACGACGCCGCCCCCTATGAACGGGCGCTCCACTTCTATCACGGCGAGGAACTGGTGGCCCGTGCCCGTCGCTGGGCCCGTGGCGAGGAGCGTTTCCCGGGGCTGGGCAGGCTGGACCCGGGCGCACCCACCGACGGTCACCGCCGGCTGATGGAGGCCTACCGCAAGGTGCTGGACGGGCAGCAGGCTGCCGGCGCCTAATACGAGTCAGGTATTATTCACGGGAGTGAACCGGTATGGACGTTGTACGTCTTATTCTTTCCATCCTGCTGCCACCACTGGGAGTGTTCTTCCAGGTGGGCATTGGGCTGCAGTTCTGGATCAACATTGTGCTGACGCTCTTCGGCTACCTGCCGGGCATCATCCACGCGGTCTACATCATCGCTAGGCGCTAGAATCCGGCGGCTGGAAGTGTTCGTCCAGCCGCTGCTGTTCTTCTCCCGGGTCATGGACTGCTGGCGGAGGGTGGCCCGGATGCGCCAGCAAAGCACCTGTTCGATGTTGCGCTGGTGCTTGGCAATAAAGTCCTGGGCGTTCTGCTCCTCGATGGCTTCCTGCTCCACGCCCGTGCGCTGTACTCGGAGAGGTAGACGATGGGCAGCTCCGGGGGCGTCGCCCGTATCGGCGAGCTTGATGTGCTGGTAGGCCGCCTCGGCGAAGCGGAAGACCTCAACCCGCGTCGAGGACGACGGCGGCCGCTGGCAGGTCATCAACGAGCTTGCCCGCCTGCCCAAGCGCGTGGCGCTGCGTTAGGTTGGGCGCGGCCGTCAGGTAAGCCGGAACTGCTGCACCACACCCTTGATCTCACCCACCATCTGGACCAGCGATTCGCTGGTCTGCTTTGTATTGGCGGCGATTTCGGCACTATCCTCGGCACTCCGGCTGATCTGGGTCACCCTCTTGCTCATGTCCTGGGAGGTGCTGGATTGCTCCTCCGCCGCTGAGGCGATCTGGGAGGCCATGTCCCGGATACGCTCGACCGATTCCTCGATGCTCTGGATCATTTCGCTTGAGCGCTCCGCGTCGTTCCCGACCTCTTCCGCCGACTGACGGCTCTGCTCCATGGTATCCGCCGTGGCTCGAGTCCGTGATTCCAGTTTCTGAATGGTGTCGCTGATTTCGCGCGTGGATTGGCTGACGCGTTGAGCCAGCTGGCGCACCTCATCAGCGACCACTGCAAACCCGCGGCCGCTCTCACCGGCCCGGGCCGCCTCAATGGCGGCATTCAGCGCGAGGAGGTTGGTCTGTTCGGCAATACCATTAATCACTTCAATCACGCTGCTGATCGACTGTGCTTCTTTCCTGAGTTCCGCCATTGCAGAACTCGCTTCGTCCACCCGGGTTACCAGGGTCCGGATGGCATCGGTGGTCCGCATTATGGTTTCGCGACCGGAGTTGGCCTTGTGTGCGGCGTCTGCGGCGGCGTCCGAGGCATCATTAGTGTTGCGGGATACTTCCTCCACACTTACGGTCATTTGCTCCATCGCAGTCGCGACCTGTTGGATCTCGTTTTCCTGGTTTTCGGTCGCGTTTTGGCCGGCGTCAGCTGCCTCACTTGACTCATTGGCGGCTCTTGCCAGATCTCCGGTCAGGTCTTCCATGCGACCCCGCAGCGCCTGAAGTTGCGAGCGCTGCATTGCCAGCGCCAGTTCGGAGCGCGCGACGATATCATTGCCGTTGCCATACACGAGCGCGCCAACTTCATTGTCGAATACCCTGCGACAGTGCTCAGCCAGACTGTTGAGTCGCCGTCTCGCGGAGAATGCCCCCGTGGTGCCGGAAAGCAGGCCGACGAGCACGGCCAGACCGCCGACGCCGACTGAGCCGGCGCCCAGCAGATAGGCTCCGCTGCTGATCAGAAGCAGCGCCAGAAGCCCTGCTCCCAGTGTCTGGACGCCCAGCCCGAGCCGCTGCCACAACGACGCGGTGCGCTTGCCGCGTTTCATGCGTTGGTACAGGGCGGAGGCGCGCTGTTTCTGGGCCTCCGACGCATTCGTGCGAACGGATTGAAAACCGACCTGTTCGCCGCCCTGGTAAATCGGGGAAACGTAGGCGCTGACCCAGTAGTGGTTGCCGTTCTTGCAGCGGTTCTTGACGATGCCCATCCAGGGCTGCCCGGCCTTGAGGGTAGCCCAGAAGTTCTCGTAAACGGCTTCCGGCATATCCGGATGGCGGACGATGTTGTGGGGTTGTCCCTTGAGTTCGTCCTCGCTGAACCCGGAAACCCGGATAAAGGTCGAGTTGGCGCTCTGGATGACGCCGCGGAGGTTTGTGGTACTGATGAGGCGTTCGTCCGGGCCGAAAGTTTCTTCGCGCCCAGTAATCGGGAGGTTGGTACGCATCAAAGGGATCTCCGATTGTTCAACTCAAGCCAGAGACTGCTGCCCGCAGTATGCGCCATCAGAGTTACGCGGCGTTAATGTAAAGTAGACGGCTGGGTGCAGAACGCAACTATGTGTTGCAAGCTAAGTTTGTCTCCAACGCGCAGCGCAGGTTGATCTGATAAAGTTCACGCTCAGACGTTCAGGCGATAGGAGAGCGCTCGTGCGTTCACTTGAAACACGGAATCTGTTGGTCCTGTTTCTGCTGGCCATGCCGGCAACGGGGATCGCAGAGGACGGCATACGCGTCGCGGTGGCCAGTAACGTAATAGGTGCCATTGAGCAGGTTGCGGACTGCTTCGAGACGGAAACAGGGCATTCCGTGGTCCTGTCCTCCGGGGCTACCGGCAAGCACTACGCCCAGATCCGTAATGGGGCACCTTTTGACGTTTTCCTGGCCGCCGATGAGCGTCGTCCCCAACTGTTGGCCCAGTCCGGCGATGCGGTTGACGGCAGCCGTGAGACTTACGCCCGCGGACGGCTGGTGCTCTGGAGTCCGGATGAGTCGCTTGTGGATTCGGGCGGGCGGGTACTCGAAGGTGACGGTTTCACCTATCTTGCATTGGCAAACCCGCGCCTCGCGCCCTACGGCCAAGCGGCAAAACAGGTGCTTGAGAACAGAGGGTTATGGAGCTCTTTGGAAGGCCGGCGCGTGATGGGTGAGAACATCGCCCAGACTTACCAGTTCGTGCGTACCGGGAACGCACAGCTGGGGTTCGTGGCGCTGTCTCAGCTGGCCGCGCCGGGGCACAGTCCGGGCGGCTCTCGTTGGCGGGTACCCCAGCATCAGTATAAGCCCATTGACCAGCAGGCGGTGCTGCTGGTGGATGAACCCGCGCCCCGTGCGTTTCTGAAGTTCGTGACGGGGAATCAGGGGCGGGCGATTCTGCGTGACCATGGCTACGAGGTGCCCTGATGCCGGGCTCTGCTGATCTTACGGCACTCTGGATCACACTGCAGCTGGCGGCCGTGAGCACCCTGATCCTGCTGGTGCTGGGCACGCCTCTGGCCTGGTGGCTGGCACGCACGCAGTGGCGTTTCCGGTTCGTGGTGGAGGCGATGGTGGCGTTGCCGCTGGTCCTGCCGCCCACGGTCCTGGGGTTCTATCTTCTGATCGCGCTCGGGCCGGAAGGGCCCATCGGGGGCCTGGTGGAGGCCCTGGGAGGACAGCCCCTCGCGTTCACCTTCTCCGGGCTGGTGATCGGTTCGGTGGTCTACTCGATGCCGTTTGTCGTCCAGCCCCTTCAGAACGCGTTTTCCGCCGTCGGCCGCAGGCCCATGGAGGTGGCGGCCACTCTGCGTGCTTCGCCCATGGACCGGTTCTTCACGGTGGCCGTGCCCCTGGCCGCGCCGGGGTTTCTAACAGCGGCGGTACTGGGCTTTGCGCACACCCTGGGAGAGTTCGGCGTGGTCCTGATGATCGGCGGCAACATTCCCGGCAGCACCCAGGTGGTGTCCATTGCGGTCTATGATCATGTGGAGGCGCTGGATTACACCAGCGCACACTGGCTTTCCGGTGGCCTGCTGCTGATGTCCATGTTGATGCTTATGGCGGTCTATGCGCTCAATCGGCGTTTCCTGGTGGTGCGGCTATGAGCATTGAGCTGGCGTTCCGGCTCGACCGGGGAGATTTCAGTCTGGACCTGTCACTGGCGCTGCCGGGGGCAGGGGTGAGCGCGGTTTTCGGGCCCTCGGGCTGCGGCAAGACAACCCTGCTGCGGGTCATGGCGGGGCTGGAGCGCTCGGCCGTGGGCCATCTCCGGGTAGGCGGCAGGACGTGGCAGGACGTCAATCAGTTCGTACCGCCGCACCGGCGAGCTGTGGGCTATGTGTTCCAGGAGCCCAGCCTGTTCCCGCACCGCAGCGTGGAGGGCAATCTGCGCTATGGGTTGCGCCGCAGCCGGGGCAACGGGGACAGCGCGCGTCTGGAGCAGTCCATTGAACTGCTGGGCATCCGTCATCTGCTTGGGCGGCGGCCACACCGGCTCTCCGGCGGGGAACAGCAGCGCGTGGCTATCGCAAGGGCCCTGGCCATGGAGCCCGCCCTGTTGCTTCTGGACGAGCCCCTGGCGGGCCTGGATCAGAAACGGCGCGGGGAGATCCTGCCGTACCTGGAGCGGCTGCATCGGGAACTGGTCCTGCCGATGATCTATGTTAGCCATTCCAGGGAGGAAGTGGCCCGAATGGCCGACCATCTGGTCGTTATGGATAACGGCCGGGTGCAGGCGGAAGGTTCCCTTACAGACGTGTTTACACGCCTGGACCTCGCCATCGCGGGGCAGCCGGGGGCGGAGACGGTTATCGAGGGCGTGGTGGACGATTACGACTCACGCGACGGCGTTGTGCGGGTGAGCTCGGACGCCGGGCCGCTCCATGCGGTACTGGGGCAGCTGGGAACCGGGCAGCACGTGCGGCTCCAGGTCCAGGCACGGGACGTGAGCGTGGCCCTGCAGGCGCCTCAGCACAGCAGCATCCTGAACGTGATGCCAGCCCGCATCGAGGACCTGGCGGAGCAGGGCACCGGGCACGTGATGCTGCGGCTGCGGGTGGGTGACGCGGTGCTGCTGTCGCGTGTGAGCCGCCGTTCCGTCCGGGAGCTGTCACTCGAGCCGGGTCTTGAGGTCCACGCCCAGGTCAAGAGCGTGGCGCTGCTGGGGTAAGCCCATGAAGGGATCGCGCAATCTCTATGAAATGCTTCCCGCTCCGGGGTTTCTGGCGGACCTGGTGCTGCTGGTTCATGGCCTGATCGTGGCCTTCGGGGTCTTTGGTCTGGTGCTGTTCATCATCGGCGGCATACGTGGCTGGCATTGGGTCTGCAATCCCTGGGTCCGCTGGCTGCATCTGGTGACGATCGGTTTCGTGGTGGTCCAGGCCTGGCTGGGGCAACTTTGCCCGCTTACCATCTGGGAGCATGAATTGCGCCGTGCCGCCGGTCAGTCAGCGCATGATCAGGGGTTCATAGAGTACTGGGTCAATGCTTTAATCTTCCATGACCTGCCGGGCTGGGTATTCCTGCTTGGATACACGGTTTTCGGAGTTCTGGTAGCCGCCACCTGGTGCTGGCTCCCGCCGTGTCAGCGCTCATCCTCCCCGAAGGATTCGGTGCGATAGCGCCTGACGGTCAGGGTTGAGGACCAGTAATCCGACGGCAGGCCCGCCTTGCGCTTGAGCTGGCGCACAAAGTCCCCGGGATTCGGCAGCGATTCCCAGACCGCCGGGAGAAAGGTCCCACGGTGGGCACCGTCCTCGAGTATGAGTCCGTCCTCGCCAGGTTCGATGGTTGCGAGCAGTTCCGCCTCCGAGGCTACCGGCAGCGGCTCCGGCCGGGAGAGGATCGAGAGTTCCAGGTGCACGTCCTCCAGTTCATCCGCAGCCAGTGGCTGGAAACGCGGGTCCCGGAAGGCGGCGGCATGGGCGTGTTCCGCCACATCCGTCACCAGCGGCTGGCGGGCCTCAAGGGTGCCGATACAGCCTCGCAGGCTGCCATCCGGGCGTTTAAGCGTGACAAAGCTGGCGCCCTCACGCTGAAGGCCCTCCGGCCATTGCGCCGGATTAACCGGCAGGGGGCGACCTGTCTCGAACCCCTGCCGGATGCTGTCCCGGGCCAGCGTGAGCAGCATCCTGCGGTGCTCGGGTGTCAGCGCGCTGTCAGTGGAAGACATAGGCGCCATACCCCACAACGCTGTCCCTAGGGGCTCCGGCGTCCCCCGAATTGCGCAGATCCAGGATGCGGCCTTCCAGGCCCTTCTGCCGTGCCAGCCACAGCAGCCCGTTGATGGGGTGGCGGCCGCAGGCATCGCCATCCCGCACCTTTTCCCATTCCAGGTTCTCAATGGCCTCAGACGTGGCCCTGTCCCGGCGCACCGCGCTGTCGTAGTCCATGAAGTGGCTCAGGTCCGAGCTGATGGCAATCAGCGTCTCGGGGCCGCCCCAGAGTTGATCCAGCAGTGTTCCGACTTCCTCCGGGGAGGCGTCGCCCACGACCAGCGGCACAACGCCGAAGTCCTCCAGAAGGCCCTGAAGGAAGGGGAGATGCACTTCAAGACCGTGCTCGCGTTCATGGGCGTCTTCCCGGTAGACCACGTCCTGGCGCTGGGCTACGAGTTCCGCCTGGGTGGCCTGGTCGACGCGCACATTGCCCATGGGGGTGGCGAAGTAGTCCGCGCTGCTGGCCGCGATGCCCCGGAACGGGATGCGGTGACTGGGCCCGAGCAGCACAACACGTTCGATGCGATCCGCGATGGCGCGAACCGGCGCGTAGGCTTCTCCGGCGACCGCCCCCGAGAACGGGTAACCGGCATGGGGGGCGATCACCGCCTTGGGCGGCGTGACGTCATCGGTACCTGCCTTATCCAGGAAACCGGCGACCTGCTGCTGCAGCACACCGCGCTCGGCCGGATAGAAGAGCCCTGAAACCGCCGGTGGCCGGACCGTCTGTTCCATGGTGCACCTCCCTTGGGGTCTGTCCTGTTTTCCCTGTATATGGGGGCGATCGGGGCCATCAACAAGGCTGGGCAAGCGCCCGGTCGGCGCCCTATACTCGGAGTATAAGGCCAGCACCGGGAGGTGAGACCATGGGCGTGACAATCTCCAGCGATCGTTTCCCGACCGCCTACTGGCACCAGCTGGACGACGGCCGCATCCAGTGCGACCTGTGCCCGCGTGCCTGCAAGCTGAAGGAGGGCCAGCAGGGCCTGTGCTTTGTGCGTGCCCGGCATGACGACCAGATCGTGCTGACCACCTACGGGCGTTCCAGCGGGTTCTGCGTGGACCCGATCGAGAAGAAACCCCTGAACCATTACCTGCCCGGAACCTCAGTGCTGTCCTTCGGCACCGCCGGCTGTAACCTGTTCTGCAAGTTCTGCCAGAACTGGGATATGAGCAAGTCCCGGGAGATGGACACGCTGGCGGACCAGGCGGAGCCGGAAACCATCGCGCGGGCCGCCGAGGATCTGGGTTGCCACAGCATCGCCTTTACCTACAACGACCCGGTGATCTTCCATGAGTACGCTATTGATGTGGCCGAGGCCTGTCACGAGCGCGGCATCAAGGCGGTGGCGGTGACCGCCGGCTATATCTGCGAGGAGCCGCGGGAGGAGTTCTTCCGTTACATGGATGCGGTCAACTTCGACCTCAAGGCGTTCACGGAGCGCTTCTACCGCAAGATTACGGGCAGTGCGCTGCAGCCGGTGCTGGACACGATCGAGTACGTGCACAACGAGACGGATGTCTGGTTCGAGCTGACCAACCTGCTGATCCCTGGCGAGAATGATTCCAGCGAGGAGATTGAGCGGATGAGCCAGTGGGTGGTGGAGCACCTGGGGCCGGACATTCCCATGCATTTCACGGCTTTCCATCCGGATTTCAAGATGATGGATTACCCGCGGACGCCGGCTGAGACGCTGACGAATGCGCGGGAGGTGGCGATGAGGAATGGCATTAGGTACGCCTACACCGGCAACGTGCATGACGAGGCCGGGGGCAGTACCTACTGCCATCATTGCGGGCAGAAGCTGATCGGGCGTGACTGGTTTGTGCTCAGTGACTGGAACCTGACCCACGATGGGCATTGCACCAGCTGCGGGACTCGGTGTGCCGGGGTGTTTGATGGGGATCCCGGGCGTTGGGGGGCTCGGCGGGTGCCTGTGCGGCTCGCGGAGTGGCGTTGAAAGGCTGAGCCTTGTCTCAGGACTGGTGACTTGTAGCAGGGAATGAGGCGGGGAACGCTCTCCGGGAATCGCCACAAGTACATCCATGTAAGCTGCGCGGTGGCCCGTCACGCTACGCAATCCTTGCTCCGCGCGCCGGTCCAGGGTTGCCTTCCCTGGCAACCCGTCAGGCCTTTCGGCCTGACCCATGGCCACCGAGCTTCCCTCCGAGCGTTCCCCGCCTCATTCCCCTCAGGTTTAGAAGGTTTACGAAACTCCTCTGCAACCGTTATTCGACAAGTTCGTCGTGCATCCGGATCTCGTTCTTCAGGGTCTGGTGCACCGGGCAGCGGCCGGCGATCTGGAGCATGCGCTGGCGCTGCTCGTCGGTGAGGTCGCCTTCGATGGTGATATGGCGGACGAGTTCATCCACCTTGCCGGATTTCGTTTCGCATTCCTCGCAGTCTTCCGCGTGGACCTTGCGGTGGGTGACCTCGCAGGTGACGCGTTCCACAGGGAGTTCCTTGTGGCGGGCGTACATGTTGATGGTCATGACGGTGCAGGCGCCGAGTGAGGAGGCCAGCAGGCCGTAGGGGTCGGGGCCGCGGTTGGTGCCGCCGCTGGATTTGGGTTCGTCGGCCACAAGTTCATGCGGGCCGGCCTGGACGCGGCACAGGAACCCATCTTCGGTGCGGCCGGTGACGCGGGCGCCTTCCGGGGTCGGGGTGGTTTCCGGTTCCAGGAAACGGGCGGCCCAAGCGGAGACGACCTGGGCGGCGTACTGGGCGTCGGAGCGGCGCGAGAGCAGGTGGTCGGCGTCGTCCAGGCTGATGAAGCTCTTGGGGTGCAGGGCGGCGGTGTAGATCTGTTCGGCGTTTTCGATGCCCACGGTGCGGTCGTGAGGTGCGTGCATGACCAGGAGGGCGCGCCGGAGTTTGTGGAGGCGTTCGCTCAGGTCGTGGCTGCGGGCGTCGTCGATGAAGTCCTTGCGGATGCGGAAGGGGCGGCCGGCAAGGTCGACCTCGGCGCTGCCGCTTTCCTCGATCCGCTCCAGGTCCGTGCCGAACTGCTTGAGGATGTGGTCCGGGCTCGCCGGGGCGCCTATGGTGGCGACGGCGCGCACGCTGTCCAGGCGCTCGGCAACGGCGAGGGCCGCGGAACCGCCCAGGGAGTGGCCAAGCAGCAGCTGTGGCGCGGCGTAGTGTTCGCTGAGCCATGCGGCGGCGTCTTTCAGGTCGTCCAGGTTGCTGGAGAAATTGGTATCCGCGAATTCACCCTCGCTTTCGCCCAGGCCGGTGAAGTCGAAGCGCAGCACGGCGAAGCCGGTGCCGGCCAGGGCCGAGGTGATGGTGCGGGCGGCGCGGACCTGGCTGCCGCAGGTGAAGCAGTGGGCGAAGATGGCCGTGGCCCGCCAGATCCCGCCCGGCGGCAGTTCGATGGTGCCCTTGAGCGTAAGGCCGTTGCGGGACTGGAATTCAATGGCGGGCATGGTGGATCTCCTTGCGGCTCTCAGGATGGCTGTCCCGCAGCAGACACGCACAGGCCCTCTCTGTTTCAGGCAGTGGGCTGCGGGATGTATTTGCGCCCGTACAAGGTTAACAGAAAGCCAAAGAAGAACATCAGCACGCCGTAGACCGCCGAGGGGACGGACATGGTCTCTGACTGCAGCAGGTTGAGGGTGACCAGAAGGCCGATGGTGCCGTTCTTGATGCCCAGCTCCACCGCCACCGCCATGGATTCGCGCTGGGTAAGCCCGGTCATGCGGCTGATGCCCAGTCCAATAGCGATACCGGCCAGATTCAGCGCAATGGCGGCCGGGCCGGCCTGGCTGAGCAGTTCACCCAATTGGTCCCGCACGCCGTAAACCAGCGCCACCACCAGGGCCGCCAGGACCACGCCTCCGAAGATGCTTACAATGCCTTCCGCCTTCTGTGCTTTTTCCGGGAAGTAGTTGCGCAGGACCATGCCGACGGTGATCGGCAGCAGCACGATGAGCCCCAGCGTCATGATGGTGCGTTCCACCGGCAGCCGGATGGCCTCGTTCTCGCCCATGTACAGGTCCAGGGCCAGGTTGGTGAACAGTGGCAGCGAGACGATGGTAATCAGGTTGGCGAGCACCGTGAGTACGATGGACAGGGCTACGTTGCCTCGCGCCATGAGCGCGAACAGGTTGGAGGTGGTGCCTCCAGGGCAGGCCGCGATCACCACCAGGCCGACCGCAATCATCGGCGAGAGGTTGAACACGGCGATGATCAGAAAGGCCAGGGCGGGCATGACCAGGATCTGGGCAATGGTGCCGACGATGATACCCCGGGGGTAGACCGCCACCTGGCGGAAGTCTCTGGGCGTCAGGGTCATACCGATCCCGATCATGATGATGAACAGGGAGACGGGCAGTCCGATCGAGATCAGCGGGCTGGCTTGCATGGGCCGGTCCTTTTTTGACTTTTGTTATTGTGAATCGGGGTTCAATAATGCCGGAGGGATGCACAAAAGCCAATCGACAGGGCGGGAGGTTTTCGTAACAAAGGTTTACGTTTATCTCAGATCCGGTAATGGTGGGGCCGCGTACTATCCAACGCCTATCCCGAAAACGACGCACCGGAGATCCCCCGCATGTCGCTGAACCTCACGATTGCCCAAAGGCTGGCTCTTGGCTTTGGCATCATCGTTGCTCTTATGCTTTTCATCGCCGTTATCGGTGCGATGCGGGTGAACTTCATCGACCAGACGTTGACCGACGTGAACGAGGGGGCATCCCCCAAGCAGCGCCAGGCCATCAACTTCCGGGGCAGCGTCCATGACCGGGCCATCGCCATCCGCGATGCGGTCCTGGTTCGTAACCGGAGCGGACTTGAAAAGCATCTGGCAGACATCCGGGAACTCAAGTCGTATTACAGCGAATCCGCAAGCACCATGGCGCAACTCTTCAGCGCTAGTGAGACCAGTGACCGGGAACGTGAACTGCTGAATCGTATCGAGGCCATTCAGACCAGGGCACTGGAAGTAACGGACACGGTCCTCAAGCTCAGGCGCGAGGGCGAGATCGAGCAGGCACGCCAGTTCCTGCTGGATGAAGTCTCGCCCGCCTATTCGGAGTGGCTCAGCCGAGTGAACGATTTCATCGATCACCAGGAAGATCTGATCCGTGAAGACGTCGGCGCCGTGCGCGATACCGCCTCCGGATTCCAGTTTTTCATCTTCGCCATCACGGGCATCGCGGTACTGGTCAGTGTGGTGATTTCGTGGCTGTTCATCCGCCGCATCAAGTCGACCCTCGGGGCTGAACCGTCAGACGTGTCCGCTGCCATTCAGGGACTGGCGGACGGTCACCTGGACCAGACCATCACGACCCGGTATCCGGACAGCGTCATGGGGACGCTGTCGACCTGTCTGAAGCGGATTGCGGCCACCATCAACGAGGTCCGGGACTCCGCGGATCGGCTGACCGAGGCGTCCACCCAGCTCAGTGACACCTCGGATCGCAACAACGAGCGCATGCAGGCGCAGTCCAACGAGGCGGAACAGATGGCGGCAGCGGTCAACGAGATGGCGACCTCTGTGGAGGAAGTCGCGAGCTACGCTGCCCAGGCCGCGAATGCTACCCGTAACGCGGATCAGGAAGTGGAGAGTGGCAACAGCATTGTTGAGGCGACGTCCTCAAGCATGAACAGCCTTGCGGAAACCCTGGAGAGCGCGGCGCAGAATGTGGAGACCGTGTCGAACGATAGCGCGGACATTGAGAAGATCACCCAGGTCATCAACGAGATTGCGGACCAGACCAACCTGCTGGCCCTGAACGCGGCCATTGAGGCGGCCCGGGCCGGCGACCATGGTCGCGGGTTCGCGGTTGTGGCGGACGAAGTGCGCTCACTGGCGTCCCGCACACAGGAGTCCACCCAGGAAATTCACGGGATGATCAACAAGCTGCAGGATGGTGCCCGAAATGCCACCCAGGTGATGGAAACCAGCCGGGACCTTGCCAAAAGGACGGCCGAGCAGACCAGTGAGGCAGAGGCCGCTCTGGGAAGGATCCGGAACGAGGTGGGATCGATCAACGACATGAATGCCCAGATCGCCAGTGCAGCGGAGCAGCAGAGTGCGGCTGCCGAGCAGGTCAATCGCAACATTACAAGCATCCGGGACGCGGCCAGTGAGGCGGCCGGCGTCTCGGATGAGCTGGCGAAGTCGAGTCACGACCTTGCCGGGGTAGCGGACTCCCTCACGGCGAAGGTCCGTTTCTTTAAAACCTGACCCTTACTCGCTCTCGGACCCTTCGGGCTTGTCACTGCCCTGGTGACCCAACGGTGAGGCGGTATCGAGCCGCGGGTGGTTGTCCATGAACTCTCGGTGCGGATCGTCGAGTTTATCCAGCTTCTGCAGCGTGCCCTTGATGGCGTGAATGGCCGCCAGCACGTCCTGGGTGTTCCCAGACTCGGAAATGGTGTGCATGTTGCGGATCGGGAAGCCGATGGAGGTGGCCGCACAGTCCACGCTCGCCAGCACGCCGGCCATGCCGTCGGTGCCGGTGTCCGGGCCGACCACGTCACGCTGGAAAGGGATTTCCTGCTCGCGCGCGGTGGTCTCGA
Organism: Vreelandella halophila; assembly: GCF_019903425.1. Taxonomy (GTDB): domain Bacteria; phylum Pseudomonadota; class Gammaproteobacteria; order Pseudomonadales; family Oleiphilaceae; genus Halospina; species Halospina halophila. The sequence goes on from NZ_JACHUZ010000013.1 coordinate 1,978,566, forward strand.
AGAACCGGTTCAGCTGCTCGCTGGCGATGGCACCCACGGACATGGTGAAGCCCTTGCCCATTTCCTGCGGGTTCATGCGCCGGTCGCCGATGCCGGGCGCGGCCTTGTAGTCGTGGTTCACGTCCACGCCGATCAGCGCGTCCGGCTTGAGTTCACCGGCCAGTACCCGGCTGCCGAAGCGCCCGATCTCCTCGTAGGTCGCCATGGCGTAGAGCACTCGGATCTTTTCGGTGCCGCCGTCTTCCGCTATAAGCCGGGCTACTTCCGCAGTAGTGAAGCAGCCCAGGCCGTTGTCCAGGTAGGCGCCGTAGAAGGTGTTGGGGCTGAAGCCCTTGCGGATGGGGCGGTTGAGCAGGATGGAATCACCCGGGCGCACGCCCAGGTTCTCGACCTGCTGCTTCTTGTTCTCGCCGTGGATCTGCAGCTCGAGGTAGAGCTGTTCCTTCTTGATGCCCTTGTCGCCGCTGCGCACGTTCGCATCCGCGAAGTGGATGGCGCCCAGGGCCTCCACGGTACCGCCCTCGATCACGCGGTAACTGCCGGGGTTCTCCGGATCCTCGCTGAACAGTTTCACCTCGTGGCCGATCAGCGTGGTGGGCAGGAAGGAGTCGCTGTTGATCCAGATCTTGCCGTCGTCGCCGATGCTGCGCACCTGCATCCGGATCTTGTCCGCGTGGCCGATGATCATGACCTTGAACATGTCGTCCCGCCCCGGGTGGCTGTCCAGCACAATGCCCGCATGGCCCTTGAACTGGTGGATGTGCCAGTCCTTGGGTGACACGCGCTCGAGGTAGGGCTTGAGCACGCCGTAGGTCATGGCCGCCTCAATGCCGATCGGGCTGGGCGCGGCCAGAATGTCGCGCATCAGCTCGAACTGGTCATCGGGCATGGGGGTATTCCAGGGCTGGTTCGTTTCGGTCATCGGAGTCTCTGTCCTCTGTTCCTGGGTTCGGTGCGTCAGCCGGAAAGGATACCCTTTGATCCCGGGTTCTGGCTATACGCTCATTCCACGGTCAGGCGGTGTGGTGAGCTGAGTCTCAACGGCGTATCTGGCTGGGATTATCAAGATCGGCGAAGGTGCCGGGGTCATCCACGCTGACGAGCTGGCAGCAAGATGGATGTCCCTGGATGATTTGTCGGCCTCCCTCGTCACCGCTGAGCCGGGCCAGCTCCGGCCAGAAGCTGTGGCCGAAGAGGACCGGGTGACCGGGCTGGCCCTGATGGACCGGGCGAACAATACCGTTAGCCGTGGCCTTTCGGGCAAGTCCGGAAAGGGTGGTGGTCTTGATCCAGGCCATGTCACCCAGGCAGATAGCTACCGCTGCTGCCCGTTCGCCTTCCAGGGCGTTCACGGCATCGGCGATGCTGCTGCCCATTCCATGGGCGGCGTTGGGCGCCCGTAGGACCGGAACAGTTCCCGGCAGGTTGAGGGCGGCCGGGCTGTCATCCTTTCCGATCACCACCCGCACGTCACTGAGCCCCGAATACAGGCCCGCAACCGTTGCCGCCAGCAGCGTGCGCCCATCGGGCAGGGCGGCGACACGCTTGTCCGCATCACCAAAGCGCCGGGAGGCGCCCGCCGCCATCACCAGGGCGATCACGCCGGTGCCTCCGGGCCCGTCCCTCGGCGAGCGCGCCTCCGGCATCAGCCGGCCAGCTGATCCGCCACGGGAAGCTGGCGGATGCGCTTGCCGGTGGCGGCGTAGATGGCGTTGCACACCGCTGGCGCCACGGGGGGCAGACCGGGTTCACCCACACCGCCCATGGGCAGATCGGGATCGTTGTTCACCAGATGGGTGCGCACCTGCTTTGGGGCATGCTCCATGCGGGGCACGTTGAACTGGTGGAAGTTGTTTTCCTGAACGCGGCCTTCCCGGAAGGTGATCTCGCTGTGCAGGGCGATGCCGATGCCCATGACGCAGGCGCCCTCAAGCTGGGAGCGGATGCGTTCCGGGTTCACCTGGAAGCCGCAGTCAAAGGCGATGTCCGCGTTGTGGATGGTCACGCTGCCGTCGTCGCCCACTTCCGCATCGATGACGATGGCGGTGTAGGACTGGAAGCTGTGGTGGAACGCCAGTCCCAGGCCACGGCCTTCCGGCATGTCGCGACCCCAGTCCGCCTCCGCCGTCACCTTCTCGATAACATTGCGCATGCGCCCGATGTCGATGGTGTAGACCGAGGGGTCCTCGTCGTAGTTCCACTTGTCACCGAAATCCCGGGGATTGATCTGGCGTGCGGGGCCCAGCAGCTCCAGCAGGTAGTCCCGGTGGTCCTTACCGGCTGCCTCGGCCATTTCGGCGGCGAAGCTCTGGATGGCGAAGGCATGGGGCAGGTTGTAGACGGAACGGAACCAGCCGATGCGTGCGTGGGAGGCGGCTTCCGGGTTCTCCAGCTGGATGGCGGGAATGTCGAACGGCATGGTGTTGAAGCCCATGCCCAGCTCGAAGCCACCCTTGTGCTCCGGATCCTCCTGGAACAGGGAAGTGATGCTGGGGGACAGCGTCCGGTGGCGCCAGCCGGTGGCCTTGCCGTCGGCGTCCAGGGCGCCTTCCAGCCGGTCCACGGACAGGGCGTGGAAATAGGCGTGGTGAACGTCGTCCTCGCGGCTCCACTGAACCTTGACCGGGCGCCCGTCGGCTTCCTTCGCCAGGAGACCGGCCTCAAGGATGTAGTCGGGCTTGGACTTGCGGCCGAAACCGCCGCCCAGCAGGGTCACGTTGACGGTGACGTCCTCTTTGTCCAGACCCAGAACCCCGGCAAGGCCCTCACGGGCGGCGCGTGGGTGCTGCACCGGAGCCCAGGCTTCCGCCCTGCCGTCTTTTGCCCGCACGACGGCGACTGGCGGCTCCATGGGGGCCTGGGCCATGTGTGGCATGTAATAGACGGCTTCCAGGGTCTGCTCCGCGTTGCCCAGGGCATGACCGATGTCGCCACTGCTGCGGATGACCTTGCCCGGGGACTGGGCGGCTTCCTCAAGGGACTTGCGGTACTCGTCGGTGTTGTAGCGCGCGTTGTCGCCGGCCGAATCGGTATCCCAGTCAATCTTCAGGGCATCGCGGCCCTGCATGGCGGACCAGGTGTTGCTGGCGATCACCGCCACGCCGCCCATGGGCTTGAAGCCGGCGGGTTCGCTGTTGGTGTCCAGGGTGACCACTTTCTCCACGCCGGAAACATTCAGCGCCTCGCTGTCATCGACACTGGCAACCTTGGCACCCAGTACTGGCGGCCGGGCGATGACGGCATGGACCATGTCATCGAACTGGATGTCCGCACCAAAGGTCGCGCTGCCTTCGACGATCTCCTCGCCGTCGATGGCCATGGGCCGCTCAATGCTGTTGGTATCGCGTCCGCGCACCGGTCCGGCTTCCTGGCCGATGTAGCGGTGGGCGTCGATGGGCTTGAGCTGGATGGCGCTGCGCGCGGGTACATCCAGTTCCCGGGCTGCTTCCGCCAGTTCGCCGAAGCCGAGGGTGCGACCGGAGCCTTTGTGGCTGACTTCATGGACGCCCGCCTCGCATTCGGACGCCGGAACGCCCCATTCATTGGCGGCGGCCTGCTCCAGCATCATGCGCGCGGAGGCGGCGGCCCGGCGCATCGGGTCGTACCAGTGGCGCATGCTGCGCGAGCCGTCGGTGTTCTGGTTGCCGTAGCGATCCTGGTCGGCCCGTGCCTGCTGCACGGCCACCCGGTCCCAGTCGGCGCCGAGTTCGTCCGCGGCCACCATTACAAGGCTGGTGCGGATTCCCTGGCCCATCTCGGAACGGTGGTTGACGATGGTCACCGCGCCATCGGGGTCGATCTGGATGAAAACGTTGGGATCATCCACCCAGCCGCCGGGCATGCCGGCGGCGCCATACTTTTTCTCGTCGTCGCTGGCCAGGGCCATGTCCCAGCGGGCCGCCAGCACCAATGCGGAGGCGCCCGCCATGCCGCCGAGAAAGCGCCGGCGGCTGACGTTTGCGATCATCAGTGAGTCATTTGATTCTGTCATGATCAGGTGTCCTCCTGCACCGCGTCGGCGGCGTAGTGGATGGCGTGCTGGATACGGTTGTAGGTTCCGCAGCGGCAGATGTTGCCGTTCATGGCGTCCTGGATCTCGGCGTCTGACGGGTTGGTGTTCTGCTTGAGCAGGGCGGTGGCGCTCATGATCTGGCCTGCCTGGCAGTAGCCGCACTGGGCCACACCCAGATCGAGCCAGGCATTCTGTACCTGCTGGCCTACGGGGTCGTCGCTCATGGCTTCGATGGTGGTGATGCTGCCGCCGTCCGCGTTGCCCACCGTGGTGGTGCAGGAACGGATCGCCTCGCCATCCAGGTGCACGGTGCAGGCGCCGCACAGCGCCATGCCGCAGCCGAATTTGGTGCCCGTGAGCTGGACGATATCGCGGATTGCCCAGAGCAGTGGCATGTCGTCCGGGACATTCAGCTCGTGGGTGGTTCCGTTGATGGTCAATGTGGTCATGGCATTGTCTCCGCCGGTCGTATTGGTGTCTTTACGGCGTGGAAAGGGACTGGGATTACCGCCCCAGTATAGTCATGAGAACCACCCTGAGCCCAGTAGCAGCTGTATAAGGGTGGCATTGGCAATATCGATCAGGAAGGCGCCCAGAAGAGGAATCACCAGATAGGCCTTGGGGCTGGCGCCGAAGCGTGAGGTCAGGGTGTTGATGTTGGCGATGCCCACGGGGGTAGCGCCCAGGCCCATGCCGATGAAGCCCCCGCTGATACAGGCGGCGTCATAGTCCCTGCCCAGCAGCGGATAGACCACGAAAACCGTCAGTGCCGTGATGACGCAGGCCTGGATAACCAATACAAGGCCGATCAGGCCGATGGCGTCCTGGAGCGACAGCAGCGGCAGGCTGATCAGGCTCATGCCGAGGAAGAGCTGGAGGCTCAGGTCGCTGGCGAGCTGGATGGGCGCCGGGTCTATGGGGCGACGCAGCAGTGCCAGCCCGTTGGCAAGCGCAATCCCCAGGAGCATGGCCGTGAGAAAGGCCGGCACACGGATGCCCATTTCCCCAAGCCCCTCGTACATCCAGGAGCCCAGCGCGAAGCACAGAGCAATCAGCAGGACTGCCTGCAGCAGGCTGTTCATGTCGATCAGGTAGGACGGCGCATTGCCCGGTGCCAGGCTGGCGACGCGCGGTTCCGCGCCACCAGGGACGAGCCCGTGGCGCCGGATCAGCCAGGCACCCACTGGGGCGCCCACCAGGCCACCCAGTATCAGCCCGAAGGTGGCGAAGGTCATCCCCAGCGTGCGCGCATCGGAGAGCCCGAAATGATCCTCGAAGAGCTGCCCCCAGGTGAGTGCCGTGCCATGGCCGCCCGCCAGTGAGATGCTGCCGCCCACAAGGCCGTATAGCGGGCTCTGTCCGCTGAGCCAGGCCACAAGCGTACCGGCCAGGTTCTGGAAAACCAGCAGGACCACGGCCAGGCCGAACAGCAGGGCAAGCGCGCGGCCCCCTTCCAGCAGCTGGCGGAGTTGCGCGGAAAGGCCGATGGTAGAGAAGAAAACGATCAGCAGGAGATCGCGCAGCTGCAGATCAAAACGGATATCCACCTGGCTCAGTCCCTCGGCCAGGGCTACCAGGCTGCTGACCGCGAGTCCGCCACTGACTCCCGGGGGCACGTTGTAGCGATGCAGCACCCCGGTCCAGTGGTTGAGGCGAACACCGAGCCAAAGGGCTACGATCGCCAGCGCCAGGGTGACCGGTGTGCTGAGCGTCAGGAGTGTGGGGGCGGATGCTGTTTCCATGGGGTTAAAGAATACGTCAGTCGCCGGGATGAGGAACAGTCCGGCGTCGATTGGCTAGGGTTATAGTTCATTCACGGACTCCAAAGGGCGCTTTCACCGTTGATCTGATACTCCGGGCGAGGGTGCGTGGAGACTGTTCGGCCTGTGGTTGCCCTGCATGCATCGCAGTGTCATAAGGTATTGATATTATCGGTTGCATGATGATTGCCGGTCATGAAGGGTAGGGCGAACAACGGTAATTCATGAGGAGGGGAACGCCATGATCAAGGATAATCCTGAACGCTATGGGACCATTACCCGGGTGCTTCACTGGCTGTTTGCCTTGCTGGTGCTCTGGCAGTTCATGAAGTTCTTTGACCGTATTGGAGAAGGGGAACACTGGGTTGGTGAGACACTGGCGGCCTGGCACGTTTCGATCGGGACCCTGCTGCTCTTATTGATTGTGGTGCGCGTTGTCTGGGCCCTGTCGCAGGCCTCCCATCGGCCCACGCACGAGCCTCCGATCAGGTACCTGGCACGGGGCGGGCATATCCTGCTCTATGCGGCACTGGTGATCATGCCCATTACGGGCATGCTGTACATGGTGGGCGAAGGTTATGGTGTTGAGGCTTTCGGCATAACGCTGATCGCCGAAGGCGAGGAAATCGCCTGGATGCATACCGTCGGCGGCCTTCACTCGATCACCGCCTGGGTGCTGCTGGTCCTGACGCTCGTCCATATTGGGATGGCTTTCTACCATCAGTTTGTGCGGCGTGACGGCACCCTCAGGCGCATGACCTAGGCGTGGCCAGCAGCCTGAGAGGCATAAAGAGAAACTATTGAAATGGTCAACAAATGCAACTGCTCATAATAGAGCAAGAGCCCCGGTGAATGTCGTATAGTGTCTGCAACGATGACGTCGCCCCGGGCTTGGGCAAGTCCGGGGGCGGTCGTTATGAGTGGACCTGCTTCATTCAACACTACAGTCACGATCGGAGAGATCTATGAGCGGAAACGAAAGCAGCGGCAAATGCCCTGTTGTTCACGGTGGTAACACCCATGTGAACGACGACGTTATGGAGTGGTGGCCGAACAGCCTGAACCTGGACATCCTCCACCAGCACGACACCAAGACCAACCCGATGGGTGAGGACTTTGACTATCGCGAAGAAGTCCGCAAGCTCGACTTTGATGCGGTCAAGCAGGACGTCATGGATCTCATGACCAACAGCCAGGACTGGTGGCCTGCGGACTGGGGTCACTATGGTGGTCTGATGATCCGTATGACCTGGCATGCCGCGGGCAGCTACCGCGTATTCGATGGTCGCGGTGGTGCCGGTACCGGCAACCAGCGTTTTGCGCCCATCAACAGCTGGCCCGATAACGGCAACCTGGACAAGGCTCGCCGGCTGCTCTGGCCGATCAAGAAGAAGTACGGCAACCGCCTGAGCTGGGCCGACCTGATCACCCTGGCGGGTAACGTTGCCTATGAATCCATGGGCTTCAAGACCTTTGGTTTCTCCTTCGGCCGCGAAGACATCTGGCACCCTGAAAAGGAAACCTACTGGGGCAGCGAGAAGGAATGGCTTGCCACCAGTGACAACGAAAACAGCCGCTACGACGAGGACCGGAACCCGGACTCCCTCGAAAACCCGCTGGCGGCGGTGATGATGGGCCTGATCTATGTGAACCCGGAAGGCCCGGACGGTACGCCGGACCCGATGCAGACAGCTCAGGACGTGCGCGTGACCTTCCAGCGTATGGCCATGAGCGATGAGGAAACCGTTGCCCTGACCATTGGCGGACACACTGTTGGTAAATGCCATGGCAATGGCGATCCGGACAACGTTGGTCCGGAACCCGAAGGCGCAGACGTAGAGGAACAGGGCCTCGGCTTCAACAACCATGTCACGCGGAGCGTTGGGCGCGACACAGTGACCAGTGGCCTTGAAGGCGCCTGGACCACCAACCCGACCCAGTGGGACCATGGCTACCTCGAAATGCTTCTCGACCATGAGTGGCAGGTTGTCCAGAGCCCGGCTGGCGCCAACCAGTGGGAGCCGGTGGACATCAAGGAAGAAGACATGCCGGTGGATGTGGAGGATCCGTCGATCCGCCGCAAGCCGATGATGACCGACGCCGACATGGCCCTGAAAGTGGATCCGGAATTCCGCAAGGTCTGCGAGAAGTTCCGCCAGAACCCGGAACAGCTGGACGACGCGTTCGCCCGCGCCTGGTTCAAGCTGATCCACCGTGACCTGGGCCCGAAAGACCGTTACATCGGCCCGGAAGCGCCCACCGAGGACCTCATCTGGCAGGATCCGGTACCCGAGGGCAGCTGGAACTACAACGTCGAGGCGGTGAAAAAGCAGATCGCCGAGAGTGGTCTCAGCATCAGCGACATGGTGGCAACGGCCTGGGACAGCGCCCGTACCTTCCGCCAGTCCGACAAGCGTGGTGGTGCCAACGGCGCCCGCATCCGTCTTGCGCCGCAGAAGGATTGGGTCGCCAACGAGCCGGAGCGTCTGCAGCGTGTCCTCAAGGTGCTTGAGCCGATTGCCAAGCAGAACGGCGCCAGCGTGGCGGACGTGATCGTGCTGGCCGGTAACGTCGGTATCGAGAAGGCCGCGAAGGCCGCGGGCCACGATATTGCGGTGCCCTTCCGGCCCGGTCGTGGCGATGCCACCGAGGAAATGACCGATGTGGATTCCTTCCAGTGGCTCGAGCCGCTGTCGGACGCCTATCGCAACTTCCTCAAGAAGGACTACAGCGTTCAGCCGGAAGACCTGATGCTCGACCGCACCCAGCTCATGGGCCTGACAGCGCCTGAAATGACAGTGCTGGTCGGCGGCATGCGGGTACTCGGTACCAACCACGGTGGCAGCAAGCATGGCGTGTTCACGGATCGTGAGGGTCAGCTGACCAACGATTTCTTCGTGAACCTCACCGACATGTCCTACAGCTGGGTACCGACAGGCGACAACCAGTATGAGATCCGTGACCGCAAGACGGACAAGGCGAAGTGGACCGCAACCCGGGTAGACCTGGTATTCGGCTCCAATTCGATCCTGCGTTCGTACGCGGAGGTCTATGCTCAGGACGACAACCAGGAGAAGTTCGTTCAGGACTTCGTGAAGGCCTGGAACAAGATGATGAACGCGGATCGCTTCGATCTGGAATGATCATCCCAGCCTGAGCTGAGACGACAAAAAGCCGGGTGTGGCGTGAGCCGCACCCGGCTTTTCTGTTTCAGGGCACTCGATCAGGGTGCTTCGGTACCTATATCCTCTTCACCAAACCGCTTGTGGGTGCCATCGCAGTAGGGGGCGTTGCTGGTGTGCTTGCAGCAGCACAGGAAGGCGTCGCCGCTTTCCCCGGGGCTGAACTTCTGGGGCGTAATGCCCGTGCCCTTGTGGGAACCATCGCAGAATGGCTGTCTGTCAGACCGGCCACAGGCGCAGAACATGTAGCTCTCGCCAGCCGTAACGCTGACCTTCGCCGGTTTGTGACCGGCAACAACTGGTTGGGTCATGGTGATCCTCTCTTCTTCTCTGGGTTTCAGGGCAGCTCCGTGCGCCTATCTGTGTAACGCGTACGAACGCATGCCGTCCACAGCTCATTGGGGCGTGCACCTGGGGGTGAATCAGCGATGGGAAAGGGGTGGGGGACCAAAAATTACCAGATCCGGCTGCCGCCCTCACTGCCGGAGCTGATGGAAAGCAGCACTTGGTAATCGTCCAGGGAGCCACCGCGATTGAAGCGGGATTCGTGGCGATCCGCACTGAAGCTGAGGTTAACGTCCAGGCCCGTGCGGTTGTGGGTGGGGGAAAGTGCCTGCCATTGCAGCTCGCCGCCCAGGTATTGCCGGCGCCTGTCCCGTATATGCAGGGCGTGGTCCGGCTCACGGGTGCGGCTCAGCTTGAAGGTATTGCGGTAAACGAGTTCGTCGGGGATCAGCCAAGCATCTGCCGTGAGGCGGAACAGACTCTGGTGGCCGGTCATATCCAGGTCCTCGTACTCTCTGTGCTCGAATTCACCGTAGGGCTGCAGGCTCAGCCAGCCCCAGGGGGACAGGGTCAGATCGGCAAAGATTTCGTTGCCGTGACTGGTGACCCTGTGCGGGCCATAGCTCTGCTCGAGTTCCCTATAGCTGTAACCGAGCGAGCCGTTTTTAAAGGGCTGGAGGTTAAGGAATACCCGCCTGGAGGCTTGGGCGCGTGTCATGGACGGGTTGCCTGGAGTGTGGAAGGCATCGCCAACACGTTGCGCTTCCGCGCCGACTTCCCAGTTCAGGTAGGGGAGGTGGACTTCCGGGCGATACCGGAGTGCGGCTGAGTGTGCTGTATCGGACACCTTATGGTCCGAGCGCTCATCCACAGCGGAGAGGTGACTGGTTGCCCGCTCCAGTGTCAGGCGCAGCCGATTGTCGTTCCAGGCGCTCTGCATGCCTACCGAGTAGCCCTGCTGGTACGCCCGGGAGCTCCGGGACCCTGCCACATAGCCTGCCCAGAAAGTTGTATCGGAGCCGGCAATGGGTAGGGTCGATTCCCAGACACCGCCGGTATACCAGGAAGTCTCGCCGGAGAGCCGTATCTCGCGGGCGGTATCCGGCGCCGCAGCGCTGACAGCGAAGACGGAGACGTTGCTGTTCAGGGGGTCAAGTTCGCTTCTGGCGGAGAGCCCCCAGTCTGTGTCTCCATCAAAGAGAAGGCCCTGTCTGGCCGCTTGGTGGTGGCCAAACTGTATGCTGAAGTCCTCCATCCGGCCTGAGAAAAGGAAGCGGTCCAGGTTAAGCTCAGTTCTGGATTCTGTCTGGGCATGGCCTTTCTTCGGACCGTCCGCCGGGTCGAGTGCTCCATGCATTGAAAAGCGGAAGTCCCACTGCTTGAGGCCGTCGAGCCCGAGGTCGCCGTGGGAGGCATCAAGGTTCAGCTCTCTTGGCTCCCCGGCCCGGGCAAACGCTGTGGCAGCCATCAGGAGCACGATCAGGGTTGTGGCTGTGGTTTTTCGCATCATCAACAGCGCGCAGCGACCGGGAAGTGGGCTGGCATCGAGCCAGAAAAGTTATAGAGAGTATAAACTATATCCCGGAGATCGTTGATTACGAAATACAATTGGCTACAGATGGTAAGATTGTGAAGGGAACGGATACTTAATCAGAGAAATAGTCCTGCATCCAGTCAAATAATGTATCCGCGCCCACTTCGGTCAGAGGGATACTCCGAAAGGGACCGCCGGGCTCCTCGTACAGTCCAATGAACTCAAACAGCAGTGTGCCGGGCTGCTCATCGTGCAGGATCAGCACAATGCGCCGGCGTGTGCGCAGGCAGTCAATCGTCATCACGTCCGCGGGGATGCCGCTGTTACGCATTCCCTGGCGGACCTCTATCACCGGGTTGATGTGTTCATGCGCCTGCTGGATGCGGGCATGGGCCTCGCTGGCCAGGTCGGATAGGGCTTTCAGGGGATCTTCGGACATGGAGGTGCCTTAAATAACGGAAACTTCGGTTAGCGTAGCAGATGCATGTAGTCTGATGCGCAAGGCGAAACCCTTGCAGCAACGTAGATCAATATCCGAACAACAGGAGGTGTGCCGTGTTTGACAGCGAAATCCCGCCGCTTGAGATGCTCGTCCGCCTCACGGCAGCCGTTGGCCTGGCGTTACTGCTGGGGCTTGAACGTGAACTGAGGGGCAAGGCAGCGGGCCTGCGCTCGCACATGCTGGTGTCCCTGGGCGCCGCCGCCTTCATCATGATGGGGCTGCACATCCTGTTCGCCACTGGCGAGGGAGACCCTTCAGCGCGCATTGATCCCACCCGCATTGTGGAAGGCGTGATCGGCGGGATCGGCTTCCTGGGGGCGGGCAGCATCATCCAGAGCCGCGGCAATATCCAGGGCATCACCACCGGCGCCTCCATCTGGACAGCGGGTGCGGTTGGCGTGGCCTGCGGCATCGGCAACCTTGCGCTGGCGGGCATGGTGACCCTTATGGCACTGATCATCATGGCGGGGCTCGGGCCATTTTAGCGCGAGGGCATCGAGGGGGGCTGGTCGTCAGGCCNTCCCACCCGCATTGTGGAAGGCGTGATCGGCGGGATCGGCTTCCTGGGGGCGGGCAGCATCATCCAGAGCCGCGGCAATATCCAGGGCATCACCACCGGCGCCTCCATCTGGACAGCGGGTGCGGTTGGCGTGGCCTGCGGCATCGGCAACCTTGCGCTGGCGGGCATGGTGACCCTTATGGCACTGATCATCATGGCGGTGCTCGGGCATTTTGAGCGCGAGGTCATCGAGGGAGGCTGATCGTCAGGCCCGCCCCTCGAGCCTCGATCCGGAATAGTCCCGCACATTCTCAAGGATCCAGGAATCGGGCGCCGGGGCGGTTCCGTGGCCCCGCAGGACATGGACCGTCCCGGTACCCTCCATGATCACCGCTTCCACCTCGGCGGGATCAATCACGTTGGCCTTGCGAAGCTGGCAGCGCAGGTCGTCCTCCGTCACACGGGCCACCTGCATATTCTCGTGCAGAAGCTCTCCGCCAGGGCCCATCAACAGGATCGGGTCGTTATCGAAGGTCCTGCGGGTTGTCTCGTTGCGGCGGCGCAGCCGTGACACAACCAGCTGCAGCCCATAGAGGGTAGCGGCCGCTGTCATCCCCTGAAGCAGGGGCGGGTCGGTGGAAACGACCGAGGTTGCGAGCAACGAGCCAATGGCGATGGTGACCGCCACATCGAAGGCCGACATCTGGGCAAAACTGCGCACCCCGGACCAGCGGGCGAGCAGCAGGACGGTGAAATACATGAGGGTAGAGCTGAGTACGACGCCCAGCAGCATCAGGGGGGTACTGGCAATCCAGTCAGTCAGCATCAGGCGCACTCCGGTTCCGTTGTGAGCGGTTGATGCCGTTATCCTAAGCCGTAATCGGCTCCGGTAACAGGTGCCAGGTCTGGCGCAGCAGATCCACGCTTCAGTCCATGTACTTCTGCCTGATTTCCTCAACACGGCCTTCGGCATGGAGCTCATCGAGAGCAGTCTGCAGCTCTGAAACTACTGAGTCCGGAGTGGACTTGTTCAGGGTGTAACAGAGGTCGGTTACCTGCAGTGTATAGACGGGCTCAAACTGTGACACCTCGCAGTCACGGTTCTTACAGCTTGACGCGACATTGTCCATGCTGACCACGTACAGATCGATCTGCTCTTTTATGAGCTTGGTGAGATTGTTGTACTCATTACCATAGGACAGCCTGGAGTCGTGCACCCCGGCTCTTTTGAGGAGTTGTTCGCCAACATCCCCTCGGATGGTACCGATCTTGTAATCGTTCAGCTCTTTTTCACTTTCTATGGTGATATTTTTGGATTTGAGAGCGACGAGCTGTGTCTTGAGCTTATCAATTGGGCATACCCACTTGAATTGGGGTTCCCGGTCCTGTGTGCGGGCTATCGAGAACAGGAGGCTATTACGTTGCTGTTTGATGGCTTCAAATCCGTTCTCTAACGCGACCACCTTGAAGTCCGAACTGTCCTGATCGGACCCGGCCCGTTCGAGCATTTCTTCAAGCAAGTCAACACCAATGCCCTTCAATTGCGCGGGCACCTGGCTCTGATCGATGAAGTTATAGGGTTCATAGTGCTCGGTATAGATCTGTAACTCGGGTAAAGGATTCGCCACTGCCGAAACAGCAGTTACCAACAGTGCAGCGGCGATCAGACGGGCCATATGCGCTCTCCTTGTTTCGGTTTGTTTCCGCGTTCCTGGTGAGGCTCAGACACTGGCCTTCACATAGATATGGGTGATGGGAGAATCCGGCTGGGGTTTTCTCTCATCCACGGTAATGTAGTCAAGGGATTTTATCAGTTGCCCCAGCTTTTCATACCCATAATTGCGCGAGTCGAACGAGGGGTACTTCTTATTGAGGTAGGAGCCCACCGCGGAAAGTGGTGCCCAGCCATCATCCTTTGAAACGGTGTTTACCGCCGGAATGAGAACGTCCCGAAGATTACTGGTCTGTTCCTCATTGACCGGCTGTGGCTCGTCAGCACCGTTACGGCTTTTCAGTATCTCGGTGTAGATGAACTTGTCGCAGGCGGAGACGAAGGGCTCCGGCGTCTTGCGCTCACCGAACCCGTATACCGTCAGGCCCGACTCCCGGATCCGCGTCGCCAGGCGGGTGAAGTCGCTGTCCGAGGAGATCAGGCAGAAGCCATCCAGTTTGCCCTCGTGAAGCAGGTCCATGGCATCGATGATGAGCGCGGAGTCCGTGGCGTTCTTGCCGGTGGTGTAACTGAACTGCTGGATCGGCTGGATGGCGTGCTTGTGCAGGTGCTCTTTCCAGCCCTTGAGGTTGGTTGTGGTCCAGTCGCCATAGGCGCGCTTGACGCTGGCAACGCCAAAGCGTGCCACCTCCGCAAGAAGTTCGGCACACAGCGATGCCTGGGCGTTGTCGGCGTCGATCATAACGGCTAGGCGCTGGTTTTCAGTATCAGCCATTGGGGCTCTCGGTAAGGTGTGGTCATTGGAAAAGAGAATGATGACGTGATCATAGCATCAGGCAATGAGGGCTGTTCTACTGTTGGCGGATTTTCGACTGTAGCCGCGTTATGCAGTTGGCGAATATCCGGCTGATGCGGGTCTGATCGCGGATCATCGGGATGCGTGGCCAGGTGGCCTGTCCGCCCATACGGATGTACATGGCAAGAGCCTGCTCATCCGGGTTGGCCAATACCTCGCGGTAAAGACCGGGCTGAGCGGGGAACTGGATGTTGATGTCGCCCAGGTAGGGTTGTGTGGTCAGTGAATGGGCCTGGTCCAGCAGTGGCTGCAGCAGTGAACGGGACCAGACGTTGCGGCTGATCTGAAGCGACGTTGCTACCTGTGCCTTGAGCACGGATGTGGTCGCCTGCTTGAGCGAGGCCCTGGCGCCAGTGCGCTCATGGTGGTTGATGAACGGCAACACATGCGGATTGGCCTGACTGACGATGGTGCGATTGACGTTGTTCAGCCGCGCCATGCGCAGGAGCGGCAGGTCTCCATGAACACTGCCGTCAATCCAGCGCTCCGTGCCCATGTAGGGCTTTTCCGCGTTCTGGGAGCCCCCATCGTCCCGTGCCAGGAGCATCACCGGCGGGTAGATTCCCGGCACCGCGCAGGAGGCCAGAACGGCCGAGGAAACCGTTACTTCCGGTGATGCGAGCGCATTGAGAAGGCGCGGCTTCTGCCGGGTGCGGGTCGGCGAAACCGAAATGTTCAGCGTCCGCCCGCTGTGCTCGGCCGCCTCCCGGAAACTCATGCCGCCAACATTGGTCCGGATGTGATGCAGCAGCTGTTCGGGGTCCATGAGATGGCGGCGGTGCCATATCTGGCCGGGCTCCAGCCACCGGAAGGCTTCACGATGGATATAGCCGGGTTCGTAGAACAGCCGTTCCAGCTCCTGGTTATTCCGGGTACAGACACCACCGGCCACAATCGCGCCCATGCTCGACCCCGCAATGACCTCCGGTAGAAGGCCCTGCTCCCAGAGAGCACGCGCCACACCGATGTGATAGATGCCGAAGGCCGCCCCGCCACTGAGCATCAGCGCAGGTCGCCCGAATACCCGCTCGGCCTCCTGAAAGAGCGTCAGCTTGTGTGACTCAGAAACGCCCGGCATCGGGTGGTCGCAGATGAAGTTCATGGCGTTTTCCACTTCATCCAGGAATTCCGTGGCCAGCTTCGTAGTGCCCGTGCGGGCCACCGCATAGAGCTCGGGGTTGGACAGCTCTCCCAGGTGCCGGTAAAGACTCTCCTGAAGAACCCGGTTCAGCGCCGCCACATCGCCTTTTTCACGGTGGTGGCGCATGGCGTACAGGTGCTCGCGGATCAGTTTCTCATGCAGGAGATCCGAGCCCGGGGCCTCACGCCAGTCAAGCAACCCCTCAGCGTCATCCAGGGCCTCGGCGGCGGCAAACCATTGGTCGTAGGTTTCAGCGCGGGCGAGCTCGTTCTGCAGGTGCCTGTACTGGCTGTCGGTTCTGGGCATCTTTGGCTACAACGCGGGACTTTATGGCAACCATTGCTGAAGGTTACCTGAGTTGGCTGTCCTTGCTGCCACGGCGATTAATGCCCCCTGAGGCAGCTTTCTGCTTTTCCAGAGCGGACTGGCATGCAATGCAGAGCTGGACCCCGGGAATCGCCTGGCGGCGCTCTTCCGGAATGGCGCTGTCGCACTCTTCACAATTATAGGCACTCTCACCGCTGGCCAATTGGCTGCGAGCGCGTTGTACGGCATCGTCAACGCTTGCGTCAATCTGGTCCTGAACGGCGCCATCCCGTGACCAACCACCTGCCATTGTGCTCTCCCATCATTGTGAACAGGATTCCCCAGCTTGCAGCCACCGTATTATGCCACAAGGTTCTGGACTTCCTCGTAGATTGCCACCGCCGCACGCCGGTCGGCCTCCGGGGCCACGGCGTCATAGGGGTTGCTGTCCTCCACTGAATCCAGGCGCTCGCTGATCAGCTCGTCACCCGCCTGGTTGGTTACCTGGGTAAACGACGACAGGGGCTGGAAGCCGTTATACAGCTCTGGAGAACTGTTGATCAGGTCGGACGCGTTGCTGTCCGCCACGCCGGACAGGCTTACCACGTCCTGATTCAGGGTCGTAATTTCCCCGCTGCGATCAACGCTGGGCGCACCACCGCTGTTGGCGCCGAGGAAGGGCTGTGTGGGCAGCAGTGGATTGACGAATCCGGTGCCGTTGACTTGCATTGCCATGGCTCACCTCCTCACCGTGCGTCACGGATCAGTAGGGATTCAGCCCGGATCTGTCAGTTTCAGGCTGCCATGGTGTTGGTGGTTTTTTCAACAGCAGGTCTCACTGGTTGAGCTGCTTCGAAATCCAGGGGATGAATGCTATCCAGGTTAACCGTGTTGCGGGTTACCCACAGATTGTACATATCCTGCACTGCCAGCCAGCCCTCTATTACTGTGATCGTCCCCACACCTGTATATTGTGCTCACAAGCATCCACAAATCCGCGAGACCGATAGAGCGTGAATGTGCCAAGAGAACACGCTAGCCTACGCAAGTGGTTTCGCCATCTTTTATCGGGGCCGTACCGGAAACGGAAATCATGTTCCCAACCCGGCATGCTCTCGAAAACCCAATGGGTTCTTCCATAGGAGAGCCTGAACTTACAAGCTGTCTCATATTTGTTCCTACTCAAGGTACAGGGCCGCAATTAAGCGCTGGTCGCATGCATTGTCCTGTTAGTCGCTGCAAGCTGAATATCCGGCAGATTATCCGCCACCTCACGGTAGGTCTTCTTTGATAAAAGCACGTCCAGAACAGGCGTAATAGGCTCTGCCCATATTTCCGGAAGATCAGCCTCCCCATCTGAAATGATCGGGAATGCCAAGCGCTCAGTGGGGGGATGAAATTCAGCTGTTACACCAGGCTTGTGTCCCCTGGCATCGATCCGATACCAGCCATGCCGATCCAGGTAGACGGCATTCAGGCCATGCAGACAAAAAGGTGGCTCATCATTGCTGATGGTCAGCCGCTGATAGCATAAGCCCGCTGGAATGGCATTCGCACGCAGCAGTGCCGCAAGTAAGTGGCTCTTCGCGTAGCAGTAACCCGTGCCGTGTTTAAGAACCTCGGACGCCTTACACGTAACGGGGTCACACTCATAATCCCAGCTATGCTTGATGTGGTCTAGAACGAAGGCAAAGCACTTCTCCGCGATCAGCTCAGGGCTCTCCACGCCTTCAGCCAACGAACGCGCCTTGGCGAACACCTCCGGTGCTTTCCAGTCAATGTATTCCGTTGACTCTAGATATTGATGCAAGTCTTCCATTTCCTGTTACGGCCCCATCCATTGTCAGGCCGCTTCTTACCTCGGTTGCGAAAATAGGTGCAGCGGCCGCCATGAACGTGTTGGTAGTGGTACTGGTCAATCCCTTGAACTGAGATCTGCGCTCATGTGATGCGAACTGAGCACAAAGCCTTTATTCAGATATAAGCGATGGGCGTCATGGCGCTGATAGCCCGTATCCAGATGCGCCGCCGTACAACCGAGGCGTTTACCTTCATCGAGTAACCAATCCAGAAGTGCACCACCGAACCCGGAGCGCTTTCTCTGTGGATGTGCGATCAAGTCATCAATGTAAAGGACCCGACCCCAGGCGAGGAAGGTAGCCACGCGGTAGCCGGCGGCTGCAACGATTTCTGCGTCCTGCTCAATAACAACAATCCGATAGCCCTCCGCCGTCTGAGCCCGCACCTGGTCCATAAACTGGGTCTTGCTTAGATGGGGGCGCAGAACAGCGAAGATCTCATAGGCCGTTTCAAGAGCTTGAGGGTCTTCCGTGTCCAGTGGCTGGATCGAGTGGTCCATCATCGTCTCCATGATGTAAATATACTGACTGATGTAAGCTGGTTGTTCCTTCGGCTCGCATTCTCTCCTATCAGGAGCGTTTGAAGCCACCGAGCCTCAGGTTCTGGAAACCTTCCCACAGTGATTGCACCGAATGCCTTCCTTCACTGGAAACAGCGGAAACTCCAGCCCCAGGAAGACCAGAAAGGCCCAGCGCCGGCCGATCTGATGGAACTCCGTATCCGTGCTTCCACAGTGGGGGCAGGGCGTTGAGTCGTCACCCATGGTTTCAACTAGATCCAGTTCCCGGTCCTCGTTCAGGATCTCAATCGCGGCATCAACAAACTCCTCGGGAACCTGGAGCCTGACGCCGCCCAGCGCGTTTGAGTACAGCCACTGCATGTTGATGGTGTGCTCATCGGCGACAAAGGCCGGGATTTCCTCTGATTCCAGGCGCGCGCGGGCAATGTGGGCTTCGAACGGAAAGCTGTAACTCGCGATGGTAATGAGCATGCGTTACCTCCCGTCGACCCCGAACACGGCCAGACGTCACTGGTTAAGCTGCTTCGAAATCCAAGGGATGAATGTTGCTGCTACTGCGAAAACGACAGGCCAGGATGACGGTCCAGATTATGCCGCGTTCAACGGCTTAATCCGGTCGACTTCCATCTTAACCGACTGAGCTGCAGTCCACAGATCAACAGCGCGTTGTGCATTCAGCCAAAATTCCGGGGAATTACCAAACAAGCGAGCAAGCCGAAGTGCCATTTCAGGACTGATAGCTCGACGCTCACGCAGCAGCTCATTGATTGACTGGCGGGACACCCCCAAAGATTCAGCCAGCCCGGCAACCGTCAAATCATAGTCCGGCATGAAATCCTCTCTCAGCATTTCGCCCGGATGGGTCGGCTTGCGTTGCATACCGTCAGTGTTGGGAATAGCCATAGGTGTTACCTCCCGTCAGTGGTAGTCGCAGACTTCGACTTCGTACGCATCGCCATCTTCAAAACGAAAGCAGATACGTCACTGATCATTTATCGAAATCGCATGCTGCCCCTGCCTGTTCCCAGAAAGTGGATGAAGGCGATTGCCGGGCGGCACTTTCAGATCCTCCAGTTGCTCAGCCAGATTCACGTATTCGAGCTTTCTGGCAGCCTTTGAAGCAACATCCGCAGGAAACTTCTTCGATCTCCCTTTTGAGTACAACTCTTGGGTGCGCTTGTCTGCAAAGGACTTGATCATCATTTGAAGTGTATTGTGTCACGTGACGCGTGTCAACTTGCGCGGGGTGCACGGAACCCCTTCGGATGCCTCAGCGCGGCATACAGCACAAGGACAAAGCAGGTCAGGACAAAGACTTTGTTAACGAACCAGTTGGTCCGCCAGATCGACCACTCCGGGTCGGCCAGGAAGGCCCAAAACAGCGTGACGATGATGGCGATTTCCACCACCGCCATACCAATCGCCAGCGCGCGGGTATAGCCTGGGCGAGCCAGCAATGCCCAGCCGAGCCACACATGAGCGATGGGCCACAGGTCCCAGTAGATGTGGGTGTGCCAGGCTATGCCCTCAGCGAGCGCGAACGCCAGCGGGAACAGGTATTTGATGAATACCGTCCAGGCGGCGAGCAGGAACAGCATGTGGGCCAGGAACACCGGCCAGGAAACGCGGACCATTCAATGCCCCTTTCCGAGCAACCAGGTTCTAGATCAGATCCATCGCCTTACCCGGGCGGCGTATTCGTCAAAGGGCTGCCCGAACAGCTCACGCATGTGGCGCTCCTCCGGCAGGATCTGGAACCGGTTGATGTAGACTATGAATCCCGGGATCAGAAGCAGCGACAGGACATTGGTCAGGTACAGGGCCCAGGCCAGGAGCACGACAGCAATCCCAAGGTACATCGGGTTGCGGCTGAAACGGTAGATCCCGTGTTCCACCAGCTGGGCGGATTTCTGGGGCGTATGCGGGTTAATCGTGGTGCTGGCGCGCCAGAACTGCAGGATGCCGACCAGGGCAATGCCCAGGCCAACCGCTGCCACCACAACCGCCAGCATCGCTGAGCGCGGGAATGGCAGGGCCGCGCCGGGTACGAGTTGCGCGATACCCCACATCAGCACAGCGACTGTCAGAGCAATAAGGGGCGGGGGGATTGTCAGTTCAAGTCCTTTCTTCATGAGGTCCTCCTCCTCACGAGCCTATCGCAAACCAAAAAGCCCTCCAAGCGTATAACTTAAGAGGTTTTCAGAGGGAGACAGTGGGATGAAATGGTTAAACGACGCGATCGGTCGGCCGGCCGTTCTGGCTGTTACGTTCCTTTGGTTCGGCTCAGTCTTTGCTGGAGAACAGGGGATGCGTTCACTTTCAGATTTCCAATGGCGCAATCGGCTGATTCTCGTTGAAGGTGCCAGTGAGCCTGATCAGCGTGTTGAGACCTTAAGGCGCTATGCTGCGGGGATCGATGATCGGGACATCGTTTGGTTTGTTGCGGGGGATCAAGGCATCCATTCGAATCTGGAGGAGCCGGACAGGGATCTACAGCGGGATGTCCGTAAGACGCTCAATGCGCAGCCGGGCAACATAAGCGTTGTCCTGATCGGTAAGGATGGCGGGGTTAAACAACGAAGCCGGGGTCTGGATGTCGCCGGGATCTTTGCGTTGATCGACACAATGCCAATGCGCAAACGGGAAATGCGCTGAACCGGATCAGCCATCGCTCCGGGTCGTGCCCATACGCGATATCAGGCGCTGTATCAGTGTCGTATGTCGATGACGAGCCGCGGTGGACCACTCAGCTCGCGGACCCGATAGCGGTTCGGCGACCCGACGCCGAAGACCCATGTGACGATGGCCTCAAAGTCGCACGTCAGCTCCAGCTCGGAGAGTACGGGCAGGTTCAGTATGCGTTCCCGCTCGGTGATCGTCGGCTGGCCCTCGCTGGTGTGTGCATTCGCCGGGTACATCCGGATCTCAAGCCAGCCATCACCGGCGATTGGGGCGACTTTGCCGGATCCACATTGCCGCACCGGGCTGTCGATGTACTCGATGTGATACCCCGGAATCCGCTTGTCGAATTCGAAGACAACCTGATCGAACCCATCATGGGTGGCGGTACGGACGGCGACAAGCTTGGAGACGGGCGCGTCGGATTGTGTCCGGTCGATGATGCCGGCCGTCCACGCAGTCTCGTGGGTGGTATCAGGCTCGGCTTTGGCCTGCGGTGAGTCGTCCTGCTCGTCCACAGCTTGTGAGCTGCATCCGGCCAAGACTAAAGTGAGGACCAAAGCAATTGACGCAGTGCAGTTTTTTAGACTTGCCATTCCCGCATTATACGCATAGCGATCGTCAGGCAGGCAAGCGAAAGACGGTGGGTCTCACCACCGCGCACGGTTACGCTCTCCTTGTTTTTGAAGCTTCTCAAATTACTGTAATTAAAGCATTATATTGTAAATCTCTACTCCACCGGTGGAGTGGGTCCCTTTGGTTTGGTTTGATCTTCCTCTTTAGAAGTTTTTATCGAGCTATCAAATAATTCTTTTATTATTCTATTTATGTCCAAAGGTACGTACGTTGATTCATCTGACGTTTCTTTTTCGTTATATAAGAGGGGCAGTTCTTTCTCCAGTACTGGCGCTATGCTGTTTAACGTTTCGAGTTGCAAGGTTACTAACTGTTCACCACTTATGGCCCCGTTCAAATACATTTGGCAGCCGTAGTATGAATTTGCGAGAAAAAGCTGAACCGCCTGCGACCGCTTGTTAAGAACAGTATTCCCACTACTGGAACCGATAAGTAAGCCAAGCGCAATATTGCCTTGACTGGTTGCATCAGCCGATCCGCTAGCACTTAAAATTTTCGATAAGTCAATGCCAACTTCGGTTGGAGCCTCAGCGCAAAATCGTTCAGTGGCGAAGTTCACCAGTACGACTCGTCGCTCTGGCGTTAAAGATAAAGTGCCCACTGTCCCGGGAGAAAGCCAAGCGGGATTGAGCTTATCTTCAATGACTGGTCGCTGCAGGGGCGGCGTGAAAAATGCGCACCCACTGATATACATCGATGTCCCAATACAGGCCAGAATGGTTTTTGTTGTTCTCACCACATTTTCCTTGAAAAGGCCAAACCGGCCAAGCCCAAACCAAGCAACGCCAGAGAACCCGGCTCCGGTACTGACGCAACACTATTTGATTCAAGTACAAATGCATAATCACCTGCTGACGATAAATAAGTGCTGCTTTGTGAATAAACACCGATAGGTGCATCCGTGGCAGAACGCTGCCAAATTAAGTCTATGTCTGGCGCGGCTGATTCAAGATAAAAGCTAAGCCAATAGTCTCCGGCAGCCAAGTCAATATCAAAACCGGAAGCTGAAAACTCCCAGATATCAGCGTTACCGTTATTGTTGTGATCTAATCCGGTATCAATACGTGAAAAGTTAAAGGTGTCGTCATAAATCGGGCCAGTGCGGGCTGTCCCATCACGCTGCTCAATGCGAACTCGCAGATCGTCTATGGTCGGTATCTCACCACTATTCCAGTAACTGCCCCAGAATTTAATATCTGTTATTTTTGAATTTGAATAAAGTGAAAAATCATCATATAGATCAGCGCTTCCCTCAGTGGTATCAATGTATGTACCAAGAATATTGTCGCCAGGATCAAAGCTCTTATCCACAATGATGCCGGCATGAGCAGTTGCGGTAAAAACGGCGGGAAAAACAATTCCTAAAAATATCTTATTCATAGAAATTACTCCTGTATATGATTTTACCTCTCCCGGGGGGTAGCAAAAGCTATGCCTTGGATTTTTTATGTTTTATTATCAATACGCTAGCGAGCGAGACGCGACACTCCGATCTCAGTGCTGTAAAGTTTTTCGACAAATGCTTAATGAATAGCTAACCGGAGCGAGGAACGAGAAGCCCCAAGTGCCTGGAAACCGCAAGACTGGGGGTGACAGCGTAGGTTGGGGATCATTCAATGCGAGTGGACAACAGGAGTTCGTTACATGCAAACCATTTTGGTGGAGCGCCGGAACTGAGCCTATGGATTACCCACAGCGCATTGTCTGTCTGACCGAGGAAACCACTGAGACGCTCTATGCCATTGGTGCCGAGGACCGCATTGTTGGTATATCCGGCTTTACCGTGCGCCCCGAACGGGCGCGGCAGGAGAAACCAAAAGTCTCCGCTTTCACGTCCGCCAAGATTGGGCGGATTCTTGAGCTGGAACCGGATCTGGTGCTGGGATTTTCGGACATGCAGGCCGATATCGCCGCCGAACTGGTGCGCGCCGGGGTCGCCGTGCACATCTTCAACCACCGCACCGTTGACGGCATTCTCTCCATGATCCGCACCCTCGGCGGCATGCTCGGTCTGCATGACTACACCGAACCCTACGCGGATGAACTGGCGTCACGAGTGGAGGCGATACGGGCGAAGCAGGCTCAGGGGCCACGGCCGCGTGTTTACTTCGAAGAGTGGGGCGACCCGATGATTACGGGCATTGGCTGGGTCTCGGAGCTCATCCATATTGCCGGTGGCGAAGACATCTTTCCCGAGCGGGCCGCGGAGCCCGGCGCCAGGGAGCGTATTATCGAAGATCCCAATGAGGTTGTGGCGCGCCAGCCGGACCTCATTATCGGCTCCTGGTGTGGCCGCAAATTCCGTCCGGAACAGGTGGCGGAACGACCGGGCTGGGATGCCATTCCCGCCGTTGCCAACAACGTGCTTTACGAAGTGAAGTCACCGTTGATTCTTCAGCCGGGGCCTGCGGCGCTCACGGATGGGCTGGATGCGCTCTGTGAGCTGATTGATCGATACCGGGAAGCGTAGAAAGGCTGCCAGGAACGCCGGAACCGAGGGGTTCCGGCGTTACCGTTGCGGCGTTGTCAGGAGCTTTTGGGGTGGGTTTCATTCGATGCTAGAACCAACCGGAATTCCCCGAAATCCTTACCGAGAATCATCTTCATCGGGATGATCGAGATCAGTAGCCCGATCACGCCGCCTATGGGTGCGGCAATCAGTTGAATGGTGTCAGGGGCTACGCCAGCGGCACCAAGAACAACCCCAATCACGAACCCAACGATCCCTCCCAGTATCATGGCAGCAACCAAAGCGAGGAGATTCCTCCACAGATAGGCCCACCAAACTTTCACGACCCTTTGCCAGGTTACATCCAATTCCATTAAGTAGCCTCCTTTCCACTGGCTTGTTGATCCTAAGTTGGCTCCGGCGGCCTGAATCTTGCAGCCGAATGGCCACCAGAGCATTCATTATGATGGTTGGGCATGTGCAGCGACAAGATCCTACTCACCCAGTCGATGTCATCAGCGAGGGTGAACGCCGGTAGGAACGCCCGGAGCTGACGGGGCTCTCATATGCCATCGGAATGCTCAAGCAGCCGGACCCTTCTGAGAAAAGGCTGCAGTAAGACTGAAGGCAGTGGGGCACCTGCTGTACACGCCTTCGCCTGGCGATTCAGAGAACGCCCCGAGTCTCTGCCTGAACCATTGCGAGAGACACTGAATAGGCGGGCTTATTTTTAGGAGCCGTTTGATGGCAGTGCCATTCTTGAGGTGGTGAAGGCGGAATGAAAGCATGAAGTTCCGCGAGTTGGTAGCCGCTTTTAACGGGGAACTCCAGGTCGTCGTGCAGGCGATTGTTATGTTTTCTATGAAGCGCTAATATGTGTATAGAATAGGAATGCTATACACATAGGTGCAGCATGAGAACGAACATTGTCATCGATGACGAGTTAATGGCCGAAGCCCTCAAAACTTCCGGCTACGAGACTAAAAAAGAGGCCGTTGAGCAGGGCCTGAAACTTCTGGTTCAGCTCCGTAAGCAGCAGGAACTCCGGAAGCTGCGTGGTAAGATCCAGTGGGAAGGCGATCTGGATGAAATGCGGGGTGCCAGATGATACTGGTGGATACCAGCGTCTGGATCGACTATTTCAAGGGGGTCGAAAACCCGCACACTGACCTGCTTGATACCTCCATAATCCAAGGCTCTGTTGCTATCGGGGACCTCATATTTCTGGAAATCCTTCAAGGAATCCGCAACGACAGGCAATACCGTCAGACCAAGCAAAGCCTACTCTCTCTGAATCAGTACGACATGTTTGGCAAAGATATGGCTGGAAAGTGCGTCGACAACTATCGGGCGCTCCGCAAGAAAGGAATCACGATCCGCAAAACCGCTGACATCATCATCGCGACGTTCTGCATAGAGAACGACTTCCCGCTGCTCTTTCTGGATCGGGATTTCATTCCATTTGTTGACCACTTAGGGCTCGAAGCGGCTCTGAGAGAAACATAACGCTTGGCTCATGCGCCGGTTTGGAGCCGCGAAGCGGCGTAAAATCGGTTGGAGTTCCCCCAAAAGAGTGGACACGCGCCATCAGCTAATAACTAGAGCGCTTTCGCCGGTACCCTCTGTGCCTTTACCGACCCAAGTGAAGTGCCGATGGGATACCGACAACTCACCCAAGGACAACGATATCAGATTAAGTCCGGCTTGCAGCACCAGTGCCGTCTTCGAACCATTGCTGAGAAGATTCAACGCAGTAGCAGCACGGTCTCGCGTGAGATCCGGCGAAACAGCATTGAGTGCACGTATTGTCCGGATCAGGCCCAGCAGCCCAGTGGCCGGCGCCACCTCGTCAAGCGCGCCGGTCAGGGACATATCCCAAACCGAGTCGGTATTGAACATCGCCCTGACCGAATAATTTCCAGCTCACTGATTCATGCTATCGGGTAG
The DNA here is from genome assembly GCF_019903425.1 of Vreelandella halophila. GTDB lineage: Bacteria > Pseudomonadota > Gammaproteobacteria > Pseudomonadales > Oleiphilaceae > Halospina > Halospina halophila. The sequence goes on from NZ_JACHUZ010000013.1 coordinate 2,004,406, forward strand.
GAAAAGGGTGGGCGTAGGTTGTCCCGGGCGTTCTTATGGCTCATTGGGCGGAAGCCTTGTGGGCTTGAGGCTGTCCTTGATCTTCTTGAGGTGAGTCTGGAAGTCGGCCCCGCGTTTCAGTGTGACGCCCGTGGCGAGGATATCGATGATGGACAGGTGGATGATGCGCGAGGTCATGGGGATGTACATTTCGGTATCTTCCGGGGCTGTCACTTCCAGGGTCACGGTGCAGGCCTCGGCAAGGGGGGACTCCGGTGCGGTAATGGCGATCACCGTGGCGCCGTTCTCCCGGGCGGATTGGGCGATTTCCACCAGGTCGCGTGTGCGTCCGGTGTAGGATATGACGACGATGGCGTCGCCGGTGCTGGCGCCGGCTGCGACCATTCGCTGCATCAGGGCATCGTCATAGGCGGTGACCGGGATATTGAAGCGGAAGAACTTGTGCTGGGCGTCCAGGGCCACCGCCGCCGATCCGCCCATGCCGAAGAACGCCACCTGCTTGGCCTGAATCAGGTAGTCGATTGCCTCGCCCAGTTTCTGGCTGTCCAGGGCTTTCCGGGCCTCGTCCAGACTGGCGATGGTGCTGCGCAGGATCTTGTCGGCAAAGACGTCAACGCTGTCGTCGGCATCGACGCTCTGGCTGACGTAGGGCGTGCCGCTAGCCATGCTTTGTGCTAGCCGGATCTTGAAGGCCGGGAATCCATTGGTGGAGAAGTTGCGACAGAAGCGATTGACCGTGGGCTCACTGACGTCCGCTGCACGTGCCAGGGAGGCGATGCTGGAGCGGGTTGCGAGGGCCGGATCGTTGAGAATGACATTGGCCACCTTGCGCTCGGAGCGGTTGAGGCTGTCCAGTTGGTTGCGTATCGCTTCCAGCAGGTTGGGGGGTTCGGGCTCGGCCATGGCTTGATGGGGCTCCCAACGTAGTGAACTTACGGAATTGCGTACTATACCGACGTGCCGCTCAGGCTGTCGAACGAAACGGAAGCGTTCAGGCGGGGGGAGTAGGTCTGGAGATGTAGTTAAATTCACTGCATAAAACTGGTTATTGTTGGAGTAATTCGGGTTTTATGGAATAATAGTTAGAAATATTACTACATGAGATTTATGCCCCATGGAAGTCAATAACACAGTTTCGGATCTGGTACTGTTTGGCGCTTTGGGCGATCTGGCGCAGCGAAAGCTCTGGCCGGCCCTCTATCAGTTGCAGCGGGCGGAGTTGCTGGCGGCCGAGTCGCGCATCCTGGCGCTGGCTCGCGAAGCGATGGCCCCGGAAACGTTCGCCACACAGCTTGCGGAGCGATTGGCGGAGGAGGTCAACCCGAGTGAGCTGGATGACGGTGTGGTTCAGCGCCTGTTGGCCAAGGTGGAGTATCAGGCCCTGGATTTCACGGAGGCGGAAGGGTATACCGCGCTGAAGCGCTGGCGGGAACAGCGCCCGGTGCCTCTGATTGTCTATATGGCTACCCAGCCCACCATCTATGGGCTGATTGGCGAGGGGCTCCATCAGGCACAGTGCGTTGGGAGCGATACCCGCGTCGTGATTGAGAAGCCCATTGGTCACGACCTGGCTTCCTCTCGTGAGATTAACGATCAACTCGCTCACTATTTCGATGAAAGCCAGATCTTCCGGATCGATCATTACCTGGGCAAGGAAACGGTCCAGAACCTCATCGCGCTGCGTTTCGCCAATAATCTCTTTGCCTCCCAGTGGAACCAGAACCACATCTCCCATGTGGAGATCACCGTGGCCGAGGAGGTGGGCATTGAGGGGCGCTGGGGCTATTTTGACGAGGCGGGCCAGATGCGCGACATGGTGCAGAACCACCTGTTGCAGCTATTGTGCCTGATTGCCATGGACCCACCAGCGGATCTGTCCGCTGACAGCATTCGCGACGAAAAGGTGAAGGTGCTTAAGGCGCTGCGGGCCATTACGCCGGATATGATGGACACCCATCTGGTTCGTGGCCAATACGGAGCCGGTACCGCCAACGGAAGGCCGGTGCCAGGTTATCTGGAAGAGGAAGGGGCTGCTGGAGGCAGTCGCACCGAGACCTTTGTGGCGCTCAAGGCCGAGATCGAGAACTGGCGCTGGGCCGGTGTCCCGTTTTACATGCGTACGGGCAAGCGCTTGCCGAAGAAGCTGTCCGAGATCGTCATTCATTTTAAGGCAGCGCCGCACTACATCTTCGCCCCGGATCAGAAGCATCTGGCCAACAACAAACTGATGATCCGCCTTCAGCCGGATGAAGGGATTTCCCTTCTGGTATCGACCAAGGATCAGGGGCTGGACAAAGGCATGCGTCTGCGCCAGGGCCCGTTGCATCTCAACTTCTCCGAGGCCTTTGATGCAAGCCGTATTCCCGATGCCTACGAGCGCCTGTTGTGGGAGATAATGAAGGGCAATCAATACCTGTTCGTGCGACGCGACGAAGTGGAGTTGGCCTGGCGCTGGGTTGATCGTGTCATCGAGAGTTGGGAAGAGTCCGGCGAGGCGCCCAAGCGCTATGCGGCCGGTACGTGGGGGCCTGCTGCCTCCATTGCCATGATCACGCGGGATGGGTGGAGCTGGCATGAAGAGGATGGCTGATCTGGCTTGGCCCGAAGGCGTCGCCACGGTTTGCGCCGAGGGCAAGCAGGCTCTGGGTGAGGCCCTGGCGAAACAGGTTGCGGCATGGTTGCGGGAGGCGCTTGCCGAGCGCGGCACGGCGGCCTTGGCCGTGTCCGGTGGTAGCACCCCTGTGCCGTTTTTTCAGGCGCTGGCAAGGGAGTCGCTGGCTTGGGAAAACGTCAGCATCACCCTGGTCGACGAGCGCTGGGTTCCGGAAACCCATGATGCCAGCAATGCTCGATTGCTGCGCGAGCTTCTTCTGAAGGGGGTAGCCGCACGGGCGCACTTCATTCCTCTGGTCACGAAGGCGGCCTCGCCGCAGGAAGGTCAGACTGAGGTGGAGGCACGGTTGGCTACCCTGCCGGCCTTCCTGGATGTGGTGATCCTGGGAATGGGGGCGGACGGTCATACCGCGTCGCTGTTTCCCTGTACGCCGGGGTTGGCGCAGGCCCTGGATCCGGATGGTGCCGCGCGCTGTCGGGCCATGTCTCCGCCGGGCGCGGCACAGGAGCGGATCACGCTGACCCGCTCGGTCATTGATGCGGCGCGCCACCAGGTGCTGCACCTTACCGGTGACGACAAGCTTGCCACGCTGGAGCAGGCGCTGGCCAGCCCGGACGACATCCTTTCCATGCCGATCCGTGCCTTCCTGCACGATGGGCTGACCGTCTACTGGAGTGCTTGAGCATGGCAGAGTCTCAACTTCCCGCGTCATTGAGGGAGCGAGCTGACCGGGTTTTGGATGCCTCCCCATTGGTTCCGGTGGTCACCATCGACGATCCGGCGCAGGTGGTTCCCCTGGGCGATGCCCTGGTGGCCGGCGGGCTGCGCGTGCTGGAAATCACCCTGCGCACGCCCTATGGCTTGGACGCCATCACCGAGCTGCGCGCGCGCCATCCGGAGATTTGGGTAGGGGCGGGCACCGTCGCCACGCTGGATCAGTACAAGGCCGTTGAAGAGGCTGGAGGGCAGTTCGTGATCACGCCGGGCTCGACCCGGGAGCTGCTCGACTATGGTACCCGCGCAACAGCGTCGCTGTTGCCCGGCGTCGCGACCCTGTCGGAAATGATGGAGGGTTATCGCCTGGGTTATCGGGCCTTCAAGTTCTTCCCCGCTGAAGCTGCCGGTGGCGTGGCGGCATTAAAGGCTTTTGGGGGGCCTTTCGGGGATGTGCGCTTCTGCCCAACGGGGGGCATTCGTGAAGCCACCGCCAGCGACTATCTTGCGCTGCCCAACGTGGCGGCGGTGGGTGGCACCTGGCTCACGCCCGGCGATACGCTGAGGGAGGGGGACTGGCAGTCTGTTACGCGAATCGCCCAGTATAGCCTCCAAAGCCTCCAGTCGGCTGACTGATTCCTGGTGGTGCTCACCCGGCCACCATAGGACGGGTGAGCCCGACTATCGGCAGCCGCGCGCCACGGCTTCGGGTCGTGGCTTATTGGCTTCCCAGTACCAGTGCGTTATCCAGCATGCGGTTCGAGAAGGCCCATTCATTGTCGTACCAGGCCAGGATCTTAGCGTGGCGACCCTTGACCTTGGTGTGGTTGGCGTCGAACACGCTGGACAGGGGGTCGTGATTGAAATCAACGGAAACCAGCGGTTCAGAGTTGTAACCCAGCACTGGCGAGCCTTCGGCGGCTGCCTTCATGGCCAGGTTGATTTCTTCCGCGCAGGTGTCGCGGGTGGCAATGAAAGACAGGTCCACCAGTGACACATTGATGGTGGGCACGCGTACCGCCATGCCGTCCAGTCGGCCGTCCAGCTCCGGCAGAACCAGTCCGATCGCCGCTGCGGCCCCGGTTCTGGTCGGGATCATGGACTGGGTGGCGGATCGGGCCCGATACAGGTCCGTGTGATAGACATCGCTCAGCGTCTGGTCATTGGTGTAGGAATGGGTCGTCGTCATCAAGCCAGTCTCGATGCCGACTGCCTGGTGCAGCGCCTGGGCGATGGGGGCCAGGCAGTTGGTGGTGCAGCTGGCGTTGGAGATGATCCGGTGCTGATCGGTCAGGCTCTCGTGGTTGACGCCATGGACAATGGTTGCGTCGACATCCGGGGCGGGGGCGGAGATGACAACCCTGTTGGCGCCGGCCGTGAGGTGGGCCTGGGCCTTCTCACGGGTGGTGAACAGGCCGGTGCATTCCAGGACGACATCGACACGTAAGGCTTGCCAGGGCAGATCCGCCGGGTTTCGAACGGACGAGACGGCGATACGATCCCCGTTCACGGTGAGGGATTCGTCATCGTGACTGACCGAACCAAAAAAGCGACCGTGGACGGAATCGTGCTTGAGCAGGTGGGCGTTGGTGGCGGCATCGCCCAGGTCATTGATGGCGACGATCTGGATCTGATCGCGGTACTGGTGTTCGTAGAGGGCTCTGAGTGTATTTCGGCCTATGCGACCGAAGCCATTGATGGCGATACGGATTGTCATAGTGCGCTCTCCGGTTGTTTGACTTGTTTGATATGTAGTAAACATAACAAACAATACTGGAATAAGGTACCCTTATGGCGTGAAAAATTGAATTAAAGATAGTAAAATAACCACATACCGATCCTGATCGGATCAAACGCCACAAGAGAGAGGTTTACGATGCATCCCACGGTCGAGCGGGTCACTCAGCGCATCATGGATCGCAGTCGTGACGAGCGTCAGCGCTACCTGGACAGGATGGCCCGTTTGCGGCGCAACGGGCCGCAGCGGGAGGTGCTGTCCTGCGGGAACCTGGCCCATGGGTTCGCGGCCTGCGGCAAGCGAGACAAGAGCGCCCTGCGGTTGATGAACCAGGCCAACGTCGCGGTGGTGTCGGCGTATAACGACATGCTGTCCGCGCACCAGCCCTATCGTGACTTCCCGGAGGTCATCAAACAGGCCGCGGCTGATATGGGGAGCGTGGCCCAGTTCGCCGGCGGCACACCGGCCATGTGCGACGGCATCACCCAGGGGCAGCCCGGCATGGACCTGAGCCTCTTTTCCCGGGACGTGATCGCCATGAGTACGGCCCTGGCCCTGAGTCACAACATGTTCGACGCCACCGTGCTGTTGGGGATCTGCGACAAAATCGTGCCGGGGCTCCTGATCGGGGCGCTGAGCTACGGTTACCTGCCGACGGCGCTCATACCGGCCGGGCCCATGCCCACTGGTCTGCCCAACAAGGAAAAACAGCGGGTGCGCCAGCTCTACGCCGAAGGCAAGGTGGGGAAAGAGGCGCTTCTGGAGGCGGAGAGCCAGTCCTATCACAGCCCCGGTACCTGTACCTTCTATGGCACCGCCAACAGCAACCAGCTGCTGGTCGAAGTCATGGGTCTGCATCTGCCCGGTTCGGCTTTTGTGCAGCCGGGGACGGAGCTGCGGGAAGCATTGACCCATGAGGCCACCGAACAGGTGATCCGCCTGTCGGCGCCCAATGGGGGTCAGAAGGGGCTGTGCGATGTGGTCGCGGAGAAGAACATCGTCAACGCCCTGGTCGCCTTGCTGGCCACCGGCGGTTCCACCAACCACACCATGCACTGGGTGGCGATTGCCCGAGCGGCGGGTATTCTGGTGGATTGGGATGACTTCAATGATCTCTCCGCGGTCGTACCTGGCCTGACCCGGATCTATCCCAATGGTCAGGCGGACATCAATGACTTCCACGAGGCCGGCGGCACGGCCTTCCTGATTCGGGAGCTCTTGGATGCCGGTCTCCTCCACGAGGACGTGGAAACGGTGGCGGGCTTTGGGCTGCGCCGGTATACCCAACTGCCGCAATGGCGGGACGGCAAGGTGCTGTGGGAGCCGGCACCGGAGGCCTCGCTCAATCCCGCCGTGCTGGAGTCAGTCCAGGAGCCGTTCACCAGCGATGGCGGCCTGCGGGTGGTGAACGGCAACCTGGGGCGTGGTGTGATCAAGGTCTCGGCGGTGGCGCCGGATCACCATGTGATCGAGGCGCCGGCTGTCGTGCTGGACAGCCAGTCCGCCGTGGCTGAAGCGTTCGAAGCCGGCCAGCTCGAACGCGACTGTGTTGTGGTGGTGCGTTTCCAGGGCCCCAAGGCCATCGGTATGCCGGAATTGCATAAACTCACGCCCTATCTGGGCGTGTTGCAGGATCGAGGCTTCCGCGTGGCCCTGGTCACGGACGGACGCATGTCCGGCGCCTCTGGTAAAGTACCAGCGGCGATCCACGTCTATCCCGAAGCGGCCGACGGCGGGGCGCTATCCAAACTGCGCGATGGCGATCGGATCCGGCTGGATGCCCGGGAAGGAACGCTGGATATTATCGAGCCGGATGATTGGGCGGAACGGCCACCGACCCAGGCGGATCTGGCGGCGCATCAAAACGATTATGGCCGCGAACTCTTCGGCTGGATGCGGGCCAAGGCTGACACGCCGGAGAAGGGAGCCTCCTTTTTTTGGACAGCGCAGAATGACTGAAACACCTTGGGCACTGGTGGGGGATATCGGGGGGACCAACGCCCGGTTTGCGTTGGTGGAGCCGGGGTCGGGTACCTTGAACTCAATTGCGGTATTGCCCTGCGGCGACTACGGGAACCTGGACGTGGCGGTCAGGGACTACCTTCAACAGACCGGTGCCGGGGAAGTGCGCCGGGCCTGTATGGCCTTCGCCTGCCCGGTGCATGACGAGATGGTGCGCATGACCAACAACCCCTGGGTCTTTCGTAAGGCGGCAATGCGCGAGTCCCTTGGCCTGGATCTGTTCAAGACCATTAACGACTTTACAGCCATGGCCCTGGGCGTGCCCAGTGTTCCCTCTGAACACCTCCATCCTGTGGGCGATGGCATGGCGGACTCGCAGCGGCCGCGCCTAGTCATTGGCCCCGGAACTGGACTGGGCATATCCGCCCTGATACCCACCCATCATGACTGGGTTCCCCTGGAGACCGAAGGCGGGCATGTGGATTTCGCCCCCACCGATGAACTGGAGGTGGCGGTCCAGCAGACCCTGCGTGCCCGCTTTGGTCGTGTCAGCGTGGAACGCATCCTCAGTGGCCAGGGCCTGCTCAACCTGTATCAGACGCTGGCCGAACTTGAGCGGGCATCGGTACGCCTGCACACCCCCGAGGCCGTGACCGAAGCCGCGTTGCAGCAAGAGGACCCTTTGGCGCATCGGGCGCTGCGGATGTTCTGCGAGATTCTGGGTCGGGTGACTGGCGATGCCGCGCTGACTCTCGGAAGCCTGGGCGGGGTTTACATTTGCGGTGGGATTGTGCCGCGCTTTCTTGATGTGTTCCGTGACAGCCCCTTCCGTAGGGCTTTTGAGGAAAAAGGCCGGATGCGGGCAATGATGGAGTCCATTCCGGTCTATGTGGTGACTGAGCCCTATACCGGTCTGTTGGGTGCGGCGCAGGCGTTGGATAACGGAGAGGTATAATCCGGCGTGACCATTGGCCGGCACGCCGGAGAGGTAGTCCCAGTCCCGAACCGAGCTAGTTGGGCCGGATGCGTTTTTCGGTGGCCGGATCGAAGAAGACCACCTTGTTCATATCGAACATCAGCTCGGCATCCTCACCCCAATTCACCGGGTGCTCTGCATCCAGTCGACAGTGAACGTCAATGCCGTTGAGGCGGATCACTGCAATAATGTCGGGGCCGGTGGGCTCGGTCACCTCGACAGTGAGGGAGCCGCTCGCCACCAGGGAATGCTCGCTCTTGATATTATCCGGTTGGCTGATGTGTTCTGGTCGGATGCCCAGAATCACCCGTTTGCCGACCCAGTTGGCCAAGTAGTCCGGCACTGGCAGTGACAGCTTGCGTCCGTCACTGCCCTCGACGGTCACTGACAGTCCAGCCTCGGATCGCTCGATTTCCAGCTCAATAAAACTCATGGACGGCGAGCCAATGAACCCCGCCACAAACAGGTTTTCCGGTGTGTCATAAACCTCCTTGGGCGTGCCCAGTTGCTGCAGTTCGCCGTCCTTGAGCACAGCAATTCGATCAGCCAGGGTCATGGCTTCGATCTGGTCGTGGGTGACGTAGACAACGGTGGTTTTCAAGCGTTGGTGGAGTTTTTTGATTTCGGTGCGCATCTCCACCCGGAGCTTGGCGTCCAGGTTGGACAGCGGCTCATCAAACAGATAGATCTTTGGCCTGCGGGCCAGGGCGCGGCCCATGGCCACACGCTGCTGCTGGCCGCCGGAAAGCCGGGCAGGCTTCTTGTCCAGCAAAGGAGATATCTGCAGAAGGTCGGCCACCCGCTCCACCTCCCGCTCAATATCGTCCTTCGGCATACCACGGATCTTGAGCCCGAACGCGATGTTCTCGCGCACCGACTTGGTGGGATACAACGCGTAGGACTGAAACACCATGGCAATATCACGGTCCCTGGGTTCCATGGCGGAAATGTCCACGCCGTTGACCACCATCGAGCCTCCGGTGATGGCTTCCAGGCCGGCGATGCTGCTCATCAGGGTGGATTTGCCGCAGCCTGAAGGGCCCACCAGGGTCAGGAATTCTCCAGATGCGACATCAATGTTGATGCCCTTCAGGGTCTCGTCATGAGCCCCCGGGTAAGTCTTGCGGATGTCCCGCAGTTCCAGCTGTGACATTGGTTTTATCCTTTCTCCGAACCGGCCGTCAGGCCGCGTATGAAATACTTGCCGGCCACGATGTAGACCACCAGTGTTGGCAGGGCGGCAATCATGGCAGCGGCCATATCCACGTTGTATTCTTTTACCCCGGTACTGGTGTTCACCAGATTGTTCAGGGCAACCGTTATGGGTTGGCTCTCGCCACTGGAGAACACCACGCCAAACAGGAAGTCATTCCAGATCTGTGTGAACTGCCAGATCAGCGAGACCATGATGATCGGGGTGGACATGGGCAGCAGAATGCGAAAAAAGATGGTGAAAAAGCCCGCGCCATCAAGCCGCGCGGCCTTAATCAGCGCATCGGGGATGGCGACGTAGTAGTTGCGGAAAAACAACGTGGTGAAGGCCACCCCGTAGGTCACGTGAACCAGTACCAGCCCTGGGGTGGTGTTGGCCATTCCCAGCATGCCCAGTGTTTGTGCCATGGGCAGCAGAACGACCTGAAAGGGCACGAAACAGCCGAACAGCAGCATGCCAAACATCAGATCCGCCCCCCGGAACTTCCACTTCGACAGCACATAGCCGTTAAAGGCCCCCAGCAAGGTGGAAATCAACACCGCTGGCACGGCCATCTTGAACGAGTTCCAGAAGAAGCCTTTTACGCCCTCACACTGCACACCGGTGCAGGCTTCGGCCCAGGCTTTTGTCCAACCGATCGTCGTCCAATCGGTGGGCAGGGCCAGCAGGTTGCTGGAACGGATATCCATTGGGGTCTTGAAACTGGTGATCAACATAATGATCAGCGGAATCAGGTACACCAGGCAGGCCAGAAGCAGCACCCCATAGATCGCGATGCGGCTGGGGCGAACGCCCCTGCGAACGACATCAGTCATGGCGCTTCTCCCTCAGTTCGGAATACAAGTAAGGCACCAGCAGTGCCAGAATTGCTCCCAGCATCAGCATGGCGCTGGCGGAGCCCTGGCCAATCTGGCCACGGGTAAAGGTCGTGGCGTACATGTACACGGCTGGTAAATCGGTGGAGTAGCCAGGACCGCCCGACGTCATGGCCATCACCAGATCAAAGCTCTTGATGGCAATGTGGGCCAGCACCATCACTGAACTGAAAAACACCGGCCGCAGGGAGGGCAGGATGAGTTTCCAGTAGATGACCGGGAGACTGGCACCATCCACCCGGGCCGCGCTAATGATCGACGAATCGACACCCCGGAGCCCGGCCAGAAAAAGCGCCATAACAAAGCCGGAAGCCTGCCAGACAGCCGCCATCACAATGGTGTAAATGGCGAAGTCAGGATTAACCAGCCAATCAAAGCTGAAGGACGTCCAGCCCCAGTCATGCATCATCTTTTCCAGCCCCTGGCGTGGATTGAGGATCCAGCGCCAGACGGTGCCCGTGACGATCATGGACAGCGCCATGGGATACAGGTAAATCGTCCGGATCGCGCCTTCCTGGCGGATGCGCTGGTCCAGAAAGATCGCCAGCACCACGCCAATCAGAAGGCAGATGCCGATAAACAGCCCACCGAATAGGGCCAGATTCGATGACGCAACCAGCCAGCGTTGGCTCTCCATCAGCTTGGCGTATTGCTCAAGACCAACGAAGTTATAACTGGGCAGGAAACTGGAGTCGGTAAACGACAGCACGGCCGTCCATAGCATGAAGCCGTAGATGCCAATGCCAATGATCAGGACGGTTGGCGCCACAACCAGTTTGGGCAACCAGCGCTGCAGGCTATCCATCATGCCGGACGAAACCCTGGCTACACCGGAAGGGCGACGTTGTCTATATTCCATGAGAACTCCCCTGAAATACCGCGAAGGCCGCCCGTTGGGCAGCCTGGCAAGGTTTTACATAGCGGACTGGATGGCGGAAGCCAGCTGGTCCGTGGTTTTTGCCGGGTCCGGGTTGTCGGAGTTAGCGAAGTTGGTCACCACATCGAAAATCTGGCCCTGGATGTGGCTGGTTGTAGCCAGACCATGGGAGAAGCTTGGCACCAGGCCGCCATCATCGGAGCTGGATTGGAAGGTATCCATCGACGCCTGGGCACAGGAATCGAAATCACCCATGTCCATGTCGGTACGGACCGGAATCGAGCCCTTGTTCTGGTTGAAAAGGGTCTGGAATTCCGGCTTCAGAATGGTCCGGGCGAGGTCCTTCTGGGCCTTGACGTCTTCTTCGTCGGACAGGGAGAACATGGCGAATGAGTCAACGTTGAAGGTGAAGTCTCCAGACGTGCCGGGCGCCGGGGCGCACAGATAATCCTCCCCCGGTGTCTGGCCAGCGGCGGTGAATTCAGCCTTGGCCCAATCTCCCATGATCTGCATGGCGGCTTCACCTTCCATCACCATGCCGGTGGCGGTGTTCCAGTCCCGGCCGGCGGCGTTGTCATCCACGTAACTCATGACTTTGTCGAACTGCGCGAAGACCCGTTCCATTTTCTTGCTGTTGATCACGTCCATGTCGTGCTCAACGAAGGCCTTGCGGTAATCCTCCGGGCCCAGTTCAGCAAGTGCGACTGCGTCGAACACGGTGGCGTCCTGCCAGGGCTGGCCGCCGTGGGCCAGGGGAATGTAGCCCTCTGCCTTGAGTTTGTCGGCGACTTCAAAAAACTCATCCAGTGTGGTTGGCACCTTAACGCCGACCTTGTCCATCACGTCGGGATTCACCCACAGCCAGTTCACCCGATGTACGTTGACCGGAACGGCCACGTACTGCCCTTCGTATTTCATGACGTCTGAAATCATCGGTGGAATGAGCTGATCCCAATTCTGGTTATCAGCAACGCCCTCGAGGCTGGTCAGAAAGCCCAGTTCTGCCCATTCACGAATCTCCAGACCCTTGATCTGGGCCGCAGCGGGCGGGTTGCCCGATACCGCGCGGGATTTGAGAACGGTCATGGCGGCTTCACCACCGCCACCGGCTACGGCAAAGTCCTTCCAGGTGTGGCCCTGATCTTCCATCATCTGCTTCAAGGCTTTGGCTGCCCGTGCCTCACCGCCTGAAGTCCACCAATGCAGTACCTCCACTTTGCCAGCCTGAACACTGGTCGGGAGAAGAACGCAGGCAGACATTGCGAGTGCCGTAAAATGACGCTTTAGAGATTTCATGTTGGCTCCTTGTTGTTGTAATAGAGACATTTATCCGAATCAGAACCAGACTTCCATCTGGGTCCCGAAAGTCCACTGGCTTCCGCCAAAGTCCTCCGCGCCCAGAGCATCGTCCGTGGCGTAACGGTTCAGCTCATCAGCCCAGGTGGAGTAGGTGGCGAAAACACGGATTTCCGGTCGCTGCCAGAAACCGCCCACTTGTGGCTTGAACGTTGGTGCGACGGTGAAGCGGGCGTAATCGCCGTCCACATCGCTTCGTCCTTCGTAGCCCCTGGTTTTGAGGTCCATTACCTGCCAGGAGGCTTCGTACTGCATTTCAAAGTTGGTGCCCAGCTCGTTGGCCAGACGGGTATTGAAGGTCATCCACTGGTACTCATCCCCCTCCACGTAGCGGTCCTTGCTGGACTCGGCCATCAGTGCCGGGGCAATGCGCCAGTCATCACTCAAGCGGGTGGTGCCGTAGGCAACCACGCGGGTCGTGTTGGCATCCTCGTGCAGGTTGCCATCGGCACCGATGTTCTTGACCTCCGCACCCAGTCCCTGTCCGTGTAGCAGCGCCGTTTTGAAGGTACCGTCAGACACACCAAAGAAACTGTCGCCGTGGTAGGCCAGCATGGTCTGAACACCTGTCTCCGCCGCCTCCATGGCTCCGCCGACGATGCGCTGATCGTTATCGGCGGCTGACATGCCGTTGATCAGCCACTGAACATTGCCGAAGTAGTTGTTGGCAGTGACGATCAGGTTATCGGTGTCTGAGGTGCCGGTCGTGGTGTTGGGGTTGGTCGGAAAGTCCTGAAAACTGCGCCCGTAGAATGAGAAGTTGGATCTCGCCGATTCGCTGAAAGTGACGTCGTAGATACCAGCACCTGTGCCACTCAGGTACACGACATCGCTATCAAGCCAGTGAACGTCGAAATCCAGATCCCGATCAAAGCGTTTGCCGGCCCAGATGGAAGCCTCCTCAAAGATGCCGGAGAAGCTGGCCAGGTTGCTGAATTCCACGTAGGCCTGGCGCACATTCAGTGCACCGTCATCGGCTGTCCAGTCGTTGCTGGACGTGGAGGCATCCGCAATCATCAGGCGGTAGAGGGACCTGGTGCCGTTATCGGCCACGTCCTTGTAGTTGAAGATTGATTCCAGGTATGTGTCTGGCTCATTGCCCAGCCGTCCAACGGCACCGCCGACCGAGCCCGCTGGGGTCAGGAAAGGACCCCCAGGGGCACTTTTCCCGTTGCTGTTAAGCAGCAAACCGGAACGGGCATAGGTACTGAACGAGAAGCCCTGATCTGCGTTGGCGTGTGGTTTTTCAGTGGCGAGCTGTGCTTCCAGGGCGGAGAGGCGTTCTTCAACGCTCTGCTTGGCAAGCGCCTGACCCGGAACCAGTCCAAGCGAAGCCGCGCTGACCGCGACCGCCAGAAGATGGGCTGGCCTGGTGGCAAGCGATGAGGCGGAACAATTGGTTTTAGAGATGCTCATTTTGACTCCCTGTTTTTGTTGTAGTTGCAACAATGGAGTCTAGGGCACCCCCTGGAGCGAGGACGTATCAAACTGAAAGACCGGTGTAACAAGGTCGTTACATGGCCACCAGGTCCTTGATCGTCCGCTCTTATCAGTACCGGGGAAGTGTCAGCGTAACGTCAAGGCCGCCACCGTCCCCGTTGGCAATCAAGAGCTCTCCACCATGGCTCTGGGCAATATTGCGGGCAATTCCAAGGCCCAGGCCGTGCCCGCCGCGCTGCTCCTGGCCCAGGCGGTAATAGGGCTCAAAAATCCGGTCCAGTTCTGCTTCCGGAATGCCCGGGCCATAGTCATGAACACGGATGACGAGCTGATCAACGGAGTCTTCCAGAAACACCGTCGCCTTTTCCCCGTACTTGATGGCATTGTCCAGCAGATTGCCCAGGCAACGCTTCAATGCCAGCGGCTTGCCCCGGTACGTTCCACAGCTTCCCTCCACGGTGACCAGAGAGCTTTCTGCATTATAGGCCTCCGCCATCCTGCGGATCATACCGTCAATATCGACCGCTTCCACATTCTCATGGATGTGGGTGTCCTTCATGCTTTGCAGGGCGCCTTTGACCAGCAGTTCCAGTTCCTGAAGGTCATTTTCAAACCGCTCACGAATGGTGGCGTCATCAATGAGACCGGCTCTTAAACGCAGTCGGGTTATGGGGGTTTTCAGGTCGTGAGAAATAGCCCGGAACAGCTGATCCCTGTCGCTGATGTAGCTCTGAAGCCTCCGGTGCATGGTGTTGAACCCCCGGGTTACCGCGACAATCTCAGAACTGCCTTGCTCCTGAAGCGGCGGACGTTGCTCATCCAGGGGCAGATCTCTCGCCGCCCTGGCCAGCCTGTGCAAGGGCCTGGTCTGGCCACGCACCAACCAGGCCAGTACCGGAAACAGAACACCAATCATCACCAGGATGAACACGATCTGTTGGCCGGGAATGCTGTCTTCATCCAGCGACACATAGGGAGCCGGCAACAGCGAGGCAAGGTACAGCCACTTGCCCTCAGCTACCTCCACCTGGGTAACCAGTACCGGCGGTTTAATGGGATCCAGGGTCAGCGAGTAGTGCGCCCAGGATTCCGGCAAGGACTCCAGGGGGAGCTGAGTATTGAGCAGGCGGAGATCGTCAGGATGAACAAACTCAACATGGATGTTGGTGGAGTTGCCCAACCGGCTGCGGAGCACGGACGTTACCTCATCCATCACCAGCTGTTTACGCTCGCTGTCTGGCAGGGGCTTCATCTCGATAAGGCTGTTGTTCAGAGAGACAAAGAACCGTGACCCGCCCATATCCCGTAACTGATCCAGCACAATATGCTGGTATTCCCTTGGCAGGGAGTTAAAAAACTGCGTAGTGGCAGCCACTGACGATGCGAGATTGCGGGTGGTGGTCACCAACCGGTCTTCCTGCCGCGCGCGAAAGGTTTCTACCCAGATGATGCTGGACATGATCTGGGCAACGCCCATGGCCAGCAGGGTCAGCAACAGGATACGGCCCAGTAGCGAGGACGGTAACAGACGAAGGAGCGGGCGACCGGCTTCCACAGCACCAGCACTATTGGGCACTGCGGGTCACCGTTGCGGTTAGCAGGTAACCCGCTCCGCGCACCGTCTTGATCAGTCGGGGGTTGCGGCCGTGGTCCCCCAAACGCTGGCGCAGGCGGGCCACGGCCACATCCACCACACGATCCAGTGGCATGGACTCCCGCCCTCGGGTCACGCTGGAAATGGTGTCACGGTCCAGTACTTCGTTGGGATGATCCAGAAACAGCTGAAGCAGGGAAAAGTCGGCCCCGGACAGTGAAAAGGCGTCGCCATCGTCGCTAATCAGTTGGTGAGTCTGAGTATCCAGGCGCCAGCCATCAAACTTCACGAAACGGGCATTGTCTGTGCGCGCGAAATCCGATCGCCGCAGCAGGGCCTTAATCCTAGCCTGCAACTCACGGGCACTGAACGGTTTGGCCAGGTAATCATCCGCGCCAATCTCCAGGCCAACGACCCTTTCGGTCTCATCGGAGCTGGCGGTCAGCATGATGATGGGGATCTGAGAGTGTTCCCGGATCTCGCGGCAGAGCGTAAAGCCATCGTCACCGGGCAGCATGACGTCAAGCACGATGAGGTCGGTCGGTACCTCCGTCAGCTTCTGGCGCATGGTGTCGCCATCATGAACGGTGTGAACGTCATACCCGCCGCGGGAAAGATGCTCGTGCAGGAGTTCGCGGATGGCATGATCGTCGTCAACGACGAGAATCGTTGCTTTCACATCGGTCATTCCCACGCCTTTTATTATATTTGGTTCGCGCTGAAACATAGCATCGCGCGGGCCTGGCATCCAGTGTCACCGGAAGGGCGTCGGAGCCGGTGAGCCGGGAACATCTGGCTTGGCGTTGTTGTGGGATCCGGAGCTTTAACGGGGAGGGGAGAGGGGGCGGATCTGCTTGCACATCACATCGACCGCCACTCTCCTGTAAGCGCATCGTTCCATATGACGCCAGCCGAGCTTCTCATACAGCATCGAGGCAAACTCCGTGTAGAGATACCAGACATTAGCATTGAAACGAATTGCTTCATCTTCGCACCGACTAATCAATTCGGATGCTATTCTCTGGTGCCAGAAGGCCTCCTTCACATAAACGGCTGCCAACCAAGGGGCTAAATCCGGCTTGGTATCCATATCGTTCTGAACGAGCGCAGCGGAACCAACAAGCTGACTTCCTGACGTAGTCGCCCCTGCAAAACCCAATTTGATAACAAAAACAGGACCCTGGACGCGTTTTCCGGTATAATTTCTCCCCGGAAATGCACCCACAGACCCAAAACCGTGTAGTTTTCATCGCCATGATTCCCACCGACGACCGCCAGCAGCTCCAGAAAGGGCTCTTTGAGCTCTATCTCGAAGACATGATCAACCTGCGCCATCCACTGGTGCGCATGGCCGAACGCATCGACTGGCAACAGTGCGAAGCACAGTTCGGTCCCTATTGGTGTCCGGATAACGGTCGCCCAGGCCATCCCATCCGGCTTCACGCCGGGCTGCAGATGCTCAAGCACATGCAGGGGCTGTCCGACCGCGAGCTGCTCGATCAGTGGGTGGAGAACCCGTACTGGCAGTATTTCTGCGGCGAGTCGGTGTTCCAGCATGAGCCGCCGATGGACGAGTCCACCATGGGTCGGTTCCGCCGGCGTATTGGTGAGGACGGCGCGCGAGCGCTTTTGAAGATGACGGTTGATCTGGGTGAAGGCACGGGCACGGTTGCTCCCGAGAGTTTCCGAGTGGCGGTGGCCGATACAACCGTGATGCCCAAGGCCATCGAGCACCCCAGCGAGGCGCGGCTGATGGTGCGCGCCCACCGGCGCCTGGTGAGCCGGGCCAAAGCGGACGGTGTGAAGTTCCGCCAGACCTACGAGCGCTCGCTCGATGGGTTGGTCATCCAGATCGGGCGCTACGCCCACGCCCGCCAGTTCCGGCGCATGCACAAACGCCTTCGCAAGCTCCACGGTTACCTTGGGCGGGTGTGCAACGACGTGATCCGACAACAGCCTCGCGGCCAACGCCACCACGGGCTGGATGAAGCGCTTTACCAGGCACTGTACCTGTGGCGCCAGTACGCCGAGCCTCAACACCGGCCCAAGCTCTACAGCCTGCACGAGCCGGAGGTGGACTGCATCGCCAAGGGCAAGGCCCGCACCCCCTATGAGTTCGGCAGCAAGGTCAGTGTGATCACCACCGCACGGGAGGGCTTCGTGCTCGACTGCCAGGCCCTGCGCGGCAACGCCTACGATGGTCACACGCTGCACCAGGGGCTGGAGCGGGTGCACAAACACTGCGGCCAGCTGCCGGTGAACACCCTGGTCGACCGGGGCTATCGCGGCAGCGAGAGCACGCCGCTGACCAACGTGCACATCACCGGCAAGAAGAAAGGCAACGGCACCGCCCACGCCCGCTACCAGCACCGGCGCAACAGCGTTGAGCCGATCATCGGCCACATGAAACACGAAGGCCTGCTGGACCGCTGCCACCTGCGCGGGCGCGAAGGCGATCGGGTCCACGCGGTGCTGTGCGCAGTCGGGTTCAACCTGAGGAAGGTCCTGCGCCGGCTGGCGCGGCTTTTTGGCCTTCAATTCGTTCGGGATCTGCTGGCCGCAATCCATCAATCCGGGAATGATGTTCCCGGATCAACGCCACAGCTCAAACCGGCGACCGCCTGAAAGGCGGGTTTCGCAAGGGCGACTACTTACGATTTTGTATTTGAGCGTGGCCTTGATAATTCGTTGGTACATCAAATCGAATCCAAGGGCTGTCGAAAGATGGTTTCAATGACAACTCAAATTCATAACCAGGCCATTAAATTCGCTCCCTTCGGTCGCCGGACCTCGTTTCACTCGGCCGTTTATGGCGGGCGTTAAGTGCGTTTATGACCGAGCTACTCAGTTCTTTTTTTGAGCTGTCACGATCAAGGGGCGGTCACGTCTCTTGCAGGTTTTGAAGACAGGGAGGTTGGCTATGCAGGGCGCAACCCGCGGAATTTTATACATCGTTTCATTTGTAATGGTGGTCTACGGATTGTCTGACTTGGTTGCGCAATTCAAGGCTGGCGAAGAATTGAGTTGGTCCGTGCCCCTGGTCTTTTTCTGTATCGGCGCAGGCGTACCTGCCTTTCTATTACTCGCTCCAGATATGTTTAGCCATGGTGAACCCGATGAATCTATCTCGCTCACCACTGATAGCGACGATGTTGGGGGTTCTGATGTATAGGTCCTCCCCAGCACTTAACAAGGCGCATCAATTCGCGGCCTGCGGCCGCCGGACGCCCTTTTCATTGCGGCTGCG
Source organism: Vreelandella halophila (assembly GCF_019903425.1). Taxonomy (GTDB): domain Bacteria; phylum Pseudomonadota; class Gammaproteobacteria; order Pseudomonadales; family Oleiphilaceae; genus Halospina; species Halospina halophila. Next base: position 2,023,012 of record NZ_JACHUZ010000013.1, read on the forward strand.
CCTCCATTACAAGGGCGCCGTTGTGCGCTGGCGTTATAAGTCGGTAAACATGGAGGGAAATCTATGCAAAATATGGAATCTGTTGAGCCGAATAGTGCAATGGCGTGCATTTGGATCGTCCTTTCCGTTTTAGTGGCTACCAGCTCCATTTTCGCGATTTTTGATGCCGTGCCCTATTTTGCGCCGGCATTCTTGGGGCTGGCTTGGATAGTTTTTTTGATGGGGAGGCAGCGCACCAGGAGGTTTGCGCTACCCATGCAAAAGTATTTGGCTTCAATGAGATGGGCTGGGCTCTCAGTGGCATTGCTGGCAAGCATGGGGACCATACTAAACAGTACTTTATAACAATTCGTTATTACGAGAGAGACTTCGCTAGTATAGTTGCTGGTGATACAGCACCAATGCGCATTCGTACATTTCCTTAGGGAACCTCTGAATAACCAGTTTTGAACGCCAATTCCCGATTTCGATCCGGAGATGAACCGATTTCGGCGATAAATGCCCGGTCTATTTGTTCATCTTTTGTCCGGTTAACGCCTTTTTGGCGGCCACCGGACACACTTCCCCTACGCGGGGAGGTATCGTTCACCGACAAGCATGTTGCTGAACGCTGCCAACAGGTAAAGCCGATTGGCGTTCTTCGCCAGGCCGCGGTAGCGGACCTTAGCGTAACCAAACTGACGCTTGATGGTACGAAACGGATGCTCGACCTTCGCCCGAACACTGGCCTTGATCTTTTCCGCCCTGGCAAGGTTGCTGCCTTCCGCCAGCTGTCGGGTAACACCAGGGCGCCGGGCGATGAACCAGTCGACGTTCCGGTGCCGGTGCTCTTTGCGCTTCTCAATGCCCCGGTAACCGGAATCGCCAAAAACCCGTGTTTCATCGCCGTGGAGCAACGCGCCAGCCGCATTGAGATCGTGCTCATTGGCAGCAGTCACTTCCAGCGAATGGATCATCCCAAAACCGTCATCCACACCAGTGTGCATCTTCATTCCGAAATACCACTGGTTGCCCTTGCGGGTCTGGTGCATTTCCGGATCCCTCTCGCCGCTTTTGTTCTTGGTCGAGCTGGGCGCGGAGATGATGCTGGCATCCACGATGCTGCCTTCGCGCAGCATCAGGCCCTGGCGCTCCAGGTGCTTGTTCACTTCCTTGAACATCGCCTTGCCCAGGTTGTGCTGCTCCAGAAAATGGCGGAAGTTGAGAATGGTGGTTTCGTCCGGAATCGAATCGGCCAGGGTCAGGCCGGCAAAGCGGCGCATGGACTCGATCTCGTAGAGTTCGTCTTCCATCGCTGGATCGGAAAGGTTGTAGAACAGCTGCATGCAGTGGATGCGAAGCATCACCTGCAATGGATACGGCCGGCGGCCGTTCTCGCCCTTGGGATAGTAGCGGGCAACCTTGTTCTCCAGCTTCTTCCAGGGGATCAGCTGATCCATGCGCTCCAGGAACTTCTCGCGGCGGGTCTTGCGCTTTTTGTTCTGGTATTCGGCTTCGGCAAAGCTGATCTGGCTCATGGCGTGAAGACCTTCCCGATTGGTGGCTCTGGCGCTATTGTCGCAAATCCGGGGGCTTTTTCAGAGGTTCCTTAGATTAACCAAAGCTGGCTTAAAGAGCCTAAGGTACTGTATGAGTGATCCCAAAGAAGCCCTGCAATTCCCTCTTTTCAGAGCCCTTGCCGACATCAGTTTTGATTCGGTGATGGTAACGGAAGCCGCCAATGACCATAAGGATTCAGTGGTGGTGTATGTCAACGAGGCGTTCAAGGAACTGACGGGCTATTCGGCCGAGGAGGTTCTGGGGAAGACGCCGGGCCTGCTGCAGGGTCCGGAAACGGAAAAGGCGGTTACGGATCGCCTGGCCGATGACCTGAAGAACCACCGGACCTTCCACGGCAGTACGACCAACTACCGCAAGGACGGTTCGCCATTCACAATCGAATGGACCGTGACGCCGGTACTGGATGAAGGAAAAGTGACCCATTACGTCGCGGTACCCCTATGCGTCAAGGTAGTTGTCGCCTGATGATTTCAGAGGACAACCATGCCCCATTATTCACCGGAACGTAAGGAAGCCATCCTCCAGAAGATGGCGCCACCGCGCAGCTTGACTGTGGCCGAGTTGGCCAGCCAGGAAGGCATCAGTACGGTAACCTTGTACAATTGGCGTAAAGCCGCCAGAGAGCAAGGTGCCGTTTTGCCATCGAACTCAGCCACCCCCGAGAAGTGGAGTAGCGAAGAGAAGTTCCGCATTGTGCTGGAGACCGCCCCAATGACGGAGGCGGAGCTCGGTGAATATTGCCGCAAACACGGTCTGTACCCGGAGCAGATCGAGGCCTGGAAAGCCGCCTGTGCGGGGGCTAATGCCCAGTCTGATGAGCAGGCCAAAAGGAACCGGCAAGCGACCAAAGCCGAGAAGAAACGAACCAAAAAACTTGAGTCGGAATTGCGACGCAAGGACAAGGCGCTTGCGGAAACGGCGGCTCTGCTGACGCTGTCAAAAAAAGCCGAGGCGATCTGGGGCCCCAAAGACGAGGACGAATGACCAGCCTCCCGGATCGCCAGCAGGCCATTACTCTGATTGAACAAGCGCAGAGTAGCGGAGCCCGGCTGGAGAAGGCTTGTGCCTTGCTGAACCTGACTGTACGCACTTATCAGCGCTGGACGACTGACAAGGGTGTCAAAGCGGACCAGAGGCCATTGGTGCCCAGAGCGGCGCCGAGCAATAAACTGACGAACCAGGAGCGCCAGGCCGTGGTATCGCTGTGCAATCAGAAAGAATATCGAAGCTGCCCGCCGGCGTTTATCGTGGCCGATCAGCTGGATCAGGGACGCTACCTGGCCTCGGAGTCAACGTTCTATCGGGTTCTGCGTGAGTACGATCAGGTGCACCCCAGAGGCCGACAGAAAGCACCTGAGAGCAGGCGCCAAGCGACCACACACAAGGCGACACAACCAAACCAACTGTGGTCGTGGGATATCTCATGGTTACCGGGCCCGGCCAGAGGCACCTGGTTCTACCTGTACCTGATGCTGGATGTGTACAGCCGCAAGATCGTTGGCCATGAGGTCTACGACAGCGAAACCGGAGAGCTGGCCAGTGAGTTCATCGAAAAGGCGTACTGGCGTGAGCATCTGGCAACGAAGGACAAACCACTGGTGCTGCACTCGGACAATGGCAGCCCCATGAAGGCGTCGACCTTCCTGGAGAAACTGTACGACTTGGGCATTACGCCCTCGAAAAGCCGCCCCAGAGTGAGCAATGACAATGCCTACTCGGAGTCGCTGTTCAAAACGCTGAAGTTCCGCCCGGGGTTTCCGACAAACGGCTTCACAACAATCGAACAGGCCCGGGACTGGGTGTTGGCGTTCGTGCGTTGGTACAACACCGAGCATCGCCACAGCGCCCTGAATTACGTGACACCACAGCAGCGCCATAACGGCGAAGCTGACCAGATCCTGTTCCAGCGTCAACGGGTTATCGAGGCTGCGAAAGCTGAAAACCCGCGCCGCTGGTCCGGTGATATTCGAAAACTCAGCTTGCCGGAATCAGTGACTCTGAATCCGGAAACGGCGGTCAATTGTTAAAGAGCTGATGACTTAAACGCGACATCTACGTTGACAGACACCGGTACAGCGAACCGCAAAGTAACTGCGGTTTTGACCGCGACCTCTATTTCCTCCTGAAGTTCCTTCAAAAGTAACGCCGGAACCTCTCGGTTCCGGCTACACCTCCCGGTGCCGGTTAATCAGCTCACAGAGCGCATCCAGCCCATCCGTCAGCGCCGCAGGCCCCGGCTGAAGAATCAACGGTGACTTCACTTCGTAAAGCGCGTTGTTGGCAACGGCGGGAATGGCATCCCAGCACCAGATCCGGCTGGAAGCACTTGAACCCATCGCTGACGCTGGAAGGGCGAGCCGCAGCAGTCGCTGATGCTGCAGGGCGAGAGGGTATTCCTTCAATCTTTATTGCTACGTCGTCGCCCTTGCGAAACCCGCCTTTCAGGCGGTCGCCGGTTTGAGCTGTGGCGTTGATCCGGGAACATCATTCCCGGATTGATGGATTGCGGCCAGCAGATCCCGAACGAATTGAAGGCCAAAAAGCCGCGCCAGCCGGCGCAGGACCTTCCTCAGGTTGAACCCGACTGCGCACAGCACCGCGTGGACCCGATCGCCTTCGCGCCCGCGCAGGTGGCAGCGGTCCAGCAGGCCTTCGTGTTTCATGTGGCCGATGATCGGCTCAACGCTGTTGCGCCGGTGCTGGTAGCGGGCGTGGGCGGTGCCGTTGCCTTTCTTCTTGCCGGTGATGTGCACGTTGGTCAGCGGCGTGCTCTCGCTGCCGCGATAGCCCCGGTCGACCAGGGTGTTCACCGGCAGCTGGCCGCAGTGTTTGTGCACCCGCTCCAGCCCCTGGTGCAGCGTGTGACCATCGTAGGCGTTGCCGCGCAGGGCCTGGCAGTCGAGCACGAAGCCCTCCCGTGCGGTGGTGATCACACTGACCTTGCTGCCGAACTCATAGGGGGTGCGGGCCTTGCCCTTGGCGATGCAGTCCACCTCCGGCTCGTGCAGGCTGTAGAGCTTGGGCCGGTGTTGAGGCTCGGCGTACTGGCGCCACAGGTACAGTGCCTGGTAAAGCGCTTCATCCAGCCCGTGGTGGCGTTGGCCGCGAGGCTGTTGTCGGATCACGTCGTTGCACACCCGCCCAAGGTAACCGTGGAGCTTGCGAAGGCGTTTGTGCATGCGCCGGAACTGGCGGGCGTGGGCGTAGCGCCCGATCTGGATGACCAACCCATCGAGCGAGCGCTCGTAGGTCTGGCGGAACTTCACACCGTCCGCTTTGGCCCGGCTCACCAGGCGCCGGTGGGCGCGCACCATCAGCCGCGCCTCGCTGGGGTGCTCGATGGCCTTGGGCATCACGGTTGTATCGGCCACCGCCACTCGGAAACTCTCGGGAGCAACCGTGCCCGTGCCTTCACCCAGATCAACCGTCATCTTCAAAAGCGCTCGCGCGCCGTCCTCACCAATACGCCGGCGGAACCGACCCATGGTGGACTCGTCCATCGGCGGCTCATGCTGGAACACCGACTCGCCGCAGAAATACTGCCAGTACGGGTTCTCCACCCACTGATCGAGCAGCTCGCGGTCGGACAGCCCCTGCATGTGCTTGAGCATCTGCAGCCCGGCGTGAAGCCGGATGGGATGGCCTGGGCGACCGTTATCCGGACACCAATAGGGACCGAACTGTGCTTCGCACTGTTGCCAGTCGATGCGTTCGGCCATGCGCACCAGTGGATGGCGCAGGTTGATCATGTCTTCGAGATAGAGCTCAAAGAGCCCTTTCTGGAGCTGCTGGCGGTCGTCGGTGGGAATCATGGCGATGAAAACTACACGGTTTTGGGTCTGTGGGTGCATTTCCGGGGAGAAATTATACCGGAAAACGCGTCCAGGGTCCTGTTTTTGTTATCAAATTGGGTTTTGCAGGGGCGACTAAGTAGCGATGCCCCACCAAGCTCCAGATTTTTGAATGCTCCTTGTGGGTAAATCACTGCGGTAGCTACGAAGCAGAATCCGATATACATCGACCAGAAAGCGACCTTCTGATTTTTGCTCATGGCCTGAATCCTTTTGTATTCATAACGCCAGCTATCACGCGCTTGTCGCGTGCATGGCATTGTTAGGAATACTGGCCTGTTAGAGCACAAAGCTTTTTATTATATCTAAAGCCTTTGGATGCAAATCATCATAAATGGTTTCCATTAATTCTCCAAGTTGATAACTTCTGAACTGTTTATCAAAATCTTCAGAACAAAACTGAGCCGATTTATTCTCTGAAAAAATACCGCTATCGATGCGGACTATACGGCGGTGTTTTGATACATTTGCGATATGCTCTAACTCCTGATAGGAATCAGAAGCACGTAACGCTTTAATTTTAGCCACTCCATCGGAAAACGTTGAAGATGCATGAGAGTTGATAATGCAACCCCAGTTTACATGACGAGATTCGGCATCATCATTTATCTCTATGAGGAGATTTAGCAAATATGGAATCGACTCAATCAATGAGTGGAGAGCACGAAAAAACGAAAAGCAATTAGCCTCAAAAGCCACCCGATAGCACTGAGGGTTCTGAATTTCTTTTCCGTCTAGCTCTCCCGCCATAGCAGAAAGAAAAAGCTTATACTCTTTATGATATTGCTCGTAGTGGTATCTGCAGTATTCGTCTTGATACCCGAGACTTCTAAAAGCTACTTCAAATCGAGAGTTGCGTTTTGCATCAACATTCGTGTTTAAGCGCTCTCGCAGATCTTCAATTTTAAGCACTTAAATCCTCCTAACGCGAAGCTTTGCGGCAGTTTTGGAGCCGCGCAGCGGTGGAAAAACTGTCCGACAACAGCGGCTGGTTAAATTGCTATCGTTCACCTTCCAGCTCGTGCCATACCCGTAGAATGATGATGGCACTCACATGTACGGAATAGCGAACAATGTACTTGCCAAAGACCATGTCGCGGATGGAATCAGGCACCGGCGCCAGTTCAACCGGTGTTCCCATTCTGGGGAAGTCTGGCAGTAATTCGATTTTGCTAACCAGTTCTGTGGCTATCCTGCCTGCCGCAGAAGGATTGTGAACCGCGATAAACTCCCTGAGGCGTTTCAAATCATCAATGGCTTCATCCGTGTAAACCAGTTTCACTTACCCGACCTCGGCGCATCCTGCTCGTTTTCGGTTCCCCAACTATTGAGCCAACCATGGACCTCGCTAGCATCAACTACCTTTCCTTGGGCAGCCGATTCCATTGCCTCCAGAGTTTGCTGCCAACGCTCCTGCTCACGCTGTTCTTTTTCGATGTACTCCGAAAGCGCCTGGTTAATCACCCAGCCTTTGCTCCGGTGAAGTCTGCCAGCGATTGCTTCCAGGTGCTGCTCAACTTCCGCCTGAAGGCGAACTGTAGTAACACTCATGACTGTACCCTCAAATTTGGTGACTACAACGTATTACACCATAGTCTTCGAGGGTGCAGCAAAAATTTAACGGCGAAGCGCACCGGCGCACTTTAGTGCGTCCGCGTGGCGCGACTGGTTAGGAGTGGCGTAACTTATCAACAAAATGCTCCTTCATTCGGTACATCGGGCAATTCTTAGCGGTAATGTCTTCGATGTACCCGAGTTCCTCCAAATGACGTACAGCAGCGCCTAAATCACTATGCACATCTGTGTGGTACTCAAAACAAGGCTCATCTCGATTAATGCTTGTCCGGCTGCTCTTAACGAAGAACTCTCTCACGCTTCGGAGCTCAGAATCTCTGACATCTTCTTTCATTTCCTCAATGATCGCCGGGAATCGCCTCTCGATTTCAGCCCATTGTGCCTGCTGGGCGGAGGAAGCCTCTTTTGCCCTTCTCTTATCTGTGTACTTGGCCGCAAAATATTGACCGGAAGCACCTGTTAACGTGCCCACCACAAACCCAACGACTAGTGCGAATGGGTCCATCTAGCCCCTCCTAACGAATAGCTAAGCGGCGGCCCGACAGGGCCGTCCGGTGGACGGCCCAAGGCCGGGAACGAACTTGAGCGACTGGTTGGGCGCTCCACGGCCTAGAGGTTCAACCACGCGCTGGCCATTCCAACGAAAAATATTCCGATCCCAGCGAACTGAATGCTGTGGGCGACTGCATATCGTTTCAAAAACCCAGAGGGAAGACCTAGCGCTCTCATTTTTACATTGGTGTAAATCGCGAACACAACAATGTAGGTAACCAAACCTGAAAATATCAGAATTTCGAGCGAACGCAGGCTCATCTCCGTGTAGCGTCCAACCAAGAAATACCCGCCGCCAAGAACCACTACTGGAATCAGACCATATGCCCGGATTTGACTAAAAGCGTCCACGATGGTGGCTTTCTGCTCAGACGTCAGCTGACGCATGGCCCGCTCGGACAGCATCCGGCCCAAAATCACCAGTGCTAGGAACAGAAACATTGCGATTTCAATTGGCATATCAGTCTGCTCTGGTGCGCTCAACGATAGGCTCACCCGCGCCGAGGCCCGACAGGGTCCTCAGCCTCGGATGAAGCACCTTGTGGGGTTAGCCACGCTTCGCATTCTGCCGAATAATACTTTTTAGGAGTCACCGTTCTTCGCCATATTGCCTGTATTGCGAACCCGAATGCGCTAGCAGCCGCCATCCCTACGCCCATAGAAATCGGAATTCCAATTGCACCAACAATGCTAGGCGCAGCTCCCAAGGCCAGTGCGTGATTGATAAGAACAACTGCCAGAACCGCCGCCACCACAAAAACAAGTAACCACTTGAATGAGTAGACCGCTCTCCGCCAACTATATCGCTCGGCCGATTCATTGTGCTGAGGCTTTGGCCCCCGCCGCCGGTAAAGAAAACGCGCGACTCCGGCTTTTGGCCACCACCCCTTAATGATGACTACGATCAGGACAAAGACGGCCAGGCCAATTTGGAGCCAATCAACAAGATCCATTTATCCAACCCAACGCCTTGCTCACCGGTAAATTGGGAGCGTAGCGAGCAATTTATCCGCGTGAAGCAATTGGTTAGACGCTCACTCGCGCCATAAACTCAGTCACTGAAGATAGCAAGTTCCTAACCTGCTCTTCGTTGTACTCTCCATAATGTCCGTGTGCAGCCTTATTTCGCAAATCGAGCCAGCCAGTGATCATTTTTTGGTCAAGTTTGGAGTAGGTTTCAGCGCGAGTAAGGTCAGCGTTCAGAACATCCGCTTTTTTTGGAATCTCTTTCTCGTCTCGCCGGATCACTGTTTCAATGCCATTCTTTAAGCAGAGCTGCCTTAGATGTTCCTCGAGCACACTCCCACACATTATCGCTGCGGGGTCTTTGTAACCTGATTCAAGCAAGTGCTCCGCCATCTCAATAAAATCTGCAAAGACCTCGGCAGTGACTAACCCTTTAATAGAGAAGAGCCAACCACCTTCGATTTCAGACCGAATCGCTTTTAGTATCGCAATGCACTTATCAGCATCACCTGGTCTAGAACCTTTGGCGCCTTCCTTTATCTCGGAAAAATGTGGATGAGTCGATCCATAAATTCGTTCCACAAATGATAACGATGCACTGCGAAAACCGCTCATCAACCCCGAATCAACAAACTCTCCTCCAAAATCGGATCTGCGACGAGTCGTAAGAACTTCTTTCCCCATCGCAAGTAATTCATCAACCCTATTTACCAGATCATCAACTTTCATAAGCTTCTCTTGAGCGTTCTAACGAATAGCTACGCGGCGGCCCAACAGGGCCGTCCGGTGCCCGGCCGCAAGGCCGGGAACGAACTTGAGCGACTGGTTAGTGGTGATCTATCGGATCTGGCGCACCAGTTCGTCGATATGAACAAGGCCACTATCTACCACCTTATACCCGCAATTGCCGTCTCCAAATGCCAAGAATAAATCAGTTCCCGCAAGCAGTACTGCCTGGGCGCCTTGCTCTGAGCAAAGGCGCGCTCCAACCTTAATGAGGGAGTCACTTTCAAATTCAGTCGCCTCACCTCGAGTTGCCATATTCATGTACAACTCGTTTACCAGCTCAAGGTCTTCACCCTCAGGTACGACTAGTTCAGCCGCCGATACACCACCAAAAAGGCGGGTTTCCATAGTAACCTTGTTACCAAGTATCCCGACTCTCTCAAAACCCCGCTCTGCCAGATAACGATCTACCTCGCCGACCATGCTTACGATAGGTAACGGCGAAATCTCGGAAAATTCATTCTCACAAAAGTGCCCCGCAACGGAAGCCAACGCGACTACGTCCGCTCCTGCGGCCTTTAGCCGGTTGGTTAATTCAAGATAAATCTGAGCCTGGGAATTAGCAGAGCCAGCCTTGAGATTCTCCACCAACTCTGACATCTGGGCGTGGACGATCGTCAGGTCGAGTTTCCCGCGCCAATGCTGTTGGCCTGCCTGACCAAATTCCGGTAATAGAACTCGGTTGCGCCTGGGCCGATTCCGCCAATGATCCCTATGTGCATGTAATACTCCTTTTCCCACTAACGCCAATATTCAGCGCGGCGGCCTTTGCGTAGCGAAGCGAAGAAAAGGCCGTCCGGTGGAGGCTCGTCAGGGCCGGAACGAACTGGAATGACTGGTTAGCGCTTTTCCATACCAATGATGATCTCCTTAGACGGGATTATTAACGTCATTTCCCCAGTTTCTATAACCGTATTCGTTCCGATGCCGTTAAACAGAACAGTCGCGCTATAAATTGCTCCCTTATCAAGGGCTTTGGCGGACTTTACATCATTAGCCTTCAGAAATTTTGTATATTTTTCACTTACAAATACTTCTGCAGATTGTGTCCTAATCCCTATTAACGTCATCGCTTGGTTCAAAATATTTCCTTGAGACTTGCTTACGATCAATGGTACTAAAAAGGCCACCAAAACCAAGCTAGCTTTCACCTTTTTATCTGTCTTACCGTCTAACTTCCCTGCTTTGGGGTCTGTATTCCATAGGCCATAAATAAAACCCATGACTATTGACGAAAACAAAAGACCATATGCGACCTCTATATTTTTCAAAAACATATACAATATAAAAGATAGAATAACAAGCCCAAAAAAAACAATCCCAAACTTGTCGCCGCCAAGTTCAGGGAAGTTTATTCGATATGAAACTATTTCTTTGTCAGCGAACCTTCTTGCTCGATTATAAACATAGAGACATACAGACTGGAGAAGTCTAATAATTGGCGTCAACGTAATTCCAGCTGAAAACAATGCGATTACTACTAGGGAATAGCTGAAAGAGAATGCGAGACATGCTGCTATAAAAAGAAAGCCGTCACCAAGAGTCACGCCGGTAGGGTAATAGCCGATAACTCCACAATAAACAACAACAATTAGTACACCAATGGCTATGCCTACCTGCAGGCATAGCTTCGTAATCACGGCTGTAACGTTTAGTGGTTTTTCTAACTCTTCAAACTTCATAGTCGTCTCTGTCTAAGATCAAAGCACATCGCGCTAAGGAACCTCTGAATAACCAGTTTTGAACGCCAATTCCCGATTTCGATCCGGAGATGAACCGATTTCGGCGATAAATGCCCGGTCTATTTGTTCATCTTTTGTCCGGTTAACGCCTTTTTGGCGGCCACCGGACACACTTCCCCTACGCGGGGAGGTATCGTTCACCGACAAGCATGTTGCTGAACGCTGCCAACAGGTAAAGCCGATTGGCGTTCTTCGCCAGGCCGCGGTAGCGGACCTTAGCGTAACCAAACTGACGCTTGATGGTACGAAACGGATGCTCGACCTTCGCCCGAACACTGGCCTTGATCTTTTCCGCCCTGGCAAGGTTGCTGCCTTCCGCCAGCTGTCGGGTAACACCAGGGCGCCGGGCGATGAACCAGTCGACGTTCCGGTGCCGGTGCTCTTTGCGCTTCTCAATGCCCCGGTAACCGGAATCGCCAAAAACCCGTGTTTCATCGCCGTGGAGCAACGCGCCAGCCGCATTGAGATCGTGCTCATTGGCAGCAGTCACTTCCAGCGAATGGATCATCCCAAAACCGTCATCCACACCAGTGTGCATCTTCATTCCGAAATACCACTGGTTGCCCTTGCGGGTCTGGTGCATTTCCGGATCCCTCTCGCCGCTTTTGTTCTTGGTCGAGCTGGGCGCGGAGATGATGCTGGCATCCACGATGCTGCCTTCGCGCAGCATCAGGCCCTGGCGCTCCAGGTGCTTGTTCACTTCCTTGAACATCGCCTTGCCCAGGTTGTGCTGCTCCAGAAAATGGCGGAAGTTGAGAATGGTGGTTTCGTCCGGAATCGAATCGGCCAGGGTCAGGCCGGCAAAGCGGCGCATGGACTCGATCTCGTAGAGTTCGTCTTCCATCGCTGGATCGGAAAGGTTGTAGAACAGCTGCATGCAGTGGATGCGAAGCATCACCTGCAATGGATACGGCCGGCGGCCGTTCTCGCCCTTGGGATAGTAGCGGGCAACCTTGTTCTCCAGCTTCTTCCAGGGGATCAGCTGATCCATGCGCTCCAGGAACTTCTCGCGGCGGGTCTTGCGCTTTTTGTTCTGGTATTCGGCTTCGGCAAAGCTGATCTGGCTCATGGCGTGAAGACCTTCCCGATTGGTGGCTCTGGCGCTATTGTCGCAAATCCGGGGGCTTTTTCAGAGGTTCCCTAACAGGTAATGATAGGAATTCTGCGTTATTGATATCCCTGAATTCGGTATAGCGCCAGCTTGCTTTGCTGAGTTTATCCGGAATCTATCCATAAAATCAGGGGCCTACCACGCAGGCGTAGACCGCGATGTAATATCCTGAATTCCCGTTTACCCGCATCCAATCAACCCCAACCAAAAAGCCCCCTGGGGCGCGAACCGCAGGGGGCTTGGTTTCCGGCTCAGCCGCACTTACTCTCACCACAGGCAAGACAGGTCTCACACCCATCCATCATCACCATGGCCTTGGTGTGGCACTTGCCACAGACGGTGGCATTGGAAGGGTAGCTGCCTTCCGCGTTGGAGACTGGCTCGCCATTGGTCTCAAAGGCGGCTTTCTTCTCGGCGATCATCCGCTGGGTGAGCTCGCTCATCTCCTCGGTCTCGATCAGGCCGATGGCCTTCATATGCTTCTCGATCACGTAGCCGATCTCGGCCACTAGGGAGGGCATGAAGACGCCGCCTTTCTTGAAGTAGCCGCCGCTCGGGTCGTGCACGGAGCGCAGCTCTTCCACCAGGAAGGTCACGTCGCCGCCCTTGCGGAACACGGCGGAGAGCACGCGGGTGAGGGCGATCACCCACTGGAAGTGCTCCATGTTCTTGGAGTTGATGAACACCTCGTAGGGGCGGCGGGTTTCGTGGTCCGTGCCCTCGTTGAGGATGATGTCGTTGATGGTGATGTACATCGCGTGGTCATCGATCGGCGGCTTGATCTTGTAGGTGGTGCCCAACAGGAACTCGGGCCGCTCGATGTGCTCGTTCATCACCAGCGGCTGGTTCTCGGCCGCCTGTTCCTCATTGGCGGCGTTCTCTTCCTTGAGAACGCGCTGGTCGACGATTTTCTTCTCGATTCGGACGGTCATTTTCTCGGGTCTCCGTAGTCTGGATTCGGTTCAGTACTTACCGTAGGTGCCTTCCTTGAGGGCATCGAAGAGGTTGGCGGCGTTGTGGATCTCGCCGTCGTATTCGATTTCCTCGTCGCCACTGACCTGGACGGTACTGCCATCTTCCAGCGTGAACTCGTATTGGGTGCCTTCAAGGTCCTTCTGCTTCACCAGCACGCCCTGGAAGGCTTCGGGGTTGAAGCGGAAGGTGGTGCAGCCCTTCAGCCCCTGCTCGTAGGCGTACATGTAAATGTCCTTGAAGTCGTCGTACGCGAAGTCCGTGGGCACGTTGGCGGTCTTGGAGATGGAGGAGTCCACCCACTTCTGGGCCGCGCCCTGGATGTCCACGTGCTGCTTCGGGCTCACGTCATCCGCAACGGTGAAGTAGCTCGGCAGCTGCTCCTCCGGGTTCTGGGAGTCGGGCATGGCCTTTTCGTTCAACAGTTCGCGGTAGGCGAGCAGCTCGAAGGAGAACACGTCGACCTTCTCTTTGGACTTGCGCCCCTCGCGGATCACGTTGCGCGAGTAGTGGTGCGAGAAGCTGGGCTCGATGCCGTTGCTGGCGTTGTTGGCCAGCGACAGCGAGATGGTGCCCGTGGGCGCGATGGAGGTGTGGTGCGTGAAGCGCACGCCTTTCTCGGCGATCTGCTGCACGACCTCCGGCTCCGCCTCGGCGATCTTCTGCATGTAGCGGCTGTAGCGGGCGTGCAGGATGCGACCGGGCACCTTGTCACCGGCCTTGTAGCCGTCTTCGCGCATCTCCGGGCGCCATTCGAGCATTTCTTCGGTGAGCTCGAACTCATCGTTCATGATCGGCGCCGGACCTTTCTCGTCGGCCAGCTTGACGCCTTCACGCCAGCCTTCCAGCGCCATCTCTTTGGTCACTTCCTCGGTGAAGGCCACGGAGTCGGCGGAGCCGTAGGGCATGCGCAGCATGGCGAGGGTGGAGCCCAGGCCGAGGATGCCCATGCCGTGGCGGCGCTTGTATTCGATCTCGTGGCGCTGCTTGTCCAGCGGCAGGCCGTTGAGCTCGACCACGTTGTCCAGCATGCGGGTGAAGATGCCCACGACCTTGCGGTACTTGTCGTAGTTGAAGCGCGCCTTCTCGGTGAAGGGGAACTCCACGAAGCGGGTCAGGTTGATGGAGCCCAGCAGGCAGCTGCCGTAGGGGGGCAGGGGCTGCTCACCGCAGGGGTTGGTGGCGCGGATGTTCTCGCAGAACCAGTTGTTGTTCATCCGGTTGACCTTGTCGATCAGGATGAAGCCCGGCTCGGCGTAGTCGTAGGTGGAGGACATGATCTTGTCCCAGATCGCGCGCGCCTTCAGCGTGCGGTAGATCCGGCAGGCGACGCGGCCCTTGCCGTCGGTGACGTAGCCATCCTTCACCGGGAAGTCACGGTAGACGAACTGTTCCGGGTCGTTCAGATCCAGGCCTTCCTTCTCGGCTTCCTCGCGGGAGACGGGGAAGGAGAGCTGCCAGTTGGCGTCGTTCTTCACCGCCTCGATGAAGTCCTCGGTGATCAGCAGCGAGAGGTTGAACTGGCGCAGGCGGGCATCTTCGCGCTTGGCTTCGATGAAGTCGATGATGTCCGGGTGGTGCACGTCGAACGTGGCCATCTGCGCGCCACGGCGGCCGCCGGCGGAGGAGACGGTGAAGCACATGCGGTCGAAGATGTCCATGAAGGACAGCGGGCCGGAGGTGGTTGCACCAGCGCCTGCCACATAGGCGCCCTTGGGCCGCAGGGTGGAGAACTCGTAGCCGATGCCACAGCCGGCCTTGAGGGTGAGGCCCGCCTCGTGGTTCTTCACCAGGATGTTGTCCATGGAGTCGTACACGGTGCCGGAGACGGTGCAGTTGATGGTGGAGGTGGCCGGCTTGTGCGCCTCGGCACCCGCATTGGAGGTGATGCGACCGGCCGGAATGGCGCCGTTACGCAGGGCCCAGACGAAGTCCTCGTGCACGGCCTTGCGCTTCTTGGCGGTCTCCACGGAGGCCAGGGACTCCGCGACGCGCTTGTAGGTGTCCTCGATCTCCCGGTCGACGGGCTCACCGGCTTTGGTCTTGAGTTGGTACTTGCTGGCCCAGATGTCGACCGAAGTTTCCTGGAATGGAATGTTGTTGGTCAGATCCTGCGTCTTGGCGTTCATGAGTGGCGTTGTCCCTGGTTGTTGCTTGGATACCGGTTGCGTAATGCAACCACCATATCTTGTGTTTGCGTTTTGAACAGCCCGTGGCTCAGCCGGACCCCGCGGAGAGGGTGAAGCGGGGCATGTTCCCGGCTGCAGGGCTTAATAGGAGAGCAGACCGAGGCAATGCCTCCGGCCTGTTGACATGCGATGCCATTTTTGATTAACCCCCAATATATCGATTTTTTCTTGTTGTTGATGCCCGTATATTGTGGTTTTGGGGTTTCGGATGTCAAGTGAACATGACGCCCGGCTGGGGTGGATTCGGCAGGATCCGCCCATGGCGGGGGTTGCGGCTGAAGAGGTCGGTACGGGGGCGAAACCGTAGCGTGCAATCTACTAGATATAGTATTGGGTGAAGACTCCGGAGCAATGGGTTATCCTGCGGTTTTCCGAGATGGACCCTCTCATGCGGATTAGAATCCTACCATTGCTTTTTCTGGCCTCTGTCGCGCTGCTGGCCGCCGGCTGCACAACCACGGATGTGGCAATGGAGCAGCAGGCCGCTCCCGAGCCGGTAACCGACGACCGGCCACTGCCGAGCTGGAACCGACTGATGCGGGAGACCCTTCCGGTGGTGAAGGCGGAGCTGGCCGCCGAAGGGGAAGATTTCCGGCCGCGGGCGTTTGTGCTGTCCCGTCGTGGGGGTGTCCGGGGTGTGCATATTGATCCCGCCTCCGGGGCGGATGACGCCGAACGGATCGAACTGATCTTCGAGAGCCTGGAGGCCATTCTCCGGGGCGATGACGTGGTGGCGCTGGTGGTCTACGCCACGGGTGAGGGCGAACTGCTCGACAGCCGTGACCGAAGTGACATGGTGGTGGCGCATCTTGAGCATTTTTCCGGCAGGGCTTTGCTGCGGCGCCTGAGCTATACGCGGGATGGCGACGAAGTGAACTTCGGACCCGAGGACGTGGACCGTACCAGTGCCCTGGTGATGGGGGAGGGGAAGCAATGAACGTCATCTGGCTGCAGCGCCCGGAGGCTGTGGGGGCGCTGATGTACGGTGAGCTTGATTCGCCCTGGGGGCGGGTCTGGTCCCTGTGGCATGAGGATGCGCTGACGCAGCTTGCATTTGTGGACAGCCCTTCCGATCTGGAAAAGCGTTTCAACCGGGTAGTGAAGGTCTGGCGCCGTGAACCTGAACCCATGGCGGAGGATGATGGCCGGCTCACCGACCTCGCTGCCATTCTGAGGGCCTGGCCCCATCAGGCCGAGGCATCCATGCCCACGCTTGAGATGGTGGGGGCTGCCTTCCAGCAGCGGGTCTGGCGCTATCTGTTGCGGCTCGACCCGGGCCAGTGCCTGACCTATGGGGAAGTGGCCCGCCACATTGGCCAGCCCGGGGCAGCCCGGGCGGTGGGGGCCGCGGTGGGCGCCAATCCGGTGCCCGTTCTGGTCCCGTGCCATCGTGTGCTGCCGGCTTCCGGCGGAACCGGGCACTACGGCGGTGGTGAGCGGCGTAAGCGGTGGTTGTTGAGCGGCGAGGGCGTGGGCCTGTGAAGACCTACTGGGCGTTCTGCGGCGGCAGGCGGTAGCGCATGCGCTTGCTGATGCCGCGGAAGGCAAGGTAGAGCAGGTAGATAAAGGCGATCACCAGAATCAGCGCGGCCAGGGCCAACCCCCCTTCCTGCAGCAGCAGGGTATTGTTCCCTTCCGAAACCAGAAGCGCAAATGCCCTGACACCATGGTGCTGGAGCAGGTAGAACGTGATCCCGCCCCCCAGCACAGCCGAAATGAACTGGCTGATGATGATCAGTACTGAGGGGATGGTCGCCTTGTGCCCGCAGTGGCCGCATTGATAGCGGTCGGTGTATTCGGGCTCATCCTCGTTCCGGATGGGGTCCATAAGCCCCTGTCGGCAGTTGGTGCATACGAGCATGCGGCCTGGTCTCCGGCAGATGGGTGAGTGACTGACTGTATAGTCTTTCAGGCGCTGGAGTACAACCCCGGCGACGTATCAATGCCGCGTCTGGGGGCTTTCTTCACCGGGGCAGTACGGATGCCTCCCTGGCGCATAACGCCGATGCGGTCCGCCATGGTCATGGCGAAGGCAACGTTCTCGGCGAGGGTCATGTGAGGGAAGAGCGCGTAGTCCTGGAAGACCATGCCGATGCGCCGCTTCTGGGCGGGAAGCCTGGTGATGTCGCGTTCACTCAGAAGAACCTGGCCGTTGTCGGGCTTTTCGTCGTCGCTCACCCGCTCCGGCGAGTACACACAGGTGCGGGCACGGCCGGCCACGGCAACCCATTCGCCGGTGCGGCTGCGGAAGATCCGAATACAGGGATTCAGGCAGCGCTGCAAGGCGCTCTGCTTTGGCCAGTGAGCCCATGGCACCGGTGTCCTGGCCCCAGAATACGTCGGCGGGTGTCTGCTCACCTTCTTCCTGCAGAAGTACGGCCAGCTGGGTTGGTTGATGGCCGAGATGCCGAGATAGCCACCGGCGGCGATCAACACAAGCACGATTAGGCCAATCAGTTTGCTTTGTATCCGTTTCTCCTTGGAACGAGGGGGCGACCGGATAAACATTATAATTTAAACGATTCGCAACTACTGGCGCGTGAACTGCAGGACCGGATGAAGCTGCTATGCTTGCTTTGGGTAGTTTTGAGGATGGACAGGGAGCATGCCCGAGCAGCGGCGTTACATCCGGACCAGTATGAGCGTGCGCATCATGGTGCGCCACAGTGAGATTGGGGAGCGCGTTTTCACAATGCGTGATCTGTCCGATGGCGGCATCTTTGTTCTTGTGGATAATGAGCCGTTCCCGGGAATCGGCAGCGAGGTTGAAGTCCAGGTCCAGGGGTTGCCTGTCCCCGCGCCCGTGCGCCGGATGCGGGTCGTGCGCGAGACCGAGGATGGTTACGGTCTTGCCTTCATGGATAAACAGAGCGAGCAGGGAGAAGGCCATTGAGAGCCGTCATGGGCGTGGTGCTGGTGCTGGCCGTGGGGCTTACGGGCTGCGCAACCCACCGCACCCATTATTCCGCGATGACCGCCGATAATTCCGCCGGCCAGGAACGACGTGTGCTGCTGAAATGGAAGACAGCGCGCTACCCCGCCTGGCACTGGCGCCAGGACAGTGCTACCCCGGTTACCGTGGAAACCCAGTGCAGCCAGCGTGCGTGGAAACTGCGCGACCCCGGAATGGATGGCGCTTGCTCTGACGATGCGATTGCCGCGTGTGGTGACCCGCGGCTGGATGCCGCGACCAGCGGCCAGCCGGTAGAGGAAGGGCGGGTATGCATGAAGGTGACCGACAGTGACGGCAGTACGCGGGTTCAGGAGCTGGGGAGCCGCCTTGAGCTCACAGTCAGTTGCCAGCCGCGCCAGACCGGCGTGGATATGGGAGACGAGGTGGTCAATGTGGACTACCCGCGGGCTTCCTCCGTGCCCTATACGTTCCGGGTGCGTACTGTGCCTACCGGCAGTCTGATCCAGCGTCCGCCGCAGCTTGGTGACCGGGTCTGTGATGAAGACTGAACCCCCTCTGGGAAAAGGTCTGTAACATTTTTGTTCATTTGCGGAACGTTTCGTCACAGTCGGCGCGTTGCTTCTTCTTTTAAATTTGAAACAATGTAAAAAGGAAGAAGTCATATCCCAGTGCCGAGGACGAGGAGAAGTCATGGGCGTACAGCGGCGGAAGATCTCCGTACAGGAACTTGAAATCGGTATGTTCGTTGCGGATCTTGATCGACCGTGGCATGAGACGCCTTTCCCCATCCAGGGGTTCTACATCCGCAACCAGAAGGAAGTGGATGAGCTGACCCGGCACTGCCGCCATGTGCAGGTGGATGTGGCGGAAAAGCGCGAGAGTGCCGCCGCCGAGTCCACTGGTGCTGCCGCCCGTCGTGACGGGAATAACGGCAAGGTGATCAAACTGCCTGCCGTCAAGGTCCGCAACCCTCATCATTACGAGACTACACGCCCGCTGCGCAAGGAAGTGCGGGACGTTCAGCCGGTGCTGGACAACGTTGAGAAGGCGCTTGACCGGGTCGGTGAGGCGCTGGCCGAGGGCCGGAGCCGGATTGATGTGGATGAAGTCTCCGCCGTGGCCCGGACCATGGCCGAGAGCGTGGCCCGCAATCCTGATGCGCTGCTGTGGCTCAGCCGCGTCCAGAGCCGTGATGACTACACCTATCGCCATTCCCTGAACATCAGCATCTGGGCGCTTCTTCTGGGGCGCCAGTTGGGGCTGGACCCGGACGTGCTGCACAAGCTTTCCCTGGGCGCGCTGCTTTCCCACATCGGCAAGGCGCGTCTGCCCGAGAGCATGCAGGTGCCCGAAAATGAGCTGACGGGTGAGCAATGGCAGACTTACTGCCGCTACCCTGAGACGGGGGCTCGCATCGCGGCGGAATCCGATCTGCCGCGCGTGGTTGTGAACGTGATCCGTTACCACAGGGAGCGCCATAACGGCACCGGTTTCCCGCAGCGGGTGAACGGTGAGCACATTCCCCTGTTGGCCAAGCTCGTGGGGCTGGTGGATTACTATGAATCACTGATCGAGCCCAGGGACAGGCGCAGCCAGCTTACGCCGGCTCAGGCGGTTTCCCGGCTTTTTGAGTGCCGTAACAGCCAGTTCCAGGAGGACCTGGTTGAGCAGTTCATCCAGGCGATTGGTGTCTACCCCACGGGCACCATCGTGGAGTTGGCTACGCGGGAGATCGGGGTGGTGGTGTCACACACGCCGAAGCGCCGCCTGTGGCCCAGCGTGATGGTGCTGACCGATACCGACAAGAAACCCCTGGCACAGGGGCACATTGTGGATCTGGCCAAACAGAATGAGGAGGCGGCGGACGCCAACGCGCGCATCGTGGACTGCAAGCCCTTTGGTTACGGCGGGATTGATCCCTCGCAGTACGAGGTAACCGGGGCAGCGGCACGCCAGCGTTCCCGCTGGAGTCTCAAGGCCCTGTTCAGTTGACTTCCACCAGCAGGTTCTTGCGGAACCAGCGGTAGTTGTCGAACCCCGGGTAGTCCACCTTGAAGTTGACGACTATGGTTCCGCTTTCCGCGACCCTGCTGGTATTCCGGTAGAACTCCACCTTGCCTTCCTGGCGATCAATGCTGTGGATCGCCCAGCCCGTGCCTTTTGCTTTCGCTTCCAGCCGTTTCAGTGAGTAGCCGGAGGAGCCGGTGCGCTTGATCGCTACCTTTCTGATACTGCCGTCTGAAGGACCAATGGTCAGGGTGCCGGGCTCCAGGTAGAAGGCAGTCGCCAGGTCGTTCCTGAAATCCAGGGTATCCTGTTCGAGAAACTCAATGGCATTGCCGGCGGATGCCCCCTCGAGGGTGCGGCGGGCATTGAGGATACTGGATCGCTCATCCGAAAGTTCTTCCTCGCGATCGCCGGTTGCACTGTCGATCTCGGATTCGGTGGGCGGGTCCTTACAGAGATCATCCCCCTCGGGTGCAAAGCAGATGCTGTCCAGGAGGCGGTTTGCAGGTGACGGGTCGATCAGGTCACCTGTGTCGTCCTCCCGGTTGTCCTCCGAGATGTTCTCCGGCTTTGAGAACGCCTCTATGGGGACACTGAAATCAATGCGGGGGTTGCTGTCATCCGCCAGATAGCTGTTGAGCTGGTCGATGGTGCGTTGCTTGATTTCGAGGGTTTCCTCGGAGGATCCGGGATTGTCCTTTTCAGCCAGCGCGGAGAGCAGGCGCGTGATGTTGATGGCGATCGCGTTGTTCTCTGCCAGATCTACCTCGACGCTGCGGTGGGTTTCGAGGTTTTCGTCATCGGTGCTGCCACTGTGCAGCTGCCTTCGGGCTTCCGCCGTGAAATCGATGGGCGTGAGGAAGGGCGCGGCGGGTACGTTTTCGGCCAAGACGAGGTTGCCCACCCGGAAGGTCAGCGTTTCGCCGGGATGGTAACGGAATTCGCCGTCCCCATCGGTGGTCCCGGACTGGCTGCGCGTTCCATAATGGATGTTCTCAACGCCCTGGGTGAACAGGGTGCCCGTGCGCAGATCACCGTCCCCGTTGCCGTCACTGCCGCTGCAGCCGGCAAGTGCCAGCAGGCACGGTGTGAGCATAGCGGTTAACATCCGTACTGCGTGTCGCGGGGTCTCGGGGGTCATTGCTCGTCCATAGGCCCTGAACTGTTGCGTCCCGGCATTGTAGGAAGCCGCAGTCGCTTCTGATCTGACACAGGTCGCAGATTGGGCAACGCCCTTGCATCGGGGCGCATGATCCCCATAATCAGCCACGTTGATTCGATAAGAGATCTCTATGGATTACGCACTGGATATTCGCGGACTGCGCAAGACCTTTCCCGGTGGCCTTGAGGCTCTGAAGGGAATTGATCTGCAGGTTGAGGCCGGTGATTTTTTTGCCCTTCTGGGGCCGAACGGGGCCGGCAAATCCACCACTCTTGGGGTGCTTGCCTCACTGGTGCGCAAGACGGCCGGGCAGGTGCGGGTGTTCGACGCGGATCTGGATACCGATCCCGCCCGTCTCAAGACCTGGCTCGGCTTCGTGCCCCAGGAGTTCAATTTCAACCAGTTCGAGAAGGTGGGTGACATCGTGCGCACCCAGGCCGGTTATTACGGCATGGCGCCGGCGCGGGCGGCACTCAATGCCGAGCGTTACCTGCGCGAACTGGGGCTCTGGGACAAGCGCAATTCACCGGCGAGAATGCTGTCGGGGGGCATGAAGCGCCGGCTGCTCATTGCGAGGGCGCTGGTGCATGAGCCCCGGGTCCTGATCCTGGACGAGCCCACGGCGGGTGTGGACATTGAGCTGCGGCGCTCCATGTGGGGCTTTCTGGAGCGCATTAACCGCGAGGGGGTGACCATCATCCTGACCACCCACTACCTGGAGGAAGCGGAGGCCTTGTGCCGCAACATTGCCATCATTGACGGCGGTCGCATCCTCCAGAATTGCTCCAAGCAGGAGTTGCTGCAGCAGTTGAGCATGGAGCATTTCATCTTCGACATCCGTAACGACCCCGGCACGGTGCCGCAGCTTGAGGGCTATCACTGCTTTCGCAATGACGAGGGCGCACTGGTCGTTGAGGTTGAAAAAGAGGATGGGCTGAACGATGTCTTCCGCCAGCTCGGCGAGCAGGGCTGGGAGGTGACCAGCATGCGCAACCGCTCCAACCGGCTGGAGGAGCTGTTCATGAGCCTGGTGGGGCGTTCGCTGCCGGAATCCGAAGAGGAGGAGAGCGCATGACGCCGTACCAGATCTGGATCGCTTTCATGACCATTGTCGTGCGCGAGATCAGGCGCTTTACGCGCATCTGGCCGCAGACGCTGCTGCCACCGGCGGTGACCATGACGCTGTACTTCGTGATCTTCGGCAACCTGATCGGCAGTCGCATCGGCCCCATGGAGGGTTACGACTACATGGAGTTCATTGTGCCGGGACTGATCATGATGTCGGTGATCACCAGTTCCTACGCGAACGTGGTGTCCTCGTTCTTCAGCATGAAATTCCAGCGCAGCATCGAGGAGCTGTTGGTCTCACCCACGCCCAACTGGGTGATCCTGACCGGTTACCTGGCCGGTGGCATGGCGCGGGGGCTGATCGTTGGCTTTGTTGTCATGCTGGTGTCACTGGCGTTCACTACGCTGGAGTTCCATAGTCCGGTGCTGGTGGTGTCCACGGCGCTGCTCACGTCCTTGGTGTTCTCTCTGGGCGGATTCATCAACGCCATGTTCGCCACCAAGTTCGATGACATCTCCATCGTACCGACCTTTGTACTGACGCCACTGACCTACCTCGGGGGCGTATTCTATTCCATCAACCTTTTGGATCCGCTCTGGCAGACGCTCTCCATGGCCAACCCGATTCTCTATATGGTGAATGCCTTCCGTTATGGCGTCCTGGGCGCTTCCGATGTGGGGCCGGTCTGGGCGATCACCATGCTGGTGGTGTTCGCGGTGGTGCTGTTCACGGTGAGCCTGCGACTGCTTAACCGGGGCAAGGGCATTCGAAGCTGAGGAGAAAACATGCAACTGGATGATGCACCGCTGGGCCGGACCAGCGCTTACCCAGAGCACTACGATCCGGGGGTTCTGTATCCCGTGGCCCGGGCGCAGGCACGCCAGTCACTGGGCCTGGCCGACGGCTGGCCCTGGCACGGCGAGGACCGCTGGCAGGCCTGGGAGCTGAGCTGGCTGCGCCCGGACGGTGTGCCCCGGGTGGCGACCGCCGAGTTCCGGGTGCCCGCGGATTCGCCCAACCTGATCGAATCCAAGTCGCTCAAGCTCTATCTCAATTCCTTCAACAGCACAGTGTTCGAGGCCGTGGAATCGGTGCGCGCCACCATGGAGCGGGATTTGTCTGAAGCGGTTGGCGCGGCGGTTTCCGTGGTTCTCGGAGATGTGGACGCAGATGCCGGTTTGGTGGCTCGGCCGGAAGGCGCGCATCTGATTGATGACTCGGAAGGCGTGATCATGCCCGATGATGGTCCTCTGGGATCACTGCGTTCGCTTGAGGGGGATGTGGTTACGGAGACACTGTGTTCCCACCTTCTGCGCAGCCTCTGCCCGGTGACGGGCCAGCCGGACTGGGCCACGCTGGTGGTCCACTATACCGGTGCCCGCATACGGCCGGAGGCGCTGCTGGGCTATGTCCTGAGCTACCGTGAGGCACGGGACTTCCACGAGGCCTGTGTGGAGCGGATCTTCACGGACCTCAGGAGTACGCTGACCCCGGAGCGGCTGAGTGTGGGGGCTTTCTATACCCGCCGTGGCGGGATCGATATCAACCCCTGGCGCTCGACCCATCAGGGGGATGCCCCCGCGCCAAGGCTGCTGCGCCAGTAGCCGCTACTCGTCCCGCAGGCGCTTGGCCGCCCGGTCCAGCGCCTGGATGATGTGCTCGCGCTCACGCTCGTCGACCTTCTCGGAATCCAGGTACATCGCGAACCCGTCGCCCTCATGCTCCAGGAAGCTGCGCTGGTCTCCCACGTCCTGGCGCAAGTCGATCACCTGGTAGATGGGCACCGGCCGGGCGAAGCCCTTTACCGTGATCTCGCCCTTATCCCGGCACAGGATGTGGTCCTTGATGAGTGAGAAGGTCTCGTAGGAGACCAGGATCTCGCCCGGATCCGCCAGTTCCTCCAGGCGGCTGGCCAGGTTCACTTCCTTGCCGATGATGGTGTAGTCCATGCGGTTGTCCGCGCCGAAGTTGCCCACGGTACAGAATCCGGTGCTGATGCCCATGCGGATCTCCAGGGGCGTGCGGATGCCCTGGCTTTTCCACTTCTGGCGCAGCACCGTCATGTGCTTGCGCATCTCGATGGCCATGGATACGCAGGCCTGTGTGTCCTTCCTGGCGCCCTGGCTGGTGGGATCGCCGAAGAAGATCATAATGCTGTCGCCCACGAACTTGTCGATGGTGCCGCCGTATTTCAGCGCGATCTGGGACATCTCGGTGAAGTAGGTGTTGAGCAGTTCCGTCAGTCCCTCTGGCTCCATCTCCTCGGAAAGCTCCGTGAAGCCCTGGATATCGGAGAAGAAGACCGCCAGCTTCTTGCGCTGGGTCTCCAGCCGTACGTCCCGTTCACCGGTGAAGATGGACTGCCACACCTGTGGCGAGAGGTACTTGGCCAGCTTGTGGGAGAGGGCGATGGACTGTTCCCGCTGGTACTGGATCTGGGACTTGGCCGCCACCAGTGCGCGCGCCTGGAGATAGGTATAGAAGGCCATGACGCACACATAGAGGGTGGTCACCACGCCGCTCATCACGGTGAGGGTGGGCGGCGCCCAGGGCTCGAAGCTGACACCGGCAACCGGCAGTGACGTGAGCACCCCTATCGCCAGTGCGGCCATGTTCAGCGCCCACGCCCTCAGCCCTCCGACAATGATGCCGCTGAAGCTGATCATCAGCAGCAGCATCAGCGAGGGAATGACACTGAACTCAATAAAAACCGTCAGCGAGCCAATCAGGAAGCCGTCGAGCAGCAGAATGCGCTCGCGGATCTGTGGTGTGCGTCTGGGGAAGATCGCCCGGGAGATGAAGTAGAGAACGTGCGGCCAGATCAGCGCCAGCGGCACGAACCAGATCAGGTAGTCATGGAAGTGGTTGAGAAACACCCCTGTAGCGAGAATCGCAGCCCCGGCCATATAGCCGAGCACCCGCGCATGGTAATCCGGCATGGGCGGAATGGCGCTCGGTTTCTGCTTGGGGTCCATGGCCGTGAGGCTCGAAGGCATGAGGGGTACGTTCATCATTGTCCAACGATCGCATCCATGTTGTGGGAACGTTACCAGCAAACTTCCGGGCTCACAATTGACCCCGAAGACAACGGTTTCCGGCACTGGCACAGGTTTGCCGCTCTTGCACCCGTATTTTTGCCATGGCGGCGTTAATGCCTGAATACAAAGGAGTGTAGCACCTTGGCACCGCTATTGCTTAATACCGGCAAAGCCCGATTACCCGGCAAAAAGGGGCCAGTCATGACCACGATCAGCTTTGACAACGCACTCGGCATTCACGATGACGCACTGCGGCTACGCTCCCAGCGTTCCGAAGTGCTCGCCAACAACCTCGCCAATGCCGATACGCCCGGTTACAAGGCGCGTGACATCGATTTCCAGGCCGCCCTTCAGCAGGCTCAGGGCCAGCAGGAAGGTATGGCGATGACTGCCTCGGATTCGGGCCATATGACGGGCGAGGGTACCGGTGGCGGCAATCCGGATCTGATGTACCGCAACCCGATCCAGCCGTCCATTGATGGCAATACTGTGGACACGCAGACGGAGATGTCCAAGTACATGCGCAACTCCATGGAGTTCCAGGCCAGTTTCCAGTTCCTGAACAGCAGTGTTAAGGGACTCAAAAACGCAATCTCGGGGCAGTAAACCATGTCACTCAATCAGGTTTTTGATATCGCGGGTTCAGCCATGTCGGCCCAGTCCATCCGGCTGAACACCACCTCCAGCAACCTGGCGAATGCCGAGACCGCCAGCTCCAGTACGGACGAGGTCTATCGGGCACGCAAGCCCATTTTCTCTGCCATTCAGGCGGACATGATGGGCCAGGGAGGTGGCGTTCAGGATGCAGGCTTCTCGCGCAACGAGCTGGAATCAGCCGGTGTGAAGGTGGATGCCATCGTGGAAAGCGATGTGGAACTGGAGCAGCGTTATCAGCCGGATCATCCCAAGGCGGATGATAACGGCTATGTGTATTACCCGAACGTCAACGTGGTAGAGGAGATGGCGGACATGATGTCCGCGTCGCGCTCCTTCCAGACCAATGTTGAGGTGATGAACACGGCCAAGAGCATGATGCAGCGCGTCATGACGCTGGGTCAGGGCCAGTAAGCGGGAACGGGGGTAGCGACGATGGACGGCGTTAACAGCTCAACGAATTCGGCTTCGGACATCCTCAAGGAGTACCGGAACCAGAATCAGGGTGACAAGGGCGAGGGCGGCAAGAAGGCTGCTGACATGGGCCGCAATGAGTTCATGGATCTCATGATGGCCCAGATGCAGAACCAGAACCCACTGGACCCGCAGAAGAACGAGGATTTTGTGGCCCAGCTGGCCCAGTTCTCCTCCCTGGAGGAGATGCAGAGCCTGAACAACTCGGTGGAGGACGCCATGGGCCAGTTCCGCTCCACCCAGGCGTTGCAGGCCTCCGCCATGGTGGGGCAGCAGGTGCAGGTGGAGGGCAATATCGCCAATCTTGGCCCTGAGGGCGAGGTGAAAGGGGCGGTGGACGTGCCCAATGCCACCTCGAACCTGCGGGTCAATGTGTACAACCCTTCCGGGGAGCTGGTGCGCCAGATGGACATGGGCCAGCAGGGCAGCGGCACGGTGGATTTCAGCTGGGACGGTGAGAACGGCAACGGCGACCTGATGGAGCCCGGCGATTACCGGATCCAGGCGGAAGCCCAGTACGACGGCGAAACCCAGGAGCTGGCCACCCGGCTCAACGCGAACGTGGACAGCGTCAACCTTGAGAATGGGGGCGTGACGCTGAATCTGGCAGGGCGCGGCTCGGTGCCGCTTGACCAGGTCAAACAGATCAACTGATAACAAGTAGTGGGCGAGGTGTCACATGGCGTTCAATATCGCACTCAGCGGACTCAATGCGGCCCAGACGGATCTGGACGTGAAAGGCAACAACATAGCCAACGCCAGCACCACGGGCTTCAAGCGCTCGCGGGCGGAATTCGGCGATCTCTACAGCTCCGGCCTGCAGAACCTGGGCGACACGTCAGCGGGCGACGGCGTCAGCGTGCAGAACACCAGACAGCTGTTCCAGCAGGGCAACATCACCGGCACCAGCAATGGCCTTGACATGGCCATCGATGGGGAAGGGTTCTTCGTTCTGGAAGGCGCCAATGGCGAACGCCAGTTCTCGCGGGCTGGTCAGTTCGGTGTGGATGAGGAGGGGTTTGTTACCAATAACCAGGGGGCCCGGGTTCAAGGGTTCCAGGCCAATGAGGACGGGCAGGTTGGTGATGTCCGGGGGGACCTGGAAGTGAACACTGAAAACCTCGCGCCCAAATCCACTACCAATGTCGCGGCGAATCTGAACCTCGATTCGCGAGAGTCGGTTCTACGTGAAGAGTTCCGGGATTTTGAGGCTGAAGGGGATAATGTCAGCCAGGTAGTTTTGGGGGGTGATGGTTTTGCGGCCCAGGGAGAGGATTACTGGGAGATAACCAGGCCGGACGACTCTACTTACACTCTTGGCGAGGAAATCAGTGCTGGAGCTTCCGCTGGCACCATCGCGCAACGTTTGGGTCAGGAAGATGGGTTGAGGGTAGATGCTACAAATGAAGTCAGTATCACCAGTCTTCAGAATATTGATCCTAACAATGATGCGATCACGATTGGCACACAGACTTATTCAATGGACGGAGTGAGCAATCTTGATGACCTTCGCGACAAAATTCTGAATGAAGGTACACCAGATGGTATTACCGTGGATACTGATACGTCTGGAGAAGTTCGCCTGACGGAAAGTGAAGGCAATAATATCAACGTTAGTGCTGAGGGTCCTAATTTTCAGGTTGGACTCGAAGTAACCCGTAGCGGGAGTAACGGAAGTCCCGTGACCCTTGATACATCCTCAGGGGATACGCAAGCTACTGCCCGTGGCGTACTCAACTTTCAGGTGGATCCGGGGTATGAAATAGCTGCTGGCGATACGCGGATATTGAGTGGAGACGAGCTCGATGGTACCGATCCGACAGTACGGAATAGCTTTAATTCGAACGATCCTAATACTTACAACCATTCAACCTCCACAACTATTTACGACAGTCTGGGCAACCCTCACGAACTGACCCAGTACTTCGTGAAACAAAACTCCGAAGGTAACAACTGGAAAAGCTACGTGGAGATTGATGGCGAACTGGTTGGTAACACAGCTGACAATCCCACCGGCGAAGAAGGCTTTGATCTGGTCTTCAAGGATAATGGGAGCTTGGACACAACAGCGTCCGATGATGTTCTGATAAATAACTGGGAACCTAAGGATCAAGACGGTGATCGAAACGGTGCGGCTGGTCCCAATACCGATCTTGAAGAGCCACCGTTGGGGCCGGACACTAACAGCTCCAATTTTGTCCTCGATTACACCAACACTACCCAGGTCGGTTCAGAATTCGCCGTCAATGACCTCCAGCAGAACGGCTTCGCAACCGGCCGTCTCACCGGTCTGGATGTGAGCGAGGAGGGTGTGATCCAGGCGCGCTTCAGCAATGGCGAATCCGAGGCGCTGGGCCAGGTCGCTCTGGCCAATTTCCGGAACAATGAGGGTCTGGCGCCGGTTGGGGATACTGCCTGGGTTGAGACCATCGACTCCGGTGATGCGGTGATCAGCCGCCCCAATACCGGTCCCCTTGGTGCCATCCAGTCAAGCTCGCTGGAGGAATCCAACGTGGATCTCTCCGAACAGCTGGTGGGTCTGATCACCGCGCAGCGGAACTTCCAGGCCAACTCCAAGACCATCGAGACCTCGGACCAGATCACCCAGACCATCATCAACCTGCGGTAAGACCGCGAGTTGAGGGTTGAATGAATAGAGGAGGGTTCCATGGACCGTTCGCTCTACATCTCCATGACCGGCGCAAAGCAGAACATGTACGCGCAGCAGGTCAACGCCAACAACCTGGCGAACGCGGACACCACGGGGTTCAAACAGGACTTCGCCAATGCCCGCAGCATGCCGGTGTACGGCGAACACCACCCCTCCAGGGCCTACGCCATGACGGAGAACCCGGGTGCGGATCTGAGTCATGGCCCCATGAAGCAGACTGGCCGTTCACTGGATATCGCCATCAAGGGCGATGGCTGGCTGGCGGTAGAACCGGAGCCCGGTGACGAGGCCTATACCCGTGCCGGTAGCCTGCAGGTGGATGCCAACGGCATCCTGCGCAATGGCGAAGGGCTTCCGGTTATGGGTAACGGGGGCCCGGTTGCCGTACCGCCGGCTGACAAGATTGAAATCGGCTCTGACGGCACCCTCTCAGTGGTACCCGCCGGTGCCCCCAGTGACCAGCTGGTTGAGGTGGATCGGCTCAAGCTGGTGAATCCGGACCAGGATGAGATTGAAAAAGGTGAGGATGGTCTCTTCCGCCTCAAGGAGGGCGCGGATCAGGAGGGCCCACTGCAGCCGGACGCTGATGTCCAGGTCGTAAGCGGGTTCCTGGAGGGCTCCAACGTCTCCGCCGTGGAATCCATGATCCAGAACCTGCAGCTTTCCCGCCAGTACGAGATGCAGGTCAAAGCCATGCAGACCGCCGACGAAAACAGCCAGAGCGTGGCACGCTTGTTGCAAGACCTCTGATGGAAACGTCATGGGTGACGGAAAAGCGGCAAACCGATGCCGCCGCCCTAAGGGCCCGCACCCAAGTGATCGGAGGACAGAACAATGCATCCAGCCCTTTGGGTCAGCAAGACCGGCCTCGCCGCTCAGGATAAGCAGCTGAGCACCATTTCCAACAACCTGGCTAACGTGAATACCACCGGGTTCAAGCGTGACCGCGCCAATTTCCAGGATCTGATGTACCAGACGGAGCGCCAGCCCGGCGGCCTGTCTTCCCAGAACACGGAACTGCCGTCTGGGCTCCAGCTGGGTACGGGCGTACGCGTTGCGGCAACCAGCAAGGAGCACACCCAGGGAGACATGAAGGTCACGGACCAGTCCCTGGACCTGGCCATTGATGGGGAGGGCTTCTTCCAGGTCCTCAAGCCGGATGGCGAGATCGCCTACACCCGCAACGGCGAATTCCAGCTCAACTCCGAGGGCGATATTGTTACGCCCAACGGCAACCCGATTGAACCGAACATCAATGTGCCGGAAGAAGCCACCTCCATCACTATCGGGCGTGACGGCACCGTCAGCGCTAAGATCGCTAACGAGCCGGAGCCCCAGCAGCTGGGCCAGATCGAGCTGGCGACCTTCGTGAACCCCCAGGGGCTTCAGGCAATTGGCAGTAACCTCTACCAGGAGACCGCAGCCAGCGGTGACCCGCTGATCGGTGAAGCCGGTCTGGATGGGACCGGCACCATCGAGCAGGGCATGCTGGAAGGCTCCAACGTGGAGGTGGTCGAGGAGATGGTGAACATGATCACCACCCAGCGGGCGTATGAGATGAACTCCAAGGTCGTCTCGTCTTCGGACCAGATGCTCCAGTTCATCACCCAGAACCTGTAACGCCGCCTCGGGTAGGAGAGCTGTTATGAGCGTCGCATCCAATGCCATCCACAAGAGCCTGCTCCTGCTGCTGGTGGTGACGCTGGCAGGCTGCCAAGCCATGACCCGTGAGCGGGCCAAGCCCGGTGATCCGGCGTTCGCGCCGGTGGAACCTGAGGCGATGATGGCGGATCAGCCGGTCAACGGCTCCATCTACCAGAACTCCCGCCGTCATAATCTGTTCAGCGACAGCAAGGCGCTGAACGTGGGAGATGTGGTGACCGTGCAGCTTCAGGAGAGCACGGCGGCGTCCAAAACCTCCAACACCAGTATTGCGAAGGAAAGTGAGACGGATCTTGAGGCGCCGTCGGTCCTGGGTCAGGAGGGCCTGGGAATCGGGACGGATGTGAGTCAGGACCGGCAGTTTGACGGTGAAGCTGAGGCGGACCAGAGCAACCAGCTCAGTGGCAGTATCACCGTGACGGTGGTGGAAGTGATGCCCAATGGGGTTCTGCGGGTGCGCGGCGAGAAATGGCTGACCCTGACCCAGGGCAAGGAATACGTGCGGGTCTCCGGGCTGATCCGCCAGCAGGACATTGGCTCGGATAACCGTGTGAGTTCCCGCCGGATCGCGGACGCGAGGATATCCTATGGCGGGACCGGGGATTTTGACCAGGCCAACCGCATGGGCTGGCTGACCCGCTTCTTCAATAGTGAATGGTGGCCTCTGTGATGCTTTGTACAGGAGGGCGTGTCATGTGGAACCGGATTGCCGCGGTACTGGTGCTTGTGACCCTGATTGCCGGTCCGGTGCAGGCCGACCGGCTCAAGGATCTGACCTCGGTTAAGGGCGTGCGCAATAACCAGCTTGTCGGGTACGGGCTGGTGGTGGGTCTCGATGGCAGCGGGGATGGTGCGCCATTCACGAACCAGAGCCTGCGCAACATGATGGATCAGTTTGGTATCACCATCCCCCCTGGCGTCGATCCCGGCGCCGATAACGTGGCGGCCGTGATGGTCACGGCGGATCTGCAGCCCTTTGCCAGCCCCGGCCAGGAAATTGATGTCACCGTGTCCTCGGTGGGCGATGCCGACAGCCTGCGCGGCGGCACACTGCTGATGACGCCACTCCAGGGGGCGGACGGCCAGACCTATGCCATGGCCCAGGGGAGTCTTGTAGTCGGTGGTTTCGGCGCGGAGGGTCAGGATGGATCCTCAATTTCCGTGAATATTCCGAGTGTCGGGCGTATTCCCCAGGGCGCAACGGTTGAGCGCAAGGTGCCCACGGCCTTCTCCGAAGGGGACACCATTACCCTGAACCTGCGTAACCCGGATTTCACCACGGCGCGGCGCGTGGTCGAGGCGGTAAATGACCGTCTGGGGCCGGAAACGGCCTACGCGAAGAACGCCTCATCCGTGCGGGTGCGCGCACCACGGGACGCCTCACAGCGCGTCAGCTTTCTCTCGATCCTGGAGAACATCGAGATCACCCCGGCGGAGGAATCCGCCAAGGTGGTGATCAACTCCCGCACCGGCACCATCGTGGTGGGTGAGAACGTGAAGGTCAGCCCGGCGGCGGTCACTCACGGCAACCTGAGTGTGACCATTACCGAGAATCCCGAGGCAGTGGCGCCCGGGCTTTTCGGAGATGGTGACCCAGCCGTGATTCCACAGACGGATGTGGCCATCGAGCAGGAAGAAGCCCGCATGTTCAAGTTCGGGCCCGCGGTTACGCTCAACGAGATCGTTCAATCGGTGAATCAGGTGGGTGCGGCACCGGGTGACATCATGGCCGTGCTGGAAGCCCTCAAGCAGTCCGGCGCGCTGCGCGCGGAACTGATCGTCATTTGAGGTTGAGGCTATGATCCAGTCATCCGCAAGCGGTACCAGCGACGCGCACATCTACACCGACATGAGCGCCATGAGCGATCTCAAGCGGCTTGCCGATACCGATCGGGACAAGGCACTGGAGAAAGTCGCCAAGCAGTTCGAAGCGCTGTTCCTGCAGCAGATGATGAAGTCCATGCGCTCAGCCAACGAGGTGTTCAGCGAGGGCAATTACCTGAACAGCCAGGAGACCGAACAGTACCAGGACATGTTCGACAAGCAGCTGACCCTGAGCCTGACCCAGGAACGCAGCATCGGGATTGCGGATCAACTGGTGCGCCAGCTTGGTGGTGGCGAACAGGGTGCGGATCGTCCGGACGCCAAGACCAGTATTGCCGAGTACAGCCGGGAGATGCCGGCGCCGGACCCGAAGCTGGCGGAACGTGTGGATAAGGTCCGCCAGATGATGCCGGAAGAGGGCAGCAGCGGCTCCAGCTCCGCTGATGAAGGCGGCAGGGAACTGCCGGAACGGTTTGAAGGGCCGCAGCAGTTCGTGCAGGAGCTCAGCCCCATTGCCCGTGATGTGAGCGAAAAGACGGGCGTTCCGGCCCAGGTGATGATTGCCCAGGCGGCGCTGGAAACCGGCTGGGGTCAGAACATGATCGGCGGCGATAAGGAGCCCAGCCGAAACCTGTTCGGCATCAAGGCCGATGAGCGCTGGGGCGGCGAGAAAGTCCGTGTCACCACCACCGAATACCGGGACGGACTGCCCATGCAGGAAAAGGCGGACTTCCGTGCCTACCCGGATTACGCCAGCAGTTTTGAGGACTACGCCAGCTTCCTGAACGAGAACCCGCGTTACCAGCGGGTGCTGGAGCAGGCGGACAACCCTGAAGCCTTCGCCCAGGCGCTGCAGGACGCCGGCTACGCCACTGATCCGGCCTATGCCGACAAGATCCAGAACATCATGGACAGGCCCACGCTGGGCGCCGTGATCGATGACGGGACGGAAGGGGAGTAAGCTGCCATGAGTCTGCTGAATACGGGCCTGACCGGGATCCTGTCCAACCAGAAGGCGCTGGAGACCACCAGTAACAACATCACCAACGCCAACACGCCCGGCTACAGTCGCCAGCGGGCGGATTTCGTTTCCAATCCCTCCCAGGCTTCCGGGAGCGGTTACATTGGCCAGGGCGTTAACGTTGCCGACATACAGCGCCTGAACGACGAATTCATCAACACCCAGCTGCGTTCAGACACCACCCTTCACTCGGAACAGACCGCCCTAGTGGAGAACCTGAATGGCATGGACGATCTCCTGGGGAACGAGAAGACCGGTCTCAACCAGGCCCTGAACGAATTCTTTGGCACTCTCCAGGATGCGGCCGAGAGCCCAGCCTCAAACTCACTGCGCGAGCAGGCCCTGAACCAGGCGGACAATCTGGTTTCCCGCTTCAAGTCCGTGGACAGTCAGCTGCGTTCCCGCGAGGAAACCGTGGATGACCGCATCTCCGCGAACCTGAGCGACATCAATTCCCTGGCGGACGGCATCGCGGAGCTGAATCTCAAGATCGCGGAGTCGCCCGGGCGCGCCAGTGGGCGTGATGCCAATGAGCTGCTGGACAAGCGGGACGAGAAGCTCCGGGAGCTTTCAGAGCTGGTGCAGGTCCAGACCAATGAGAACAACGACGGCACCGTTGATGTGAGCATCGGCAAGGGCCAGGGCATTGTCAGCAAGGGCAACAGCGCCACGCTGCGCCTGTCTGGAAGCACCGAGCAGGCGGGCCGGCGGGAGGTACTGCTGGAGGGCGTTGGCCGGGACAGGGCCATTACCCATGAGATCACCGGTGGCGCGCTGGGCGGCAACCTGACTTTCCGGGACGAGATCCTGGAACCGACACTGAACGGGATCGGGCGGATCGCCATTGGTCTTTCCGAGCGCATGAACGAGCAGCACCAGCTGGGTCAGGATCTTAACGGTAACCTGGGTGGCAACTTCTTCCGCGATATCAATTCGGAAAGCCTGGCCCGTGGGCGGATCACGCCGTCCGCTGAAACCGCCGAAAACGGCGACCGCCAGGCCCGCGTGAACATCACTGACAGCAGCAAGCTGGATACCCGCTCTTATACCCTGGAATTCACCGGGCCGGATGACCAGCAGTACCGCATCCGTGATGCCACCAGCGGAGAGCTGGTGAAAACCGGTAGCATCAGTGACAGCCGGCCCTCAACCATCTCCATGGATGGATTCGAGATTGAGCTTGAATCCGGGGATTTCCAGCAGGGCGATGAATTCACCGTCCGGCCCACCTTCAACGGTGCGCGGGATATGGCGACGGAAATTGTGGCCGGCGAACAGATTGCCCTGGCAGCCCCCATCCGCGCCGAGGCCAGCAGTGGCAACCAGGGCACCGGGCAGATCACCCAGGGCACCATGCTCGACATCCGCGACCCACAGACCGGCCGCCGTCTGGATGCCCTGGACCAGAACGGCAACCTCGATCCGCCCATGGAGATCCGGTTCCTTTCGGAGAACCGCTTTGAGGTGGTGGATGTCTCCGATCCGTCTGATCCCAAGCCTCTGGATCCGCCGATGAACAATGTGCGGTTTGAGCCGGGGAAGACGAATACCGTGTTCAGTGGGGATCCGGGGGCGCGGGTTGTGACTGCTTCAGGGCCTACAAATACGGAGCCTCAGCCTGGAGCCGGGAATGGTTATGGAGCACAGGAAATCACCCTCCGTACACGTGATCCGGAAACAGGTGTTGTTTCAACCCAACCAGCGCTCGACATCAATGCTAACGAATCGGCCCAGTCCATTGCGAATAAACTGAATGGCCGGTCAGGGGTCCAGGCAACGGCCTATACGGAAACCGAGCTCAGAAACCTCAATGGTAGCGATGCCGATATCTCCATTTCCATCAAGGATGATTCCGGCACCAAAACGGCGGATTTGGGTCAAATTGATGGTCCTCTAACGGCTGATAGTCTCAAGAAGGCCATGGAGGACAATAGCGATTTTGAATCACTGAATCTCGATGTCCGCATTGCGGGTGATGATGGCAATAGTCTCAAGCTCCGCTCCAACAGCGGGGCGGATATACGGTTGGAATTGAATAATAGTAATGGCTCTCTCCAGGTCAGCAAGCCGGATCCCTACGGTGGCGGCAGTGTTGGGACTGAATCCCTGAATAATAATGTTGTGACCGTGGGCGGCTATGTGGATACAACCCTTGCTGATGGTGTGCGTCTGACCGCTGACGATACGACAACAGCGGGGGCAGACAATTTCTTTGAACGGGCCCCCAGCAGCGAACCCGCCTACAAAGGCTTCCAGTTCGAACTCAGCGGCAACCCTGAGGCCGGCGACAGCTTCCGCCTTGAAACCAACGAGGGTGGCACCTCGGACAACCGTAACGGCCTGGCCCTGGGCGACCTGAACGCAAAGAATTACCTGGATAACGGCAACTTCAGCTTCACGGACGCCTATGGTTCCGTGGTCGAGGATGTGGGGTCGCGCACCCGGACTGCCCAGGTGGACAAAGAAGCCGCCGGCACGCTCAAGGAGCAGTCCCAGAAACAGTGGGAAGAGCAGTCCGGCGTCAACCTCGATGAGGAAGCCGGCAGGCTCATCGAGTTCCAGAACGCTTACAGCGCCTCATCGCAGGTGGTCTCGGTTGCCCGGGACCTGTTCAATACCCTGCTCGGCACCTTCAACTAGGGGAGGGTGATCATGCGTGTTTCCACAAGCCAGATCTTCAATCAGGGGATCCAGCAGTTCCAGAATCTCAACGCCCAGCAGGCGCGTACCCAGGAGCAGGTGGCCACGGGCAAGCAAGTGCTCAGTCCCTCGGATGACCCGGTGGCCTCCACCCGGATCGTGCAGCTCAAGGATGACCTGGCGCGTAGCGAGCAGTACCAGGACACACTGAACATGACACAGACCCGTCTGGAACGGGAAGACGGGACGCTCTCCAGCTATACGGATGCGCTGGCCCGCACTCGGGAGTTGATGGTCCAGGCTGGCAGTGGTTCTCTGAGTGAGTCGGATCGCGAGTCCATCGCCCAGGAGCTGCGGCAGGTGAAGGGGCAGATGGTCAGCTTGGCCAACACCCAAGGGCCGGAAGGGGAGTTCCTGTTTGCCGGTTTCCAGGGCGGCGAAAAGCCCTTTGGCGAGGATGTGTCCGGCAACATTGAATACCGGGGTGATTCCGGCGAGCGTTCAGTGCAGATCGATGACGGGGTCACGATCAAGGTGAACGACAATGGCCGGGAAACGTTTGAGGCCATTCCCAGCGACCGGCCTACGTTCAATACCCGTGCCTCCCAGAGTAACGAGGGCAGCGGCCGGATCAGCAGCGGGGTTGTAACCGACCGGGAAGCGTTTGAAGAATTCTACCCTGATGACCTGATGGTGTCGTTTGAACGGAGTGGCGGAGACACCAAGTACACCGTCAAATCCCAAAGAACCGGTGAGACTTTCATATCAGATGAAGATTATGTAAGCGGTAATCCCATCGAGGTCAACGGGATGCGTTTTGAAGTCAGCGGCGAACCGAAAGATGAGGATTCCTTCGCGGTTGAAACAGGTGACCAGCAGAGCATATTCGGCACCATGGAGAAGATGATCGAAGGGCTGGAGAC
Source organism: Vreelandella halophila (assembly GCF_019903425.1). Lineage (GTDB taxonomy): Bacteria > Pseudomonadota > Gammaproteobacteria > Pseudomonadales > Oleiphilaceae > Halospina > Halospina halophila. Next base: position 2,060,375 of record NZ_JACHUZ010000013.1, read on the forward strand.
ACACCCCAACACGCCGGAAGGCCGCGAGGCGCTTGAGGATACCATCGACCAGGGCCTCGCCAATCTGCAGAACGCCGAGGACCGGGCCACGGAAATCCAGGCCGGCGTAGGTACACGCCTGAATACCGTGGAAACCACCAAAGAGTTCCTGAAGGACAGTGATCTGCTGGCGCAGGAGACCCTTTCAGACCTTGAGGATGTGGACTACGCCGAGGCTATCAGCCGCCTGACCCAGCAGAATTTCACCCTCCAGGCGGCGCAGCAGTCCTTCGCACAGATCTCACGCCTGTCGCTGTTCGACGCACTGTGATTGACGCGGCAATGGCCGCGCGTATAATCCTATGCCGTTGCCGAGGTGGTGGAACTGGTAGACACGCCTGACTCAAAATCAGGTGGCGCAAGCCTTGTGGGTTCGAGTCCCACCCTCGGCACCATGCCTCTCCGCCTGGATCGCTTCCCTGGTATCAGTCGTTTTCTGCATCAATCGCGCGGAAACGCCGTCCAGTCCGTCGTCCAGGGCTCCGATGCCGCCGGATCGATTGCGCCGAGGAAAAGGGCGGATTCATCGAAGAATTCATCCTGCGGTGGCGCCACCGCGTTCATCTCTTTCTGGGTGATGACGGGACTGAACCGTGGCTGTTCGATATCCCGGGCTGCTGCCAACAGGGCGCTGCCCATCCGGAAGGCATTGCCGAAGTCGGCGGTACGGAGCCAGTCACGCTCCTTAAAACCGAAGTCATCGTCACGGTCGCCTTTTTCTCCAAAATCCGATGCCTGTTCACCGCTGTCCGAAATCAGGTTGTTCGTGAAGGTTAGTTTGCCGCTGCCAACCAGAGCGGATACCTCATGTCGTGTATCCACGGCGCCGAGCCCGTAGCCGTCCACGATCATGTTATGGAAATGGCCGCCCGTGCCTTCACGTAGCACCATGCCGCGATTGAGTTTGAGGCCGCCGCCAGCGCCTGCGAGTGTGACGTTGTAGAATCGGGGTTCGGAGCGGGGAGAGGCCTGATGGTGATCGCCATTGTTATCGCCTTCGAAGGCGTTATCGCCCGTGTCGGGATGCTGTTGAATGATTGCGAACTGGACTCTGCCGGTCCAGCCCCAGTCCCAGTCGATGCCGTCGTCACCGGGGCCGGAGACGAGCACGTTCTTGAGGTCCACGGTACCGCCAAACATTTCGATGCCGTCGTCGAGCGGACGGTGAACCTGGACGTTCCGGATGATGGTGTTCGTACCGCAACCGCCCATGGTCAGGCCGTTGAGTTCATTGTTGCTGTAGACCTCGTGGCCAGCAAATTCGATTCGGGCGTGGGTAATGACGCCGCAGTTCGAGCGGGGGTCTTCGCCGCCGAATCGGCCGGCCTCCGTTCCTGCGTCGACCCCTTCAATGTGGGCGTTGGGCTGGTTCACGGGGGCGCTGCCCAGCAGGACTACGCCGCCCCAGTCGCCGCTCTGCCGGCTGCCCTCGGGCTCGTGGCTGGTGAAGACCACCGGCTGGTTCCGGGAGCCCCTGGCCGCCAGGGTGCCGCCCCGCGTAACGATCAGGGCGGAACCGGTCCGGCCTTCAACGCGGGCGCCCGGTTCAATGGTCAACGAGGTGTCGCGCACGAAGATCCGATCCTCCAGTACATAGGTGTGACCTGAGGTCCAGGTTGTGGGCGCAGTGATATCGCTATCGATGTGCCGCGTCCGCTCGTTCCAGGCCGTGAACCCACTCAGCCCCGCCAGTGCCGCCGTTATCGCAGCCAGGATCCAGACACCGTATCGGCGTGATGCACCCGAGGCCTGTTCACCCTGTCTATCCGCGTCAGCGTCTGCTCCCTGTTGTGCCTGGCCCGAGCTCCCCATGAGCGGCGCACCCTCATCAAGGGACCGGATTTCGCTTGCCAGTTCCTTCATGGCGTCGGTGCCGTCGCGCTCGACCTGGGTCAGCACCTGATCCCGATAGGCGGGATTGCGCAGCAGGTTATTCAGGTGCGCGAACGCCAGGCCATCGCACTGGCCTTTCTCAATGCCGCGCTTGAGGCGCCATAGACGTTCAACGATGATCGGCGAATTATCGGACATGATACTGCTCCCTGACGATGGCGGAGTCAGTATCGAGGCACCCTGTGAAAGAATTGTTACCTTTCAGGGTCGGTAACATTTTGATACAGAAACCGCCTGCTGCAGCCGGGGCATTCCGGAGCGTCATCACTTTTTCGTGAATCCGTAACGACATCGTCGCCGGACTGTCATCCGCATCCGGCATCGTCAGGCATGGAATACGCCTGATGTCACAACAAAGGACGATGATCGATGGAATTCAGTAGGACGTTAATCGCGCTGGTAATGGGCAGCAGCCTGGTGATGGCCGGCTGTGAGCTTGACGACGGGGATAATGACGGCAACGACGCCCGCTTCGAGCTTCAGCTTCTCCATTTTGCGGACGTGGACGGCAAGGGCGGTGTGCAGGATGTACGCAATTTTTCCGCACTGGTGAATGGATTCCGCTCGCAGAACCCGGAAAAGACCCTGCTCGTCAGCTCCGGCGACAACCTCATTCCAGGGCCGGAATTCTTCGCGGCCGGGGATGACGCCATGGCCTCGGTGCTCGGAACTCCGGGCAATGGCCGTGCGAACATCGCCTGGTTGAACGCCATGGGGGTGCAGGCTTCGGTAGTGGGGAATCACGATCTGGATGCCGGCCCGGAGAGCTTTACGGAGCTACTGGCCGAGGATGGCGACTGGCCGGGTGCCCAGTTCCCGTATCTGTCCGCCAACATTGATTTTGAGGCGGCCGCCGCTGCGGAAACCTCCGATCCTTCCGATCTGCTGACGGACGCGGGCGAGGCGGCAGCACCGAACACGGTGGCGGCCAGCGCCACGGTTGAGGTGAATGGCGAGACCATCGGGCTGGTCGGGGCCAGCGTACCGACCCTGCCCAGCATTACCAGCACAGGGGCGCTAGAAGTGGCACCTTCGCCCTTTGACCCGTCCGCGGAGGAAGATCTCGACGAACTGGCGGCAACCCTTCAGCCAGCGGTTGATGAACTGGCCGATCAGGGCATCGACAAGATCGTCCTGCTGGCCCACATGCAGCAGATTGCGGTGGAGAAGGCACTGGCAACCCGGCTGACGGATGTCGATATCATTGTCGCCGGTGGCTCCAACACCCTGTTGGCGGACAGCAATGACCGCCTGCGGGACGGGGATGAGGCCGCGGACACCTACCCGCTTGAGTACGAATCGCCCGCCGGGGAGCCCGTCCTGCTGGTCAATGTTGATGGCGACTTCCAGTACCTCGGGCGCCTGATGGTCTCCTTCGACGACCAGGGGCGGATACTGTCGGATTCGGTGTCATCAGCTGAAAGTGGCGCTTACGCCACCGACACCATCGATCGGCCATTCGATCCAATCGAGCGGGTGGATGCCATCACCACGGCCCTGGAAGAGGTCCTGGCTGAAAAAGACGGCAACGTTGTGGGGCAGACTGACGTTTACCTGGACGGTCGTCGTAGCCAGGTTCGTACCGAGGAGACCAACCTGGGGAATCTGACGGCGGATGCCAACCTCTGGCTGGCGCAGCAACAGGACCCGAATGTTGAGGTCTCCATCAAGAACGGCGGGGGTATCCGGGCCGACATTGGCCAGGCGCTCCAGCCGCCCGGGACCAATGACCCCGACGACATCACCTTCCTGCCGCCGGCGGCGAATGACGCCATTGGCAAGCCTGAGGGCGGAATCTCCCAGCTCGACATCCAGACCAGCCTGCGGTTCAACAACGGCCTGACCCTGCTGACACTGACGCCGGCGGAGCTGGCCGACGTGATGGAGCACACTGTCGCTGCGACCGCGGACGGCGCCACCCCGGGCCAGTTCCCGCAGATTGCCGGGATGCGGGTTGAGTTTGATCCCACCCGGGCGGCCCGCTCAGCAGGGGATACGAACCAGGCCCAGAGCGACATTGCGGGTGAGCGGCTGCGTGAACTGGAGGTCCTTAATCCGGATGGGACAGTGGCGAAGGACGTGGTCACCGATGGCGTCGTGGACACCGGGCTGGCCGATATCCGGATCGTGATCCTTGATTTCATCGCCGGTTGCGTTGGGGCCCCGCCCGGTACCGCCTGCGGTGACGGCTATCCGCTCAACGACCTCCAGACCCCCAACCGGGTAGACGTGACGACTGATCCCGGTCAGGTGGACTTTGCGGGTGCCGGCAGCGAACAGGACGCGCTGGCGGAATACCTGGCCAGTGAGTACCCGGATGGGGCCCATGCGTACGCGGACGCCGAGACCGAGCCGGCGTCCGATGAGCGCATCGTCGACCTCAGCCTTTGATCCCGCAACCTGCGCCCCGAGGGCTGCCGTCGGGGCGCAGGCGGATGCCGGCCCTCGGATTCAAACGTCCTGCATGCGACCGATTTCCCGCGCAATCCGCATGGCTTCGTGACGCTCCAGGTTCAGCAGATTCTCCACCATCTCCTTGGCCTCCGGGATCTCGGCGCGGTCCTGAAGGTTCTGGTAGAGATCAATGATCTGGTCGTGGAAGTCAAAAATCTCGTGGCAGATGCCATCGAAGTCCAGTTTGGTGTAGGGCAGGTCACAGGTCCGGTGCGTCTCAATGGGCTTATGGCTCAGGAAGTCGTAGATCCAGGTTTTCAGTGCCCGGGCGTCGGCTTCGCTCTCAAATCCCTCCACCGTTTTTTCCAGTTCCGCTTCGTGGGTGGCGAGATAATCGAGCAGTATCTGGGCACGTGTTTCCTCATGCTCGCTTGCGGCCTGCTTCATGCAGGTTGCCATGTGGTGATGGAGGGTGCGGGTCCAGTCGATCAGGTCTCTGAACGTCTTGAGTTCCATTATCGGGCTCCTCTGACTGATGTCCTTGATGCAGGCTGTTGTTCCTCGCTCTGCGATTGTCATGACCGTTGATTGCACACCGCTGACCATTGATGGGAAGCATGAAGCCAATCACGGTCCATGGTACGTTTCCAGCATGGTGGCCGCCATGCCCCTTTCGTTGGTCAGCGTGATAGCCGATACGCTCAGGCTGAGGATTGGCTGGCTCTCATCCTCCTCCTGAGCGCCGGCTCATGCGCGATCCTCCCGCGATTCCCGGGGAATCCGCACATGCACCCGCTGGTCCTCATAGGGCCGGCGCAGGGCGATCAGCAGTGCCGGAATGAACGCCAGAAGCAGGAGCCCGAACGGCAGGCCGCTGGCAATGGTGGCCGACTGCAGGGCATTCAGACCGCCTGCCCTTAGCAGCACTGCCGTTACCAGGCCGATGGCGGTCATCCAGAACAGGCGCTGCTGCCAGCTGGGGTCACGGCCGTTCGAGGTCAGCGTGGCCACCACCAGTGAGCCGGAATCCGCCGAGGTCACAAAGAACACCAGAACCACGAGGATTGCGATGCCGATGGTAGCGGTACTCAGCGGCAGAAACTCCAGGAAGTTGTACAGGCTGGAGTTGGGCGCCGCCGTTACCGTCTGCACGAAATCCGCGTTCTGGAACAGTTCCAGGTGCAGGGCATTGGCGCCGAACACTGTCATCCAGATGAAGTTGAAGAATGAGGGCACCAGCAGTACACCCAGCAGATATTCCCGGATCGTCCGGCCCCGCGATACCCGGGCAATGAACATGCCCACAAACGGCGACCAGGAGATCCACCAGCTCCAGTAGAACACCGTCCAGGAGGACTGCCAGTCCGTGCCCTGGTAGGTTTCATTCCAGGTTGAGAGCGTCAACAGGTCATTGAAGTAACCGCCAATGTGCTGCCCGAGTGCTTTGAGTACGAACACGGTCTCGCCGGCAACCAGCACAAACAGCATCAGGCCCCCGGCCAGCAGCAGGTTGATTTTGCTCAGGCGGCGCACGCCGCTGCTCAGGCCGGTGAGTACCGAGACGAGCGCTACGGCGCACACAATGGCGATGAGCAGCATCTGCAGCCAGAGGCCGGACTCATAGCCGGTGAGCTTGGCAATACCGGCTGCCGCCTGGCTGGTGCCGAGCCCCAGGGAGGTGCAGACGCCGAACACCGTACCTATGACCGCGGCAAAGTTGGCGAATCCCCCGATGCGCCGTGCCCGCTTGCGGCTGACCAGCTCCTTGAGCGGTGCGTCGAAGCTCAGGGGGTGGTTGGCGTTGAAGTGGAAGTAGCCCAGCGTCAGGCCTACGAGGGCATAGATGGCCCAGGGGTGAAGCCCCCAGTGGAGGAAGGTGGTTTCCATGGCCAGCTGGGCCGTGTCCGCATTGGTGTCCACGTGTGGATTGAAGGTGGCGTAGTGCTGGAGCGGCTCCGAGACACTGTAGAACAGCAGCCCGATGCCCATGCCGGCGGCGAACAGCATGCCGAACCAGTCCAGCCGGCTAAACTCCGGTCTGGCGTCCCTGCCGCCCAGGCGGATGTGCGCCAGGGGGCTGAAAACCAGATAGACCGCGAAAAGCAGCGCGGCATTCATGATCAGGATCAGCAGCCAGCCGGTGTTATGGGAGAACCAGTCCTGAAGCCCAGAGAACACGCTCCGGGCAAGCTCCTGCTGCAGGGTGGCAAAGGCCAGCAGCGCGATGATGGCGGTGGCGGACACGATAAAGAGGCGGAAGCGGCGGAGTCGGTTCAAGAGTCGGTCTCCGTTGAGGTCCTTTAGAGCGGGCTAAGTATCCTAGCATCTGCGTCATGCTAAGCGGGATCCGCTGCTCTGCTCTGGATGCTCATAAGCAGTGTCGTGCTACAGCCGGTACACTTCCGAAACAGGAGGCAAGCCAGCATGGACAATGGAGTCATAGAGCGGTTGATTCAGTCACTGCTGTTGTTCCTCGCGGGCAATGGCAGTAAGGAAAAAAGCCGCTGAGCTACAGCTCGCAGGGAAGGCAGTGATGAACCGCAGGCTGCAGGCGCGCTGATACCGTTGAGGAAGTGGCTCGCCTGCATGCGTGGCTGGCAGGGCGGCCCACGACCCCGGATTCCGCGCTCACGGTTCCAGAACAGGCCGCGCTTGCGGAACTGAGGCTCCGGGTCCGGGAGCTGAGGCTGTCGCGGATCCCTCGCCAGACGCGGGTTTTGCCGAAACTGATACGGGCACCAGCTCCGTGAACTGAATGACCCCCTCTCGGGGCGCAGGCTTCAACCCTGTCACGGGGAAGGGTGTTGGGAACCCATGAAACGTTGCGCCAGGCCGGCCGCCGGACCCTGCTCCTGAGTGAGCTGGCGACGGTACCGAAGCTGGGGTCCCGCCACCTCGAGCATGTCCTGACAGATCTCCGACGAGCCTGGTTGCCGCGGATCAGCGCTGACGCCGCCTGGTAATACCCAGGCCAGCCAGTCCGAGCCCCAGAAGCGCCAGGGTTCCAGGTTCGGGCACTTCGACATGCCGGACGTTCAGGCTGGCGAGCAGGTCGATAGAAGTGGTCCTGTCTTCCGGGGTCTGGAAGGATTCGTGGTGGTTCTCAAAACCCAGCAGGCTCATGGAGTAGATCTTTCCGTCGAGCTGGAATTCCGAGCTGCTAATGGTCTCGTCCAGATAGACAACATCATCCACATCCCCGTTCCAGGACTTGCTGGCCCAGCAGATGAACCAGAAACATTCAATATCCGTTTCCAGGCCATTGTTGGGTGTTTCATCGTGGGTAAAGCTGAATTGGTAAGGCCCGGTGGTCTGGTTGTCGCCGCCCTGAGAAAAATCCGCCATGACATCCAGGGAAACCCGGTCAATAGCAGTCTCTGATTCAATCGGGTAATTGAAGTGGGTCATAGTGCCGAGGGTGAAGGCGTCACCGCTGTTAATGGTGCTGGGCAAGCCTGGGGCGCCATCAAAACGGTAACCGCTCTGGGGCTCACCCTGAGAGGTATTTCCCCAACGGATTTCGTTGGTGCCGACCCCGTTGATGTTCTGCCCGCCAATCGGGTCACCCCATTGGCCGGATACGGATTCAAGATCCAGCGGAAATGCCAGGGTGTGGCTGGCGAAGAGAAGAAGCGTGGTGGCAAGACCAAGCCTGGCGAAGTCGAAACGTTTCATTGGTTGATTTCCTGATCGGTTGAGGTTCTTCCTGCAAGCATTAAGCAAAAGTAGTGCCATACAGAAAACGTCTTACCTGACAACAGGTTGGCCGATTGGGCGTTCCTGACGCAGTTGTAACCTGTAAAATATTTTGACACTTAATGGGGTGCTTCCCCGCCGCCGGCGGCTCCGGTACCATTCGCGCCCAGACACCACCTGCTGGGCCGCCCATCCGATGAAACGCTCCGATTTCCATTTCGACCTGCCCGATGAACTCATTGCCCGCTATCCGCTTGCCGAGCGTGAGGCAAGCCGTCTTTTGCGGCTTAATGGTGCGAGTGGGGCGGTTTCCCATCACGGCTTCCGGGAACTGCCGGATCTTCTGGAACCTGGGGATCTGCTGGTGTTCAACGACACCCGTGTGATTCCCGCCAGGGTCTATGGGCAGAAAGCCTCGGGCGGCAAAGTGGAGATGCTCGTTGAGCGGATTCTGGAGGCGCATCGCGCTCTGGTGCACCTGAAGGTCTCACGGACCCCGGGGGCAGGCGGTGAGCTCATCCTGGATGGGGGCTACCGGGTTCTGGTTGAGGCGCACACGCCAGAGGGGCTTTTCCGGGTGCGCTTTGCGGATTCGGAGGTGATGACGGTGCTGGAGGCGGTTGGACACATGCCGCTGCCGCCCTACATTGACCGGCCCGATGAAATGACGGACGAGGAGCGCTACCAGACGGTCTTTGGCGAGAAGCCCGGGGCTGTGGCGGCTCCGACAGCGGGGCTGCATTTCACCGACGCCATTATGGATGAGCTGGCGGCAAGGGGGATTGAACGTACCTTCGTGACGCTTCATGTCGGCGCAGGGACTTTCCAGCCGGTGCGCAGCGAGGACATCCGCGAGCATCACATGCACCAGGAGTGGCTGTCCGTGGATCAGGAGGCTGTGGATGCGGTGAATCGCACCCGGGAACGGGGTGGCCGGGTGGTTGCCGTGGGCACCACGGCGGTCCGGGCCCTGGAGTCGGCCTCACAGGAGGGGCCTCTTGCCCCGTTTTCCGGCGAGACCCGGATCTTCATCTACCCGGGGTACCACTTCCGCAGCGTCGACGCCATGGTCACCAACTTCCACCTTCCGGAGTCCACGCTCATCATGCTGGTCAGCGCCTTTGCCGGGCGTGAACACGTGCTGGACGCCTACCAGGCGGCGATTGACGAGCGTTACCGCTTCTTCAGCTATGGCGATGCCATGCTGGTGTTTCCCCATCCCGAGGCGGTTACGCGGGAGGCTTCCGAATGACTGGTAACTCCTTCATGGATTTCGAGCACCTGGCCAGTGATGGAGTCGCGCGGCGTGGCAGGCTGACCTTTCCGCGCGGCACCGTCGAAACCCCCGCCTTCATGCCCGTTGGCACCTACGGCACCGTCAAGGGCATGCTGCCGCGTGATCTGGAAGCCACCGGCGCCGAGATCATACTGGGCAATACCTTCCACCTGATGCTGCGCCCGGGCACCGAGGTGATCGAGGCGCATGGTGACCTGCACGATTTTGCCGGCTGGGAACGCCCGATGCTCACGGACTCCGGCGGCTTCCAGGTTTTCAGCCTCTCCGAGATGACCAAGACCACCGAGGCGGGGGTCACCTTCAAGTCGCCGGTCAACGGCTCGCCGGTGGAGCTGACCCCGGAGAAATCCATGGCAGTGCAACGGGCGCTGGGCTCGGATATTGTCATGATCTTCGACGAATGCACGCCATACCCGGCCACCGAGGAAGAGGCGAGACGTTCGATGAACCTGTCCCTGCGGTGGGCCGAACGCAGCCGTGAAGCCCACGGGGACAGCCGTTCCGCGCTCTTTGGGATCGTTCAGGGCGGCATGTATGAGGATCTGCGGAAGGAATCCCTGGAGGGGCTGAAGTCCATCGGCTTCGAGGGTTACGCCATTGGGGGGCTGTCCGTCGGGGAGCCGCGCGAGGAGATGCACCGGATCCTGGAGGCACTGGAACCGGCGATGCCGGCGGATGCGCCGCGTTATCTGATGGGGGTGGGGCGCCCGGAGGACATCGTCGAGGCGGTCAGTCGCGGCGTGGACATGTTCGACTGCGTGATGCCCACCCGCAACGCGCGCAACGGGCACCTGTTCACCCATGAGGGCGTTGTGCGCATCCGCAACGCCCGTCACAGGTACGATACCGGGCCGGTGGACCCCATGTGCGACTGCTATACCTGTTGCCATTTCTCGCGCGGCTATCTGCATCACCTGGATCGCTGTGGGGAGATGCTGGGCGCCCAGCTCGCCTCCATCCACAACCTCCATTACTACCAGGCGCTTATGGCTGGATTGCGTGAGGCTATCCAAGCAGGTACATTGGCGACCTTCATTGACAGGTTCTATCAGTTACGCGGAGTAGCCCGATGATGTTCAGCGTTCGTTCGCTTATGGTTCTTCTGCTGGCCCTTATGCCAGCCGTCGCCGTTGCCGCGCCCCAGGGTGGGCCGGGTATGATTTCCCAGGTCGTCCTTTTCGGCGGTTTCATCCTGATCTTCTATTTCCTGATCTGGCGCCCCCAGTCCAAGCGTGCCAAGGAGCACAAGGCTCTGGTTGAAGGTCTCGACAAGGGCGATGAAGTGGTGACCGGTGGTGGTCTTGCAGGCCGGATCTCGCGCCTGACCGACGACTACATGGTGGTGGAGATTGCCGACGGTGTTGAGGTGAAGGTCCAGCGCCAGGCTGTGACCCAGGCCCTGCCCAAGGGAACGCTCAAGGACATCTGATCTTCCGGTTCCGCACAAGGATCACCGATGCTTAATAAGTATCCTCTCTGGAAGAACCTGCTGGTTTCGGCAGTGGTTCTTCTCGGTATCATTTACGCGCTCCCAAACCTGTTTCCGGACGATTACGCTGTCCAGATCAGTGGCTCCAGCGCCTCCGTCAGCGTTGACGAGGCGCTGCTGGACGAGGCTCGGGAGGCCCTGGACGAAGCGGATATTGAGTACCGGGATCCGTCGCTGGGTGACGGCACAGCCATGCTGCGTTTTGACGCCAGTGATGCTCAGCTGCGTGCCCGCTCCGAACTCCAGGAGGCGCTCGGTTCCGAATACGTCGCCGCACTGAGCCTGGCGGCAACCACCCCGGACTGGCTGCGGTCCATTGGCGCCACGCCCATGAACCTGGGGCTGGATCTGCGCGGTGGTGTCCACTTCCTGATGCAGGTGGACATGGAAGCGGCGGTGGATCGCCGGCTGGATGTCTATGCCAGCGAGATCAAGCGCCAGCTCCGCGAGGAGCGCATCCGCTACCGCGGTGGTGATGCCGAAGAGGGTCAGCTGGAGTTTGTCTTCCCGAGCGAATCCGCACGGGATGACGCCGCCTCTCTGGTGAACTCCGAGTATGATCAGTTCCGGAGTAATACCCGTTCTGATGGCGAGGATTACATCCTGGAGCTGACGCTCAACCAACAGTCGGCATCCGAGATCCGGGACTACGCCCTGAACCAGAACCTGACGACACTGCGTAACCGGGTGAACGAGCTGGGCGTGGCCGAGCCGCTGATCCAGCAGCAGGGCAGTGACCGGATTGTGGTGCAGCTTCCCGGCGTACAGGATACGGCCGAAGCCAAGCGGGTCCTGGGGTCTACCGCGAACCTGGAATTCCGGCTCGAGGCACGTTCGGACGCCTCCTCGGCGCGCACGGAAACCTTCCCGTTCCGCAACAACCCGGACCGTACGGCGGAGCTTGAGCGCGACGTCATCATTACCGGTGACAATGTGGCCGACGCCAACCAGTCGTTCGACGAGAACGGTCAGCCCCAGGTCAACATCACCCTGGACGGGCCTGGTGGCAGTATGATGCAGGACGTAACCCGGGATGCGGTGGGGCGCCAGCTGGGTGTGCTCTTCATTGAGCACAGCAGCGAGGAAGTTGAACGCCAGGTGGACGGTGAAACCGTGACCGAAAGGGTGCGCGAGACTGAGCGCAGCATCATCAGTCTGGCCACTATCCGCAGCACCCTGGGCAGCAACTTCCGGGTAACCGGCCTGGAGAATGTGGCGGAAGCTTCCGAGCTGGCGCTGCTGCTGCGCGCGGGTGCACTGGCGGCGCCCATCTATTTCGTGGAAGAGCGCACCATCGGCCCAAGTCTGGGGCAGCAGAACATCGACTCGGGCATCAATTCGGTGATCCTCGGCTTCATCCTGGTCGCGCTGACAATGCTGGTCATCTACAAGGCCTTTGGCCTGCTCGCGAATGTGGCGCTGATGGTGAACCTGACGCTGCTGGTTGGCGCCATGTCCGTGCTCGGGGCAACCCTCACGCTACCGGGTATTGCGGGCATTGTGCTGACGGTGGGCATGGCGGTGGACGCCAATGTGCTGATCTTCGAGCGCATCAAGGAGGAGCTGCGGGAAGGGCTTCCGGTTCAGTCCGCCATCAATGCAGGCTTCAGCCGGGCTTTTGTGTCCATCTTTGATGCCAACGTCACCACCTTCCTGGTCGCCGGCATTCTGTTCGCCGTTGGGACCGGGCCGGTGAAAGGTTTTGCCGTCACCCTTCTGATCGGCATCCTGACATCCATGTTCACGGCCCTCATGGTCAGCCGCGCCATCGTCAATGTCAGCATTGGCGGGCGCAGTGACCTCAAGGCACTGTCAATCTGAGGGTGATCGAATGAGTGAAAACAGCAAACGCACGATCGACTTCATGGGCTTCCGGCGGATCGCCGCCGCGCTCTCGATCATTCTCGTTCTGGGCGCTGCCGTCAGCCTCGGTACCAACGGGCTGGCGCTGGGTCTGGACTTCACCGGGGGCAGCCTGGTTGAGCTTGAGTACGCCGAAGCGCCGGCTCTGCCGGAGGTGCGCAACCAGCTGGAATCCGCGGGCTATGAAAACGCCATGGTGCAGAACTTTGGTTCGGACACTGCGGTTCTTGTCCGGCTTCCGGCCGAATTCGACGACTCCGTGGGCGATCAGGTGGTATCCGCGCTCAGCGAGAACGCCGAACTGACCCTGGAGCGCTCCGAGTACGTTGGCGGTCAGGTGGGCGAGGAGTTGCGGGAGCAGGGTGGTATCGCGCTGCTTCTGGCATTTTTCGTGGTGCTTATCTATATCGCCATGCGCTTTCAGCTCAAGTTCGGCTTCGCTTCCGTGGTGCCGCTTGTTCACGACGTGCTGATTGTGCTCGGGGTCTTCTCGGTCTTCCGGCTCACCTTCGACCTGACGGTGCTGGCGGCCCTTCTGGCTGTGATCGGCTACTCGCTCAACGACACCATCATCGTTTCCGACCGCATCCGGGAGAACTTCCGTCGCATCCTCAAGGGAGGCCCTGAAGAGATCATCAATACCTCTCTCAATCAGGTGCTTCTGCGGACCATTGTCACATCCGCGACGACACTGGTTGTGTTGCTGTCTCTGCTGGTCTTCGGCGGCGAAATGATCCGGAACTTCGCGCTGGCGCTGTTTATCGGCGTTCTGGTGGGTACCTATTCGTCGATCTATGTGGCGGCGAACATGCTGGTGGCCTTGAACGTGAACCGGGATGATCTCTACGTGCCGAAGAAGGAAGGTGCGGAGGGCAGCCAGCCGGAAGAGGAAGAGCCGCCGGACTGGCTCAAGCGCATGGAGTGATTGCGGGCGCCTTTCAGGCGCCTGTCATACGTTGCCGGTAAGGCTGGGCCTGTTGCAGGATTTCGCGGAACAGCAGGTTGTTGGCAATCACCAGCTCGCCGGCTTTGCGCCCAAGCGGGTTGCCCCGGAGATCACCGCCCACGGCTCCGGCCTCCTGGCTGATGAGGCTCGCCATTACCTGCTCGTGGCGCAGGTCGGTGGCCAGAACGGCCGCGTCCAGATAACCACCCGCAACCCTTGCCATATCCAGGACGCTGCAGCCGTTGTACTGCAGATCCGCCCCTTCGCGCACCAGTGATCCCGCCACGTCCAGCCAGAGGCCACTGTCCTCGCCGCTGCTGCGCCGATTGAACAGGTTGCAGCTGATCAGGGTCTGGGCGAGCTGCTGGGTGGAGCGGGCCCGGATGCGCTGGCTGTTGAGCACGGCGCCGTAGCCGCGGCTGAAGGCGTATTCCTCGCCCGTGAGAGGGCACAGGACCACGAGGTTTTCCGGCCGGTCGTTGATCTTCTGGAGCAGGGCTGTTGCGAATTCCGGCAGGCCGCGGGCGAAGTTGCGCTCCCCCAGGATCGGGAAAACGTGCCAGCTCTGGGCCCAGTCACCTGCCTCCACATCGCCTGCGGGGGCAATCCAGTGGTCCTTGTAGGAACGGCGCAGCTGCTCCTCGGTGCGTTCATGGATGCGGTGCTCAATGGCATGCACGGTACGCACCAACGCGTCAGGCGCCTTGCTGTCGGCCTCCAGGCGGGCCTGCTGGTCCTTGAGGAAATCGCTGTTCTGCCTTGCCGCGCGCAAGGCCATCTTGATTGCTGGCTGCATCAGGTTACCAATGGGGTCCGATTCGGATGGGCGGCGAACTATACCAGAAAACGCCGGGCAAGACGATTGTTGGGCGGGTTCCGGCGTCAGGGAAACCCGCGAGCCGCCTGCCGCCGATCCATTGTGCATGCTAGTATGCGCCCATCATTGGCAACAGGTGCCCGCCCGGCGGGTGGAAAATGGAATGTCGGACTACCCTTCCCTTGAAGGCCTCCGGGTCGTGCTGGTTGAACCGTCCCATCCGGGCAATATCGGTGCGGTGGCCCGGGCCATGAAGAACATGGGGGTGTCCGAGCTGGCCCTGGTATCGCCGGTTTCCTTCCCGGATGAAAAGGCCAGTGCCCGGGCCTCCGGGGCGGATGATGTGCTTGCGAATGCCCAAGTGGTTTCGGATCTTGGGGAAGCGGTCGCAGACTGTGTGGAGGTGATTGGCGCCAGTGCGCGTTCGCGCAGCCTTACCTGGCCGATCCTCAACCCGCGCGACTGCGGTGCCAGGGTGTTGGAGCAGCGCCGGCAGGGGCCCGTGGCCCTGGTGTTCGGTCGGGAGGACAACGGGCTTTCGAATGAGGAGCTGCGGCGCTGCCATTACCATGTGCAGGTGCCTTCGAATCCGGGATTCAGCTCCCTGAATCTGGCCATGGCGGTGCAGGTGATGCTCTATGAGGTGCGCATGCAGAGCCTGTTTGACGCGCCGGAGCCCGCTGCACCGCGATGGCAGAGCACGCACACCCCGGCGGATGAGGGTTGGGATGAGCTGCCGGCTACTGCTGAGGACATGGAGCGCCTGCTGGCGCACCTGGAGCAGACGCTGACGACCACCGGTTTTCACGACCCGGAGCGTCCGCGACAATTAATGGTCAGGATGCGCCGGCTGTTCCAGCGGGCGCATCCTGACCGCATGGAAATGAACATACTCAGGGGAATCCTGACCAGCGTTGATAAGCTGGCCCGTTCCCGTAACAGGGGCAATCATGTTTGACCATCTGCGCGAGGACATCCAGAGCGTCTTTCACCGTGATCCCGCGGCCCGCAATGCGTTCGAGGTGCTGACCAACTATCCCGGCCTGCATGCGCTGCTCTTCCATCGCATGAACCATCGGCTCTGGCAGTGGGGCTTCAAGTGGCTGGCGCGCACCATCTCCACCTTTGCCCGCTGGCTCACCGGTGTTGAGATTCACCCCGGAGCGACCATTGGCAGGCGCTTCTTTATCGACCATGGCATGGGGGTGGTCATCGGTGAGACAACGGTTATCGGTGACGATGTCACCCTTTACCAGGGCGTGACCCTTGGGGGAACCAGCTGGAACCACGGCAAACGCCACCCAACCCTGGGCGACGGCGTTGTCGTGGGGGCCGGTGCAAAGATTCTCGGACCCTTCACCATTGGCCGCCATGCCAAGGTGGGGTCGAACGCGGTGGTGACCAAGGAGGTGCCCGAAGGCGCCACAGTGGTGGGCATTCCCGGGCGCATTGTGACCAAGAAGGAAGAGCCAGAGGAAGGGCGGCGCAAGGCCATGGAGCAGAAGATCGGGTTCGATGCCTACGGGCTCAGCGAGGATATGCCCGACCCGATTGCCCGCTCCATCCGCAGCATGCTGGATCACATGCATGTGGTGGACGAGCGTATCGAGTCCATGTGCAAGGCGCTGAAACAGATGGACAGTTATCGCGGTTCCACTGAGATGCCGCCGCTGCCGATGGACTTTGACTGCGGCGACGTACCGGCCGATGGTCAGGAAAAGGCGACTGACGAGGGCGAGTCAGGATCAAATACTTGACTGTTTTACTTGGTTAATTGATAATCAAGCCAATCTGTCAGCGCAACCGGGTTCCGATCATGAAGCTGACCACCAAAGGGCGCTACGCCGTTACCGCGATGCTTGACCTGGCCATCCATTCCGGGAGTGGACCTGTATCCCTTGCGGATATCTCGCAGCGGCAGGGCATATCGCTGTCCTACCTGGAACAGCTTTTCGCCAGGCTGCGCCGGGGCAACCTCGTAACCAGTGTGCGTGGGCCGGGAGGTGGTTACCGGCTCACGGCGGCGGAGGATGCGATATTCGTGGCGGACGTGGTGGACGCGGTCAATGAATCGCTGGACACCACCCGCTGTAATCGCGCCGGCGACTGCCAGAATGGCGAAATGTGCCTGACTCATCACCTATGGGCGGATCTCGGGGATGAGATCCACCGTTTTCTCAGCCGGATCAGCCTGGCCGAGCTCCGGGATAAACCGGAGATCCAGGCAGTGGCGCAGCGCCAGGATCAGCGCCAGCGCGAAACCGCGGTTATTGCGGGCGACACGCGCCCGGCCAGTGCCTGAGCGGTTGCCGCGCAGACGGTTCCCAACAGCGAAACAATCCCATGACACAGACCATTTATCTCGACTATGCCGCCACCACGCCCGTTGACCCGCGTGTGGCGGAGACGCTTCAGCAGTATCTGACACCGGACGGCATCTTCGGCAATCCGGCTTCCCGCTCCCATGCCGTAGGCTGGCAGGCCGAGGCGGCGGTGGAACAGGCGCGCGCCCGGGTGGCCGGGCTCATTGGCGCGGACAGCCGGGAGATCGTGTGGACCTCCGGTGCCACAGAGTCCGACAACCTGGCCATCAAGGGCGCCGCCATGGCCAATCAGGCCAGGGGGCGCCACCTGGTCACCTCCGTTATTGAACACAAGGCGGTGGTGGACTGCTTCCATTGGCTGGAAGAGCGGGGCTTTGAGGTCACCTGGCTGGAACCGGATGGGTGCGGCTGCATCGCAGCGGACCAGGTTCAGGCGGCACTCAGGGATGACACCATCCTGGTGTCACTGATGGCGGTGAACAACGAGCTGGGCAGCATCAACCCCATCGCGGCCATCGGAAGCCTGCTGCGTGAGTGGGGCGTCCTGTTCCATGTGGACGCGGCACAGGCATTGGGCAAGATGGCCCTGGATGTTACCCGGATGCCGGTGGACCTGATGGCGCTCTCCGCGCACAAGGTCTATGGACCAAAGGGGATCGGCGCGCTCTACGTGCGCCGTTCGCCGGATGTCACCATTGAGGCCCAGATGCATGGCGGTGGCCACGAGCGTGGCCTGCGCTCGGGAACCCTGGCAACCCACCAGATTGCGGCCATGGGGCACGCTTTCAGTCTGGCGCTTGAGGAAGGTGGCGCCGAGGCGGAAAGGCTTGAGGCACTGCGGTCGCGCTTCATCAGGGGCCTGGAAGGGCTGGACGGTGTTCAGGTGCATGGCCCGGAGGCAGAACGGGTCCCGGGCATCATTAATATCGGCTTCGAGGGCGTGGATGGCGAATCCCTGCTGCTGGCACTGAGGGGGATTGCCGTTTCCTCCGGTTCCGCCTGCGCATCGGCCACCACGGAGCCTTCCTATGTGCTGCGGGGGATCGGTCTTCCGCCGGAGAAGGCCCAGGGGTCGCTGCGTTTTTCCCTCGGCCGCTTCAGTACGGAAACTGAGATCGACACAGCCGCCGAACGCATCACTGAGGCGGTGCAGAGGCTGCGCGAACGCAGTGCCGCGCGGCGTGCGACGGTGTGACTTTACGCCTGAGGTGCGTATAATTCCGCCCGGATTCCACCGATTACCGATAACAGGAGTTTCATCACATGGCTATTGAGCGCACCCTGTCGATCATCAAGCCGGATGCCGTGTCCCGCAACCTGATCGGCGAGATTGAGAGCCGTTTCGAGAATGCGGATCTGCAGATTGTAGCGGCCCGCATGATCCACATGACCCAGGAGCAGGCGGAAGGCTTTTACGCCGAGCACCGTGAGCGTTCGTTCTTCCCGGATCTGGTGGGTTTCATGACCTCTGGCCCGGTTATTGTCCAGGTGCTGGAAGGCGAGAACGCCATCGCCCGTAACCGTGAACTGATGGGCGCCACCAACCCCAAGGAAGCGGAAGCAGGCACCATCCGCGCGGACTACGCCGATTCGATCGACGCCAACGCGGTTCACGGCTCCGATTCGCCGGAATCCGCCGAGCGCGAGATCGCCTATTTCTTCAACGACAGCGAGATCTGCCCGCGCACCCTGTAAGACCAGCGTGGGCACAGAAGGTATCCGATCATGAGCAACACCGGCTCCCAGAATTCAGCTGAGAAGGTCAATCTGCTTGGCCTGCCGCGGCACAAGATGGAGCGGTTCTTCGTCGACATCGGCGAGAAGAAGTTCCGTGCCGGGCAGGTGATGAAGTGGATCCACCATTATGGAGTGGATGACTTCGAGGCCATGACCAACGTCAGCAAGACACTCCGTGCACGCCTGGCGGAGATCGCCGAGATCCGGGGGCCGGAGGTGCTTCTTGATGAAACCTCCAGTGATGGCACACGCAAGTGGGTCATGCGCATGGCCGAGGGCAACAGCATCGAGACGGTGCTGATCCCCGATGGCGAGCGCGGCACCCTGTGTGTGTCCTCCCAGGTTGGGTGCAGCCTCGACTGCAGCTTCTGTTCCACTGGTAAGCGCGGCTTTAATCGCAACCTCTCCGCGGCCGAGATCATCGGTCAGGTCTGGGCGGCGTTGCGTACCTTCATGCCCTTCGACCGCACGAAAGAGCGGCCCATCACCAATGTTGTGATGATGGGCATGGGCGAACCCCTGCTCAACTTCGACAACGTCGTTGATGCCATGGATCTGATGATGGATGATTGGGCCTATGGCATCTCCAAACGGCGGGTTACCGTGAGCACTTCAGGGGTTATTCCGGCACTCGAGAAGCTGGGCGAGGTTTCGGATGTGTCACTTGCCATTTCGCTCCATGCCCCCAATGATGAGCTGCGTAACGAGCTTGTGCCGCTGAACCGCAAGTACCCGATCGAGCGGCTGCTTTCGGCGACAAAGCAGTACCTTTCGGGGCTCGGGGACCGGCGCCGCGCCACCATTGAGTACACCCTCATTGAGGGCGTCAACGATCAGCCGGAGCATGCGGCACAGCTTGCGGATCTGTTGGTGGATGTGCCGTGCAAGGTCAACCTGATTCCGTTCAATCCCTTTCCCGAGAGTGATTACCGTCGCCCAAGCGGGAATGCGGTGAAGCGGTTCCAGGACATCATGAACCAGGCCGGCTATATTACAACGGTGCGTACAACACGCGGCGACGACATTGATGCCGCCTGCGGCCAGCTGGTCGGTCAGTTCGAGGACCGTACCCGCCGCAGTGAGCGTTACATTCCGGTTCACCAGGAGGTGGGCTGAACAGGAACGACTCGAAGGGTGACTGACTCCATGCCAGGTCGATTGAAGGCAGACGCGACGCGGCTTACCGCGATTCTTCTGTGCATTATCACGGCGGGCTGTGTCTCGCAGCGGCAGGGAACCTTTGCCTCACAGGATCCTGAGCAGGCAGAGGAAGACTATGTGCGTCTGGGGCTGGCCTATATCCAGAATGACCGCTATGACCGGGCCCGGCGTCATCTGGACCGCGCGCTTGAGATCAATGATGAAAGCGCCCCCGCCATCGCCGCCAGGGCCCTGATCAGCGAGGAGGAAGGTGAGTACAGATTGGCTGAGGAGCGCTTTCGGCGGGCACTGGACCTGGAACCGGAGTATACCCGTGGCCGGGCCCATTTCGGGGTTTTTCTCTACAACCGCGGTCGTTACGAAGAGGCTCTGGAGCAGTTCCGGAAAGCGTCCGAGGATACTGATTACGACAGGCGTGCCGGGGTGTTCGTCAACCTGGCGCGTGCCGCGGGTCAGCTGGAACGCCATGATGAGGCTGCCGAAGCCTATAAGCGCGCTATGCAGCTGCGGCGGGGCAGTACAACAGACCACATTGGTGCGATAACCTCCCTTATCGATGCCGGGCGTTATGCGGAAGCCCGGCCCCTGTACCGTCGACTGACCATGCGTATCGAGCGTTCCCGGGATGCTTCCCATACGCCCGCGTCCCTGTTGGCGGGCATCCGTCTGGCAAGAGAGTCAGGGGGTGATCAAGAGGCGTCCGAGCTCGCGGAGCAATTGCGGGAACGTTTCCCGGATTCTGAGGAATACCAGCAATACAGGACCATGGTCAGCGATGAGTGAAGAGGGTAGCGCTGAGAACAGTAACGGGCCGACATCCCGGCTCGTAGGCGAGCAGCTGCGAACCGCCCGCGAGCACCACGGAATGGATCGCCAGGATGTAGCGGATCAGCTGCATCTGAGACCGTCAATCATCCAGGCCATTGAGGACAGTGATTACGAGGCGATGCCTGCGGATCTTTTCCTGAAGGGATATGTCCGGACTTATGCCCGCCTCACGGAACAGGACGGGGATGATCTGATTGCCCGGCTGGATCGGGAACTCGAACCCTTCCGCCAGAAGCAGGAAGCACAGAAAGAACCCAGCCCGACGGAAATCATACGTCAGAAGAAGCTGCGCAGGCGTCGTATCGGAGGTGTGGCCATCGCGCTTCTTACAGCGGTGGTAATCGGCTGGGTAGTTTATCAGTACGGGCCCTGGGTGGTGGATTCGGCCGTGGATGCGGCGGGGGAGGTCGAGCTTGACGTTCCGGACTCAGGGTCGGGGGCGGAGAGTGAATCAGAGCCGGACAGCGCAACGGGCGAGGGAGATAGCACTGAAGCAGGGAGCTCTGAAGCGGAGACCTCATCCACCGAGCCCTCATCTGATGGAGCCGGCGCTGAACCGGCGCTGTCAACGCCGGTTGCCCAGGTGGATGATCCCGGAGCAGCGGTGTCCAACGGCGGAACGCAGGCGGAATCCGGTGAACAGGCCAGTGCAAGTCAGGCCTCGTTGACCATTGCCTTTGATGGTGCATGCTGGGTTGAAGTGGTCAACGGCAACGGTGAGCGGGTTGTGGTTACACTTGCCCAGGAAGGTGAAACGGTTGATTATGAAGGGCCCGAGCCTTTCGAGGTGCTGCTCGGCAACGTTGAAGCGGTCGCCTCGGTCCGCTTCATGGGTGAAACAGTGGACCTCGATCAGTACCCCGTGAACGCGGGACGCACACAGTTTGTACTTGATACAGCCAATGGCTGAACCCCTCAGGGGCAGCCGCAGAGAATGGCAGGTTCAGAACGATGCTTAAGAACGAAGAGTCTCCCATCAAGCGCAGGCCTTCCCGCCAGATCCACGTGGGGTCGGTGCCCGTGGGGGGCGATGCGCCCATTGCCGTTCAGAGCATGACCAATACGGATACCCTGGACATTGAGGGCACCGTGGCGCAGATCCGGGGCCTGGAGGAAGCTGGCGCCGACATTGTCCGGGTATCGGTTCCGGACATGGATTCCGCCGAGGCCTTTGCGAAGATCCGCGCGGCCGTGAACGTCCCGCTGGTGGCGGACATTCATTTCGACTATAAAATCGCGCTGCGCGTGGCGGAGCTGGGTGTGGACTGCCTGCGCATCAACCCCGGCAACATCGGGAAGGAAGAGCGGGTCCGCGCGGTGATCAACGCCGCCAAGGACCACGGCATCCCGATCCGCATCGGCGTCAACGCCGGCTCCCTGGAGAAGGACCTGCAGCGCAAGTACGGCGAGCCCACCTCCGAGGCGATGGTGGAATCCGCCATGCGCCATATCGAGATCCTCGATCGGTATGACTTCAAGGACTTCAAGGTCAGCCTCAAGGCCTCCGATGTGATCATGGCGGTCCAGGCCTATCGACTCATCGCGGATAAGATCGAGCAGCCCCTGCACCTGGGGATCACCGAGGCCGGCGGCCTGCGCTCCGGCGCCGTGAAGTCGTCCGTTGGCCTGGGGATGCTGCTGGCGGAAGGGATCGGTGATACCATCCGCATCTCGCTGGCAGCGGACCCGGTGGAGGAGATCAAGGTCGGCTTCGATATCCTCAAGAGTCTGCGCCTGCGCACGCGCGGGATCAACTTCATCGCCTGCCCGAGTTGCTCGCGCCAGAACTTTGATGTGATCGGCACCATGAACGAGCTGGAGTCCCGGTTGGAGGATGTGAACACCTCCATGGATGTGGCCGTGATCGGCTGCATTGTCAACGGGCCCGGCGAGGCGAAGGAAGCGGACATCGGCATCACCGGGGGTACGCCCCAGCACCTGATGTACCAGGATGGGGACAAGGATCGCAAGATCGACAAGGCCTCCCTGGTGGATGACCTGGAGCGTGAGATCCGGCAACGGGCGGCGCGCAAGAAGGCTGAAGAAGACGCCATCATCGCCAAGGGCTGATCGCGGGCGGGCAACCACGCGACCGAACAGGGGAGAACCTTGGCCAGAATACAGGCAATTCGTGGAATGAACGACATACTGCCGGACCAGTCACCGGTCTGGCAGTATGTGGAGCGCACCCTGGGCGGTGTGCTCAGCGCCTACGGGTATCGCGAGATCCGCATGCCCATTTTGGAGAAAACCGAGCTGTTCAGCCGCTCCATCGGCGAGGTCACGGACATCGTCGAGAAGGAGATGTACACCTTTGAGGATCGCAACGGCGACAGCCTGACCCTGAGACCGGAAGGCACCGCAGGCTGTGTCCGTGCCGCGGAGCAGCACGGGCTGCTGTTCAACCAGCAGCAGCGCCTCTGGTACACCGGCCCCATGTTCCGCCATGAACGCCCGCAGAAAGGGCGCTACCGCCAGTTCCACCAGATCGGTGTGGAAGCCTTCGGCATGGAAGGGCCGGACATTGACGCCGAGCTGCTGCTGATGACTGCCCGCATCTGGCGGGCGCTGGGCCTGGCGGACCAGGTGCGCCTGGAGATCAATTCGCTGGGCACCGCCGCCGACCGTCAGCGCTATCGCGACGCGCTCACCGCCTATCTTGAAAACCACCGTGACAGACTCGATGAGGACAGCCAGCGTCGGCTCGCTACCAATCCGTTGCGGATCCTGGATTCAAAAGTGGCCGAGACCCAGCGCGTGCTTGAGGACGCGCCGGTACTGGCGGACTATATCGGGGAAGAAAGCCGTGAGCATTTCCGTGCCCTTTGTGAACGCCTGGACGCGGCCGGCCTTGCCTACAGTGTGAACGCCGGCCTGGTCCGGGGGCTGGACTACTACGGTAAAACCGTGTTCGAGTGGGTCACCGACGCGCTGGGGGCCCAGGGCACCGTCTGTGCCGGGGGTCGTTACGACGGCCTGGTGGAGCAGCTCGGTGGGCGCTCGACGCCGGCGATCGGGTTCGCCATGGGCATGGAACGTTTGATCCTGCTGCTCGAGACAGAAGGGCTGATCCCCGAATGGGTCAACGGCCATGCCGATATCTATGTCATGAGCATGGATGACAGCCTTTCCGCCCAGGCATTCGGCCTTGCGGAGCGCCTGCGGGATGCGCTGCCGGCCAATCGGGTGGTGAGCCACTGCGGTGGTGGTGGTTTCAAGAGCCGCATGAAAAAGGCCGACGCCTCCGGTGCACGGCTGGCCGTGATCCTGGGCGCGGATGAAGCCGCGGCCGGGGAGGTCAGCGTGAAGAACCTGGTAAACACCGAGCAGCAGCGGATTGCGCAATCCGAGCTGATAGCCGCCTGTCAGGCCCACCTCGGTGACAAAACGAACGAACAGGGAGAATAGGAAGTGGCCGAAGAAGACGAACAGTGGGAAGCGTTCAAGCGCTGGTGGAAGCAGAACGGTTCCAGTGTATTGATGGGCATTGCCATCGTGGTTCTGGGTATAGCCGGCTGGCAGTACTGGGAGGCGCGTGAAGCGGCGGCCCGCGCGGAGGCTCGCCAGGGTTTTGACAGCGTCATCAGCACCCTGCAGTCGGACGAGGAGACCGAGGAGCGGCTTTCCTCCATGGAATATGCTCTGGACAATCTCAAGGACAGCCAGCCGGACAGCCCCTACACGGTGTTCTCCGCCATGGTTGCGGCGAACGTCTATATGCAGGAGTCCCGCCCGGAAGACGCGAGTGAAGAGCTGGAATGGGCTCTGCAGCAGGCAGGCGGTGAGCCGCTGCCACGTGTGATCCGTCTGCGGCTGGCCCGCGCCCAGCTTGCCAGCGGCGATGCTGATAGTGCGCTCTCGACGCTGGAAGGCCTTGATGACGCCGGGGAATTTGCGCCCCTGTTCCATGAGCTCAGGGGGGATGCACACCATGCCGCCGGGAATGAGGACGCAGCGCGGGAAGCCTACCAGGCAGCGCGTGACTCCCACGGTGAGGATGTGAATGATCGTCTGCTTGAACTCAAGCTCAGTGACCTTGCCGTAATGGAGGAGGGTTGATGCGGGCACCTACCGCAGCCTGGCGCTGCCTGATGATCTGTGTTGTCGCCGGTGTTGTACTCGCCGGGTGCAGCAGTTCCGAGCCCCGGGAGCAGCCGGCGCCCGTTCCCGAGGTCAGCGGTGACGCGGAGGTCCGCGAGATCTGGAGCCGCCGTGTCGGGGAGGGAATGGATGGCCAGTACCTCTTCCTGTCCCCCGGAATCCAGGAGGAGACGGTCTACGCCGCCACCCAGAACGGCTATATCACCGCCTATAACGCCCGCAACGGCCGGCGTGACTGGTGGGAAAAGCTGGATGAGCGCCTTCTTGCCGGCGTGGGGGTGGACTCGGACCACCTCTACGTGGTGACCCGCAATGGTGAGCTTATTGCCCTTTCCCATGAAGGCGAGGAGCAGTGGCGCGCCTCGCTGCCGAACGAGGCCCTGGTGCCGCCCCAGAGCAATGGGCGCTATGTGGTCGTGCAGACCATCGACGGCGAGCTGCTGGCGTTCAGCCAGTCCAATGGCAACCGGCGCTGGCAGTACGACAGCAACATGCCGGTGCTCAGCTTCCGCGGCAACGCCACACCCTGGATGGATGGCAGTCGCGTGATCGCCGGCTTCGATAATGGACGGGTTGTAGCGCTGGATGTGAACAGTGGCGCGGTTCAGTGGGAGCAGAGGCTGGCTCAGTCAGCAGGCAGAACCGAGCTTGAGCGGTTGGTGGACGTGGATTCATCGCCCCATGTGGTGGACGACACCGTCTATGTGAGTGCCTATCAGGGCAGCGTCACGGCACTGGAACTGCGCTCCGGCGAGGAGCGCTGGAGTCGTGAGCTGTCGAGTCTGGAGGCGCCCGCCGTCACCGATGAACAGGTCGTGGCCGCTGGTGCCGATGGAACTCTTGTGGGTTTCGAGCGCGCTTCGCGCAGCGAACTATGGCGTCATCGTGAGCTGGCCTGGCGTCAGCCGACGGCTCCCGTGGCTCTGGGTAGCCACGCCGTTGTAGGGGATTTCGAGGGCTACCTCTATGCGGTTGATGCCACTGACGGCACCATGGATGGGCGTGTTCTCGTCGATGATGAAGGCCTGCGCACGGACCCCATCCGCTTCCGTGACCGGGTGATCGTCTTCGGTAACGGGGGCTGGCTGGCCTCCTATCATGTACGGGAAGGTGACCGCTGAAGTCCATGACGCCCGTAATCGCCGTTGTCGGCCGCCCCAATGTGGGCAAGTCCACGCTGTTCAACCAGCTCACGCGCAGCCGGGATGCCCTGGTGGCCGACTTCTCGGGGCTGACCCGGGATCGCCAGTACGGCGAGGGCCGTCACCACGGACACCGCTTCATTGCCATTGATACCGGTGGCCTTGCCGGCGATGACGAGGGCATTGACCAGCTCATGGCGGGCCAGGCCGAGGCGGCCATCGAGGAGGCCGACGAGGTGCTGCTGGTGGTCGATGGCCGTGCCGGACTCACCCCGGGTGACGAGTACATCATCGACCGGCTCCGCCGCCAGGGTGTGAGCGCGCACCTGGTCGTCAACAAGACCGATGGCCAGGACGAGGACCAGGCCGCCGCCGAGTTCCATGGCCTTGGCTTTGATCCTCTCCATCGCATTTCCGCGGCCCATAACCGGGGTATCCGCAGTCTTCTGGACGAGGTGCTCGGCGATGCCGAAGCTCTGGAGGAGGACCCAGAGGAGGAAGAGGACGGGCGCATTCAGGTCGGGATTATCGGTCGGCCGAATGTGGGAAAGTCCACCCTGGTCAACCGCATTCTTGGTGAGGACCGGGTTGTGGTCTATGACGAACCCGGTACCACGAGGGACAGCATCCGGATTCCCTTCAGCCGCCGTGACCGTGACTACACCCTGATCGATACTGCCGGCGTGCGTCGCCGGCGACAGGTCAAGGAGACGGTCGAGAAATTCTCGGTGGTGAAAACCCTCCAGTCCATCGAAAAAGCCCATGTCGTGATCGCGATGATCGATGCCCGCGAGGGGCTGGTGGACCAGGACATGCACCTGATCGGCTTTGCCCTGGACGCCGGGCGTGCCGTGGTGGTGGCGGTCAACAAGTGGGATGGCATGGATCCCGAGGACCGGCGTTGGCTGAAGGAACACCTGAAGTGGCGGCTGGGCTTTCTCGATTACGCCCGGATGCACTTTATCTCGGCCCTGCACGGCACCGGAGTTGGGGATCTCTACGAGTCCATCGATGCGGGCTATGACTCCGCCATGGCCAAGTGGTCCACCAACCACCTGACCCGTATTCTGCAGGATGCCGTTACCCAGCATCCGCCGCCCATTGTGCGGGGTCACCGCATCAAGCTGCGCTACGCTCACCAGGGTGGTTCATGCCCGCCGCGGATCGTGGTGCACGGCACACAGGCGGATGCCGTGCCCAGGGATTACCAGCGTTATCTGGAGAATACCTACCGTCGGGTTCTCAAGGTCGAGGCAACGCCCATTCGCTTTGAGTTCCGTTCGCCGGACAACCCCTTCGAGGGTCGCAAGAATACCCTCAACAAGCGCCAGAAGCAGAAGAAGGCGCGCCTGATGCAGCACGTGAAGAAAAACGAGAAGCAGAGCAAGCGCCGCAAGAAACAGGGCTGAGGCGCTTCAGGCCAGCCCCTGATCCGCCACCTGCTTCGCCTGTATCGCCGTCAGCGCGATCGTGAAGACAATATCCTCCACCATGGCCCCCCTTGAGAGGTCGTTCACCGGCTTACGCAGGCCCTGCAGCATGGGGCCGATGCTAACCACGTTGGCGCTGCGCTGTACCGCCTTGTAGGTGGTGTTGCCGGTGTTCAGGTCCGGGAACACGAAGACAGTGGCCCGGCCCGCCACCGGACTGTCCGGCGCCTTGCTGCGGGCGACGCTCTCAATGGCGGCAGCGTCGTACTGCAGCGGACCGTCGATGATCAGCTCCGGGCGCCGCTCGCTGGCGATGGCCGTCGCCTGACGCACCTTTTCCACATCATCCCCGCTGCCGGAACTGCCAGTGCTGTAGCTGATCATCGCCACCCGTGGCGTGATGCCGAAGGTCGTTGCGGAGTCCGCGCTCTGGATGGCGATGTCTGCCAGCTCTTCGGCGTCCGGGTCCGGGTTCACGGCGCAGTCACCGTAGACCCGCACCTGGTCCGGCAGGCACATGAAGAACACGGAAGAGACGATCCGCGCAGCCTGGTGGGTCTTGATCAGCTGCAGGGCGGGGCGGATGGTATTGGCGGTTGTGTGCACCGCGCCGGAAACGAGCCCGTCCATCTCATCCAGGGCCACCATCAGGGTGGCCAGCATCACGTTATCCTCCAGTAGGGCCCGGGCCATGTCGGGCTTCATACCCTTGTGCCGGCGCAGCGCCACCATGCTGTCCACATAGCTGTCGCGCACCTCGTCCGGGTCGATGATCCGGATGCTGTCGGGCAGGGTGATGTCCCGGGAATGGGCCACGGAATGGATGTGGTCCGGTTTGCCCACCAGTACACACTCGGCGATGCCCTTTTCCTGGCAGCGCGCGGCGGCCTGCAGTGTCCTCGGCTCGTCGCCCTCCGGCAGGATGATGCGTTTGCCGGCCTCACGGGCGCGGCGGGTCAGAAGATAACGGAACGCCGGCGGTGACAGGCGGGGTTCACGGTCCACCGCCAGCTGGTCGCGCAGCCACTCGGCATCGATGGCCTCGGCGGTGGTCTCCATGACCTTCTCGATGCGCTCTGTGTCGTCCACGGGTACGGCAATCGCCATGGACGCCAGGCAGTGGGTGGTGTGATAGGTATCCATGCTGGAGGTCATGATCGGCAGGCCGGTTTCCAGCGCCGAACGGATGAAGGTCAGGGTCTGGTCACTGGGCCTGAGTCCGCCGGTCAGGACCAGCCCCGCCAGGGGAATCCCCGAAAGTGCCGCCAGCGCAGCCGCGACGATGATGTCCTCACGATCACCGGGGGTAACCAGCAGCGTGCCTGGCCGGAGCGTTGCCACCATGTTGGGAATGGTGCGGGAGGCGATGCTGACGCGGCGCACCCGCCGACGGTCCATGTCGCCACTGTGCAGACGCTCGGCGTCCAGTTCCCGGGCTATGTCACTGACCCGGGGTTCCACCAGTTGCGGACGCCAAGGAATGGCTCCGATCAGTCTCAGGTGGCCGTCCCGCAGGGGTGGGCATTCGCTGGCCCAGTCGTGCACCGGATCCGGCTCCGTGTCGTCGGTGGCCAGCGGCAGACTGTGGCCGGTGGGTTCGCCAAGGCGGTTCAGGATGGCACCGATCACCGGGGTCGATCCGGATTCCGAGAAGATGCGGATTGTGAAATTCAGGCGCTCGCCGAGTTCCTCGGGCCCGCGTTCGCCTGGGGCGCTTACCAGGATCACCTGTGCGTCCAGGTTACGGGCCATCTCCACATTCAGGCGCTGGGTGTAGCTTTCCTGGCTGTCCGGCACCAGCCCTTCCACGATGACCACATCGCAGTCCTCGCAGGACTCATGGTAGCGGCTGACCATGTCCTCCATGAACTCGCCGGAGCGCCCCTGGTTGATCCGCTCCTGGGCATGGCGCAGGGAAACCGGCGTGGAGGGTTCAAGGTTGGTGCGGGCGCGGACGAAGTGGACGGAGGCGTCCGAGTCCTCGCCCATGGCGCTCTGGGCCACGGGCTTGAAGAAGCCCACGCGCAGCCCCAGGCGGTCCAGCGCCCGCACCAAGCCCAGGCATACGGAAGTGAGCCCGGAGTGCAGGTCAGTTGGCGTAATGAACAGGTTCTGGGCCATCAGGCGGTCCTCCCTGTGGTGGTCAGGCGCTGCGTGTCAAGTGCGATCATCTGTTCCTCGTCCGTGGGGATCACCAGCACCGGAGGCGTACCGGGGGCGTGAATGGCGGCGGCCGACTCCGGGTTGCGGTTGGACGCCTCATCCAGCGCCAGCCCGAAAATGCTCAGGTGCGCCAGGGTCCGTTGCCGCACCAGCGGGCTGTTCTCACCGATGCCGCCTGTGAATACCAAGGCGTCCAGGCGCTCCAGAGAGGCCATCATGGCACCGATGTAGCGTGCCAGCCGGAAACAGAAGACGTTAACGGCCAGATTGGCCTGTTCATGACCGTCCTGGGCAGCCTCGGTGAGGGTGCGCATGTCGTGACTGACCCCCGAGAGCCCCAGTAGGCCGCTTTCGCGGTTGAGCATGTCGTGTATGGCCTCGGCGCCGTAGCCCCGACGCAGGAGGAAATCAAAAAGACCCGGGTCCACGTCGCCGCTGCGGGTCCCCATGACCAAGCCCTCCAGGGGTGTCAGGCCCATGCTGGTGTCCACGCTCCGGCCATTCCGGACAGCGGTGACACTGCAGCCATTGCCGAGGTGGGCGGAGATGATGGAAGTGCGTTCGGGCGGGCGCTCCAGCCAGCCCGCGGCCTGCTGCAGGATCCAGCGGTGGCTGGTGCCGTGGAAGCCGTAGCGGCGCACCCCGTGATCGTGGTAAAGGGCCTGGGGGACGGCGTAGTGATACGCCGTCGCTGGCAGTGACTGGTGGAAAGCGGTATCGAATACGGCCACTTGGGGACAGTCGGGGTATAGGGATCGCGTGGCGCGGATGCCGGCAAGGTTGGCTGGATTGTGCAGAGGCGCCAGTGTACTGCAGCCATCAATGGCCGCGGTGACCTGATCGTCGATCAGTGCTGAATCCGTGAAGGCCTCGCCGCCATGGACCACGCGGTGGCCCACCGCGTCCGGCTCGCGGGAGAGCAGGCCCTGAGTCTTGAGGCGCTTCAGGCAGGCTTCCAGCGCTTCATGGTGACCACTGCCGCTGGCGAGGGACTCACTGGCGCTCTGCGGTGCCTTCTGGTTCAGGGTGGGGTTGTCCGTACCCAACCGCTCCGCCAGGAAGGCGCCCAGGACCTGGTAGTCGGGGGCGGTCGCCAGTGTCAGTTTCAGTGATGAGCTGCCGGCATTGATGATGAGCAGATGCTGTTGATCCATGTCGGCATCCTAACCGTCCATGTGGTCGCTGCACCAGAGCAGGAACTCGCGCTCACTGAGGGGATGGGTGAACAGGAAACCCTGAGCGTAGTCGCAGCGCTCCGTGCCAAGGAACTCCAGTTGATCCTGGTATTCAACGCCTTCGGCAACCACCTTAAGACCCAGACTGTGGGCCATATTGATGATGGCGCTCACCAGTGCGGTGTCGTCGGAGTCGCGGTTCAGATCGCCGACAAAGGATTTGTCGATCTTGAGGGTATCGAAGGGGTAATTCTTAAGGTAGCCCAGGGCCGAATAGCCGGTTCCGAAGTCATCCACGGACAGACGTACCCCCATCGCATCAAGGTCGTGGAGCACGCGGTCTGTTTCCAGATTGTTGTCCAGGATCAGCCGCTCGGTAATCTCCAGTTCCAGATACTGGCCCTCCAGGCCGGTTTCCTCCAGTGCGGCACTGACTGTCTCCACGAAGTGTGGGTCGCGGAACTGGCGGGGTGAAACATTGACCGCCATGATTATCGGGTCACCCGTCTGCTTCTGCCAGCGGCTGACCGCCCGGCAGGCCTCCCGGATCACCCAGCGGCCGATGGATATGATGAGACCGGTTTCTTCAGCCAGCGGAATGAAGCGGTCCGGGGGCACCATGCCGAGCGTGGCATTGTTCCAGCGCAGCAGCGCCTCCGCGCCCATGATGCGACTGTCGCCGAGCCGCAGTATCGGCTGGAAGCGCAACTCGAATTCCTGCATTTCCAGCGCGCGCCGGAGCAGGCTCTCCGTCTGGAGGCGCTCCTGGGAGACCTCCTTCATTTCCGGGGCGAAACGCTGGAAGGAGCTCTTGCCCCGGTTCTTGGCTTCGTACATCGCGGCGTCCGCGTTCTGCAGCAGGTTGGTGCTGTTGTCGCCGTCACCGGGGTAGATGGCGATGCCGATACTGGTGCTCACAAACAGCTCATGCCCGGCGATGTTGAACGGTGGTACGAAGGTCTGGAGGATACGTTCGGCCACCTGTTCCGTGGCCCCGGGAGAGGCCAGGGTGGGAAGGATGATCAGGAACTCATCCCCACCCAGGCGGGCGACGGTGCTGGTGCCGCGCAGGCAGGCGGAGATTCGGCGTGAGGCCTCGATCAGCATGTTGTCGCCGGCGTCGTGGCCCATGGTGTCATTGACGTGTTTGAAGTTGTCCAGGTCCAGGAACATGACGCCCACCATGGTCTGATCCCGTCGCGCCTGCGCGAGGGCAAGCTTGAGGCGGTCGAGCGCCAGCATCCGGTTGGGCAGGCCCGTGAGGATGTCGTAGTTGGCCTGTCGCAGGAGCTGCTGTTCGTAACGTTTGCGGATGCTGATGTCTTCTCCCAGGATCAGGTAATGGGAGGGGTGTTCGTCATCGTTGCGGATGGGGGTAACCACCACCTGTTCCCAGAAACGCTCGCCATTGTCCCGCGTGCGCTGCATTTCCCCCTGCCACACGCCTACCCGCTGGACCTGCAGGCGCACATTGTTCCACAGCTCACGGTTCTCTTCCTCGCTGAGTGTGTCCGCCGTGAGAAACACCGGGTGGTGGCCGAGCACATCGTCCATGAGCAGGCCGGTAAGCTGTAGGAACTTGTTGTTGACGTATTCAATCTGCCAGCTGCGGTCACAGATGATGACCGAAGAGGGGCTCTGTTCCAGAGCCAGGGATAGTTTGCGGATTTCCGCTTCGTCCACCTTCTGGCGCTCCAGGTCCTCACGCAGACGCGCACGCATGCTGTTGATGGCTTCCGTGACATGGTCCAGTTCGTCCTGGCCCCGGAGTGACCGTGAAGGACGATCCAGTATCAGGGGCTTGTTCAGGTTCTGCAGCGTGAACTGGCGTGCGTAGTTGGCCATGGTGGTGAGATGGCGTGCCACGAAATAGTGGAAGATCCACAGCAGCAGCAGTGACAGGAAGAAGGTGCGCAGCGACTGGGTGGTGAGGATGACGCGGACGTTGCGCCTGAGGTTCACCCATGCCCCTTTGAGGCTGGCGGTGACAGTTACATGCCCCAGCTGTTCCCCGTCATACTCAAGATCGAATTCATGGGTGGCGGTGCCGTTGTTCTCTGGAATACTGCCGGCGCGGATGACCCCTTCAGGCTCCATTTGAAGCCTTGCATGAGCAATGTCCGGAAGGCTGGTGATGCCCTCAAGCTGCACCTTGATCAACTCATGGTCGATGGCCCAGGCACTGCTGGCAAGGCTGTTGCTGTAGCCGGCCTCAATCACACGGAGGCGCTGTTCGATGCTGGCGACATCCGAGCGGTAGCTTACCCACAGCTGAACGGCCGCGGCGACAAGGGTGAAAATGGAGCTGCACAGAACGATCAGCCCCAGCAGTCGTAGAGACAGGGGCGAACGGACAATGGGGCTCCGGGACCAGGACAGGGGGTTACGCATGGGGCGGCGACTCGACTACCGTTTGGTCGGGGTTGGGTTACCGGAATTTCACACTATAGCAGTAAGGACATGAGTCGTCGCATGGGCCAGCGGTTGCTGTGGACGATGTCTGAGAAGGGGATAACAGAAAAGGAGGGAAAATGGCGTCCCGTAGGGGACTCGAACCCCTGTTACTGCCGTGAAAGGGCAGTGTCCTAACCACTAGACGAACGGGACGCGACGCCATGCGTTACAGGATGCGCACTTTATGGAAGCTGGGGCGGGCTGTCAACCATTATCTGAACCAGTCCGGGCAGCCGGGCCCCGCAGGCAGGCCTTGAAGGTTGTTCCGATCCCGCGGAGTACCGTGGCCGCATCCGTCTCCCGGTAGCGCTTGAAAAGGGCCTCCGCGACTGGTTTGTGGCGGGGGGAAAGTTGCCCGCGGACCTCCTCCAGCGTACCGCCGGCGAAGGCGGCCAGGGCGATTTCATAGCGGATCTTGTTCTCGCCGGCGCAGCGGTAGAAAAGATCTTCCCGGGTGCCGGGCTCGGGCTCGCCTCGCGCTTCATGAACCTGGCGGGCGCAGCGGGCAAAGCGGGCATGGATGTTGGAGTAGGTGCCGGCCGGGCCCTCCTCATCAAGGGCCCTGTGGAGCTGGTTGATACGCCGGGAACCGGCATCGCTCAGCCCGGGCAGGGTGTCCCTCAGGATGGCCGGGGACAGGCCCTGCTCCATGAGCTGCATCGAGGTGATGTATTGGCTGGCGATCAGGCCACACGCCTGATAGCTGGCCCCCTCGAAGGCCCTGACGCTGTTCGTGCGCTCGGCCGTGGCCGGAAAGGCCAGGGCGAGCAGTAGCCCCGCCAGGGCCAGTCGGCCTTCTCGGGTCATCCCACCGCCTCTGCCAGTGCCTGCTCAACACTGGGGTACTGGAACACGAAACCGGATTCCAGAAGTCGCTCCGGCCGTGCTTTCTGGCCGGTGAGAAGCAGGCGGGCCATTTCCCCGAGGGCCAGCTTGAGCGCCACCGGCGGTACCGGCAGGCAGGCGGGGCGATTCAGGACTTGTGCCAGTGCCCGGGTGAACTCCGCATTGGTGACCGGCTCCGGGCCTGTCAGGTTGAAGGCCCCGCTGAGCTCAGGGGAGTCGAGCAGATGGATCAGCCCCTGGACCATGTCCTGCCGATGGATCCAGGGCATGTACTGGCGGCCATTACCGAGACGTCCGCCCAGTCCGAGCCGGAACAGGGGCAGCATCTGCTGCAGGAAACCACCGTCACGGCCGATGACAAGGCCGGTACGGGAGAGACAGACCCGGGTATCATCGCCCAGGCGGGTGGCGGATGCCTCCCAGGCGGCGCAAAGACGATGGGTGAACTCATCCCGGGGTTCCGTGGTTTCCGTTACGTCCGCGTCGCCCTGGTCGCCGTAGTAGCCCACTGCGGACCCGGAGATCATGGTTTCCGGGAGGGCATCGCGGCGCTGAAGCTGCGACACAAGCTCATCAGTGAGGGTAATGCGGCTGTCCCACAGGGCCTGTTTGCGCTGCTGCGTCCAGCGTTTCTCGGCGATGCCTTCACCCGCGAGGTTGATCACGGCATCAATGGTCGGGATGGCCGGTATTTCGTCCATGCGGCGGATCACCTGTACCCGGCCGCATAGACGCTGGACCTCGGCCTCGTTCCGGCGGCTCAATACTGTCAGGTTACGGCCCTTGCTGTGGAGCTCATGGCAGAGCAGCTGACCGATGAAGCCGGTGCCGCCGGTGATCAGGATGTGCTGGTTCATAGGGTACTCCCTCTGTGGTTCAATCCATGCTGAACCGGTGTCAATAGTGGCATCGGCAGGGGCGGCAGGCCAGGAAAAGGTTCACGAATCCCGCATGGTCGCGCCTGCTGTACGCTGATATCCTCCAGTTATGTTCGAATGGCCCTACATTGTGGATTTCTGGTTCGGCTCCCTGGACAACGAGGGAGTGCCCGCCAAAGCCTACCGTGAGCAGTGGTTCACCGAGAGCCGGCGTTTCGATCGGGCCATGCGGCGGCGCTTTTCCTCCATGGTGCTGCTGGCCTCCGAAGAGGGGCTCGACCACTGGCGGAACGAGCCTGGCGGCGCCCTGGCAGAGATCCTGCTTCTGGATCAGTTCTCACGCAACATCTACCGCCGTACCGCCATGGCGTTCCGCAATGACCCTCTGGCCCAGCGCCTGGCACGCGAAGGCGTGGCCCAGGGTCGTGAACTGGCGCTCCCCCGCATTCAGCGGGCATTCTTCTATATGCCGTATCAGCACGCCGAGAACCGGGAGATCCAGCGCGAAGGAGTAGCCCTCTATGAGCAGCTGGAGAAAACGGCGGAGGGGCGCCTGCGGGATGTGCTGAGCGGATTCCACCGGAGTGCGCGTGAACACGCGGAAATCATCGAGCGTTTCGGGCGTTTCCCGCACCGGAACCAGGTGCTGGGGCGCCGGAGTACTGCTGCGGAAGCGGCGTTCCTGGAAGAGGGCGCCACTTTCGGTCAGTAGTCGCCGCAGACAGCGCTATAACCGCCGGTTTCAAAGAAAATCAAAAATCGTCTATGCAGCCCATTGTTGATTGATGCGCTGTCACTTATTCTTTGCGCGCTGATTCAAGCCGCTCTATATACGTTTTGTGAATATCCTTTTCAGGACCGACCGGGAGTTTTCCGACGATGCCCAATGTTTCCGTAGTGACCCTGAAGGCCCGCATGGGGCTCTGGTTCAGTGTGCTGGCGTTTGCTCTTCTGCTGGCCGGCCCCGCCTCCGCACAGGACCGGGAGCTCCTGAACTCCTCCTATGACATCGCCCGTGAACTCTTTGCTGAGTACAACAAGCTCTTCGCCGAGCACTGGGAAGAGAAAACCGGTGAGACGATCAATATCAAACAGTCGCATTCCGGTTCGTCCAAGCAGGCCCGTTCGATTCTGCAGGGCATGGATGCGGATGTGGTGACCTACAACCAGGTCACTGACGTGAACATTCTTGCTGAGCGTGGCAATCTGATCCCGGAAGACTGGGCATCACGGCTGCCCAACAACAGCTCGCCCTACTACTCGACCATGGCGTTCGTGGTGCGCGAGGGGAATCCGAAAAACATTGAGAACTGGGATGATCTGGTGCGTGAGGATGTGGAACTGATCATGCCGAATCCCAAGACCTCCGGCAACGGCCGCTACTCCTATCTGGCCGCCCTGGGGTATGCCCAGAATGAATTCGGGGATGACCAGGAGCGGATCGATGGCTTCATGAGTGACCTTCTGGGCCATGTGAAGGTGTTCGACTCCGGTGGCCGCAGTGCCACCACCACCTTCGTCGAGCGTGGTCTGGGGGATGTGCTGATGACGTTCGAGTCCGAGGCAATGAACATCCCGGAACTCAACCCGGAGGAGAATCTTCAGGTTGTGGTTCCCGAGGTGAGCTTCCTGGCCGAGTTCCCGGTTGCCTGGATCGATGAGAACATCGAGAAGAAGGGCAATGAGAAAGTCGCCAAAGCCTACCTGGAACACCTCTACTCCGAAGAGGCCCAGCGCATGCTCGCCGGCTTCAACTACCGGGTGCACAACGAGGCCGTGAAAGAGGACGTGGCGGATCAGTTTCCGGAGGTGAAGCTGATGCCCATCCAGGAGATTGCCGGTGACTGGGAGAGCGCCATGGAGACGCATTTCTCCAGTGGCGGCAAGCTGGACCAGCTTCAGCGCCGCTAGGAGTATCCGTCTGATCCATGGCTGACACCGACCAATCGGTACGTCCGCGGCGCGCGGGGGTACCCGTTTCCAGACGTGTGCTGCCGGGGTTCGGCCTGAGCCTCGGCGTTACGCTGTTCTTCATCAGTCTTGTGCTGCTGCTGCCGATATCCGGGCTGGTGATCCACACCGCGGGCATGGGCTGGGAGAAGTTCTGGTTTGTCGTGACGGACCCGCGCGTGGTGGCCTCCTATAAGGTCACGGTTCTGGCGGCTCTGGCGGCCTCACTGTTTAACTGTGTCTTCGGTCTGCTGATGGCCTGGGTGCTGGTGCGCTACGAATTCCCCGGCAAGCGCCTGCTGGATGCCATCATGGACCTGCCATTCGCGCTGCCGACGGCGGTGGCGGGTATTACCCTGGCGACCCTTTTCTCGGAGAACGGCTGGTACGGGCGCTTCCTCGCGGAGTTCGGCATCGAGGTTGCCTATACCCCGCTGGGGATTGTGGTAGCGATGGCCTTTACCAGCGTGCCCTTTGTAGTACGCACGGTTCAGCCGGTGCTGGAGGAACTGCCGCCTGAGGACGAGGAGGCGGCGGTCAGCCTTGGTGCTTCCGACTGGACCGTGTTCCGCCGCATTCTTTTTCCGGTTCTGTGGCCAGCACTGGTGACCGGGGGCGGGCTGTCGTTTGCGCGCAGCCTCGGTGAGTACGGGGCCGTTGTGTTCATTGCCGGCAACTCGCCCTATGTGAGCGAGGTGATCAGTCTGATGATCTTCGTGCGCCTGGAGGAGTATGACTTCGCGGCGGCCAGCGCCATCGCCTCGGTTGTGATGGGTGCGTCGCTGCTGTTGCTGCTGGCCATCAACGTCTGGCAGGGCCGTTACCTGAAGCGTCTTCACGGAGGCCGGGGATGAGTTCGAAACCTCATCGCGTCGGCGATGGACCTGTGATTCGCCGCACCCTGATCGGGCTGGCCGTGGTCCTGACCGTCCTGTTTCTGTTCATGCCGCTGGTGGTGATCTTTACCCAGGCACTTGCCCAGGGCTGGGCCGGCTACATCGGCAACATCCTGGATGAATACACCCTGCATGCCATCGGTCTGACCCTGTTTGTGGCGCTGCTGACCGTGCCGCTGAACACCGTTTTCGGGGTCTTCCTGGCATGGCTGGTAACGCGCTTCAGCTTCCCCGGGCGCCGGCTGCTTGCAACACTGATCGACATTCCCTTTGCCGTGTCACCGGTGGTCGCCGGTCTGCTTTATCTGCTGCTCTATGGCAGCAATGGCTGGGCAGGGCAGTGGCTCGGTCAGTACGACGTGGAACTGATGTTCGCCTGGCCCGGCATCGTGATGGTAACGGTTTTCGTGACCTGCCCCTTCGTGGCCCGGGAACTGATCCCACTGATGCAGCAGCAGGGCCGGGACGAGGAGGAGGCCGCCGTGGTACTGGGCGCCAGCGGCTGGCAGCTGTTCCGGCGCGTCACGCTGCCCAACATCCGCTGGGCGCTGCTCTACGGGGTGATTCTCACCAATGCCCGGGCCGTGGGCGAGTTCGGCGCGGTGTCCGTGGTCTCCGGCAGCATCCGTGGCGAGACCAACACACTGCCGCTGCACGTTGAGCTGCTGTACCAGGATCAAAACATTGTGGGGGCGTTCACCGCGGCGTCGCTTCTGGCTGGCATCGCACTGATCACGCTGGCCGTCAAAACCATTGCGGAATGGCGTCAGAGTCGGGTCTGAGGAGTTCTGATGACGATCGAAATCGACGGGATCAACAAGTCTTTCGGGCAGTTCCAGGCGCTGCGCGACATCGACCTGACGATTCCAGACGGTCAGCTCACGGCGCTGCTGGGGCCCTCCGGCTCCGGCAAGACCACGCTGCTGCGCAGCATTGCCGGGCTCGAGAACCCCGACCGGGGGCGCATCCTGTTCAGCGGCGAGGACGTGACCGGCCTGCATGTGCGTGAGCGGCGCGTGGGCTTCGTCTTCCAGCACTATGCACTCTTCCGGCATATGACCGTATCCGAGAATGTGGCCTTCGGGCTGAAGGTGCTGCCGCGCAGGGAGCGGCCCTCGAAACGGGAAATCCGCAGGCGGGTGCACGAGCTTCTGGAAATGGTTCAGCTCGATCACCTGGCAGGGCGCTATCCCGCCCAGCTCTCGGGTGGCCAGAAGCAGCGTATTGCCCTGGCAAGGGCCATGGCCAGGCGCCCGGAGATCCTCCTGCTGGATGAGCCCTTCGGAGCGCTGGATGCCAAGGTCCGCAAGGAGCTTCGGCGGTGGCTGCGTTCCCTGCATGACGAGCTGCATTTCACCAGCGTATTCGTGACCCACGACCAGGAGGAGGCGCTGGAGCTCTCTGACCAGGTGGTGGTGATGCGCCAGGGGGGAGTGGAGCAGGTGGATTCGCCGCTGGCGCTCTATTCCCAGCCGGAAAGCCGCTTTGTGTTCAATTTTCTGGGGCAGGTCAACGCGCTTCCCGGTGCGATTTCAGGGGGTGTGCTGCGCCAGGGAGACGCCTGGGTGAGGCTGCCCGAAAGCTGTGATGACGATGACGCTGAACTCTACCTTCGCCCCCACGAAGTGAGGTTGACGCAGGAGCCGTCACGGGATGCCCACCTGCCATTCCGGATCGAGGCGATCAACGTGATCGGTGCGGAGGTGCGCGTTGAGCTCAGGCCGGATGGCTGGGAGTCCCAGGAACTGTGGGAAGTGGGCATCACCCACAGCGCCTTCAACGCCCGCCAGCCGAAGCGTGGTGATCGCTGTTATGCGGTGCCGGACGTGGGCCACCTGTTCTGCGATCACCTGAGTGAGCCGAAGACCCTGAGCTGGTATGAGGCGGCCGGATAGCTCAGACGTTCAGCACAATCTTGCCCACGTGCTGTGCTGACGTCAGGTGATTCAGGGCTTCCTCATACGCCATCCAGTCGAACTCGGAATCGATGACCGGCGTCATTCCGGTGCGCTCAATGGCGTCGCAGAGCTGCTTCAGTGTGCTGGTGGGGCCGGCCGCGATACCGCGCACCCGGGCATGGGCCTGAAGGATCTGCAGTGGGTTGATCTGCCCCTCTTTCCCGCCGAGATACCCGATCACATTGATCTGGCCGCCCACGGCCAGGGCTGACAGTGACTGTGAGAAGGTGCCGGGGCCACCCACCTCGAGGATATGATCGACCCCATGGCCACCGGTAACGGCGATGACCTCGTCGGCCCAGTCCGGTGTGCTGAGATAGTTGATGGTTGCCTTGGCGCCATGATGGCGGGCCAGTGCGAGCTTGGCCTCGCTTGAGGACAGGACAATGGCCTGGGCCCCGTGCATCCGTGCAATCTGGAGGGCAAACATGGAGACCCCGCCGGTGCCCTGGATCAATACCCGGTCACCCGCCTGGATACTGCCTTCAGTAACCAGCGCCTGCCAGGCAGTAACCCCGGCACAGGGGAGGGTGGCTGCCTGGGCGAAATCAAGGTGCTGAGGGGCTTTGACCAGACCCTGCTGCGGCAGTACCCGGTATTCACCCAGCATGCCGTTTAGTGGGCCGCCGAGCGTCTCCGCGTGCAGCGAATCCGCCAATGGTCCCGAATGCCAGCCCTGCCAGAAACTGGCAATAACGGCGTCGCCGGCGTCGAAGGCGGTTACCCCCGGACCTGTTTCCACAACCTCCCCGGCGCCGTCGGAGAGCGGGACCAGACCAGGGCCGTAAACGGTATGATACTGGCCATTGATGACTTCCCAGTCGCGGTAATTGAGCGCTGCGGCTCTGACCCGGATCAGCACCTCGCCATGGCCGGGCGTGGGGATGTCGCAGGTGTGGACTTCAAGGTTGTCCGTGCCGAATGATGACCCGAGGCGGATCTGTTTCATGGTGAGCCTTCCCTTTTCGTGAATGAATAATTGCCCAGTACCTTCAGGACGCACGCTTCATGCCATTTCTCCGATTACCGGGCTTTGATTGGCAAAACAGCGGGTTGTGACCGCAGGGCAGTGGCAGGTGTCATTATCCTCCTTCAGAGGTGCAAAACGGGAGTTCGAAATGCAATGCGACACCGCTTGCGGGATGATAATCTGAAAAGATCTATTGACGCCTGCCTGCGCATGAGTACAATACACAGCCGTTGTTCAGGGCAACACAGGCCCGGCATCCAAAGCGGGAATAGCTCAGCTGGTAGAGCACCACCTTGCCAAGGTGGATGTCGCGAGTTCGAATCTCGTTTCCCGCTCCAAATTCCCTTCAGAAGCCCGGCCCAGAGCCGGGTTTCTGTGTTTTCAGCCCCCTTCCTCTGTCGCTCAGCTACACTGTGCGGAGAATTCCTGGCCCTTCGGAGGCATCTATGGCGGGACTGCTTGATAATGTGGACCAGCGCACGCGCCTGGTTGGGCGCAACCGGCTGGAATTGCTGCTCTTCCGGCTACATGGTCGCCAGCTGTTCGCGATCAACGTGTTCAAGGTCCGCGAAGTCATCCGCATGCCGAAACTCACCGCGATTCCCCATCGTCATCCAGTCGTTGAGGGTGTGACGCATCTTCGGGGTACCACGGTTCCGGTAATCAACCTCGGGGCGGCAATCGGTATGAAGCCCCAGGAGGTTGCCGACGATGCGAGCCTGATCATCACCGAGTATAACCGCCGAACCCAGGCGTTTCTGATCGGTGGTGTTGAACGGATCCTGAACATGAACTGGGAAGAGATTGAATCACCGCCGAAAACCACAGGGCGAGGGCATTACCTGACCGCGATCACCCGCCATGAGGAAAAGCTGGTGGAGATCATTGATGTGGAGAAGGTACTGTCCGAGATCGTGCCCTACACAACCTCGCTTTCCGAAGGGCTGGTCGATGAAGACGTCATCGCATCGGCTCAGGGTAAGCGGATTCTGGTGGTGGATGATTCCCCGGTGGCGCTGAACCAGGCGCGTGATACCATCGAGCAGCTCGGGATCGAGGTGGTAACAGCGGGCAATGGGGCCGAGGGGCTTGCGCGGCTGCAGACCATGGCGCAGAACGGCGAAATCGACCAGCTGCTGATGGTGATCACCGATGCCGAAATGCCCGAAATGGACGGCTACCGCCTGACCACCGAGATCCGTGAGGATTCACGGCTTAAGCATCTGCATGTGGCCCTGCACACCTCGCTGAGCGGGGACTTCAACCAGGCCATGGTGGACCGTGTGGGCTGTGACGACTTTCTCTCCAAGTTCCGCCCCGATGAGCTGGCGGAGCTTGTCCAGAACTATCTGCGCAGGGTGTCTGACACTGATTCATGAGTACCGTTCTCACACTGGATTCGATCCAGCTCGCTTTTGGCATGCAACCCCTTCTGGATGGCGCGAACCTGCGCGTTGAGCACGGCGAGCGCGTGGCGCTGCTCGGGCGCAACGGTGAAGGCAAATCCACACTGCTGCGGCTGGTGACGGGCGCGCTGGAACCGGATGCCGGCGATGTCTCCGTGCCGGAGGGCATGCGGGTGGCCGAGCTACCCCAGGAACTGCCCGAGAAGCGGGATCTGACCGCCTATCAGGTGGTGGCCCAGGCCTTCCCGGAGACCGGGCGTCTTCTGGAGCGGTTCAATGAGCTCTCCATGACCGCCAGTAACGAGGACGACCTGAAGCAGATGCAGCAGGTCCAGGAGCGGCTCGAGGCGCTGGATGGCTGGCTCTACGACCAGCGTATCCGCACGGTGCTTGAGCAGTACCGGATCAACCCCGACGCGCGCCTGGATACGCTCTCAGGCGGCTGGCAGCGCCGTGTGCTGCTGGCCAAGGCGATGGTGACCGACCCCGACCTGCTGCTGCTGGACGAGCCCACCAACCACCTGGACGTGCCCGCAATCCAGTGGCTGGAAGGGGCGCTGGGCCAGTTCCAGGGGGCAGTACTTTTTGTGAGTCACGACCGTGCCTTCATCCGTGCCATGGCGACCCGCATCATCGAGCTGGATCGCGGCGCGCTGACGTCCTGGCCGGGGAACTATGACCAGTATCTGGAGGCCAAGGACAAGGCACTGGCGGATGAGGAGCGCCAGCGCGCCGAGTTTGACCGCAAGCTCGCCCAGGAGGAGCGCTGGATCCGCCAGGGCGTGAAGGCCCGCCGTACCCGTAACCAAGGTCGCGTGAAGGAGCTGGAGGCGATGCGCGCCGAACGCCGACAGCGCCGGGAACGCTCCGGCAAGGCGAAGATCGAGGTAGAGGATGCCGGCCGTTCCGGCAAGCTGATCGCCGAAGCCCAGCAGGCCGGGTTTGCCTGGGATCAGAGCCAGCCACTGATCCACAACCTGGATTTCATGCTGCTGCGCGGCGACAAGATCGGCGTGATCGGTGAGAACGGCTCAGGCAAGACAACGCTGCTCAAGCTCCTTCTCGGCGATCTGGAGCCCACTGAAGGGGAGATCCGCCGTGGCACGCGCCAGGAAGTGGCCTACTTCGACCAGCTGCGCGGCAAGCTGGATCCGGAAAAGAGCGCCTTCGAGAACCTCAGCGAGGGGCGTGAGACCGTTGAGGTGAATGGGCGCAGCCGGCACGTTATGGGCTATCTGCAGGATTTCCTGTTCACGCCGGAACGGGCACGGACCCAGGTCCGGATGCTTTCCGGCGGGGAACGGGCGCGGCTGCTGCTGGCGAAACTGTTCAGTCAGCCCGCCAACATTCTGGTTCTCGACGAGCCCACAAATGATCTGGACGTGGACACACTCGAGTTGCTGGAAGCCCAGCTGGTGGAGTTCAAGGGCACCGTGATCGTGATCAGCCACGATCGGGAGTTTCTGGACCATGTGGCTGGCAGTGTGCTGTTTCTGGACGGCCGTGGCGGTGTGCACGAAACCATTGGTGGCTTCAGCGACTGGCGCCGCGAGGGCGGTCAGTTCCCGGCGGAGCAGGGGACTGTCTCCAGCGGTGGAAATGGGCGTCGCAGCGGTTCGGGCGGAGGTGCAGCCCAGTCCTCAAGCAGCCGGGCGGCGCCGGCCTCCGGTTCCGGAAGCAATAAGCTGAGCTATAAGTACAAGCTGGAGCTGGAACAGCTGCCGCAGCGCATCAGGGATCTCGAAGCGAGAGTGGCCGAGCTGCACGAAGAGGTGTCTGATCCCGGCTTCTATCAACAGGAGAATGACAGGGTCCAGAAGATCCTTGGCGAACTCTCCGACAAGGAGTCCGAACTTGAGTCCGCCATGGAGCGATGGGTGGAACTGGAAGAGATGGCCAGCGGCTGATATCAGCCGCCGATGCGCACCGCCAGCACGTCGCAGGGTGAGCCGTGCAGCACGGAGTTGGCGGTGGAGCCGAGCAGAAGCTGGATACCATGGCGGCCATGGCTGCCAATCACGATCAGATCGGAACCGTGCTCCTCCGCCTGCCTGCGTACTTCCGATCCCGGGCGGCCAACCACCACACGACGGTTCCCGGGGCTGACCCCGAATTCGTCGCCATACTCATCCAGTTTGCTGCGCGCATTGTCCTCAAGCTGCTGCTGGAGGTCGCTGAGATCCAGCGGCAGATCGCCGCCATAGGCGTATCCCACGGGTTCGACCACGTGCAGAAGCTCCAGTGTCGCTGAGTTGCTCTCCGCCAGGTGTTTGGCCTTGCGCAGCACTTCCGGTGCTTCTTCGGTCAGGTCGATGGCAACCAGGATGTGTTGGTAATCACTCATAGGGGATCCTCCGTGGGCCTTCAGGCTGATTTGAGGCGTTCAATGGCCTGCTCCAGATTCTCAATGATGCTGGTGGAGTAGCGGTTGATCACAAACGCCACATTCTTCTCATCATATTCGATGTAGGAGCCACGAATGAAGCGCCATTTGCTGTTGACGTCAGACAGGGTGGCATCAATCGCCTGGTTGTCACCCAGACGGTTGCGGAGCTCCTCCAGGTTGCCCTCGAACTCCCTGGCCAGATCGTCCAGAGACTGCTCCGAATCGGCGCCCTGGAACACCTGCGCCACGGATGAAGAGGAGCGTGCCGAGTAGCGCGTAACCATCATAGCCATGGTGATGGACGCTTCCCGGGCCAGTTCCAGGTCGGTGACGGTAGGAGTTGTTTCCTGGCCGGCTACCTGGTTGTAGAT
The DNA here is from genome assembly GCF_019903425.1 of Vreelandella halophila. GTDB lineage: Bacteria > Pseudomonadota > Gammaproteobacteria > Pseudomonadales > Oleiphilaceae > Halospina > Halospina halophila. The sequence goes on from NZ_JACHUZ010000013.1 coordinate 2,104,985, forward strand.
CTCCTCTGACAGCACGCTCAGGTTCTGCGCCTGGTTGGCCATGTCCGACAGCAGGCGCAGGTCCGGGTAGCCGGAGCCGCGCACGTCTTCGATGTTGGTGTCCATCTGGTCCTGGAAGGCCGTGTAGGCACTGCGCAGATCCTCCAGCTCGGAGCCAGTGAGGGATTCCCCGGCCAGCTCGCCGATTTCCCCGAGCAGGGCATCCGAGCGTTCCATGTTACCGTTGATCTCGGAAATCAGTTCCTCCTCCGGGTCCATGCTGTAGTTGTAGTAGTCATTAAGTGCCATGAAATTGCTCAGGCGGAAGCGGTGGATCCGGTCCAGCAGCTGCTCCGCCATGGCCTCGCTCTCGTTTTCCGCTTCGCTGCTGCCGTCCGTCTGCTGGCTGTGGGCGGGCGAAGAGCCCAGCGCAAGCAGCGCCAGGGCAAGGAAGGTGGTCAGCAGCGGGATTCGCAGAATGGCTGTCATCATGTCGGGTTAGTCTCCACCGTTGTAGTCTGTGTTCAGGATTGTGGCCACAGTGTAGCAAGCTTTCACATTCTTCCAATCCAGAGAGGGGCGCATCTGGGGTTCATGTTGTAGGATGGCGGCGCATAAACAAATTGACAAACGCTCGGTTTTTTCTCATCGTTGGCGCCGGATTCAAACGACTGTATGAATTTGGATCGCGTTACGGCCAGCGACGTACCAATCACAACCTGGAGAACAGTTGATGATTTACGAAGGTAAAGCCATCACGGTTAAAGAGATCGAAGGCGGTTTTGCACAGCTCGACTTCGATCTGAAGGGTGAGTCTGTCAATAAATTCAATCAGCTCACCATCGAGGAACTCGGCGAAGCGGCCGAGGCCCTCGAAAAGCAGAAAAAGCTCAAGGGGCTGGTGGTTACCAGTTCCAAGGACACGTTCATTGTGGGCGCGGACATCACCGAGTTCACCGACCTGTTTGCGGGTCCGGAGGAAGAGCTCGTCAACAACAACCTCAAGGCCAACCGGATCTTCAACAGCATTGAGGATCTCCCTTTCCCGACCGTGACGGCGATCAACGGTCAGGCACTGGGCGGCGGTTTCGAGATGTGCCTGTCCACCGACTTCCGTGTTATGGACGAGAAGGCGAAAGTCGGTCTGCCGGAAGTCAAGCTCGGCATCTTCCCCGGTTTCGGGGGCACGGTGCGCCTCAGCCGCCTGATTGGTGCGGACAACGCCATCGAATGGATCTGCATGGGTGGCGAGCAGAAGGCGGACACGGCACTCAAGGCGCACGCAGTGGATGCTGTGGTGAAGTCCGACCAGCTGGTCGACGCCGCCATCGACGTGCTGAAGGAGGCCAACAACGGCAAGCTGGATTACAAGGCACGGCGTGAAGAGAAGACCGGCAAGCTGAAGCTCAACTCCATGGAAAGCATGATGGTGTTTGAGACCTCCAAGGGCTATGTCGCCGGCCAGTCCGGTCCCAACTATCCGTCGCCGGTGGAAGCGGTCAAGGTGATGCAAAAGCATGCCGGCATGACCCGGGACAAAGCGGTTGAGGTCGAGGCGAAAGGCTTCGCCAAGATGGCCAAGACCAGCACAGCGGCTTCCCTGGTCCAGATCTTCCTGAACGACCAGGATCTCAAGAAAAAGGCCAAAGACTACGAGAAGCAGGCCAACCAGGTGAAGATGGCCGCCGTTCTCGGTGCCGGGATCATGGGTGGCGGCATTGCCTACCAGAGCGCGCTCAAGGGCACGCCCATCATGATGAAGGACATCAACCGCGACGGCATCAAGCTGGGCCTGGACGAGGCCAAGAAGCAGCTGAGCAAGCGCGTCGACAAGGGCAAGATGAGCGCCGACCAGATGGGTGATGTGCTCAACAACATCCATCCGACGCTGAACTACGGCGACTTCGGGGATGTGGACCTGGTTGTTGAAGCTGTGGTCGAGAACCCGAAGGTCAAGGATTCGGTACTGCGTGAAACCGAGGACGTGATCGGCGAGGACAAGATCCTCACCTCCAACACCTCCACGATCTCCATTGACCGCCTGGCGAAGAACCTCAAGCGCCCGGAAAACTTCTGCGGCATGCACTTTTTCAACCCGGTTCACATGATGCCGCTGGTTGAGGTTATCCGTGGCGAGAAGACCAGTGACAAGGCAGTGGCTACAACTGTCGCCTACGCCCGTGCCATGGGCAAGAGCCCGATCGTGGTCAACGACTGCCCTGGCTTCCTGGTCAACCGGATCCTGTTCCCGTACTTCGGCGGCTTCGCGCGCCTGGTCCGTGACGGCGCCGACTTCCAGAAAGTCGACAAGGTGATGGAGAAGTTCGGCTGGCCCATGGGCCCGGCTTACCTGCTGGACGTGGTCGGCATGGACACCGCCAAGCACGCCAATGAGGTGATGGCTGAAGGCTTCCCGGACCGCATGAAGGATGAGCACAAGAGTGCCATCGACGTGATGTTCGAGAAGGATCGGCTGGGGCAGAAGTCCGACGTTGGTTTCTATCAGTACAAGCTGGACAAGAAGGGCAAGCAGCAGAAGGTTGTGGATGAATCCACTTACGATCTGCTCAAGCCGGTTGTCCACAACAGCCAGGAGTTCACCGACGACGAGATCATTGAGCGCATGATGATCCCGCTGTGCATCGAGACCGTGCGGTGCCTGGAAGACAACATCGTGGGTACGGCTGCAGAGGCGGACATGGGGCTGGTCTATGGCATCGGCTTCCCGCCCTTCCGTGGTGGTGCGCTGCGCTACATCGACGATATTGGCCTGGACGCGTTCTGCCAGATGGCAGACAAGTACAAGGACCTGGGTCCGCTCTATCATCCGACCGATGGCATGCGTGAAATGGCCAAGGCCGGCAAGAAGTTCCATGGCTGATCGTTGAACAGATTTCCGAACGGAGAAGATCTATGAGCCTTAATCCAAGAGACGTAGTCATAGTCGATTGCGTGCGGACGCCGATGGGCCGTGCCAAGAATGGCTGTTTCCGCAATGTGCGCGCCGAGGACCTGTCCGCGGCGCTGGTCGAAGCGCTGTTCGATCGCAACCCGAAGCTGGATCCCAAGGAAGTTGAGGATGTGATCTGGGGCTGCGTGAACCAGACGAAAGAGCAGGGGCTGAACATCGCGCGCCAGATGTCGCTGATGACCCGCATCCCCCACGAAGCGGCGGCACAGACCGTGAACCGCCTGTGCGGTTCTTCCATGAGCGCGCTGCACACCGCCAGCCAGGCCGTCCAGACGGGCAATGGCGAGGTGTTCGTGATCGGCGGTGTGGAGCACATGGGCCACATTCCCATGGAATCCGGCTTTGACCACAACCCGGCGTCCTCCAAGTATTCCGCCAAGGCCTCGAACATGATGGGCCTGACCGCGGAAATGCTGGCGAAGATGCACGGCATTACCCGTGAAGCGCAGGACGAGTTCGGGGCACGGTCGCACCAGCGTGCCGCGCAGGCCCGTGAAAACGGCGGTTTCGATAATGAAATCGTGCCCGTTGAAGGTCACGACGAGAATGGTTACCGCAAGCTGATCGAGCAGGATGAGACCATCCGCCCGGATACCACGGCGGAAGGCCTTTCCGAGCTCAAGCCGGCGTTTGATCCGAAGGATGGCACGGTTACCGCCGGTACCTCCTCGCAGCTGACCGACGGCGCCTCCAGCATGCTGGTGATGTCCTACGAGAAGGCCAAGGCGCTGGGCCTGAAGCCCATCGCCAAGGTCCGTGCGACCGCTGTGGCAGGTGTGGATCCGGCGATCATGGGTTACGGCCCGGTTCCGGCGACCAAGAAGGCGCTCAAGCGCGCTGGCCTGAAGGTCGAGGACATCGATTTCTGGGAGCTGAACGAAGCCTTCGCCGGGCAGTCCCTGCCGGTCCTGAAGGATCTGAAGCTGCTGGACGAGATGGACCAGAAGGTGAACCTGCACGGCGGCGCCATTGCACTGGGCCACCCGCTGGGCTGCTCCGGTTCCCGCATCTCCACCACGTTGCTGAACGTCATGCAGCAGAACGAGGGTACCTTGGGTGTTGCCACCATGTGTGTCGGCCTGGGGCAGGGGACGGCTACTGTCTTCGAGCGGATCTGATCCGCTTCCAAGCCCTCAAAAGCCCGGCCTCGCGCCGGGCTTTTTGTTTGGGGTCACTTGACCCGCCATGACCCAATCCCTATATATTGTCGCCACGTCCATGGCCGGTGCCATGGTCACTACACTGTTCTGAGGAAGATTTCGCCGTTATGGGTAAAAGTCTGGTAATCGTGGAATCCCCCGCCAAGGCCAAGACCATCAACAAGTACCTTGGTGATGACTACATCGTGAAGTCCAGCGTGGGGCATATCCGCGATCTGCCAGTGAGTGGTTCCGGCAACCGTAAAACGGACCCCAAGGAGCGTGCCCGCCAGGCGGCGGAGACGCGCAAGATGGATCCCGAGACCAAGGCCCGATACAAGCAGCAGAAGGCTCATGATCAGTTGATCCGTCGCATGGGGGTGGACCCGGAGAACGACTGGGAAGCCCACTACGAGATCCTTCCCGGCAAGGAAAAGGTGGTCAGCGAGTTGCAGCGGCTGGCGAATAACGCCGATGCCGTCTACCTGGCCACGGACCTTGACCGCGAGGGGGAGGCGATCGCCTGGCACCTGAAGGAGGCCATTGGCGGCAACGACGACAAGTACCGGCGTGTGGTGTTCAACGAGATCACCAAGCGTGCCATCCAGGAGGCCTTTTCCGAACCCACGGATGTGGACACCCATCGGGTCGAGGCGCAGCAGGCGCGCCGGTTCCTGGACCGTGTGGTGGGCTATATGGTCTCGCCACTGCTGTGGAGCAAGATTGCGCGCGGGCTTTCCGCCGGTCGTGTGCAGTCCGTGGCGGTGCGGCTGATTGTTGAGCGCGAGCGTGAGATCCGCGCTTTTGTACCGGAGGAATACTGGGAGCTGGACACGCTTCTGACGCCGCCCGAGCAGAAGAATGTGGGCATCCCGTTCGAGGTGGCAAAGTATGGTGACAAGCCCTACCGGCCCACCAATGAACAGCAGAGTAATGAGCACGTTGAGCGTCTCAGGGCGCTGGCGGACGATGAGCAGGCGTTCCGCGTAGCCAAGCGTGAGGATAAACCGACCAAATCCCGGCCCTCGGCGCCGTTCATCACCTCCACGCTGCAGCAGGCGGCGAGTAACCGCCTCGGGTTCAGCGTGAAGAAGACCATGACGCTGGCCCAGCGCCTGTATGAGGCCGGCTACATCACCTACATGCGGACGGATTCCACCAACCTGAGCCAGGATGCGATCCAGTCCGCGCGCGGTTATATCCAGGCCAGTTTCGGCGACGATTACCTGCCCGAGAAGCCCCGTTATTACACATCCCGTGAGGGCGCGCAGGAAGCGCACGAGGCGATCCGGCCTTCCGACGTCAAGCGCCGGGCCCAGGACATCAGCGGCCTGGAGAAGGACGCCGAGCGGCTCTATGACCTGATCTGGCGCCAGTTCGTGGCTTGCCAGATGACCGACGCCGAGTTCCTGAGCACGTCTGTGACCGTGGTCGCGGGGGATTACCAGCTCAAGACCCGTGGCCGGATCATCCGGTTTGATGGTTTCCAGAAGGTGGCGCCGTCCTCTGGCAAGAAGGATCAGGACGTTGTCCTGCCGGACATCGCGGAAGGCGACCGCCTGATCCTGAGCGAGCTGACCCCGAGCCAGCACTTCACCAAGCCGACACCGCGCTACACCGAGGCGTCGCTGGTCAAGGAGCTGGAAAAGCGCGGCATCGGGCGGCCCTCAACCTACGCCTCCATCATCTCGACGATCCAGGAGCGTGGTTATGTGCGTCTGGAGAACCGGCGATTCTATGCCGAAAAGCTCGGCGACATTGTTACGGACCGGCTGAACGAGTCCTTCTCCAATCTGCTGGATTACGATTTCACGGCGCGCATGGAGGAGGAGCTGGACGAGGTTGCCGAGGGCAGGGAGGACTGGAAGCAGGTTCTCAATGAGTTCTACGAGCGCTTCTCGAAGCAGCTTGAACAGGCGGAATTCGAGGACGGTGGCATGCGCACCAATGCGCCCACGGATACGGAGATTGAGTGCCCGGACTGCGGTCGGCCCATGCAGATCCGCGTGGCCAGCACAGGGGTCTTTCTCGGCTGCTCCGGCTATTCACTGCCGCCCAAGGAACGCTGCAAGAAGACCATCAACCTGATTCCCGGAGACGAGGCGGTCAGCGCGGACGAGGATGATGACGGCGAGGGTGAATCCCGCCTGCTGCGCGAGAAACACCGCTGCCCGAAATGTGGCACGGCCATGGACAGCTACCTCATCGATGAGACCCGCAAGCTGCACGTGTGCGGCAACAGCCCGGACTGTGACGGCCAGGAGCTGGAGTACGGCAGTTTCCGCATCAAGGGTTACGAGGGTCCGACGCTTGAATGCGACAAGTGTGGCAGCGAGATGCAGCTCAAGAGCGGGCGCTTCGGCAAGTATTTCGATTGCACCAATTCGGAGTGCAAGAACACCCGCAAGCTGCTGCGCAACGGCGAGCCCGCACCGCCCAAGATGGACCCGATCCCCATGCCGGAGCTGCAGTGCCAGAAGGTGGACGACACCTATGTGCTGCGGGATGGTGCCTCGGGCCTTTTTCTGGCTGCCAGCCAGTTCCCCAAGAACCGCGAGACGCGGCCGCCTATGGTGAGCGAGATCAAGCCGCACGCGGCGGAGCTGGATCCCAAGTACGCCTACATTCTGGATGCCCCGGAGCGTGATCCCGAGGGTAACCCGACCACGGTGCGCTACAGCCGCAAGACCAAAGAGCAGTATGTGGCCTCGGAGAAGGACGGCAAGGCGACCGGATGGCAGGCCTACTACCGCAACGGCCGCTGGGAGCCCCATGAGAAGAAGAAATCCGGCGGGCAGGGCGGTAAGCGCAAGGCCAGCTGAAGGGGCGTTCGCCCCCTTCAGGCGATCCCGGGTGTGAGGTCAGGAATTGGCCCGCAGCCGCTCCAGCAGCGCTGAGGTGTCCCAGCGCCCACCGCCCAGGTTCTGTACGTCGGAATAGAACTGGTCGACCAGCGCTGCAACCGGCAGGCTGGCGCCGTTGTTCCGCGCTTCCGCGATGCAGATGCCCAGATCCTTGCGCATCCAGTCCACTGCGAAGCCGTGGTCGTACTCGCCTTCGATCATGGTCTGTGCGCGGTTGTCCATCTGCCAGGACTGGGCCGCGCCGCCACTGATGGCCTGCACAACCGAGGCCGGGTCAAGCCCCGCTTCCTCCGCGAAATGAAGTCCTTCCGACAGCCCCTGCAGAAGACCGGCGACGGTGATCTGGTTCACCATCTTGGTGAGCTGGCCATGACCCACGCCGCCCATGTAATTCACGGCCTTGCCGTAGCAGTTGAGTACAGGGAGCGCGCGGTCGAAGGCGGTACGCTCGCCACCACACATGATGGTCAGTTGGCCGTTTTCAGCACCCTGCTGGCCGCCGGATACCGGGGCGTCCACCCAGCTGTGACCGGCTTCGCCTGCCAGTTCCGCCAGTTCCCGGGTAACACTGGCGGAAGCCGTGGTGTGGTCGATCAGCACGGCGCCTGTGGGAGCATTGGCGATGATGCCCTGTTCCCCCGTGTAGAGCGCCCTGAGGTCCGGATCCGCCCCCACGCAGGTGACGACGGCATCCGCGCCAGCCACGGCCTCCACAACACGCTCCGCGGTGTCGCCGGGGTAGTCCCGGGCCCAGGCCTGTGCCTTTTCATCTGTTCGGTTGTAGACCCGCACGCTGAACCCATCATGCCGGGCCAGGTGCCCGGCCATGGGAAAACCCATGACCCCGAGTCCGATGAAAGCAATCTGCATGGGACGCTGCCTCCTCCTGTCTCCTGAAACGAGAAAACCCGCTCGGAAGCGGGTTTTCGGGGGTGCTGTTACTCGCTGGGATAGTCGCGCTTGGTGTAGCCGCTGTAGAGTTGGCGCGGCCGGCCGATGCGGTAGTTGCCGCTGACCATCTCATTCCAGTGGGAGAACCAGCCAATGGTGCGCGAGAGCGCGAAGATCACCGTGAACATCGAGGTCGGGATGCCGATGGCCTTGAGAATGATCCCGGAGTAGAAGTCGACGTTCGGATAGAGCTTGCGCTCAATGAAGTAGTCGTCTTCCAGCGCGATCTGCTCGAGACGCTGGGCAATCCTCAGCAGCGGGTCGTTCTCCAGTCCCAGCTCCTGGAGTACCTCGTGGGCGGTGTCGCGCATAACCCGGGCGCGTGGGTCGAAGTTCTTGTAGACCCGGTGGCCAAAGCCCATCAGGCGGAAGGGGTCGTCCTTGTCCTTGGCCCGCTCGACGCAACGTTCGACGTTGGATTCATCACCGATCTCGTTGAGCATGTTCAGGACCGCCTCATTGGCGCCGCCATGCGCCGGACCCCAGAGAGCCGCGATGCCGGCCGCGATGACCGCGAACGGGTTGGCGCCGGTGGAGCCGGCCAGGCGGACCGTGGATGTGGAGGCATTCTGCTCATGGTCCGCGTGCAGGATGAAGATCTTGTCCATGGCCTTGGCCAGGACCGGGTTCACTTTGTACTCCTCGCAGGGTACGCCGAACATCATGTACAGGAAGTTCTCGGCATAGCCCAGATCGTTGCGCGGATACATGAAAGGCTGGCCGATCGAGTACTTGTAGCACATGGCCGCGATGGTCGGCATCTTGGCAATCAGCCGATGAGCCGCTACCTCGCGTTCGTACTGATCCGTCAGGTCCATGGTGTCGTGATAGAAGGCGGAGAGCGCCCCGACCACGCCAACCATAATGGCCATCGGGTGCGCATCGCGGCGGAACCCGTTGAAAAAGTGGCTCATCTGGTCGTGTATCATGGTGTGGTTATTGACGGTGCGGCGGAAGCGCTCGTTTTCCTCGGCGGTGGGGAGTTCGCCGTGGAGCAGCAGGTAACAGACTTCGAGGTAATCGGCGTTGTTGGCCAGCTGTTCGATGGGGTAACCGCGATGCAGGAGAACCCCGTTCGCCCCGTCGATGAAGGTGATTTTCGATTCGCACGCGGCGGTGGAAACAAACCCGGGGTCGTAGGTGAACCAGCCTTCCGTGACCAGATTTCTCACATCAATCACATCAGGGCCCTGGGTACCGGAATAGATTGGCAGTTCCAGGGTTCGGCCTCCGACCGAAAGCGTTGCTTTCTCGTTGGACATGGTGTTCTCCTGTCAGTTCAGCAAACCAGTGCTGGAGATGACGCACAGCGGACCCAAGTATCGCAGAAGATTGACCCGGACGTCACGGATCAGGCGTCGGGGTGGGCCAGTCGGCAGGGGTCGCTTGATGTAACGCCTTCGCGGTCCGCGAAAATATAGGGCGGTGTTACCAATTGTCAATCTGTCTGTTACCTGGGGGCCGTTGGGGGTCGCTTGCCGGTTTGTAATCACCGGGGGCAGTCTCTATAATTCCTAGCCCGTAGACGGGAGCCCGCCAGCGAGACGGCGGTTCTAACCCGCCCGCTGATCAGAGCAATGATCCACCAACACACTGTGCCCGGCTGTCGGGACCGACCGACACCGCCCGGCGCACCAGACAGGGGTCAGGAGCCGTGACGACCAAACGACCGGTTAACCTAGAAATCAGCACCATCCATTTTCCCATTCCCGCCATAGCATCAATCTTGCACCGCATCAGTGGCATTGTGGCGTTTGTAGGGATCGCATTCCTTCTCTATGGTCTCGACCAATCACTGGCCGGTGAGGCCGGGTTCGCGTCCGTGGCGGCGCTCATGGCGCACCCGCTGAGCAAGCTGGTGGTCTGGGGCACGCTGTCGGCGCTTGCCTATCACCTGGTGGCGGGTATCCGTCACCTGATCATGGATATGGGCGTTGGGGAGACGCTTGAGGGCGGCCGCCTCAGCACCAAGATCACCTTTGTGGTCTCTGCCGTACTGATTGTTCTGCTGGGAGTCTGGATATGGTAAGGAGTGTCACCAACCTCGGGCGAACCGGTGCCTACGACTGGCTGATGCAACGTGTCTCAGCCGTGGTACTGGCGCTGTACACCCTGTTCCTGACGGGGTTTGTGCTGGGGTCGTCCGATCTCGATTACGCACAGTGGGCCGGCCTGTTCGACCAGATGTGGATGCGCATCTTCAGCCTTCTCGCGCTGATTTCGCTGGGTATCCACTCGTGGGTCGGTCTCTGGACGATCACTACCGATTACATCAAACCGACCGCGCTGCGGTTTGTCGTCCAGGCCGGCTGCGGGCTGATCATGTTTGTCTACCTCGTCTGGGGTGTCGAGATTCTCTGGGGGCTCTGAATCATGTCCAATCTTAGAACCATGTCGTTTGATGCACTCGTGATCGGTGGTGGCGGTTCCGGACTGCGGGCCGCACAGCAGCTGACCCAGTCCGGCATCAACACAGCATGCATCTCCAAGGTCTTTCCGACCCGGTCCCATACCGTCTCCGCCCAGGGTGGCATCACCTGTGCCATTGCCAGTGCGGATCCGAACGATGACTGGCGGTGGCACATGTATGACACCGTCAAGGGCTCCGACTATATCGGGGACCAGGAAGCGATCGAATACATGTGCTCAGTGGGCCCGCGTGCCGTCTATGAGCTGGAGCACATGGGGCTGCCGTTCTCCCGCTTTGAGAACGGCCGTATCTACCAACGCCCCTTCGGTGGCCAGTCCAAGGAATACGGCAAGGGCGGTCAGGCGGCGCGCACCTGCGCAGCGGCGGACCGTACCGGCCACGCACTGCTTCACACCCTCTACCAGGCCAACCTGCAGGGGGGCACGACCTTCCTGAATGAGTGGTATGCCGTGGACTTGGTGAAAAACCAGGATGGTCAGGTGGTGGGTGTCATCGCCATCGAGATGGAAACCGGTGAAGTCGTCTACATCAAGTCCAAGGCGACGGTACTGGCAACCGGCGGTGCCGGCCGCATCTACGCCTCCACCACCAACGCCCTGATCAACACCGGTGACGGCGTGGGCATGGCCCTGCGGGCCGGTATTCCGGTTCAGGATATGGAGATGTGGCAGTTCCACCCCACTGGTATCCATGGCGCGGGCACTCTGGTGACCGAGGGCTGCCGTGGTGAGGGCGGTTATCTGGTGAATTCGGAGGGCGAGCGCTTCATGGAACGCTATGCCCCGAACGCCAAGGACTTGGCCGGCCGTGACGTGGTGGCCCGGTCCATGGTGCTGGAGATCCTGGAAGGCCGTGGCTGCGGCCCCAACAAGGATCACGTCTATCTTAAGCTCGACCATCTGGGCGAGGAGACACTGAATCTGCGCCTGCCGGGCATCCTGGAGCTTTCCCGGACCTTTGCCCACGCGGACCCGGTCAAAGAGCCGATCCCGGTGGTACCGACCTGTCACTACATGATGGGCGGCTTGCCGACGAACATCGGTGGTCAGGTTATGACCCAGGACGCCAATGGTAACGACCAGCCCATCGAAGGGCTCTTTGCCTGCGGCGAGGCGGCGTCGGTATCCGTACACGGTGCCAACCGCCTGGGCGGTAACTCCCTGCTGGATCTGGTAGTGTTCGGCCGTGCGGCCGGGCTGCAGATCGAGAAGCAGCTGCGTGAAGGCGGCGACAGCATGGAGGCCAGCGAGAGCGATATCCAGCAGGCCATGGCGCGGCTCGACCGTCTCAACAGCGGCGAGGGCACGGAGCGCGTGTACGATGTCAAGAAGGAACTCCAGGACACCATGCAGCTTTACTTCGGGGTTTTCCGCGATGGCGAACCCATGGAGAAAGGCCTCAGAATTCTGGATGAGATCGGCGAAAAGATCCGCAACACGAAACTCGAGGACACCAGCAACGCCTTCAACACGGCCCGTGTCGAGGCGCTGGAGCTGGAGAACCTCTACGAGGTTGCGTACGCAACGGCGGTGTCAGCCATTGAGCGTCGTGAAAGCCGTGGCGCGCATGCGCGGAATGACTATACCGAGCGTGATGACAAACAGTGGCTGAAGCACTCCATCTACTTCCCGCTTGAGAAGCGGCTGGGTCAGCGCGAGGTCAACTTCGCACCGCGCTCGATGGATGCGTTCCCGCCGACAGTCCGGAAGTACTAATAAAGAGGTGTTGTGATGCTGGTCAGTCTCTATCGCTACAATCCTGAAACGGACAATGTTCCGTACATGCAGGACGTCGAGGTTGAGCTTCCGGAAGGCAAAGATCTGATGGTTCTCGACGTGCTGCACATGATCAAGGAACAGGATGTGAGTGTTGCGTTCCGCCGCTCCTGCCGCGAGGGGGTTTGCGGCTCCGACGGCATGAACATCAACGGCATGAACCGGCTGGCGTGCGTAACGCCGGTTTCGGAAGTCGTGAAGAAGGATAAACTGGTACTGCGCCCGCTTCCGGGGTTGCCCGTGGTGCGGGACCTGGTGGTGGACATGTCGATCTTCTACCAGCAGTACGAGAGGATCCAGCCGTACCTGATCAATGACAATCCCGAGCCCGCGATTGAGCGTCTCCAGTCCCCCGAAGACCGGGAGAAACTCGACGGGCTCTATGAGTGTATCCTGTGCGCCTGCTGCTCAAGTTCCTGCCCTTCGTTCTGGTGGAATCCGGACAAGTTCGTGGGCCCTGCAGGGTTGCTGCAGGCGTATCGTTTTCTGGCGGACAGCCGTGACACGGCGACTGCGGAACGTCTCGATAATCTTGATGACCCGTTCAGCGTATTCCGCTGCCGCGGGATCATGAACTGTGTGAGTGTCTGTCCCAAAGGACTGAACCCGACACGTGCAATCGGCCATATCCGTACTATGCTGATGCAGCGCACAACCTGATTATCGCGACACTGTTCACGCCAGAAGACGCTCAGGGCGGCCCTCAGGCCGCCCTTGGTTAATGCGCGTCACGGCAACACCGTGTCGCGCAAGGGCACGCGGCCGGAGCTCAAAAGGCCTGGGCCGCGTTTGCTGACACGAAGTTCAGTCAGAGGCGAGCGAGTGCCATGCATGAAAGCATAATGGAGCAGCTGTGGCGGACGTCCCACCTGCAGGGTGGGAATCTGGCCTACGTTGAGGATCTGTTCGAAACCTACCTCAAGGATCCCAACGGCGTTCCGGAAGAATGGCGGCGTTATTTCGACCAGCTTCCAGGGATACCAGGCGACCACAGGCCCGATGTTCCACACCGAGAAATCCGAGACCAGTTCCGATACATTTCCCAGAATCAGCGCCGTTATTCTCCAGCCCAGGGCGCTCCCTCTTCCATCTCCAAGGCCGAAGAAAAGCAGGTCCGCGTTCTCCAGCTGATCAACGCCTATCGCTTCCGTGGCCACCAGAATGCGGACCTCGATCCGCTGGGGTTGCTGGATCGGCCGAAAGTGAAGGATCTCGATTACCGCTATCACGAGCTGGATGACGACGATCTGGACGTGGAGTACCAGACCGGGTCGCTGTTCTTCGGCTCTGAACGCATGAAGCTGCGCGATATCATCGATGGGCTTGAGCGCACCTACTGCAGCACCGTTGGCGCCGAGTACATGCACATCGTCGACACCACGATGAAGCGCTGGTTCCAGCAGCGGCTTGAGAGCGTCAAGTCCCATCCCAACTATGAAAAGGAAACCCAGCTGAACCTGCTGGAACGCCTCAACGCCTCCGAGGGGCTGGAGAAGTACCTGGGGTCGAAGTACCCGGGCACCAAGCGCTTCGGTCTTGAGGGCGCGGAGTCGCTCACACCCTGTGTCAGTGAGCTCATCCAGCGCGCCGGTTCCTACGGTGCGCGCGAGATTGTCATCGGCATGGCTCACCGGGGCCGGCTGAATATCCTGGTCAACACCCTGGGCAAGAATCCCAAGGAGCTGTTCGATGAGTTTGACGGCAAGGTGACCATGGAGCAGGGCTCCGGTGACGTTAAGTATCACCAGGGGTTCTCATCCAACGTAATGACACCTGGTGGCGAGGTGCATCTGGCACTGGCCTTCAACCCGTCCCACCTGGAGATCGTGACACCAGTGGTAAGTGGTTCCGTGCGTGCCCGCCAGGCGCGGCGCGAGGACAAGGTCGGCCAGCAGGTGCTACCCATCGCAATCCACGGGGACGCATCCTTCGCCGGCCAGGGCGTGGTCATGGAGACCCTGCAGATGTCACTGACCCGGGGCTACGGCGTCGGCGGAACAGTGCACATTGTGGTGAATAACCAGATCGGTTTCACCACCAGCCACCGCTACGACGCGCGTTCCACGGAATACTGCACGGATGTGGCCAAGATGGTGCAGGCGCCGATACTGCACGTGAACGGGGATGACCCCGAGGCGGTGCTCTATGTGACCCAGCTGGCCATGGACTACCGTAACGAATTCGGCCAGGACGTGGTCATTGATCTGGTGTGCTACCGTCGCCGTGGCCACAACGAGGCGGACGAACCGTCCGCCACGCAGCCGCGGATGTACGAGAAGATCCGTAACCACCCGACCACCCGTGACCTCTATGTGAAGCAGCTGGTTAGTGACGGCGTTATTCAGGAACAGGATGCCAAGAAGCTGTTCGAGGAATACCGCGACAAGCTCGACAATGGCGACCATGTGGTGGATGCGCTGGTAAAAGAGCCCAACACCGACCTCTACGTGGACTGGACCCCCTACATCGGTCACGAGTGGACCGCGCGCTGCAAGACCAGCGTGCCGATGAAGACCATCCAGGAACTCGGGCGCCGGATTTCGACCGTTCCCGAAGGATTCTCCATCCAGCGCCAGGTCAAGAAAATCATGGAGGACCGCGGCAAGATGACCCAGGGCGCGCTGCCGCTCAACTGGGGCTATGCCGAGACCATGGCGTATGCGAGCCTGATCAATGAGGGGCATCCCATCCGCTTTACCGGCCAGGACTCGCGTCGCGGTACCTTCTCGCACCGCCACGCGGTACTGCACAACCAGAAGGACGGCTCTGAGTACGTGCCGCTGGAGCACATCCGGGACGACCAGCCGCGCTTCGAGATCTACGACTCGCTGCTGTCAGAAGCGGCGGCGGTGGCGTTTGAGTACGGCTATGCCACGACCACGCCGGCGACACTGACCATCTGGGAGGCCCAATTCGGCGACTTCGTCAACGGTGCCCAAGTGGTGATCGACCAGTTCATTACCAGTGGTGAGCACAAGTGGGCGCGGCTCTGCGGGCTGACCCTGCTGCTGCCTCACGGTTACGAAGGGCAGGGGCCGGAGCACTCCTCGGCGCGGCTTGAGCGCTTCCTGCAGCTGTGTGCCGAGCACAACATCCAGGTATGCGTGCCGACCACGCCTTCCCAGGTGTTCCATATGCTGCGCCGGCAGGTTAAGCGTCCGCTGCGCAAGCCGCTGATTGCACTCACGCCTAAGAGTCTTCTGCGCCACAAGGAGGCCGTTTCCTCCCTGGATGACCTGTGCGAGGGCACCTTCCGGACGGTGTTGCCGCCGAAGGAAATGCCCGATCCGCGCAAGGTGAAACGGTTGATCATGTGCAGCGGCAAGGTCTATTACGATCTGCTCGAGAAGCAGAAGACGGATGAACGTGATGACACCCTGATCGTGCGGATTGAACAGCTCTATCCCTTCCCGCACGACGACCTGAATGCGGTTCTGGCGCCCTACAGCCATATCGAGAAGGCAGTCTGGTGTCAGGAGGAACCCATGAACCAGGGGGCGTGGTACTGCAGCCAGCATCACATGCGCCAAGCGCTGGAAAACGTGCCCAAGAAGCCGCGACTGGAATACGCGGGCCGCAAGGCCTCGGCAGCGCCGGCTTCCGGCTATCCCAGTGTTCACGCTCAGGAACAGAAACAACTCGTTGAAGACGCATTCTCGGTCTAACGGGTCCCGACAAGAAAGGAAGGGCAATGACAACAGATATCCAAGCTCCGGTTTTTCCCGAATCCGTCGCGGAAGGAACGATCGCTACCTGGCACAAGAAACCCGGCGAACAGTGCGAGCGGGATGAGCTGATCGTCGACATCGAGACCGATAAGGTGGTGCTCGAGGTGGTGGCGCCCGGCGACGGTGTCATCAAGGAGATCGTCAAGGGCGAGGGCGATACCGTTGAGAGCGGCGAAGTGATCGGCAAGTTCGCGGAAGGCGAATCCGGTTCCGCCGCTGGCGGTGAGGCGAAGGAGGAGTCAGAGGACAGCGGTGGCGGTGAGTCCGCGGCTGCCCAGGAAGAGCCGGAATCCGAACCAGCTGCTTCGGGCGACAAGAGTGGCGAAGAGCCGTTGGTCAGCCCGGCCGCGAAGAAGATGGCGGAAGAGAAGGGCGTTGACCTGTCGAAGGTGGAGGCCACCGGTAAGGGCGGGCGCGTTCTGAAGGAAGATGTTCAGCGCGCCGCGGACCAGAAAGGCAGTGAACCGGCATCCGCCGCGCAAAGCAGTGGCAGCGGAAGCCAGGCGGCCGCCCCCGGGGCGCCGGCCGGCAGCATGCCTCAGGGCGAACGCCCCGAGAAGCGCGTACCCATGACCCGGATGCGTGCCAGCATCGCCAAGCGCCTGGTGGACGTCCAGCAGACCACGGCCATGCTCACCACCTTCAACGAAGTGAACATGCAGCCGATCATGGACATCCGCCAGCAGTACAAGGAGTCCTTTGAGAAGCGACATGGCGTCAAGCTCGGGTTCATGGGCTTTTTCGTGAAGGCGGCGACTGAAGCCCTCAAGCGCTTCCCGGCTGTGAACGCCTCCATCGACGGCAATGAAATGGTCTATCACGGCTATCAGGATGTGGGCATTGCCGTATCCACGGACCGGGGGCTGGTGGTGCCGGTGCTGCGCGATGCGGACGCGCTCTCGGTCGCTGACGTGGAGCAGGGCATCAACACCTTCGGCCAGAAGGCGCGGGACGGCAAGCTCACCATTGAGGAGATGACCGGTGGTACCTTCTCGATCACCAATGGCGGTATTTTCGGGTCGTTGATCTCGACGCCGATCCTGAATCCGCCACAGACGGCGATCCTTGGCATGCACAAGATCCAGGAGCGCCCCATGGCCGTCAACGGTGAGGTCAAGGTGCTGCCGATGATGTATCTGGCGCTGTCCTACGACCATCGTATGATTGACGGTAAGGAAGCTGTGCAGTTTCTTGTCACGATCAAGGAGCTGCTCGAGGATCCGGCGCGGATTCTTCTGGACGTCTGATAACGAATCACTGGCAAGCAGGAATCACTATGTCTCAAGATTACGACGTCATCGTCATCGGTTCCGGTCCGGGCGGCTATGTTGCTGCAATCCGTGCCGGCCAGCAGGGAATGACCGTTGCCTGTGTCGAAGGCTGGAAGAACGACAGGGGCGACCAGGTGCTGGGTGGTACCTGCCTGAACGTGGGCTGTATCCCCTCCAAGTCGCTGCTTGAGACCTCCCACAAGTACGAGGAGGCGAAGCACGGTTTCGAGAAGCAGGGCCTGAAAATCAAGGAGCTTGATGTCGATATCGAGCAGATGATGAAGAACAAGAACGAGATCGTCGGTAACCTCACCGGCGGTATCGCGGGGCTGTTCAAGTCCAACGGGGTGACTTCCATCCATGGCTGGGGCCGTGTGCTTAACAGCAAACAGGTGGAAGTGACCGACCCCAAGGGCAACAAGAGCACCTACGGGGCCAAAAACATCATCATTGCCACCGGCTCCCGGCCGATCGAGATCCCGCCGGCACCGATGAAGGAAGGCAAGATCGTCGACAGCGAAGGCGCTCTGGAATTTGATGAGGTGCCCAAGCGCGTGGGCGTGATAGGCGCTGGGGTCATCGGTCTGGAGCTCGGCAGTGTCTGGAACCGGCTCGGCTCCGAGGTCACCATGCTGGAAGCCCAGGACACCTTCCTGGCCGGCGTGGATCAGGCCATTGCCAAGGATGCCTACAAGAGCTTCCAGAAGCAGGGCCTGGATATTCGCCTGAAATGCCGTGTTACCAAGACTGAGGTCAAGCGCAACCTAGTCTATGTCACCTATGAGGATGGCGAGGGTAACGAAGAGCAGATCAAGTGCGACAAGCTCATCGTGGCTGTTGGTCGTACCCCGAATACGGAAAAGCTGTTCTCGTCCGATTCGGGCGTGGATCTCGACGAACGTGGGTTCGTGGCTGTGGATGACGAGTGCCAGACCAATGTGCCCGGGATCTATGCCATCGGCGATGTGGTGCGTGGCCCGATGCTGGCGCACAAGGCTTCGGAAGAGGGCATGATGGTGGTTGACCGGATCGCCGGCTATGCGACCGAGGTCAACTATGACTGCATTCCCAATGTTATCTACACCCATCCGGAGCTGGCCTGGGTCGGCAAGACCGAGGAAGAGCTCAAGTCCGAGGGTGAGCCCTACAAGGTCGGTGCCTTCCCGTTTGCGGCGAACGGTCGGGCCATGGCTGCCAACGCAACCGAAGGTCAGGTACGCATCATCGCTCACGAGGAGACCGACCGGATACTGGGTATGCACGTTGTGGGGCCCCAGGCCTCCGAGATCATCGCCCAGGGCGTGATCGCGATGGAGTTCGGCTCCAGTGCCGAGGACCTGGCCCTGACCTGCTTTGCGCATCCGACGCTGTCCGAATCCGTCCATGAGGCGGCACTGGGTGTGGACGGCATGGCGATTCACAAGGCAAATCGACGCCGGAAGAAATGACCGGCGCAATCTCCAACACAACAGGTTGTGATCTATGAATCTGCACGAATATCAGAGCAAACAGCTCTTTGGGGAGTACGGCCTGCCCGTCTCCGAGGGCGTGGCCTGTTCCACCGCTGATGAAGCGGTGGCGGCTGCCGATAAGATCGGCGGCGACGGCTGGGTGGTCAAGGCCCAGGTACACGCCGGTGGCCGCGGCAAGGCCGGCGGTGTGAAGCTGGCCAAGTCGAAGGACGAGATCCGTGCCTTTGCGGACCAGTGGCTGGGTGAGCGTCTGGTGACCTTCCAGACGGATGAAAAGGGTCAGCCCGTCAACCGGATCCTCGTCGAGTCCCTGACCGACATCAATCAGGAACTCTATCTGGGCGCGGTTGTGGATCGTGGCTCCCGCCGGATCGTCTTCATGGCCTCTACCGAGGGCGGTGTCGAGATTGAGAAGGTGGCCGAGGAAACCCCAGAGAAGATCCTGAAGGCAACGGTGGACCCGCTGGTGGGCGCGCAACCCTACCAGGCCCGTGAGCTGGCTTTCGGGCTGGGCCTTCAGGGTGACCAGATCAAGCAGTTCACGAAAATCTTCCTAGGGCTGGCGAAGCTCTTTGAGGACAAGGATCTGGCACTGATCGAAATCAATCCGCTGGTCATCACCGATCAGGGCAACCTGCACTGCCTGGACGCCAAGGTGGGCGCGGATGACAACGCCATGTACCGCCAGAAGCAGCTTGCCGAGATGCGCGACCTCTCCCAGGAGGACGAGCGCGAAGCGCATGCGGCCGAGTGGGACCTCAACTATGTCGCCCTCGATGGCAACATCGGCTGCATGGTCAACGGCGCTGGTCTTGCCATGGGTACCATGGACATCATCAAGCACCACGGCGGCCAGCCGGCCAACTTCCTGGACGTCGGCGGTGGCGCGACCAAGGAGCGCGTGGCCGAAGCGTTCAAGATCATCCTTTCCGATGACACCGTCAAGGCCGTTCTGGTCAACATCTTTGGTGGCATTGTGCGGTGCGACATGATCGCCGAAGGCATCATGGGTGCGGTTGAAGAGGTGGGCGTTACGGTTCCCGTGGTGGTCCGCCTTGAGGGCAACAACGCCGAGAACGGACGCCAGAAGCTGGCGGACAGCGGCCTGAACATCATCGCGGCCAGCAGCCTTACCCAAGCCGCCGAAAAAGTCGTTGCCGCAGCCGGAGGTGAAGCATGAGTGTACTGGTGAACAAGGAAACAAAGGTGATCTGCCAGGGCTTCACCGGCGCCCAGGGGACCTTTCACAGCGAACAGGCGCTGGAATACGGGACCAATCTGGTCGGCGGCGTCAGCCCGGGCAAGGGTGGTACCGAGCATCTGGGTCTGCCCGTATTCAATACCGTGCGCGAGGCGGTCCAGCAGACCGGCGCGACCGCGACCGTGATCTACGTGCCCGCCCCCTTCTGTAAGGACGCGGTGGTCGAGGCGGCGGATGCCGGCATTGAGCTGGTGGTCTGCATCACTGAGGGCATCCCGACGCTGGATATGCTCTATGTGAAGGAATACGTGGATCGCAAGGGCGTGCGCATGATCGGCCCGAACTGCCCCGGTGTCATTACCCCGGAGCAGTCCAAGATCGGCATCATGCCCGGCTACATCCACAAGCCCGGCAAGGTCGGCATCATTTCCCGCTCCGGCACGCTGACCTACGAGGCGGTCAAGCAGACCACGGACTACGGGTTCGGTCAGTCCACCTGTGTTGGCATTGGCGGCGACCCGATCCCAGGTTCCAACTTCATCGACATGCTCGAGCTGTTCGAGAAGGACCCGGAAACCGAGGCCATCGTCATGATCGGTGAGATCGGTGGTACGGCCGAGGAAGAGGCGGCTGCCTACATCAAGGAGAACGTGAGCAAGCCGGTGGTTTCCTACATCGCGGGTGTTACGGCACCGCCCGGCAAGCGCATGGGCCACGCCGGCGCCATCATTGCCGGTGGCAAGGGCACGGCGGACGAGAAGTTCAGTGCCCTGCACGATGCGGGCGTGCACACGGTGCGCAGCCTGGCCGACATCGGCAAGGCCATCAAGGAGGCGACCGGCTGGTAAGACGGCCGGCGCATACGCCCTTTAAAGCCGACCTGCGGGTCGGCTTTTTTCGTTGATTAACCCATGAACGTTTCGTGCGTATAATCATGCCAGACCCTGAACCAATGAGGAGACCGGATTGACTTCCGTTGAACCCCAGCAACGCATCCTTTCAGGGATGCGGCCCACTGGCCGCCTGCATCTGGGCCACTACCACGGTGTTCTGGCCAACTGGGCCCAGCTCCAGCACGAGTATGAGTGTTTCTTCTTCGTGGCGGACTGGCACGCGCTGACCACCATGTACGAGGATCCGTTCACCATTGAGGAGAGCATCTGGGACATGGTGATCGACTGGCTGGCTGCAGGGGTCAATCCCGGGTCTTCGACCCTGTTCATCCAGTCCCATGTGCCGGAGCACGCGGAGCTTCACCTGCTGCTGTCGATGATCACGCCGCTGGGGTGGCTGGAGCGGGTGCCGTCGTTCAAGGACCAACAGGAGAAGCTCAAGGAAAAGGATCTGGCGACCTATGGGTTCCTCGGGTATCCATTGCTCCAGAGCGCGGACATCCTGATGTACCGGGCCGGCCTGGTGCCGGTGGGTGCCGACCAGGTCTCCCACGTGGAGATAACGCGCGAGGTGGCCAGGCGCTTCAACCACCTCTATGGCCGGGACCCCGGGTTCGAGGAGCAGGCCGAGGCGGCCATCGCCAAGATGGGCAAGAAGAACGCCAAGCTCTACCGCAGCCTGCGCCGGCGCTTCCTGGAGCAGGGTGATGAGGAGGCGCTGGAGACGGCCCGGGCACTGCTCAAGGAGCAGCAGAACATTTCCATCGGGGACCGTGAGCGGCTCTATGGCTACATCGAGGGCGGGGGCAAGGTAATCCTTCCGGAACCCCAGGAGCTGCTGACGCCGGAGGCGCGGCTGCCGGGAACGGATGGGCAGAAGATGTCCAAGTCCTACGGCAACACCATCTTCATGCGCGAGGAACCGGATTCGGTCAGCCAGAAGATCCGGACCATGCAGACGGATCCGGCGCGGGTTCGGCGCAGTGATCCGGGTGACCCGGAGAAGTGCCCGGTCTGGGACCTGCACAAGATCTACTCCGACGACAGTACCCGCGAATGGGTCTGGAATGGCTGCCGCAACGCGGGCATCGGTTGCATCGATTGCAAGAAGCCGCTCGAGGAGAAGGTGATCGAGGAGCAGAAGGGCTTCCGGGAACGTGGCCGCGAATACGAGAACAATCCGGACCTGGTGCGCTCGATCCTGGATGAGGGCCGTGAACAGGCGCGCGACGCCGCCCGGGATACCCTGCAGGAAGTCCGGCGCGTGATGGGGCTGGAATACCGTCGATGACCACGGAAGCGGAAACCGGCACCGGGGAGAACCGGGCCTCGCCGGATCGGGAGGCGCTGGCACGGGTAGCCGGCGAGCCGGTTCATGATCTGCCCCAGGATCTCTACATCCCGCCGGATGCACTTGAGGTCTTTCTGGACGCCTTTGAAGGCCCGCTGGACCTCCTGCTGTATCTGATCCGGCGGCAGAACATGGATATCCTGGACGTGGATGTCAGCGCGATCACCGATCAGTACATTGAGTACATCGCGCTCATGGAGGCGATGCGGTTTGAACTGGCCGCCGAGTACCTGGTGATGGCGGCCACCCTGGCCGAGATCAAATCCCGCATGCTGCTGCCACGCCAGACTGAGGAGGAGGAAGAAGAGCACGACCCGAGGGCCGAGCTCATCCGCCGCCTCCAGGAATACGAGCGCTACAAGATGGCGGCCGAGGACATTGATGCATTGCCGCGGCGGGACAGGGATTTCCATCTGGCCGGTGCGAAGCCGCCGGAAATGCCCGAGCGCCAGTTGCATCCGGACGTCAGCCTGCGCGAGATGCTGCTGGCCCTTAGGGGGGTGCTGGAACGTGCGGATCTGTATGAGCACCACCAGGTTGAGCGTGAGCAGCTGTCCACCCGGGAGCGAATGTCCAGTATTCTGGAACAGCTTTCCGGCGACAGCTTCGTGCGCTTTGAGACACTGTTTTCGCCGGAAGAGGGTCGGCTGGGTGTGGTCGTGAGCTTCATCGCCACACTGGAACTGATCCGTGAGCAACTGGTGGAGGTGGTGCAGTCCGAGCCGCTGGCGCCGCTTCACATCCGTGCAAGAGGGAGTGCCTGATGGACGAGGCGAGCATCGACCAGGTCCAGCGCATTGTCGAAGGCGCGCTCATGGCGGCTGGAAAGCCGCTCAGTCTGGATCAGCTGCAGGCGCTGTTCGACGAGCATGAGCGACCCACGCGCACGGTGCTTGAACACGTGCTCTCATTGATCGAGCAGTCTTGTGAGGGGCGGGGTTTTGAGCTCAGGAAAGTGGCCTCGGGCTGGCGCTTCCAGGTGCGGGAATCACTCTCGTCCTGGGTGAGCCGGCTCTGGGAGGAGAAGCCCCAGCGCTATTCCCGTGCCCTGCTGGAGACGTTGGCCCTGATCGCCTATCGTCAGCCCGTTACCCGGGGCGAGATTGAAGAGGTACGCGGGGTCACGGTGAACACCAACATCATCCGGACCCTGCTGGACCGTGAATGGATCCGGGTGGTGGGCCAGCGTGACGTACCGGGCCGCCCCTCGATGTACGCCACGACGAAACAGTTCCTGGACTATTTCAACCTGCAGTCACTGGATGAGCTGCCGAGCCTCGCGGAGGTCCGTGATCTCGAGACCATCAGCCGCGAGGTGGAAGACCGGCTCCAGGAGGAGCTGGCACTGGATGAATCCAACGCCAATTCCCAAGAAGAAACGGAGACGAACGTATGAGTGATTCCGGTCATACACCGAACGAGGCCGGCGAGCGTCTCCAGAAACTGCTGGCGCGCGCCGGCCTGGGCTCAAGGCGGGCCATTGAGGGCTGGATCAGCCAGGGGCGCGTGCAGGTCAATGGTGAAGTCGCCCAGCTGGGCGCCCGCGCGACGGCTCAGGATGAAATCGTCGTGGATGGACGCAGCGTGGACCTGGATTCAGCTGCCTCGCCCACGCGGCGGGTCATTGTCTACAACAAGCCCGAAGGCGAGGTAACGACCCGGGATGACCCGGAGGGTCGGCCCACTGTTTTTGAGCGGCTGCCCCAGCTTACCGGCGAGCGCTGGATCGCGGTCGGGCGCCTGGATATTTCCACCAGCGGGCTGCTGCTGTTCACCACTGACGGCGAACTCGCCAATCGGCTGATGCACCCCTCCTGGCAGGTGGACCGTGAATACGCCGTGCGCATTTTCGGTGAGGTGGATGACGCCATGGCCGAACGTCTGGTCAGCGGCGTTACGCTTGAGGATGGTGACGCGCGCTTTACGGATCTTGTGTATTGGGGGGGCACCGGTCACAACCACTGGTATTACGTGGCGATTATGGAGGGGCGCAACCGTGAGGTGCGGCGCCTGTGGGAGTCTCAGGGGGTTCAGGTGTCACGGCTCAAGCGCGTGCGTCACGGTCCGATCTTTCTGCCCAGCCGGCTGAGTGCTGGACGCTGGGAGGAGCTGGGTCAGGCGGATGTGGATACGCTGAGTGACTCCGTCGGGCTAGAACGGGTGCCCGTCAAATCCCCGACGCCCCCGGAAAAGCACCGGCTGCGTCGCCTCAAGCGCAAGCGGCCGGCCCGGCCCGACAACCGGAAGTCCGCAAAGCCCGCGGAGAAGGGGCGTGGCGGCACCAAAGGCCGCCAGGGAAAGGGGCGCAGCCCTAAACGCTGACGGCGTTGTCCAGGCCGTCAGTGCCATCGCCGGCAATGCGAACTCTGTCGCGGCCACTGTTCTTGGCGGCGTACAGGGCGCCATCCGCAGCCCGCAGGAGGTCGTCCTCGTCGTCACTGTCACCCAACGTGGCAACGCCGATAGATGCGGTGATGGATAGAGCCCTTTCAGCGTAATGCATGGGCTGTTCCCGGAATGCGCACCGCAGCCGTTCCGCCACCAGGTGCGCGGCTTCCTGGCCAGTGTGGGGCAGCACAACGGCGAATTCCTCCCCGCCATAACGGAAGCCCTGGTCGCAGGAGCGGATCTGGGCTTCAATCCGTTCGCTGACCAAGCCAAGGATCTCGTCGCCCGCCGCGTGCCCGAGGGTGTCATTGATCTGCTTGAAGTGGTCCAGGTCCACCAGCAGCAGGCTCAGTGGCTGAGTGTAGCGCCGAGCCTGCTCCACGTGGTTTTCAAGCGTCTCGTCCAGGGCGCGGCGGTTGCCCATGCCGGTGAGGCCGTCGGTCATCGCGGATTCCAGAGCCTCCTGGTAGCGCCATGCGTTGCGCAGGGGCTGGATGAGCACACCGATGGCCTGTTCAATGAACATCAGTTCGTCGTCGCGGAAACGTTCACGGCGGTCCAGTCGCAGGGAGCCCAGCTCCTGGCCGCGCAGCGAAAGGTTGTAGCAGCAGTGATGGGGTCCGCCGGAACCGAGCAGGTAACCGAAGTCCCCACCGCTGCGTGAGCGACGGTAGGCCAGGGCAGCGAAGGGAATTACCTGGTTCAGCTCCTCGGCAAAAATGTCCAGCATTGTATTGAGGTCCAGCGTCTGGTGCAGGCGGCTGCACAGGACGGTAAGCCGGTTGGTGTTTTCCTGCCACTCATCAATGATCCGCACATTTTCCGCGGCATCACGGGCCTGTTTCAGATCAATGGGGCGGGCGTTGCCGGTTACCTTTTTCATGCCTTACTCCGGTCTCGGATTCGCTGACAGGCTGTTTAAGCGAAATCCGTGCCAGTCATTATTAATACTTTAAAAACAGCGGCTTGAAAATATTTTGCGCCTCTCCCGGGGGTGTTGCTGGCCGGTGTGGCAAAAAAATGACGGCAGGCCCTGGCCGCGTGTCCCATTGTCGGGCTGTTGTGATATGATCCTCCAGCTTATACAGGGAAGGGGTAGGTCGCTCACTATGCAATTCCAGGCGCCGGAAAGTCTCTCCGAACAGATTGCCCAGCACATCGGCCGCCAGATCATCACCGGCGCTCTGCGCCCTGGTGAACGCATCCAGGAGCTCAAGGTGGCCGGGGAGCTGGACGTCAGTCGCGGCTCGGTGCGCGAGGCGCTTCTGATCCTGGAGCGCCGCCATCTCATCCGCATCTACCCACGCAAGGGGGCTGTTGTCTCCGGCATGACGCCGGAACTGGTGAACAGCCTCTACGACATCTACCTGAATCTGCTCGAGATGCTCGCCGACCGCTTCATGGCCCGGCGGACTGAAAGCGATGAGCAGCCGCTGCTCCAGTCCATCCACCAGCTCTGTCGCCGCCTCAGTGGTGATTCATCTGAGGTAAGTGAAGTGATTGACGGCGGCCTGGAAGTGATGCGCCGGTGCTACCCGGTGGTGGCCAACCCCTACCTGGAGGAAACCCTGGAGAACTTCCGGCCCGCCATCAGCCGCACCTATTACTTGGTTCTGGCTAATGATCCAGGGGAAATGCAGGTCTCCAGAACCTATTTCCAACGCATCGCGGACCGTGTCGAGTCGGATGATCACCAGGGTGTGACCGAGGTGATCCGGGCTTTCGGTGAACACCAGCGCGAAGTGGCTCTCCAGGCGCTGGCCCGGGATGAATCGCTTACCGTCGAACCCGCTACCTGAGCCGGTCGCCCATGCGCCTGAAGTCCATCAAGCTCGCCGGCTTCAAATCCTTTGTTGAACCCACCACGGTTCCCTTTCCCTCGAATATGACGGCGGTTGTGGGGCCCAACGGTTGCGGCAAGTCCAACATCATCGATGCCGTTCGCTGGGTCATGGGCGAGAGCTCGGCCAAGTACCTGCGCGGCGAGGCCATGAGCGACGTCATCTTCAACGGCTCAACCAGTCGCAAACCCGTGGGGCAGGCCTCCATCGAGCTGGTATTTGATAACAGTGACGGTACGGCGCCCGGTGAATACGGCCGTTTCAACGAGATTTCCGTCAAGCGCCGCGTCACCCGTGAAGGACAGTCCGACTACTTCATGAACGGTGCCAAGTGCCGGCGCCGGGACATCACCGACCTGTTCCTGGGCACCGGCCTGGGGCCGCGCAGCTACGCCATCATCGAGCAGGGCATGATCTCGCGCCTGATCGAGGCCAAGCCCGAGGAACTGCGCCACTACATCGAGGAAGCAGCGGGCATTTCGCGCTACAAGGAGCGCCGGCGCGAGACCGAGAACCGGATGCGTCGGACCCAGGAGAACATCGACCGCCTGACCGACCTGCGGGACGAGCTCGACCGCCAGCTCCAGCATCTGGAAAAACAGGCGGAAGCGGCGGAAAAATACCGGGCCCTGAAGCAGGAGGAGCGTGAGAAGCAGGCGGAGCTGGCGGTGCTGCGCTGGCGTGATCTGGATGCCTCACTGCAGGAACACCGCAGGGCGATTGGCGAGGCCGAAACCGCCCAGGAAAAGGTGGTCACCGAGCGTACCTCGCTGGAGTCCGAGCTGGAATCCCTGCGCCAGGAGCACAGCGACCGCAGCGAACGCTTCAACCAGGCCCAGGGGCGCTACTACGAGGCCGGCGCGGAGATCGCGCGGGTTGAACAGAATCTGAAGAACCAGAAGCGCAATGCCCGCCAGGCCGCCGAGGATCTGGAGCAGGCACTCGCGAGCCGCAGGGAGGTGGCGAAGGAACTGGAGCAGGACCAGGAGCGGCTGGACAGCGTCACCAGCGAACTGACAACGGTTGAGCCGGAACTGGAAACCGCCTCTGCCCGCGCCGAGGAATTCGGCGAACGGCTGGCCGACGCGGAGACCCGCATGCAGGAGTGGCAGCAGCGTTGGGAGGATTTCAGCCAGCGTTCCGCGGATGACCGCCAGCAGGCGGAAGTGGGGCAGTCCCGGATCAAGGCCAGCGAGGACGCACTGCTGAAGCTCCGCGAGCGCCGCCAGCGCCTGGAGGAGGAACGGGCCACCCTGGACCACGATGACCGCTCCGGGGAGGAAGCCACACTCGAGAATGAACGCGAGGAACAGCAGGCCCGGGTTGAAGAGGCACGGGAACGGGTCGAGACCCATACCGAACAGCTGGAGCGGGATCGCGAGGCGATCGAGCAGCTGGAGCCGGAGCTCAACGAGAAGCGTGGCCGGCTGCAGACCCTGAACGGGCGTCTGGCTTCCGAGCAGGCACTTCTGGAAGGGCAGCTGGGTGACAGTGACGAACGCCGCCGGGAATGGCTCAGCCAGCAGGGCTGGGAGCAGGCCCAGCGCCTGGCCCAGACACTGGAGGTGAGTGAAGGCTGGGAGAAAGCGGTGGAAGCCGTACTCGGCCCACTGGCGCAGGCACTGGTCCTGAACCCGGATGATTACGACGGCACTGTCCTCACGCAGGCACCCTCGGGGCTGACCATTGCGCATGCCTCCGGTGTAGGCGCGGACGCCGTGCCCGGCACGCTGCTGGCGGAAGTTGGCCGTGGCGGGAGTGTTGCCGGGTGGCTGGCCCGCGTCTGGTGCGCAGGCGATCTGAATGATGTACTGGCGCGCCGTGGTTCCCTGGCGGACGGTGAATCCCTGGTTACCCCGGGCGGCATCTGGGTCGGCCCTGAATGGCTGCGCCTTCCGGATGAGGGGGATGATGACACCGGCGTGATTGAACGCCAGAAGCGTGTTGAAGCCCTGGAAGAAGAATCCGCTTCCCTGCAGGAATCGGTTACCGAGGGTGAGGAGCGCCTGCAGCAGCTGCGGGCCTCGCGTGATGAGACCGAGGCGGCACTGGAAGAGGCACGCGCGGCACTCAGTGATGCGCGTGAATCGCTCTCCGCCACGGAATCCCGTTTTGAGGCCTTCCGCGCCCGCATGGAGCAGGTCCGGGAGCGGGCACGGCGGATCAGCGAGGATCTGGCGGATCTGGATACCCAGGAAGCGGATGAGAACGAGCGGCTGGAAGAGGCCCGTGCCAGCTGGCAGGAAGCCATGGACCGCATGAACGAGAATGCGGACTGGAAGGAATCACTGCTCAGCGAACGTGATGACCTGCGCACGAAGCTTGATGACGAGCGCCAGCAGGCCCGTCATGCCCGGGACCACCATCACCAGCTCCAGCTGCAGGTGCAGGACCTGAAAAACCGTAAGGAAGCCCTGGAGCAGACCCTGGAACGGATGAAGAGCCAGCAGGGGCGTCTGGACGAACGTATTGAGGTTCAGCGCGAGACCCGGGAGAACGCCAAGGCCCCGATCCAGGACCTGGAGATGGAACTGGAAGGGCTGCTGGAGCGGCGCGTGCAGGAGGAAGAGAAGCTCAACGAGGCGCGAGAGGCCCTGGATGCCATCGATGAGCAGGTCCGGGACCGGGAGCAGCGCCGCGGCCAGGTGGAGCAGGATGTGCAGCAGGCCCGGGAGAAACTCGAGAAGCTGCGCATGGACACCCAGGCCATCGAACTTCAGGCCCGCCAGTATCTGGAGCAGCTTGAGGAACTGGAGGTCAGCCGGGAATCCGTACAGGAAGGGCTTCCCGAGGACGCCACCGCCGAGGCCTGGCAGCAGGAGCTGACCCGCATCGGCAACCGCATCCAGCGCCTGGGCGCCATCAATCTGGCGGCCATCGACGAGTACCGGGTGGCGAGCGAACGCAAGACCTATCTGGATGAACAGGATCAGGACCTGCAGGAGGCCCTGGAGTCACTGGAATCCGCCATCCGCCGGATCGACCGCGAGACCCGTGCCCGCTTCCGGGAGACTTTCGATGCCATCAATCAGGGGCTGCAGAACCTCTTCCCTCGGGTCTTCGGCGGGGGCAGCGCCCATCTGGAGATGACCGGGGACGACCTTCTCGAAACCGGCGTGGCCATCATGGCGCGGCCTCCGGGCAAGAAGAACACCACCATCCATCTGCTTTCCGGTGGCGAGAAGGCACTGACCGCGATCGCGCTGGTGTTCTCGATCTTCCAGCTCAACCCCGCCCCCTTCTGCATGCTGGACGAGGTGGACGCGCCGCTGGATGACGCCAACGTCGGGCGTTATGCGAAGATGGTGAAGGAGATGAGTGAGCACGTTCAGTTCATCTACATCACCCACAACAAGATCTCCATGGAACTCTCCAATCAGCTCATGGGCGTGACCATGCATGAGCCCGGGGTGTCCCGGCTGGTCTCCGTGGATGTGGAAGAGGCGGCGGTACTGGCCGACAGCTGATGAACAAGCCGCAATGCCCCGGCATTGTCTTGACCGGGGTCATTGCCTAAAGTGGCAGTCAAAACGGGCGCACCCGGATGCGCTGGGGGTAACCCTTGAGGACAGATAGAGGATCATGAGTCTCAGAGAGTGGCTGATCATCATTGGGGCGCTGCTGATCATCGGCGTGGTCGTTGACGGACTGCGGCGCATGCGCCGTGCCCGCCAGGACTCGCTGGAAATCCAGCGCGGCATGGGCGGGGACGGTATCGGGCAGACCCCGATCGACGATGGATACAACCCGGAACTGCCCACTGGTGGCGCGAGGCCGGTCAGGGGCGCCGGGCCGGATTCCGGGGAAGAGGCTGCCGGGGCGGGAGCCGCTGAGCCCCAGCCAGCGTCGAAGCCGGAGACCGGGCCAGAGCCCGAACCTGAGCGCGTTCCCACACTCGAACCTGAGCGGGCTGAGGGGCCAGACTCCGCATCCCAACAGGAGCCGGAGCGGCCCTCTGATCCGGAACCCCAAGACGAACCCCTTACGGCAGCGGATGACGACGGCATTGTGGGCCCGGCCCGGGTCCGGGGTGAATCCGTCCTCCGTGAGCGCGCGGCGGAGGCCGGCGACGCTGCCGGTGAAGCCGCCAGCCGTATCAGTGCCGGAGCCCGGGAGATCTGGAGCCGTATCCGTGATGGTGTGGCCCCGGAAGAGGCGGAGAGCAGTGGGGCGGATTCCAGTGCCAGCGCCACCACACCCCAGCAGGAAACGCCAGAGGCCGGCAATGCCCCCGAAGAACCGCCGGTAGCTGGCGCCAACCGGCCGGAAGCCGAGGAGGTGATCGTCATCCATGCCCATTGCCGGGATGACGGGCATTACACCGGCGCCACCATCAAGCGCATTCTGGAAGCCTGTGGCATGGAGTACGGCGATCTTGGCATCTATCACCGGCATGAGGAAGCGGATACCCGCACGCCGGTTCAGTTCAGCGTGGCCAGCGCGGTGTCGCCCGGCACCCTGACGCCGGAGGAGATTGAGACCCTCGAAACCCCCGGGCTCAGTTTTTTTATGAGCCTACCCGGGCCCAGCCAGCCAGTACAGGCGTTTGATTTCATGCTGGAAACCGCCAACACCGTGGTGCGCAACCTGGGAGGCGAGCTGCGTGACGAGCACCGCAGCGTCATGACCAGCCAGACCATTGAACACTGCCGCCAGCGCATCCGTGAGTTCGAACGCAAGCGCCGCTCCCCGGCCAGAGCCTGAGAGGATTGCCGCCCGTGACCCGGGAAGACAGCCCCGAACAGCGTATCGACGCCCTGCGTCGGGAAATCGACCATCACAACTACCGCTATTACGCGCTCGACGACCCGGAAGTCTCGGATGAGCATTATGACCGGCTCCTGCGGGAACTGCAGGAGCTGGAGTCACAGCATCCCGAGCTGGTAACCCCCGAGTCGCCGACACAGCGGGTGGGCATGGCCCCGGACTCCCTGTTCGCGGAAGCGCCCCACGAAACGCCCATGCTGTCCCTGGACAACGCCTTTGACGAGGATGAGCTCCGGGACTTTGACCGCCGCGTAAGGGAGCGGCTGGGCCGCGATGAGCCGGTGGACTATGCCTGCGAGCCCAAGCTCGATGGCCTTGCAATCAGCCTGCTGTACCGCAACGGTGTGCTTCACCGCGCCGCCACCCGTGGCGATGGCTACACCGGCGAGGACATCACCGCGAATGTCCGCACCATCCGCGCGATCCCCCTGCAGCTCTATGGTGATGACTACCCCGATGCCTTTGAGGTACGCGGGGAGGCCTACATGCCCCTGGATGGGTTTGAGCGCCTCAACCAGCACCTGGTGGAGGCCGGGGAGAAGACCTTCGTGAACCCGCGCAACGCGGCGGCGGGCAGTCTCCGCAACAAGGATCCACGGGTGCCGGCGCGGCGGCCCCTGTCGTTCAGTGCCTACAGCGTGGACGTCCCCGAGGATGCCGGTCTGC
Organism: Vreelandella halophila; assembly: GCF_019903425.1. Lineage (GTDB taxonomy): Bacteria > Pseudomonadota > Gammaproteobacteria > Pseudomonadales > Oleiphilaceae > Halospina > Halospina halophila. Next base: position 2,136,673 of record NZ_JACHUZ010000013.1, read on the forward strand.
CGGCCCGCCATTACGACCAGTTGCTCAAGCTGCGGGATTGGGGCTTCCGGATTGATCCCGAAGTCCGCCTGGTGACCGGGATCGAGGACTGCATCACCTATTACCGTGAGATGCTCGAGAAACGGGAAACGCTCAATTACGAGATCGACGGCATCGTCTACAAGGTCAACGATCTGGCGCTGCAGGACCGGCTGGGTTTTGTCTCCCGGGCGCCACGCTGGGCCATCGCCACCAAGTTTCCGGCCCACGAGGTCATGACCCGGGTGCGCGAGGTTGCCTTCCAGGTGGGTCGTACCGGTGCCATAACGCCGGTGGCGCGACTGGACCCGGTGTTTGTGGGGGGCGTCACGGTCAGCAACACCACTCTCCACAACATGGATGAAATCGGCCGGCTGGGGCTGCGCGAGGGCGACTGGGTGATGATCCGCCGGGCCGGGGACGTGATTCCCCAGGTGGTGCGTGTGCTGACCGAGAAACGGCCTGAAGGTACCCGTGTGATCGAGCTGCCGGAATCCTGCCCGGAATGCGGCTCCGCCATCGAACAGCCCGAGGATGAGGCTGTGGCGCGCTGCACGGGGGGCCTGTTCTGCCCGGCCCAGCGCAAGGAGGCCATCCGGCATTACGCCTCCCGCCGCGCCCTGGATATCGAGGGGCTGGGCGAGCAGTGGGTCAACGTGCTGGTGGACGAGGGCATGGTTGAGACGGTGGCGGACCTTTATCACCTGAAGGTGTCGGATCTGACCCGGCTTGAGCGCATGGGCGAGAAGTCTGCCTCCAACCTGGTGAACGCCATAGCCGACAGCCGCGAGCCGGATCTGGATCGGTTGATCTATGCCCTGGGTATCCGCGAGGTCGGTGAGGCCACCGCGCGGGGGCTGGCACGGCACTTCGGGGAGCTGGACGCCCTCATGGACGCGGATGAGGAACAGCTTCAGGAGATCGAGGATGTGGGCCCCGTGGTGGCGGGTCATATCCGCAGCTTTTTTGCCGAACCCCATAACCGCGAGATCATCCAGCGTCTGCGCGAGGCCGGCGTCAGCTATCGGGCACCGGAACGGGTGGCCGATTCGGAATCGCCCTTTTCCGGTACAACCGTGGTGGTGACCGGAGCACTGGAGCGGTATTCCCGGGACCAGGCCCGCGCCGCGCTGGAAGCCCGGGGAGCGAAGGTGGCCGGCAGCGTTTCGAGCAACACCGACTACTTGGTGGCGGGCGAGGGCGGTGGCTCCAAGCTCAGCAAGGCCCGCCAGCAGGGCGTGACCATCCTTGATGAAGCAACCTTTCTGGAGTGGCTCGGCGAAGCGTGACTGTGTCACAGAATCGTCAGCCGCCCCCTGAATCTGAGAACCAGTACGGATCCGCCCTATGGCGGATCCCCTACCATGGATGACGTTTCGAGACCCGACGGCCCCCGACCCGGGAGAATGTCATCCGTGAGTGTGAGCACGAACGCTGTTCCATTGCGCCGTTCCCTGAAGGCGCTGCTTCTGGCCCTGCCACTGCTGCTGATGGGCTGCGGTGATACCAGCAATTCCCCGGAGGATCCCCGGATTCTCGGTTTTCCACCCCAGGTGGCCTATCTGGGCGTGGACTACAATTACAACTTCGGCGCCGTGGGCGGCGACAATCTCCTCAACTATTCGCTGGTCAACAACCCCTCCTGGCTGGCCCTGGAAGCGACTACCAACAAAGCCCGCAAGGGCATCGTCCTGAGAGGTGTTCCCGGCATTACGGGCGGCCGCGAGGGCGAGGATGATCTGGGTCAGTACGACAACATCCGCATCGCCACCAATGATGGCAACCTGATCGGGGACAGCGAGTTCAGCGTCGAGGTCCGGCACAACCCCCTGGAGCTGGCTGCCGGCACTGTGACCGAGGGGGAACCCTATGAGCCTGAGGTGAGCAAGGATTCGGACGAGGTCTGTGAGGTTCCGGACATGAGTGTGAGCCCGGGTGTGACGGTTGATCACCAGAATATTGTTACCGGGGATAAGGAGGTAACGGGTCCTGGTGACTACAGCGGCGCCGCCAGGGACTACCAGACCCATCGAGCCCTGATCCGGGTGGATCTGGGGCAGCCTTCGGTCGAGCCCATGGCCGTGCGCTTCCGCATTGAGGGCCAGGAGTGTGATCCGGCGGATGCAGAGGAACTGCCCTGTGAGTATGAGGACGGTAAGCAGAATCAGGCGATCTACGGGGAGGACCTGGTTCTGGACGGTAACACCCGCTACGGATCCGGGTTCCCGGAGCCGCCTGAATACCTCGAGTACCTGAGCGAAGATGACACCGGAGGTACCGGGCTGCTCCATTTTGAAGCCGGGCAGACCACCTGCTTCATCCCGGTCTGGGTCCATGACGACAACCTTGCCGAGAACACTGAAGTCTTCAACGTTGAGCTTCAGGAGGTAACAGAGGGTATTGCCAGCCTGGATGAAAACGGCGCGGTGCGTACCCGAAGCATCTCGATTGAGGACGATACCCCGACGGCGGATTTTGAGGCGGAGAGTATTACGGTGAGTGAAAACGGGGGGCGGGAGGTAACGGCCACTCTGAACCGCTCTAATGACACCGGTGAAACGCTTTACGCGGCGGTTGAAGTCGCAGAGGTCAATGATGGTTCTCCCTGGGAGGTGAAGCTTTGTCCTGACCAAGGGAGCAGTGATAGTGAGTGTGCGACGGTTGATGAGGACGGCAATGATGACTCGCTGGTCATTGAGTTTGCTAAGGGCAGTAACGAGGCCACCTTCTACGTACAGGCGCAGACCGGGTCTGATGCCCCTCTCAGGGAGGAAGTCATGCGGGAGCTGCAGTTTGACCAGAGCTTCCAGTACGGTCGCGAATTCGCGGCGGCGACCACGGACAGCACCGTTGAGACCCATATCAGCGAATGGCCCGATGATGTGACGCAGAGTGAGCTTGGGTTCCCTGTTGATCGCTTGGTTGCCGGAGCCTTGGGGGAGGTCTATGTCGCGGGCGTTGACAGCTCCAGGGCGATCCGTCTTCAGAGCATCAACCGGCTTGGCAATCCCGATGTGAGTGCGGGTGCGCAGAGTGACGTGGTGGCCCTGGGGGAAAACAGTGGTGTGGACAGTGGTGACTGGCCCCAGACGTCGGAAGCAATCCAGCTGGCCTTTGCGGGCCAGAATACCGGCACAAAAGGTTCCCCACAGGTTACCCGCTACCTTGGAGTGGCTTATCCAACCGCTTCCGATGAGGGGATGGTGAAGCTTTTCCGCTCCACCATCTCCACGCGCGATTTCGATGATGACGGTAATGATGAGACGGAGCGCTCTGAGAGAGGCGATGAGTTCCTGTGGCAGAGATCGCCTGTTGCGGGCGGCGTATGGGATCAGAAGACGCTGGATGTGAACCAGAACGGAACACTCTACGCGAGCGCTGTTGGTGACGGTTCGGTGCGCGCGGGGCGGATTGATACCGGAGAAGACAGCAATGGAAACCCGATTGCGGATCCGGCCTGGACTGAAAGTCTGGAGGCCACTGATCCACTACTCAACGGGCTTTTTGCCACCGACACAGCTGGCATCGTGGCTCTGGGCAGCGACAGGGGTGCGGTAGATCCCGGTTCCTTTATCGGCGGTGAGGACTTCTATCTGTTCTCCCGTGATGCGGATGGTGGGGCCGTGAATGAGCGGGTCCAGTTCGGCACGGAAGGGGAAGACAGAGCGACGTTGTCCGATGCGGACGGGAGCCGTTTCTGGCTGGCCGGTGATGAGGGCGGCCCCTATGAAGGAGATGGCTCCGGAGATTTTGAGGAGGACGCGGAGGGTTCTGCCAGGCCCTTCCTGATTGCCGTTAACAGCAATGGCGCTCTGCAGGGAGCGATCCATCCCAGCGATCTGGATGATCAGGTCAGTAATATCCAGGCCCTTGCCGTTTCCGGGGATGACGCTTTTATTGCCGGGCAGACCGGGGACGACAGGGTCTACCTGATGGGTGTTCGCTACACCGGGTCCTCGTCTGAGGATGAGCCATCGATTGAGCAGCGCTGGAGCACCATTGTTGATGGTGCGGACTCGATAGCGGACATGGATAACTATCGCGACCGCAAGCTTTATCTTGTAGCTGATGAAGGCTCTGAGCAGTGGATTCGTCTTTTCGACCAGAGCGGGAACGCGCTCACGCAGCCGCCCACACCCTGATCAGATGGTTGTATGCAGGTGGTGTCCGTCTGCATACAGGCGCAGGAAATCCGTGCCCGTGATGATGCCTGCCGGCTGGTTGTTGTGGTTGATCACCAGCGCAGCGCTGAGTTCATGGCTGAGCATCTGCTGGGCAAGATGGTGGGCGTCTGTTTCCGGGGTGACGGTTATGAAGGAGGGGAGCTCACAGCCGGACAGTGGCGCGTTCTCGTCCATGCCTTCCCGTATCTGGCGCAGTACCCAGGTTTCATCGATCAGGCCCGCGACTTCCCCGGCCTCGGTGGTCACCACCAGGTGATGGACCAGGTGCTGGGCCATGGTATCCAGGGCTGTCCGCAGTGAGGCCTTTGCGCTGATGGTGTGGAGCGCCGGGGAAGCAAGCCGGCTTGAAGGCAGATAGGGAGACTCCGCGTCGCCTTCACCGCCTGACTCCTCCTGGTATTCCTGCAGGGCGCGACGGACCTGGGGCTTCCCCTGGAACCGTGCCGGCTCCTCGGGCTGCTCCGTGTTCGATGCAGTCCGGCGGATGGCATCGGTCTCGTCCGTACCCTGGACACGCCTTGCCCGCAGTGCTTCGGGCAGCCGTGTACCCACCGGCCGGCCCGGCTCCGCAATATGAATGGCCATGGCATTGCCCCCCATTGATGCGTTTCCAAAGGTTATCGGCCGGTTTGCGGAAAATTCAAGGAACCAGCGCTAACTCTTAAAGAATCGCAGGGGACTCACACGCTGAGCGGCGTCCGCCGGAAGAGGGGAAGGCGAGCCCGAGATCAGGGCTGTAAGGTGCTCAGCGAGCAGGGGCGCGTACATCAGACCCTTGCCGCCCAGGCCGGCAAGCACAAACCGGTCATTGAGGTGCCCTGCGACGGGCATATGGTCCGGCGTGGTACTGCGGAAACCAACCCAGTGGCCGGGGTCGTGGTTCTCTTCCAGCTGACCCGCAAGTGCCGGGAGCCAATGGCCCAGGTTCTCGATGTTGGCCCTATCGCTGGGGGCATCCGGTGTTCCGAGGCCGGAATCCCGGTCGAAGGTGGCTCCCACACATACCCGGCCATGGAACGGAGGCAGTGCATAACCGGCCCCGGCCAGCGCTACTTTGGGAGCTGCTGAGGTGGCGGGCAGGGTGGTGAGTTGTCCTCGGATGCGGCCCAGCGGAAGGTTCGGTGCCCATTCATTGGTGGCGGCACCGGTGGCGACAACCAGCGTGGATGCCTCAAGGGTGCCCCCTTCCGGAAGGGCCAGCCGCCAGAAATCGGTGTCGGGCTGGATCCGGCCCCCGTCCGCCACTGCGGTGATCACCCGTATCAATGGATGGCTGAGCGCGGCCTGCCGTAACGCATCCACGCGTATGTGGCCACCGCCTGGAAACCAGAGCCCCGGCACCCCGAGTTCAAGCCCGCTCAACAGCGAGGCCCGGTCACTGTCGACCGGTTCCAGGAATTCCGGATTCCACTGGTTGCGGGCCAGGAGTTTCTCCTGCCGCTGCTGTTCCCGTTCGTTCCAGGCGAGGCTCAGTGTCCCGGTGCCAGACCAGAAATCGATCTCCGGGTGTTCGGTCTGTAGGCGGGTGTAGAATTCTGGGGCTGCCAGGAAGGCTTGATGGGCCAGGCGGGTTTCCGGGTTGTAGTCCACAGCCGGCTTCATATAGAGCGCGCCCCGGCGTTCCGGATCCAGAGGAAAGGGCAGGGCAGGATCCAGCATCGTCACCTGTATGCCGCTCTCCGCGAGTCGGCGTGCCGCAAGGCTTCCGGCGACCCCGGCGCCAATGATGATCACGCGCCGTTGTGGATCCGTTGCATCATGAGAGGCCATTTGACGTTCCGTTACCTTTCATAAAGTTTAATTTCTGTACACGGAGAACGGGCCGCGCCACTATGATCTCGGATTTTCGGATTGCACAACAAGAGGGTGACATCCATGGCAACGCCCAACTCCCAGCAGCTTGAGAAAAGCCGTCTTGGCCGGCTACTGGTCAATCGTGGCTACATCTCGGACTACCAGCTCCAGGTGGCGCTGGAGGAACAGCGAGAGTCCGGCGAAAAGCTGGGTGCAATTCTCATACGTGCAGACTGGCTTTCCGAGCGGGAGCTGCAGCGCACGCTGCGACACCAGAACCGGTACCGCTATGCAGCAGCCCTGACCGCCATGGTGGTTACGCCCCTGCAGCCGGTGGCTGCTTTGGCATCGCCCACCCCTGCACTCCCCACCAAGGCGCCGCAGACCAGCGGCGAGCAGGTGGGCGTGGATAGACCCGGTATGCAGCCGCTCAGTGAGGGCGAAATGGGGGGCGTGGTTGCACAGGGGGGTGGCGCGTTGCCGGCGGGTGCGGTTGAGCTGTCTGTAATTCCTGAGTCCGACCGGGAAGCTGAAGACCAGGCTTTGGATGCCCTGGAATTCACGGCGCGCGCTTTCCTGCCTGCAATGAATTTTCTGGATGCGGACGTTACGGTCACCGGTGTGGAGTTCGGGCCGGAAGGCCCCGGATTCACCATTGGCCAGCAGGGCGGTGTGAGCCTTGCCATGCCTGAGCGTATCCGTGAAATCCGCATGGAAGGCATCCGCGTGGACGGCGCCCCGGCTTCCCGTTCCATGGGTAACATCACCATGAGGGATGTCCGTTTCTCCAGTGACTCCAGCCTGACGATCCGGTCCCGCTGAGCGGGCCGGGGATTCAGGCGCTGGCGAATACCTGGCTGTGAGTAAGGCTGCGGGACTCGCCGGTGCTTCCGTACAGTGCCTGTTGCTGGTCCGCGCCACGGATGATGTCCGAGATTCGGGAGATTCGGCGCTGAAGGTGGCCGAGAATACGGCCGTTTACGGCATTGCGATGTTGGCATTCGTTGAGCTGCTTCTGGGCGGCTTCCCAGCGTTGCATCAGGACTGAGTCCGCGCCTGCCTGGTTACGCAGGTAATCGCTGATGGCCTGACCGCTGTCCGGCCGGTACCCGATCTGGGCAAGCAGGCGGATTTTCTGTTTCGCCCGCTCCCTGAGTGCGTCGAGCAATTCGTTCTTCTCACTGGTCGCCTGTTCCAGCTGTTGCATATCATTGCCGGCGAGGGCCCGGTGTTCCTGCTCCAGTACTTCGGCCAGCCGGGTGAGGTTGGCCTCGTCTTTCTTCAGCAGTTGATCCAGCGTTTCGAACGTTGTCTTGCGGTCAGTCATGGCGTTTTACCCGAAAATGCTGTTATCCACATCAAGCATTTTCTGGGCCAGTTTTTCGGCATCGACTGAGTAGGAACCGTCCTCAAGCGCTTCTCGGATACGTGACACCTTGGCGTCGTCCACTTCCGGCTGTTGCTGGAGCGTCTGCTCAGCAGCCTTGATGTTGCGCGCGTCAGGGCTGAGGTCCACCCGCGTGCTTTCACGCGCCTGTGAGCCGCCTTCTGCGGGCTGCTGTGGTGCCTTCTGTCCCTGGGCGTCGTCGCGCTGCCGCAGGGTCTGTTTCTGGGTGTTGAGGGCGTTGTTGTTGGCCCCATTGAAGTCGATTGCCATGGCTTTCACCCCGTTCGAATCCGGATTCTCTGTAAATTGTAACGGCAGCGTGGCCGCAGACTTTAGCCTTGCTCGGCAATTTTTTCACCAGCAGGCAGGGAACTGCCGCCGATCGGCACGATCCTGCCGCTTGCGCTCAGTTGATGGCGACGCGCCCGGGCTCGGTGATCCGACCCCGGATCCGGCGTCCCGAGTTTTCATTCACCACTGGAATCTGCTCACCCACACGGCCACTGCGCTCCGCCTTGCCCCGGGTGGTGATGGAGAATACATCGTTGCCGGCGGAGATGACGACGCGGTCGCCGCGCTCCACCGCCAGCGGTTTTTCCAGCATTCGGGGCGTGATGGCGGTGCCGGCGCGGATGGTGCGCCTGGCCTGCATCCCGATCATGTGCTCCGCATCCCGGAACCCGCTGCGGCGCTGTTCGTTGAGGACCACCTGGCTGGAGCGCAGCATATTCGAGCTGAGGCGCTCTCCGCGGCTAATGGGGCGCTCCGCGACCCAGCCGTCCACCTGGATGCGCACCGTGGCGCTGAGAAAGATCCGCCATGGGCGATCTCCCTCGCAGCTGACCAGCAGGGTGCTCCGTGTGGAACGCTTCGGGTCGCCGGCAAATTCAACCTCCAGTGGCTGTGGGCAGCGGTTGAGGGACAGCCGGTTGTCCACGCTGCCGATCTCGTATTCAACCTCGCGCCCTTTCTGGGCCTGTTTCTGGCTGAAGGATTTCAGGAAACGGTCCGCCGCCTCTGTGATGCGTTCAGCGGTGTTTTGTTCCGGTTCTGAGGCAGCTGCCACCCCGGGCAGCAGCAGGGCCGCCAGGAGGACACGACGGAAAACCGGCAATGGATTGGCGTTGGCGATGCGCATGGTGGTCAAAATGTCCTATCCTTGCGGGTAATCGGTGCCGCGTTCGACCTGCGTCAGGGCGGCACTAACCAAACCGGCAAAAATCCGGCATCAGCCGGGGTTGTTGGCATTCTGACAGATAATGTTGCAACAACCATGCCGGCATCATCAGGATGGGCAGGACTATGGCGGGACTACTCGATAACGTGAATCAGCGTACCCAGATGGTGGGGCAGAACCGGCTTGAACTGCTGTTGTTCCAGCTCAAGGGAGGCCAGTTCTACGGCATCAACGTGTTCAAGGTCCGGGAAGTACTCCCTTGTCCGGGGCTGACGGCAATCCCCCACAGCCATCCTGTGGTGAGGGGAGTCTCCCACGTCCGGGGTGAGACGGTTCCCATCATTGATACCGGTATGGCCATAGGCAGACAGCCCATCCCGGATGAGGAGCTGTCGGAATCACTGGTGATCGTTTCGGAATACAACCGCAAGACCCAGGGATTTCTGGTGCGTCGGGTAGAGCGGATCGTCAACCTGAACTGGGAGGATGTGCACCCGCCGCCCAAACGGGCCCGGGCGGAGTATCTAACCGCAGTGACCGAGCTGGAGGAGAAGCTCGTGGAGATTCTCGATGTGGAGAAGATCCTGGCGGAGGTGTCACCCATTGATGACAACGTGAGCGAGTCCTTCCAGTCGACGCTGGATACCGGTGGTGAAGCCGCAATGCGCGTGCTGGTAGTAGACGACTCGTCCGTGGCAAGGGGGCAGATCAAGCGCTGCATGGAAGCGGTCGGGCTTGAGGTGGTCATCTGCAATGACGGCAGAGAGGCGCTTCAGTACCTTGAGTCGTTGGTTGCGGATGGCAGCGCAATCCACGATCATCTGGCACTGATGATTTCGGATGTGGAAATGCCGGAGATGGATGGCTACACGCTGGTGACACACTGCAAGAACAATCCGGGGCTGGCCCCCCTGTACATCATGCTGCATTCTTCGCTCAGCGGTGTTTTCAATCAGGCCATGGTCCAGAAGGTCGGTGCTGATGAATTCATGGCCAAGTTCAATCCCAACGAGCTTGCCGAGCGGGTCATGGCAGTCATGGACCAGCAACACCACATGCCGTCCTGACGGAGACGCAGACACTGATGAGTTCCGAGATCAGCCAGGAGGACTATCGCGCCTTCAAGGAGTTCTTGCAGGATGCTTCCGGCATTCTACTTGGCGAGAACAAGCAGTACCTGGTGAAAAGCCGCCTGCGGCGGATCATGGCGGAAAACCGGTTCAACAGCCTTGGCGAACTGGTTCAGCAGTTGCGTAAGCAGCCACGCAGCGAACTGCGTGAGACCGTGATTGACGCCATGACCACCAACGAGACGCTGTGGTTCCGGGATACGCATCCATTCCGCATTCTCGAAGAGCGGCTTCTGGGGGAGATGGGCGCGGAAAGCACCAGCCAGCCCCTGCGTATCTGGTCGGCAGCCTGCTCAACCGGGCAGGAGCCGTACTCCATCGCCATGGTGATCGACGAGTACCGGCGCCGTAACCCAGGCCGGCTGCGGCGCCCCGTGGAGATCATCGCCACGGATGTGTCCAAACCCGTGGTGGACGCGGCCAAGGATGGGATCTACGAACTGCTGGCCCTGGGAAGAGGGCTTTCCGCGGATCGCCAGAAGCAGTTCTTCACCCAGCTTCCGTCCGGTAGCTGGCAGGTCCGGAAAGAGATCCGTGACATGGTGACCTTCCGTGAGCATAACCTGCTGGAACGGTTCAACTTCGGCAAGTTCGATATCGTTTTCTGCCGGAACGTGCTGATCTATTTCTCCGGCGATCTCAAGCAGGACATCCTGATACGCACCCACGGTGTACTGAAGCGCGGGGGTTACCTGATACTGGGCGCGTCCGAGTCGCTTAACGGGCTCAACCAGTACTACGAAATGGTCCAGTGCCGGCCCGGAATCATCTACCGTGCCAAGTGAGTGTTGCGTTCGCTTCGCGTTTTGCGTACAGTCTGCGCCCATCAAACGCGGCGGGCCCCACAGCCCCACGCGTATCGATCAAAGGAGAGGTGTCCGAGTGGTCGAAGGAGCGCGCCTGGAAAGCGCGTGTACGTACTGCGTACCGAGGGTTCGAATCCCTCCCTCTCCGCCAATACAAAACCCGGCCATGTGCCGGGTTTTTTATTGGCCGGTTGGGCAGGGTGAGAAGCCTCGCGGGTTCGACCGAGGCCTGCCTGGCAGGCCGAGGAACGCCTGAGCGCAGCGAAGGCGGCCCCCGAAGGGGGTGAGGCGCGCAGCGCCGAATCATCCCTCCCTCTCCGCCAATACAAAACCCGGCCCTGTGCCGGGTTTTTTTATGTCTCGATTCTTTCTCCAAACTCCGCCATTGCCATCCCGGCCCGCGCCTCAGCATTTTCCGGGATGTTCTCCTGCGCCTCTATCCACTGCAGCCGTGGTAGAAGTCCCTTGCCATTGGCGATCTGGATGGCGAGGCCGGGCCGCGCGTTGAGCTCCAGCATCAGCGGCCCCCGGTTGCGGTCAACCACGATGTCCGCGCCCAGATAGCCCAGCCCGGTCAGGTCATGGCACCGGGCCGCGAGGGTAAGGAGATTCTGCCAGTCCGGGATGGCGATGTGGTTGAGGTCAACACCGGTGTCGGGGTGGCTGTGCACGCGCCTGGAGTGCTGGACAGCATGAATGCAGCGGCCACTGGCGAGGTCCAGACCCACGCCGATGGCCCCCTGGTGCAGGTTGGCCTTGCCGTCGCTGGCGTGTGTTGAGAGCCTCAGCATGGCCATTACGGGTATCCCGCGAAAAATGATGACCCGGATATCGGGAACGCCCTCGACGGACAGCGACTCAAAGTACGGGTCCGCCTCGATCAGGTCCTCGATGATCACAGAGTCGGGGGCTCCGGCAAGGGAGTGCAGCCCGGCAAGAATGTTGGAGCAGTGACGTTGCAGGTTGTCCAGCGTCAGAGCCTGTCCGGATGCCTTCAGGAACTGTTCACCGTCGCGTTCATGAATGACCATGATGCCCTTGCCACCGGCTCCCCGTGAGGGCTTGATGGCAAACCGGCTGAGGTGATTCAGGCGTTCGCCCAGGTCGCGGACCCCGTGCTGGGTATCAATGACATCGCGCAGGGTGGGCGTGGCCACGCCATGCCGCATGGCCCGCTCCTTGGTGAGCTTCTTGTCGTCCACAAGCGGGTAGAGGCGGCGTTCGTTATATCGGGAAATATACGCCACATTCCGGCGGTTCATCCCCAGCAGGCCACGGCTCCGGAGTGCGGCGGGGGACGCGAGCATCAGTCCTGCTCCGCCATGGACCGGAACCGGTAAAGCTCGGAGAGCTTGTAGCCGGTGTACTGACCGACGAGCAGAATCAGCGCGAGGAGGATCAGATGGATTTCCGGGAAATTGAAGGTGAGGTGGCGTACCACCCCTAGCTGCATGAGCCCATAGGCGCCAATGGCCACCAGCAGGCTGCCACCGCCCTGTATGGCGACTTCCCGGGCCCCCTGTTCCTCCCAGATCACCGACATCCGTTCGATGGTCCAGGCAATGATGATCATCGGGAAGAAGGTGATGGTCATCCCGAGGTTGAGTCCCATTTCATGGCCAAAGACACTCAGCAGCCCTGTGAGCAGCACCACCAATACGATCATGGCGGCGATCCGCGCCACCAGCAGGAGATTCAGGCGAGACAGATAGCCTCTCAGGAGCAGCCCCAGTCCGACAATGGTCAAGAAGGCGGTGAGCCCCGGCAGAAGCGTTGTCTGGATAAAGGCAAGTGCGATCAGTACCGGCATGAAGGTGCCGGAGGTGCGGATGCCGATGACGATCCGCATGAAGGCTACAACCAGGGCGCCCACGGGAAGGAGCAGCAGCAGCTTCAGCATGCCCTGTTCCTCGATGGGCAGCTGGTAGAGGCTGATGTAACCCAGTGGTTCGTCCGCCGAGGCCTGGCTCTGGGCAAGGTCCAGGGCGGGAATGCTCTGGCGCATCATCGAGAAACGCACCTGTGAATTCTGGCCGCCCATGACCTCAAGCACGGGCCCGCTGGCCCGGTGCCAGACGAGGGTGTTGGGCGTGATGCCCTCCTGGCCACCGCGTTCCAGATCATACAGGTGCCAGGTATCCTCGATGTAGACGTCCACTAGTGGTTGCAGGCTCTGGTTGCGTCGGGCGTCCTCCAGTTTCAGGCCCATGGCTAGACGGGCCGGGACGCCGGACTGGTTCAGGAGGCGGACCACCAGCTGCTGGGGGGAGTGCTGGTCCAGCAGCAGTGCCGCGTTCTGGTCATTGGGGCTCTGGACGGCCTTGATCAGTTCGCGGGTCAGGCTTGCGGGCGTGCTGGAGCGCCGCATGGCTGTTTCGAGCAGGTCGGCGGCGGCCGTGGCCTGGGGTTCCTCCCAGATGATCTGCTGGGGCTCAGAAGGGGGGGCGGCGCTGCCGTTGCGCTGGGCGGTACCGTTCTGCCCCGGAGCGAACTGGACCTTGTAGTAGAGCGTCTGGCGGCCCGTTGCTTCCCGTTTGGACCATTCACCACGACGCCCCGGGGATCCGTTGACCCGCGAGAACCCGTAACCTGGAGAGGCGGCCTGCTCGGAAATGATCCGGTAACCCGGCGGGTCATCCGGCAAGCTCAGGCTTGCCAGTGTCTCGTCGCCAAGAGCGACGAAATCGATGCGGGCCTCCACCAGCCACACCGGTGTGTCGTTCTCCGGCAGCAGGGGAATACCCAGGCGGTCATGCCGCAGCCACATCATGGATACGCCAATGATGATCAGCACCGATACAGCCAGGAAGAAAAGCGGCTGCTGCCTCATTCTTCACCCTCGACACTGCCGGCGGCCTTTTCCAGTTCATCCGGGTCGCTGAGTATAAACTGTCTTGATACATCCACTGTGAACAGGTCCCTGAGGATATTGCGCCCTATCAAGGCGGGGTAGGTCAGGCGTTCGCGGTTGCTCAGGGTGAATTCCGCAACCCGCTCGATGGAGCCGACGCGGTACTGGAGCTCAATCACTGCTCGCCTTTCATTTTCATCGGTGGATGCCTGGATGATCTCCACGAACCGTGAGACGGGGCGCTCCATCTCCAGGGAGCCGCTGTCGGCAAAATGCTCCCCGGCCAGCGTGAAGCGGACATAGTCATCACCGTCGCGCTCGAAGAACTCAATATCCCGCGCATCCAGCGACGACGTGTTCGCGCCGGTGTCGATCCGGGCCTCAAAAAGATGGTCCGGGGGCAGCAGGCGGATGCCCTCAACGGACCCGATCGTCGTGAGTCCTGAGCACTGCTCGTTGCCGTTGGAGACGCTGGTGTTCAGTATCGGACAGGTGTCGCCATCGGTGCTGCTGCTGCCGGATGCGAGATGGCGGTTGGTCGCGCTGCGTAGCCGCTCCATCTGATCCTGGAGGTTGGCGAAGCCCTGTTGCTGCTGTTCCGCCACAGTTCTGTTCTCACCCAGAAGGGCGTTGAGCAGCACCTGCTGGGAAGCCAGCTGATCCTGCTGCTGCGCCAGCTGCGTCTTGAGCACCTTGATATCCTTGTCCGCCGGGGCGGGGGACATAAAGTGGGCACAGCCGGCGCTCATCAGCGCCGACAGAATAATCAGGATGCGTGGCGCAGCTGGCATGGGGATCCTCTTTGTTGTGGGGTATCCGTCAGACATGGGGAGTATAGAGGCTGCACCTCTGTTTGACGATGGGTTACGCTTGAAGCGCAAGTTACGGCGGTGATAGACTCCGCAGTCTCAGCGCAGGCGGGCTCATAACCGCCGGACTGAGCGCGATGGTGGTCCTGCTGGTGCCTTCGCAACGATAAACCGTGAACCCGGTCAGGCCCGGAAGGGAGCAGCCGTAGCGGTGGATTCGTGTGCCGGAGTGTCGCTGGCAGGCCACCCCCAGTTTTCCTTTCCCGAGCTCTGCTTCCCGGCCAGACCCTCTGCTTGCCAGCCCAAGATAAGGCCGTGATAAGGTATCCCATCAGATAATGGATGGTCCGGCATGACGTATCAGGTACTTGCGCGTAAATGGCGCCCTTCCCGGTTTCAGGATCTTGTTGGTCAGGAGCACGTGCTCAGGGCGCTGGTGCATGGGCTGGATCAGGACCGGCTGCATCAGGCGTTTCTGTTCACCGGTACCCGGGGCGTGGGCAAAACCACGATCGGGCGGATCCTGGCGCGGTGCCTGAGCTGCGAGCGGGGGATCAGCTCCAGTCCCTGTGGCGAATGCGACAGCTGCCGCGAGATCCAGGAGGGTCGGTTCGTGGATCTGATCGAGATCGATGCCGCTTCCCAGACCCGCGTGGAAGACATGCGGGAGTTGCTGGACAACGTCCAGTACGCGCCAACCCGGGGCCGGTTCCGGATCTACCTCATTGACGAGGTCCACATGCTCTCCAGCCACAGCTTCAACGCGCTGCTGAAGACACTGGAGGAGCCGCCGGACCACGTTAAGTTCCTGCTGGCGACCACCGACCCCCAGAAACTGCCGGTTACCATCCTTTCACGCTGCCTGCAGTTCAATCTCAAGCGCCTGGGGCCGGAACTGATCGTCTCCCATCTGGAGCACATCCTGGCCCAGGAAGGCATCGAGTATGAGAACAGCGCCCTCTGGCTCCTGGGGCGCGCCGCCGATGGCAGCATGCGCGATGCCCTGAGTCTGACCGACCAGGCGGTAGCGTTCAGTGGCGGGCGCCTGGAATCCGAGAGCGTCAGCCGGATGCTTGGCACCCTGGACCGGGCGGACATCTTCCGCATGTTGGATGCCTTGGTCCAGCGTGATGGCCAGGCTCTGCTCAAGGAAGTGAATCGGATCGCGGAGTATGCACCGGATTACAGTGCGGTACTGGCGGACATGCTGGATGTGTTCCACCGGATTTCGCTGGAACAGGCGATTCCCGGGAGCAATGACAACAGCCAGGGGGATCGGGAACAGGTCCGGACCCTTGCAGGGCAACTGAGTGCGGAGGATGCCCAGCTGTTCTATCAGACGGCGCTGACGGCCCGGCGGGATCTGGCGATAACGCCGGATGCCCGCATGGGGTTTGAGATGGCGCTGCTGCGCATGCTGGCCTTCCGGCCCGAGCCGGTTGCGACACCGCCGCAGGGTGGGCGTCCGGAGAGTGAACCGGCTCTGGAAACACCTGGGGCTGATTCCGCGGAGTCCGCCCCCGCGCCGGAGCCCGAAACGGAGCCTCAGCCTGAACCTGAACCGGAGCCCGAACCGGCGCCGGAACCAGT
Organism: Vreelandella halophila; assembly: GCF_019903425.1. GTDB lineage: Bacteria > Pseudomonadota > Gammaproteobacteria > Pseudomonadales > Oleiphilaceae > Halospina > Halospina halophila. The sequence continues at coordinate 2,152,419 of NZ_JACHUZ010000013.1, forward strand.
GCCCGAGCCTGAGCCACCGATTCCCGAGGACGAAGCGGACCGGAATGCCGGGAACGCTTCGCTGGAAACGGCTACAGAGACGGCACCGGCGTCTGAGCCCACTGTGGAACCCGCTGACCCCCCTGGTTTCGACTGGTGCCGTGATTTTGATCAGCTGCCGCTGCAGGGCATGCCGGCAACCCTCGCCGCCAATGCGGCCTGTCATGAGGAGGAGGGCGCCTGGGTGCTGACACTGGCCCCCGGGCATTACCAGCTTCTGCATGAGCGCCACCAGCAACGGATTCGCGAAGCGGTGGGGGCTGTAGTGGGCAGCAGCGTGACCCTGGTGTTCCGCGAGGGCGAACCGGGCGGGGGAACCCCCGAAGGACACCGCCAGGCGCAGATGGAGGAGGCGCAGGCGAACGCGGTCAGCGCCATTCACGGGGATCCCGTGGTGCAGCAGATTGTCGAGCGTTTCGGCGGCCAGGTGATCGAAGACAGTATACAGCCGCCGCGGGCATCGCCGGCGGCGGTACCAGACAGCAGAGAGGTGGCACGATGAAGGGTGGCATGAACGACATCATGAAGCAGGCGCAAAAGATGCAGGAAGACCTGCAGAAGGCGCAGGAAGAGATTGCCAAAGCCGAGGTGACTGGCGAGTCCGGCGCCGGCATGGTCAAGGTGATCATGAACGGGCGCCATGACGTGCGCAACGTGGACATCGATCCCTCGCTGATGGACGAGGACCGCGAGGTCCTGGAGGACCTGATGGCGGCGGCGGTGAACGATGCCGTGCGCCGCGTCGAGGAATACCAGAAGGAGAAGATGGGCAATATGACCCAGGGCATGGGCATGCCCCCTGGTTTCAACATGCCGTCCTGAGCCGGAGGGCCCATGAGTCTGAGTCCGCGTCTTGAGGCGCTGATTGATGCATTACAGTGCCTGCCTGGTGTGGGGCGCAAGTCCGCCCAGCGCATGGCGTTCCAGCTTCTGGAACGGGATCGTTCCGGGGCTGCCGCTCTGGCACGCCAGCTTGACGATGCCCTGGCCAACATTGGCCGCTGTGAACGCTGCCAGACCTTTGCCGAGGATGCCCTCTGCCCGGTCTGTGCCGATGAAAGGCGGGACCGTTCACTGATGTGCGTGGTGGAGTCTCCCGCCGATCTTGCCGCCATTGAGCAGTCAGGGGATTACCGGGGCTACTACTTTGTGCTGCTGGGGCATCTGTCACCCATTGATGGCATAGGCCCGGAGGATATCGGAGTGGATCAGCTGCTGGCCCAGATTCATGAACGGGGTGTGACCGAACTCATCATGGCCACCAATGCCACGGTGGAGGGTGATGCCACCGCCCACTACATTGCGGACCGTGTGGATCCGGAAACGGTCACAATCACCCGGCCGGCTCAGGGCCTTCCTGTTGGGGGTGAGCTCGGCGGTGTCGATGGCGGCACGCTCAGCCATGCCCTGCGGGGCCGCCGGCCCTTCGCCGGCTGATGGAGTCGCCCATGGATCAACCCAACCCTGATCAGGCCGCCTGGCTCGACACCCCACAACAGCTGGATGACTGGCTGGCCGCTCTGCCGCCTGAGCAGCCGGTTGGCATGGATTCTGAATTTGAACGGGTGACCACCTTTCATGCCATTCCCGGCCTCGTGCAGGTCGCCGCCGCGGGGCAGGTCGCGCTGGTGGAACCCCGGGCGGCCGAGGGCTCCGGGGCGCTGCGCGGGCTGCTTGAGGATCCGGACCGCTCGAAACATCTCTACGCCATGAGCGAGGACATCGAGCTGTTCCGGGACTGGCTCGGCGTTCGTGTTCGCGGCGCACTGGACCTGCAGCTGGCGGCTGCCTTTGCCGGCCACGGCATGTCCGTGGGCTATGCCCGCCTTGTGGAATCCTGTCTCGGGGTGGCCCTGGGCAAGGGCGAAACCCGTTCGGATTGGCTGGCACGCCCGCTGTCCGATGCCCAGCTCTATTACGCGGTGGCCGATGTCCACTATCTGCGCCCGCTTCATGAGCAGCTGATGGCGCAGGTTGCCGCGAGGGGGTTCGAGGAAGCGCTGGCGGAGGAGAGCCGGATCTGGTGCGAGCGCCAGAGTGTTGCTGACACGCCGGAATCCTATTACCTGCGGCTCACTGGAGCCTGGCGGCTGCGCCCCGGCAAACAGGCGGTACTGCGGGCGCTGTGCACCTGGCGTGAGCACCGCTGCCGGGAGCTGGACCGTCCCCGTGGCCGCGTCATTGAGGACAGGCTTCTGATCCGTTTGGCCGAAGCCCTGCCGCGCAGCCGCAAGGCGCTTGCGGCCATAGAGGGTATGCCCAGCGGGGTGGTGCGGCGTGAGGGAGACGCACTCCTGGCGGTGATCTCAGAGGTGGTTGAAGGCCCGGAGCAGGCCGTTGAGTCCATACCGGCACCGCTGACCCGGAACGAGAAAAACCATTACCGGAACGTAAAACGAATTCTGGCCGAGCAGGCGGAAAGCCTGGATCTGCCGCTGGAACTTATCGCCTCGAGGCGTTATCTTGAGCCTGCCGTCCGTGCCGGTCTTCGCGAGGGCCGCCTCCCTGACCTACTGACGCAGGGCTGGCGCGGTCGGGCACTGGCACCCCGCAGAGAGGAACTGGAAGCCTGTTTCCATGAGTGATAAGCACCTGATCAGCATCTACCGCAGCAGCAAGCGTGAGGGCATGTACGTGTTCTTGCCCAGGGAGACGGATCCGGCCACGCTCCCGGCCTCACTGATGACCTATTTTGGACAGCCGGTTCATGCCATGGATCTGGTGCTGACTCCGGATCGCAAGCTGGCGCGTGCCAGTGCCAATGAGGTGCTCCAGGCGATCGGGGACCAGGGCTTCTATCTCCAGATGCCTCCCAAGCAGATGGAGGCCACGGAATAAGCCCATGGAACTGCTGCTGACTGAATACAACATTGCCTGGGTGGTCTATCTGCTTGGATTCCTGATCGTCTACAGGTTCTGGGCTGGGATTGTATGGTGGCTGCCGTTGCGCATTCTGCGCCAGTTTCTCAAGGGGCTGTTCGCCGTTGTGCTGCTGACGCCCGTGGCCTCGGAGCGGGCCGCGGAATGGCTGGTGCCCGCGTGGCTGAATTTCTTCTATGCCGTGGTGCTTGACCAGCCCGATGTCATGGGGAGCACCCTGTTCGTCTATACCTTTGCTGCGGCGTTCATGCTGATTGTGCTGGCCATGGATTCCGGCTGGATACGGTACAGACGCCGCAAAAGCTGACGCCCTGATGGACGGCGCTTTCATTCTACGGGATTCCTGCTATAGGTTGAGTGTAATCAGCCGTTTTTCGCTCCTCCCAGCTACCACATGAATTAAGGCCGCCATGGGACAGTTAGTGCTCAGATCATTTCACGCCCTCCTGACCATTCTGCTTTTTTCCCTCATTGCAGGGATGACGGTCCAGGCTCAGGAACAGGCGTCGCAGCCTCAGGCACCGGAACTCCCCGATAACATCGACGTGCGGTTTGTGGTGGATGTGTCCGGGAGCATGGAGCGCACCGATCCTGACAACCTGCGCGCTCAGGCGGTTCCCATGCTTGCGGAGCTCATGCCGGAAGGGGCCCGTAGTGGTTTGTGGACCTTTGGGCGCTACGTAAACATGCTGGTGCCGCTGGAAGAGGTGGACGACCAGTGGCGCCAGGAGATGCGCGATGCCCGCTCCCGTATTGAGTCCCCGGGCCAATACACCCACATAGGGCGGGCGCTGGAGACCGCCACCGAGGATTTCTGGCCCGGTGGTGGTTACGACAACACCCATGTCGTTCTGTTGACCGATGGTATGGTTGACGTCCCGGAGGGAGAGGAAGCCAGCCAGCAGGAGCGCGAACGCATCCTGGATGACGTACTCGGGCACTTCCGGGAGCACGGGGCCCATCTGCACACCATTGCGCTTTCCGATGAAGCCGATCGTCCGCTGCTGGAACAGCTCGCCGCTGAGACCGGTGGCCATCACGCCATTGCACGTTCCGATTCGGAGCTGATCAGCGCCTTCCTCTCGGCCTTTGGGGCAGCCTCTCCAACGGAAGAGGTGCCGCTTGAGAACAACGGTTTTTCCATTGATGACAGCGTGGATGAATTCACGGCGCTGATCTTCCGGGACCAGGGCAGCGACTCCGCGGAGCTTGTGGATCCCTCGGGCAATCGGGTTACGCGTGACAACCTTCCGGAAGGTTCACGCTGGCACCGGGCGGAAACCTATGACCTGGTGACCATCGAGGATCCTGCCACCGGGCGCTGGGAAGTGGACGCCATGGTGGGACCGGACAGCCGCATCAAGGTGGTGAGTGAGCTGCGTATGGCGGTCGGTGACTTGCCCACCCGTTTCTTTGCCTCGGATGTGCTGGATCTGAACGTGACCTTCTATGAGGATGGTGACAGGCTTACGGATGAAGATTTCCTCGGCGTTATGAACGTACGGGCCGAGATCCGCAATTCGGAGGGTGATCGCCAGGGAACCGTCCGGCTTTCTGGAGATCGGGTTCCTGCCAATGGCGTCTTCAATGGCGAAATCGGAACGCTGACCGAACCCGGGCAGTACGAGGTCCGCCTCATTGGGAAAGGGGAAACCTTCCAGCGCAGCCAACGCCAGCAGGTGACGTTGACGCCACCTTTTGATACGGAGATACAGGGTCTAGGTACCGGGGAGGACAGTCGCTGGACGTTCCGGGTGATTCCCCGGGACCCAGGCCTTGTGGCGGACAGCATCCAGGCGGAGGCTGCGGTGACCGGTCCGGATGGGGAACCCCGGACACGGGCGCTGGAATCGGTCTCCGGGAGCAATGAACGGATACTGACACTCACTGGTGACCGGGGTGAGGGGACCTATCAGGTACGGCTCCGTATGGAGGCGGAGACTCAGGACGGGCGGGCTGTGTCGTTGAATACGCCCGCTTTCGCAGCGGAATTTCCGCGAACGTCTGATGGTGTTGACTACCAGGCGCTGGAGCCAGAGGCGCGGCAGCCTGAACCTGCGCCCGAACCCGAGCCGGCACCCGAACCGGAGACACCTTCCGAGCCTGAGCAGAAAGAGCCCCTGTTTGATCCCGAGCCGGTTGAGGTGCCGGAAGACCCCTCCGAGCCAGAGCCGCAGCCAGAGGCGGACAGCGGCATAAACTGGCTGCTCTGGGGCAGTGCTGGTGGCGGCCTGATCGGGTTGGCTGCAATCGCCGGCGGGCTCTGGTGGTGGCTGCGTCGCCGCAGCGCCAGTAAGGAACCGGAGCCTGAGCAGGAGGAAACGGCAACCGTCCCGGAGGCCGAACAGGCGGAAGCGGTATCGGACCAGGAAGAGCCGGCCCTGGAAGCCGATCTTGAAACGGAGTCTGAGCCTGAAGCGGACGAAGGAACCTCACTTGCGGAGGCTGCTGCCGCCTATCAGGCACAGCAGCTGGGCTCCGGGGATGAAACGTCCTCCGGGTCGGAGGACGACAGCGGCGAATCGGCGGATGAATCCGTTCCCACGGTGGAGGATATGGAGACCGCTGAAGCATCCGAGGAGCCGGAGCCTGACCCCGAACCCGAACCGGTTTCAGGGGTCGCGTCAGAGCCAGAGGAGACCGCACCGGAACCTGAGACGGAAGAAACACCGGTTACCGAGGAGCCGGAGGAAACCGCCGAGCCCGACGACGCTATTCCGACCCTTGGCGATGATGAAGCCCCCGAGGATCCGGAGGCGCTGGCCGACCAGATACTGGAGGAGAACCAGCAGAACACTGATGAGGATGAGTTCTCGCTGGAGGACTTCGACATATCTGAATTCGATGATCTGCCGGACCAGGGAGAAGAGGCGGACTCCGGAGAAGAAGACGACGATGGTAACCGAAACCGCTGAGGACCACCGCCCTTGGCTGTGCGGTGGTTCCGCCTCCGGGGCCAACCGCTTACTTGTTGGCCCCGACGCCCTGCCTATATACTTCGCACCTTGCAGAAGGCCGGGCCCTGACTCAACAGGGCCTCATGGCCGCCAGGTTTCCTGACTGAGGTGTTGCTGACATGAAATTTGAGGGTACCGAAAATTACGTTGCCACGGATGAGCTCCAGATGGCGGTCAACGCGGCCATCACACTGGAACGCCCGCTGCTGATCAAGGGCGAGCCCGGTACCGGCAAAACCATGCTGGCCGAGGAGATGGCACGGGGCGTCGGCGCCGAGCTGATCACCTGGCACATCAAGTCCACCACCAAGGCCCAGCAGGGGCTCTACGAGTACGACGCGGTTTCGCGCCTGCGTGACTCCCAGCTTGGTTCCGACAAGGTGCACGACATCGGTAACTACATCGTCAAGGGCAAGCTCTGGGAAGCGTTCGAGGCGGATCAGCGGGCCGTGCTGCTGATCGACGAGATCGACAAGGCGGATATCGAATTCCCGAATGACCTGCTGCAGGAACTCGATCGCATGGAGTTCTACGTGTACGAGACGCAGCAGCAGGTGGTGGCGAAACAGCGCCCGATCGTGGTGATCACCAGTAACAATGAGAAGGAGCTGCCGGACGCCTTCCTCCGCCGGTGCTTCTTCCACTACATCGATTTCCCCGACCACGACACCATGAAGGAGATCGTGGACGTGCACTTCCCGGGCATTCAGCAGCAGCTGGTGCAGGATGCGCTGGAGATCTTCTTCGATGTGCGCCGGGTTCCGGGCCTCAAGAAAAAGCCCTCCACTTCCGAGCTGATCGACTGGCTCAAGCTGCTTATGGCGGACGACCTGGCCCAGAAGGTGATCCAGGACAAAGACACGTCCAATGCGCTGCCGCCGCTCTACGGGGCACTGGTCAAGAACGAACAGGACGTGCACCTGCTGCAAAAACTGGCATTCATGGCGCGCCGGCGTCGCTGATACGCTGGTTACAGCGCGGATCCACTGACAGCGGGGGCCCTATGCTCATCGACTTTTTCCTGGAAGTGCGCCGTGCCGGAGTGCCGGCCAGCCTGCGCGAATTCCTGGACCTGACCGAGGCGCTACAGAAGCGCCTGGCGTTCGCGGATCTGGAGGACTTCTACTTCCTCAGCCGGCTCTGCCTGGTCAAGGACGAACGCCATTACGACAAGTTCGACCGGGCCTTCGATGCCTATTTCAAGGGCATCGAGAACCTGGATGAGCTGCTTGAGGCGCTGATTCCCGATGACTGGCTGCGCTCCGAGTTCGAGAAACATCTCTCCGAGGAAGAGAAAGCGCAGATTGAGTCTCTGGGTGGTCTTGAAGAACTGATCGAAACCTTCAAGCAGCGCATGGACGAGCAGACCGACCGCCATGAGGGTGGCAACAAGTGGATCGGGACCGGTGGTACCTCACCGTTTGGTGCCAACGGCTATAACCCGGAAGGCTACCGCATCGGCCAGGAAAAAGGGCGCCACGGGCGCGCGGTCAAGGTCTGGGAGAAGCGCGAATACCGGGATCTGGATGACAGCGTCACCATCAGTTCGCGCAACATCAAGGTGGCGCTCAAGCGCCTGCGCAAGTTCGCCCGCGAGGGAGCGCCCGAGCACCTGGACATGGACGACACCATCCGCAACACGGCACGCAATGGCGGCTATCTGGATCTGAAAATGGTGCCGGAACGCCACAACGCGGTGAAGGTGCTGCTGTTCTTTGATGTGGGCGGTTCCATGGACCCGCACGTGAAGGTCTGTGAGGAACTGTTCTCGGCCTGCCGGGAAGAGTTCAAGCACCTGGAATACTACTACTTCCACAACTTCATCTACGAGGGGGTCTGGAAGGACAGCAGCCGCCGTACCACGGAAATAACGCCCACCTGGGATGTCATCAACACCTATCCGTCGGACTTCAAGGTGATCTTCGTGGGGGACGCCACCATGGCGCCCTATGAGGTCAGCCATCCGGGCGGGTCCATCGAGCACTGGAACGAGGAGGCGGGCTCGACCTGGTTCCAACGGCTTACGGACCACTTCAGCAAGGTGGTCTGGCTCAATCCGCTGCCCGAGGACTACTGGGGGCAGGGCGGTTCCATGGGGATGATCCAGAAACTCGTGGGTTTCCAGATGTACCCGATGAGCCTGGAGGGGCTGGAGTCCGCGATGCGCTATCTCAGCCGCTGAACCGGATTGCGCACGGATGACGTGATCGTAAAAAGGCTTTAAGATCCAAAGCCACAAAAACACCAATCAAACGACAGGTTACTCAGGAGATCCGTCATGGATATGGAGCAGTTTTTCAAAGAGAAGTACCCGTCAGATCTCTCCCGGGACGTGGATACGAACCAGTACAGCACCATGCTGGATGTGTTCGAGAAATCCGTGGCGCGGTTTGCGGACCGGCCTGCATTCAGTGGCGTGGGTGTGACACTGACGTACCGGGATCTGGATCACTACAGCCGCGCGTTCGCGGCCTGGCTCCAGAACGAGACGGATCTCCAGCAGGGTGATCGCATCGCCATCCAGATGCCCAATATTCCCCAGTATCCGATCGCCATTTTCGGCGCTATGCGGGCCGGGTTGGTGGTTGTGAACACCAACCCGCTCTATACCACCCGGGAGATGGAGCACCAATTCAACGATTCAGGCGCTCGCGCGCTGATCGTCCTGGCGAACATGGCAAGCAATGTGGAGAAGGTGCTGCCGAACACCGGTCTCGAGCATGTGATCGTCACCGAGCTTGCGGACCTGCATAAGCCGCTCAAGCGCAAGCTGATGAACAGCGTGGTCAAGCACGTGAAGAAGATGGTGCCGGCCTACAATCTGCCCAAGGCCCACGCCTTCCCGAAAGTACTCAAGAACGGCGCCGGCCTGACGTACAGGCCCGTCAGCATCCAGCGTGAGGACATCGCGGTGCTCCAGTACACCGGTGGCACCACGGGTGTGGCCAAGGGCGCCATGCTGACCCACTCGAACCTCGTCTCGAACCTGCTCCAAGTCAAGCCGATGGTTGAGAAGCAGATGGATGAGGGCAGGGAAGTGGTGGTTGCGCCGCTGCCGCTGTACCACATCTATTCGTTCACCATGAACTGCGGCGTAATGCTTGAGAGTGGCAGCCACAGTATTTTGATCCCGAACCCGCGTGACATTCCGGGCTTCGTCAAAGAGCTGAAGAAGTGGCAGTTCACGGTTTTCATGGGCTTGAACACGCTGTTCGTGGCGCTGGCCAACAACGAGGATTTCCGCAACCTCGATTTCAGTAACCTCAAGATCACGGTGGCCGGGGGTATGGCGCTGACCAAGCCCACAGCGGACCAGTGGCAGCAGGTGACCGGCTGCGAGATCACCGAGGGGTATGGTCTGACCGAGACCTCGCCAGTAGTGACCCTTAACCCGCTGGGGAACGCCCAGATCGGCACCATTGGTATTCCGATTCCGGGTACCCAGGCCAAGACCATTGACGATGAGGGCAATGATCAACAGGTCGGTGAAGCCGGGGAGCTGTGTGTGAAGGGGCCACAGGTCATGAAGGGCTACTGGCAGCGCCCTGAGGAGACCAGCAAGTCCATTGACTCGGAAGGTTGGTTCCGCACCGGTGATGTGGCGATGATTCAGGATGATGGGTTTGTGCGGATCGTGGACCGCAAGAAGGACATGATCCTGGTATCCGGTTTCAACGTCTATCCGAATGAGATTGAGGACGTTGTAATGGGCAATCCGAAGGTTCTGGAATGTGCCGCCGTGGGCATTCAGGATGATAAGAGCGGTGAGGCGGTGAAGATCTTTGTGGTCCCGAAGGAAGAGGATGTGACCAGGGATGAGATCATCAAGTACTGCCGTGAGAACCTGACGGCCTACAAGGTGCCGAAGCATGTTGAGTTTCGGGATGAACTGCCCAAGAGTAACGTGGGCAAGATTCTGCGGAAGGAGCTTCGGGACAGCTGAGGCTGCCTGAAGGCTGGTGTCTTGAAACCCCGTCTGGATCAGGCGGGGTTTTTTGTTCTATGAAGTCTCAACAACATGCCCGATAACGGGTTGCAGGATGGAGTGAGGTGGGGACTGTTTATCGGGAAACGCTGTGAATACATCCCTGTACGCTGCTCTTCCGCCATCCATGGCTCCAGAGCTTCCCGCTAAACAGTCCCCACCTCACTCCACCTTAATCTCCTCTGCATTCCGGAGCGCATCTTTCATTGACTGACCAGAAGAACGATTGGCGAGAACAGATCAAACAGTCCCTGGCTGACTGCCGGCAGTGGGAAGCTGCGCGTATTCTGCGGCTGATGGGCCGTGGGCAGCCGGATGGCAAGACCCGTGAGCGTATTGAAGGCCTTCTGAAGGAAGGGCGGGAAGCGTTGGAGCGACGTCGGGGGCTGGTACCGTCCATTTCCTATCCGGACTCGCTGCCGGTTTCCGAGAGAGCGGCGGATATCCGGGAGCTGCTTGAGCAGCACCAGGTGGTGATTGTTGCCGGTGAGACCGGCTCGGGTAAGACGACGCAGCTGCCCAAGATGGCGATCGAGGCCGGGCGTGGCCGGCGTGGGCTGGTGGGGCATACCCAGCCGCGGCGGATTGCGGCGCGCACGGTGGCGCAGCGTCTGGCGGAAGAAATGGAGACCCGGGTCGGTGAGACGGTGGGGTATCAGGTGCGGTTCAGTGACCAGACCAGTGAGGATTCGCTGGTCAAGGTGATGACGGACGGCATCCTGCTGAATGAGCTGACCCATGATCGGTTCCTGGACCGTTACGACACCATCATCGTGGATGAGGCCCATGAGCGCAGCCTGAATATTGATTTCCTGCTGGGGGCGCTCAAGCGGATCCTGCCGAAACGGCCGGATCTGAAGGTGATCATCACCTCGGCGACCATCGAGCTGGACCGGTTCAGTGCCTACTTCGACGATGCGCCGGTGCTGGAGGTGTCCGGGCGGACGTATCCGGTGGAGGTGCGGTATCGGCCGCTGGCGGATGCGGAGGATCCGGAGTCGGGGTGGCCTGGGGCGATCGAGTCGATCGTTCACGAGATCGAGGACTATGAGAAGGATCAGGGCAAGGGGCCCGGGGACATCCTGGTGTTCCTGCCGGGGGAGCGGGACATCCGGCAGGTGAGCACGGCGCTGCGGCATGCGGATCTCAGGCATACCGAGGTATTGCCGTTGTATGCACGCCTCTCGAACCGGGAGCAGAACCGGGTCTTCCAGCCGCACGGCGGGCGGCGGATCGTGCTGGCGACCAATGTGGCGGAGACGTCGCTGACGGTGCCGGGCATCCATTACGTGATTGATACCGGGCTGGCCCGGCTGAGTCGTTACAGTGTGCGATCCAAGATGCAGCGGCTGCCGGTGGAGCCCATTGCCCAGGCCAGCGCGGAGCAGCGCAAGGGGCGCTGCGGGCGTGTGGCGCCGGGGATCTGTTTCAGGCTCTATGACGAGACGGATTTCCTGAACCGGCCGGAGTTCACGGATCCGGAGATCCGGCGTACCAATCTCGCCTCGGTCATCCTCCAGATGACGAACATGGGGCTGGGGGACGTCAAGCGTTTCCCCTTCATCGACCCGCCGGACAAGCGCCTGGTCAATGATGGCTACAAGCTGCTGGAAGAGCTGGGGGCGGTGGATCGGAGTCGCCGGGTCACGAAGGCGGGGCAACGCATGGCGCGGCTGCCGGTGGACCCAAGGCTGGCGCGCATGCTGCTGGCGGCTGAGCGGGAGGGCAGTCTGGCCGAGGTGGCGGTGATCGCGGCCGGGCTCAGCATCCAGGATCCGCGTGAGCGCCCCGGTGACAAGCAGACCCAGGCGGATCAGGCCCACGCGCTGTTCCGAGACAACCACTCGGACTTCAACAGCCTGCTCAATCTCTGGAACACCTGGGAGGAGCAACGCCAGACCCTTTCCGGCAACCAGCTCCAGAAATGGTGCCGGAAGCATTTCGTGGCCTTCCTGCGCATGCGCGAATGGCGTGACATCCATCGCCAGATCCTGCTGCTGGCCCGGGAGCAGGGAATGCGCGTGAACCAGCGTCCGGCGGACTACGGTTCCGTGCACCGGGCGCTTCTGGCCGGCCTGCTGGGCAACGTGGCGCTGAAGGAGGAGAAGGGCTGGTTCCACGGGACGCGTAACCGCAAATTCCGGATCTTTCCGGGCTCCGCACTGGCGAAGAAACCTCCGAAGTGGATCATGGCCGCCGAGATCGTGGAGACCAGTCAGGTGTTTGCGCGCATGGTGGCGGGGATCGAGGTGGAGTGGATCGAACCACTCGCCGAACACGTGGTCCGGCGCAACCACGCGGAGCCGCACTGGGAGAAGAAGCGGGCCCAGGTCATGGCCATGGAGTCGGTCACACTCTATGGGCTGACCATCGTGGCCAATCGCCGAGTGGGGTACGCCCGGATCGACCCGGAGCTGTCTCGGGAGATCTTCATCCGCCGGGCCCTGGTGGAAGGCGAGTACAGGACCAGGGCCCCCTTCGTGCTGGCCAATCAGGAGTTGATCGAAGAGGTCACTTCGCTGGAGGACAAGGTTCGCCGGCGGGATCTGCTGGTGGATGAGGAGACCCTTTTCCAGTTCTACCATGAGCGCCTGCCCGCCGACATTGTCAGCGGCAAGGGTTTTGAGCGCTGGTGGAAGCAGCTTGACGACGAGCAACTCAGTCGCTTCTACCTGACCGAGTCCGATGTCTTCCAGAAAGAGCCCGGGACGGACACGCAGAGCCTGTATCCCGATACGCTGCAATGGCACGGCCTCACCTTTGAACTGCGCTATCATTTCGAACCGGGTACGGCCGAGGACGGCGTGAGCATCCGGGTGCCGATAATGGCGCTCAAGCAGCTGCCGGTGGAGCGGCTGGGGTGGCTGGTGCCGGGGCTGCTGCGCGATCGCGCCATTGCGCTGGTGAAAAGCCTTCCCAAGTCACTGCGCCGCAACTTTGTGCCGGTGCCGGACTTCGTGGACGCCGCCCTCGCCAATCTCACCCCCTGCAATGAACCACTGCCCCGTAGACTGGGGGAACAGCTCCAGCGCATGACCGGCGTGCGGATCCCCGAGGATGCCTGGGACCCGGATCACCTGCCTGACCATCTGCGCATGAACGTGCAGGTGATTGATGGCAAGGGCAACATCCTGGATCAGGGGCGGGATGTGGAGGGGCTGATCGCACGCCACGAGGATGAGGCTCATCAGGCGCTGGAAAGTGCCATGCAGGAGGCCCCGGAGGAATCCGAAGTTGAGACGGTTGTCTCCGACTGGCCGGGCGGCGACCTGCCGGAGAGTGTCGAGACCGAGCAGGGTGGCATGCAGGTTCGTGTCTATCCGGTTCTGGAAGATGAGGGTCAGGGGGTACGTCAGACGCAGGTGCTGGACCCGGTCCATGCCTGGTACCTGAATCGTCGGGGCATTGCGCGCATCCTGGTGAACCGCCTTGGTAATACCCTGCGGGACCTGGACCGCAGGCTGCCCGGTTTTCATGAGGCCTCGTTGCTGTTCGCCCCTGTCGGGCGCAAGACCGAGCTGTTGGACGACCTGCTCATTGCAACCGCTCAGTCCCATTTTCTCGCGGACCAGGCACTGCCGCGGCGTGAACGGGACCTGGAGGCACGAGTGGAGAACGGTCGCAGTGAGTTCATTCCGGCGCTGGAGGCCAACAGCCAGCTCCTGCTGCAGATCATGGAGCGCTATCACCGGGTGATGAAGGGGCTGAAGGGGAAGATTCCGCTGAACGTTGCCCAGAGCATGGCGGACCTCAAGTTCCAGATGAACCAGCTGATTTACCCAGGGTTCATGGCGGCAACGCCCCCAGAGTGGCTTAGGCATTTCCCACGCTATATGGACGCGGCGCTGATCCGGCTTGACAAGATGCCCCGAGAGGCAGGCCGGGAACGGGCGTTCCTCTCTGAGTTCCAGCCCTTCTGGGAGCGCTATGTGGAACGCCGTGAGGCACTGGCCGTGCAGGGCATTGAGGACGAGGCGCTGATCACCTACCGGTGGATGCTGGAGGAATACCGTGTTTCGTATTTCGCACAGCAGCTGGGAACCGCTGTCACAGTCTCGCCCCAGCGCCTGGAGCGCCAGTGGCAGCAGGTCCGCCGGTAAACCCATACACCTGACACCCCGGTTCGATGTGTTACTATTTTCCGTAATCAACAACAACCGGAGCCATACCGTGTCGACAGCAGTAATCAGCGCCACCGGTCTCTTCTCGCCGCCCAGCGTCATTGACAACGACGAGCTTGTTGAGGCGTTCAATGCGTACGTGGAACTCTACAACGTGCGTAACGCGGCGGCCATTGAACGGGGTGAACTCGAGGCCCTGCAGCCTTCCTCTTCCGGTTTTATCGAGAAGGCGTCAGGCATAAAGCGCCGGCACGTGATGGACAAGGAGGGCATTCTTGACCCAGAGCGCATGAAGCCCTCGATTCCACAGCGCCCGAATTCGGACTATGGCATCCAGTGTGAGATGTCAGTGAAGGCCACGGACCAGGCGCTGGAACGGGCCGGGATCAGGGCAGGGGATCTGGACGCGGTGATTGTCGCCTGCTCGAACCTGGAGCGCCCCTATCCGGCCGTGGCGGTGGAAGTCCAGGATGCGCTGGGCGTGGAAGGCTTCGCCTACGACATGAACGTGGCCTGCAGTTCCGCGACCTTCGGCATCCAGAATGCCGTGGATGCCATCAGCAACGGGCATGCCCGCACGGTGCTGGTTGTGAACCCGGAGATCTGCAGTGCCCACCTGAATTTCTGCGATCGGGACAGCCACTTCATTTTCGGCGACGCCTGCACGGCCATCATCGTCCAGCACCCAGATGATGTTCCGGCCGGGCGTGGCTTTGATGTACTGGGTACACGGCTCAAGACGCGTTTCTCCAACAACATCCGCAACAACTTCGGGTTCCTGAACCGTGCGGATGAATCCGGCATCGGGCAGCCGGACAAGCTGTTCGTTCAGGAAGGCCGCAAGGTGTTCAAGGAAGTCTCTCCGCTGGTGGCGGAGCTGATCGGGGAACATCTGGAGGCCCTTGGCCTCGGTACCGACCAGCTGCGGCGCATGTGGCTGCACCAGGCAAATCTTAATATGAATGAGCTGATCGCGAAGCGGGTGCTGGGGCGTGACGCGGAGCCGGGCGAGGCGCCAGTGATTCTGGACGAATACGCCAACACCAGCTCCGCGGGCTCCATCATCGCCTTCGACCAGTACCAGTCCGACCTGAACAGTGGCGATTACGCCATCATCTGTTCCTTCGGGGCCGGCTATTCCATCGGCAACGTCGTCGTCCGCAAGCGCTGAAGCGGCCCTACTGGCCGCTTTCCACGTCCAGCGCCCGCAGTTGGTCGGGCAGGGGGGTGGGGCGGCCCGTGTCATGGTCGATCCAAACCACCTTGGCGCTGCCTGAGGCATAGAGCGTACCGTCATCAGCGTCCAGAACCCGGTAGATGTTCTCCAGGCTGCTGTTGCCGGCCCTGCCGGTGCGCACTTCAATCCGGATTGTGGCAGGGTGGATCAGCTCCTGATGGAAGGTCGCCGCGGTGGTTACAATCACAGGCCCCTCGCCCTGGCCGTCCGCTGTCAGTGTGAGGCTGTCGAACCACCGGATCCGCGCCTCTTCAAAAAACCGGAAATAAACCGTATTGTTCACATGACCATAGGCATCCTGGTCGCCCCAGCGGACAGGAAAGGTTTCCTCATGGACCAGACGGCCCTCGGGTGTGTTCTTGGACATGATGGCTCCTGTTTCATGGATGGCGTTGATTCTAGGGCCGCAAAAGATGATTTCAATCCCCCTGCAGATAGGTTCCCAGATTGATGATGCAACGTACCCTGCTCGCGCTCAGTCTCACCCTGGCAATGACCGCGGGTGCCAGTGCACAGCAGCCCGAAGACGGCTCGGGCAATGCACTGCCCGGCGATGCGGACCCACAGGAGGTTGCGGACAGTACCGCCTTTGACGACCGCGACCCCTGGGAGTCGTTCAACCGCAGCATTTTCACCTTCAATGACGTGCTGGACCGCAATGTGCTCAGGCCCGTGGCGCGTGGTTACAACCGTGTTACGCCGGAGCCCGTGAATGATGGGGTCAGCAATTTCTTCAGTAACCTGAGCGAGCCGGGCAACATCCTCAACAGCCTGCTCCAGGGCAAGGGCGAGGATGCGCTGATCAGCACCGGCCGCTTCATCTTCAACACCACTTTCGGGCTCCTGGGACTGGTAGACGTAGCCAGTTATATGGAACTGCCGGAAAAGGAAGAAGACTTCGGCCAGACCTTCGGCTACTGGGGGGCTGACAGTGGCCCCTTCCTGATGCTGCCGTTCTTTGGCCCCTCAACGGTCCGTGGTACGGCGGGCAGAGGGGTGGACTACGCTGTCCCGGATCTCATGGATGAAGTGGACACTCCCGAACTCTATTTCCTTTACGCGCTCTACGGGGTGGATCTCAGGGCCTCGCTGCTGGGCTACGAGGAGCAGATTACGGGTGACCGTTATACGTTCATACGCAATATCTACCTGCAGCGCCGTGAGTACCAGGTCAATGATGGCAAAGTGGAAAGTGATCCCTTTGCCAACGATGATGAGGATCTGATGCTCGAGGATTTCTGATCGGGGGCTATACTCAGGTCAGTTGCAACCGGGTAGTGGTCAGTGGAGTCCATTATGAACCGCAGGATCGCGCATTACCGCACACTGCTCGCCCAGGCCCGCACCTATGAACAGTGGAAGGCGGCGGCGCTGGAGCTGGATTACCTGGAAGGCAATGTGGAGTGGAAGGAGGAATTCGCCTCCGAGTTCTACAACTACAACCTCATCCACGACCGCCTGCGGGAGCTGCGCCACTACCACCAGACCGGCGACTACGCACGGCTCAAGCGCGCCATCCGTGAAGGCCTGCACCACGATCTCGGCAATATCTCGAATCCCGCGCTCTATCACAACAGCTATGTGGGCACCAAGCACCTGATTGAGGAATACGTGAATCAGGTGTGCGAGTCCATCAACCTGCTGTGTGACACGCCCATGCAGGAGCTGCCTGAAAGCGAAAAGCTGGGGTTCTTCAAGGATACCCTGTTGAGCTATGGCCGCCCGGCGCTGCTGCTCAGCGGCGGTGCCACGCTCGGCCTGTTCCACCTTGGCGTGATCCGCACCCTCTGGGAGCGGGACCTGCTGCCCCAGGTAATCTCCGGTTCCAGTGCCGGGGCTGTGATGGCGGCCATGGTGGGCACCACGCCGGATGATGAGCTTGACCAGCTGCTGGAGCCGGAGCGCCACAATCTCAAGGCCTGGCGCTGGAAGGGGGTGATCAACGGCCTGCGCGGGGCCGGGTTCATGGACCAGAGCGTTCTGGAACAGTGTCTGCGCGAGAATATCGGCGAGTTCACCTTTGAGGAGGCATTCCAGCACACCGGCCGTTCCACCAATATCAGCGTCTCCTCGGACCAGGGCCAGCATGGGGCGCGCCTGCTCAGTGGCTATACTTCACCCTATATGCTGGTCTGGAGCGCAGCGCTCGCCTCCTCCGCCGTGCCCGGGGTGTTCCCGCCGGTTCAGCTCCAGAAGAAGGACCATCAGGGCGCCACGGTGCCCTACATGCCGCGCCTGCGCTTTGTGGACGGCTCCGTGGTCAGTGACCTGCCGCGTGAGCGCCTGATGCACCTCTACGATGTGAATTTCACCCTGGTCAGCCAGACCAACCCCCATGTGGTGCCGTTCCTGCGCCGGGATCACGGGCAGCCCCGGGAGAGTCTCGCCAGCCTGCCACTGTCACTGCTGCGGGCGGAGATGCAGTTCCACGGCAAGGGGCTGTTCGATGTGTTGAGGCGGCGCATGCGCCCCGAGCTGGCCCGCCAGGCCTGTGGCCAGATCTACACCATTATGGCGCAGCAGTACCAGGGAGACGTAACCCTGGCGCCGCGCTACCGGCTGCGCCACTTCCGGCGCATGATGTCGAACCCCTCGCCGGAATTCGTGCGGGAGATGATGCTGGAAGGGGAACGGGCCACCTGGCCGCTGATCTCCCAGATCCGCACCCATGCCAAGATCTCGCGCACCCTTGAAAGCTGCATCCGCCGTCTGCGTCAGCACAATCGCAAGGGTGCCGAGCTGCACGTGATCGCGAGCTGAGCCTGTACGCTCCGGGAGCCGCCCGCTATCATGAGCGGTCCCTTACCCTACCTTTGGACAGGAGCGCATGCTCAACGAGGATACCAAGGCTGAGATCCAGGCAGCCTATCGGGCCGTTCTGGCTGGCAAGGACCTGCGAGCGCGCTACGGCCAGCGCCTGATGATCGCCGAGATTGCCCGCTACCTCGGAGAGATCACGGAGCACGACGGCCAGCGCACGTCCGCCCACAAGGCCTGTGTCCTGGAAGCGGGAACCGGCACGGGCAAGACCCTGGCCTATCTGCTGGCAGCCATCCCGGTGGCGCGGCAGCTTGGCAAGCAGCTGGTGGTTTCCACCGCCACGGTGGCACTCCAGGACCAGATCGTGAACAAGGACCTGCCGGACCTGAAAGCCCACTCGGGGCTGGATGTGAGCTGGTCCCTGGCCAAGGGGCGGGGGCGTTACCTGTGCCTGTCAAAGGTGGAACAGCGCCTGCACGGTCACGGCAACCAGGACAGCGACACCATTCCGCTGTTCATGCTCCAGGAGGAGCCTGGGGAACCGGCGGAAACCCGCGCCTTCCACGAAAAGCTCTTCTCCAGCTATGCCGCAAGGGAATGGGACGGCGACCGCGACCACTGGCCGGACCACATTCCCGATGACATCTGGCAGGGCGTCACCACCGATCACCGCCAGTGCACCAACCGGCGCTGCAGTTACTTCGACAGCTGCCCGTTTTTCTCGGCGCGCGCGGAGCTGGAGCACGCGGACGTGATCGTGGCCAACCATGACCTGGTGCTGGCGGATCTGGCTCTGGGCGGTGGCGCCATACTGCCCAAGCCCGAGGACACCATCTACGTGATGGACGAGGCCCATCACTTGCCGGACAAGGCCCTGAACCACTTCGCCGCTTCCCTGGGGTTGGAGGGCACTCGCCAGTGGCTGCGCAGCCTGAGCCAGGCCCTGGCCCAGCTGCTGCCGCATCTGCCGGCCGATGCCGAGGCTGGCAGGACGGTCCAGAAACTGACGGATCTGGCGCGAGAAATTGACCCGATGCTGTCGGAACTCCATGAGTGGCTGGAAGAGAACACCCCGTGGGAGGGCGGCGAGGACGGAGGTACCGGCCAGTACCGTTTTCCGGGGGCACGGCTGCCGGACGAGCTGAGCACCCGGGTGACGGCCCTGCAACAGCATCAGGCGCAGCTGACGCGACGCCTGGACCAGCTGGCCGACTTTCTCGACGAAGGCATGGACGAGCGCCGGGAAGGCGATATTGACCGGGAGACCGCTGAAGCGTGGTACCCGGTCGTGGGCCAGTTCCACGCTCGAGCCGAGGATCAGCTGCGGCTCTGGCAGGCCTGGTCCGAGGCGGTGCCGGAAGCCGAGGAGGGCGAGGACAGCACCCGCACACCCGCACCGGCGCGGTGGCTCAACCGCCGTGGTGGCGACAACGGCGACATCACCCTCTACAGCAGCCCGGTATTGGCGGATAACGTCCTGTTCAGCCGGCTCTGGAGCCGGTGTTTCGGCGCCATCCTGACCTCCGCCACCCTCACCGCCCTGGGTCGCTTTGATCGGCTCAGCATGCGTGCCGGACTGCCGGCGGACAGCCGTTGCCTGGTGATCCCCTCGAACTTCCGTTACCAGGAAAACGCCACTGTGGAGGTGCCGGCCTCAAGCATGGAGCCCGGGGATCCGGCCAGCTATGCGGAGCGGCTGGTGGATCGGCTGCCCGGTGTTCTGGAAGGCGACACCGCAGCACTGGTGCTGTTCACGGCACGCCGGGACATGCAGCGGGTACGCGACATGCTGCCGGAGGCGTGGCGGGATTGTGTAACCACCCAGGATGACCATACCCGCGCCGAAGTGCTCGATCGTCATCGTCAGCGTGTGGACAGCGGGCAGACCTCGATCCTGTTCGGGGTGGCCAGTTTCGCGGAGGGGATTGATCTACCCGGGACCTACCTGGAGCACGTTGTGATCACGCGCCTGCCGTTCTCGGTGCCGGATGATCCCATTGAGGCCAGCCTGGCCGAATGGATTGAGGAAAGGGGCGGCAACCCCTTTATGGAGATCAGCGTGCCCGACGCCTCGATAAGGCTTGTGCAGGCCGCCGGGCGGTTGCTGCGCAGTGAGTCCGACACCGGCCGGGTCACCATTCTGGATCGCCGCATCATCTCCAGGCGTTACGGCAGCATGCTGCTGGATGCGCTGCCGCCGTTCCGCCGAGTGATTGCCGCCTGAGCCGTACCCTCAGTCCTCCTGGCGGGCCGGGTGCGGCTCGTAGCTGATCAGACCCTGCTGCCGCGCCATGGCATAGGCTGCCTTGGGCCCGGTCCAGAGTGACGGTAACAGGATGAGTGATACCGGAATCGCGGTGATCACGATGAACTGTTGCAGAGCGCTGATCTGGCCTTCGCCCATGTACAGCAGAATCGCCGCCATCAGTGCCATGGCAACACCCCAGAAGACGCGTACCGCGCGGTTCGGTTCATCATGGCCTGTGCCCACGACCGAGATCGCGTAGCTCATGGAATCCCCGGTGGTCGCCACAAAGATCGTGGTCAGCAGCAGGATCGCCAGTGCCATCAGCATACCGCCCGGCAGCGCCTGGGCCACGGTGAGGGTGGCCACATCGAACTGGAAGTTCTGCAGCGGCTCGGCCAGCTCGATTACATCCTGCATCTGGTAGAAGATCCCTGAGCCGCCCAGCAGGGTGAACCAGACGGTGGTGGCGACCGGCGCCATGACGGCCACTGCCAGGATCATCTCGCGGATGGTGCGGCCACGGGAAATGCGCGCGACGAAGATCGCCATCAGCGGCCCATAGCCGATGAACCAGGCGAAGAAGAACACCGTCCACCATTTCATCCACCATGCGGGGGCGGTCTCGGAGGTCATTGTGCCCATGCGGAAGAACGAGGAGATGTATTCACCGAAGCCCTGTGTGTAGGCGTTGGTGAGGAACAGCGTGGGCCCGAAGACAAAGATGACCGCCGCGATGGCGAGTGCCAGGATCACGTTGAATCGGCTCAGAAGCTGGATGCCCTTGTGGATGCCGGTTACCGCCGAAGTTACATAGATTGCCCCCAGGGCGATGACAATCATCAGCTGGGTGGAGTAACGGTCCTGGATGCCGAACAGCACCTCCAAACCATAGCTGACCTGGGTGGCCAGGAAGCCGATAGGACCAACGGTGCCGGCGACCACGGCTACCACACAGCAGGCGTCCACCACGCCGCCGATCCAGCCACCCATGATGCGCTGGCCGAATACCGGATAGAGCAGGGTGCGGGGCCGCAGAGGGTGCCCGAGGTCATAGTGGTTGTGCGCCAGGATGATTGCGGTCAGTGAACCGAGAATGGCCCAGGCCAGAAACCCCCAGTGCATGAACGACTGGGCAAGTGCGCCGGCTACGGCCTCGGCGGTCCCTGGCTCGGTGGTGAAGGCCGGGGGTGTGACCACGAAGTGATAGACCGGCTCGCCGGCGGCAAAGAAGACGCCGCCGCCGGCCAGCAGGGTGCACATGATCATGGAAAGCCAGCGGAAGGTGCTGATTTCCGGCGTGGTACGGTTCCCCACAAGCGCTCCGGCCGCGGGTGAAATCGCAACGCCCAGGGCGATAAAGAAGGTTGCCAGCAGCAGCAACTGGAAATAAGAGCCCAGGCCCGCTGCAGTCGCGGTAAACCATTGCCCGATGCTGTCGGAGACAAGGCCGATGTCGTACAGGGAGAACAGTATGAAGAGAACAATGAACCCGGCGCTGAGACCGAGAACCACTGGATCGCCGAGCCGTCGGTGATCGATAGGCGAAGTGCCCGGGGGCTGTTCGGATTGAGTCATGGGAGCCTCACGACCATATAAAGTGAAGCGCGCGATGATGACAGCCTGCTACAGGAAATCAATGGTTGACAGGTTAAATGGTCAGAAAAAAGCCACCAACGGAAACCGCTGGTGGCTGAACAAGGAGTTTTGTGAGGAGAAATCCGAAAGGCCTGAAATCGAATTCCTGTTGACTCGTCTCACGGTGCCCAATTTAGGGCGTAAGGGGGCGTAGAGGGATCGTCCAAAGGGCGTAAAAGAGGGTGTAATAGGGCGTAAGGTGCCTGAAATGTGAACTGAGTCACGTTTCTGGCCGTTGCCTAGTCGACCAACCCCAGTTCCCGGGCACGGGCCAGAGCACCGGTCCGGCTGCTGGCACCCAGTTTGCCGTACAGGTTGCGGATATGGGCTTTGACGGTGGTCTGTGCCACGGACATGCGCTGTGCAATTTCCTTATTGGCATGACCGGCATGGATCAGTGTCAGCACTTCGATCTCGCGCTGGCTCAGCGGCTCCAGGAGTTCATCGGAGCCGCCAGTGGCCGGTTTGGGGTCTGTTGTGCCTGTGGCGGATTCCGCTTCCATCAGGGGGTCAAGTTCGCGCAGAAAGGCCAGCGGCAGTCCATGGTGATCAATGCGCCGGTACAGGGCAGCGAGCGCGGGCCCTTCCTCGACAAAGAGCCGCAGGAAACGTTCCCGGGAGGCCAACTCAAGGGCACGGCGCAGCATCACGGCGGCCTGCTCACCGCGGTCCAGCTGTTCCAGGCAGACGGCGTAGACCGCCAGAAGCTCAATCAGGTGCTTGATGTGGCGGCCTTTCTCGGTGGAGAGCCGCAGGGGCGCCAGGATATTGATCGCCTCCTCCGCCTGACCATCCGCAAGCAACAGCCGCGCCAGCCCGATCCGGGCCTGTTCGCGGTTGATGGGGTTGCGGTAATTATGGTTCTCGAGCCGTTCCCGCCAAGCCTGTGCGCCGGTGCGATCGCCCAGCGCCAGGTGGCAGCGTATATGCAGGGCCTCCAGGCACGGGGGTTCGAACAGGATGGCATCGCGTTTCTGGTTCTGGACCCGCTCTGCGTCCTCGAGGTATTCCATTGCGTCCTGATACTGGCCGCGGGAAAAGGCGAGGTGCGCCCGGGTGTACTGGATCACCACGTGCTGGCCGGGTTCGCTGCCCGTATCCAGGTGGGGCAGCAGTGGTGTCATGTGCGTATCCGCCAAGGTCAGGTCGTTCTTCTCCCGATGGATCTGGACCATGGCGCTGTTCTGCCAGCAGGAAACCAGGCGCGGCTGTTGCGGATCCGTGTGATGGGAGTTCACCCATTCCCGCACGCTGGTGCCCACGTCGAGTGCCCGATCCATCTCGCCCTGGTAGAACAGGATCCACGCCAGAAGGCCGCCGCTGGAAAGGGTGGTGGCATGTTTCTTTTCCCGGCGCCCGTGCTCTACGGCGGATTCCAGCGCATGGGTGGCACTGGCCAGGTCCCCGTTGGCGTAGCAGTCAAGCCCGATGCCGTAGTAGGTCACGGACTTGAGAGGGATATTGGTGTGGTCGATGTCCTTCAGGACCTGCTGGGTCAGATGCCGGGCGCTGGAGTGGTCGCTGCGGGTGCGCGCCATGTAGGAGCGGATCAGGGCGATTTCGTTGTGCAGCGCCAGGGCCACGTCGGCATTGTCGTCGGAATTGGCCACGCGGATATCCAGAGCGTCTTCCAACTGCTCCAGCAGGGGCTCGATGTTGTTGAGGCGGTTCAGGAAAAAGAGCGCCCAAATCTGGAGCATCATCAGGCGCGGATTACTCGTGGTCCGTTCATCTGGCAGGTACTGCAGCCACTTGTGGACCAGCTCATGGAAGCCGGTATGGATCAGGTTGTTGCCGTACTGTTCCAACACCTGTTCCAGCCAGCCCCAGTCCTCCAGCTGGAGCAGCTGCACGATCGCCTCTTGCAGATAGTCCTCATCCAGCAGCCAGCGGATGGCCCGGGTCTGGAGTTCGCGGTAGGCTTCCGGTTGGGTCTGGCTGAAACGCTGCGCCAGGGCTTCCCGGAAGAGGTCGTGATAGCGGAACCACTGGTCGCGGGTGTCGAGAGGGATGATGAACAGGTTGGCATGGACCAGCTGCTCCAGAACCGCCTGGCTGTCGTCGCGTTCCAGAATACTGTTGCACAGATCCGCACTGAGCCGCCGACAGATGCTGGTGCGCAGCAGAAAATCGCGCACATCGGGCCTCTGCTGATCCAGTATTTCGGTCAGTATGTAATCGCTGATCTGGCGGCTGTGATCGCCCTCGCTGAGTACGGCCCGCGACAGATTGCCGGAGTTCATGCTCTTGCCGGACAGGGCCGTCAGCTGCATGGCGGCCGCCCAACCCTCGGTCCGCTGCCATATGGCGCGGACGTTCTCGTCGTCCAGTGCCAGGCCCATGTAATCGTTGAAGAAGGCACTGCATTCGGATTCGGAAAAGGCCAGGTCACTGGCGTGGAGGCCCTCCATCCAGCCCTTGACCCGCCACCGGGACAGCGGCAGGGCCGGTTCCGTGCGCGACAGCAGCACCAGGTGCAGAGCCGGTGGGGCGTGGTCCACAAGGAACGTGATCTGGCGCTGGATGTCGGGATCCTGGATCAGGTGGTAGTCGTCCAGTATCAGGTTGGCGTGCTCGACTGACTGGTCGATAAGCGTGTTGATGAAGGCGGTCAGGGCACCTTCAATATGCTCCCCGCCGGGGGTGTCCAGATAACGGTGGATGCCCTCCTGGTGCCCCAGAAGAGTGTTTTCCAGGGCGCCGATGGCATAAGACCAGAAACGGCGCGGCTCGTCGTCCTGTTCGTCGAGGGAGAGCCAGGCCACGGTGCCGTCGTGGGTCGTGCACCACTGATTCACCAGTGTGGTCTTGCCGTACCCGGCCGGGGCAGTGATGGTGGTTATGCGCCGTGCCGCATCGGGCTGCAGCCGTTCCAGGAGACGGGGGCGGGCGATGGCACGGGGGTCCGCCGCCGGGCGCATGAATTTTGTGGCCAGTAACATCGGCAAGTCCCTGATCCCGTTCCTGTGCTCAGTGTCGCATTGTCGGGTCTGGAGGTTGCACGTTCAAGATGCTTCGTGATTCGGGGGTCGGGACAGGCTGCGAAAAAAATGGAATAATACGCTATATTTTTAGATCAACGTAAAAGCATTGGAGTCGCCGGGCATGAAGCTGCAGCAACTGCGCTATATCTGGGAAGTGGCCCACCATGACCTGAACGTTTCCGCCACGGCTGCCGAGCTGTTCACCTCGCAGCCCGGGATCTCCAAGCAGATCCGGATGCTGGAGGATGAACTCGGGGTCGAGATCTTTGCCCGCTCGGGCAAGCACCTGACCCGGATTACGCCCGCGGGTGAGAGCATCATCCGCGAGGCGGGCGAGATCCTGCGCCGTGCCGATGGTATCAAGCGTATTGCCCAGGAGTTCAGTGACCAGAACCGGGGTGAGCTGCGGATCGCGACAACCCACACCCAGGCCCGCTATGCGCTCCCGAAGCTGATCCGCGAGTTCATGGCTGAATACCCGGAAGTGACGCTGCACATGAACCAGGGCACGCCCTGGCAGATCTCCGAGATGGCGGCGAACGGGGTGGTGGACTTCGCGATCTGCACCGAGGCCCTGGACCAGTTCCATGACCTGATCATGATGCCGGGTTATCGCTGGAACCGCTGCGCCGTGGTGCCGAAGGACCATCCACTGGCGGAACTGAAGACCCTGACACTGGAGGAGCTGGCAAAGTACCCGCTGGTGACCTACGTGCAGGGGTTTACCGGCCGGTCACGGCTGGATCAGGCCTTTGAGAGTGAGGGCCTGACGCCGAAGGTGGTATTCACCGCTTCGGATGCGGACGTGATCAAGACCTATGTGCGCCTTGGGCTGGGCGTGGGGATTGTGGCCCACATGGCTCACGACCCGGAGGTGGACACGGACCTGGTGGCACTGGATGCCCAGCACCTGTTCGAGCCGAGCATCACCCGTATCGCTTTCCGCAAGGGCACCTTCCTGCGTGCCTACATGGTTGATTTCATCCAGCGGTTCGCGCCACACCTGAGCCGGGATCTTATTGAGGCCGCTGCCCAGAGGACATCCCAGGTGGAGCTGGATGAACTCTTTGAGGATGTAGTGCTGCCCAGCTACTGAGTGCGGTCACTCAGCGCTGGAGCTGGCGATCATGTTGCCGGCGTGCAGGCCGCATTCCTTCTTGGTGGCCTCTTCCCACCACCAGCGACCTTCCCGCTCATGCTGGCCGGGCAGGATGGGGCGTGTGCAGGGTTCGCAACCGACGCTGACAAAACCGCGGTCGTGCAGCTCGTTGTAGGGAACCTCCATGGTGCGGATGTAGTCCCAGACGTCCTTGGATGACCAGTTGGCCATGGGGTTGAACTTCACCAGCGGCCCATTGCGCCCCTCGAAAGACGTATCCTGCTGAACCACGGGCACATCATTGCGGGTGTCGGGGCTCTGGTCCTTGCGCTGCCCGGTGATCCAGGCATCGAGACCCGACAGCTTGCGCCGCAGCGGCTCGACCTTGCGGATACCACAGCACTCCTCGTGACCATCCTCATAGAAGCTGAACAGGCCCTTGGCATTAACCAGGTCCTGGACGGCCCGGGCGTCCGGGAACAGGATCTCCAGGTCGAGATCGTATTCCTGCCGGACTCTTTCCACGAACCGGTAGGTCTCCGGATGCAGGCGCCCTGTATCAAGGGTGAAAACGCTGAAGGGTTTCCTGAGGCTGTGGGCCATGGCGATCAGGGCCACGTCCTCGGCGCCGCTGAAGGAGATCGCGATACTGTCGAACCGCTCCAGTGCGGTTTTGATGATCTTGCGGGGCGAGGCGTCCGCCAGCTCGCTGTTGAGACTGTCGATGTCCATCAATGGGATTCCGTGATCGGCGGTGAATTCAGCACCATCAATTCTAACATTTGGGTTGCGTTATTACCCGTGCATTCAGTTCAGGCTTTATTTATGATGACGCTCCCAAAAACACTACTGGCAAGGGCATTGGGCAAAAGGAGGCGTTGTGGAGCTGGCCTGTCTTGATCTGGAAGGGGTTCTGATCCCGGAAATATGGATTGCGTTTGCCGAGAAAACCGGGATACCGGAACTCAAGGCAACGACGCGGGACGTTCCTGACTATGACCAGTTGATGCAGCAACGGCTGGCACTGCTGGACCAGCACGGCTATGGCTTCCCGGAGATCCGGGAAGTCATTGGTGAGCTGGAGCCCCTTCCTGGTGCCCGGGAATTTCTGGACTGGCTGCGCCGGCATTTCCAGGTGGTGATTCTTTCAGACACCTTTTACGAGTTCGCCATGCCCCTGATGGAGAAGCTCGGCTACCCGACGCTGCTCTGCCACCGGCTGAGCGTGGGCGAGGACGGCACCATCGAGGACTACCACCTGCGCCAGCCGGATCCCAAACGCCAGGCGGTGCGCGCCTTCCAGCTTCTCAACATGAAGTGCATCGCGACCGGCGACTCCTACAATGACACCACCATGCTGGCCCAGGCTGAGGCGGGGATACTGTTCCATGCGCCGGAGAATGTCATCCGGGAATTCCCGCAGTTTCCGGCCGTGCATGACTACGAAAGCCTCAAACAGGCCTTCCTCAACGCCAGCACCGCCCAGCACGATTGAGCTCCCCTTTAGGAGCCTGCCCCGCAGGCGATCTCTGATACACGGAATATTGATCGCCTGCAGGCAGGCTCCTACAGGTTCGTGAGCACATCCATCAGCAGCCGGATCTTGGTGATCGACTCCTGATACTCCGCCTCGGGTTCGGAATCCGCCACGATACCACCACCGCCAAAGCAGGTGATTTCATCACCCCGACATTCCAGCGTCCGGATCGCGATGGTGCTGTCGAAACCGTTGCACGGGGTCCAGTGGAAGAAAGTGCCGCAGTACACCCCTCGGGGCTTCTCCTCAAGTTCGCGGATGATCTCCATGGCACGACGCTTCGGGGCGCCGGTGATCGAGCCGCCGGGAAACGCGCTGAGCAGCAAGTCCAGTGGTGATAGCCCGGGGGCCAGTTCCCCAGTTATGCAGGAGACCAGGTGGTGCACGTTGGCAAAGGTTTCCAGGGCGAAGAGTGGCTCGGCGCGGACTGAGCCAATCCGGCAGCAACGGCCCAGGTCATTGCGCAGCAGATCCACGATCATCAGGTTCTCGGCCCTGTCCTTGGGGCTTTCCAGCAGTTCCCGCGCCAGCTCGTGGTCCTCGCCGGGGGTACCGCCACGCCGGCGGGTACCCTTGATCGGACGGGTCTCCACCTGGCCCTGCCGCACCCTCAGGAACCGTTCCGGGGACAGGCTCAGGATGCGATTGACGCCGGTATCGAAGTAGGCCGAGCAGGGGCCTGGGTTGGCACTGTGCAGCGCCTGGAAGGCATGGATGGGGTGGCCCCCATAGGTTGCCCTGAACGGCTGGGCGTAGTTGACCTGGTATACGTCACCGGCGTGGATGTAGTCCTGGATACGCTGGATGCGCTCCATGTACTCCGGGCGTGACTGCAGAGCTTCAAACCCGGAGGTGAGCGCGAAGGGGGCTGGCCGGGCCGGGTCTTGCCTTTCATGGAGCGCGCCCAGACGGCCCTGGATGTGTCGCTGGCGTTCTGGTGGGCAGTCCGGGTGGATGCGCAGCTCCATTTCGCCGGTTTCCAGGCGGTACAGGATCAGCCAGTCATACTCGTTGACCTGGATGAGCGGGGCAGGCGAGGGCCTGCGTGCCGGCAGTTCCATTTCACCATCGCCATAACTCACAAACCCGAGCTTGAGCGGCAGCCAGCCGTCGCCATCGCCGGGTGACAGTCTTGCCCGCTGGCTGAGCCCGGTGGTGTGGTCGGCACACTGGTAACAGGTTTCGCGGAATCGGGGCAGGGCTGTCATGACCCGGATGGGCGCGGGCTCATGCGTTGCGCTGGGCACATCAAACAGACAGAAGCCGGGGTCGTCCGCAAGGGACTGTGCCAGCGCCGACCAGCTCAACTGTGACAGGACGTGTGTCGATTCCATGATGATTCCGGTGAAAAGCGTCACAGTTTAACCTTTCAGTGGCCGGGATGTGACCCCGTGAACGCCGCTGCCGTGCTGCTGTGGTGCACAATTGGCGCGAATGGTAAGACTAAGGAACCTCTGAAAAAGCCCCCGGATTTGCGACAATAGCGCCAGAGCCACCAATCGGGAAGGTCTTCACGCCATGAGCCAGATCAGCTTTGCCGAAGCCGAATACCAGAACAAAAAGCGCAAGACCCGCCGCGAGAAGTTCCTGGAGCGCATGGATCAGCTGATCCCCTGGAAGAAGCTGGAGAACAAGGTTGCCCGCTACTATCCCAAGGGCGAGAACGGCCGCCGGCCGTATCCATTGCAGGTGATGCTTCGCATCCACTGCATGCAGCTGTTCTACAACCTTTCCGATCCAGCGATGGAAGACGAACTCTACGAGATCGAGTCCATGCGCCGCTTTGCCGGCCTGACCCTGGCCGATTCGATTCCGGACGAAACCACCATTCTCAACTTCCGCCATTTTCTGGAGCAGCACAACCTGGGCAAGGCGATGTTCAAGGAAGTGAACAAGCACCTGGAGCGCCAGGGCCTGATGCTGCGCGAAGGCAGCATCGTGGATGCCAGCATCATCTCCGCGCCCAGCTCGACCAAGAACAAAAGCGGCGAGAGGGATCCGGAAATGCACCAGACCCGCAAGGGCAACCAGTGGTATTTCGGAATGAAGATGCACACTGGTGTGGATGACGGTTTTGGGATGATCCATTCGCTGGAAGTGACTGCTGCCAATGAGCACGATCTCAATGCGGCTGGCGCGTTGCTCCACGGCGATGAAACACGGGTTTTTGGCGATTCCGGTTACCGGGGCATTGAGAAGCGCAAAGAGCACCGGCACCGGAACGTCGACTGGTTCATCGCCCGGCGCCCTGGTGTTACCCGACAGCTGGCGGAAGGCAGCAACCTTGCCAGGGCGGAAAAGATCAAGGCCAGTGTTCGGGCGAAGGTCGAGCATCCGTTTCGTACCATCAAGCGTCAGTTTGGTTACGCTAAGGTCCGCTACCGCGGCCTGGCGAAGAACGCCAATCGGCTTTACCTGTTGGCAGCGTTCAGCAACATGCTTGTCGGTGAACGATACCTCCCCGCGTAGGGGAAGTGTGTCCGGTGGCCGCCAAAAAGGCGTTAACCGGACAAAAGATGAACAAATAGACCGGGCATTTATCGCCGAAATCGGTTCATCTCCGGATCGAAATCGGGAATTGGCGTTCAAAACTGGTTATTCAGAGGTTCCCTAACGCCCAGGAGGTTATATCATGTTCCGAACGCTGCTCTGTGCGCTCATTATCTGTGCTTTGGTTCCGTCCGCCGCCTTGGGCCAGGAGGGTGGGGAGGCCCTTAAGGAGCAGGGGACCAAGGAAATGGCATTTGGCCGGCTCTCGGAGAAGCAGCAGAAACTGGTTGTCGGGATGCTGAAAAAGCTCTTCAAGGAAGGCAAGGTCAAGGCTCAGGAGAGTATCCGGGAAAATGGCAGCTTTGTGCCCTATGGCTATGTCTCGAACCATCAGGGCAAGGGCCAGTTCCTGCATATCAATCCGGAGCAGAAGATGGAAGCTGAGGTAGCGGCCCATGCCGTCCAGAAGACCATCATCACCAATGCGCTTCGGGGTAATCTGGCAGCCAGTGGTCTTTTCATGACCATGGCGCTGCCGGAAGGGATAAAGGAGAAGACCCAGAAGCAACTGGAGGAATCCATCAAGGGGGACCGGGGTATCGATGACGTGCGGTTCCTGATGGTGGAGCTGCAGCATCTTGGTGGCCTGGGTCTGCTCATGTCTGTGCCCTACTGGCAGAACAGTGAGGATGAGTGGGTCTTCGGTGAGCCCGTTTCCCAGCAGATTAATCCGGAACTTCAGATGGCGGTCAAGCAGATGATGCGCAAGGCGGCCCAGCAGAAGAGTAACGGGTAACTACGCATTTTTACTCGGAAATAGGATCACTCCTGCGGCCACCTTCGGGTGGCCGTTTTCGTCAAATATCTGACCGAATGTTAATGGAATCACAATTCAGCTTTTCGTGCTCCCACTGCTCACCACCTGTGAACCCGTTCACCCTATGATCTGATTGTCTGACCTAGAATCACAATTGCCCGGTCAGATATGACCGGCAATAAAAATAAACGACGCAATCAAAGAATCTCCAAGGAGAACAAACATGAAAGGCCTGAATAAACTTGCACTGGCAACAGCTGTTGCCGCAGCTCCGTTTGCTACCCAGGCAATGGAGCCGATGTCTGAGTCGGAAATGGGCAACACCACTGGCCAGGCCGGTGTCACCATCGAGCTGAACACCCAGGTCAGCATGGATCAGATCGAATACAGCCAGAGCACTGATGCTGATGCGACTGGTTCCCTGCTGGTGAACAACCTGTCGATCGGCGGCATCGAGGGGGTCAGTGATGGGCTTGATGTGGCCATCAATGTCGACCTGCCCACCGGCCAGAGCGGAGAAGAGACCCTGCAGGATTTCGGCTCGAAAGCCGGCACAGCTCTTGGTGGTGAGGACCTGACGCTCAACGATGGCGATGCACTGATTTCTGTGCAGAGCTATAAGACTGATTCGGACGGCGATGCGGCTCCGGTGGACATGAACCTCAACGTTGGCGGTGCTGATAACAATGCGCTCCAGCTTGAGTCCTCCGATGGGGATTCCTCAGCTACACTGGTTTCCTCCATTGATATGGATGTGTTCCTGAGCCAGCTGGACATCATTGCCCGCACCGACAACGTGGTTGGTGGCGACAGTTCTTCCGGCTCACTGGAAATCGAAGCTGGCTTCGCCATTGATAACCTGGACGCCGAGTTCGACGTGGCTGCTGTTGGCCTGGAAGGCATGCGTATGGCTGGTGCCGGCTCGCTCGATATCCTGAAGGGCGCAGCTCAGGGCAACGGTGACGTGCTGGGCGGTGGCGCTGCTGTCGTCAGCATGGACATCGGCCAGGGCGAAGCACTCAGTGGTACTGATACTGCCAACGGTGAAACGCTCCGTGTCAACCTGGACAACTTCCAGGCTGACGTCTGGATGCCGACCATCAATGTTGGTGGCGGTGACGGTACCACTGCCAGCGTAGGCTCTGTTGGTATCAGCAACCTGCAGGTCAGCAACACCGAAATGGCGATCTACGGTCGCGAATAAAACGACCTGTGAAGCTGAAAAAGCCACCCTTCGGGGTGGCTTTTCTGTTTTGGGAATTCAGCCTCATCAAATCCGGTGCCTCTTGGGTAGAGTCCGTGAAAGGGCATCGCAAATGCATGGGGCCTGAAGGCGGTGATCCGGTGCGGCTGGAATCGGAGTTCTGAAAATGGCACGAAAGCAGAAAAAACAGACGATCGGGAAAAACCGGAAACCCTCCGCAAAAGCACCACGGGTAAGCGGGAATGGAAGTATTGTGGAACCGGAAGCTCTTTCGGAAGCTCGATCAAGGCTCCAGAACACATCCAGTGCGGCCGAAGTGACCGCCGCTGCCAGACAGATACTTGCAATCGATCCCGCGGATGCCGAAGGGTGGCGTTGGCTGGGTGAAGCCCAGTTGATCAACCAGAAACTGAATGATGCGGTTGTCAGTTTTTCCCGGGCATCCCGTGGCGATCCGAATAACGAAACCTTGATCGAGCGTTACGTTGGCCTTGCGCTTCGACAGGGCAGTTACCTCGACGCGCTCAATGCGACCCGTCATTGGGTGACGATCGCGAAGGAAAAGCCACTGACGGCGAAAAAGCTCCTGTCAGGGCTCTATGGTCTGCTTGGAAAGGAAGCACTCAGCTGTCAGTGGGGTCTTCAGGCCGCATACGAGCAGCCTTTGGCTAGGGCGGACTCTTCCGGAAAGGAACAGCTTCGGATACTGGTGCTGGGAACAGTAGGCTGTGCTCCCTATCACTATGACCCCACGACTGGGCAGCTCACCGTAACTGAGGGGCATAACAATCTGATGCATATGGTGGACACTGGTGCGGTCACGCTCAATTCCCTCAGTGTGGATGTAATCGACGGCCACCCCGGGGTCCTGGATGAGCTGCCTAGCATTGACCTCATCTACAACAGTATCACCGATGCGGGCCGTTGCCAGGAAGGCCTCAGGAAAGCCATTAAGGTATGCAGAAAACTCAGTGCACCAGTCATCAATGCGCCGGAAGAGGTGCTGCGCACCACCCGGGAAGAGAATGCGGAACGGCTTGGCCAGTGTGAAGGGATTCTCATGCCGAGAAGCGTTTCCCTGGGGCGCGTGAAGGGGGATATCAGTGACCGGGTCCAGGATGCCAGCAACGAGCACGGACTCAGGGCTCCGATCATCGTACGGCCATCGGGCTTCCAGAACGGCAGGCACATGTACCGTATTGATGAGCCTGAATCCACCCCCGTCAGGATCACGGACGAAGCCGAGGTCTACGTTCTCCAGTACCACGATGTGACTTTTACCGATCCACGTGCGGACGGTCACCGGTTCCACCCCAAATACCGCGCCTTCATGGTCGATGGCAGGCTTTACCCGGCGCACCTGCGGATGGGGCACGACGGGGACTGGAACGTTCACGGGGAGGAAACCCGCAAATCCTTCCGTAAGTTCCCGTGGCTCTACGACATGGAACAGGATTACATAGAGGATCCTGCGGCGCAGTTTGAGCCGGGTGTATGGGAGAATCTTGAAAAGGCGCTCCAGACGCTGGACCTGGATTATTTCGGGGTCGACTTCGCGGTCTGCACGGAAGCGGAAAACCACGGGAAGGTCGTCGTCTTCGAGACCAATGCCAGCATGCGCAGCTTCCTGCGCCAGACCTACCAGAACACACCGGAGAATGATGCAGCGCTGGCGATCATCCTGGCGACGCACCGGATGTTCTGCGCGCGCGCCGGCGTTTCGGAGTGGGAGTTCAACCCACCGAAAGGGCTCGAGGGGCCCGCCCAGGCGCATGGCTTTGAGGCGGACCCGGCCAACCCCGTTGCCTGGCACGTGCTGTTCAGTGGCGAGCTCCAGGGGCACGGTTTCCGGGAGTGGCTCCGGCATGAGTTGCACAAGCATAACCTGAGGGGCTGGCTCAGGAATCTGGCTGACGACCGGGTGGAGGCGGTTGTGGCCGGAAGCGAGGCGGCCGTGACGCAGCTGCTTTCAGACCCGGAAGGGCCCGAGGACGCCACCATTGAGAATGTGGAGGCTGTGGCCTGGAAGGGACCGCTCCCGAAGAGAATCCGGGTCCGGGATACCGCCACGGAGCCTGAGAAGGCTGCTGTTGAGACGGCCGAGGCCTAGCGGAGCGCTGTTGCGAGGTAATAATGGCGAATCTTGATCCGGAGGACGTCGGTTCCCTCAGCCGGTTCTTCCATGAAGCGCTTGAAGCCGGGCTGGATCATTATCGGGGGCTTGAGGAGGCGCCGGTCTGGCAACCAGCGCCCGAGCAGGCATTGCGTGCGTTTACAGGGCCGGCGCCAAGCCAGGGTCAGCCCGTTGGTGAACTTCTCGATCACTTCAAGGACCATCTGATCCCGTATACCAACGGGAACCTCCACCCCGGGTTCTTCGGCTGGGTCCACGGCGGTGGCAATCTCTATGGCGCCCTGGGTGAGCTCTGTGCAGCCTTGCTGAATAACAACCTCGGTGGCCGGAACCATATCGCCCATGCTGTCGAGGGGCAGGTTATCCAGTGGAGCCGGGAGCTGTTCGGGTTTCCGCGGCAGAGTTCCGGGCTGCTGGTCAGTGGCACCTCGATGGCCTCGGTCATTGCGCTTGCCGTTGCCCGTCGATGGGCTCTGGGCGAAGAAGTCAAAAGGCAGGGGGTCCAAGGGAAAGGACCGGTCCTGGTTGGTTACTGCTCAACCCAGACGCATGGGGCGCTGGTCAAGGCTTTCCAGCTGCTTGGTCTTGGCAGTGAGGCATTAAGGCGGGTGCCCGTGCGTGATGATCACTCGCTGGACACTGCGGCGCTGCGCGAATCCATCCGGAATGATCGTCGTGCCGGCCTGAAGCCGTTCGCGGTTATCGGGACGGTGTGCACCGTGAATACCGGCGCCATTGATGACCTGGCGGGGATTGCTGATATCTGCGAGGAGGAGCGGCTCTGGTTCCATGCGGATGCCGCATTCGGAGCCGCGCTGGCCTTGCTTGAGGAATACGCGGACGATCTGGCCGGTCTCGAGCGGGCGGACTCGGTGGGCTTTGATTTCCACAAGTGGTTCCAGGTGCCGTATGCGGTCGGTGGTGTGCTCGTGCGCGATGCGGAGGCGCACCGAAGCACGTTCTCCGAGCCTGTCGAGTACCTTGAAACCCAGCCCATGGGCCTTGAAGCGGGCGCGCCCTGGCCCTGTGACCTGGGGCCGGAGCTTTCACGTGGCTTCCTGGCCCTGAAGGTCTGGTTCACCTTCCAGGGGGTGGGGCTTGAAAGCATGGCGGCCAGTGTCAGGAAGCACTGCCGCTTGGCGCGTGAGCTGGCAATCCGTGTCAGCGCGGCTGACGACCTGGAATGCCTGGCGCCGGTCAGCAGCAACATCGTGTGCCTTCGGTATCAGCCGCCTGGTGGCCGTGCCGCAGGCGGTGTCTGTTCGGATCATTATCTGGATGCGCTCAACAGGGCCATCGTGACGCAGCTGCAGCTTCAGGGGGTATCCGCGCCTTCCACCACCACACTGAATGGATGCCTGGCAATCCGGGTCGCCATTGTGAACCACAGAACGGAGTGGAAGCATCTCGAGCAGCTGCTCCACCATACTCGGCGCATCGGCGAGCGTCTCGACCAGCACTACCCCCAGCTGCTGAACCCGACGCACTGGCACTTCATGCAGGGCGGTGATGGCAGGCTCATCGTGGATCCGGTGACCGGGCTCAATCGCTACGGCTGCTCACCCGCGCCCCGTGATCATGCCTTCACATTCGCCTCGTCCACGGCGTCGTCCGTTTCCCGGCAGGCCTACGAAGCGGCTGACTACTACCGCCAGAAGCTGCTGCATGACCTGCTTTCCAGCGATCCAAAAGAGGTTGTTCCGGATTGCTTCCGTCAGCTGGAGCATCAGCTGGTGGATCTTCTGGGACTGGGCGACCTTCAGCCGTCGGCCTTTCTCGTGCCCTCCGGGACCGATGCCCAATTGCTGTCGGTGGGTGTAACGGCCAGTGATTCCCCCGGCTCGTGGGTCAGTGTTGTCTGTGGGGCGGATGAAACCGGCTCCGGTACCCCCGAGTCGGTGACAGGCAGGCATTTTGACAGTGAAACCTGTCTGGGCGTGCCCGTTACCCGTGGCGAGCGGCTGACCGGTATGGCGCCCATTGGCTACCGCGCGATTGATGTCCACGACGGAACTGGTGGAATTCGCTCCCCGGTGGAAATGGATGCCGCCATTGAGGGGTGTGTCACGTCACTGGTCAGCGAGGGCCACTCCGTCATCCTGCATGCCATGGAGCAGTCCAAGCTGGGCCGGTGGTGCCCGTCACGGGGAGCCATGGACCGTCTCAGGGAGAGCTGTGGTGACCGTCTCCAGATCGTGGTGGACGCCTGCCAGTTGCGAACGGATCGGGAGGATCTGCGGAGCCACCTGGAAAAAGGCGATATTCTGCTGCTGACCGGTTCCAAGTTCTTTACCGGGCCCCCGTTCAGCGGTGCCGCCGTTTTCCCGGCCCGGGTGGGGCGGCGGCTGTCCCATGGGGCGGTACTGCCCGAAGGGTTCGCTGATTACATAACCTCAGATGGCCTCGGAACCTGGCAGTCCATGGTGTCGGGCGCCCGTCCGGCTCTCCAGACCGGGGTTCTTCTGCGGTGGCGCGCGGCGCTGGCTGAGATGGCGCGCTATTACACAGTGCCGGAACACATCAGGGTTGATGGACTGAACCGGTTCAGTGAACAGGTGGTGAGCCTTCTCCGTGAGCATCCACTGGTCGAGCCACTCTTTGCGCCGGATGATGACTGGTGGGCCCGGGATGATTTTGCCGGGCGGGAGCTGTCGAACCGTCGCAGCATATTTCCGTTTGTGGTGAAGTCCTCACCCGGTGGTGGCTTTCTGGACCCGGACCAGGCCCGGCGGTTGTACGAACTGCTGAACCAGGAACTGGACCGGGACTGTCTGGGGCCGCTGGGTGAGGCTATGCGCAGGGCTGCCGGCCAGTGCTGCCATATCGGCCAGCCGGTTCCGCTGAAGGGGATCAGCACCTCCGCGCTGCGGATCAGCATGGGTGCTCGGATCATCTCGGACAGCTACGCGTCAGGAGGGGGGTTCGAGGACCATCTGGAAGGGGAAGTGCGCCAGATCCGGATGATCCTCGACAAGATCGAGCTGTGCGTCAGCCAGTCCCTTCTCTGACTTTCAGGAGCGGGGTGGCCCGCGTACACAGCTCTTTCAGCGGGGCTTACTGCTGCGGCACGTCGATCGAGAGATCAAACCCGCCACCGGCCCTGGGGGTCAGCTTGACCGGCCCCTCATTAATCCCCTTAGGCAGATCAATGGCGCCTACACCCGGCGGGTTGTTGCCCATTGAGAAATTCAGGGTCTGACCATCGAAGCTGAGACCAAGCTGGTCGTTGGCATAGTTGCGCGTGAAGGGGCCCTCGGGGATATCCGGCGTGCCGTAACCGGGAATCACCGGCTGCGGCAGGCTGGTATCGAACTGCGGCTGCAGGCCCTGGAGTTGATCCGCGGGGGAGGCTAGCGCCTGGCGGATGAACTCCTGCTCCGCGTGATTCTGGGCCTGTTCCAGGCTGTCCATACGGTGGCGTTGCATGTCCATGACGGTCTGCGTCTCGTCCGCCTCGGTGCGGATGGGTTCGCCGGGGCGCACCAGTGCCCGGATGGCACGCGTCCGGGTTTCCTCAAGGGTCTGTGTCTGGCGATCACCGCGCGGAGAGACCACAATGGCGGAATCCTGAATGTAGGTCTCGACCATTTCATCCTGGGACAGGCTGCGTACACCATCGGCGAGCGCACTGCCGGCAATCAGGCCTGCACCCAGTGCGGTAACGGTAAGAATCGGTCTGAAAGCCATGGTCGTATGCTCCTGCGCGTAAGCTGATTGTTCACCAATCAGTATTTGATGTTTGACAGCGTATTGCAATAGTGATTAGTGCCTAACCGTAAGGGTCCGTTAACAGGCGTGACAGGGGTCAAATGCCCGGTAAGATTGTGAAACGTCCCTGGCGCCGGTGGGTGAACCGGCGGATTCCGCGGGCGGACGATTACCGCCCGGGGCGGCGTAACATCTTTGTCCTGCCTACCCGCGAGGGGCTGATGTTCACTGGGGTGCTTGTGATCTCGCTGCTCACCGGCATCAACTACCAGAACAGCCTGATCTATCTGTTCACCTTCATCCTGGGAGCGCTGTTCTACGGCACCATCTTCCAGACCTACCGTAATCTTGAGGGGTTGCACCTGAGCCTGGTGCGCGCGGGTGAATCGGAGGCCGGTGAATCTCTGCCCATGGCGATACGCATCCGGGATGAGGAAAACCGCCCCCGGGCAGCGCTGCGACTGCTGATCGACGGTGGCGAGCCGGTCACAGTCAGCCTTGAAGCCGGTGAGGGACGGGTGGTCGCGCTGCCGGTGGCCACCCGCCGTCGGGGACCGCTCAAGCTGCCGTCGATCCGGCTGGAAACGGACTTCCCGTTTGGTCTCATCCGGGCCTGGACCTGGTTCCGTCCTGCCTCCCAGGGCCTGGTGACACCACGGCCAGCGGTGCCGCCACCGTTCGAAGCATCACCCGACGCCGAGGGGGAAGAGGGCGAGGTTACCCTGGATGCAGCATCCGGGGATTCGGATATCCGGCTCAGGCCCTATCGCCTGGGCGATACATTGCGGCGCATCAGCTGGAAGCGCTTCGCCCGCAGCGGGCAGCTGGTGGTGATGGACTGGGACACGCCGCCGGCGGACCCGCGCTGGCTGGACTGGGAGCAGTTCCCGGGCGCTGATACGGAACTGCGGCTGAGCTATCTGGCCTGGCATGTGGGCCGGCTCAGTGAGCAGGGGCAGCCCTTCGGGCTGAAAATGCCGGGCCAGACCATAGAGCCGGATACCGGGGACCAGCATGAACGGGTGTGCCTGAACCACCTGGGCGCCTTTGGGTTCGGGGAGGCGCCGGCATGAATCGCCATCACCTGGATCCATGGGTCGCCGCCTTTGGCCTGATCCTGCTGGCCCAGGTTCAGCGCCTGCCGCTGTGGCTGTCGCTGGGCGCCGGCGCGGCTGTGGTGTCCGGCTGGCTTGTCCAGCGCTACCGCAAGCGTGGCCTGCGTCCACTGTGGCTGGGCGTGCTGGCGGTGGTCAGCGCTGCGGCTTTCTGGGCCTACTACCGGGGCCAGTTCACGGTGGATACCGCCGCCTCCTTCCTGATCCTGACGGTGGCGCTGAAATGGCTGGAGCTGGGGCGGCGCCGGGATCTGTTCATCCTGTTTTTCATCCAGTGCTACCTGGCGGTGGTCACGCTGCTTTTCCATCAGTCCATGCTCTGGACAGGCGGGCTTCTGGCCAGCCTGTTTCTGCTGTTTACCGGCCTGCAGATGGCGCTCGGTGGCCGTGTCCAGGGCATGGGCGGAGAGGCCATGAAGCGCTCGGCACTGGTGTTCGTGAAGATGCTGCCGGTGGTGGTCGTGCTGTTCATCTTCTTCCCCCGTATCGGGCCGCTGTGGAGTGTGCCACTGGTTTCGGAACAGGGTACGACCGGTCTGAGCGACACCATGGAGCCCGGGGCCATCACCAGCCTGGCGCAGAATGACGACCCGACATTCCGGGTGACTTTCGGCGGGGATACGCCCGAGCCGGGCCAGCGCTACTGGCAGGCGCTGGTGCTCGACCGTTTCGACGGCAAACGCTGGGACAGGCGCAGCCTGGATGACCGGGAGGGGGTATCCCGGGTGCCCGAGGATGCGTCAGCTGGAGAGCTGGCGAACGACGAATACGAGGTGATGCTTGAACCCCACGGCCGGCGCTGGGGATTCGCGCTGGTAGACTCAGTGCCGGCGTCCACCAATGTGAAACTCAACCGCAATGGAATGGTGCGCTTCGAGCGCAGTGTGGATACACGGCGGCGTTACCGCATGCAGTACGAACAGCCAGCAGAGGCGCGGCGCCTGTCGGATGCCGAGCGGCGGTTCTACACCCGGCTGCCCGGAGGCACGAATGAGCGCACGCGGGAATGGGTGGCCCGGCAACGGCGTGAGGCGGATGGCCGCCAGGCACTGATCCGGCAGTTGATGGAACACTTCAACGAAGAACCCTTCCATTACACCCTGCAGCCTGAAGCGCTCGGCAATTCCGATACAGTGGATGCGCTGATGTTCGAGACCCGGGAGGGGTTCTGTGAGCACTACGCCAGTGCGCTGGCGTTCATGCTGCGCGCTGCGGATATTCCGGCGCGAATCGTGACCGGGTACCTGGGTGGCGAATCGGGCGTCGACAACGAATACCTGATCGTGCGCCAGTATGATGCCCATGCCTGGGTGCAGGCCTGGCTGCCGGGGCGGGGCTGGGTACGGCTTGATCCCACGGCCATGATCGCGCCGGAGCGCATCGAAAGCGGACTGCGCGAGGCCATGCAGGGGCAGGGCGGATTCCTGCAGGATGACCCCTTCTCCATGAACCGTTATGCGGATGTGGGCTGGGTCAACTGGATGCGCCTGCGCCTTGATGCCGCCAACTACTACTGGCAGCGCTGGGTGGTGGGCTATGAAGGCCAGACCCAGCTTTCCCTGCTGGGGCGGCTGCCCGGCGATATTGACCGGCGTATGCTGGGCGTGATCACGGCCGTGCTGGTTGCCGCCCTGATCCTGGCCGGCGCCGGCATCTCCCTTCTGCGCGCCCGCCGCCAGCACTTCCGCGATCCCTGGTACCGCCTGTATGATCAGTGGTGTCGTTGGTTGGAGCATCAGGGGACCGGCATTGGCCGGAGCGAGACTCTGGCCGCGCAGGTGTCGGCGGCTGAAGAGGCGTTTCCGACGCTCGGGCCGGACATCCGGGCCCTGGGCATGCTTCTGCAACAGGCTTTCTACAGTCCAGAGCAACCCGACCAGCAGGCGCTCGCGCGGGCTCGCCGCCTTATGAACGTAATCCGAAAACGGAAATCCCATGGCCGATCCCGAAACACAGCCGCTGCAGAGTGACTTTTTCGCTCCATGGCCCTGGCAGTCCGGGGTGCATCAGCAGCTTTCACAGCGCCTCAGGGAAGGGCGCTTCCCGCATGCGTTGATGCTGCTGGGCCCAGCGGGGGTGGGCAAACGCCAGCTTGCGGTATCGCTGGCGTCACTGCTGTTGTGTGAGGCGCCAGTAAACGCCGGTGAGGGCATGAGCGCCTGCGGTGAGTGCAAGCAGTGCCGCCTGCTGGGCGGTGAGGGCCACCCGGACGCGCGCCGGCTCATGCCCACGGACCAGTCCCGCTATATCCGTATCCACCAGGTGAGGGCGCTCGGCGGCTTCGTGATGGAAAGCCCCCAGGTGGCGCGCCGGAAAGTGGCGGTCATTGAGCGTGCGGATCAGCTCAACCTCAATGCCGCCAACGCGCTGCTCAAGACCCTGGAGGAACCCCCTTCAGACACCTTCCTGCTGGTTCTCCAGCGTGAAGGGCAGCCCGTGCTTCCCACCATCCGGTCGCGCTGCCAGATCCTCCGGGTGGAGGCGCCCGGGACCGCCGAGGCGAGGAACTGGCTGGCGGAGCGGCGTGACGAGGATGCGGCCGCGCTCGATCAGGCGCTGCGGTGGGCCGGCGGTGCGCCGCTGGAGGCGCTGCGGCTGCTGGAGGCGGACAGACCGGGGCAGCGGGCCCAGTGCCTGAAGGCCCTGCAGCAGGCGCTAAAATCCGAGATCACCATGTCCGAGGCGGTGAAACCCTTCCTGGCCATGCCGCTGACCGAGGCGCTGGACCTGCTCCAGGGGTGGGCACTGGACCTGGCCCGGGCCGGGGCGGATCCGGAGGCCATTGCGGACAGTGAGGCGGCGCCGATGCTGAGGTTCCTGGCCGGGCGCCGGCATCCGGCGGAGCTCACCTCCCTTCATGAGGCCATCATGGAAGTCCGTCGCGGGCTGGATTACAACGTCAATCCGGAGCTGGAACTGATCGGTGTCCTGGAGCGGTGGCGGCAGCTGATGCGCCGGCCAGGGGTGGCAAATCCGGCGTGAGCCGCTAGACTGACGAAAAGCGCAAAACGGTAAGCAGACGGGAGAATCATGGGGCCTGGAATCGGCGCACGCAGCGGTATCATGACGCTGACCATCAAGGACAAGGCGGTACTCTATGCCGCCTACATGCCCTTCGTCCGCAATGGTGGCCTCTTCATTCCAACCCAGAAGAATTACCGCATGGGCGACGAGGTCTTTCTGCTGCTCAACCTGATGGATGAGCCGGAGAAGATTCCGGTTGCCGGCAAGGTCGTCTGGGTTACTCCCAAAGGAGCCCAGGGTAATCGTGCTGCTGGTGTGGGTGTCCAGTTCAATGGTGACGACGAGACCGCGCGCACCAAGATCGAAGCTTACCTGGCCGGGTCCCTGAATTCGGACCGCCCGACCCACACTATGTGACCATGGCCAACGGTGAACCGGAACAGCTGACACTGGAGGTCCCCGCAGGCACCCTGGGCGCACTCGCCTGGGGCGATCCTTCCTCCCCCCTGATCATCGCCTTTCACGGCTGGCTGGATAACGCCGCGAGCTTCAGTCGGCTGGGGGCGGCTCTCGCCGGCAGCTATCGGGTGGTGGCGGTGGATCTGCCGGGCCACGGTCTCTCCTTCCACAGGCCACCGGGCGCAAGTTACGAACTCCTGGACTATGTGCGGGACCTGGCACCACTATTTGACCGGTTGGCGCCGGAAGGCGCTGTTCTGCTGGGGCATTCGCTGGGCGGGATCATTGCCAGCTTGCTCAGCGTGGCGATGCCGGAGCGGGTGAGGGCGCTGATGCTGGTGGACAGCCTTGGGCCGCTTACCGGCGATGCAGAATCCTTTCCTGACCAGCTCAAGCGGGCCGTTGACCGGGTGCGCCAGGGCAGTCGCGGGCGCTCGCCCCACTACGCGGATATTGGGGAAGCCATCGAAGCGCGCATGAAGGGCCGCATTCCGCTTTCCCGCATCGCCGCCGAATGCATTGTTCCGAGAAGTCTTCAGCGGGATCAGCAGGGCTGGCAGTGGGGAACGGATGCAAGACTGCGCTATCCCTCCATGCACCGGCTGGAAGAAGATGAAGTGAATGCCTATCTCGCGGCCATTGCCGCCCCCACCCTTCTCATAAGGGCCAGCCATGGCATGACTGCCTTCAAGCCGGAATGGATCGAGCACCGGCTGCCCAGTCTTGCCAACGCTGAGGTGATGGATGTGGAAGGGAGCCATCACTGTCATCTGGACGCGGATGTCGAGGGTCTGGCCGAGGGATGCCTGAGCTGGCTGCGCGGCATTCCTTCCGCGCCCTTGCAATAACCACCCGCCGAACCCATTGTCATTTCAGGATCCGGATCTGAAGGGAGCAGGTGATGAATGAACCACAGACCGTGGCGCTGGTGCTCGGCAGTGGGGGTGCCCGGGGCTATGCGCATATTGGCGTGATTGAGGTGCTCAGGGAGCAGGGCTACAACATCGTGGCCATCTCCGGGGCCAGTATGGGGGCGCTTATTGGCGGCATGTATGCTGCTGGCAAGCTTCAGGCCTACAAGGACTGGGTCACCGGCCTGGATCAGCTGCAGCTGCTGCGCCTTCTGGACTTCTCCCTGGGGTCCCCAGGCGCGATCCGGGGTGAAAAGGTCTTCGGTGTAGTGCAGGAAATGCTGGGGGATCTGTGCATCGAGGATCTGCAGATTCCCTTCACAGCGGTGGCCACGGATCTGCTGGCGCATCAGGAGGTCTGGTTCCAGGAAGGGCCATTGCATCAGGCGGTGAGGGCCTCCACGGCCATTCCCAGCGTGATCACGCCGGTGATGCTCCACGGGCGTGTGCTGGTCGATGGCGGCCTGCTTAATCCCCTGCCCATCATTCCCACGGTGGCATCCCATGCGGATATGATCATG
The DNA here is from genome assembly GCF_019903425.1 of Vreelandella halophila. Classification (GTDB taxonomy): domain Bacteria; phylum Pseudomonadota; class Gammaproteobacteria; order Pseudomonadales; family Oleiphilaceae; genus Halospina; species Halospina halophila. Next base: position 2,196,224 of record NZ_JACHUZ010000013.1, read on the forward strand.
GCCGTGAACCTGAGCGGCAACGACAAGCGCTATGCCAATCTGCCACCACTTGATGAGTGGGCATCCCGCGAGCGCAAGCAGAACGAAGCGGCCGCCGAGGCTGCGGCACAGGCGGCGGCTGACGAGGAAGTGGATCCCGCGGAAGAGGTGGACGCCTCGCCGGATGAGTGGCTTGACAGGCTCAAGCAGCGTGCCGCCCGCTGGTTTGATTGGGACAGTCAGGACACTGCCGCGCGGCGCCGTGGCCGGGCCAGCAGTGAGGAGCAGGCCCTGGCCGAGGCACAGAAACGCCATGCCCGGGAAACCGCGGCTGGCAGAGGCAACGACGGCGACGATGCACGTGCCGTGAGCCTGCAGGAGCTGGGACTGGGCAAGTTTGATGTCATGAACCTGGCGATCGAGACCATGCAGGACTCGCTGACCCGCTACAAGATCGCCGGCTATCCGCCGGACATACTGATCAACTTCCCCAAGCACGTGTGCCGCTCGTTCGATTACCATCGTGCCCCGGAGCTGATCCAGCTGGGCCGGATGCTGGCGGAGGATGCCCTGGAGGACCATCGCAACGCGGGCACCGGCGAGCCCCGGATACCGGGAATGAACCGCCAATAACTGGTACAATCCCGGGTTTTACGGGATGATTACCGGGAGTAATGGGTGAGCACCGAGGCCATTGAACAACTCCAGACCGTGCGCGATTGGCTGCGTTACGCGGTGTCACGGTTCACTCAGGCCGGCGTCTGGTGCGGTCACGGCACCGACAGCCACTGGGACGACGCGGTGCAGCTGCTGATGCAGACCCTCCATCTCCCCATGGACAATAACGTTCAGTTCCTGGATGCCCGTCTGACCCGCTCCGAGCGGGAACAGGTGCTTGAACGCATCGAACGCCGTGCCCGGGACCGGGTTCCGGTTCCGTATCTCACCGGGGAAGCCTTCTTCATGGGGCTGCCTTTCCACGTGGATGAACGGGTCCTGATCCCGCGCTCGCCCATCGGTGAGTTCCTGGCAACGGAAGGCGAGCCCTGGCTGGCAGGGCGGCCCGTGGAGCGCATTCTGGATCTGTGCGCCGGCAGCGGCTGCATCGGTATCGCGGCGGCCCATGTATTCCCGGAGGCCCACGTGGATCTAGGCGAGGTGTCGCCCGGAGCGGTTGAGGTGGCGGAAAACAATATCCGACGCCATGACCTGGAAGGGCAGGTGCGGGCCGTGACTTCGGACCTGTTCGACAGGCTCGATGGCCCCTATGACCTGATCCTGGCGAATCCGCCCTACGTGGATGCCGGTGATATGGCGTCTCTGCCACCGGAATACCGGCATGAACCGGAGCTGGGACTGGCGGCCGGCAATGATGGCCTGGAGCTGATGCGCCGTATCCTGCGGGAGGCACCGGCGTATCTCGCGGAAGATGGCGTTCTGGTGGGCGAGGTGGGCAACAGCCAGCCGGCTCTTGAGGCCGCCTTTCCCGGCGTGCCCTTCACCTGGCTTGAAATTGAAAACGGCGGTCACGGGGTCTTCGTGGTCGACGCGCAAACACTGGCGCAGGCGGCGCCCCTGCTGAATGGATAGAACCCATGTCTGGCAATTCCTTCGGAACACTCTTCACCGTCTCCACCTTTGGCGAAAGCCACGGGCCGGCCCTGGGCTGCATCGTAGACGGCTGCCCGCCCGGGGTGCCGGTTTCTGCCGAGATGATCCAGGAAGACCTGGATCTGCGGCGGCCGGGCACCTCCCGGCATACCACGCAACGGCGCGAGCCGGACGAGGTCCGGGTGCTGTCCGGCGTCTTTGAGGGTGTGACCACGGGGGCACCCATCGGTCTGCTCATTGAGAACACGGACCAGCGCTCGAAGGACTATTCGAAGATCAAGGACCAGTTCCGGCCCGCTCACGCGGACTACACCTACTGGCACAAGTACGGCATCCGCGACTACCGCGGCGGTGGCCGCTCCTCGGCGCGGGAGACGGCCATGCGCGTGGCGGCCGGTGCCATTGCACGGGCCTTCCTGAAGGAAAAGGGCATCCGCATCCGCGGCTGCATGACCCAGCTCGGGCCCATTGAGCTGGGCATGACGGACTGGTCCGCTGTGCATGAGAACGCCTTCTTCTGCGCCGAGCCGGAGAAGGTTCCGGAGCTGGAGGCCTTCATGGACCAGCTGCGCAAGGAGGGGGATTCCGTTGGGGCGCGCATCCGGGTCGAGGCGGACGGTGTTATCCCGGGTCTCGGTGAACCGGTGTTCGACCGGCTGGACGCGGACTTGGCCAAGGCCCTGATGAGCATCAACGCCGTGAAGGGCGTGGAAATCGGGGCCGGTTTCGAGAGTGTGAGCCAGCGGGGCACCGAGCACCGTGACGAGATGACGCCGGACGGGTTCCTCTCCAATAACGCCGGTGGCGTGCTCGGAGGCATCAGCTCCGGGCAGCCGGTGGTGGCCAGCATGGCGCTCAAGCCCACCTCCAGCCTGCGGCTCCCGGGGCAGGGGATCGATGTGGACGGTAATCCTGTCGAGGTGGTGACCACGGGCCGGCATGACCCCTGTGTCGGCATCCGCGCCACCCCCATTGCGGAAGCCATGATGGCCATCGTGCTCATGGACCATTACCTGCGCCACCGCGCCCAGAATGCGGATGTGCAGGTGGAAACGCCGGATATCGAAAAGGCCCGCCGCCAGCAGGAGGGCTGATATGGCGGCCTCCGAGGCGGGGACCTACTGGCGCCTGTCCAACCTCTATCTCTGGTTCTTCGCCGCCCTCGGGGTCTTCATGCCCTACTGGGCGCTCTACCTCGAGGACCAGGGCTTCCGTTACATCGAGATCGCCCTGCTCATGGCCACGCTGCAGGGCACCAAGATCATTGCCCCCAATCTCTGGGGCTGGCTCGGGGACCGTACCGGCAGGCGGCTGCGGCTGATCCGGTTCGGTTCCCTGCTGGCGCTGGTGTGCTTCAGCTTCGCCCTGTTGCGGCCTGGATTCTGGGGGCTGATGCTGGTGATGCTCTCGTTCAGCTTCTTCTGGAACGCGGTGCTGCCGCTGTTCGAGGTCATCACCCTGCACAACCTGGGCACCAGTTCCCGGCGCTATGGCCGGGTCCGTCTCTGGGGGTCGGTCGGGTTCATCCTGTCGGTGGCCGGGTTCGGGGCGGCGCTGGATTACATGGCGGTGTCGATCATGCCCTGGCTGGTGCTGCCCCTGTTTGCCGGGCTCTTCATGGCGTCGCTGTTCGTCCATGACGAGCCGAGCACCCGCAGGAAACCCCATCACGGGTCGGTTACGGCTATCCTGAAGCGGCCCGAGGTCTGGTCCTTCTTCATCCTGAACTTCATGCTCCAGGCCAGTCACGGCCCCTACTACACCTTCTTTTCGATCCATCTTGAGCAGCTCGGCTACGCGAAGATCAGCACCGGCGCGCTCTGGGCCCTGGGCGTACTGGCGGAGGTCGGGCTCTTCCTGGTGATGCACCGGGTCCTGTCGGTCTACCCGATGCGGGCCATCATGCTCTGCGCGGCCGCGTTGACGGCGCTGCGCTGGCTGGTGATCGCGGAGTTCTCGCAGTTCCTGTGGATCCTCCTCGGGGCTCAGCTCCTGCACGCGGCCTCCTACGCCGCACTGCACGCGGCGTCGGTGCACTACATCCGGGTTCAGTTCGGTGAAGGGCATCAGGGACAGGGGCAGGCGCTTTACAGTGGCCTGACCTACGGGGCGGGCGGTGCTTTCGGTGCTTGGATTTCCGGGGTGCTGGTGGAGTGGGAAAGCACCGTCGCCGCCTTCCACGGCGGCGCCGGCTTCATGCTGTTGGGGATTGCCGCTGCCTGGCTCTGGATGCGGCCGGCGCCGCAAAGGGCGTACGCCAGCCAGTAGTCGCGGCGGACCAACCCTTACGGCTCCTCAGAGGTTGTCGAAGTCACTGGCGTCGTGGCGCTCGGGCAGCTTGGTGCCTTCCTCGCCCCAGGTCTTGTTGACGATCCGGCCCCGTTGCACGGCCGGACGTTCAGCAATCTCATCCGCCCAGCGGACCACGTTGGTGTAGGTGTGCGCTTCCAGGAATTCGGCGGCGTCATAGACCTTGTTCTTCACCAACGCGCCATACCAGGGCCAGATCGCCATATCCGCAATCGTGTACTCATTCCCGGCAATATAGCGGTTCTCCGCCAGCTGCCGGTCCAGCACATCCAGCTGGCGTTTGACTTCCATGGTGAAGCGGTTGATGGGGTACTCGTAGGATTCCGGCGCGTAGGCGTAGAAATGACCGAAACCACCACCCAGCAGCGGCGCCATGCCCATCTGCCAGAAGAGCCAGGACAGGGTCTCGGTGCGCCCGTGGGTATCGCTGGGCAGGAAGGTGCCGAACTTCTCGGCCAGGTACAGCAGGATGTTGCCGGATTCAAAGATCCGCAGCGGCGGGTTCTGGGTGTGGTCCATCATCGCCGGGATCTTGGAGTTCGGGTTAACGCTGACGAAGCCGCTGCTGAACTGGTCGCCTTCCAGGATACTGATGGGCCAGGCATCGTATTCGGCCTCCGAATGGCCGGCTTCCAGCAGTTCTTCCAGCATGACCGTCACTTTTACGCCGTTGGGCGTGGCCAGTGAATAGAGCTGCAGCGGATGCTTGCCCACCGGCAGCTCCTTTTCGTGGGTGGGGCCGGCGATGGGGCGGTTGATGCTGGCAAAGCGTCCGCCACTGGCGTCTTCCCACTTCCAGACTTTCGGGGGCGTGTAGCTGTTGTCGCTCATGGTCGGAATCTCTCGCTGCATTGGTTTAGTTCCCACGGCAGAGCGTGGACAGCATGGAGTATGCCATCCGTTGGCGGTACTGAGCAGGGGGCAGAAAAAGGCGCTGTTTGTTACAGAACGTGCCGGGGCTCAGTAGGCATCCCGAATCAGGTCGATACCGGGCTTGAGAACGCGGCGCCACTGCGCATCCAGTGTCGGATCGTACTCGGGATCGTGCTTGCTGACGGCCTGCATCAGCGCATCCAGCCAGAGGGAATACCATTCGGGCAAGATGTTGTAGCCGTGTCTTGAGTGGCTCTGGCCGAGCTGTTTCAGCTTGGTATCGGGCATGCCGCGAGCGTATAGGATCAGCTGCATGATGCCATTGCGCAGGAGGTGGCGCTGCTGCTTCATGTCCGTATCGCGGAACTGGTCCTTGATGGTCTGCGAGCTGCTCATGAAGTAGTCGTAGAAATCGATGAAAAACTGCTCGTCTTTGCAGACCCGCCCATAACTCTGGAATACCGCTTCCACTTCCGAGCTGTCCATGAAATCCCCTGTCTCTTTTGTGCCTGTCTATGATTGCCCGGGATTATAGATCAGTCGGCCGGGTTGGGCACAGCTTGGCGGATTCCTCATCGGCTTTTTATAGGCACGGGACCGCCAGTGCCTTTCCCTGAACGGTTTCAAGAAGCGCGCGGGCCGCTCTTCCGGGTTCCCGCCCCCTGACGCCAACGGCGCCCAGCATTCGGGTTACAGGCTCCGGAACATTGAGAGCTACCAGGGTGCTGTCGAGCATGGTGTTGGGCAGAACCGACCACCCAAGCCCCACACTGGTCATCATCTTGATGGTTTCCAGGTAGTTGGTGGGCATCTGGGCATCCAGTGTGATGCCGTGCTGGAGAAAGTGGTGGGAGACAACCCGGTAGGTTTCAGTATTGCTGTCGGGAAGGATGGCCTGGTACTGGGCGATGTCTTTGGGCGTCAGCTGAGGCTTCTGGGCCAGAGGGTGGTCCGGGCCACAGACGAAACTCATAGGGTCTTCCCAGGCAAACCAGACCTGGAAACGCTCCATGATCCGGTCATTGAGTGTCACCCATGCAAGTGGGGCGTCGTGCTGGTGGAGCTGCTGGAAGACCTGTTCGGATTCGAGGAACTGGAGGTTGAAGGTCAGGTCGGGATGGGCCTTCTGCAGGGTGCGCAGCCAGTTGGGAAGATGGTGCAGGCCGATGTGGTGGCTGGTGATCAGCGACAGGGGGCCGTGCATCCGGTCGTCCAGGCTGGTGAGGGCTTCGCGGGCGTTGTGGAGTTCGTCCAGGACTTTCCGGGCATGGGGCAGCAGGGCGTGGCCGGCGTCGGTCAGCCTGAGGCTGCGGCCGCTGCGTTCGATGAGGGGGCGGCCCGTCTGGTGTTCGAGGGTAGCGATGCGTTTGCTGACGGCGGATTGGGTGAGGTGCAGGGCTTCTGCTGCCTCGGAGAAGGAGCCGGTGTCGATGACGGTGGTGAAGGCGATCAGTGATTGGGTGTCCATTTCTGCAGGCTTTTCCAGCGTGGTTGCAGGGAATGAGGTGGTGGCAGTCCCTCACGGGAAACGCTGTGAATACATCCCTGTACGCTGCTCTTCCGCCATCCATGGCTCCAGAGCTTCCCGTGAGGGACTGCCACCACCTCATTCCCCAGAGTGTGTTGCCGTTCGCGAACGTGCTCCAAGCATAAGCTGTAGGAGCCCGCCTTGCGTGCGATCCGGGTTCGGATTCCAAAAAGGAATCCGTTTCAGGAAAAACATGAATTGAAGTGATCTGATCAGAGTCTGTACCATTAACGAACAATCGGTCAAACCACGTCAGCTCCGTTATGGGGGAGGGCGTGGCCGCTCGCAACGGGAGTAGCGCCATGAGTGGCAAGACACTGTACGACAAACTCTGGGATGCCCATCTGGTGAAGGAGCGTGCTGACGGCTCCTGCCTGATCTACATCGACCGGCACATGCTGCATGAGGTCACGTCGCCCCAGGCGTTTGAGGGGCTGCGGTTGGCCGGGCGTAAGCCGTGGCGGATTGATGCCAACCTGGCGACGGTGGATCACAACGTGCCAACCACGGGGCGTGAGAATGGGGTTGAGGGGATCGAGGATCCGATCTCGCGAACCCAGGTGCAGACGCTGGATGCCAACTGCAACGAGTTCGGCATCGTGGAGTACGGCATGAGCGATCAGCGCCAGGGGATCGTGCACGTGATCGGGCCGGAGCAGGGGGCGACCCTGCCGGGGATGACGGTGGTGTGCGGGGATTCGCACACGTCTACTCACGGGGCTTTCGGGGCGCTGGCGCACGGCATTGGTACTTCCGAGGTGGAGCATGTGCTGGCGACCCAGTGCCTGGTGCAGCAGAAGTCGAAGAACATGCTGGTGCAGGTCGACGGTGAGCTGAAGCCGGGGATCACGGGCAAGGATGTGATGCTGGCGATCATCGGTAAGATCGGCACCGCTGGTGGTACCGGTTATGCCATCGAGTACGCGGGTTCGGCGATCCGCAGCCTGTCGATGGAGGCGCGTATGACCATGTGCAATATGTCCATCGAGGCTGGCGCCCGTGCCGGCATGGTGGCGGTGGATGATAAGACCATCGACTACGTGAAGGATCGGCCCATGGCCCCGAAAGGTGAGATGTGGGAGCGCGCGGTCGAGTCCTGGCGCGAGCTGAAGAGTGATGATGATGCCGATTTCGACAAGGTGGTTCATCTGGACGCGGCTGACATTGAACCCCAGGTGAGCTGGGGTACGTCGCCGGAGATGGTGACCAATGTCGGTGATCGCGTGCCGGACCCGGCGAACGAGTCGGATCCGATCAAGCGCGAGGGCATGGAGCGTGCCCTGAAGTACATGGGGCTGGAACCGAACACGCCGATGACGGGGATCAAGCTGGACCGGATCTTCATCGGCTCCTGCACTAATGCCCGCATCGAGGATCTGCGTGAGGCAGCATCCATCCTCAAGGGGCAGACAATTGCGTCCTCGCTCAAGCAGGCAATGGTCGTACCCGGCTCCGGCATGGTGAAGGCCCAGGCCGAGCGGGAAGGGCTGGATCGGATCTTCCTTGATGCTGGTTTCGAGTGGCGTGAGCCGGGCTGTTCCATGTGTCTGGGCATGAACCCGGACCAGCTGGGCGAGGGCGAGCACTGCGCGTCCACGTCCAACCGCAACTTCGAGGGCCGGCAGGGCTTTGGCGGGCGCACCCATCTGGTGAGCCCCGCTATGGCGGCGGCCGCGGCGATCCACGGCCATTTCGTGGACATTTCCGACTACTACGACAGGGCGGGGTGAGATCATGAAGGCATTCACCAAGCACACAGGGCTGGTTGCACCGCTGGATCGGTCCAATGTCGATACCGACATGATCATCCCCAAGCAGTTCCTCAAGTCGATCAAGCGCACCGGCTTCGGGCCCAACCTGTTCGACGAGTTGCGCTACCTTGATGAGGGCCAGCCGGGCAAGGACAACAGCCAGCGTCCGCTCAATCCGGATTTCATCCTGAACCAGGCCCGGTACCAGGGCGCCAGTGTCCTGCTCGCGCGCGCCAACTTCGGGTGCGGCTCCAGCCGTGAGCACGCCCCCTGGGCGCTGGAGGATTTCGGGTTTCGGGCGATCATTGCCCCGAGTTTTGCCGATATCTTCTACAACAACTGCTTCAAGAATGGCCTGTTACCGCTTGTTCTGAAAGAGGAAGAGGTCGATGAGTTGTTCCGGGCGGTGGAGTCGGTCGAGGGATATGCCCTGACCGTGGACCTTGAGAACCAGACGGTTTCCACGCCTGACGGTAAGGTCTATCACTTCGAGGTGGATGAGTTCCGGCGCCACTGCCTGCTCAACGGCCTGGACGATATTGGCGTGACGCTTGAGGATGCGGACGCCATCAGTGCCTACGAGGCGCGTCGGAAGCAGGAGGCGCCCTGGCTGTTTCCTGCCGGGTGAGTTCCTGGAAACGGTTCCGGATCGCCTGCGGGGGCAGGTTCCTACAGTAATACATCAGTTTTCATCTGTAGGAGACCGCTTTGCGGGCCATTTTCGTAATCACCCTCGAAACTGGATTACTGGACAAGGATCATGGTGCTATGACACAGAAAGTACTCTTCCTGCCGGGCGACGGCATCGGCCCGGACATCATCGAGCAGGCACGCGCGGTTCTTGGGCACGCCAATGAACGGCTTTCCCTGGGACTCGATTTCGAAGAGGCGTTGGTGGGCGGTGCGGCAATCGAGGCCTCAGGAAGCCCGCTTCCGGACGATACCATGGCGAAAGCGCGTGAGGCTGGCGGCATCCTGCTGGGTGCCGTGGGCGGCCCCAAATGGGATCACCTGGAGATGGCAAGCCGGCCGGAGAAGGGGCTTCTGGGGCTGCGTTCCAGCCTGGGCCTGTTCGCCAACCTGCGCCCCGCCTTCCTGTATCCCCAGCTGTCGGAAGCCTCGAGCCTGCGCCCGGAAGTGGTCAGTGGTCTGGACATCCTGATCGTTCGGGAACTGACCGGGGGCATCTACTTCGGCCAGCCCCGCGGCGTTGAGACGCTCGAGAACGGCGAGCGCGAGGGCTTCAACACCTACCGCTACAACGAATCCGAGATCCGTCGTATCGGGCGCGTGGCGTTCGAGTCCGCCCGCCAGCGCAACGGGCGCCTGTGCTCCATCGACAAGGCCAACGTACTGGAAGTAACCGCCCTGTGGCGGGAGGTGATGGACGGTCTGGCGCAGGAATACCCGGATGTTGAGCTGAGCCACATGTACGTGGACAACGCGGCCATGCAGCTGGTGCGCGACCCGAACCAGTTTGACGTGATTGTCACCGGCAATATGTTCGGTGATATCCTGTCCGATGAGGCGGCCATGCTCACCGGTTCCATCGGGATGCTGCCGTCGGCGGCGCTGAACGAGAGCAAGCAGGGCATGTACGAACCCTGTCACGGCTCGGCTCCGGATATTGCGGGCCAGGACAAGGCGAACCCGCTGGCGACGATTCTTTCCGGTGCCATGATGCTGCGGTACAGCTTCGGCATGGAAGATGCGGCGGGTGTGATTGAGAAGGCGGTGCAGGACGTGCTGGAGCAGGGTCTGCGCACGCCGGACGTCCATTTCGAGGGCACGCAGCTGGTGGGTACCCGCGCCATGGGCGAAGCGGTCCTCTCAGCCCTGGATGACTACCTGTAGGAGCGGCTCCTTGTCGTGGCAGGCGGGATCCCGGGCAGGCATTCAAGACATCGAAAACAGAGGCGGCACAATGAAGCGAGTAGGTCTGGTTGGCTGGCGTGGCATGGTTGGATCCGTGCTCATGCAACGGATGCAGGAAGAGAATAATTTCGCTGGAATTGAACCGGTGTTCTTCACCACATCCCAGGCGGGCAAGCCCGCGCCGGACTTCGGCAAGGAAGCGCCGCCGCTGAAGGACGCCAGGAACATTGATGAACTGAAGGCGATGGACATCATCGTCACCTGCCAGGGCGGGGATTACACCAATGAGGTCTATGGCCCACTGCGCGAGTCTGGATGGGACGGCTACTGGGTCGACGCGGCGTCAGCCCTGCGCATGGAAGAATCCTCTGTCATCGTCCTGGATCCGGTGAACCGTGGCGTGATTGATCGGGCCCTGGATACCGGACAGCGTGATTTCATTGGCGGAAACTGTACCGTCAGCCTCATGCTGATGGGGATCGGGGCGCTCCTTGACCATGACCTGGTGGAATGGATCAGCCCCATGACCTACCAGGCGGCCTCTGGTTCCGGCGCCAAGCACATGCGTGAGCTGCTGGATCAGATGGGCGCCCTTAACGGCGCCGTCTCCGATCTGCTGGCGGATCCGTCCTCCGCGATCCTGGAGATTGACCGGCAGGTAACCTCCACCATGCGCAGTGCCGAGTTCCCCACGGAGAACTTTGGTGTGCCCCTGGCAGGCAGCCTGATTCCCTGGCTCGACAAGCCCATGCCCTCCGGTCAGAGCAAGGAGGAATGGAAGGCGGGTGCCGAAAGCAACAAGATCCTCGGTCGCACCGACAACCCGGTGCCGATTGATGGCACCTGTGTGCGCGTCGGTGCGATGCGCAGTCACAGCCAGGCGCTGACCGTCAAGCTCCGCAGGGACGTTCCGCTTGCGGATATTGAAGCCATGCTCCAGGACCACAGCTCCTGGTGTGAGGTGGTGCCCAATGAGCAACAGGCCAGCATGGAAAAGCTCAGTCCGGCGTACGCCACCGGTTCGCTGAATGTGCCCGTGGGCCGGCTGCGCAAGCTGGCCATGGGCGGGGAGTACCTCAACGCCTTCACCGTGGGTGACCAGCTGCTCTGGGGTGCGGCCGAACCGCTGCGGCGTATGCTGACCATCCTGCTTGAGCGTGATGGCTGATTTCTGGACGCTGTTGCGCCCCGGTCTGGCGTGAACCGGGGCGGCATTCCCGCCAGCCGGGCATTTCCCGTACCCGGCGATTTATTGCGTAATTCGCGGTTATCAACAATACTTCCGCTTAACTTCATAATTACAGGTCTATTTCCGTAATCTGCGCGGAATCCGTGGACGGCTGCCTGACGAGAACGGGGAAAGGAAACGGCATGAAAGTACGCAAACTGGCGGTGGCGCTCGCCCTGGCGGGCGGGCTTGGATCAGGTCTGGCTCAGGCGCTCGGCATGGGCGAGGGCAGAATACTGACAAACCTGAATGAACCGCTGCGGGCCGAGATCGAGCTGAGTGAACCGGGCGATCTGTCCGCGGATCAGATCAAGGTGTCGCTGGCGCCGGAGTCTGCCTTTGAGAGGGCCGGGCTGCGCCGCATGGATGTGCTCCATGGACTGGAATTTGACGTGATCGAGTCCGATGGCGGGTTCCGGATCGACGTCACCTCCGAGGATCCCATCCGGGAACCGTTCCTAAACTTCCTGGTGGAGCTCACCTGGCCCAATGGGCGACTGCTGCGTGAGTATTCCTTCCTTGTCGACCCGCCTTCCCGGGATCCCGGCCAGGAAGCGATCGGGCCGAGCGCGGAAACCGGTGAAGGGGATACCCGCTCACGGGAGCAGGCTGCTCCGGAGTCGCAGCGTGAGAGCCGGCAGGGGGAAAGGGCTGCCGCATCCACAGACCGCGCTCCTGATGAGTATGGGCCCACGGGCGCCAATGACACCCTCTGGGGCATCGCCGGCGAGGTAAGCCCTTCCAGTGATCTGAGCCGTCACCAGGTGATGCTGGCGATTCAGGAAGCCAACCCCGATGCCTTCGGCAATAACAACATCAACCAGCTGCGTCGGGGGCGTGTTCTGCGTATCCCGTCCGAGGAGGCCATGCGGTCGCGCTCCAGGCAGGAGGCGATCCAGCAGGTGATGGCCCAGAATGAACGACACCAGCAGGCCGGCCAGCGCCAGGCGGAGACTGCAGCCGCGCCCGAAGCCCAGCAGGCTGAAGGGGCGGATGGATCCCGGCAGCAGGCCGGGGCAGCAGGCCAGCAGGCGTCATCCGGAGACAACGGGGATGAGTTGCGCATCCTGGTGGCGGACGGTGAGAACAGTGAGGGTGACGGCACCATGGCCGGTATGGGCGATGGCGAGGGTGATGAACGCCTTGCCGCGGCCCTGGAGGAACTGGACCGGGCGGAAAGGGATCGCGAGGAGCTTTCCAGCCGTCTTAAGGACCTTGAGGAACAGCTGAATACCATGAGCCAGTTGATCGAACTCAAGGACGATCAGCTGGCGGAAATGGAGCAGCGGCTTGCCGAGGCACGGGAAAGTGATCAGGCATCCGGTGATACGGAATCTGAAGACACCGGTGGTGGTGAAACCGCGGAGGGTGAAACAGCCCAGCCTGAAGGTGGTGGCGCCTCGGATGAGTCCGAATCCCAACCGGAGGCGTCCTCTGAAGCGTCTACCGCTGAACCGGATGCCGCCGGGGCAGAGTCCGGGGAGGACGGAACCGGGGACGATGATGGTGACCCGGCCGCAGCTGCGGGTTCCGGCGGAGATCCGGACGATGGCGATGCCAGTGCACAGACCGATCCGGAGCAGACCCAGGGGCAGGGTGCTCCCACGAGTGCCGGTGATGTTGTTCAGCGTGTGATCAACGACCCCCGGTACCAGATTGGCGCGGGTGTACTGGGTATCGCGTTGCTGGCATTGCTTTGGGGCTTGGCACGTCGCAATGCCGCCCGGGAACAGGCCTTTTACGACCAGCTGAAGGATGTTTCCGAAAACGCGGAGGAGCCGCTCGAGAGCGAGGAAACACTCGATCTGGACGCAGCCAGCGATGAAGTCACCGCGGAGGCGGCCGATGAAGAGGCGGCGCCACGCAGCGAGGGCAGTGAGGATGCGCTGGCCGAAGCGGATGTTTACCTGGCCTATGGCCGCCATGGTCAGGCTGCCCGGCATCTGGAGGAAGCCATTTCCACTGAGCCCAGCCGCGTGGATCTGCGGCTGAAGCTGCTTGGGGTCTATGCGGATGCCGGTGAGTCAGAGAATTTCGAGAAGCAGTATCGTGAGCTCAGTGCCTTCAATGACGATGAAGCCATCGAGCAGGCGGATGCCCTGCGGAGCCGTCTCGATGCCGCTGACGAAGACCTCAGTATCGAAGACCTGGCCGAACAGCTGAAAACGGGCACCGGGTCCGAGTCGGACACCGCCGGCCAATCCCCGGCGGCTGATGACTCGATTGAGGATGAGGGTTTTGATTTCAGCGCTCTTGAGGACGTAGACGATCTGCTGGATGATTCCAGCGGCTCGCAAAGCTCTGATGCCGGCCAGGTTGAGAGCAGAGAGGACCAGAATTTCCAGTCGGAGGAGTTCAGTCTCGATTTCGATCTTGGCGAGGAGGAGACGCCGGCTGAATCTGAAACCACTGGCGCTGGCGAAGAGTCCGTGGAAACCGGGGATACATCGGACTCGGAAGAGGACGTGGCCGATCTCGGGTTCTCCATGGACGATCTTGAGCTGGAGGAACCGGAGGAGGAGTCCGTACCTGAGCTGGATGCGGAAGCAAAGGCAGCTGAAGAGCCAGTGACTGAAACCGGTGATACCACCGAACAGGCGGACGATTCGGAGACGGATCTGGGCCTGGATGATCTGGAGCTTGAACTTGAAACTGAGGAAGAACCGGCGGAAACCACTTCTGACGCGTCTTCCGGAGCGGATTTCGACGATTCATTCCTCGAAGAGCTGGATGCGGAGCTTGATCGGGTTACCGATGGTGAAGCGGAGGCTGAAAGCGCCGTAGAAACAGCTTCGCAGCCTGGCGAGACGGCTACGCAGGAGAGTGCTGATGAGCTGGACGACCTGAGCCTGGATGTTCCGGATGAGGATCTGGAGCTTGCTGAAGAGGTCGCTCAGGAGGGTGTTGGCGAGGAGCCCGAGGCACCCGGTGATACCAGTGGCTCTTCTGACGGCGAGGAGGAAGCCCCCGCCGATCAGCTGGAAGAGAGTCTGATGGACTCCGAGATGGAGGATCTCGGAGCTGAGAGTGCGCTTTCCGACGAGGAGCTGGCCGCTCTTGAGGGTGAGGAACCCCAGAGGCAGCAGGAAGAGGCGGGGGATATGGAACCAGACGGAGCCTCTACTGGATCCGAAGACAGTGATGACGAGTTTGATTTCCTAGAGGGTACGGATGAAGCCGGCACCAAGCTGGACCTGGCCCGGGCCTACGTTGAGATGGGCGATGCGGACGGTGCACGGGACATTCTGGAAGAGGTGGCCCGTGAAGGCAGTGATGAGCAGCAGCAGGAAGCCCAGCGGCTTCTCAGCGAACTCTGATACGCTGTGCTGCAGGACCCCATTGAGCTGACGACAGCGGTCGCGGCTGGCCCCGGACGTATTGCCCTGGCGGTCGAATACGATGGCATTGGCTTCCACGGCTGGCAGGATCAGAAAAGCAGTCTCCGGACCATCGGGGGCACCCTGGCGACAGCTGTGTCGAAGGTGGCGAACGAGGCGGTTGAGCCGGTTTGTGCCGGGCGCACGGACTCCGGGGTTCACGCCTGCTACCAGCTGGTGCATTTCGATACAGGCGCTTCGCGCGCCATCCGTTCCTGGGTGCTGGGCATCAACAGTGCTCTGCCCGCCGACATCCGGGTGCACTGGGCCGGCAATGTGGCGCCGGATTTCAGTGCGCGCTTCACCGCCCATTCCCGCCGCTACCGCTATGTGATGCTGGATACTCCAACGCCCCCGGCACTGCTGCGCGGGCGCGTGACGTGGACCCACACGCCGCTGGACGCTGATACCATGCAGCAGGCGGCGCAGCACCTTCCCGGTGAGCGTGATTTCTCCACTTTCCGTGCCGCCGGCTGCCAGGCCAACAGCCCCTGGCGGTGCGTTGAGGCGGCGGCGGTTTACCGTGACGGCCCCTTCCTGGTGCTGGACATCACGGCCAACGCCTTCCTTCATCACATGGTGCGCAATATTGCGGGAACCCTCATGGCCGTGGGTCACGGTGAACACCACCCGGACTGGGTGGCTGATCTTCTGCGTCAGCGGGATCGCCGCTTTGCAGGTATCACTGCCCCGGCGCGGGGGCTTTACCTGGTGGACGTCGGATATCCGGAGCAGTGTGGCATACCACGGCCGAGGCTGGGCCCCTGGTGGCTTTCCGGAAATGTCTGAGACTTGGTCTGTGGGGCCGCGAGCGCTATCCTGTGCGTTTTGGCGCTGGAGGTTGGCTTGCCACGTACCCGAATCAAGATCTGCGGCATCACCCGTGAAGAGGACGCCGTAGCCGCTGCGCGGGCCGGCGTGGATGCCATCGGGCTGGTTTTCCATCCTGAGAGTCCGCGCTATATCGGTTTTGAGCAGGCCCAGCGGATCCGTGCGGCTCTACCTCCGTTCGTGACCACGGTAGGGCTCTTTGTGAATGCCTCTGGCTCCCTGGTCCGTGAGGCCCTGTCACGGGTGCCGCTGGATCTGCTGCAGTTCCACGGGGACGAGTCGGCGGAATTCTGCGCGGGTTTCGGGCACCCCTGGATACGCGCCGTGAGGGTTCGGGATTCCCGGGTGGTTGCGGCAGCCGAGAGTACCTATGATAGAGCATTCGGCCTGCTAGCCGATGCCTACAGCCAGGACCGTTACGGCGGCACGGGCGAGACCTTCAACTGGGACTGGGTGCCTGACTCACGCTCCCTGCCACTGATTCTTGCCGGTGGGCTTACCGCTGAGAACGTGGGCGAGGCCGTGAGGCGTGTCCGGCCCTGGGCTGTGGATGTGAGCGGCGGGGTCGAGTCCGAGCCGGGCATCAAGAGCCCGCAGCGCATCAATGAATTCGTCCGGGAGGTTACCCTGACCCATGAAACTGACTGAAGAACAGATTAAGGCAAGTCCGGACGCGCGGGGCCATTTCGGCGCCTACGGGGGGCGCTTTGTCTCCGAGACCCTGATTGACTCACTGGAACACCTGGAGAGCGAATACCGCCGGCTGCGTGAGGACCCGGATTTCCTCGCGCGGTTCAACAGCGATCTGGCGGATTATGTGGGAAGACCCACCCCCCTGTACCACGCGGACCGTCTGAGCAGCGAACTCGGTGGCGCCTCCATATGGCTGAAGCGGGAAGATCTCTGCCACACCGGCGCCCACAAGGTGAACAACACCATCGGGCAGGCACTGCTGGCGAAGTTCCTGGGCAAGCCGCGCGTGATCGCGGAAACGGGCGCGGGCCAGCACGGCGTTGCCACCGCAACGGTGGCTGCACGGCTTGGCCTCAAGTGCAAGATCTACATGGGGGCCGAAGACGTACGCCGGCAGGCCGTTAACGTCTACCGGATGAAGCTTCTGGGTGCCGAAGTCGAAGCCGTTGAAGGCGGCACAAGAACACTCAAGGACGCCATGAACGAGGCGCTCCGGGACTGGGTTACCAATGTTGACGACACCTTCTACATCATTGGCACGGTAGCCGGCCCGCATCCCTATCCGATGCTAGTGCGTGATTTCCAGTCAGTGATTGGCCGTGAAACGCGGCAACAGTGCCTGGAAAAGAACGGCGCACTGCCGGACGCGCTGGTAGCCTGTGTTGGTGGCGGCTCCAACGCGATCGGGCTCTTCCATCCTTTCCTGGGTGATGAGTCCGTAACCATGTACGGCGTTGAGGCCGGCGGGTACGGCATCGAATCCGGTCAGCACGCGGCGCCGCTGAGTGCTGGCAGGCCCGGGGTGCTGCATGGCAATCGGACCTACCTTATGGAAGACGAGTTCGGCCAGATTTCCGGTACCCATTCGGTATCCGCCGGCCTGGACTATCCCGGCGTGGGGCCTGAGCACTCCTGGCTCAAGGATATCGGGCGTGTGAACTATGTATCAGTGACGGACGATGAAGCGATGGACGGTTTCCGGCGGCTGACAGCGGTAGAGGGCATCATGCCCGCGCTCGAAACCGCCCATGCCATCGCCTGGGCCATCAAGCTGGCACCCACAATGCGCCCGGACCAGTCCATCGTCATCAACCTGTCTGGCCGTGGCGACAAGGACATCGACACCGTCGCCCGTATGGACAACATCCACGTGGAGGGGCGCTGATCCATGAGCCGAATTGAACAGCGACTCGGGGCTCTGGGCGAAAAGGGCCGCAAGGCCCTGATTCCCTATATTACCGCCGGTGACCCGAATACCGGGGAGACCCTGCGCATCATGCACAGCCTGGTGGAATCCGGTGCGGATCTTATCGAACTCGGTGTGCCGTTCACCGATCCCATGGCGGATGGTCCGGTCATCCAGCGGGCCTGTGAGCGGGCCCTGGCCAGTGGCTGTACCAGCCGCGATGTGCTGGAGATCGTGCGCCGGTTCCGGGAGACGGATACGGAGACCCCGGTGGTGCTGATGGGCTATCTTAACCCTGTGGAAGCCATGGGTTATGAAACCTTTACTGAAAATGCTGCCCGGGCCGGCGTGGACGGTGTCCTGATGGTGGACCTGCCGCCCGAGGAGGCCGGCGAGGTTGTGCCGTGGTTCCGTGCCCAGGGCCTGGACCTGATCTTCCTGATTTCGCCCACCACCTCGGATGAACGCATCCGGCGTATGGGGGAATACAGCAGCGGTTATGTCTATTACGTCTCTCTCAAGGGCGTGACTGGATCCGCCAGTATCGATGCCGGTGCCGTGGAGGAGCGGGTCGCCCATATCCGGGAACTCACGGAACTGCCGGTCGGCGTCGGTTTCGGAATCCGTGATGCGGAAACAGCGGGCGCCATAGGAAAGGTTTCGGATGCTATTATCGTGGGCAGTGTTATTGTTGACTGCATTGGCCGGCATCCCGAGGGGGGCGATTCACTGCACCAGGCGTTGAAATCCCTGGTGAAACCCCTCCGGGACAGCCTTGATACACCCTGAGCCGGAGGACAGTTCATGAGCAGCTGGCTCGACAAGATCATGCCCGGAATGATCCGTTCGGACGCGCAACAGCGTTCCACGGTTCCCGAAGGGCTCTGGAAGAAGTGCCCCAAATGCAACGGGTTTCTGTACCGCCCGGAGTTGGATCGCAATCTCAACGTGTGCCCGAAGTGCGAGCACCACATCCGGATCAACGCCCGTCGCCGTCTGGAAATCTTTTTTGACAATGCGGACAGCCGGGAGATTGCCGCAGACTTGGAACCGGTAGATCGCCTCAAGTTCAAGGACACCAAGCGCTACAAGGACCGCCTGAGCCAGGCCCAGAAGAGTACCGGTGAAAAGGATGCCCTGGTCGCCATGGCCGGAACCGTACAGGACGTGCCGGTGGTGGCCGTCGCCTTTGAATTCCAGTTCCTGGGCGGCTCCATGGGGCAGGTTGTGGGCGAGAAGTTCGTCCGTGCGGTGAACTTCTGTATTGAGGAGAACGTGCCCCTGGTGTGCTTCGCGGCCAGTGGTGGCGCGCGCATGCAGGAGGCGATCCTGTCGCTGATGCAGATGGCCAAGACTGCGGCCGCGCTTCAGCGCATGCGCGAGAAGGGGATCCCCTTCATCTCCGTGCTGACTGATCCGGTTTTCGGCGGTGTCTCCGCCAGTCTCGGTATGCTTGGCGATCTCAATATCGCCGAGCCCTACGCGCTGGTGGGCTTTGCTGGCCCGCGGGTGATCGAGCAGACAGTCCGGGAGAAACTGCCTGAAGGCTTCCAGCGCAGTGAGTTCCTGATTGAACACGGTGCGATTGACATGATCGTCTCCCGCCACGAGATGCGTGATCGTATTGCCCATGTGCTGGCGAAGCTGCAGCGCCGCGAGCAGCCGCCGGAGGATGAGCACGAGCCGCTGGCCGAGCAGCTGCCCGAGGAGGAGGGCAGCGGTGACGCTAATGCCTCAGAGTGAGGCCAGTCTGGATGACTGGCTGGCGTACCTCGAGTCGCTGCATGCCAGCGAGATGGAGCTTGGCCTTGACCGGGTAATGGTCGTCTACCGGCGCCTTATGCCGGAAGGCCTGCCAGGCCGGGTGGTGATCATCGGTGGCACCAATGGCAAGGGCAGCACCCTCGCTGCCCTGGAATCCCTTTTGCTCTCCGGTGGGCACAGCACCGGCGCCTACACCTCGCCCCATATACGCCGCTTCAACGAGCGCATCCGTATCGATGGTGTAGAGGCCACGGACGCGGCCATCTGCAGGGCCATGGCGGCCGTTGAGCAGGCACGCCGCAATGTGCCGCTAACCTATTTCGAGTTCACAACCCTGGCGGCATTCTGGCTTTTCCGGGAAGCGGGAGTGGCGTATCCACTGCTGGAGGTTGGCCTGGGTGGTCGCCTGGACGCAGTGAACGTGGCCGAACCCGTACTCTCCATCATTACCGGCGTGGATTTGGATCATACCCAGTGGCTCGGCAATGACCGGGAACAGATCGGCTATGAAAAAGCCGGTATCCTGCGGGCGGCGCGGCCAGCGCTGTTCGGTGATCCGGACCCGCCTGCCTCGGTAACGGATCAGGCGGCCGCCCAGGCCATCCCGCTGCGCGTGCGCGGTCGGGATTTTGGTGGCGAGGACGGCCACGATGGCTTCTCGGCCCCCCAGCAGACGGCCCTGGCGGCCTTCGGCATGCTGGGGTTCGAAACGGGCCAAGATGCCCTTGCAACCCTCAAAGAAGCACCCTTGCCGCCCGGACGGTTCCAGAGGTTGGACGGTACGCCGCCAGTGATCCTGGACGTGGGCCACAATCCCCAGGCAGCGCGCTGGCTGGCCAAACGTCTCAGAGACATTCCGGAGAGACCGGTAGAGGCCGTCTATGGCGCCATGGGCGACAAGGACCTTGAGGGCGTTGCCGGAGCGCTTGCCGATGTGATCGACGGTTGGCATCTCGCCGCGCTGCCGGGGTCGCGCGGGCTCACGGCACAGCAGGTCAATGACAGGATTTCCGGGACCATACCGGACGACCGGATCCGGACCACCCGGTCAGTCAGCGAAGCGCTGGCTTCAGCCCGCGAGGCGGCCGGTACGGATGGATGCATTGTGGTCTTCGGATCTTTCCTGACGGTGTCGGAGGCATTGGCCTTACTGGGGTCGTAACTGGCCCCGGACTCATCAAAGCGGTTACACTCGCGCAGAACCAAAGACAACCGAGGCGCAGGGATTTGGACGGATTCAAACAGCGGATTATCGGGGCACTGATCATTGTCAGCCTGGCGGTGATCTTCCTGCCGATGCTTTTAGACGAACCGCATCAGGCTCGCCGGGAACAGACCCTGGAGGTTCCACCGGAGCCGGAAATGGAACCGGTTGAGGCTCAGCAGCCCCGGGAGCCGCAAGTGCCGGAATCCGAAGAGGCGCCTGAGATTCCTATGGCGGACGAAGGCGAGGTCGAGCGTGACGGGACGCGTGAGGAGAGCGCCACGGTAACCAGGAATGAGTCAGAACCCGAGTCCGAATCCGAACTTGCAACTGGGTCCACACCCGAAGTTGAACAGGAAGAAAGCGGCGCGCTCAGGGGCGCCTGGCTGGTGCGTCTGGGCAGCTTCAGCAACCGCGACAATGCCCTGAAACTGCGCGACAGCGTGCGCGATCAGGGGATGGATGCCCACAGTGAAACGGTGGATAACGACAGCGGTACCTTCACACGCGTATTCGCGGGGCCCTTTGTGGATGAACAGAAAGCAGAGACCGCGATGGAGGAGCTCGAGAGCGAGTTCAACCTCGAGGCGATGGTGGTTGAAGGAGAAGAATAACGCCGGTTTGGCGGCTTCCCGATTCCTGCTAGAATAGCCGCTTCCTGAAAGCACTGGGGCCTCCGGATGGACGCGCTGATCTGGATTGACTGGGTCATTATCGCCATTGTCGCCATCTCAACCCTGATCAGCCTGAAAAGAGGCTTCGTCAGGGAAGCCATGTCGCTTGTGATCTGGGTGGGCGCTTTCGTGATTGCCCGCACCTTTCACCCCAACATGCAGATGCTGCTGGCGGATACCGTCGGCAATCCCACGGTTCGTCTCATCGCAGCTTTCGGCATACTGTTCGTGGGCACACTGGTCGTGGGTGCCGTGGTGAACAATGCGCTCGGCCGGCTGGTGGAAGCCACCGGCCTCAGTGCCACCGACAGGACCCTGGGCATGTTCTTCGGCCTGGCACGTGGTCTGGTGGTGGTGCTGGTTGCGCTGGCGCTGCTGCGAATGACGCCGGTCACCGGAGACACCTGGTGGCGCGAGTCGGTCACCGTCCAGGAGCTCGGGCAGGTCGAGGCCTGGACGCGGGATGTGCTTGGTGACGAGATCGATGCGTTTCTGCCGGATGCGGAAGCCACCAGTGACGCCTCCGGAGAGGCCATGCAGGAAGGCGCAAAGCGCCTTATCGAGATGCAGGAAGACCGATCCCAATCCCCAGCAACCGCGGAGTAACCCAATCCGATGTGTGGAATCGTTGGCATCGTTGGTACGACCAACGTCAACCAGTCGCTCTATGATGCACTGACTGTACTTCAGCACCGGGGCCAGGATGCCGCAGGCATCGTGACCTTCGAGAATGAGCGCTTTTTCCTGCGCAAAGACAACGGCCTGGTCAAGGATGTCTTCCGTACGCGCCACATGCGCCGTCTGGTGGGCAATGTGGGCATCGGCCATGTGCGCTATCCCACCGCCGGCACCTCCAGCTCCGCCGAGGCGCAGCCGTTCTACGTCAACAGCCCCTATGGGATAACACTGGCGCATAACGGCAACCTGACGAACACCGAAGAGCTGGCGAACGACGTATTCCGCTCGGACCTGCGGCACATCAATACCAACTCGGATTCCGAGGTACTGCTCAACGTCTTTGCCCACGAGCTCCAGAAAAAGGGCAAGCTGAACCCGACCAGTGAGGATGTGTTCGATGCGGTACGCACCGTTCACCGGCGCGCCCGTGGCGCCTATGCCGCCATCGCCATGATCACCGGCTATGGGATTGTGGGCTTCCGTGATCCCAATGGTATCCGGCCTGCCTGTTTCGGTATGCGCGAGACGCCTGAGGGCAGGGAATACATGATCGCGTCCGAAAGCGTGGCGCTGGCGTCCCAGGGATTTGAGCTGATTCGGGACATCGCTCCGGGCGAAGCGGTCTACATCGAGACGGATGGCAGTCTCTATACCCAGCAGTGCGCCGAATCACCGAAGCTCAATCCCTGCATTTTCGAGCATGTGTATTTCGCGCGCCCTGACTCCATCATCGACAACATCTCCGTCTACAAGTCGCGGCTGCGCATGGGCGAGGCCCTAGCGGGTAAGATCAAGCGCGAGATGCCCGACCACGATATCGATGTGGTTATCCCCATACCGGACACCAGCCGCACCTCAGCCCTGCCGCTGGCCTATGATCTCGGGGTCAAGTTCCGTGAGGGACTGATCAAGAATCATTACATTGGGCGGACCTTCATCATGCCCGGCCAGACCATGCGCAAGCGCTCCGTACGCCAGAAGCTCAACCCGATCGAGTTGGAATTTCGGGGCAAGAACGTGCTGCTGGTGGACGATTCCATCGTGCGCGGCACCACCTGCCAGGAAATCGTGCAGATGGTCCGTGATTCGGGCGCGAGGAAGGTCTACTTCGCCTCGGCCGCGCCGCCGGTACGCTATCCCAATGTGTACGGCATCGACATGCCGGCAGCCAACGAGCTGATCGCCCACGGGCGTACCGAGAAGGAAGTGCAGGAGCTGATCGGCGCGGACTGGCTGATCTATCAGGACCTGGATGACCTGATCGCCTGTGCCCGGGAGGGGAACGAAGCGATCAGAGAGTTCGACTGCTCGGTGTTCAACGGCTATTACCCCACCGGGGATGTAACCGAGGAATACTTGGCGCGTCTGGAAGAGGAACGCTCGGAAGCGAAGAGGAACGAGCGGAACAAAGAACTGACGGCGGACAGCGACGTCATCGATATGCATAACGACGAGTAAACGCATGAGTGATTCCAGCAAACAGGTGCCGCACGCGGATCTGGCCGGCACCCGGGTCGAAACCCGGGCCGTGCGGGCGGGCCAGCGGCGGACCCCGGAGCTTGAGCACAGCGAGGCGCTCTATCCCACCTCCAGCTTTGTGTATAACAGCGCGGCCCAGGCGGCGGCGCGTTTTGCCGGGGATGAACCGGGCAATATCTACTCCCGTTTCACCAATCCCACGGTTGCCACCTTTGAGGACCGCATTGCCGCGATGGAAGGCGGCGAACGCGGGGTGGCCACCGCCTCGGGTATGGCCGCCATCCTTGCCACCTTCATGGGCCTGCTCCAGCACGGTGATCACATTGTCTGCTCCCGTGGGGTCTTCGGCACCACCACGGTTCTGCTGCAGAAATACATGGCCCGTTTCGGTATCGAAACCACCTTCGTGGACCTGACCAGCCAGGCGGAGTGGGAAGCGGCGATCCGGCCCGAGACCCGAATGCTCTTTCTTGAGACCCCTTCCAATCCGCTGGGCGAGATTGCCGACATGGAAGCCCTGGCGACCCTGGCGCACAGTAATGAGGCGCTGCTGGTGGTGGACAACTGCCTGTGTACCCCCGTTCTGCAGCAGCCGTTCCGCCATGGGGCGGACATCGTCATCCATTCCGCCACCAAGTACCTGGACGGCCAGGGCCGCTGCGTGGGCGGTGCCGTGGTCGGCAGCCAGCAGCTGATGGAAGAGGTTCATGGTGTCATCCGTACGGCCGGGCCGACGATGAGCCCGTTCAACGCCTGGGTCTTCCTCAAGGGCCTGGAAACCCTGTCGCTGCGCATGAAGGCCCATTCCGAGAATGCCCTCAGGGTGGCGCAGTGGCTGCGTGAACAACCGGCCATCGAGACGGTTCTCTACGCCGGCCTGCCGGATCACCCGCAGAACGAACTGGCACGGCACCAGCAGAGTGGTGGCAGCGGCGTGGTGTCCTTCCGGGTCAGCGGCGGTCGCGAGCAGGCGTGGAACCTGATTGACCGCCTCAACCTGTTCTCGATCACCGCCAACCTGGGCGATGCCAAGAGCACGGTGACCCATCCGGCGACCACCACGCACGGACGGCTGTCCGATGAGGACAAGGAACGGGGTGGTATCACGGAAAACCTGGTGCGGCTGTCTGTTGGTCTGGAATCAGTCGAGGACCTTATCGAGGATCTTGAGCGGGCACTTTCCGGCGGTTGAACGAATGATTGCCGCTTGGACATGTTCTGGCGAATCAGGCCATTACATGTTTAACTTGGGGCAAAGGATCAAGTGGACGCTATGGCACAGGGTAAATCCGGACAGGCGCGGCAGGAGACAGGTCACCGGGGCCAGACGCGCTTCCGTGAGCTGCTGGCCCAGGGAGGGC
This sequence comes from Vreelandella halophila, assembly GCF_019903425.1. Lineage (GTDB taxonomy): Bacteria > Pseudomonadota > Gammaproteobacteria > Pseudomonadales > Oleiphilaceae > Halospina > Halospina halophila. The sequence goes on from NZ_JACHUZ010000013.1 coordinate 2,220,626, forward strand.
GTGAAGGCGCGCTGATTGCCCTGATTGTGCTGTGCGTCTATTTGGTGATGGCGCTGGTCTCCCACAATCCGTCCGATCCTGGCTGGGCCAGCATCGGCCATGAGCTGGACGCCACCAACTACGCCGGTCGCAGTGGTGCCTGGCTCTCAAGCCTCCTGGTAACCTTCTTCGGGGAACTGGCCTGGCTGTTCCCGGTGCTGGCCGGCTGGTGCGCCATTGTCCTGTACCGCAACCGCGGCACCTATCCAGATTTCCACTGGCCCCTGTTCTTCCTGCGTACCGGTGGTTTCGTGCTGTTCCTTTCCGCCAGCTGTGGCCTGTTCGGGCTTTACTCTTTCTTCGGGCTGGGGCCGGATTCCGGAGGGGTGCTTGGCAGCGAGATGGCCATGACCCTGGTCTCCATGCTCAACCGGCCCGCAACCACGCTGATTTTGGGGGCAATAGCGCTGTTTGGGCTGACGCTGGTAACAGGCCTGTCCTGGATCGCCACGATTGATCGTATCGGGCATGGCGCCGTTATGCTCGGGCGCGGGGTGGCGTGGAGTGGCCGTGCCGTTACCGGCGCCCTGGGCCGGATGCGCCGGAAAGCGGGCGAAGTGCGCCAGGCCCGCCTGGATGCACCGAAGAAAACAGAACCGCCCATTGTGAATCGGCGTGTGGATGAACCCTCGCCGGGGCTTCTCGAACGGCTGGCGCAGCGCTTCAGGCGTGGCCGTTCCGGATCTGGTAAGCCGGAGCAGAAACGGCGTGAACCCGTTATGGGCGACGAAGCGGAACCGGAGCAGCCCTCACTGCCGCTGGTGGTGGATACCGTCGAGGATACATCCGCGGTATCCGATGGAGGTGGAGAAGCCGACCAGCAGGCGGTGACGATTACACGCTTCCAGGGTCAGGGTGCGGGTAGGGCGCAGCCAGAGTCCGAGCAGAAGAAAGAGAAAGGAAAACGGGGCCGTCGGGGTAACGGCAAGGCGGCTGATAAAGGACAGAGCCCTGTGCCACCGGTCAGCCTTCTGGACGAACCGGGGCCCCACAAGAAACAGGGCTATTCAGCGGATTCGCTGCAGTACATGTCGCGCCTGCTGGAGGAAAAGCTGGCGGACTTCGGCGTGGCCGTGGAGGTGGTCGAGGTCAATCCGGGGCCGGTGATCACCCGCTTCGAGATCAAGCCGGCCGCCGGCGTGAAGGTCAGCAGGATTTCCAACCTGGCGAAGGATCTGGCGCGGGCCCTGGCGGTCTACAGCGTCCGCGTGGTGGAGGTGATTCCGGGCAAGTCGGTGGTGGGCATTGAGATCCCGAACGAGGAACGGGAGATGGTGAAGCTCTCCGAGATTCTGTCCTCGTCCAGCTACTCAAAGTCAGGGTCTGCCCTGACGCTGGCGTTGGGTAATGACATCGGTGGCGAGCCGGTGGTGGCGGATCTCGGCAAGATGCCGCACCTGCTGGTGGCCGGTACCACGGGCTCGGGCAAGTCCGTGGGCGTGAATGCCATGATCCTGAGCATGCTCCTCAAGGCCACGCCCGAGGAAGTGCGCATGATCATGATCGACCCCAAGATGCTAGAGCTGTCGATTTACGAGGGGATTCCACATCTGCTGGCACCGGTGGTCACGGACATGAAGGAGGCCGCCAATGCGCTGCGCTGGTGCGTGGCGGAAATGGAACGCCGCTACCAGCTTATGTCCTCCCAGGGTGTGCGCAATCTTGCCGGTTACAACCGCAAGGTGCGGGATGCGCGTGAGCGTGGCGAGCCCATCAGGGACCCACTGTGGAACCCGCAGAACGCGCTGGATCCCAGTGAGGACGCGCGCCCTGAACTCGAGCCACTGCCGTACATTGTGGTTGTTGTGGATGAGTTCGCCGACATGATGATGATCGTGGGCAAGAAGGTGGAAGAGCTCATCGCCCGCATTGCCCAAAAGGCGCGGGCGGCCGGCATCCATCTGATCCTGGCGACCCAGCGGCCCTCGGTGGATGTGATCACCGGCCTGATCAAGGCGAACATCCCTACGCGGGCGTCGTTCTCCGTGCAGTCCAAGGTGGACTCGCGCACAGTGCTGGACCAGGGCGGTGCCGAGCAGCTCCTGGGTAACGGCGACATGCTGTACCTGCCCCCTGGGTCCAGCAATCCCGAGCGGGTGCATGGTGCCTTTGTGGACGACGACGAGGTGCACCGGGTGGTCGAGGCCTGGAAACAGCGCGGCGAGCCGGATTATGTGGAGGACGTGCTCAGTGGCGGAGACAGTGACAGTGTCCCGGGAATCTCTGCCATGGGGGGCGAGGACAGCGAACAGGACGCGCTCTTTGACGAGGCTGTAGCGTTCGTCACCGAGAGTGGCCGGGTATCGATCTCCTCTGTGCAACGCAAATTCAAGATTGGATACAACCGGGCGGCCAACCTGGTGGAAGCCATGGAGTCGGCGGGTGTTGTCAGTGCCGCCGGCCAGAATGGTTCCCGCGAGGTACTCGCCGCCCCGCCACCGAGAGACTAGATGATGACAAGATGGATCCCGATCACACTGATTATGCTTTGTCTGTCAGCCCTGCCGGCCTTCGGCCAATCGGCTGATACAGAGGATGCCGCCGAACTGCTCAGCAAGCGGCTTGCGGATTACAGCAGCTATCAGGCGGATTTTGAACAGACGGTGCAGAGCCCTGATGGTGAACGGCTGCAGAAGACCACGGGTGAACTGAGTGCCCGGCGTGGCGGTGACTTTTTCTGGCATACCGATCCGCCGATGGAACAGAAGATTGTGACCTCCGGGGAAAAGGTTCGTGTCTATGACCCGGACCTGCGCCAGGTGACCATCTATCCGCTTGAAGAACGCATCGCCTCAACCCCGGCGCTGCTGCTCTCCGGTGAGGTGGGCAACCTGTCGGAAACTTTCCGGATCCGTCGGGAGACAACCAGTGAGGGCGAGCGGTTCATTCTGGAGCCACGGGATAAGGACACACTCTTCCTGGAACTCAGCATGCGCTTTGATAAGGAAGGCGTACTCCAGGGCATGCGGCTGCACGACTCGCTTGACCAGCGCAGCGACCTGCAGTTCCGTGATGTGGTTCTCAATGAATCCATTCCCGATGAGCGCTTCGAGCTGGACGCGCCGGATGATGTGGATGTGATCCGCAACGAGGGCAACGGAGCCCGCTGATGCAGGAGGGCCTGTTCAGCCCAGAGGGCGGGCGCCACCAGCCTCTCGCGGCGCGCATGCGCCCGCGTGGGCTGACGGATTATGTCGGCCAGCCGCACCTGGTCGGCGAGGGCAAGCCCCTGCGCCGGGCCGTGGAGGAGAACCAGCTCCACTCCATGATCCTCTGGGGCCCGCCGGGTGTGGGCAAGACGACCTTCGCGCGCCTGTTGGCGGAGCAGACCTCGGCGTATTTTGAGACGCTCTCAGCGGTCGCCGCTGGGGTTAAGGACATCCGCAGTGCGGTGGACGCGGCGCGGGAACGCCTGGAGATGAACGGCCAGGAAACACTGCTGTTCGTGGACGAGGTCCACCGCTTCAACAAGTCCCAGCAGGACGCCTTCCTTCCGCATATCGAGGAAGGCACCGTCATCTTCGTGGGCGCCACCACCGAGAACCCGTCGTTTGAGCTCAACAGCGCACTGCTGTCGCGCACCCGTGTGTACGTGCTGCGGGATCTTGAGGAAGCGGATCTGGTGGCGCTGCTGCGGCGCGCGCTGGAGGCGGAGGACGGTCTCAACGGCGCGGTCTCGGTGTCCGATGAGGTGCTGGGAATGATGGCCCGGGCGGCGGATGGTGATGCCCGGCGGGCACTCAACAGCCTTGAGGTGGGCGCGGATCTTGCTCGTGACGAGGGTGGTGAGAAACCCGTTATTGACGAGACAGTGCTGGGAGAAGTGCTGCAGACCTCGCTGCGGCGCTTCGACAAGGGCGGCGATGTTTTCTACGATCAGATCTCCGCGCTGCACAAGTCAGTGAGGGGGTCGGATCCGGATGCCGCCCTTTACTGGATGTGTCGGATGCTGGATGGCGGCTGCGACCCGTTGTATATTGCGCGCCGGCTGGTGCGCATTGCCAGTGAGGACATCGGTAACGCCGACCCCAGGGCTCTGAGCCTGAGTATGGAGGGGTGGCAGGTGCAGGAGCGGCTGGGCAGTCCGGAAGGCGAGCTGACCCTGGCGCAGGTGGTGACCTACCTGGCGCTGGCGCCCAAGAGCATCGGTGTATACCGGGCGTTCAACGAGTGCATGGCCTTGGTGCGCAAGGATCAGGACCGGTCAGTGCCGGTGCATCTGCGCAACGCGCCCACCAAGCTGATGAAGGAACAGGGCTACGGTGCGGAGTACCGCTATGCCCATGACGAACCCGAGGCGTTTGCGGCGGGGGAGAGCTACATGCCGGAAGCGCTTCACGGCACGCGCTTCTATGAACCGGAGCCGCGGGGCCTGGAACAGAAACTGGCGGAAAAGCGCGCCTATCTCGACCGCCTGAATGCGGAGAGTGAACGGCAACGCTATCCGGACGGGAACAACAACTGACGACTGGACAGAGAGCATCATGCTGGATCCCAAATGGGTGCGAACCGATCCCGACGCCGTGGCCGCCCGGCTGGCACAGCGCGGCTATGAACTGGACACCGGACGGGTGCGCGAACTGGAAAACCGGCGGCGTGAACTCCAGACACGCACCGAGGAGCTGCAGGCCGAACAGAAGCGTCGTTCCAAGGCGATCGGGGAGGCCAAGCGCAGCGGTGAGGACGCACAGCCGCTGATGGACGAGGTGGAATCCCTCAAGCAGCAGAAGGCCGACGCCGAACACCAGCTCAGGGAACTCCAGGCGGAGCTTAGCGATTTCCTCCAGGGAATCCCGAATGTGCCGGATGAAGCGGTGCCCGAGGGGGACTCCGACGAGGACAACGTCGAGATCCGGCGCTGGGGCGAGCCGGCGTCGCCAGCCTTTGAGCCGGTGGACCACGTGACCCTGGGCGAGGGCCTCGGCGGTATGGATTTTGCCGCCGCCGCGACCATCGCGCGGGCGCGCTTTGCCGTGATGCAGGGCGGTGTAGCACGCCTGCACCGGGCGCTGACCCAGTTCATGCTGGATCTGCATACCGCCGAGCACGGCTACACCGAGACCTATCTGCCGTACCTTGTGAACAGCGACAGCCTGACCGGTACCGGGCAGCTGCCCAAGTTCGAGGAGGACCTGTTCCGGATCGATGGCGACCGGGATCTCTACCTGATTCCGACCGCAGAAGTCCCCGCGACCAACCTGGTGCGGGACAGTATCCTGGGGGCAGAGGAGCTGCCGAAACGCATGGTCTGCCACACGCCCTGTTTCCGCAGCGAAGCCGGGGCCTATGGCAAGGATACCCGGGGCATGATCCGCCAGCACCAGTTCGAGAAGGTGGAGCTGATTCACATTGTGCGGCCCGAGGAATCCGATGCCGCGCTGGAGGCCCTGACCGGCCACGCCGAGACGGTCCTGCAGCGGCTTGAGCTACCGTACCGGGTGGTCACGCTCTGTGGTGGTGATATGGGCTTCGCGGCTGCCCGGACCTACGATCTGGAAGTGTGGCTTCCCGGGCAGTCCGCCTACCGGGAGATCTCCTCCTGCAGCAATACCAGGGACTTCCAGGCCCGGCGTATGCAGGCGCGCTGGCGCAACCCGGAGACGGGCAAACCAGAGCTGCTCAACACACTGAATGGCTCGGGCTTGGCGGTCGGGCGCGCCCTGGTCGCGGTACTGGAGAACTATCAGGACGCGGATGGCCGGGTCCGTATTCCGGAGGCGCTGAAGCCTTACATGGGCGGCATTACCGAGCTTGTACCTGAAGGAGTCTGAAGCCGATGGTTACTCAGTGGGTGAAGGATCGCCTCCGAAGCCTCCTGCCTCCCGGCAGGACAACCTCCACGGAAAACCAGCGGGGAGGCGAGGTCTATCTGGTGGGGGCGGGGCCCGGGGATCCGGACCTGCTTACCATCAAAGCGCTGCGTCTTCTGCGCGAGGCGGATGTGGTGCTCCATGACCGGCTGGTATCCCAGCCCATCATGGACCTGATCAACGAGGATGCGGAGATCATCCATGTGGGCAAGGCACGGTCCAATCACAGCGTGCCCCAGGATCGGATCAACGAGCTGCTGGTGGAATACGCACAGGCCGGCAAGCGGGTCGTGCGGCTCAAAGGCGGGGATCCGTTCATCTTCGGGCGTGGCGGCGAGGAGATCGAGCGCCTGTCGGAGCACGGTGTGCCCTTCCAGGTGGTGCCTGGCATTACGGCTGCCCAGGGGTGTTCCGCCTATGCCGGGATACCGCTGACACACCGGGATCACGCCCAGTCGGTGCGTTTCATTACCGGCCACCTGAAGAACGACACTACGGACCTGCCCTGGCAGGACTTCGTCCAAAACCGGCAGACGCTGGTCTTCTACATGGGCCTTGTCGGGCTTCCGGTGATCACCCGTGAACTGATCGCCCATGGCATGGCTCCCGGAACACCCTGTGCACTGGTGTCCAAGGGGACCACACCGGATCAGAAGGTGGTCTGCGGTACCCTGGAGTCCATTGTGGAGGCGGTCGAGCAGGCGGAGGTTCGGGCACCGACCATTATTATCGTGGGGGATGTGGTGAGCCTGAGAGGCCAGCTCGGCTGGCTGGAGCAGATGCCAGCCGAGCTGGAGGCGTTCAGCCCCGGTGACGGTGGGGAATCTGGTCCCTGAGTTCGTCCCGCATCTGGCGGATGGCCCTGTCGGTGGTTTCCCAGTCGATGCAGGCATCCGTCACGGATACGCCGTATTCCATTTCGTTCATGGCGGCCAGCTTCTGCTTGCCCCAGTTGATGTTGCTCTCGACCATCAGCCCGATGATGGACTGGTTGCCTTCCTTGATCTGATGGGTGACGTCCTGCATGACCAGCGGCTGAACGGCCGGGTCCTTGTTGGAGTTGGCGTGGCTGCAGTCCACCATGATGGCATTGCGTACATCCGCTGCCTGCAGCTCTTTCTCGCAGAGCGCGACGTTCACTGAATCGTAGTTCGGGCTGCCACCGCCACCGCGCAGTACCACGTGGCTGTAGGGGTTGCCTTTCGTCCGGGTGATGGCCACCTGGCCGTTCTGGTCAATGCCCAGGAAGCTGTGCGGGTTGGCAGTGGAATTCATGGCGTTGACCGCCACATCCAGACTGCCGTCCGTACCGTTCTTGAAGCCCACGGCCATGGACAGACCACTGCTCATCTCGCGGTGGGTCTGGGATTCCGTGGTACGCGCCCCGATGGCGGACCAGGCAATGGTGTCCTGGAGGTACTGGGGAGCCGTGGGGTCCAGGGCTTCGGTGGCCGTTGGCAGACCCAGCTCGGCTATATCAAGCAGGAGCTTGCGTCCGATGTAGAGGCCACGCTCGATATCGAAGCTGTCATCCAGATGCGGGTCGTTGATCAGACCCTTCCAGCCAGTGGTGGTCCGCGGCTTCTCGAAATAGACGCGCATCACGAGGAAGAGGGTGTCGCTGACCTCATCCGCCAGCGCCTTCAGGCGCCGGGCATAGTCCAGGGCGGCATCGGGGTCGTGGATCGAACAGGGCCCCACAACCAGGAACAGGCGCGGATCCTTGCCATCGAGGATGTTGTTGATGGTCTGGCGGCCTTCCAGCACGGTCCGGCGCGCCGCGTCGGTCAGTGGCAGCTGCTCCTTGAGCGCCGCCGGCGTGGTCAGTACCTGCTGTTCCTCAATGTTGACGTTCTCGATGTCGCTGCTTGCCATGACTGCCTCTTGTCCACCCATGCACGGAAACGGGCCGATATAGTGCGTCAAATCCCACAGTGATGCAATCCGGCGGGCTGCTGAGCTGGCCGGCACCGGCCGCCTGGTTTAAGGTGTATTCCAGACATCCATGACCCTGCGGGGCGACGCGTGAGCCTGATTGAATCCATCATCACCGAGCTGCGGATACCGGATCTGCCGTATCCGGTCGGGCGGTCCGCGCCGGATGAGCGCTCCCTCTGGCGCGGGATTCTGTTTGAGGCATGGCAGGCCGGTAGTGACGAGCGGGTTGTGACTCATCTGCAGCGGATGGATGCCGTCTGGAGCATGCGCCAGGTCAACGCCGCCTACCTGGCGGATCGCATCATGAACGTCTTTCTGCGCCGCTCAGGGCTTCATCCCTATCTGGTGCACCGTGCGGCGCGCCTGCGTTTCTGGCTGGCGCTCGACCTTGAGGCACGCGCCGATGAGGCGGTGTCCGAACAGCGCCCGTTGCACCGCTGGCTGGACAGCCTTCAGGCACTGCGTGGCTGGAGCCGAACGGGGGGGCGTTCCGACAGACCGGTGGAAAGCCATCTAGCGGCCATGGAAAAGGCGGTGGGTGAGGCTTTCCGGCTTGGCGAGGAAAGCCCCATCGAGGCCTGCGTCAGTGACTGGCTGGAGCAGATCAGCCGCCAGGCTGAGCAGGCGGAGCGTGTGGCACAACGGCTGTGGCAGACGGAGTCCGGCGCGGCCGGCCAGCGTGCCGCGGAACAGGCAGTGCGGGCCGCTCTGGCGCGCACCTGTCGGGGGCGGCAGCTGCCATCCGGCCTATGGGCTTTCATCGAGGATGACTGGCGTGTGTTGATGCGCCGTGCGGCCCTGGAGCACGGGATTGATTCCGAACCCTGGCGCCATGCCTTCCGTCTTCTAGAGTGGCTGATCTGGGTTGGGGATGCCAACCTGTGTGGCCAGGACCGGAACCGGCTCTATCACGTTGGGGAGCAGCTTACGGACAAACTGGTCCAGGTGGTTGCCCTGGTGGAAGGGCGGGATCCGGACCCACAGCGTTTTGCGCCGGTGGATGAACTCCTTGCCCGGCGCCTGCGTGATGAGGCGGTGGAGCAGGAGCCGGCGAGCATACCGGAAGCGGATCCGCGCTGGCTTGAGAAACCCGATGAAATGCAGCGTGAGCAGGCCCGGAGCTGGGTTGGCAGCTGGTATCTTTACCAGGCGGATGGCCAGCAGATCCGTCAGTTCCTTACGGGTTTCCTGGACGAAACCGGCGAGGTGCTCTGGACCAATGCCCGGGGTGCCAAGCTCGACATAGAGCCCTTCCGTTCGGTCAGGGCCCGTTTCGAGGCGGGTGAGCTCACTTACCTGCCGGAAGCTCACCCCTTTGCCAGCGTTCTCAGCGACACCCTGAGCAGCCTCCAGCGGGTGCTGGACTCCCAGCGCAAACAGCGCGAAGAGGCGCGGGACAAAGCACGGGAAGAGGCGGAGGCACTGCGCCGTGCCCAGGAGCAGGCGCTTGAGGAAGAGCGCCAGCGCGAACAAGAGCGCGAGGGGCGCGAGGCCAGGGAGCGTGAAGAGGCGGCACAGGAAGCCCAGGATGAGGCCGAGGCACGGCGTATCAATGAGGAAGCGGACATCCGGGAGAAGGTCCTGGCGGAAGTGGATCGTCTGGAGGCCGGAAGCTGGATCCAGATCGGCAGTGGCGAGGAGGCACTCCGGCTTAAACTGGCGCTGCGTATCAGGGCTTCCGGAAAGCTGGTGTTTGTGGACCGTTATGGCCTCAATCGCCGAGAGATCCTGCGCGAGGACCTGGCAACCCGGATACGGGATGGGGAAGCACAGCTGCTCAGTGAAGGCGCTGAGTTTGCGGATACGCTTTCCCGCGTTGTGGGACGACTGCGGGTAGGGCGCTGATGACGGGGACCTGGAAGCCGGAAGATGGAGAGCAGCGGGATGAGTACCGCATTGCGGGGCGTGTCGTGGCGGACCTGCAGGTGGCGGACGGCGTGGGCGACGAACCGCCGCGCTGGCTGCGTTGCCGCACACGGGATATTTCCGCCAGCGGCCTCAGCATTACCGCGGACGAGCCAGTGGTGGAAGGGGCACTGCTGAATCTGAGGGTAACCGTGGATGACAGCGCCGCTCACGCGCTGCTGGCCGAAGTGCGTTCAAGCCGGGAATGGGAGGATGGTTTCTGGCGGATCGGTCTTGCGGTGCTGGATACAGGTGACGACAGCCTCCCCGCCTGGAAGGAGACTGTCGCTGTCCTGCTGGAGGCCTGAGTCGTTCAGTCCTCCATCGGGTTCATGCCCATGTTGCGGAATCCGGCATCCACATAGATGACTTCGCCGGTGATGCCGCTTGCCATGTCAGAGGTCAGGAAAGCGGCCGTGTTGCCAACCTCCTTGGTGGTCACATTGCGCTGCAGGGGCGTGCGCTTTTCATTCTCCGCCAGCATGCGGCGGAAGCTCTTGATGCCTGAAGCGGCAAGGGTCTTGATGGGGCCGGCTGAAACGGCATTCACGCGGGTGCCTTCCGGACCCATGGAGGCGGCCAGGTAGCGGACGCTGGCTTCCAGGCTGGCCTTGGCCAGGCCCATGACATTGTAGTTGGGCAGAACCAGCTGCGAGCCCACGTAGGTCATGGTCAGGATGGAACCATTCCGCCCCTTCATCAGCGGCCGGGCTTCACGCGCCAAGGCGGTCAGACTGTAGGAGCTGATGTCATGTGCCATCTTGAAGCCTTCACGGCTGGTCACGTCGGTGAAGTCGCCATCAAGCTCTTCGCCGGGTGCGAACCCGACCGAGTGCACCAGGATGTCGAGACCGCCCCAGTGTTCGTTGAGGGACTCGAACAGGTCCGCGATCTGCTGGTCATCGGTGACATCACAGGGCAGCACGATGTTGCTGTTCCAGTTTTCGGCAAAGCCTTCCACGCGCGATTTGAGCTTCTCGTTCTGATAGGTGAGAGCAAGCTCCGCACCCTGCTCATGCAGTGCCTGGGCAATGCCAGTGGCGATTGAGTGTTTGCTGGCGACGCCAACGACCAGCGCTTTCTTTCCTTCCAGTATTCCCATGCTGACCTCAGTGTGCGTTGCGTATGTCCACGTACAGCTTAAGCCGCTGTCCGGGCTGAAGATAGTCCTGTGTATTGATGTTATTCCACTGGGCAATCTGGGAGACGCCCACATTGAACCGGTTGGCGATGTGCCGGAGGGAGTCCCCGGAGCGCACGGTATAGCCCACGCGCCGGACCATCTCCCGCCGTTCGCTCCGCCGGGGTTGGGGGTCATCGGTCCAGATAGCGAGCGTATCCCCGGGGCGCAGTGTGTCTCCGGGCGCCAGGTTGTTCCAGCTGGCCAGCTTGCTTACGCCAACATCGTGCGCACTGGCTATATCCCAGAGGGTGTCTCCGGCGTTGACACGGTAATCGATGCGGTTCTGACCCTTGTTGCCGGAGGCGGCCTGGCGTGCTGCCCGGCGGTTGGGTTCGCTCAGGGCATAGGCATTGCTCGCATTGCCGGCGGCCGGGATCAGCAGTCTCTCACCCTCGCGGATAGTGTGGCCGTTGATATCGTTGTGCTTGCGGATAACGTCGGGAGTGGTGTTGAACGAGCGCGCAATGCTGATGAGGGTGTCGCCACTCTGGACCGTGTAATTGCGCCAGCTCACCCGTTGATCCTCTGGCAGGGTGGTAAGCGCTTCCCGGAATTTTTCCGCTGAATCCGCGGGCACCAGCAGCCGGTGTGGGCCGTCCGGGGCCGTCGCCCATCGGTTGAAACCGGGGTTGAGCCGGTAGATCTCGTTCACTCCGACCCCCGCCATGGCAGCGGCTTGGGCAAGATCGAGCTGACCGCCGATATCCACCACCTCGAAGTAGGGGTCGTCCGGAATGGGCTCAAGCCGGATACCGTGGGATTTCGGGTCTGCCACAATGCGGGCCAGGGCTATGAGCTTGGGGACATAATGCCGGGTTTCCGCCGGCAGATGGAGGTTCCAGTAGTCCGTGGGCCTGCCCTGACGCTCGTTGCGGCGCATGGCACGGAGCACTCGTCCGGCGCCGGCGTTATAGGAGGCGAGGGCGAGTTCATAGTCGCCGTCGAAGCGCCCCGAGAGCTTTTCAAGATAGCTCAGCGCACCGTTGGTGGCGCTGATGATGTCACGGCGCCCGTCGTACCACCAGTTCTGCTCCATGCCGAAGGCGCGGCCGGTGGCCGGGATGAACTGCCAGATACCGGATGCCCGGCCGTGGGAGTAGGCGAATGGATCATAGGCGCTCTCGACCAGCGGCAGGAGGGCCAGCTCGCCTGGCATGTCCCGCTTCTCGATTTCCCGGATGATGTAGGGAAGGTAACGGCGGGCGCGTTCGGCTGTCCGGTCCATGTAGGACTGGTTGCGACTGTACCAGGCGAGCTGGTCGCGCACGCGCTTGTCATTGACATCAAGATCCAGCTGGAAGCTGTCCCGCAGACGCTGCCAGACTGTGTCGTAGCCTTCATCCGCTTGGCCTGCACCGGTTTCCGCCTCCTGCTGGTCGCTGGGGCGCAGCGCACCGTCGGTGCGTACGTCGGCATCCATCCTTGCGGCCCGTGTAATGGGCGGTGGGTTGCTCTCAGTACTGGCCCCCTGGGGATGGAGACTTTCGCAGCCTGACAGCAGTGGCAGGCTCATGGCTGAAAGCAGGCACAGAAGCGGAACGTAATGCATAGGGACAGCCGGTTGGTTGAAGCCTGTGACAAACCCGGTTCACACAGCGTATCGGGATTCTAGGAAGGGCCCCGAGTACCGTCAATTACACCGGGTAAGTTTTAATGTGGGTTCCGTTAACGGGAGGGGTCACCCGCGGAATCCGTCCTTCCACTCACGGATAACGCCGAAGACTCGATCCCCATCCAGCCCCTGCTCTCCGGCTCTGGTTTCCGCCGAAGCCACCACGGTGGGATCATCCCAGCGCAGGAAGGGGTTCAGCCGGCGTTCCTGGCCGAGCGTTGTGGGGACCGTGGGCTGGCCGGCATCAAGCAGCTGCTCTACCTTTTTCTGGTATTCCGCAAGCTCGGTGTCGTCCGGCGTGACCGCGCGCGCGAACGCCACATTGGCGCGGGTGTATTCATGCCCGCAGCATACCAGCGTGCCGTCCGGCCACTCACGGAGCTTGGCCAGGGAGGCGCGCATCTGTGCGAAATTACCCTCGAAAACCCGGCCGCAGCCGCAAGCGAACAGGGCATCACCACAGAGCGTTACGGGTCGGCTGAGCCCGGGACTGTCGCTGTTGAAGGCAATGTGATCCAGTGTGTGGCCGGGTACGGCCAGGATCTGGAATGAGAGCTCACGCCAGGTAAGGATGTCGCCTTCACGCAGTGGGTTGGTGATCCCGGTGAAGCGCGAATCCGCGGGGCCGTGCACGGGCACGCTGCTGTCGCCGACGAGCTTGCCCAGGCCCTGGGTATGGTCCGGGTGGTGATGGGTCAGCAGGACCGCCTCCAGTGTCAGCCCGTTGCGGTCAAGGAAGTCCCGGGCAGGGGCCGCTTCGCCGGGATCAACAATCAGTGCCGCTCTGCTCTCGGGGTCATGGATACACCAGATGTAGTTGTCGCTGAGTGCGGGAATGGCATCGACCTGGTAGTTCATGGCGGACTCCGTTGCTGGATTCGTCCCCATTATAGGAAATCCAGAGCCTGTGACGAGAGCGCACTTGCCAGCGGTGCCGCAGGGCCCGACAATTGCGGTGCGGACAGGGGGAATCAGAATGAACTCAGAGGCATTCGCACACTGGCTCCGAACCGGGTTGGGCTCGGCGCTTCTGAACCAGGAACAGGCCTGTGTGGCGACGGCCATGACCCGTGTCTTCGGCACACGCCACCTGGAGATTGGCCTGAGTTCGGCACTGGCGGTCACACCACGCCTTCCGGCGGGGCAGCAGCCACAGGTCCTGCCGGCAGTCAGCTCTGATACAGATCGCGGGCCCGTCATCGCAAGGCCGGAGGAACTTCCGTTCCACGATGACTGGATGGATTCGGTGGTTCTGCACCACACGCTGGACCTGGCGGAGGACCCACGGCAGGCGCTGCGGGAAGCAGTGAGGGTGGTGCGCTCAGGGGGACAGGTCATCGTGATCGGACTCAATCCAATCGGGCTCTGGGGCCTGCGCCGGCTGTTCGGCCTGAGGCGTGATGCGCCCTGGAACAGCCGCTTCCTGTTGGCACGGCGTGTTCAGGACTGGGCACAGGTGCTCGGGTGCTGCGTGGCACCGGCGCGCTATGGGTTCTTCCGCCCGCCTGTAGGTGGCCGGCGTCTGCAGACTCGGCTGGCTTTTCTTGAACCTTTCTACGAACGGGGGATCCAGGTGCCTTTTGGCGGATTCTATTGTCTTGTGGCGGAAAAACGCGATGCGGCACGCATTCCGCTTCGCCCGGTGATGCCTGACCCCAGGGTGGCATCCATGCCGGTTGCAAACCGTAACGTGTCACCAGGCATGGGACGGGCCAGACTGAGGGTTGTGAGTTCCCGGCCGGACGAGGGTGGGGAGAACGCATGAGCCAGGTGACGTTGTATACGGATGGTGCCTGCAAGGGGAATCCGGGGCCGGGCGGCTGGGGCGTGGTGCTGCGTTACGGCGATCACGAGAAACACCTCTGGGGTGGCGAGCCCGGCACCACCAATAACCGGATGGAGCTGCGGGCCGCGATCGAGGGGCTGGCAGCGCTCAGGCGCCAGTGCGACGTGGCCATCTACACGGACTCCCAGTACGTGCGTAACGGCATCAACCAGTGGATGGCCAACTGGAAGCGCAATGGCTGGAAGACATCGGCACGCAAGCCGGTCAAGAACGCGGAACTGTGGCAGCGGCTGGATGAGCTGGTGCAGTCACACCGGATCCAGTGGCACTGGGTGCGCGGACACAGCGGCAACGACGGCAACGAACAGGCCGACGCCCTGGCAAACAGGGGCGCGGCTGAAGTGATGGAAGGCAGAGGCTGAAACATGCGGCAGATTGTGCTGGACACGGAGACCACTGGCCTGGAACCAGAGCAGGGTCACCGCATTATCGAGATCGGCTGCGTGGAAGTAGCTGAACGGGAGCTGACCGGTCGCCACTACCATGTGTACATCAACCCGGAACGGGAGGTGGAAGACAGCGCCATCGAGGTCCACGGGATCACCAACGAGTTCCTGGCGGACAAACCGACGTTTCGGGAAGTGGCGGATGAATTCCTGGAATTCATCCGTGGCGCCGAGCTGATCATCCATAACGCCCCCTTTGACGTGGGCTTCATGGATCATGAGTTCGGTATGCTCGATGGAGATTATCCGCGCACCGCTGATGTATGCGGCATCCGTGACTCGCTGGTGATGGCCCGCAGCAAGCACCCGGGTCAGAAGAACAACCTGGACGTGCTCTGCCGCCGGTACGGCATTGACAACAGCAACCGGGAACTGCACGGGGCACTGCTGGACGCCGAGATACTGGCCCTTGTCTACCTGGCGATGACCGGCGGCCAGACGGCCCTGTCCCTGGGGGAGGCCGACGATGGGCAGGATGCGGGCACGGAAATCCGGCGACTGGATCCCGGACGCTCGCCGCTGCCTGTCCCGGAAGCGGATAACGAGGAGCTGAACGCGCATCGGGCCTTTCTTGATGGCATGGCGGCTAAGACCGCTGTGCTCTGGGACGAGCAGGGCATTTCTTGAGAAAACTGAAAAACCTGCTACAGGTTATTGAATATCTGATTCTATAGTGGAAGCCCCGTTTATGGTGCAGGCGTCACTGGCAAGCAAGACCCAGTCCTTCGGGCTGGTCCGCGAGGAGATCGAACATACGATCGGCCAGGCGGAACAGAGTCTTGAGCAGTTCCAGGAGAATCGGGAAAGTGAGGAGGACCTGCAAAACTGCGTGGATTATCTCAACCAGTTGCGGGGGATCTTTTCCCTGGTGGAACTCAAGGGAGGCGCGCTGCTCTGTCAGGAGGCCGTGGTTCTGGCGAACGAAGTACCGGTCGGGGCTACGGATGACAAGAACAACCTGCTGACGGCCCTCAACAACGCACTTTTCACGCTGAGGCGCTACATCGAGTACTACCAGCGCCAGCAGGTGGACCGACCCGAACTTTTGCTGCCGGTGGTCAACGAGATCCGCGAAGCACGTCGGGATACGCCTTATCCGGATTCCTGGTTCCTCGGTGCCAGCCTGAGTGCAGCTCCCGACTTCTGCAGTGAGCGCTCGGTACCGCCGCTGGAAACCTCTGACGAGTCGGAATTCGAGGTGCATGCACGCCGGTTCCGCCTGATGTACCAGGTGGGGCTGCTCGGGCTGCTGCGCAATCAGGACCTCCGGACCAGCCGCCGGCTGATCTCCCGTGCGGCCCATGGTCTCGCCAGGCTGTGTGGCGATGGCGCAATGCAGTCGTTCTGGTGCCTGGTGAGCATGACAGCTGATGTGCTGGAAGAGCAGGGGCTGCCTGTTGAGCGCAACCGCAAACGCCTGTTCATGCGCATCGAGAAGCAGGCGCGGGATATGGTTTACAGCCGCAGTTCAGTGGCGCAGCAGGCGCCGTCAGATGCCCTGGTGCGCGAGCTGGTCTACATTCTCTACCGCAGCGGCTCCAGCAACCCGGAAGTGCGCCCTGTTCTGGACACCTGCGGGCTGGGCCTGCCGGATATCACGGAGGCAGAGCTGATTGAGCACCAGCGGCATCTCTATGGGCCTGGTGCTGACGTTCTCCGCTCCTTTGCGGATGCGATCAATGAGGAACTGAGCGAACTCAAGGACCGGCTGGACATCGTCGAGCGCGGGATTGATCCGGACACCACGGAGCTTGCAACCATTGCTGATTCCCTGGAGCGGGTTGGCAACTCGCTGCTGATTCTGGACCTGCATCAGCTCAGCTCCCTTGCCCGCCAGGAAGCCGGACGCCTCCGGGACTGGGAGCAGAAAGGCGCACTGCCGTCGGAGACGGAACTGTACGCGGTTGCGGATGCCGTTCTGAATATTGAGGAAGCGGCCCAGCACCTGGCCAGCCACGGGATTACGGCGGACACTGATCGCCTTGCCCACAAGGTGCGGCGGAATGAGGGATCCGTTTACGTGCAGGAAGCGCTGATCGTACTCAGCGACGAAGCCAGTTCCGCGCTTACGCTGGCGAAACAGGCGATTACGGCGTTTCTTGAATCAGACTTCGACAAGATGCATCTGGCGAACGTGCCAGCCACGCTGCGCAGCATCGAGGGCGGGATGCGGCTTCTCGGAAACGCGGAGGCGTCACGCGTTGTGGCCCGCGTGACGAATGCGATAGAGACCCAGCTCCTGAACACCCAGCAGCCCCCGGAATCACGGATCCTGGAAGCGTTGGCTGATGCCATCACCTCTCTGGAGTATTACATTGAGGAACTGGGAATGAATGCCGAGCCGAATCCGGAACTGCTCCGCCTCGCGGATACATCACTTCAGGATGTGGGGCTGTAAGAAGCCAGGGAAGGGAAACTGGAGTGTAATCGGGAACGCCGCCGGATCCGGCGTTCCCCTTTAAGGCTTCAGCCGACGTTGAACAGCTCACCCAGCTTGGTCGCCAGCATCATGTCGCCTTCAGCGCGCAGCTGGCCGGCCATGAACGCCTGCATACCATCCGTCTCACCGCTGACAATGCCCTGGAGGGTCTCCGTGTTCATGATCAGGGTTACGGACGGATCGTCATGCGTGCCTTCCTTCAGTTCACAGTTGCCGTCCTTGATGATCAGGTGATAGGAGGCATCGTCCTCAATGTCGAACTGGAATACCAGGTCCAGGCCGGCAGCAGCATCTGCGTTGAAGTTTTTTTCGAGTTTTTCGAATACGGGTTGTACAGACATGCTCGAAGTCCTTGGTTGCCGTTGTTGTATCGCCATGGGCATGGCTTCCGGCCGACTGTAGGTGGGGGCGTCAGTGCTGTCAAGCTTGATCGAACGCTTGTTTGAAAAGGAATGGAACCAGGTTCTTATGCTGTGTCGAGCTGATGCGTAGAATAGTGTCGGTTCGTTTATGGAACTTCCGGTAGAGGAGTGATTGGTGGAGATTCTTGCGGAATACGGGCTTTTCCTGGCCAAGATCGTGACCTTCGCGGTGGCGGCGCTGATCGTGGCGGCCATGATCATGGCGGCAGCGCAGCGTGGGCGCAATCAGGAGGATGAGGGCGAACTCCAGGTGGTCAGGGTCAACGATCGCCTTCGGGACAACCGCGAAACCCTGGAGGCGCATCTGCATGAGGGGGCCGGGCGACGGCGGTGGCTCAGGGATCTCCGGCGCAACCGTAAAAAAGAGAAAAAGGCGGAGCGCCAAAAGGAGAGTGACGGCGCGCAGCGCCGTGGGCGCCTCTATGTGGTGGACTTCCAGGGAGACCTGAAGGCCAGCCAGACCGGTGCATTGCGCCGCTGTATCACCGCCATACTCGGTGTGGCCGAGCCTGGCCGGGATGAGGTGATGATCCGGCTTGAGAGCTCTGGCGGCATGGTCCATTCCTATGGGTATGCGGCGGCTCAGCTGGACCGGATCCGGCGGGCCGGTCTGCCGCTGACCGCCTGTGTGGACAAGGTCGCCGCCAGCGGAGGCTACATGATGGCTTGTGTTGCGGACCGGATCATTGCCTCGCCGTTCGCGATTCTGGGTTCCATTGGCGTAGTGGCACAGCTTCCGAACGTGCATCGTCTGCTCAAGCGCCACGATGTGGATTTCGAAGTGCTGACGGCGGGCGAGTACAAACGCACCCTGACGGTTTTCGGCGAGAATACCGAGAAGGGGCGGCGCAAGTTCACCGAGGATCTGGAGCAGACCCACCGGCTGTTCAAGGAGTACGTGAGCGAGCACCGGCCGGCGGTGGATATTGACCGGGTCGCTACCGGGGAGATCTGGTTCGGCCGCCAGGCACTGGAGGTCAGTCTGGCGGATGAACTCAAGACTTCGGACCAGGTGATGACCGAGGCCTGTGACGAACGCGATGTCTTTCTGGTGCGCTATGAACGCCGGCGCACACTGCCCGAGAAGCTCGGCCTCAGTGCTGCAAGTGCGGTTGAATCCGGCATCATGAAAGGGATCGAGTGGGTCCGGGCCGGGCGTTTCCAGTGAACGGGCGCGGACCGCTGGCAAGGGGGCTCAAGGCGGGTTATCATGGTAGCCGACGCCGAGATTGACCATAAGCATTTGATGGGAGAAAGCAATGAGCTACGGCAACCAGAACGAAGAGAGCCGGAACGACGCAGCGCCGAATGAAAGCGACGAGCGTGTCGATGCATTCGCAGCGGTCGGGCTGATCCTGCTCTTCGTGGCACTTGCGACCACTTTTGTTGCCACGCAGTAATTCTACGTGAAAGGCCGGGGCGATTACGCCGCCCCGGTGCTCTCCAAGACTATCTTCACGATAAGCGCTATACCCACCACGAACATCACGCCGAAGATTATTCCTCCGATGATAAAGGGCCAGGGCGAAGACGCACTGAAGTCCTTTTGACGATTGCTCTCCGAATTCACGCCCAGGGCGGCGGCAAGGATGCTGAAAACCACCTGCCAGAGTCCGGGTTTGTTTTGATCGCTATCGCTCACAACACCTCCTGAAGGCTGGATTGAGTTCCCATTATAAAGCAAGAAAAAACGGGCATCAGGTGTGCCTGATGCCCGTTCAGCAATTCCACGCCCCCGCGGGGAAGGGCAGGGTACGGCTTACTCGTCCGGGTCGTACGCCAGGTTCGGCATGAGCCAGCGCTCAACCTCGCTCTTCTTCATGCCCTTACGCTTGGCGTAGTCTTCCACCTGGTCCGAGCTGATCTTGCCCACCGCGAAGTACTTGGACTCCGGATGTGCGAAGTACCACCCGGAAACCGCCGCCGCCGGGAGCATCGCGTTGCTCTCGGTGAGCTGCATGGCCGCGTTTTCCTCGGCCTGGAGCAGCCGGAACAGTTCGGGCTTCTCCGTGTGGTCAGGGCAGGCGGGGTAGCCGGCGGCCGGGCGGATGCCCTGGTAGCGTTCCTTGATGAGGTCCTCTGTTGAGAGTTGCTCATCCGTCTGGTAGCCCCAGTACTCCCTGCGTACATGCGCGTGCATGCACTCTGCGAAGGCTTCCGCGAACCGGTCCGCCAGGATCTTGACCATGATCGCACTGTAGTCGTCATTGGCCTTCTCGTATTCTTGGGCGAGCTCGTCCGCCTCCGGGCCGGCCGTGACCGCAAAGCCGCCAATGTAATCCGGGATGCCGGATTCCTTGGAGGCGATGAAGTCGGACAGCGCCATCATCGGCTTGTCCGGCGCCTTGTCGTCCTGCTGGCGCAGGTGGTGCACCTTGGTTAGGACCTTCTTGCGGGAATCATCCTCGTAGATCTCGATGTCATCCCCGACACGGTTGGCCGGCCAGAAGCCGATCACGCCACGGCACCGGATCTTGTTCTCTTCAATCAGCCAGTTGAGCATGTTCTTGGCATCGTCGAAGAGGTTGCGCGCCGTCTCGCCTTTTTCCGGATGTTCCAGGATATCCGGGTATTTGCCCGGCATGTCCCAGCTCTGGAAGAAAGGCGACCAGTCAAAGTACTGAACCAGTTCATTCAGATCGAAGTGATCGAATGTTTTCAGGCCCAGGAACTGGGGTTCGGTCGGCTGGTACTCTTCCCAATCCAGCTCCGGAGCCCGGGCGCGCGCTTTTTCGATCGGGATGATCTTGGCCTTGCGGCCCTGGTTCTTGCGGCGCTCGCGAACCTTTTCGTAGTCAGCCTGGACTTCATCGAGCAGGGCCTGTTTGCCGGTCTCGCTCACCAGCTTGGCGGCAATACCCACGCTGCGGGACGCGTCGTTGACGTAGATGACCTGATCGTTTTCGTAACTCGGGTCGATCTTGACCGCGGTGTGCGCCTTGGAGGTGGTCGCCCCACCGATCAGCAGCGGAACGTTGAAATCAAGCCGTTGCATTTCTTTGGCCACGTGCACCATCTCATCCAGCGAGGGCGTGATCAGGCCGGAGAGGCCGATTATGTCCACATCCTCTTCCTTGGCCTTCTGCAGGATCTGGTCGGCGGGGACCATAACGCCCATGTCGATCACCTCGAAGTTGTTGCACTGCAGTACAACCCCGACGATGTTCTTGCCGATGTCGTGGACGTCGCCCTTGACCGTGGCCATGAGGATCTTGCCCTTGGCCTTCTGGCCCTCGGATTTCAGTGCCTCGATGAACGGAATCAGGATGGCAACCGCCTGTTTCATGACGCGGGCGCTCTTGACCACCTGCGGCAGGAACATTTTGCCTTCGCCGAAGAGGTCGCCGACCACGTTCATGCCGTCCATCAGCGGGCCTTCGATGACCTCGATGGGGTGCTCGGCCCGCTGGCGGGCTTCCTCGGTGTCCTCGTCGATATAGGTGGTGATGCCCTTGACCAGCGCGTGTTCAAGCCGCTTTTCCACCGGCCACTCGCGCCACTCCAGGTCTTCCTTCTTCTCCTGGCCGCCCTGGCCCTTGTACTTCTCGGCGATGTCGAGTAGGCGGTCCGTGGCGTCCTCGCGGCGGTTCAGGATGACGTCCTCGACGTGCTCCTTCAGTTCCGCGTCAATGTCATCGTACACCACCAGCTGGCCGGGGTTGACGATGCCCATGTTCATGCCGGCCTTGATCGCGTGATACAGGAAGGCCGAGTGCATGGCTTCACGCACGGCATTGTTGCCCCGGAAGGAGAACGAGAGGTTGCTCACGCCGCCACTGACAGAGGCGTAGGGCAGGTTCTCGCGGATCCAGCGGGTGGCTTCGATGAAGTCAACGCCGTAGTTGTTGTGCTCTTCGATGCCCGTGCCGATGGCCAGGATGTTCGGGTCGAACACGATGTCCTGGGGCGGGAAGCCGTCATTGACCAGCAGGTCGTAGGAGCGCTTACAGATCTCGATCTTGCGCTCGGCGGTGTCCGCCTGGCCCTGTTCGTCAAAGCCCATCACGGTCACGGCTGCGCCGTAGCGGCGAACGGTGCGTGCCTTCTTCAGGAAGTCTTCCTCGCCTTCCTTGAGACTGATGGAGTTGACGATGCTCTTGCCCTGGATGCACTTGAGGCTGGCCTCAATGGCTTCCCAGCGCGAGGAGTCGACCATGATCGGCACCTTGGAGATGTCCGGCTCGGACGCCACCAGGTTCAGGAAGGTGGTCATGCACTCCTTGGCGTCGAGCATGCCCTCGTCCATGTTGATATCGATGATCTGGGCACCGTTCTCAACCTGGTCCTTGGCGACTTCCAGGGCTTCCTCGTACTGCTCCTCCTTGATGAGGCGCAGGAACTTCTTGGAGCCGGTAACGTTGGTCCGTTCGCCCACGTTGATGAAGACCACGTTGTCGTCATCGGTGAACGGCTCAAGACCGGACAGGCGCAGACGCGGCTTGCGCGTGGGCACCGTGCGCGCCTCGTACTTCTTCATGCGCTCGGCAATGGCCTCGATGTGTTCCGGCGTAGAACCACAGCAACCGCCGATGACGTTGAGGAAGCCGTCACGGGCAAAGCCTTCGACGATGTCCGCCATTTCCTCGGGTGTCTGGTCGTATTCACCGAATTCGTTGGGCAGACCGGCGTTCGGGTGCGTGGTGACGTAGAAGGGGGCCTTGTTGGCCAGTTCCTCCACGTAGGGGCGCATGGCGTCGGCACCCAGCGCGCAGTTCAGGCCGATCAGCAGCGGATTCGCGTGCTCCACCGAGTTCAGGAACGCTTCCGTGGTCTGGCCGGACAGGGTACGGCCGGAGGCGTCCGTGATGGTGCCGGAGATCATCAGCGGCACTTCCTCGCCCGAGTCGATCTCGTACTGCTGCGCCGCGTAGATGGCGGCCTTGGCGTTCAGTGTGTCGAAGATGGTTTCCAGCAGGATGATATCGACGCCACCGATGATCAGGTTTTCGATGGCCTCGTAATAATCCTCATAGAGCGCGTCGAAGCTGGTGTTGCGGTAGCCCGGATTGTTCACGTCCGGCGAGATGGAGGCCGTCTTGGAGGTCGGGCCCACGGCACCGGCCACGAAACGCGGCTTACTCGGATCTTCGGCGGTCTTGGCATCGGCGCATTCGCGTGCCAGCTGGGCCGCCTTCTGGTTCAGCTCGGGAACCAGGTCCTCCATGTGATAGTCGGACTGCGACACCCGCGTGGAGTTGAAGGTATTGGTCTCGATGATGTCGGCGCCGGCATCCATGTACTGCTTGTGGATGTCCCACAGCTTCTCGGGCTGGCTTAGGCAGAGCAGGTCGTTGTTGCCCTTGACCTCGTATTCGTAATCCTTGAACCGCTCGCCGCGATACTGTGCCTCGCTGAGCTGGAGGTTCTGGATTTCGGTACCCATGCCACCATCCAGGATGACGATGCGTTCCTGCAGCGCCTTTCGGAGCTGTTCGAGTCGAGTTTGTCGATCACTCATTGATTCAACTACCTCATTGTCAGTTATCGAATCTTGAGACAGAAAATGTGCGCCAGGCGGTCACCCTGTATGGCAGGGAGAGCGTCATCCTGAGCGTTGTCTGAAGGGGGATACTGTCCGTGTCCCTTTTGCGGGTTTTGCTTGAAGTATGCGAATGCTAACACAGAATCCGTAAAAGTCCTGATAGTTCATCAAATTTTTTTGATGTTGTGCAAGCGCCGTAATTCCTGACCCGTTTGGTTGGTCTTTTATTCGTGGGAGTGCTTCCTTACAATAGACGCATATTCGACCATCAAGAGGGGGAACGGCATTGGATACCGTCACCGTCACCGAATCAGCCCGGCGCTATCTGGGTCAGCTCGTCCAGAAACAGGACGTTGAGGGGATGGGAGTCCGGCTGTTCGTGACCCAGCCCGGAACCCGCCACGCCGAGACCTGCCTGGCATACTGCCCACCCCATGAGGTGGTGCCGTCCGATGAGCAGCTCGATATGGGCGAATTCCCGCTCTATATTGATCACAACAGCATCACCTTCCTGGAAGAGGCGGTGATCGATTTTCAGGAGGACCAGACCGGCGGTCAGCTCACCATTAAGGCGCCCAATGCCAAAATGCCTCAGGTGAGCCCGGACGCGCCGCTGTCGGAACGCCTGAATTACGTGCTGCAGGCCGAGGTCAATCCCAGTCTGGCGGCCCATGGCGGCGAGGTGTCACTGGTGGAACTGACCGACGATAATGTGGCCGTGCTGCGTTTCGGCGGCGGCTGCCAGGGCTGCGCCGCGGTGAGCCTTACCCTCAAGCAGGGCGTGGAGCGCACCCTCAAGGAACAGCTGCCGGAGATCAGCGGTATCGAGGATGTGACCGACCACAGCTACCGCGAGAACGCCTACTACTGATGGATTCAGCAGTGCCTCCCCGGCGCTGCTGCATACCGTTACGCGCCGGTTTCCGCTAGAGTGTCGCCCTGAATACGCGTTCAGGGACCGCACACGTGACCTTACCCGATCTACCTCTGACCATCTGGGCTCTTCCCCTGTTCACCGCTCTGGTCGGCTGGGCCACCAACCGCCTGGCCGTGCTGATGCTGTTCCATCCGATTGAGCCCGTCGGCAGGCCTCCATTCCTGGGCTGGCAGGGGGTGGTTCCGCGTCGGGCAGAGGAGATGGCGCACGAATGCATTGACCGGACGCTGGCGCGCAGCGGGGATCTCGCCGGTATATACCAGCGGCTGGACCCGGCGCTGATCACGGGGGAGGTGGTAAGCCGCATCATGCCCCACCTTGAGGAATATGTGGATGATGTGATGTACGAGCATCATCCGGTGCTCTGGGATAACCTGCCGCGGCGTGTCAAAGGGCGGATCTACCGCTATGTGGAGCACAACCTGCCGGAGCGGGTGGATGCCATGGTGGCGGATTTCGGTGAGGAACTCGGCGATCTGGTGGACCTCAGGGCCCTGATGAGTGAGGAACTGCGTCAGCATCCGGACTTCATGAACAATATCCTGCAGGACGCCGGCGCCTCCACCTTCCGCTTCGTGATCCGCAGCGGCGCCGTCATCGGGCTGCTGCTGGGCATTGTACTTGCCGCGGGATGGGTGTTCTGGCCTTCCAACTGGTTGCTTCTCGGGGGTGGATTCATTGTTGGCCTCCTGACCAACTGGATCGCGATCACGCTGATCTTCCGGCCGCGGGAGGCCAAGCAGTGGGGGCCTTTCCGCCTCCAGGGGCTGCTGATGCGCCGACAGCCGGAGATCAGCCACATCTGGGGCCAGCGTGTCGCCCATGAGCTTCTGACGTGTGAAAAGGTGGCCCACGCGATTGTCCACGGGGAAAAGGCCGGGCGGACACGCGCGATCATCCAGAAGCACCTGCGCCCGCTTCTGGATCAGTCCACCGTGCTGCGTGTCAGCACGCAGATGGCCGTGGGCGCCTCCGGCTATACGGAGCTCAAGAAAAGCATGAATGACCGGGCCCTGAGCGCCTCGGAAGAGGTGTTCCGGGATGATGCCTTCAACCATGACCGGGCGCGCATTGTTGCGGAACTGATCGAGGAGCGGATTGCGGGGCTGTCTCCGGAGGCGTTCCAGTCCCTGCTCCGGCCGGTATTCGCCGCTGAGGAAGGGCGGCTGATGCTGGCAGGCGGCGTCTGTGGGCTGGTGGCCGCCCTGTTGCCTGTGGTGCTGATGGGGTTCTGAGCTACCAGAAAACGGGCTGCTGGGTTGTGAGGATCTGGTCCACAAACGCGGCATGGGTCAGGGCGGTGCATCCCGGCGGCAGGGTCAGGTTCTCAGGGGATTCGGTCAGAGCCAGGATCCTGTCCGCCTGAACGCCGTCCAGCGGTTCCGGCTCCTCCAGCCGTGCCAGGGCGGCCGCTGTCAGCACCAGTGTGTCCTCGGGGCCCAGCGTCGCCAGGCACCGTTGATGGCGTGCATGGCCTGGCGTTCTTGCCAGTACGTGTACTCGCCCCGTCATGGATGCAGAATCCTTGGAACCCGTGCGTAAAGATCCTGGATCTGCCCGCGATTCACTGTGATAGCGGATTCAGGCGGTTCACTCTCCTGATCTTCCACTGCGCTTGCATCCACCATGAGCTGCTTCAGCCCCATGTCCGGAAACCGGGCCAGGGGGATTCCCCGGTGCTCCGTGGCCAGAGCAGTGACGCCTGATCCCACCAGCAGCAGGCTGGCGCGGATACCAAAGGTGCAGAGTGTGAGCAGCATGTCCAGGAACTCGCCCGCGTCTTCTCCGCGATCAAGCACAAAGAGCTGATCGGGTAGGGGGGTAGGCTCCGTCATCATTGCTCCCCCGTGAACTGGAGAATTCGGTCCGCCTCTGAGCAGGCCATGACCCACTCCCCGAGGCCGCCGGTCGACCAGCCGGTCCTCAGATGCGCGTCATCAAGGGTGCGCTGCTGCGCTGAGCCGATGCATACGGTTGCCGGAAGCGACCATGCCGTAATGAGCTGTTCCCACTGAGAGCTGTTTTCGTCCCGGGAGGGTGAAGCGGGGTCGGGGGCTGCAGCCAGGAAAACCGCGTCCCCCTGGAGGAAGACGCGGTTGATGGAATGGCCGGCACTGAGAAGAGCGGTGGCGAAACACCAGGCGGAATGGACAGCCTGGTGTTCATGGGGAGCCGCCGTGATGTGGATGGCCGCTTTCAACGCCGGATCAGTTCTCGCCAGCAAACGCCATCAGCAGGTGAAGGAGGCTGATGAAGAGGTTGTAGAGCGATACATAGAGGCCGATAGCCGCCATGATGTAGTTGCGCTCGCCGCCGTTGATGATGGCGCTGGTCTGATAGAGGATGCAGGCGGATGCAAAGAGGGTGAAGCCTGCTGAGATCGCCAGATGCAGGTTCGGCAGATTGAACAGGAACGCGATCAGCATGCCGCCCATCAGGACCAGCGCGCCGGCAAAGATGAAACCACCCAGGAAGCTGAAGTCCTTGCGGGTGATCAGGGTATAGGCGGACAGCGCCAGGAAGATGGTGGCCGTCAGCCCAAGGGCGGTGGTCACCAGGTGCCCGGCGCCGTTGGCAACAAACGCATTGAGGATCGGACCCAGTGTCATGCCCATGAAGCCGGTCAGAGCGAAGGTGGTCACCAGCCCCCAGACGCTGTTCTGCAGCTTATGGGTGGCAAACAGCAGCCCGTAGAAACCGACAAGGGTCAGGATCAGGCCCGGATGGGGCAGGTTCAGCGCCATGCTGGTTCCGGCCGTTACGGCGGAAAACGCCAGGGTCAGGCCCAGCAGCATGTAGGTGTTGCGCAGTACCGTCGTGACCTCGGTGCTCAGCCCTTCGCGGACCCCGCCCTGGGCCCGGCTCTGGGCGGCATTGGGAAAACGGTTGTCGGCCATGTGCGGAATCTCCTTGATGGACTCTTGACTTTATACCCAATCATAAAGCGTCCAGGGGCCAGTGCAAAGCCTTTCCGTATGCTTTTGGGGGCTCAACACTTTGACATGACGCCGATTTAAGGTAATATTCCGGCTGCTGTCGGTTCCGGCAGCACCTTCCCGGTGGGCTGGCAGAGTGGTCGAATGCAGCGGTCTTGAAAACCGCCGAGGGTTAACGCCCTCCCGGGGTTCGAATCCCTGGCCCACCGCCACTTTTATTTCCCTTTCCCGGCATCTCTTGTTATACCTGCGTGCACGGAGTCGTCTCGTTCCTGTCTATCGGTTCTGAATTCTGTGGGTGATCGACGCTAGTCGGCAGTTCTGCGTGTTCAGCCAGTCCTCGGATGGCAATAGGCCTAGTTTGGCTGGAGGTTACATCGAATAGCATCAGCTCGCCCTGCCTTTATTCAGGGGGCGGTGGATCGGGATATCTATATTCGGGCGGGAGCTGGAGGGTACGGGGCCGGCTTAACCGGCCCCGTGAATCGCACTTACTCGCGACCGTAGATGGCCATCTGAGTATCGGCGATGTTGAGGTTGGAGATACCAACATTACCAATGCTGGCGGTAGTGCCATCCCCGCTGCCAACGTTGACCGTGGGCATCCAGATGCTGGTGGTCAGCTCATTGATGTCCACGCGCAGGGTTTCATCCGGCGCGCCGTCAATACCCGCGGTTGTGGAGAGGGCAGGGCCCGCACCAATTTCCGCGTTGACTGTTACACCCGTGACGGCAAGCGCGTTGCGATTCAGGTCGCCTGCGTCGCCCTTGAGGTTCTCAAGCTGGTTTGCGCCCGCCATGCGGATGCTGGGGAGACTTACGGCAGCAACATCGAAGTCCGCGCCGATGTCCGCATGGAACACGTTCCGGATGCGGATTGAGCCGGAGTCTTCATTGCCGTTGGCAATCTGGTTGTTTACCCGTGCGGTGATATCCAGCCGACTGACCCAGAAGTCCGCCGTGAAGTCCGAGATCAGCGTTGCTGAGCTGTCATCATCACTTGAGGCGATCCCGAGGCTGTCAATGTCAACACCAGCCTCAACCGGCGTGGGCTCATTACCCAGGTTCCGCACCGAAATATAGGCATCGCCATCCTCTACGGGACCAGCCGGATAACCATAGGCCGAACGACCGAGCTCGCCGTTTTCCGTGATCAGGTCAACATTGACGTCGATATCAAGTGATTCCCCGTCGTCATGACCGCCGATACGGATACCGTCCATGAGTACGGAGCCGGTGTCCGCATCCGCTGTGCTTTGGCTGTATTCCACCTGATCGATGGTTGCAGCGGTCGACAGCTCGATGGTCACACCCTGCTGACCGGTGACATTCCCCATGTCCTGGTCGTTCATGGGCTGCAGGTCAGCGGATGCCGCCATCGGCAGGGAAGCGACTGAAAGGGCCAACAGGCTTTTCTTCATTGTCATCATTGTGATTTCTCCTCTTTGTTGTTTGGGCGACCCACCCTTGGCGGGCCACCCCTTCTGTTTCCCCGTTACTCCTCGAAACGGGGCGACAGTTCAAGCTCAATGGTGTTGCCCGGACCTTCGAAGAACTTGTTGAGGACGCCGGTCAGCAGACCGCAGTTCTCAAGTTCGGGGGCAACATAGGTACCAGTGACGGTGCCGCCCTGGAGCGGATCAAAC
The DNA here is from genome assembly GCF_019903425.1 of Vreelandella halophila. Classification (GTDB taxonomy): domain Bacteria; phylum Pseudomonadota; class Gammaproteobacteria; order Pseudomonadales; family Oleiphilaceae; genus Halospina; species Halospina halophila. The sequence goes on from NZ_JACHUZ010000013.1 coordinate 2,249,268, forward strand.
TCTTCGCCTTCCGGAGTCGAGAGGTTGATGGTGGCCGGCTCCACGGTCTGGCAGGAGTTGCCGCCGCCGATCCGGATACCATCAGAACCGAAGCCGAAGCCGATGATGGAAATCCGTGCCTCGGGAATCTTGATCATCAGGTCGCTCTCAGCAGTCAGCTGGCCGGTTTCAAGGTCAAGGGAACCAGTGGTTTCACCAACCGGTTCAAACTCGATGTCGGCGCGGCCCTGAATCTTGTGGAACAGCTGGGAGATCTGGAACTGGGCCTGGGTTGGATCGAGCTGCAGATCCGCAGTGAAATCACCGGTTTCCAGGTTGATCTCGCTGTCGATCTGACCGTTCAGCGGCACGTCGGCGTCGTTCGCCGCGACATTGGTGAAGCCTTCCAGATCAAAGGTAACGTCGACAGGTTCGGTACCACCGTTGCCGTTATCGCCGTCCCCGTTGTCACCGTCGCCGTTATCGCCATCGTCACCGCCGCTGGTGTCTTCGGCTGAGCCGGACAGCGTTACAGTCTCCGGAGAGCTCTCAAGGTTGGTCGCAATCTCAAGGTTTGCGCTGTAGTCATCCACCTGTGTGGGCTGGAATGTAGCGGTAACTGTGCAGGACTGCTCCGGAGAAAGCCCGCTCGGGCAATCATTGGTCTGGGTGAAGACCCCGTCGGGGTTGTTGCCAATGCTCAGACCATTGATTTCAAGGTTTGCCTCACCAGTGTTGGTCAGATCCAATGTCTGTTCAGCACTGTTGGTATCGGCAAGATCAATGGTGCCGAAATCGACCTCCTCGGAGCTGAGCTCGAGCGCCGGCTCGGGCTGTTCGGTCGCCTCGGCATTCAGGTCAACCACCTTGGGCGAGTCCTCGGCATCCGGATCAGTGGAGTCGACCTCGACACTGGCACTGTAGGTGCCCGGCTCACTTGCCTGGAAATTCACATCCACGGAGCAGCTCTGACCCGGCTCAAGCGTGGTGCAGTCGTTGCTCTGTGTGAACAGGTCGGCATTGGCACCGGCGATGGTCACACTGTTGATGTTCAGTGCCTCGCCGCCGTCGTTGCCCACGGTAATGCTGCCGTTGAGCGGGCTGCCGGCCATGGCACCGCCAAGATCCAGGGATTGCGGATCAACCGTGATATTGGCTGGCTGGGTCTGGTCCGGCACCACCTCAAAGGTGTGCAGCACCATGTCCTCCATGTTGCCCACAAGGGTGCAGTCGGAGGTGAATTCACCCACCGGATCGTTGGCAATGTTCCCGTTTGTATCGCGTACAACCTGGTCAAGTTGCAGGTCGCCAACGGTAATGGTGGCCTGGCCAGGGTTGTCGAAGGTGAGCGGATCAACGGTCGCGCTGGAATCCACTGTGAAGGAACCGCTCTCGCCGGGGATAGGCTGTTGCGGAATCTCCAGGGTTACCGAAAGCGGCTGATCACTTTCTGGAAGCGCAATGTTGTTCTCAGCGGTCGCGGTGCCTTCGAGACTGCGACCCCCGACGGCATAGAGCCCCTGACGGGCGGTGTTGTTGATGGTGGTCACCGCGTTGATGTTCAACTCGCCGGTTGATTCGCCGACGGTCACCTCTGCGGGCAGGTCGGCGCTGATCTCGGACACCAGGGGCTGCTCACCGATTATGGGCAGCGGGCAGGTGTGCTCAACGGTCAGCGAGACCTCTTCCGCGTTGACTGTGGTTGCGCCCGTTGCAAGCAGCGCCGTAACGGCACTGCCGAGCAGCAGGCGCCCGGTCTTGCTTGTAGGCTTTTCGGTTATGGCGTTCATCAACGTCATCCTCATTGTTTGTTGTATTCATGATGCCGGGACCGAATGGCGCATCCTGGAGCGGTCCCGGTATCCCCAACATTCGCGTGCCTGGCGGTCTGTAGTCATTGCTCAAAGAGGAAACAGGATTGTTAAAATCGGTTATTAGGGGAAGGACTTCTCGAATTCGTGATGAACTTCAATAACAGGCTGTGAAAACAGAATGAACTGCTGTTCATCTCCAGGTGCGCAAGAGCCTGTGATTCAGGAAGCGCCCCTTGTGACTGTGACTATAGGGGCGGTGATCAGATGCGGCGACGGCTCTGGCCCGGCGTGCGACCGGTCCAAGAGCGGTAGGCGCGGGTGAAACTGGCCTGGTCGCTGAAGCCGAGCTTATAGGCGATGGTGCTCAATGGCATCCGCGTGTCGCCCAGATAACGATCGGCGTAGTGACAGCGGATCTCGTTGCGCAGGTCCCGGAAAGAGCAGTCTTCGGCCTGCAGATGGCGTCTCAGTGAACGGGGGGTCATCTGGAGGTTCTGTGCAACGCGCTCCAGGGTGCAGTTCAGGCCGGGATCATCGAGGATCTGGCGGCGTACCCTCTCAGTGATGCTGGTGTTGTCGTCGGATGCTTTGAGGTCCTGGCGTGATCGATGGCGGGCCAGGAACGAAGACAGCTCCTGACCGAGATTGGCTGCCGTATGCTGGGCCGGATGCAGCGTGGCGCAGGCCGCTGGGGCATTGAAGCGGATGACCGCTTTGGGGGCCACCTGCTGCCAGTCCTCGGTGGTGAGCGCCGTTGGTGTATCGAACTCAAGCAGCATGTCTCTGCATATGTGGCGTGACAGTTCATAGATGCTGCCCATGTAGATCCGGATCATGAACGACCGCATATTGCCCAGATCCCAGATGTCATGGAGTCCTATCTGTACGGTCTCATCCTTCAGTGTCAGGCGCAGGTCATGGATCGGCAGGCAGACCCGCTCATACTCGATGATCATCTCCACAAGGCGGAAATAGTCCTTCTGCCAGAGCAAAGCCGCGCCAACCAGGCCGTGCGCATTGATGTCGAGCTGTTTGCCGAACTCGAAAGGGATACGCTCATCCTCCGATAGTTCACTGGCATGCCGGAGAAGTATGAGCAGCTCATTCATGGTCATGCCTTCCTCGCTGGTTTCCAGCTCGGAGGCGTCCAGCCCGGTGCCCTCCAGAAGAGCCGGACGGCGGATACCGTACTGTTCCATAAAGCGCAGGAAGTGGGTTACGTACCGCGTGGGCAGTATGGGGACATCGTAGGCTTGTGCATCCTGAACTGAGCGGGTCGGTACATCCATGCAGGGAGCCCTCCGGATTACTTCTTTCGAGACATTGTAATTGTTTGGCAAACCTATGGAATTGGCCGGTTATTCGTTAATCAATGTCAGATTGACGAATCGAGGTCCGGCATACAGCTGTGGGTACTATTGCCGAGGCAGGTGTGCGTGCCAAGCGACTTGACCGAAAATGAGAAAGAATGGCCGATTTGACCATAACGGCCATTCAGGAATGTGAACTGTTTAACTCAGGTTCCGCAGAAGGTCCTTGCGACCTGTTCCTGCGGCGTGGGCGGGTGCCGGTACGCGGAGGTGTCGGCTGTGGCTGAGAAGGGGGATTCCAGTGCCGCCATGAGATCATGGAAATGTCGCAGATCCCCCTGCTGCGCGGCGCTGACGGCCGCCTCTACCTGATGGTTGCGTGGGATGATGGCAGGGTTTGTCTGCCACATCACTTCAGGGGCGTCGAGCAGTGCCACCCAGCGGGCGTTCCAGTCCCGGGCCTGTTGCGTATCCGCAAACAGGGTGGTTGCCGCTTCTTTTGCGCGGCCCTGACTGGCGAGCCGGGTCAGCTCACGAAAGCAGGCAGTGAAGTCATTGCCGGTCTGCTGCATCAGCCCCAGGAGCTCATGCACTACTGGTTCATTTTCCTGCGTCAGGCTGCTGATGCCGAGCTTGCGCCCGAACCGTTCACGCCAGGTTGTGCTGTAATGTTCTCGGTATTCGGTAAGGATGGCTTTTGCTGTTTCGACAGTCTCTTCTTTGTCGCCGTCAAACAGCGGCAGCAGGCATTCGGCAAGGCGCGCCAGGTTCCAGTACCCAATCTCCGGCTGGTTGCTGTACGCATAGCGCCCCATGGCATCGATGGAGCTGAAGACGGTATTGGCGTGGTATTGGTCCATGAACGCGCAGGGGCCGTAGTCGATGGTTTCACCGCTGATGGCCATGTTATCCGTGTTCATGACGCCGTGGATGAACCCAATGCTCATCCAGTCCGCAATCAGTTCGGCCTGGCGGTGTGCGACCGCCCGGAAAAATGCCTGATAGGGCTGATCCTCGAACATTAGCGAAGGGTAGTGCCGGGAAATGGCGTAATCGGCCAGGGTGCGGATGGCATCGGTATCCTGCCGGTAGGCGAAGTATTCAAAGGTGCCCACCCGGATATGGCTGGCGGCCACCCGGGTCAGTACCGCACCAGGCTCAGGGCGCTCACGCATGACCGCATTGCCCGTGGTGACAGCCGCGAGCGCCCGTGTCGTGGGAATACCCAGTGTGTGCATGGCTTCGCTGATGATGTATTCGCGGATCACCGGGCCTATGGGAGCCCGCCCATCACCGCCGCGGGAGAATTCGGTACGCCCTGCGCCCTTGAGCTGGATATCACGACGCTTCTGGTGCTGGTCGATGACCTCACCGATCAGAACAGCGCGGCCATCTCCCAGCTGGGGAACGAAATTGCCGAACTGATGGCCGGCGTAGGCGAGGGCGATGGGCTCGGCGTTCTCTGGCAGGCTGTTACCTGAGAAAACCGCGGCGAGTTCGTGCTCATCGGACTCATTCACGTCAATGCCCAGCTCCTCGGCGAGCGGGCTGTTGAAACGGATCAGCTCCGGGTCGGGAGCCTGGGCCGGCTGTGCAGACCGGTGGAAGTGTTCGGGAAGCCGTGCATAGCTGTTGTCAAAAGGGAAAGGGGGTAGGGACATGCAATCCTCTGGCGGTTGAACACATTATCCATTCTAGATGCGGGGAACTACGTTTTGCATTCGGGATCGGACTTATTGGCGTGTCCAGCTTGACAGAAGCACGTCACAATCCCGATAATTCGCTCCCGTTGCGGCAAGGCCGCTTCCCAGCCCTGATTTTCGGCGTGTGGCGCAGTTTGGTAGCGCACTTCCTTCGGGAGGAAGGGGTCGCAGGTTCGAATCCTGCCACGCCGACCATTTTATCCCCTCAGAAACAGTCAGTTAGCAGGCACAGCTATCCGTGCTGTCCCATCGTTATCCCGTTTTGTCGGATTAACGTTGCGGTGCTACGGGATGCTTGTTGCGTCACCCTGTTCGCGCTAGTCTCCGGGGGTGGTTGCAGACTGCAATCACTGGTTCCCGCGGATGTCCCCTTGAGTACAGGGCTGTCCCGGTTGGCCGGAGCGCTTCCCAGGAAGCGCCGGCAGTGGCCGAAGTGCCGGAAGGTGGTGAAGGGAGTTGAGGAACCGACTCACTCATACTCCATGATCAGGGAAGGAACGCCATGACCCATCATCACGGTCTGCAGCCTCTGAGAGGGCTGTCAGAGCACTGCCAAGCCCCCAATCAACCCATCAGTGAAGACCGCTTCGGGCGCCTGTTTCCCGAACTGCCGGGTGCCTACACGGATCCCGGTGTCCTGGAACGGCTCGGCCCCGCCGGCGGTCCCATGGATGCTGGAAGTTCGCCCGCGCGGACCCGGTCCGTTCCGGTTGGAATGGTGATTTTCGGTCAGTTCATTGACCACGACATCACTCTCGACACGGAATCGAGCTTCGACAGCGTCAATCGGGCTGCCGCAATCGAAAACACGCGCTCGCCCACACTCGACCTTGATTCCATCTACGGCGCCGGGCCGGAGGTCCAGCCCTACCTGTACCATCAGGGTCCCCAGTCCGATCCGTTCCTCAACGCCAAGCTGGTAACCGGCGCCGATAGTGCCGGTGGGGATCCCCTAAAGGCGGATGACCTGGCCCGGGTGGCCTCGGGGGCGGCGACCATCGGCGATCCGAGGAACGACGAGAACCGCATCATCAGCCAGATGCAGCTTGCCTTCATCCGTTTCCACAACCAGCAGTGTGATGCCCTGCATGCGTCCAGACCGGAACTCGTGCATGAGTCGCTGCTGGCGGAAGCGCGTCAGTCCATTGTCTGGCACTACCAGTGGGCGGTCGTGAACGAGTTTCTGCCGCTCATGTGCGGCGAGCCCGTGGTGGCGGATATCCTGGCCCATGGACGCCGGTTCTATCGTTGCGGTGCCCCCTATATCCCGGTGGAATTCGCCGTGGCCGCCTACCGCTTCGGGCACTCCATGGTGCCCATGACGATCCAGACCCAGAAAGGCGGGACCGCGTTCGAGTTCTTCGGCACTGTCCTCGGCGGCGGATTTTCGCCCCTGGCGGATCAGCGGGCGATCGTCGACTGGCATGAGCTTTTCGACACGCCCGAGGGGCGCCATGTCCAGCGGTCGGACCAGCTCAACGCCACCATGGCGCCGGAACTCCTGGAACTGCCGTTCGTTCCCGCTGGCGGCGTGCGCTCCCTGGCAACCCGCAACCTGCTCCGGGGCAACAGCTTCAGGCTACCGGCCGGCGAGGCTGTGGCGCGGACCATGGAACGCCCCGAGTCCGAGATCGAGCATGTGATGGCCAAGGTCCGTGAGCGCTCAAATGATGCGATCACCGAGGGCGCACCGCTCTGGTTCTATGTGCTGATGGAGGCGGAAGTGATCGGGCGCGCTCGCTCTGGCGGGCAGGCTGACGCGGGAGAGGGGCTTGGCCCGGTGGGAGCGCGAATTGTTGCAGAGGTGCTGATTGGCCTCATCGAGCTCGATCCGCGGAGTTATCTCGGTTCGAACCGCAACTGGCGGCCGGATCCGGCCTATGACACCGTCGGAAAGATGCTTGCCTCGGTTAACTCGGCAGCGCTCTAGCCAAGCGGATCAAGGGGCAGGCCCTGGCCTGCCCCTTGACCATCAGCCTTCCAGCTCGACGCCCAGGTTCTTGCCCACACGCTGTATGAAGTTGCCGGACGCCACCACAAAGGTGATCTCTGCTATTGCCTGATTGGAAAAATGCGCTTTCAGGTCGTTCATGGCCTCATCGGAAGCTTTGACGTCCCGGGTTGTCTCATAGGCGAAGCGGATGACCGCCCGCTCCGGTTCCGAGAATTCACCGCTGTCGAAACCGTCTTCACCGAGATCCTCAATCTGCATGTCCAGTAGTCCGGCCTGGCGTGCTGCCGGCACGTGATGACCCTGGCAATAGTCACACCCATTGAAGCGCGCCACGGTCAGGTAGGCGATCTCGCGTATACGGTTGGTGATCGACAGCTGCCCGAAGTAGATGTCGAGCAGTGTGCCGATGCCCTGGGTGGCGGGGCCTGAATGGCCAAGCAGCTTGACCACGTTGGGAACCATGCCCATGCCCTTTTCCATCTGTTGATAGACTGGCGTGGCGCCTTGCGCTTCCTGGCCTTTTTCGGCGTAGGGGATGCGAGCCATTGGTTTTTCCTTCTCGTGAAGTTGATTTTCCTCAAAAGGTGAAGCCGGATTATGGTGGTAGCGTCCCGCTTTGCCTGCCGGAGTCGATAACCTTTCATGCCAACAGGACCCAGCCCACTCTCGCCGCTGCGGATATCGCTGATCTATCTGACGGTCAGTGTGCTCTGGGTGCTCTTCTCGGACTGGGTAATGGTTCTGCTCATGCCGGAGGCAACGGGCGAAACACTTACCCTTGCCCAGACCCTGAAGGGCTGGTTTTTCATTGCCGGCTCGGCTGTGCTGATAGGTTATCTGATCCGGCAGCTTGTTCGCGACCTGAGCCAGGTACAGTCTGAGCTGCGGCTGCGCGATGCGGTCATTTCGCAGACCCACAACGGTGTCATCATTGCGGACGAAGACCAGACCATTCTCTATGTGTATGAGGCGTTCACGCGGATCACCGGATTCAGCGCCAATTATGCGGTGGGGCGGACACCACGCATCCTCAATTCGGGATTCCACGAGGGGGATTTCTACCGGAAGCTCTGGAGTAAGCTCGAGAGCGAGGGCGTCTGGCAGGGCGAAATAGTGAACCGAAAAGCGGATGGCAGTCTCTTCACGGAGTGGATCACGATTACCCGGGTGGCGGATCCGTCGCTGGATAAGGTCCATTACGTCAGCGTTCTCAGCGATATCAGTGAACAGAAGGCGGGGCAGGAACGGCTTCGGTACATGGCCTATTATGACCCGCTTACTGAGCTTCCGAACCGGGCCTTCTCCCACGAGGAACTCCGCCGCTTGCTGAAAAGGGCCGCGGACTCGGACTACCGCCTCTGCGTTATGTTTGTGGACCTCGACAATTTCAAGGTCATCAACGAGAGCCTGGGCCACGAGGCCGGTGACCAGCTGCTGCGGGAGGTGGCAGTGAGGCTGCGTCGGGTACTCGGGGGGGAAGGATTTATAGGGCGCTTTGCCGGAGACCTGTTTGTGATCTGCTCCTGGGTGCAACCGGTTGAGCGTTCAGGCGTGCTGGCCAGGTCAGTCCTGACGTGTTTTGACCAGAACTTCCACCTTGAGCCACACCGTGATATGTCGGTACGTGCCAGCATCGGCATTGCACTGAGCCGTGGTAACGAAACAGGTGCGGATGAGGAGATCAGCTTTCTGTTCAGCTGCGCGGATTCCGCGCTCAATGAGGCCAAGCGACGGGGCAGGAACACCTACGCATTCTATACCCAGGCTCTGACCGAGGGATCCACCCGCAGGCTGGAACTGGAACAGGCCTTGAAGGAGGCCATCGACGGCAATCAACTGGTGGTTTTCTATCAGCCTGTATTCGATGTGGAAACCGGGCACTGCGTTGGCGCCGAGGCGCTGGTGCGATGGGATCATCCGGAACGGGGAATGATCAGTCCGGGCACATTCATCCCTCTGGCCGAGGACACCGGGCTCATACTTCCCCTGGGTCGCTGGGTGATGGACGAGGTCGCTGGCCAGGTTCGTGCCTGGCTGGATCAGGGGCTGGATCCGGGAAGGATTTCGTTCAACGTATCCAGCCAGCAGCTGCATAACGCGCCCTTCGTGGAGCAGCTCAAGGAGACACTCCAGACCACGCGGGTGCCTGCCGGACTTCTGGAAGTGGAGCTTACAGAAAGTGGTCTGATGGCGGAAGAAACCATCGGGCTCCTGAAGCGCATCAGGAGCACTGGTGTTGATATCGCGATTGATGATTTTGGCACCGGCTACTCATCGCTGGCCTACCTGCGGCGCTTCCCCGTGGAGAAGCTCAAGATTGACCGGGGGTTTGTCGAGGGCGTGGAGGATTCCCCGGAAGCCCGTTCCATTGTCGAAGGGGTGGTGGCAATGGCCCGGGCGCTTGGGCTCCGCACCCAGGCGGAAGGTGTTGAGACCATGGAACAGCTTACTGTACTCAGTACATTGGGTGCGGAGTTCTATCAGGGGTTCCTGCGTGGCCGGCCTGTACCCGCTGAGACCTACGTGCAGCAGTGGCTGACGACGGATGCCGGGTCTGCCGCTTCAGACGGCGTCTGACTGCCTTTGCGGCGTTGGTCCGGGGCCGGTTTTATGGAATTCCCTGAACAGAGCCCTGCCGAGACTCCGGAAATAGTGCCCGAAAGCCAGGTTGATGGCGGTTCTCTGTGGTTCCTGCGGATAGAGCCCGGCGCGTGCCTCGTCCGACTGGCGGGTCCCCCGGACCAGGAGGGGGCTGTTGACCGGCGCGTCCTGCACAAAGGCCTCGAAGGCACGCGCGCCCATTTCCTCGGGGCGGCTGTAGTAATAGGTTCCGAGCTGCCCATCCATGCGTGCCGACGCCCTGAAGAGCGCGCTGGGCTCGCTGCCGTCCTCGCTGACCAGTATGGCCCTGAAGCACCGGAAGAGCAGGGCATTCAGCGGGTGCGCTACCGGTTGAAGTTCCTTCAGCCAGGCAGCGCTGGCAAAGCAGTCCGGTGGCGCGTTCGTGAAGGCGTGGGTCGCCAGGTAATGGTCGAGAGCGTGGAACCATTCGTGGGCCAGGCTGCCGGCCCCGGCGTTCTTGGCCAGTGACAGACTGCGTTTGGCAGGTGTGTAGTGCGCCGAGACGCCGCGCTGACCGCCGATTCCGTATTCAAGTGACAGACTGCCACGCAGTGAGACGAGTGATTCCGGACCGCCGAGGATGGTCTTGAGGTCTTCCAGGGCGCCGGCAAAACGATGGGCGGCCCGCTGTTGTTCATCGGCGGTCACCCAGTTGCCAATGCCGATGCTGCGGAATTCGTACTGACGCCGGATTGCTGCAAAGCCGCTGTTGCCCATGCGTATACTCTAAAGCGGCAGGGGCCGGGATTGAAGTGTCTCAGAGCAGAGACTGGTAGCAGTATTCTCCGCATGATCATTGATTTGTTGTCCGGAGATTAGCAGGATGAAGGCCGCCGGCAAGGCGGGTGGCTACGACACCCCGTGTCGCCGCCCACATTCACAGTGATAGAGCCAGAGCAGAAACCCGGAGCCGCCACTGCATGACCTACTCCCTTCTCGCCGTTGGTGACCTGCACCTGGGCGCCCGCCCGAGCCGCCTGCCGGATGAACTGATCGGGCGTTCCGCTGAACTTGGCACCGCAGGGGTCTGGCGGCGAATCGTCGATCAGGCCCTTGAGCAGGGGGTTAACGCCGTGGTTCTGGCGGGCGACGTGGTGGAGGACGAGGACGATTTCTTCGAGGCCTATCGGGAGCTGGCGACCGGCGTGGAACGCCTGCTTGCGGCCGGCATCCGGATCCTGGGTGTGGTGGGTAACCACGATGTGCGTGTGCTCCCGAGGCTGGCGGATCAGCTGAGCGGATTCGAGCTGCTGGGCCGTGGCGGCGAGTGGGAGGCTGTGACCCTGGAATCAGCTGGCACTGAGCTGACCCTGCATGGCTGGTCTTTTCCGTCACCCCGTTTCCGGGATAGTCCGTTAAAAGGCACCAGGCTGGAGCGCGGCCCAGGCATCAATCTCGGTGTCCTGCACGCGGACCGGGATCAACCCGCCAGCCCCTATGCACCGGTGAGCAGTGCTGAGCTGAGGGATGCTGGCCTGGACGGATGGCTGCTGGGCCACATCCATATGCCGGATGCCCTCAGCGTTGAGTCACCCAGCGGCTACCTGGGCTCGGCCACGGGCCTGGATCCCGGCGAATCTGGCGCGCGCGGGCCCTGGCTGTTTGAGCTGAGTTCCGGCGGGATCCAGAGGGTTACGCAGTGGCGGCTGGCACCGCTTCACTGGGCCCGTCTGCCGGTGGATCTGACCGGCATCGCGGCGCCCGAGGATGCCCGGGAGCGCTTGGTGGCAGCTGTCCAGGAACTCGATGAGGCGCTGGCGGAACACCGGATGCTACCGGAAGCGGCGGCGTTGCGTGTGACATTCACGGGACGCACGGACCTGGGTGCCGAAGTCGCCAGGCTGATGCAACGGGAATCCCTGGGGGCCCTGCATGCCGGCAGCGGTCGTATCCATTACTTTGTGGAGACACTGCGTTACGCCACCCAACCGGTTATTGATCTGGTTGAGCTCGCCCGCCGCGCGGATCCGGTGGGGCTTCTGGCCCAGCGGATCCGATTACTCGAACGGGAATCGGATGATCCGGAGCGCCAGACCCTGATCCGGGAAGCCCGCCAGCAACTCCAACAGCAGGCCAGCCGCTCCCACTGGCAGGCTCTGCCTGCTCAGGGCATCACGGAAGCTGATGTGGCCGACTGGCTCCAACGGAGTGGCATGGCCGCGCTGGAGCGCCTTCTCGCGCAGGGGAGGGCGGCATCATGAAACTGCGTGATGTGGTCATTACCCAGCTTCCGGGATTCGGGGAACGGCTCAGTGTCCAGGGCTTTGATCCGGGCTTCACCCTGGTCACCGGGCCCAATGCCTCGGGCAAGAGCAGCCTTGTGCGGGCCCTGCGTCATCTCGTAGCGCCTGAATCCGAGAGCGCCAGTGGCGCATTGACCCTGGAGGCCCGGTTCCTCAGTGGGGAAGACCTGCTCACTGTGAGCCGAAGCGGCGAGCAGGTGGTCTGGCAGCGCAACGGTCAGCCCATGGATGCTCCGAAGCTGCCTGCCGGCGACTTCCTGCGCTGCTATTGGCTTTCCATGAATGATCTCCTCCAGGCCGGTAATACCGAGGCTGCGATACTGGCCCAGCTGCAGCGCGAGCTCGCTGGCGGGTTCGATCTGGAAGCGCTGCGGCACGACCCATTGTTCGAGGTGCGGCCCCGGCAGGGGCAGTCGGAGGCAAAGGCCCTGCGTGAGAAAGAGCAGGCCCTGGCGAAATGCCAGCGTGACTATGCGGAGCTGGATCAGCAGCGGCACCGGCTTGCGGAACTCGATGAACGCATTGAGGCCGCCCGGTCGGCGCGCAGCGGTTTGACCCGGACCGAACAGGCCCTGGAATGGCTGGCGGCACGCCAACGGCGCCGGGCCGCGGAAGAAGCCCTGGCGGAATTCCCTGAAGCTGTAGGGCGGCTGACCGGCAATGAACCTGAACGGCTGGATGAGCTGGAAACCCAGCGTGACCGGTTGACCCAGCAGCTCCGGGACAACCAGCGGGAGCAGGAAGAGGCCCGCCGGAAACGCGAAGGCGCGGCGCTCCATGGGCAGGTACCGGCGCGCGCGGAGCTGGATGCTGGCCGCCAGCACCTTGAGGATGCCGACCGCCGGCTGGCTGAGCTGGAGAGCGTCCGGGAGCGCCGGGAGGAGGCGCAGGCTCGTGAGGCCCAGGCCGCCGCCGCGTTGCAGCCCCCGGAAGGTCGTGACCCTGAGCCAACGCCCGAGGCGGTCAACCAGGCCGGCGAGATGGCCGAGTCACTGCGCCGTGTGCACCTCCGGATCCAGGAGCTCCAGGCCCGACTGGAACGCACGGATGGGGGTCATGAGGACCCGGAGCAGATCCGCGCCCGCATCAATGAACTGCGCCGCTGGCTCCGCCAGCTGGAACCCGCCCGGAGGCGTGGTCTGCTGGCGGGCAGCCTTGTGGTGTTCGGGGCCTCCACAGCGGGTTTCTACACGGGTTACTTCTATGGGCTGCCCATGCACTGGGCGCCCGCCCTCGTGGCCGTGGTGGCGGCAGGCTGGTCCGTCTGGCAGAGCCTGCAGCTGTTCACGCAAGCCAACGGCGCACAGCAGCGGGCCGAGGAGCTGGGGGTAACCGTTTCCGAATGGCAACCGGAAGCCGTTGGCAAGCAACTGCAGGAACAGGAGGATGAGCTGGCCAGTGCGGTCTACCAGCAGGAGCTGACCCAGCAGGCCCGGGCTCATGCCTCGGAGATCGAAAGCCTTGAGCAACAGAAGTCCCAGCTGGAAGGCAATAGGCAGGCGCTGGCGGAGGCTGTGGGCTTCGACCCCGAGCTGAGCGGCGAAGGGGCGGCGCGTTTCCTCAAGCTGGCATCGGACCTGGACCAGGCCCGAACGGATCGGGCCCGGCTGGAGCAGAGGGTCGCCAGCCTGGAGTCCCAGGTTGAGGCGGAGCTGGCCCCGGTACGCCGTCTTCTGGAAGGCCATGGCCTGGTGCCCCGTGATGGCACGCCAACAGGGCTGCGCGCGGCATTTGAGGACCTGAAGCAACGGGTCGATACCGTGACGCAAGCGGACCAGACGCTCGCTCGGCTGCAGGCCCGCCAGGAGGAACTGGAGGCGCATCATCGTGAGCATAACGAGGCCATTGCCGGGCTGTATCACAGGCTGGATCTTACCGAAGGGGATCGCGCCGCCCTGGACGCCCTGTGTGGGCAACTTGAACGCTACCGGGGACTCTGGACTACGCTGGAATCCGAACGCCGGGCCGAGCGCGACCGGGCCGCCGGACCGGCTAATGATCCGGAGCTTGTTGCGCTGGTCGAGGCGGAGGACCAGGCGGGCGTTGAGGAACGCCTGTCCGCGTTCCGGGAGGAGGCCGATCAGTACGATCAATGGGTCGAGGAACGCAGCGAGCTGGCGACCCGGCTGGACCAGGCCGGGCGTGACCGGGCACTGGAGCAGGCCCGTTTCGAACGGGACCGTGCCCGTGATGCGCTGCAGAACGTCTTTGATGACACCATGGTCGCCGAGGCTGGCCAGTTCCTGCTCGGGCAGGTGGACGCAGCTCATCGCACCGAGCGTGAACCGGCGGTACTGGCCGATGCCCGGGACCGCTTCGCGCGTTTCACCCATCACCGCTATGACCTCGGGCTGGACGGGAACGGCCAGCTCCGCGTGATGGACCGGATCCAGGAGCGTGACCAGAAGCTGACCGAACTGTCCACCGGTACCCACATGCAGCTTCTGATGGCCCTGCGCCTGGCCTGGGTGCGGGCGCTGGAGCAGGGCAGTGAGCCCCTGCCGATTTTCCTGGATGAGGTGCTGACCACCTCGGATCCCGAACGCTTCCGCGCCATTGCGGCCAGCCTGCGCACACTGGTGCAGGATGAAGGCCGGCAGGTGATCTATCTCTCCGCCGAGCCCATGGACCGGGCACGCTGGGAGGAGGCGCTGGGCAGCCCGGTTACGCACATCGATCTCCAGGCCCTTCGGCAGGGAACGGACGCATCGGAACCGGGCCACTATGAGCTGCCTGCCCGCGAGGCGCTGCCGTCGCCGGAGGGCCGCACGCCTGAAGACTGGGCCGAGGCCATCGAGGTCCCGCCGATCCATCCCTGCCGGGGCGCGGGGCCCATCCATGTTTTCCATATTCTCCGGGATGACCTGGTCCTGGCGCACCGCCTGATCCAGGACTGGCGCGTGGACCGTCTCGGCCGGCTGGAAACACTGCTGCAGCAGCCCGCGGGCGCCAGCGCCGTCAACGACCCGGCGTACCGGCAGACACTCAACGCCCGCTGCCGTGTCACCCGTATCTGGGTGGATGTCTGGCAGCGCGGTCGGGGGGCGCCGGTGGACCGGAACGTGCTGGAAGCGTCCGGTGCGGTTACCGCCAAGTTCATCGATCCAGTTTCGGAACTGGCAGAGAGCCTGGGCGGTGATCCCGGTGCGCTTCTGGCCTCCCTTGAGAACGGTGGCGTGGCCCGGTTCCAGACGAACAAGCTGCGTGAGCTGGCGGCCTATCTGGAGAATGAGGGCTACCTGGATACCAGTGAGCCACTGGATGCGGAGGAGCGGGAACGCACCGTGCTTCTGGAGGCGGGGCAGGAGGCGGGCGCCGCAGATATTCGCCAGTGGCTCGCCTGGCTGGAGGCGGGGCTGGCGTGAACCGCTGATCCCCTTGCATTCGGCCCTCGTACCGCCCTAGGTTTGAACGTCTCTATAACGCGTGAGCTGTACCATCCATGAGCCGAAACCAGAACCTGATCCGCGTCCGTGGCGCCCGCCAGAACAACCTGCGCAACTTTGACGTCGACCTGCGCGTGGGCGAGCTGACCGTTGTCACCGGGCCCAGTGGCTCGGGCAAGTCCTCGCTGGCCTTCGACACCGTCTACGCCGAGGGCCAGCGCCGCTACGTCGAGACCTTCTCGCCCTACGCGCGGCAGTTCCTGGACCGGATGGACAAGCCCGCGGTGGATTCCATCGAGGGCATCCCGCCGTCCATTGCGATCGACCAGACCAACCCGGTGCGCAACTCGCGCTCGACGGTCGGCACCATGACCGAGCTCAACGATCACCTCAAGCTCCTGTTCGCCCGCGCGGCGCGGCTCTACTGCGGGGGCTGTGGCCGCGAGGTGAAGCGCGACAGCGAGGACAGCATCGTGGCGGATCTGCTGGCCCGGGGCGAGGGCCGGCGCGCGGTGATCGCCTTCGACATGCCGCTGACCGGCGATGTGGCCGAGGACCGGGTGCGCGCCGAGCTGGAGCGACAGGGCTATACGCGCGTGGAAACCCTCGAGAACGGCGCGCTGCGCGTGACCCAGGACCGGCTGCGGCTCTCCGAAGACCGGCGGGACCGCCTGATCGAGGCCGTCGAGGGCGCCCTGCGGGCCGGCCAGGGCCGGATCATCGCCCAGCCGCTGGACGACAACCGCGAGCCCGAGGCGGAATGGCTCTATTCCCGGGGCCTGCACTGCCCGGACTGCGACCGGGACTACACCGATCCCATCCCCAACAGCTTCTCCTTCAACTCGCCCATGGGGGCCTGCGAGGAATGCCGGGGCTTCGGTCGCGTCATGGGCATCGACTACCGGCTGGTGATCCCGGATGATTCGAAATCCATTGAAGAAGGCGCCGTAAAACCCTGGCAGACCGAGAGTTATTCCGAATGCCAGCAGGATCTCCTGAAGAAATGCCGTATGGAAGGCGTCGCTACGGACATCCCCTGGCGGGACCTGCCCGAGGCCGACCGCCAATGGGTGATCGATGGCGACGAGGACTGGCGCTGGAACGTGAGCCGGGGTGGTTGGTACGGCGTGCGGCGCTTCTTCGACTACCTGGAAAGCAAGTCCTACAAGATGCACATCCGGGTTCTGCTCTCGCGCTATCGCTCCTACGACCGCTGCCCGGCGTGCAAGGGTGCCCGCCTCAAGACCGAATCCCTGCTCTGGCGGCTGGGCTCCAAGGCGGACGCGGATACGGTTGTTGAGCCGAACGAGCGCTTCCGGCCCGTGGGCGTGACGCTGCCGGAAAACACACTGGAGCAGCAGCCGGGTCTGAACCTGGCGGACCTGATGAACCTGCCGCTGGGGCGGGTCGTGGATCTGTTTGACCGGATCGAGCTGCCCGCGCCCCTGGACGAAGCCGCGGACATGCTGCTGGACGCCATCCGGGCCCGTATCGGCTACCTGGTGGCGGTAGGGCTGGACTACCTGACCCTGGACCGCCAGTCCCGCACGCTCTCCGGCGGCGAGGTCCAACGCATCAACCTGACCACGGCGCTGGGTACCTCGCTGGTGAACACGCTCTTTGTGCTGGATGAACCCAGCATCGGCCTGCACCCGCGCGACATGGACCGCATCATCGGCGTCATGCACCGCCTGCGGGATGCCGGCAACTCCCTGCTGGTGGTTGAGCACGACCCCCAGGTAATGCACGCCGCAGACCGCATCATCGACATGGGGCCCGGGCCGGGCGAGCAGGGCGGCCGCATCGTGTTCGAGGGGGACCCGGAGACCCTGATGCGGGAAGGGCAGTCGCTCACAGCCGACTACCTCACCGGCCGGCGGCAGGTGAACGCGGGGGACCAGGGCGAGACAGCCAATCCTGTTGAGCCGGAAAACGCGATCCGCATCCGTGGCGCCCGGGAACACAACCTGAAGGACCTGGATGTCGATATCCCGCTGAACGCGCTGGTGGTCCTCACCGGCGTCAGCGGCTCCGGCAAGTCCACACTGATGGAAAGCGTCCTGTACCGCGCCGTGTCCGAACTCAAGGGCCACCCCGGGGAGGTACCCGGGGCCCATGATGCCATCAAGGGCCACGAGCGCATCGACGACGCCGTGCTCATCGACCAGTCGCCCATCGGCCGCACCACACGCTCCACACCGGCCAGCTACGTGGGCGCCTTCGACGCCATTCGCAAGGTCTTCGTGGGCCTTCCTGAGTCGAAAGAGCGCGGCTACACGCTCGGCACCTTCAGCTTCAACGCCGGCAACGGGCGCTGCCCCACCTGTGGCGGCAACGGGTTCGAGCACGTGGAAATGCAGTTCCTCAGCGACGTCTACCTGCGCTGCCCGGACTGCGACGGTCGCCGCTTCCGCCCCGAGATCCTGGAGGTGACGCTGCCGCCGTCCACCGAGAGCCGGGTGCCGCCCCAGTCCATCGCGGACGTGCTGGAGATGTCCGTGAACCAGGCGGTCAGCTTCTTTTCGGACTACCCGAAGGTCCTGAAGGGCCTGGAGCCGCTTCAGGCCGTGGGGCTTGGCTACATGAGTCTGGGCCAGCCGGTGCCGACGCTCTCCGGGGGCGAGGCCCAGCGCCTCAAGCTGGCCGGTCACCTGGCGAAGGCGGCCGGCCGCAAGGGCGCGAGCGACCACCTGCTGTTCCTGTTCGACGAGCCCACCACCGGCCTGCACATGGACGACGTGGCCACGCTGCTGGGCGCCTTCCGGCGACTGCTGGCGGAAGGCCATTCACTGGCCGTGATCGAGCACAACCAGGACCTGATGGCCGCCGCCGACTGGCTGATCGACCTGGGCCCGGAGGGCGGTGACCGAGGCGGGGAGCTGATCGCCAGCGGCACGCCGGAACAGGTCATGGCGGTCACCGGAAGCCATACTGGCAAGGCCCTCCGGGATTATCTGGGGCAGGCCACGGAGGCGGACAGCCAGCCCATGGTGGCGGAAGCGCCGGCGCCCTACAGCGGCGACCCGAACGCCATCACCATCCACCATGCCCGCGAGCACAACCTGAAGAACGTGGACATCCGGATCCCGCGCAACCAACTTACGGTGCTCACGGGCCTGTCCGGTTCCGGCAAGAGCACCGTGGCCTTCGACATCGTCTTCAACGAGGGCCAGCGCCGCTACCTGGAATCCCTCAACGCCTACGCCCGCCAGTTCGTCCAGCCCGCCTCGCGGCCGGACGTGGACGCCGTCTTCGGCATCCCGCCCACGGTGGCTATCGAGCAGCGCACCAGCCGGGGCGGGCGCAAGAGCACGGTGGCGACCATGACCGAGCTCTACCACTTCCTGCGGCTGCTGTTCGTCAAGCTGGGCACCCAGTACTGCCCGGAGTGCGTGCTGCCCATCGACGAACAGACCCCGGAGGCGATCCGCGCCCGCATCCTGCGCGATGCGCGAGGCCAGGAGGCGACGCTGCTGGCGCCCATGGTGGTGGCGCGCAAGGGCTACTACACGGACCTGGCCACCTGGGCCGGCAAGAAGGGCTTCGAGCACCTGCGCGTGGACGGCGAATACCAGCCCACGGCCAACTGGCCGCGCCTGGCACGCCACCAGGAGCACGACATTGACCTGCCCATGGGCACCATTAACGTCACGCCGGGCAACGAGGCCACGCTGGACCGGCTGATCGGGGAGGCGCTGGCCTATGGCCACGGCACCATGAAACTGCTGACCGACGCCGGAGAGACCATCTTCTCCACCGAGCGCGCCTGCCCGGGCTGCGGGCGCAGCTTCCCGGAACTGGACCCGCGCCTGTTCTCCTACAACTCCAAGCACGGCTGGTGCCCGTCCTGCTACGGCACCGGCCTGGCCCTGAGCGGTTTCGATGAGGATCAGACCGGGGAGGAATCCGTCTGGCTGGAGGATGACGATGATCATGAGGTCGGGGTCTGCCGGGCCTGCGCCGGGCGCCGGCTCAAGCCGGAGGCGCTGTCGGTCTACTTCCGGGAACGCAACATCGCCGAATACACGGCGCTCTCCGTGAAGGAGGCCGCCGACCGCTTCGAGGCCCTGGCACTCACCGGGCGTGATGCCGAGGTGGCCCAGGACATCATGCCGGAAATCCGCGCGCGTCTGGACTTCCTGCAGCAGGTGGGTCTGGCTTACCTGAACCTGGACCGGGCCGCGCCCACGCTCTCGGGCGGCGAGGCCCAGCGCATCCGCATCGCGGCCCAGTTGGGCTCCAATCTTCAGGGCGTGTGCTACATCCTGGACGAGCCCACCATTGGCCTGCACCCGAGGGATAACCGCATGCTGCTGGACACCCTGGGCCAGCTGGAAGGCAAGGGCAACACCATCCTGGTGGTGGAGCACGACGAGGACACCATCCGCCGCGCCGAGCACGTCATCGACCTGGGGCCGGGTGCCGGGGTTAACGGCGGGCGTGTGGTGGCAGAGGGCACGGTAGCGGAACTGGAGGCCAACCCGGACTCCGCCACTGGCCGCTGCCTGGCGGACCCTATCCGGCATCCGCTGATCGCCGAAGACCGCCGGCCCGCCGAGGCGGACCACTGGCTCTATGTCACCGAGGCCAGCCTGCACAACCTGCGTGGCGTGGACGTACGCGTGCCGCTGGAGCGGCTGGTGTGCGTGACCGGTGTGTCCGGTTCCGGCAAGAGTTCGCTGGTGCGCGGCATCCTCCACGACAACCTGCGGGTGCTCAACAGCAGCAGCCGGGATAAGCAACCGACCACCCACGGCTGCCGCAAGCTCGATGGCTGGCAGGCGCTGGACCGGGTGTTCGAGGTGGACCAGACGCCCATCGGTAAGACACCGCGTTCCTGCCCGGCCACCTACGTGGGCATCTGGGACAATATCCGCAAGCTCTTCGCCGGCACCGAGGAAGCCCGCCTGCGTGGCTACAACGCCGGCCGTTTCTCATTCAATACGAAGGAAGGGCGCTGCCCCGGCTGTGACGGCCAGGGCCTCAAGAAGGTGGAGATGAACTTCCTGCCGGACGTGTCCGTGCCCTGCGAGGTCTGTGGTGGTGACCGCTTCACGCCGGAGACCCTGGCCGTGACCTATGGCGGTAAGCACATCGGCGAAGTGCTGCGCATGAGCGTGGACGAGGGCGTCGAGTTCTTCCGCGCGCACTCGAAGATCCACCATGCACTGGAGCTGATGCAGGCGGTGGGCCTTGGCTACCTGAGCCTGGGCCAACCGAGCCCCACGCTGTCCGGCGGCGAGGCCCAGCGCCTGAAACTGGTGACCGAGCTGGCGCGGGCGCGGCCGGATGTGCGCCGCCAGAGCCAGCCGCATACGCTTTACATCCTGGACGAGCCCACGGTCGGGCTGCACATGGCGGACGTGGAACGGCTGATCCATGTGCTCCACCGACTGGTGGACGCCGGCAACAGCGTGGTGCTGATCGAGCACAACCTGGACCTGATCGCCGAGGCGGACTGGGTGCTCGATATGGGCCCGGATGGGGGCGATGGCGGCGGCCGAGTGGTTGCTGAAGGCCCACCGGAAGCCCTTGCGGGAGCGGGCAGTGAGAGCGAAACAGGGCGGGTATTGAAGGCGTTTCTGGACGAGCGGCGCCGTCATGGCAGCTGACCTGTACCGGGAGCGTCCGGCGGCGGGTAAGGAGCGAAAATTTCGTTGCCCGTGAGCGTTTTACGGCCTCTGGCTCCATGCCGGTTCTGCTATACTCGCAGCGTTCGCAATCGCATTATACGCGACAGCCGCTCCGCCCGGGCCAGGGGCGTCATTTGCCAGTGAGGCATGCTCTATGAAGGTTGTTGATTCGTTCCCCCGCACCGTCCGTGAAATCGAGAACACCTGGATCACCATGCCCGACGGTTGCCGTCTGGCCGCCCGCATCTGGTTGCCGGAAGACGCCGAGGAGCATCCGGTGCCGGCCATCCTCGAATGCATGCCGTATCGCAAGCGCGATTTCACCCGCTTAAGGGACGAGCCCTTGCACCATTATCTGGCCGGGCATGGCTACGCGTCGATTCGACTGGATCTGCGGGGCTCAGGGGATTCGGACGGGCTTATCCTGGATGAGTACCTGCAGCAGGAACAGGACGACTGCCTCGCGGTGCTGGACTGGATCACCAGCCAACCCTGGTGCTCCGGGCCGGTGGGCATGTTCGGCATCTCCTGGGGTGGCTTCAACGCGCTGCAGGTGGCTGCGCACCAGCCGGAATGCCTGAAGGCGATCATCACGATGTGCTCCACCGACGATCGCTATGCGGATGATGCCCACTACATGGGTGGCTGCCTTCTGAACGAGAACCTCAACTGGGGCTCGGTGTTTTTCGCCACAGCGGCCTTTCCGCCGGATCCGGCGCTCTACGGGGACGACTGGCGCGAACAGTGGCGCTACCGGCTGGAGAACCAGGTCCTGTATCCGGCGGTCTGGATGCGCCACCAGCAGCGCGATGACTACTGGAAACATGGCTCGGTCTGCGAGAACTTCGACGACATCCAGTGTGCCGTCTATGCCGTGGGCGGCTGGGCGGACGGCTATCCCAATGCCATTCCCCGCATGATGGAAGGCCTGAGTGCGCCGCGTAAGGCGCTGATCGGGCCCTGGTCCCACGCGTTTCCGCATAACGCGCTGCCGGGACCGGCCATCGGCTTCTTCCAGGAAATGCTGCGCTGGTGGGACTACTGGCTGAAGGATATCGACAACGGCATTATGGACGAACCGCCGATGCGCGTCTGGATGGAGGAGCATGTGCCGCCGGCACCGCTCTATGAATACCGTCCGGGGCGCTGGGTGGCGGAACCGACCTGGCCCTCTGAGCGCATCCACAACGAAACCCTGTACCTCAATGTGCTGTCAATGGGGCGCAAGGCGGAGCCGGAGGACCGGATGCGGATTACCTCCCCAGAGACCACGGGACTGGCCGGTGGTGACTGGTACGGCTTTGGTGGTGAAGGGGAGATGGCCATCGACCAGCGGGAAGATGACGGCAAATCCCTGGTCTTTGACGCCGATACGGTTTCGGAACGCATCGAGATCCTGGGCGCACCGGTGGCGGAACTGGAAGTGACGGTGGACCGGCCGGTCGCGTACGTGATCGTGCGCCTCAATGACGTGGCGCCGGACGGGGCCTCGACGCGGGTCACCTGGGGCGTACTCAACCTCACCCAGCGTGAAAGTCGCGAACACCCGGAACCCCTGGAGGCCGGCAAGCGCTACCGCGTGCGCGTGCAGATGAAGGATGTTGCTTATGCCTTCGCCCCGGGCCACACCATGCGCCTGGCGGTATCCACCAGTTACTGGCCCATGATCTGGCCGGC
Organism: Vreelandella halophila; assembly: GCF_019903425.1. Lineage (GTDB taxonomy): Bacteria > Pseudomonadota > Gammaproteobacteria > Pseudomonadales > Oleiphilaceae > Halospina > Halospina halophila. The sequence continues at coordinate 2,271,589 of NZ_JACHUZ010000013.1, forward strand.
ACCGGAGCCGGTTCGCCTGACGCTCCATACCGGCGTCAGTTCGCTGCAGCTGCCTGTGCGCCCGCCGCGCGAGGAGGACGAGCAGCTGCGCCCCTTCGAACCACCGGAGCGCGGCCCACAGTCCGAGCCGGAAGCGCTCAGCTCCGGGGATTTCCGCCGCACCGTGGAGCGTAACCTGATCAATAACGAAACGACCTACCGCATCTACAATGAGGGGGGTGATTTCGGCGGTGCCTCCCTGGCCTATATTGAGGATATTGATCTCACGGCCGGGTACAGTCTGGGCAAGTGGTTCCGCACCCATGAATACGACGCCAGCGGGGCCGAGGCCCGGATTGATCAGAACTGCATTCTGCAGCGCGATGACTGGTCAGCACGGGTGGCGTGCGTGACCCGGCTGACGGCCGATCCGCAGCATTTCCGGTTGCGCGCCACGCTCCATGCCTACGATGGCGATGCGCTGTTTTTCGAGCGCGAGTGGGACGAGTGGATTCCCCGCCACCTGATCTAGCAGGGGGGGGACGGGGCTTCTCCCTGCCCGCCTATCGATGGGCGCCGCTGCGCGCCAGGGCGGCTTCCAGGATCATGCGCAGCATCTCCGCATAACTGTAGCCCGCCCAGGAGGCCATCATCGCCATCTTGCCGTCCCAGTACCAGGTGGGGTTGGTATTGGCGTCAATCAGCCGTGGCACGCCGTCGCCGCCGCAGCGGAAATCAATGCGTGAGTAGTCGCGGAATCCCAGTCGCTTGAACAGCTTGGCGCAGGCGTCGACCATCTGCCCCCGGGTGACGTCGTCCAGCTCCGCCTGAAGGAAACTGAGTTTGTCCCAGTAGGGCGAGTCCGGGTCCGCCTTGGAGCCGTGGGTGAGGATGGGCGGTAGGTCGGAGTCCAGCTTGCTGTAGTCGATCACCAGGGGAGGCAGCACGGTAAAGCCGCTGGCCGGGTTGCCGATCATGCCTACGGTGTACTCATCGCCGGTGAGGAAATCCTGGCAGATGGCTTCCGGTGGATACAGGTCCTGCCTGGCGAGCCACTGCAGATAGGCGTGCGCCTCTGCGGCGTCGTGCACAACGCAGTTTTCGGTGATGCCGAAACTGCCACCGCCGCCATTGGGCTTGATCAGCGACGGAAAGGAGGTGGGCAGGGTCAACGGGTCGGCGGTGAGATCCACAAAGGTCTCGTTGGGCACGGGGATGTCCAGGCTCACCGCCAGTGCCCGTACGATGGCCTTGTCGGTGCCCAGGCTGATGCCCATGGGGTCGGCGCCGGTGTAGGGAATGCCCAGCATTTCCAGGAATGCGGGGATGTTGCGCTCCAGGTCCCAGTCGTTGCGGAAGCCGGTGTCACAGAGATTGAGTACAAGGTCCGGCCTGTCGCTGCGCAGGTCGTCGATCAGGCGTTCGTGGTCGTCGTAGTAGGTGAAGTGATAGCCCTCCAGCTCTGCGAGTGAGGTCTTCAGCTGGCGGACCGCCTCGATTTCCTCGTAACCGAACCGGTTATCCACGGCGTAGGGGTAGGGCAGTCGGGGATCACCCAGGACGACGCCGATTTCAGGGGTTTTACTCGATTGGGCCATTGCGGTCTCCGTCCTCTGGTCGGGAGAAAGTGCTTATAAAGACATCTGGGCCAGCGTATCAAAACCCTTGCGTGGCGTCGTGCTTTAACCGATGCTCCTCCTGTACCGCTCTGTTGAAGGTTGAAACCGAGATGAGTTCCGAATCCCCAAAAGATAACGCCGTCAAGCAGGTGTATGTGCTCGGCATGAATGAGTTCAACCGGGCCAAGCTGGAATCCCTCCCGGGCGCGGAACACTACCGTTTCCATGGTGTTCTGACGCCCGAAGAAATCCTGTACGCGGACAACTTCCCGATTGAATCCATGCTCAGCCGAGCTGAGAAACAGCTCCAGGAGGCGGATCCGGCCCCGGATGCCATCGTTGGCTACATGGACTTTCCGGTGAGCACCATCCTGCCCATTCTGACCGGGCGCCTGGGGCTTCCGGGGCTGGATCTGCGGGCCATGCTCAAGTGTGAGCACAAGTATTGGAGTCGGTTGGAACAGCAAGCGGTTGTGCCGGACTTCATTCCCCGTTTCCAGCTGGTGGATCCCTTTCTCGACTCGCCCGAGACCCAGCTCGAACTTGCGTACCCGTTCTGGTTGAAGCCGGTGAAATCGGCAGGCTCCTATCTCGGGTTCCGTATTGACGACGAAGCCGCCTTCCACCGGGCGGTGGCCGAGATCCGGGAGCACATCAACCGTATTGCAGAGCCTTTCGACCGGATCCTTGAATACATTGAGCTGCCCGACAATATCGCGGCGGTCGGCGGTCATTACTGTCTGGCGGAAGCGTTGCTCACGGGGGATATGTGCACCCTTGAGGGTTATGTCCATCAGGGCGAAGTCCATGTGCACGGGGTGGTGGACTCGGTGCGGGAAGCCAACAGCTCTTCCTTCGCCCGCTACCAGTACCCGTCCCAGATGCCGCAGTCGGTCACCGAGCGGATGGAGGAGGTGGCGCGCAAAACGCTGCAGCGCATTGGCTTCGATGGTTCCGCGTTCAACATCGAGTTCTTCTGGGACAGCAGCACGGATAAAGTCAGCCTGTTGGAGATCAACACCCGGATCGCCCAGCACCACAGCGACCTGTTCGACAAGGTGCACGGGGTCTCCAATCATCAGGTCGCGGTCGAGCTGGCGCTCGGTCACGACCCCAAATTCCCTGCTGCCCGGGGCAGGTTCAAGTGTGCCGCCGCCTTCTGGCTGCGCCGGCATGAGGACGCCTGGGTGGCCGATGTGCCGTCCGGGCAGACATTGGCGGCGATTGCCGAGGATTACCCCGGTACCTACGTGGAGCTGGATGTGCATCCGGGCATGTGGCTGTCCGAGCTTCACGACCAGGACAGCTACAGCTACGTGCTGGCACTGATCTATGTGGGTGCTGATACCCATGAGCAGTTGATGGCCAACCATAGTGCCATTGTTGAGCGGCTCAGCTTTGACCTCAGAGACGGTCCTGACCGCTGAGGCCGCCGTTTTCGCCGACCCGGGCGGTTGCCCGGTTCGGCTCTACTATTGCCTTGTCGTTCGAGGAGATGTGAATGCACACAAGGAGCGATTGGCCCAGGGCGGTTCGGGAACTGGAAAACGTATGGATTCCCATGCCGGACGGCTGCCATCTTGCCGCGCGGATATGGCTGCCCGAGGATGCCGAGGCGCATCCGGTGCCGGCCATCCTGGAATACATTCCCTACCGCAAGGCCGACCTGCGCACCAAGGAAGATTCCATCAATCACCCTTATTACGCGGGCCATGGCTATGCCGGTGTCCGGGTGGACATCCGTGGCAGCGGCGAGTCCGAGGGCGTGCTCACGGATGAATACACGCAACAGGAGCTCGACGACGGACTGGCGATTCTGAGCTGGATCGCCGCGCAGCCCTGGTGTACCGGCCGTGTCGGGATCATGGGGATTTCCTGGGGTGGTTTTAACGGCCTCCAGATCGCCGCCCTCCAGCCGCCCGAGCTGTATGCGGTGCTGACGGTGTGCTCCACGGATGATCGCTATGCCGACGATGTGCATTACATGGGCGGCTGCATGCTGATCGACAATGTCTCCTGGGCCGGGGTTATGTTCGCCCACAACAGCTGCCCACCGGATCCACGCCTCTTCGGGGATGGTTGGCGGGACGACTGGTTCCAGCGCCTGCGGGGCAGTGGGCTCTGGCTGGAGACCTGGAGCAGTCACCAGGCGCGCGATGATTTCTGGCGCCATGGGTCCGTGTGCGAGGATTTCAGCGCCATCCGCTGCCCGGTGTATGCGGTGAGCGGCTGGGCCGACGGCTATTCCAACAGCGTCTTTCGCCTGATGCAGCACCTGGATGTCCCCCGCAAGGGTCTTGTGGGTCCCTGGAGCCATAAGTACCCGCACCTGGGTAAGCCCGGTCCCGCCATTGGCTTCCTCCAGGATACGCTGCGCTGGTGGGATCACTGGCTCAAGGATGAGGCGACCGGCATCATGGAAGAGCCGCAGGTCAGAGTGTGGATGCAGGACAGTATCCGGCCCGCGACCCGTTATGCGGAGCGTCCCGGGCGCTGGATCGGGGAGAATGAGTGGCCCAGCCCGCGCATCGAGAACCAGCAGCTTCGGCTGACCCGCAACGGTCTGGAGCGCGGTGACACGGCAGGCACCAGTGAGGCACTTCTGTGCCAGTCGCCGCTGCGCACCGGCCTGAGTGCCGGCAAGTGGTGTTCCTATTCCGCCGGCCCGGACATGCCGGGGGACCAGCGCGAGGCGGATGGGGATTCCCTGTGCTTTGATACGGAGCCGCTGTCGGAAGCGGTTGAGATCTTTGGCCCGCCCGTGGTGGAGCTGGTTCTGGCCAGCGACCAGCCTGAGGCCCAGGTCGCGGTGCGGTTGTGTGACGTGGCCCCGGACGGGGCCTCAACCCGGGTAACCTACGGGGTTCTGAACCTCAGCCACCGGGACAGCCACGCCGAGCCGGCGTCCCTGGTGCCCGGTGAGACCTATCGCGTGCGCGTCCAGCTCAATGAAATCGCCCAGAATTTCCCGGCGGGCCACCGTATTCGCGTCAGTGTAAGCTCAAATTACTGGCCCCTGATCTGGCCGTCGCCGGACGCCACGGCACTGACCCTCTGGTCGGAGGTCAGCACCCTGGCACTGCCGGTACGCCCGCCCAGCGAGGTTGATCGGCAACTCCCCGAGTTTGCGCCGCCCGAGGGCGCACCCTACGTGTCGATGACCGAAATCGAGGCCGAGGCAACGAACTGGTCACTGCATTACGATTTTGATGCGAACGCCCATACGCTGGAAGTCGATGATTCCGAGGGGATATTCCACATCGACGCCACCGGTACGGATGTCCAGAAGAGCGGTTACGAGCGCTACCGGATCGAGGGTGACGATGTTAACTCGGCCCAGGCTGAAACGTTCTGGCGCATGGGTTTTTTCCGCGATGACTGGCGAGTGAACACTGAAACCTGGACGCGGATGAGTTGCACCTCCGAGGCGTTCCGGATTGAGGCCACGCTCAGGGCGTATGAGCACGGGGAGCTGGTCTATGAGCATGACTGGGATCGGTTGATTCCACGCCGGAACCTCTAGGAGCGGGGCGTCCGGGACGCCCCCTGTAAGCAGCAGGAGATGACCTATTATGACGGACCGTTGCGACTACATTGACGCCACCCGGGTTCGGCGGCGGCTGGTGGACCTGATCCGGATCCCGTCGGTGACCGGGCAGGAGGATGCGGTGATCGCCCGGCTCGCCGAGTGGCTCAATGAGCTGGGTGTGGAGGTTGACCACTGGAACGAGGGTATTGCGGATGTCCTCACGGATCCCAACTACCCGGGCCATGAGGTGGAGCGCGCTTGGCTGCCGGTGGTTGTCGGCGTGGTGCGGGGGCGCAAGCCGGGCCCCACGGTGGTGCTGACCGGGCACCTGGACGTTGTCCCGCCAGGCGACACCAGCCAGTGGACGATGGATCCGTATTCAGGGTATATGGACGGCGATACCGTCTATGGACGTGGCGCCAGTGATATGAAATCCGGCGTCGTTTCGGCTCTGGAAGCCTTCGAGGCCTTTGCCCAGGGCCAACGGGACTTCGCCGGTCGGGTTGTATTCGTGGGCGTGCCGGCGGAAGAGGACAGCGGCCTCGGCACGCTCGCTGCCATCCGCCGGGGCTGGCAACCGGATGCCGTGGTGGTGCCGGAACCCACCCTGGATGACGAGGGCTCGCCCAAGCTGGTGGTTGCCCATGCCGGCGCCATGTCGTTCTTCCTGGAAGTGATGGGACTGGCGGCCCACGCCAGCCGGCGGCACCTGGGGGAGAGCGCCCTGGATCATTACCTGGCGGTCCACAAGGCCCTGCGCGAGGACGAAAAGCGCATCAATGACGCGGAGGACCACCCGCTGATGCGGGCCCTGCACCTGCCGTACGCCACCAACGTGGGTCTGATCAACGGGGGTAACTGGTCGTCCAGCGTGATGGACCGGCTCACGGCGGAGATCCGCGTCGGGGTGACGCTCGACGAAACCGTGGAGCAGGCGAAGGCGCGGATTCAGCGGGTGATTGCCGAGGCCTGCGCAGGCGATCCCTGGCTTGAACAGAACCCGCCCCAGGCGCGGCTCATGGCGTCTGGTTTCGGTTCCGCGCATACCCCCATGGAGCATCCACTGGTCACCACAATGGCGGATGCGGCGGCCTCGGTTTTCGGGCGTCCGGCGCGCATCACGGGAGCGCCCTATGGTTGCGACATGTCGGCCTGGGTGCGGCTTACCGGGGCCTCCACCGTCGTCTATGGGCCCGGCGATATCGACTGGGCTCATTCCGCGGACGAACGGGTGTCCCTGGAGGCCACGGAGAAGGTGGCGCACGTGCTCGTCCAGGCGACGGAGAAGCTGCTGACCTTCAGGCCCGAGGAACTGCGCCTGCAGGATTATGGAGAAAACGCGACTGGAGGAGAGTGATGGCTTTTACCGCGTACCGATGGCGCCGGCGCAAGCCAACCCCTATTATGCAGATAGATGCAGAAATCATGCGCAAAATGACCCCGATATCCGGGCTATAAGGAAAACAGCCGAATTGAAAACCGTTACGTCCTTTCCCCACGCGACCAAGCACCTTGAACACGTATGGATCCCGATGTCCGATGGTACCCGCCTGGCGGCGCGCATCTGGATGCCGGAGGATGCCGAGAACAATCCGGTGCCGGCGATCCTCGAATACATCCCCTATCGCAAGCGGGACAATACCCGTTCCAGGGACGCGCTGAACCATCCCTATTTCGCCGGGCACGGCTATGCCAGCATCCGGGTGGATATACGCGGCAGCGGCGATTCCGAAGGTGTCCTGCAGGATGAATACCTGCAGCGGGAACTGGACGACGGGGTGGAAATCATCCGCTGGATCGCGCAGCAGGACTGGTGCAGCGGTTCGGTAGGCATGATCGGCATCTCCTGGGGTGGTTTCAACGGCCTGCAGATTGCCGCCCTGAGACCGCCCGAACTCAAGGCCGTCATCAGTGTCTGCTCCACTGATGACCGTTACGCAGACGACGTCCACTACATGGGCGGCTGCATGCTGACGGATAACCTTTCCTGGGCGTCAACAATGTTTGCCTACACCAGCCTTCCGCCGGATCCCGAACTGGTGGGGGAGAAGTGGCGCGATATGTGGCTGGACCGGCTGGAGCACAGTGGCCTCTGGCTGGAAAACTGGCTCGAGCACCAGCGCCGGGACGACTTCTGGCGTCACGGCTCCATCTGCGAGGACTTCTCGGCGGTGCAGTGCCCGGTGATGGCGGTCAGTGGCTGGGCCGATGGTTACTCCAACAGCGTATTCCGGCTGCTGAGCAATCTTGACGTGCCCACCAAGGGGCTGGTCGGACCCTGGAGCCACATGTACCCGCACATGGGTAAGCCAGGGCCCGCCATCGGGTTCCTGCAGGAATCCGTGCGCTGGTGGGATCACTGGCTCAAGGGGAAGGACACGGGCATCATGGATGAGCCGGATTTCCGCGTCTGGATGCAGGACAGCGTCCCCCCTGCAACGGAGTACACGCGACGGCCGGGGCGCTGGATTGCCGAGCCGGGCTGGCCGTCGTCCAATGTCCGTGAAACCGTCTATGGTCTGAGTGAGGGCCATCTCGTCAATCCCGGTACGCCGGTCAGTGACACGCCCTTATGGATCCAGTCGCCCCTGAGTCTGGGCCTGTTCGCGGGTAAGTGGTGTTCCTACAGTGCGACACCGGACCTGCCCCATGACCAGCGCGAGGAAGATGGCGGTGCGCTGGTGTTCGACACCGAGCCCCTGAGCGAACCCCTGGAGATCATGGGGGCGCCGGTCATCGAGCTGGAGCTGGAGGCGAACAAGCCCCAGGCAATGATCTGTGTCCGCCTCTCGGATCTGGCCCCGGACAACAAGGCCACCCGCAGCACTTACGGCATGCTCAATCTCAGCCACCGGGACAGCCACGCCGAACCCAGCCCGATGGTGCCTGGCGAACGCTACCGGGTGGCGGTGCAACTGAACGACATCGCCCAGCGTTTCCCGGCGGGCCATCGCCTGCGGATCTCAATTTCCACCTCTTACTGGCCGCTTGCCTGGCCGGCCCCGGAGCTCGCCTGTCTGACGGTCCATCCGACGGGCAGCCAGCTGCGCCTTCCGGTGCGGCCGCCACGTGATTCGGATGCGGCGTTGCCAGACTTCGGCGAGCCGGAATCAGCGGCCGCCATTGCCACGCCCTACACGCAGGCACCTGAGCAGAACTGGCGGGTAATCCGCGATCTGTCCAGGGACGAGTCCATACTGGAAGTGATCAAGAACGACGGGACCTTCACCATTGAGGAGATCGGTCTCACCATGTGGAGCGATACCCGCGAGTGGTATACCCATGTGGGCGAGGATTTTGAATCCATGCGCGGGGAAACGCATTGCGTCAGTGGAATGGCCCGTGGCGACTGGTCCATAGAAGTAACAACGCGCACGGTGCTGACCGCCAGCCGGAGCCATTTCCACGTCTATGCGGAACTCGATGCCTACGAGGGCGATGAACGCGTCGTTGCCAGGAACTGGAACACCCATGTGCCACGGGATCATCTTTGAGCCACGAGGCCTGCATCTGAAGGAAGGGACCCATGATCTATCGTCACGTTAATGAGCTTGCTGATACCAACCGGGTTGTATCAGGACCCAACTATTCAAGCCGGCGCCTGATCCGCCGCGATGACCGTATGGGTTATTCGCTGCATGACACCATCATGCAGGCCGGAACCGAGAATCGTTTCTGGCACAGGCATCACATGGAAACCGTCTACTGCATCCGTGGCGAAGGGGAGGTGGAAACCATCCGGGATGGTACGCGTCACCCCCTCAATCCCGGGGCCGTGTACGCACTCAGCCAGAACGAGGAGTACGTTGTAAGGGCGCATACTGAGCTACAGCTCCTTTGCGTCTATTATCCAGCACTGGCTGGTGATGAGGTTGAGGACGAGAATGGCTCATTCAGCCAGTTCGGCGAGGAGACCGTCTTCGTTATCGGGCTGAACGACTTCAACCGGGAAATGCTGGCCACCATTGACATGGCGGACCACTACAACTTCGTGCCGCTGCTCGATTCCCGGCAGATCCTGGAGCAACAGAAATACGAGATCCAGGACATTATCCAGCAGGCCAAGAAACAGATTCGGGAGCACAAAGGGGCGGTGGACGGCGTTATCCACTACATTGATTTCCCCGTCAGCACCATTGTACCCATCATCTGTGATGCCTTCGATCTGGCTTCGGCAAGCCTGGAATCCGTGCTGAAATGCGAGCACAAATACTGGAGCCGGATTGAACAGCGGGCCGTCGTTCCGGATAACATCCCGACATTCACCGCATTCAATCCGTTTGACGAGCAGGCCCTGGACAGGGTGCTTGAAGTCATGGACTTCCCGTTCTGGATCAAGCCGGTGAAATCCTTCTCCTCGTACCTCGGGTTCCGGATTGACGAGGCTAGCCAGTTCCACGAGGCAATGAAGGAAGTGCGGGACAACATCGGCCGTTTCTCGGGCCCGTTCAACTACCTGCTCGACATGGTCACCATGCCGCCGGAATTCGATGAGATTGGCGGTGAGTACTGCATCGCCGAGAGCATCATCGGCGGCATGCAGTGCACCCAGGAAGGCTTCTCCTGCAAGGGCGAAGTGGAGGTGTACGGCACCGTGGATTCCTTCCGCGAGGCCAACCTCACCACGTTCTCCAGTTACCAGTACCCGACCATTCTCCCGGACGAGGTGCAGGACCGGATGACCGAGATCACCCAGAAGGTGGTCAGGCGTATCGGTTACGACAATGCGCCGTTCAACATCGAATATTTCTGGGACCGGGAAAAGGATCAGATCTGGCTGCTGGAAATCAATACCCGTATCTCAGAGTCCCATTGCCGGCTTTTCCAGAAGGTGGATGGCCGTTCCCACCACCAGGTGGCCGTGGAACTGGCCGCCGGGCGTCGACCGACCTTTCCGCATCGTCAGGGCAGATTCGAGGTCTCGGGTAAATTCTTCCTGCGCGAGTGGGAGGATGCCTATGTGGCGCAGGTTCCCAGCGAGGAAACGGTCCGCCGGATCGAACAGGAAATCATCCCCGACTCCACCATCCAGATCGTCGCCGAGCCCGGCCAACGCCTGTCAGACCTGATGGACCAGGACAGTTACAGTTACCGGGTGGCGCTATTGTTCCTTGGGGGCTCCTCCAAGCAGGACCTTGAGAAGAAGCGCCGCCAGTGCGAGGAATTGCTGTACCAGGAGTTCGTGTTCGAGCGCTAGCCCCTCCGGGTCTTCCCGTGGAGGTTCATGGGCGCCGGGAAACCCTCTCATTCTTTCCGGGGCGGACGGTTTCCCCATGGTTGAGGATACGGAACGCTGCTTCCGGGATGCCAGCCCGTTCCCGCGCTTCGACGAGCTTCTTCGGGGGCTCGTCGAGGGGTTCATCGGTCAGCCCCTCAAAGGTGCCCCAGTGGATGGCGATGGCCCGGCGGGCGCCGATGTCCTGCATGGCCTGTACGGATTCCTCCGGGTTCACGTGGTTGCTCTTCATGAACCAGCGCGGCTCGTAGGCGCCGATGGGCAGGGCGGCCAGGTCATACCCGTTCGTGCGCTCGCCGATGTCCTTCAGATCCTTCGAATACGCGAAATCCCCGCCGAACAGGAAATCGAAATCCGGGTGTTCCACCGCCCAGGCGCCCCAGAGCATTTCGTTTTCATCCCAGGGCGTGCGCGAGCTCCAGTGCTGCACGGGCAGGAAGCGGATGGTCGCACCCCGGAACTCCCGGGTCTGCCACCAGTCCATGGGGGTGAGGTGGGTATCGTCGCCATCGGTGACGTTTTCCCGGAACCACTGGTCCATGCCCAGGGGGAGGAAGAAGCGGGGCGGCCCGCCGTCCTGCTGGTAGAGCGCCGTGACGGAGGCCAGATCCAGGTGGTCGTAGTGGGCGTGGGAGATGACGACCGCATCGATGTGGGGCAGTTCCTCAAGGGCTACGCCTGGCGGCTGGTGCCGGGGCGGGCCGGCGAAGGATACCGGTGAGGCCCGCTCCGAGAACTGCGGGTCGGTGAGGATGTTGAGTCCGCCCACCTGGAGCAGGACAGTGGCGTGGCCGATCCAGGTGACGGCCACCTCGTCCTCATTGTTCTGTATGAATTCGAGCTCCGGCTCGACCCCTTCGATAGGTTCGACCGGTGGCTTGGGCAGGTCGTTCCACCAGCGGTTCCACTGCCAGCGCAGGAAATCGCCACCGCCGGGTTTGTCCGTAGCGTAGTTGTTGGTGAAGCCGGATTCGGTGTGGTGGAGTTTGTCCGGGTCGTAATAGGGGTTCACGTTGCTGCATCCCATGCTCAGGGCCATCAAGCCAACCAGTGCCAGAGCGAATTGTCGCAGCATGCCGTCGTAGCCCCTTGGGTTCAATGGCTGCCCGGTATGATGGCACACCCGTAACGCCGGCAATAGCGCCGTTCCGCCCAGCGGTTGTAGGCCGCTTCCGCCAGTGTGCGGATGCCGGGGATGAGCAGCAGCCGGAACAGGAAGCCGAAAGGCGTATGGCACCAGGTCTGGACCGTGGCTCGCAGCCCCGTCCGGTAGATACCGTCGTCGTCGAGCAGGTGCAGACGCTGGAGCAGATGTTCCGGGGGGATGCCGGGCCAGACAGCCGCATCCTGAAGGCCGTGCACATCAATAAGTCTCAGGTCATCATCGCCGATGCGCCGCAGCAGACGGATTTCCTTCATGCAGAGCGGGCACTGGCCATCATAGAAGAGTGTGTCCATGCAATATTCCCATGCAGACAGTGGAATTGCCGTGTTATACGGTCAGAAGATCCGGGCGGACCAGCAGGGGTCCACAATAGGGTTTCATGCGTAATCAGGACAGATTCGCTAAAGCGTAGAAGGGCTGGCAGGGATTTATGCAGAGCATCGAAACAGTCTGGGACAGGATACTGGAGGCCAGAGCCAGGGGGCGGATTCTGCCCGAGCCCGCGGCTGACACTGAGCCATCGGCGGAGGAGCAGCTGCTGCGCGTGTTCCGGCCCCTCTGCCCGGGAGACAGGGGCTGGGTGATCGGGCAACTGGGGCAGAGCCTGGATGGCCGCATTGCCACGGCTTCGGGCGCCTCCCGTTACATTAACGGGGATGATGGGCTGACCCATCTGCACCGGCTGCGGGCGGTTGCCGATGCCGTGGTGGTGGGCGCGGGAACCGCGCTTGAGGACAACCCCCGTCTCACGGTCCGGCGTGTGGCCGGAACTCAGCCCGTGCGCGTGGTTGTGGACCGCAGGGACCGTCTGCCCGTAGACCACCATCTACTTGCCGATGGCGATGCGCCCACACTCCACCTGGTGGCCGGCGATGCCATTCCGGAGAGTGACCGGCCCTGTCCGGAAACCGGTGCCACTCGCGTTCCCTGTCTGGATCCGGAGCGCGGGACCATTGATCCGGATCGCGTGCTGGCGGTGCTGGCGCGTTTCGGCCTCAAGCGCGTCTTTGTGGAGGGCGGAGGGCGCACGGTTTCAGCGTTCCTGACAGCCGACCGGCTTGACCGTCTGCATGTGATGGTCGCTCCCATGATCATTGGTAGTGGCTACCCGGCCTTCACGCTTCCGGAGGTGGACCGGTTAAAGGATGCCATCTGGCCTCAGGCCCAGGTGGTGAATCTCGGCAGTGACGTGCTGTTTGACCTTGATCTCAGGCGCTCCGGGGCCTCCGACCGGGCCCAGGAATAAGGCCCGGCAGGCTGCCCACAAGGATGACCACCCCATAGGCAATGCTGAGCGCCACTCCCTCGCTGGCGGGAAAACCCGCCAAGGGCCAGAGCGCCGCCGCAACCCCTTCCCGAACGCCCCAGCCGGCGATGCTGACCGGCAGCACCATGCTCAGCAGCAGGCAGGCGTGCAGAGCAAGCTTCTCCAGTGTCAGCACGTGACTGGCGATGCCGGCATCCAGAAGTGCAAGGGTGGCGAAGTAGGTGACGACCACTGCTGTGGACAGACCAAGCTGGATAACAGGCGCGGGCCACGTGATCAGGGCGGCGCGGACATCTCTACGGAGCAGGGCGCTGTAATTCCGTATTCCCGGCAGGTACCGGCCGGCAAGCAGCACCACCACAAGGATCAGGGCAACACCCCAGAGCCATTGCCCGCCAAGCTGCGGGCCGGGGAAGGCGAATGGAGGTGCCACGGCCACGAGCGCTGCAATAGTAAGCAGGAGGGCCATCTGGCCGGAGAGGCGCTCAATCACCACGCTGTGGGCAGCGGCGCTGGCGCGGGCCTCCGGATGCCGTGAGCGCCAGGCGCGCTCCACATCGCCCATCACCCCGCCCGGCATGAGCTGGTTGACCAGTGTTGCCCGGTAATAGGCGATGACGCTCTCCCCAGTGTCCAGGGGCAGACCCAGACGCTGGGCGGTATAGCGCCAGCGCAGGGCGGAAAGCACCACCTGGGGGACTGAGAGGGCAAGGGCGGCAATCAGGCTCCAGACCGGCAAGCGCTGCAGCACGGTGACCACGTCCCGGGGATCAATGGTCACCGCAACCAGCCCCAGAAGTGCAAGGCTTACCAGCAGCCGACCGTAACGTCTCATGATCGCCGCTCTAACGAGGGAGGCAGTGCCAGCAGGTCCAGATGATCCACCCGTATCCGCAGCTGCCCATCCCGAGCCTGGGTATGGCGCAGGGCCTGCCACTGGTCGATGCTGCACCGCTCCCCGGGCGCCTGTTCACGGGCGGCCTCACACCATCCGGCCATCAGGGCCTGCTGGAGATCGGGATGATGGTGGTCCAGCTTCCAGGGGCTGGCCCCGGTTAGAACCTCAAAGCCGTGCGCGCTCAGGGCTGCGGACAGGATCCCTGTGGCGTCAGGGCCGGCGGCGCTGCCGGTGCCCTTGTCCCGGTGCTGGTGGTCATTGACAGTATCGCGAAGCCATTGATCCCGCGAATCAACAGGTTGCAGATCAAAGTTGCCGCAGTAGCTGAGGACCATCAGCAGCGGAGCCCGGCGTTGGGAGGCGGTCAGCGCCAGGGCTTCAAGCCAGTCCCGGCTCATCAGGTCGAGCAGGGCCGAGGCGGTGATCAGATCCACCTTCTCCGGGATGATTTCATCCAGGTTGGCGGCTGTAACCGCTTCCTGAAGCCAGCGGCTGGTCGTGTCATCAGTCGCTTCGGGCTGGGTGTTGGTGGGAATCAGCGGGGCGTCCGGTTCCACCATCAGCCATTGCTGGGGACCGGGGAGCCGGGGAGCCAGATAGCGCTGGTTGGAGCCTGTTCCGGCGCCGAGATCGCAGATTGTGAGGGGCGCTTCCAGGGTTTTGAGGTAATCCCGGAGTCTGGCGGTTAACTGATCGCTGCGCGCTGCATGGTCGGCCGGCTCACGCAGCTGAAGCCAGTCCGCTTCGAAGACAGCGCTGCCATGTTCCTCCCGGTTCACCCCCAGGGCGCCCTCAAACTCCCGTGCTGCCTTGGACCAGGCCCGGAGGTTGCGGGCTGAATCACAGGCCGCACGGGCCTGACTGTACAGCTGATCCGGGGTTTCAAGCCAGCTGCGGATATGATCTTCGAGAAGACGGTGGTCACCGGCGGGGTGAAGCCGGATGCCGGGGCGATCCGCGGTCTCAGCAAGGGCACCGCCATCAGAACTCAGCACTGGCAGGCCGGCAGCAAGGGCTTCGTCGATCACCATCCCATAACCCTCATAGCGGGCGGGCAGGATAAAGCCGTGGGCGCGTCGCCAGAGGGGTGCCAGGGCTTCTTCATCCAGTTCCCCGGTGAGTGTGACCTGATCCGTGAGATCGTAGTCCGACAGCCTGTCACGGAGACGGGCGGTGAAGTCCGGGTCCCTTGTGGTGCTTCCCGCCAGGGTCAGGTGCCAGTTGGCGCCGGCGATTGGCGCAAGGGCCTCGGCAAGAATGTCCTGGCCCTTGCGGGGTGCCAGGTGGGCGACACAGAGCAGCTCGAGTGGGGTGTTCTGATCCCGGCACTCTTGGGGCTCCGGCAACTGCGCCAGGGCAACGCCGGGTGGAATGACCGTTACGTCCCGCTCCCGGACACCGTACGCGGCCAGTTCACGGGCCGTACTCTGGCTCGTGGTGACGATGGCCTCCATTCTGGCGAGCGCGCGTCGTTCGGTCTGGAACAGGTGCGCCCGGGTTTCCTCGGGCAGCCCCGTCTCGAGAGCCAGGGGATGATGCACGAGCGCAATCAGTCGGAGCCGTTGTGCATGAGGCGCAACCGCCTCCGGGAGGCCACCGAGTGCCAGTCCGTCAATAACCACGCTGGCCTTTTCAGGCAGGCCCCGAAGGTACTGGTCCATGGCGTGCCGGGCCTCGTCGTTGGCAACCGGGAACAGGCCGGGCAGGCCCTCGATTCGGACGGAGCAGCCGCGGGCCTCCAGTGCACCGGCCATTTCCCGCACATAGCCGTAGCCGCCGGTGCGCTGTTCGGGATCCCCCGGGACAATGAAGGTGAGTCGGTGCTCAGAGTTCGTCACGGAAACTGGCCCAGGCGATATGGGATTCGCTGAGGGTGACCTCCAGCGCCCGTATGCCGTGGGCGGATTCGCCCAGGCGGCCCGTCTTGATGGCTTCGGCAAGCCGCTGGAAGACGATTCCTGCCATGAATTCCGTGGTGGTGTTGCGGCCCTTGAGGTCCGGGTGGTCGTCCAGATTGCGCATGTTGAACTCGCCCAGGATCTCCCCGAGTACCTGTGTTGCCAGGCCAATGTCCACGACCAGGTCGTTGTCATCGAGCTGGGGCCGCTCAAAGGTGGCATCCACCACGTAGGTTGCCCCGTGCAGGGCCTGGGCGGGGCCGAAGGCCTCGCCGGTAAAGCTGTGGGCGATCATCATGTGCTGTCGGACGGTCAGTCGGTACATGGCATCCTCGGGATCAGTGGTTTTCCGGGTAGCGCACCCGGTGGCACAGGGCGGAGCTGTCAGCGCGGCAGAGCGCCGCCATGGTCTCGGGCAGCGCCTCGAAGTCGCTTTCGCCGTCTATGAGTACGTCCAGTTCCGGATTTGCGAGCAGCGACAGCGCCAGTTCCAGTCGGCCCCGGTGGGTCCAGGCGGGGCGTCTTTCGGGACTGACACGGCCAACCTGGCTGGCCCTGAGCGTCAGGCGGCGGGAATGGAAGGCGCCGCCCAGCGGGACGCTGACCGGTTGATCGCCATACCAGCTCATCTCGATGATCCGGCCCTCGGTGCCCGCAAGGGCGAGGGCGTGTTCGAGACCTTTCGGGTTGCCGCTGGCGTGGAACACGAGGTCATGGTCGTCACTCTGCAGATCCGGGTCGAAGTGTACGCCCAGTTGTTCAAGGACGCGTCGTCGGGAGGGTTCCATGTCCACGGCTGTCACCCGTGTTCCCGGTAGGCGCTGGCAGAGCCAGGCCATGAGGGCGCCGACCACGCCACAGCCAACGATGGCAATGCGTTCGCCAATGGCCGCGCTAGCGTCCCAGAGGCCGTTGATGGCGGTTTCCATGTTGGCGGCCAGGATGGCGCGCTCCGCTGGTACGCCGTCAGGTACCGGCACAGCCGCGGAGGCCGGTAGCCGGAATCGTGTCTGGTGAGGGAACAGGCTGAAAACGATACGGCCCTCCAGTTCCGCGGGCCCCTGAACCACACGGCCCACATTGCTGTAGCCGTGGCGCACCGGCCACGGAAAATCACCCGCCTGGAAGGGCGCACGCATGCGTTCATGTTCCGAGCGGGGAATCCGGCCGTTGAAGACCAGGGACTCAGTGCCACGGCTGATGCCGGTGTAAAGGGTCGCCACCTCGACCGTTGCCTCGCTGTCCGGGGCGTCCAAGTCCGGGTTGGTGGGCTGGATCTCCCCCTGGGCTGGGCCAGTGATCCAGAATGCGCGTACTCTTGGGGTGGGTTCGTTGATCATGCTTGGCGCCTTGGGGTTTTTAGGGTCCGGGCTATTATTGACCGTGCTGTGGGGTTCCGACAAAGGGGATAAGATGTCCGGTTGGAAAGGGTCGGATAACATCGGTGCCATTCGGGAGCTGCTTCTGACGGCGGTACCCTTCGCCGTCCTTACGGGCGGGCTCTGGTACTGGATTCGTATGCCGCTGGGATTGCTGGTCGTGCCGATCTCCGGGTACGTGCTGCTTGCGTGGCTGCTCCTGACACGGGTGGAAGGGCAGTGGGGGCTCGGCCCGGCCAACAGGGTGACCTTCTACCGGGCACTGGGCGTGGTCGTTCTCGTGAGCGTTCTGACGGAGCCCCAGGTTCCAGCCCGGATCCAGTGGGCCTGGGTGGTGCTGGCGCTCGCGATTCTTATCCTGGACGGTCTGGATGGCCATCTGGCGCGCCGCTTCGGCGTGAGTTCGGCGTTCGGGGCAAGGTTTGATATGGAGGTGGATGCGGCGTTGATTCTGACGCTCTGCCTGGGAGTCTGGATACTCGGCATCACAGGCCCCTGGGTGCTGCTGCTGGGCCTGATGCGCTATCTCTTCGTCGCCGTTGGCCGGGTCCTGCCCTGGATCAATCACCCCTTGCCCGAAAGCGTCCGGCGTAAGACCATCTGTGTATGGCAGATTGCCAGCCTTGTGATCGTCCTGGTGCCGGTCACGCCGTCCTGGCTTGCGGTCTGGATACTGGCGCCGGCACTGGTACTGCTGGCGTACTCATTCATCGTGGATCTGGCCTGGCTCTACCGGGCGGGAGGAAAGCATGAAACGCACAGGCACGGCACTGAAACGTAACGCACTCGCAGCGGTCATTCTCGCCGGTGGGCTGATAACCGGCAGCAATGCGGTTGCGGAGCCGGAAAAGTACACCATCGATGATGAGCACTTCACCATGACCTTCAAGGTCATGCACATCGGTTATGCCCGGGTGATCGGGATGTTCCGGGAAGTGGAGGGGCAGTTCGTCTATGATCCGGAGAAACGGACCGTGAGCGAGGGCGAGGTCGTTTTCCAGGCGGACAGTATCTTCACCAATCACGAAGAGCGGGACGAGCATCTGCGGGGCGAGGACTTTCTCAATGTTTCCGAATATCCGGAGATCCGCTTTGAAGTCACAGGGTTTGAGGCAACCGGTGAGTCCACGGGAAAACTGACCGGGGATCTGTCGATGCTGGGCGAGACCAATCCGGTGACGCTGGATGTGGTGCTGAACAAGGCGGCAGAGTACCCCATTGGACACGGCGACTACACCATGGGGCTGTCAGCGCATGCGGTGATTGAGCGCAGCGACTGGGGGATGACCTATGGAATCGCGGATGACCTGGTGGGGGATGAGGTCCGCCTGCAGTTCGAGTTCGAGGCCAACCGCGACGATGGCGGCTGGTTCTGAGGGCCGCATTCGCGGCCCCCGGATCCTGTCAGGCAACCCTCACCAGGCGTCCGCCATCCGAGGCCGATGGCTGGCCAGCCTGTTGGCCAGCGAAACGGCTGAACACGTGGTAGGCCTCAGGGGCATGGGTATCCAGGGCGGTGCCCACGTAGCCGAAATCATCCCCGATGGGCTGCCCCGAGGCAATGACGCGGAACTCGACCCTGGACTCGGGCGTCCCCGCTTTCAGGGGAACCTCCACCCAGAGGTGAACCCGATTCTCGGCCGGGATGTACTCGGTGCGCACAACCCGGAAGCCATCGGTCAGTGTCAGGGAAGTATCGCTGCCTGAGGCGTCGAGGCGGTACTTGAGGATGGTTTTCATGGCCGGTCTCCTCTGTTGGTGACAGCCTCAGTATCCGTGCCTTATTGAATCGAATAAATAAGGTTTTCTGAGTTTTTGTAACGAAAAAATCTGATGATCAGCTGCCCGAGCAGATGGCCTGTATCCCCGGGTGACGCATCCCTTCCACGCCATAGAGGGCATAGATCTGGTCGCGCACGGTCTCGATGCTCGCAATCTCCTCCACCTGATACTGGCGGCACACTTCCTCCCGGATCAGTGTCGGCGCGGCGAATACCCCGAGTCCCGCACGGCCGAATACCTTGATCAGGGCACTGTCATCAATTTCCGCGGCTTCCCGCACACGGATGCCCTGGTCGCGGAACCACTGCATGAGCTGCTGGTAGTAGGGCGCATCCAGGGCGCTGGCAAGAAACGGAAAACCGTCAAGGCTGGCAGGGAATCCGGGCGCCAGACGCTGCGCCAGTGACGGTTCCGCAAAAAGGCTGATGGCGGACTGGCTCAGGGGATTCAGGTACCAGCGGAAATCCTCGTCCCCTGCCGGTGGCCTGTCGGTGATCACCACATCCAGATCATGGCGGGCCAGGGCACTGGTGAGGTCCTCAGGGGTACCGGTGCGGCATCTGAGGGTGACAGGCGTGGTGGTTTCCAGCGCCGGTGCGATCACCCGGTAGGCAAACAGCTTGTGGATGGACGCCACGATCCCGACCCGAAGCTTACGTGCCGGTGCCGCATCCGCCTCGTCCAGCCATGCCTCCAGTTCCTCCGCTGTGCGGAACATCGGGTCGGCATACTGGAAGACCGTACGCCCGGCATCCGTCATGAGCAGGCGCCGGCCCCGGCGCTCAAACAGGCGCGTTCCGAGGTCCGCCTCAAAGGTGCTGATCTGACTGCTCAGTGTCTGTGGCGCAAGATCCAGCGCTTCGGCTGCACGTGCGATCGAGCCCTCCCGGGCCACCACCCAGAAATGGTGCAGATGCCGGTAGTTCAGCCGTCGGCTCACGTCCGATCCTCCTTCAGGTTGGCAGGACACCGGGCCCCTTATACAGTTAGACGGTCCCCGAGTGAAAGGTCTCCTTTTGGTCCCGATCATCCATCACCCCTGCTACAGCTTCCCGTTTCCGGGGTCACACCGCTTTCCCATGAGCAAGTTCGGTCTTCTCATGGAGCATCTCAGTGACACCGGGATCGCCTCTGCAGCGAATCGCTTCCGGCCCGGGCGGTGCCGCGATGACTGGCTGCACGCGGTGCACTGCCCAGATTACATCGAGCGCTTCCGCAACAATGGGCTGACTCACCGGGAGCTCAAGCGGGTGAACCTGCCCTGGAGCGAAGGGCTGGTCCGTCGCACACTGACGTCACCTGCGGGCACGGTCCTGGCAGCGCAGCTGGCCCTGCATTGCGGTGTCGCCTGCCATCAGGCGGGAGGGACCCATCACGCGCAGTACGATTTTGCGGCCGGGTTCTGCGTTATCAACGATCTGGCTGTGACCTCTCATGTGCTGCTTGAAAGGAATCGCCTTCAGCGCATCCTGATTTTCGACTGCGA
Source organism: Vreelandella halophila (assembly GCF_019903425.1). Taxonomy (GTDB): domain Bacteria; phylum Pseudomonadota; class Gammaproteobacteria; order Pseudomonadales; family Oleiphilaceae; genus Halospina; species Halospina halophila. Next base: position 2,291,827 of record NZ_JACHUZ010000013.1, read on the forward strand.
TGTGCATCAAGGCGACGGCACGGCCCGCCTGCTGGCGAATGAGCCCCGTGCCATTACCTGTTCCATTCACTGTGGCAGGAACTTTCCCTTCACCAAGGCACTGAGCGACGTGGATGTGGCCCTGCCGGATGGACTTGAGGACGATGATTATCTGAACGAAGTCTCGGATTGCCTGCACGCGCAGCTGGATCGCTGGCAGCCGGAACTGGTGCTGTACGCGGCTGGCGTCGATGTCTATGCCGGGGATCCGCTGGGGCGCCTGGGAGTAAGTCTTGAGGGTCTCCGCCAGCGCGAGGCGCTGGTGCTGGAAACCCTGAAGCAGCGCGGTGTTCCCGTGGCCACTGTGATCGCGGGTGGCTATGACGATGACCGGGAAGCGCTGGCCCGGCGTCACGCCATGGTCACGGAAGAGGCCTTCCGGCTCTACGCTTCCTGAGGCTCCAGGAGCCAGGCTTTCAGGTTCACCAGGATACGGTCGGCAATCCGGTGTGCCTGATCCGCGTAAGGACCCTCGAAGTGTTCACTCAGGGTTGCGTGGAAATGGGCGCCCCAGCGCTCGAAATGCTCCGGCGCCAGCGGCTGCTTCGCGTGAACCGCCTCATGCCTGGCCACCATGTTCCGTGTGTAGACCCCGCGTTCCCCCAGCAGCATCTTGCGCCAGTAGGCTTCGATGGTCGGCAGGTGGTGATCCAGGTCGATGCCGGCGGTTTCCAGGAAAACGGGCGCCATCACGGGATCTTCCAGGAGGCGCCCGTAGAACGCATGAACAAGCTGGTGGATGGCTTCCGGGGTGTCGAGATCCATGTAGTCCAGGATGGTGATTAAGTGCTCTCAGATCATCCACGTAAGCCGGTCTCCCTGCAATGGGGAAAAGGCTATGCCGGCAAGAGCCTTCCTGTATCACACCCGAAACTATTATAGGTTCCTGACACGGGCGGGCCGTGGCCTCGCTCAGTGGCCTGACTGGGCCTCTGGCTGCATTCCTGGCGGCCATGGCAGCCGGGTGGTGGATTGCGCGCCGCATGGGTGAGCGCCGGGGCTGAGCTAGATCTCGTGCAGTTCCTTCCGGTTCATGCGGTGCAGGGTCATCAGCCCCAGTACCGGCCCCGGCAGAAGCCACCACAGCACCTGCAGCGACTGGCTTGCCCAGAGGCTGGTGGTAAGCGCGATCGCCGGTATCGTAACCGCGAACCCAATGGCGTTCATGATCGCCAGCGCGGCCCCCACGTTCTCCCTGGGCGCGGTTGCCGACGCCAGCGCTGAGAACTGTGGTGAATCAGCAATCACCGTGATACCCCAGATGGCCAGCAGCGCCAGCAACAGCAGCGGTGGCGCGGCGCCAAGAAGCGGGTAGAGGAGGCAGAGTGCACCGGAAACCGCCAGGGCGCCTCTTGCCACGTTGAAACTTTCCAGCCACCGGCTCATGCGGCCGCCCTGGACACACCCCGGCAACCCGAGCCCGATGATCAGGAAGGCCACCCAGGGTGTGAGGGCCGGGTCCGAGCCGAGGCGTTCGAGTTCCCTGCTGACCAGGAACGGCGTCAGTGTCCAGAAGGCGTAGAGCTCCCAGCAGTGCCCGAAGTACCCGAAAGCCGACGCCCGGAAGTTGCGCTGGACGAAGGCTTTTATACCCGCGCCGGGACGGATGCCGGGAGACGCAGCTGGCAGATGGGGACCATCCCCCAGGATGTGAATGAGCACGGCGGCGACCACCGCCAGCGCGGAAGCCAGAAGCAGGGGCCATTGCCAGGGAAGTTCAAAGGTTGCGCCCCGGAGCAGATGGGGAAGGGCGGTACCCAGTGTCAGCATGCCCACGAGCCAACCCAGGGCGGCACCGGCATAGCGCGGCGTCCAGCTGACCACCAGTTTCATGCCCATGGGATAGATGCCGGCAAGGCACAGGCCCGTGAGGAACCGAGCCGTGGTTGCGAGGTAGAGGTCCGCGGCAATGAGGATGAAGGCGGCGTTGATGAGCGCCCCCAGGAGCCCGGCAATGGCAAAGAGCCGGCTGGCCCGGATGCGGTCCGCGAGGCCACTGATGGCGATGATCAGGGTGCCCGTCACAAAGCCGGCCTGAACGGCCATGGTAAGGATCCCGAGCTCACTTTCACTGAGGCCCACGGCCTCTGCCAGTGCGGGGGCAACACTGTTGACGCTGAACCACAGGGAGGTACCGAAAAGCTGGGCGATGACGATGACGGCGAGTGGGGTGCGGGTGAGCAGGGAGTGGAGCATGAGTGTCAGGGCCTTTGACGGGTAGCGGACTGCATGCTCCAAAGGGTAGCTGGTGTTGGGGGAGAGTTCATTGTGATGGCGTGGAGAGTGCTGGCCGAGGGAGGGATTATGAGGCCCAGCGGGCCTCACCCCCTTCGGGGGCCCCTTCGCTTTGCGAAGGCGTTCCTCAGCCTGCCAGGAGGCAGGCTTCGGTCGAACCGTTAGGGTTCTCGTCCGCCCGCTTAGCCATTACCAGAACCCACCTTGGGTGGGCTCTGGTAATGGCGGAGAGGGAGGGATTCGAACCCTCGGACCGCTTGCACGGTCGCCGGTTTTCGAGACCGGTGCATTCGTCCACTCTGCCACCTCTCCGCAGCGGACAGCGCGCATTCTAACGGCTCCGCCGGCCGCCGAAAAGTCGCACCCGGTCCTTTGTAGGAGCGGCCCCCGGCCGCGATCCTGCCAGGGCGCCGTGGCGTAAAAGGGCGCCATTTGGTGGAGGCCGATCCCGGAAGATGTTAGAAATAGGCCCTTTCCAAACTGGACTGAGGAGTGTCTGAACCATGTCAAAGCAGATCCCGATCGTTGATCCCGAAGGGCTTCTGGAGTATTCCGTCGTGTTCAACGACCGTTCCCTGAATCACATGAGTAAGGAATTTCAGGGGGTTATGACTGACATTTCAGGTACTCTCAAAAGCGTCTACAACGCCAGTGCGACCATCGTCGTACCCGGCGGCGGCAGCTATGGTATGGAGGCGGTGGCGCGCCAGTTCGCCAATGACGCCCGCTGCCTGATCGTGCGCAACGGCTGGTTCAGCTATCGCTGGAGCCAGATCCTGGATGCCGGGCGCATTGCCTCGGACACCACCGTGCACAAGGCCCACCAGGTGGAGCCGGGCAGCCAGGTTCCGTTCCGGCCTGCGCCCCCGGAAGAGGTGGTTGCCTCCATCCGGGAGCAGAAACCCCAGGTGGTGTTCGCGCCGCACGTCGAGACGGCGGCGGGCATGCGGCTGCCGGATGAGTACCTGACACAGATCGCGGGCGCGGCCCATGAGGTCGGTGCGATCTTTGTACTGGACTGTGTGGCATCCGGCGCTCTCTGGGTCGACATGAAGGCGATCGGGGTGGACGTGCTTATCAGTGCGCCCCAGAAAGGCTGGAGTGCCTCGCCCTGTGCGGCCCTGGTCATGCTCAGCGACAGGGGCCTGGAGCGTCTGGAGGCGACCACCAGCAGCAGCTTTGCCTGCGACCTGAAGAAATGGCACCAGATCATGCAGGCGTATGAAGGAGGTGGTCACGCCTATCACGCCACCATGCCCACGGACGCGCTCAAGGACTTCCGGGACGCCATGAACGAGACCGTCAACGATGGCCTGGACATCACGCGTGAGCGTCAGGAGGAGCTGGGGCGCCGTGTCCGTGCGCTGTTCGCTGAGCGTGGCTTTGTGAGCGTTGCCGCTGTGGGCTTCGAGGCGCCGGGTGTTGTCGTTCTCTATACGGAACGTGATGACCTGCACAAGGGCAGCGGGTTCATTCAGCAGGGCCTGCAGACGGCAGCCGGTGTGCCTCTGGCCTGTGACGAGCCCGAGGACTACAAGACCTTCCGGATCGGCCTGTTCGGGCTGGACAAGCTGCGCAACATTGACCGGACGGTCGACTGGCTCGGCGAGGCGCTGGACGGACTCGGTGTCTGACGCACGGGCATGATCGACGCCTTACTGCCGGCAGCCCTGGATCCGCTGACCGCGGGCCTGCTGCTGGCTGCCTCCCTGGTCACCTCCATGATCACGGCGGCCCTGGGTGCTGGCGGTGGTGTGCTGCTGCTGGCCCTGATGGCGCTGTGGCTGCCACCGGTGGCGATCATACCGGTACACGGACTGGTTCAGCTGGGCTCCAATACCGGGCGTTTCGCCATGACCTGGCGCCGGGCGGACTGGGGGGCTCTGGCGGCTTTCGCTCCCGGGGTCATCCTCGGTATGGGGGCCGGTGCGCTGGTGCTGGTGCGCCTGCCGGAACAGGTCTGGCAGATCACCATCGCCGGGTTCATCCTCTTCCTGTGCTGGGGGCCGTCACTGCCCGCTGCTGCCCTGGGGCGCATGGGTATACTGCTGGCGTCGGCAGTGACCAGCTTCATTACGCTGTTCGTGGGTGCGACAGGACCGCTGGTGGCCGCGTTCATCAAGCAGCTCCATGAGGATCGCTTCCGCACCATCGCAACCTTCTCCGGCGCCATGACAATGCAGCACCTGCCCAAGGCGCTGGTGTTCGGGGCGGCCGGATTCCACTTTCCCGAGTGGCTGCCCTGGGTGGGTGCCATGATCGCCTGCGGCCTGGTGGGTACCCGGCTGGGCCTGCACCTGGTCCACCGCATGGGCGATCATGCCTTCCAGCGACTGTTCAGTATCATACTGACGCTACTGGCACTGCGCCTGCTGTGGCAGGCGCTGGCCTGATCACTCCCAGATCTGCTTTTCCACCCGGCTTTCAAGTTCCGGGTAGTCACTGAGCCGGAAGCGCGGGACCTGACCCTGTTTGCGCTGGGCCAGATAATCCCGGGTCAGCTTCACCACGGTGCCGGATAGGAAGACGATGGCAATGAGGTTGACGGTGGCCATCATACCCATGGACGCGTCCGCGGTATTGAAGACGGTAATGACCGCCTGGTAGCCGCCCCAGATCACCATGGCGAGGGCACCGACACGCAGCGCGTAGATCCATGCCCGGGTGCGGGCGCCCAGGTAGACCAGGGCGTTTTCGGCGTAGGAGTAGTTGGCCACGATGGAGGTGAACGCGAAGAACATGATGGCAACAGCGATGAACTCGCCGCCAAGATCGCCCAGGTGGGCCTCCATGGCAAGCTGGGTAAGCTCTGCGCCGGTGACATCCGTGCCGCCTTCCATGACGCCGGAAAGCAGGATCATCACGGCGGTGGCGGTGCAGATCACGATGGTGTCAACGAACACGGCGAACGCCTGGATCAGTCCCTGGGATGAGGGGTGATGGGGCACGGGCGTGGCGGTGGCGGCGATATTGGGCGCCGAGCCCATGCCAGCCTCATTGGAGAACAGACCGCGCTTGATGCCGTTGAGCATGGCGGCGGTGATGGAGCCAGCGGCGCCACCGGCGGCTTCCCCGAAGCCGAAGGCGTTCTGGACGATGGTGGCGAGGATGCCGGGAACCTCGGTGATATTGAGCACCATGATCCCGATGGCGACCAGCACATAGAGCCCCGCCATGACGGGAACGATCAACTCCGCGAAGCGGGCAATGGACCGCAACCCGCCAAAGATCACCAGACCGGCGACAACGGCGACGATGATGCCGACAATCCCCTGGTTTACTCCGAAGGCGCCCTCAACAGCGGTTGCAATGGCGTTGGATTGCACCGCGTTGAAGACCAGCCCGAAGGACAGGATCAGGCAGAGCGCGAAGATCACACCGGCCCAAGGGGCATTCAGGCCCCGGGCCATATAGAACGCCGGGCCACCGCGATACTGGCCCTGATCGTCGCGCACCTTGTAGAGCTGGGCAAGGGTGCTCTCGGCATACCCTGTGGCCATGCCGACCAGTGCCACCATCCACATCCAGAAGATGGCGCCGGCACCGCCCAGATAGAGTGCGACAGCGACACCGGCCAGGTTACCAGTACCCACGCGCGAGGCAAGACTGGTACAGACGGCCTGGAAGGGCGAGATGCCCGACTTGTCGCTCTGGCGGGAGCCGCGGATGGCGCGGACCATCTCGCCGAAATTGACGAACTGCAGGAAGCCGAGGCGGACGGTGAAGAATACGCCCACGCCCAGCAGTCCGTAGACAAGAATGTAGTTCCAGAAGATGGTATTCAGAAAGCCGACGGCGGATTCCAGCAAAACAGGGCCTCTTGCAGGTGGCTGGTCAGGTGGTATTTTGAAGGTTTACTGCGAAACCATACCAGCTGAGCAGCCTTCTTATGAATGACAAGAACAAGGAAACGGTCAGTCCGACCCTGGACCGCCAGCGTGAAATCTACCTCAACGGACTCAGCGGTGATCGCCCAACGGTCCCCGTGGATTACGATGAACTCGAGGTGCGCGCCGAGCGCGCGCTCGCACCGGAGGCATTCGCCTACATCGCGGGTGGGGCCGGGCATGAGCACACCATGGACAGCAACCGGGAGGCATTCCGCCAGCGGCGCATCCTGCCGCGCATGCTCAATGATGTCTCCGAGCGGGATACCAGCGTGACCCTGTTCGGCCGCCGTCTGCCCAGTCCCTTCCTCCTGAGCCCCATCGGTGTGATGGAAATGGTTGATGCGAAGGGTGATGAGCTGGTGGGCCGGGCCGCCGCCTCGGAAGGTGTGCCCATGATCTTCTCCAACCAGGCTTCCCAGCCCATGGAGCGCGTTGCCAACGCCATGGGCGATGGGCCGCGCTGGTTCCAGCTCTACTGGAGCAAGTCCGATGATCTGGTGAAAAGCCTTGTGACCCGGGCCGAGGAAGCGGGCTGTGAAGCCATCGTGGTGACACTGGATACCACCATGCTGGGCTGGCGCACCCGGGATCTGGATCTGGCCTACCTGCCGTTCCTGCGCGGCAGGGGGATTGCTCAGTACACCAGTGACCCGGTGTTCCTGAAGCGCCTCGAGCAGGCGGTTCAGGAAGGCGGCGACGACGCACCCAAACCCAGGGTGACCATGGAAACGCTGAAAGTTCTCAGGGAAGTGGCCCAGTCCTGGCCCGGCAGTACCCTGGAGGGACTCCGATCGGGCAAAGCGAGGGCAGCGGTCCAGGAGTTCATCACTACCTATTCACGACCGTCCCTGACCTGGGATGATCTCGCGATGCTGCGCGAACACACCCGTCTGCCCATCCTGCTCAAGGGCATCCTGCATCCGGAGGACGCCCGTATGGCGGTGGATTACGGCATGGATGGCGTCATCGTCTCCAATCACGGCGGGCGTCAGGTGGACGGGGCTGTCTCAAGCTTCGAGATGCTGCCGCGCGTGGTGGAGGCGGTGCAGGGCCGCGTGCCCGTCATCCTGGACAGCGGCATCCGTGGCGGGGCGGACGTATTCAAGGCACTGGCGCTGGGCGCTACGGCCGTGGGGCTGGGCCGCCCCTGGGTCTATGGGCTGGCACTCAACGGCGAAGAGGGTGTGCGTGAGGTACTGCGCAACCTGAAAACGGATTTTGAGCTGACCATGGGGCTTGCGGGCTGTTCCTCCACCGCCGACATATCGCCGGAGCGGTTGGTCTGACCCGCCTGGTCTCCCGTACAGTCTTGATGGCCCACGGTACTGTGGGCTGTGTGGAGCCAACGGGAGGGTCTATGAAGCCGGACAGAGTATTGCGGTGGCTGCCGGGGGCGACGGCACTGGTATTGCTGGCCCTGTTCAGCACCGTGACCTCGGGCGAGGCGCCCCGGGTTGCGGTGGCCGAGCTGGCGTCCGCACCTGTTATGGAAACCACCCGTGTTAATGGCTCAGTCGTGGCCCGGCGACATTCGTCACTGTCCACAACGGTCAGCGGGCGGGTTGAGTCCGTGGCTGTCGAGGCGGGGGCCCGGGTAACAGAAGGGCAGCCGCTGGTGCGGCTCGATGACGAGCTGGAGAAACTCACGCTCACCAGTGCCGAGGCCCGCGTCAGTGAAGCCCGGACCAGCCTTGAGGACGCCCGGCGCCGGCTGCGTGAAGCCGAATCCGTGGGTGCCGGCAGCAACATTGCCGCCACCGAGGTCAGCTCCCGGAAAAGCGCCGTTACACAGACGGAAGCCCGGCTGGCCCGACTCGAGGCGGAACGTGACCGCCAGAGGGTTGAGGTCGAGCGCCACCGTGTCGAGGCGCCCTTTGCCGGACTGGTGAGCGAGCGCAACAGTGATCCCGGGGAATGGGTGGATCCAGGGGACACCCTGCTGACGCTGGTGGACACGGACCACCTCTACCTGGACTTCCAGGTACCCCAGGCTTTTTTCGGGCGCGAGGGCGAGTCCCGGCTCACGCTGATCGGCCCGCGGGCTGTTGCGGGGCGGGATCTGCCCATCAGCGCCGTTATCGGTGTGGTGGAGCCGGGCCTTCGGACCTACCGCCTGCGCTCAGCGCCGGAGGATGTTTCCGGCCTGTCGCCCGGGATGAGCGTTACGGCGCGACTGGCACTGGATACGGGCCGGGAAGGGGTGGCGGTGCCCCGGGACGCGATCAACCGGTACCCGGATGGACGGGTGACGGTCTGGGTTCTGGGAGACCGTGATGACAGCGGTTACAGCGTGGATGAACACCCCATCACCGTTGCCGGTGACCCGGAAGGCCCGACCGTTGTGGTGGTTGATGGTGTCTCCCCCGGCGACCGGGTTGTGACGCGGGGCAATGAATCCCTGAGCGGCGATATGAGGGTCCGCCTCCGCGGCGAGGGGGCCGACTGATGTTCGAGGGTGTTATACGCCAGGGGACCCTGGTAACCGTCACGGCGCTGATTGTCGCCATCCTTGGTGCCGCCGCCGCACTGCGTATTCCGGTCCAGATGATCCCGGACCTGGAGGTGCGCACGGTCACCGTTGAGACCAGCTGGCCCGGGGCCACGCCCCAGGATATCGAGAAGGACATCCTGATCGAACAGGAGCGTTTCCTTCGCAACGTCCCCAACCTGAGCCGCATGACTTCCAGCGCGTCCAGCGGTTCCGCCGAGATCGAGCTTGAGTTTCCCTTCGGCACCGACATCACTGAAACCCTGATCGACGTCAACAATGCCCTGAGCCAGGTGCCTGACTACCCCCGCAATGTGGACGAGCCACGCATCGTGGCCGCCTCATTCTCCTCCAATGCTTTCATGTATTTCCGGGTCGCCACGCTGCCGGACAATCCGCGGAACCTGGATATCGTAATGATGCGGGATTTCGTGGAAGACCATGTGCGGCCGCGTATGGAGAGCGTTGAAGGGGTCTCCGAGGTGACCGTCGGTGGCGGCGCGGACCGGCAGATGCAGGTGCGCGTGGATGCTGATGCCCTGAGCCGCTATGGGTTGGGGCTTACGGACGTACGCGATGCCATACGCGAACGCAACCAGGATGTTTCCGGTGGCGAAGTGGACGCCGGCAAGCGCCGGTACCTGCTCCGGACCGTGGGGCGCTTCGACTCCCGTGAAGGGCTAGCGGACCTGATACTGGCGCGAGAGGGGGATTCCGTCATCCGGCTTTCGGATGTGGCCAGTATCCGCCAGGACCATTCACGCATACGCCAGGAATCCCTGGTGGATGGCAAGCAGGTCATCGGCCTCCAGGTCCGGCGTGAGAGCGGCTCCAATGTCATCAACATCAAGAACCGCATGCTGGATGAGGTCGAGGCGATCAATGATGAGGTGCTGGAACCGGAAGGCCTGCGCCTGGCGCTCAACTCCCATGATGCCCGCTACGTCGAGGCCTCGATCGCCAACGTCTGGACCAACCTGGGCATCGGCGCCGTCTTCGCAACCCTGATCATGTTTGCCTTCCTGCGCTCGCCCAAGGCCACCTTCGTGGGCGTGGTGGGCATTCCCCTGTGCGCCATCGCCGCCTTCCTCGGGCTCCTGATGACCGGCCGCACCCTGAACGTCATCTCCCTGGCCGGTGTGGCCTTCGCCATTGGCATGACCATCGACAACAGCATCGTGGTGCTGGAGAACATCGAACGCTACCGGCGGCTGGGGCTGGACCGCTTCGAGTCCGCGCTGCGGGGTGTGCGCGAGGTATGGCCGGCCGTTCTGGCCTCGACACTGACCACGGTCCTGGTCTTCCTGCCCATCCTGTTCGTGGAGGAGGAGGCCGGTCAGCTCTATTCGGATGTGGCCATCGCCATCAGCAGTGCCATTGTGGCCTCGATGCTGGTGGCCATCACGCTCATTCCGATGCTCAGTGCGCGGCTGTCGTTCCGGGGGGATGTTGAGTCCGAGGAGACGGAGGCGCCGACACCGCGATGGATGCGCCTTGTCCTGGGTATGGTGCGGTGGATCACAGCGTCGGTGCCGCGAGCGGTGGGCGTGATTGCGGGGACCGTGGCAGCCGGCGCCTTCATCATACTGGTGCTGACGCCCCCCGCTGAATACCTGCCGGAAGGCGAGGAGGCCAAGACCTTTGCGTCCATGTCCGCACCGCCGGGGTACAATCTCAATACCATGAGCGGGATCGCGGAAGAGGTGGAGGCGCACTTCCTGCCCCATGTGGGAGCGGACCGTGAGGCCTATGCCGCCGGTGATACGCGTGTGCCGCCCATGGAATACCTCAACATGAACGTCTCGCCCGGTGGCATCCGGATCATTGCGGAAACCATCAACCCGGATGACATCGATGCGCTCATGGACGAGATCACGCGTTTCTACGAGACGTTCCCTGGAATGCGCGCCTTTGCGGCCAAGGGGTCCATTATATCCAGTAACGATGGCGGCACCCGCAGTATCAACCTGGATATTTCGGGGCCGGACCTGCAGACGGTCTACCGGACCGCCAACCGGATCTACGACCGGGCACAGGCCATTTTTGACAATCCGCGCATCGATAGTCAGCCGTCGTCGCTGACTCTGGCGCAGCCGCTTGTCGAGGTCCGTCCCGATTACGACCGCGCCGCGGAAGTGGGCCTTTCCACAGGGGCTATCGGATTTACGGTGGCAGCGGCGACCGAGGGCGCCTATGTGGACGACTATTTTCTGGATGACGACAAGATCGACCTGTATCTCTATGGCGGTGATCCCGAGCGGCCCAGGCTGGAAGGGCTACGCCAGATCAGCGTGAACACGCCCCGGGGCGGGACACTGCCGCTGTCGGCCCTGGCCACGGTGGAGGAACGGGTCGATACCAGCACCGTGCGCCGTGTGGATGGCCAGCGCACCGTCACCCTGAACATCATCCCGCCGGATGACGTGCCACTTGAGCGCGGTGTTGAGCGGGTACGGGAGGAGCTGCTCGGGCAGCTGCGTGACAGTGGCGAGTGGCCGGCGGAGGTCGGCGTGTCGCTGTCCGGTGCCAGCACCCAGATGGAGGCCACGCGGGAGGCGCTGAGCGGCAACTTCATGGTGTCGCTGGCCATCGTGTACCTGTTGCTGGTGGCCATTTTCACCCATTGGGGTTATCCGCTCCTGATCATGACAACAGTGCCACTGGGCATCGCCAGCGGTATCGTTGGGCTGGTTCTGATGAACCTGGTGGGACAGGGGGTACTGCCGCTTCTGGGCGCGGAACCCCTGCAGCAGCCTTTTGACATGATCAGCATGCTGGGCTTCCTGATCCTGCTCGGGACTGTGGTGAACAACCCCATCCTGGTGGTCGACCAGGCCCGCCGGAATGTCCAGCATGACCCCGGTGACGTGGCCGGTGCCGTGGTGCTGGCCGTGCAGCAACGGCTCAGGCCCATTGCAATGACCACGCTGACGACGGCGTTTGGACTGGCACCGCTGGTGTTCCTGCCAGGGGAGGGCACGGAACTCTATCGCGGCGTGGGTGCCATTGTGCTTTTCGGTCTGCTGGGCGCCACGCTGGTGACGGTCACCTTCCTGCCGGCCCTGACAATGCTGGTAATGCGCCATTTCCGGCGGCAGTGACCAACAATCCGGGCCGGTGCTGTTGCCGTCTCCCCATTTAGGTTTCACAATTCAGTTCTACGGATCCTTTGGGGAGAAACGGATGATGCTCAGGCCTCTGAACACTTTCTGCGCGGCGCTTGTGCTGCTATTGGCAGCTTTTCCGGCAATGGCGCAACCTCTCTCCGATGAGCGGATTGAGGGCTTTCTTGCGAGCCTTGAGGATCTGGAGAGCCTGGGCGAGCGGATCGAAAATACTGATCTGTTCGGGGACATGGGCCGGGAAATACAGGAACAGGCCACCCGGAAGGGCGAATTCCGGCCCATGCGCATGATGGTCGATAGAATGCGTGACCATGAAATGCACAATGAGTTCGCTGCAGTGGTTTCCGATCACGGGTTCCAGCATCCCGAGGACTGGGCGGATACAGGTGACCGCATCATGCGGGCCATGGCGGCAATGGAGCTGAAAAAGCACAACAGGGACGATATGCGGAAGGAAATGAGCGCCATGATGAAGCAGATGGAGGACAACCCCAATATCTCGGAGCAGCAACGCAAACGTATGCGCCAGCAGATGGAACAGGCCATGGCCGGAATGAAGGCCATGGCCGATGCGCCCCAGGCTGACATCGAGGCGGTTCGCCCCTATAGAGACCGGATCCGTCAGGCGATGGACAACTGAATCCAGACAGCAGGAGGTATCGCGTGATCCGGATTCTGGTTGTGGATGACCATGAACTCGTGCGCACCGGCATCACACGAATGCTGGCGGATGACAGCGAGATTGAGATTGCCGGTGAAGCGGATTCGGGGGAAGCAGCAGTGGACCACGTCCGGCGCGACCCTCCGGATGTCGTACTCATGGACCTGCGTATGCCCGGTATCGGCGGGCTAGAAGCCATGCGCCAGATTCACCGCATCAATGACGACGTGCGGGTCATCGCCGTCACCGCCTGCGCTGATGATCCCTATCCCACGCGCGTCATGCAGGGCGGGGCACACGCCTACATCACCAAGGGCGCGGATTTCGAGGAAATGCTGCAGGCGGTGCGGCGGGCGTCGCTCGGGCAGCGCTACATCAGCCCCGAGATCGCCCAGAAGATGGCGCTGGGCAAGGTCAACGGGGCCTCCGAGGAATTTACCGCCTTTGACGAACTCTCGGAGCGTGAGCTGCAGATCGCCACCATGATCGTTCAGGGTCAGAAGGTGCAGGTCATATCGGACAAACTCTGTGTGAGCCCCAAGACCGTGAATACCCACCGTTATCGCATCTTCGAGAAGCTGGGCATCGACAGCGATGTGGAGCTGACCCTGAAGGCGGTGAAATACGGCCTGCTGGATGCCGATGAAGTCTGAAACCGCTGAAGTCTTCGATTCCGCTGCCTTTCTCAAGCAGGTAACCGAAAAGCCCGGCGTCTACCAGATGTACGACGCCAATGGCGACATTCTCTACGTGGGCAAGGCCTCCAACCTGCGCAAGCGGCTTGCCAGCTATTTCCGCAAGCAGGGGCAGGCGATCAAGACCCAGTCGCTGGTCAGCCGTATCGCCGACATCCAGGTTACGGTCACCGCCAGTGAAACCGAGGCGCTGCTGTTGGAGCAGAACCTCATCAAGTCCCAGCGGCCCCCGTACAACATCCTGCTGCGGGACGACAAATCCTATCCCTACATCTATCTGTCCAACCACAGTGACTACCCGTCGCTGACCTTCCGGCGGGGCAAGAGCAAGCGGGATAAAGGCACCTTTTTCGGGCCCTTTCCGTCCGGTGGGGCGGTCCGGGAGAGCCTGAACATCCTGCAGAAGGTGTTCCGCATCCGGAACTGCAGCGAGAGCTACTTCCGCAACCGCACGCGACCCTGCCTGCAGTACCAGATCAACCGCTGCACGGCGCCCTGTGTGGGCATGATCTCCCCGGAGGAATACCAGCAGGATGTACGCCGCGCACGGCTGTTCCTGCAGGGCAAGAATCCGGAGATCATCCAGGAACTGATGGACGCCATGGAGCAGGCTTCCACCAGTCTCGATTTTGAGCGCGCGGCCCAGTTCCGGGATCAGATCAACTATCTGCGCCATGTGCAGGAACAGCAGGCCATCGAGGGCGGCAGCGCCGAACTCGACGTGATCGGGCTCAGCCAGGAGGCGGGCGTGGTCTGTGTGGTGGTGCTGTCCGTGCGCGGCGGACGGATCGTGGGCACCCAGCATTTCTTCCCAAGGCTTTCCATGGACCAGGAGGAGAGCGAGCTCATCACCGCCTTCATCGGCCAGTTCTATCTGGGCGAGGACAACCCGCGGGAAATTCCCCGGGAGATCATCGTGGCGGACGAGATCCCGGACCGGGAAGTACTGGACCAGGCGCTGTCCAACCAGGCTGGCCGGGATACGCGAGTGCGTCACCGCGTTCGCGATGAACGCCGGCGCTGGCTCCAGATGGCCCGCACCAACGCCGAGGAAACCCTGCGCAGTCATCTTTCCAATAAGGAGACCGTCTACCGCAGGCTGCTCGCGCTGCGGGAGCTGCTGGAAATGGACGAGATTCCGGCCCGCATGGAATGCTTCGACATCAGCCACAGCCAGGGCGAGAACACGGTCGCATCCTGTGTGGTTTTTGACGAGAATGGACCTCTGAAGAGTGACTACCGGCTCTATAATATTGAAGGCGAGACTGCGGGGGACGACTATGCGGCCATGGGGCAGGTCCTGCGCCGCCGCTACCGCCGCATCAAGGCGGGAGACGGAAAACGGCCGGACCTGGTGTTCATCGACGGTGGCCTCGGCCAGCTCAATGTCGCACGCACCGTCTTCGATGAGCTGGGAATTGACGACATTACCCTGATCGGTGTGGCCAAGGGCGAGGCACGCCGCGCCGGCATGGAAGAGCTGATCGAGGCGCTGACTGAAAACCGCTTCCGGGTGCCACCGGACTCCCCGGCGCTGCACCTGATCCAGCACATCCGGGACGAGGCCCACCGCTTCGCGATTACGGGCCACCGGCAGCGCCGTGACAAGAAACGCAGCAGTTCGACGCTGGAGGGGATCCCGGGAGTGGGGCCGCGCCGGCGAAGGGACCTGATAAACTACTTCGGTGGCCTTCAGGAACTGCGCAAGGCCAGCGTTGGTGAGATTGCCAAGGTGCGGGGGATCAGTGATGCCCTTGCCGAATCCATTCACTCAGCACTGCATAACGAGTAGCGAATGAACCTACCCAACATCCTCACCTTTTCACGGATCGCGATGATCCCGCTGTTCCTGCTGGTGTTCTTCATGCCGTTCCAGTGGGCCTACATGGCCAGCGCGGTCATTTTCGCGGTGGCTGCCGTCACTGACTGGCTGGATGGTTTCCTGGCCCGGCGTTGGGACCAGTCAACGCCGCTGGGCGCCTTTCTGGACCCGGTGGCGGACAAACTCATGGTGGCCGGAGCGCTGGCCGTGCTGATCCATGATTACGGCTCACTGTTCCTGACCATTCCGGCCATAGTGATCATTGGGCGTGAGATCGTGATCTCGGCACTGCGTGAGTGGATGGCGGAGATGGGCAAGCGTGCCAGCGTGGCGGTGTCGCTGATTGGCAAGGTCAAGACGGGCTTCCAGATGGTGGCCATTGTCATGCTGCTGGCTTACCCGCCCGGTGAGCCTGTTGCCATGGCCGGGCTGGTGATGCTGGCGGTAGCGGCCGCGCTCACCCTGTGGTCAATGTGCGTTTACCTGAAAGCCGCCTGGGAAGAGATCAGCGCTACCTGATTACGGCCAGAGTGCTTGGCGTGGTACAGGAGTCCGTCGGCGTGTTGAATAAAGGCCCTGAGGCTCTGGCTCTGGTCGTATTGGGTGACGCCGATGCTTACGGTTACCGGGGTACCACCGGCGTGGATGCAGGTCTCTGTGGTCTGGCGCAGAGTCTCCGCAACCTGCTGAGCGCCCGTAAGATCGGTCGCCGGCAGGATCACAAAGAACTCCTCGCCGCCCCAGCGGCCCAGGGTGTCGGTTGAACGCAGTCGGGCGCCCAGGGTTACACCCACCTGGATCAGCACCTGGTCTCCCACCTCATGCCCGTGCTGGTCATTGACCCATTTGAAATGGTCCAGATCCAGCGCGAGCAGTGACAGCGGCTGACTGCTCCGGTGGACGCGGTTGATTTCCTCCTCAAGAACCTGCTCCGTCCGGCGCCTGTTCGGAAGACCGGTGAGTTGGTCCTCATGGGCCATGCGCTCCAGACGTTGCCGGAGCTGGCGTGTTTCGGTCATATCCTGTGAGAAACCGATAAACCCGGTAAAGCCACCTTCCCCGCTCAGCAGGGGCACCTTATGGGTCTCATAGACGCGCTCAACTCCATCGTCTGTCCTGAAGGTTTCCTCCCCCCGCTGAGGCTCCCGCGTGGCGAGTACCCGCTGGTCGAGTTCCCGGCAGTTGTCCGCTGTCTCACGGGGAAGCAGGTCCTCGTCCCGGGCACCGACAATGGCATCGGGTTCACGGCCGTAAAGAGTGGCCGTCCTGTGGTTCAGATAGATATAGCGTCGTTCGGTATCCTTGAGATAGATGCAGGCCGGGGCATGGTCAAGGACGGTTTCCAGCAGGTCCTGCTTCTCCCGCAGTGCCCGTTCAAGCTGTACTTTCTCGGTTATATCCGTGCAGACGCCGCTCATGCCCCGGATACTGCCGTCAGTTCTGAAAAGTGGGCGCTTCACGGTCCAGAACCAGCGTTCCTCGCCGGTGGCGGCGATGACATTGCGTTCCTGGGTCTCTATGGTCTGGCCCTGGAGCAGGACCTGTTGGTCGTTCTCAAGCAGGTCAGGGGAGTGGTCAAGGGAGAAGAAGGTACTGTCGTCGCGGCCGAGAATGGCCTCTTCCGGGAGGTCGAAAAGATCACACACGCGCTCATTGACATAGGTATAGCGTCCGTGGGCGTCCTTCATGAAAATGAAGGAGCCAATACTATCCACCGTGGCCCGCAGATCATCCAGTTGCCGATGGTTATCCGTAGTTGAGTGCGGTTTTCCGGTTTCCATGCCACCGCTTCCCGTATTGGATAATGTCTGACCGCATAAATTACGTCAGTGGCCTTTATGATGCAAAAAATCCTTGATCGGTTAATGCCACACCAGTTTATGCCGCAGCAGGGGGTGACTATGGTCGCAGCAGCGCATGGGCTATCCTGCCCATCGCACCCGACGTTGATGGACTGCCGCCAGGAGCAACCGGATGATCCACACCTTCCCCGGCAATCAGCTGGAACACCTTGTTGGTCCGCTCGCCAGCCTTCTCGCGATGCCGGTGAGCAACCCGCTGCAGCCGGACGTGATCATGGTCCAGCATCCCGGTATGGCGCACTGGCTCAATATGGAACTGGCCAGTGAACCCACCCGAAGGGTGGCCATGAACCTGGAGTACCCGCTGCCGGTGCGCTACTTCTGGACCCTGATCCGCAACGTTCTGGGGCCCGAGCGCATGCCGGAAGTCTCGCCCTATCAGCGTGAGATCCTGGTCTGGCGCCTCTATGCGCTGCTGGCTTCAGAAACGGTGACCACGGATCCCGCCTTTGCCGAACCCACCCGCTACTGGCAGCAGCAGAGCCCGCGCCAGCAGCCGTTGCGCCGCTTCCAGCTGGCCGGGGAACTGGCGGATCTGTACGAGCAGTACCTGATGTACCGCCCGGACTGGATCCGCGACTGGGACGCAGGGCAGGGCGATCACTGGCAGGCCCGGCTCTGGCAGGCCCTGGTGGCGGAGATCCCGGATCACCCGTTACGGCTCATGGATGAGGCCCGTGAGAAGCTGGCTGCGCCGGCGGAAGGCCTCCCGGAGCGTCTGTTCATCTTCGGCATCAACAGCCTGGCGCCCCTGTGGCTGGAATTCATCAGTGAGGTGTCCCGGAAGGCGGGGGTGGATTTCTTCATCCTGTACCTGAACCCCTCGGACGAGTACTGGGGTGATGCCATAAGCGAGCGGCAGGCGGCCCGCCAGCGGGCACGCTGGCTGGATGAGCACGACGATGAGAGTGGCTTGGTGCTGGACATCGGCAACCCGCTTCTGACGGGCCTTGGCCACCAGGGGCAACAGTTCGTGCGCCTGCTGAGCGAGGTGGCGGACGAGGAAATGCCCCTGTTCTCTAAACCGGAAGATGATCACCTTCTGGCCCGGCTCCAGAGCGACGTACTGCACCTTCGCGATGGCCGTGAAGCGCCCGTTGAGCACCGTGACAGCAGCGTCAGCGTGGTCAGTGCCCACAGCGCGCTGCGTGAGGTCCAGGCCCTGCACGACTGGCTCCTGCACCGTTTCAACGAGAATCCCGACCTGGCACCAAGGGACGTGGTGGTGATGTGCCCGAACGTGGAGCAGTACGCCCCCTTCGTGGAGGCCGTGTTCGCCGGTCGGGGCGAGGCACTGTCGGAAAGGGTGCCGCCGCTGCCGAGCTCCATTGCCGACCGTAATCCCGGGGATGCGGACCCGGCGGTGGCCGCGTTCATTGAAATGCTGTCCCTGCCGGATGCGCGCTTCGAGGTCAGCCGTGTCATCAGTTGGCTCCAGGTGTCGGCCATACAGCAGCGATTCGGGTTTGATACCGAGCAGGTAACCCTACTCAGCCAGTGGCTCGATGCCGCCGCCATCCACTGGGGACTGGATGCCGAACACAAGCAGCAGTGGCTGGGCGAGGGCGCCAGTGAGCGCTACAGCTGGGATCAGGGGCTGGAACGGCTCCTGGTTGGCTTCGCCTGGGGCGATGAGGAGGTGGTGCTGCGGGACCGCCTGCTCCTGCCCCAGGTGGAGGGTGGCGATGCGGTGGTGCTGGGGCGCCTGATCGCTTTCCTGCGGGCACTCAAGGCACTGCGGCGGGACATGACCCGGGCGCGTACGGTCAGGGGCTGGCAGACCTTCCTGCACGAGCGGCTGCGCCAGGCGCTGTTCAGCACGGAACGCCGTCATGAGTGGATCCATGAACAGCTGCGGGAAGTGATCCGGGAGCTGGGGCAGTACGTCAGCCATGCGGCCTTCACCGACCCGGTGCCGCTCACGGTGATCCGCCATGCCCTTGAACAGAACCTGCAGAGTCCGGCGCGCACCGGCCGCCAGTTCATGACAGGGCAGATCACCGTCTGTTCCATGGTGCCCATGCGTTCCATCCCTTTCCGGGTGGTGGCGATCCTGGGGCTGAACGACGGTGAATTCCCGCGCCAGCGCCCGCCTCTGGGCTTCGACCTGATGGCCAATGATCGCCCGCGGCCAGGGGACCGCTCACGCCGCGGGGACGACCGCTACCTGTTCCTGGAAGCCATTCTCTCAGCCCGGGAGCATCTCTATCTGAGCTACCAGGGGCGGGATCTCAATACCAATGCCGAGCGCCAGCCGTCACTGGTGCTCACGGAGCTGATGAACTACCTGGAAGGCGCCACGGGCTGGTGTCGCGATGCCATCAGGTCTTTGCCGCTGCAGCCCTTCAGTCCGGCCAATTACCAGGGCCCGGAACCGAGCTTCGATCCGGGCTGGCTGCGTCTGACCGAGGCCGGCGAGGCACGGGAGCAGGCACAGCGACTGCCGCCGCCTGAATCAGAGCCCGAGCGGCTCTCGCTGGAACAGCTGGTACGTGCCCTGGAGAATCCGGCCCGCCACCATGCCCAGCAGCGGCTGGGGCTCTATCTGGAGGAATCCGAACTGCCTGAACTTGAGGATGTGGAACCCTTCGCGGCCAATCACCTCAGCCGCTATCTCATCCAGGAGGCACTCATCCAGCGTGAGCTTGAGGGTGGCGATGAAACCCCGATTCTGGAGCGCGCGCGCCTGTCCGGCGAGCTTCCGGACCATGCACCGATGACCTCGGAGCTGGCCGAGTGGCGGGAGCAGGCCAGTGGTTTCGCGCAATCCCTGGTGGATTCAGGCGCTGCCAGCGTCCAGACCTCGACGGTTGAATACCGGATCGAGGGCCTGCCACTGACCGCGGAGCTGACCCTGGCAGCGGATGGCCGTCTGGTTCTCTGGCGTATGGCAAACCCGAAGGGCAAGGACCTGCTGCGGCTCTGGTGTCATCACTTGATCGCCAATCTTGAGGGGGAGCGCTCCTCGGTGAGTATTCACCGGGGCAGGGACGGCGCCCTGCGTGTCATGCAGTTGCCGCCCATGGGGCCAGTGGCGGCGGAATCCCAGCTCGGGGCACTGGTGACGGCCTGGCGTGAGAGTCTGTGTGAGCCCTCGCGTCTGCACGGCGACCTGCTGCGCGAGCTGGCCGGGATGGACGCGGATGCGGACGAATCGAAACGGCGCCGGGCCCTGCGCAATGCCTGGCTGGGCGACAGCTTTAATGGTTTCCCCGGCGTGAAGGACGATGCCTATATCGGATGGTTCTTTGAGGAAGACACTGACATCGAATCCCTTCTGGCCGCCATCGACAGCCGCTACGGCGATCTGATGACCGCCCTCACGATCACCGACACCACGGAGGCGGTGTGATGCAGGAACTGGACGTCACCCATCTGCCGCTGGAAGGCATTCACCTGATCGAAGCCAGTGCCGGCACCGGCAAGACCTACAATATCACGCGCCTGTACCTGCGCCTGCTACTGGAGCAGGAGCTGGAAGTGCAGCAGCTGCTGGTGATGACCTTCACCCGGGCCGCCACCGCCGAACTCAAGGGGCGCCTGGCGGGCGAGATCCAGCGCGCCCATGATCATTGGGAGACGCTCGAAGAGCCCTTCTACAAGGCGCTCCGGGAACGCTTCCCGGACACCACCCGGGTCAGGGCGCGCCTGCGCAATGCCGCCCTGCACATGGACGAAGCGGCCATCTACACCATCCACAGCTTCTGCCGCCGAGCCCTGACCCAGGAAGCCTTCACCAGTGGCATCAGCTTTGATGCGGCCATGGAAGTGGACAGCAGCGCCCTGGTGCGCGAGGCACTGGAGGACTGGTACCGGCAGGAGGCACAGGGGGCATACTTCCAGCAGCTGTACGCCTACCAGCCCACGCCTGAGGCCTTCGCGAAGGTCTGGGAAGGCACCATCAAGGGCACAGAGACGCTTCCGGAACCCGAGGTTCCGGACCTGGAGGGTGCCTGGCAGGCATTCTGCAACCAGTGGCCCGAAGAGCGGGAAGCGTTTGCAACCCATAACGTGGAAAGCCGCCGGAAGCCGGAAACCAGGGCGGCCTGGGAAGCCGTTCAGGAGGAACTTGAGCGCCTGAGCAGCCGGCCCTGGGATGGCAGTATCCCGGACGTTTTTCAGGGGAAGTTCCTGAAGGAGGCGTTCAGCAGTGAGAAGAAGAAACAGACCATGCCGGCGCTGTACGAGCTTGCCAGCGCCATGGCGGGGCTCCAGAGGGCGCGCGAGGCCTGGTGGGCCTGGAGGGGCGTGACCTTCGCCCGGGAGCACCTGGCCGCCAGCAAGGACCGGCTGGATCAGCTGGATTTCAGTGACCTGATCCGCCGCCTGAGCGAACAGCTGGCCTCGGCCGAACGCGGACCCGCCCTGGCGCAGAGCCTGGGTGAGCAGTTCCCGGTGGCGCTGGTGGATGAATTCCAGGATACGGACCCGGACCAGTACGCCATCCTCCAGAGGATCTACGGTGGGGCCAGGGAGCAGGGCCGGATGCTGTGCATGATCGGCGACCCCAAGCAGGCCATCTACGGTTTCCGGGGCGGGGATGTGTTCGCCTATCTCACCGCTCGTAATGACGCGGATCACCAGTGGGTCATGGGCGCCAACTACCGTTCGGCGCCGGAAGTGATCCGGGGCTATAACCGGCTCTTCCATGGCGAGCCCGTGCCTGGGGATCCACGCGAAGCCATTCCCGATGACCGGATCTTCGGCTATGGCATCCAGTACCCCCCGGTCAGTGCAGGCAGGCCGGAGCGGCAACCGGTCAGCGGACCGGCAGGGCGGGCGGCCTTCCAGTGGGGGCTGCTGCCGGTTGGGGATGACATGGAAGGGCTCAGCAGCAAGGGCACCGGCTATACAAAAGAGGGGCGAAAACCCCTGGCCCAGTGGACGGCCCGTGAAATCCTGAGGCTGCTGGCCGGCGCGGACGTCGATGGTGAGGCGGTGGCCCCGGAGGATATCGCCGTCCTGGTCCGGGACCGTATTGAAGCCGCCCTTATGCAGGACGCGCTGACCGCCCGGGGGTTGGACTCGGTCTATCTGAGCGCTCGGGACAATGTGCTGCAAAGCGCCGAATCCCTGGAACTGTTACGGGCTTTGCGGGGAATCCTCAACCTTGAGGATGACCGCCAGTTGATGGCGGCGCTGGCGACCATGCTGTTCGGTTACGGCACCCGTGAACTGTTTGAACTGCGCAACAGCGAGCGTGACTGGGCCAGGCTGCTGGATGACGTGACGGCGCTGCGCGAGCGCTGGCACCGCAAGGGTTTCATGAGCATGGCGCTGCAGCTCCTCCAGTGGCGGGCACGGCCGGAACCGCAGCGGCACGAGCGCAGCCTCACCAACCTCATGCACCTGATGGAGCTGCTGCAGGAAGCCAGCCAACAGCACCGCCAGCCCGAGGCGCTGCTGCACTGGTTTGAACAGGCGCGCACGGACAGCACCGTCCAGAATACCGAACTTCGCCTGGAAAGCGATGGCCACCTGGTGCGCGTGGTGACCATGCACGGGGCCAAAGGGCTGGAGTATCCCATCGTGTTCCTGCCGTTCGTCAGCTATGGCAGACAGGGCGGTAGCGGCCGGAATATGCTGGTGCGTTACCACGACCCCCGGGACCACAGTGCGCACCTGGCCCTGAATCCATCGGATGAAC
The DNA here is from genome assembly GCF_019903425.1 of Vreelandella halophila. GTDB lineage: Bacteria > Pseudomonadota > Gammaproteobacteria > Pseudomonadales > Oleiphilaceae > Halospina > Halospina halophila. The sequence goes on from NZ_JACHUZ010000013.1 coordinate 2,314,291, forward strand.
AGCTGAACCTGGCCGCGGAAGAGGACGCCGCCGAAAGCATCCGGCTTCTCTACGTGGCCGCGACCCGTGGCGAACGGCGGGTCTACGTGCTGGCCGCTGCGTTTGATCAGCTGGCGTCGTCGCCGCTGGCGCGCTGCCTGCGGGTCAGCAGCTTTGAGGCATTGGAGGCTGATGTACAACAACAGCATGATGAAGGGGCCTGCGGCGTGCTGACGATTACCAGCACCGATGAGCCGGTGAGCAGCGCACCGCAGCCGACCTCCAACGAAGGGCTTACCGCGGCTGAATTCGGTGGGCGTATTGAACGGGACTGGTGGCTGTCGTCCTTCTCCGCGCTCACCCGCAATGCCCGCCACGGTGGCACCAGCGCCAGGGATCGGGATCAGGCCGAACTGGAAGAGGTAAGGCCCCATGCGGAGGCGGACAACGTCCGTTTCTCCCTCCAGAAAGGCGCCGAAGCCGGCAACCTGCTCCACGACGTTCTGGAATGGCTGGATTTCAGCGACCCGGACCTGGACGGGGTTCTGGACCAGGCCGAAAGAAGGTACCCGGGCCTCCTGACGCCGGGTGAATCCACCCGTGAGCCCATAAAAGCCTGGCTGCGGGACCTGCTGGCCGTGGAGCTGCCCAGTGGCGCGACCCTCAGCGCCCTGCCGTCGGAGAAGACCCTGCGGGAAAGCGAATTCTACTTCCCCATGAACGCGGACCAGCACCCACCCCTGGGCCGCATCCTGGCGCGGCACAGGGGCAGTGGTGCCGGGGTCTCCCTGCCGCCGCCGGCCAGCCTCAAGGGCATGCTCCAGGGGTTCATCGACCTTGTCTACGAGTGGCAGGGCCGCTATTACATCGTCGACTACAAGTCCAACCACCTGGGCAACGGCTTCGGCTCTTACAACCCGGAGGCACTGACCGCCAATATGCGCGAGAGCTTCTACGACCTCCAGTACCTGCTCTATATGCTGGCGCTTCACCGCTTCCTGCGGATCCGCATCCCGGATTACGACCCGCAGCAGCACCTCGGGGGCGTGCACTACCTTTACCTGCGCGGCATGGCGCCGGGCCGTGACACCGGTATCCACGCAAGGGAGCCGGATCTGGCCGCGCTGTTCGCCCTGGACGCCCTTTTCGAGGGCCGGGAGGTGACGGTATGAGCGCGGTCCTCAACCCGGTGCGGGAAGGTGAGGCGCCGGAAGCCATCGACCAGGCGCTGGCGGATGCGCTGTGCGAGTGGATCGGCTGCCGGGAGGACTGGTTCCAGCATACCCTGATGGCCGTCAGCGAGGCACTGCAGGAGGGTCATACCTGCCTGCACCTGCCGTACTGGGCGGGCCAGATCCGATGGCAGAGTGACACCTTTCCGGGCATCCGGTTTCCGGAGCTGGATGAATGGCGGCAGGGCCTGGCGGCATTGGCTATCAGCCCGGATGATGAGGCCCCAGTGGTGTTTGAGCAGGATCGTCTTTACCTGCGCCGTTACTGGCGTTTCGAGACGGAGGTAGCGTCGTCCATTCGCGAACGCCTGGCGGTGACTGAGGATGTCGACACGGCTAGTGCCCGTGCGGCCCTTGACCGGCTCTTTCCTGTTGGGGAAGGGCAGATGATGCCCGACTGGCAAAAGGTGGCTGCAGCCAATGCCCTGTTCCAGCGCTTCAGCGTGATCGCTGGCGGCCCCGGTACCGGCAAGACGCATACCGTCACACGGCTGCTGGCGCTGCTGATCGAAACGACTGCTTCTGATGGCAGCGGGACTCCCCGGGTCCACCTTGCGGCGCCCACCGGCAAGGCGGCCCAGCGCCTGGCCGAGTCCGTAACCAGGGCGCGTTCAGGACTGGTTTCCGAGGTGGATGCCCGGATCATGGAGGCCATTCCCCGGGAAGCCACCACGCTGCACCGGCTTCTGGGCGTGATCCCGAACAGCCACCGCTTCCGCCACAATGAAGGTAACCCGCTCAATGTGGACATCCTGGTGGTGGATGAAATCTCCATGGTGGACCTGCCCCTGATGGCCCGCCTTTTCCGTGCACTGCCGCCGGAATGCCGGGTGATCCTGCTGGGCGACGCGGACCAGTTGCCATCAGTCGCCGCCGGTTCGGTGCTGGCGGACCTGGCGCCCCGGGATGTGCCGGCTTACAGTCCCGAACGCTGCCGGCGGCTCGCCACACTCGGCATTGACCTTGAATCGGCCGACGATGGTTCGGGCGGGGCGGACTACCTGAGCTTCCTGAGACAGAGCCGGCGGTTCAGTGGCAGCAGTGGTATCGGCCAGCTTGCCGCTGGGGCCATCAATGGTGAGGTTGAGGGCACGCTCGATATTCTCCGGGGTAGCCATGAGGATGTGGTCTGGCACGCCGGGGATGCGCTGCCCGAACGGCTTGCGGCCTGGACGGAACAGCGGTTCCGGCCCGTTACCGAAGCCGGCGATCTGGAGCAAGCCTTCGAGCGGCTGCAGGCCTTCCGCATCCTCTGTCCGGCCCGGATTGGGCCCAATGGTGTCGAGGCCATCAATGAACGCATTGTCGCGGCGCTCAACCCGGAGCGCCGGCGCTTCTTCCGGGGTCAGCCCATCATGATCACCCGTAACCATTACGGGCTTGGTCTCTATAATGGCGATATTGGCCTGATCTGGCCGGATAAGCCGGAGCGGGAAGGCGAGACACCGCCGCTGCTGGCCTGGTTCCCGGGCGAAGATGGCTTTACGCCCATGGCGCCCGGGCGGCTGCCGGACCATGAAACGGTCTACGCGATGACCATCCACAAGACACAGGGGTCGGAGTTCGATGCCGTGGCCCTGGTGCTGCCGGAAAGACCGTCCGCCATTCTCAGCCGGGAGCTGATCTACACTGGGGTTACCCGGGCCCGTTCCCGGCTGAGCGTGATCGGGAGTGAATCCGTCTGGCGTGCCGGCATCAGCCAGGCCGTGGAACGCCATTCCGGTCTCGGTGCACGGCTCAGGGCCGAAAGAACTGAACCCAGCTGAAACATAAAGGGGCTGCATCCCATGATCATTTCCTCAACCCTGGACTACCGGGAGGCGGCCCGCCGCCGGCTGCCGCCCTTCCTGTTCCATTACATCGATGGCGCCAGCTATGACGAATACACCCTGAGGCGCAACATCGAAGACCTGCGTGAACTGTCACTGCGCCAGCGGGTGCTGCAGGAAGTTGGCGACGTCGACCTCTCGACCCGGCTTTTTGGTGAGGATCTGAGCCTGCCGGTGGCACTGGCGCCGGTAGGGCTGACGGGCATGTATGCCCGGCGTGGTGAGGAGCAGGCAGCACGGGCCTCGGCCGCGAAGGGGGTTCCCTTGACGCTTTCCACCGTGTCGGTTTGTCCGATCGAGGAAGTGCAGCAGGCCTCGGATCGGGCGCTCTGGTTCCAGCTTTACGTGCTCCGGGACCGGGGCTTCATGAAGAACGTGCTGGAACGGGCCTGGGAGGCCGGTGTGCGGACCCTGGTGTTCACCGTGGATATGCCTGTTCCCGGGCCCGTTACCGTGATGCCCATTCCGGGATGTCCGGCCCGTACTCAGGCGCCCGCCGTATGCTGCAGGCCGCCACCCATCCCTCCTGGGCGTGGCACGTGGGGGTGCGCGGGCGGCCCCATGACTTGGGGAACGTTTCCGCCTACCTGGGTGAGACGATCAGCCTGGAAGACTATGTGGGCTGGCTCGGCAGGAACTTCGACCCGTCCATCGGCTGGAAGGATCTTGAGTGGATCCGCGAGTTCTGGAAGGGCTCCATGGTGATCAAGGGCATTCTGGATCCCGAGGATGCCCGGGATGCGGTGCGTTTCGGCGCCGATGGCATTGTTGTCTCCAACCACGGGGGCCGCCAGCTCGACGGAGCCCTCTCCAGTGCCCGTGCCATGCCGATGATCGCGGATGCGATTGGGGATGAGCTCACACTCCTGGCGGATTCCGGTATCCGTTCCGGCCTGGATGTGGTCCGCATGCTGGCCCAGGGTGCGCATGGTGTGCTGCTTGGCCGGGCCTTTGTCTATGCGCTGGCCGCAGCCGGAGAGAAGGGTGTCACACACCTTCTGGAGCTCATCGAGAGCGAGATGCGCGTGGCGATGACGCTGACCGGCGCGCGCTCCATTGGCGATATCTCCAGGGAGAGTCTGGTCTCATCACGCTGACGGATGACTCTTGCGCCCCATGACGCCCACAAACCGGACGGGGTATCATAGCCGCGTTTTTCCATTAACCCGGGACCCGCAATGACCACCAAGTTCCTGCTCGACGAAAGCCGTATTCCCACCCACTGGTATAACCTCCAGGCGGATCTGCCTGAGCCGCTGCCGCCCGTGCTCAATCCGGCGACCCACGAGCCGGTAACGCCAACGGATCTGGAGCCGCTGTTTCCGGCGTCGCTGATCGAGCAGGAAGTGACCACGGAACGGGAGGTGCCGATCCCGGAACCGGTACGCGACGTTTACCGCCAATGGCGGCCCGCGCCCCTGTATCGTGCGCATGCCCTGGAGAAGGCGCTGGGAACCCCGGCACGCATCTACTACAAGTACGAGGGCGTGAGCCCTGCCGGCAGCCACAAGCCCAACAGCGCCATACCCCAGGCGTTCTTCAACCGGGAGGCCGGTATCCGCCGGCTGACCACTGAAACCGGGGCAGGGCAGTGGGGCACCTCGCTGTCCTACGCCGGTGCGCTCATGGATATGGACGTGCAGGTTTTCCAGGTGCGGGTTTCCTACGATCAGAAACCCTATCGCCGGGCGGTCATGGAGACCTACGGCGCGCGTTGCATTGCCTCGCCCTCTGACCAGACCGAATTCGGCCGCAGTGTGCTGGCGGAGAATCCGGAGCACACCGGCAGCCTTGGCATCGCGATCTCGGAAGCCGTGGAACTGGCGGCCAGGGATCCGGAGACCAAGTATGCACTGGGCTCGGTGCTGAACCATGTGCTGCTGCACCAGACCGTCATCGGGCAGGAGACCATGGAACAGATGACGATGGCTGATGACTGGCCGGATGTGATTGTGGGCTGCACCGGTGGTGGTTCCAATTTCGCCGGTTTCGCCTTCCCGTTCATCGGCCACTCACTGCGTGGTGGGGACAACCCACGGGTTGTCGCGGTGGAACCGTCCTCATGCCCAACGCTCACGCGGGGCCAATACGCCTATGATTACGGTGATACGGCGAAGATGACGCCGCTGACGCGGATGCATACCCTTGGTTCCGGCTTTACACCGCCCGGTTTCCACGCCGGTGGCCTTCGTTACCATGGAATGTCGGCCCTGGTGTCCCATGCCAGGCAGTTGGGCCTGTTCGAGGCGGTCGCCTACCCCCAGAAGGCCTGTTTCGAGGCAGGCGTCCTGTTTGCGCGTAACGAGGGGATTGTGCCAGCGCCGGAAGCCAACCACGCGGTGCGCGGTGCCATTGACGAGGCCATTCGCTGCCGTGAGGAGGGAAGTGCCGAGACCATCCTGTTCAACCTGTGCGGCCACGGGCACTTTGATATGGCGGCTTACACGTCCTATTTCGCAGGCGAGCTCAGCGACCATGAGTACAGCGATGCGGAACTCGCCATGGCACTGTCCGGTCTGCCGTCCGTGTGAGCGGCAGACCGGAAGGGCGCTTCAGCGGTTATTGCCCGATTTGCAGGTTTTTATGCCGATAAGGGAATAGGCAGGGCAGTTACCCATCAGAGCGGTCGCGATGGGAATGAGGCCGACCAGTCCCCAGAGGGTCTGTGGTCCAATAAACACCAGAGCCAGCAGAACCAATCCGACGATGACGCGGATACTCCGGTCAACATTGCCAATGTTCACGGTCATGGGATGATCTCCTTTATGCCGTATTTCATTCAGTGGACTGGGAATTTCCCTTCATTCGCCAAGAAAACTGTTGTACATCCAGGCGGTTTTCTCCTGCTCGGTGATGTAGTCACTCATCAGTGAATTGGTGCCTTCGTCGCTGGCGTCCCCGGAAGCGTCCAGAATGGCGCGTTCCAACCGGATCAGAGTGGAAAGACCCTCAAGGATCTCCTGTACGCACTGGCGTCCATCGGTAACGTTCGTGCGTTCCGGGATTGTGGACAGCTTTACGTATTCCGAATAGGCGTGTACCGGGCGGTAGCCCAGAGTCAGAATACGTTCCGCGATCTCGTCCACCTTCAGCAGCAGGTCGGTGTAAAGTTCCTCGAACTTGGTGTGCAGTTCGAAGAATTTGTCGCCCTTGATGTTCCAGTGGTAGCCGCGAACATTCATGTAGAAAATCTGGTAGTGCGCGAGAAGCTCGTTCAGCTGGTCAGCCAGTGACTGGGCCTTGCTTTCTTCAATACCTATGAGATTGGTCGACATGGAGGCTCCTTGGTTTTTCAGTTATATCATTAAGTGTTATAGGAATGATGGTGGCTGAACAAAGGGTCTTCAACCTTCCGGCAGCATTAAATGAATAGATAGTTTTAATCGGCGTAATGGCTAAACCCGAGGTGGGAGGGCATTGTCCATGGGCACCGCATCGCGTCCGCCGTTGTTTCGATGTCCTCGGAGAGTGGCCGGTCGCTGGTGAGCGCCGGCGACCGGGTACGGACCCATGCCATCATCTGCACTGTCGCCTCGGAGCGCAGATGCGGTTCTGCACGCAGTTCCAGAGCCTGAACCGCCATCAGCGCATCGATGGCCAGAATCCGGTAGAGCAGCGCAAGAAGGTGATGCGTCCTGCGTGCCCCGATCGTTCCCATGGTTACCACATCCTGGTTATCGCCGTTGGTGGGAATGGATTGGATGGAGGCGGGGGTCGCCTGTGTGCGCATTTCCGCCAGCAGGGCGCTTGCCGTAACCTGCGCCCCCATAAACCCACTGTGCAGTCCTGTCTCCGAACCCGTCAGGAAGGCGGGCAGCTCCTGATTCAGGCGTGGGTTGGCCAGGCGGGCAATGCGCCGTTCCGCATGAACCGCCAGTGTGATGACGGCGTTGGCCAGTGCATCCGAGGCCAGGGCCACGTGCTGGCCGTAGAAGTTGCCGCCATGAAGTGCCTGATCCAGCGTGTCCGGGAGGATGGGGTTATCGGTTACGCTGTTGAGTTCCGTGGTCACGATCTGCGTATGCCAGTCGATCTGGTCCGCAACAGCGCCGAGCAGCTGGGGGGCGCAACGAAGGCTATAGGGATCCTGTATGGGCGCACTGAGCTGTTGCAGGGCATCTGTTGCCACCCGCGCCTCATCAGTCATCGCATCGGGTGGGGCATCATCGAGAATGCCCAGCCACTGGTGCAGTTTCTGTTGGCCCGGGTGTGGCCGCAGTTTGCCGAAGGTGCTGTGCCAGGCCTCGCGGCGTCCCCGCAGGGCCTGGGCGTGAGCCACGGTGATCAGGGTGCTCCAGCGCAGTGCGCGATCCGCGAGACGGTCATTGAGCGCCGCGATTCCCGTCATGGCGGAGGTACCATTCACCAGTGCAAGGGCATCCTTGCCACCTGGCTCCAGAGGCGCCAGCTCCAGGCGCTGCAGAACTGTCGCCGCCGGTTCAGCTTCACGGTCACCATGACGGATCCATCCTTTTCCCATAAGAGCGCCAGCGATGTGTGCCAGTGGGGTCAGATCGCCGCTGGCGCCAACCGTTCCCATGGCGGGAACGACCGGAAGGGCGCCGGCATTGAGACAAGTCAGAAGCTGATCGAGGGCGGCGGGGGCAATACCTGAAGCACCCAGACCAAGGGCGCTGACCCGTGCCGCCATGGTGGCACGCGTCTGTTGCGGGCTGAGAGGGTCTCCCACCCCAGCACTCAGGTGGGCGACCAGATTGCGTTGAAGCGCCTCGCTGTGGTCACCGCCCACAAGGGTGTCCGCCAGGGGACCATAACCTGTGGTTACGCCGTAGATCAGACGCTGTTCGTCCTGGTAGCGGCTGAGTCGTTCATGGCTCCCACCAATCCGCGTCCAGGCGGTTTGACTGAGTGACAGACCCGCGCCCAGTGCGATGCGCTCCAAGTCGTCTGTGGTTGTGTCCTGTCCATGCCAACGGATCCCGTCACCAGTCACTCAGCTTCCCCAGTTCATTGCGTGGCAGTGCCGTGCCGAAATCAAAGCGCACGGGGCGCTCCGGTGTTGTGAGGTGGGTATTCACCCATTCCCGTAGGGACTGTTCCAGTGTATCCCTGTCAGCGCCTTCGACTGGTACGACGAACGCCTTGAGCCGGAGCCCGCTGCCCGTGTCGAAAGGACGGATTGCGCAGTCCGCTACATCGGGGTGGTCCGCCAGTGCACGCCCAATGGCGGCCGGGTCAACATTGGTGCCGGCCACCTGGATCGCACCGTCCCGTCTTCCCGTGGGCAGGAGTGTTCGGTCGTCGTACCAGTGGAGTTCGTCAGCAGCGGTGACCCTGGTTTTCAGGGGCCGCAGGAACAGGCTGCGGCAATCGCCGTCAGCAGCGCGTTCCCAGTGCTCCAGGAGAGCAAAAGGAGATTCCGGGTCGGATCGCCATCCGATGCCGCCTGTCTCGGAGGAACCATAGACTTCGGTCATCGAGCCCAGACCCTTGCTTTCGAGCGTCCGGATGACATCCGGCGGGCAGGGTGCCGTCGAGGTCACGCCCGCAACGTCTGGGTTGAAACCGGCATGGCGTTCACCGCGATAGCGCCACCACTCCGGGAAAGCCACGACAAGATCGCCGGGTTCCGGGTCCAGTGCGTATCGGTGGGCCATGTCACCGTGGTAGTAGGGAACTTCCAGCGCATCCGCGAGAAGCGGTCCCCAGAGGAAGCCATAGATATGATGCGGAGGTGCGACGCCGATTATGCGGGACCGGTTGGAGAAGGCGCTGGCTATCAGCGCAACCTCGCTTTCGAGATGGGGCAGCGGGAGTCGGTTAAGACGGGGATCTCCTGTTGTACCACCAGACCGGAATCCAATATGTCGGGTTCCATCAGCGAGGCCATCCCTGATCAGGGCCACCCAGTCATCAACCGCATCTCTTCGCAGCAACCATTCATCAAGGCCGCTGGCTTCCAGATCAAAGAATTCGTTGACCAGCCGAGCCAGTGCCAGCTGTTCAATGGAGTCCACCGACAGCAGACCATCTCTGAGAGAGCCCCCGGAAGTCGCTTTGTCTACCAGATCGGCACTTCTGGCGCCGCGCTGATTGGCCAGTTCCGAGCCGATCAGGTGACTGAGCACTGCCAGGGTGGCTTGGGTCCCGAGCTGCATCAGACGCGCTTAACGAAAACCCAGTAGCTGTCCCCATCGAGAGACTTCTTCATGTGCACCTTCACTTTCGTCGGCTTCATCTGGTAGTCAAAGGTGTACTCAAACATGGTGCTCAGGTTGCCGCTTTTCACGCCTTCCTGGAATTTGCCGAAAAATTCGTCCGTTTTGGTACAGGGGGCGACTTCCGTGAAAAAGTTCTTGCCGATCACCTCTTCCGGCTTGCGTCCGGTGATCTCGCCTTCCGCCTTGTTGTAGCTGAGGATCTTGCCGTTGGCATCAAGGTTGATGGCACCAAAGGCCAGTTTGTCGATGTCCCGGTCGCTCATTTCAGCGAGTTTGTTGCCGATATCGTCCGAATCGAAGTTGACGCGTTCCATAAGTGCTCCTGAATTGTTGGGTTGCACAGGGCAATACGCACCTCAGTGGGAGGGTGGAGCACGGCAGTGTGTAACAGGTTGTAGCGCACGGACCGAGGACCGCCAAGTGCTGGTGTGGGCTCAGGGTTCTCTGTAAGGTCTGGACAGGTCCTGGATGATGGAAAACGCGCCTCTCAGATCACCGGGTTTGTAGCCTGTCGCCTGGTCAGCGGGGTACTGTGTTTCGAGAGCTTTCCGGATGGCTTCGGGCTGGTTCTCTTCCGGTCCATGGCAGCCCATACACTGGGGTTTGACGCTGATCGCCTTTGTGTATCGGAGATAACGGGCGTCGCCGGCTTTCTGGATACGGGTATGTTCAAGGTTCTGCAGGTCCGCGCCCTGATCCAGCTCCTCCTGAAAGTGGCTGAGCACCTCTGATTCATGGGCGTCAGGCATGCCCAGCAGCGGGTTGCGTACCCGAGTTCCAACCCGGGTTATCCGCCAGCCTGTCTCGCGCGAAAGCCGGGATTTGATTGCCGGTGCGCGATCTCTGCATACGCGGATTGCCGCCTCCGGGCCTTCTTCCTTCATTGCGGTTCTGAGCTCTGACGAAAGTTCAGTTGCGAGCTGCCTGACTATTTTCCGAGCGCCATCGATACGATCCTCGCGCTCCTGGGTCGGAATTGGATCCGCTGCGTTGGCCAGGACAGGGAAAAGCAGCGCAAATAGGCAAGTGCAGACAGACGGTTTCATCGCTGGGCCTCATAAAACGTATTAGAATATACTTATTCTATTCGCGCAAACCTGCCGTGACAACACAGGCCGCCCCAAAGCGAGAATGCATTACCGGAATGGGCTGACTGTTAAACTCCCAATGAATCAGTTATCTGAAAACAGCTATTGACGACGGATTCGGCGTCAGTACAATACACATCCGTTGTTGAGGGCAGCACACAGGCCCATCAGAGAGCGGGAATAGCTCAGCTGGTAGAGCACCACCTTGCCAAGGTGGATGTCGCGAGTTCGAATCTCGTTTCCCGCTCCATTTTCCTTCCCTGTTTCAGGCGCGGTGGCAGAGTGGTCATGCGACGGACTGCAACTCCGTTTACGCCGGTTCGATTCCGACCCGCGCCTCCATAATTACCGCTTTAAATTAAAGACCTAAATAGCTGCTTTCTCACTAACTTCGCTGGTGAGACAAAACTGGGACTTCACTGGGAAAATAACCCGGTTCAGCCGGTACTCTTATCCCCGATGTAGCCGAGTGTTTGAGTCCCTTCTTGCGTAGATCCCGCAGCTGATACTGTGCTCCGTAACCAGCGGCTTGACTCGCTGCACGCCAACAGTCTTGCATAAAGCGATGCCTGACCAAGGGAGATCGGTAACGGGTCAGAACCCGCCACCAAGGATAACGCTCCCTACAATCAGCACGGCAATTAAGACGAAAGCCCCATAGATGAGCCCGCTGGCACTATCGCCGGTAAACTGGTTAAAGGTTTCATGAGTCGTTCCGCAAAGCGGACACATGGAGTAGAGCGGCACCGGCGTCCAGCGATGAGGTGCCTGTTTTGCGAACTTTGCCGGCCCTGTGATGATCCTCGGGATCATCCACTTCCCACAGTTTCTGCATTCGACACGTGTATTGTCACGGGCTTTTGTGCCTGACCTCTCGTTTGATCGTCCCAAGGGGCGGTCCGGGGCAGCGCCACGTTCTTTGACGCGCACCGAATATGCCCTCATACCCCGATCGGTGTGATAGCCGTCAAAAACCACTTGGTCACCCTGGCGCAACGACGTCTCACCTTCAGCATCACTGATATGGACGAAATGATCGCTGCCGTTGCCATCGACGATAAACCCGAAGCCTTTGTCTTCCCGGTAGTATTTGACCTTGCCCCGGGCGTTGCTTTGCTCTTTTTCCATTATTGCTCCTTCCTCAGATTGGCAAGCTCCCGATATACCAGACGCGTGAAAGCCGCACTCTTAAGTAACTAAAACGGTGGCTACAAAGCTGGTAGACAGGGAGGTTTTGTCCCCTGCTTATGCATCAACGATTGTTTGGCTTAAAAATTCGAAAAATCGATCATGTGGTGGTAGTCTGCCAAATATAGTTCAGATGTCGATCAGGTAACGACATGCAACAGATGACAGCGGAAAAACAACGCGAGCTTGGCGCAGCAGGTCTGCGCGCCTATCCCAATGTAGCGCAGGCATGGGGTTTGACGGAATCGCAGGCTGCGCGGTTGCTGGGGACTCCGGAGAGCACCTATCGGCGTTGGAAGCGCCAACCTGAGCGCGCGAGCTTGGATGTCAATCATCTTGAGCGGTTATCGTTGATTCTTGGGATCTACAAAAATCTGCATATTTTGCTCCCGCGTGAGGATGCAGCAGACACCTGGGTAAAGCGCCCCAACGCCAATCCGCTGTTCGAGCAGCAGACGCCTCTTGAACGGATGCTGTCGGGGCAGGTCGCTGATCTGGTGGCAGTGCGGCAGCACCTGGATGGTGCCCGTGGCTGGTGAGCTGGATCAGTTCCCGGTGTCGCCGATCTACTGGCCACGCTCTTATCGGATTGTACCCGCCCGGTTTCCGCCTGTTGCTCTGTTTGAGGGGGTTGCGGGCAAATCTGGTGACCTGGATGCGCTGAACGAACTTGAGGGATTGACCTCCAGCCGGCTACGGGAAGAGGCAGGGGAGATCCAACTGATCCAGCAGCAGGATCGGCGGTTCGGGCCGGGATGGTCCCCTGTAATGGCGGCACTGTGCTACCCGCGGGCGAGCCGATTTACAGAGGGTGTTTTCGGCGTCTACTACTGCTCAGATAGCGAGCGTACCGGAGTTGCCGAGACACGCTATCACCGTGAGCGTTTTCTCGCTGAATCCGGCGAGCCGCCGATGGCGATTGAAATGCGCGTCTATATTGCTGAACTCCAGGCTCCGTTGGTTGATCTGCGCTCTGATGCTGACAACGCCGCTCCGTATCTCAATCCAGAGAACTACGTAGCCGCTCGTCGCCTCGGCAGAGTTGCTCGCAGCCACGGCCATTTCGGGCTGGTGTATCCGAGCGTAAGGGATCCAGAGGGAGGTGACTGCGCTGCTGTTTTGCGCCCGCCGGCGTTGGGCCCAACCAGACAGGGAAAGCACTTTGAATATCGCTGGAACGGGCAACGCATAACGTCGATTGTCGAGCTCCGTCAGTCCAGCTACTAGAGAATCGATAAGAACCCAGCACACGAACCAGCACACGCAGTGAGTAAGGTGGCGTAAGAGGGCGGGTGAACCTTCTGTAGGTTGCTAATTTATATACTGGGGCGTACCCAGTTATACGCACCGTACAGGTTCAAATCCTGCCGTCCCTACGAACTAAATCAATAAGTTGGGCCAACCTTGAGGGGCTGGCTTTTCTGTGTCTGGGCACTGGGGACAGGTAGGGCATTTTACTGATCCCGGTAGGTGTCCCCCGGACTTTGGCTGCTTGTAAAGGATCCTGGCGGTCGCACCACCTGCTCAGTGGTGGTGCGACCATGAGGGGCTGGGACTCTCTTCGTAATCCTATGTGGATTTGACTCCCCATTATTGCCTAACCATGCTCAACATGAAGCGCCTGTAATCAGCGGGCGCTGCTGTCAAAGCAGAAAGAGGAACGGTTTCGATGAAAAAGGTGTTGCAGTGGATCGGCGGGTTCTTCGTTGTACTGATCGTAATTGGGCTTGTTGCGGGGGATCCAGATTCAGGACCTAACTTCTCCACAGACTCGGGCGCGAGTGAAGGTACGTCCAGCGGTTCCGGCGATGGGCAAGACTATGAGATTTCGGATCTCGGTGTGGAAAGGGGGGAGTTCGGAAACGAACGGATAACCGGCATCCTAGGGAATAACAGCGGTCATGAAGTCAGCTATGTGCAGGTTGAGATCAACCTTTACGACTCTGAAGGGGTGCAGACCGGAACTACAATGGCAAACACCAATAATCTTGAGGCCGATGGTAAATGGCGCTTTAAGGCCATGCCGACCAGTGACTTCTCAAAATATAAGGTCACGGGTGTAAGCGGGTTCTGACGCTTTTGGCTTTTGCCACTAGGCGGCCACCATTAGACGCGTTCTCGCCCTTGCGAAACACACCTTTCAGGCAGAGCCCGGTGCGAGCTGTGGCGTTGATCCGGGAAAACTCGTCCCGGATTGATGGATTGTCGCCAGCAGGTCCCGAACGATGAAAGGGCGATGGAGCGGGAAGTGGCCAAGGAGAAACGCCTGTCTGAACAGCTTGAAACTCTCCCGGAATGGGCTCTCGAGCCGCCGAAAGCTGATGGAAACGGCTTTTACGGAGTTGGTATTGCGCGTTCAGAGAGCATGAGTGCAGCCATGGATAAGGCTGGCCTCAAGGCGGATTTTGAGCTGGCGAAACAGGTGCGGCAGCGAGTGAGCGGTCTGAGTAAAGACTACACAGCCGACAATGGATCAACCGGAACGATTGATGAGCGGTTTGAGCAAGCGGTCGAACGTCTGGTCTTGCCAGTTAATATGGCCGGACAGCAGGTAGTGAAGCAGGAGATGCGCGTTGTCGATGGCGAGTTCTCAGCAGTGGTACTCAAACAACTGTCTTTTGACCGCATGGAACAAATGCTCGCGAAGCATCAAAGCGTTGCCGGCGTTGGTGCTATGAGCTCTGCTTTTGAGGAGCTTCGAGCACGCATTGAGGCTACTGAATGAAGAAGATCGCTCCCGGCCGGCTGCATAGCTGCGCTGCAGATCAGGTTGTTGGCAACTAGTCTGATCTCAGTGAAAGTCTGGAGGTCCAAAAGAGTTCCAACTTATCAGAGTACAGCACTGAGTCGGACTATGAGATCCAGACATTTCTGCAAAAGTTTTTACATCGATTGTCGAAGCCGCAGATCTAGACTCAATGCAGGTTTCACATTGTATTAAGCTTTTTGGTTGGTACGGGGTTGAACTGCTCGTAACATGATGCGCTTTAAGCTGATGCAGCCGATGAGTGCTTCGTCCTCTCTCCCATCGTCGGGTGCGGGGTAGAACCCGTAGCGCCTGCAGAATGTAAAGAGGTTAATGACAAGTGGCATTCGGGGCTGCTTTAAAAGTTCTTATCGGAGTCACGAGAAAACACCCTGTTCCAGGAGACAAATTAGAAGGAGGAAACGTGTCCCAAACAGTCTCTGCGAAACGCTATGCCCAGCTGACCGGAACTGAAGTAGATGAAGTGGTCAATAAAATACGGTCTGGGCAGCTTAAGGGTTACGAAAGCCAGAGCAATGGTTGGTATGTTCAAGGTGTTGAACCTGATAAGTTCGAACCTGCTAGTGAAGCAACGGCTACTGGCAGCGCTAACGTAATGAGGTCATCCGAGCCAGCTTCCTCCGGCTCGAGTAGCAACAAACCACGTCGTAAAACAGCGCCAGATGGGATCAGTCAGGCGTTGACCGGGATTGCATGGTTCGCGATCGCAATTGCTGTGTTGATCGGCCTAGTCATCGCTGGCATGAGCAGAGGTGATGGTCAGGGGCTTTTCTTGGGCTTTGTCTCCGTCGGTCCAATGATCTTTGGGGCTTTGCTTCTTATGGGCTTTGCTCGAATGATTCAGTATTTGAAGATCATTTCGGAGAAGCCGTAGGTTGGGTGTGTGACAGGGTGAAATCGTATTAGTCGCATTAATCAATAGCGTGTCTGAAGCGAGACGAACGCGGTAGTCAGCTTCGCTGCGGTCTGCATCGTTTTTTGCTATCCGGCACAAAGCGTGTTTACAACGCTCTCGCGAGTAGCGTAGCCCGCTTTGAGCTTTTAATTTGACAGCTCCTTTCATATTTAATCAACCCGTGATTCAGCCAGAAGTTTGGTTGGCTATCAGGTGAATTAGCCACTGTTTTAAAGATGTACAGAGGGATACTACATAGGGAAGTGTGTCCGGTTGCCGCCAAAAAGGCGGGAATCGGACAGAAGATGAACAAATTGACTGGGGATATATCGCTGAAATCGGTCTATCTCCGGCTCGGACCCCAGAATCGGCGCTCAAGTCCGGTTATTCAGAGGTTCCCTAAGCAATATGCGAAAGGTGGCGACAACTACGGCATTGTAGCGGCCATCCGAGAAGCTGAGATGAATAACAGCGCTAACGAACAGAGCGGAGGCACCGATGGACGTTATCCGGCAGCTCCCCCCAGCAATCAGGTAAAACAACCTGCCGTACGCGTTGCCGTAATGGAGAGGGACTGTTTCCGGACATACGGTGACGGCAGCGGGAAGCGTTTTCAGGCTGAACGGCGCTATGACCCAGTGTCTGGGGACTGGGAGTATGATCCCGGGTCCTGCTAGAAGCGCAAAAACTGCTCAGGGATGAGCCCTAAGTTTCAGAAAGGACCGCTTGTCCGCACAAGAGTCTAAAGGACGGATCTGCATAGTATCGGCTCTCTTGCGCTACGCACCATACGGGCTCCAATTGTGTGAAGTCTCCATCACCCGTTGGCCAGATTCTGGTGAGAAAACTCAATCGCAACTATATGATTTTAAAGGTCACTAAATGAGCGGAATGAGCGTTCACTGTTTTGTGGATAGAGCGCTTATTTGTCTGATTTAAAATGATAAAAATGGTCCGGAATCACAGAACTGCAACTCCGTTTACGCCGGTTCGATCCCGACCCGCGCCTCCATTATCCTGATTTCACGTTCTTTTCCGGGTAAGGCGCCCCAGCCGGGCAATAGCTGCATCCACCCGGTCCGCGTCCGCAATACCACAGTTCACCCTGAGATAGCGCTGGAACCGCTCCGTTGAGGAAAACAGGGGGCCGGGCGCAATGCTGATGCCTTCCTCCTGAGCGTCCTGCTGCAGGTTGAGCGTGTTGGCGTGCTCCGGCAGCTCCACCCAGAGCACGAACCCGCCCCGCGGCCGGCTGACCCTTGTGCCCCGGGGGAAGTGTTCCTGTATGCCGCGGGCGACCCGATTGACCTGGCGTTGATAGATCCTGCGGATGCGCCGCAGGTAACGGTCATACCCCCCCTGGTCCAGAAACCGGGCCAGGGCGAGCGTCTGCAGGGTTGGAGCGGCCTGGTTGGTGGCGTACTTAAGATAGGTGAGCTGGTCCCGGAAACGCCCGGGTACTGCCCATCCGATGCGCATGCCGGCCCCCAGCGTCTTGGAAAAGGAACTGCAGTACAGAATACCGCCGTCCGTATCCCATGCCTTTGCGGCCCAGGGGCGATCACCGGTGAAGCCCAGCTCGCCGTAGACGTCGTCTTCGATCAGGGGAATGCCCTGGTCCGCCAGCAGCCGAACGGTCGCTTCCTTGCGTTCATTGGAGGCCAGATGGCCCAGGGGGTTACCGTAATTGGGCATGGCCACGCACGCCTGTATGGGCCAGCGCTGGATAGCGCTTTCCAGGGTTTCCGGGTGAATGCCGCCACCGGGTTCGGTCGGCAGCTCCAGAGCCCGCATGCCCTGGGATTCAATAGCCTGGAGGATACCGTAGAAAGTGGGCGACTCAATCGCGATCACGTCGCCGGGGTTGGCCACGGCGCGCAGACTCAGGGAAATGGCTTCCTGGCAGCCATTGGTAATGACCACGTCATCCGGGCTGATATGACAGCCGGCGTCTGCCATCCGACGGGCGATCTGCACCCGCAGGGATTCATCCCCGGGAGGGAAGTCATAACCCGCTACACGGTTCCTGTGGACCCGCCGCGCATGCCCGATGCAACGGTCCAGGGCCGTCAGAGGAAGCAGTTCGGGGTCGGGAACAGCAGTCCCCAGGGGGAGCAGGGCAGGGTCACCATACTGGCGGATCAGCTCCAGTACACGGGCCTGGCCGGTGACCAGTGTGGGGCCGTCCTCGGTGCTCTCGGGCTTGCGCCACTCCACCGGGGCGGCATCCGGTTCCTGGACGTAGAACCCGGAGCGCGGCCGCGCCCGGATGATGCCACGGTCCTCCAGCAGCTGGCATGCTTCCACGGCAGTGGCCAGACTTACCCCGAACTGCTGTGACAGCTTGCGTATACCCGGCAGGCGATCCCCGGGGCTGTAGACACTGTCCTCAATCTGCTGGGCGATCTGCCCCGCCACGTCCTCATAGAGCCACTTGCCCATCTGTACTCCTCAACTATATCGCCCCTGACGCTTCCATAGGGGAAAACCGAAAACTGTAATGGTATCTTTTTTACGTTTCTGAATCTGTACCGTCAACGGGAATCTGCGTACAGTCTGTCTTGGTCGTGGTCGGACGCCGGCATCAAACCCGCCCGGCGTTCCCGTTCCCATCGCTGGCCAGCCTGGTCCTTCAGGCGGTGGTGCCAACCACCTACCGATGGGGAAGCGGTATGCAATACCTGCGTACGGTTAACCACGGCAGGACTCCCTATCTGATTCAAGCGGATGTTCCTGCGGACCAATTTTCAAGGAGAAACGAATCATGACAGCTGTAGAAAACGCGAATGCCGGCGAACAGTACGAGCAGTATACCCCCAGTTTCGCCGAATACTGGGATGACCTGGTCGGCTGGGATGATCGCCTGGAACGCGATGGACCCTTCTACGGACGGCTGCTCAACGCTCACGGCGCAAAAGACGTCGCCGACGTTGCCTGCGGTACCGGCGTCAACGCCGTAGCCCTGGCTCTGGGGGGCTTCAAGGTCACCGCCACTGACGGCTCAGAGAACATGCTCGAAAAGGCGCGGGAGAACGCCAAGGCGCGTGGCGCATCTTTCAATAAATCCTGCGTTGCTGACTGGCTGACCCTGGACGATACCCTGGGCAAGGAACAGTACGACGCCATTGTGTGCCTGGGTAACTCCTTTACCCACCTGTTCGACCACGAGCAGCGCCGCGATGCCCTGCACGCCATGTTCCGGACACTGCGCCCGGGTGGCATGCTGATCATCGACCACCGCAACTACGACACCATGCTGGACGAGGGCTACAGCTCCAAGCATGCGTACAACTATTGCGGTGACGGTGTGGATGTGGGCCCGGCCCAGCTGCATCGCGGCCTGGCACAGTTCCACTACACCTTCAAGGACGGCCGCACTTTCCAGCTCAACATGTATCCGCTGCGTCAGAACTACGTGACACACCTGCTTGAAGACGCAGGCTTCGTCAACGTTGAGCGCTACGGCGACATGCAGCGTCCATTCGTCCTGAACGAGGTGGACTTCATTCAGCAGGTTGCTTTCCGTCCGCCGGAAGCATAAACACTGCTGAGTGCTTGTGTTGAAAACCCTGCGGTTACGGCCGCGGGGTTTTCTGTTTCTGGACCTCTGATTGCGTTCCCCTGCAGGGGTTTATACAATCCTTCCGCCTTTCCTGATCCTTCTGCGGCTGTGGTGGAATGGGTAGACACTGGGGACTTAAAATCCCCTGCCTTCGGGCGTGCCGGTTCAAGTCCGGCCAGCCGCACCATCCTTTTCCTTTAACGCTTTCTCAGCGGGTGAGTTCCTCGGCCCGGGCATCGTTGCCAGCCTCCCTGTGGGCGGCAGCCAGGTGTTCACGGATTTCCGCGGCATCCGGCGCCAGTTTGTGGGCCGATTCCAGAACCTCGATGCTCCGGTCCAGGTCACCGTTGCGGAACAGTATCCAGCCGTAGGTATCCACAATGGAGGCGGCCTCCGGGTTGCTGTCGTAGGCTTTCTCCGCCAGCGCCAGAGCGCGTTCCGGTTCGTCCTCATGGAGAAGCCAGGCAAGGTTGTTCAGGGCAACGGCATTGTCGGGTGCCAGTTCAAGGGTGTGCTCGTAGGCTTCGCGCGCCGCTTCCCGGTTGCCGGTACTCTGCTGCAGCATCGCCAGCTCCAGGTACAGCCGTGAGGACTGCGGGAACTTCCCGGTGGCTGCCTGGAGTACCTCGATGGCACGGCGCCCGCGCTCAGCCTCACGCAGAGCCTGCACCTGGCGCACGACGGTCTGCGGTGAATCGGATTTATCCCGGGCCAGCTGGTACAGGTCCGCTGCCTGGGAGTATTCCCCCTGGCTGGCCACATAGTCCGCTTCCAGAAGGAAGGGCCTGGGGGAGGCAGGGTGCTGGGTTTTCATTGAACGCAGAATATCCCGCGCATCCGAGGCTCGGTCAGCCTCGAACTGCAGCTGAGCTTCCAGCAGGGCCAGGCCTTCGTGCCCGTCATAACGCTGACGACCCTGACGTACGAGTTCCCGTGTGCGGCTGTCGTTTCCACGGCTTGCAACTGTCCGGGCGGCACTCAGGTAAGCGCCGGCGACCACCGAGGCCTCCTGGTTGCTGTCGTCCAGCCGGTCCTGGATGGTGGCAACCAGCTCGAAGGCCCTTTCATCGTTACCATCTTCGAGAGCCGCCTCCAGCAGATACCGATGGGGGGCTGTTGCGGAATCACTCTCCTCAGCCACCCGGGCAAGAAAGTCCCGAGTAGCATCTCCAGCGTCGTGATTCCCGGCGACGGACACGAGATCCCGGATATACCGTGGATTGTCCGGTGCCAGCTCAACCGCGCGGCGCAGATGCTCAATAGCGGGCTCTGGGTTGCCATCCCGGGCATGGAGTGCGCCCAGAGCATGGTGGCTGGCAGGCGACTCATTCATTCCTATGGCCTCCCGGTAATGCTGCCGCGCCGCATCCGAATCGCCCCGGAGTTGCGCCACGTCGCCAGCCAGGTTGTGGGCAAGGATACTGCCAGGCTGATCACTGAGCCACTGATTCACCACTTTGCGGGCGGCCTCGTGGTCACCGTTCTCGGCCAGGAAGCGGGCCAGAAACGCTCGCGGCTGCTCCGCATCCGGTGCCCGTTCAATGGCGGTTTCAAGCTGTTCCCGCGCTTCCTCGTTGTTGCCCTCGGAGGCGAGGTATCTGGCAAACCGCACTCGCAGGTCGGTGTTGTCCGGTGCCATGGCCAGGGATTGCTCGATCATGGCGCGTCCGAGCTGATTTTCACCGCTGCTGAGCGCGGCGATGCCGATCAGTGCCACCACCCCGGGGTCGTTGCCTTCCGGATCCAGTTCTTCCAGCATCCGGCGTGCCTCTTCCGGGCGCTGGAGCTGAATACGGGCAGCGGCCAGCATCTTGGTGAGCTCACCGGATTCCACCTTATCGTCGTATTCCGCCAGCAATGATTCGGCATCATCCATGCGGCCCTGCTGGAAACGGATGATGCCCAGCAGGATGCCAGCGTCCTCATGCCCTGGTGCCTGGGCAAGTACCTCCTCGAGATGGCTGGCAGCAATAGACAGGTTGCCTTGCTCATAGGCCTCACGGGAGGCTGCCATGCCCGAGCGGATCGTCCCCGGGGCAGAATTCGCCAGCATTTCTTCGTAGACGAATGCCTGTGAGGCGTTGCCGTTCTCCCGCAGCACTTCGATCAGCGACGAAATGGTCTCGTATTTGCGACGGGTCATGACATCGTAGCGTCCGATGCCCTCCAGTGCCTGGGTGTAGGCGTCAGCAGCCTCCTCAAAGCGGCCTTCCCGGTGGGCGAGCCGGGCCCGCCAGAGCCAGACCTCGGGATCCTCCGCATCCTGCTCCTTCGCCGCCTCCAGGTGTTCCCGGGCTTCCTCGGCCTCACCCTCTTGCCAGGCGAGGCGTGAGAGCCCCAGGTGCGCCATGATGGCCCCCGGGTCGGTATCCAGGGCGCGTTGGTAAGCCTCGCGCGCGGCTCTGGCATCGCCCGCCTGGCGATGGGCGTCGCCGGCAAGACGGTGTGCGGTAAGCTGCTGGTTCCGCGCCGGTTCCCGGAGGGCATCGAGTGCCTCAATGGCACCATCCCAGTCCTCGCGGATCAGGCGCGCCCGGGCGCGGGCGATGGCCATGCGGTTGAGGTGGTCCCGATGCTCGGGCTCCTCCTGGTCAACCCGTTCCGCGAGCTCATCGAGTCTGCGTTCCGCTGTGTCGCCATCGCCCGCTGTAATCAGGTTTCTGATGATCAGGAAAAAGGGCTCAAATTGCTCCGGCTTCAGCTCCATCGCATTGCGGGCCTCCTGGGTACTTGCCTGGAGCTCGCCCTGTTCGCGGAAGAACTGCGCCTGGTCCATATGACTCAGGTATTCAACTTCCTCCTGGCTCATCTGATCATCGTTACTGCAGCCTGCCAGCAGAGCCAGAAGCAGCACCAGCGGAAGCCATGGATGGATCGGTTTCATTGGACCCCCTGAGCGACCGAGGTCGCGATGCTGTACTTGTCGGTGAGGTTGTAGAGTGTTGGCCGTGTGACGCCCAGAAGCCTTGCCGCCTGGGCCATGTTGTAGTCGGCGCACAGCAGTGCCTGGGTGATGGCACGCCGTTCCGCGTCCTCACGGACCTGGCGCAGATTGAGGGCGGCGCTACCACTTTCATCCGCGGAGTCGAGCTCCAGATCGGCGGCCGTGATGCGTTTGCCTTCGGCCATGATGGTGGCGCGCTTGACCTTGTTGATCATCTCCCGGACGTTGCCCGGCCAGTGATAGGCCCGCAGCGCATGCAGAGCGTCTTCCGAGAAGGTGAGGGTGGAGCGGTGCATCTGGCCGGCGAACTCCCGGAGCAGCGACTGGGCTATCAGAACGGCATCGCCCTCGCGCGCTCTCAAGGGGGGAACCGGCACGGTAATCTCGCTCAGGCGGTAATACAGGTCTTCCCGGAACTGCTGGTTGCGGATCAGGGTCTCAAGATCCTGGTGGGTGGCGGCCACTACCCGCACATCCACCGGGATGGAACGCACGCCGCCAACCCGCTCGATGACCCGCTCCTGCAGGAAACGCAGCATCTTCACCTGCAACGACAGCGGCATGTCCCCAATCTCATCCAGAAAGAGGGTGCCCCCGTGGGCCATCTCCACCTTGCCCTGCTTGCTCTGGCTGGCACCGGTGAAGGCGCCTTTCTCATGGCCGAAAAGCTCGCTCTCAAGCAGGTTTTCCGGGATGGCGGCGCAGTTGATGGCTGCAAAGGGCTTGTTGAGACGGGGGCTGAGGTCGTGCAGTGCACGTGCCAGAACCTCTTTGCCAGTGCCGGTTTCGCCGGTGATCAGGGTGGTGACATCCGCGGGGGCGATCTTTTCGATGGTGCGGCATGTGGCGATCATCTGTGGGCTTGAGGCGATGATGCCCTTGAGGCGGGCGCCATTGTGCCCAACGGCCAGCCGTTCGTTCTCGCGCTCGAGTTCGTGGAGGCGGAAGGCGCGGTTGACGACAAAATTGAGGATGTCGCTGTCCAGCGGCTTCTGGTAGAAATCCGCGGCACCCATCCCCACGGCCCGAACCGCGTTCTCACGGTCCTCGCGACCGGTCACGACAATGACCTTGGTGGCGGGTGCCAGGCCCAGTATATCCTCGAGAAGGCGGAAGCCTTCGCTGGCCCCGCCCGGATCCGGAGGTAGCCCCAGGTCCAGTGTCACAACCTGGGGTTCACACCGGCGCAGGGCGGCCATGGCCTCCTCACGATCCTCCGCGACGGTGACATCGGTACTTCCATCAAAGCACCATCGCATCTGGCTCTGAAGGCCAGGGTCATCTTCTACGATGAGCAGACTACGTGGTACGGCATTTCCCTGCATGGCTTTTCCTTACTGAGGCCAGCGCGATCCACGCTTCCTAGCTGAGGGTATGCTTTCTGTTGTCTGATTCCAATAGTGGATGATGATTAACGTGATTCCTTCTGCATTTCAGGCTCTTCACGGGCCTCAAGCGAGATCAGTGGCAGCCGGATGGTGAAACAGGAACCGAGCCCGGGTTCGCTGGTGACATCCATGGCGCCTCCGATCTGCCTGACGTATTCCTGGGCCTGGTAGGCCCCGATGCCCATGCCGGTCAGTCCCTTGGTGCTCTGGAAAGGGCGGAAGAGTGAATCCCTGATGAAACTCTCGCTCATGCCCTGGCCAGTATCCTGGACAAACAGGACCGCGGCCCCGCTGCCTGCCTTGAGGGTGAGGCTGACTTCGCCTTCCCGGGGCGTCGCATCCTGGGCGTTCTGGACCAGGTGCGAGAGCACGTTCTGAAGCTGCTGGGGATCGGCCCGGACGATCACTCCGGAAAGTGGTCCCTCATAGACGGGCCGGGGCTCCTGAACGCTGCGCTGATGCACGACCTTCTGGGTGAGCGCTGCAACATCCAGATTGGTTTCCCGTTCCTCGGTCTCGGGTTGCCGGATGTGCTCGACAAGACGGGACATCTTGTTCACGGCATGATCCGTGGTGGCGATCATGTCATCGATGAACTGGGGGTTGTCCCTGTGTTTGGGCGCGTTACTGACCAGCAGGGACAGCTGGGCGATCAGCGTCTTGAGATCGTGAACCATGAAGGCGGAGGCCTTGTTGACGGCCTCGAACTGCAGAGCCCTGGAGAGGCGGCTCTGCGCGTCCGCCTGGGCCAGGAAGTTGCTCAGCTGCCGGCCCACGACGCGGATCAGGTCGAAGTTCTCCCAGTTGAGTTCAACCCTCGTGTAGGGAGAGCCAACAAGGGCGATGCCGTAGAGTTCCCGCCCCAGGTAGAGTGGGATGATGAGCCACTGATCATTGAAGTCGAGGATGGCGTCCGGGACTTCGAGAAGGTTGTAGCGCACGGGATCCACAGAGTATTCGTCCATGTCCAGGATCCATTCCCGCTCGCGGAAGAACCGCACCAGTTCGGCATCCCCGTCGATCTGCTTATGCTTGGGCGGCTCCAGCCCCACTGCGGCCTGGAACGAGAACTGGCCTTCGTCATCACGCAGCCAGAGGGCTCCGGTGCGGCTTTCGACCAGTCCCGCCAGGGTGCGGATGGCCCGTTCCGGCAGGGGTGGGTCCTCGTTGAGGTTGCTGAAGGTCTCGGTCATCTTCAGCCATTCGTCGCGGTAATCGTATTTGTAGTTAAAGAAATTC
Source organism: Vreelandella halophila (assembly GCF_019903425.1). Taxonomy (GTDB): domain Bacteria; phylum Pseudomonadota; class Gammaproteobacteria; order Pseudomonadales; family Oleiphilaceae; genus Halospina; species Halospina halophila. The sequence continues at coordinate 2,338,584 of NZ_JACHUZ010000013.1, forward strand.
TGGCTGAGGAACATCATGACCCGGGCCCTGAACCAGCTGGAGGCCATAAGGAGCACGAACAGCAGGGCAAAGGCGGCGATGAACACCACCTGCAGACCTTCTCCCCATTCCCCGCCCGCCAGTCGGACGTAGTAGCCACCGATAGCGACAATCACCAGATAGACGCCGCCGAAGACCAGGGTGCCGGCGTGATAGACGAAGGTGCGCGAGAGCTGCAGCTGGACGGGCTGGCGTCGGGCGTTGATCAGGTTGACGGCGAACAGCGGGGTCAGCAGGGCGTTGACCGCACCGCGGGCGTCCCAGAGCCCACTCGACATGCGGTTGAAGAGCAGCGCATCGGCGTACAGGAGGAATTCGTAGATGAAAATGCCAGCGATGCCGAAGCACAGGTAACGGATGCTGGAGCGTCCGTAGGCCGACGCATTGCGCCAGATCTGCTCCAGCACACTGATCCCCAGCAGTGAAATGGCCAGCTGGGCGAACAGCGTGGCGCGGGCTGAGAGCAGGTTCAGGTCCAGCGCCCATCCGGCGAGCGCGGACACCATCAGGACACACAGGATCGTGATAAGGGCACCACTGGCGAACAGCAGCATCCGGCGGGAAAACAGACTGTGATCCCGGGCATCGCGGATCAGTGCGAACAGAACCAGGATCCAGACAGTGTTGCGGGCCAGTTCCGTGATATAGCGCAGGGCGAATTCGGGCCAGCCCCACAGCGTCTGCGCCACAATAACCATGGCCCAGATCGTGGTAAGACTGGCAGCGAGAAACAGGGCGCGGTCGCTGCCCCGACGCAGGTAGCGGCAGGCGGTGAAGCCGGCGAGCACTCCATAGACAACCGCCGCCGCAAGGTGGCTGACAACACCGAACTCCAGCAACTGTTGCTCCCTTTGCTCATTCGGAGTCGCGGGCGTTCAGGACTGGTACCGAAGCTCGCGATAGTAACGGAAAATCGTCTCCAGCCGGCGTTCCGGCTCGAACTGGAACCGCTTACTGAACTGGCGCCCGTCAATAATGACAGGATACTTGAAAAAATCCATGAGGTAGGGTGGAAAACGTCTCATGTTGAATGCGCGCAGCAGGGTCCGGGGCAGGACCGGAGGAATCGAGGGAACCGGGATGGGGCGGCATCCACAGGCCTCCAGGGCATCGCGGTAGTCCACCCAGTCCTGGGGCGCCACATTGAAGATGCCCGTGTGCGGCTGGCGGTAAGCCGTCTCGATTGCGCGCGCCATATCCTCGCTGTGGATGAACTGCATCATTGGAGAGAACCCGGCCATGACCGGCGCATTGCGCGAGGCCAGCAGGCTGCTGATGGTGTTGCGCACTCCCGGACCCACGATGTTGCAGGGGCGCAGGATGGTGATGTTGAGCTCCGGGTTGCGCCAGAGGTAGATGGTGGCCAGGTTCTCGAGCTCCACCGAATCCACCAGGTCCATGCTCAGGCCGGCGCTCTTGAGCGGGTAGGATTCGTCGATCAGGGCCGGGTTGAACGCATTGGCGCCGTAGACGTGGTAGGTGGACAGGACGATCACCCGCTTCACGCCGTAGCGGTCGCTGAGCGACAGCAGGCGGTCGGTGCCCAGTACGTTGGCATTGTAGCGGCTCAGCCGGGTGCCCTGGCTGGACATGATGCGCCCGAGATGGATCACGCCGTCGAAGCGGTAGCGCCGGAACAGGTCCTCGAAGCCGCGCTTCTGGAAATCCACCCGGTAGCTGGCGACGTCGGGGCCGAGCCAGACTTCCTCGCGGAAGTCCACGGCGACGATCCGGTAGTCCGTACGCAGGCGCTGTATCACCTGCTGGGCCAGGGCGCCACCGGCACCGGTGACCAGCAGGGTGGGCCTGCTGTCGTTTGACTCGCTCAAAACACCCGCTCCCTCTCGCTCAGGCCTTGGTCGATCAGATCGCTGATGGTATTCCGGACCCTGTCCACGTGCCGCGCCATGGTCTCTTCGGTCATTTCCGTATCCGGTTGGAAATGCATGGGCTCACCGAAGCGCAGCAGCACCCGGCTCGGCAGAACCACAGGTGCGGCTACGGGCACATAGGGGACACCAAGCCAGCGTGCCAGCGGGCGGATGTTGCCGAATGCCGGCATGGTCTCCTCACAGCCCACAACCCCGACCGGCACAACGGTGGCATTGTGTTCCATAGCCAGGCGCATGAAGCCGCTGCCGAAGCGCTTGAGCTGGTAGCGCTCGCGATAGGGCTTGCCAGAGCCCCGGATGCCTTCCGGGAAGATGATCACCGCCTCGCCGTTCTCCAGCATGCGGGCGCAGTTGGCGGGGTCGCCCAGGACGGCGCCCACCTGGTTGAGCAGGTTGCCCAGCCACGGAACCGTGGGGAAGAAGCGTTCAATCATGGCACGGGGCAGGCGCGGGTTCCGGGCCCGGTTGGCCAGGGTATAGCCGATCATGAGGCCGTCCAGGGGCAGCTGGCCACTGTGGTTGGCTACCAGCAGCACCGGCCCTTCATCCGGCACGCGCTCTTCACCCCGGCTGTCCACACGGAACCAGTGATCATGGACAGGCCGGACCAGTGTCATGCCGATCTTGGCGGCGTCCTCCTGAAACCCCCAGGGGTCGTGGCCAAGGCTGCCGGTGACCTTGCGCATGCGATCCACCTGGCGGTCGATCGCCTCGGGCACAATCCGTTTCTTCAGATACTGTCTCAGTTTCATGCGGGGCCCCGGGTTCAGGTATAATGGGATTCTCACAGAAAGCACACGCCGGAGTCCAAGCCCATGGCGGAAAATCAAGACGAAGATCCCAGCGCTGAAACCAGCCACGAACAGCAACAGCTGGCGAACCGGATCAAGGATTCCGCCCGCCAGATCTGGCTGGCGGGGCTGGGAGCCTATACCAAGGCGGAGGAGGACGCAGGCCGGTTCTTCGAACGCCTGGTCAAGGAGGGCGAGGACATCGAGGAACGCACCCGGGGCGTCGTCAATCGGCAGGTGAAAGCCGTTGAGGACAGTGTTGACGGGGTGCGCGAGCGCGCCTCGGGCACCTGGAACCGGCTGGAGTCGGTATTTGATGAAAGGGTCTCCAGGGCTCTGGAGCGCCTGGGTATCCCCATGCCCGGGCGGGTGCGCGAACTGGAACAGCAGGTTCAGGAGCTCCGGAGCGAAGTTGAGCGACTGCGCAGCAAGGTTGACCAGCGCAACGACTGACCCCGCCTCCCGCCTAGAGGTAGTGCTCGCTCATCGCCTCTAGTGCCTCGCGCTCCTCGGCGCGCAGGTAGGGGGCGACCAGAACCATCACCTGGTAGACCCCTCGCCCCAGATCCACCGAATCCTTCTGGTTCAGGTGTGAGAGCATCTCGAAGCTCAGCCAGTAGGTCAGGGTCAGCACGATCTGGTGGCAAAGCGCCTCCACTTCCCGGTCGCTTGCCGAGAGAATGCCCTGTTCCCGGAAACTGGCGCAGATACGACGCGTGGCCTGGTACTTCTGCTTCACGACGCGCTGGAAGCGCGGCTGCAGGACCGGGTAGCGGGAGAGGACATTGACCAGATCCTGGTAGAGGAAGCGGTAGCGGGCGATGGTTTCGAATAGCAGGTGCAGGAACAGCCACTGGTCGTCCACCGAGATCTCGACCTCCGGTACCGCCAGCAGCTCCTGGATCTCGTGTTCGTACCGGTCGTAGAGCTCAGTGACGATCTCGCTTTTGCTCCTGAAGTGGTAATACAGGTTGCCCGGGCTGATGTCGATCTCGTCGGCAATCTGCAGCGTGGTTACGTTGGACTCCCCGTCCGCGTTGAACAGCTCAAGGCTGGCGTCGAGGATCCGATCACGGGTCTTGCGCTTCATGCGGCCGCACCATCCCAGTGCTCGGTTTACCGGCGGAAGTCAGCCCATACCGGACAATGGTCGGAGGGCTTGGTCATACTCCGGATACTGTAGGAAATACCACCGTCTGTCACGCGCTGGGCCAGGGCATCCGTCGCCAGGATCAGGTCGATCCGCAGGCCACGCTTGGGGTCCCGCTCAAACCCACGGCTGCGGTAGTCGAACCAGCTGAAGTCGTCATCAGTCTCAGGGTAGAGATGGCGGTAGACGTCGTTCAGCCCCCAGCTCTTGACCTGCTGCAGCCATTCCCGCTCTTCCGGCAGGAAGGAGCACTTGCCTTCGCGCAGCCAGCGCTTGCGGTTGTCCTCACCGATGCCCACATCCATGTCCGTTGATGAGATATTGAGATCCCCCATCACCATCAGCGGATGTTCGGGTGAATACTGCTCCCGCAGCAGGCGCTGGAGGTCCTGGTAGAAACGCTCCTTGGCGGGGAACTTGGTGGGGTGATCCCGGCTTTCCCCCTGGGGGAAGTAGCCGTTGATGACGGTCACTGTTTCATCGCCGACAGGGATATCCGCTGTGATCAGCCGGCGCTGGGCATCGTCGTCATCCCAGGGATAGCCGCGCTGAACCCGCACCGGTTCGTTCCGGCTCATCAGCGCGACGCCGTAGTGACCCTTCTGGCCGAACCAGTTCACGTGATACCCCAGCTGTTCCACCTCCGCGGCGGGAAACTGGTCATCCGCAACCTTGGTTTCCTGAAGCCCGATCACATCGGGGTTGTACTGGCTTACCAACTGCTCGAGCTGATGCATCCGTGCGCGGATGCCATTCACGTTAAAGGTAACGAAGCGCATGAGGTCCGGATCTTTATCCATGTGGTCCAAGTTGGTGTTCAACGGCACAGTACCCTACCACAGCTCGGCCACAGGTGCAGGGGCTCAGCGGCAGCCGGGCGCGCTCTCATGGTCATAGCGGATATGAGCCCGGTGGTTGTCCTCGGGATTCTTCAGGATATTGGTAAGACCATGGAAATCAGTAAGCTGGCGTTCATCGTTAAAAGCCAGGTGAAGGGGGTCCACGAACCAGCTGGAGACCCAACCCGCCACGCTGATGCGGAACACATGCTTGCCTTCCAGTGGTTCCATTTCCGCCGGTTCGGCTTTGAACGCGTAGAACTCGCCCCGAGTGGGCACCAGGAATTCAATGCGGACAGTGTCGCCATCCTCCACCAGGGTTTCCCAGTTCTGGCGCACCATGACCTCAAAGCCGGCGTCGATCACGCCGTTATCTGGGGCCTTGATCCGGTAGCTGGATTTGTCTCCGTTACTGGCGCGGTAACGGATCCGCACTGGTCCGTCGTCCGGATTGTTCACCTGCATGCGTTCACCGAAGCGCTGGTCCTCCAGAGTGAAACTCGGGCGCGAGGGGGTATCGCCATAGTCCAGGGTCTTTTCAGCGATGGTTTCTCCTTCCGGACTGCGGTAGGTCACCTCATGTTCCCGGGGCGCCCAGAATCCGTCACGGCATTCGCCGGTCTGGCGGTGATGTTCGGTGTAGACGATTTCGCCGGAGTCCAGCGATTCGGCGCTGCCGCTGAATCGGACTTCCTGCTCCGCCGTGGCCATGGTTGCAAGGCCGGCCAGAAGGACTCCGGCCAGCAGGCGGTTACCAGCGTTGTTCATGGAGTGGTGCCTCCTCAATGGATTCCAGCCACTGGCTGATGCGCACCAGGACCGGATAGATCAGCCCCCAGCCGATGCCTATGGCAACGATGCCCCAGAGGCCGTAGCCGATCTCGATGGTGCCAACGCGTTCAGCCGCCGCGTAGGCGAGCGCGCCCGCGAAGGGCGGTAGGCCGAACAGCACCAGCCGGTAATGGCGCATCCAGTACAGGCAGTGATTCACGGCCGTGGCAAAAACCGCCCAGAGCATGACCAGCCAGGCCGGGATCATGCCGCTGGCATAGGCGCCTTCGTGGCCGGGGAAGCTGAGGATGCCGAGGTTCTGGTGCAGTACGTCCAGTACGCTGCCAAGCACGGTGGCCATGAGGATGAAGCGGAATTCGCGCTGTGGGAAGGCGCTGATGAACATCAGATGCGCTGCTACTATCGTCACGCCGGCAAGCGCGGCCAGTTGGCCCGGGTAGAGCACGGCCACGAACCATCCAAGCTGGAAGAGGATGAAGTTCGCAAGACTGCGCATGATCAGGTTCTCCCATCGGTGAGGTCGCCGGCGGCCACGATGCAGGAGCGACGGTTTTCCGGCTTGCCCATCAGCAGCTGGATGTTGCCGATGCGCCGCTCCGCGAATCCGGCTTCGCAATAGGCGAAATAATACCGCCACAGGCGGATGAAGGCGTCAGAGTACCCGAGGCCGCGGATGGCGTCACGGTTCGCTTCAAAGCGTTCCCGCCAGCAGGCGAGGGTACGGGCGTAATGCAGGCCAATGTCCTCTGCATGGCTGAAGACCAGGTCCGAGTGGTCCCGTACTGCGCCCAGTATGGCGCCCAGCGATGGGATGAAGCTGCCCGGGAATATGTAGCGCTGGATGAAGTCCACGTTCTTCAGGGCGCGCTCGTAGCGCTGATCGGGCAGGGTGATCGCCTGGATCAGGGCAAGACCGTCCGGCTTGAGCAGGGCGCTGAGCTTTTCCATGTATTCGCCGAGAAACTGCGGCCCCACCGCCTCGATCATTTCAATGGAGACGAGTTTGTCGTAGGTGCCGGCGAGGTTCCGGTAATCCTCGTAGAGCAGGGTGATGCGGTCTTCCAGGCCCTGTGCCGCGATCTGTTCCCGGGCCAACTCATACTGCTGGGCGGAGATCGTGGTTGTGGTCACATGGCAGCCGTAGTGGTACGCCGCATGCAAGGCGAAACCACCCCAGCCGGTGCCGATTTCCACCACCTGGTCCTCCGGCCGCAGGTCCAGCTTCTGGCAGATCCGGTCCAGCTTGTAGCGCGAGGCTTCCTCCAGGGTGCTCTCCGCCGAGGGGAAGATGGCGGCGGAGTACATCATGGTCGGGTCAAGAAAGCGTTCGAACAGGTCGTTGCCGAGATCGTAGTGCGCCTCGATGTTCTTGCGCGCGCCGGTGCGGGTGTTGCGGTTGAGCCAGTGCAGGGAGCGCCGCGCGGGCCGGGTTACCCAGGAGACACGGTCCTCGAACCCGTTCATGCGGTCGTTGTTGCGAGCGAAGAACCGCAGCAGACCCGCCAGGTCGGGAGAATCCCAGTCCCCTGCCACGTAGGCCTCGGCGGCGCCGATGCTGCCACCGGAGACCATGTCCCGCCAGGCGGATGCGTCGTGTACGGTCAGCTGTACCGGATGGTGTACGCCGTCGTCGCGGCCAAACCAGGTTTCACGCTCGCCTTCGACGACGCACAGCTGACCCTGTTCCAGGTTGCGCAGCGTCGCTGTGACCAGGGCGCGTGCCCAGTAATCAACGGGCGCCAGGGATGAGCGGGGAGTTGAAATTTTCAGGTTTTCCATGATGTTACCGTTCCAAACTGATCCGATGATGCATTGGCTGGCACACCCAGCGCTGGTTCAAGGTTGTTGGCGGACTCGCCCTCCCATTGGGGATGATCGTGGAAAATTGCCCCCTTGCGCCAGAGCCGGAAGGCGTTGAGATGGATGCCCAGACTGGCCTTAAGGGTCTCCGCCGGGTAGCGCCGCAGCGCCCGTGCGGCCACCTCCGGGGTCAGAGACTGGCGGCTGGTGGCCAGTGTGGCATCGAAGACCCGACCCTCATGGCCACGCACTGTCATGTGCACACGCAGCCCCTCAGGATGGAACCCGAAAAGCCATTCGTAATCCTGTTCCATGGGGTTGAAGGGCGAGACATGGAACTGCTTGGCAAAACGGTACCGGCGGCTGCGCCACCCGTTGCCGGTTTCGGTGACACCACCACCCGAGAGCACATAGCTGTGATGCTGATGCCAGGGGGTGTTGGTGATCTGTGCCAGTATGGCCTCGGGAACCGGATTGCTGTGGGTGTCCGCGTCTTCGGCGTAGCAGAAGTAGAAGCTCACCGGATTGAAGATCCACCCCCAGTAACGGGGATGGGTCACCAGCTCGATTGGCCCGCTGGGGCGGCTGCCGGTGGCAACCTCAACATGGCGGCGCACGGCCTCATCCAGTGTGCCATTACCGGGCTGGAAATAATCGCGGCGCCGGAACCAGACCCGATTCAGGCGTGTGGTTGAGATGCCACGGTGCAGCCCATCCAGCCTGTCCCATTCGTCCAGGCGAACAGCGTACATCCCCATGGGATACTCAAAGTCATGCCGCACCGGCGTCGTGCGCCGATGGCGGATACTGCCTTCGAGAAAGCCGCTCTTCAGGGCCCCAGCACTCATTCCAGTGTTTCTCCCAGTGCTTCACACACGCGCAGGGCGCTGCGCACGCCGTCCTCGTGGAACCCGTTGAACCAATAGGCGCCACAGTAATGAGTACGATGCTGGCCACCGATCCGTTCATAGTGGCTCTGGGCGCTCACGCCCTCCAGGGTGAATCGCGGGTGTGAATAGCTGAACCGCTTGATGATCCGGGATGGATCAATGGCATGGGTGCGGTTCAGCGTCACGCAGAAGGTTTCCGGGGCATCATGGAAATTCTGCAGGATGTTCATGTTGTAGGTGACGGAAACCGGCTCGTCCGCCGATTCCGGCAGATGATAGTTCCATGCGGCCCAGGCCCGGCGGTTGCGCGGCAGCACGGAGGAGTCTGTATGCAGGACGACGTCATTGGGCTGGTAGGGCAGTGCGCCCAGGGTTGTGCTTTCCGCCTCTGTGGGGTCCGAGAGCATGCCCAGTGCCTGATCGGCGTGACTGGCGATGATGACCTGGTCAAAGCGCTCATTGCCGCGTTTCGAGGTCAGTGTGACCCCCTCGGCGTCCCGGGTGACGGCGTTGACCGGCGTACTGGTGTACACGCGCTGCGCCAGGGGCGCGATCATTGCCGGGATATAGGACTCGGAACCGCCCTGGATGACCCGCCATTCAGGCCTGTCGGCGATGGAGAGCATGCCGTGGTTGTTGAAGAACCGGAGGAAGAAGCGCACCGGAAACCGGTCCATGTCGCTTTCGGAAGCGGACCAGATCGCGGCCCCCATGGGAATGATGTAATGCTGGCGGAAATACCGCGAGAACCCGTGGCGCTGCAGATAATGGCCCAGCGTCTCCGTCTCCGCGATCCGGTCGTTGGCAAGATCGTCCCGGGTCAGGCGGTTGAAGCGCAGGATCTCAGCAACCATCCTCAGGAACCGCGGATTCACCAGGTTGCGGCGCTGGGCGAACAGGGCGTCCAGGCTGGTGCCGTTGTATTCGAGCCCCCTGCTGCCCCCGTGCACGCTGAAGCTCATGCTTGAGGTTTCCGATGCAACACCCAGTTGATCCATGATCCGGATAAAATCCGGGTAGGTCCAGTCGTTGTAGACGATGAACCCGGTGTTCACCGGCCAGCTGCGGCCACCGGCTTCAACGTGCTCGGTGTTGGTGTGGCCGCCGAGCTGGCTCTCGGCCTCGTACAGGTGAACCTCGTGCCGGCGGCTCAGCAGCCAGGCGCAGACAAGTCCAGAGATACCACTGCCGATGACGGCAATTCGCTGCGGGTCGGTCATGGGTGTGGTCAGCTGTCCGATTCCTGGGCGTTGCGGGCCATGGCCGCCGCCATGCGGTCACGCAATGAGCGCGGCAGGCAGGCCAGCAGCTTGAGCATCAGCGTGAAACGCTTGGGGAAATGGATGTCCGGCCTGTGACGGGTCAGATCCCGGACCATAATGCGCGCCGCATCCTCCGCCTCCATAAGGAAGGGCATGGAGAAATCGTTCTGGTCGGTCAGCGGTGTACGCACGAATCCCGGTGAGATCAGCGAGACGTCGATCCCTTCTCCTGCCAGGTCGGCGCGCAGGGATTCCGTCAGGTAGGCCAGGCCGGCCTTGGAGGCGCCGTAGGCTTCCGCACGGGTGAACGGGAACCACCAGGCGGAGGAACCGACAACCGCCAGCAGGGGGCGGTGTTCCCGGGTCTGGTTGTTCCGGAGTACAGGCAGGATGGCTTCAATGGCCCGTGCCGTGCCGACAATATTGGTGTTGACCACCCGGGAGACCAGTTCCGCATCGAAATCCGACACATCCATGTATTCACAGGTACCCGCATTGAGGATGGCCCAGTCAATGGGCGCCATAGCGTGCAGCTGTTCGCGGAAATAATGGCAGTCCTCTGGGCTCGTTACGTCACCGGCCAGCGGGGTGACCGCGTTACCGTATTCCGCCACGATCTCATTGAGCCTCTCGCGGTTGCGTCCGGTTGCGATCACCCGGTGCCCCTGGTGGACGAGCTCGGCCAGAACCGCCAGCCCGATACCGGAGGTCGCGCCGGTGAGCCACACCGTCAGGTTGGTGGTGTTGTCGTCAGCACTCATACGGCTCTGCTCCTGATCCACTGAATGATCCGGCCGACGACCGGGATGTTCTCGTAGAGAAGCTCGCCCGCGTCATAATAGTCACGATGGAAGACGATCAGATCATCCTGCCCCTGCAGAAGGCTCACGCCCTCAACGATGAAAGCGCGGCCACGGGCCAGCTTCGGATGTTCAAGGGTCATACTCCAGGGCAGCATGACGCTGTGGGTATTCCATGCCGGTTCCCCGAAATCAAACTCGCAGCTGGTCACATTGACATAGGCCGAGCGCAGATACTTCGCCAGTGGTTCTGTACCCCGGCGCTCCACCAGCGGATCCCGGAACAGGACGCGGTCGTGATAGCACTCCTCCATCAGGGTATTGATGTCCGGCGGCGTATCGTTGAACAGCGACTGGAAACGCGCTATCTGTTTACTGCTCAGCGTCATGGCCATACCTCTGTCGATCCCTTTCCAGCGTCTCTTCATACACCACTTTGGGAATGGGCTTCAGGTTATGGATGATGCCGGCTTTTTCCATCAGCCAGAGCAGGTAGAAGGTGATGTCGATCTCCCACCAGCGGAACCCCTGGCGTGCGGAGGTTGGCCAGCGGTGATGGTTGTTGTGCCAGCCCTCGCCAAGGGTCAGCAGGGCCAGCCAGAAATTGTTGCGGCTGTCATCGGAGGTCTCAAAGCGCCTCCGGCCCCATACATGGGCCAGGGAGTTGATCGACACCGTCCCGTGGAAGACCGCCACAGTTGAGATGAAGAAGCCCCAGACCGTGAGCTGCAGGCCGTTGGTGCCCAGTGAGGGCGCCCAGGCGGCCAGCGCCTCGCCCAGCCCATAGATGCCGACCAGGCAGACCAGCGGAACAATGGCGTCAAAACGGTTCAGGAACCTGAGTTCGGGGTAGCGGGCCCAGTCACCTACCCGTCGATAATCGGTCAGGAAGGCCGCATCACAGGTGAACCAGCCCACGTGGGACCACCAGAAACCCTGCTTTTCAGGGGAGTGAAGGTCCTTCTCGGTATCGGAATGCTGATGGTGATGACGGTGATGGGCCGCCCACCACAGCGGCCCGCGCTGCACGGCACTGGAGCCGATCACAGCGAAGATGAACTGCCAGAATCGGTTGGTGCTGAAGGTCTTGTGAGCAAAGTAACGGTGATAGAAGCCGGTTATCGCGAACATGCGCAGAACGAAGAATCCGATGGCGAACCACACTGCGAAAGGACTCACGCCGACCCAGATCACACCCAGACATGCCAAGTGCAGGCCGATGAAGGGGATGATCCGAATCCAGTTGAGTCGGGTGCTGCTGGCATCAATGTGTTCGGCGCCGGCTTCGGAGTCGAACCACCTGAGGAAGCTGTAAAGGAGATTGCGTGCCTGTGCCATGATTTTCCGACCTGTTGGAAGCCTGTGACCGTTATTGCGTTTATACGACCATCATACAGTGACCAATACGCCGATGGGGGAGGGGCGGATCAGCGCAGCCAGTGCAGGGTGGGGGCAATAGGGGGGATTGGGAGAATCAATCACGCCCGGAGGGGTTCGGGCAGTCTGTAGAAGTGCACGATGGTGCTGTCAGCGAACTTCTGGAAAAAGGTGGACATGTCCGTGATGCGCTCCAGATGGCGCTTGCCGGTCACCGCGTCGCGCGCAAGCACCTGGATGCCGTCGAAATGATCACGGATATGGGAGAAGCGCGCATGCATGGTGCAGGTCACAATCTCCTGGACCGGGGCGTCAAGGGCACTGGAGAGATAATGCCGGTGGGCATCAATGGCCTCCGGATCCAGGCCCTCCCGGGTATCCACGTGTTTCAGGCGGATCCGGTCCACCACACAGCGTGAGCAGCTGGCCGGGTTGGCGCGCGCCTTGCGTCGGAAGGCCTCCCAGAAAAAGGTGTCCGTGACTTCCGCGAAGTTGCGGATGTCGCCCAGGCAGTCACCCACCCAGTCGAGCACGTCCCTGTCCTCGATCACCTCATTGATCGCTTCGCGCAGCAGCCAGTCAAAGCCCAGTGCCGTCTTGTGGGCATAGACCTTGCGATACATCTGGTAGCGGGAATAGACAAAGTCCTCCAGCGCGCCCAGCCCTTTCTGGGTGACGGCCAGCCCCAGCCAGGGGGATTCCAGGCTCCAGCCGAAGCGCAGGTTGTTCAGCAGGTGATCCAGGTTGAAACCGCCGATGGTCACCGACGAATGGAAGCCATCACGCAGCATGTAGTCGGCCCGGTCGGCATCAATCTCGCCGGAGACCACCGAGGACAGCAGGTCCATCACCAGTCGGGGAACCGCGCTGGTCTCAAGGGCGCCGGCATGGGCATCCGGGCCGGCAATGAATGCCCAGAAGGTACGGGCGTGGTGCTGGAAGCGTTCGCTGGGGGCCGGTTCGGTGGTCTCCATGACGCCGAGCACGTCCTGGATCTCGATCCCGAAGCGCGCCTGCAGGTCCATATCCGAGAGCACTTCCCAGGCAATGCGGACCGAGTAGTGCTCGTGCTCCAGCACATCCGGCAACTCGGGGTAGAAAGTGATTGTGTCGATGCCCGACCAGAGCTGTTCAAAGCGCCCGGGCGCCTGCATCAGTTGCTGGATCCGGTTGGCCTGGTTGAACTGGTGCGAGAAGCTGGAGTGACCGCTGTCGTGGAGCAGGCAGGCCAGGCGGATGATCTTGGCCATGTAATCGATGGCGTCCAGCTGCTCGAACGTCAGCTCGGGATGCCGGCTGAGCTGGCGTTCACGCAGGTAAGCGTCCATCATGGCGCGGAACATCCGGTCGCCCACATGCATCACGCCAATACTGTGCAGGAAACGCGAGTGGGTGGCGCCCGGGAACACCAGGCTCAGGATGTCGTTCTGGCAGATGTTGCGCAGGCGCTGGAAAAGGCGGTGATCGATCACTTCCACCTCATGACGATGGAGGCGGATGCCACCATGGACCGGGTCCATGATCAGCTTGTCGTAGGCACCGAGCAGGTCATCCAGGGCACTTCGCATAATCGGGTTTTCCGCTTGCCTAAGTTAAGCAACAAGGCCAGACTCTAGCACATCAGCCGCGCCCGCGTACCGCCGCGCCGGGCGGGATATTCGCTGTCACTGGGAGCGGTGCCCATGGCCACCCGCACGGAACACATTCTCATCGTTGACCCGGAGGACGGCAGCCGCGACGAACTGCGCCGCTATCTTCAGGTCCGTGGTTATTACGTGACCGCCTGTGAGACCCTAACGGAAGGACTTACCAGCCTGATCACGGCACCGCCGGACCTGATCTTCTCCGATCTGCCCCCAGCTCATATCAGCGATCTTGCGCGCGAGGCCATGGGTGATGGGGTCGAAGTGCCCCTGATCGCGCTGAGCAGCGCCGGCACAGCGGATGAGGTGGTTGCCGCCATGCGGGCAGGGGCTTCGGAAGTGGTGCTCAAACCCCTGGACGACAAGAGTGCCGTGGACGACGCACTAGCCAAGCTTTTTGAGCGGGTACGGGTGGCCCGGCTCAACGAGGTCTACCGTGAGGAACTGGAGCGCAAGAACCTGAACCTGCGCGAGGGGATCTCGGAGCTGCGCGCGGACCAGAGTGCCGGGCGCAAGGTGCAGATGAAGATGCTTCCAGATCCGGACCAGTCAATGGCCGGGGTGCACATGACACACTGCATCCAGCCCTCGTTGTATCTCAGCGGGGATTTTCTCGACTACATGAAGCTGGATGAGCACCTGAGCCTGGTCTATATCGCGGATGTGTCCGGTCATGGCGCCAGCAGCGCCTTTGTGACAGTCCTTCTCAAGAACCTGACCAACCGGCTCCAGCGCAATCTGCGGCGCGGCTCCAGTGAAGACATCCTGGACCCGGAGCGATTCCTGCAAAGGGTCAACCATGAGCTGCTCGAAACCGGGCTAGGCAAGCACGTCACCCTCTTTGTGGGCCTGGTCGACACCCAGGCCGGCGAGCTGCGCTACTCCGTGGGCGGCCACTTCCCGATGCCAATCCTGCTGGACGCGAGTGGTGCGCGTTTCCTGGAGGGCAGCGGCCTTCCTGTGGGGTTGTTCAACGAGCCCGACTGGGCCCATTACAGTGAGCGGCTCAACCCCGGGTTCCGGCTGATCCTTTTCTCAGATGGCATTCTTGAAGTGATCGATGCCCCAAGCCTGGACGAGAAGGAGAAACGGTTACTTGAACTCGTGCAATCTGGGCGTCACACTGTCGAAAGACTCAGTGAGTCCTTACAGATCGCGGCAATGCAGGAACTTCCCGATGACATTGCCATAGTGACGGTGACCGACGGGCGTGCTGCTGATGAGTGATTGCAAGATTCTGCAGGCTCAGGAGCGGGGTATTTACGTACTCAAGTTCATCGGAGAGGTACGTCTCAATCTTTGCTCGACACTGGATCAGATCATTGACGAGATGTTCGGGAACCCCGAGTTCCGGACCGTGGTGGTGGATCTCACCGAGACGGAAGTGATTGACAGCACCACACTCGGGCTTCTGGCCAAGATCGCCATGGCCTCCGAGGAACGCAGCCACTTCCTTCCCACGCTGATTACCACCAATCCCGATGTCACCCGTATCATCCATTCCATGGGCTTCGACCGCATCTTTCTGATTGTGCGCGAACCGGCGCGGGATCCCGAGGAACTCGAGGAAATTCCGCTCATGCGCGCCAGTGAACAGGAAGTACGCGACAAAGTTCTGGACGCGCACCGGACCCTGATGAGCATGAACCATCATAACCAGGAGCAGTTCCAGAATCTGGTGCGCGCCCTGGAATGCGAAGCCCCCTGAACCCATCTGAAAAGACCGAATAAGCCCGCTTCATGGAGAACGCGATTCAGACCACTGTGTTGGGTGGTGGCAGTTTCGGCACTGCCATGGCCCAGGTGCTGGCCGAAAACGGGCATCCCGTCCGACTCTGGATGCGCAGCGCCGAACAGGCGGAGGCGATCCGCAGGACCCGCGTCAACCACCAGTACTTCCCGGAGCTTGAGCTGGATTCGCTGGTTGATCCCACCACCGACATGGGTGCGGCCATCGAACAGGCTGATCTGGTGTTCGTGGCGCTGCCCAGCAAGGTCTTCCGTGACGTGATCCGTGGCGCTGCCGGGCATTTCCGTGAGCAGCAGATGGTAGTCAGCCTCACCAAGGGGATTGAGCGTGACGGTTTCCGGCTGATGAGTGAGGTTCTGAAGGAGGAGCTGCCCGGCACCCGGGTGGGGGTTCTGAGCGGGCCGAACCTTGCCGGCGAGCTCGTCCAGCATGAGATCACGGCCTCCGTGATCGCTTCCGAGGACCGGGAGCTGCGGGAGCGCGTGCAGCGGGCATTGGGGAATGCCTATTTCCGCATCTATGCCAACCTGGATGTGTACGGCGTTGAGCTCGGCGGCGCGCTCAAGAACATCTATGCCGTGGTTTCCGGCCTGGCCGATGCCAGGGGTATGGGCGAGAACACCAAATCCATGCTGATCACCCGCAGCCTGGCGGAAATGAGCCGTTTTGCCGTGAGTATGGGCGCAAACCCCATGACGTTCCTGGGGCTGGCCGGCGTCGGGGACCTGATTGTGACGTGCAGCTCCAGCCTGAGCCGCAACTACCGGGTCGGCTACGCCGTCGGGCAAGGCAGCACTCTGGATGAGGCCGTGACGGAACTCGGTCAGGTGGCCGAGGGCGTCCGGACCCTGGGACTGGTCCACGAGAAGGCCATTGAACTGGACGTCTACATGCCGCTGGTGCGGGGGCTCTACCATATCTTGTATCGAGGGGCTTCCATCACGGACGTGGTAGGGGCCCTGATGAATGCCACACAGAACAGCGATGTTGAATTTATTCTGCCCCGCCAGGGTGAGGGCTCCGCCATCTGATCAGCCCTGCTGGACCTGCTGGATAAGCCGCTCCAGCGTATCAAGCGCCTGCTCCAGCGCGGCGTAGGGCGTATAGAAGTGGGGCGAAAACCGGATGCCGCCACCCCGGCTGGCGCTGATAACCCGTTGCTGGGCCAGCCGGTCACAGAGATGGCGATTGTCCAGCCCGTGGATCTGCACCGTGTAGATACCCAGCCGGTGCTGTGGTTCGCGGGGCGTAACGGGGGCGACGCCCTTGATGCTTTCCAAGCCGCTCGCCAGGCGGCTTACACGCTGGTCAATCAGGCCCCTGACCTGATCAGGCCCCACTTCAAGCAGCAGCTCCGTGCTCGCCTCAAGGGCGTGAGCGGCGAGAAGGTTGGGGCTGCCGCATTCAAAGCGTCGGGCATCGGGAGCCGGCGCCCAGTCTTTCCGGCTGAAGTTTCCCGGATCCGCCACCATGTGCCAGCCGTATTCGTAGAGTTTCAGCGACTCCCGCCATTCCGGAGCCACATAGAAGAACGCCAGGCCTTCGGGCCCCAGCATCCATTTGTGACCGTCCGCCATGGCGAAATGGGCGCCGACGGCCTGAACGTCCAGCGGCTCTGCGCCGGCACTCTGAATGGCGTCCAGGCAGAAAAGGATGCCGTGGCTGTCGCAGAGCGCGCCCAGGTGGGCGGCGTCGAGGCGCAGTCCGGTGCCATACTGGACAGAGCTGACCGACATCAGGCGGGTTCTGTCAGTAATCAGGTCTTCAATCGCCCCTTCCGGCGTGACATCCTCACGATCAATGTCCGCCACCCGCACGCTGACGCCACGCCCGGCAAGGGATTCCCACACAATCCGGTTGGAGGGGAACTCCTGGCTGGTGATGATGATCTCATCGCCTTCACGCCAGTCCAGGCCGGCGGCGACCATGGAAAGCGCCTCCGAGGTATTCTTGCACAGGGCGATGTCCTGCGCGGAGGGCGCGTTGATCAGCCGCGCCAGGTTATGCCGGAGCTGGTCCTCAACGGTGAGCCACTGGGGGTAGTCGGTGGCACCCAGGTGGCTGTTCTCGTGGGCGAAGCGGGCAACGGCATCGCTGGCACGCCGGGGCCATGGCGCCACGGCAGCGTGGTTGAGGTAGGCAAGCCCTGATTCAAGCGGGAATTCGCTCTGCAGCTGTGTGGCTGAAAAACGCTCTGTCATGCGCCGTCTCCGTCATGTCCATCATTGAAGGGGCGGGCTCGCACCGCTAGTATCAGAAGCTGTTCCACACACCGATTGCGCCGGAGGGCTGCAGGATGGGGGACCCCGATTCCCAGGCGGAACTGGCTCGACAATTCGAACACGTCGCCCAGTACGATACAACCGGACAGGGCCCGCCCGTGGATCAGTGGGATCCGCCGTTCACGGACGACCTTGAGCTTTTCATCAACCGCAACGGCCGCTGGTTCTACCAGGGGCGTGAAATCGAACGGCTGGCGCTGCGCAGGCTGTTCGCCTCCATCATGCGCCGCGAATCAGACGGTTATTACTATCTTCTGACCCCGAACGAGAAATACCGGATCCAGGTGGAGGATGCTCCCTTTGTCGCGCACAGCGTGGAGCAGGAAGGCGAGGGCGATGCGCGTGTTCTCTGGCTGCAGACGGATGTGGAGGACCGTTTCCCGATAGGGGACTCGCACCCGCTGATCGTCCGCACGGATGAGAAAAGCGGTGAGCCCCAGCCCTATGTGATGGTGCGCCGCGGACTGCAGGCGCGTATCGAACGCAGTACTTTCTACCATCTGACGGATCTGGCCGAGGAGCGCACAATCAACGGCACCACCCACGTGGGGGTGATCAGCCAGGGCAGTTTCTTTTCCCTGGGCCGTATCGGCTGATCACGGTTTTCAAAGCCGCCATTATTTTCTATCATGGAGTATGGGTGCCTGTATTGAGCAGCACCCTTGCGTCCCGGATCGTCGTAAGTCCCTCTGTACAGGCCGCTGTTCAGCAACACTTTCGATCCACCGCACTATTGTTATTACGACGTTTCTGTCCTATACGCAAGGAGTCAACATGACCGAATCCCGTGTCGTCAGCATCCACTACACCCTCAAGAACGACGAGGGTGAGGTTCTGGATTCTTCCCGCGAGCGTGAGCCGCTCAGCTATCTGGAAGGGGCCCAGAACATCATCAGTGGCCTGGAAGAAGCACTGACCGACAAGGCCCAGGGTGACGAAGCCCAGGTATCCCTGGATCCGGAGAACGCTTACGGCGAAGTCCGCGAAGATCTGGTCCAGCCCGTGCCGAGTTCCGCGTTTGAAGGCGTTGAAAAAGTAGAGCCCGGCATGCAGTTCCAGGCGGAAACGCCCGGAGGCCCGCAGATCGTACGCGTTGTATCTGTTGAGGACGAGACTGTGACCATCGATGCGAACCATCCGCTGGCAGGCCAGCGTCTGCATTTCGATGTTGAGGTGGTGGATACGCGCGAGCCGTCCGACGAAGAGAAAGAGCACGGCCACGTGCACTGAATCTTCCGCCATGCACTGAATCATCTGCGTTTTCAGTGCACCGGACATGAAAAAGGCGACCCTCGGGTCGCCTTTTTTCGTTCCAGCCCCTTACATGTTGGGGTAGTTGGGGCCACCGCCCCCTTCAGGAACCACCCACTCGATGTTCTGGGCCGGATCCTTGATGTCGCAGGTCTTGCAGTGGATGCAGTTCTGCGCGTTGATCTGGAACTTCTTACCGCTGCCGTCCTCGGCATCGACCACCTCGTACACGCCCACCGGGCAGTAGCGCTGCGCCGGCTCGTCGTAGGTGGGCAGGTTGTCCCGGATCGGGATCGCCGGGTCCTTGAGCTTGAGGTGGCAGGGCTGGTCCTCTTCGTGGTTGGTGTTCGACATGAACGCCGACGACAGCCGGTCGAAGGTCAGGCTATTGTCCGGCTTGGGGTAGTCGATCTTCTTACACTCGGCCGCCGGCTTGAGCGCGGCGTAGTCCGGCGTGGTGTCGTGGAAGGTGATCGGCAGTGGCCGGTGCAGGATGTTCTGCTCCAGGAAGGCGATGCCGCCACCGATCACGGTGCCGAACTTGTGCATGGCCGGGCTGAAGTTGCGCTCGGCGAACAGCTCCTTGAAGAGCCAGCTGTTCTCGAATTTTTCGGTAAAGCGGGTGAGGTCATCCCCGCCCTCGGAGCCTTTCTGGATCGCCTCGAACACCGTCTCGGCACCAAGCATGCCGGACTTCATGGCGGTGTGCGAGCCCTTGATCTTGGACGAGTTCAGCGTGCCCGCGTCGCAGCCCAGCAGCAGCCCGCCCGGGAAGCTCATCTTCGGCAGGCTGTTGTAGCCACCCTTGGTGATCGCCCGCGCGCCGTAGGACACGCGCTTGCCGCCTTCCAGGTGCTGCTTGATCGTCGGATGGGTCTTCATCCGCTGGAATTCCTCGAACGGCGAGACATAGGGGTTCGAGTAGGACAGGTCGGTGATCAGCCCCACATAGACCTGGCCGTTTTCCAGGTGGTAGAGGAAGCCACCCCCGGTGGAGCCGCTCTCGGACAGCGGCCAGCCGGCGGTGTGCACCACCAGTCCCGGCTCGTGTTTCTCGGGGGCAATGTCCCACAGCTCCTTGATGCCCAGGCCGTAATGCTGCGGGTCCTTGCCCTCGTCCAGGTTGAACTGCTGCAGCAGCTCCTTGCCCAGGTGGCCGCGGCAGCCCTCGCTGAACAGGGTGTACTTCGCCCGCAGCTCCATGGGCGGCATGTAGCCGTCTTTCTGGTTGCCTTCGCTGTCGACACCGAACTCACCGGTGAGGATGCCCTTGACCACGCCGTCCTCATACAGCACCTCGGCGGCCGGGAAGCCGGGATAGATCTCCACGCCCAGCTGCTCGGCCTGCTCACCCAGCCAGCGGCACAGGTTGGCCAGGCTGATGATGTAGTTGCCGTGGTTGTGCATGTTCTTCGGCACGAAGGCGTTGGGGGCCTTGCGGGCGCTGTCGGCGCCGCGCAGGAAGTAGATGTCGTCCCGGGTGACCGGGGTGTTCAGCGGCGCACCGCGCTCCTTCCAGTCCGGGAACAGCTCATTGAGGCTCGTGGGCTCGAACACCGTGCCGGCGATGATGTGGGCGCCGACCTCCGAGCCCTTTTCCACGACGCAAACGGTCAGTTCCTGCTCCGCCTCGTTGGCCAGCTGCTGGATGCGGCAGGCCGCTGAAAGGCCCGCCGGGCCCGCCCCCACGATCAGGACGTCAAACTCCATCGATTCGCGTTCCACGATAGTCTCCTCAGGATTTCCAATGGGCAATCTGTGGCTTTACGTTGCCACAGGATATATCATCATGGGAATCAAACAAACGTTTGTTTGAATGACATTGAACGATGGCAAACCGTCCCTGGAGCTATTGACCCCCTGTGGTTTTGTCGTCAGTATTAGGGCGCTTTTGCCGGGGATACCCGCCGCATGAACATTTTAAACCCATGGCAGGAAACGAGGAATCTATGAAGGTTCTGGTCGCTGTAAAACGAGTGATTGACTACAACGTCAAGGTTCGCGTCAAGCCGGACAACACCGGCGTGGACCTGTCCAACGTCAAGATGGCAATGAACCCCTTCTGTGAGATCGCCGTTGAGGAAGCGGTCCGTCTCAAAGAGAAAGGCGTTGCCACCGAAATTGTCGCCGTCACCATTGGCCCGAAGGTCAGCCAGGAGCAGCTGCGCACCGCACTGGCCCTGGGCGCGGACCGTGCCATTCAGGTTGAGACGGACGAAGACGTCCAGTCCCTGGATGCGGCCAAGATGCTCAAGGCCGTCGTGGACAAGGAAGAACCGAATCTGGTGATCATGGGCAAGCAGTCCATCGACACCGACAACAACCAGACCGGCCAAATGCTGGCCCAGCTGGCGGGCATGCCTCAGGGCACCTTCGCCTCCGAGGTTGAGGTTGAAGGTGAGAAGGTCAAGGTAACGCGCGAGATCGACGGCGGCCTGATGACTGTTTCCCTGAAACTGCCGGCCGTGGTCACCACGGATCTGCGCCTGAACGAACCGCGCTACGCTTCGCTCCCCAACATCATGAAGGCCAAGAAGAAGCCGCTCGAAACCGTCAGCCCGGCCGACCTGGGCATTGACGTGACGCCCCGTCTCAAGACCCTGAAGGTCGAAGAGCCGCAGCCGCGTCAGCCCGGCATCAAGGTCGAGAGCGTTGAGGAGCTGGTCGACAAACTGAAGAACGAAGCGAAGGTGATTTAAATGAGTACACTGGTTATTGCCGATCACAACAAGGGTGAGCTGACCGGTTCCACTCTGAGCGTCATTGCAGCGGCCAAGGCGATCGGGGGCGACATCGACGTTCTGGTTGCCGGCAAGGACATTGGCGGTGTTGCCGAGCAGGCCGCCAAGGCGGACGGTGTGAACAAGGTCCTCACAGCCGACAACGACGCGTACGGGCACGACCTCGCCGAAAACCTGAGCCTTCTGATCGCGGAAGTGGGCAAGGGCTACAGCCACCTGCTGGCCTCCGCCGGCACCGTGGGCAAGGACACCATGCCGCGCGTTGCCGCCATGCTGGACGTGGCGCAGGTTTCCGACATCATCGGTGTGCAGTCCGAGGACACCTTCGTTCGTCCGATCTATGCCGGTAACGCCATTGCGACGGTGCAGTCCAGCGACAGCGTCAAGGTGATCACCGTCCGGACCACCAGCTTCGATCCGGTTGCCGCTGAGGGCGGTTCCGCTTCGGTTGAATCCGTGGACTCAGCGCACGACGCAGGCCTTTCCGAGTTCGTCAGCGAAGAGCTGGCCGAATCCGATCGTCCGGATCTGGCAGCCGCAGACGTAGTCATCTCCGGTGGCCGGGGCATGCAGAATGGCGAGAACTTCAAAATGCTGGAGTCTGTCGCGGACGTTCTGGGCGCCGCCATCGGCGCGTCCCGTGCCGCCGTCGACGCCGGCTTCGTGCCGAACGACATGCAGGTCGGCCAGACCGGCAAGATCGTGGCCCCGAACCTCTACATCGCCGTCGGTATTTCCGGTGCCATCCAGCACCTGGCCGGCATGGGCGACTCCAAGGTCATCGTGGCCATCAACAAGGACGAGGACGCCCCCATCTTCCAGGTGGCGGACTACGGCCTGGTCGCGGACCTGTTCGAGGCAGTACCGCAGCTTGAGGAAGAGCTCAAGAAAGTGGTCTGACGGGAGCGCCCGCATCAGGCTGGGATGGAAGCCGTACCCTCAGGGGTGCGGCTTTTCTGTTTATGAACCGCCCAAAGTGGACTCATGCTGACGCAGGCACACGGGATTGTTGTCGCTGCAACACTTGTTGCGCTGATTGCCTCGGTCATTCTGCACTGTATGGCCGCCACGGCACTCATGCGGCGTTTTGACGGCACAAGTGTCCGTCAATCCGCCGGCATGGTCCTGATGGTTCTGGGGCTTTTTGTTGCCCATGTCATCGAGATCTGGCTGTTCGGTGTGATTTCCTGGTCGCTGGCCCAGATTGAAGGGGCCGGGTCTGTAGCTGGCGGCCATGTATCCGGGGTCATGGACTACATCTACTTTTCCGCCGTGACCTATACCACTCTGGGGTACGGCGAGGTCTACCCTGTTGGCCCCATCCGCTTCATCTTCGGAACGGAAGCGCTGATCGGCTTCATGCTTATTACCTGGTCCGCATCCGTGACCTTTCTTCAGATGCAGCGTTCCTGGCGCTGACCCGCGGGAGCTGTCAGCGCGTAATCTGCGCGACTGCCTGCTCTGCGGCTTCACAATATGGATGAAGAATCAGGTCCACATTCCTGTGCTTCCAGTGAATTTCATCGTCTTCCCGGAAGCTGGCAATGGCAATGCGTCCGGATCTTGCAAACAGGGCCAGCCCCTGCATGAGAATTTCGTTCAGGTCCCGCCGGGGCAGGGTACTGACAACCCACTTCGCGGTGTGGACCGGTAGATGGGAAAGGAACTCAATATCCTCGGCGTCCCCGAAGACGGCATGGATCCCTTCGGCCTGGGCCCGTTCGACCCGCCCGGGATCAATATCCACACCAATGACGTGTTCGCCACGTTCGATGAGCTGAATGGCGATACGCCGCCCCAGGCGTCCCAGACCAACGATGATGATTGGGTCCGCCGGCCCCTCTGCGTATGCTTCAAGCTCACGGTAGGTCACCCTGCGCTCAAACGGGCCAAGCCAATCCCGGACCCGATCAAAAAGCTGTTCTGAGTACAGAATCATGTAGGTTGAGGTCGTGATGGTCACAATGCCGACTAGTGTGACCACGCCGAGCACGTTGTCGCCGATGTGCCCGAGGCTCAGACCCATGGTTATGAAGATGATCGAGAACTCGCTGATCTGGGCCACGGTCAGGCCGGCCTTGAAGCCGGTTCGGCGGCGGTATCCCATACCCCCCATGATGGCCATGACGATCAGGGGATTGCCGATCAGCACGAAGAGGGAAAGGACCATTGCAGGGAACAGGTTGTCTCCAATAAGCCCCAGATTGAGCTGCTCGCCCATGTAGATGAAAAAGAACAGCAGCAGGAAGTCCCGCAGGCTGGTGAGCCGGCTTGTGATCGCGTCCTTGACGGCCGTATTGGCCAGAGAGAAACCGGCAATGAACGCCCCGACTTCCTTTGAAAGCCCCAGGATATCCGCCCCGGCTGCAAGCATGGTTCCCCATGCGATGGCGAAAAGCATCAGCATTTCCACGGAGCGGGCCAGGCTGCGCATCAGCCCCGGAATGACGTACCGCATCAGCAGCGGCAGGATGACCGCCATGAACACCAGGCTGATGCCAAGGCCCTGAAGTGGGGGGATGAGGCGGTCATCCGCCGTGGGGATGGTGAGGTTGAGGCCCAGCATGGCCAGCACAACCGCGATGTCCTGGACGATCAGGAAGCCCATGGCGATACGGCCATGCAGGGATTCCAGCTCGCCTTTGTCGGAAAGCAGCTTGACGATGATGATGGTGCTGGAAAAAGTCAGGGCAATGGCAATATAGAGCGCATCAATCGGGGAAAATCCCAGCAGGAGGGTGAGCCCGAAACCGATCAGGATAGTGAATGCAAGCTGCCCCAGGCCCGTGGCCAATGCGACAGGCCCCAGCGAACGCACGATCCTGAGATCCAGTTTGAGACCGACGACGAACAGGAGAATGGTGATCCCCCAGTGGGCGAGGAGATCAATCTGGGTGTGAGCGGAGACAATGCCCAGTACGCTTGGGCCCACAATGATACCGACCGCCAGATACGCAATAAGCAGGGGCTGGCGCAGCAGCATGGAAACGTAGCCCACCGCCACGGCGATCAACAGCAGTAACGTGAATTCCTGGTAGATTTCCATGCAACAGTCTCCGCTATGGTCCGGCCATCAATGCTACAATCCCGTTTTTCAATGCGGTACCCGGACCCCGCGTCCGTGATAATCAGGGCACAGCGTAGTCAATGTTAATCGAAGTTGTCTCTCTTTCGTTTGCGTTCGTTTTCGGGCTCCTGGTCCGCCAGGTCGGTCTGCCGCCCCTTGTTGGATTTCTCGCTGCCGGATTCGCCCTCAATGTCTGGGGCCCGGCATTTGGCCTGCCACCCCAGGCGGGGCCATTCCTGGATCATGTGGCGCACCTGGGTGTGCTTCTCCTGCTTTTCACGGTGGGGTTGAAGCTCAAGCTCAGGAACCTTGTTGAGCCGGCCGTGATCGGTGGCGCCCTGCTTCATTTCGCGCTCAGTGTCAGCATCTTCGGGGCGGGCGTGCTGTTCTTCCTGGATATCGGACTGGCGAATGCGGCTCTCCTGGCCACGGCACTGGCGTTTTCCAGCACCGTTCTGGCCGCCAAGGTCCTGGAGGCCAAGGGGGAGCTGAGGTCCTTTCACGGGCGCGTAGCCATCGGTATTCTCATTCTCCAGGACCTGATCGCGCTGGTGGTGCTCAGTGTTGCCGGCGGGAAGACGCCCTCGATCTGGGCGCCGGTAGTGCTGCTGTTGCCGCTGCTGCGGCCGGCGATGCACTGGCTTATGGACGTGGCCGGCCACGAGGAACTGCTTGTGCTGATGGGCGTGGTCCTGGCGGTTGCTGTCGGGGGTTACGGCTTTGAGGTGGTGGGCCTCAGCCCGGAAGTCGGCGCCCTTGCCATGGGGGTTCTGCTGGCCAATCATCCACGGGCCCAGGAGCTTTCCCACTCGCTCTGGGGACTCAAGGAGATCCTGCTCGTTGGGTTCTTCCTGCAGATCGGCATGTCCGGCCTTCCGGATACCCAGGCGCTGGTCTTCGCGCTGGGCATGGCGGTGATCATGCCGCTCAAGGGGTTGCTGTTCTTCGCGTTTCTTATACTGTTCCGCCTTCGGGCGCGGAACGCCTTCCTCGGCGCGCTCAGCCTGACCAGCTACAGCGAGTTCGGCCTGATCGTGGCTGCCGGTGTGCTGGAGGAATGGCTGGTGCCGCTGGCGATCACGGTGGCCGTGTCCTTCCTGATCGCGGCGCCCCTGAACCGGATTGCCCATCCGCTGTTTGACCGGCTTGAATCCCGGCTCAGGCGGTACGAGCGGAAGAGCTACCATCCCGATGAGCAGCCGGTCTCCATCGGGGTCGCGGAAATCCTGGTCGTGGGCATGGGTCGAACCGGCCAGGCGGCTTTCGCGTCGGTGGACCGGGCTGGATTAACCGTCGTCGGGATGGACGCGGACCCGGACAAGGTTGAGAAGCAGCGCAGCAAGGGTCGGAATGTGGTCTACGCCGACGCCGAGGACATTGAGCTCTGGCAGGGCCTTGATTTCACGGGATTGAGGGCCGTGATCCTGGCCATGCCGCACCTGGAAGGAAAGCTGATCGCGGCGCGGAATCTGCGGAAAATGGGCTTCGATGGGCCGATCGTGGCCAATGCGTTCCATGATGATGAGGCGGACCCGCTGCGGCGTGCCGGAGTAAGTGAGACCTATCAGGCCATGGCGGGTGCCGGCATCGGCATCGCCGACAAGACCCGCGAGGCGCTGGATCTGGCGCCTCGCGCGGCCACCTGAAGGCTACTCCTGCAACGCCGGGAGCCCCTCGAAATAGGTGAGTGCTTCCGGGTTGGCCAGGGCTTCCCGGTTGCGCACGGTCTCGCCATGGATAACCTGCCGCACAGCCAGCTCCACGATCTTGCCGCTCAGCGTGCGGGGAATGTCCGGGACCTGGACAATCCGGGCCGGCACATGCCGGGGCGTGGTGTTTTCCCGCAGGGTCGTGCGGATGCGCTCGGCAAGTGCCCCCGATAGCTCAGTATCCTCGCGCAGGCGCACGAACAGCACCACGCGCTGGTCGTCACCCCATTGCTGGCCCACGGCGATGGATTCCAGCACCTCATCCAGTTTCTCCACCTGCCGGTAGATCTCGGCGGTGCCGATGCGTACGCCACCGGGATTGAGAACGGCGTCGGCCCGGCCGTGGATGATCACGCCCTGCTGGGCCGGGGTTGTGTCGGTGGCTGGATGCTCGCGGATTTCACCGAAATCGCCATGGGCCCAGGTGTTGGCGAAGCGGCTGAAATAGGCCTTTTGGAAGCGCTCCCCGTCCGGGTCGTTCCAGAAACCGACAGGCATGGAGGGGAAGGGCGCGCGGCAGACCAGTTCGCCTTTCTCCTCCGTGACCGCTTCGCCGGATTCGTTATAGATGGCGACGTCCATGCCCAGCCCCAGGCACTGGAGTTCCCCGCGATAGACCGGCAGCGTCGGGTTGCCCAGGGCAAAGCAGGATACGATGTCGGTGCCACCAGAGATCGAGGAGAGGCAGACGTCCGGTTTTACGTCCCTGTAGATGTAATCGAAGCTCTCGTGGGCCAGGGGGCTGCCTGTTGAAAGGAGTGCTTTCAGCGGATCCAGGCCATGAGTCTCACGGGGCTTGAGCCCGTTTTTCTCGCAGGCAGCATAGTATTTGGCGCTGGCCCCGAAGATCGTAATGCCGTGTTCCTCGGCGAGGTTCCAGAGCACGTCCGTCGTGGGCGCCATGGGGGAGCCGTCGTACAGTACGGCGGTGGCGCCCAGCGCCAGGGTGCTGACCAGCCAGTTCCACATCATCCAGCCGGTGGTGGTGTAGTAGAAGACCACGTCGTCCTGGCCTACATCGGTGTGCAGCCCCAGTTCCTTGAGGTGCTGGAGCAAAGTGCCGCCAACACCGTGGATAATGCACTTGGGGGCCCCTGTGGTGCCTGAGGAATAGAGAATATAGAGGGGATCATTGAAGGCTACCGGGGTGAAGCCGGCGGCAGGCTCGCTCTGGAGCGCTTCGGCCCAGTCCATGGCGGATTCGGCCGGCTCCCAGGGGTAATCCGGCTGGTTGTTGATGCGGACCTCCAGGGCCAGCTCGGGGAGAGCGCTGGCGAGCTGTTGGACGCGTTCCCGGGTGTCGATGGGCTTGCCGTTGTACTGGTAGCCGTTGACGGCGATCAGCGCCCTGGGCTGGATCTGGCCGAAGCGTTCAAGCACGCCCTGGAAGCCGAAGTCCGGTGAGCAGGAGGACCAGACGGCGCCCAGGCGGGCGGTGGCGAGCATGCCGATGACGGCTTCGAGGCCGTTGGTGATGAAAGCGGCGACGCGGTCGCCCTTGCCGATGCCGTGTTCCTGGAGGGCGCCGGCCAGGCGCGCGCTGGCTTCGCGCAGTTCGCCGTAGGTGAGCTGGCGGCCGCGGCCATCCTCGCGCTGTTCGATCAGGGCAACGCGGTCGGGTTCGCCGCGCAGGAGGTTTTCGGCGAAGTTGAGGTAGGCGCCGCCGAACCAGGTGGCGCCGGGCATCCGGTCGCCGTTCTCGAGGACGCGGCGGGCCTGGTACTGGCCGCGGACGTCGAAGTACTGCCAGATGCTTTCCCAGAAGGCGGCGGGGTTGTCGGTGCTCCATTGGTGGAGGCTTTGCCAGGTGTCGCCCGGGTGGTGGTCCTGGGTCTGGAGCCAGTTGTGGTAGTGGGTGATTCGGGCGGTCTGGATGCGGTTGTCTGTCGGGGTCCAGATGGGGTGGTCTGTCATTTTGTTTGGATCCCTTTTGGTGTTCGGGGGTTCTGGTTTTGTCTCGAGCCTTGGGGTTTGCTGCCTGGGTCGAAGCGGGGGAACGCTTTCAGGGACCGCTACGAGTCCATCCATGGACGCTGGCGCGATGGCCGTCCTGGCCATCGAGCCTCCCTGAAAGCGTTCCCCCGCTCCGCCCCTCATGGCGCCCTGGTGGAGCAGGCGAAAGCCGGAGCCGGTTTGTTCTCAGCTTAACATTGCATGGCCTGCGCGACTTTCGAGGGGGTACGTCGGTTGAGTGTCTGGCAGATGTCGTTGCCGATCTGGCAGACGCTGTTGAGATCGACGCCGGTGGTCAGGCCCTGGCCTTCGAGGAGGTAGATGAGGTCCTCGGTGGCGAGGTTGCCGGTGGCGCCTTTGGCGTAGGGGCAGCCGCCGAGGCCGGCGACGGCGCTGTCGAAGGTCCGGATGCCGCGGTTGAGGCCCTGGAGGATGTTGGCGAGGGCCTGGCCGTAGGTGTCGTGGCAGTGCAGGGCGAGGCGCGCCGCGGGAACCAGGGGCAGTACGGCGTCGAGGACGGCGTTGATTTCCTTCGGGCGCGCGACGCCGATGGTGTCGCCGAGGGAGATGTCGTCGCATCCGAGTTCGAGGAGGCGTTCGGTGACGTCGGCGACGGCGCCAGGGGCGATGGGGCCAGCGTAGGGGCAGGCGACGACGGTGGAGATGTAGCCGCGTACCGCGAGGCCGGCGTCTTTGGCGGCCTGGATCAGGGGGGCGAAGCGCTCGAGGCTTTCGGCGACGCTGCAGTTGATGTTCTTCTGCGCGAACGCATCCGAGGCGGCGGTGAAGACGGCGATGCGGTGGACGTTGGCGGCCAGGGCGGTGTCGAGACCTTTCTGGTTGGGGACCAGGGTCTCGATGGAGAGGCCGGAACGGCGATGGATCCCGGTGATGACCTGGTCGGTGTCGGCCATCTGGGGCACCCATTTGGGCGAGACAAAACTGCCGGCTTCGATGCGGTTGAGGCCGGCATCGGCCAGGGCGTTGAACCAGCGAGCGCGGGTGGTGGCATCCACGGGGGTGGCTTCGTTCTGGAGGCCGTCGCGCAGGCCGACTTCGACGATTTCGGCGTGGTCGCTCATGGGGTCTCTCCGTCCGGTTCGAAGGCGAGCAGCGTCTGGCCGGAGCCCAGGCTGTCGCCCTCGCTGCAGTAGAGTTCCGTTACGGTGCCGTCGGCCGGGGCGGTGATGGTGTGTTCCATCTTCATGGCTTCCATCACCACCAGCGGCTGGCCCCTGGTGGCGCGGTCGCCGGCGGCGCAGTGCAGGGCGACAACGCGGCCGTGCATGGGGGCTGTGAGGTTGCCGGTATCGGCCTCGGCCAGGTCCATTTCGGGGTGGTTGACGCGCACCGTCCAGGATTCACCGCTGGCGAAGAGGGTGACGTCGGCCGGGGGACGGCTTATGGCGGTGAGGGTGACTTCCCGGCGAGCCTGCCCCGGGGATTCGATCCGCACCGTGCCCTGGTGGCCGTGGCGTTGCCAGTGCAGGGTCAGGGGTGTGTTCAGACCGCGCAACCGGGCTTTCTGCCAACCGCTGATGGATGGCTTCAGGGCGTATTCGAGGGTGTGGCGCTCGGCGTGATGGATTTCAGCACGCTGCCAGGGCTCGCCGACCAAACGCCAGCCGGTGAGGGCATCCCAGGGGTCCGTTGAGGCTGCTTCCGACTGCCGGAACCAGAGCCAGCCGAGCAGTCCCAGCGCCAGAGTGCTGTCTTCATCAACAGCCGGTGTCGCGAGATGCGTTTCATGTTCTTCCACAAAATGCGTCTGTAGATCGCTGTTGATGAACGCATCATGGCGCAGGATCCGGCACAGGTAGCCGACGTTGGTGGCGAAGCCGCCCAGGTGGTAGTGGGTCAGCGCCTCGCGAAGGCGGTTGATGGCCTCGACCCGAGTGGCGGCGTGGGCGATGACCTTGGCGAGCATGGGATCGTAGTGGTTGGAGACGGTCAGTCCCGTGGCGATGCCGGAGTCGATACGCACGCCCGCCATTCCTTCGGGCTCGGCCAGGTACTGGATACGGCCGCTGGTTGGCAGGAAGCCGTGATCCGGGTCCTCGGCGTAAACGCGCGCCTCCACGGCATGGCCATTGATCGTCAGCGCTTCCTGGGGCCAGGGCAGAGGCTCGTCCAGGGCCACCCGGATCTGCCATTCCACCAGGTCGAGGCCGGTGATCGCCTCGGTGACCGGGTGTTCCACCTGCAGGCCGGTGATCGCCTCGGTGACCGGGTGTTCCACCTGCAGGCGGGTGTTCATTTCCATGAAGTAGAAGTTGCCGTCCGGGCCCAGCAGGAATTCCACGGTGCCAGCGTTACGGTAGCCGATGGCGTGGGCGCAGCGCAGGGCGGCGTCGGCCATGGCCTCGCGGGTGGCCTCTGTGAGACCGGGGGCCGGGGCTTCCTCGAGGATCTTCTGGTGGCGGCGCTGTATGGAGCAGTCGCGGTCGAACAGGTGGCGGCCATTGCCGTGATGGTCGAACAGGACCTGGACTTCCACATGGCGGGGTTCATCCACGAAGCGTTCCAGCAGTACCTGGTCGTTACCGAAGGCGGCGCTGGCTTCGCGCTTGACGCCATCAAGGGCGTCTCGCAACTCACTGGCTTCGCGCACCACGCGCATGCCCTTGCCGCCCCCGCCGGCGCTGGCCTTGATCAGGATCGGGAAGCCGATGCGCCGGGCCTCGGACTCCAGGTGGTCCAGGCTCTGGTCGTCGCCGTGGTAGCCGGGGACCAGGGGCACGCCGGCTTCCTCCATCAGGCGCTTGGCAGCGGTCTTGTCGCCCATGGCGGCAATGGCGTCGGCGCCCGGGCCCACGAACCGGATGCCTTCGGCTTCGCAGCGACGGGCCAGCTCTGTGCTCTCGGAGAGGAAGCCATAGCCGGGGTGGATCAGGTCGGCACCGGTCTCCCGGGCGGCCTGAAGAATGCGTTCCGGGGCCAGGTAGGATTCCCGGGCGGAGGCGGGGCCGATGGGGACAGCCTGGTCGGCAGCGTGCACGAAGGGGGCGTCCGTATCCGCCTCGGAATAGACGGCCACGGTGCGCAGGCCCATGCGACGCGCCGTGCGGATGATTCGGCCGGCAATTTCGCCCCGGTTGGCGATCAGCAGGGTGTGATTATCCATGGTTCAGGTCTCCCGCCAGGAGGGCGTGTCCTTCTCCAGGAACGCCCGCAGGCCCTCCTGGCCCTCGGGACCGGTGCGAACCCGGGCGATCATGGCGGCCGTGAATTCATCCACACCGTCTTCCGCCGCCGGGTCGTCCAGTTGGCGCAGTAGGTGCTTGCACTCGCCCTGGGCCTCCGGTCCGGCCTGCATGAGCTGGCTTGCCACGGCGTCCACCCGCTTATCGAGGGCCTCCGGGTCCGCCAGCTCGTGCACCAGCCCCAGCGCCCGTGCCTGTTCCGCCTCGATCAGTTCGGCGCTCAGCATGTAACGGCGGGCCTGGCGCTGGCCGAGGGTACGCACCACATAGGGCCCGATGGTTGCCGGCACGAGGCCGAGGCGCACTTCGCTGAGGCAGAATTTCGCGTCCTCGCTGGCAATGACAATGTCGGTACAGCAGATCAGCCCCAGCGCGCCGCCGAAAGCGGCCCCCTGGACCCGGGCGATCGTGGGTTTGGGGCATTCGTCCAGGAGGCGCATGAGGCGGGCGAGCGCCAGTGCGTCCTCACGGTTCTCCTCCGCGCTCATGGCGGCGGTGGATTGCATCCATTCCAGGTCGGCGCCGGCGGAGAAGTGCTTGCCTTCGGCAGCCAACAGAACAGCGCGTACCGTGTTGTCACGGGTGGCCGCTTCAATGGCGTTGCTCAGCTCGGCAATGATCGCCGCATTGAAGGCGTTGCGCTTCTCCGGGCGGTTCAGCCGAATGCGGCGCAGTCCTGCCCGGGGCGTGTCGACGAGCACCGCATTGTCGATGTTACTCATCTGGAGCTCCTTACATCCGGAAGACGCCGTAACGGGTGTCGGCTTCGGGCGCGTTAAGGGCGGCGGACA
Source organism: Vreelandella halophila (assembly GCF_019903425.1). Classification (GTDB taxonomy): domain Bacteria; phylum Pseudomonadota; class Gammaproteobacteria; order Pseudomonadales; family Oleiphilaceae; genus Halospina; species Halospina halophila. The sequence goes on from NZ_JACHUZ010000013.1 coordinate 2,370,606, forward strand.
GGGCAAGGGCAATGGCCTCGCGCGTCTTTGCCGGGTCGATGATGCCGTCGTCCCAGAGCCGGGCGCTGGCGTAGTAGGGGTGGGACTGGCGCTCGAACTGGTCGATCACGGGCTGCTTGAACGCCTGCTCGTCCTCCTCGGACCAGGTCTCGCCCTGGCGCTCGATGGCACCGCGTTTCACGTCCGCCAGCACACCGGCAGCCTGTTCGCCCCCCATGACGGCGATGCGCGCGTTGGGCCACATGAACAGGAAGCGGGGTTCGTAGGCGCGACCGCACATGCCGTAGTTGCCCGCGCCGAAGCTGCCGCCGATGATGACGGTGAACTTGGGCACGCCGGCGCAGGCCACGGCGTTGACCAGCTTGGCGCCGTGGCGGGCGATGCCGCCCTGTTCCGCCTCGCGCCCGACCATGAAGCCGGTGATGTTCTGCAGGAACACCAGCGGGATGCCGCGTTGGCAGCACAGCTCCACGAAGTGCGCGCCCTTCTGGGACGATTCCGAGAACAGGATGCCGTTGTTGGCGATGATGCCCACGGGCATGCCGGCCCAGTGCGCAAAGCCGCACACCAGGGTGGTGCCAAAGCGGGCCTTGAATTCGTCGAATTCGGAGCCGTCCACCAGCCGCGCGATGACCTCGCGCACGTCATAGGGGGTTTTCAGGTCCGTGGGCACGATGCCGTACAGGTCCTCGGCGGGGTAGAGTGGTTCCCGGGGCTCGCGCCGGGTCAGCCAGTCGCCTTTCTGCCAGTTGAGGTTGCTGATGCAGGCGCGGGCCCGTTCCAGGGCGTCCTCCTCGCCGTGGGCAAGATGGTCCGCGAGGCCGGAAGTACTGGTGTGCATGTCGGCGCCGCCGAGTTCTTCGGCGGAGACGGTTTCGCCGGTGGCGGCCTTCACCAGTGGTGGTCCCGCGAGATAGACGGTGCTCTGGCCCTCGACCATGATCGCCTCGTCCGCCATGGCGGGCACGTAGGCGCCCCCGGCGGTGCAGGGGCCCATGACCACGGCGATCTGGGGGATGCCGTTGGCGGAGAGGTTGGCCTGGCGGAAGAAGATGTGGCCGAAGTGGTCGTGGTCCGGAAAAACCTCGTCCTGCTCGGGCAGGTTGGCGCCGCCGGAATCCACCAGGTAGATGCAGGGCAGGTGGTTCTCGGCGGCAATGGTCTGGGCCCGCAGGTGTTTCTTGACGGTCAGCGGGAAGTAGGTGCCGCCTTTAACGGTGGCGTCGTTGCCGAGGATGACGCACTCAACGCCATTCACCCGCCCGATACCGCCCACGGCGCCCGCGGCCGGCACTTCGCTGTCGTACACCTCATAGGCGGCCATGGGCGCCAGCTCCAGGAAGGGGGAGCCCGGGTCGAGCAGCCGGTTGATGCGTTCGCGTACCGGCAGCTTGCCCTTGGCCCGATGGCGTTCCCGGGCCTTCTCGCCGCCGCCCTCGCTGATGGTGGCGAGTTTCTCGGTGAGATCGTCGACCAGGGCCTGCATGTGCTCACGGCGTTCCTGAAAGAGGCTGCCCTGGGTATCCACGGAGGTTTCGAGGATGGCCATGGCTTACTCCGTTTCCTTGAACAGTTCCCGGCCGATCAGCATGCGCCGGATCTCCTGGGTGCCGGCGCCGATCTCGTAGAGCTTGGCGTCGCGCAGCAGCCGGCCTGAGGCGTATTCGTTGATGTAACCGTTGCCGCCCAGGATCTGGATGGCTTCCAGCGCCATTTTCGTGGCTTTTTCGGAGCAGTAGAGGATGGCGCCGGCGGCGTCCTTGCGGCTGGTATCGCCCCGGTCACAGGCAGCGGCGACGGTGTAGAGGTAGGAGCGGCAGACGTTGAGCTCGGTGTACATGTCCGCAACCTTGGCCTGGATGAGCTGGAACTCACCGATGGCCTGTCCGAACTGTTTACGCTCGTGCACGTAGGGCAGGACCAGGTCCAGGCAGGCCTGCATGATGCCGACAGGGCCGCCGGCCAGCACCACGCGCTCGTAGTCCAGCCCGGACATCAGGACCCGCACGCCGTCGTTCTCTGCGCCGAGGATGTTCTCCTCGGGCACCCAGGCGTCCTGGAAGATCAGTTCCGAGGTGTTGGAGCCGCGCATGCCCAGCTTGTCCAGCTTGGGCCCATGGGTGAAGCCCGGCGTGTCGCGCTCGACCAGGAAGGCCGTTATGCCCCGTGCTTCCTTTTCCGGGTCGGTCTTGGCGTAGATCACGTAGACGTCCGCGTCCGGGCCGTTGGTGATCCACATCTTGCTGCCGTTGAGGCGGAACCCGTTGCCATCACGGGTGGCGCGCAGCTTCATGCTGACCACGTCCGAGCCGGCATTGGGCTCACTCATGGCCAACGCGCCCACGTGTTCGCCGGTCATCAGTTTCGGCAGGTAGGCTGCCTTCTGTTCCGCGTTGCCGTTGCGGAAGATCTGGTTGACGCAGAGGTTCGAGTGGGCGCCGTAGCTGAGGCCCACGGAGCCGGAGACGCGGCTGATCTCCTCCATTGCGATGACGTGGGCGAGATACCCCATGCCGGTGCCGCCGTCGTCTTCCGAGACCGTCATGCCGAGCAGGCCCATGTCGCCCAGCTTGGGCCAGAGATCACGGGGGAAGGCGTTCTCGCTGTCGATGGCCGCCGCACGCGGGGCAATCTCCCCCTGGGCGAACTGGCGCACCTGGTCCTGGAGCATGGCGGTGGTGTCGTCGAGATTGAAGCTGAGGCCGGGGTAGGTCATGGGGCGCTCCGGGTTCTTGTTGTTGGTTACGGGGTCATGGCATCGAGGCAGCGTTTCTCCGCCTCGTCGAGCTCCACCTGCATCAGCTGGAGTTCGCGCATCTGTTCGTTCAACTGTTCACGTCGTTCCCGAATTTTGCTCAGTAACGCATTGAGTTGCCGTTCGTTACCGGAAGACGGATCGTACATCTCGATGATGTCCCTGGATTCCGCCAGGCTGAAGCCCAGACGCTTACCACGGAGGATCAGTTTCAGCTTGACCCGATCGGCGTCGCTGTAGATCCGCTGCTGGCCCTCGCGGTGGGGGTCGAGGAGACCGGCCTCCTCATAGAAGCGGATGGTGCGGGTCGTGATGTCGAACTCCCGCGCCAGGTCGCTGATGGTGTAGGTGGTCTGGGTTACAGCCGTCATGCAGGACTCCATCATGTTTAACGTTGACGTTAACGTAAACCCGAATACGGCGCAATTGATCAATGGGGAAGGGCGGGATCAGTTACCTGTAACGTTGAGCATACGATTGCGGAGATGACGCCACTGTTCGACTTCGTCCGCGCTGCCGACACGACGGTCCGAGCGTTCGTCCCGGCTGAGCCAGAGGTCTGTGCCGTTGAAACTGTAGACGGGCCTGAGATCCTGGCGCCGGGAGGCGGGCTGGATGCGGTTCACCAGATTGTCGAGAATCATGGGCTCAGCACCCGGCTCGGGGTACCAGGCCAGCACCATGTGCGCCTGTTCCAGGTGGATGGCGTCCACATAGGTGATGCGAAGACGTTCCTCGGGAACGCCCATGGCACGCAGCGTCATGTACTTGGCATTGGCGAATTCCTCGCAGTCACCGGCATTGGTGGCCAGGAATTCAACCGGTGTGGCCCAGTAATCCGTACGCCCCCAGTGTGCTCGGTCGGTAACGAACTCGCGCTGGTTGAAGAAGTGGTTCACCGCCTGGATCTGGCGCACTTCACTGGCACCTTCGTGCTCGGCCACGAGCTGCTCCCAGGCCGTCAGCCGCGAGCGGGCCTCATCACCGAATTGCTGCTCGACGTAGGCAAGCAGATCCCGTCCAAGGTCAATGCCGTGGGCCAGGCCTGCGATCAGCAACACCATTAATACAGCCAGGCGCATGGGCGGATTACCCGGTCAGTTGCTCAGGCGTTTACGGAGTTCTTCCAGCCGGCCACGGACATCCGAACTGGAACGCTCACTGGGCGTGGAGGTATCCGTGGCCGCTTCGTCCGCCGTATCACTGCTGCTGTTGCTGGTCGATGACTGCTGGTTGCCGTTCAAGGCCAGCCTTCCACCCTGGCTTTCAGGAAAGGTAAGGGTTTCCAGGGCACCGGCACGCTCAATGACGATACGGCGCTGACGCACCTCGCGCAGGCTCGCGTTGCCGGGCAGGGCGTCCCCAACGCGGTAGACCTCGGTCTTGCCGTCAGGCCCCTCCACCAGGGCACTGTCGCGGTTTTCCGTATCGCCGGCCATCACGCCCCGCAGCATAAGCTGGAGGTTGGTTTCGGGAAGGGTTTCCGCACGTTCAACGGACCCCGTGGTTTCCTCACCCGGCGTTCCGAAAAAAGCCAGCTCTTCAAGCTTCGGCGCCTCGCCTTTGCCGCCATCAGTGCTGTCGCCCGTGCTGTTGTGCCCGGCAGCTGACTGCGGCGTCTTGGAAATACGGTCACCCACGCGTACTCCTTGCCAGCCAATCACAGCCGCAATAGTCACAGCAAGCGTCACTGCTGTGATCACGGGCATGGCATTGATGCGTTTTTCCATGGACAATCAGCCCTTTCCGGTGGCCAGGAATGATGGTTGCCTTCATTATCCCGGGATACTAACGTAACCACAAACCAACAACGCACGGTTTGCGACATGGGCGAAACCCTGAACGAAACCCGCTCCAAGGACGCTAGACTGCCCTTCAGTTTTGCCCGACGCAATGGCGTTGTGCTGACCCCGGACGATCAGGGCGAGCTGGAGCTTCTGGTGCGCCCTGGTGCCTCGGCACGGGCCATTGCCGAGGCGACGCGCCTGAGCCGTGGCCGTGCACGCATCCGGGAAATGGAGGCCGAGGCGTTTGATGAGGCACTGACCCGCGCCTACCAGAACGATTCCGAAGAAGCCATGCAGATGGTTGAGGGCATCGGCGAGGACATGGACCTGGCCAGCCTGGCGGAATCGGTTCCCGAGACCGAGGACCTGATGGAGCAGGAGGATGATGCCCCGGTCATCCGCCTGATCAACGCCATCCTGACCGAAGCCATCAAGAGCGGCGCCTCGGACATCCATATTGAAACCTACGAGAAGCGCCTGGTTGTGCGCTTTCGGGTGGACGGCGTCCTGCGGGAGGTCGTGCAGCCCAAGCGGGCGCTGGCGCCACTGCTGGTCTCGCGCATCAAGGTCATGGCGCGGCTGGACATCGCGGAGAAACGGGTTCCCCAGGACGGGCGCATCTCGCTGCGCGTGGCCGGCCGCGAAGTGGACATCCGTGTTTCCACCATGCCTTCATCCAATGGCGAGCGTGTGGTGTTGCGGCTTCTGGACAAGGAGGCGGGGCTCCTGGAGCTGGACTCCATCGGCATGGCCGATCGTGACCTCAGCCTGCTTAAGGATCTGGTCAATCGCCCCTACGGCATTCTCCTGGTTACCGGACCAACGGGCTCCGGTAAGACCACAACCCTTTATGGCGCGCTGTCCGAGATCAATGACCGGTCGCGTAATATCCTCACTGTTGAGGATCCGATCGAGTACAACCTCCCGGGCATCGGCCAGACCCAGGTGAATCCCAAGGTGGAAATGACCTTTGCCCGAGGATTGCGCGCCATCCTGCGCCAGGACCCGGATGTGGTGATGATTGGTGAGATCCGGGACCTGGAGACCGCCGAGATTGCGGTCCAGGCCAGTCTGACAGGGCACCTGGTGCTCTCCACACTGCACACCAACACTGCCACCGGTGCCATCACCCGGCTGATCGACATGGGGGTGGAGCCCTTCCTGATCTCCTCCAGTCTTGCCGGCATTGTGGCCCAGCGCCTGGTACGGGTGCTGTGCCCGGAATGCCGCAAAGCCTACACGCCGGATGCCACCGAATGCCGCTTCCTGGGCGCCGACCCAGACAACCCGCCCACCATCTATCATCACGGCGGCTGCGATGCCTGCAATCAGCTGGGGTACCGGGGCCGCATGGGCATCTACGAGGTGATCGGGATCGACGAGGGCCTGCGGACGCTGATCCACGACCGTGCCGCTGAACAGGCCCTTGAACAGGCGGCGCGCGAACGAGGCCCCAGCATCCATGCCGACGGCGTTGCCAAGATCCTGAACGGCACCACCACGGTGGAGGAAGTACTGAGGGTGACGCACCGGGGATGATCCATGGCGGCATTTGAATTCAGGGCTCTCGACACGCGCGGCAAGCAGAAAAAGGGCGTTCTGGAAGCCGACAGTGCGCGCGCTGTTCGACAACAGCTGCGGGACCGTGGCTGGGCGCCGCTCGAGGTATCACCAACCCGTGAACGCCAGCAGCGCTCCGGATTCACACTGGGCCGCGGCCTGTCAGCGGCGGACCTTGCTCTGGTCACCCGGCAGCTGGCGACCCTGATCCAGTCCGGCATCCCGGTTGAGCAGGCCCTTTCGGCCATTGCCAACCAGGCGGACAGGCCCCGCATCAAGAGCATGATGCTGGCCATCCGCGCCAAGGTTCTGGAAGGCCATACGCTGGCCGGCAGCCTGGGCGAGTTCCCGTCCGCCTTTCCTCACCTCTACCGCGCCACCGTCGCTGCGGGGGAACATGCCGGCCACATGGATCTGGTCCTGAACCGCCTGGCGGACTACACCGAAGCGCGCCAGGAGGCACGCCAGAAGATCCAGCTTGCGGCCATCTACCCGGTCATCCTGACGTTCGTGGCCATTGCCATCGTGATCTTCCTGTTGACCTATGTGGTGCCGGACATCATTGAGGTCTTCGTACGCAGCGGTCAGGAGTTGCCGCCGCTGACCGAGGGGCTGCTGGCCGTGAGCAGTTTCTTTGTGGACTGGGGCTGGCTGCTGCTGGTATTACTGGTGGCTGCGGGCATCGGGTTCCGTCTGGCACTGCGGCGCCCGTCCTTCCGGCTCAAGGTTCACCGCCAGCTGCTTCACATCCCCTTTATTTCCCGACTCGTCCGCGGTCTGAACACGTCCCGTTTCGCGAGTACTGTGAGTATCCTCACAACCAGTGGCGTTCCGTTGGTGGAGGCAATGCGTATCGCCGGCGAAGTGTTGTCCAATGAATACCTGAAGGAACGGATCCGGGAAGCGACCCAATCCGTGAGCGAGGGTGGGTCACTCAAGAATGCTCTGGAGAATACCGGGTATTTCCCGCCGATGATGATCCATATGATTGGCAGTGGCGAGGCCAGTGGCGAACTGGACCGGATGCTGGAACGCACTGCGACGCACCAGGAAAACGATCTCCAGGGCAAGATCTCCGCGCTGGTCGGGCTGTTCGAGCCCCTGATGCTGCTGGTGATGGGTGGGGTGGTACTGATCATCGTACTAGCGATCATGCTGCCGATTATGAACATGAGCCAACTGATGGGTTGAGACGTTAATGACGAAGCAATATGCAGATCGAAGTCGTGGTTTCACGCTGATTGAGATCATGGTGGTAATGGTGATACTCGGGCTCCTGGTGGCGCTGGTGGCACCGAACATCATGGGCCGCGGGGATGAGGCGCGCGTAACAGCCGCTGAGGCACAGCTGCGCAACATCAGCAGTGCCCTGGATCTTTACCGGCTGGACAACAGCCATTACCCGTCAACGGAGCAGGGGCTCGAGGCACTGGTTGAGAAGCCCAGCGGTTCCCCCGAGCCCTCGAACTGGAACCCGGAGGGTTATATGAACGCCATCCCCAAGGATCCATGGGGCAATGACTACCAGTATGTCCAGCCCGGCTCCGAGGGCCCTTACGACCTCTACTCCTATGGTGCGGACGGCCGCGAGGGCGGCGAAGGCGTGAATGCGGACATCAGCGTCTGGGACGTGGAAGAGTAAGTCCGGCATGGGGCGCCGGCGGTTAGCGGGGTTCACGCTCATCGAGCTGATGGTGGTGCTGGTCATGGTTGGTCTGCTGATCAGCCTGGTCGGGCTCAGCATTGGTGGTGGCGGCGAACGGCGGGAACTTGAGGAGATGACCCGTAGCCTCTATCTCAGGATGCAGGCGGCCTCGGAGGAAGCCGTCATGACCAACCGGGAGATCGGCGTCCGGTTTGGGGATGACAGCTATGGCTTTGTCCAGCTGGACCGCGACCAGGCCCAGTGGACCCCGCTCCCGCGTGGCGGTCTCACCGGGGCGAGCATTCCTGAATGGGTCGAACTGGAGCTGAACACTGACGGTGGCGAGGCGGATGCGCTGGAAACCCAGGACGAAGACCAGCCGGAACCGGACCTGGTGTTTTTCTCCTCCGGCGAGTCCACCGCCTTCGATCTCTACCTCTGGTGGGACGGCGCCGATGATGGAAGCGCCCAGCTTCTGACCAGTGACGGCGCCACCGGGGTTGAATGGCTTCAGCCCGGCGACCCGGACTACAGGGAGCGTCTTTAATGCCCGGAACGCCCCATCGCGCTCACGGTTTCACCCTCATGGAGGTGATGATCGCACTGATGATCTTCGGCCTTCTGGCAGCAACCCTGCAGCAGGTCGCCTCCGGCTACATGAACAATTACCGGCGGATCGAAAGCCAGACCATGGCCTCCTGGATCGCCCAGAACCGCCTAACGGAGATGCGCCTCCAGGATCAGATGCCCGCAACCGGTGAATCCGACGATGAGGTGGAATTCGGCGGCCACGAGTGGGAAGTGGAGACGGCGGTCAGCGACACCGAGGATCCGGCGATACGGCGGGTGGAGATGACGCTTTACCGCGTGGACCAGAGGGGCGATCCCGTGCAGCAGCTGGTTTTTACAGGCTTTCTGGGGCAGCGCAACCGATGAGAAGGACGCATCCGGAAAAGGGCTTCACGCTGCTTGAGGTTCTGATTGCGGTGTTCATCACCAGCATGATCTCGCTGGGAGTATGGCAGGTCATGAACACCCTGGTGAATTCCCGAGAAGGCATCGAAAGGGTCTCCGGAGCCTTCCGGGACGTACAGAAAACCGTGTCACTGCTGGAACGGGATCTGCTGCAGGCGGTTAAGCGCCCCGTAAAGGATGCCTACGGCGAGCGCCTGCCCGCGCTGACCAGCCGTATCAGTGACGCGAAGCTGGAGCTTACGCGTCAGGGCTGGCGCAACCCTCTGGGAGACAAACGCAGTGAACTCCAGCGCGTGGCCTGGGAATACGACGAACTGGAAGAGCGCCTGATACGGCGATACTGGCCGGTCCTGGACCGCGCCCAGAACACGCGCAGCCGCGAGCAGGAACTGCTTGAAAACGTGGAATCCGTGGAGGTCCAGTTCCGGGACACCAACGGCCAGTGGCTCAACCAGTGGCCGGGTGACAGTGGCGACAGCAGCGGATTTGCCGAAGCGGAGGGCACGGATGTCCTGCGGATGCCCATGCCACGCGCAGTGGAAGTGGTCATCGACCATGAGCGCTTCGGTACCCTTCGGCGTCTGGTCGCACTGGGCGAACCCATGGCGATGGGTCCGCAGGTTCCGCCCATGGGCAGCCAGGGGAGCGGGGACAATGGTGATACCGGGGACAACGAAAACGGAGAGGACGACGAATGAGCGCCCGCCGTTTTACACGTCAGCATGGTGTGGCGCTGATCATCGTCCTGATGGCCTTTGCCCTCGGATCGATCCTGGCCTCGGGTATGCTGAGCCGCCAGAGCATCATGATCCGTGGCGCCACCACCTACCTGGCCCAGAATGACGCCCGCAGCCTGGCGCTGGGCGCAGAGGCCTTTGCCCGCCAGTTCCTGGCAAGGGACCTTGAGGGCGGCGGTAATACCCCGGAGGAAAACCAGGAGGGCAGTCAGGGCACTGACCAGGAGGGAACCTCGACCCGCCGCGAAGTGGATCATCCCAGCGAGGAATGGGCACGGTCGGCGCTGGCGCTGCCGGTGGACAAAGGCGTCATTGAAGCCCAGATCAACGACCTGCAGGGCCGGCTCAACCTCAATGCCCTGACAGAGGTGGACGGGAGCATTAACCAGCTCCAGCGCAACCGGTTGCAACGGCTCCTGCGCGTTCTGGAAATCCGGAATGTCAGGCCGGAAACCTTTGTGGACTGGGTGGATGCGGATGACGAGCGCACCGGTGCGGCCGGCGCCGAGGACAGCGATTACATGCTCCTCGACCCACCCTACCGGGCGGCCGATCAGCCCTTTGTCAGCGTGACCGAAGTGCGGCTTCTGGATGGCATGACCGAAGCGGCCTATCAGCGCCTGCGACCGCACGTCACGGCACTGCCGAACCGGGATGACATGCTCAACGTCAACTTCGCCTCGACCGCCGTGCTACGCTCACTGCATGACCGCATCAGCCAGGGGCAGGCGGAAAGCATCCGGCAGACACTGCGGGAATCGCCGGTTGAAAGTGTGGAGGAGTTCCTTGCGCTGCCGGAGTTCGCCGGTCTGGGGCTGGAGTCGGACGGGCTTGGTGTGAGCACGAACTTCTTCGAGATCGCCGCAAGGGTCAGCGTCAGTGGTACAGTGTATCGGCTGGTTTCCAAGGCCCAGCGCACACGCAATGGCACGATACGGATTCTGTCCCGGGACACCGGCAGAAGCCAACTGATCACGAAGGAACAGGTTCAGGCGTCCGAGTAGGCGCCTGTGAACAGGATCAGAGAAGACGGTTAATATGGCCTATCAACTCTACATAAGAGCAGGAGCCGAGGCCGGTGAAGGTTCCGATGCTGACGGTTTTGACTGGGTGCTTCTGGATGCGTCCGGAAACCTCGGTGGTGAGGGGCAGGGCGATTCGAGGGAGAACCTGGAGACCCGGCTTGAGGCCATCGGCGTGGAAGCGGCAGAGGTCATCGGTATCATTCCAACATTGGATGTCACGCCCTGTTCCGCGCGCATCCCAGGTCGCCAGAAACGCATGATTCGCCAGGCACTACCTTTCGCTGTGGAGGAACAGCTGGCTCAGGACATCGATTCGGTCCATCTCGCACTGGGCACACAGACGCGCAATGAGTGGCAGGTTGCTGCCATCGACCGTGAGCGGATGGATGCCTATGCCGCGTGGTTCGATACCTTCGGGTACCCGGTTCGGGCCATCCACGCGGACGCGATGCTGCTGCCCGCCGTCCAGCACCATTGGACCATCCTTGTTGAGGAAAGCCAGGCGCTGATCCAGGAGCACGGCAGCGGCTGGTACCAGGTGCCCGTTGAGGGGCTGTCCGTATTTCTGGATTCGCTCATTGAATCCTACGGCGCCGAGACGCCACAGGGCGCTCGCGTTCTGGCAACACCGCACGCGGCGGAACAGCACCGGATGGCTTTAGCATCACTGGAGCAGCACCCGGACGCCCTGATTCACGTGGAAACTCTGGAACAGCCCCCCCTACGTCTGATGGTCGAAAGCCTGGTGGGGGGGAATGCGGAAGCGGTCGACCTGTGCCAGGGTGATTACGCACCCGCTTCCAGCGGGCACTCCCCCCTGCGGCGCTGGCGGCCCGTGGCCATCGTGGCGGCGATTGGCATTGCCGCTCAGCTCGGTTTCATGGTGGCGGAGGGCGTTTATTACCGGAATCAGGCACAGCGGTTTAATGAGCAGGCGGTTGCGATCTACCGCGAGTACTTTCCTGATGAAAGCCGTACCGATGCCGACAACCTGAGGCGTGTGACCAAGGGCAAGATCCGCGCGGCTCGCGATGGAGGGTCCGGTGGTGACTTCCTGGCGATGCTGAGAGCCACAGGGCAACAGTATCAGGGGCTTGATGATCCGCAGAGCCTGCGCTTTGATACCATCCAGTTCAGCCGCAGCCGGGGTGAACTCCGTATTGAGCTGCGCGGCGAGAGCTTTGCCCAACTGGATGCCATGCGCAACGGACTCAGCAGTTCCGGATTCAGTGCCCGCATCGGCTCCGTGGTGAACAGTGACGACGGCACCGAAGCCCGGCTCACGGTCAGGCAGGGAGGTTGAGACAGATGCGTGAGACAATCCGCAGGATCCCGGCGGTACGCGCCGCGATTGCCCAGTATGACCAGCTGAGCCACCGCGACCGACGCGCCCTGCAGATCATGGTCGCCGCACTGGCTGTGGCCATCCTGTACCTCGGAATCTGGCAGCCCATTGTTGAGTTCCGCAGCGAGGGCTACGAACGCATGCAGCAGTCCCGCGAGCAGGTTGCCTGGATCAGCTCCCGGGAACAGGAGCTCGAGCGTCTCTCAGAGGCGAATGAATCCGGGCAGGGCGGTTCACTCGGTGATGCGGACCTGCTCAAGACAGTCACGGATTCAGCGGACCGCTCCGGGCTCCCGCTGCAGCGCTTTGAGCCCAGCGGTGATGACGCCATGCGTCTCTGGCTTGAGGCGGTGCCTTTCACGGACCTGACCCAGTGGCTGGGCCATCTCCAGAGTGAGTACGGACTGGCCGTGGACCAGGCCTCTCTGGACAGAACTGACGAACCCGGTCTGGTGGATGCCCGCCTGACCCTTGAACCCTGATGTGGAGGTAGGAGTGTCGCAATCCCCTGATTACGATCTTGTTGTCATCGGCGCCGGCTCCGGTGGTGTCCGGCTCGCACGCATGGCCTCCCAGGCGGGAGCCCGCGTGGCCATTGTCGAGTCCGCCGACCTCGGAGGCACCTGTGTCAATGTGGGGTGCGTGCCGAAAAAGCTCTTTGTCTACGGCGCCCATGTGCGTGAGGACATCGAGGATGCCAGGGGTTACGGGTTCGATGTGGCGGACGAAGCGATCCGTTTCGACTGGGCCACGCTGCGTGACAACAAGACCAGTGAAATCCGGCGCCTCAACGACATCTACCGCCGCCTGATCGACAACGCGGGCGTTACCCTGATCGAAGGCACGGCGCGCATTGAAGACGCCGGCACGGTCTGGGTCGACGGCAGGGCCGTAACCACCGAAAGGATCACCATTGCCACCGGCAGCCAGCCGGTTGTGCCGGAGATCCCTGGCAGCGAACACGCGCTGGTCTCCGACCACATGTTCTACCTCGACAGCCTTCCGGAGACCGCAACGGTCTGGGGCGGTGGCTACATTGCCGTGGAGTTTGCCGGCATCCTGGCGGGGCTCGGCGTCCGGACCACGCTCATCTATCGTGGGGAGCGATTCCTGCGCGGCTTTGACGGAGACATCCGCGATCACGTTGCCCAGGAAATGGCCGGCAAAGGGATCGACCTGCGTTTCAATACCAATATTGAATCCATCACGAAGTCCGGTGATGACTATGAACTGGCGCTGACAGACGGCAGCACCCATCGGACAGGTCTGGTTCTGGCTGCAACCGGCCGTGTACCGCGCACCAGTGGCCTCGGCCTTGAGGCGGTTGGCGTGGAAACGGACGAGGGTGGTGCCATCATTACCGATGACCAGTTCCGCACCAGTGTGCCGGGCGTCCACGCCCTGGGCGATGTGATCGGAACGCCGCAGCTCACCCCGGTTGCCATCGAGCAGGCCATGGTCATGGTGGATCAGCTTTATGGCACCGGGCTCAAGCGCATGGATTACACCAATATTCCCACAGCGGTGTTCTGTCAGCCGCCGATCGGCACAGTGGGCCTGACCGAGGAGGAGGCCCGGGAAGCTGGCCATTCAGTGACTGTCTACCGCACCTCCTTCCGCCCGATGAAGCACACCCTGTCCGGGCGCGAGGAAAAGGCCCTGATGAAGCTGGTGGTGGATCCGGATACGGATCGGGTACTGGGCGCGCACATGGTCGGCCCGGAGGCGGGCGAAATGATGCAGGGCATCGCCGTGGCACTGAAGGCCGGCGCCACCAAGGCGGTGTTCGATGCCACTGTCGGCATCCATCCGACCTCTGCAGAGGAATTCGTGACCATGCGGGAGCCGGTCAGCGACTGATACTGCGCCTAGAGGGGCAGCAGCCCCCTCAATGTGTCCCTCAGGCCATTACGCCGGACCGGCTTGGGCAGATAGGCGTCCATGCCGGCTTCCAGGCAGGACTGTTCGGTATCCTCCAGCACATCCGCGGTCATCGCAATGATGGGCGTGCGCCGGCCCTGCGCCTGACGTTCACAGGCACGCAGTCGTCGCGTGGCTTCCCAGCCGTCCATACCGGGCATCTGGCAGTCCATCAGAATGACATCGTACCTGTTCTGGTTTTCACAGACGTCATCCACGGCGGCCGTGCCACTGGAGGCGCAGCGCACGTGAAAACCAAGATTTTCCAGCTGCCGGGCGGCAACCCGCTGGTTAACGGGATTGTCCTCCACCACCAGGGCCTCACGTGTGCGTGCTCCAATAGCGGGGGTGACGGCAGGTGCAACCGTTGCTTCCTCCTGCACTGGGGGATGATCGTGCACTTTCATGGGAATGACAAACCGGAAGCGGCTGCCGCATCCCGGCTCCGAATCCACCGCAACGTGTCCGCCCATCAGCTCCACCAGACGCTGGACCAGAGGCAGTCCAAGGCCTGTACCGCCGTTACCGCGTGACGCCGAGATATCCATCTGCTCGAAGCTGCTGAACATGTCGCCCAGCCTTTCAGTAGGAATCCCGGAGCCGCTGTCGCTTACCTGACAGATCAAGGTGCCCTCGGATTCACTGTCCAGGCGCCAAGTGGCACTGACCGTAACCTCGCCTTCCGGGGTAAACTTGATGGCGTTGCCGATCAGATGCGCCAGCACCTGCCGCAGGCGGCCGGGATCCCCGAATACCTCCGGCGTCTTGTCCCAGTCACCGTCGAGTTCCAGCTGATAGGTGAGCTGGTTACTTTCGGCATCGTGACGGAAAGAAGCGAAACAGTTCTCAATGACGCTGCGCAGATCAAAGGGCGCATCCTCAAGCTCCAGGCGGCCCCGTTCAATACGGGAAAAATCCAGGAGATCATTGATGATGACCAGGAGGTCTTCTGTGGAACGACGTGCGGTCACAATGTAATCCGCCTGCCGGCTGTTCAGGGGTTCCTCCTCAAGGAGCTGGAGCATGCCGATCACACCATGCAGGGGCGTGCGCAGCTCATGGCTCATCATGGCGAGAAAATCCGACTTGGCACGGTTGGCCTGTTCGGCCTTATCCCTGGCCTGGCCCAGTTCCCGGAAGCTGACCTCGCGTTCCGCCTCCGCCGACCGCAGGCGGTGCGCCATTGCGTCAACGGCCTGCTGCAGGGACTGCAGTTCCCGTGCCACGCGGGTGTCACGCCGGGTGAAATCCGGATCCTCATCGGGCAGTTTCTGAACCGTGTCGGCAAGGCGCTCGATGGGGCGGCTGAGCCGCTGGGCAAGACGGCCCGAGAACAGGAACGTAGCCGCGAAGAGAATCAGGCCGATACCGGCGGAGGTCCAAAGTATTTCTTCCTGCTCGCCAGCAAGTTCGGCCTCGGAAACCGCAATGCGGATCTCGCCCAAGCGCCGGCCATTGCTGTTCTCCCAGCGTCCTGATGTAATCGGGTTGGTCGAGGTGGCCGCCCCGTCTAGGTTGATGGCGGTCTGGCGCACCGGGCTTGAGAATCGGTGAACCGGTGTATCCGGCGGTGTCTGTTCCGAGACCGCCGCCACAATCTCCCCGTCGCGGTTGACCACCTCGATCCGATGAGCCGCGGAACGCTCCAGCGTCTGGGTGATGATGCCCTTAAGTTCCGCCTGGTTACCCGCAATAAGGGGAAATTCAAGAGCAGGTGAGAGATTGTCCGCTGTCAGTTGGGTACTCCGGAACAGGCTCTGGCGTGCATCCTCCAATCGTGCCTGGGTGAAGAACAGCAGCATCAGCACGAACATGGCCACGGCTGGAAGCATGCCCAGCAGGAGGAGACGGTGATAGAGGGTCCAGCGGACGGGCCTCATGGCTCTACCTCCTTAAGCTCAAGTATCTGGCGCAGCTTTTCTTCAGTTGGCAACAGCAGATCCATGGAGCGGGCGACCTGTTCGTTGACCGCCACACTGAATCCCTCTGGATAACGGGGGCTGCGCAGCTCACCGTGATCCAGCCAGTGACGGATCAACTCACCCGCCTCCAGGATCTGGGTCCGGGGAGTGCTGTAGGTTGAAGCGACCGCGCCGGCGTCAACGAAGGCCCGGGAGGGGCCTATAACGAGCCGGTTGCTGCGGTAACTGGTCAGCAGCAGCGGCTTGACGGTTTCACGGTTGTAGACGGCGGGATCCGGCGTTCCCAGGAGGAAGTCCCCAAAGCTGAGCGCCCGCGCAAGGTTGCGGATGAGCTGATCCTGGGAGGGAATCACAAAAACCCGCGAGTCCAGGCCAATGGCACTGAGCCTGCTGCGGAGTTCGCTGTAGTCGCCCGCCTGTTCGGGTGAGGCCAGTATGGCTACGGTTCCGGCCCGGGGAATGATCAACTGGCCCAACCGGGCCTGACGTAGCAGGGGCGGATCTGAATAGACGGCGGAAAACCGTTCCCGGTTCTGGATGATGGCCTCAATGGCCCGGTAGGGCGTGAACAGCGCCAGAACGGGCTGCTCCGGCGCATTGGCCCGGATCTCGGAAAGCGTTGCACGATCCAGGGTGATCACCAGCTCACCGGCACCGGAACCTGGAGACCAGGCACGGAAGGCCGCGTCACTGATTTCGTCGTTGAGCAGGCGTTGTACCTGCTGGAAACGCGGGTGATCCACGGGTGCAATGTGGACGGTCTGCCGTGAATCGGGTAGGGCGGTGACCGGGTAAAGCAGTGCCACAAACGCAAGACTTAAAATCCATGCGCTCCCATGCCCCTGTCGCCGCCGCGGTTGGCGTGCGATCAGGCGTTTCCCTGCCTGCCTGATTCGATTAACCATAGCCTGATCCCTCAGAAACGAAGGCGCGCCTCCGCGAACAGGTGGTTCTGATCTGCCCAATTGTTGTCCTTGCGGTAAAGCGGGTCGTCCGTCAGATAATGACGATAGACACCGGCCAGTTCCACCATGGTTGTATCCAGATGCCAGCGCCGCGAGAGGCGGGCATCAACGCGTTCGAAGTGATAGTCCCTGAGCTGGTCCGTGAAATAGTACGACACTGCGCCCGAAATGCCTCTCCCGAAACGCTGAATCCATGCAAAACTGCCACTGTGGCGAGCATTCAACCGCTCTTCCAGGCTGACAAGCGCGCGCTGTCTCTCCAGATCATTTTCCCTCTCTCCGGTATAGTGGCCCTCAGTATCCAGGTAACCATAGGTAAGCCGCAACCGGCTTCCCCGGATCTCAAGGTTTGCTTCCACCTCAAAGCCTTTCTGGGTCTGGTCGACATTGTTTTCCAGGTCCCACCGGGATTCGTCATTCTCATTCAACCCGAGGTTGGTGACTCCCGAAATGAGGTTATCCAGCGAGTCGCGGAACAGTTTGATTTCACTCTGAAACAGCCCGGTAACCAGGCGCTTCTGATACAGGTAGCTGATTTCCCGAGAGGTTATCGTTTCCTCTTCAAGCGGTCTGACCTCGGGGCTGGCCGCGCTCAGGCTTGGCCCACGCCTCTGTCCCTCCAGAAAGGGACGCAGTTCCTCCGGAGTTACATTCTCACCCCGGTACTGCCAGTCAGGCCGGCTCTCAAAAGGGTCTGGTAGGCGATGGGAACGGGAGAAGACGAAACGCAGCGTCTGGTTGGCACTGAAATGGATGTTAGCCGCCCCGCGGGGGGAAAAGAAAGAGCCTCCCAGGCTGTCGTCCTCCCACATACCGCCAAGGTTCGTGGTCAGCCAGGGTGTCGGCTGGTGTTCCAGGTTAGCGAATACCCGGCTCCGGTTGGTTTCCCCGCTGCCATTGAAAAAAGTGTCCGACTCATAGTGGTCTTCTCTGTAGCTGGCACCGAACACCACCCGTGTGGCGGGCGTAAAAATGTTGGTCTGCTGGAACTCGATGTGGGTACGTGCCTCTTCAAGGTCTTCGTTAACATCGGTTGCAAATGCGGGAATGGTGACGCCATCAGGCAGGGATTCATCATCCAGAACAGCATCCGGATCCGGAAAGGACGCACGCCAGTCCTGGCGACGGCTTCTGGTCTGATGGTAGACCTGTAGATGGAAGAAACGATCCGAGGACGGTTCATGATGCCAAGTGATGGAGCCGTGCCAATCCTCCCCAGTGATGTCCGGGTTTGTAAGAGGGTTGAAGCTGTCGTATTCAGATGGGTCGACTTCTTCATCCACCTCATGGTAGCCAGTCTCCAGGGCCAATCGGTCGGTCTTTCCCAGAGCCAGCTCCCCTGAGTAATTGATGGAGAGGGTGTCATACCCATCCCGACTGTTGCGGGTGCGATCGGTACGGCCGCCTGATTCATCCCGCCTGTAGCGGAAGTCAAACCCATCACTGCGGCGCTGGTTGACGGAAAGCCGCCAGTCCAGTGGCCCGGTGCGCGAGCCCACCGAGCCGTAGTAATGGCCAAAGCCGTCGTCACCGCGCAGGCCTTCCGTTCCACGCACTTCAACGCCGTGGGTATCACTGGGAGAACGGGTAATGATGTTGATCACGGCAAGAAAGGAGTTTGCCCCATAGGCGGCAGCGTTGGGCCCACGGGTAACCTCGATGCGGTCGATGGCGTCGATGGGCACGGGAAGATTGGTCCAGTCCATGTCCGCCAGGCTGGCGTTGTAGTAGGAACGTCCATCCACCAGCACCTGGAGGCGGCGCTGCTGAACCGCGACCGTCCCGTGGTAGGACACAACCGGATTATTGCTGCCGACATAACCAACGGTCATCCCCGGAACCAGACGGAAGGCATCCCAGAGGTTAAGCACCCCCAGATCACGCAGCAGCTCGCCTTCCAGGATGGTGACTGTGCCCGGCGTTTTCGCCTTGGACTGCCTGAGACGGCTGGTAGTCAAAACCTGGGGAAGGGCGTCGGTTTCCGCATCTTCCAGCAGACCGGCACCGCTGCTCACCTGAGCGGCTCCCACGCCTGTGGCAGTCCCCCACACCAGACAAAGGGCAAAAAGGGCAGTGGAGTGTCTCAACAAGCGCAGCGGGGCATGTCGCATGGCAAGGTCCTCTGTGATCAGAACATACGGGCCAGTATCGATTCTGGCAATCGCCTCAGGAGAAACGCGATCGGTGTCCAGGGCCAAGGCGGTACACAGGCAACGGGCCTGCCTTTCTCGATGGCTGCCACCATGGCGCGACAGCCCGTCTCAAGATCCACCCGGAAGGGCGCATTTTTCACGTCCTCATTGATGGCCGTGAGAATGTAGCCGGGAAGCAGGGTGGTAACCCGGATAGGCGATGCCTTTTTGCGCAGTTCCACTCGGAGTCCTTCAGCCAACGAGGCCACGCCAGCCTTGGTGGCGCCATAGACCGTCATGTTGCCCGGCATGCCACGCACCGCGGAAATCGAGGAAACGGCCACCAGATGCCCGTGATTCTGTCTGCGGAAAATCGTCATGGCCGCCTCGAACTGGGCCAGGGCCGCCACGAAATCGGTCTGCGCGGTCTCGCGATTGGCATCGAAGCGCCCGGTGCCCAGGGGCTGCCCCTTGCCGATGCCGGCATTGACCAGCACCCGATCGATCCGCCCGAACTGCTCGCAGAATGAATCAAATATCTGGAAAACAGCGTCATGATCATTCACATCCAGTGTGGCCACCCGAACGTCAACGCCCGGATAATCCCGCTGGAGCTCGGCCTGAAGCTGCTCGAGACGCTCGATCCGCCGGGCACACAGGGCCAGACTGCAGCCGCGGGCCGCAAACTCGCGGGCCATGCCTTCTCCAAGTCCGGAGCTGGCTCCGGTAATGAGTACCACGGAGGCCATCACGATGCCTCCTCTGCAAGTGGATCCTGAAGCTGGCGCACGTCCAGATTGGATGATCTAAGAAGCGCATTGGCGTAGACGCCAAGAAACCAGGGGTGCTGTTCCGGGGGTATTTCGCGCATGCGCCCATCCAGCCATTCGTGTGCCCGGCACAGCGCCGCCTTTTCAGGCGTTTCAACGCTGGTGGGAAGAGCGGCTGCCTGGTTGCGGGTGGCGAGCTTTTCCGCCGCGGCATAATTCACCGGGAAAAACCGGAACAGCCCAAGAATCTGGGAATTCACCGCGGCCGCCACGTTCTGGGCGGTTTCTAGGCCTGTGCCAAGTGGTTCACCGAAAGCGACATGGACGCGCCCCTTATGGCCGGTAATACCGCGCACGATGCTTTCCATGTCTTCTCCCGGCCGTTTGCTGTAGCTGCCGCTGCGGTAGTGGGACTCAAGCTCCCGCGCCTTGTCACCGTCACATGGATCGAATTCGTAGGATATGGCAACCGGCACAATATTGAGATCCCGTACCGCCTCAGCGAGGCTGACGCCATCGCGCTTATGGCTCATGTGGAGCATCTTGATGATGGCAGGATCCGTAACATCAATGCTGTCCTTGGCGCGCCCCTCGCGCTGGGCCATCCATACAGAATGCCCGTCGCCGAGCGATTCCCGGATGTAGCTGGAAAGAGTCAGGAAGGCATTACGCATCTCACGGGGATTGGAGAGGTTGCGCCGAACGATGAAGCTTTTGTTGAGCCGCATCATATCCGCAACCATGGGATCGCCCACGAGGTTGTCGCCAATAGCGATACGCGTTGTGGCATGGCCGCTTTTGTAGAGCACGAAGTTGACCAGTGCCGGGTCCAGGACAATGTCCCGGTGACTGGACAGGAACAGGCAGGGACGGTCCGAGCGGAGGTTATCCAGGCCGGACCAGCTGATGGCATCGGTGGTATTGCGCAGCCCGCGCCCGATCAGCGGTGCCACACGGTGCTGGAGCTCATCGACGGAATCAATGCTGCCCAGCAGACGCCGCAGCTGCCACCGAACCCACAACCGGACCGGACCAGGCAGAACGCGGTGAAGCCGTTCCGCGCGAAAGCGCCCGATCAGATCCTGGAATTCAGGCTGGCTGATCAGACGTTTGATAACAGGCTGAACCTCATCATCCGAAAAGGGCCGGATATCGTCTGAATGAGACATTGCCGCTCCGTTTGGCCGAATTCAGACGGGCAGGATAGCCATCTTTCAGGCCGACGTCATGTCCCCAGCGGCAGGAGTTCCCGGACGTCGCAGTCCAAAGCCTCTGCAAGCCTGTAGACTTTCTCCAGCGTGATGTTCACCTGTCCGCGTTCAATGCGCCCCATGTAGCTGCGGTCAATCCCGGCGCGCAGTGCGAGCTGGTCCTGGGAAATAGCCTTGGCTCTGCGGATCTCACGGACGTTGCTTCCAAACTTATTTGCGTTGTATTTCATGACTCGCCTCTCATGCGGCCGAAACTATCCCGATTCTGCCTCTGTGGCGCTACAGTCTATAATCCTCTGACTGCTCAGCGATTTTTCCGCATTTTATATCTGGTTGTTTTGCGTCCCTAATTGATTGCATAGTTCCACAAATAGTTCGATAAGGAAAGTTTCTGTGATGTTTGGCCGGGCGGTCTCCATGGACCTGCCACTGATTGCCGACAAGCCATAATTGCGCATAATGTATATTATGTTAAATACGCTGTGTCGTGGCAAAAGAACAGATTCCACCCATGGGAATGCAAAAGATCTCTCCACACATGACTGCCCCGGAGCTCAGCTATCCGGATTGTTCGCAAGCTCCTTCAGTGCCTCCATGGCCTCCTCGCTGCGATCACTGGGCACAAACATGTGGTCGTGATAGAACCCTGCAATCACGTTGGTGGTAATGCCCCGTTCTGCCAGCAGGCTTGTTACCACGGACGTGAGCCCCAGAGCTTCGAGACTGGAATGGCCTTTGAGGGTTATGCGCCGGAAGACCCGGTAGTAGTCCAGATTTTCGGCTTTGGCCTGCTCAAGCGGAACAACCAGAGTCAGCCCTTCCAGTTCAGCAATACTGACAATGGGTCTGAGTTTTTCCAGCTCACCATACTTTGCGTGAGCCACCGTGCAGTACACATAAGGCGTCGGGTCCAGGTTTGGTGAGAGATTCTTGATCAGGTCCTGGAGAAACTGGGGTCGCTTCATCGCTAACTATCCTTCAGCGGAATGGATTGGGTATTCTGAAAATCTACCATTTTCCGTGCTCTTCCTGAGCAAAAAATGTCCGCACCGACCCAATCCAGTGGTTTGACGGGTCATTTGCCGGTTGGGTTTATTTTTATAGACAGCTGGTCTATATTATCGCAATGGATGAAACGCTGCCCAAAAAACGACGGGGACGCCCTCCAAAGGTTCCTCGCAACGACGTCGAAACCCGTGTCGCGCTGATTCAAAGCGGGACGGAAGTGCTGACCGAACAGGGATTCGCTGTCTCAGGAATCGACGGCATTCTCAAGCGTGTCGGCGTCCCTAAGGGCTCTTTCTACTATTATTTTTCAAGCAAAGAAGCCTTTGGGCACGCGATCCTGGAGCATTACGCGGATTATTTCGCAAAGAAGCTTGACCGCCATTTGCTTAATGATTCCCTGCCCCCGCTGGAACGAATAAATGCCTTCGTTGCTGACGCGAAGGAAGGCATGGAACGGCATAGCTTCCAACGTGGATGCTTAGTGGGAAACCTGGGGCAGGAAGCGAACGTGCTGCCCCAAGGCTATCGAGCCTGGCTGCAGGCAACGCTCAAAGACTGGCAACAGCGGATGGCATCCTGTCTGCGTGAGGCGCAGCAAACGGGTGAACTGTCTCAATCAGCCGACTGTGATCGCCTGGCAGAAGCGTTCTGGATCGGTTGGGAAGGGGCCGTCATGCGGGCGAGGCTGGAGGCTACGGCCCGCCCGCTCGATACGTTTGTCGAAACCTTTCTCGACGGTTTGCCCCGGTAAATTTTTTATTGATTAATAGACGCTCGTCTACAAAAAGAGGTAACCAATGTTCAACGCAATTCATATTGATAAGCAGGATGGTGAGCAGCGGGTGGCGATCAAGTCGGTGGATGAATCAGAACTCCCCGATGGCGACGTTACTGTGCGGGTCCAATCCAGTACGCTCAATTACAAGGATGCGCTCGCCATCACTGGAAAGGGGCCTGTCGTTAAGCAGTTCCCCATGGTGCCGGGAATCGATCTGTCAGGGGTCGTGGAGGAGTCCTCCGCATCCGATTTCAAGCCTGGCGATACGGTGCTGCTCAACGGCTGGGGCGTGGGTGAAAAACACTGGGGTGGATTGGCAGAGAAAGCACGGCTCGATAGCCGCTGGCTGATCCCCCAGCCCGCCGCTTTCACGCCCCATCAGTCCATGGCGATCGGTACGGCCGGTTATACGGCCATGCTGGCGGTTATGGCACTGGAAAACCATGGGGTTACTCCGGATCAGGGGGAAATCCTCGTCACTGGTGCCAACGGTGGCGTGGGGAGCTATGCCATTACTCTGCTGGCCCGGCTGGGCTATCACGTTGTTGCCTCTACGGGACGCCTGGACGAGTCAGACTATCTGCGTGGGCTGGGCGCAGAGGGCGTGATTGACCGCCACGAACTCTCCGAGCCGGGGCGCCCATTGGCCAAGGAACGCTGGGCCGGGGCAATCGACTGTGTTGGCAGTCACACGCTTGCCAACGTCCTCGCGTCTACACAATATGACGGGACCGTTGCGTGCTGTGGCCTGGCCCAAGGCATGGATTTACCAGCCAGCGTCGCACCTTTCATACTGCGTGGTGTCACGCTGGCAGGTATCGACAGCGTCATGAAGCCCCTGGCCTACCGAGTCGAGGCCTGGCGCAGACTGGGTGAGCTTCTTGATCCGGAACAGCTGACTACCATTACTCAGTCCCTTACGCTGGACCAGGCGATCGGTGCTGCCGATGACCTGCTGGAAGGAAAGATCAGAGGGAGGGTCGTTGTTGATATGACGTGACCTGGCAGTGCCAAATGCGAGCAGGAAGTGGCGATCCAACGGATTTGGTTTTTCTGTTCTATGCTAAAAGGACCGTCACCTTCCTTAAGAACGCATGGCTGAATCCTATCCAAACAATGGCAGCCAAGCTGCGGGCCGGCGCCGTTGCGCTATTGAGTGCGGTGAGCGTCGTCGCTGGTGCCCAGAGCAAAACGATTCCGATAACTGGTGGGGTTTACCAGAACAGGACCGGCAATCACGGGACGTGGAGTCTTTCGTTGCGTGCCAAAAACTGGCCGTCGATGGTCAACCATAACGGCTCCCCGCCCAAGGGTGACCCCGCGGGTAACCCGCGCTGGGCGTGAATATGCAGATGCGGTTCGGAACTGTTTCCCGAGTTGCCCGCTTCGCCCAGACGATCCCCAACACGTAACTGATCTCCTTCAGCAACCGCCATCTTTCCCTGACGCAGGTGCGCCAGAATCACCACGAAATCACCACAGTCGACGGCAATATAATTACCGGCTTTGTTGGCGCTATCCATTTCTGGAACGGTCATGTCCTCAAACCGATCGACGACCTTCGCTACCCTTCCGCTGCAGGGCGCCACAACAGGGGTACCGAAAGTCGTGTACTGGGCCGGATCCGCCGGCCACCATCCGTTCATATGCCATCCCCAGGGGGTAATGCGAAAGATATCCAGCCCCCTGCTCTGGCCCCGCCACGGCCGGAAACGCGCTTCGGAGTCATCCAGTGTTTGGAGATGGACGTTCACCATCTCAGTTGACCCGCCATGCGCGACCAGGAAATGACCGGCGGCAAACGGCGGCGCGATAGCCACCACGTCGCTGTTGGGTGTAACCCGCCCCTGAATGGCGGCTATACCCATGTACCCCCCAAGTAGTCCGAGTCCGGCGACTACAGCGATAAGCACGGTCGATCCAACTGACGCCTGCCAGAGGCCATGGGTGGAGGAACGAATGGTCATCAGTTGCCGGATTACGATCAACAGAAAAACCAGACCGTACAGATAAGGCACCCAGAACGGAGGTAGAGCCCACAGGGCCGCAAAGCTGAGCCCGAAAAGCACTAGACCGACAGACAGTCCCTGGAGAACAAGAGCCAGTGTGCCCGCCGCCGGAAACAGAGCAAGCCAACCCAACAGCAGGACTGGCAGGAGCAACTGGGTGATTGCCGTAATCCAGGGCATCTCAGATAAGAACCTCTTCCACCGGGCGGCGCAACGATCGGGGTGCCGCCGGCCCGCGCCCAATCCGCAGCACCAGGTCGGGACGGCGATTCCCGATCCCCAGGAAGCGCGCGAAATCACCGCGCAATTCCGGGACCTCAACCGGTTGGTTAATGAAGGCCGTCTTGAGCTCCAACGCAGCCGCCTGCAAGGCAAGTCGTTCATAGCACCGGCCCGCTTCAATCCAATGGGGTTTGTCGTCAGACTCGGAAACCAGTACGGCAATAGCTGACGAGCTGCGGATGTGCCGGTCGTCTTTCTGGTTCTGCTTCTCCGCAGAAAACCCGAATCGCATCGCTAACAACCCAAGCCAGCGAGGAACGCTGGGACTGCCCATAACTGGTCCATACAGGCCGTCACCACTGGTTGCCGCCTCTCGCCCACTAAAGCGAATCCAGGATTTGAGCTCCCGGGCCCATGCAGAGTCGCCAAATTGAGCGGAGTTACCCTTGGTGACGTACCGGGCTATCTGTTCTTTCTGCTCATCATCCGTCAACAGCGTCATGGAGACACCATCGCCCTGCCCGGCTTGCTCCAGCAGCTGTAACTGCTCAGCAGTGAGCGGCGATCCATCGTATTCGACGCGGCTGCACTGCCTTTCGGTAATTGCCTTGAATAGCGATGACTGAAAGGGGGTGGTTTCCTCGAAATCAATCTGTACACCCGAGGTTGAGGGGTCGTAGGAGCAGTAGCCCTTTAGCCCCGCCGCTGACGCTGCCAGAATCAGATTCTCGGCGGCACAGCCCAGGCTCGCGTAAAGGTGGTGGTCATCCGGATCCACGGCGGGACAACGCCTTGAAAAATCAGGAAGGATCCGTATGCGCCCATCTTCCAGTTTGAATAGCCAGGGTTGGGTGTTGTGGCTGGATGCGGCCAGGGTCGCGTAGCGCACAAGCTCCCTGTAATCCGGCGTTCCAGTTTGCGGCTCTGGGGGCTCCCATATTTCTCTGACTTTTTGCGAGTAATTCACTGTTTACTCTCCTTGCATGTGCGGGGTGAGGATGACCTCGGTGACCTTGGCCTCCACCTGCGTCAGGCTTCCCTGCTCGCCCAACACGCCAATATCCGAATTGATCTGCAGAGCAATCGAGATATCGTAATCTAGGTAATACCTCAGTGCAGAAACATAGCCTGGTATCCATCCCCGGTGACCACGGACCTCGCCGTATTGTTCGGTGTGGGCTCGATGACCACACCAAGCCCGTAGGTGACCCCCTCACGGTCCTCGCTCACGGGTTTACCGGTCATCATGGCTCTGAAACTGGCCTCGGAATGCAGTCCCGGAGTTATGCGACCCCGGATCAGTGAAGCCCCCCGAAAGCATCCCGAGGACGACAGCAATGAAAATCAGCCCTGCAATGAGCGCCGAACGGTGGTGACTCAGGGAAGGCTTTTCCGGGGGTTCCATCGGCTTATCTGGGGTGGCTGATAGGTAACGCTTCAACTTAGCAAGGGGGTGAGGCATTGGGATTGACTCAGGTCAAGAGGGGGAATTTGGTACTTTGTGTGGTCGTTGCTTTTCACATACATTACGATTTCCAGCATTCCCCAGCGCACTCTGCTATAACAGACAATGCTGCGATGCATGGAATGCTGTCCCGCGCAGCCCTTTTACCCATCGGTTTCACCAATCGATCACCACGAGGTTGATCAGGGATGCGGCGACTCATTGTTACTCTTGCTTCAGCAGTTGCACTGACCGGCGCTCCGGTTGCCCAGGCGGTACTGGAAGTACCCGGGCTTTCCGGTACGCCGACGGTTCCGGTGGTACGCTCGACAGACGCAAACGAGTCACTGGAAAGGCAGCGCGAGCGCTTTCTCAAGGCCGAAGACGCCCTGGAGAAGCTGGACATCGACACCTACGAGTCGCTCAGCGAGGGCCTCGAAAACTACCCGCTCCACCCATACCTCGAACTGAAACACCTCAGTAAGCGCCTTTTTGTCGCCACTCCGGCGGAAATCGAAACAATGATGGCGGAGTACGGCGACATTCCCCTTGCCCGTGCACTGCGTCGGCAATGGCTTATCCACCTGGGGCGCAGCGGCCAGTGGTCAACGCTCCGGCAGGTCCATGACGGTACCAGTGGCGGCGATCGGCTGCGCTGCCTGTCACTGCGCGCCCATCTCAAGGACGGCCGGCACAGTCTGGTCATGAACCAGGTTCCGGACCTCTGGCAAAAAGGCTACTCACTGCCCCAGGCGTGCAATCCACTTCTGGATTACTGGCGCGAAAACGGCGGCCTGACGCGGGAACTCGCCTGGACGCGCTTCCATCTTTCGGTGACCAACGGCAATCTCGGGCTCGCGCGCTACCTGCGGCGTTACCTGGATCAGGACGACCGGCCGCTTTCCCGTCTGCTGCTGAGCGTTCACAGCCAACCGGAGCGGCTGCGCAAAGCCCGTGATTTTGACCGCAACGACGAGCGCGTCGGCCAGATTGTGGCCTATGGCATGCAGCGGTTGGTGAATCAGGACCCTGAACGCGCCGCAGCAATATGGCCATTCTACCGCGGGCGTTTCCCCTACGAGTCAGGTGCCGTTGCGGCCATCGACAAGCGCCTTGGGCTGCTGCTCGCGACCCGGTTCCACCCGGAAGCGGCAACCTGGCTGGCGCGGGCACTGTCCCATGGTGAGGATGAGGCCCTGCGCGAGTGGCAGGTCCGTGTGGCACTCAGGGCCCAGAACTGGCCCAAGGTCCTGGAACGCATCAGCGCCATGGGCCGGGAACTCCAGGAAAAGCCCAGGTGGCAGTACTGGCAGGCGCGCGCGCTGGACCAGATGGACAGACCGGCGGAAGCTCAGGCCCTCTATGAGACCCTCTCCGACCGGCGCACTTTCTATGGATTTATGGCAGCTGACCAGCTCGGCAAGCCCTATTCCCTGAACCACCAGGGCGTCGCCATGAACGATGAGGCCATCGAACGGGTCCGGGCCACCCCTGGCGTCCAGCGGGCGCTGGAGCTGTACCGGCTGGACCGGCTGGACGCCGCCCGGGCGGAATGGCGACAGGCAATGGGGAAACTGGAAAAGCGGGACGTGCTTGTGGCCTCACGCATCGCCCAGGGCTGGGGATGGCATGAACAGGGTGTTCACGGGGCCATTGCCGTCAGCGCCTGGGATCACCTGGGCATGCGCTTCCCCCTGGCCCATCGACAGAGCTTCCATGGCGCGGCGCGGGAGTACAGCCTGGACGTCAACTGGGTCTATGCGCTCGCCCGCCAGGAGAGCGCTTTCCAGCCGGATGCCCGCTCCCATCGAGGGGCCTTCGGTCTGCTGCAGCTGCTCCCGGCAACCGCCCGCGAAACGGCCCAGGAGGCAGGGCTCAGCTTCAACGGCATCGCCACCCTGCTCGATCCCGCCGCCAACATCCGGCTCGGCAGCGCCCACCTGAGCGGTCTTCTGCAGCGCTTCGACAATAACCGCATCCTTGCCACGGCCGCGTACAACGCCGGCGAATACCGGGTGAGCCAGTGGATTGACGAGGATACCCGGGACCTGGCGTCCGACATCTGGGTCGAGACCATGCCGTACCACGAGACACGCCAGTACGTGCGCAACGTTATGGCGTATACGGTGATCTACGGCTATCGGCGGGGGGAGCCGCCGGGGCACCTGCTCACCGAGCGTGAACTGGCGTGCATGTGCCTCGACGAGGTGCAGTAGCCGGCATCAGAGCGGGCGGACCTGATAGTTCGCCTCGGCCCTTGCAACAATCTCGCCATCGGTGTCCTTGAGGTCGAGCTCAATGATGAGTTCGGCCTTGCCGTTGTCCGCAACATCCTGCTCGATGCGCGCCTTGCGTTCGGCATCCAGTGTCAGTTCCACCTCCAGATCCGTGCGGGCCGGCTGGTCATAGAAGATGTGCAGATCCTTCAGGACGGGAATCAGCCGCCCCTCGAATTCCACCAGCGCCATGGCCCCGAACGGAATCTCCGCAAGCAGGAACTGGGCGCCGGCATAGACGGTACCCAGGTGGTTGCGGTTGCCCTTGCGGGTCAGCCGCGCACGCAGATAGCCATCACGCAGCTCCACCACACTGAAGCCATTGCGGCGGGTGAACGGCACACTGGCCGCGATGAGGCGGTTGAGCAGGCCGTAGCCCAGTTTCTTCTCGAACCGGGCCAGCCCGGGGATGGGACGGCCGGATTCCTCAAGCTGCCCGAAATAGCCCCGGACCCGGGGCGCAACCGTATTGAACACCTTCATGACGCGTCCTCTGTCAGACCCTGAAACGCGCTACCTTATCATGAAGTGTGCTTCCGACTTCACTGATTTCACTGCTCAAACGGTCGTTTTCCGAGGCGGCTTCAGCCGCATCCTGACCCTGGTCCGCAATCCGCGTGATGGAGCTGTTGAGCTCATCCACAGCCGAGGTCTGCTCCTCGGAGGCGGTGGCGATCTGGCTCGTCCGGTCGCTGATGTCGGAAATAGACTGGCTGATGCGCTCCAGGGCCTCCATGGCATCCCGCGCTTTCTCCATGCTCATGTTGCTCACCGCCTGTGACTCCTGCATGACGCTCACAGCCTTGTCAGCGCCCTCCTTGAGCCGGGTGGTCATGTTATTCACCTGCTCGGTGCTGTCCTGGGTACGCTTGGCAAGCGCCCTGACCTCGTCCGCCACCACGGCAAAGCCGCGGCCCGCCTCACCGGCACGTGCCGCCTCGATCGCCGCATTCAGGGCCAGCAGGTTGGTCTGCTCGGCAATGCCCTCAATCACCTCCAGGATGCCGGTGATCTCGCTCACATCGTTGCCAAGCTTGTCGATCACCTGGGCCGCCTCACCGATCTCCCGGCCCAGGCGTTCAACTGCCTCGTTGGAGGACTGCACGGTCTGCAGGGACTCCTTGCTGTCGTTATCCGCGTTGCCAGCGGAATCCGCGGTGCTCTGGGCATTCTGGGCGATCTCGTTAACCGCCGCCGACATCTCGTTGATGGCGGTGGCGACCTGGTCGATCTCCTGCTGTTGCTGCGTGACACTGTCGCGACTGGTAGCGCTGGCGTTGCGCAGCGACGACACGTGCTGCTGCAGTTCGCCGGCGCTCTCCTGGGCTTCCGCCACGACGCCGCGTACATTCTCAACAAAGCCGTTGAAGGCTTCCGCGAGCTGCCCGAATTCGTCCCGGCTCTCGACGTCCAGGCGCTTGGTCAGATCTCCCTCACCAGAGGCAATCTCATTCATGGCCCGGAGCAGGCGCCGCGCCGGCCTGAGCAGCACGTTGAGGCTGACGTAGATCAGGCCCAGGGTGACCAGAAGCGCCACAACAGTGCTCCCGAGTGCGTTCCAGCGCCCCTGGATAACCGGCGCCCAGGCCTGGCTCTCGTTCACCATCAGCCCAACGTACCAGTCAACGCCTTCGGCCCCGGAAATCGGGTGGAAGCTGGCCAGGTAGGACTCACCATTGACCTGAACCTGTTGCCGGGAGCCATCCATGGAAACGTCCGCGCCCAGGACGTCCGCCAGCGGGGCATTGATATGGCTGGATTCCGGGTGATACAGGACCTTGCCATCACCGTTGACGAGCATGGCATAGCCATTACCCGCCATGGTGACGGGAGCGAGCACATCATTGACGGCGTTCATGCTGATATCGGCGCCAGCGACCCCCTCATAGTCCCCCGCGTTTACCGGGGCTGTCGCGGTTATGATGAGGCCACCTCCGGCGGCGTCCTCGTAGGGTGCCGTGAATCCGGCGCCTTCACTGCGGGCTTTCTCAAACCAGGGCCGCTGGGAGGGATCAAACCCGCTCGGCAGAGCATTTTCAGCCTCTCGGTTCTCCATCAGCATGGTGCCGTCGCCAGTCCCCACGTAGAAGTGTTTGAGGTTGAGGCTGTCGGCCGCGGTTGCAGCCAGATCGCGCATGTCATCATCGCTGGTAACAGACTCAGCCGCTTCGGCAAAGCTCCGGGTGGTCTCCAGCCGCGTATTGAGCCACTGCGCGATCGTGGCGGTACTCTGGTCCACTACCTGCTCGGTCAGCGCATTGAGGTTGCGCTCAGTATGGGCACTCAGGCGGCTGTTGTTGAGGACGGCGGTCGCGAGCATGGCAAGGACCAGCAGGGCACCGAACACGATCAGCAGTTTCTGGCTGAAGGACAGCGATTTCATGGAGGCGCTCCGATTTTCTTTAGGAATTCCTGAACAGCATAGTCTTTAACGGCAGCCATCGCCTGAGCTTGAACCTGAGTTATGATGGCCTGCGTGCATATACCGACTCACCGAGTAAGGAGAACCAGCTTGATGGCCCATGATGAACTCCACCTCCAGACGCGCAACCTGGAGCTGCGTGACTACCCGCAGCTGCGTGAGCTCATGGATAGGGTCTACGACGACATCGGTGGAGCCTGGCCAAGGGACACCATCAAGCACATGATCGAGAAATTCCCGGACGGCCAGATCTGCATCGAGGACAACGGCAAGCTGGTGGCGGTGGCGCTCACAGCGCGCGTGGATTACCAGCGCTTCTCCAACCCGCACACCTACGACGACCTGGTCATGAAGAATGACCGCATCCTCTACAACCCCGAGGGCGACACCCTCTACGGGCTGGATGTGTTCATTCATCCGGACTACCGCGGCTACCGTCTGGGGCGCCGCCTCTATGATGCACGCAAGGAGCTGTGCCGCAGCCTCAACATGCGCGCCATCCTCGCCGGCGGGCGCATCCCCGGCTATCGCCAGTACGCGGATGAGATGAACCCGGCGGAATACATCAAGCAGGTCCACCGTAAGGAAATCTACGACCCGATCCTGTCGTTCCAGCTCTCGAACGATTTCCAGGTCAAGCGCCTGCTGCACAAGTACATTCCCGAAGACGAGAAATCAAAGGGTTACGCGACGCTCCTCGAGTGGAATAACATCATGTTCGAGCCGCCCTCCTCGGTGCTCGAGAGCCGCAAGAGCCAGGTGCGCCTGGGCGCGGTGCAGTGGCAGATGCGGGAATTCAACTCCGTGGACGAGGTGCTGCGCCAGGTGGAGTACTTCGTGGACGCGCTGTCCGACTACAAGAGTGACTTCGCCGTCTTCCCGGAATTCTTCAACGCCTCGCTCATGGGCCTGACGGACCAGACCGACCAGACCAAGGCCATCCGCTTCCTGGCCGCCTTCACCGAGAAGTTCCGGGATGAAATGTCACAGATGGCGGTAAGCTACAACATCAACATTGTTGCGGGCTCCATGCCGCTGTTTGAGGACGACCGCATCTACAACGTCTCCTACCTGTGCCACAGGGATGGCCGGATCGATGAACAGCGCAAGATCCACATCACGCCCCACGAACGCCGTGACTGGGTGATCGAAGGTGGTAACGAGCTGGGCGTGTTCGACACCGACGCCGGCCGCGTCATGATCCAGATCTGCTACGACGTGGAATTCCCGGAGCTCAGCCGCATCGCCGCGACCCAGGAAGGCGGCGTGGACATCATCTTCGTGCCCTTCTGGACGGACACCAAGAACAGCTACCTGCGCGTGCGCAACTGTGCCCAGGCCCGGGCCGTGGAGAACGAATGCTACGTGGTCATCACCGGCAGCGTGGGCAACCTTCCCCGGGTGGAAAGCCTGGACGTGCAGTACGCCCAGTCCTCGGTGTTCTCGCCCAGTGACTTCGCCTTCCCCCATGATGCGGTGATGTCCGAGTCCACACCGAATACCGAGATGATCATGTTCTCGGACCTGGATCTGGACAAGCTGAAGGTGATCCGGGCGGAGGGGTCCGTAACCAATCTCAAGGATCGTCGGCCGGATCTCTACGAACTCAAATGGCGGGGGTGACCCACGCTGGTGAAATGTTAGACTGATCGAGCTTTAAGGGCTCTGACTCACAGGCATATTCAGGGAGAAATACCGATGGGCAAGAAAAAGAAACTCGGCATCAGTTCGCTGGTCGAGCGTGTGGAACAGCTGGTCAACGATGCGCTCAAGCGGATCGATACCCTGCAGAATCAGGTGAATGACCTGCGTGAACAGCTTATGGAACGGGCCGGCTTCAGCGACAAGCCCTCCGATAACCAGAAATCCGGTGCATCGGGTGGCGCCAAGCCGAAGGCCGCAAGCCAGTCCACGGCCAGCAAGAAGCAGTCTGCGGGCAAAAGCAGCTCCAGCAGCAGCGCTTCCAAGGCGGGCTCTGGTTCCGGCAAAGCCGCAAAGTCCAGCACGGCCGGCAAGAATGATCTGACTCAGATCAAGGGCATCGGGCCGGCTACTGCGAAGAAGATGCAGGCCAAGGGCATCACCTCCATCAGCCAGCTGGCCAATCCCTCCGAGGATGACAGCAAGAAGCTCGAAGAGTTCCGCAAGCTCAAGAGCTTTCCCAACTGGCAGGCGGAAGCGAAAAAGCTGCTGTAATCACCAGCACCTGCGCTCGGGGCCAGTCATGGCCCCGGTTTCCTTCCTACCAGGGCAAACGTTACCTTTGGATACACCCATTAACGTGCGTTAACACGTAAAATCTTCGTATATGCCAAGCCAAGTGTGACGTAATTCCCTACGATAGAAAGGATCTTGTCTAGTGTGGAAGCTGAAGCATCCGCACAAGGAAATAACAAAGGATGGCGCTGATGGCACTGGGAACACTTCCAGTCTGGCTGACTCTGGCCGCGACGGTAACGGCCGTCGTGGTCACCGTAGCCCTGATTGCGGCCACGGTTGTGCTCAGCTTCCGGCTCGCACGTTCACGCAGGGAGCAGGTCGAACGTGAAACCACGCTGACCAAGTTTTCCAGCGCCGTCATGAACAGCGGCGCCATGATCCTGATCACGGATGCCCAGGGCCACATCGAGTTCGTCAACGACCGTTTCTGCCAGCTCACCGCCTTCTCCAGGGACGAGGTCCTTGGCCACTCGGTAGCTATCCTCAGTGCCACGGTGAACCTCGCCGGCACTGAAACCGGGGTTCTGACCAACTTCCTGGACTGCCTCCAGCCGCACTGGAAGGGCGAACTGCTGTGCCGCACCAATGGCAGCACACCGCTGTGGACCGCGGTGACCACCTCCTCCGTACTTGATGATGACGGCAAACCCGCCAACTACATCGTCTCCGCAGTGGACATCACAGAGCTCAAGCTGGCCCATGAACGCATGGAACAGCTGGCACTCTTCGACAGCCTGACCAACCTGGCAAACCGGCGCCTGTTCCAGGACCGTCTGGAGCAGGCGCTGCAGAGCGTTGTCCGTCGCCAGAACCAGATCGCCCTGCTCTTTCTGGATCTCGACCAGTTCAAACAGGTCAATGACAACCTGGGCCACGATGCCGGGGACATGCTGCTCCTGACAGTGGCCGACCGCCTTAAGTCCTGTGTGCGGGCCCAGGATACGGTCGCGCGCCTGGGCGGCGACGAATTCACCATACTCCTGCACGATGTCTCGGATACCAAGGATCTGACCATGATCGCCGAGAACATCCAGGCCAGCCTCAAGGCACCGATCCGGCTCAAGGGCCAGGAAGTACTTATCTCGACCAGTATCGGTATCACCACGGCGCCGGCCGACGGTGAATCACCCGAGACGCTGATGAAAAACGCCGACCTCGCCCTGTACCGCGCCAAGGACAAGGGCCGTGACCAGTACGATTTCTATACCGAGAGCCTGAATGATCGCGCCGAGCAGCTGATGACGCTGGAGCGCGAGCTGCGCCACGGGCTCCGGCGCGAAGAATTCTTCCTGCTGTTCCAGCCGCAGGTTGATCTCAACACGGGCGACATCACCGCGATGGAGGCCCTGATACGCTGGCAGCACCCGGAGCGGGGCGAGATACTGCCCGATGAGTTCATACCGGTCGCCGAGGAGACGGGCCTGATCATGCCCCTGGGCAACTGGGTGCTGCAGCAGGCCTGCATGCAGATCAAGCTGCTGCACCAGTTGCTGGGCCGTGGCGTGCGCGTGGCCGTCAATATCTCCGCCCGCCAGTTCCGGGATCCGGGGCTGGAGAACGTGATCGACTTTGCCCTGCGCACCTCCGGCCTGGAGCCGCGCTTTCTGGAGATCGACATCCATGAGGGCATGCTGTCGGAAGAACCAGAGGTGGCGCGGGGTCAGCTTGCGCGTATCCGGAGGACCGGCGCCACCATCACCCTTGATGACTTCGGAACAGGGTACAGCAGCCTTCAGCAGCTGCGATCGCTGCCTGTGGATATGCTCAAGATTGGCCAGACCTTTGTGAAGGAAATCCCGGAAGATGGCCCCAATACGGACATCGCCACCGCCATCATCGGCATTGCCCAGCAGATGGAAAAGCAGGTGGTGGCAGAAGGCGTGGAAACGGAACAGCAGGAGTACTTCCTGCGCATGCACGGGTGCTCACTGGTACAGGGCTACCGCTACGCCCCGCCCATGAGTTTCGACGAACTCTATCGCTACTTCAGCGACGAGAGCGAGCGGGAACTCAAGGCCTGAGCCCCGGAAACGGGTTACTGCACTTTTTCCGCCAGCCCCTGATGGCGGTTCAGAATCCCCTCGATGCGCTGCAGTGATTCACGCACGCCCTCGGAAGGCTCTTTCTCAAACTCCAGCCCAAAGAAATAGCCGTGCTCATCCGTCTGGGAGTGGCGAACACTGGCCGCCACCTGGTCTACAGTGATCTCGCCCACTTCCGTATTCAGACGCAGGCTGACCTGTACCCTGCTGTCCGGTTTGAGCAGATCATCCGCCGCAATGATCCCAATGCCAAGCCGGTTGTAGTCCACAACCTCGACGTCAACCCATGCGGACCCAATAAGCCCCTTCCGGACCTTGATCCTGGCATCCATGGATACCCATGGCAGTCGCTGCTCACGACGGCGCTCGTTCATCCTGAAAAGTCTCCTGTCGGTATCTTTCTGTATTGTGGTCGAGGGTTCTCAGGGGGTAAAGTCCGCACTCCATTTACACTGTGAAGTGGCCGCTGTTTTGCCCGTTTCGAATACCGCCAAATCCGACCTGCTGTTTGTTGCAGCGGCACTGCTGGCCGCCATCAGCTGGATGTTCTCGCGCGAAGCCGTGCTCGCCATGCCGCCGCTGCTGTTCCTGTCTCTGCGATTCCTGCTCGCCGGTGGTGTTCTGGCCGCTTTCGGCTGGCAGCAGCTTGCAGGCCTGACCCGTGAGCAGTTCCTCCGGGCCGCGCGCGTGGGGGTGGTCTTTGGTGCCGGCATGAGCTGCTGGGTGACCGGTCTGCACCTGACCAGCCACATCGGCGAAGGCGCCTTCATCATCAGTCTGAACGTGGTCTTCGTGCCCATCATTGCGCGACTCGTGTTCGCCGAAGAACAGCCCATCACCACTTGGCTGGCCCTCCCGGTGGCCATGGCAGGCCTTGGCCTGCTCTCGCTCAATGACGGGTTCGATCCGGAAGCGGGCCAGCTGTTTTTCCTGCTCGCCGCCGTCATCCTCGCCTTCTATTTCACGCTCAATTCCAGGGCCGCCAACAGCAACCCCGCGGGCCGCCGGTCACACCGAGCCGCCCTGCCCGTCTTCCCGCTGACCACGATCGGGCTGACCATGGTGGGCATCGTCACCCTGGTGCTCTCACTACTGCTGGAACCCTGGCAACCGACGTTCAGTGACTTCGGCAGCAATCTGGTGCTCTGGATCGTGCTCAGTGCCATTGTGGGAACTGCGGCCCGGTTCTTCGTGCAGACCTGGGCCCAGAGCCTGGCCGCACACAGCCACGGAGTTGTAATCCTTTCCATGGAACCGGTCTGGGTTGCGCTTTTTGCGGCGGGATGGTTCGGCGAAACCATGGTACTGCAGCAGGTCGCCGGCTGCGCGTTGATCCTCGCAGCGCTGCTGGTCAACCGCTGGCACACGGTGCGCGCCCTCATACAGGATCTCAGGGGCGTCTAGCCCTCGCTCCAGAGTTCCTCGAGCCGGGAATCACGCCCGCAGCTCGTGCGATAATACCAGTAGCGGACGGGGTTCTTGTCGTAATAGTTCTGGTGGTAGTCCTCGGCCGGATAGAAGGCTTCCAGTTCCCTCACGGGCGTCACGATCTCCTGCTCAAACCGCCCTGACTCAACCAGTGCCTGCTTTGAGGCTTCGGCCGTCTCCCGCTGAGCCCCAGACTGGGTAAAGATTGCCGTGGTGTACTGGTAACCCCGATCACAGAACTGCCCGCCATCATCCAGGGGGTCGATATTGCGCCAGAACACCTCCAGCAGCCTTTCATAGGTGACCTCATCCGGGTTGTATCGCACCCGGACCACTTCCAGGTGCTCCGTCTTCCCGGAACTCACCTCTTCATAGGTGGGATCCTGAAGCTCACCCCCGGCATAGCCGCTAGTGGTGTCCGTAACGCCGTCGAGCTTGTCGTAGGGCGGCTCCATGCACCAGAAACAGCCCCCGGCAAATACCGCCGTTCTGGTTCCGTCCTGGTCTTGGGCATGGCCCGCCATAACCGTCAACGAGAACAACAGCGGGATCAGAATCCGCATTGTCATCACCCCCTCAAGGCCGGAAGCGCTTCACCTTCCGGTACAAATCTAAGCGCCAGACCGTTGTTACACCAGCGTTTTCCGGTCGGATCCGGGCCGTCATCAAAAATGTGCCCCTGGTGGCCACCACAACGGACGCAGTGATACTCCGTCCGGGGCCAGAAGGCCTTGTAGTCCGTCTTGGTATCCATGTGTTTCTCGTATGCAGCCCAGAAGCTCGGCCAGCCGGTGCCGGATTCGTACTTGGTGTCGGAGCTGAACAGCGGCAGATAACAGGCCGCGCAGACGAAGGTGCCCTTGCGGTCCTCCCCATTCAGTGGGCTTGAGCCAGCCGGCTCCGTTGCCTCTTCGAACAAGATCCGCCAGGCGTCTTCCGATACTTTTCCCCGCCACCACCCTGCTTCCCGGGCCAACGAGTCACGCTGGTCACCCGGCACGGCCATATCATGGAAATAGCGGACGTCACGTGTTGAGGCCCATGTGGCTGGAAAATGAGCCATCACTGCGCCCCCGAGAAGAGCTGTAATGAAATTCCTGCGCCTCATGCTCGTCTCTCTGATCCGGTTTGGTTCCCCATTATACGAACAAGGAGTGGGGTTGGGATTGGAATGGCCATCGGCCCATTCTTAACTACGCGGGCAAAGGGATTGCAGTGATGGATGGAGGCCTTCGACTGCAGGCGGTTAGCGAGAGGGGGGTTATTGCTTGGGTCTGAGTTTTTGTCAATAAAACGGATAGAGGCAGCAAACAGCCGGATATTCGGCATCGATAAAATCGAGCTACTCGCTTGCGAATCCGTCGACGGCTTGCCGGAGTTCAGGCCGCACTTCTGCAGCCATTTCGGAAACCGTAGCCTGACCATCGCACTCACCGCAGTGAATCCCCACAACCATCAGTGACCCGTCCGAACGGGCATTGAAGGTACCGAGCAGTTGCGCCAGCTTGGCGCGGATCTCGTCGGTTTCCCAGAAGCTCTCCACGTAATAGCTGTAGGCCAAGTGCAGGTACTGCTCATCGGTGCCACGACGCCTGAGGGTCAGGCCCTGCCATTGAATGCCGTCGCCGGCATCCACACTGAAGGTTTTCTCCGGAAGCCAGTTTCCCCGATCATACAGCCGATTCCCGTACATCACTGCTTCATGCCCACCCCGCTGGGGCTTGTAGGTGTAGAGCCCCACAAACCCCGTCACACGGTCTTCCCCCGGCTCCCCGCTGTCCTTACGGAAGAAGGTTTTCTCCAGAGAGCGATCCGTCCCCTTCATATGTGGGCGCCAATCGGCCAGTTGCCGCTGGAACAGAGGGGCCCAGCTCTCCGAGGATAGCGGGTCCAGCGAATAGGTCTGCATCCGCGTCTCAACCTGGGCCTGGCTGCTGGAGAAGAACAGCACCATGACCAGGGGCAGCGCCACGGTAACGCCCATGGCCCAACGATCACTGTGCCGGCGAAGCGGCTGGGCCGGAGCGCAATCACCGTCGTCAACCTGGGCCTCGCGCTCACCCGGCCTGCCCTCAATCAGGCGCGCGATCAGGAACAGCGGCACCAGCGTGCCGGCAAACACCCACCAGCCGAAGGCGTCATGATCCTGAATCAGGCTGGTTTCCATATCCGTCAGATAGCCAGCCAGGATGATGATGAATACGCGGATCCAGTTCGCCATCAACGAAAAGGCAACGCCAACAACCAGGAGCAGAATGCGGCTGGACCAGCGCTGGAGGTTCAGGTGGCCGTAAAGCGCGCTCAGGGTCATCCCCACCAGCAGATACCGCAGCCCGGAGCAGCCATTGGCAATCTCGAAGGCACCAATACCGATGAGGTAGACAAAAACCCCTTCCACCTCAAAATCGACCCCGTAGGCACCAAGAAGAAGCTGGTTCACGGAGGTCGTCATGAGCTGCAGCGGCCAGCTGATGAAATCCCAGACCGGCATCGCAAAGAACAGAACGCCTATGGGGATCAGGAAAGGCACAAGCTGACGCCAGCCCCAGAGAACGGCCAGGCCCACGAGTATCAGCGGGACGAGCGCAAGCTGACGCAGTGCCTGAACCCCGAGCAGATCCCCTATTGCGTACCCCGCCAGCCCCAGAACGAAGGGAACCAGCCAGAGTGGATAAAAGCCCACTACAGGGCGTTCCCGGCGCCACGCCTGCCACGTAAGGAACAGGGAAACCGCCAGAAGAAGGAACCCATGGGAATAGGATTCGTCGAGCTTCATCCAGCGGTCCATGGTCAGCCACCAGGAGCCGGCCGTGCTGCCAAGCAGTGCCAGAAGCATCAGCGCCGGGGCCAAACGATTCAAGCGGCCGGAGCTGCTTGGGGTACCCTCCATGTGCGTCATTCCCTGTGGGTAATTGTTAACCGGATTCTGCGCTCAGTGGCCTTTCACAACAATAGACAGAAGCTGCTTCCATGCGCGGGGCCACAGAGGGCGGTACATTAATGCCCGTAAAGCACAACCCAAGGCATCCCCCGTGCCTCCATTCACAACGAGGGAAACTGAGCGTCTCCTGTAAAAACCGGCCAGACAGCGGCGGGCAAAGCGGGATGGGACCACTCTGGGAAGGTTTTCCAGGGCATATTCCAGAGCCTCTCCCCGAGCTTCAGAAACAGGGTCAAGATAGGCCGGACATTGACCTTGAATGGGCCGGATATTCACCAGTGATGTCCCCCCACACGGCTCAAGGGCTGTTTTGAACGTCAGCCAGATCAACAACGCATGGTCGTTAGCTAACCAGAACCGCATCCCGGTTTTTTCCAAAGGCTTTAAGACATTACGGCGGACCATTAACGCCGAAAGCACAAGCTGGGGCTTCTCGAACAGATCCTGGACCATGGTTTGGTATCGGAGATCTCCCGGAAACGTCCAACGTACCTCGTCCCCGCTTCCAAGTACATCCGATGGCGCACAGGTTATTCCCGTCTTTTCAGGGCTCTGGTCGAGCTTCTTGCGAAGCTGGGTCAGAAACTCAGGAGACCAGAGACTGTTGGGGTCTGGAAATGCCAGGTACTG
Organism: Vreelandella halophila; assembly: GCF_019903425.1. Lineage (GTDB taxonomy): Bacteria > Pseudomonadota > Gammaproteobacteria > Pseudomonadales > Oleiphilaceae > Halospina > Halospina halophila. Next base: position 2,410,775 of record NZ_JACHUZ010000013.1, read on the forward strand.
CCCCCTGGCCTTACTGAGCGCCTGGCGCCGCCCAATGGCTTTATCCGTCTCGTCAATGGACTGTACCCGGAAACGGGAATCACCAGTAGCGCGCCCTTCAAGCACCTCAAATGTACCGTCCTCGGAGCCGCAGTCCACCGCTATCAGCTCCCAAAGGTCTTCCTGTTGGGCTTGAATGGCATCCAGTACGTCGTCCAGCCATTCCGCCCTGTTTGCCGTGACCAGGATAAGGCTGACAAGAGGCCTTTCACCGCCCTGACGGTCACCGCTCATGGGTCATCTCCACTAGGCACTCTACTTCCCTGACTATTTCACGAACCACAGTATCATTCTCTTGATAACGCCTCATCTCATCTTTCCAAACTAAGCGCTTGCTGCGAAATGCATTTCGGAAGCTTTGCGCAGACGACGCACCACCCGGGAGCGAGGACCATGATACTGCCGCGATGAGCTTGCAGGAGAGTCTCTCGAAAGAAGATGTTCCGCAGTGTTGGGAGGGACGGCACGCTGGTTACCGTTGAGGGGCCGTGTTACGATTCCAGCTCTGGAGAGCTGGCACGAAGACCGTTTCAATGGATAATGGCCTCTCAAACCAACTGGAAACTCAGGCCAATCGCAGGCATCGTTGAAGGTCATCAAACCATTCAAACCAAAGCGACAACATGAATTCAGGCGCGCAACCGACATTCCTGTGCATCGGCATACAGAAGGCCGGCACATCGTGGCTCTACCGCATGGTAGAACAGCACCCAGAGGTCTGCTGTGCGAACCCCAAAGAGCCGCACTTTTTCAATCGCCATTACCAAAAGGGCCTCGACTGGTACCTGGCTCACTTCCAGGGCGATGAACGAACCAGGGCGGTTGGCGAGTTCACACCGGATTACCTCTGGGTGCGGGAAGCGCACAGCGAAGCGCGCGGGTTCGAGGCAACACCGAATGTTCCCGCCCGCGTGGCCCAGCATTTTCCGGACGTCCAGCTCATCGCCATCCTGCGGGATCCGGTGAGCCGTGCTGTCTCCTCGTACTTCCACCACATCGGCGCCAACCGAGTCAGCCCCAACCGACGCATCAGCGAGGTGGGTGACCAGTGGGGAATTCTCTCCATGGGCCACTACGCTGAAAACCTGGAACGGTGGTTCAGGTATTTCCCACGGGAGCGTTTCCAGATCCTGATCTACGAGGACGATCTCACCGGCGATGCACGCCTGGACACGCTCTACGGGGTTTTCCGCCACATCGGTGTTGACGACAGCTTCCAGCCGGAACATATGGACGCGCGCTACAACAAGCGCCGATCCCCCTTTGATTACCGCCTGTCCCGGCTTCCGGGCCGGCTGCAGCGTCTGGCCCGCGAGTACGTTCCCGAGTGGGTCAAGCAAAGCGGATTCTGGGACATTTCGGTATCCGAGGACGAAATGGAAGAGCTGCGTCGCTACTACGCACCCCACAACCAGCGACTGGCCCATCTTCTCGACCGGGAACTGCCCTGGTAACCCGCTAACGAGACGCTACGCTCTCAACGGATTGCTCCCCAGCAGCCTGGCGCAGCCGATAATTCTCCGCCGCCAGACGATCCACCGTCTCGTTGAGCTCATCAACAGAATCCCTGAGGTCGTGAATAGAGGAAGTTGAGAGGTTGTAGGACTGCGCCCGCGCTACGGAGAGCAGGCGCCGGCGAACCGGGCGCGGCAGAAGCACACGGCGCAACGCCTGGGCCAACGCCTTGCGCCAGCCATACAGCGTCCCGAACCAGAAGGCGTTGCCAGGAGACTCCAGGGCGCGGTAGAAATAGCGCACATCATGGGGAACGCTCCCCGGCCGCCGCAGTATCGCCCGCCCCTCCCCACCGAGGCGCTGGAGGAACTTCCTCAGCTCCTCCTCCATCGCAGGACGGTGCTCGGGGGCGAGCTGGAAGTAAGCGCCACGGATGAACCCCAGTGCAAACGGATACCATGCCCGCAGGAGCCCCTTGGGATCCCCCAACTCTTGGAGATCCTCCCTTATCGCCTCCATGACATGAATCACCTGGATAAACCTTGGCCCGATGGTGCCGGTCACCGAGTTCGCGTGCACGCGGTAGTGATACAGGGGCTCCGGCACCACGCTTACCTGTTCCGCCAGGGACATTGTCTTCCAGTGGAAGATTACGTCCGCCTTGCTGTAGAACTCTTCACGGAACCGAAGGCCATGCCGGTGCAAAAAGTCCACGCGGTACAGTTTCATCCAGACATAACCGAAAGCCATGGGGAAGCCGTCGGTGTATTCCCCGCGCTGCCACTTCCGGAGATTCCAGCGGCGGACGTCCGGTGATCGATAAGGCCCACTGAGGTAGTCCCAGCCCACCAGGGTAATATCGGCGCTATCCGTCTCTGCACGGTGAACAAGCCGCTCGACGAATGCGGGTGCCACCACGTCGTCACAGTCGACGGAGAGCATATACTTGCCGCGTACCAGCTCCAGACCCACATTGCGAGTCGGATACTGCCCCCGATTGTCCTGATGCACCACACGCATCCGCTGATCCGAAGCCGCGTAGGCATCAAGAATCTCGCCCGAGGCATCCGTGGAGCCATCATCAATGCAAATGAGCTCAAAATCGGTAAAGGTTTGCGCGAGTACGGAGTCCAGACACTCCCGCAGGATATCCTCTACGTTGAATACCGGCATGACGATGGAAACAAGAGGTCTCATTAGCGCATTTCCTTGTTTACGTACGGCGGACAATCCAAGCAGGGGCATTGATCAAGACTGGATTCATTGGCACCGACCGCACAGATAACGTATCTTGATGGCACTCTTTAGCTCGAATGGCATGGTAGCGGCTGCCCAGCATGAGGTCCATGCAACGGATACTGTGAGCGCAACAAGGAATAGAGTTGGGGATGACTGAGAATCCATGGCGGGAGCAACCCGTATACTTTGTACATCGAGGCCTTTCGGACTGGCAGAACCTGGACCAGAAAATCGATCGCCACGGGCTCGATCAAGTGCTTCTTGGCTGCCGCAATGGTCAGGATGCCTGGATTATCAGTACCTATACGCGATTGCGTCGCCGTGGCTATCCGGTAAAACTAGTTGATCATTTTGTTCCCGGCGCACTCTGTATCGCTCACCGAGACGATATTGCCAATGCCCCCGGGTTATGGCGCTCCTTTAACGTCGCCATTCGCGCAGATCGAGAGCGGACCTTCGTCTCGGACCTGGAAGTCGTCCAGAGCCCTGCCGTCGTCGACGCGCCGGGTGTTTACTATCTCCCGCACTGGCCACAACCGGCACTGATCCCGCGAGATCCTGAACGCGGCGACAGGTTTGAGCGCATTGGCTTCTTTGGACCGAGAAAGAACCTCGCAGCCTGCTTCCGCACCCCGGAGTTTACCGAACAACTCCAGGCCCTGGGCGTCGAGCTCGTCATCCAGGAGGAACGAGAGCAATGGCACGATTACTCGGACATCGACGCTGTCATCGCCGTCCGGGACGGCCTGCCCTATTTCCTGGCCGGCAAGCCGCCTGCGAAACTGTTCAACGCCTGGCGCGCTGGGTGTTTAGCCTTCGTCGGTTCTGAACCCGCTTTCCATCACTACCGACAATCAGAAGACGATTTCATCCACGTCATCAATGCCGAAGAATTACTGGATCACATAAGGGTTATCAAAGAAACACCTGGCTTGTACCACCGTTTACGTCTGCGCGCCGAGCAACTCGGCGAAACCGTCAGTTTTCGGGACATCGAGGACGAATGGATCGCCTTTTTTGAAAACACTGCTCTTACCGGATACAACGACTGGTGCGCCCGTTCTTTGCGGCACCGTTATATCCGGTCCCTACTTTCACACGGCTATAGGCTCTTTCGCAGATTCCTCCGAGGTAACCTGTATACGCGGGGCTACGATGTGGAGGGTAATCCCCTAAGACACCAACGCACGTTTAAGCGCCGCCTCGCACTCATTGCGGATCGCTTTTTATCTGCCTGGGATCGGCGCCAAAGGGCGCGTAACTCATGACCTTTTGGGCCTGAATTCAGCAATCTAGAGCAATTATTGCAAATTCGAGGACTTTTACAGAGGTTCCGTAGCCCATTAACGCACTCACTTGGGTAGATAAATGCAATCGAACTCGATAGCGTGTGGAAATCTTGATTCACTTAACGAATATAACCCGCTTACTTCGAAGCCTTTTGACTTGAATGCTTCGAGAGAATCCTCAAAAGTTGGCATATTTTTATATATCGGCATGACTGATACTTCAGTTTGAACCCCCTGAATTAGATTAAGTAACCCAGATGCTCCATCGAACACTTCCAGATCAAACCCCTGCGTATCGAGTTTTAAAAATACATTTCTAAATGTATGTGTCTTTTTTATATTTTCGATTACTTCATCGAGCCTGACTGTTTCAAGTCTTATTGTCTTTATTACTGAGTTATTCTTAAATTTTTCTGTCTCCGAACTATCAGGCTCAAGAAATGAATTGAAAACACTTTTTTTCATTATATGGAAATCAAGCGGTTTTCTATCCCTGCCAAGGGCGTAGTCATAAACGAACCATTGTTTGTCTTTTTTCTGCGCCTCATGAAGTGTTTCAAGATTTTGAGGATCTGGTTCAAAGGAAATTATTAAACCATCATAGCCTACATTTGTTCTCAGAAAATCGCGATATTGACCAATATTTGCGCCAACATCGAAAATGCAGTCAATTTTATACTCAGAGATTATTTTTCTGATCCTCATTGCAAGAAAATATGAGTCTAACCGCCATTCGGGAATAGCTACAACTCCTAACTTTCTTGCTATTAAAAAGAAAAAATTACGAAGTACCTTTCGTAGTGCCATGATTTAATTCCCTTTTCTGAGTTCAGGTGATAACTGCAGCACTTTGGTGTGGCTGGGTAGAGGTAGGAGGGCCGCCGCCGGTACCCTCATCACCTTTAGCAAGCAGACCCTATTATTCGCTTTTCAACGGCCACTGCGCCTCGAAGCACGACCGAAAGTTGGTCGAAAGAAACCTGCGGCTCGTCGCCGGCCCAAATGCAGCGCCCGCGGAACACTGACCAGGGACAAGACGGCCATTAATAGTCTGGCGTACGCTATTCGTGATTGTGTAATCGACGACTTCCGCAAACTGTAATACATCGACCTTACCCACTGGCTCGCCATACTTTCGAGCGACTTTTCTTTAAAAAGACGTCGCAACGTTCGAATCGTTGACCTGTCACGTGCAAGTGCCGCAGCCCCATGTGGACGAATCCATGGGTGTGCTAAACAAAAGCGCAGCGCCGGACTGTTACGTACCCTGGGGCCAATGTCGCTGGGCAGGGATTCAAGATCGGAGTACACATATTGCCACAGGCCTCGACGCGCCATGATATTCGCGCGTATCAGCCGGCCCAGGCTTTCACATTCTTTCTGATTGAGACCGTTCTTCGCCGAGGCAGGGACATACTCCTCCAAGTCCATGACTTTATAGAAATGAGGATATATCACCTGGTCCGCCATGAACCAATGACGTTCTTTATCACGCACATCGAAGCGCTGATTCGCTGTTCCCCGAGCGCCCTCATGCTTACGCAGATAGAAGGTTGGATTTTCAATCCTCGCTCCTCGGTACCGCCTCGCTACTCGGATGGCGTAATCAACGTCCATATTACGGATCAGGTCTTCCCTGAACTCGCCTATATCCGAAATCACACTTGCACGAAAGAGCGAGCCCTGTAGCAGACAAAAGATGCGAAACATCACCTCAAGCAGGTGGTAATCCCTTTCAAACTCCGGGAGCCTTGAAGCGTGACGTGGTTTTATCTGGCCTTGCTCGTCTGTATCGGAAATATAAGGGGGGCTGTACGTAAAACCGGCGCCGGGGTCCGATGAAAGCGCTTCCATATGCCGCTCAAGCGCATCCTGGAATGGCAGATCATCATCGTCGAAGAACCAAAGATAATCCCCCGTTGCGTATTGCAACGCGTTATTCAATGCCCTGGGCCTACCAGCGTTTTCCTGATACAGAACAACGACGTTCGATGACCACCTATCCAGTACGTCACGCGTTCCGTCCGTAGAACCGTCATCTACGACGATAATCTCATCCGGCACCATGGATTGTTGAAGAAAACTCTTCAGCGCCTGTTCCAGGTAGCCGGCGCGATTGAATGTTGGGATGATCACACTTACTGATGAATTGGACATGCTGTTCCTTTGCTTGTCGCACAGAAGGCTCAGTTTATTAAGCTAGCATAAAACAACTTCTTTGCTATTAGCCCACGGGTTCTACCCCGTTTCCACGGACGATATCAAACAGAATGCGCAGGAATGACCGCCACGCCTCTTTTAGCCCGGGACCATAGCGTACAGAGCGCATCCCTGAGACAAGAGCGATCCAGCGCCGGCCATCGCTAGCCTCATGACGCCCCTTGCGGCCGTAGAAGCGCGATAGCGTTTCGCGCACCTGCCGGGCATCCAGTTGATCGGCGTGTTCGTGAATAAACGATTGAATCAGGGACTCGTTCGCATCCAGGCGGGTCAGGTTGTCGCTGGAGATCTGGTTTTCCATGACGCGATAATAGGCCCAGTTATAGGCCGGAGTCACGATACTGATGAGTGGGCGGGCTGCCATAGCGGCGCTTCACTCTCAGTCATGAAAGCATCATCACGATCAAAAGGCCTTTCTGATCTTCCCGATGGCCCCGCTCAGGTTGCGTCGGTCATCGGAATCGAGCACACCAAAGACGAAAAGCGGAACATAGACAACGACACCAAGAGCAACGATTCCCAGAAGCTGGTACCAGCTATCCATTGGGAAGAGCTGCAGCGCGACAACGACACAGGTCATCATCATCATTGTTGACACAAGGATCGGCAACAGAGTGGAGCGGGCATAGGTTGTCGGAGACATGGCCAAATGCCTGAAAACCGCAGCCCACACGAATGGTGCCGTCACGAGATGCGCGATGAGCGTCGCGGATGCGACCCCGACAAGGCCAAACGGCCCGATCAGTAGCAGCGTCAGAACCACGTTGATCACCGCTCGCGCTGAGTAAATGATTGCCAGTATCCCATGGCTGTTAAGCGCCATGAGAAAGCGATTGTGCAGCGGCAACGCCCCCCCGACCAGTGCAGTCGCCGCCAGGATCCAGATAATCGGGCGCGCCTCTTCGCCGTACTCCGGGCCGATCCAGAGACTGATGAATATGTCCCCTATTGCAGCCAGCCCCGCACAGGAAGCCGCCGCGAGGCCATAAATGTACTTCGTACCAGTCTGGAAATACTGATCCATCGTTTTCTGGTCACTTGCGGAATGTAGTGTCGAAAACGCGGGCATGAATGCATGACCCATGATCTGCGTCGATTCTTTGACCCTGTCCAGCAGCATGGAACCGAGGTTGAAAAAGACGATCTTTTGCGGGCCAAGAAAGGCCCCGATGATGAGCGGGTCTGCGCGTTTTGACACTTGTCCGGCGATTCCCTGCGCCAGGGCCTTGCCCCCGAAACGGAGCATACGGAACATCATCGATGGGCTGAAGTGCCCGGGATGGAATCGATACGCGCCATAGGAAGGTGCGTGCAGGATGGCAAAGAGCAGCACCAGCTTCGATGCGGTCACGACAACATTGACCGTAATCAGCAACAGCAGTGGATCGAACTGCGGGAGATAGTGGTAGAGAAAGGTTGCACTGATAATCGAGTGGCCAATGGAGATATTGTTCTTGGTTGTATAGAAGAGCCGCCCCTCGTACGTGCTCTCGAGCGAGAAATAGGGAAACGACAGAACAACGTGAACCGCGAAGATCTGGATCAGCGTCGCGTAACGGCCTGCGGAATCACTATCGGGAGCAAGCACGCCCGGAAAGGTCATCGACCAGGTCAGTAGCGCCATGCTGATCAGCAAGCCCACCGCCGCCATCATGCAAAGCGATGTGGCAAAGAGCGCACTCTGTTCTGCGGGATCATCACTCCTGTTCAAGTAGGCGGTGAAGCGCGAGATGGTCGGCCGCAACCCCATATCCAGGAGGCCGAGGTAGCCGACCACGGACATCATGATTTCCCAGATGCCGTAGTCGTAGTTCCCCAGTTCATGGATATACACCGGCGTCATCACCAGGGTGATGATCGTCGTTACGGCGAAGCGGGAACCGTTGGACGCAGTACTCATGAGGAGGCTTCGAAGCATCAGTGCCCCGCAGCCGCGGTTACAAGGCACAGAATTCGGCAGGGAACTCCAAGCATGCCCATCATACTAACGGGCCACATCAAACAGAATGCGCAGGAATGACCGCCACGCCCCCATTCGGCCGGGCGCATAGCGCACAGTGCGCAGGCCTGACGCAAGGGCTCCCCGTCGCCGGCCACCGCTGGCCTCATGACGCCCCTTGCGCTCGTGAAAACGGGATAGTGCGTCGCGCACCTGCCGGGCATCCAGTTGATCGGCGTGCTCCTGGATGAACGACTGAATCAGGGACTCGTTTGCATCCAGGCGAGTCAACTTGTCGCTGGAGATCTGGTTTTCCATGATCCGGTAGTAGGCCCAGCACTCGGGGACGTAGGCGAAGGGCGCATGGAGTGAGACACGCAGCCACAGGCCATAGTCCTCCGCATAGCGGTCGGCGGGGTCGAAGCCGCCCACCCGGCGCAATAGCTCAGTGCGCGTCATGGTGGTGTTCATGCTCACGAAGTTATCACCGAGCAGGGCCTCGGTGATCCAGCCGCTGCGCCGCCGCATGTTGCGCCTGGAGAACTCATTGCCTTCCGCATCAATGGAGATGATGTCACCGTAGACGACACCGGCCTCCGGATGGCTTTCAAAGGCCTCGAGCTGCTGGCGCAGCTTGTCAGGCATCCAGGCGTTGTCAGAGTCCAGAAAACAGATGAACTCGCCGCGGCTGTTCTCGATGCCAACATTCCTCGCAACGCTCTGCCCCTGGTTCTCCTGACGGAAATACCGAAGGCGCTCATCACCATAGGAAGCGACGACGCCCGCCGTGTCGTCCGTCGAACCATCGTCCACGATCAGGTGCTCGAAATTGGCGTACGTCTGCGCCAACACGCTGTCGATGGCTACCCGCAGATAGTCGGCCCTGTTGAAGGTGGGAGTCACAATACTGACGAGTGGACCGCTAGTCATGAACCGCTTCCTTAATCGCGTAACCGAGATACAGCGTACCGATGGAGCACTTCAGATAAAACTGCTATGCCCAGATCGGCTCACTGACCTTGGAACGGCTCACGAGTCCGTGGGCCCGGGGCCGCAGGCCATCGTGACCGAAAATCTCGTGTATCACGGTCTCTCAGCCCATCACCCGCCTGAGAGAAGTCGCGGGCAAGGGAACGAGCAAAGGCGACACAAATCCCTCCATAGAGGTACCAGTATTCCTGAGACAGGCCGTAATAGTTGATGCTGTAGACGGCATAGATCCAGAAAACCGCCAAAAGCGCCTTGTTAAGCCGGTACTTGAAGCTGTCGATCTCCGCACCGGACTCCATGGCTTCCCGCAATCGCGCCAGATTGCGACGCACCAGCCTATACAGCCTGACGATATAGGTCATGACGATGATAAACCCGATGATCCCCACTTCGATCAGCAGCTCCGCGTAGAAGTTGTGCGCGGCTTGGCTTCGCGCGCCCAACTTGTTCACCTTGGCTTCCGAGGTGGTTCCCACGCCATGACCAACAATCGGTCGCTGAAGCCCGAGCAGGAACTCCGTCTTCATGCCTTCGAAACGCCCCTCGACCGTGCCGCTGTTTTGCGTATCCTCACTGATCAGCGACAGGTAGCGGTCCTGATGGAAATCGGACATCTGGCCCCAGGCCACAACCGCACCGACTAGCACCACAGCTGTGAGAAGCACTTTCCGCTTCGCATCCCTGAACATGAAGAACAACAGTACGAGAAAGGTAATAAACGCGCCGCGCGAACTCGTGAGGACAAGCGCGTAAAGAAACGTTGGCAGCAGCACGTAGTAGGTCCACCGCACAAGGCGGCTGGGGCTGCGGAGCATCAGGAAGTGCATGAACCCGAGCGTCGTCACGATAACGAAACCAAGCCCATTGGCATTGATTACATCCGCGGGGGCACCATTCAGACGACCCGCAAACTCGCCCCCGACATAGGTGCTACCGCCGAGAACGCCTGTCGTGAAGTAAAGGAACAACGGCTCCAGAATGCGGAACGCCTGAAGGCCGACAAAAAGATAAACGACCATCTTCAGACGCCGGTCTGTATCCGCAATGATGGCGACAAAGAATAGGAAAACGACCGCCTTAACAAAGTCCTGGATGTTTTCCCGGATCACGCTGCCCGGCCACTCCACCAGCGGCAAGGACAACAGCACGTAAAGAAGAAGAACGACGATAATTCTCAGAACCGGCTCATTAAAGCGGTCCTTGACCTTATCCGCCTGGGAAAAAAGCGACAAGGTGAGGACGCCGACAAGCAGTATCGTCGGCCGAAAATGAGGATACACAGGCAGGCGGGCGGGCAGGCGCCCAAAGTAGTCGATCATGAAGTAGCAGAGCAGGACGAAAATCACCGCCGGCACGACGCGCTCGTGAACACTCGACGCATGGCGGTGAACGGTTGCACTCAGCGGCTGACTGTTCACGACAGGCCTCCCCGCCGCCAACGCCGTCCGAGCCACTCGACTCCCGAACTGGCCTTATAGAACTGGAAAGGATTCGAGGAGCTGCTGTGCCGCCGCAACTGGTAGACATCCTCGTGCCGGGCGCCATCGGCATATGCCACTACGGCCCCGGTGAATCCTGCATCTTTCACAGCCGCGCGAACGGCCGGAGTCACATCACCCGGCTGTCCATTGGGATAGCAGAACGGTCGCGGACGCATCCCCAGTTCGCTGTCCAGGCGCTCCCGGCACCGATGGATTTCCTCCGGCAACCGGTGCTCCGGCATGCGCGCCAGATTGGGGTGCGTATGCGTATGGCCACCGATCTCGATACCGTTGGCCTCCAGAACACGCAGTTCATCCCAGCTAATCGGCGCATACCCCTCGGGCGCCTCGGATGGTAGATCACAGCCCAACTGTTCCCCCAACTCCGACGGCGCACGCAGCCGGTTATCGTCGGACACCGCCAGAATACGGTCCACAATAGCCTGCCAGGGGTTGTCCCCAAGCTCTAACGACGCCCCGGCCATCTGCACACGTTCAGGAAGATGCCCACACTGCCCCAAAAGCCAGGTCACCTGATCGGGCCAGAGCCACAGTTCCCGGTCAATGAACCCCGTCGCGGCGAAGAGCGTGGCTGGTACATTGTGCCGTTTCAGGATAGGCCAGGCGAACTCGAAGAAATCCCGATGGCCATCGTCCACGGTCATTACAACCGTGTTAGGTGGTGGGCGCTCTCCGGCGTGCAAGTAGGCTAAAAGCTGGCCGAGGGTCATTGTATTGAAGTGCTTGGCCAGGTGACGAACCTGTTCCTCGAAGACATCAGCCATAGCCGTGCCCGCGGACGTGTCGCCGGTAAAGCGATGATACATGAGAATGCGCGGGTGGTTTCGCGTGTACTGGCGCGCGAGCGCATACCCGCCCCAGCGGCCGGCAAAGTCAATCCAGGCGGAGGGAATCATCAGCGCGATCTCCCCTCGAGCAATTCGCTGTATAAGGCCATGTGCGCGTCAACCATCGTCTCCATGGCGAAGCGCTCCTGGGCAATCCTCCGGCCCTTCTCGCCCAGCTTCTGTCGATACTCAACGTCGCCGGCCAGGCATTGCAGATGGGTTGCCAATGTCTCAACGTCGCCGACGCCATACAGGAGCCCCGTCTCACCGTGCTCCACGGCCTCAGGATTCCCACCCGCTTCAGTACAAACCACGGGCAACCCGGCGAGCATGTATTCAACCAGGGCATTCGAGAAGCCCTCGGACTCGCTGCAGAGAACGCCGATATCCAGCGCATTCAGGCAGGCCGGGACATCGTTGCGGCTTCCCAGACAATGCAGTCGGTCGCCAACACCCAAGTCACGGCCCAGATCACGCAGTGGTTCCTGGTCACCGTCCCCGATAAGCACCACGTTCAGCGCTGGGACATCCTCCTTCAGCCGGCCCAGCGCACAGACCAGATCCTGGATACGCTTGATCGGTCTCACATTGGCAACCAACCCGACGAGAACCCGACCATTCGACCGCAGCGCATCCATATCCGACGCGCCCTCAATGCTGGCGCCATGCTCTATAGGAAAGCCGTTATAGATTACCCGTGTCCGCTCCGGCTTCGCCCATTCCTGAACAATGGTCTTATCCGCAACGGCACGGCTGTTCGCAATCCAGGCCGCTACCTGGCCGCGCATCGCCCGAAGCAACCAGAGTTTGCCCGGTGTATGCCAGAACCCCATATCGCGGCGCGAAATGACAGTCTGAAGCCCTGCCAGGCCCAACATGGGGGGCGCCACAACGGATACATCATTGAAGAACGTATGCGCGATCGTGAACCCTTGCGCCCTGAATCTCCGACCTAAGCTATACATGGCACCCCAAATCCCGGGGCGCCCCAGAGACGTGTAACCCAACACGGTAAACCCACACGGAAAATCTTCGTTCAAGAGGTAATCCGATGCCGTAAGCACAACCAGATGACACTCAACCCCCCGTGCCACCAACGCCTCAACCAACAAGTAGAGTTGTCGCTCGCTACCGGCATAGGGATTTCTGAACGAATCGATCAGGAAAAGAACTCGCGGAACCTGAAATCCCTGATCAGGATCGCCTACGCCAACTCCTTCATGTGGCATTACTCTATCCCTAATTCAGAGCCTGACGAATCGGTTGATTGACTGGCGCAGGCGCCCCGGAAGCCAGGATTGTAACCGATAAATAGACCGCATTACCGGATGGCGCGCATACTGTACGGTCAGAAAATGCACGTGTTCACCCTGGAAATGACGCTTATAGAAGGTCTTTTTCCCTTGCCCGGCCAGAAGGTCGTAATAACGCACTCGCGGATCCATAAAACTCTGCTCGATTGCAAACCCAAGGTGTAGGGTTCCCAGAGCCACCTTGGAATCGAACGATTCCAGGAAACCGGTCTGAAGGTTGTACTGGCTGTCCCCCACCCGAAGATCATAAAGCATGGAAACCGGTTCCCCATTGAATTCCAGCACGGAAAGCGCCCTGTTGTCCGGCGTCAGGCGAGTAAGGAGACGTTGATGAAACCTTAAGGCGTCCGGTTCAAAACAGGGCTTACCCCATCGCCGCTCATGAAAACGGTTCAGGGTGCTGAAAAAGTCATCCGTTGCATCGTCTGACACATACCGGAATCTCAGCTCACCCCGCTGGTTAAGATAATTCCGCCGGTTATAGGCCTTGAGGCGCGTATTGCGTCCGAGTTGCCCGAGCCAGTCCTCGAAATTCCCATCCGTGACCACGCGTACTCCGGAATCGATGATCCTTGGAACGGTACTCACGGTCTCTCCCAGACGATCGAAGGTTTTCTGCCACTGAAGAAGATCCTGGACACCCTGGTCACACACCACCATCTCCTGCCAGTCGAGACGACAGACCTCCGACATGACCTTTTCCACAACCCGATTTTCCCATCCCCGACGAATGACCAGTCCGCAGTATTCAGTACGCACCGTCGGGCATATACGCCAGGCATTGCCAAGGAAATGCAGCCGCCGTAACTCATACCCCAGTGGCAACCGGAAACGGTGGCAGTAGAACGGCGCCAGTCCAACGAGAATGCCTTCCTCCGTGAAGGCGCCCAAAAGGGCCAGTTCCAGTTCCAGAGAGCCTGCCCAGGTCTCCCACCAGGTGTACAGCCAGGGCCAGCCCATAAACAGTGGATCCGAGTCGGAATCAAATACAAGCTCCTGCCAGGATGACGCCATATCCGCAAAATACTGCTCGGAAAGGCGCACCACCTGGAGGGTCTCAACGCCCTGCCCGGAACGCGGAGTCTCCGACATCAACGCCCTCGCCTTTTCAGCAGTATCGCGAGAAGAACGCGCCGGCGTCCCCGGTAAAGCAACCAATACCTGAGAGCTGTAATGAAGGCTTTCAGTGCTTCCTCTTGCTCACTGATCGTTATGCAGTCCCTACATACAATTCCCGCTGTGGCTCCACTCTGCAACGTGGCCACCTGTATCTTAGAACGGTTATAGGTCGGAGTAATTGCAGAACCCAATGCGTTAAGGTAATCCATTATTTCCGATCTTTTAACGATATAACAAACTTAAACCGGAAAAAATAAAGATCAACAAGAACAAAATCTTTATACCTTTCGAATCCCGCTTTCAAAATGCCTCTTATCGAGCTCTCATTTACAGACTGACACGCAACATAAACCTCAGAGCTATCAGAAACCTCACACAACTTCGCTAAAACAAGCGGATAAACTCCTTTGCCGCGAAATCCTGGATATGTAAAACAATCGTAGATGTAAAAAATTTCTTTATTCAGATCAATGCCGTTTGCTATATACGAAAAATAAAGTGAGGACTGATACCCTCCCCACCCGTAGCCTGCGAGCGTCTTATCAAGAAAAAGACAGACCAGAACTTCGCCATTTTCAATACGGGATTTAGTTTTTCCTAATAAATCTTTACCAAGCACTTGCGCAATTTTTTCTTGATTAGATTTTTTTGAAAAAATCTCAAAGTTGGCATTATCAGGGTAGATGCGCTCTTTGTTAACGTTATGCCAAACATAAACCATCTCTTTCTTAATTATTTTCTTGGCAGCACGCCTTATCAATAATTTTAAGGACCGAATCACCCCCTCAGTTCTAAGGATTGTTAGAATCCTATTTAATTTCGGCATATTATTTTAATCGTCGCTTAACAAAAAACATCACCTTAGATCCGAACCTGATCAAATTAAAAACCTGAACCGCAACCGTCATCCGCAAGTCTTTAATATTAAAATAATCGACCACAACTTGCCTCGGTTTTTGTACGAGAACCAGATAGCTGCGTATCACGTCTTTTAGTTTTAAATAACCTCGCCAATAGTTGACTATCCCGTCACTTAGGTCTCCCGGATAACGAAGAGTTTCAAAATAATATAACCGCTCATACTTACTGCAGCGATTAACCTGAAAAGGTAATCCAAACAGATCCAGACTGTAATAGCATCCCTGCTCATGACCAGAGGCACTCAAAAGGTATGAGTAACCGGGAAGACGTGGATTAACTTCCGTTAAAACATAATCATTCCGTTTTTTGCAAAAGATATACTCAACGTGCGCAAACCCTTTCCAGTTCTGTTTCTTTAATAAGTCAAATGTCCTTTCCTTGAGCAAGGTATTGTTCTGGATCTGACCACAGTACATCCTACTTGTTGGCAGACCCTTCTCACTCAAGGACGTCCGAATTCTTTTTATGGTTACGAAATCTATAAGTTCCCCGTATTGATCAAAATATACATCGCAACTCCAGTTATCTGACATCTTAAGATCTATCCACTCCTGGATTAAAACCCCAGATTCATGAAGCTTGAAGTTCTCCTTTTTAATTATATTGGAAAGAGAGTTAAATGCATTTTTTAGCTCTTCTTGTGAGTGGACTTTGACGTAGTTTCCTCCGGCTAATGAGGTTGGCTTTACAATTAACGGCCAAGTCATGTCACTCGAAAAACGCTCGGCGTCTGACAAATCATTAGCTAATGCGGACTTAGCAACTGGTATATCATGTCTCTCACAAATTTGATTGCATTCCCATTTATCGAAAAGGTGATGCAGGGTATCAGGGTCAGGTACATTGACGAGAAAACCTTCAGAAGTGAGACGCTCTTTGAATCCGCTAAGAAACTTGACACTTAAATCGCCAGAAGGAACTATAACCCCTCTTTTTTCTAAGGAGCAGAGAAACTCAAAATATTCCTGGAATCCGTTATCCAGTTTTGGAGACTGTACCCGCCGATGAAGATGGCTTGAAAAGCGAGCGGGGAAGAATCTGTCAGGACTTAACCCAATGACGGAAAACCCTCTCGTTGCGAGAGAATATATGATGCCCTCAGAGCACCTTTGCTCGCAGTCCATTAGAAAAACGAATCCTTCGGCCAAACCTGGATCCTTAGCTGTATTCATTTAAGGGATGAAAACCATGCCTGGAACATCAGTACCCCCCACAATTCAAAGCTGTAATCCTCGCGTCCACTCAGATGCTCGTGCCAGAACCAGCGCACACGGTTAGTATGCCAGAGCCCCTGCTCTTTCAGGCGCTGCTCTGCCAGAAGCGGCTCGGCCCAGTCCCTGAGAGGCCCGCGCAGCCAGCTCCCCAGCGGCACCGCAAAGCCCTGTTTGGGGCGGTCGATCAGTTCAGGGGGCACATGGCGATGCAGTACCCGGCGCAACACCTGCTTGCCTACACCAGCTTCCATGTTGAGGTCGGTCGGCAGCCCCAGCGCGAACTCCACAATTCGCCGGTCCAGCAGGGGAATGCGTGTTTCCAGGCTACAGGCCATGGCCGCCCGATCTACCTTGGCCAGAATATCGTCGGGCAGGTACCAGTTCAGGTCGCGCCACATCAACGTCTTAAATGGGTCCCCGGCAACCGCTCCCGGCAGCCCACTGGTAAGCGCATACTCGGGTTCCTCAGCATTCACCAGTGCCTCGGCCGGCTCCGGCCAATGGGACACTCTCTGGCGGTAGTATTCGGACAGCGTCCCTGCATTACCCATGGCAGCCTCTGCCACCAGCCGCTGGCGGACCGCCCCCGAGGAACGCTGCCACTGAGACGGCATCATTGCCCGGATCACGGGGGCAATCAATCCTTTCGGCAAATACCGCATTAACGCCGCCAGCTGGCGCGAAAGCCCGGAACGCGACTGCCAGGCCCGCGCCGTGGCCTGGTAACGCGTGTAGCCACAAAAAAGCTCATCGCCGCCGTCGCCGGACAACGCCACCGTCACATGTTCCCGTGTCATGCGGCTTACAAGATAGGTGGGAATCTGAGACGAGTCGGCAAAGGGCTCATCATACATCTGCGGCAACCCCGGAATCACGGCTAATGCGTCCTCGGGGGTCACATAGAGTTCCGTATGATCGGTGCCCAGATGGCGCGCCACCTCTGCCGCATGCTCCGCCTCGTTGAAGCCTGGTTCGTCAAATCCGATGCTGAAGGTGCGCACCGGGCGCGAGGCCTGCTTCTGCATCAGGGCCACCACCGTGGACGAATCAATCCCCCCTGAAAGAAAGGCGCCCAGGGGCACATCCGAGATCATCTGCTCGCCAATGACGCCCTCCAGAAGCGATTCGAGCTGAAAGGATGCCTGCTCGACCGTGCCGGGCCACTCATTGCCGATGAAGGATTCCAGTACCCAGTACCGTTTGGGCTCCGGCCAAACGGAGCCCCTGCTGTCTTTCAGGTCCAGCGCGATATAGGACGCCGGCGGCAGCTTGCGGATATTCCGGTGAATGGAATAAGGCGCCGGGATCAGGTTATGACGAAGCAACAGTGGCAGCGCACTCCCGTCGATCTCACCCTGCCAGTCCGGATGCTGCCTGAGAGCCTTGAGCTCCGAACCAAACAGAAAGGTATTGCCCTGCCACCCATAATAAAGCGGTTTCTCCCCCATCCGGTCACGAGCCAGGTAAAGGCGCTGCTCGCGCCGGTCCATGAGCGCGAAGGCAAACATGCCATTAAACCGGTCAAGCGCGCCCTCAATGCCCCAGTGTTCAAACCCGGCCAGCATCACCTCCGTGTCCGAATGGCCCCGAAATACGTTACCTGATGCTTCAAGCTCTTTCCGCAGCGCATTGAAATTATAGATCTCGCCATTGAAGGCAATGACGTAACGCCCGGATGTGGACGTCATGGGCTGGGCGCCGGTCGGAGACAGATCTTGGATGGACAGGCGCCTATGAACCAGCCCCAGGCCGGTGGTGTCATCTATCCAGGCGCCCTGGGCGTCGGGGCCACGGTGCTGGAGTTCCTGGCCCATCGCAGCCAACACAGCATCGCGCCCTTCGACTCTGGCGCCGTTCAGTGGCCAGAAACCAGCCAGTCCACACATCCTTAGCTCCCCGTTCCATCGGTCGTCGGCTGCCGAAGCAAGCGCGCTCTGTATAAGTATATCGGACCGCTCGAACCCATCACTTAGCCACGTCCATGAACAGCTCCTTTAATGACCTGGCCGTCCCGGCCACATCGAATCGACTCGCGGCCTCACTACGGAACGCTTCCGCGCGCTCTTTCAAGGCATCCTCCTCGTTCGCAAAACGCTCCAGACATTGAAGCAGTCCTTCCACTGACTCAACTTCGAATGTCAGGGCAGGCGTCGCGTGCACGACTTCATTCAGACCAATACAGGTAGACGCGATCACCGGCACTCCAGCCACAAACGCCTCCATGGGAAGCAATGGACATGCTTCCCAGCGCGAGGGAATGACCACCGCATCCACGCCCCGCAGAGCTTCCGCCATCTCATCCGTGCCTGGGAAAAAATGGAAGTATTCCATCAGGCCCCTGCGCGTCAGCTCGGCCTGTTCCTCCCGAATAAATCCTCCCCAGCCGAAGCAGGCCACTTTCAAGGTTCGCCCCTCCCTGCTGTTCCACTGCGCTACTGCCTCAACCAATGTTGAAAATCCTTTCTGAGCCATAAAACGGCCAAAAAAACCCGCGAGCAGATCGCACTGCGCAACGCCGGCTTCCTCCCTGACATCCCGCCGTTGGTCGCCCAGGAACTGATTTGTATCAATTCCGTTCCTGATGCTCACCATCCGACGGCTACCATTCAGGTAGGAGTAATTGTCCTGCAGATTTCGCGCTGCATCCTTCCCCACCGGGTTGATGACCGTTGCAAGCGACAGAACCCGACCGATCAAGCGCCGTTTCAGACGTCCAACAACCCCCTGAAACTGGGCATCCCGTAAGACATCATGGGTTGTGATCACATGAGGCACGCCGAGCAACCGTGCTGGAATGACTGCCAGCAGCCCGGCGGTAAAGCCATGGGAATGCAGGACCTGGGGTTTAACCTTTAACAGAGTTCGGATAATCGAAATCAGAAGGTAAACCACACTCTCCTTGCTTTTTACGTGCGATCCAACGTTATTCATCCCTGCCAGGAGGGAATCCATGGAATCCGTTTCAGGCGTAAGGAGCGTTATGTTGGTGTCAGAAAAAGCTGCATTACTGTACACATAGTAGATATAGGTCCGGATCCCTCCCCCCGGATGACGGGCAAATGCTAAAACCTCCATGAGACCTCCTTAAAACCAGAACACGACAACCGGCTGCACCAGACTGTCAACGCCCTTTATCCGCCGCAATGTCATGAATGCGCGTGTCGCGAGCGTATCGAGCTTCCAATTTGTCTCCAAAGCCTTGGGTAAGAAATGCAGTATCAGGTGGGATAGCATCCAATGCCGCCACCCCATGGGTATCACCTCAGAAGGATGTTTCCCGGAGCTTGCTGTAAACCTCATCAAGTGCTTCAAAGGGGCCAATATAGTCCAAGGAAAGATGTTCGAAGAACCGGTATTTCATCTTCTGTTCCATTGGAAATCATCCTTGCCGCAATCAGTCGCGTTGAATAAGAACCATTCGGTCAGATTTGTTCAACTGAATGATTACCCGTAGATAGCCGCCGGTAGAGTTGTTCCCACTGCGCACGGATCCCCTCCGGCTTGAGTTCCTTCGCCCATTCGGCGCCGTTTTCAGCCATTTGCTGCCAACCGTCAGCATCATCTAGGACCTGTCTCACAGACCGCACAATAGCCTCAACATTGCCAGCCGGGAAAGTAAGCCCTGCCCCACTGTTTCGGGCAATATCCGGTATGCCGGCAACATCGGATGCAACAAAGGGCGTTCCACATGCGCACGCCTCAAGAAGCACGGTCGGGAAAGCCTCCGAGTAGGATGGGAGAATCAACAGCTTGGCAGACCGCAGGATAGATTGAACCTCTCTCTCCTCCAGCCAGGGATAAAGCTGGCATTGCCCCTCCACGGTGGGCTTCTGGACATTCGTGTAGCACTCGAATTTGGCGATATCGGCGAGGGCCTCCGCCGCACGCTGCATGTCACCCACACCTTTTTCCCAGCTCCAGCGCCCGAAAAAGACGACGTCCCGCGTACGGTCGTGCAAGCTACCCGGGGAATCCGACCTTATCCATGTCTCATCGATGGCATTCGGAATAACGAACAAACCGTCGCGGGCGCAGAATACAGTTTCAAAACCTGTCCTGAGCTTCTCACTCAGGAATACATGGGCCGCTACCGAGCGCCACGTCGACGTAATCAATGCAACGGGAAAAAAACCGGGCAGATAATCGCGAACAACATCAGCGCTCTTGTGGTGTTGAATGCACAACGGCAGGCCGGCCAGCTTTGCGAGCCAGATATAAGGCAACGTTCTCACGGCATCGCCGGACGACCCCACGATGACGTGCAATACATCATAGAATTTCCGGATGCGGTACAACCCGAACATGAAACCCAGGAGGCTTTGCAGGTAGGTTGTTACTGCCCGGGATTTCGGCGTATAGCAATGATGAAACACATGGAGATCCATCCCGGGATAGGCCTGCCTCAGCGTTTCGGTCACCTTGACGACACCACCGGACATCCTTGGTGAATAACCGACGACCAGAACCCTAGGGACTTCATTACTGCCCATCAGGTTGAACTTCCTCCTTGAATTGGTTGGACCACTTCTCAATGTTTGAAACAGGGAGCGAAATTTCTATAGCACGCTCATCCAGAACCATTGATTTGACTTCCTCGAACGGCCTGTAACGATCAATCACGGGTAGTCCGATGTCCTTACCCATACTGTTAGCCCTGTGATCGACCCCTATGATGGTCGCTCGGCGCCCGTGTTTCAGTGCATAGATGCCGCCATGAAGGCGGTTGCCAACGTAATCCAGTGCCAAGGATGAATCGCTCAAGAGGCGGTTATAAGCCCTCAAGGTCGGCGGAATAAACTGGAAATGACGATCAAACCCCAAACTCCGGATGTAGTCCAAATCCCCGGAGCCCTGACACCAGAAAAAACGGTTGGCGTACCTGGAACAGACCAGGTCAAGAAGCTCGGCATCCCTTTCTTCATTGCGGCTGTAATCAGTAAGCACGCAAACGGCCGAATCACCAGCGGTTTGTGGAATACTGGCACAATGATCGGGCGTAAGGCTCCAACAGGTCGGGCAGCCGGTGTTCAGCACATTGTCAAAACCGATTTCCCTGAGCCGGCCTTCGGTGTAGGAATCCCGTACTGAATGGTAACGCTGTGAATCAAGGAGCCGGCGCAATAACCATCTTGTATAGAAATCCGTTTTCCGGGAAGCCTGGCTCCGCCACCCGACCCCCATCAGCACCACGGGCTTCAGCTTGAATGCGTCAATCAAGCCCACGTTCCATTGCTTAACCAGCCCCATGTGGGCATGGAGCAGGTTTGTTCCGCAAGCGATGTTGTAGGAAAGCTGTTTTTGAATACTATAACTGGTCCTGCCCAGCTTCTCGTGGGTCGGGAAGTGAAACGCCTGCGCATTCAAAAGTGAATCCAGGACCTCCCCGGCCGACTCCATGATGATGAGATCCCCCGTATTCTCAGTCGCAATGCTTGTATCCAAAATCCCCGCTTTTACTGTGTCGTCAGTCATTTGAATCCTTTTTATCAGCTCGTCAAGATTCACCACCTCCAGAGGAGGCGAGTGATGAGCAAGAGTGGTGCGGTCCCAAAGCTCGGGCGAACTCCAGGAAATCGCGGGCAATGAGTGCGCAAGCTATAACAAACTGTAACGGATAACAGGCTTGTAACCTACCGCTGATCGATTTAACTTGATTTGACGGTATAGGCTGTTGCCCGCCCAAACCCACTTTGGAGTGTCGACATGAATACGCTTGGCTTCCGGAAAATCGCTTGCCTTCTCTCGGCTTGCTTCTTCGCTACAGCCTATGGCCAACCCAACATATCCGCCGTTGAGCCTGTCGATCGGGCCGAGGAAGAGGGAACTCAGTTCTTCCGGGTTACCGGGTCCGGCTTCGGGGATAAGCAGCAAGGCCCCCCCGTACTGCATGACTTCGGCACATACACTTTTGAGAATGGCACGCGGAACAATTTTCAGGGCAACTTTTTTTCTCATGGACAATACATGCATGACGCCAACGACGAGCGCATGCGCGTCTGGGATGGCGTTGGAACCCCGGGAGGGAATATTGATCGCGCACCGACGGCCTTCATTCGAAGCGGCGACCTGCGGCATGAGGATGTGGGCGCCCATTATCGTATGCGTGGAGGCGCTTTCGTCGGTCTTCCAATGGCTTACGGCGGCGATCACAACCTGGACCCATCCTTGAGGCGATACCCTCGCCCCGACGGTAACACCCAAATATACGTATCCTGGTGGATACGAACTGAGTTTGATCCCCAGAAGCACGTTGAGATTCAGCAAACTGGCATCTCCGGTAACTTCGACTTCGGCGAGTCCGAACTAACCCGAGGGGAGCGCTTTGTTGTTCCCAGCGGCGGCGCCCAAGGTATTGATGTCGATGGCTGGGTCATCGGCATCAACGACAACGGATGGCTCGAGATCGAGTTTGATACCATGTCGAATGTCGACCGGTTGGCTGGCAAAACGCTCATTGGGCAATCGACTGGCGCAGAGGCTTACATTTCTGATGACAGTGGGACGATCAGTAAATTCACTAGCCCAGGAAAATATGCACGCATCTGGGAAACAGGGGGTGGCTCCAACGGCCTTCGAGCGTCTTGGGCACTGGATAGAATCTATGTATCCCCGAAAACTGGGCCTGGTGATGCGGGCAGCGACTGGTTTCGAGCCGACCTGGAACCTCAGGCTTGGAATTTAATGGAATACATGATTGATAAATCCCGCGGTACTGCGGAGTACTGGGTCAATTTCGAGAAGCAAGGCAGCTTCAGTTTTGATCCCTCAGTTACTGAGCATGCCGACTCCAGCCCGACTCTCCAATTGGTAGGCCAGAACACCGGAGACTTTGGCCTAAACACCTTTGAAATCAGCGAACCCTACATGGACAGCACCTGGCAGCGAGTTATTGTCGCCGACTCAAGGAACCTTGAGTCAGCGACTTCCTACGAACTGCAACGCCCGCTGCGTTGGTCCGAAAACAGCATTGAATTCGCTTTTACCCAAGGTCAGCTGCCGACGGATGATAATACATACTATCTCTTCATTTTTGACCGCAATGGTGTGAAAAACCCAGAGGGATACCCTCTCAAAGTGGTGTCTCCCCCGAATCCACCGTCCATCGAGTCGGTACAGTGACTGTTTTTCGGACATTCAAAACAACTCTGAATTCAGATAATAACTGCAGCACTTTGGAGTAAACCGGCGGCCCTCCTACCTCTAATGTGCTTCAGCTATTATCTGAACTCAGGATCTTGGTTCAAACTCACTAACCACCGCTCGAAATTTTCCATTCTTCTCTCTCTCAATCGTATCCACTGCTAATATCTCAATTTCAGTATCAGCTCCTACTCGCTTTCGGAGCTCATACTGCAGCCTATTTTCCTCATTCTTAGTAAACCCATGATCAGGTACAACCAAAACCTGAATATTCCCCGCCTTATCCTGCTTGACCTTCGCTTCGATAATAGAGCCACCTCCTTTAAAGATAGGATCCAGTCTTCCTACTGGCGTTCCATCCAGCCTGTAAACCAAGTCATCAACCCGCCCCTCGATTTCTTCAATTACAGGGAAAGACCGGCCACAGTTACAGCTACGACTCTCGTGTGATACCGAAATAATATCCCCTGTATCATATCTAATAAGAGGCATTGCGCGATTTAAAAGCCCCGTCGCAATTAATCGCCCCTCCTCTTTGGAGACCTCTAGCCCCCTCTCATTCAATACTTCAAAAATTCCATGCTCCGGATGAAAGTGCATTTTTCCATGTTCACACTCGGATGCGAAAAACGCCATCTCAGTACAGCCATACTGGTTTATGGTTGGTGCATCAAAAGCTTTGGAAATGGCTTCTCTCTGATAATCAAGTAAATTTTCTGCCGTACAGATCACCAGCTTAGGTCTTAGGGGCTCAGCTTCAGAGTCGAGCACATACAACGCTATTTGATAGAGACTTGAGGGGTACCCTATTATCTCTTCTGGGTTATAATCACAGAGCTTCTTATAGTAGTGATGAATGTTTTTTTCCGAGAGATGATAAGACGAAAAAATCAGATTTCTCTGTGCAATATCATAGCGCCAAAAGGGAGGTTTTTCTTGGGAGGCCTTCATAATAACCCGACCAAACAGAGTGGCGCGCTTCGACCTAGCACTAATTCCAAACCAAGATCTTAGCCGGGAAAAAAACGCATAGTGGTATGTTCGACACCTTCTATCACACCAGATCTTCAGGGGAGATCCCGTAGTGCCACTCGTACTGAGAGTCATTAAGTCTTTTTTTCTATAGTCAGATGAAATAAAGTCATCTGGATTTTTCCGAATATCATCTTTACTTATGACAGGGAAACGTTTAATGCACGTCTGACCTGTTATGTCGCACTCATTAATACCATTATTAGAAGCCCACCGCGAATAATAAGGAACTGTTCTTATGGCATGTCTCGCTAGATCAACAAACTTTTCTTCTTGCAATAGCTTTAACTTTTCAGTGGAATACAGTTCGGTTTTTTTCAGGAACTCAAGAAACTCTGGCGCCTCTTTCGAATAGCGACTTCGCCACAACCAAAATCCATAAGCACTAACAAGAAGATTTTGAAAAATTACAGGTGCGTTATAATAGAAAAATTCTACGACCTTATTCATAGTAATTTATCACTCACCCGTACCAACTGAATCAAAACGTTAGCCACATTTAAATATACTTTCTTATATTTTTGAGCCATTGCAAAACTAGATATTTTGTTAGCTACCTTTAAGTCCCATTTTTTATCAGATAATTCCCGCGGACTCACAGACTCGTGAAAACTGGATATTCCATTCCCGGTCTAAGATCTCCACCGAAGTTTTAGCCTTATATGACAACTGATCTCGGCAGTTCAATGCCTTAATGATGCTATCTATAATCGAGCGTGGATTACGTGGGTCTGCGTAGACTGCGCAGCCCCCAAAATACTGTTGCAATGTCGGAGTGTCGGATAGAACTAATGGCTTCGCGAGTGATAATGCTTCATACGCACCGCAGTTGAGAATTAAGTCCTTTTTCGTAAGGACCACGACAGCATCAGCATTAGCCAGCGCACTGGCATACGTCTCTTCGTCCACAAATCCGCAGAAATGTACACCTTTTTCTTCTAGAGCCTCTTTCTCCGCTTCACTGTACGTCTTCCGGTAATTACCGGTCATAAATAAAGTGGCCCTATCCCCAAGGCCAACCCCAGCCTGTACCAACTCTTGTATCGGCTCATCATCATCAAACATGGTGATGCAAACGACTTTAGCGGTATCACTCAGTGAGAAAAAGTTGGGGGCGGGCTTACTCGAATCAAGTTGCGGAATCTTGTCAGGTAACACGACTGCCCTACCACCTGTTTGTTCCACAATGTCTGCAAGGACATGGTTGGTGATGATGTTAAGGTCAGCATTACGAATAGAAAAGTTGCTTACCGCGTGAAAAATACGGGCTTTCAATGCCTTGGAGTCAGCCGTTTCAAACTTGAAATTGGAGTGTCGATCAACAATCAACCGATAACGAAAGAGAGGTTTCAGAAGCACGCATAACGCCGCGAGCACCACTGACGGATTCTGGCAAAAGAGATACTTCGGCCTTTCCCGCACCAAGAGCGCGAGGGTAAGCGCAGCCAAAGCTGGATATCGGATATATCGTGAAGCCTCCAGGGTAAGCGGCTTGTATTTACATTTGAACTGCTCGGCAAGAACGCGAGAGCGTCGATGGTCTTCCCACGTCACCCATAACCTATCCTTCACTTATAATCTCCTAACACCGCTACACGTCGGCTTTTTATCAGATAAAAAAGGATGCGAAATATCCAGTGGTTGAGATCACCCATTCGACACTGCTTCCGTCGAAGTTCCATTCCTCAGGTGGCCCCCGTCTCTTCCCAGAACACTGCGATAAACGTCCGTATACGTCTGTGCCATGGTGCGTGCTGAGTAACAGGCTTCAACGTGCGACCTGGCAGCCTCGGTCTTCCTGTGAGCGGATGCACTGTCCGTCAACGTTTCAGTGATGGAATTTGCCAAGGCATTGCAATCGCCAGCTGGGGTTAATCGGCCTAACTCCCCCTCCTCGAGTACCGATGGAATAGCCCCGACATCTGATGCCACTACAGGCACCCCGACAGCCATTGCCTCAAGCAAGGTAATGGGCAGCCCTTCAGTCCTGGAAGACAGTACCAACACCGACGCGGCTGATAGAATCGAGGGAATATTTGCAACATAACCAGGCATTAGACAAGAGTCGGAAAGGCCGGTCTCGTCGGCCTTTTTTCGTAGCTCAGAGCGCATGGGGCCCTCACCAACAATGATCAGCCCTGCTTTGGGCCAATACTCTTTGACCGTCGCAAAGCTGCCAATCAATAGATCAAATCCCTTCTCATGAGAGAGCCGCCCCACCCCCACAACAACGGGACTGTGGTGGGCGATGAACTCCTTTATTTCTGTTGGCGCCAATGAATCGTCTGCATGCCGATGAATTTCTCGCAGGTCCAGACCATTCGATACGACTTGAACAATCGTGTGAGATGCAACCCACGGAGTAATTTCATCGCGCATGCTTTCGCTCACGGGACAAACTGCATCGAGCCGTTTGAGCGCAAACCGGTCAAGCAGTTCGTAAAACCACATCTTGGTATAACGACGCGCCCGGACGAAGCCGTGCAATGTTGTGACGACTGGGATGCAAAGGAATTTGCGGGGCATGATTGCAGTCAGGATATTGAACTTATAGCCATGTGAATGCAGTAGCTCGAATTGCTTTGCTCTTGCCCAGCGAACAAGCTTGAGCATGCTTTTAATATTCAATCCTGGTTTCATGCGCCACGCGATAATCTTCAAACCGAGCCGCGCAGCTTCTGCCTCAATCGGCTTCTCACCGCAACCATGTTCTCCCGCGCTCAGAATAGTCACATCCAGTCCGAGCGCTTGCTGCTCAGTGGCCAAACTCAACAACATCTTTTCAGCGCCATAAAGCCCGCCACTGTCGATCAAGTGCAAGACTTTCATAGCTCCGCAACAGAAGCGGAGCGGGTTTTCGTTTCCTGGTCGCCTTCGCACACCTCATTTGACAGGCGATCCGCTTCTACGGGCACCAGAAAGCCGTTGTGTGAGCCATGAATCATCATGGTTCGGTAGTCCGGAAAATCGTCTTCCGTTGTACGTTGGAGCTCATCAGGTCAACATTCCCAGAGAGTTAACCTTTCCTTGGCGCCCAGGTGGTCCGCTTCTCGCCACGCTGAAATGCCTGGGCGGCGTAAAGGCAAGCGAGATTGAGAAGCACAAAGTAATACGGTATCGCGAACAGGCTCGAGAGTTCTTCCCCTTTGCTCTCCTTGCTATGCCCGGCACAGGCCACGCCGTAAAAGCCAATCTGGGCCCAGAAGGCCAGCGTGTACCACAAGCCGTCGTTGGACAGGACTGTGGAAACCAACGCCAGAATTGCCAACGGCACGAAAGCGTAGTATCGCAGAACCTTATGGGACAGCAGCTGGAATGCGTAAAGGCCATGGTTGAACGGGTTGAATAGTTGCCTCATGTCGTACAATGCCCAGATGGCCCGAAGGGAGACGCGTAGGCGCATGGCGAACTCGCTTTCCGAGTCCTTAAGGGCCTTTTCCTTGAGCAGTGCGTCAGGTTCGTAGATGGCCCGCCACCCCTTCTCTACAACCTTCAGGGGTTGGACGAAGTCCGGGAGCTGATCCGGACTCAGCGGCTCATACAGATTCCGACGCATGGCATCGATGCCGCCATCCACACCCACGATGGAG
Organism: Vreelandella halophila; assembly: GCF_019903425.1. Taxonomy (GTDB): domain Bacteria; phylum Pseudomonadota; class Gammaproteobacteria; order Pseudomonadales; family Oleiphilaceae; genus Halospina; species Halospina halophila. The sequence continues at coordinate 2,438,604 of NZ_JACHUZ010000013.1, forward strand.
CCCACGGCCGTTTCCTTTGCACGCAGCCAGTTCTCGTATTTCATGTAACTGCTGCAGCCATCGCCCATCAGGGAGCCGTCGTCGTGGGTGTAGACCATCTTGCCCGTCACATAGCCCACTCCCGGGTCCGCGAAGTTGCGCACGAGCTTAGCCACGGCATCTGGTGCCCATTGGGAATTGGCATCGGAGAAGATGATGATCTCGCCCTTGGCCTCGGGGGCGATGAGGTTGAGGCCGGCGGTCTTGCCCTGGCGGGGGGTCTGGCGGAAGAGGCGGATGCTGACGTCGGACTGGCGGGCGTAGCGTTGGACGATTTGATCGGTGTCGTCCTCGGATTCGTCGGAGACGACGAGGATTTCCAGGCGGTCCCTGGGGTATTGCTGGGCGATCTTGTTCTCCAGCGTCTCGGCAATGTCCTTCTCCTCATTGTAGGCGGCGATGAGGATGGAGACGTTGGGCTGATAGTTGTCGTCGTACGCTACCGGGCGCTTTTTCAACGCCAGCAGGCCCATGAGGGCGGGGTAACCAATGTAGATGTAGACGACCAGGGCAGCGGAGAGCCAGAAGAGCGTTTCGAGCATCAGGTGGCGGCTCTCAGGTTGAAGGTTTCAAGTTGGGTGGTTTTCTGGTCCAGGACGTTGGCGACCGTGGTGAACTCGAAGTGATTGACGAGTTTTTCCAGGCGGGCCTCGCACTTGCCCAGGTTGTTGTAGTGGCGGAACTTGGAGAACCATTTGACGTCGAACCGGGGCTGGCCGGGGTCGATCTCCCAGGGGTGCAGGTAGAAGATGAAGGGCTCGCCCTGGCGGTTCGCCTGGTTCAGGCCCCACTGGCTGAACGGGTACGGGTAGAGCCGGAAGTAGCCGCCGCCGGCGATGGGCAGCGTGAAACCGCCGAGCTTGAGCGTTGTCAGCGGGAACTCGATCAGCTCATGGCCCTTGTCCGTGGTCAGGCGGTGGGGCCAGCGGGGGCTGCCCGGCATGCCGTAGCGGTCGTGGCGGACCGGGAATATGGAGGAATCCCAGGTAAAGCCGGCCTCGGCCAGGATGTCCAGGGCCCAGCGGGACTCGTTGGTGATGGAATAGCTCGCGGCGCGGTAGCCGTTCACGGGCTGCTGCACCTGGTCTTCCAGCAGGGCCTTGGACTTGATGGTTTCCTCGCGGAAAACCTCCGGGGTCTGGTTGTAGACGAGTTGGTGGCTGTAGCCGTGGCTGGCGATCTCGTGGCCGGCTTCGGCGATGCGTCGCACCAGCGCGGGGGATTTCTCCGCCACCCAGCCCAGTACGAAAAAGGTTCCCTTGACGCCCGCATTGTCGAAGATCTCCAGCAGACGGTCGGTGTTGGCCTCACAGCGGTATTCCATGGACGACCAGTCCTCGGGGCTGATCACCTCGGAAAGGGCCGCCACGTGGAAGTAGTCTTCCACATCGATGGTCAGTGCATTGGGTATGGTGTTCATAGGCTACCTGAGGTTGTAACGCACGCCGACCTGGATCCAGTTCTCGTCGTAGTTACGAGCGCCCTGGCTGTCGGCGGATTGGGTCTCGTGGCCAATGCTGGCGTTCAGGGTAAGATCCCGTGTCCGGCGGTAATCCAGGCCCAGTTGCCCGCGCACGGTATCCCGCTGGTCATCGCCGCTCTGGCCGAATTCTTCCCGTGCATAGCCAACACTACTCCGTCCGCTGAGGTTCTCGGTAAGCTTGTGGCTTAGGGATAATTCGCTGCTGAGGCGGTCTTCGGTGGTGCCGGAGGCTTCATAATCAGACCGGGTCGCGGACACACTGAGGTCGGTGCGGGTTCGCCCCGTCCATTGCTGGCCTGCGCCGACCTTGAACGCGGTCACCACGACGGCGGAGGTTTCGGTCAGGTTCAGGTCCAGCCCCGGTATTCTCAGGTCCACTTCCGAGGAGACATCCGTGATGGAGCGGCGGACCTGCGCGAACGCGCTGGTCCCCTTCCCCCACTGGTAGCTGTAGCCCAGTTCGCCCGTAACGCCTTCCGAGTCATTTGCCAGCGGGCCCTGCTCGCTCTCGAGCCAGGAGTAGCCCAGCTCGCCGTTCCAGGCGCCATTGCCCCGCTGCCAGCTGAAGAACCCATTGGCCGTGCGGCGTGTCAGTTCCTCCTCGGTGCGCCGGTATTCGATATTGCTCTGGCTGAGGGCCAGCCCCCCGTTGAAGTTGCGACTGAACAGGTGCTGCCAGCGGCCTGTGGTCACTACCCGGTCACTGTCGTCCTCGGTGGATTCCTGGAAGCGGGTCATCTGGTATTCCACGTTCAGTGTGAGGGTATCCAGGCGGCTCGGGTAGGCAATAAAGCTGGGGCCTGTCGCGAAGAAATTGCGCCGTTCGCGGTTGTCCGGGGAATCCGGCGCCTCGGTGGTGGTTCGGACGTCGCGCACACTGCCCCGGGCGCTCCACCGGACGTTGCGGTTGGGCTGACAGTTACCGGAGGCATTAAGATCCGCGCTGACTTCGTCGCTGTTGGTGCCGTGCTGATAGGTCACGAAGGCGATGTCGCCACCGATGGCCGTTTCACAGGTGCCCGGATCCGAGGCCTTGTTGATGCCCAGACCGACCCGGTGCTCGAAGTCGCCTTCCTCGTTACCGGAGGCCCGTTTGTCGATGTTGTCCGAATAACGGGTGTTCGCGAACACATCCACCGTGGCAGGATTCGCCCACGCTACCGCCATTGGCCACAGCGTCAGGACTGCACCGAAAACGACCCGTTTTGTTCCGTTCATCCTTGAACCGGGACCTTGAAGGGTCCGTTCAGGCATTCAGTATGGCTCCGACAAATTTGTTGGGGTCGATGCCCCCAACGGCGTTTTCCACCTGGGTGGTGGTGACCTTCCCGTGGGGGACCACGAGCATGGTGTAATCACAGAGTTCGGTCAGGATCCGGGCATCCGGCGAATCCGCAATGCTGGAAGTATCCAGGATGATGAACCGGTCCGGGTAGCGCTCGCGGATGGCATTGATAAACTCCTCCATCCGCCAGCTAGTGAAGAACTCGGAGGGTGACTCCCGGCGGCTGCCGGCGGGAATCAGGCGCAGGCGCGGGATACCCGTCGGGTAGATGATGCGCCCGATATCGTACTCCGGATCCTCGATGAAATCGGTCAGCCCCGCGTCCGGCATGATGTCCAGCAACGAGTGCAGACAGGGATAGCGCAGGTTGCAGTCCACCAGCAGCGCCGTCTTGGACTGGTCGAATGCGAACGCGGCCGCGAGGTTCACGGACATGAAAGAGGAACCAGCGCCTTCCACCGCCCCGGTCACCACCAGGGAGAAGTTGGTATTGTTGCTGACTTCCAGCAGCTGGGTCCGCAACTGGCGGAAACGGTTGACCAGGTTCCGGTCGGGCGACTCGGGGTAGATGATGCGCCGTTCATCCAGGTCGTCCCGATTAAGGCGCCGGGGCTCCTGCATGTTGGCGATCTGCTTGCTGGCCTGGATCTTTTCCGTCAGGTCACCCCGCCTGCTGACCAGCTCGTGGCCCTCACTGGACGCCCCATGGGACTGGCGCCGGGCGTGTGGGCCGCCATCACCCTTCTCGGTCGCATCCGGGGGTACCCGGTCAAAACGCGCGTCGTCACTTCCCCATTCGCTCCGGGTGTTCGGCGACACTTCCCGGTCGTGGTCGTCACGCCCCTGTCCTGAATCACTCATCCAAGCACTCCTGTCATCCTCAGGAACACGACAGCCCCATAGGCACCGCCGACCAGCGCAACGCAGATCACCATGACCACGTAGCCGCGTTTTTCCCGTCGCCGTTCATAGGGGGTCCGTACCCTGGGGATACTCCCCAGCAATGGAATGTCCAGTGCATCACGCATCTGTTCCGTGGTTCTTACCCTGGGATCAATCTGCAATATGCCCGCCAGCAGGCCAAACGGTGCCATCAGCCCCAGGAGCCACCCTACCGAGGCGAAAGTCTCGAACTGGAGGCCCGACGGGTTAAGAGGATAGCGGGCCTGCTCATGAATCTGGAAAGACATCCCCTGCCCTTCAACATCCAGATGCATAGAGACCCGGGCCCGTTCACGCCGTTTCAGAAGGTCATTGAAGATCTCACGGTTAACCTCAAGATCCCGGGTCAACTCCGCCCGTTCCGCCTTGTTTTCCTGGATTTTCTCCATCCGGCCTTTCTGCTCGGCCAAGCGCCGTTGCAAGGCACTGATGCGGGTTCGAAGGGACTCCTCTCGTGTCGTTGCCCGGGAAAGTTCGGTCTTGAGTTCCTGGTACACCGGGTTGAACATGAGCCCGCTACCACCGTCCCCTTCTGTCTGCCCGGATGGGTTGTTGGCCCGGCGATCCTTGAGTTCCTGGATCTGGCGCTCAAGACTGACCACATCCGGGTAAGAGTCCTCATAGCGAAGCTTGAGTTCATCCAGCCGCTCTTCCATGCGGTTGATGCGCTCGGCCAGCGGTCCCGCGGCAGCATCACTCGCACTGCTCACACTCTGGCCGCTGGAAAACGATGCGAGCTGCTCTTCAAGAGAGCGAATCTGGGCCTGAATTTCCTCCAGCTCCAGCTCCGCAGAGTCAATATCGGAGCGGATCCGGGCCATCCGCGAGTTGGCTTCCTGCTCCGTGCCCTCGACGTTGCGCGACAGGAACTCCTTCAGCTTCTGTTCGGTGTTGCTGATCTGCTGTTCGTAGGACTTGACCTGTTTGTCGATGAACTCATACGCGCTGCGGCTTTCCTTGCGTTTGCGCCGATTGGTCTCCTCAAGGAACAGCTGCCCCAGCCTCTGGGCAATCAGGTAAACCTGCCTGGGATCCGTATCCTGATAGCTGATCGTAAAGTAACTGTCACCTTGGGCATTGACGTTTATATTGTGTCGCAGCCGCGAATAGAGGCCTTCCAGGCGCTCTGTGGACATCTGGGAAATGTTCTCGTTGAAAATCCGGTCGGATTCCAGGAGACGCTCCAGGACACGGCGCGAGTACAACAGCTCGCGGGCGGAGGAGGTCTGGTCCGAAATCCCGGTCATCTCCGCGGACCCCTCCATCAGGGGCCGGATGATGTTGCTGTCGTCCACGAAAATGACCACTTCCGAGCGGTACTGGTAGGGATACACGAACCCCACCGCCAGCACCGCAAAGCTGGTCAGGGCGAAAAGCCCGACAGCCGCCCACCGGTAATGGCGGAGTTCCCGCAGCAGTTCAAAGGGAAGGCGTGACAGTGGTAATGCCATCGGCGTTTACCTCCAGGGGCCCGTCAGAATCGACGTTCCGGAATCGTTATGATGTCGCCGGGAACCAGGCGATGATTCGTACTGATGTCCCCGTCGTTGAGGATGGCGTCCAGATCCAGAGGGATCGCCACAACGTTGCCATCCAGCTGGCGATACAGCGTCGCCGCATCCCCGTTGGCGAATTCGTTCAATCCGCCGGCTCCGAGCACCACATCCATGACCGTCATGCCCTGGTGGTAGGGCTGGGAAGAAGGCTGGCTCACCGCGCCGGTGACACGGACCCGGTGGCTGAATTCGTGGCTCCCCATCTGGGTAACAATCACGCTGACCTCGGGCTGACGGATGTAGGTGTCCAGCCCTTCCTCAATCTTCGCCGCCAGGTCTTCCGGGGTTTCACCACTGGCCGACACATCGCCAGCCAGGGGGACCGAGATGCGCCCGTCCGGGCGTACCGGTACCTGAACGCTCAGGTCCTCGTTGCGCCACACAACGATCCTCAAGGTGTCTGAGGGGCCAATCCGGTATTGCTCCACCGGCTCGGTCTCACGCTCAAGCGCCTTCTGGATCCGGTTTTCCGAAGAATAGGGACTTCCTGAACAACCAGCTATAAGCAGGAATACCATCAGCAGCAGGCCTGCACCCACGGTCTGTCTCATCATCAACCTCCCTGACCGCCATGATCCGCTCTGATCAAACCGGGATTCTGTCAGAACGGGTCCCGGCGTTTCGGTGAAATGCATTACAGATTGCGCATTCATCATTGCGCTCCTTTCTTGAACAGCACCACTTCCACTGTCTGCACCATGGTCAGGATGTCGAGAAGCAGGCTCTGGTTCTTGATGTAATAGAGGTCATACCGGAGTTTCTCCCGGGTGTCCTCCTCGCTGTCCGCATAGGCGAAGCACAGCTGTGCCCAGCCCGTGAGCCCCGGCTTGACCCGGTGGCGTTCACTGTAGAACGGGATACTTTCGGAAAGCTGGTCGACAAAGACGGGGCGTTCCGGGCGTGGCCCAACGAACGCCATCTCGCCCTTGAGCACGTTAAAGATTTGCGGCAGCTCGTCGATCCTGACCTTGCGGATGACATGGCCTACCCGCGTGATCCGGTCGTCGTCCTTCTGCGCCCACACCGCCCCGCCCTTCTCCGCGTCCGTACGCATGGAGCGGAACTTGTGGACCCGGAATATGCGCCCGTTCAGGCCAACACGCTCCTGGCTGTAGAGCACCGGTGCTGTGAGGCCATCCTCGAGCTTGATCGCGATCGCGGTGAGGAGCATCAAGGGCCAGGTCACGGCCAGCAGAACCAGTGCGGCCACCATATCGATAAGGCGCTTGCTCAGGCGTGAAATCGTGGAGAGGGAGAACCCTTCCGAGAACACCAGCCAGCCCGGCGTGATCATCTCCAGCGCCACCTTGCGGGTCTCGCGCTCATAGAAGCTTGCGCCCTCGATGATCCGGACGCCCCGCATACGGCACTCCAGCAGCCCCTCCATGGGGAGCCCACCATGGCGCCGGTCGTCCACCGCGATCACGATCTCATCAATACGCAGGCGATCCGCCATGGCGGCGAGATCCTCGCCCTCCCGGGGGCTGCAGAGCCGTGTTTCATCCACATGGATGCGGTCCTCGTTGGCGGTCAGGAACCCCACCAGCTCGAAGCCTTTCCGGTTCATCGGCGACTGCAGTTCCTCTTCCATCTGGTGGGCACGCTTGCCCGCGCCCAGCATCAGGACCCGGCGCCGGAACCGGTTGGCCCCGATAAGACGGAAGAACAGGCTACGGACAATGCCGAGAAGCAGGAAACCGAAGACGGACGCGGAAGTCACCACGCCCTCGCCGCCCAGGTACCAGAAATAATCAGGCAGCAGGAAGGCCAGCACATAGGAAAGCGGGAGGCTGACAATCAGACCCATGATGGTCCGCAGCATCATGCCCGTGAGACCTTCCTCGAGCTTGGCCTGATGCACGGCCAGGGCGACCATGACAATGAGATTGGCCAGCCCGAACGCCAGGGCTGAAGGCAGGACATAGGTCCAATACGACGCCAGCATGCCGGGATCGCCGAAATAACGGAAGAACACCGCGAGATACAGCGCAACGACCAACGCCAGAAGATCAAGCAGCCCCAGAACCAGAAAAGGGACATGGAGGTAATGTCGAAACAGACGGACGTGCGCCACAGCATCTCCTTCCTTGCGCCGTCACAACGCGGAGCAGCTCAACGGCACACCCTGTGCCGCCTGACTTAAGCTCCGCTTAACTGGAATTCATTCTACACCTGACCATTTCAATTTCAATTTGTAACTTCACTGATTTGAGGTTTTTAACAGCGTCTCGTCAACCTCGGCACCTTGAGGCACAATATCGCATCTTCATCACCAAGGGATTACAGCATCATGGCAACCGTTAAGGATGTCCGGATCGGTGTTATCGGCCTGGGGTACGTGGGGCTTCCCCTCGCCGTGGAATTCGGCAAGCAGTACCCCACCCTGGGATTCGACATTGACAGTCACCGGATCGCGCAGCTCAAGGACGGCTTTGACGACACCCGCGAGGTGGAGCCCGGGGAGCTTGCGGCCTCCAGCCAGCTGAGCTTTTCCTCGGAACTGGAGAGCATACGCGACTGCAATGTGTTCATCGTGACGGTCCCCACCCCGATCGATGCCTTCAAGACCCCCGATTTCGGCCCCCTGCGCGGCGCTTCCCAGTCCGTGGCGAAAGTGCTCAAACAGGGCGACACTGTCATCTACGAGTCCACGGTCTACCCCGGCGCCACCGAGGAAATCTGTATCCCGCTTCTGGAAGCCGGCTCCGGCCTGACCTTCAACAAGGACTTCTTCGCCGGCTACAGCCCCGAACGGATCAACCCCGGTGATAAAGAACACCGGGTTACCAGCATCCTCAAGGTGACTTCCGGTTCCACGCCCGAGACGGCACGCTTTGTGGATGATCTGTACGCCTCGGTGATCACGGCGGGCACCCATCTGGCCAGCTCCATCCGGGTGGCGGAGGCCGCCAAGGTTATCGAGAACACCCAGCGGGACGTGAACATTGCCCTGGTCAATGAGCTCTCCCTGATCTTCGAACGGTTGGGGATCGATACCGAGGAAGTGCTCCAGGCCGCGGGAACCAAGTGGAACTTCCTGCCCTTCCGGCCCGGGCTGGTGGGCGGTCACTGCATCGGCGTGGACCCCTATTACCTGACCCACAAGGCCCAGGCCGTGGGCTACCACCCCGAGATGATCCTTTCCGGCCGGCGCCTGAACGATCGTATGGGCGCCGAGGTCGCGGAACGCGTGATCAAGATGATGACCCGCAGCCGCATCCAGGTGGTGGACTCCAACGTTCTCATCATGGGCCTGACGTTCAAGGAGAACTGTCCTGACATCCGCAACACCCGGGCCATCGACCTGGTCCACGAATTCCAGGACTACCACGCCAACGTGGATGTCTGGGATCCCTGGGCGGACCCGGACGAAGTGCGCGAGGAGTACGGCATTGAACTGGTGCAGGAGCCGGCTCGGGGCCACTATGACGCGATGATCCTGGCTGTCGGACACCGGGACTTCATCGAACGCGGTGTCGAGGATCTCAGAGCTTTGGGTAAACCCGCCGGCTCCATTCTCTTTGACGTCAAATACGCTCTGCCGAAGCAGGCCGTCGACGGCCGGCTGTGAGACGCGCCGCTCTACACTCCGGAGTGTCAGGTTCTTTTACAGACAAAGGTCGATAAGAGCCTCCGGGTCCGATTAACTACCTGTATTTAAAGGAAATTATTTTTTGGCCCACTCCTTGCATAAATATTCACGCGTTCCACCTTATATGCAAGGAGCATAGTGCGATGAAAACCTATACAAAGTTGTTTAACGCCGGTCTGCTGGCGGTAGGGGTAGCTACAGCGAATGCAGTGCCTGTGCTGAAAATCAGCGATGATGGCGCAAATGCGCAGAGTTCGTTCCAGGGCACACTGCAACCCGGCTATGCGACCGACAATTTTGAAAGCTACGCCGTAGCCACTGATTTCAACAATCAGACCACGTCTTTCGCTTCCTCTGTCGGAACCTTTGACGTGACTCAGCCGGCTTCTAATTCACCCACAGAGAACTGTAATGATGAAGGTTTCAAGTGTGGAGCTGGCCTTGCCGTCCTTAACGATGATGAGACACCGTTCAACGGTCGATTTGCCACATCCCCCACCCAGTGGCTGGACAGCATGGATGCCCAGAGCGTGAAGTTTACACCGAATGCTGAAAACAACGCGGTTGGCTTTTTCATGACTGATCCGAACGACTCGGGCGGCCGTTTCAGCATCAATGGTTCCAATTTCGCGTTCAGCGACGTTTTCGGGAAATCTTTAGGTAGTGGCGGTCTGTTCTACATCTCACTGTTTGATAATGAGGGGCTCGACAGCTTCGAAATTCACTCAAACGATCCGAACGATGGTTATGGCATCGACGACGTAACCGTCGGCCGTGTGCCGGAACCGGGCACCCTTGCGCTGCTTGGCCTTGGTCTGGCGGGTCTTGGCTTCAGCTACCGCCGCCGTGCCTGATTGCCCCTGTTGGGCTTAGAACCTGAACGGCACCCTTATGGGTGCCGTTTCTATTTCTGGATTCTTCAAAAACCTAAACGTCAGTTCATTTAACACCCTTCAAACAGGTCCATGAACTCGTTGACCGGGGTGTTCTCGAGCGTCTTCTGGTCCTTGCAGAGGCTGAAGATCTGCTCTGAACGCTTCTGGGTGAAGCGGGTTGCCAGATTGTTGCGGAATTTCTGCTCCAGCAGCGGAATGCCATCCTCACGGCGGCGGCGATGCCCGATCGGGTATTCCACGGCCACGTTGTCGGTGCTGGACCCGTCCTTGAAGAACACCTGGATCGCATTGGCGATGGAGCGCTTGTCCTCTTCCAGGTACTCCCGTGTGTAACGCTCGTCCTCCTGGACCTCCATCTTGCCCCGGATCTCGTCAACGATCGGGTTGTTGGCGTGGAAGTCGTCCTCGTAGTGCTCGGCCGTGAGGTTGCCGAAGATCAGCGGCACGGCGGTCATGTACTGCAGGCAGTGGTCACGGTCGGCGGCGTTGGCGAGGTTGCCTTCCTTGGAGATGATGCGGATCGCGGATTCGTGGGTGGTGATCACAATCTTATCGATCTCGTCCAGCCGGTCCTTCACCTGGGGATGCAGGGTGACGGCGGCCTCGGCCGCGGTCTGGGCGTGGAATTCGGCCGGGAAGGAGATCTTGAACAGGACGTTCTCCATCACATAGCTGCCGAAGTCCTGGGGCAGCTTGAACCGGCGGTCTTCCTCCGGCTTCACCTGCTGATCCCGGTTGGTCTTGCTGAACAGCACGTCGTAGAAGCCCCACTGCGGCGCGCTCAGGGCGCCCGGGATGCCCATCTCGCCGCGCTTGGCGATGTCGGCGAGGCGCACGGCACGGGAGGTGGCGTCACCGGCGGCCCAGGACTTGCGGGAGCCGGCGTTGGGCGCGTGCCGGTAGGTCCGCAGGGACTGGCCATCCACCCAGGCGTGGGAGAGCGCCGCCATGATCTCCTCACGGTCACAGCCCATGAGCTTCGCGGTGACGGCGGTCGAAGCGACCTTCACGAGCACCACATGGTCCAGGCCGACACGGTTGAAGGAATTCTCAAGCGCCAGCACACCCTGGATCTCGTGGGCCATGATCATGCCTTCGATCACGTCACGCATGGTGAGCGGGTCCTTGCCCTCGGCGACGCGCTTCTGGGAGAGGTGGTCGGCAATGGCGAGGATGCCCCCGAGGTTGTCGGAGGGGTGGCCCCACTCGGCGGCGAGCCAGGTGTCGTTGTAGTCGAGCCAGCGGATGATGCAGCCGATGTCCCAGGCGGCTTTTACGGGATCCAGACGAAAGGGGGTGCCGGGCACGCGCGCACCGTTGGGGACCTGGGTGCCTTCGACGAGCGGGCCGAGGTGCTTGGTGCACTCGGGGAAGCGCAGGGCCAGCAGGCCGCAGCCGAGGGTGTCCATCAGGCAGTTGCGGGCGGTGTCCAGGGCTTCTTTGCTCTTGATGTTGTAATCGAGGACGTAGTCGGCGATTTTCTGGATGATGTCGTCGTAGTCCGGGCGGACGTTGGATTCTACGTTGGCGCTCATACTGATTCCTTTATGTTTCCTGTCTGGATTGTTGAATCTGATGCAGGAATCAGTCGAGAGGGACTGCTTCCCGGGAATCGCTATGAATCCATCCCTGGACGCTGCGCGGTCGCCCAGTACACTTCGCTTTCCTGCTTCGTGTACTGGTCCTGGGTTGCCTTCCATGGCAACCCGTCAGACCTTTCGGCCTGACCCCTGGCGACCGAGCTTCCCGGTAAGCAGTCCCTCACGCCTGATTCTTCAGGCCGTGTCAGTACCGCCAGAAATTACCGCTCGTCGATCGGCAACCAGTCCTGGTGTTCCGGGCCGGTGTAGTCGGCGCTCGGGCGGATGATGCGGTTGTTGGCGCGCTGTTCCTTCACGTGGGCCGTCCAGCCGGAGACGCGTGACATCAGGAAGATGGGCGTGAACAGCTTGGTCGGGATGTTCATGAAGAAGTACGCGGAGGCGTGGAAGAAGTCGGCGTTCGGGAACAGCTTCTTCTCGCGCCACATCACCTCTTCGCAGCGCTCGGAGATATCGTAGAGGCTGGTGTCGCCATAGTCATCGGCCAGCGCCTTGGACCACTTCTTAATGATCGCGTTGCGCGGATCGGCGTCGCGGTAGACAGCATGGCCGAAGCCCATGATCTTATCCTTGCGCTCCAGCATCCCGAGCAGTTTCTCCTCGGCGTCGTCTGGGTCGTTGAAGCCTTCGATCATTTCCATCGCGGCTTCGTTGGCGCCGCCGTGAAGCGGACCGCGCAGGCTGCCGATGGCGCCGGTGACGCAGGAGTGGATGTCCGAGAGCGTGGAGGCACAGACCCGGGCCGTGAAGGTAGACGCATTGAACTCATGCTCGGCATAGAGGATGAGCGAGACGTTCATGACATCGGCATGCAGCTGGCTGGGCTTGCGGCCGTGCAGCATGTGCAGGAAGTGGGAGCCGATGGTGTCGTCGTCCAGGTCGGTGTCGATGCGCACGCCGTCATGGGTATAGCGATACCAGTAGCAGATGACCGCTGGAAGGGCCGCAAGCATGCGGTCGATGTGGTCGTCCTGTTCGTCAAAGCTCTGCTCGGTTTCAAGGTTGCCGAGCATGGAACAGCCGGTGCGCATCACGTCCATGGGGTGGGCGTCCGCCGGAATCCGCTCCAGCACCTCTTTCAGGGCGTCCGGCAGGTGACGCTTGGCTGCCAGGCGCTTCCGGTAGGCTTCAAGTTCCCGCTGGTTCGGCAGATGGCCGTGGATCAGCAGGTGGGCCACTTCCTCGAACTGGGCATTGTTGGCCAGGTCGGTTATGTCGTAGCCGCGGTACGTGAGGCCGGTACCGGTCTTGCCTACCGTACAGAGTGCCGTCTCGCCGGCAACCTGACCCCGCAGGCCGGCGCCGCCTTGTGGTTTATCGCTCATGGTTCTTTCCTCTCACCTGTCATGCTTTTTGTTGCTGCTATTTCTTCTGCTCAAAGAGTTCGTCGAGCTTGGCCTCGAATTCGTGGTAGTCGAGGAAGTCATAGAGCTCGTCACGGGTCTGCATCTGGTCCACAACGGCCTTCTGGTCACCGTCGTTGAGAATGTGCTGGTACACGTTCAGCGCGGCCTTGTTCATTGCCCGGAAGGCACTGAGCGGGTACAGCACCATGCCGACGCCCACGTCCGCCAGTTCCTGGCGGTTGAACAGCGGCGTCTTGCCAAACTCGGTGATGTTGGCCAGCACGGGTACGTCCAGCGCCTCCACAAAGGCCCGGTAGTCCTCGAGGTCCGCCACCGCTTCCGCGAAGATGGCGTCCGCGCCCGCATCCACACAGGCCTGGGCACGCTCGATGGCGGAGTCGCGGCCTTCCTGGGCAAAGGCATCGGTGCGGGCGATGATGAAGAAATCCGGATCCTGGCGGGCGTCCGCGGCGGCCCTGATGCGGTCAACCATCTCCTCCTTTGAGACGATCTCCTTGTTCGGCCGGTGCCCGCAGCGTTTCTGGGCGACCTGGTCTTCCAGGTGCACGGCGGCAACGCCGGCGCGCTCCATTTCCCGGATGGTACGGGCGATGTTGAGCGCCCCACCCCAGCCCGTATCAATGTCCACCAGCAGCGGAATGTTCGAGGCGGACGTGATCCGGCGGGCATCCTCGACCACGTCGTTCATGGTGGTCATGCCCAGGTCCGGCAGACCGAACGACGCGTTGGCCACACCGCCGCCGGAGAGGTAGATGGCCCTGTGGCCGCTCTTCTCGGCCATGATGGCGGTGTAGGCATTGATGGTGCCAACAATCTGGAGTGGCTGGTCGGTCAGCGCATCGCGGAAGCGCTTGCCGGGGGAACGCGAATCTGTCATGAGAGCACCTGTCGTGTCGGATCTCTTTTAATGAGGCTGTCAGCACGGAATACTCGTGACTCAGTGCACAACTGTCAATCACCCTTCGTTGCCGATCAGCCTCGGCTCAATTTCCAGCGTCACGCCAAAACGCGCCCGCACGTCCTCGCGGATGCGCCCGGCCAGCGCCAGCAGTTCCGCCCCGGTGCCATTGCCGTGATGGATCAGCACCAGGGCCTGTTTCGAGTGTACCCCGACGTGCGCTTCCCTGTGCCCTTTCCAGCCACACTGCTCGATCAGCCATCCGGCCGCCAGCTTGAGCCCACCCGGATCCGGATGGGCCACCAGCCCCGGAAACTGCTGCCTTAACGCTTCGCCAGTTGCCTGGTCCACCACCGGGTTCTTGAAGAAGCTGCCGGCATTGGGCAGCACGGCGGGGTCGGGCAGCTTCGCCAGACGGATGCGGCTGACCGTGTCGGCAATCGCCTCCGGCGTCAGCTCCTGCTGTAGGTCCGCATGGTCCGCGACTTCCCGCGCGAGCTCGCCGTAATCCAGCCGGAAAGGCGCCGAGCGCGACAGGCGGACCCGAACGCGCACGATGATGAAACGTTCTGGATCGCGCTTGAACAGGCTGTCCCGGTAGCCGAAGTTGCACTCCTCCGGCCCCAAGGTCCGGAATCGCGCTTGCTGCCTGTCCCAGGCATCCAGGCTTTCGAACACATCGCTCAGGTCCCGGCCATAGGCCCCGATGTTCTGGATGGGCGCGGCACCGACAGTGCCCGGGATCAGGGCCAGATTCTCAAGCCCGCGGTAGCCGATGGAGGCCGCGTAACGGACGACCGTATCCCAGTTCTCGCCCGCCCCAAGGGTCAGTATGGCTTGGTCTTCGTCAAGAACCTGCCAGTGGCACTCGCGGATGGCAATGCCCAGCACCACCCCATGGATATCCGAGCACAGCACCACGTTACTGCCGCCACCCAGGACCTGTACCGGCAGCTGTTGGGAGTCTGCCCATTCCAGAAGCTCTGGAAGCAAATCCGGGTCAGTGATACGGGCGAACCATCGCGCCTGGCCAGGCAGTCGCAGCGTGTTATGCGACTGCAGGTCCACCCCCTGCTCAAGAACCCCCTGGTTCATAGCCCATGCCGCGAGCGCAACTCGGCAAGCAGGCCCTCGCCGGCGTCCGTGATCAGGTCCAGCACCCGCGTAAACCCGGATTCCCCGCCATAGTACGGATCGGGGACCTCATCGGTATCCGCGTGACGGGCGTAGCTGAGAAACAGCTCCACCATGGCATCGGCGTTGGGCGGTGCCATGGAGCGCAGGTCACCATGGTTGGCGCGGTCCATCGCCAGGATGTGGTCAAAGGTGTAGAAATCTTCCAGCGAGACCTGGCGTGCCCGCTGGTCGGTAAGATCAAGGCCGCGCTGGCGGGCGGCATCCGTGGCCCGGGGGTCCGGGGATTTGCCCACGTGCCAGTGGCCCGTGCCCGCGGAATCGATCCGGATATGGTCCTGCAGCCCCGCATCCTGGATCTGCTTTGCGAACACGCCCTGCGCCGTGGGTGAGCGGCAGATGTTGCCGAGGCACACAAACAGAATGGAAACCGGTTGTGTCATAGTGCGTCACTCCTGATGGGGTGATGGGCCGGCCAGGCGCGCACGGACCCGTTCCAGGTCCGCTTCCGTATCCACGCCTGCCGGCGGGGTCTGTTCGGCGATGCCCACCTGGATGCGCGCGCCGTGCCAGAGTGCGCGCAGCTGCTCCAGGGACTCCGCGCGTTCCAGCGGCGCCGGCTGCCAGCCCACGAACTGGTGCAACAGGCTGACCCGGTAGGCATAGAGTCCAACGTGACGGTACCAGCCGGCTGTCTCCGGGACCTGTTCCGGCCGGTGCTGGGCCTCAAAGGTATCCCGGTCCCAGGGAATGGGCGCGCGGGAGAAATAGAGTGCCCGCCCTACCTCATCCATCACCACCTTCACGGCGTTGGGATTGAAGAGTTCTTCCGGGTCCCTGATGGGCTCACAGAGAGTGGCGATGGCGGCATCCGGCGCGCCCTCGAGCAGACCGGCCACCTGGTTGATCAGCCCGGCGGGCAGCAGCGGCTCATCCCCCTGGACATTAACGATGATGGCGTCGTCCTCAAGCTCCAGTGTGGTGGCCACCTCCTGCAGCCGATCCGTCCCCGAGGGATGATCATCCCGGGTCATGACGGCCTCGCCACCAAAGCCCCGCACCGCCTCACCAATGCGCGGCGAGTCCGTGGCGATGATGACCCTGCCCGCCTCGCTTTCAGCAGCCCGGTCCCAGACGTGCTGGATCATGGGACGACCACCGATGGCCGCCAGGGGCTTGCCCGGCAGGCGGCTTGAGGCGTAACGCGCGGGGATGACAACAGTGAAGGCCATGGGGGATCCGTTCAGCGTACCGGCGTAAGCCGTTCGTCAGTGGTCAGGGTGCGGGCTTCCTCGGGCAGCATTACGGGGATGCCCTCACGGATGGGGAACGCCATGGCATCATTGCGGCAGATTAGTTCCTGTGCCTCGGCGTCGTAGATGAGCTTGCCATGGCACACGGGGCAGGCAAGCAGTGCGATCTGGCGTTTATCCATGGGTTCTGTCCTTCCCCGGCTGTTCAAGCTGTTGGTCCAGTTCCGCTACCAGTGCCCCGTCCGGTCTGGAGATCACGTCCAGGACCCAGACATCGTCACCGGCGATTGCGCGGCATTTTACGCCATCCTTGGCGGTCATCACGACCGGTCCGTGTGGAAACTCCAGATCATCCGCGTGGAAACGATGGTGATCATCGAACGGATGGGGAATAACCCGGGCACCGAGGTCGTTCAGCGTATCAAAGAAACGCGCGGGGTTCCCTATCCCGGCGACACCGTTGACCACGCGCCCGCTGAGCCACTCCAGGCCCTGGATCTCACCGCTGTTGAGGTTGCGCAGGACTGTTGGCACCAGCGTTACCCCGTGGCATTGCCTGCCCCCCGGCAACCCGGCCCGGAAGACAGCGTGTTCCGGCTGGCCCGTGATGAGGCAGAAATCGACGGAGCGGACGCGTTCCAGCGGCTCGCGCAGCGGGCCCACCGGCATAAGGGCCCCGTTGCCGACGCCCCGGGCGCCATCGAAAATGCAGAATTCCAGGGTCTTTGCCAGTGCGTAGTGCTGCAAGCCGTCATCGCAGACCAGTACATCTCCGAGTTTCTCGCGTTCCACATAGGCGGCGGAGCGGGCGCGTTGGGGATCCACCAGAACCGGTACACCGGTCTGCTGCGCCAGCATGACCGGCTCATCACCGCAGGCCGCCGGATCCGAGTCCGGCCCGACCAGGCATGGGTAATGCTCCGGCTTTGCGCCGTACCCCCGGCTCAGAATGACCGGGCGCCACCCCTTTGCCTGCAGATGGCTTACCAGCCAGGCGGTAAAGGGGGACTTGCCGGTACCGCCGACGGTAATGTTGCCAACAACCAGCACCGGCAACGGGGAATAATGGACGGGCCGCCGACCATTCCGGTAGGCCCTGCGGCGCCGGTTCACCAGCCAGCCGTACAGCCACGCCAGCGGCGCAAGCCATGCCAGGGGGCGGCTGTCCGTATACCAGAGGCGTTCCAGCGTATCCCCCATCGTTCCGGCCCCGTTGGTCAGGCGTCGTCCGAGAACTGGAGCCGGTGCAGCGCCGCGTAGGCCCCGTCATGCTCGATCAGCTCACGGTGGCTGCCGATCTCCACCAGGCGCCCGCCGTCCATCACCGCGATGCGATCCGCGGATTCAATGGTCGACAGGCGGTGGGCGATCACCAGGGTGGTCCGCCCGGCCATGACCTCTTCCAGGGCCTCCTGGATATGGCGCTCGGACTCGGTATCCAGTGCGGAGGTGGCCTCATCCAGGATCAGGATGGGCGCATCCTTGATCAGGGCGCGGGCGATCGCCAGGCGCTGGCGCTGGCCGCCGGACAGCAGCACGCCGTTGTCCCCGACCATGGTGTCAAAGCCCTGGGGCAGCTCCTCGATGAACGACAGCGCATGGGCCTTGCGCGCCGCCTCCCGCACAACCTCGCGGCTGGCGCCACTCATCTCGCCATAGGCGATGTTGTTGGCCACGGTATCGTTGAACAGGACCACACTCTGGGTCACCAGCGCGATCTGGCGCCGCAGCGCTTCCAGGGTGAAGTCCCGTACGGACACGTCGTCGATCCGGATATCCCCGTCCGTCAGCTCATAGAAGCGCGGGATCAAACTCACCAGGGTCGACTTGCCACTGCCGGAACGACCCACCAGCGCCAGGGTCTCCCCGGCCGCCACGTTCAGGTTGATCCCCTTGAGCACGTACTCATACTGCTCCTGGTAATGGAACCACAGGTCCTGGAAATCGATCCGGCCATCCACACGACCCGGATCGCGGGTCCCGGTGTCCTCCTCCTCGGGGTAGTCGATGCTCTCGAAGATGCTCTGGGAGGCTGCGATCCCCTTCTGGATCTTGGCATGGACCGAGGTCAGCTGACGCACGGGCTTGGCCATGGTGGAGGCGGCGGTGATAAAGGCCACAAACTGCCCAGTGGTCATGGCATCCCGGAATTCCGGAGACAGCGCCACCCAGATCAGGAAACCGATTGCCAGCGAGACCAGGACCTGGACAACCGGGGTGCTGATGGCCTGGGTCTTGGCCATTTTCAGGCTCTGGCGCAGGTTGTCCCAGCTGACCTTGCGGAAGCGCCCGGATTCACGCTGTGCGCCACCAAAGGTGCGCACCACCCGGTAGCCGGTGATGGCCTCCGAGGACACATGGGTCACATCCCCCATGGAGTATTGGATGCGCCGGCTGATGCGCCGGAAGCGGCGGCTCACATAGCTGATGATCCAGCCGATGATCGGCCCTACCGCCAGGAACAGGAGAGTCAGTTTCCAGTTGGTGTAGAACATGAACCCGAGCAGGCCGACCACGGTCAGCCCCTCGCGCAGGATGATGGTCACGGCCTCTGTGGCGGCGTCGGTCACCTGCTCGATGTTGAAGGTGATCTTGGAGACCAGGTGCCCGGAGGATGTCTGGTCATAGAACCTTGAGGGCACCCGCATGAGATGGTCGAACACCTGCACGCGCATGACGTTGACGATGTTCCGCCCGACATAGTTCATGTAGTACTTGCTCAGGAAGAAACCGACACCGCGGATCGTGAACACACCGATGATCAGCAGCGGCAGGAAGCGCCGGTTCTCGGGCGTGGGATTCTGCAGCGCCTCGATCACGAACTCCATGGACCAGGCCATGGCCGTGGAGGCCCCGGCGTACACGGCGTTGCCCAGGGTTGCGACGGCAAACGCCACCCAGAACGGAATGGCGTAGCGCAGGAGTCGTTTATAGACCTGCCAGTTGGTCAGGTCTGCGATATCGGAATCATTCGCCATTGGCGTCGGGGCTGTTCTGGGTGCTGATGCTCAGGCCGGTGAACCCGAGACTGCCGGCCACGTCCATTGCGCGTACCACCAGCTCGTGGCGGGCGTCGGCGTCGGCGGTGATGATGAACGGAAGATCGGTATTACCGTCGGCCACGCTCTGTATGCGCTCGTTGAGCGCCGCGCGCTCAACACCCTCAAGGCGTTCGCCGTTGATGGAGTAGACGCCGTCAGCACTGATCTCCACCTCGATCAGTTCGGTCTCCTGCTCAGCCTTGGTTCCCTCGGCCTCGGGCAGGTCGATCTGGAGCTCGGTCTCGCGCGTGAAGGTGGTCGAGACCATGAAGAAGATCAGCAGCAGGAACACCACGTCGATCAGTGGCGTGAGGTTGACCGAAACCTCCTGTTGCGACTGGCGCCGGAACTTCACTGCTCACCGCCCTCGTCGACAATGATGTCACGGTCACCGTGGACGACTTCCACCAGCTTGATCGCTTCCTGCTCCATATTGACGACCATTTCGTCGACACGGCGGATGAAGAACCGATGGAAGATCAGGGCCGGGATGGCCACCGTCAGGCCCGCCGCCGTCGTGATCAGGGCCTCGGAAATGCCGCCGGCCAGCACGCCAGGGTCGCCCACGCCGGCCAGCTGGATCTGGGAGAACACCTTGATCATACCGATGACCGTGCCCAGAAGCCCCAGAAGCGGCGTGATGACCGCGATTGTGCCGAGCGGGTTGAGGAAGCGCTCAAGCTCGTGCACCACCTGGGAGGCCTCGTGTTCGATGCTCTCCTTCATGATGTCGCGGCCATGCTTGGCGTTGCTGAGACCGGCCGCCATGATCCGGCCGATGGGCGAGGATTCCTGGATCGCCTTGAGCCGGCGCGAGTTCAGCTCCTTTTTCTTGATCAGCCGCCAGAGCTCATTGGTGGTCGCCGCCGGCGCCACGCGGCTGATCCGCAGCGCATAGAATCGCTCAATGATGATGGCCAGCGCCAGGATGGAACAGATGAGCAGCGGAATCATGATGAATCCGCCGGGCCTCAGAAGCTCGAGCACACGCCTTCTCCATGCCGTTGAACAAGCGCCGACACTTTAGCACAGGCGCACCTTCTGGCCACAATCCCGCGCGGGTTCCACGCGCCACCCGCCCTCTTCCGGCAGCAATCGCAGTTCCCCGGTTCGAGGAGTGAACAGCACCCGCGTATCCGCTTTTTCGTAACGCTCAAGAGCCGGCGCTCCGGCTTCCCCCTGATACCAGTCGGGCGGCGCGATCACTGACACCACCGGCGACAGCGCCTCGATGAAACCAAGCTGGGAGGACCGCCCCTGGCCACCCCTTGGCGCCACCAGAAGATCAACCTCACGGCTCCGGCCGAGCTCCCGCAGAAGCCGCCTTTCCCCGCGACGGTCCACAGGGCCGGTAAGCAGCGCTGTGTGCTCTCCACGGCGCAGCAACAGACTGCATTTGCCGCCGGCAGCCAAACCACGCAGGGAGGCATGCCCCCTGCCCGCCTGCTCCTCCAGTCTGCATTCAGAAGCCGCGGTCACACGCCTGATCTCCGGAAGCCTGGGGGAGGTCCAGTGCCGTTGCGGATCCATTCCGGGATGGCCAAGCACCAGCTGGTCAATCGTGCCAACCTCCAGGGCGTCCAGCCAGGCGCCGATGCGATCGCGGGTAATGGCCCGGGTCCGCGCACCGGGGTCGCGCCCATCAAACAGCACCGTCCGTTTGCCTTCCCGCACCAGCACCACTGGCCCGCCCACGCCATCCGCTATCCGCAGCTCATGGGCATCCGCAACGGGTGCCCCTGCCTGGTGCGCGGAGAGCGGAAGCAGGCACACCACACCAGTGGCCAGCACACGATAGTGCCAGCCAAGCGGCAGGAGCGCGCACAGCACCACGCCGGCACCCAGCAGTGCGATGCCCGGGGCAGGCACCGGCAGTTCAAAGGCCCACTGTTGAGCCCACCCCAGGAATGACCAGAGGCCGGTGACCGCCATGTCCACGCCCGGAACCACCCAGCTTGCGGATTCCGGATGGAGCAGCAGCAATGGAGCGGCAACCAGAATCACGGGCATCACCACAATGGAAAGCCAGGGAATGGCAACCAGGTTCACAGCAAAGGCGACGCCGGAGGGAGCCATTCCATGCCACAGAAGCAGCGGTGCAAGGCCGGCCACCACTGAAAACTGGGCCAGGACCAGTCCCCTTACGGCGCCAGGGGATCGGAAGCGGGCACCCAGCCCGAGTATGAGACAGGCAACGGCCCCGAATGAAAGCCAGAACCCCGGCCCCCAAAAAGCCCGTGGCTCCAGCATCACCACCACCATGAGCGCCATCAGCCAGCCATCCCAGAGCCGCCACTGGCGCCCGGAGGCCAGCATCCAGCCTGCCACGGCCACCATCACCAGCGCCCTCTGGGTCGGCACGGTCAGACCGGCGAGCAATGCGTAGCCCATCGCCACCAGCCCCACCAGCGCAAAGGCAACCAGCCGCCCGGCTGTGGGTCGCTTGTGAGCAAGGCGGGTGATGGGCACTCCCAGGGCCAGGCCGGCAATGGCTGCGACCAGGCCAACGTGCAGGCCGGATATGGCAACCAGGTGCTGTGTGCCCGTGGCATCCAGCCGCGCCCAATGCTCTTTCTCAAGACCCGCCCGGCTGCCGAACAGCAGCGCTTCCACCAGCTCCGGGTTGCGCAGACGCTGCCCGTGGCGACTGAGGCGATGGATGAGAGCAATGCGGGCCGAATGATAATGGCAGGCGGGTCCACAGGCTTCCGGCGCCGGCTCCATGCTTCGGACCCTGGCAACAGCGCCGATGCACTCACGCCAGAGCCATCGCTCGAAGCCACCACCACCCGCATTCAGTGGGCCATGAGGCGGATCAAGACGGGCTTCCACAACCAAGCCACCACTGATCCGATGGCGGGATCTGTCGCCTTCCACCGTGGCCCTGATCCGGGCGGGCACTGTTCTTTGGTCTCCCGCTGTACAGAGCACGAAAGCCAGCTGACCGCTGCTGGTGCGCCGGGCCGGCTCGCAGACATAGCCCTTGACGGTGACGACTTCAGACCATGCCTCCGGCTCAGCGGGTGGCTGTACCCCCGGCCATTCCAGTAGGATAAGCACAACTGTCAGCGCCAGCATCCCTGCGCGCATAGCACCCTTCCCTGTCATACCTGTTTTCATTCGGATGAGGTGAGCTTCACTCATGGACAGACGTTTCTTCAAGCGCCTCATCCCGCACCCGGACCAGCTCCGCCGGTTCCGTGCCCTGAAGCTGCTCGGTAACGTCCTGCATGAACCCAACCTGTGGCACATCAACCGCCACTCGGTTTCCAGGGCCATCCTGCTTGGCGTGTTCTGGTGCATGGTGCCCATGCCCTTCCAGAGCCTGCCGGCCGCCATGACGGCGATCTGGTTCAATGCCAACCTGCCGCTGACCCTGATCACCCTCTGGATCAGCAACCCCCTGACAATGGGGCCACTGCTCTACGCGGGTTACGCCGTCGGCGTCCTGGTGCTCGGGCGCCCGGGAGAGGCGGAGCAGTTCCAGCTCAGCTGGGAATGGATCAGCAGCCGCCTGATCGAGGTGGGCGTGCCGCTGTACATCGGGTCCCTGATTCTCGGTGTGGTCTTTTCACTCTGCGCCTATCTCGCCATACAGCAGTTATGGCGGCGGCGCGTGCGCCAGCGCTGGCATCAGCGTCAGCGCGAACGCCGCCTCAGGAATGGGCCTCACTGATCCCGCCGTGATCCAGGCGCAGAACCCGCCCCATCCCCTGCGCCAGTTCCAGGTCATGGCTTACCACCACAAAGGCGGAATCCAGCTGCTCGTTCAGTTCGCGCATCAGGCTCTGGATGCGCTCGCCGGTATCGTCATCCAGATTGCCGGTGGGTTCGTCCATCAGCACGCAGCGGGGATCATTGACCAGCGCCCGTGCGATCGCCACCCGCTGGCGCTCACCCCCGGAAAGC
Source organism: Vreelandella halophila (assembly GCF_019903425.1). GTDB lineage: Bacteria > Pseudomonadota > Gammaproteobacteria > Pseudomonadales > Oleiphilaceae > Halospina > Halospina halophila. The sequence continues at coordinate 2,461,600 of NZ_JACHUZ010000013.1, forward strand.
TCCGAGGGCTTGTGCTTCAGGCGCTCGCCCAGGCCCACGCGTTCCAGCAGGTCCCGGGCCTTCGCCCGCGCCTGCCGGGGGCTGTAAGTACCCAATGCCGCCGGGAGGGCCACGTTGTCCAGCGCGCTGAATTCCGCCAGCAGGTGATGGAACTGGTACACGAACCCCAGTGTGCGGTTGCGGAAGCGGCAGCGTTCACGCTCGCGCATGCCGTGGATGTCCTCGCCGTCGATCCAGACCGCTCCCTCGCTGGGCCGGTCCAGCCCACCCAGCATGTTGAGCAGCGTGGTCTTACCCGAGCCTGAGCTGCCCACGATGGCCAGTGTTTCCCCGGGTGCAACGCTCAGGTTCACATCCGAGAACACGCGCAGGGTTTCACGTCCCTCGCGGTAGGTCTTGGCCAGGTCCTGGCACTGGATGATCGGTGTCTCACTCATAACGCAGGGCCTCCGCCGGCTGCACCCGGGAGGCACGCCACGCCGGGTAGATGGTTGCAAGCAGGCTCATGGCCAGGCCCGCGCCGCCCACAATGAGCACGTCGTTAAGCTGAAGCTCGGACGGCAGGTAGCTGATGAAGTACACATCCGCGCTCAGGAACTGCATGCTCAGAACGCTCTCAACCCACTCGATGACGCTGCTGATGTTGAGCGCCAGCAGTACGCCCAGGCCGGTGCCAATCAGGGTGCCGCCCACACCAATCACACCGCCTTGGATGACGAACACCGCCATGATGCCGGCCGGGGTCATGCCCATGGTCCGGAGAATGGCGATATCCGCCTTCTTGTCCGTCACCACCATGACCAGCGCCGAGACGATGTTGAACGCGGCCACCGCCACGATGAACATCAGCAGGAGGCCGATCATGGTCTTCTCCATCTGGATCGCCTGGAACAGGTTACCGTGGGTCTGCGTCCAGTTCATGGTCCGGTAGGCACCCGGCAGCGACTGCGCGATGCGGTTGGCCACCATCGGGGCCTGGAAGAGCTCCTCCACCTGGATCCGCACCCCCTGGGCGCGGTCGCCGAGCCGCAGCAGCTTGCCCGCGTCCCGGTAGTGGATCAGGGTGTAGGTGCTGTCGAGTTCCGCCCCGACGCTGAAGGTGCCTACCAGCGTGAACCGTTTCATCCGAGGCAGCACACCCGCCGGAGAAACGGACGCCTCCGGCAGCACCACCGTCACCCGGTCTCCCATTCGGATACCCAGGCGCCGTGCCAGCGCCTCCCCCAGGATGATGCCGAACTCATCCGCCTTGAGGTTCGATAGACTGCCATGGGTCATGTGTTTCTGGATGATCGAGACGTCGGGTTCATGCTCCGGGTCAACGCCGTTGATGAGTGCGCCCTGCACTTCCCCCCTTCCCGTGAGCATGCCTTCCGCCCGTGAGAAAGGCGCCACGCCCGTCACTTTGGGGTTTGACTCGGCGACCCGGGCCACATCGCGCCAGTCTTCCATGCCCTCGGGGCTCTGGACCACGGCGTGCGGCACCATGCCGAGAATGCGCTCACGCAACTCCCGGTCGAAGCCGTTCATGACCGAAAGCACGGTGATCAGCACCATAACCCCGAGGATCAGGCCCAGCATCGAGACTAGGGAAATGAAGGAGATGAAGTGGTTGCGTCGTTTGGCGGCGGTGTAGCGCAGGCCGATGAATACGGAAAGGGGTCTGAACATAGATGGTTACCGGAATCCTTGGGCAGGTCGGCCGCGCCTGCACTGTCATGAATCACTGTTACACTCAGAGGGATCGGCTCCAGGAGAACGTCATGCCATCAGAACACGATCCCGAGCGTCGCCAGTTCTACCGGATCGAGGACCGCGTGGGCCTCGAGTGCCGTCAACTCGAGGGGGAACCAGACGGTCCCCCGGAAACCCTCTTCGAGGGCGGTGAAACGCTTCCACTGGAGGAGGAGCTGCGCCGGCATGATGCGGAGATCCGTCATCAGCTCGGGCTGCTTTCGGAAAGCGACCGGGTCCTCTCCCAGCTTGCCCGTGCCCTCAACGAGAAGCTCGACACGGTGGCGCGGATTATGACCTTTCAGCAGAATCCCTTGCAAGACAGTGAGTGGGTTCATGTCACCCTCAGTGAGGGAGGCCTCTCCTTCATCACCACGGACCCCGTGCCCGAGCTGGATTCACTGATGGCCGTGCGCCTGACCCTGATGCCCGAACTCAGCCAGGTTGCCGCCTATGGCCGCGTGGTATCCGTGGATGAAACGGACAACGGCAACCGCCTGCACCTCCAGTTCCACAACATGGAGGATGCCGAGCGCCAGCAGATCGCCCGGCATGTGCTCAGGCTCCAGGCCCGGGAGCGCCAGCAGGCCCGACAGCGCCGTGAGCAGCGCGGAGACACCCCCTGACTCGACGCAGCCGCCTCTTACGCTATAGTTAGGGAAACACTCATGGATCACCGAGTCTCACCGGAACCACAATCATGCGTACACTGACTCCCCGACAATTCTGTTGCCGGCTTGCCACGCTCACACTACTGCCTCTGGCGGCATCCTTGGCCCCTGCCCAGCAGATGGCCAACCCCGAATCCGACGCGGACAGCGCTCGCGACCAGCAGGAACAGCAGGCCGAGCGCACCACCCGCCCCCTCAGCCTGAAGATCCAGCAGGAAGGCAATGTCCGCACCCCACGCCGGGGTGAGAGCATGGACTCCGTCGAGAGCCGCTTCGGTGCTCCGGAGTCCCGCCAGGGCCCCGTGGGTGAGCCGCCGATCACACGCTGGCAGTACCCGCGCTTTGTCGTGGTCTTCGAAGGCGAATGGGTCATCGACACCGTCGTGGAGCCTGACAGCACGGACTGAACCCGGTATTGTTACGCGCCCAGAATCGACACCGGAGGTCCCCGGAGCCGTGAGCCGTTTCCGTCTAGCCGCCGAATGGGCAAACCAGGGCTCTGTCCTGATGGCCTGGCCCCAGCCGGATTCCGACTGGGCTGGCCTCGCCGATCGCGCCGAGCCCACCTTCACCGCCATAGCACGGGCGATCCTGGCCGAGCAGGACCTCATCCTCTGCGTCAACAGTGAGCGCCAGTCCCTTGATCTCCATGACCACCTTGTTTCCGGAACGGATCAGGGCCGGCTGCACACCGTGGTCGTGGCCACCAACGATACCTGGGCCCGCGACTTCGGTCCCCTGGCGCTGAGCAATGGCACTGAGTGGCGCCTACTGGACGCGACCTTCAATGGCTGGGGCAACAAGTTCCCCTCTGACCTGGATAACGCGGTCAACCAGGCTCTCCACACCCAGGGCGCACTGGGCAGCCTGCCCCTGGAAAGTGACTCCCTGGTGGTGGAAGGCGGCGCACTGGAAACCGACGGCCTGGGCACCCTGCTGGTCAACCGCCCCTGCGTCCTCAACCCCAATCGTCGCAACCCTGAGCCGGCGTTCGAGCGGATGACGCAATGGTTCCATGAGCGGCTCGGCGCGGAGCGCATACTCTGGTTGGATCACGGCCACCTGGAAGGTGACGATACCGATGGTCACATCGACACACTGGCCCGCTTCACCGACGCCGGCCACATCGTCTATCAGGGCTGCAATGCCCCGGACGATGAGCATTACCCGGAGCTGCAGGCAATGGCCCGGGAACTCGCGGCGTTCAGGGATGCCGACGGTCAGCCCTACCGGCTCACGGCCCTGCCCTGGCCGGACCCGGTGTACGACGGCGACGGCAACCGGCTACCAGCCACCTACGCGAACTTCCTGATTACCAACCACTCCGTACTGGTGCCATGCTATGGCGTGCCACAGGATGACGAGGCCTGCCGTGTCCTGGCCGACTGTTTCCCGGATCGCCGGGTTCAGGGCGTCCAGTGTTGCCCGCTGATCCACCAGGGCGGCAGCCTTCACTGCCTGACCATGCAGCTGCCACCGGGAGCCGTGCCCAATGCCTGATAACCGCCCGTTTTCCGCCGCTGCCATCCAGCAGAGCTGTGGTGCGGATCGCGATGCCAACCTGGCCCATTCCGCGCGCCTGATCGAGAGCGCCGCGGAGCGTGGGGCTGATCTGGTGGTCCTGCAGGAGCTTCACACCGGCCCCTATTTCTGCCAGGAGGAAGCCACGGACGTCTTCGACCGGGCCGAATCCATTCCCGGCCCTACCACCCGTTTCCTGGGCGAACTGGCGGCCGAGTTCGGAGTCGTGATCGTGGGGTCCGTCTTCGAGAAGCGCATGGCGGGGGTTCATCACAATACGGCGGTGGTGCTGGACAGCGACGGCAGCCTGGTCGGCCGCTACCGTAAGATGCATATCCCGGACGATCCGGGCTTCTACGAGAAATTCTACTTCACGCCCGGCGATGCCAGCCCAGAGGCCTTCCGTCCCATCGAGACCCGCCTCGGCCGGCTCGGGGTCATGGTGTGCTGGGACCAGTGGTACCCGGAAGCCGCGCGCCTGATGGCGCTGGCCGGCGCCGAGGTTCTGATCTACCCGACCGCCATCGGCTGGGCGCCCGAAGACGATGGCGACGAACAGGTACGCCAGCTGGATGCCTGGGTGACCGTCCAGCGGGGCCATGCCATTGCCAACAACCTGCCCGTGATCGCGCCCAACCGCCATGGCTTCGAGGAAGCCCCGGATGGCTCCGGCAACGGCATTCAGTTCTGGGGCAACAGCTTCATCTGCGGCGGCCAGGGCGAATTCCTGGCGCGCAGCGAGGCGGAGGGCGACGACATCCTCCTGGCGATCATCGACCCTGACCAAACCGACAGCCTGCGGCGTATCTGGCCGTATCTGCGGGATCGCCGCGTGGACGCCTACGAGCAACTGACCCGACGCGTGAGGGATTGATGCAGAACGCCGACCTGATGCAGCAGACCGCCGATCAGCTCAACCGGGTCCTGCTCGGTAAGCGTGAGCAAGTGCGCCTGGCGCTGTGCTGCGTACTCGCCCAGGGGCACCTGCTGATCGAAGACATTCCGGGTATGGGCAAGACCACGCTGTCCCACGCGCTCTCCGGCACACTCGGGCTCAGCTACAACCGGATCCAGTTCACCAGCGACCTGATGCCGGCGGACCTGCTCGGGTTCTCCATGTACGACAAGGAAGCCGGCGACCTGGTATTCCATCCCGGCCCGATCTTCGCCCAGGTGATCCTGGCGGACGAGATCAACCGCGCCTCGCCCCGCACCCAGAGCGCGCTGCTTGAAGCCATGGAGGAACGCCAGGTCTCCATCGAGGGGGAAACCCGCCCGCTGGAGGAGCCGTTCTTCGTCATTGCCACCCAGAACCCGCTGGACCAGCGCGGCACCTTTCCATTGCCGGAAAGCCAGCTGGACCGCTTCCTGATGCGCCTGACCCTGGGCTACCCGGACGAACGCGCCGAGCGTGAGCTTCTCATGGGCCGAGACCGGCGCCACATGACTGCTGAGCTGACGCCACTGCTGTCACCGGAATCCCTCCAGCGGATGCAGGCGCTACTGCCCGAGATCAGCGTCTCCGACACCCTTCTGGATTACATCCAGCGCATCCTCGCCTACAGCCGGGACATCCCGGGCGTTCTGTACGGGCTCTCTCCCAGGGCGGGTCTGGGCCTGCTGCGGGCCGCCCGCGCCTGGGCGCTGCTGGAGGGCCGTGGTCACGTACTCCCGGACGACGTCCAGGCGGTTCTGCCCAGCGTGGTTGAACACCGCCTGGTGGATGACCATCACAACCGGCAGGAGATGCTCTCCCAGCGGATCCTGCGCGACGTGCCCGTTATCGTGTAGCGCCGGCCCCTGCCCCGGCGTTACCATGGGTACCATTGATTGACACCGACTTTCCGATAGAGGAACAGCATGAGCGACAGCAACCATCATCGCCTGATCATTCTCGGCTCCGGCCCCGCGGGCTACACGGCGGCCGTCTACGCCTCGCGCGCCAACCTCAATCCGACGCTCATCACCGGCATCGAGGTGGGCGGCCAGCTCACCACCACCACGGACGTCGAGAACTGGCCCGGCGATATTGAGGGCCTCCAGGGCCCGGACCTGATGGAGCGCATGAAGGATCACGCCCAGCGCTTCAACACCGAGCTGGTGTACGACCACATCAACGGCGCCAACCTGAGCCAGCGCCCCTTCACCCTGACCGGTGATTCCGGCACCTACACCTGCGATGCCCTGATCATCGCCACGGGCGCCAGCGCCATGTACCTGGGCCTGGAATCCGAGGAAAAGTTCATGGGCCAGGGCGTGAGCGCCTGCGCCACCTGTGACGGCTTCTTCTACCGCAACCAGGATGTGGCCGTGATCGGCGGCGGCAACACCGCCGCGGAGGAAGCGCTCTACCTGTCTAACATCGCCAACAGCGTTACCCTCGTCCATCGCCGCGACCAGCTGCGTGCGGAAAAGATCCTCCAGGACAAGCTGTTCGCCAAGGACAACGTCAACATCATCTGGGATCACACCCTGGACGAAGTCCTGGGTGATGCTACCGGTGTCACCGGCGCCCGCCTGAAGAACAAGCACTCCGGCGAAACCCGGGATCTGAATGTCGCCGGCGTTTTCATCGCCATCGGCCACAAACCCAATACCGACCTCTTCGAGGGTCAGATGGATATGAGCGGTGGCTATATCCGGATCCGCAGTGGCCTGGAAGGCATGGCGACAGAGACCAGCGTGCCCGGTGTTTTCGCCGCGGGTGACGTGGCCGACCACGTTTACCGCCAGGCGGTGACCTCGGCCGGGTTCGGCTGCATGGCGGCGCTGGACGCCGAGAAATACCTCGACGGCCTCGCCTGACCAGCGACCATGTCCGCGCTCCCCTGGCTGGACACGCGCTCCCACTGGTTCCCGGATCCGGAAACGGCCCTGGAGGAACCGGACGGGCTACTGGCCATCGGGGGCGACCTGCACCCCGAACGCCTCATCCGGGCCTACAGCCTGGGGATCTTCCCCTGGTTCTCGGACGACCAGCCCATTCTGTGGTGGTCTCCCAACCCGCGCTGTGTGCTCTTCCCGTCGCGTGTTCATATTGCCCGCAGCCTGCGCCGCCGGCTGAACCGGGATGAACTGCGCATCACGGTGGATTGCGCCTTCGAGGACGTGATCCGCGACTGCGGCCGCCTGCGCGCCGAAGGCACCTGGATCACGGGCGACATGGAAGCGGCCTACTGCCACCTTCATGAGCTCGGCCATGCTCATTCCTTCGAAGCCTGGAACGCCGACGGCGAGCTGGTGGGCGGCCTCTATGGGGTCGCCATCGGCCGCTGCTTCTTCGGGGAATCCATGTTCAGCCGAGAGCGGGACGCCTCCAAGATCGTGTTCGTGCACGTGGCCCGTCAGCTTGAACGCTGGGGCTATGCTCTGCTGGACTGTCAGGTGGAAAACAGTCATCTATTGAGCCTGGGCGCCGAACGGATTTCACGCCGGCGCTTTTTGGCTATACTCAGAGAGAAGGTGGACCGTCCCGCCGGGCACGACTGGCGGATGGACTGGTTCTGGGGCCGGGAGTCCGATACATGAGCAGTCTCAAGACGCTGATCTTCTTTGCCACTCCTGAGCATCCGTGCAGCTACCTGACTGACCGTCAGGCAACGACCATGTTCGTCGATCCCCGGGCAGAGGTGGACCGCAACCTGTATACCCAGCTCACGGAGCTGGGCTTCCGGCGCAGCGGCTCCCACTACTACCGCCCGCACTGCCGCGGCTGCAATGCATGCATCCCGGTGCGTATCCCGGTCGCCCGCTTCCAACCGGACCGTTCCCAGCGCCGCGTGCGACGCGACAATCGCGACCTGACCCTGATCCAGACGCCGGTACGCTTCGACGAGGAAATCTACGACCTCTATGAGCGCTATGTTGTGGAACGCCACCACGACGGCGACATGTACCCGCCCAGCCGGGAACAGTTCACCTCTTTTCTGATCGAGGGCAGCATCGACGGCTTCTTCCTGGAGATGCGGCGCGAGGGGCGGCTGATCGCGGTCGCAGTGGTGGATGTGCTCGATACCGGCCTATCGGCCATCTACACCTTTTTTGAGCCCGGCGAGGAAAAACGCAGTCTGGGCACCTTCGCAATCCTGTGGCAGGTCCAGGAGGCCCACAGGCGCGGCCTGCCGCACCTGTATCTGGGATACTGGATCCGCCAGTGCCGCAAGATGAACTACAAAACCCGTTTCCGCCCGCTGGAGCAGCTGGTGAGCGGGCACTGGACCGAGCTGGTCACCAGCGACGGCATCCTGCACAATTCGCCCGCCTGATATTTGGCAATGAACGCAAATTAAGGCAGAATTGCGCCACTCTGCCCCGGCATACGCCGTTTTCTGTTCATTCCCTGCCGGGCGCATACCAGCGTTTCATCAAAGTACGGAGTAGCAACTGAATGGCAAAGTCCGATGCCGTTGAAATGGAAGGCGTGATCGTCGATACCCTTCCCAACACCATGTTCCGTGTGGAGCTGGAGAACGGGCACACCGTTACCGCTCACATCTCGGGCAAGATGCGCAAGAACTACATCCGCATCCTGACCGGCGACAAGGTCAAGGTGGAGCTGACGCCCTATGACCTGAGCAAGGGCCGGATCACCTACCGTTACCGTTAACACCGTCCATTAGCGGGAGCCCCGTCCCGCTGCCGTAACGTTCCGGCATTAAAAAACCCCGGCATCCGAGGGATACCGGGGTTTTCCATTACGGGGCCTGTCGTTATTCGACAGGCTCTGCCGGTTCTTCCGTCTCGAACTCGAACGCCAGGTCGTCGTCCTTCACATGGATGGAGACGTCGCCGCCGTTCTTCGAGAGGCGTCCGAACAGGATCTCCTCCGCCAGACCCTTCTTGATCTTCTCCTGGATCAGGCGGCCCATGGGGCGAGCGCCCATGTTCTCGTCGTAGCCGTGCTGGGCCAGCCAGAGCTTGGCCTCGTCGTCCACGTGCAGAACCACCTGCTTCTCGTCCAGCTGGGCCTGAAGCTCCGTAAGGAACTTGTCGACCACGTGCGAGATGATCTCCGGACTGAGCGAGCGGAACTGGATGATGCCATCCAGACGGTTTCGGAACTCCGGCGTGAAAGTCTTGTTGATGATCTCCATGCCGTCGGTGCTGTGGTCCTGGTTGGCGAAGCCGATGGAGCGCTTGGTCAGCACTTCTGCGCCCGCATTGGTGGTCATCACCAGGATCACATGACGGAAGTCCGCCTTGCGCCCGTTGTTGTCCGTGAGCGTACCGTGGTCCATGACCTGCAGCAGCAAGTTGAACACTTCCGGGTGCGCCTTCTCGATCTCGTCAAGCAGCAGCACGCAGTGCGGGTGCTTGTTGACGTTCTCGGTCAGCAGCCCGCCCTGATCGTAGCCCACGTAGCCCGGAGGCGCCCCGATCAACCGTGACACCGTGTGGCGCTCCATGTACTCGGACATGTCGAAGCGCACCAGCTCGATGCCCAGAAGGCTGGCAAGCTGGCGCGTGACTTCGGTCTTGCCCACCCCCGTGGGGCCGGCAAACATGAAGGCCCCTTCGGGTTTTTCCGGCGCCTTGAGGCCGGCGCGGGCCAGCTTAATGGCGGTGGACAGGGACTCGATAGCCTCATCCTGACCGAAGACGGTCATCTTCAGGTCGCGCTCGATGTTGCGCAGCACGTCCTTGTCCGAGGTGGAGACGTTCTTCGGTGGAATCCGCGCAATGGCCGCCACGATGTCCTCAATGGCGCCTTCGTTGATCACCTTGCGGCGCTTGGATACCGGCAACAGCTGCTGGCGCGCGCCGGCCTCGTCGATCACGTCGATGGCCTTGTCCGGCAGGTGCCGGTCGGTGATGTAGCGCCCGGCCAGCTCCGCGGCACTGCGCAGCGCCTTGTCGGTGTACTTGAGTTCGTGATGCTTCTCGAAGTGGGTCTTGAGCCCCTTGAGGATCCGGTAGGTGTCCTCAACGCTCGGCTCGTTCACATCGATCTTCTGGAAACGCCGCGCCAGGGCACTGTCCTTCTCGAAGATTCCGCGGAACTCCGAGAAGGTGGTGGAGCCAATGCAGCGCATCTCGCCGGAGCCAAGCATGGGCTTGAGAAGGTTGGAGGCGTCCATGACACCACCGGAGGCCGAACCGGCGCCGATGATGGTGTGGACCTCATCGATGAACAGGATCGCGTGCTCGCGCTTCTTGAGTTCCGCCAGCAGTGCCTTGAGGCGCTTCTCGAAGTCACCCCGGTACTTGGTGCCGGCCAGCAGCGCGCCCAGATCCAGCGAGAACACCTCGGCGTTCTTGATCACGTCCGGTACGTCGCCGTCAACGATCTTCTTCGCCAGGCCCTCGGCGATGGCGGTCTTGCCCACACCGGCCTCGCCCACCAGCAGCGGGTTATTCTTGCGCCGGCGGACCAGGATCTGGATGGTGCGCTCCACTTCGTGCTCGCGCCCGATCAGTGGGTCGATATGCCCCTGGGTGGCGCGCTCGTTGAGGTTCTGGGCGTAGGCTTCCAGAGGATTGGAGCTGGTGCCTTCCTCCGCGCTTTCTTCCTGCTGCATCGATTCCGACTCCGAACCACCTTCTTTCTCATCCGGCCCTGACACCTTGGAGATGCCGTGGGAGATGAAGTTCACCACGTCGATGCGGGCAATGTTCTGCTTCTTGAGCACAAATACCGCCTGGCTTTCCTGCTCGCTGAAGATGGCCACCAGCACGTTAGCGCCGGTTACCTCCTTCTTGCCGGAGGACTGCACATGGAACACAGCCCGCTGCAGCACGCGCTGGAACCCCAGCGTGGGCTGGGTCTCGCGCTCACTGTCATTGGAGGGGATCAGCGGCGTCGTGGAATCCACGAAGTCGTTGAGCTCCTCGCGCAGTCGCGGCAGGTCGGCCCCGCAGGCTTTGAGCACGCGTACGGCGGATTCGTTGTCGAGCAATGCCAGCAGCAGATGCTCCACGGTCATGAACTCATGACGCTTGTCCCGCGCGTTACGGAATGCCTCGTTGAGGGTCAGTTCGAGGTCTTTACTGAGCATGGGCCACCCCGGTTTCAGTCAGCTCGTTCAATCTCACACAGCAGCGGATGATCGTGCTCGGAAGCATATTGATTCACCTGGGCCGCTTTCGTTTCCGCTATATCCCGAGTATAGACGCCACAGACCGCTTTGCCCTGAGTGTGTACCGCCAGCATGATCTGTGTCGCTTTTTCCTCCGGCATGGCGAAGAAGGTCATTAGAACCTCCACGACGAAGTCCATCGGCGTGTAGTCATCATTCATCAGCACCACCCGGTACAGCGAGGGGTGCTTGACCTCGGGTTTCTCCGTTTCAACGGCGGTGCCGTCGTCCTGGCCCGGGTCTTCTTCTCCACCATCCTGATTCCATACTAGTAGAGCCTGATCCATCTTTACGAACCTGTCTTCAATCATAATGTGTCGCCATGTACGGATTCCGGCTATGCTCACCATCGCCTGACTGGATTTTATCACGTTCATCCCGCCCGACACCCGCCCAGCTCACCCACGACCAGTCCTCAAATTGGTCATACGTCTCTTGACTCTGGTGGATTTTTGGTCAACAGTTTCCCTGATGATTTTACAAAGCGTTACATTCATTCGCCCATTCGCCCGCTGTGACCAGGAGCGGTTCGGGGGAACCGCCTCCAGACGCCAACCAGGCAGTCGGCAGTCAGGGATTCTCTGAGAGCAAGGAGGAAGTGATGCATCAGGGCAAGGTCAAGTGGTTCAATAACGCCAAGGGGTACGGCTTCATCATTGAGGAGGGAGAGAGCGAGGATCTCTTCGTCCATTTCTCCTCCATCCAGATGGAAGGCTACAAGACGCTCAAGGCGGGCCAGCGTGTTGAATTCGAGAAACAACCCAGTGCCAAGGGCATCCACGCGGTCAACATCATCCCCCATGAAGCGCCGTCACGGCGCAGGGAAGGCAGTGAGACCGCGTCACAGGAAAACAGCACTGCTGCTGGCGCAGGCAACGAGTCGCGTGCACGACAGCCGGAATCCCAGCGGCAGACAGCCTGAATACGCCCCGCTTCCCCTGTCGGGGCATCCATGGTGCCCCGCAATGGTGGTCTGCGTCCGCTCTTCCCTTCCGCCACTCAGCATTCTAGAGTCTGCATCCATCAGTGTCAGACCGGAGTTTGCCCGATGCAGTGGAAGCCCAATGCCACCGTTGCCGTTGTCGTCCCCGACGGCGAATGGTTCCTGATGGTGGAGGAGCACAGCGAAGGCGCCGTGGTTCTCAACCAGCCAGCAGGCCACATCGAGGAAGCCGAATCCATATTGGAGGCCGCGCGGCGCGAGGCCCTGGAGGAAACCGGCTACCTCGTAACGCTTGAGGCCTTTCTCGGCATCTATGTGTTCCGCTCCCCCCACAACGGACTCACCTATCACCGCTATGCCTTCATTGGCCAAGCTGGGCCCAGGGAAACGGACGCCCTTGATGACGGCATTATCGCCGCACACTGGCTCACCCCCGAGGAACTCGATGCCCGCAGTGATCAGCTGCGCAGCCCGTTGGTCGCCAACTGCATCAGTGACTACCGCAGTGGCCGCCGTTTCCCGCTGGATCTGATCCGGGAAATCGAGCCGCAGTGACGCACCCGCGCCAATCCCCTACAATAGGCGCCCTATGACCGAAGTACAGAATCCCGGTAACGCGACCGCGCCCCACGTCATCGTCGGCATGTCCGGCGGTGTCGACTCCTCCGTGGCTGCCCTGCTGCTCAAACAGCAGGGCTACCGCGTGGAAGGCCTGTTCATGAAGAACTGGGACGAGGCGGACGGTACCGAGCACTGCACCATCATGGAGGATCTGGCAGATGCCCAGGCCGTGGCCGGGCGCATCGGGATTCCGCTGTACACCGCCAGCTTCTCCGGCGAATACTGGGACCGGGTGTTCGAGCACTTCCTGGCCGAATACAGCGCCGGCCGCACCCCCAACCCGGACATCCTGTGCAACAAGGAGATCAAGTTCCGGGCCTTTCTGGACCATGCGGTGACACTGGGTGCCGATTACATCGCAACGGGCCATTACGCCCGCCGCCGCGTCATCGGTGACGGCAGCCAGGCCCAGCTGCTTCGGGGGCTCGACGGCAACAAGGACCAGAGCTATTTCCTGCATGCCGTGGCCGGTGAGCGCCTGGCACGAACCCTCTTCCCGCTCGGGGACATGGATAAGGGCGAAGTCCGCCGGATCGCGGAAGACGCCGGCCTGGTCACCCATGACAAGAAGGACAGCACCGGCATCTGCTTTATCGGGGAGCGCCGCTTCAGCGACTTCCTCAAGACGTACCTGCCGGCACAGCCCGGGAACATCGAAACCTCCGACGGTGATGTGATCGGGCGTCACCAGGGCCTGATGTACCACACCATTGGCCAGCGCCAGGGCCTTGGAATCGGGGGGCTTTCCGGTTACAGCACCGAGCCCTGGTACGTGGCGGACAAGGACCTGGACCGCAACGTCCTGGTCGCTGTCCAGGGCGGTCAGCACCCCCTGCTCTACCGGCGCGGCCTGTACACATGGCACATCGACTGGATCACTGGGGCGCCAGAACTGCCGCTGCGCTGCGTGGCCAAGAACCGTTATCGCCAGCCCGACCAGAGCTGCACCCTGGAGGCGGCCGGGGATGGCTATCGTGTCCTTTTCGATGAGCCCCAGCGTGCGGTCACGCCCGGCCAGTCGGTGGTGTTCTATCAGGGTGAGATCTGCCTCGGCGGGGGCGTCATCGAGCGCACCTTCATGGACGAGGCTGGCTCACCCGGCGAATCCATTCCCATTCAGGGGCAGTCCGCGTGAGCGGTAGTCTGCGTGACCAGACCCTGGCGCTGGCCGGCATTTTCCAGGCTGCCAGCCTGGTGCACCACACGGCCACCAAGGGCCAGTGTCCACAGGATCCGCTGGAAACCACCATCCGTTCCCTGTTTGAAACGGACCCCGGCAACACACTGGATGTCTACGGCGACCTTTACGGCCTGCGCGAGGGCCTTAAAACCCTGCGCCGGGCCATGGGCCAACAGCCCGCTGGCCAGGACACCCAGATCCTGCGCTACAGCCTGAGCCTGGTCCAGCTTGAAGCACGCCTGCGCAAGCAGCCGGACATGATGGACACCATCGGTGAACGCATTGAGCAGGCACGGCGCACCGTCGAGCACTTCGGCCCAACCCACCCGAACGTACAGCGCAACCTGGCCAGCATCTACCAGGACACACTCAGCACCTTCCGGATCAAAATCAACGTGAACGGTCACCGCCAGTACCTTGAAATTGAAGAGAATGCGGTTCGAATACGTGCCTGCCTTCTGGCCGGTATCCGCTCCGCGGTACTCTGGCGCCAGCTGGGTGGCCGGCGCTGGCAGCTGCTCTTCCGCCGCAAGCGCCATGTCGCCATCGCCGATGGCATCCTTCACGACCTCGACTGAGCGCCTGCCTGCACCCTGCCCGCTTGTGTATAATAGGGTCTTTACCCATTGCACGAGAGGCTTGTCTCCATGGATCTGAACGCCCTCACGGCGATTTCGCCCGTCGACGGTCGTTATGGCAGCAAAGTGGCGCCGCTGCGTGAAATCGTCAGCGAATACGGGCTCATCCGCGCCCGGGTCACCGTCGAAGTACGCTGGCTCCAGCACCTGGCCGCCCAGCAGGACATCCCCGAGGTGCCCTCCTTCTCGGATGCCGCAAACCGCTTCCTGGACGATCTGGTAACCGGCTTCAGCCTGGAGGACGCCGAGACCATCAAGGCCACCGAGCGCACCACCAACCATGACGTGAAAGCGGTGGAGTATTTCATCAAGGAGCGCATCGCCTCGGTCAGTGATTCGCTGCCTGAGCTTGCTGACATCTCCGAGTTCGTCCACTTCGCCTGCACCTCCGAGGACATCAACAACCTCTCCCACGCGCTCATGCTGCGCGAGGCCATGGACACCCAGATCCTGCCGACCATGGACGAGCTGCTGGAACGCCTCCAGGGCATGGCGGAAGAGCTCGCCGAACAGCCGATGCTGGCGCGCACCCATGGCCAGACCGCCTCGCCCACCACTGTGGGCAAGGAACTGGCCAACAGCGCCTACCGCCTGGCCCGCCAACGCGAGCAGCTGCGTGGCACGGCGCTCATGGGCAAGATGAACGGCGCCGTGGGCAACTACAACGCCCACCTCTGCGCCTATCCGGAAGTGGACTGGGAGACGCTGAGCCGCGGCTTCGTGGAGGGGCTGGGCCTGAGCTGGAACCCCTACACCACCCAGATCGAACCCCATGACTGCGTGGCCGAGCTTTTCAACGCCCTGAGCCGTTTCAATACGGCGCTGATTGATCTCGACCGCGACCTCTGGGGCTACATCTCCCTGGGCTATTTCAAGCAGCGCACCGTTGCCGGCGAAGTGGGCTCTTCCACCATGCCCCACAAGGTTAATCCCATCGACTTCGAGAACTCCGAAGGCAACCTGGGGCTGGCCAATGCCATACTCGACCATCTCGCGGCCAAGCTGCCCATCTCCCGCTGGCAGCGCGACCTGACCGACTCCACCGTCCTGCGCAACCTGGGCGTGGGCCTGGCGCACAGCCTGATCGCATGGCAGGCCACCCTGAAGGGCCTCTCCAAGCTGGAGATCAACCCACAGCGCCTGGACGAGGATCTGCAGCAGGCCTGGGAGATCCTGGCCGAGCCCATACAGACCCTGATGCGCCGTTACCGCGTGGAAAAGCCCTACGAGAAGCTCAAGGAACTCACGCGCGGCCGGGATATGACCCCCGACGCCATCCATGAGTTCATCGACGGTCTGGATATCCCCGAAACGGCCCGGGAGCAGCTGCGCAGCCTGACGCCGGCGCGCTACACCGGTAATGCCGCGGAACAGGCGCGCGCGATCCGCGACCGTTCCCCGAAGTGACCCCTGAAACCAAAGGCCGCAAAACCTCATGTCCGTACTCGGCGAAACCAGCATCGAGACCTTCCTCAGCGACTACTGGCAGAAGAAGCCGCTGATCATCCGCAACGCCTTTCCGGATCTCGAGTCACCGGTGTCGGTGGACGAGCTTGCCGGACTGGCCTGCGAGGAGGCGGTGGAATCCCGCCTTGTCTTCGAGACGGAGAACGACAAACCCTGGCAGCTGCACAACGGACCCTTTGAGGAGACCTACCTGCAGTCGCTTCCGGACCGGGACTGGACCCTGCTGGTCCAGGGCCTGGACCACTGGGTACCGGAGGCGGCGGAGTTGCTGGAGTACTTCCGCTTCGTGCCCAACTGGCGCCTGGACGACATCATGGCCAGCTTTGCGCCCGTGGGCGGCAGCGTCGGCCCGCATTTCGACCGCTACGATGTCTTCCTGCTCCAGACCATCGGCCAGCGGCGCTGGAAGATCGGCGGCGTTCACGACAACAGCTCACTGCGGGTCGAAGGCACACCACTGCACATCCTGGCGGACTTTGAAACCGAGGAGGAAGCCGTACTCAACCCTGGGGACATGCTCTATCTGCCACCCGGCGTGGCTCACTGGGGCATTGCCGAGAACGACTGCATGACCCTGTCCATCGGGTTCCGCACGCCCAGCCACGCGGACGTGGTGACCGGGGTCGCGGACTCAGTGGCCGACAGCCCGGCCCTGGACCGCCAGCTGGAGGATCCGGCGCCCGCGCTCCAGGATAACCCGGGGCGCATAAGCCACTCCCAGATCAATGAATTACGGTCAATTCTTGAGAACGCACTCCAGACCCCGGACGCCATCGCCAGCTGGTTCGGCCAGGCCATGACCGAACCTTGTCACGAGGGCATTGTGGAACCCCCGGAAGACCCGATGGATTCCACCACCCTCCAGGAGCTGGTCGGCGAAGGCGTCTCTCTTATCTGGAACGAAGGCAGCCGCTTCAGCTTCTACGACCTCCCGGACGATGGCGGCCGGCTGCTGTTCGTGGACGGCCAGCGCTTCCGCCTGACCGGCAACGCCACCGGCATTGCAGGGGTTCTCTGCGCCGGACGGCATCCGGATATGACCGCCCTCGCCGGCTATATCCAGGAACCCGCGCTCGCTGACCTGGTGGTCTCCCTGATCAATCAGGGCAGCCTGTACCCGGAAGGCGATGATGAGGAAGAGGACGACGGGGAATGAGGATCGAGGCGCACCCCGCCGGCCAGTTGCCGGAAGCCGCCATCGCACTGCGACGCCAGGTGTTCACTGTTGAACAGCAGGTGCCCGAGGAGCTGGAATGGGATGACACCGACGCCAGCGCGGTGCATTACCTTGTCCATGACGACACTGGAGAGCCCGTTGCAACGGCCCGCCTCTACGAGGAACAGAGCGGCTGGGGAGCGATCGGCCGTATGGCGGTCGCCACCAGTGCACGTGGTCAGGACCTGGGAACACACCTGTTGGCGCGGATGCTCCAGGATGGGCTCGCCACCTGGAACCGCTTCACGCTTGGTGCCCAGGAGGCGGCGGTCGATTTCTACCGGCGGCTGGGCTTCTATGTGGTCTCGGAAAGGTACATGGATGCCGGGATCCCCCACCGGCGCATGAACTGCACTGCACCCTCGCTGGTGCTCCGCCAGCAGGCGGAAACCCGCTGCCCATTCCTGCTGGCCTCGGACACCACCAGTTGGCAGCTCAATGCCAACGGCGATCAGCTGGAAGCGCTCCTGGCCATGGCGGAACAGGCGACCCGCCGACTCTGGATCCACGACAACTCCCTCAGCCACGCCCTCTATGACGACAGCGTGCTGGAACAGGCGGTGTCACAGCTGGCCCGACGCAGCCGCCACAGCGACATCCGCTTTCTCATCCATGACGATACCCCACTGGTGAAGCGCCGGCACAGCCTGGTGGAGCTGATGCGCCGACTGCCAAGCCGCATGGGCCTCAGGCTGGTGAACACCAGCTACCCCCACCCCAGCCGCCCGGTGATCCTGGTGGACGACAGCGGGGTCATCAGCCGGCATGATTTCGATACGGCAGAGGGCTTTGCCAACGCCTCGGCACCGCGCCGGGTGCGCCCCTTCGCCGAGGAATTTGAGCGCGCCTGGGAATACGGCCGCAGCTCCGTGGAACTGCGCGACCTGCCCCTCTGAGACTCAGCGCTCCGAGGGATGGGCCGGTTCCGGCCCGGCCGGGATGAAATCCGCCGCAAAGGGCTCAAAGGCCTCGTTCAGTTCCTCTGCCCCCTCTACAATCCGCTGGCGCAGCCACTGGTGATCCGGGTTGTGCTGCAGCAGGGGGCTCCAGGCCATTTTCAGCTCGATCGGCGGGATCGGGAACGGCGGCGCCTTCACCACCAGCGCCGGATTGTCCTTCTGCAGCCAGGCCGCACGGCATGGCAGGGTCGCCATCACATCGTGCTGCTCCGCCAGCAGGGTCGCCACCTGGTAATGGCGGGTAAAAACCGAGATCCGGCGCTTGCGCCCCAGCTTCCCCAGGGCTTCATCCACCCATCCCAGGCGCTGCACGTCGCGCGGGTTTACCCCCACACCCACACCGAAGCCGGTCTTGCTGACCCAGATATGGTTCGCCTGAAGGTAAGTGTCCAGAGTGAACGGCTCACGCAGCACCGGGTTCTCGTTGCTCATCAGGCAGGCGAACCAGTCGGTCCAGAGGGTGCGCTGGTGGAACGACTGCGGGATGGTGTCAAAACGGTTGATGGCCATATCCACCCGCCCCTGCTCCACGTCCAGGAAACTCACATCCGAGGGTGTCAGCACGTCCAGGGTCACGTGCGGTGCCAGGCTGCGGATCAGCCGCAGTACCCGGGGCATGAGGGTGGATTCCGCATAGTCGCTGGCCATAATGCGAAAAACCCGCTCACTGGCCCCGGCATCGAAGGACCCGGTCTTCTGGACCGTCTGCTCCACCTGGGCCAGGATCTCGCGCACCCGTGGCTGGAGCTCCAGCGCCCGCTCGGTCGGGCTCATGCCCTCGCTTGTGCGCACCAGCAGCGGATCATCGAACAGCTCCCGGAGCCGGCGCAGCCCGTTGCTCATGGCCGGCTGTGTCAGGCCCAGGTAACTGGCCGCGCGCGTGACGCTCTTCTCGCGCAGCAGCACATCCAGGTACACCAGAAGGTTGAGATCGATCCGGGACAGATCCATGACATCTCCAGGGGAAGAAGAGCAGCTATTATGCCGTTACAGCGGCGGGCCAGACCAGCCCGGGCCGCTTTGTGCCTCCATTCATGCAGTTATCAGGCATCTGGTCTATACTGGAACCATTCCGGATACCACAGCGTGTACTGACTATGACCACTATCGCCATCATCGCTGTTCTGGCGCTGTTGCTGATCATCGGCCTGGTGCTGATCGTTGTCAGCCAGATGCGTGAGAAGGCGCGCGTGGAGCGCATGCGCCGCATCAAAGCTCTGGAGGACGGCCACAGCCTCCTGCGCCGGTTCGTGGACGAACTACCCAATTCCTTCCTAGACAAGGCCCTTCGGCGCCTCATACTGCAGCGGGCATTGGAGCTGGCGGGTCAGCTGCGCGAGCTCAATGCCCCGGGTAACCCGAAGGCGCTTGAGGACGCGGACCAGGCCGCGCTTTCGGCGCTGGAGTCCGGACAGGTCCAGGGCCCGGGCGAATTCCCGATGAACGATCAGGAGCGGGTCAAGGAGGTCCGCAGTCTGCTGCAGATGCTTTTCCGCTTCGTGGAACGCCAGAAGAAGGCGGGCCGGGTGTCCGCGGACGCGGCGCGTCAGCACATGGTCAACATCCTTTTCCTGGTGCATCGGGTCTATGCCGAGCTGATGGTCTTCCAGGCACAGGAACACGAGCAGGCCAAACGCTACCGCAAGGCCATCCACTGCTATCACCTGGCAGCAAGCGAGCTGGAGAAATCCAAGGACCATACGCATGCGGCCGAGCTGGTTACGCGTTACCGTGAACGCATCAAGGAGCTCAACCGCCTGGCTGAAGGCCAGGATCCCGAGGCCGAGCGCACGGAAGCGGTTATGCCCAACAGCGTGAACCGTGAATGGGAAGAATTCATTCACGAGGAAGAGGCCTGGAAGAAGAAAGCGGATTACGACAGCTGAGGCCTCCATCAGGGGCTCCTGGAACCACCTTCGGAGGTCCGGCCTCCACTGAAAGGGACAGACCGGTGTGGATTCAAGGCTTACACAGCGTTTATCGTTCCGCCTGACCCGCAATGTCGTGCTGTCAGCACTGACCCTAGGCGTCCTGTTGAACCTGGGCGTGGTCACGCTGGACTACTTCAACGCCCGCTCCAACATGAACAGCGAAATCCGGGCGCTGATGGAAATCAGCCACAGTCCAGCCTCCCAGATCGCCTATAACATCGACACGCGACTTGCCGAAGAGCTGCTGGACGGACTGCTGCGCCATCCGGCCATCGTGAATGCACGCATTGAGGATCCCCAGGGGCGCATTCTCGCGGAGCGCGAACGCCCCACTTCCGATGGCCCCTACCGCTGGCTGAGTGATTCGCTGTTCCAGCCCCGCCGGGACTACAGGGAACAGCTGCACGTCTCCCAGCTGCAGGAAATGGAGCTTGGTCACCTCCACGTTTCCATCGACACTTACCCTTTCGGCAGCACCTTTCTCCAGCGCGCCGGTTACACCCTGCTCAGCGGCTTCCTCATGAGCCTGGCCCTGGCGGGGCTGCTGCTGGTGATCTTCTACATGATGATCACCAAACCGCTGTTGCGGGTGGTCAGCGGCCTCCAGGATGTGGACTCGGATAACGCCGAAAAAGCGCGCCTGCCGACACCCCGGCGCCATGAGAATGATGAGATCGGGCTGCTGGTGCACATCACCAATGAGCACCTGGACACCATCGACAACGGCCTCCAGAAGCAGCGTGAAGCGGAGGGCCGGCTGAAGGACTACAATGAGAAGCTGGCCCAGATCGTTGAGGCCCGGACCTCCGAGATCCGGGACAAGAATGAAGCCCTCCAGCGCTCCAACCGGGCCCTGATCGATGCCCGTGAGGAAGCCCTGGAAACCGCACGGGCCCGTGCGGATTTTCTCGCCAGCATGAGCCATGAGATCCGGACGCCGCTGAACGGGCTCCTCGGCATGCTGCGCCTGGCGCTTGAGAACCGGCTGAGCGCCACCCAGAGGGAACGCATGGAGCTGGCACTGAGCGCCGGCGAGAACCTGGTGGCCCTGGTCAATGACATCCTGGACATCTCCAAGGTCGAGGCGGGCAAGCTCACCCTTGAGCGTATCAGCCTGGACCCCGGGGTTCTCGCCGAGGAGTGCGCGACCCTGTTCGCCCAGCAGAGCGTGCGCGCCGCCGATGTGGCCATCGTCACGCGCATCGCCCCGGACATTGAGCCCGCCTACCTTGGGGACCCCACCCGTCTGCGCCAGATCATCAACAACCTGATGGGCAACGCCATCAAGTTCACCCCGCAGGGACAGATCACTCTAAGCCTCGACCCCGAACATGATGGTATTGAGCTGGTCGTGGCGGATACAGGCATTGGTATGTCCAGGGAGGCCCAGAAGACGGTGTTCTCAGCGTTCTCCCAGGGACAGGCGGATACCGCACGACGTTTTGGCGGAACCGGACTCGGTCTGACCCTGTGCCGGCAGCTGGTGGATCGGATGGGCGGCACCATCGAGGTCCAATCGAAGGAACGGGAAGGCACCCGCGTCAGGGTCCACCTGCCGCTGGATGTTGACCCGGACGCGCCATCACGCAGCGGCGAAAACGACTTCGACGGCATGCGGGCCCTGCTGCTCACCAATCGCGACAACCCCCATGCCCCGCCCCTGCAGGACCACCTGCGCTACTGGGGCGCCCACATCCGCCACCAGGTGACGGTACCGGAAACGCCGACCACCCTGGAGGTCGAGGGTCAGGATCTGATCATCATCGACGGCCATGCGCCCGGATGGCGGCCACTGGTGGATCAGGCCGAACGATGCCCACCCGTTGTCCACCTCGGTACGGATGGGGATGGGGCTGACCATTCCGGGATCATCCACCTGCCCCTGGTGCGCCGTCAACTGGTCAATACCCTGCGCGTCGCCATCGGACTCACTGCCATGGATTCCCCGTCGCACCGGGCAGCGCCGCGCTCATCCACGACTCTCGATGTACTCCTGGTGGAGGACAACCAGGTCAACCAGATGGTAGCCAGCGGCATGCTCCGCAAACTCGGGCACCGGGTCGTGATCCGGGAAAACGGGGAACTGGCCCTGGAATATCTGCGCAGCAACACCTGTGACCTAATCCTGATGGACTGTCAGATGCCGGTCATGGATGGTTTCGAAGCCACCCGCCAGATACGGGGCACGGAAGGGATGGCCCATGTGCCGGTAATCGCGGTTACCGCCAACGCCATGGAAGGCGACCGTGAACAATGCCTCAGCGCCGGCATGGACGATTACCTCACCAAACCCTACAGCATCGAGGCCATGCGCGAGGTTCTGGAGCGCTGGGGCGCGGCGGCGGGAGTTCAGTCCTCCCGGGGATGAAGTTGAAGTGCCGCCGAATTGATGCAGTAGCGCAGCCCCGTGGGCTCGGGCCCGTCCGGGAACACGTGCCCGAGATGGGCATCACACTGGGCGCAGAGTGCCTCGGTGCGGACCATCCCGTGGCTGCGGTCGACGCGCTCGGTAACCGCCCCCTCGCCGGCCGGCTGCCAGTAGCTGGGCCAGCCGGAGCCTGAATCGAACTTGTGCCGGGCATCAAAAAGCGGCTCGCCACAGCAGACGCAACAGTAGACGCCGTCCTGCTTGCAATCGTTGTATTCGCCGCTGAACGGTCTTTCCGTGCCACCCTCCCGGGTGACCCGGTAGCTCTCCGGGGACAGCCGTTCAAGCCATTCCTGATCCGACTGGTTTACTTTCGTCATCTCGCAGGCCTCCGCTACAATACCTTTGCGCCAACTCAGGGGTTTACAACATCATGCAGCAATTTGAAAAATCCGCCAAGCTCGAGAACGTCTGCTACGACATCCGTGGCCCCGTCCAGCAGGAAGCCCACCGCCTCGAGGAAGAAGGTCACCGGATCCTCAAGCTCAACATCGGCAACCCCGGCGCATTCGGCCTGGATATCCCGGAAGAGATCCAGCAGGACGTGGTCCACAACCTGCCGGCCGCCCAGGGTTACTGCGACTCCAAGGGGCTGTTCTCCGCGCGCAAGGCGGTTATGCAGTACAGCCAGCAGCTCGGTATTCCGGATGTGGACATTGACGATGTCTTCATCGGCAACGGGGTCAGCGAGCTGATCGTGATGGCCACCCAGGCCCTGCTGAACACCGGTGATGAGGTGCTAATCCCCGCGCCGGACTACCCGTTGTGGACCGCCGCCACCACCCTCTCCAGTGGCCGGCCGGTGCACTACCACTGCGATGAGAAGCAGAACTGGTACCCGGACATTGACGATATCCGCGCCAAGATCACCACGCGCACCCGGGCCATTGTTCTGATCAACCCGAACAATCCCACGGGTGCTGTGTACTCCGCCGACCTGCTGGAACAGGTGATCCGGCTCGCGCGCGAGCACGACCTGGTGGTTCTGGCCGACGAGATCTACGACAAGATCCTGTACGACGGCAACCGGCACATACCGGCAGCCTCGCTGGCGGACGACATCCTGTTCCTGACCTTCGGCGGCCTTTCGAAGAACTACCGCGCCGCCGGCTACCGCGCTGGCTGGATGATCATCAGCGGCGCCAAGCACCGCGCCGAGGGCCTGATCGAAGGCATCAACATGCTAGCCTCAATGCGCCTGTGCGCCAATGTGCCGGCCCAGACCGCTATCCAGACATCTCTTGGGGGCTACCAGTCCATCAACGATCTGGTGGTCTCCGGCGGGCGCCTCTGTGAGCAGCGGGACCTGGCGTGGAAGATGCTGAATGACATCCCCGGAGTGAGCTGTGTGAAACCGGCGGGCGCGCTGTATCTGTTCCCGCGCCTGGACCCGGAGGTCTACCCCATCCACAGCGATGAACAGATGGTCTACGACCTGCTGCGGCAGGAGCAGATGCTCCTGGTGCACGGCTCGGCCTTCAACCTGCCGGACACCCAGCACTTCCGTGTGGTCTTCCTGCCCAGGGTGGATATGCTGGAGGACGCCATCGGCCGCCTGGGTCGGTTCCTCGAGCACTACCAGCAGGACTGACGGAGGCGCCATGGCCGATCTCCACATTGAGGATTTCTACCGGGACACGGCCGCGATCCTGATCCACCTCTACAACCGCTTTCCGCGCAAGGGCGCGGTCTTTGTGGAGGACATCGCTGGCGACGACGAGCCCGACGAATTTGGCCTGCACAGCAACCGCCACATGGCGTGCTTCGGCACCATGCTCTGGCTGGCCGAGGAAGGACTCCTGCGCTATGAGTCCCTGATCGGCCAGGATGCCATTGACCAGGCCGTGCTTACGGCTGAGTGCTTCAACCGACTCTCCACCCAGTACCCCCAAGGCGAAGCTGCCGGTGGCAGCGGCCTGACCCGCGAAGCGGGGCTGGCGGTCAACCGCATCCGTGACTGCATGGCCAATGGCACTTCCACCGAGCTTTCAGAGACAGTCCACCTTTTTCTCTTTGACCCGCCTGCGCGCGCCTGATCGTTCCGTAATACTCGCTTTCCGTGCTTGAATACCGCGCTGGAATCCCCATTATATCCGCTGGATACAGGCCCTTATCCGGGAGACAACGATCGATGAGAATACTGCTTCTGCTCGCCACCAACCTGGCGGTCATCATCCTGGCCAGCGTCACGCTGCGCCTGCTGGGCTTCGACAGCTATTTCGAGGGTCAGGGGCTGAACTTCACCGCCCTGCTGATCTTCGCGGCCGTTATCGGTTTCGGCGGCTCCTTTGTGTCGCTGTTCCTCTCCAAGTGGATGGCCAAGAAGGCCACCCGGGCGCGAGTCATCGAGAGCCCATCCAATCCGGCGGAACAGTGGCTGGTGGAAACCGTCCAGCAGATTGCCCGCGAGGCCGGCGTGGAAACCCCGGAAGTCGCCATATTCCCGGCACAGCAGTCCAACGCCTTCGCCACCGGCTGGAACCGCAACGCCGCCCTGGTGGCCATCAGCGAGGGCATGCTGCAGCGCTTCAACAAGGATGAGATCCGTGCCGTGCTGGCCCATGAGATGGGGCACGTCGCCAGCGGGGACATGGTGACGCTGACCCTGATCCAGGGGGTTGTGAACACCTTCGTGATCTTCCTGGCCCGGGTGGTGGGCTCGTTCGTCGACCGCGCGGTCTTCAAGAACGAGGGCGGTCACGGCCTCGGGTTCATCATGGTGACCATCGTGGCCGAGATTGTTCTGGGCATCCTGGCCAGCACCATCGTGTTCTGGTTCTCACGCCGGCGCGAATTCCGGGCGGACGCCGCCGGGGCCCGCTGGGGCAGCAATGAGGGCATGATCTCCGCCCTGCAGCGGCTCAAGCGCGAGGCCGGCGTCCCTGATGAAATGCCCGACAGCATGCAGGCCTTCGGCATCACCAGCGGCGTGCGTTCAGGAATACAGAAACTGTTCGCCAGCCACCCGCCGCTGGATGAGCGCATCGACGCGCTGCGCAACCGCACCCATCAGTAAACGAGGGTGAAGCCGGCGGCCTCCAGCTGCCGGTTCACGACCGGATCACCGCTGCCCTGGAGACGATGGAAGCCGAACTCCCGGCGCACCGGGTATTCCTTGCGCAGACGGTCAAACGCGCTGGCGCGCTCGGCCCGGGAACCGGCGACTGTCTCGCGGAGCTGGCGGGAATCCCGGCGCGGGTCGTAGGCGGCCAGCAGTGCCTCCTCCAGGGTGGCGG
The DNA here is from genome assembly GCF_019903425.1 of Vreelandella halophila. Taxonomy (GTDB): domain Bacteria; phylum Pseudomonadota; class Gammaproteobacteria; order Pseudomonadales; family Oleiphilaceae; genus Halospina; species Halospina halophila. The sequence goes on from NZ_JACHUZ010000013.1 coordinate 2,487,221, forward strand.
GAAGCGCCTCCAGCTTTGCCGGCCCGGGCACCAGGGCTTCAAGAGCAGGGTGTGAATCCACACCCTGCCAGCGATTCAGGGCCTGCGCCAGCATCACGGTTCCCCGCAGCTTGCCTTCCACGCTGTAGCCGGCGATGTGGGGTGTGGCGACGCGGACATTCCGCGCAAGCTGCGGGTCAACCAGCGGCTCTCCCTCCCAGACATCCAGTGCCGTCCAGGGGCCTCCAGCCTCGAGCCGTTCACGCAGCGCGGCGTTGTCCACGACAGCGCCGCGACCCGCGCTTATCAGTACCTGATCGGGCCTCAGGGCCTGGACACGCACGGCGTCCAACAGGTGCTCCGTCGGCCAGCGGCCGTCCCGGATCAGTGGCGCATGCAGTGCAATCCGGTCACAGGCCAGCACCTCATCCAGTCCGGTGAGGCCGGAGACACCCTGTTCCGCCAACGGGGGATCGGTTACGTGGGTCTCAATACCGAGTGCCTGCAGTCGCCGGTGAACGCGGCTGCCCACATTGCCAAAACCGACAATCCCCACTGAGCCATCTGTCAGAGCCTGCCCCCGCTCAATGGCGGCCAGTGCCATAACGGCCAGCACGTAATCGGCGACAGCCTCGGCATTGCAGCCCGGCGCCGAGGCCCAAGCAATGCCGTGCTGCTCCAGGAAGTGGGTATCCAGATGGTCGGTGCCAATGGTGGCGGTGCCCACCCAGCGTACCGGCGTTCCCGCGAGCAGGTCCGCGTCGACACGGGTAACGGAGCGTACCAGGAGAACGTCCACATCCAGCAGGTCGGCTTTGCGGATGGACCGCCCCGGCAGGGTGCGAACCTCACCGGAACCACCGAAACAGGCCTCCAGCGCGGGGATATTCTCGTCCGCCAGGATGCGCAGGCTGCTCATCCCGAACTGTCTTCTCCCCGGCGCTGGTTGCGCTTGCGCTGGCGCCCCGGCCTGCCGTCTCCGGCGTCCTCCTGTTTCGTTTCCCGGAGGGTCTCCGGTTCCGGCAGCGGCACCATCAGCGGGTCAGGCGGACGTACAAAGGTCAGTGACTGATTCAGATAGTTCTCCAGATCCGGGAGCACAAAGCTGTCATCCTCACCGGCCAGCGTAACCGACGTGCCGGAAGCGCCCGCCCTTCCGGTGCGCCCAATCCGGTGCACGTAATCCTCGGGATTGTCCGGCAGGTTGAAGTTGAACACATGGGAGACGTCTTCCACATGGATGCCGCGGGCCGCCACATCCGTGGCCACCAGCACCCGAATATCCCCTTCCTTGAAGCGGTTGAGGGTACTGATTCGCTTGTTCTGTGGGATCTCCCCGGAGAGAAGCGCTGAACGCACACCGTGGCTGCGCAGTTTCTCCTCCAGCTCCCGGGTCTGGTCCCGCCGGTTCGCGAACACGATGGCCCGGCTGACTTCGTCCCGCTTGAGGTAGTTGATCAGCACCATGGCCTTGTGGGCGTCGCTGACGGTGAAAAAGATCTGTTCCACCCGCTCGGCGGCCTTGCTTTCCGGTTCGATCTCGATGAATTCCGCGTTCTCGCTCCACATGGACGCCAGGTTGAGGACATCCTGGTTGAAGGTCGCACTGAACAGCACGGTCTGGCGCTTGGCCCTGGGCGTGCAGTGGCGGATGATTTTCTTGACGTCCGGAATGAAGCCCATGTCGAGCATCCGGTCGGCCTCGTCCAGGATCAGCAGGTCCAGCTGGTCCAGGAAGACATCTTTGCTGCCCAGGAAATCCAGCAGTCGGCCCGGGGTAGCGACCAGGATATCAATGGCTTCGTTGCGGATCTGTTTGCGCTGGCGGTCGTAGTTCATGCCGCCCACGGTGGTCACCACGTTATGGCCACTGTGGCGCGTCAGTGCCTCCGCGTCCCGCGCGATCTGCATCGCCAGTTCACGGGTGGGCGCAAGGGCCAGGACCCGGGGTTCACTGGCATAGCGTTCCTCGAAGGGAATCGGGTTCTCCAGCATGCGCTGGATGGCGCTGATCAGGAAGGCGGCCGTCTTGCCGGTCCCGGTCTGGGCCTGGCCGATCAGGTCGAGGCCTTTCAGCGTCTTGGGCAGCGCCTCGCCCTGGATGCCGGTGCATTGCTCGAACCCCAGGTCATCGATGGCGCGCTGAAGCCGTTCGTCCAGCTGGAAGTCCCGGAACCGGGGCTGTTGCTCTTTCTGCTCCTGCTGCTGTTCCGTTGCCTGGCCCTGCTCCGCTGACTCTGATTCCGCCGGTCTTTCGGCCTGGTCGTTCATTGCACCTCCTCTGATCCGATCAGTTTCGCCCGGGTGAAGGCGTAGCCCTGGAAATAGCGCCGGGTGCCGTACCAGGCTTGCAGTGCTTCCAGAAACCGGGCGGCCCTGGGTGGCATGGCCTCATCCAGGCAGCGTCGTACCTCGTCATGCACCCTTTCGGCAAAGCGTTCCCTCTGCCCGGGGACCTCACCGGCCAGGTTGTCCATACTCAGGTGGAAACGGCGACCCGCGGCCACCGTGAACAGCCATTCCAGCGCCTGAGGCCTGGCCTCGACCTGCTCAAACATGGCCTGGCGATCCGCATCCCGGCCATCCGGTTCATACCAGTAACCGTAATCGTAGAGCTGGCGCCGGCGCTGGCCGGCAATGCACCAGTGGCTGACCTCATGCAGGGCACTGGCGTAGAAGCCATGGGCAAATACTATCCGATTCCACCGGCACTCGCCATCGGCCGGCAGGTACTCGGGTTCCTCCCCGCCTGGTACCAATATGGTGGCCTGGGTGGGCTGGAAAAGGCCATTGAACAGCCGTACGACATCCGCGTAGGAATCCGGAAGAGGTTCACCTGATATCATGGCGCCAGTCTAGGGATTGTGCCGCAACCTTCAAGCGTTCGTTATAATAGGCGCGCTCAGCCCACTTCCGAGCCATAGGAGTCACCATCATCCTGACGCGTCTGCTGATCCTGCTGTTCGCTCTCGTCGGCCCGGCCGCCGCCCAGTCACCGTTCTCCGACGGCAATGGTGGCGACTTCCCGCCGGTCGAGGAGGCCTTTCCGTTCAGTACCTGGGTGGAGGACGGTGAGCTCGTCCTGAACTGGGACGTGACGCCGGAGTACTACCTCTACGAGAACCGCATCAGCATCACGACCGAACCGGCGGATGCCCTTGACCTGCCCCCGCAGTTCAGCATCGACAGTGAGATCAAGGACGACCCCTATTTTGGGGAAACTCCGGTCTTCTACGAGCCGGTGAGTGCCAGGCTGAGCCCGGCCGGGGGCCATGGCGACGAGCCCATCCGGGTCACCATCGAATGGCAGGGGTGCGCCGAAGCGGGCCTGTGCTACACGCCCCAGACGGAGACACTGCGTTACGACCCGGCGGACGGCAGCGTAATGTACCCCGCGCCGGAACAGGAGACCACCTCGTCACCCTCAGCGGGCGGCGCTGCCCCATCCTCCTCCAGCGATGACGGCCGGTGGCGCGGCGGGAGTCTGGAGACCCTGCTGAGCAGCGACTCCCTGCTCTGGGCCATGCTGGTGTTCTACGGCCTGGGGCTGGGGTTGACCTTCACGCCCTGTGTACTGCCCATGATCCCGATCGTCTCGGCGGTAGTGGCCGGCCAGCGCCAGCTCAACACCCTGCAGGCCTTTTACCTGTCCCTGGCCTACGTCCTGGGCATGGCGCTGACCTATGCCGCGGCCGGCGTGCTTGTGGGTCTGCTTGGCGCCTCGTTCAACATCCAGGCCCATCTTCAGGCGCCCTGGGTGCTGGCGCTCTTTGCCGGGCTCTTCACTCTGCTGGCCCTGGCCATGTTTGGTGTTTTCGAGATCCGCCTTCCGGAGCGCGTCATGAACCGCCTTACGCGCCAGAGTGAACGCCTCAGCGGTGGCAATGTCGCCGGCGTCGCGGGCATAGGGGCTCTCTCAGCCCTGATTGTCTCGCCCTGCGTAACGGCACCACTTGCTGCGGCCCTGGTCTACCTGAGCGCCACCCAGAACGCGGCCATGGGCGGCCTGGCGCTCTTTGCCCTGGCGCTGGGCATGGGCACGCCGCTGATCCTTGTGGGGACCGGGGGGCGGCGCTTCATGCCCCAACCCGGCCCCTGGATGAACCGCATCAAGGCGGCATTCGGCATTCTGATGCTGGCCGTGGCCATCTGGCTTCTGGAGCGGGTGATCCCGGGCCCGGCGGCACTGGTGCTCTGGGCCCTGCTGCTGGCGGTCACCGGGGTCCAGCTGGGCGCCCTTGAACCCCTGGGCGAAGGCTGGCCGCGTACCCGCAAGGGCATCGGCGTGGTGCTGGTCCTTGTAGCCGCCATGCTGCTCGCCGGAGCCATGGCCGGGGCCAGTGACCCGCTGCGACCACTGGCCCCCTTCCATGCCGCCTCCTCCGGGGTTGGCGGTTCCGACTTGCCGGAAGAACCCTTTGAACGGATATCCGACGCCGGGCGCATCGAGGCTCACCTGGAACAGGCGTCCGAAGCCGGCAAGCCCGTGATTCTCGATTTCTATGCGGACTGGTGCATCAGCTGCAAGATAATGGAACGCCAGGTGTTCGATACTGAGCCGGTACTCGAAGCCATGGCGGACTTTGAGCGCCTGCAGGTGGATGTAACGGACAACACCGCCGCCGACCAGGCACTGCTCGACCGTTTCAACCTCTTCGGCCCGCCCACCGTGCTGTTCTTCAACGGCCAGGGAGAAGAGCTCAAGCAGGCGCGCATCCTTGGCGAAATGGACCAGGATGAGTTTCTCGAGCATCTTGAACGTGTCCGCCAACGGACCGACGTCTGAGCGTGGCCGGTTTCAGCCTGAACTCCCCCCTGCACCGGGGGGCGGCCTGTGTTCTTGCCGGTGAACTCCTGCTCGCCCTGATGGGCGCCCAGGTCAAGGCACTGGCACCGGAGCTGGACAACACCATGCTGGTGTTTGCCCGCAATGCGCTGGGACTGGCGATCATCCTGCCGATCATGCTGTGGCGCCAGGGGCCGGACTGTCTGCGCACCAGCAACCTGCGCTTCCATGTGGTCCGGGGTGTGGTGGGCGTCTCCGCCATGTACTGCTATTTCTTCAGCCTGGGCGGACTGGCTCTGACCGAGGCGGTGCTGCTCAAGCTCACCTCGCCCTTCTTCATTCCGCTGATCGCCTTCCTATGGCTGGGGGAGCGCACCTCACTCTGGGCCCTGATGACCATTGTGCTAGGGTTCTGCGGGGTGGTGGTCCTGCTGCAGCCCGGTCATGCCGGCATGCAGGACGTACTCTTTGTGATGGCCGGGGTCTCGGGAGCGGTGCTGGGTGGCACCGCCAAGGTCGCGATCCGCCGCATGGGTACACGCGAGCCCAGCGCGCGCATCGTGGTCTACTTCGGCATCGTGGCAACCACGGTCTCGGCACCGGCCGCCATACTGAACTGGCAGTGGCCCACCTTCTGGCAATGGCTTGGGCTGGTTTCCATTGCCGCCTGCGCCACGGCGGCCCAGATGCTGATCACCACCGCCTACCGCATTGCGCCGGCGGGCCGTATCGGTCAGTTCACCTATTCGTCGGTGGTGTTTGCCGCGCTTCTGGGCTGGCTGGTCTGGTCCGAGCCGTTCACCCTCCACCAGGCCATCGGCTGCCTCTTCATTGTCGGCGCGGGGCTGCTGAACATGCGTCGATGACGTCGTTCAGACCGTGCGCTCGATCCAGTAGGTGTACTGCTCGTCGCTGGCTTCCTCCTCGACCAGACGGTGGCCGAGGAACTGGCAGAAGCGCGGGATGTCCCGTTGGGTGGACGGATCGGTTGCGATCACGCGCAGCACCCCGTTGACCGGCACATCCGCAATGCGGTTGTGAAGCATCATGACCGGCTCTGGGCAGACCAGGCCGGTGGCATCAAGCGTTGCATCGTATTCCCGGGTCAATGGCGGAACCTCCGTACACGCGCTTCCAGAATTTTCTGCCAGAATTGGTAGAAGGATACCACATTCAGGGGTAATCGTATGAGTAACAAGGAGCCCTCGGGGAGAGACCAACCATGATCCGTGTCATCATCGAGCGCTATATCGCCGAAGCCATGGAAAGCACCTATGACGCCCAGGCCCGCCAGGCCCTGCGCAATGCCGTTGAGATTCCCGGGTTCATATCCGGCGAATCCCTCAAGGATGAGTACAATCCCCGTCACCGGGTGATTCTCTCAACCTGGCGTTCAGCTGCGGACTGGTACCGCTGGTACGATTCCACCGAGCGGCGGGAGAAGATCAACCGTATCCGGCCGCTGCTGGAATCCGATGAGCGCATCACGGTTCTGGAATACGCGGTACCTACCGGGAACGTGTGAGCGGCGCCACACAGCAGGTGATCTCCTCCCGGTCGTGATACAGGTGAGCGGCCCGAACTGTCAGGTCAACACCGCTGGCAGCAATGATTTCCTCCAGGCGCGCCCGGTAATCCTGCCAGCAGGCCCAGCGCTGCTTCATGGGTAGTTTCAGGTTGAACACGGCCATCCGGCACAGCCTGTTCGCGAGCCACTCCGCCATCAACTCCACTACCCGGCCGGGGCGGTCCACAATATCGCAGACCAGCCAGTCTACGGGATGCGAGGGCCGCCAGTTGAAGGCATCCTCGGTCCTGTGGGTCACCAACCCCGAAGCCATCAACGCTTCATCCATGGGGCCGTTGTCTACGGCGGTCACAGCCAGACCGCGCTGCACCAGCTGCCAGGTCCAGCCACCTGGCGCGGCACCGAGATCCACCGCCGTCATGCCATGGCGCAGCAGGCGCTCGCGCTCATCCGTGGTGAAAAACCGGTGCAGGGCCTCTTCCAGTTTCAAGGTTGAGCGGCTGGGGGCCGTGCCGGGCATCCGCAGCCGGGGAACCCCTTCATGAAAGGCAGAGGACAGGGCCGGATCGCGGCGGGCAAGCAGCGCGCGGCTGAAATCAGGGAGCAGGATCTCCAGCCCCGGTGCACCGGGCTCCGCCTCGGGATTCCCATGCAGAATACCCGCGCCGCGCAGCGCCTTCGCCAGCGGGCTGGTCCATTTGCGGGCAAAGCGCGGCAGCGCCTCTTCCGTCTCCCCCAAAGGCACATGCACATCCACACGCCCAAAAGGCCCGGTCTCTGCGGCATCACGCAGCCCCTCGAGCACGGCACCGACACGGTCCTCGCCGGGGAGCGGATCCACGACACCGATGCCGGCGTACCAGTCCCGCACAAAGACCAGGTCGCTCAACGGCAACGCCTGCATGACCTCTCCCGCAGCCTGGCCAGGCAGCTCAAACCGTATCCAGCCGGGAGCTTCCGGAACAAAGAAACCATAACCCCCGACTTCCGCCGCGCGGCTCACCAACTCCTGCCCGGCATCCGACTCAAAGCCGGGCCGGCACAGGGCCCGGATCACACCCATTTCACTCATTCGTTGCCCGTCTCTGTTGCCCCTACAAACGCCCGCGCCTGTTCCGCGGCTATCGCCAGGATACGATCCGGATCAAGGCCGCTGCGGCGCGTGGGCATCAGCTCATGGTCGCCATCGGTCACCCACTCCAGGCGTACCAGCCCGGCGAATGGCATACGTTCCTCCAGTTCGCCGCGCTTTCCGAAAGGATCCCGCTCGCCCTGCGCTATCCATAGGGGTCGCGCCAGCTCCGCAAAGTGATCCGTCCGCCACTGTTCCGGCCTGCGCGGTGGATGGAAGGGATAGCCAAACACCAGTGCTCCCGCCACTTGTTCCGGGCACTGGTCCGGTGTCAGCAGCATGGAGGCCATGCGGCCACCAAGCGAGCGGCCACCAAGCCAGAGGCGGTCCGCGTCCGCTTCCCGGTGTGCGATTTCATCAATGGCCTCGCGCCAGTTCCGGAGCAGGACCTGAGGGCGATCCGGTGGACGGCGCCTGCCTGTGGTACGGCGCTGCGCCATAAACGGAAACTCGAACCGCCGGACACGGAAGCCTGCCGTGGCGAGCGCGGTGGCGAGCCGCTCCATGGGCACAGAGTCCGCAGGCGCGCCGGATCCATGAGCGAGAACCAGAACCGGCCCCTGATCACCATTACAGAGTATATCCAAAACGACTACCGCATTACGTTTTTGACATATATCATTGAGCATCGGCGCTGCGTTGCCTACGCTGCGCATACCCTCCAAACAGTCCCGGAAGAGCCGAACATGGAAACACAGACATCCGCGGAAACCTACAACTACCGGGTGGTCAGGCAGTTTGCCATAGCCTCGCTGGTATGGGGTATCGTCGGAATGGGTCTGGGCGTGTTCATCGCGGCCCAGATGTTCCTTCCCCAACTGAACTTTGACCTGCCCTGGACCAGCTTCGGGCGCCTGCGCCCGTTGCATACCAATGCGGTCATCTTCGCCTTTGCCGGTAGTGCCCTGTTCGCCACCTCGTACTACGTGGTACAGCGCACCTCGCAGTCGAGGCTGATCTCGGACGAGGCTGCCGCCTTCACGTTCTGGGGATGGCAGGCGGTAATCGTTTTGGTCGCCATCACGCTGCCGCTGGGCTATACCACGACCAAGGAGTACGCTGAACCGGAGTGGCCGATCAACATCCTGATCGCCATCGTCTGGCTGACCTACGCCTACGTGTTCTTCGGCACCATCGCCCGCCGGAGGGTCAAGCACATCTATGTGGCCAACTGGTTCTACGGCGCCTTCATCATCACCATTGCCATCCTGCATGTGGTGAACAACCTGGCGATTCCGGTGGGCTGGTTCGAGTCCTACTCCATTTTCCCCGGTACGATCGACGCCATGGTTCAGTGGTGGTACGGACATAATGCCGTGGGCTTCTATCTGACCGCGGGTTTCCTGGGCATGATGTACTACTTCGTGCCCAAGCAGGCCAACCGGCCGATCTACTCCTATCGGCTGTCAATCGTGCACTTCTGGGCACTGATCGCGACCTATGTCTGGGCCGGCGGCCACCATCTTCACTACACCCCGTTGCCGGAGTGGGCACAGACTGCGTCCATGATCATGTCCCTGATCCTGCTGGCGCCGAGCTGGGGCGGTATGATCAACGGCATCATGACCCTGTCCGGTGCCTGGTATAAGCTGCGCACGGATCCGATCCTGCGTTTCCTGATTGTCGCCGTTTCCTTCTATGGCATGGCCACCTTCGAAGGACCGCTGATGTCCATCCGTACCGTGAACGCGCTGTCCCACAGCACGGACTGGACAGTAGGCCACGTGCACTCGGGTGCCCTGGGCTGGGTTGCCATGATCAGCTTTGGCGCGCTCTATCACCTGTTCCCGCGTCTCTACGGTCTTAAGTCAATGTTCAGCATTCCGTTGATCAACCTCCACTTCTGGCTCGCGACCATCGGTGTGGTGCTCTACACCGTTTCCATGTGGATCAACGGCCTGCTCCAGGGTCTGATGTGGCGCGCCGTGAATGATGACGGCACGCTCACCTACAGCTTCGTTGAAGCCCTTGAAGCCAGTTACCCGGGCTATGTGGTGCGCTTCATCGGCGGCGCCTTCTTCCTCGGCGGCGTTCTGGTGATGGCCTACAACGTATGGCGCACTGTTGGTCAGAGTGAGACTGGCGCACTTGATGATTCCACTGACGCAGTGCAGGGAGCCAACGCATGAGTCACGAGAAAGTTGAAAAGCACCTGGGTCTACTGATCGGGCTGATCATTGTTGTGGTCAGCCTCGGCGGACTGGCGGAAATTGTGCCCCTGTTCTTCGACAAACAGGTCAACGAACCCGTGGAAGGCCTGGAACCACTCAGCGCCGTGGAGCTGGAAGGCCGTGATATCTATATCCGCGAGGGCTGCCATGTGTGTCACACGCAGAAGGTCCGCCCCTTCCGCGCCGAAACCGAGCGCTATGGCCATTACTCCGTAGCCGGGGAACAGGTGTATGAGCACCCCTTCCTGTGGGGTTCCAAACGCACCGGCCCCGATCTGGCCCGGGTAGGTGGACGCTACTCGGATGCCTGGCACCGCCTGCACCTCTACGATCCGCGAATGGTGGTTCCGGAGTCCAACATGCCGGCCTATCCATGGCTGTTTGAACAGAAGGTGGACCCAACCCAGACCGCGCGTAAGATGCGCGCCCTGCGCACACTGGGCGTCCCCTACACGGATGAGCAGATCAAGAACGCCGAGGAGAACGTGCGGGGCACTTTCGAGATCCAGGCGCTGATCGCCTATCTGCAGCAGCTTGGCACAGCGATTCCGGAACAGAGGTAACGGTATGGCTTGGGAGACACTGCTCAGTCAGTTCAAGGGGCTTCACACGTTATTGATGATCGCCCTCTTTGTCGGCATCTGCATCTGGGCGTTCAGCCCATCCCGGCAGCGGGAAAACGAAAAGGCCGCGCATCTGGTATTCGAAGACGAAGACATGGAAGCGCGCACCATCGAACAGCAACGGAGAGACAACCACGATGAGTAGTTTCTGGAGCATCTGGATCAGCGCGCTGATCCTGATTGTGGTCTTTGGGTGCTGGTGGCTCCTCTGGATCGTGCGCCGTAACCAACCAACGGACAAGGTTGAAAACCGGAGTGTTGGTCATGAGGTAGACGGCATTGAGGAGCTGGACAACCCGCTGCCCAAGTGGTGGTACTGGATGTTTATCGGCCTGATCCTGTTCTCACTGCTCTATCTGGCACTCTACCCCGGGCTTGGTAATTACCAGGGGCTGCTGGGCTGGAGTCAGACCAAAGCCTGGGAGCAGGAGATGGAACGTGCCCGTGAGAAGTATGGTCCACTTTTCGCCCAGTACGCCGAGACGGATGTTCCCGAGCTGGCACGCAATGGCGAGGCCATGCAGGCCGCCCAGCGCCTGTTCTCCAACAACTGCGCCACCTGCCACGGCTCCGCCGGGCGCGGCGGCTACGGCTTCCCCAACCTCACTGATGACAACTGGATCTGGGGCGGCAGTGTTGATGCCATCAAACACACCCTGACCAATGGCCGCCAGGCGAACATGCCGGCACGCGGCATCAACCCGAACCTGAGCAATGACCAGCTCGGTGACATTACCGAATATGTGCTGTCGCTCAATGACCGCAGCGGTGTGGATAAGGCGGCCGCGGAACAGGGTGAGGAGCTTTTTGCACAGGCCTGCACGACCTGTCACGGCAAGGATGGCAAAGGTAACCAGAGCATGGGCGCCCCCAACCTGACGAACGATACATGGCTCTACGGCGGGGATCGCGACACCATCATGGAAACCCTGCAGTATGGCCGTAATGGTCACATGCCAGCGCAGAACCAGCTCTCCGAGGATCAGATCCACCTTCTGACTGCCTATGTCTATCGGCTGTCAGGTCAGCACCGTGATGAAGGGGCGGAATGAACGAGATACCCGTCAGGCAGGTTGACGCCGGTCCCAACCCGGACCGGATCTACGTCCGCAGCACCACTGGCTTCTACCAGAAGCTGCGGACCGTCACTCTCTGGACACTGATGGGTCTCTACTTCATTGCCTGCTGGATTCATATCAACGGCCGGCCCCTGGTTCACTTCGATCTGCCGGAACGCCAGTTCCATCTCCTGGGGGCCACCTTCTGGCCCCAGGACTTCTTCATCCTGACGCTGCTGCTGATCATCGCCGCGTTCGGACTGTTTTTCCTCACCACTCTTTTTGGCCGCATCTGGTGCGGATTCACCTGCCCCCAGACCGCCTGGACCTTCATCTTCATGTGGATCGAGGAAAAGGTTGAGGGCAGCCGCAACCAGCGCATGAAACTCGACCGTAAGGGTTCCCTGAGCCAGTGGCTGCCGCGCAAGATCATCAAGCACGGCCTCTGGCTGGGCGTCGGGTTCTGGACCGGGGTAACCTTCGTTGGCTACTTCTACCCCATCCGCGAGCTCGTACCGGACCTGTTCACGTTCAGCGTGAGCACCGGCTGGGCGGTGTTCTGGATTGGCTTTTTTTCGGTGGCAACCTACCTCAATGCTGGGTGGATGCGGGAAAAAGTCTGCCTTTACGTGTGCCCTTACGCGCGCTTTCAGAGTGTCATGTTTTCCCCTGACACTCGCACGGTCACTTATGACGCCAACAGGGGTGAACCACGCGGTCCCCGAAAAAAGGATGCTGATCGTTCCTTGCTCGGATTGGGGGACTGCATTGACTGCAATATCTGCGTACAGGTCTGTCCGACCGGCATTGATATCCGCAACGGGATGCAGTACGAGTGCCTGGACTGCGGACTCTGCGTGGATGCCTGTAACCAGGTCATGGACCGGATGGGTTATGAGCGGGGGCTGATCCGCTACGCCACCGAGCGCGAGGTTGAAGGAGCACCGAAACGCCGCTTCCAGCCACGGACGCTGGGTTACGGGGTCGGCATGGCCCTGCTGCTGGCAACCATGGCGACACTGCTCATGCAACGCGATACACTGGACATTGAGGTGACCCGTGACCGGGGCGGCCTGTATCAGACTGGACCGGATGCCACCATTGAGAACTCGTACAGCCTCAAGCTGAGCAACCGCGTCAATGAATCGCGCGAGCTCAGCGTGCAGGTTTCCGGGCCAGAGGGTACCCACCTGCTTGAGCCTATTGGAATGGAGCTGGGCCCGCTGGGCTCACGCTCTCTCCCGGCCGTGGTAAGAATCCCACAGCGTGAGCTTGAGGGAATGAGTACGCCCGTCACCTTTGAAGTCATCGCCGAGGGCTCAGATGCGCGTAACAGCGCAGAAACCGCTTTCATCGGCCCCAGACCCTGAACACCGGAAACACCATGACAGACGACGACACCAATCGCCCCTGGTACCGCGAGCCCTGGCCCTGGGTCCTGATCGCGATTCCAGGCATTACCATCCTCTGGAGCATCTTTCTGTTCCTGTTCTCCATGGAACAACACGTCTCGATGGTGGAGGATGACTATTACGACGAGGGCATGGGCATCAACCGTGAGCTGTCGCGGGATATTGAGGCTGCCAACCTCGGGTTGAGCGGGCGCGTAAGCTTTACCGACGGGGAACGCCTGGATATCCTCCTCGAATCCCCGGAACGCCGGAACTGGGAGCGGCTGCAGGTGGAAATCACCCATGCCACTCTCGGCGACCGTGACCAGACCACCATTGCCGAGCGTGTCGGTGAAGGTCGCTATCGTGCCCGTGTCCAGCCGCTCAGCGATGGCCGCTGGTACATTGACATCCGCAACACCGGCAATGACTGGCGGCTGCGTGGCGCGCTGAAAACCCCGCTGGAGGAACCACTCACACTGAAGCCCATCCGGGAAGCCCAGCAGCAATGACGGCGACTGGCGGCGCCTGCTTCCACTGTCAGGACCCCCTACCGGACACACCCCCGGTCACCGGCGACATCGCCGGAAACACCGAGGCGTTCTGCTGCGAGGGCTGTCTCGCGGTCTCGCGCATCATCCGCAACGAAGGGCTCGACCGCTTCTACCAGCAGATCGACGGCCCCATCACCACGCCGGACCCGGTGGACGATCGGGTCCGTGCCGAGTGCCTTCACTACAACGACCGTCAGCTCCTCGACGAGGTCGTGCATTTCCGGGATGACGGGCTCCACGAGACCTGGCTGATGATTGACGGGCTCAGCTGTGCCGCCTGCATCTGGCTCATCGAGCACCACCTGGCGGGCTTTGAGGGGCTTGAGTCCATCCGCATCAATCACAGTACCCAGCGCGCCCACCTGGTCTGGCATCCGCAGGCCACTGGCTTGGGTAACCTCATTCTGGGCATCCGTGAGCTCGGATTCCAGGCCTCCCCTTTCCGCCCCGGCGAATGGGAAGAGCGGATACGCAGCCAGCAGAAACAGGCCATGATCCGGATCGGGATTGCGGGCATTGCAGCCCTCCAGACCATGATGCTGGCCTACCCGCTGCAGTTCGGACTCAGTACCGCATCCGACCCGGGCATGGTCCAGCTGTTCCGCTGGGCCAGTTTCGTCATCGCCACACCGGTAGTGCTCTACAGCGCCGTTCCCTTCTTCCAGGCAGCGGTGAGGGATCTCCGGCACCGTCACCCTGGGATGGATGTGCCCGTGTCCATCGCCATCCTTGCAGGCTACCTGGCGAGCGTCCATGTGACCCTGTTTGGCGGCGAGCACGTCTATTTCGAATCCATCTCGATGTTCACCTTCTTCCTTGGCCTGGGGCGGTTTCTGGAGGGCCGTGCCCGCTACCGGGCGGGCCTGGAGAACCTGTCGCTGATCAATGCCATGCCGGGCACGGCGCTGCGCATTGATGGAGACGACGAGACCGTGGTGCGCGCCCGGGACCTGAAAGCCGGCGACCGCATCCGCATACGCCCGGGCGATACCCTGGCGGCGGATGGCCATGTGGCCAATGGCCAATCCTCACTGGATGAATCCATGCTGACCGGGGAGTCACTGCCGGTCGCCCGGGGGCCAGGTGAGCCGGTCTCGGCGGGCACCGTGAACACCGAACACCCCCTGGAGGTGATTGTTGACCAGGCCGGGGACAACACCCGGCTGTCCGCCATCACCCGCCTCCTGGACCGGGCCCAGGCCGAGAAACCCCGGACCCAGCAGCTCGCGGACCGCGTTGCTCGCATTTTTGTCACCGCAGTACTGGTTGCGGCCACTGCCACCTGGCTGGTCTGGTGGTTCCTGGATCCCGGGCGGGCTTTTCCGATAACCCTGGCCGTGCTGGTCGCCACCTGCCCCTGCGCCCTGTCACTGGCCACCCCGACGGCGCTGACGGTGGCCACCAACAGGCTACGCCGGGCCGGCTTCGTTCCCACGAGAGGTTCAACCCTGGAGACGCTCAACACGGTGGACACCCTGGTGTTCGACAAGACCGGCACCCTTACCCGGGGCCAGCTCAGTATTGCCTCTGTGACCCCGTCATCCGGCGTTTCCGAAGCCCATTGCCGGGCGCTTGCCGCAGGGCTGGAACGCGGCTCCGAGCATCCCATCGCCAGGGCCTTCCAGGCCGAACCGGCAGCGCCCATTACCAACTGTGAGAACCATCCCGGGGGCGGCGTAACCGGCGTCAGCGAAGGTCGTAAGCTGGCCCTGGGCCGGGCGGACTTCGTGGCCACTGAACTCGGTCTGAGCCCTCCCCCTGAGGCCGGGGACGATGCCGCCCTGGCGATCCACCTGGCCAGCGAGACGGGTTGGCTGGGACGGATCACCCTGGATGATACGCTGCGCGAGGATGCGCAACCGGCGCTGGCGACACTGCGCGCCAGGGGCTGGCACTGCGTGCTTCTCAGCGGCGACCATTCCGGGCAGGTGGCCAGGGTCGCGGGAGCCCTCGGCATCAACCAGTACGAAGGCCGTCTGTCACCGGAGGCCAAACTGGAACGCATCCGTGCCCTGGAGACCCAGGGGCACAGGATCATGATGGTGGGCGACGGGCTCAACGACCTGCCCGGCCTGGCGGGAGCCCGGCTTTCCGTGGCCATGGCCGGCAGCAGCGACATTGCCCGCCTGCAGGCGGACGCCGTGGTGCTGGGGGAGCGGCTCTGGCCGCTGATGGAAGCACTCAGGGTTGCGCCCATGGCCCGCCGGGTCATCCGCCAGAACCTGACCCTGTCGCTGCTGTACAATGCCGCCATCCTGCCTTTGGCAATGGCGGGGCTGGTCATCCCATGGATCGCGGCCGCGGGCATGTCCGCCAGCTCGGTGGCTGTGGTGATGAATGCGCTGCGTCTGGGAGGAATGAAGCCCGATGGCAATACTCTACATACTGATTCCACTCTCCCTGATTCTGCTGGCGATCGCCGTCCGAGTGCTCATATGGGCGGTGCGCAACGACCAGTTCGATGACCTGGAAGGGCCGGCCCACCAGATCCTTTTCGATGACGACGAGGACCGTATTCCCCCGGAAGCCCGCCAGCACAACGAAAAGGAGAGCCGCGAGCGTGACAGGGATGAACCAGAATGACTGACGCCCTCATTACCACCCTGGGCTCGGCCTTCCTGATCGGATTCCTGGGAAGTACCCACTGCCTGGGCATGTGCGGCGGCATCGCCAGTTCACTCAGCCTTGCACTGCCCGTGGGCCCAGGCTACCGGCGCCGCCAGCTGTCACTGCTTGCCGGGTACAATCTCGGACGGATCCTGAGCTACAGCCTGATCGGGCTGATCGCCGGCCTCCCCGGCGCCCTCCTGACCGAAGGCGTCCCCGGTGCCGGCATGGTGCTGCGCACCCTGGCCGGTGTGGTGCTGATCCTGCTGGGTCTGGCCGTGGGCCAATGGTGGCAGGGCATCATGAGCCTGGAACGCATTGGCGCACCCCTTTGGCAGCGCCTATCCCCCCTGACCCAGCGTTTCATGCCCGTCGACCGCCTGAGCCGTGCCCTCCCGCTGGGGCTGCTCTGGGGCTGGCTGCCCTGCGGTCTGGTCTACAGTACCCTGGCCTGGGCCCTGACCCAGGGTGACGCAGTGCTCTCCGGCCTGCTGATGTTCAGCTTCGGGTTGGGCACGGTTCCGGCGATGGTGGCCACAGGACTGCTGGCCAGCCGCATTACACGCCTGCGCCAGTCCACCGCCTTCCGCCGGGTGACAGGCCTGGCCCTGATCGTTTTCGGGCTCTGGACCATCCCCTTGATCCGTCACCTGATCCTCCCCCACTGAACCGGGGTTTGACCGATATCAACAGGTCCGCCCTCTGGCTGGGTTAGGCTATGTGTAGCACAGCACCCGCCGTTGGAGGACACCATGGCTTCGGAACGCATCAACCTCCTCTGGGACCCGGACCTGATCGCACGCTACGATCTGTCAGGCCCCCGTTATACGTCCTATCCGACGGCCCTGGCCTTCAGCGAGGACTTCAACGGCGAGGCCTACGAGCGGACCCTTGAACGCAGCCGTGCCTCGGGCGCACCGCTGTCGCTCTATCTGCACATCCCGTTCTGTGCGCACCTGTGCTACTACTGCGCCTGCAACAAGATCGTGACCCGCAAGCGGGACCGCGCTGCTCCCTACCTGGAAAGGCTGCACCGGGAAATCGCAATGCGCTCCCGGCAGTTCGGGGGCCAGGAACGCCCAGCCACCCAGCTCCACTGGGGCGGCGGCACGCCCACCTTCATCAACCACGATGAAATGCGCGAGCTGATGGGTGTGCTGCGCCAGCACTTCCATCTGGCGGACGACGACAGCGGCGACCACTCCATTGAGATTGACCCCCGCGAGTGCGGCCCCGAAACCCTGGAAGTCCTGCGCTCCATCGGTTTCAACCGCATCAGCCTGGGCGTCCAGGACTTCAACCCGACCGTCCAGAAAGCGGTGAACCGGATCCAGCCACGGGAAATGGTAGCCAACCGCATTGTCACCGCGCGGAATCTCGGTTTCCGGTCCATCAACATGGATCTCATCTACGGGCTGCCCCACCAGACCCGGGAGACGTTCCACGAAACCCTGGACCAGGTGCTGGAGCTGGAGCCCGACCGGCTGTCGGTGTTCAACTACGCGCACCTGCCGGACCGTTTCATGCCCCAGCAGCGCATCCGCGAGGAGGACCTGCCCTCCCCGGCGGAAAAGCTCCGGATTCTTGAGGACACCATCAACCGGCTGCTTCAGGCCGGCTACGTGTACATCGGCATGGACCATTTCGCCAAGCCGGATGACACACTGGCCATCGCCCAGCGCAACGGCAAACTGCACCGCAATTTCCAGGGCTACACCACTCACGGGGAATGCGACCTGATCGGCATGGGCGTGTCCGCCATCAGCCAGGCCGCGGACAGCTACTTCCAGAACCATCATGATGAAGGCGCCTGGAACCTGGAGCTCGATTTCGGCCGCACGCCGCTGAAAAAGGGCTATGAGCTCAGTGACGATGACCGCATGCGCCGCGCCGTGATCATGGAGCTGATCTGCCACTTCTCGCTGGACAAGCAGGCCTTCGCGGCCGAATGGGGAGAGGCGTTTGATCAGGTATTTGCCGATACCCTGCCGGCACGCCGGACCATGGTGGAAGACGGCCTGATCGAGGAGGATGCCGAGCGGCTGACGGTACGCACACCGGGCCGGCTTCTGATCCGGGCCATCTGCCAGCTGTTCGATGCGGGCGCCCAGCAGGCGCAGGCCGGGCGCTACTCACGGATCATCTGAGCGGGCGCTCAGATATTGAGCACCTGGACCTGGCCGTATTCGGTTCCCGGCTCCGCACGCTGGGGCTCGGGAACCAATGCCTGCCCCTCACCCCTGCCGGAGAAGTCAAACAGCTGCGGATCCGCCAGGTGTGACGGCGTCACGTTCTGCAGGGCCCGGAACATGTTCTCGATCCGCCCCGGGAAACGATGGTCCCAGTCGTTGAGCATGTCCTTGACCATCTCCCGCTGCAGGTTCTCCTGGGAACCACAGAGGTTGCACGGGATGATGGGGTATTCCCGCAGCTCGGCGAAGCGGGCAATGTCCTTCTCACGGCAGTAGGCCAGCGGCCGGATCACGGTGTTGCGGCCGTCATCGCTGAACAGCTTGGGCGGCATGGCCTTGAGCGTCCCGCCGTGGAACATGTTGAGCATCATGGTCTCGAGGATGTCATCACGATGGTGGCCCAGGGCGATCTTGGTGCAGCCCTGCTCTTCCGCAAAGTTGTAGAGAATGCCGCGCCGCAGGCGTGAGCAGAGGCCACAGAACGTTTTACCCTCGGGAATCTTCTCCTTCACGATGCTGTAGGTGTCCTTCTCCAGCACCTGGAACGGCACCTCGAGCTGTGCCATGTAATCCGGCAGCACATGCTCGGGGAAGCCCGGCTGTTTCTGGTCCAGGTTCACCGCCATGAGCTCGAAGTTCACCGGTGCCCGGTGGCGCAGGACCATCAACATGTCGAGCATGGTGTAGGAATCCTTGCCACCACTGAGACAGACCAGAATACGGTCGCCTTCCTCGATCATGTCGAAATCCGCGATGGCGCGCCCGGTCTCGCGCTGCAGCTTCTTCTGCAGGCGTTTGCTTTCGTCGCGCGGATCGGTGGAGGTCTTGTCCAGCATTGATTGGCCCCGGTCAGACTGTTTGGTTGCGGATTATACCGGAGAGCCATGGGCTGCCACCAACCGGGATTTGCATTGCCTGCTCTGGCAACGCATAGTCTGGCTATGATGGATTCCACTGCCCCACTGAACCGCACTGGAGAGGCCGAAGACAGCGCCCTGGAAGCCCTTGTCGGGCGCATCATGGACGCCTGCGAGGCACTGCTGCGCACCCACCCCGAAGGCATGAGCGAGCTGGTGATGCTGCGCACCCTTCAGGGAGAGCCCTGGTACCTTTTTGGAACCATCGATTTCAGCAGCCCGGCCGCACTCTACCCGGTGCACTTTCTCCTCTTCCACAGCCTCTACCGGCAGCGCGAGCGGCTGGCCACCGAGAGTGGGGAAACCATCGACATCAACGCCCTGAACATCCGCATCCGCGCGACGCAAAGCGCCGGGCAGCAGGAAGCGGGCCATCACGATGCGCTGCACGCCTTCTACCGGGACTTGTCGAACCATGACCTGGGCGAGAGCACCATCAACCGCATGCTCGATGACTTCTGGCAGGGCATCACGCGCCCAGCGGATGATGAACTCGCCCAGGCCTGCCATACGCTGGCGATCGACACGCCACCTCCGGATCTGGCGACGGCACGGCAGGCGTTCCGGCGCCTTGCCATGCGTCATCACCCAGATCGGGGTGGCTCCAACGAGCAGCTCCAGGCCCTGAACCGGGCCATGGCTACCCTAAGACACCATTTCAGAGGACACCCATGACGCGAGTGAACACCCTGACCCGTATCGCAGCCACAACAGCCATGGGCCTGGGCGTGGCTTCCAGCGTCCATGCCGGCGTTGCCACGCTGGCCTACCATCATGTGTCCACGGAAACACCGCCCTCCACCACGACGTCTCCGTCGCTGTTCCGGGACCAGCTGGCACTGATCGAGGAGCTGGGCGTTGAGCCGCTGTCGCTCACACCGGAACGCGTCCAGAAAACCCTGGACGGCGGGTATGCGGAGAGCCAGCGCGTCGCACTGACTTTTGATGATGCCTACGAGAGCGTCTACACCGAAGCCTGGCCGCTACTGAAGGAAAAGGGCATCCCAGTGACGGTGTTCGTACTCAGCGGCTCTGTCGGCGACAACGGCTATATGACCTGGGACGAGCTGCGTGAGATGGCGGAGCACGACCTGGTGACCATCGGCAACCACAGCCTGGATCACGGCACCATGCTGCAGCGCCCGGATGAGAGCGCGGAAGAGCACGCCCAGCGCATCGCCCTGGAACTGGACAGGGGCGCCGAGCGCATCGAAGAGAAGATTGGCGTGGAAACCGAGCTCTATGCCCACCCCTATGGTGAGTTCTCCGAGCCGGTACTCCAGGCACTGGAAGAGCGCGGCTGGTACGGGTTCGCGCAGCATTCAGGGGTCATCGGTGAACACTCCCATCCCGGTGCCATGCCACGCTTCGCCGTGGCGGACGCCTATGGCGGCATCGATACCCTCGGGGACAAGCTGCAGGCCCGCAATTTCCCGGTTGACAGGACCAACCTTCCGGACCCGGTGATCAACAACGACAACCCACCCCTTCTGGACATGACGGTGCCTGAAGGATGGGACAGCGGCCGGCTGAGCTGCTTTGCCTCCGGTGAGGGCATGATGGAACTGGAGTCGGAGACCGTCGCCAACGGTGTGCGTATTCAGGCCCGCGCCCAGAACCCCATTGAAGCGCGCCGTTCACGCTACAACTGCACCTATCCGGCAGGCAATGGCCGCTTCTACTGGCTTTCCCAGCCCTGGTTCAATCCGGAAGCACCGGAAGGCTGAGGCTAGTCCACCAGCCGCAGTGACAGGCTGCCCACGGGCTCGTGGGTCAGTCTCAGTCGCTGCCCTTCCTGGCCTACCCTGGTAGCGGATTCCAGGTCTTCCGAACGGGTGAAAAGCACCAACCAGCGCTCGCCGGAATCCGGCTTGATGGCCAGCCTTGCTTCCATATGCCCATAGCGTCGCCAGGTTTCGGCACTGTATTCCATCACGATATCAGTCACCATCCGTACAGGACGGAAGCCGCCATCAAGGAACACAGCATTCGGCAGGAAGAACCCGCCATCGCGGATGAAACTGCGGATACGCAGCAGCGACTGTTCAGGCTCCGGCGGCAGGCGCACCAGGGCAAAACGGCTTGCTCCAGTGTTGAAACGGAACACGTCGGCCCCGTCTCCCAGACTGACAGGCAGGGTTCGCTCGCGCTCCAGCTGCTGGTAGTCCAGACGCGGCAGATCGCCGCAGCACTGCTGCGAGAAAACATCCAGACGGGTTCCTGATCCCTCGCCCACACCCAGGATGGCGGCGGCCTCGGAATCCTGACGGAACCCGGGCGCGGCTGAAGCCCCGGAGGTCGTGACCCGGGCCTCGGACACCTTGGCCGCTTCCGGTTCGCGCATTACCCGCCCCAGGGCCTCTTCCCCGTAAAGGTAGGGGGTGTTGTGCACGCGACCCTGGGCATCCCGCCAGCTGTAGAAAAGCTCCTCGGTTTCCCTGCTGCTGTCCTGATCCCCGGCGTCCGGATACTGCTCCAGGTTGAATTCCGGGTGGGACGGCTCCCCTGCCCGGCTCACCTTCGACGTAGCAGATTCCTCCTTCCCTCCAGCCTCTCCGGAGGCGTCAGAGGATTCTCTGGAGGCCGTCGTGTAGCGGACCTGACCCCGCTCATCCGCCCAGGCGCGCATGCCACCCTTGGACCCATCCGCGGTGCCACTGGCACAACCGGCGGTGACCAGCACCACAAGAACCAGCAGCGCCAGGGCCAGCCGGTCAGAAACGGCTGCGGATGGTGAGGTTGGCAAAAGTGAGGGTGGTTTCGGTTCTGACATCCAGGCCTGCGTAGGGGTTGTACACAATGTTGGTGATGTTCGTGCAGTTGATGTTACAGCTCGAGTCCGCCGGGATGTTCTGGGTACTTTTCATTCGGCTCAGACTCATATCGATCTGGGTATCTTTTGACCACCTGTACCCGAGTCCGACCCCATACATTGTGCCATCCCCGATCGGCGAGAAAAGACTTTCCGCTCCTTGGGGGATCACGGTGCTTCGGTGCTGGGCGCCCGCCCTGAGATCGAGCCGGTCGTTCACATGCAGCGTCGCGCCATAGCCGAGGTTCCACACATCCGTGAACTCGCGGCCAATCTTCAGGCTGGTGGGCGTCGCCTTTTCCGGAGACAGGATGCGGGCCGCGTTGAGGAACTCCAGCTCACGGTCGAACTTGAGCTCCAGATACTTCTGGGAGGACAGGTCCACATAGTCCATATCCGCGTTCAGGGTCAGGAAGGGCAGCACCCGCATGCTGACCCCGGTGGAGAAATGCTGCGGATAGCTCTCCTTGATGGAGACATGGCCCTCCTCCTTCGGCACCCCCGAAGGCAGGCTCAGGATGGCGGCGCCGATGGCACCGAGCACCGAACTGTTCACGCTCTGCCAGAATGCTGCCCAGTCCTCAGTGTAATCGATCTGGAAGTCACCCTTGAGGTTCATGTCATCGCCGGAGCTGTACTGGGCCCCCCAGGTGAACCAGTCAGTGGGCTCCCAGAGAACGCCCACCTTGTAACTGGTGGAGAGGCTTTCCTCGGCCCGGAAGTTGACATTGCCGATGTCCTGGAAGGGCCCGATCTTGCCGCCACACAGGGCCAGCCAGGGCGCCAGGGGCTCCTGGGCTTCCTCGTCACAGCCAAAGGCATCCTGGAGGGTGGCCCCTACCCCCACAAGCATGTTCGGGGCCCGCGTCAGCTGGTTCACCTCGATCCCCTGGTGCGAGAAGTGAATGCCGGCACCGACGGTCCATTCATCATTGACCTCGTAGGAGACCGTGGGCGAAAGATAGGTGATGCGCTGGATTGCGGCCTGGGTCGGCTGATAGCGGCCCGGGTCGTCCTCCTCCCGGGAGAAGCCACCGGAGTTCTCGATGAACGCGGCATTGCCGAACGTCAGCTTCGAGCCCGGGGGCTGGACACTGAAGCCGGCGTTGAACGGCGCCACAGGCGCCGCGCTTTCCATCAGCCCGATGCCGGGAATGTAGTTGGCGCCCACGTCGGTACTGCTTTTGCTGTTGGCAACCGGATCATTTTCCGCGCACTCAATGCCGAAGACGTCACAGCCCTCTTCCGGCACCGTGAACGTCGCATCAAACTGTGTCATGGGCATGGCGCCGCCGAGTTCCCACTGGCGCCCCTCAAGGCGGCTCAGCCCGGCTGGATTGCGGCGGATAGCCATGATCCCGGGCGGATCCGCGGTAACCGCGTTCCCGAGCGCGGCGGCCTTCGGATGCACCAGCAGCTGATGGCTGAACTGGGCCTGTGCCCCCACGGACACGGCCGCCAGCGCCAGTGCGCCGAATACGCGTGTGCCGACGCCATTCGCTCGCATTACTTCCTGCTCCTTATCGCCCTTGATCCACGCATCAGGATGATTCAGACAGCCCGGAAATATTGATGGGCATGGAGAAGCCAATGGTGAAATCCGGCGCTCCCCGCGTCATGCCGAAGCCAACACTGGTGTTGACGATGGTCTGATCGCTGATCCGCGTACCCAGTGACATATTGATGATGCCGGCCATCTGGGAACTGGCCGTTGCTTCGGTGCCGTCGCTGAAGCTCAGGACGGTCTCATCGTTGTAGGTGAGCTGGACCGACAGACTCAGCGATATGTCGTAGGACAGCGAATAGGAGAAGCCACCGGAGCCGGACAGCGTGAAGCCGGGATCAAGCTCCCGCAGAAGCCGGGCACCCCGCACCTGCTTGAGATCCTCCACCTTGTGGTTGTAGCGAAGACTGCCCGATCCGAACAGAACCACCGGATCCAACACCTTGGAAACGCTGGCCCCCCCACCTATGGAGTAATAGCCGCTGCCCGTGGAGAGCTGGCGGTTAACGTCGATCTCGTAGGGGCTAACACCGGTCTTGGAGCTCAGCGTACCGAACAGCGTGGTGGACATGGTGCCCGGCACATGCGGGTTGGGCTGCCAGCGTGCCGTAAAGGAGATATCCCCCACGTCGTTAACGTTCAGATCCTCCTGGGTATCAAACTTGGTCGTCAGGGGAATCCGGGTGCCCAGCGTCAGGTTGTCGTAGAACCCGTAGTCATAGGAGAAGGCATTGGTGAAATTGTGGGTGGCTTCCGGCGTCACATCGAGATTGCGGACCTGGCTGTTGACGACCTCCAGGTCCAGGTTCTGTGTCCCGGAATAGGAATAGTCAAAGGAGTAGTTCAGTGACTGGCGCCCCGCCTGCAACAGCGAATAGTTCTTCTCAGCAGCCTGAAAGACTTCCTCCAGCTGTTCCGTGGAATCCTCATCCCCTTCCTGCTGGGACAGTGCCTCCCGGGCATCGTCCACAGTGGCACTATCTTCCTGCTGCTGGGCAGCGGCTGGCACTGCCAGTACCGACAGCAGCACGAGACCGACCTGAAGCCAAAGCACAGAGCGCGTCATAGCGGGTTCCCTGTATCCAGTTCGATGCATAAAACCACCAATCACCTGTCAGCCATGATCCTTATCGATCACGGAAATAGAGCTGTTTGCGCGTGTTCTCCACGCTGCCGTCCGGGTTGTTCTTGAGACGCTCGAGTTCATTCTGGATATCCCACATGAGCGATTCGTGGAATGCCGGGAACTCCTGGCGTACCTGCAGGGTCATTGTCTGATCATCCACAAACCGCATGTCCTCTTCCTTCAGGGCCAGGTTGTTCAGAGGGGGTTCCTCGCCCGGAAAAACAATGAACAGAACGTTCTCCGCCCACGTCTCCTTGAATTCATGCAGCGTGAATGACAGGTTCCCGACGGCCGGATCCGCTATGAAAACGCGCCCCTCGCGGATGTCACGCACCACCACGAAATGCTCGAAACCGGCATGGTTAATGGGGACGATTGCCGGATGGTCGAGCTCGGCCAGATCCGAAATCTCGGCCCGGAAGCCGCCGGAGGGGAAGCCGAGCTCAGTGACCAGGCGCTTCATGTCCAGAAGCGAAAAGGCGCGACGCTCGACAATGCGCTCGCTCTCCCCGTACTGCAGCAGCCCTTCCATAACCTGGCGCTCATTGAGGTTCTGGCCGACGTAATGGCGCAGAATCGTGGTAAGCGAAGCCGCGCCGCAGCTGTAGTCATACTGCTGACGCACCACGTTGCGGAACTTCTGGGCCTTGAGCGGTTCCACCTGATAGCGGTGCAGAAGGGAGTCCGGACCCTCGTTGTAGTGCTGCTCATAGATGAAGGCCCCCCTTGGATGGGGTTCCACCTCGACGACTTCCTGCGTCATGGAGAAAGTCAGCAGTGATCCGGCCAGAACGAAAAGCATGAACGCCTGTCCCTTAAAAACCCGACGGAAGACGGTGTCGGAAGGGACAATAGCGAATTTAGGGGAGGCTTAAAGATAACTGGTCCTCAATTCTCGGCGTCTTAAACCGTTGGAATTCGGACCATTCCCGGGCGGGAATCAATTTTGTGACACAGGTGGAAAGGCAATGGAGCCGGGTTTGACGACCCGGCTCCGGAAGGGGTGGATCAGTCGCGGTTGATGTCCGCCTCAGCTCTGAGTGACTCGATGTAGGCGCGATAGGCCATCTGGCCATGACGCTGACCCAACGAGGTCCCGAGATTGGAGGCCATCATGCTGACCGTGGCGGAATCCGGCGGATTGACCGCATCAAGACGGATGAGCGCGACCGCACTGGGCAGATCCACGATCCGCGTACTGGCATTGTCGCCCTGTGGCGCCGGCATCTCGAACGCGGCATCCCGGACAACGGCCCGTGCCTGCAGCGAACGCCGGTTGACGTCTTCAAAGGTCTCCCATTCCGCACTGGTTTCCAGATCCGGCTCTGGAAGCCCGGAATCCGCCTGCATGTCTGCTGTCATGCTTTCCAGGGATTCCCCCAGGGCCTCACGGGCCTTCTTCTGGCGCACCAGCTGTGCGACTTCATCGCGCACATCTTCAAAGGACTGCTGTTTACGCGGGTAGTACTCACGCACACGGGCCACCACCGAGACACCATCACCGGTTTCAACCACCTCGGTGTTGAACCCTTCCTCGCGCACCTCTTCCGTGAACAACTGCTCACGCAATCCTTCATGGTCAAACGGGGCCTGCCCCTGACTGGGGCGCACGCCATCGCGGGTCTGGATGGAGGCATCAATGAGCTCGGCCGGCGCCTCAAGGTCATACTCGGAATAGGCCATGTCCGCCAATTCCTCGCTCAGCTCTACATAGCGACGCTCCGCCTTCTCTTTGGCAATGGTCTCGCGCAGGGACGCCTCCATGCTCTCGAAGCTGGGCGGTTCCTCTGACCGGGTATCAAGCAGCTTGATGAAATGCTGGCCGAAGGAGGTAGTGATGGGGCCGACCACCTCGCCGGTCTCCTCGATACCGAACAGGGCCTCCGAAAAGGATTCGTCAAAGTCATCCCGCGAGGAGAAGCCCAGCTTGCCGCCGTCTTCCGCGGTGGCGCCGTCATCGGAGTATTCCGCCGCCAGCTCCGCGAAGGAGCGGCCTTCCTCCAGCCCCTCCTGCACCGCTTCAACAGCGGCTTCGGCGTCCTCCCGATCCTCGCGGATCAGGATGTGCGCCGCATTGCGCTGCTGGTCGGCCTGCATGGACTCAACACGTTCACGGTAACGGTCCCGCACCGCCTCTTCTTCAATGTCGGCGGGATCAACCAGCTCGGAACGATCCAGGGTGATCCAGGCCGCGTCCACGGACTCGCTCTGCACAAAGCGTTCCTTGTTGTCCTCGTAGAAGCTTCTGAGTTCCTCGTCAGACACCTCCAC
Source organism: Vreelandella halophila (assembly GCF_019903425.1). GTDB lineage: Bacteria > Pseudomonadota > Gammaproteobacteria > Pseudomonadales > Oleiphilaceae > Halospina > Halospina halophila. The sequence continues at coordinate 2,513,872 of NZ_JACHUZ010000013.1, forward strand.
CGACTCTGCGCGCTCGCCAACCGGAACCTGTAAAACGGAGAAATCCCGGGTCTGGCTCAGGAGTGAGGCCACCCGTTCGGTTTCGGAGGGCGCACTGAAGGCACTGCCCTGGATCACCGCCTGGATGACGCGGCTCAGGTGATCCTGCTCCAGCATGGTGCGGAACTGGTCCACCGTCATACCCTGATTGCGCACCGCCTGTATGAAGCGTTCCTGGCTGAACTCACCGTTAACGCGGAACTGCTCGGCGCCGGTGATCATGCGGTCCAGGTCGGCTGCCGAAACCTGAAGCCCCCGGGACTGGATGTCCTGACCAATCAGTTCGTCCCGGATGAGTGAGTCCATGACCTCTTCATTCAGTGCGTCCATATCAATCCGGGATGAGTCCGGGTTATCCATTTCCTGCAGCCGCTGCTGACGCCGGATCTGGACCGCACGCTCGAATTCCTGCTCGGTGATGGCTTCGCCGTTGACCGTGGCGATCTCGTTCTCGCCGCTGCCGCCCACGATGGAGTCCAGACCCCAGATGGACAGGGACAGGATCAGGACCACGATGATGGTCTTGGCGATCATTCCCTGGGCGTTCTCCCGGATGTTCTGAAGCATTCCGCGCTCCCCTGTGTGCCCGCACTTCCACGGGTGACCTGTGTTTAACGTAAAAGGGCGCATCCCTTACGGCATGCGCCCACAGTCTGGCGGAGCGGACGGGACTCGAACCCGCGACCTCCGGCGTGACAGGCCGGCATTCTAACCAGCTGAACTACCGCTCCGTTGATACAGAATGGCGGAAACCGCCGTTACTGGACGGCGTCCTTCAGGGCTTTGCCGGCCTTGAAGCTGGGTACCTTGGAAGCGGCAATCTTGATCTCCTCACCGGTCTGCGGGTTGCGGCCGGTGCGCGCTGCCCGCTCCTTAACAGAGAAGGTTCCGAAGCCAACCAGAGTGACCGGGTCACCCTTCTTGAGAGAACCGGTGATGGAATCAACCATCGCGTCCAGTGCACGACCTGCTGCGGCCTTGGAAATATCAGCAGAATCTGCGATAGCGTCGATCAATTCGGACTTGTTCACACTAAACCCCTTTTTCTATCTGGTTCCATGTTGGACGTTGTGTTTCTTTTTCGGCGCCACAGACTATGGCACACGCCATCGGAGAATTCCATGGCCGCAGGCCGGGACATTCCTCACCCTGCGAGCCCTGACAGGGTGGCCCATGGCTCCGCTGAGAGGCGAAATACGTTATACCAACGGCCTTTAAACAGTGTCAATGACTCCACCTGTCAGTGGGTGTTCACCCGTTCGTTACCGTCAGTATCCTCATCACGGCTGCTCGCATGCGCCGGCGCATCCGCGGGCAGCGGTTCAGGCTGACGGGTCAGCGCGATATCAAGCACCTGGTCGATCCATTCCACCGGCCGGATATCAAGCGATTCCTTAATGTTGTCCGGAATTTCCTTCAGATCGCGGACGTTCTCTTCAGGAATCACCACTGTCTTGATACCGCCCCGGTGCGCCGCCAGCAGCTTCTCCTTGAGGCCGCCAATCATCAGAACGCGGCCACGGAGCGTGATCTCACCGGTCATCGCCACATCCGCGCGCACCGGAATTCGGGTCAGCGCGGAAATCAGCGAGGTGCACATGCCAATGCCCGCACTCGGTCCATCCTTAGGGGTCGCGCCTTCCGGCACATGGATATGCAGGTCCTGCTTCTCCTGGAAATCCGAGGACAGCCCCAGTCCGGGGGCACGACTCCGGACCACCGTCAGGGCCGCCTGTATGGATTCCTGCATGACATCGCCCAGCGAGCCGGTCTTGACCACCTTGCCCTTGCCCGGCGTCACAGCACACTCAAGCGTGAGCAGCTCACCGCCCACCTGGGTCCAGGCCAGACCGGTAACCTGGCCGATCTGGTTCTCTTCCTCGGCCAGTCCGTATTTGTGGCGCCGCACCCCGGCATAATGCTCCAGTGTCTCGGGCGTGACCTCCACCGCATGGCGTTCGCCGGCTTCCACGTGCTCACGCACCACCTTGCGGCAGATCTTGGCGATCTCGCGTTCGAGGTTCCGCACACCCGCCTCCCGGGTGTAATACCGGATGATGGCCTGCAGCGTCTCGTCGGGCAGGGTCAGTTCCTCTTCCTTCAGGCCGTTGGCCTTGAGCTGCTTGGGCAACAGGTAGCGACGGGCGATATTGACCTTCTCATCCTCGGTGTAGCCGGGAATACGGATGATCTCCATCCGGTCCAGCAGCGCATCCGGGATGTTCATGGAGTTCGACGTGCACACGAACATGATGTCCGAGAGGTCGTATTCGAGCTCCAGGTAATGGTCGCTGAAGGTATGGTTCTGTTCCGGGTCGAGGACCTCCAGTAGCGCCGAGGACGGATCCCCGCGGTGATCCATACCCATCTTGTCCACCTCGTCCAGCAGGAAGAGCGGATTCTTCACGCCCACCTTGGACAGGCGCTGGATGATCTTGCCCGGCAGCGCTCCAATGTAGGTGCGCCGATGACCACGGATCTCGGCCTCGTCCCGCACACCGCCGAGCGCCATGCGGGTGTACTTGCGATTGGTGGCGCGCGCGATGGACTGCCCCAGTGAGGTCTTGCCCACGCCGGGGGGCCCGACCAGGCACAGTACCGGCCCCTTCACCTTGCGCACCCGGCTCTGGACCGCCAGGTACTCGAGAATGCGCTCCTTGACCTCCTCCAGACCGTAGTGGTCCTCGTCCAGGATGCGACGGGCACGGTCGATGTCGTGACGCACACGGCTGCGCTTCTTCCACGGAATCGCCAGCATCCAGTCAATGAAGCCCCTGATGACGGTCGCTTCCGCGGACATGGGCGACATCATCTTGAGCTTGTTGAGCTCCTGCTCGGCTTTCTCCCGGGCCTCCTTGGGCATGCCGGAAGACTCGATCTTCTGCTCGAGCTCCTCAAAATCCTGGCCACTGCCGTCGCCGAGCTGCCCCATCTCCTTCTGGATGGCCTTCATCTGTTCGTTCAGGTAGTACTCACGCTGGCTGCGCTCCATCTGTTTCTTGACGCGGCCGCGGATGCGCTTTTCCACCTCGATCAGGTCAATCTCGCTGTCGAGCTTGCCCAGCAGTTGTTCAATGCGCTGGCGCAGATCCAGGGTCTCGAGCAGCTCCTGCTTCTCGGCCACCTTGAGCTCCAGATGGGAGGCCATGGTATCCGCCAGGCGGTCCAGTTCCTCGATGCCCTGCAGGGAGTTGCTGACTTCGTTGGGCACCTTCTTGGACATGCGCGCGAATTTCTCGAACTCCTCCATCAGGGTCCGAACGAACACCTCTTCCTCGCGCGCCTCAACGCCAGTCTCGGGAAGCTGCCGGCAGCTGGTGGTCACATACTGGTCATCACCACCGAGCTCGTCCACGGACGCCCGCGCATGGCCCTCGACCAGGACCTTGACGGTGCCATCGGGCAGCCTAAGCATCTGCAGCACCGTGGCGATGGTGCCAATGCCATAGAGGTCATTACGGCCGGGATCATCCGTCTCCGCGTCCCTCTGGGCGACGAGCAGGATCTGCTTGTCGTTCTCCATGGCGGCTTCAAGAGCATTGATGGACTTCTCCCGCCCGACAAAGAGCGGAACCACCATGTGCGGAAACACCACCACATCACGCAGGGGCAACATGGGGAGTTCAAAAGGGGTATGGCCCTGGGGCTGCTCTGTCATGATCTGACCTCTGACTGGGGAAGTGGGCGACGCCGGGATCCTGAGAGTGGGCACAGGCCCGTTTCGCTGCTGACTATCTAGAGAATGGGGATTAAGAGGGGCGGCTTCAACCCGCCTGCCAGCCGGATGCTGACAGACGGGCTGAAAACAAGGATACCGGAGTCAGTCCTCCGGAACCGCGCGGGCGGTTTCATTGTTGGCGTAGATCTTAATCGGGTCGGATTCCCCGTTCACCACACCTTCATCAATCACAACCTTGCACACGTCCGGCTCGGAGGGGATCTCATACATGGTATCCAGCAGGATGCCCTCCATGATGGAGCGCAGCCCCCGGGCACCGGTATTGCGCTCCATGGCCTTGCGGGCCACCGCACGCAGCGCGTCCTCCCGGAAATCCAGCTCCACATCCTCGATCTCGAACAGCTGCTGATACTGCTTGGTCAGCGCGTTCTTGGGCTGGGTCAGGATCTCGATCAGGGCATCCTCATCCAGCTCGGTGAGCGTGGCCACAACCGGAAGACGGCCCACGAATTCCGGAATCAGGCCGTAGCTCACCAGATCCTGGGTCTCAATGTGCTTCAGGATCTCGGACGTGCTCTTGCTGTCAGACTGACCGACCACCTGGGCCGCGAAACCGATACTGGTCTTCTCGGAACGCTCCCGGATCACCTTGTCCAAGCCCGAGAAGGCACCGCCACAGATGAACAGCATGCCGGCGGTATCCACCTGCAAAAACTCCTGCTGCGGATGCTTGCGGCCACCCTGGGGCGGTACTGACGCAACCGTGCCCTCGATCAGCTTGAGTAGCGCCTGCTGCACACCCTCACCCGAGACGTCACGGGTGATGGAGGGGTTGTCCGACTTGCGCGAGACCTTGTCGATCTCGTCAATGTAGACAATGCCGCGCTGGGCCTTGTCCACGTCGTAGTCGCACTTCTGGAGCAGCTTCTGGATGATGTTCTCGACGTCCTCCCCCACGTAGCCGGCTTCGGTCAGCGTGGTGGCGTCGGCAATGGTGAACGGAACGTTCAGCATGCGCGCCAGCGTCTCAGCCAGCAGCGTCTTGCCGCTGCCCGTGGGGCCGATCAGCAGGATGTTACTCTTGCCGAGCTCGACTTCCGGGCGCTTCTCACCGAAACGCAGACGCTTGTAGTGGTTGTACACGGCAACGGACAGCACCACCTTGGCGCGGTCCTGGCCGATCACGTACTCGTCCAGCGTTTCCTTGATCTCGTGGGGAGAGGGCAGACGGTCGCTCGGCTCTTCCTCGGTGGTCTCTTGAATTTCCTCGCGGATGATGTCGTTGCACAGATCCACGCATTCATCGCAGATGAACACCGACGGGCCCGCGATCAGCTTGCGGACCTCATGCTGGCTCTTGCCGCAGAAGGAACAGTACAGCAGCTTGCCGTTATCGTCGCCCCTGCCGCTACCTTTCTCTGCCATTGGATTACCTCTGTTCTGGTTCCGGCCGCCTTGCGTTGACCGCGTGCCACGGTCGAGCGACAGAAATGGGGATTGATACCAGTATTATGTATTCCCCGAGCGTTTATCAAGTACGGCATCAACAAGGCCATACTCCGCTGACTCCGCAGCGTCCATGAAGTTGTCCCGGTCCGTGTCCTGGGCGATCTGCTCATAGCTCTGACCGGTATGCTCGGCCAGGATGCTGTTCAGTCGCTCCTTGGTCTTGAGGATCTCGCGGGTGTGGATCTCGATGTCCGAGGCCTGACCCTGGAAACCGCCCAGCGGCTGGTGGATCATCACCTTGGAGTTGGGCAGGCAGTAGCGCTTGCCCTGCGTGCCCGCTGCCAGCAGCAGAGCACCCATGGACGCCGCCTGGCCCACGCAGAGCGTGGAGACGTCGGACTTGATGAACTGCATGGTGTCATAGATCGCCATGCCAGCGGTCACTGCCCCACCAGGCGAGTTGATGTAGAAGTGGATGTCCTTGTCCGGATTCTCGGACTCCAGGAACAGCAGCTGCGCGACAATCAGGTTAGCCGTATGGTCATCCACTGGGCCCACCAGAAAGATCACGCGCTCCTTGAGCAGCCGGGAGAAGATGTCGAAGGACCGTTCACCCCGGGCGGTCTGCTCGATCACCATCGGGATCAGACCGGAATTGGTGACGTCGCTCGCGCCGTCGGATATCTGCTGTGTCATGGGTATTGTCGTCTCCCGGTTGTTGCCTGTATGGCGGGTTTCAGAACCCCAATTGTAGACGAGCTGGCCGGGTTTTCACCCCCGGATCATCACGCACCCTGCTGGGGCGGATTCACAGCGTCCTCGTACTTGTATTTCTTCTGCTTCACCTTGGCATTTTCAAGGACGTAATCCACAACCTGATCCTCAAGCACTGAGGATTCAATCTGCTGCTTCTCCTGCTGGTTGTTGTTGTAATACTCAACAACCTCATCGGGGTCCTGATAGGTGGAGGCGATGTCGCGGATCTTTTCATCCACCCGCTCACTGTCCACCTCAAGGTTGGCATCCTGCACCAGCTGCTGGAACAGCAGACCGGTCTTGATACGACGCTGGGCCTGATCCTGGAACAGCTCGGAGGGCAGCTGTGACGGATCCATCTGACCGCCGAACTGCTGCACCGCCTCCTGCTTCATGCGCTCGATCTCCTGATCGACCATGCCCTGGGGCACTTCCAGCTCGGTAACCTCCAGGAGGCCGTCAATGACCTGCTGCTTGATGCGGTTCTGGATGCCGTTTTTGAGCTCGCGCTCCATGTTCTTGCGCACTTCCTCGCGGAATTCCTCTTCGGTCTCGGCTTCCACACCGAACTGTTCGAAAAATTCCTTCTCGAGGGCCGGCAGCTGCGGCTCTTCGACCTTCTTGATGGTTACCTGGAACTGCGCCTGCTTACCCGCCAGTTCCTCGTTCTGGTAATCCTCCGGGAAGGTCACATCAAGGGTGTGCTCCTCACCGGTCTTGGCACCCACCAGCTGGTCCTCAAAGTCCGGGATCATCTGGCCATCCCCCAGGGTCAGCTGCTGGTCCTCGCCGCTGCCGCCCTCAAATTCTTCACCGTCAATGGTGCCGGTGAAGTCGATGGTCATGACGTCCTTCTTCTTGGCCTTGCGCTTGACCTCCTTGTAGGTCGCCTGCTGGCGGCGCAGGTTATCGATCATCTTGTTGATGTCCTTGTCCTGTACTTCGGACCAGGGCTTCTCAACGCTGATCTGGCTCAGGTCGCCCACCTGGATCTCGGGCATGACCTCGAAAACGGCAACAAACTCAAAGTCCTTGCCTTCCTCCACGGCCTGGGGCTCAAACCGCGGCTGGCTCGCGGGCTGCACGTCCTGCTCCTGGATCGCCTCCATCCAGGCATTACGCATCACTTCGCCGAGAACTTCCTGGCGTACGCCCTGGCCAAAACGCTTGCGTACGACCTTCATGGGAACCTTGCCCGGACGGAAACCGTTGAGGCGGACCTGTTTCGCGGCTTCGCGCAGGCGCTGATCCACCTGCTGCTCAACTTCCTCCGCGGGCACGCCAATGGTCATGCGACGCTCGATGTTGGAGGTCGATTCAAGGGAGACTTGCATGGAATATCCTCAGTTATTGCCGTTCCGATTCAATGTAAAGCCGGGGATCATAGAAATGTAAACGCGACTTGGCAAGGCCGCCGCTTTCGGGGCGCTGATTCTATCACGTTCTGACCGCGCACTCCGAGAGGGAAAATCCGGGAAAGGAAAAGAAGTGGTGCGAAAGGAGAGACTCGAACTCTCACGGGTTGCCCCACTGGAACCTAAATCCAGCGCGTCTACCAGTTCCGCCACTTTCGCCCATAAAAAAGAGGTCAGCCCTGATGGCCGGAAATAGAAGAAAATGGGGTGGACGAAGGGGATCGAACCCTCGACCGCAGGAGTCACAATCCTGAGCTCTACCAACTGAGCTACGTCCACCACTGAGAGGCGCGATTCTAACGCACCTGCAGGACTTCACCAAACGCCGCGTGCCAGAAGGTTGGCGCGCCCGGCAGGACTTGAACCTGCGACCTACGGCTTAGAAGGCCGTTGCTCTATCCAACTGAGCTACGAGCGCACGTTCATCCATCCGCCCACAACGGCCCGCCCAGTGAGTGCCTGAAACTGGTCGGGGTAGAGAGATTTGAACTCCCGACATCCTGCTCCCAAAGCAGGCGCGCTACCAGACTGCGCTATACCCCGAAAAACTCACCCACGCCGGCTCTTAGCGAAGTTGGAGCGAATCATACCGGGGGCTGTGAACAGCGTCAACATGATTGGCGGCTGAGCATAAAACTGCGACAATGCCGCCTTTTCCGAACCACCCTCACAAGGCCCCTGTATGACAGCGCAGATCATTGACGGCAAGGCCATCGCCCTGGATCTCCGCCACTCCGTAGCGGAAAAAGTGAGTCAGCGGACCAGCCAGGGCCTGCGCCCGCCGGGTCTGGGCGTCGTACTGGTGGGCAGCGATCCGGCCTCCAACCTCTACGTGAAGCGTAAGCGCGAAGCCTGTGAGGCCGCTGGGCTGCATACCGAGGATCACCACCTGCCGGCAGAAACCACCCAGGACGAACTGAACCAGCTTGTGGATCGGATGAACGAGGACCCGAACATCGACGGTATCCTCGTCCAGCTGCCTCTGCCGGAACACATGAACCCGGACGAGATCCTGCTGCGCATCCGCCCGGACAAGGACGTGGACGGTTTCCACCCCTACAACCTGGGCCGCCTGACCCAGCGCCACCCGGAGCTGCGCCCCTGCACGCCGGCCGGCATCATCCACCTCCTCGATCACATCGGCACGCCCTACAAGGGCCAGCATGCGGTCATCGTGGGGGCCTCCAACATTGTCGGCCGCCCTCTTTCCATGGAGTTGCTGCTCAAGGGGGCCACGGTCACGGTCACCCACCGCTTCACCGGCGACCTGCCCCGCTTCGTGGCCGACGCCGACCTGCTCATCGCCGCCGCCGGCAAGCCCGGACTGGTCCATGGCGAGTGGATCAAGGAAGGCGCCACGGTGATTGATGTGGGCATCAACCGCAACGAGGAAGGCAAGCTGATCGGCGACGTGGAATTCGCCGCGGCGTCCGAGCGCGCGGGCTGGATTACCCCCGTCCCCGGTGGCGTGGGGCCGATGACCATCGCCATGCTGCTGCAGAACACCCTGGAAGCCGCGGAACGCCACGGCTGACTCCCCGAAAAGCGCCTGAGGAAGGGGCTGGGTTACCCACCCCCTTCCGCCGCACACAAAAAACCCCGCCGAAGCGGGGTTTTAGTCCAGTCAGTTCAACTTCCGTCTCACTGACCGTACTTGGCCTTAGCCTTGCGGCGATAGGCGTGCAGCAACGGCTCGGTGTAGCCACTCGGCTGCTCACGGCCCTTGAAGATCAGATCGCATGCCGCCTGGAAGGCCACGTTGCCCTCAAAATCATCCGACATTGGGATGTAACTCGGGTCGCCTTCATTCTGGCGGTCCACAACCTTCGCCATGCGCTTGAGGGTCTCCATCACCTGCTCTTCCGTGCAGATGCCGTGGTACAGCCAGTTGCACAGCAGCTGGGAGGCGATCCGCAGTGTGGCGCGGTCCTCCATCAGGCCCACATCGTTGATGTCCGGCACCTTGGAGCAGCCAACGCCCTGCTCGATCCAGCGCACCACGTAGCCGAGGATGCCCTGGGCGTTGTTATCCAGCTCCTGCTTGATCTCTTCCTGGCTGAGCGCGGACGGATCCTTCATCAGCGGCACCGTCAGGATGTTGTCCAGGCTGGCACGTTCGCGCTTGCCCAGCTCTTCCTGAACCGCCATCACGTTCACCTGGTGATAATGGATTGCATGCAGGGTGGCCGCCGTCGGTGACGGGACCCAGGCGGTGTTGGCTCCGGCCTTCGGGTGGCTGATCTTGGCGTCCATCATCGCCGCCAGCTTGTCCGGCATGGGCCACATACCCTTGCCGATCTGGGCGCGGCCCTTGAGGCCGGTCTCCAGGCCGATGTCCACGTTCCAGTCCTCGTAACTGGTCATCCAGGGCGCCTGCTTCATTTCGCCCTTACGGATCACCGGGCCCGCCTCCATGCTGGTGTGAATCTCGTCGCCGGTGCGATCGAGGAAACCTGTGTTGATGAAGATGATCCGGTCCTTGGCCTGGCGGATGCACTCCTTGAGGTTGACCGTGGTGCGGCGCTCCTCGTCCATAACGCCCACTTTGAGGGTGTTGCGCTTCATGCCAATGGCATCCTCGACACGGCCGAAGAGTTCGTTGGTGAAGGCCACCTCATCCGGGCCGTGCATCTTGGGCTTCACGATGTAGACGCTGCCGGTGCGGCTGTTGCCCACCCGGTTGTTGCCCTTGATGTCATGGATGGCGATCAGGGAGGTGATCATGCCGTCCATGAGGCCTTCCGGTACCTCGTTGCCATCGGCATCGAGGATCGCATCGTTGGTCATCAGGTGACCGACGTTGCGCACCAGCATCAGGCTGCGGCCATGCAGGCTCAGCGGCTTGCCCTTGGAATCCTGGTACTCGCGATCCGGGTTCATGCTCCGGGTGACGGTCTTGCCACCCTTCTCGAAGCTCTCTTCCAGGTTCCCCTGCATCAGGCCGAGCCAGTTGCGGTAGACGCCGGTCTTATCCTCGGCGTCCACGGCCGCCACGGAGTCCTCGCAGTCCATGATGGTGGTCAGTGCGGATTCCATCAGCACATCCTTGACGTGCGCCGCGTCGTCCTTGCCGATCGGGTGGCTGGCGTCAATCTGGATCTCGAAGTGCACGCCGTTGCGCACCAGCAGGATGCCTTCCGGCTCGCCCTCGGATCCCTTGTAGCCCACGAACTGGGCCGGGTCCTTCAGGCCGGCCTCGCTTCCACTGCTCAGGCTGACCTTCAGCTGACCACCCTCAACCCGGTAACCGGTGGCATCAGCGTGGCTGGCGCTTTCCAGCGGCGCGGATTCATCCAGCATGGCGCGCGCGTAGGCGATAACCTTCTCACCGCGCACCGGATTGTAGCCCGGTCCCTTGGTCGCGCCCCCTTCCTCGGAGATGATGTCGGAGCCGTAAACGGCGTCATAGAGGCTGCCCCAGCGCGCGTTCGCGGCGTTCAGGGCAAAACGCGCGTTGGAGATGGGCACGACCAGCTGCGGGCCCGCTACCTGGGCGATCTCCTTGTCCACGTTCTCTGTGGTCGCGGTGAAATCGTCGCCCTCGGGCTTGAGATAGCCGATGTCCTTGAGGAAGGTCTTGTACTCGTCCAGGTCGATGGACTGTTCCCTGTGTTCACGGTTCCAGTTGTCCAGCTTCTCCTGGAGTTCATCCCGGACCTTCAGGAGCTCGCGGTTGCGCGGCGCCATGTCCGCCACAATACGGCCGAACTCATTCCAGAAATGGTCGGCATCAACACCGGTGCCCGGAATGGCTTCGTTGTTGACAAAGTCGTACAGGATTCGGGCGACCTGCAGGCCACCTGCATTCACGCGTTCTGTCATCTTTGTGCCTCAGATTGCTGTTTTGATTCGGTTTTTTGTACGGCATCGCCGGGCCTGAAACGCCATGACCCGGCGGCCACGAATTCTGGGTGTGCGTATTCTAAGCCAAACCCACCGCAAAAGGACAGGCGCCCTACTCCCGGCGCCAGGTGGTGCCTTCGCGGCTGTCTTCCAACACTATGCCCTGTTCAAGGAGCTCGTCCCGGATGCGGTCGGCCTCGGCGAAATCCCTCGCTTTCTTCGCCTCGGCCCGCGCCTCGATCAGCGCTTCGATGCGCTCCGGCGTCAGATCGCCAGTCCCACCCTGTAGGAAGTCGGAAGGCGCCCGTTCCAGGACCCCGAGCACAGCGCCCAGCCGCTTGAGCACGCCGGCCAGTCGCGCCGCCTCTGCCTCATCGCCGTTGCGCCGCGCACGATTCAGCTCGCCGGCCAGGGCATGCAGTTCGACGGTGGCCTCGACGGTGTTGAAGTCGTCGTCCATCGCCTCGATGAATCGCCGATCATGCTCGGTCTCGGCAGGGTCCGCTTCCGGCTCCACACCATCCAGCGCCTGGTAGAACTTCATCAGCGCGCCCTTGGCCTCCGCGAGGCTGTCCGGCGTGTAGTCGATCTGGCTGCGGTAATGGCTGGCGATCAGGAAATAGCGCACCACTTCCGGATCGTGCTCCTGGAGAATATCCCGGATTGTGAAGAAGTTACCCAGGGATTTTGACATCTTTTCGTGGTTCACGCGCACCGCACCGGCGTGCATCCAGTAGTTAACGAACGGCTGCTCATGGGCGCACTCGGACTGGGCGATCTCGTTCTCGTGGTGCGGGAACATCAGGTCCGGGCCGCCACCGTGGATGTCAAAGGTCCGCCCCAGGTGCGAGCGGGACATGGCCGAGCACTCGATGTGCCAACCGGGCCGGCCATCGCCCCAGGGTGAGGGCCAGCTCACCTCGCCGGGCTTGGCGGCCTTCCAGAGCACGAAATCCGCCGGACTGGCCTTGGCCTCGGCCACTTCCACACGGGCACCGGCGACCAGGTCCTCGAGCTTCTTTCGGCTGAGCTTGCCGTAATCCTCGAAGGAGGACACCGCAAAATAGACGTCGCCATTATCGCCCTGGTAGGCATGGCCCTTCTCGACCAGGGTCCCGATCATGGCGACCATCCCATCAATGGTCTCTGTTGCCCGGGGCTCCTCGCTCGGCCTGAGCACGCCAAGCGCGCCCTCGTCCTCGTGCATGGCGGCGATCATGCGGTCCGTGAGGGCCCGAAAGTCCTCGCCGTTCTCCTGCGCCCGATCCAGGATCTTGTCGTCGATATCGGTGATGTTACGCACGTAGTGGACGTCGTAACCCCGATGGCGCAGGTAGCGCGTCACCACGTCGAACGCGACCAGGACCCGGGCGTGCCCCAGGTGACAGTAGTCATAGACCGTCATACCACAGACGTAGATGCCGACCTTACCCTCGGTGATGGGCTGGAAGGTTTCCTTGCGGCGGCTGAGGGTGCTGTAGAGCTGGATCACGGGGTCTCCATCCTTTCCGGTCTCGGTTTACTGGCCGCTGATCTTGGCCCAGGAGTCACGCAGGGTGACGGTGCGGTTCATCACGATCCGGTTCTCGCTGCTGGCCTCGGGATCGTAGAAAAAATAGCCTTCGCGCTCGAACTGGTAGGGAATGTCCGTGCGCGGCGAGGCCAGGTTCGCCTCCCCCTTGCAGCCGGTCATCACCACCAGGTTGTCAGGGTTGAGATCCTCGACAAAATCCCGGTTCTTGTCGGCACCCGGGTTTTCCACGCCGAAGAGCCGGTCATAAAGGCGCAATTCCAGATCCACGGCCGTTTCCGCTGAAACCCAGTGAATGACGCCCTTGGGCTTGTAGCCCTCCGGATTCACACCCAGGGTAGCCGGATCGTATTCGGCATGGATCTCGGTCACATTGCCGTCGTCATCGGTGACGAAATCATTGCAGGTGATCACGTACCCGCCGCGCAGACGCACGGCGTTGCCCTTGGAAAGCCGCTTCCACTTCTTGTTGGGCGGCACTTCCACGAAGTCCTCGGCATCGATGTACATCTCGCGCGTCCAGGTGACCTCCCGGGTGCCCATGGACTCATCCTGGGGGTGAACCGCCGTGCTCAGGATCTCAGACTGGCCTTCCGGGTAGTTGGTCAGTACCAGTTTCACCGGCCGCAGCACACACATGGCGCGGGGCGCGTTGCGGTTCAGGTCGTCCCGGATGGCGTGTTCGAGCATCCCGAGGTCTACCGTACCGCCGGTCTTGTTCACGCCCACCATGTCGCAGAACTGGCGGAGCGAGGCCGGGGTAAAGCCGCGCCGGCGCATGCCGGAAAGCGTTGGCATACGCGGATCGTTCCAGGCATCCACGTGGCCTTCGTCCACCAGCCGCATCAGCTTGCGCTTGCTCGTGATGGTGTAATTCACGTTCAGGCGCGCGAACTCCGTCTGGCGCGGGCGGCACGGGGGGGTCACGTGTTCCAGCACCCAGTCGTAGAGCGGCCTATGGTCCTCGAATTCCAGGGTACACAGGGAGTGGGTCACGCCCTCTTCCGCATCCGACAACGGGTGGGTGAAGTCATACATCGGGTAGATGCACCATTTGTCCCCGGTCTGGTGATGCGTCAGATAGCGGATGCGGTACAGGATCGGATCCCGCATGTTCATGTTCGGAGACGCCATGTCGATTTTCGCCCGCAGCACGTGCTCGCCCTCGGCGAACTCCCCCGCACGCATGCGCCGGAACAGGTCCAGGTTTTCCTCAACGGAGCGGTCCCGATAAGGGCTGTCCGTGCCCGCTTCCTTCAGCGTACCGCGGTACTGGGCCGCGGTTTCCGGGTCCAGGCTGCAGACATAGGCGTGGCCGCCCCGGATCAGTTCTTCGGCGTATTCATAGAGGCGGTCAAAATAGTCCGAGGCGTAGCGGACCGGTCCTTTCCATTCATACCCCAGCCACGTCACATCGCGCTTGATGGCCTCAATGTACTCCTGGCTTTCCTTCTCTGGGTTGGTGTCGTCAAAGCGCAGCGTGCAGTCGCCGCCGAACTGCTCGGCCATGCCAAAATTGACCACGATCGACTTGGCATGGCCGATGTGCAGGTAGCCATTCGGCTCAGGTGGGAACCGGGTGACCACGTGGTCATGACGGCCTTCGGCAAGGTCGTCCTGGATGAGGGTTCGGATGAAGTTGCTGGCCGGAGCGGATTCGGAACTCATGGATGCTGTGACACCACCGGGTTGATTTGAAGGAAGCCATTGTACCTGCTCACCACCACGATCTCATGCATGGCGGAAAACGATGCCTTACAATACGGTCCATTTAGACGCGAAAGGATATAATCTCATGGTCGTTCTGGAAACCAGCGAAGGCCGCATCCTGCTGGCCACCGACGCGGAGAACGCCCCCGTCACCACCGGGAACTTCCTCGCCTACATCGATTCGGGTTTCTACGACGGCCTCATTTTTCACCGGGTCATCAGCAACTTCATGATCCAGACCGGGGGCTTCGGCCCGGACATGGAACCCCGGAAACCCGGCGAACCGATCCCCAACGAGGCGGACAATGGGCTCAGCAACCGGCGCGGTACCATCGCCATGGCCCGGACCATGAGTCCGCACACCGCTTCCTCCCAGTTCTTCATCAATGTGAACGACAACGGCTTCCTGGATCATACCGCCAAGACCCAGGACGGCTGGGGCTACTGCGTGTTCGGTGCGGTGGTGGAAGGCATGGGCGTGGTCGACCGGATCCGTGAGAAGCCCACCACGGCGCGCGCTGGCCACCGTGATGTACCGGTGGAAGATGTCATCATCCACAGGGCCTACCGCACCGACGAGGGAGAGGACGCATGACCACGCGTTTCATTGCCGACCTGCACCTGGAGGAAAGCCGTCCGGACATCACAGAGGCCTTTCTGGGGTTCCTCCCGGACTACGCCTACAATATTGACGCGCTCTATATTCTCGGGGACTTCTTCGAGGCCTGGATCGGAGACGACGAGCATACGCCATTGCAGGAAACCGTCGCCGAGGCACTGCAGGCTATTACCGCAACGGGCACGGCCCTGTACCTGATGCACGGTAACCGGGATTTCCTCATCGGACAGGACTTCTGTGATCGCGTTGGGGCTACCCTTCTGGATGACCCCACCGTGATCAACCTCCACGGTGAACCCACCCTCCTGGTGCACGGCGACACCCTCTGTACCGCGGATGAGGAGTACCAGAAATTCCGGGCAACCATGCGCGACCCGCAGTGGCAGAAGGCGTTTCTCCAGCGTCCCCTGGCGGACCGCCAGACCGTGGCGCGCCAGATGCGCGAGATCAGCCAGGCCAAGAACCGAGGCAAGGAACAGACCATCATGGACGTCACGCCGGAAGAGGTGGTGGCGGACATGGAACGCCACGGCGTGCAGCAGCTCATCCACGGCCACACCCACAGGCCGGCAGTGCATGAGCTGGAAGCCAACGGCGCTCCCGCCAGGCGTTATGTGACCGGCGACTGGCACGAGAAGGCCTGGTACATCGAGGCCCGCGAGGGCACGGCGCCTGAGCTGCTCAGCATTCCCTTCGATCAACTGACGGGCTGATCACAACCAGTCCGGCACCCCACTGTGAAAGCGGAAGCTGTCATCCGGTGACTGGATCAGCTCCGCCTCCACCGTCAGCAGTGTCTCAACCCGCTCCTTCACCTGGTCACCCGCCGCTTTCTCGGCAAGCCTGAGGTAATCCTGGTAGTGACGGGCTTCGGACTTGAGGAGCGAATCGTAGAATTCCGCCAGCTCCTCATCCAGAAGCGGTGCCACTACCGAGAAACGCTCGCAGGACCGGGCCTCTATGATGCCGCCGATGATCAGGGTATCCACCAGCCGCCCCGGTTCCTCCTTGCGGGCATGCTGATGCAGGCCCTGGGCGTAACGCGCCGGCGTCAGGTAATGGTACTCAATCCCCCGCTTCTGGAGTATGGACAGTACCTGCTCGAAATGACGCAGCTCCTCGCGTGCCAGCCGCGACATCCGGTGCAACAAGTCCGGATCCTCCATATAGCGGTACATCAGGCCAAGTGCCGTTGAGGCAGCCTTCTTCTCACAGTGGGCGTGATCAATGAGCAGCAGCTCCTGGTTCGCCAGTGCGGCGTCAATCCAAGCCTGTGGTGTTGCGCAGGGAAGAAAATCGTGGATGGGGGAAAGATCAACCTGGGCCATGGCAGCGCTCCACTAAAAAGCGCCAAGCATAGACCCCGGTTGATCAGGGGTGCAAGGCCGCCCCGAAGGGCGGCCCAGAACGTCAGCCGTTAACCTTGCGGAACTCGTCGGCAATCTCCTTGTCCGGCTCGCCGGTTGCCATGGAGCCGATCACGACGGCAATGGCAGCAAACAGGAATCCGGGAACGATCTCGTACATATCGAACAGACCGCCGGAGAGCTGCTTCCAGACCACGACCGTCAGGCCGCCGACAACCACACCCGCAAGGGCGCCCATCTTGTTCATGCGGGGCCAGTACAGTGACAACAGGATGACCGGGCCAAAGGCGGCGCCAAAGCCGGCCCATGCATAGGAGACCAGGTCCAGAACCATGCTGTCGTCATCCAGGGCGACCACACCGGCGATCACCGCAATCACGATAACGGCAACCCGCCCGATACGGACCAGCTCCACGGAATCAGCCTCGGGGCGGAAGAAGCCCTTGTAGAAGTCCTCGGCCAGCGCGGACGACGACACCAGCAGCTGGGAATCAGCCGTACTCATGATTGCGGCAAGGATGGCCGCCAGCAGGATGCCTGCGATCACCGGATGGAAGAGCGCATCCACCAGCATCATGAAGGCCGTCTCACGGTCCTCCAGCCCCTCGGGCCCGAAGTAACCGACGGCTGCCAGCCCCACCAGCACGGAGCCGATCAGCGTGATGGCCGTCCAGGAGACCGCCACACGGCGCGCATAGGGCACGAGTGATTCATCACTGATGGCCTTGAAGCGGGCAAGTACGTGGGGCTGCCCGAAATAGCCCAGCCCCCAGGCCAGCGACGAGACGATCGCAATGAACCCGAGCGATTCACCACTTGCATTCGAGAACAGTGAAAGCGTGCCCTGACCTTTCTCAAGCAGAGACGCTTCCATACCGGCCCAGCCTCCAACCTCGGCACTGTTGATCGCCAGAACCGGCACCAGCATCAGGGCGGCCAACATCAGCAGCCCCTGTACAACGTCCGTCCAGGACACCGCCAGGAAGCCGCCGAACAGCGTGTAGGACACCACGGCAAGTGTGCCCACGATCACCGCCCACTGGTATTCCAGGCCAAAGACGGTCTCGAAGAGCTTACCACCGGCAACCAGGCCGGAACTGGTGTAGAACAGGAAGAACAAGAGAATAAAGAAGGCGGCGATAACCCGCAGCGCCCGCGTATCATCGCGGAACCGGTTCTCCAGGAAGGACGGGATCGTCAGCGAGTCCTTGGCCGCCTGGGAATAGTTCCGCAGGCGCCTGGCCACAAACAGCCAGTTCAGGTAGGTCCCCACCAGCAGCCCGATGGCGATCCAGCTCGCGCCAACACCATTGGCAAAGGCCGCCCCGGGCAGCCCCAGCAGCAACCAGCCGCTCATATCCGAGGCACCGGCACTCAGAGCCGAAGGAATCGGCCCCAGGTTCCGCCCGCCAAGGATGTAGTCCGACAGGTTCTGGGTGCGCATATAGGCAATGACACCCAGCGCCAGCATTACTGCAAGGTAGAGAATAAAGGTCCAGGTGACCGCAACTGTGTTTTCAATCATGATCCGGCTCCAAAGGGGAATGTCCGTTTGTAGTTGTTCATCCGATTTCCTCCACACCCAGCGACAGGAGGGTCGCATTACCGCCTGCCGCCGTGGTGTTGTTGGTCCTGACGCGCTCCGTGGCGAAACGCGGCAGGTAGTTGGGGCCTCCGGCCTTGGGGCCGGTCCCGGAAAGTCCACGTCCACCAAAGGGCTGGACGCCGACTACAGCACCAACCTGGTTGCGGTTGATATAGGTGTTGCCGACCTTCACCCGCCGCTCGATATAGGCGGCAGCGGATTCACTGCGACTGTGAATGCCCAGGGTGAGGCCATAGCCCGCCCCGTTGATCTCATCGATCACGGAATCCAGCTCGCGGGCATCATAGCGCACCACGTGAAGGATGGGCCCGAAGAACTCCCGGCCGAGATCCTTCATGCTGTTGATCTCATAGGCCACCGGAGGCACGAAATAGCCCTTCTCCGCCTTGTCGGGCAGCGGTGCTTCGCCAACCAGGCGGTTGCGCTCCCGCAGTTCGGCAACATGCTTCATCAGGTCGTCGTAGGCTTCCTGATCGATCACCGGCCCCACGTCGGTCTCCACGCGGATGGGATCGCCCATGCGCAGATCCCGCATGGCACCGGCGAGGGTCTCCTCGATCACATCCGCAACGTCCTCCTGCAGATACAGCACCCGCAGCGCCGAGCAGCGCTGGCCGGCACTGCCGAAGGCGGACATGATCACATCCTTGACCACCTGTTCCGGCAGCGCGCTGCTGTCCACGATCATGGCGTTCTGGCCGCCGGTTTCCGCGATCAGCGGGATGATCGGCCCTTCTCTGGCAGCCAGTGTACGGCTGATGTGATGGGCAACACCGGTAGACCCGGTGAAGGTGACACCAGCGAGGCGCTGATCGGAGAGCACCTGGCCACCGATTCCGGCACCGTCACCGGGCAGGTACTGGAGCACGCCCGGCGGGAAGCCGGCTTCCAGCATCAGCTCCGCACAGCGACCACCGATGAGGCTGGTCTGTTCCGCAGGCTTGGCCAGTACCGTGTTGCCCGCTGCCAGTGCCGCCATGATCTGGCCGGTGAAGATGGCCACCGGGAAGTTCCAGGGGCTGATGCACAGGAACACTCCGCGGCCTTCCAGGTAGTATTCGTTGGACTCCCCCGTCGGCCCCGGCATCTCCATGGGCTCCGCGAACTGCCGCCGTGCCTGCATGGCGTAATAGCGGCAGAAATCCACGGCCTCGCGCACCTCGGCAATACCATCGGGCAGGGATTTGCCCGCCTCACGGCTGCACAGGGCGATCAGCTCGTACTCGTTGACCTCCAGCAGATCCGCATAGGCCTCGAGGCACTTCGCACGCTCCTCCGCCGGCGTGCGGTTCCAGGACTCAAAAGCCTGATGGGCCGTACTCAGGGCCTTCTCGACAATGTCCTGCCTGCTCCAGGCGATCTCACCGGCGATCCGGTCACGGTTGTGGGGGTTGGTCACCCGGGTCCTGGAATTCGAGTCGCAGCGTTCGCCGTTCACAATTGGCGCGGCCTTCCACTGGTGTTCAGCCCAACGCTCAAGTCCCTGCTGGAAGGGCCTGAGATCGGACAGCACCGCCAGGTTGTGGCCGCGGGAGTTACGCCGCTCGCTGCCGTAGATCTCCGGCGGGCGGGGAATCCGCAGGTCCGGCAGGCTGTTGTGGGCCCGCAGGGCGTCCGCCGGGTGCCCTATGAGATCCTCAATCGGCGTCTCGGCGTCCACCAGCCGGTGAACGAAGGAAGAGTTGGCGCCATTCTCCAGCAGCCGCCGCACCAGGTAAGGCAGCAGATCCTTGTGGGCCCCTACGGGCGCGTAGATGCGCACCGGCACCCTGGGAACCTCACCCATCACCACGGAATAGAGGGCATCGCCCATCCCGTGGAGCCGCTGGAATTCGTACTCCGCCCCGTTCTCATCAGCCATGTTCAGCACCGAGGCCACGGTGTGCGCGTTGTGGCTGGCGAACTGCGGGAAGATATACCCCTGGGCGTAGTCACTGAGCAGGAAGCGGGCGCAGGCCAGGTAGCACACATCCGTGCCTTCCTTGCGCGTGTAGACCGGATAGGTCTCAACGCCCATCATCTGGGCGTGCTTGATCTCGGTATCCCAGTAGGCGCCCTTGACCAGGCGCACGGGAATACGGTCGCCCTGGCGGCGCGCCAGAGCCGCGATCCAGCACAGCACCGGCAGTGCCGGCTTGGAGTAGGCCTGTACCGCGAGACCCAGTTCACCCCAGCCCTTGGCGGCTTCGGATTCGTAGACGGTGCGGAAGATCTCGAGCGAGAGTTCGAGGCGATCCATCTCCTCCGCGTCCACAGTCAGGGGAACCTGTTTCTCGCGCGCAAAGGTAACGAGCCGGCTCAGACGCCGGACCAGTTCCGCCTTCGCCCTGTCCTCCTGGGCACGCTCATAGCGTGGATAAAGCGCGGACAGCTTGATGGAAACCGATGGCACCGGCCGTTCACCACGGGGGTAACGGTCATTGCCCACTGCCTCAATAGCCGTCCAGTAATCATTGAAATAGCGCGAGGAGTCGGACTCATTGAGCGCCGCCTCCCCCAGCATGTCGAAGGAATAGCTGTAGCCCTGATCCCGGTACTGGCGACCTTCCTGCAGGGCTTCATCAATATCCCGGCCAAGCACGAACTGCCGGCCCATGATCGCCATGGCCTGGTACATGGCCTTGCGGATCACCGGCTCACCGGCGCGGTTCACCAGCTTGTGCCAGATGGATTTGGGGTGGCCATCCAGACCCGGGTCCATCTTGACCACACGGCCGGTAAGCAGCATGCCCCATGTGGAGGCGTTGACCATGACGGATTCGCTGCGGCCCAGGTGCTTGCGCCAGTCGGCGTCACCCATCTTGTCGCGGATCAGCTCATCCGCCGTATGCGCGTCCGGAATCCTTATCAGCGCCTCAGCCAGACACATCAGCAGGATGCCTTCTTCGGTATCCAGGCTGTATTCCTGCAGAAGCGCGTCCACCATGTGCACGGAATCATCCTGCTCGCGGACCTTGCGGATCAGTCCTGTTGCCCGATCCGCAATGGCCTGGCGCTCGCGCCCATCAGGCTCTGCCAGCGCCAGCAGTGATTCAAGGTAGGCCGTTTCATCGGTGTAATGGTTATCGACGATACCCTGCCAGAGGAAATCGGTATCATCGTGGGGGAACGACGGGTCAAGCACCCGACTGGCATCAAACATAGCGTTCGGCCTCCAGTAATCCTGGGCGTGATACCTCTGCCCACACGGTCTATTCATTCATTAAAGCAGAGCTTGGAAAACCCTGCACGACAATCATTGCAGGGACGGCCACTCCTTGTGGAGTTCCTCCATCGTCCCTCGAACAGCCGCCGCGACCTCCTTCGCGGTTACTTCTGCGTCAATACGCCGGTAACGGTTGGCAGGATTGCCGGCACGCGTCTCATAGACCTGACGCACGCGCTCAAAGAACCGGACCCGCTCGTGCTCAAAACGGTCCGGTCCCTCACCCCGCCCAGCAATCCGGGCCATCCCCGTTTCCACTGGCGCATCAAGCCAGAGCACGGCATCGGGGCGCAGCGCTTCCCCCTGAACCAGGGATTCAAGTTGCGCTACCGGCACCGCGTCCAGCTCCCGCCCACCTCCCTGGTAGGCGTAGGTGGCATCCGTGAAACGATCACAAAGCACCCATTCTCCCCCCTCAAGCGCTGGCCGGATGACCCGGGCCAGGTGCTGCGCCCGGGCGGCGAACATCAGCAGCAGCTCGCAGGTGGGATCGACCGGCTCCTCCCGTGAGCGCAGGAGGAGTTCCCGGATCTCCTCCGCCATGGGGGTACCGCCCGGTTCACGGGTTACCCTGTGCGGCACGCCCTGTTCCGCGAGCCAGTCACTGGCACTGCGGATGGCGGTGGATTTGCCCACGCCCTCCGTACCTTCAAAAGTAATGAAAAGCCCGCGTGTCATCAGTCTTTACCGCTCTCCGGTGCCGGGAAGGACCGGTAGTCCTCGCCGCGATTGAGCTGATACCGGCGCACCGCCTCATTATGCTCTTCAAGTGTACTGGAGAAATGATGGGAACCATCGCCTTTCGCGACAAAATAGAGGGCATTGCCCTCCGCCGGATTCACAACGGCTCGCAGCGAAGCCTCACCCGGCACCCCTATGGGCGTGGGCGGCAGGCCATCGATCCGGTAAGTGTTGTAGGGCGTGTACTCCCTCAGGTCCGCGTGACCGATACGACCTTCGTAGTCTTCACCCATGCCATAGATCACGGTGGGGTCAGTCTGCAGACGCATTCCCTGCTCCAGCCGCCGCGTAAAAACGCCGGCGACCCGGGGTTTCTCCTCACTGAGGGGAGTCTCAAGCTCCACGATCGAAGCCAGTATCAGGGCTTCATAGGGAGTTTCCAGAGGCAGTTCCTCACTGCGGTCCTGCCAGAGCCGGGCCAGGATCCGTTGCATGCGGTTATGGGCCCGTTCAAGCACATCCAGATCCGAATCACCATGCTTATATTCATACACTGCCGGGAAGAACCAGCCCTCGGGGTCCATACCAGGCTGCCCCAGACGTTCCATTACTCCCTCACCGCTCACTCCCTCCAGTTCATTGCGCAAGGGCTCCGCGTCGGCCAGGCGTGCGCGGATGCGGTCGAACGTCCAGCCTTCCGGGATACGCACTGTCCAGCTCTGGGTGTCACCTGCGGCTACACGGCGCACAAAGGCCAGTGGAGACATGCCGTCCTCAAGCTGATAGAAACCGGACTGCAACTCCGCCAGTTCAGGCTCCAGACGCGCACGCACCCGCAGCCAGAACGCGCTGTGCAGGCGCTCCCGCCTCTCCAGCTCACGCGCTAGCCCCTGCAGGGTGGTGCCACGCTCGATCTCCATGGTTACGGGCTGCTCAAGCGCCAGCGGCTCTTCCATGCGCTGGAACTGCCACTCTGTGAACAGCCAGCCCGCGATGGCCGTCACGGCCGCCAGAAGGACCACGAAACCAAGAATGCGCTTCCCCGACCACATCACCGGAATCCAAGCTCCCTGTTCACATCCTCAACCATCCGCGTGGCCTTGACGTTCATCGGCACGGTACTGTCACCGCACTCGCTGACGGGCACCAGACCCATCACACTGTTGCCGAGCAGCAGCCCATGGCTCCGGAAGTCGGCCTCCGTCAGTTCACGTTCCTCGATCGTCAGGCCAAGGCGTCCTGCGTTGCCGACGACCCAGTCGCGCAGCGTTCCAGCAACAGCGAGCTGGTCCCGTGGAGGCGTCACCAGGGTACCGTCCACCACGGAAAACAAGCAGGACCGGGTTCCCTCGACCCATCCAGAGCCCTCCTCCATCGCCATCAGCCCCTCGAACTCGCTCTCTGAGAGTTCGGAACTGGCAAGTACCTGTTCCAGGCGGGCCAGGGTCTTTAAGCCCCGGCCCGCCACCATCGGAGACAGCAGCTGCCGGCAGAGACGGACCCGGACACCTTCACGCGGTATCGCCGGGGCCGCTGCCAGGGCGGAGATCACCCTGGGCGTCACTGTTGCCGGCGGCCGATAGCCCCTGCCACCAGACCCCGCCGTAACCGTGACCTTGAGCACCGCCGGGGTTTCCGGAGCGAGCAGCCCACGTTCGCCGGCCTGCTGCTGCCAGTCGTCCAGTGCGTGCGCATCAAACGGGATTCCGAGCACCCGGCAGCCCGCCAGAAGCCGTTCCCGGTGCGCGTCCAACAGGATCGGCCCGGCCGGGGTCACCCTCAAAGTCTCGAAGACCCCCTGTCCATAGGCCAGCCCCCGATCATCAGGCGGTACCACCGGGCCATTCCCCGGCCAGATCCATTCGGGCATCAGCTCTACTCCCGCTGTCTGAGCCAGTCACGATCAAAAAAGCCGCCCCTGCTCAGGGCGGCTTTGGTACCGATCGAACCGCGTTGGTCCGTTCAGCTGCTGTGGGACTCGATGTAGTCCACCGCGTCCTTGACCGTGGTCAGTTTCTCGGCTTCCTCATCCGGGATCTCGGTCTCGAACTCTTCTTCCAGAGCCATGACCAGCTCAACCGTGTCCAGGGAGTCGGCACCCAGATCCTCTACGAAAGAGGAAGTGCTCTGTACTTCGGACTCCTTAACCCCCAGCTGTTCACAGACAATCTTCTTAACGCGCTCTTCAACTGTACTCATAATGTCCTCATTTGTGCGTCCAGCAGTGCTGGCGTGCCAGTTTAGTTGAATCCCCCGGGCCGAACAACCGACCCGGAAGGGGCTGACCGGAAGCCGTACCCACCCTGTGACGGCGGGAACGCCCTCCTTCAGTTCATATACATGCCACCATTGACATGGATTGTCTCGCCATTGATGTAGGCTGCCCCTTCGGACGCGAGGAACACAGCCAGATCGGCCACTTCCCCTGCCTCGCCGAGACGGCCTGCCGGAATGGCTGACAGCATGGCATCACGCTGGCTTTCGTCAAGCTCCCGCGTCATGTCCGTTTCAATGAACCCGGGCGCAATGGCATTGACGGTGATACCACGGCTTGCCACTTCCCGCGCCAGGGAACGGGTCATGCCCTCGATGCCCGCCTTGCTGGCGGCATAGTTCATCTGCCCGGCGTTGCCCATGCGGGCAACCACCGAACTCAGGTTGATAATGCGCCCGGTCCGCGCCTTCATCATGCCCTTGAGCACGGCCTGGCTGGTGCGGTAGACCGCCGAGAGATTGGTGTTGATCACCTCGTCCCAGTCATCGGGCTTCATGCGCATGGCCAGCCCATCCCGGGTCACGCCGGCATTGTTGACCAGCACCGTGGGTGGGCCGAACTTCTGGCCGATCGTCTTGATGCCCTCTGTGACGCTCTCCGCATCACCCACATTCATGACCACCCCGTCACCCTGCCAGCCATTCTCGCTGATCCTGCCGGCAATGGCGGACGCACCGGATTCCGATGTTGCTGTTCCGATCACCGTGGCACCGGCGCTGGCAAAGCGTTCCAGAATCGCACTGCCGATGCCACGGCTCGCGCCGGTTACCAGAACCACCTGTCCTTCCAGCATCCTTTTCTCCCGTTGAGCGTCGCTGTCAGGCGCCTTCGCGAACCGCTTCCAGCGCCTTTGTCATCTGTTCAGGGGTCTCAGTGGGATGACACCCCATGCTGCGGTCAATGCGCCGCGCCAGCCCCGAAAGCACCTTGCCGGGACCGCACTCGGCCATGACACCGACACCCTGTTCGCCCATAAAGCGTACGGATTCGGTCCACCGCACCGGCGAAATCAGCTGCCAGTAGAGATTCTCACGGATGGAGGCCGCGTCGGTCACCGGGCCTGCGGTCACGTTCTGGACAACAGGAATGGCCGCGTCCTGAACGCTCACACCCGCCAGCGCCCCGGCCATGCGATCCGCCGCCGGCTGCATCAGGGCACAGTGGGACGGCACGCTCACATCCAGGGGCATGACCTTCTTCGCGCCCTCTTCCCGGGCGCGCTCAATCACGCGGTCCACCGCAGTTGCGGAGCCGGCAATGACTACCTGCCCGGGAGCATTGAAATTGACCGCTTCAACCACGCCTTCTGAGACGTGCTCCTGACAGAGACTGATAACGGCCTCGTCATCCAGCCCCAGGATCGCAGCCATACGCCCCGCACCTTCCGGCACGGCATGCCGCATCGCATCGCCGCGGATACGCACCAGGTCAACGGCGTCAGCAAATTCCAGGCATCCCGCAGCCACCAGCGCGGAGTATTCCCCGAGACTGTGGCCCGCCAGATAATCCGGCTTCGGGCCGCCCAGATCCTGCCAAACACGCCACAGCGCAACGCTGGCGGTAAGCAGTGCCGGCTGGGTCACATCGGTACGGTTCAGCTCTTCCGCAGGGCCCTGCCGGCAGAGTTCAGCCAGATCGTAACCCAACACGCCGGAGGCCTGCTCAAAGGTCTGCCCGACCAGCGGCCACTCGGCAGCTGCTTCGTCCAGCATTCCAACGGACTGGGAGCCCTGACCGGGAAACACCAGTGCTGTCGTCATCTGTCCTTCCTGTTCTGTTCTAGAATTCAACCTGTTCCAGCAAGTCCCCGAGCCTGCGCGGCAGTTCATGGTCGACCTCCCGGGCCGCCTGTTCAATGGCTGCCACCAGCCCGGTCACATCCGCATTGCCGTGGCTTTTGATCACCACGCCGCGCAGGCCGATGAAACTCGCGCCATTATGCCGTGCGGGGTCCAGGCGCCGCTTGATCCTGCGTAACACCGGTGCAGCGAGGGCCGAGACCAAGCGCGAATACCAGCTGTCTGCAAAAGAACGCCGTATCAGATCGCCGATCAGCTCTGCAACGCCCTCTCCGGTCTTCAGCGCTACATTGCCGACAAAACCGTCACACACCACCACATCGGCCACGCCCCGGAAAAGGTCGCTGCCTTCAATATAGCCAATGTATCCGGATTGCTCTCGCGCCTGAAGCATGTGGCCCGCCAGCCGGACCTGCTCATTGCCCTTGACAGCCTCCTGGCCCACATTGAGCAGTGCCACACGGGGCTCCTGGATGCCGTCCACAGCCTGCGCCATGAGGCGCCCCATCAGGGCGAACTGCACCAGGTGCTCGGCACTGGCATCCACATTCGCACCCAGGTCCAGCACATAACAGTGGCCGTCATGGAAGGGGATGCGTTTGATAATGGCGGGCCGTTCGATGCCCGGCCAGGTCTCGAGGGTGTTGCGGCCCAGGGCCATGAGCGCCCCGGTGTTGCCGGCGCTGACGCAGGCATCGGCGCCGCCGCTGCGGACCAATGACAGCGCACGCGCCATCGAGGACTGCTGACCATGGCGAAGCGCGTGGGAGGGACGCTCCTCCATGGTGACCACGTCGGGGGCATCCTGGATCTCGATGCGTTCGTGGCCCGCAGACAGAAAGGCCTCGAGGTCCGCGCGCCTACCCAGCAGCACGACCCTCAAGGCCCTGTTATTCGAAACGGCAATTTCCGCAGCGCGGACCACCGGTTCACAGCCGCGGTCGCCACTCATGGCGTCAACGGCGATGGTGGTCTCAGCCGCCACCGGTCACTCAGTCTTCCGGTGTTTCGATCACCTTCTTACCCCGATAGAAACCATCGGGGGAGATGTGATGCCGACGATGCACTTCCCCGGTAGTCGGGTCCATGGACAGCGCGGGCTTGCTGAGCCCGTCGTGGGAGCGACGCATGCCGCGCCGTGAACGGGTCTTGCGATTCTTCTGAACGGCCATAGCAGATTACTCCTGGAGTCTTGCCTTTCTCTTGAATTACGAATCCGTTCCGCCCTGATCCTGCCCCCCAGAGCCGAGGCCGGCCAGTACACGGAACGGGTTGTCTGTATCGTGCTCGCGCGCCTGAGCAACAGCGTCGCCGGCATCCCGGTTGATGCGTTCCAGCGTGGCGGATGCGCTGCAGCCTGCCTTCTCGTGCACCGGATAGTCCGGCAGGCTCATGATGAGCTCATCCTCCAGAAGCTCATGGATCGGCAGATCCCGCTGCCCCGCCACCATAGGCTCTAGACTGGCCGGAAGCTGCTCCGCCATCACCTCTGTGTCCACCACGCCCACCCGGAAGTCTGACTCCACCGGCAGGCGCATGGCCTCAAGGCATCGCTGGCAAAGCACCACCAGCTCCGCCCGGACCCAGCCTTCAATGACGCGACGCCGCTCGTCATCAAAAAAGAACGCCAGCCTGACCACCGCCTCGCCTTCTGTTTCCAGAATCAACGGCTCGAGCCGGTTCATACCGGCAAGGGCCAGACTGCCCTCTTTGACGGTCCCCTGTTCGAACGGCTTCAGCGCATCGACCGACAGGGGTATCTCCGGGTTCGACATAAGGCCGCGATTCTAGGGTTCCCACCGTTGATTGTCAAAACTCAGCGCAACATGGGGCCGCTGTTGATGAGCGTTTCCGTAACACCCTGCCCAACCGAGCTGCCCAGGTCACGCATGATCCGCTGGAACGGTGAGGGCTTATAGCTGTAGTCCACAATGTTCTCGGCGCCAACCACGTTGCGGGCCACCTGGCCGGCCGAGTTGAAGCTGTCGACAAGCCCCAGCTCGCGCGCCTTCTGTCCGGTCCAGATCAAGCCCGAGAACAGCTCCGCCTCGGATTCCTTCAGCTTATCCCCACGTCCTTCGCGCACCCGCTCGATGAACTGGTCATGGGTGCGGTCCAGCACGGTCTCCCAGAACGCCACCTGCTCAGG
The DNA here is from genome assembly GCF_019903425.1 of Vreelandella halophila. GTDB lineage: Bacteria > Pseudomonadota > Gammaproteobacteria > Pseudomonadales > Oleiphilaceae > Halospina > Halospina halophila. The sequence goes on from NZ_JACHUZ010000013.1 coordinate 2,541,995, forward strand.
GTCTTCCGGCAGGAAGGGGTCCAGGAAGGCCTTGTTCTCACCCGCCGTGTACAGCCGACGCTCGATACCCAGCTTTTCCATCGCACCGGTAAAGCCAAAACCACCGCCACGCACGCCAATGGATCCGACCAGGCTGGAAGGATTGGCATGGATGCGGTCGGCCGCAGCGGCAATGTAATAGGCGCCGGAAGCGCCGATGTCCGAAATCACTGCGTGCACCTTTTTGTCCGGGTACTCATCACGCAGCCGATTGATGGCCTGGTAGACGTAGTCGGCCTGGACCGGGCTGCCACCCGGGCTGTTGATGCGCAGGATCACGCCCTTCGACTGCTCCGCCGAAAAGGCGTTCTCCAGCGCGGTCACCAGGTGGTCGGCGCTGGCATCCTGGCCCTGGACGATCGCGCCCTCCACATCCACCAGTGCCGTGTGGGGCCCGCCGGTGCCAGGGGTGAGGTCACCGGAGCCAAAGGGCGACCCGAACGTGAACAGGAGCGCAAACAGATAGAGCAGTATCAGTGTCTTGAACAGGATACCCCAGCGCCGGCTGCGGCGCTGCTCTGCCTGCATCGACATCATGGTCTTCTCGATCAGGCGCCATTCCTTGGAGTCCTCCCTGGCCTCCTGGGCACGCCCCTCCTGTCGCTTCGCAGGTTCCTCCCGCGTCACGCCCCATTCCGCGTTTTCCGAATCCCACTCGGACATGGTGTCTCCTTGCTGTTATTCACTGGGTGCCGCCAGAAGCCATCAGCTCCCGCAGCATTGAGATGTCAGAGGCAATGGCCATGGGGCTGTGCGCCGAAAGCTGCGCCTCCGAATGCACCCCCCAAGTCACGCCAATCGCCGGCATGCCGATCCGGCGCGCCATTTCCATGTCGTAGATGGTATCACCGACCATCACCATACGCTCCACGGAAGCGCCGGTCTCGCTCACAATCTGGCGCAGCATCAGAGGATCGGGCTTGGAGGCGGTCTCATTGGCGCAGCGGGTCAGAGGGAAAAAACGCCCCAGCCCACTGGAGCCCAGCGCCCGGTCCAGCCCTGGCCGGCTCTTGCCGGTGGCCACCGCCAGCATGGGGCCACCATGCAGGGTTTCCAGCAGCTCATCCACCCCATGGAAAAGATCCGCCGGCGTGGTATCGCGCTGAAAGAAATAGCGGGCATAGACCTCACGCAGCTGAGTCATCTCTTCACGGGTGATGCCCGGCCAGAGCTGACCCAGCGCCTCCTCCATGCCCAGCCCCACGATATGGCGCAGCGCCTCGCGCTCACGCACCGGATAGCCCAGATCCCGCGCCGCCAGTTCGAGACTATCGGCGATATGATCCACGGAATCAATCAGGGTGCCATCCCAGTCAAAGATCACCACATCAAAGCTCATTGACGCTTTCCCAGTCGCTGAATCTGCGCTTCAAAATCCTCCGGCACCGGTGCCTCGAAGGTCACCCTTTCACCCGCGGGCGTCTCGAATGCCAGCTGATGGGCGTGCAGCATCAGCCGGTCGCCACCGCCACGCTGCCAGGCCGCCTGCGAGGCCCCATCGAGATACTTGGCATCCCCCGCCACAGGGCATCCCTGGCAGGCCGCGTGCACCCGGATCTGGTGCGTGCGCCCCGTCAGTGGTGTGGCCTCCAGGAGCGTGTATCCAGGGAAACGCTCCAGAACCCGGAAGTCCGTCCGGGCCGCCTTGCCCTGATCGGCGCTGACACGTACCAGCCGTTCACCGGCCCCGCCGGTGACCCGCTGCAGCGGCGCCTCCACGCGCGCCACCCCCTTTGGCCACTCTCCGACCACAAGCACCCGATAAACCTTGTGCGTACTCTTCTGCCGGAACTGGTCCTGCAGGGCCTTGAGGGCTGAGCGGCGCCGGGCCACCAGGATCAGTCCGGAGGTATCACGGTCCAGCCGGTGCACCAGCTCCAGGTAACGGTCATCCCGCCCGGCACGCAGCGTCTCGATCAGCCCGAAGTCCACACCACTGCCACCATGCACCGCGATGCCAGCCGGTTTGTTCACAACCAGAAAGTCCGGGGCTTCATGCAGCACCGCCGCCTGCATGCGCCGCTGCACCCGGCGACCGGGCTGGGCTCGATCCGGTTTCTGCTCGGGTTCCCGCAGCGGCGGCACCCGGATCGAGTCACCCGCGACGATGCGGTAGTCCGGCTTCACCCGTTTGCGGTTGGCCCGCACGGCGCCCTTCCGGATCACGCGGTAGATAACGCTTTTCGGAACGCCCCGGAAACGCCCCATGAGGAAGTTGTCGAGACGCTGTCCGGCCCATTCCGGCGCCACTTCCAGCCACTGGACCCTGGGTCTGGATTCGGCGCTGTCATGGCTGCCCGGGTGCCCTGGCATTCTGTATTTCTCCTGGGATGCGGAGCCATTCCGCAGCTCGTTGATGAGGCAGGGGATTACTGCTATATTGACTCTGTTTTCCCGCTCCGCTCGGACCGACGATCTCGGCCGGCTGGACTGGCGGAACACGGTCAGCGATTGAATCCGCAATTATAGAGCCTTCGGGCCCGGTATGAAACGAGCAGCGGACGCACCGGTTCCACCTGGCAGGAAAACAGCGAGAGCCAACAGAATCACACAGGCGCGCGGCTGAGTCCTTTCACCCGCCGGGCCGGAGCCCAGGAGGCTCTCCCCGGTGGACGATCACGGAAACTGAGAACAACGCGCGTCGTGATGGGTGTTCCGCCCGGCTGGAGTCAAAGCCGGAGGAACTGATGTCAATCCGGGCGGAAGCGCGCGGCAGGGTCATCGCAACGGTTTGAAAACACAGAAGCACCGGTTCGGGCTGTCCTGCTCATGAATATGACATAAGACCTCGTAGCCGGTACGGGACAGACTTCGGTGGCGTGCGGCCACAGAACCGTACGCCCTCAAGCACGGGGCTGGCCATAGAAGGCCCCTCCGGCTTTGCTGAAGCGGGCGAACGTACGCCCGCTGTCTCGTCATTGCGCCCCGCACCGCTTCCGTCGCAGAACGATGGAAGTTTGTTCCACATGAAAAGAATGCTGATCAATGCAACTCACGAAGAGGAGTTGCGTGTCGCTCTGGTCGATGGCCAGCGTCTGGTCGATCTTGATATCGAATCCAGCACCCGCGAACAGAAGAAATCCAACATCTACAAGGGGCGCATCACCCGCATCGAGCCGAGCCTTGAAGCCGCCTTCATTGATTACGGCTCCGAACGTCACGGCTTCCTGCCCCTGAAGGAAATCGCCCGCGAATACTTCAGCAAGGCCCCGTCCGAGATTGATGGCAAGATCAACATCAAGGACGTGCTCAACGAAGGCCAGGAACTGATCGTCCAGGTCGACAAGGAAGAGCGTGGTAACAAGGGCGCGGCCCTGACCACCTTCATCACCCTGGCCGGGCGCTACCTGGTCCTGATGCCCAACAACCCCAGAGCCGGCGGCATCTCGCGTCGCATCCAGGGCGACGAGCGCAGCCAGCTCAAGGAGGCCATGTCCGGGCTGAAGGTGCCCAAGGCCATGGGCGTGATCGTCCGCACCGCCGGGATCGGCCGCGAAACCGAGGAACTGCAGTGGGACCTGGATTACCTGCTGCAGTTCTGGGATGCCATCACCCAGGCCGCGGAAGCGCGCAAGGCGCCCTTCCTGATCTACCAGGAAAGCAACGTCATCATCCGCGCCGTGCGCGACTACCTGCGCCAGGACATCAGCGAGGTGATGATCGACTCCCCCAGCGTGTACGAGGATGTGCTCAACTTCGTCCGAGCGGTGATGCCCTCCTTCGAGAACCGCATCAAGCTCTACACCGATGACATTCCTCTGCTGAGCCGGTATCAGATCGAGGCGCAGATCGAGACCGCCTTCCAGCGGGAAGTGTCCCTACCCTCCGGTGGCTCGCTGGTAATCGACCCCACCGAGGCACTGGTGTCCATCGACATCAACTCCTCGCGCGCCACCCGGGGCGGCGACATCGAGGAGACGGCCTTCCAGACCAACCTGGAGGCGGCGGACGAGATTGCACGGCAACTTCGCCTGCGCGATATTGGCGGCCTGATCGTGATCGACTTCATAGACATGTCACCCAACCGCCACCAACGCGAGGTCGAACAGCGTATCCGGGAGGCACTGGAGCTTGATCGCGCCCGCGTGCAGCTGGGCCGCATTTCCCGCTTCGGCCTGATGGAAATGTCTCGCCAGCGGCTACGGCCCTCGCTGGGCGAGACCCGCAGCGAGGTCTGCCCGCGCTGCAATGGCCAGGGCGCCATCCGCAGCATGGAATCCCAGGCGCTGAGCATCATGCGCCTGATGTATGAGGAGTCCTCCAAGGACAAGACTGCGGAAGTACGGGCACTGGTACCGGTCACGGTCGCCGCTTTCCTCCTCAACGAGAAGCGCGACGAGATCAACGCCATTGAGCGACGCGAGAATGTGCGGGTTCGGGTAATACCCTCCCAGAACCTGGAGACACCACACTTCGAAGTCCAGCGCCTGCGGACCGATGACACCGAAGTCACCGTTGGAGAAGCAAGCTTCGAGATCGCTGCAAGGCACGAGGACGAACCGGAAGATGCCTGGTCCATTGGCCAGAGCACCGGCGAACGGGAAGAAGCCGCTGTAAAGGCGGTAACCCCGGCCAACCGCACCCCTGCCCCGGAACCCAAGACCGAAACACCGGCAGCCGGTGAAACACTCGGGTTCTGGCAGCGGGTCGGACGCAAGCTTCAGACCATGTTCGCGGCCCCGGAAGAATCCAGCTCAAGCCAAAAGGATACCGGCTCAGGCAACCAGCGCCAGGGCGGCGGCTCTTCCGACCGGAGACAGGCCCAGAGCGGCGACAACCAGCAGCGCCAGCAGGGTGGCGGCCAGCAGCAGAGCGGCCGTCAGGGCCAGGACGGCAACAACCAGCGCGGCGGCCAGAACCGGCGCCGCCGTGGTGGCCAGAACCGCAACCGGAGCCAGGGACAGCAGGATTCGGACAGCCAGCAGAAGTCCGGTGGTAAGCAGGACGGCGGCAAGCAGGAAGGTTCCGGCCAGGGCGGTAAAGGCGGTGGCGGTAGCCAATCCCGCCAGTCCGGCAAAGGTGGCGGACAGAAAGCCAGTGGCGACCAGAAGTCCGGTGCTGACCAGAAATCCAATGCCGAACAGAAGCCCAGGGGCGAGCAGAAATCCGGTTCCGACCGCAAGCCCGATACCGAGCAGAAGTCCGGTGGTGGCAACAAAGGCGGCGGTAACGAGGGCGGTCCCCAGAAATCCAAAGGGGGAGGTAACCGTCGCAATCGTGATTCGGACCGTGACGAGCAGCAGAAGGAGGAATCCTCCGACAAGCAGTCCCAGGGCGGCGGCGATAAGGCCCCCGAGGGCAGTGGCGACAACCAGGGCCGCTCCGACAACCGCAGGAAGAACCAGGGCCATGGTGGTTCCGGCGGCAGGAACCGGAACCAGCAGGACAGCGCCGAGGACGAAACACCAAACCCGGAATTCCAGCGTCCCCGCCGCCCCCGGCAGAAAAACGGCAAGCCTGCTGACCAGGAATCCGCCGAGGGCGTGAAAACGCAAGCTGTTGACGCCAAGGCGGAGAAGGAATCCGGATCTGAAGCGAAAACCGACGCCCCCAAGGCGAAGGAAAGCGCAGCACAAACGACGGAGCCCCCTGCAGCCGAAGAGACTCATGCAGCTGAAAAGGACTCCGGTTTTGGCAAGGAAAGCACCGCTGAAAGTGCACAGCAGCCGGAGGAACCCCCGAAGACGGCCCTCAGTGAGGCAGCAGCCACCGATGGCGAGCCCGCTGCCAGCACGAAAGCCCGGAAACAGCCGGAAGCGGAGGGTAATGACGATGCTGCCGGTGACGCCGGAAAAAATGCCGGCGCCCAGGCAGCTGAACCGGCGCCTTCCGTAGAGGAACCCTCTACGGAATCCGGCACCGGGCCTCAAGCGGAGGCCCGCGCCGAATCAACCTCCCAAGCTGAACCGGCAGCCGCCGCGCCCGCCCAGGCGGCAGAAGCGGAAACCGCGACCGGCGGGACGGAGAACAGCCCGGCCGAGGATGAGGTTCACCTGGAGCCCATCAAGGGGCGTGCCTACAACGACCCGCGGGAGATCCGCCGGCGTCAGGAAGAGTTCCGCAGGGCCCGCAACCAGGCAAAGACCAATGAACAGGAGTGAGACCAGGTTATGCTGACCGATCAGGACGTGGAAACCTTGGAGTCATTCCTGTTCGCCCCGGGACAGAGCGATGAGGCACTGGATGTGTTTGGCCTCCACGGGGTGGTTACAGCCTCCGTGGTGGGGCCCGTGCCAGTGTCGGTGGAACGTATCCATGCCATCGCCACGGGCCAGCCCGAGGCCGGCGGCGACGCCATGCCCGAGGAGTTCGGGACACTGGTGTCGCGGCTGGTGAGGACCATCCAGCAGGAGCTGGAACAGGGTCAGACGCTGGAGTTGCCGGAACCCGAGGATGACGACACCGCCGAGGAGGCGCTTGAGAACTGGTGTGCGGGCTTCACCGATACCTTCCTGCTGGATGAGGATCAGTGGGTTGGTGAGGAGGACGAGGAAACCGTAGGGCAGCTGATGACGCCCATACTGACCCTCTCAAACCTGTTTGACGATGAAGCCTTCCAACAGGCGCGCAAGGACCCCAAGCGCCTGGCGGACTATGCCGACGCCATCCCCGAACTCCTTACGGACCTCTACCTGCACTATCATTCGCCCTGAAGGCGGGCCCGCGTCTCCCTCCGGAAGTGCCACCAGACCGGCTCAGGTCCGACAGGCAGTTCCGGAAGGCGGCCCAGCTCGGACCAAGGCCGTTCCGGCCAATGGAAATCACTGCCCCCGGAGGCCCAGAGCCCGCCATCCAGGCACAGGCGCGTAAGATAACCGCTATCCTGGGGTGAATGCCCGGCACTGAGAACCTCCAGCGCCTGACCGCCGGCATCCTGGAATGTCTGCACCAGCTTCCTCAGCTTGTTGTTGGTCAGCCCGTAACGGCGCGGGTGCGCCAGCACCGGAATGCCTCCGGCCTCACGGATCCAGCCAACAACCTCGGCCAGTTCCGGCCAGCAGGCTGCCACATCTCCCACCTTGCCGGTTCCCAGATAGCGCTGGAACGCCTGACGTGCCCCGGGAACCACGCCTGCATCCACCAGTGCCTGGGCAAAATGGGGCCGCCCCGGAACGCCAGCCGCCAGAGCGCGCGCCTCCTCCAGTACCGAGGGCAGCCCCTGTTTCCGCAGCCGCTCATCAATGGTGCCCGCACGCTCGTGCCGGACGCTCTCCTGCCCTTCCAGCGCCTCTAGAAAGCCCATATCGTCCGGATCGAAGTCCAGGGCCACCACATGGATGGTCTGGCTACGCCAGAGGCAGGACAGCTCCACACCGCTGACCAGATGCATGCCTTCCGCCATGGCCGCCTCCCGGGCCTCGGCCACGCCGGCAATGGTGTCATGGTCGGTCAGCGCCAGAACGCCCACGCCCTTCTCCGCGGCGCGGGCCACCACTGAGGCCGGCGAAAGACCGCCATCGGAGGCGGTGCTGTGGCAGTGCAGATCCGCAAGCAGCGGCCTGGGTCCGTCAGTATGCATAATGCTCCGGGAAATGCTGTTCCATGCCGGGATTGGCGCGAAGGCGGGGGCAGCTTATCATAGGCGGCTGTTACGACTCATACGCCCCCGTTTTCCAGGCAGGAGATCCGTATGTACTACGCCATCATCGCCAACGATGTTGCAGACAGCCTTGAGCGCCGCAAACAGGCCCGGGCTGCGCACCTTGAGCGCCTTGAGGCCCTGAAGAGCGAAGGGCGCCTGCTCATGGCTGGGCCCTTCCCCGCCGAGGATACCACCGAGCCGGGCGAGGCCGGGTTTACCGGCAGCCTGGTGATAGCGGAATTTGAATCCCAGGCAGCAGCACAAGCGTGGGCAGAGGCGGATCCCTACGTGGAAGCAGGTGTTTACGAAAAAGTTACAGTCAGGCCATTCAAGCCAGTGCTGCCCTGAGCCTCACTGGGCAAGGCGAATGCGCTGTGGCAGAATCCGGACTCCGTTTAACAGGGAATGACATCATGACCCCACAGAAAGGCATGAACAGAGCATTACGCTGCATGGTGCCGCTGCTGCTTGTGCTGGCCTCCGTGGCACAGGCCGAAACCCGATATGTGGACGATGTGATCTACGTCCCGGTTCGCTCGGGCCCGAGCAACGAGTACCGGATCATTGAGTCCGCCCTGCGCAGCGGCACCCCCGTGGAGGTGCTCGAAGAAGACGCGGAGAACGACTATTCGCGTGTACGCTTTGGTGATGACGAAGAAGGTTACATCGCAACCCGCTTCCTGAGTTCCGAGCGTATTGCGGAAGACCGGCTCCAGGACGTCCAGCAGCAGCTGGCCAGCACTGAAGAGGAGCTCTCTGGAGCGCGCTCACAGCTGGAGGAGACCCGCTCCGAGCTTGAGCAGGTACAGCAGGAGAAGCAGTCCCTGGAATCGGAGCTCAACGAAACCAGTGACGAACTTGAGCGCATCCGTACCATCTCCGAGGACGCGATCAATCTCGAGAAGCGCAACCGCGAGTTGCGTGAGGAACGCCAGGAGTTGCGCAAGGAGGTTGAGCTGCTGACCAACGAAAACCAGCGCCTCGAAGACAGCCGTGAATCCAGCTACCTGCTGACCGGGGGCGGCCTGGTGATCGCGGGCATTTTCATAGCGGTTATCTTCCCGCTGCTCAAACCCAGCCGCAAGAGCGAAAACTGGGCCTGACCATGGTCAGGCTCAGCGCTTGACCTCATCGATCCGCAGACCGACACGCCAGCGGCCACCGTCTATCGGTTCACTTCTGAGTACGGTGGAAACGGTCTCGAAAGGCGGAAAATCCGGGTTGTGGGAGGGCAACGACGTATGCAGCCGCTGCCCTTCCGCCATCTCCCGATCCATCTCAACCGCCATCCCAGTGGCGCTCAGGTCCACGCACCGCCCCTGTATCCTCTGGTCACTGCCATCCTCGAAAAGCTCAACCACCGTATCCACGTGCATACGGATAAAGTCGCGCTTCTCTGACGTATCCCGCATTGAGTCTCCGGTCATGAGATGATCCCGTCCCACGGTTGTTATTGTTACTGGTCGACTACGTTATACCGGGAGGGGCTACGGGCGTCAAAGAATGAGATGGCATAAGGCGGAACGGGAGCCGGATGTGTGCGCCGGCTCCCGGAAACAGCCGGTTACACGGAGACTTCCGGCAGCGGTTCAGCGGATACGATGATGCCGTTGTTATCGGCATAGACATAATGACCGGGTTCGAAGGTGACTCCGCCAAAGCTGACGGCCACGTTCAGATCTCCCAGCCCCCGCTTCTCACTCTTACGCGGATGGGTAGCCAGGGCCTGAACGCCAATGTCCGTTTCGCCGATCACGTCCACATCCCGGATACAGCCGTAGACAATCACGCCCTGCCAGCCATTCTTCGAGGCCTTTTCCGCCAGCATGTCACCCAGCAGGGCAATACGCAGCGAGCCGCCGCCGTCGACGACGAGCACCTTGCCATGCCCTTCCTTGCCGACCTGCTCCTTGACCACGGAGTTGTCCTCAAAGCATTTCACGGTGACGATCTCGCCACCAAACGCACCGCGCCCGCCCAGGTTCACGAACATGGGCTCAACCACAGCTACTTCCGGGTGCTCATCCACAAGGTCCGGTGTGACGATTGTCTCTTGCGACACGATTTCCTCCTGATCCAGTTGCGATTTCAGTCGATACTGTCAGCCCGCAGGCCGCGGGTATGTTCTGTCAGCCAGGCGCGGATATCATCCTGGAGCGCCGTTCCCAGGGTGCTCTGGCCGGCGGCGCTCCTGCTGCCGCTCTCCTGGCCCAGGGTATGGCGGACCTGTCCGCCAAGATTGCCCGCAAAGTCGCGCACAGTGGCCTCCTCATCCTCGACACCGACCACGAGCCCCGGGCAGCGGATGACGCGCAGTCCTTCGTGGGTGGGATGCCCCTTGCCCCTGCGGTAACGTTTCTGGGTCCGGTACAGATCCCGGAACAGGGCGCTGGGCTCATCCTCCGGGCCCCAGCCGTGCAGACCACCCAGAAACCGCTGGCGCCGGCGCAGCCCCAGTTTCTCACCCATGGTCGCCTCGGATTCCGTCCAGTGGGAATCCGCCCGGCCGGGGTCCACAAAGACGGCGGCGGGCACCAGGCGCAGGAAGCGGTGGTTGTTGACCAGGGCGTAAGCCAGCATGCGGGCTCCAAGGCCCTGCCCAAGCCAGGCCGGGGGCACGCCGCTCTGCTCTTCCACGAACCGCTGTACAGGAGGCAGGTCCTCCTCCGCCAGCAGCGCAATGTGGCCCAGCGCCCAATCGCGGTTACGCGGGGACATGCCGTGGCCGCGCATCTCCGGCAGCCACACATCAAACCCGTATCGGGCAAGCAGCCCTGCCAGTCCCTCGCCTCCGGGCGAGAGCCACTCGCGCTTATTCTGGAACTCCCGGTGAATGAGCACAACCGGAACGCGTCGACCCTGCCAGGCCGGATCCCGTACCCGGGTCACCGCGATACGGACGCTGGGATCCGGGCTCACACCGGGGTTCAGCAGGTACACGTCCTCATAGAGGTCAGCGGCCATTTCGGTAGCCGACAGGGTCACCGGAAACAATCGGCTGCTGCTCTGCATACCCGCTTTCCTCAAGCCTGCCTGGGGTTACACCGGTCGATCAGGAGTGCTGCCCTTCCGCCAGGAAGAACCAGGTGTCCAGCACCGAATCCGGATTAAGAGAGACACTGTCGATGCCCTGATCCATCAGCCATTTGGCCAGATCCGGGTGATCCGAGGGCCCCTGGCCACAGATCCCAACGTACTTGTTGGCCCTGCGGCATGCGGCAATGGCGCTGGCCAGCAGCGACTTGACCGACTCGTTGCGTTCATCAAACAGGTGGGCCACGATCCCGGAATCCCGGTCCAGCCCCAGCGTGAGCTGTGTCAGGTCGTTGGAACCGATGGAGAAGCCGTCAAAATGCTCCAGGAACTCATCCGCCTGGAGGGCATTGGCCGGCAGCTCACACATCATGATCACGCGCAGGTCCTCGCGACCGCGTTCCAGACCATTCTCCGCCAGCAGTTCCACGACCTGACGACCCTCGCCCGGCGTACGCACGAACGGCACCATGACCTCAACGTTGTTCAGACCCATCTCGTCCCGGACGCGGGTCAGTGCCCGGCATTCAAGCTCAAAGCAGTCCCGGAAGGAATCCGAGATATAACGGGATGCCCCCCGGAAGCCGAGCATCGGGTTCTCTTCGTCCGGCTCATACAGGGTGCCCCCGATCAGGTTGGCGTATTCATTGGACTTGAAGTCCGACAGCCGCACGATGACCGGCTTGGGATAGAAGGCGGCCGCCAGCGTGGATATGCCCTCGACCAGCTTGTCCACGTAGAAGTCCACCGGTGAGCTGTAACCGGCGATGCGCTTCTCAACCGTCTGCTTGATGTCCCCCGGCAGCGAGTCGAAATTCAGCAGCGCCTTGGGATGAACGCCGATCATGCGGTTGATGATGAACTCCAGCCGGGCAAGACCCACGCCTTCGTTCGGCAGGGCCTGGAAGTCAAAGGCCCGATCCGGGTTGCCGACGTTCATCATGATGCGGAACGGCAGCTTGGGCATGGATTCCACGGAATTCTCGCGCAGCTCGAAATCGAGCCGGCCGTCATACACCAGGCCGGTATCGCCCTCGGCGCAGGAGACCGTGAGCTCCTGGCCCTCCTGGACCAGCTCGGAGGCATTACCGCAGCCGACAACAGCGGGAATACCCAGTTCCCGGGCAATGATGGCCGCATGGCAGGTGCGTCCGCCACGGTCCGTGATGATCGCGGCGGAGCGCTTCATGACCGGCTCCCAGTCGGGGTCGGTCATGTCCGTCACCAGCACATCCCCTTCCTGGACGCGGTCCATCTCGTTGATGCTGGTAACGATCCGGGCCGGGCCGGCACCGATGCGGTGGCCGATGCTCCGGCCCTCAACCAGCACGGTCCCCTTCTCCTTGAGCAGGTAGCGCTCCATGGTGTGCAGCCCCTTGCGGCTGCGGACGGTCTCAGGCCGTGCCTGAACAATGAACAGCTTACCGGTGTCGCCGTCCTTGGCCCATTCGATGTCCATGGGCCGCCCGTAGTGTTTCTCGATGGTCAGCGCCTGGCGGGTCAGCTCGGTGACATCCTCATCGGAGAGGCAGAACCGGTTGCGATCCTCCGCATCCACCTTGACCGTCTCAACCGAACGGCCCATTTCACCGTCACCGGCATAGACCATCTTGATGGCCTTGCTGCCCAGGTTGCGACGCAGAACGGCGGGGCGACCGGCCTCAAAGGTCGGCTTGTGCACGTAGAATTCATCCGGGTTGACCGCACCCTGTACCACCGTCTCGCCCAGACCGTAGGAGGCAGTAATGAACACCACTTCCTGGAAACCGGATTCGGTGTCGAGAGTGAACATCACACCGCTGCTGCCGGTCTCGCTGCGCACCATGCGCTGGATGCCGGCAGAGAGCGCCACCTTGTTGTGATCAAAGCCGTGATGTACGCGGTAGGAAATCGCCCGGTCATTGAACAGGGAGGCGAAGACCTCCTTGATGGCGAGCTTGACGTTATCCAGCCCCACGATGTTCAGGAAGGTTTCCTGCTGCCCCGCAAAGGAGGCGTCCGGAAGATCTTCCGCCGTCGCGGAGGAACGAACCGCCACCGCCATGCGCTCGTTACCGTCCTGCATGGCGCCGAAGCGGTCCGCAATCGCCTGCTCCAGCGCCGGCGGGAAAGGCGTATCGATGATCCACTGGCGGATCTTCGCACCAACCCGTGCCAGTTCGTTGACGTCATTGATGTCCAGACTGTCCAGCGTCTCATCAATGCGCTGGCGCAGCCCGTCCTTCTCAAGAAACTCGCGGTAGGCCTGTGCTGTGGTGGCGAACCCACCGGGTACCGTCACACCGGCATTGGCGAGGTTACTGATCATCTCCCCGAGGGAGGCATTCTTGCCGCCCACGCGCTCGACATCGTCCATGCCGAGTTGCTCGAAACCGATGATGAAATCGTCCAAAGCCAATCTCCCTCGTTATTGCCTGTCACCCGGGGCGCCACGCGCCCTGCAGAGCCCGCGTATCATACTGTAACCGGCAGGGTTATCTCCACCATTGCGCGGAGCGGGTTCACAGACCGACCGTATCGGCCTAGGATACCGGAAAATCAGGAGAGAGCCCCACGCCTCATGAAACGCACCGCCTTCTTCATCTCCGACGGCACCGGCATTACCGCCGAAGCCCTTGGCAACAGCCTCCTGGCCCAGTTCGACAGCATCCAGTTCGAGAAGATCACCCTTCCCTACATCGATTCCGTGGGCAAAGCCCAGGAGGCGGTTGAGCAGATCAACAAGGCGGGGGAGCTCGACGGGGCGCGGCCGCTGACCTTTGATACCATTGTTGACAGCGAGATCCGGGGTGAACTCTCCAGAGCCGAAGCGTTCATGGTGGACATCTTCGGCACCTTCCTGTCGCCCCTGGAGAACGAGCTTCATTCGAGCTCCTCCTACACTGTGGGCAAATCCCACGCCATCTCCCGCGACGGCGGCTACGAGGAACGGATCAAGGCGGTGAACTACGCGCTGGAGAACGATGATGGCGCCCGCACCCGCTACTATGACGACGCCGACGTCATCCTGATCGGCCCGTCACGCAGCGGCAAGACACCCACATGCCTGTATCTCGCCCTCCAGTACGGCATCAAGGCGGCGAACTACCCGCTGACCGAGGAGGATATGGAGGAGCAGCGCATTCCCTCCGCCCTGCAACCCCACCGGCAGAAGCTTTTCGGACTCACCATTGACCCCAACCGGCTGTCGGCCATCCGCAACGAACGCCGCCCCAACTCCGGTTACGCGTCCCTGCGCCAGTGCATGATGGAAGTCAATGAAGCGGAAAGCATGTACCGGCGCGAGCGGATCCCGAGCCTGAACACCACGGACTACTCGGTGGAAGAAATCTCCACCCGTCTCCTGGTCCAGACCGGGATCGAGCGCCGGGCACGCTGATCAGATCTCGAGAACCTTCATGCCAAGATCCGCCAGCCGCTGCCGGTTACCATGACCGGTGACCACGGCCGTGGAGGCGCGTTCAGGCGTAAGCCAGCGTTCGGCCGCCCTCTGCATGGAGGCCAGATCCACCGCCAGTACCCGCTCGCGGAAGCGCTGCTGCTGCTCGGGCGTACGCCCGAAAAGCCGGCTCTGATACGCGAAGCGGGCCTCCCCCGCGGGTGAACGAGGACGGTCCAGCTGGGAGATTACACCCAGTATGGCCTCTTCCACGGAAGCCGCCGTCTGGCCCCCCGCGTGCAGCCACTCCAGCGAGCGGTCGAAGTCGGCCAGGGTCTCCTCAAGTCGTGGATCGCGATAGGAGAAGAACCGGAAGACCCCGTTCGCGCTGTCCTGCCCCGCGCCGCTGCCGTAGGCACCACCCTGCTCGCGGATGCTGCGGTGCAGGTTGTCATTGCGCAGCAGCACGCCCAGCACGCTCAGCGGCGCCGCATCCGGGTGTTCCACCGGCACCGTCGGGAAGGCCCGGGCGCAGAAGTTCACCTGGGTCGCGGTCAGCCAGCCTTCGTTGACCTGTTCACTCACCGGATCCAGATGGAAGCCGCCGGCGGCCTGTTCCCCATCCAGGGACCAATGGCCGCGTACCGCCGCCTCGGAGTCTTCCAGCCCACTGCTCTCACCGATCAGCAGGAAGTCCGGGCCCCCGGCATGGATCCGCTCATGGAGTTCCGAAAGCCGCTGGCAGAAGCGGTCAAGCTCAGCGCTGTCGTCCAGGCGGTCGTCCAGTGCAACCAGCTGCCGGATGCCCTCAAGCCCGCCCAGCTCATAAGTCAGGCGGGCGCCGGGGCTGGCCCCATGGGAGGCAGCCCCCATGGCCAGCGCATGTCCGCTGCCGGTAATCGAATGCTCCCGACGGGCCCGCATCTGCGCCACCAGCTCACGCACCCGCTCCTTTTCGTCGAAACGTGCGGCGGAGGCTACGTCATGCAGAAGCCCGGCGAGATCGTCGCTGTTCGCGGCCAGGGCCTTGCCGCCCAGGGTGAAGTAACCGCGCACGGACTGGACATCGTCGACATTGCCCTTGATCGTGGCCGCGCCACTGATACCGCCACTGCCCGCCGAGATGCGGTCCTGCATACGCAGGTAATCATCGGAGCCCGCGCCCACTTCACTCAGCATGCTCGAATAGATGGGCAGCAGCTGACGGTGTTCCGGTTCCAGGTCCGGCAGCGGTGCCACCAGCTGCTGGTACACCAGGCCGTTGGTCCCCATGTGATAGCGGGTGATACGCCCGGACGCATCGGACTCACCTTCCGGGATCTTCAGCGACGCCGGCACATCCTCGATGCCCACGCGCGGCAGCATGCTGTCGTCCGCTTCCTGGTTCTGGCGCGCCTGCAGGGCCTGCGCCTGCTCCACCAGGGTGCGCTCCTCCTCGCCGCTCAGGCTCGCCTTGCGCTCGTCCAGCGCCTGCCGGACCGCCTGTTCCCGGCGTTCGTTGAGCCCGGTGTCCGGTGCCAGGGCCAGGCGTACCCGGTGCGGGTTGTCCAGAAGCAGACGCCGGATCAGCCCGGGCACATACTCCGGATCCTGGATACGCTGACGCAGCCGTTCCAGCACCGGCTCCAGGTCGAGCAGGTCCACGGGATCACCACCGTGCACCATGGGCGAAAGCGCCTGCATGATCAGCTGCAGGCCATAGGGGAACCCGTCGCCCGAAATCTCGCGCTGCTGCAGTTCCAGCTGGTGCACGATGGCCTCCAGCTTCTCATGGGCAACGCCCTCCCGGGCCACGTTCTCCAGGGTTTCGAGAATCAGGTTCTCCACCTCACCGGCCTGCTCCGGCTCCGTACCCTCAATGCCGCAGACAAAGGTCATTTCCCGATTGGAATCCTCGAGACCGCACAGTGGCGAGGGGGCCTGCCCCAGGCTGGTGGTCTCCAGCGCCTGCAGCAGCGGCGAGGCGCTGTTTTCCAGCAGTACGGCCGTAAGCAGCTCCGCCTCGAGGTTCTTCTCAAGGTCGAAGCTCTCCCCCAGCAGCCAGCCCATGACCACGTGGGTGCGGTTGTCGGTGCCCTCGTCAGGGTCCACGCCATAATGCTCCTGGACCCGCACGGGCGCGTAGTAGCGCTTCTCATTGCGCACCGGCAGGTCGATCTCCGCCGCCGAGAACCGGTTCAGCGCCAGGGACTCGAAGCGCTCCTGGTGCTCGCGCGCCGGGATATCGCCAAAGGTGGCGAAAATGGCGTTGCTGGGGTGGTAGTGGCGGCGATAGAACTGGACCAGCTGATCATAGGTCAGGTCCACGATGTGGTCCGGCTCGCCGCCGCTGTTGTAATGGTAGGTTGTGGTCGGGAACAGGTGCTTCGACAGTGTCTGCCAGAGCTGCGACACGGGCGAACTCATGGCCCCCTTCATCTCGTTGTAGACCACGCCCCGGTGCACCAGCGGCGTACTGGGGTCATCCGGGGTCTCGAACTCCAGCCGGTGGCCCTCCTGGGCAAAATCCAGCGGGTCCAGATTGGAGAAGAACACGGAATCCAGGTAGACCGAGAGAAGGTTGTCGAAATCCTTGCGGTTTTTGCTGGCAAACGGATAGGCCGTCCAGTCGCTGCTGGTCAGCGCGTTCATGAAGGTGTTCAGCGAGCGCTGGATCATCATGAAGAAGGGATCGCGCGTGGGGTAGTTCTCGCTCCCGCACAGAGCCGTGTGCTCGAGAATGTGCGCAACCCCGCTGGAATCCATAGGGAAGGTCCGCAGGGCCACGAGAAAGACGTTCTCGTCGTTGTCTGAAGCGAGATGCAGATGGCATGCCCCGGTGGCCCGATGCCGATACTCCTCCACTTCCAGGTGAAGTGTCTCGATCCGGTGATTGCGTACCCACTCGAAAGCCGGGTGAACCTGCGGTTCCGCCTGATCCAGCATGCTCTCTTCCTGTCCTGTGAATGTGCCGCCATTCTAGCGGTTGCGCGCCCGTGTTCCCACAGGCGTGGCGGAATGCCCTCTGGCAACCGCTCA
Organism: Vreelandella halophila; assembly: GCF_019903425.1. Classification (GTDB taxonomy): domain Bacteria; phylum Pseudomonadota; class Gammaproteobacteria; order Pseudomonadales; family Oleiphilaceae; genus Halospina; species Halospina halophila. The sequence continues at coordinate 2,559,046 of NZ_JACHUZ010000013.1, forward strand.
CATCTTGTTTATAGTGTGGGGACACTGGGCAACGTCTGAATGGGTAATCATTGACCGGCCAACACGAGCATACAGAGACTTCCGGATCCCGCCCCCGCGTTGAGGCCTATTGGGTCGAACGCAAGCGTTACCTGGAGGAAATCCGCGGCATACCGGAACTGCGGCGGCGATACGTCAATGCACTGGTGATCTACCTGATCCGCCGTATCCTCTGGTCATTCGGATTCTTTCCCGTGTTCCTGGGGGTATGGATTCCGCTGGTGTTCGCGCGCTTCAACCCGGTGGCGCTGGTGGACAACGCCCTGCCCCACCTGGAGCGCTTCGTGGACGCAACCGCCCAGGTCCAGGCCACCACGCTCGATACGCTGGTGCTGTCCTGGCTTTCCGTGGGCCTGCTTTTCGCGGTCTTCGACCTGGTCCTGACGCCGTTCAAATCGCCCTACGAGTATGAAGCGGATGTCCACATGCGCGCCTGGGAGGAACTGCAGCAGCGGAGGCACTCGGAAAACGCCTGAAAAGTGCGTCACTTCACGCAGCCACCGCCAGTTCTCCGATAACATGAAGTCAGACTGAACAGGTGGCGCACCGCCCCCTGTCTGACCCGCTGTGTCGGAATGAACGGAGTGGCATGCAATGATCGACTACAGACCGCTGCTGTTTGCGAATTTTCTCGCGATCATGCTGCTGGTGACGGCCGGTTTTGCCACCATCCAGCGCTCTCCGGAGCTGGTGGGCTCACGCATTCCGGTGGTCTCGCCGCCTTCTTCCGGGGAGACTGAAGCAAACGCGGACGATGAGCACGCCTCAGCAGACGCAGCCCAGGCCGATACCGACAGAATTCCCAGGGTTATTCCGGCCGTTTCCGTACCCGATACCGGGAGCGGTGCCAAAACCACTGCCGATGCCGCCAGCGCCGAAGCGGCGGCTGACACCCTGTCCGCCACGTCCACAGAGCAGGCGCAGGAACAGAAGCAGGAGCCAACACAGGCACGGCTGACACTGCGCTCCAACGTCTACGACGACCAGGTGAAAATCAACGGCGACCCCAGGGGCTCCACCGCCATGGACCTGGAGCTGGATCCGGGGACCTACAGCATCGAGATCAGTAAACCGAAGCACAGCACCTGGCGGGAACAGATCCACCTGGATGCCGGAGACGCCCCCACCCTGATGGCACGCCTTGAGCGCTATACCACAGTCCGCTACCGCGACGGCACCTGGGAACACGGCGTGAAAACCGGCGAGGGTACCTACGGGGACAGCGACGGCCTCACCTATGAAGGCGAATTCCGCAACGGCGAGTTTCACGGCGAGGGTACGGCCCATTTCCCGGACAGGCGCATCTACGAGGGCGAGTGGCAGCAGGGCGCCATGCATGGCGAAGGCAGCCTGCAGCACCCCAATGGCGATGTCTACGAGGGCGAGTTCCAGGACGGTGAATACCATGGACGTGGTACGCTCACGGCCAGCAACGGCGATACCTTCACCGGTAACTGGGAGGACGGCGAACTCAATGGGCACGGCACCCTGACCACCGCCGAAGGACTCATGTACGTGGGTAACTTCCGGGACGGCCAGCTCCACGGCGAAGGTCGCCTGACCTACCCCGACGGCGGCTATTACCGCGGTGACTTCGCCAACGACCGTTTCCATGGCGAAGGGGTTCGCACCTTCAGCAGTGGCCGCCAGTACCAGGGCCAGTTTGTCGATGGCCGCTTCCACGGCCGGGGCGAGATCCGTCATCCCAGCGGTGCCAGCATTGAAAGCACGTTCCGAGAAGGCGACCCTTACGGCGAGGTCCGCATGACGACACCGGAGGGCGAGGTCTTCACCGCCCGCACTTCGGAGCCGGGTGTGTGCTACCGCAAGGGCAGCTACCGGGAAACACAGTGTCCCTCCATGGAGGCGTGGTGACCATGTCAGCCGATCCGGTAACAACGCAGTACGCAAGAGGAAGTCAGATGACCATCAATACCGCTCTGCTGGTGGACGACTCCAAGGTCGCCCGCTTCGCCCTGAGCAAGCTCCTTGAGAGCCGCAACATGGATGTAAGCATGGCGGGCTCCGCGGAGGAGGCCCTGGATCTTCTGAACAGCGAGCAGCCACCGGACGTCATCTTCATGGACCACCTGATGCCGGGCATGAATGGCGTGGAAGCCACCAAGGCCATCAAGCGCAACCCGGCAACCGCCTCCATCCCGGTGGTCATGTGCACCTCGAAGAAATCGGATGATTTCATCCAGGAAGCGCAGGGATACGGAGTCTACAACATCCTTACCAAGCCCCCGCAGGCGGATGGGCTCGACAGCATCCTCACGGCGCTGACCCAGGACCTGAACCAGGGCACCCTGCCCGAACCACCGGCACCCGAGGATGTGGCCGAGACACCGGATGAATCCGACCCCCTTGAGACCGAGGCCAGTGTACGGCTTGCGGACAGTCGCCAGAGCGCGGGTGCCGAAGGGGATACCGTGCCCCTGACCACTGAGCTGATCGAACAGATCGCACGCTCGGCGGTGAAGACCCATATCCATAACCGGCTGCACGAGCTGCTTTCCAGCCTTTTCGACGAACAGCACGACCATGTCCGCCGCCTGATCGAGGACAGTGAGCGCCGACGGGAAAAAGCCATAGAAAAGCAGACCGCGGATTTCCGCGAGCTGGTGGAGGGCCGCCTGGAGTCGCTGAAAAACGAGGTAGCCGCCGAAGTCACCCTCAATCTGGGCAATGAGCTCAGCGAGCTGCGCCGGGAGGTCCGGGAGCAGACACAACAGGGGCTGACGGAAGGCGACCTGAATGCTCTCAAGGACCACCTGACCGCGACACAGACGGTGGATACGGAATTCTGGCAGTCACTGCAGTCGGAAGCCGTCCAGCAGGCCCATGACATCGCCCGGGATACCTCCGAGGAAGTCGCCCAGCGCACCCTGGATCTCTACCGGCGCGAGCAGAAAACCACGGCAGCTCGGATCTACACCATGGCACTGGCCGTCAGCCTGGGCATCTTCAGTCTCGGCATTGCCTGGCTGGGCGGGCTGATCGGCTGAGCCGCTGCCCGCCCCATGCGGTGATCTGCTACCATGCGGGCTTTCACTCCGCAGGCAGCCACCGCATCATGAACCGTCTTTTCGTTGATAACCTGACCGTCATAGACTTTGCCTACCTGGACCCTCACCGCGGCCTGGTCGGCGAAAGCTGGATCGTGGACATCGAACTCGCCGGCGAGCTGAACGAGGCCGGCATGGTGTTCGACTTCGGCCATGTCAAAAGCACCATCAAGGCGCATATTGACGACCAGGTGGACCACCGGCTGCTGATCCCGGCGGATTATTCCGGACTCCAGTGGCTGGACCCGGAAGCGGCCGGGCATTTCCGCTGGCACCTGGAGGACGGCACCTGGATCGAGCATCGATCACCGGAGCAGGCGGTTACCACCGTCCCCGGCACAGCCGTTGAACGCCAGGCCATCGCCACCCGGCTTTCGGAAAGCCTGCAGCGGATCCTTCCAGACAACGTCCAAAGCGTGCACATCAGCCTGCGCCTGGAGGCCATCGAAGGCGCCTGGTACCACTATGCCCACGGGCTCAAGAAGCATGACGGCAACTGCCAGCGCATCGCCCACGGCCACCGCTCCCGCATCCGGATCCTGCGCAACGGTCAGCGCGCCCCGGACCTGGAGCACTACTGGGGCGAGCGCTGGCGTGACATCTACCTGGCAACAGCCGAAGACCACACCGAAACCTTCGAGGATGCAGGCATCACCTATCATCGGTTCAGCTACGATTCGGACCAGGGCCATTTCGAAATGGCCCTGCCGGCGGCCCGTACCGAGATCATGGGGCCGGATACCACCGTGGAGTGGATTGCCTGCCATCTGCGCGATGAAACCCGCAAGCTGGAACCGGAAAGCCGGATTGAGGTGTACGCCTTCGAGGGAGTGAACAAGGGCGCTATCGCGGAGGGCTGAGTCCGGAATACGGACATAAAAAAGCCGGCCAAATGGCCGGCTTTTCTGTATCTGGCGTCCCGTAGGGGACTCGAACCCCTGTTACTGCCGTGAAAGGGCAGTGTCCTAGGCCTCTAGACGAACGGGACTGAAAAGTGGTGGAGCCAGGGAGGCTCGAACTCCCGACCTCGGCGCTGCCAGCGCCGCGCTCTCCCAGCTGAGCTATGGCCCCACTGCGTCCAACGGGTGCGTATATTAGTGGCGACCCAGGGGCGCGTCAACCCCTGATTGCCGCCTTTATTCGCCGGTCTCCAGTGCCGCGTATTCCTTCTCGACCTTCTTCGCCTGCTTCTTGGAGAAACCACCCAGCACATTCAGTGCATGGCGCAGGCGTGCCCGGCTCACGTCCGGCCCCAGAAGCCCCATGGAGTCCACCACCGACCAGGAATTGGGAGTCCCTGCGATAGCCACGAAGATCGGGAACATGAATTCCCCCATCTTCAGGCCCATGGCACCCGCAAGCGCCTTGAGGTCGGCAAAGACCGTATCCCGGCTCCAGTGGCGCTCCGCCTCGAGACGCCACAGGGCAAACTGCAGGATCCGGCGCACTGTCTCCTCATCCAGCTTGCGGTGCTGGAAGTCCTCGGGGCGCATATCCAGCATCCCGGAGAACATGAACGACGCCATGGGCGCGATGTCCGAAAAGGTCTCAACACGGCTCTTGAGGTGCGGCACCAGCGGCGCCAGCTGCTCACGGCTGAACCACCAGTCCCCCACCCGGTCCATGAAGGCCTCGTCGCTCAGCGTCTCGCGGATCCAGAGGCCGTTGAGCCAGCGCAGCTTGGCCTGATCGAACACCGGGCCGCCGAGCGAGACCCGATGGATATCGAATTCCGCCTGCATCTCCTCGAGCGTGAACCGCTCCCGCTCGTCCGGCATGGACCAGCCCATGCGCCCCAGGAAGTTCAGCACCGCCTCGGGCATGAACCCAAGCCGCTCGTACAGGCTGATGCTGGTGGGGTTCTTGCGCTTGCTGAGCTTGGTGCCGTCCTCGTTGCGCAGCAGTGGCATATGGCAAAGGCTCGGCATCTCCCAACCGAAGTACTCGTAAAGCAGCTTGTGCTTGGGCGCGGAATTGATCCATTCCTCACCCCGGATCACATGCGTGATGCCCATACGGTGGTCGTCCACTACGTTCGCCAGGTGGTAGGTGGGCATGCCGTCGGACTTGAGCAGGATCTGGCAGTCGATCTGGGTCCAGTCGATGCTCACCGTGCCACGGAGCATGTCCTCAATCTCACACACGCCCTCCTCCGGCACCTTCATCCGGATCACATAGGGCTCGCCGGCGTCCATACGGCGCTTCACCTCATCCGCCGGCAGCTCCAGATCCCCCTTGATGCCCGGGTTGAGCCCCTGCTCGCGCCGGGCATCGCGGATGGCATCCAGCTCCTCAGGGCTGCGGAAGCAGTAAAACGCATGACCGCTCTCGACCAGCTGCTCGGCATAGGCACGGTACTCATCACGGCGCTCGGACTGGCGGTAAGGGCCGTACTCGCCGCCCACATCCGGCCCCTCGTCCCATTCCAGCCCCAGCCAGCGCAGGGAATCCAGGATCGCCTGCTCGGACTCCGGCGTGCTCCGGGCCTGGTCGGTATCCTCAATTCTCAGGATGAACTGCCCGCCGTGCTGGCGCGCAAAACACTGGTTGAACAGCGCGATATAGGCCGTACCCACATGCGGGTCGCCGGTGGGCGAAGGGGCGATTCGGGTTCTGACGGTCATATCGGTTCCTGGCTCCTCGACTAGGTCGGCATCGACTCAATGAAAGCGCGCATTATAACGTCTCCACCGGGCCGGGTCGTCCTTCCGTATCCTCACCTATGGTCGTTTACGCCCTGATTGGATAGAATGCAGCCTCCACTGATATGTTATGTTATAACGCTCTATGACTGATCGAAATCTGCTGTACCTGCTGATACTCCTTCTGGGCCTCATGGCCACGCCCGCCTGGGCGGAGCGCCCCCTTGTTGTTACCAGCACCCACCCCCTGGCACTGATCGTCAAGGAGGTGGCGGCTGAGCAGGCGGATGTCCAGGCCCTGGTGCCCGCAGATGTCAGCCCCCATCACTACAGCATGCGGCCCTCTGAGCGCCGCAGCCTGGCGGAGGCGGATCGCATCTACTGGCTGGGAGCCGGGCTGGAACCGTTCCTGCAGGGAACCATGAGTGACAGCACGCTGTCCGGCAAGGCGCGGACACTGGTCGGGGAGCCCCAGGGCCAGTCGGAAAATGATGAGCACGGCCATCACGGCACCGGCGAGGACCCCCATGTCTGGCTGTCCCCGGAACGGGCCCTTGCCATGGCCGAGCGTGCCAGGGAAACCCTTGACCAGCTGGACGGGGTGGACAGACAGGCCATTGAACGCAATCACAGACGCTTTGAGGACCGTCTGCATGAGACTGAAGAGCGCATCCGTGCACAGCTTGACCCCCTGCAGATGATCACGCTGTTCACCTATCACGATGCGTTCCACTATTTCGCGGACCACTTCGGGCTGACCATCGCCGGCACGCTCACCAGCAACCCTGAACGCAGCCCCAGTGCACGACACATCGCGGGCCTCCAGCAGTCCCTTGAAGAGGCCCGATTCCCCTGTATCATGACGGAAACCCAGCTCGGCGGTGACTGGTGGCGCGGCCTTGATGTGCCCCAGCCCCTCGCTGTCAGCCGCTGGGATCCCATCGGGGGTGACACCCCTGTCGAAGTGGGTGGCTATACAGCGTTCCTGGAGTCCCTTGCGGAGGCGGTGAGCCGCTGCCGCCCCGAACAACCATCCAAGGATAAGTAGACCGGCATGCAGCACCCGGAACCGGATCGCCGTTTCAGCATCGCACCCATGATGGATCACACCACCCGGGACTACCGCTGGTTCGTCCGGGGCCTGACCCGTCATGCCCTGCTATACACCGAAATGGTAACCACCGGCGCCCTCATCCATGGCGACCGGGCACGCTTCCTGGACTATGACGCGGAGGAGCACCCCATCGCCCTGCAGCTGGGAGGCGCGGACCCGGCGGAACTGGCCCAGTGCGCGGCCATGGCCGAAGCCTGGGGCTATGATGAGGTCAACCTGAACGTGGGCTGCCCCAGTGACCGCGTCCAGAACAACCGTATCGGCGCCTGCCTGATGGCGGAACCGGACACCGTTGCCCGCGCTGTGGCCGCCATGAAGGCCAGCACAACCCTGCCCGTCACCGTCAAACACCGTATCGGCATCGACGGCCACGAGCAGTGGGAGGATCTGGTCCACTTCATTGAACGGGTCGCGGAGGCCGGATGCCGCACCTTCATGGTTCATGCCCGCATTGCCATCCTTCAGGGACTCAGCCCCAAGGAGAACCGAGAGGTGCCGCCATTGAAGTATGACTGGGTCCATGCCCTGCGGGAACGCTTCCCCCAGCTGGAAATCATCATCAACGGCGGTTTCTGGCAGATGGACGCCATTCGTGAGCAGCTCCAGTACGTGGACGGCGTCATGATCGGCCGTGCCGCCTATCAGCAGCCCTGGCTGCTGAGCCGCGTGGACCCGGAGATCTACGGCGCACCAGATCCCTGCATCACGCGCGCAGAGGCCATCGAGCGGTTCATCCCCTATCTGGAGCGGCGCCTGGCCGAGGGGGTTCCCCTGCAGGCCATGACCCGTCACATCATGAACCTTTTCCACGGCTGTGCGGGTGGCCGCCAATTCCGTCGCCATCTCAGTGAGAACGCCCATCGCGCCGGGGCCGGCACCGGGGTTGTCCAAGATGCGCTGAGCCTGGTCCGGGAAAAGGCCGATGCCGCCTGACTGGCGGATTCCGCGCTTGTGACACCGGCGACAGCGCGCTATCGTGACTCGGGTTACCCTTCAGGGTTCCTTACACCCGGATGCACAATGGACGCAACCAGCCGATGACTTCCAAACTTGATCAGCTTCGTCAAATGACCACCGTGGTCGCCGACACCGGTGATCTGGACGCCATACGCCAGTGGCAGCCCAGGGATGCCACAACCAACCCGTCGCTGCTGCTCAAGGCCGTGTCCTCGGACGCCTATCGCCACCTGGTGGAACAGGCACTGGACTGGGCCCGGGAGCAGGGCCGGAGTACCTCTCCGGACCCTGTTCTCGCCGGTGACTGCCTCGCCGTTCTGGCTGGAGAACAGATCCTGCAGAGCGTGCCGGGAATGGTCTCCACCGAAGTGGACGCGCGCCTGTCGTTCGACCGCGATGCCACCATCGCCCGGGCGCGGGAGCTTACGCAACTCTATCGCCAGCGGGGCGTGGATACAGACAGGGTCATGATCAAGATCGCCGCCACCTGGGAGGGCATCCAGGCCGCCCGGGTGCTGGAGCGCGAAGGTATTGCGTGCAACCTGACACTGCTGTTCTCATTCACCCAGGCGAGGGCCTGTGCCGACGCTGGCGCCACATTGATCTCACCCTTTGTGGGGCGGATTCTTGACTGGCATCTGGCGCAGACCGGCCAGGACGCCATCACCCCAGCCGAGGACCCCGGTGTGCGCTCGGTACAGCGCATCTACGACTATTACAAGGCGCACGGCTACCAAACCATTGTCATGGGGGCGAGCTTCCGCAACCAGGGCGAGATCGAGCACCTGGCCGGCTGTGACCGGCTGACGATCAGCCCGCAGCTTCTGGAATCGCTGTCACAGGATACCGGCACGCTGGAGCGGCGCCTGGACCCCGGGAACACAAGCTGCAAGGAATCCCATGCCCCGCTGGATGAGAGCGGCTTCCGCTGGCATCTCAATGAGGATGCCATGGCCACCGATAAGCTGGCTGAAGGCATCCGGCGCTTTGCCGCCGACCAGCGTCAGCTGGAAAAGAATCTGGGAGACTGGATCCAGGCCGCCTGAACGCCATACAGAGACCCGGAGGGCCCATGCTACTGATACTTCATCCGGATACGGATCGCGACAGCGACGCATACCGCGAGACCATGAACTTCCTCGATCAGCTCAGTAATGTCGAGGTCCGGGTTCATGACGTGCTCGGAAGCCAGCAGACACTGACCGAGGTCTACCTGATCGGCGACACCAAGGCTCTGGATGCCGGGGAAATTGAAGCACTGCCCGCCGTCGAGCGGGTCATCCGCATTTCCGACGACTTCCGGGTCCTCGGTAGGCACAGTGACGCCGAACGCCAGACCGGTTTCGACTACAACGGCATCCACTTCGACCAGGACAACCTCAATGTCTTTGCCGGCCTGTGCGCGGTAGACAACCCGACCCACGTGGAGGAGATGCTCAGGGCCCTTAAGGACAACGGTCAGCAGTGCACCCGGATGGGCGCGTACAAGCCCCGCACCAACCCCTATTCCTTCCAGGGCCATGGTGCGGACTGCCTGCCCTGGGTATTCGAACTTGCAGGCCAGTACGACATCCGGGTGGTCGCCATGGAGGTGACCCACGAGAACCACGTGCATGAGATCAAGCAGGCACTTGAGCAGACCGGGCACCCGACAGGCGTGATGCTCCAGGTGGGGACCCGCAACACCCAGAACTTCGAGCTGCTCAAAGCCCTGGGCCGCCAGAGCACCTTTCCGGTGCTGCTCAAGCGCGGATTCGGCATCACCCTGAACGAATCCCTGAATGCGGCTGAATACCTGGCCACCGAGGGCAACACCAATGTGATCTTCTGCCTCAGGGGCATGAAGACCGAGGCCGGCAACCCGCACCGCAACCTGGTGGATTTTGCCCACATTCCGGTGGTCAAGCGCCTCACCCGCATGCCGGTCTGCATTGACCCGTCACACTCGGTGGGTGTCCGTGACCGGGCACCGGATGGGATGTCCGATATCGTCCATGCCACAGCGCAGGGCGTGATCGCCGGGGCCAACATGATCCTGGCGGACTTCCATCCAAACCCGGAAAAAGCCCTGGTGGACGGTCCCCAGGCACTGCTGCCCCGGGATCTGCCCCGGTTCCTGAAAGACGTTGAACTCTGCCACGAGACGTACCGAAAACGGCGCGCTCTCTACACCGATAACGGATGAAGGAGGCATCCGCGTCCATGCTGATCTACGGTCATCGCGGCGCCAAAGGCGAAGCACCCGAGAACACCCTTGCCGGCTTCATGCACGCTTACCGCCACGGCATTCGCCGCTTTGAGATGGACATCCTTCTTTCCCAGGACGGCGTTCCCGTGGTCATTCACGATCGCTCCCTGCTGAGGACCACGGGCAGCGACCGCACCGTCAGCTCGGTCTCCGCCCTGGAGATGAGCACCCTGGATGCCCGCCAGAACACCGCGAACTGGCACCACGCCACGGGCATTCCCAGCCTCGATGACGTGGTGCGGGCCTGCCCCGACTACAGACACCTGCAGCTGGAAGTGAAATCCGATGACCGCGGCCGGCTCAACCGGCTCTGCAACCGCCTGATTGAGTGGATCCAGCGTGAGAACCTCTACGAGCGGATCACCCTGACCTCGAGCAACACCGGCTTCCTGCGTTCAGCCCGCAGGCTGGATCGGCGGGTAAGCCTGGGCTATGTGGCGGAAAGGCGCTTCCCCTCTCCGGTCCGCCAGGCCAAGAGCCTCGACTGCCAGTACCTGTGCTGCAATTACCGGATCTGCAGCGAGGGCCTGGTCAGCGACGCCCGCAACAAAGGCATGAGCGTGTCCACATGGACGGTCAACCGGATCCACGACATGCTGGAGCTGGAGAAAATTGGCGTGGCGTCCGTGATCACGGACTACCCGACCAGCGCCCTGGTCTACTTTGAGAACCGGCGCCGGCTGGGCCATCAGGTGGAGAGCCTGCGCGGCCCTGAAGCCGCCACAGACCCGGACCCCTCTCTCAGAAAATCCGGTTGAGACCGTTGAGAGCCGCCACCCTGTAGGCTTCCGCCATGGTGGGGTAGTTGAAGGTGGTATTGATGAAGTAATCCAGGGTGTTCGCCTCACCAGGCTGGTTCATGATCGCCTGTCCGATGTGGACGATCTCCGCTGCCTGGTCACCGAAACAGTGGATGCCCATAAGTTCCTTGGTCTCCCTGTGGAACAGCAGCTTGAGCATGCCCACCGGATCCCCGGAAATCTGCGCCCGGGCCAGGTCCTTGAAGAACGCTTGCCCGACTTCATAGGGCACCTTGGCTTCCGTGAGCTCCCTTTCAGTCTTACCCACGGAACTGATTTCCGGAATGGTGTAGATACCGGTGGGTACGTCGTCCACATAACGGAAGTAGCGGTCCGCCATGATGTCCGACGAGGCGGAGCGGCCCTGATCGTAGGCGGCGCTGGCGAGCCCGGGCCAGCCGATCACATCGCCAACGGCATAAATGTTCGGAACCTGGGTCCGGTAGTGATCGTCCACGGCCAGCTGGCCACGGTAATTGGTTTCCAGACCCACATTCTCAAGGCCCAGGGATCCAGTGTTGCCGCTCCGGCCGTTGCACCAGAGGAAGGCATCGGACCGTACCTTCTTGCCGGATTCAAGGTTCAGCACCACACCGTGGTCATCCCCCTCCACCGACTCGTATTTCTCGTTATGACGGACCAGCACGCCGTTATTCCGCAGGTGATAACTGAGTGCGTCCGAGATCTCATCATCCAGGAAGGACAGGAGACGGCTTCCGGGGTTGATCAGATCAACCTTCACGCCCAGTCCGCAGAAGATGGACGCGTATTCGCAGCCGATCACGCCCGCGCCATAAATGGTGATGGTGCGCGGCGTATGCGACAGCGTCAGGATCGAGTCACTGTTGTAGATCCGGTCGTGTGAGAAATCCACGTCCGGCGGCAGATACGGCGAGGAGCCCGTGGCGATCACAAAACTGTCTGCCGTGATCCGCTGCCCACCGGTCTCCTCATCATGCAATTCCAGCTGGTTCTGATCGAGGAAACGTGCACGGCTGTGAAAGCGCTGGACCCGGTTACGGGCATAGAAGGCAGTGCGCAGCTTAACCTGCTTGTTGCGTACGCGTTCGGCATTCTGCAGCACACGCGGGAAAGAGAACCAGCGCGGCTCCCCGATATCGCGGAACATCGGATTGGTGTTGAAGTTGATGATCTGCTTGACCGAGTAACGCAGGGCCTTGGACGGAATGGTCGCCCAGTGGGTGCAATTGCCACCGACGGTCTGCTTGTCATCCACAATGGCAACCCGCCGACCGTTCTTTGCTGCGTTCATGGCGGCCCCTTCACCCGCGGGTCCGGCACCAATCACTACAACATCAAAATGCTGATCCGACATCCGCTCAATCACTCCTCTGTCTGCCTGAATTCAGTAACCGGTGCCGTTCAGGTTCGCCGGTCGCTGTCTGCATTGTAGGTAAGGCTCTCCGCTTCTCCAGCGTCCGGCGCCTCTTCATCGTCGGCGCAGCTTCCTGATGATCGCCCGCAGACGGAACAGCCGCTGCCGCCGCCAACCTGATTGCCAACGCCCCCGCAGGAGCCGCTGATGGGCTTGCGCCCGAAGATCACACCGATCGACATGCCGGCAATCAGCACCATTACCAGAACCAGTGCCAGTACAAATGTCACAAACATGCTTACCTCCCTAACACGATCCGCCCAAGGCCATGTTGACGCCCCGCCGGCCGCGGATTCAACCAAAAACACCCGGCCTTGGCCGGGTGTTCTCGGGGTCAGCCCCCGAAATCATCCAGGGCTATGTTCTCATCCTCGACGCCCAGATCCTTGAGCATCTTGATGGTCACCGCATTCATGATGGGTGGCCCACACATGTAGTACTCAATGTCCTCGGGTGCCTCATGGTGCTTCAGGTAGTTCTCATAGAGGACATTATGGATAAAGCCGACATCGCCTTCCCATTCGTCCTCGGGCAGTGGATCGGACAACGCCACATGCCAGGTGAAGTTGTCATAGTCCTCCTGAAGCTGGTTAAAGTCCTCAACATAGAACATCTCACGCCTGCTGCGCGCGCCATACCAGAAGGTGATCTTCCTGTTGGTGTTGATCCGCTTGAGCTGGTCGAAGATATGCGCCCGCATTGGCGCCATACCAGCACCACCACCGATGAAACACATCTCCGCGTTGGTATCCTTGGCAAAGAACTCGCCGAAGGGACCCATGACCGTCATCTTGTCGCCCGGTTTCAGGGAGAACACGTAGGACGACATCTGCCCCGGCGGATGGCTGGTACCGGGCGGTGGCGTTGCGATACGGATGTTGAAGCGCAGCTCGCCCTTCTCTTCCGGGTAGTTGGCCATTGAGTAGGCCCGCACGATGTCTTCCTTAACCACCGACTTGATGTCCCAGAGACCGTGCTTGTCCCAATCCTCGTGGTACTCCTCCTCCACGTCGAAATCCTTGAAGTGCACCTCGTGCGGCGGCGCCTCGAACTGCACATAGCCGCCGGCGCGGAAGTCCACTTCCTCGCCTTCCGGCAGGTTGAGGATAGTTTCCTTGATGAAGGTGGCCACGTTGTGGTTCGACTGGACCGTGCACTCCCACTTACGCACACCGAAGAACTCCTCCGGCACCTCAACCTTCATGTCCTGCTTCACGGGCACCTGGCAGGAGAGGCGCCAGCCTTCGCGCTGCTCCCGTGGCGTGAAATGGTTCTTCTCCGTCGGCAGCACAGCGCCACCGCCCTCGTGAACCTTGCACACGCACTGGCCGCAGCTGCCACCACCGCCACAAGCGGACGACAGGAAGATCCCCTGTTCGGCAAGCTTGCCCAGCAGCTTGCCGCCGCCCTGTGTCGTGAAACTGTGTTCCGGGTCGCCGTTGACCTCGATCTCTATATCACCGGAACTGACCAGTCGCGCCCGCGCACCAAGGATGATCGCGACCAGCGACAGGACGATCACGGTGAACATCACCACGCCCAGTATGATTTCTGTAACCATGACTCCGCCTTCTGCCTTGAATCCGAATACGCCGTACTACAGCGATATGCCCGAGAAGGACATGAAACCGAGCGACATCAGCCCCACGGTAATGAATGTGATACCGAGCCCACGCAGTCCCGGCGGGACGTCACTGTACTTGAGCTTCTCACGGATACCCGCCAGTGCCACGATGGCCAGGGCCCAGCCGACGCCGGCGCCAAAGCCATAGGCCACACTCTCACCAAACGCATAGTCACGCTCGACCATGAACAGCGATGCACCCAGGATGGCACAGTTCACCGTAATCAGCGGCAGAAAGACCCCGAGCGCGCTGTAAAGTGCCGGCACGTAACGGTCCAGGAACATCTCCAAAATCTGTACCAGCGCCGCGATCACGCCGATGTAGGTCAGAAGCCCGAGAAAGCTCAGGTTCATGTTGGGCAGCCCAGCCCAGGACAGGGCGCCATCACGCAGGACATAGTTGTAGATGAGGTTGTTCACCGGCACTGAAATGGTGAGCACCACGACCACAGCGATCCCCAGTCCCAGAGCCGCCTCGACCTTCTTGGAAATGGCCAGAAAGGTACACATCCCCAGGAAGAAGGCCAGCGCCAGGTTCTCGACGAAAACCGCCTGGAGGATGAGGCTGATATAGTGTTCCATCAGAACGCCTCCCGTACTTTATGGGGCTGCATCTCAAACTCCTCTTCCTCAACCTGGTCCGGATCCCAGATCCGCACAGCCCAGATGAAGAAGCCAATCAGGAAGAAAGCACTCGGCGGCAGCAGCATCAGGCCGTTCGGGACATAGAAGCCACCCTCACTGGCCAGCGGCAGAACGGTGAAGCCCATCCAGGTACCCGCACCCAGGATCTCCCGGAAGGTGGCCACTACGATCAGGATCACACTGTATCCTATGCCGTTACCGAGCCCGTCCACAAAGCTCAGCCAGGGCCCGTTCTGCATCGCGAAGCCTTCAGCCCGGCCAAGAATGATGCAGTTGGTGATGATCAGCCCCACGAACACCGACAGCTGCTTGCTGATCTCGTAGGCGAACGCCTTGAGGAACTGGTCCACGACAATGACCAGGGAAGCAATGATGGTCATCTGGACAATGATCCGGATACTGCTCGGGATCTGTTTGCGGATCAGCGATACCGCAAAGTTGGAGGCACAGGTCACCGCGATCACGGAAGCACACATTACCAGACTGACTGTAACACTGGAGGTAACGGCCAGAGCCGAACAAATACCCAGGATCTGAAGTGCGATCGGGTTGTTGTGCAGTATGGGTCCAAACAGGACGTCTTTGGTTTTCAGTTCCGCCATGGATCAGATCTCCCCGTTGCGCACCCTGGCGAGGAAAGGCGCGTAGCCCCGCTCGCCAAGCCAGAAATTGATCGTGCTTTCCACCCCCCGGGATGTCAGCGTTGCCCCGGAAAGCGCATCCACCTTGTGTTCGCGACCCTCGGTGTTCTCGCCCACACCGCCCTTGATCAGACGGAAATTGGGGTTCTGCCAGTTGCCCGGCTCGTAGATCTCCTTGCCCTTCCACTTGGCAACCCAATCAGGGCTCTGGATCTTCGCCCCCAGCCCCGGGGTCTCGCCGTGTTCGTAGAAACGGAGCCCGGCAACGGTGTTCCCATCCCCTTCAAGGGCCAGGAAACCGTACATTGTTGACCAGAGTCCATAGCCGTGGATCGGAAGAACCACCCGCTCCACCGAGCCATTATCCTTCAGGACGAAGGCCTTGCGATAGGTCGCCTGCCGGTTGATGCCGGCCGGATCATCCTGCAGCCCCCGGGATATGTCCGGATCGCGGGCAGCCCGGCGCTGGTCATAGGATTCCGCGGACTCCGCCTTGACTGTTTCGGGAGAAACCGTCTCCCCCGTTCCCATCTCCACCAGCAGTACTTCAAACCGCTCAAAGGTTTCCGCGACCTTATCATTGGACGCATCCGCCTCAATGATTCCGGCCGCGGCGAGCATGTTGGAGCGTGTGCTCAGCGCCTCGTTGCGCTCCTGGGCCGGGCGCAGCGTAACCGCCGCGCCGGAGACAATCACGGAGAAGACGATGCTGAGCGTTACGGCGACGATCAGGATCTTGCTGACGGTATCGTTAGACTGCGACACGGGCCTGCCTCCGCTTGATATTCGCCTGAATGACGAGGTGGTCGATGAAGGGCGCGAACAGGTTCGCGAACAGGATCGCGAGCATCACACCCTCCGGGAATGCGGGATTCACAACCCGGATCAGTACCGTCATCACGCCGATGAAGATGCCGAACACCCAGCGCCCGGTGTTGGTCATGGACGCGGACACCGGGTCCGTCGCCATGAACATCATGGCAAACGCGAAGCCGCCGATCACAAAGTGCCAGTGAGGCGGAATCTCGAACATCGGATTACTGTCGGAGCCAACCGCGTTGAACAGCAGCGCGGTGCCGATCAAACCAATCAGCGTACCAAATACGATGCGATAACTGGCGATCTTCATCAACAGCAGCACGGCACCGCCGATCAGGATCGCCAGTGTTGACGTCTCGCCAACCGAGCCCTGCATGAATCCAAAGAAGGCATCAAACCAGGTCAGGTGATCACTCAGCCCCTCCAGGCCATCGGAGGCGGCAACGCTCAGTGCGGTTGCACCGCTGAATCCATCCACGGCCGTCCAGACCTCATTGCCCGAGATCTGGGCTGGATACGCGAAGTACAGAAACGCCCGGCCGGTCAGTGCCGGGTTCAGGAAGTTCTTGCCCGTGCCCCCGAAGATTTCCTTCGCAACGACCACACCGAAGGTGATGCCCAGCGCCACCTGCCACAGAGGAATGGTTGGCGGCAGGATAAGTGCGAACAGAATGGAGGTCACAAAAAAGCCCTCGTTGACCTCGTGCTTGCGCACGGTCGCAAAAAGAACTTCCCAGAAACCACCAACCACAAAGGTCACGAAATAGATGGGAACGAAATAGGCGGCACCGAAGATGATGTTATCCCAGATGCTGCTGGGGTCATTGCCCGCCAATGCGGAGATGAAGGCGGCACGCAGCCCCTCATCCGTCATGGCCATACCCTGCTCGGCCAGGTAGGTGTTGGCCTGGTAGCCCGCATTCCACATGCCAAAGAACATGGCGGGGAAAACACAGAACCAAACAGTGATCATGATCCGCTTCAGATCAATCCCGTCACGCACATGAGCGTTGGTCCGGGTCACAGACGGCGGTGTGTAGAAAATGGTGTCCACCGCTTCGTACAGGGGATACCAGCGTTCAAAACGCCCCCCTTCGTCAAAATGCGGTTCAACCCGGTCTAATATCTGTCTCAGCCCCATGAATCAGCCCTCGATCTCAATGCGCGTCAGATTCTGCCGGAGGATCGGCCCGAACTCATACTTGCCGGGGCACACGAAGGTGCACAGAGCAAGGTCTTCCTCGTCGAGTTCCAGTGCCCCGAGCTGCTGGGCCTGTTCGGTGTCCTGAACGATCAGCGAACGCAGCAGCTGGGTGGGCAGGATGTCGAGGGGCATCACCTCCTCGTAGACTCCGATCGGCACCATGGCCCGTTCCGAGCCATTGGTTGTGGTGGTGAAGTTGAATCGCTTGCCCGGCATCAGCTTCGACAGGTAGATGTTGAGACGGGAAAAACGGTTCGGCCCAGGTGACAGCCACCCCATGAAGTAACGGCGATAGCCCTCCTCCAGAGCGGTGATTTGGGTGGCTGTCCGCGCCAGATAGCTGACAGGCCCGCGCGCGGCGCGCCCGCCCAGAACGGAGCCATTCACCAGACGGATATCCATGTCCCCCTGCTCCAGTTCACCTTCGAGCAGTTCCTCGAGGCTGGCACCGATACGGGTGCGGAGCAGGCGCGGCTTTGCGGCACAGGGGCCGGTTATGGCCACAATCTGTTCCGTGGGCAGCATACCGGTAGTAAACAGACGGCCGATATCCATCACATTCTGGTAACCCACCGTCCAGACCACCTTGTCGCCACCCACGGGGTCAATGAAGTGGATATGGGTACCGACATTGCCGGCGGGATGGGGGCCGTCAAACGTATGCTGCTGGAACTGCTCACCCTTGGGCATCGGGATCCGGGCATCCGGACCACCCCCCAGATGGACAGCGCCACTGGTCAGCCGGGAAAGCACGCGCAGACCGTTCTCAAACGCCTCGGGATCCTCGTTAATGATGGTCTGGGGATCCGGAGACAGCGGATGGGTGTCCATCGCGGAAACGAAAATGGCGTGGGGTTCCGGCGCGTCAATGGCCGGCACCTTGCTGTAGGGGCGGGTTCTGATCACCGTCCACATGCCGGAATTGACGAGGTTGTCCACCACGTCCTGACGGGCAAGCCCATCAATATCGGAAGCGCTGTAACGGTTGAAGGTCTCAGCCTCCTCATTCTCATCCACTTCGATGACGAGGGACTGGAAAACACGCCGTTCGCCGCGGTTGATTTCACGGACGGTACCGCCAGCCGGGGCGGTGTAGACAACGCCTTCGTTCTTCTTGTCCGTGAAAAGGAGCTGCCCACGCTTGACCTGGTCGCCCTCCCGAACCTTCAGAGTCGGCTTCATGCCGATGTAATCAAAGCCGGTCAGGGCCACATGCCTCACAGGCCGTCCCTGATCGATGGTCGGTTCGGGCGCGCCAGTTATCGGAAGATCGAGGCCTTTCTTGATCTTGATCATTCGCTTTGCCCAATCAGAACTGGATGGAGTGAAAAACCGGCCCAATTATAGAGATACCAGGCCCAGGATTCCACACAGAACCGGCCCGGAGCGACTACCCAATAGGTGGGAGACGCCCTCGGGCCGGCCGCGTGCCATGGAGTTGATCAGTGATCCGCGGCGGTGCCGCGCTCCGGGAAAATGGGGAAGGACATGCCTGCCATTTCACTCACCAGCCGGATGACCTGGGCGCTGTAGCCCGCCTCGTTGTCATACCAGACGTAGAGCACGGCACGGTTACCGTTGGCGATCGTGGCCTGACCATCCACAACCCCCGCATGGCGGGAGCCCACAAAATCGGAGGACACCACCTCGGGGGAACTCACGTAATCAACCTGCTTCTGCAGATCCGAGTGCAGCGCCACATCCCGCAGGAACTCGTTCATCTCATCGCGTGTTGCGGCCTTCTCAAGGTTCAGGTTGAGAATGGCCATGGACACGTTGGGGGTGGGCACCCGGATGGCGTTGCCGGTGAGCTTGCCGTCCAGATCCGGCAGGGCCTTGGCAACCGCCTTGGCGGCCCCGGTCTCAGTCAGGACCATGTTCAGCGGTGCGCTGCGGCCCCGGCGCTCACCCTTGTGGTAGTTGTCGATCAGGTTCTGATCGTTGGTGTAGGCATGGACTGTCTCCATGTGTCCATCAACAATACCGAACTGCTCTTTTACCGCCTTGAGCACGGGGGTAATGGCGTTGGTGGTACAGGAAGCCACGGAGAGGATGCGATCCTCGTCCGAGTACAGATCATTGTTGATGCCTGGAACGATGTTCTTGATGTTGCCCTTGCCGGGCGCTGTCAGAACAACACGGCTTGCACCCTTGGAGTTAAGATGCAGACCAAGGCCTTCGTCGTCACGCCACTTACCGGTATTGTCGATGATGATGGCGTTGTCGATGCCGTACTGGGTGTAATCCACCTGGTCCGGGCCGTCGGAATAGATGACCTTGATGTAGTTGCCATTGGCGATGATCGCCTCGTTTTCCTCGTCCACCGTAATGGTGCCGCGGAAGGAGCCGTGCACGGAATCGCGGCGCAGCAGGCTGGCACGCTTTTCCAGGTCGTTCTCGGCCCCGCCCTTGCGGACGACGATGGCACGCAGGCGCAGGTTGTTCCCGCCGCCGGCCTTCTCCACCAGGATGCGGGCCAGGTACCGGCCGATACGGCCAAAGCCGTACAGGACAATGTCCTTGGTGTCGCTCTCGCTGGCCACCCTGGCTTCCTCGTCGTAGCGGTCGACCACCGGGTTGACCGCTTCACGCAGGAAGTCTTCCAGGCTCTGCTGGTCGCGCACCTCATTGTACTGGTTCGCGAGCTTGCCGATGTCGATGTGCGCCTGGCCCAGATTCAGGCGGTCCAGTGTCTCGAGGATCGGATAGGTATCGTGAACATCCAGCTCTTCCGCCTCAATCTGGCGCACAAATCGGTGTGCCTTGAGGATGTTGATGACCGACTGGTTGATCAGCGCCCGGCCGTACATGGACGTCACCACGTTGTTGCGGCGGTACAGACGGCCGATCAGCGGAATCATGGCCTCGGCGATGGCTTCACGCTCGGTCCAATCGGAAAAGTAGCGGTTGAGTTGCTCCTGGCTCACGATCAGGGTCCTCTGAAACAGGGTGTATGTCGGGTCATGGCCTCTGCCCTTGCGGGCTGGCGTATTATCCAGCTTAAAACGCTCCGGCGCAATCAACTCCCGCCCCGCCGGGGTGGCAGGCGTGGCGTCTCGGCCTTAGAATGGCGCCTCCGCACACCGACCATGCAGCGTTGATGAACCAGACCAGCACCCAGCCCCCGCTCCTGCCCGTTGACCCGCCCACCGGCGGTGGCGATCACCGTCACTGGGGCTCGCTCCCCGGCAGCACCCGCTCCCTGGCCATACTTGAGGCCAGCCGGCGCTTCCCAGGGCTGACGCTGGTGATCACCGGCAGCACCGACGAGGCCCAGGCGCTGGAACAGGAACTGGCGTTCTACCGTGACGATGAACAGGACGAGGCCCTGCTCTCACTGCCTGACTGGGAAACACTTCCTTACGATATGTTCTCGCCCCACGAGGCGATCATTTCCCAGCGCATCCGGACACTGCACAACCTGCCCCGGATGAGGCGCGGTTTGCTGGTGCTGCCAGCCCGGACCCTGATGCACCGGCTGCCCCCACCGGCGTTCACCGAGGGCAATACCCTGATGCTGGCTACCGGCGACCCGCTGCCCATTGATGACTGGCGCCAGCGGCTCGAGGCCGTGGGCTACCGGCATGCCGATAACGTCCAGGAACACGGTGAGTACGCCGTCCGCGGCTCAATTCTCGACATCTACCCCATGGGAGCTGATCTCCCCTACCGGATTGAGCTCTTTGATGACGAGGTGGAAACACTCCGCACCTTCGACCCGGAAACCCAGCGCTCCATTGACCAGGTTGAACGCATCGAGCTGCTGCCAGCCCATGAATTCCCCTGGGACGAACGCTCCCGCCAGCGGTTCCGCAGCCGCTGGAACGAGGCCTTCCCGGAAGCACCCCGCGAGGCGCCCGTATATCAGGATGTGGCCGCCGGCATACGTCCGCCGGGGATCGAGTATTTCCTGCCGCTTTTCTTCGACGAAACCGCTACCCTGTTCGATTACCTGCCGGAGCAGTCCCTGGTCCTGACCGACCCGGAACTTCAGGGTGCGCTGGATCACTTCCAGGCGGAGGTTGATGAACGCTATGAGGAACGCCGGTACGACCGCTACCGGCCAATCTTGGCCCCCAAGGAAGTATTTCTCCGGACCGAGGAATGCTTCCGGCACATCCGACGCCTGCCCCGGGTTACCTGGTTCGCCGAGGAACAACCCCAGGCTGCCGGTGTGCTCAACATGCCCTGTGCCCCACTGCCGGATATTGCACTGGACGCCAGGGCGGAGGATCCGGCGGCAAAACTGCGGGCCTTCATGGACGAACGCTCGCCCCGGGTGCTCTTTGCCGCCGACTCCGCAGGCCGCCGCGAAGCGCTGCTGGAGCAGTTAAGGCAGTACGGCTGGCAACCCAGGGAGGTCGATAACTGGCAGCAGTTCCAGGCCGCCAGTGACACCGTGGGACTGTGTACGGGCCCGCTGGAACATGGAGCTTGGCTGAATGAGGCCGGGCTCTGCGTCATTGCCGAAGCGGAACTCTACGGCCAGCGGGTGATGCAGCGCCGGCGGCGCCAGCGCGCCACGGACTCGGACACCGAAGGCAGCATCCGGGACCTTTCCGAGCTGCGCGTGGGTGCCCCCGTAGTGCACATCGACCACGGCATCGGCCGCTACCAGGGGCTGCAGACCATTGAGGTGGATGGCCAGCCCACTGAGTTCCTGACCCTGCAGTACGCCAACGGCGCCAACCTCTATGTGCCGGTCTCCAACCTGAACCTGATCTCGCGCTACAGCGGTGTGGACGATGCCACCGCGCCCCTGCACCGGCTCGGTTCCGAGAAATGGACTCAGGCCAAGCAGAAAGCGCTGGAGAAGGTCCGGGACACCGCCGCCGAGCTTCTGGATGTGTACGCCCGGCGCGAAGCCAGCCAAGGTCACGCCTTCCCGCAACCGGATGACGCCTACCATTCCTTCTGCGCCGAGTTCCCGTTCGAGGAGACACCGGACCAGATGGCCGCCATTGAGGCCGTGGAGCAGGACATGGCCAGTGAACGGCCCATGGACCGGCTGATCTGCGGCGACGTGGGCTTCGGCAAGACGGAAGTGGCCATGCGCGCCGCCTTCCTGGCCACCCACGCGGGTAAACAGGTGGTGGTACTCGTACCCACCACCCTTCTCGCCCAGCAGCATTACGACTCCTTCCGGGACCGTTTCGCGGAGACCGGCGTGCGCGTGGAGCTGCTCAGCCGCTTCCGCAGCCAGAAACAGCAACAGGCAACCATGGCCCGCGCCGCCGAGGGCGAGGCGGACATCATCATCGGTACCCACAAGCTGCTCCAGGGCGACCTCAACTTCCCTGACCTGGGCCTGACGATCATCGACGAGGAGCACCGCTTCGGCGTCAACCAGAAGGAAAAGCTCAAGCAGCTGCGCGCCCAGGTGGACGTTCTCACCCTGACAGCCACGCCCATCCCGCGCACCCTCAACATGGCCATGGGCAACCTGCGGGACCTGTCCATTATTGCCACGCCACCGGCGCGGCGGCTGTCGGTGAAGACCTTTGTGCGCCGCCGTGAGGATGCCCTGGTCAAGGAAGCGATACTCCGGGAGATCCTGCGTGGTGGCCAGGTCTACTACCTGCACAATGACGTGGAATCCATCGAGCGACTCGCCGAAGAGGTTCGGGCCCTGGTTCCGGAAGCCAGGGTGGGCGTGGCGCACGGCCAGATGCGCGAGCGTGAGCTCGAGCAGATCATGTCGGATTTCTACCACAAGCGCTTCAACGTGCTGATCTGCACCACCATCATCGAGACGGGGATCGACATTCCCAGCGCCAACACCATCCTCATCGAGCGCGCGGACCGCTTCGGTCTGGCCCAGCTCCACCAGCTGCGCGGCCGGGTCGGCCGATCCCATCACCAGGCCTATGCCTACCTGCTGACTCCCGAGGGCAAGAAGATCACCGGGGATGCAGAGAAACGCCTGGATGCCATTGCCGCCGCCCAGGACCTGGGGGCCGGCTTCATGCTCGCCACCCACGACCTGGAGATCCGCGGCGCCGGCGAACTGCTCGGGGATGATCAGAGCGGCCAGATCCAGGGTGTGGGCCTGACCCTCTACATGGAGCTTCTGGACGAGGCCGTGAAGGCCATCCGCGAGGGCCGCACACCCAACGCGGATCTGCCCATCCGCCACGGCACCGAGATCAACCTGCGCATCCCCGCCCTGATCCCGGAAGACTACCTGCCGGATGTTCACCAGCGCCTGATCCTCTACAAGCGCCTGGCCAGCACCCAGAGCCAGGAGCAGCTGAAGGAGCTGCAGGTGGAAATCATCGACCGCTTCGGCCTGCTGCCGGAACCGCTGAAGAACCTGGTGCGCCAGACCGGCCTGCGCATACGGGCCGAAGCGCTCGGGATCAGCAAGGTGGATGCAGCAGGTTCCTCCGCCACCATGGCATTCAGCGCCGATACCCGGGTGGATCCACTGGTGCTGGTGGAGCTGGTCCAGAGTTCACCCGGCGACTACGCGCTGGAAAGCGGCGACCAGCTGAAGTTCCGGCTGAACGGGGAAACCGCGGATGATAGACTCAATGATCTTGACCGCTTCCTGACGCTCCTTGAAGAACGCGCCACGGAAAGCAAAGAAACCCAATAGAGGAGACTGCCGTGCCGAGTCGCGGAACCCGCCGCATCCTGGTCAGCATGCTGCTGCTCTGCACCATTGCCATGCCAGCATCCGGGGCGGAGCTGTACCGGGTGGAGCTGCTGCTGTTCGAGCGTCTGCTGGGAGAACCCGAACAGCTGCCGGACCGCCATGACCCCGTTTCCCTGCCGGAAAGGGGCGTTCCACTTTGGGTGGACAGCCAATGGGCGCCGGAGCCCGGAAGCGCTGCCGGTGTCGACGCGGAATCCGACGCGCCCGTGGAGCGGACCCCTGAGATAGTGGCACTGCCCCTTGAAGAACTCCGGCTCAACAATATTGCCAGGGCACTGGAGAACGATTCCGGCTACCGGGTTCTGGCCTTCACCGGATGGCAGAACCCATTCCCGGACGGCTACCGTACCGTTCCCCTGGTCGTGGATATCGCGGCGGATGAGGCGGGTAAACAGCGGATCCAGGGCAGCCTTCAGATCGAGCGCCGGCGTTACCTGCATGTCCGAGCCTCGCTGAATGACACGCGCCTGAACGAACCCGCACTTGATGTGGCGCCCATTCCCCGCTTCCCGGTGGTCTCAGAGCTGATTCTGCCCCTGCCCCGCTACCTGGCGCCCGAAAGCCCGGCCTTCAGGGAGACGCTGACCCGGCTGACGGAAAACCGGCGCATGCGCAGCGAGGAGGTGCATTATCTGGACGCGCCCACCTTTGGCCTGGTGGTCTACTTCCATCCGATTGCTACAGAGGATGGAGACGAAGACGAGGGTTGATGGTCGGCGGGCGACGCTCAATCCGCCCGGAGACAGGCCTCCAGCACCTGCAGGACACGCCCGATGCCCGCATCCAGGTTCGAACGGATGTCGTCCATGGTGATGACCTCACGGGTCTTGCCTGCGGCCCAGTTCACCACCAGTGCCATGCAGGCATAATCCAGCTCCGCCTCCCTGGCCAGAACCGCCTCGGGCATCGCCGTCATACCCACAATATCCGCACCATCCTGCTCCAGGCGCCGGACCTCCGCGGCCGTCTCCAGCCTAGGCCCCTGGGTACAGGCGTAGACACCGCCGTCATGGGGTACCACACCCACCTCCGCCGCTGCCGCCCGCAGGGCATCCCGGATTGACTCGGAATACGGCCAGGTGAAGTCCACATGCACCGCGTGCTCCAGATTCTCCTCATGGAAGCTGGGCGCACGCCCCCAAGTGTAGTCAATGATCTGGTCCGGCAGCACCAGGCTGGCCGGGGTCATGGCCGGATGGATGGAGCCAACCGCGTTCACTGCGATGATCCGGTCCACTCCGACCTGCCGGAGCGCCTCGATATTGGCGCGATAGTTGACCCGGTGGGGCGGGATACGGTGTGGATCACCATGGCGAGCCAGAAAGACCACCTTCCGCCCGCCCAGGCGCCCGATGCGCAGAGGCGCCGAGGGCTCCCCCCAGAACGTCGTGGCTTTGAGGGTTTCATCAACGACCAGCGAATCAATGGCGGTCAGCCCCGTGCCGCCAATAATGCCCCATACCGGCTCACTGCTGCCCATTGGCTTGTCCACCTTCTGTCGCAGGCTGTTCGCCTTCCGCTGCCACGCCCTCGCCCAGAAAGGCCTGGGGCCCTCCCCCGGCGATGTGCAGGGTACGCGTCGGGAAGGCCACTTCCGCACCATGCCCGCGGATGATCCTGCTGATGCGGAGCATCACGTCCTGTTTCACGTTCTGGTACGCCACCCACTCGCGTGTGTGGGTAAAGGCATAGACCATGATATCCAGCGAAGAGGCATTGAACGCGGTGAAGTTGACGATCAGGAACTGGTTGGCATCGATATCCTCATGCTCCTCCAGCATGCTGCGGATATCGCTGACAATGGGATCGACCATGTCCACATCATCGTAGCGCACCCCGACCATCTCGTAGATCCGACGGTTCATCATCCGGGACGGATTCTCCACTGAGATGGTGGTGAAAATGGCGTTGGGAACATAGAGCGGCCGCAGCTCAAAGGTCCTGATACGGGTCACCCGCCAGCCGATGTGCTCCACCACGCCTTCAATGCTGGCATCGGGAGAGCGTATCCACTCGCCCACCTTGAAGGGTTTGTCCATGTAAACGACGGCCCCGCCGAAGAAATTCGCCAGCATGTCCTTGGCCGCGAAGCCGACAGCGATACCGCCAACGCCGCCGAAGGCCAGCACGCCGGAAATGCTGTAACCCAGGTTCTGGATGATGACCAGGGCGGCGATCACGAACACTGAGACGCGGGACAGCTTGCCAATGGCGGAAACCGTGGTGTAATCCATGGGCTCGGCAACACGGCTCGAGACCAGCAGCTCCTCGGTGCCCTGTATGAACCGCAGCAGTGCCCAGACCAGCAGCAGGATGAAACCGAACCTGAGCCCCAGCCCATTGAGGTTGAGCAGATCAAGCTCGTAGAAGCGCGCACCAGCTTCCGAGGCGGAATACAGGCCCAGAAGCCAGATGTACCAGTAAAGCGGGCGCCGTATGGCGTGGATCAGGACGTCATCCCAGAGATTACGGTTGTTCCGCAGCTTGTTTTCAATCGCCCGGATCACCCACCAGACGACAAACGCCACCACGAAGGTGGCCACCAGGATCACACCGACCCAGAGCAGCCCGCGCAATTCCGGCGTGACCCCCAGACCGGACAGCACACCATCAATCCTGGAAAGCGTCATGCGGGCGCCTCATCGAGCATCCGCAACAGCGCCGCGCGGGTGTCACGATACCGGGCGGTACTGCGGAAGGCGCCGCGTGGCCCCGGCAGCGGTTTGCCCCGCAGAGAAACCAACCCGGCAGAAGCGCGCGCTCCGGCCTCGCTCAGGCTCGCGGCCACGGCATCGGCCGCCTCAGGATCATTGCAGACCAGCAGCAGGTCACAGCCGGCATCAAGGGCCGCCCGAGCCCGTTCCGGCGGTTCGCCGGCCAGCGCCGCTCCCGTCATGGTGAGATCATCGCTGATCACGACACCACGGAATCCCACTTCTCGGGAAAGCACGTTTTTCAGCCAGAACGGGGAGAAACCGGCAGGCTGGTCATCCACACCGGGATAGACCACATGCGCCGGCATGACGGCATCAAGCGATTCCGCGAGCTCCCGGAAGGGCACCGCGTCGTGCTCCAGAATCTGCTCCAGGGTACGCGTGTCGCTGGGCAGCTCGTGGTGGGAGTCCGCCGCAATGGCCCCATGGCCGGGGAAGTGCTTGCCCACCGCCGCCATGCCGCCTTCATGCATACCCTCAATCCAGGCGCCGGCGAGTTCCGCCACCACCTGTGGATCGGAATGGAAACTGCGATCCCCGATGACACTGGAGACCCCGTGATCCAGATCCAGCACCGGCGCGAAGCTGAAATCCACATCCATGTCACGCAGCTCGGAGGCCATCAGCCAGCCGGCCGCATGGGCAATGGCACGGCCATTCTCCGGGTCACGCTCCCAGGTCAGGCCGAAACTGCGCATCGGTGGCAGGCGCGTAAGCCCGGACTGGAAGCGCTGTACCCGACCACCCTCTTGGTCCACGCCAATCAGTATGCGTGGCCGGATCTGGCGGATGGACTGCACCAGCGCCCGCAGCTGGGCCGGTGACTCATAGTTACGGGTAAACAGGATCACCCCGCCCACCGCCTCATGGGCAAGTCGTTCACGCTCAGGGGCACTGAGACGTGGCCCCTCGAGATCGATCATCAATGGTCCGCTCACCGGGCCTCCCTAAACGACACAAGAACAGCCCGGGCCGGCCTCACTGAACAAGGACAGGCGTGCCCGGGCGTACCCATTCCCAGAGCTGAAGAATGTCATCATTGCGCATCCGGATACAACCATGGGACAGCGGCTGCCCCATGGGCTCCGTATCCGGTGTGCCATGGATGTAAATGAACCGTCGCATGGTATCAACAGCGCCCCCGCGGTTATACCCGGGTTCCTCGCCACAAAGCCAGAGAATCCGCGTGAGTATCCAGTCACGCCCGGGATGCGCCTGATGGAGCTCCGGGCTCCAGACCTCTCCGGTGGGACGCCGGCCGCGGAAGACCGCGCCCCGGGGCTGGCCGGCGCCGATGCAGGAGCGAATGCGATGCCACCCCAGAGGCGTTCCACCGGAACCATCCTGCTGACCGGGCCCGGCAGCGGCCGTGGAAATGCGGTAGCAGAGCCATGGACCAGTGCGCCCGCTCAGAGTCATGACCTGACGGGCCAGGTCCAGCTCGATCCGCTCAACCGGATCAGCGCCGTCAGGCACCGCTGTCGGAATTCCCTGTGTTGCCATGGGCAACAGTATGCGCCTGCATCCCCGCGGCAAGGAAGGGAACGAGCTGGTCCACAATCTCCTCGTTGGGTGTCTCAACGCCCAGTTTGTTCCAGAGGATTTCAGTGAGCGCATCACTGCTGGAGAGGGTGAAGGCTGTGGCACCCAGCATGAACTGGTTGCGCCAGTAGCGTTCCACGGCGGACAGTTCCGGGGTAGCGTTTTTGAGGAGCCGCATGAAGCGGCCGAAAGTGTGGCTGTACTCGGCTTCCAGGAATCGGCGAAGGTGCCCCTGGGACTGGGTATAGGCGAGCCCCTGCAGGCGCATGTAGATGGCGATGCTGCGATCGTGCTGGCGCGGCATTTCCACCAGGGTGGCGGTGAGCACGCGGAGCACTGACTCCAGATCGGGGGGCTTCGGAGCCGTTTCCGCCTCCAGGCGATCAAAGGCCGCCTCCAGCGCAATACAGAAGGGAGTGAGGAAGCGTGCGAATACCGCCTGGATAAGCGACTTCTTGGAACCAAAGTGGTAATTGACCGCAGCTAGATTCACCCCGGCCTTACCCGTGATCATGCGGAGAGAGGTTTCGGAAAAGCCCCTTTCGGCGAACAGCTCTTCCGCCGCATCCAGAATCCTGTCAACTGTATCCGACTGCGCCATGGAATCCCGCTCAAACGTTTGACCAAACAATTGTTTGAAACATACGTTTGAGCCGGAAAGGTGTCAAGACGAACGGACGGGTTGCCTGCATCCACCGTAGCCGGAGCTGCCCCGGTGGTATCCTTTCACTCGCCATCTGCGGATTCAGGGGCCCCGGCGCCCGGATCCGACTCCGGCACAGGCACCAGGCTGGGATCGGTAGCCTGGGCAGCTGCATCCAGCGGCTCTACCTCTCCCTGATCCAGCATCTGCTCGTGGGTGCGCAGGTATTCCTCACGCAGACGGTTATAGGCCTTTTCCGCTTCCAGAGCAAAAATGAGATAGAGCTGAGCCTGCGCCCGGTTCCGGATGCTGTCCACCAGCTGACCTCTCTCGGAAAGGCTGTAGAGGCCGGTGTACCGGCTGCGACGCAGGGCCGGATTATACTCGGCCAGCGGGCGGCATGCAGCCGCCAGGCCTATGGGCCCCTCCAGGTGTTCAACATGTTTGCGGGCCCGGTGCAGCAGGCGCCGCCGTTTCAGCAATAGCTCCATATAGGAGGGGTGATGGGTAAAAACATGGCGCACGCCCGGCAGCCCCCAGAGCGCAACCAGCGCCAGGCCGCCAAAGGCCACCCCCCCGATTAACGCCGGCACCAGGTTACCCATGCCCGCCAGAACCACGGCGGCAAGTACGCTCACAAGCAGCAGCCAGCTGTCGCGCCGACGCCGCGCCAGATTCAGTTGGTGATGGTCTGGCCACCCTGGCATGGCAAGAGTATCGAAATCCAAAAGAAGCAGACGCTCACAGTCGTGCAGCAACCGGCGACGGCGTTGCTGGCGATTGCGCGACGCCTCTCGTGCCGCCTGGAGAGCTTCTTCGGTAGCTGCGTCTGGTGACGCCTCCTCACCGCTGGCCGTATCCCCATCCCCTTCGCCCCACGGGATCCCGGCATCCACCGACTGATTCCATTCGGGCGTTTCCGATTCAGGAACCGGCTCCAGTCTACCGCCAGGATGAACCCGCGGTTCCTCCGCCCGTTCAGGCTGATGCTGCGCCATCCCATTCTCCGCGTACCTGTACCCTCACTGGTTAACGGCTGATTCCGTCGGGTCTTGAATGCCAGTCCCATGTCCTAGCATGTATTGGCAGCGTAGCGTATTCTGATTCACCCTGAAGGCCGTGGAACAAACTTTTACAGAGGCAAGGCTCCATGACGACCACACCCAAGATCCTGGTACGCGACTACATGCGTTCACTGTCACTCTGGTTCTCTCCTTCTGACCCGATCGAAAAAGTGGCGGCCACACTGGTCAAGCAGGAAGAGCTGGGCGCGCCAGTTCTGGACGAGCACAAGCGCCTTGTCGGCTTTGTGACCGAGCAGGACTGCATCAAGGAGATGCTCAACGACTCCTATTACGCTCAGGAGCACCAGCTGGTGAGCGATGTGATGTCGCGGCGGACCGTTTCCGTTGGCCCAAATGAGGATGTGACCCATCTGGCCGAGGAAATGCTTGGCGCCAAGCCAAAGATCTACCCCGTGGTCGAGAACAGCCGGGTCATTGGGGTCATTACACGGGGTGATGTACTGCGGGCGCTGAGCCGGGTACGCAACAGTGGCCACGGCCACATCTGATCGGGCGGGGGGTGGCGTGTTTACAGGAATCGTTCAGGGCATAGCCGAGGTTGCGAGCGTCGAGCGTCTGGCCGGACTCCACCGAATCCGGCTGCGGTTTCCGGCAGACTTCATTGATGGCATTGCGATTGGCGCTTCAGTCTCCGTCAACGGCGCCTGCCTCACGGTCACCGAAGCCTGGCCTGACAGCGACCGGGCCGCATTTGATGTGATGATGGAAACCCTGAGGGTCACCACCCTGGGCGGACTCAAGGAAGGGGATCCGGTCAATGTCGAGCGTGCCGCCCGCATCGGCGATGAGATCGGGGGGCACCTGCTGTCAGGCCATGTTCACTGCATGGCCAGGGTCAGCGCAATTGAGGAGCCCGAAAATAACCGCCGGATCGCCTTTTCCGTTCCCCAGAAGTGGCGCCCTTACCTCATCAGCAAGGGCTACATCGCGGTGGATGGAGCCAGCCTCACCATTGCCGAGCTGACCGGCGACGGCTTTGCCGTCTACCTTATTCCGGAGACACTCAGGGCGACGCGTTTCGGGACGCTCGGTGAAGGCGACCACGTGGACATTGAAATCGACCACCAGACCCAGACCATCATCGATACCCTTAACCGCCTGGACCTGGTGCCCCGCAGGGCCGACTGACCCCGCCGCCAGCCTTTCTAGCGCTGGTAACCGGGGCGCAGGAAGGGCATCGCCGAGACCGTCATGCTGCGGCGCTTACCCCGCACATCCGCCTCAACGGTGGTGCCCTTCTCTGCCAGATCCGCACGCACATACCCCATCGCAATGGGCGCGCCCACGCTCGCGGCAAAGTTGCCACTGGTTACTTCCCCGATGGGCTCCTCGCCACCCTCGGCATAGAGAACCGCGCCTTCGCGCACCGGCGCCTTGCCCTCGGCTACCAAGCCAACGCGCTTGCGTTCGAGCGACCCTTCGCGCATCTGGGCAAGGACCCGCTGGGCGCCGGGGAACCCCCCTTCGCGCTCACCACCGAGCCGGCGTGGCTTGCCGATGGCCCATCCGAGGGAGGCTTCGACCGGGGTGGTGCGAGTGGTGATGTCATGGCCGTAAAGGCAGAGCCCGGCCTCAAGACGCAGTGAATCGCGGGCGCCCAGCCCCACCGGCTCCACATTCTCGTCCTCGAGCAGGCGGCGGACCAGGGTTTCCGCGACGTCGGAAGGCACGGAAATCTCGTAACCATCCTCGCCGGTGTAGCCGCTGCGGGAAATGATCGCGGGGCTGTCGAGCAGCGTCATGGGGCGGTTGTCCATGAATTTCATCTCCCGCACTTCCGGCTGCAGTTTCGCCAGTGCCTCCTCGGCTTTCGGACCCTGAAGGGCGATCAGCGCCCTGTCGGCCATCTCGGTCAGCGTAATGGAGGCCGGCAGGCCGGCGCGCAGGTGGGCAATGTCCTCGGCCTTGCAGGCCGCGTTGACCACCAGGTAGAAGCCTTCCTCATGGCGGCTGATCATCAGGTCGTCCAGGACGCCCCCGTTCTCGTTGGTGAACAGGCCGTAACGCTGCCGGTTCACGCCCAGCCCGACCAGGTCGGCCGGCACCATGGCTTCCAGCGCCTCGGCAATGCCCTCGCCGCTGAGCCAGACCTGCCCCATGTGCGAGACATCAAAAAGCCCCGCCGCTTCCCGGGTGTGCAGGTGCTCCTGCTTGATCCCGGTCGGGTACTGTACCGGCATGCTGTACCCGGCGAAGGGCACCATTCGCGCGCCCAGTTCCTCGTGAAGGGCCGTCAGCGGGGTTGTGAGCATTGCCTGATCATTCGCCATGAGCCTGTCTCTCCTGTTCCTGTTTCCTGATTTTCTGTTTTGCCTGTTCCGGCTTGAACGGATGATACCCATGGTGCCGCATTTCCGATCGGAAACAAAGTTTCCCGTCAGGCGGTAACCCAGAGCACTTCCGCGTCCTCTTCGCTCGTGGAAACCAGCATGTGGCCCATGGTGCAGTCGTAGTAGGCGCTGTCCCCGGCCTCCAGGCGGACCGGCTCGTAGAACTCGGTGTAGAACAGGATGGCGCCGCTGAGCACGTACAGGAACTCTTCGCCGTCGTGACGGATCCACTCCGGGAAATCCTCAAACGCCCGCGCACGTACCCTTGTTGTAAAGGGCACCATTTTCTTGTGGCTCAGGTCCGTGGCCAGCAGCTCGTGCTCGTAGGTGGCCGTCGGATGCGGCCGGCCCTCGCCCCGGCGCGTGATGTCCCGCCGGCCGGAGGGCTGGGCGCTGTTGCTGGGCTCGGTGAACAGCTGGGGCAGGTCGATCCCCAGCCCCGTCACAAGCTTGTTCACGACCGAGAAGGTGGGGGAGATCTGCTCGTTCTCGATCTTGGACAGTGTGGAACGCGCCAGCCCCGTCAGCTTGCTGGCCTCCTCCAGGGTCAGGTTCTGGCCCAGGCGCAGGGAGCGGACCCGCTCGCCCAGGCGCAACGGCTGCAGCGTGGCTTCGGTCTCGCCGTGCTGGACCTGGAGGGTTTCATGGAGCGGTTCACGCATGTTGTCGCTGTCCTGGGGCATGATTCGCGTGTTTCCTATAGGAAATTTACGTTGTTTGTGGGAAAATCCGTTGTTAATCTAACACACACAAAACCACAACCCCATGACCCCCGCAGGAGGATGGAGCGATGACAGCGACGCCTGAGGAACTTCTCTACACCCCAAGCCACGAATGGATCCGTGACAACGGCGACGGCACCGTGACCATGGGCATCACCGACCACGCCCAGGATCAGCTCGGCGATGTTGTCTTCGTGGAACTGCCCGAAGCCGACCAGAGCTTTGCCAAGGGCGATGAACTCGCGGTTGTGGAATCCGTCAAGTCGGCCTCCGACATCTACTCCCCCATCAGCGGCACCGTCGAGAGCGTCAACGAAGCCCTCGAAGATGCCCCCGAGACAGTGAACGAACACTGCTACGGGGACGGCTGGATGGTCCGCATCAAGCTGGACAACCCGGACGAACTCTCCGAACTCCTCACGGCCGAGCGCTATCAGGAGCTCGTCGCCGACGAAGCCTGACCCAGGAGGTATCCCCATGAATGCGAAGTCTTCCCTGGCCGAAGCAACACTGGCCCAGCTGAACGACCGGCCCTTCAGCGACCGGCACATTGGCCCCGACGCCGATGATCAGTCGGCCATGCTGGCCACCCTGGGGCTGTCCTCCGTGAATGAACTGGTTGACCAGATCATTCCGGGGTCCATTCGCATGCCCGCGGAACTGGCCATGGAGCCCGGTCGCGCCGAACACGAGGCGCTGGCCGAGCTGCGTGACATGGCCCGGCGCAACCAGGTGTTCCGCTCCTACATCGGTCAGGGTTACTACCCGACTCGCATTCCCGCGGTCATCAAGCGCAACGTCCTCGAGAACCCGGCCTGGTATACGGCCTATACGCCCTACCAGCCGGAGATCTCCCAGGGCCGGATGGAATCACTGGTCAACTTCCAGCAGATGGTGATGGATCTCACCGGCCTGGACCTGGCCAACGCCTCGCTGCTCGACGAAGCCACGGCGGCGGCGGAAGCCATGGCCCTGTGCCGGCGCGCCAACCGCAAGAACAAGAGCAACGTCTTCTTCGCCTCCGAAGACCTGCACCCGCAGACCCTGGATGTGCTGCGCACGCGTGCCGACTACATGGGCATTGAGCTGGTCATCGCCCCCGCTGACTCGATCGGGGAACACCAGCCCTTTGGTGCCGCCTTCCAGTACCCGGCCACCGACGGCAGTATCCCGGACCTCGATAAGCTGGTGAAAACAGCCAATGATCAGGGCGCCATGACTGCCGTGGCCTCCGATCTTCTCGCGCTGATGATGCTCCGCTCGCCGGGCGAGCTGGGGGCCGACATGGTCTTCGGCTCCGCCCAGCGCTTCGGTGTGCCCATGGGCTATGGCGGCCCGCACGCCGCCTTCTTCGCCACCCGGGACAACCTCAAGCGCCAGGTTCCCGGCCGGATCATCGGCGTCTCGAAGGACAACCGCGACCAACCCGCCTTCCGCATGGCGATGCAGACCCGCGAGCAGCACATCCGCCGCGAGAAGGCCACCTCCAACATCTGTACCGCCCAGGCCCTGCTGGCGAACCTGGCGGCCTTCTATGCCGTCTACCACGGGCCGGAAGGGCTGCGGAACCAGGCCGAGCGCGTGCACCGCCTGACGGCCATTCTCGCGAAGGGCCTGCGTGCCGGTGGCGTGACCCCGCAGGAGCGCTACTTCGACACCCTGAGCTTCCAGGCGGACGACAGCGTCCACGAACGTGCCCACGCCGAGGGCTGCAACCTGCGCGCCCTGGGTGACGGCCGTACCGGCATCAGCCTGGATGAAACCACCACGGAAGAAGACGTTGAACGCCTGCTGCGCATCGTCCTGGGCGACAACCATGGCCAGTCCGTGGCAACCCTGGACGGGAACATCACCAACGGCGCTGAAACCGGCATTACCGATGCCATGCGCCGTCGCGACGCGGTTCTCACCCACCCGGTGTTCAACCGGTACCACAGTGAAACCGAGCTGCTGCGCTACATCCGGCGCCTCGAGAACCGGGACTTCTCGCTGGTCCACGGCATGATTCCGCTGGGTTCCTGCACCATGAAGCTCAACGCGGCTGCGCAGATGGAACCGGTCACCTGGCCGGAGTTCGCGGAGATTCACCCGTTTGCACCCCGGGAACAGACCCAGGGCTACCAGCAGATGCTTGAGCAGCTGGACGAACAGCTGCGCGAGATCACGGGCTACGAAGCCTTTTCCCTGCAGCCGAACTCCGGCGCCCAGGGCGAATACGCCGGCCTGCTGGCCATCCGCCGCTATCAGGAGGCCCAGGGCGAGAGCCATCGTGACGTCTGCCTGATCCCGGCCTCGGCGCACGGCACCAACCCTGCCTCTGCGGCCATGATGGGCATGAAAGTGGTCATCGTGGACTGTGACGACGAAGGCAACGTGGATCTTGAGGACCTGCGCGCCAAGGCGGAGAAGGCCGGTGACCAGCTCTCCGCCTGCATGATCACCTACCCCTCCACCCACGGGGTCTACGAGGAAGGCGGTCCCGAGATCTGCCGCATCGTGCATGAGCATGGTGGCCAGGTATACATGGACGGCGCCAACCTCAACGCCCAGGTGGGCCTGGTGCAGCCGACGCTGGTGGGCTCCGACGTGTCCCACCTCAACCTGCACAAGACCTTCGCCATCCCGCACGGCGGTGGTGGCCCGGGCATGGGCCCCATTGGTGTCCGCGAACACCTGGCCCCCTATCTACCCGGCCACAATGAAAGCGGCGCCGCTGAAGGCGCGGTGGCGTCCACGCCCTTCGGCTCGGCGGGCATCCTGCCGATCACCTGGATGTACAACCGCCTGCTTGGCCGCGACGGCCTGCGTCACAGCACGGAAGTGGCCATCCTGGGCGCCAACTACATCGCCAACAGCCTGAAGAACGACTACGACGTGCTCTACAAGGGGCGTCATGACCGGGTGGCCCACGAGTGCATCCTCGACCTTCGCCCGCTCAAGGAATGGTCCGGTATCACCGAGGAGGACGTGGCCAAGCGCCTGATGGACTATGGCTTCCATGCGCCCACCATGTCCTTCCCGGTTCCGGGCACCCTGATGATCGAGCCCACCGAGTCGGAATCCCGCGAGGAGCTCGACCGCTTCATCGAGGCCATGCAGGGCATCCGCAAGGAAATGGACCGGGTCGTCAGCGGCGAATGGCCGGCGGACAACAACCCGCTGGTGAAGGCTCCCCATACCCAGAGCGATCTGGTGGACGAATGGGATCGCCCCTACAGCCGTGAGCTCGGGGTCTTCCCCTCCCAGTCCGTGCGCGACGGCAAGTTCTGGCCCACCGTCAACCGTGTGGACAACGTCTACGGGGATCGGAACCTGATCTGCAGCTGTCCGAGCCCGGAAGCCTACCGGGACTAGAGTCTTTACTCGGATTAGGGTGATTATTCTAATTTTTCACCCTAATCTGACGATAGAACTCAAGGGCAGCAATGGAGGTGATCCATGGCTGAGAAGTCCCCAGACAGTCGGAGTACAACCATGAGCGATCTGACACGCAGGATTCAGGAACAGACCAGCCAGCAATGGCAGAAGGCCAACCAGGAACTGCAGCGTGTGCTCAGGGATCTCGGCGCGCGGGATGCGGGAAATGAGTCCTTCCAGGAAATGGTCCGGGACATCCGTGAGAAGAACCCCTCCTTCCGGGAGTTCATGTTCAGCCTGGACGCGGCCACCTACGACACGCGCAAGCGCCTGTCATGGAACGCGCACATGACGTCCGCCTATCTCATGAACCGGGTGGAAGCCTCCTACACCAACGATCTCAAGCCGCTGGTGGCCAACTACCGCCAGCAGGCCGGCGAACGGCTGACCGCCCTGAAGCAGCAGCTTCGCAGCATGCGCCAGCGCTTCCAGTCTGCCGCTTCCGACAGCGCCGACACGCAGGAGTAACCCCCTGCCTGAAGCACACAGGTATACCCCTCCTCCCCGTGCCCTGGCGCACGGGGTTTTTTATGCGTAACGCACACCCGTACCCGCCAACCCGCAGTAACCGCCCGGATTCTTGTGCAGGTACTGCTGGTGCCAGTCCTCCGCATAATAGAAGGTCACGCCCTGCGCCAGCTCGGTGG
Source organism: Vreelandella halophila (assembly GCF_019903425.1). GTDB lineage: Bacteria > Pseudomonadota > Gammaproteobacteria > Pseudomonadales > Oleiphilaceae > Halospina > Halospina halophila. The sequence continues at coordinate 2,596,001 of NZ_JACHUZ010000013.1, forward strand.
TGATAGGCCCCTGGCCGGCCGCATCCAGGGCCTTCTGATAGGCCTCCATTGAGGCCTGCGCAATCCCAAGGCTGTCTTCATCCGGAAGATAGAGCGCGGAGCGGTACTGGGTTCCCACATCATTACCCTGACGCATCCCCTGGGTGGGATCATGGGACTCCCAGAAGACCTGAAGGAGCGTTTCCAGCGACATCACCGCCGGGTCATAAATGACCCTGACCGCTTCCGTATGGCCTGTGCGCGCCGTACACACCTCCTCATAGGTGGGATTGGGGGTGTAACCACCGGCATAGCCCACCGCCGTTGTATACACGCCCTCCAGCTGCCAGAAGCACTGCTCCGCGCCCCAGAAACAGCCCATGCCCACAACCAGTTCCCGGCAGTGATCCGGGAATGGCGGGATCAGGGAGGTTCCCAGCACCGCGTGGCGGTTGCTGACCGGCATTTCCGAGGAACGCCCCGGCAACGCCTCTTCCGGCGTTACCATCCGCATCTTTTCCCTGCTGAACAGGTGCCACATCTCCGGACCTCCCAGGATTCAGTAATACCCCAAGAATAACGGACAGCTGCCCACAAAAAACCCCCTGCCGGAATCCGACAGGGGGTTCTGTATCGGCGCGGCCCCGTGGGGCCGCAAGCACCGGAACCGGTTTTAAAACTGGTTCATGGTGTTGTCTTTACCACCGGCCTTCAGGGCAGCTTCGCCCGCGAAGTATTCCTTGTGGTCGTCACCGATGTTGGAGCCAGCCATGTCCTGGTGCTTGACGCACGCCAGACCCTTGCGGATCTCCTGGCGCTGGACGTCACGCACGTAGGCCAGCATGCCTTCCTCACCGAAGTAGCCCTTGGCCAGGTTGTCCGTGGACAGGGCCGCGGTGTGATAGGTCGGCAGCGTGATGAGGTGATGGAAGATGCCCGCGTGCTTGGAACCATCCTTCTGGAAGTTCTGGGTCCAGCGGTCGGCTTCCGCAGCAAGTTCGGAGTCGTCGTACTTGCTGTTCATCAGATCGGCGCGGTCGTACTGGGAAACGTCCTTGCCTTCTTCCTTCCAGGCATCGAACACCTGCTGGCGGAAGTTCAGGGTCCAGTTGAAGGACGGGCTGTTGTTGTAGACCAGCTTGGCGTCCGGCACTTCTTCCTTGATGCGGTTGACCATGCCCGCGATCTGGCCGACGTGGGGCTTTTCGGTCTCGATCCACAGCAGGTCGGCGCCGTTCTTCAGGCTGGTGATGCAGTCCAGAACCACGCGGTCTTCGCCGGTGCCTTCCTGGAACTCGTACAGGCCATTGGGCAGGCGCATCGGCTTGTGCAGCTCGCCCTTCTTCTTGATGACCATGTCACCTTCCTGAACGTCTTCCGCAGACTTGACCGGCTCGGTCTTCAGGAAACCGGTGTAGGTAGCCGCCAGATCGCCAGGCTCCTGGGAAACCGGGATCTTGTGGGTCAGGCCCGCGCCCAGGGAGTCGGTACGCGCAACGATGACACCGTCTTCAACACCCAGCTCGAGGAACGCATAGCGAACCGCGTTAATCTTGGCGATGAAGTCTTCGTGGGGGCAGGTTACCTTGCCAGCCTGGTGACCGCACTGCTTGGCGTCGGAGACCTGGTTCTCGATCTGGATGGCGCAGGCGCCCGCCTCGATCATCTTCTTGGACAGCAGGTAGGTCGCTTCCTCGTTACCGAAACCGGCGTCGATGTCGGCGATGATCGGAACAACGTGGGTCTCAAAGTTGTCGATCTTGTCGATCAGCTCCTGGACCTTCTTGTCGTCGCCGGCTTCACGCGCCGCGTCCAGGTCGTGGAACAGGTGGTTGAGTTCACGTGCGTCCGCCTGCTTGAGGAAGGTGTAGAGCTCCTCGATCAGGGACGGAACCGCCGTCTTCTCGTGCATGGACTGGTCGGGCAGCGGACCGAACTCGGAACGCATGGCCGCAACCATCCACCCGGACAGATACAGGTAGCTGCGCTTGGTGGTGCCGTGATGGCGCTTGACGGCCATCATCTTCTGCTGGCCGATGAACCCGTGCCAGCAACCCAGCGACTGGGTGTACTTGCTGTGGTCCTTGTCGTACTCGGCCATGTCCTCGCGCATGATCTTCGCGGTGTAACGCGCGATATCCAGGCCGGTCTGGAACCGGTTCTGGGCGCGCATGCGGGCCACATACTCAGGGGTGATGTGGTCCCATTTGCCGCCCTGCGACTTGCGCAGTGCAGCTGCTTCTTCAATGTCCTTCATGTAGTTCGACATGATTCACCTATGATTACGGGAGTGGAACAACACGATTGGTCGGCGGCTCCCCTGTTTCGAGGAGTCGTACCTCGAGCGCCGGAGTATTCTATCCGGATTCACATCATAATTAAAATCAATGCAATCAATTCCCACCATTTTTCCCATGAATGCTGCGAGTCACTGAATAGACCCGGAACCGACCGTCATCCGACAGTGTGCGGACCGGGCCGATAAACCGGGCCATGGGATCCTGGTACGGCAGGAAGGCATTGGCGACCAGCCTGAGCTCAGCACCCGGTTCCAGAAAACGCGGCAACTCACGGAACCACTGGTTGACCGGATCCAGGTCCTTCTTCTGGCCCTGATGGAAGGGCGGGTTACAGAAGATACTGGCGTAACGCGCCGGGATACTGGCAAGACCGTCAGAAGCGACAACAGTCACTCCTTCCAGGCCCTCAAAGGAAGCCCGGGCACAACGCAGGGCCTGCCAGTGCACGTCGGCCAGTGTCACCGCCAGCCCCGGCCAGTAATGGCGCAGCCAGGCGGCGATCACGCCGTTGCCGCAGGCCAGATCCAGGACCGGCCCGGGCGGCTCTGCCGTTACCGTTGCCAGCAACTGGCGGGTTCCCTCATCCAGCCGTCCCTCACTGAACAGGCCCGGGAGGCTGTAGAGTTCGAGATCGGCGTCCGGTGCTTCCAGGTGGACCGAGTCGAGCCAGTCCCCGACACGGAATGGTGCTGCCGGAACCTCCGGCGTCGCACACCAGAGCTGGCAGTGGCGGGCGCTGTCAATCCTGAAGGCAGCCGGGAAGCGTTCCCGGAACTGACGGCTGCCACGTGCAATGCCCTCGCGCTTCGCCCCCACCAGCCAGAGTTCGCCGCCTCTGGCCAGCCGGGCAGCTGCCCAGGCCATGCGCATCGTCAACTCGGAACGCGCCTTGGGCATAAGGATCACGACGGTGTCGAAAGCCTCTGGCGTTTCCGGGTCGTCATAGCCGAAAAGCCGGCCTCCGTCAGCTCCGCCACCCTGCCGGTACACACCGTAGTGAGTGGTCAGCGCGTGCACCCGGCACTGCGGCCAGTGGGGCATGGGACCATCATGGCCAACAAGGCAGACCCGCTCCCCAAGCCGATCCAGGGAACGCTCCAGAAGGCTGAGCGCCGGGCTGGCTTCAGTCGTCATTGTTCAAGGGTTCTCCCGAATAGGTGAATCGGAGATTCTGGTAATAGCGGCGCACAATGGCGGGCGAATCCGGCACACGATACCGCCCCACGGACCGCACCGCACGCAGCGCGCTGGCATCCAGACCGCTGTGGCCGCTGGGCAGATGCACGCGGGAGGTCTCAAGATAGCCCTGGGCGTCCACGGAGAAACGGATTTCGCCACGATGACGCGGCTCCGCGCCCTCGGGCTGCTCCCACCGGGCCATGATCTGGCGCTTCATCCGGGCCAGATACTCGTTGGCCATGCGGATGCGGCGCTCCTCGATCTCGCTGACCATGGACTCGCCGCGGATGGCGTCCATCTCTCCCTCATCCAGCGCTTCCATGCCCGTATCGGCACCGATTTCAGGTCCCTTTCCGGACTCCGGCGCCGTTTCCGGCTCCTGCTCTTCCCGCCCAAGGGACATACTGGCACTGTCCGGATCCGGCTCGCTCCGGGCTTCCCCCTGGATGGCCGCATCCGGGCTGGGCGCCCCACTCTCCGGCTCCCGCTGCTCACCCGCCCCCTCCTGGCTGTCTTCCGTGGATTCCGGACGGCTGGGCGTCTCGGAGGTTTCGGGGCTGGGTGCATCCCCGGGGGCCTGGGGGTCTTCCGGCGCCGCGGCGGGCTCCTCCTCAGCCTCGGGCGCATCCATGCTGGTGCCATCCAGATCCGTCACCTCATCCGTATCCCGGGGCATATGCTGTTCGTCCGGTTCCAGCTCTTTTTCAGGCTCCGGTTCCGGCTCAGGCGGTTCCGGGGGCTCGGATTCCTCCGGCTCCTGCTCTGGCTCGGGCTCCGGTTGTGGAAAGGCAACGCGTATATCCCGCTGCAGGGGGTCCACCTCCGGCACGCGGGGCAGAATGGGAGGGAGAAGGCTGACAACCAGCAGGTGCAGCGCCAGGCTGAGCCCGAGAACAAGCCACCAGAGCCGGCGGGGCATGGACGTCCTGTTTCCCATGGCACCCCTCGGTCAGCAGACGGGCATGGCGGCGGATCCCAAGCCGGAGCGGTGCGGCTTCCGACCGACGCTCCCGCCTGTGATATCCTCTCCGCCCTTCAGACGCCGCGCCGGGTGCACAGCGCAATACCCGCCACCACCCGTGGCGGGGCCTGCACACTGCGGCACGGGCCGATTGATTTCAGTGATTGTCCGGGAGCCCTGATCCATGGCAACGATGATAACCGGTGAGCATCAGGAGAGCGAACCACTCAGGATCCTCTACCAGGACGATCACCTGGTGGCGATGCACAAACCCTCGGGCATGCTGGTGCACCCCACAAAGGTGGATCGCCACGAACAGCGCATCGCCCTGCCCCTGCTGCGCGACCAGATCGGGCAGCACCTGTACCCGGTGCACCGGCTGGACAAGCCCACCTCCGGCGTTCTGGTGTTCGCGCTGGACCCGGACACCGCACGTGAACTGGCCAATGCCTTCCAGGCCCACCAGGTGCGTAAGGACTACCTGGCAGTGGTGCGCGGCTGGCCGCCACTGGGCGGCATCATCGACCAGCCACTGGCCCCGCGCGACCCGGACAGCCGCAAGCGCAAACGCCGCAAGGCCCCCCAGTCGGCCATGACCCTCTATCACCGCCTGGACTGCACCTCCATTCCGATCTCCGTGGACGGGCGTTACACCCATACCCGCTACAGCCTGGTCCGTCTGCGCCCGATCACGGGCCGCCGCCACCAGCTGCGACGCCACCTCAAGAGCCGCAACCACCCGCTGATCGGGGATGTGAACTACGGCAAGGGCATCCATAACCGCTTTTTCCGGGAGAATTACGGCCTGAACCGGCTGATGCTGTGCGCGGTAAGTCTGTCGTTCGAGCATCCAGTAACCGGCGAGCCGCTTCAGATCCGGACCACGCCAGACGGGGATTTCAACAGCGTGGCCGAGGCCGTGGGCCTGAACCTGGGGGATTGGGCCGGGGCAGCTGCCTCAGCTCCCGAGCAGTGACCCGAAGACCTGCCGGTATTCCGTAATCACACGGCTCAGGCGGTAGCGCTCCGGCACCAGGGTTTCCAGCCCAAGGCGCGGACCCGCCAGAACGGCGATGAGCCACTGCGCCGCCGCCTCCCCTTCACGCTCGGGCTCCGTCTCGTAGGAGGGGTAACGGAGCTCCGCCGGCACATACTCGGGATAGGCGAGGCGGTCCGGCACAATGGGGACACAGCCGGCCGCCATGGCCTCCTGCACCGCCAGCCCCTGGAAGTCATGCAGCGCGGTGGACAGCACCATGTCCGCCTCGCCCAGAAGCCGGTCATAGGCGTCCCTGCTCTCCATATAGCCCAGGTTGACCAGCTCCCCGGCGAACTCCTCCTGGATCCCGGCAAAGGCTTCCGGCGCCTGGCGGAAGCCCTCGCCCACCAGGCTCAGACGGAAGGCCTGCCCACGCCGACGCAGGGCCCGGAGCAGCGCGAGCAGCCGGTCCGGGCCCTTGTCGTACTCCCAGCGGTGATTCCAGACCATATGGGGAACCGCCGGCCAGTCCCGCCGCAACGCCGTGAACCGCTCATCCGGCACAGGCACCGGCACCACCTGAGAACGCGCCTCGATGGTGGTCACGGCGGTTTGCGGTTTGCGGTCCGGCATGCGCCTGAGCAGCTCGCCAGCGCCTTCCAGAAAGCTCTGCCGGTTCCATTCGCTGTTGAACAGCACGCGATCGGCGGCCAGCGCCGTGTACAGGTTCACCACCTTAGGCTCGTTACTGGCCACCCGTTGTCGCTGTTCCGGATAGGCAAACTGGTTCTCGTGGAAATAGGCCACGGTGGGCGCAGCTGCGATCCCGCGATTCAGGCCACGCACCACCGCCAGGTCCACCATGCTGGTGGCCAGTACCAGATCCGGCGCCTGCTGCAGTTCCGGGGCGTCATACCAGCTCAAGGGGTTGCCACGGATGCGCCATCGGAAATGGCGAGCCGGCAGCGTCAGGGCCTGCCAGTCGAACTCCGGCAGGCCGTGCGCCAACCGCTCACGCCACTGGCGATGGCTGGCCGCCTCATAGGCGGAGAGGCACAGCAGTCGTGGCCGTTCAGCGTCCATGGTAATCCAGCCCCGAGCGCCCTGCTTCCCCTGCGACCCGGTCCCTCAGAAGGGCCGCCGAGCCACAGGCATTGGTCCAGCCAAGGGTCCCGTGGCCGGTATTCAGGTAGAGCCCCTGCCAGGGCGTGGTGCCGACAAAGGGCACGCTTGAGGGCGTGGTGGGCCGCAGCCCCGCCCAGAAGCGGGCCTGGTTCCAGTGCCCGGCATCCGGGAAGCAGTGGGCCACCCGGTCCAGGATCTGGCGGCAGCGTGCCGGGTCAATGTCCTGGCGCCAGCCGTCGATCTCCGCCATCCCGGCCACACGCAGCTCATCCCCCAGGCGGGAATAGACCAGCTTGTACTCATCGTCGATGAGGCTGACGGTATAGGCACGCTCCGGATCCCGCACCGGCACCGTCACGGAATAGCCGCGCGCCGGGTACACCGGCAGGTTAAGGCCCAGGGGCCGCAGCAGCGGTGCGGAGAAGCTGCCCAGCGCCACCACCACCGCATCCGCGGCCAGGCTGGTGAAGGCCCCGGCCTGGTTGAGCCGCACCCCCGTTACCGTCCTGCCCCTGGTCTCCAGGCCCATCACATGGGTATCGAACAGAAAACGCACGCCTTGCGCCTCTGCCATCGCCGCCAGTTCGGTGGTGAAAACATGGGCATCGCCGGACTCATCCCCGGGCGTCCAGGTGGCCCCCTCCAGCTCCGGCCGCACCTGTGCAAGCGCGCGCTCCCTGGCCACCGCCTCCGCAACGTCGATGACCTCGCGCTCGCAACCCAGGGCACGCATGCGGGCCGCGGGTTCATGGGCGCCGGCGTAGACGTTCTGATTGGTATAGAAATGGAGAATGCCTTCCCGCCGCTGGTGGTATGCGATACCGGTACGCTCACGCAGATCCGCCAGACAGGCCCGGCTGTGCAGGCCAAGACGCACTACCGTCTCAAGGTTGCGCACGTAACGGCGGCTGCGGCATTCATTGAGGAAACGCAGCCCCCAGGCCCACTGGTGAGGGTCCAGGCGCGGCCGGAAGCGCAGGGGCGCATCCGGGCGGAAGAGCCAGCGCAGGAGCTGGGCGGGGGCGCCGGGGCTGGCCCAGGGCTCGGCGTGGGAAACCGAGATCTGGCCCCCATTGGCAAAGCTTGTCTCCTCGGCCGGGCCGCCCCGGCGCTCGACCACGGTCACATCATGCCCAGCCTCGCGCAGGTACCAGGCCGTGGTGGTGCCGATCACGCCGGCGCCCAGGACCGCCACATGCATCCGCCGCTACTCCAGATTGAGGGTGCGCGGCAGTGTAACCGCCAGTCCGGCCCGCCACCAGAGTATGGCCACTCCAATCCCGTGTACGTTGAGCAGCACGATCAGGATCCAGTCGAAGGCATACTTAATGGGGTCATAGTTGAATCCTGGAATGGACTGAAGCACCAGCGACAGGATCGCGATCCCAAGCGTGACGGCGCTCAGCGTCAGCAACCGCGCCCCACCCCGCTGCAGCAGCGGATAGCGCGAACGCCACAGGACACTGCCCAGAAGGATCTGGACAATGCCTGTTACCCCCACGTAGCCGGCCGTGCCGATGCGCCGAGCCAGCTCAAAAGCGCCCCCGGAATGACCCAGGCTCAGCACATAGGGCAGCAGGAAGGCGGCCGCCAGCGCCCCGAGCCAGCCCACGGCCTTGCCACGCGGGTAGCCCAGCGCCTTCAGCCAGTGGTGATTGATGGCCCAGAACAGAACCTGGAGCGTGATCGCCGGGATCATTGCCCCCTTGAAGATGAAATAGGCGAGGCCGTTGCGCCCGGTGGCGCTGATGGAGGTACAGGCATCCCAGTACGGAATGCACCAGGGCACATGGCCATGCCATGCGGAAAGCAGGTAGGTGGTGTGGAACGTCAGTATCGGCAGCAGTGCGGTGATGAATCCCAGCCAGGCAAGCCGAATCTCCCGACTCTGCAGTTCATGCGTCATCGGGCGCCTCCATGGTTCCAGTGAGGCCGGTGGTCTCACGGCACAGTTTCAGCCACTGATCCACGCCGGCGCTGCGGTACTTCTGGCGATGCAGGATGAAATAGAACGAGCGGGCCAGATCCCGGTGAGGCACGGGAAGCGGGATCAGGTCTCCACGCTCGAAGGCATCCCTCAGGGCCACCTCGGACAGGCAGCCCACGCCCATACCGGTACCCACGGCGCGCTTGATGGCCTCGGTGTGCTGCAGTTCCAGCAGCACGTTGAGATCCGGCAGCAGCCCGTGCATGGCCCGATCAAAGGTCTGGCGCGTTCCGGAGCCGCCCTCGCGCAGGATCCAGGTGGCTGCCAAAAGGTCTTCGTCGGTCAGCGCCTCACGCCCGGCCATCGGGTGGTCCGGGGCGCAGAACACCGTCAGCCGATCGCCACGCCAGGGGATTACCTCCAGCTCCGGGGAATGGATTTCTCCCTCAATAAGGCCCACATCCAGTTCAAAATCGGCCACCTTGCGCCCGATGGTGCGGGTGTTGGCGATCTCCAGCGAGACATTCGCGCCCTCGTTTTCACTCATGAATCGTGCCATAATCGGCACCGCCATATAGTTGCCGATGGTCAGCGTGGCACCCACCTTGACGTGCCCCACCTCGGCATGACGCGCCAGCGCATGTTCCAGCTCCTGGGCTTCATCGAGCAGCGCGGCGACTCTCGGGCGTACCAGCCGGCCCAGCTCATTGAGCTGCAGGCGCTTGCCCATGCGGTCGAAAAGCTGAACGCTGAACTGGTTCTCGAGATCACGCAGCGCACCGCTTGCAGCCGACTGGGACATGGCCAGCTCATCGGCCGCGCGGGTTATGTTTTCATTTCGGGCCGTGGCCAGGAACACCTCAAGCTGGCGCAGCGTGTACTTCATAATCGATTGTTCCGATAGAACATAGCCTGATAATCCATTCAACCAATACATACGTTAAACACTGGGTATCGTCCAGGCAACTGCCTGCGCCCACTCACCCGGTGAGCCATCAGCGAGGTAGCATTCATGGGCAAATACAATGTGGAGAAAGTACTGGACGTTCACCACTGGACGGACGAACTCTTCAGCTTCCGCACAACCCGTGATCCGGCGTTCCGGTTCAAGAACGGCCAGTTCACCATGATCGGCCTGCAGCTGGGGGACGGCAAACCACTGATGCGGGCCTACAGCATGGCCAGCGCCAACCATGAAGACACCCTTGAGTTCTTCAGCATCAAGGTCCAGGACGGCCCCCTGACCTCACGCCTGCAGCACCTGGAAGTGGGTGACGAGATTCTGGTTGGCCAGAAGCCAACGGGCACCCTCATCGGCGGCAACCTTCTGCCCGGGCGCAACCTCTTCCTGATCGGCACCGGTACTGGCCTGGCGCCCTTCCTCAGCATCATCAAGGACCCGGAGATCTACGAGCAGTTCCAGAACGTCATCCTGGTCCACGGGGTGCGTTACGTGGATGAGCTGGCCTACCGCGAAGCCATCACCAGCGAACTGCCGCAGCACGAATACCTCGGCGACATGATCCGGGACCAGTTGACCTACTACCCCACGGTCACCCGCGAGGACTTCCATAACCAGGGCCGTGTCACGGACCTGATCGAAAGCGGCGAGCTGACGAAGAACCTGGGGATGCCCGACCTGAGCCTGGAGGAGGACCGCTTCATGGTCTGCGGCAGCCCGGGTCTGCTCAAGGACATGGTGAGCATCCTCACAGAGCGCGGCTTCCAGGAGGCCAAGCAGGGCCATCAGGGCCACTTCGTGATTGAACGCGCTTTCGTGGAACAGTGAGACGGTAAGGATGGCAGCGCCGATGGTTGTCGTTACACTGGTACTGACGGTGAGCGGCAGCAGGAGGCGCCCATGAAACCCGATGAGTTCCGCAGAAAATACGGCATCGACTCCTCAGACCAGGAAAGGGAGCACTCACTCCGCGAGAATTCCTGGGAGCGGGCGGTGCGTCTCCATCAGCCGAATGCCGGTACGCCACACGACTGGGAAGAGTGGGAACACGCCAGCGAGCGCTATGGCGTGGAAGTGGAATCCGACGAGGATGAAAGCGACCCGACCCGGCCCCATCAGGAAGAAGCGGAAATGATCGATGACCGGCCCACGGTCATGGACTGGCTGATCACCCGCTGGCGGCGCCTGCGCAAGCGGATTCTGGGTCACTGAGTGCGGAAACGCCCCATGGTCGTACGCAGCTGATTCATCTGCGCCTGTATGGCGCGGGCCGCCTCAACGGTCTGGCCGGCATCGGTGTCGGTCTGTTCGGCCACCTCTGAAACCGCCTCCATCCGCCGGCTGATGTCGTCTGAAACCTGGCTCTGCTGTTCCACGGCTGCCGCGATCTGATCGTTCATGCCCTGGATCTGCCCGATGGCTTCCATGACCCGGTGGATGGCCTCGGACGTCTGATTGACGGAGGCAACGCTCTCGCGACTGGCGCTGGCACTGGCCTCGCTCTCGCTGACCAGGGTCTGGACCTGCTGCTGAAGCCGCTCGATGGTTTCCTGGACCTGGTTGGTGGAGTCCTGGGTCCGCTGGGCCAGATTGCGGACCTCATCCGCCACCACGGCGAAACCACGCCCGGACTCGCCGGCACGGGCAGCCTCGATGGCCGCATTAAGCGCCAACAGGTTGGTCTGGTCGGCAATCTCCCGGATCATGCCAAGAACCTTGCTCACGTCCTGGGCATCCTGCTCCAGGCTCTCCATGGTGCGCGCCGTCTCCGCGAACCGGGTATCCAGATGATCGATGCGCTGACGCGCCTCACGCGCCACGCTGTCTCCTTCCTGGGCTGAGTCCGCCGCTTCATGAGCGTGGCTGGCTGCGCTCTGGGCATTACCGGACACATCCTGAATGGATGAAGCCATCTGGTTGACCGCGGTCGCCGCCTCGCTGACATCGCGGCTCTGGCGGTCCGCACCCGCATGGGTCTTGGCCGTGACATCCAGTACCTGCTGCACGCTGTTTTCCGCCGTGGCGGTGGCCGCATCGATCTGGCGCAACAAATCGCCCACATGGGCGACCATCAGGTTGTAGGCCTCCAGCATCTCACCCACTTCATTCTCGCGGATCTCGATGCTGAGCGTTTCCGAGAAATCCCCGTCAGCCACCTGACGCAGTTTCTGCCGCAGCCTTTCCACCTGCTCCATGAAATGGAAATTGCCGTAGATGCGGCCAATCGCCAGCATGCCAACCATCATCAGCAGCAGGACCATGCCCGCCATGGCCGCCTGACGACGGGCGCTCTGATCAGCCTGCCTGACCGCCGCCACGCCCTCTACGAGTGCATTCCGCATCCTGTCCGAGGCCTGCATGAGAGCCGCCACTTCTGGAGAGGAACCGCCACCGGACTGACCGACCAGGCGCTGGTATTCCCGCCAGGGGTCGTCAAGGGCGCTGAAGGCCGCCCGCTCGTCGATCAATGGCCCCAGGGTGCGCCCCAGTTCCGCCAGCTGATCCTCCCCACCATCACCACTGGAAACCCGTTCATTGACCGCCGTGAGCTGCTTCTGGGCAGTCACCGCAGTGTCAATGGCGCCGGGCTCAGGAACAAGATTGCGCCAGAGACTCGCCGCCAGCCCTGCCAGCAGTACAAAAATCAGGATAAAGGAAACAAGAAACTGGGCATTAAAGGTTCTCAGACCGACAAGGGCCATCATCCGGAAAACCAGGTTGGCGACCCACTCCTTCATAGACTGCTCCACGAATACCGCCTGAATGGATGCGGATCCGGGATCCTCACCGGAGGACCGGAAAAATCAAAAAAGAGGCCTCTCCTGAACAGTGTAGAACAATCAAATGTCCTTCAATTTCAGCAATTTATAGGCATTTTGTGAGCCCGGTCATGGATCCCGATTCCAGCTTAAGGCCTGGATCACAATTTGATCATCAGCCCCTTCTTAACCCTCATGAAAGCCGCTCATGATGAGTATGGACAGACTGTTCTTTATACCGCAACCAGGGATCAGTGGCGATGACAATTCTCATGAAACAGCAATACCTGGGCGACTGGCGTGAAGGTCTGAGCGCCGCGCAGTGTCGCCCGCTGATCCAGCACTACGGGCGGCAGTCCAGTGCCTACTTCAACCTCCAGTCCGACGTACGCCGTTTCGGAGACCCGCGACTCGGCTTTGTGGCCTACGCCCCCGTCAGCACCCTGTTCGGGCGCGTCAACATCGTCTTTGCCAACCCCGTCTGCGCCCCCTCCATACAGCCACTGCTGCTGGGGCAGTGCCTGGAGCAGGTGCCGGGCCAGTTCCTGTTCAGTGGCATCGACGACAATGTGACCGGCGATCTCCGGTCGCTGGGCTTTACCATCAATGCCATGGGCACGGAATTCCGGGTGCGCATTCCGGAATTTGACACTGTGGGGCGCGACAAAAAGCAGCTCCGTCACGCCGGCAACCTGGGCAGACGCTGTCAGCTGCGTGTGCTGGAACAGCAGGCCCGCGAGGTGGACACAGAGCAGATGGAACATATATCCCGGCGCTGGCGCCAGCACAAACGGGTACGCAACCACGAGCTCCGGCTGCTCACGCGGCCGCCGGTGTTCAGCGACGAATGGGGTGTACGCCGCTTCTACGCCTACGACCGGAGCGACCGGCTGCTGGGCTACGTTTTCTTCGACCCCTTCTTCGAGAACGGTGAAGTCGTGGGATACACCGCCAACATCCTGCGTCAGGACATGGAACAGAGCCCCAGCGGCCTTCTCGATTTCATCATCCTTGAGGCCATGGAATGCTTCCACCGGGAAGGCATCGAGTACCTGTCCCTGGGGATATCACCACTGCACAACATTGAGGCCATCCCGGCGACAATCCGCTGATACGGCGTGTGGCCCAGCTCCTGTACCGTCACGGCAACCGCCTTTATGCCTTCCGGTCGCTGGCCTACCACAAGACCCGGTACCGGGGTGAGGAGACCCGGTGGTACCTGGCCAGCCGCGATACCAGCACCCTCAAGGTGGCCTGGAGCCTGCTGCGCGGTACCGGAATCCTGGGAAGCCCGGATTACGTCCAGCCCTCGGGAGAACCATCGATACCCGTCCCGGGCTGATCCGCTCGACGCATTGCCGGGCATCGCCACAGCCTTTATACTGTATATATAAACAGTATCGAGGTGGCAATGTCCGTTCATCCCCGCACACAGCTTGAACAGGACCCCCGCCTGTGGCGGGCGAGTCAGCAGAAGGCCGGCCACTGCCAGGGTGTTGCCAGCGGTTTTGAGGCCCTCGACCAGCTGCTGGCAACCAGCGGCTGGCCACAGGGGGCACTGATCGAATGCCACAGCCCCCTCAACGGCATTGGCGAACTGCAGCTGTTTGCCCATGCCATGCACCAGTGCGTCCACAGCGAAGCAGCCCTGTTCTGGGTCGACCCACCCCACGCGCCCTACCCGCCGGCCCTGGAGGGCATGGGACTACCCCCCAAGCACTGCTTCATGGTGCGCACCGGCAGCCGCGCGGACCACATCTGGACCCTGGAGCAGCTTCTGGGCAGCAGCGCCGTGGGCATGGTGATGGGGTGGAGCCGGCGGCGTGATCCGGCTGCGCTCCGGCGACTGCAGCTGGCGCTGGAAGAGAGCCAAACCCTGGGTGTTCTCATCACCCCGCAGGAAGGCACCAGCCAGGCGTCGCCCGCCCCCATGCGACTGGCCCTTGATGCGGTGCCCGGAGCCAACCAGCTGCGGGTGACGCTGCTGCGCCAGCGCGGCGGTCAGGCGGGAAGCCGGACCCTGACACTGCCTCCCGTTATCCCCCACCAGACGGTGTGACCCAATGCTGTGGCTGTATCTCCATCTCCCCTCGCTGCTGCTGGATCACCACCAGACCAGCGATGTACCGGTAGCACTGACCACAGGCACGCCCCCGGTGATCCAGCAGCCGGACGAACAGGCCCGGCAGGCGGGGGTCCAGGCAGGCCAGTCCATGGCCACAGCCCGTGCCCTGTGCCCACAACTCACCCTGATCCCCTTCAGCGAAGACCGCCAGACGGAGCTGCTGGAACAGCTGGCAGCGGATCTCTATCAGCTGGCTTCCCCGCTGGCCCTGTGGCCACCGGATGGCATCCTGATCCGCGCCGACCGGCTGCGCCACCTCTACCCGCAGCCGGAAGATCTGGCGGCTGTACTTGCAAAGCACCTGTCACAGAATGAACTGAACGGCCATATGGCCACCGGCACCAGCCCGCGCATGGCCCGGCTGCTGGCGCGCCACGGGGCCTGTATCTGCACACGGGATCCGGAAACCATGCTCCAGGCCCTGCACCGCCTGCCGGTCACGGTTACGGACTGGCCGGCCAGGGTCCGTCAGCGGCTGACCCGCATGGGCCTGCAGCACCTCGAGGATCTGCTCGCGTGCTGCCCGGCGGAGCTGACCAGCCGCCTGGGACCGGAACTGTACGACGACCTGCAGCGGATACTCGGGCGCTCCGGTGACCCCGTTCAGGAGTTCCATCCCCGGGCGGCCTTCCATCAGAGCCTGACGCTGACCCGGGAGACCCGGAACACCGACCAGCTGCAGAGCCCTCTGGGGCATCTCCTGGGAAACCTTGAAACCTTTCTGCGCCAACGCCAGTGCCGCTGTGACCGGCTCAGCCTCACCCTTCACCATCCCGACCGGGCGCCCACTTCCCTGGAACTGGAAACCAGCCGGGGCGAAACCAGGGCGAAGACCTTCCTGGAGCTGGCCCTGCTGCGACTGGCCGCGATCAATCTGCCCGACGACGTAAACGCCCTGTCACTGGCAACAGAACGCACGGTTGCCCTTGATGCCACCGAAAGCCACGACCTGTTCGACAGCGGTGAAAGCCGGCAGCAAGCCCGTGAAACCCTGCTGTACCGGCTGCGGGCCCGGCTGGGGCGGGACAGCATCCAGTCCCCTGGCCGGACCCCGGACCCGCGTCCGGAGCGCTGTGCCCACTGGCAGCCCGCCCGGCAACGGGGCACCAGCACACCCCCGCGTTCAGGGCCGGCACGCCCCTTCTGGCTCCAGCAGCCCCCACAGCCACTGAAGCGGCCCCCTGTCCGCTGGCTCAACGGCCCCGAGCGCATCCAGGGCGGCTGGTGGGATGGCGACTACGTGCGCCGCGACTACTACATCGCCCTGCTGGACAACGGCCAGCGTGCCTGGCTGTTCCGCAACCGGCAGGATCAGTGGTTCATTCACGGATGGTTCGGATGACGATGGATTACGCCGAGCTCCACTGCATCAGCAACTTCAGCTTCCTGCGTGGCGCCTCGCATCCGGAGGAGCTGGTCGAGGAAGCCGATCGGCTGGGCTACCACGCCCTGGCGCTGACCGACGAATGCTCCCTGGCCGGCGTCGTCCGGGCCCATGCCAGGGCCCGTTCACTGGCACTGACCCTGCTGGTTGGCAGTGAGTTCAGGCTGCAGGACCTGCCCGGCACCCTGATACTGATCGCCCCGGACCGCCAGGGGTACGCCGCGCTCAGCCAGCTCATCACCCGAGGCCGCCGACGCAGCGACAAGGGCCATTACCAGCTGTGGTTCGATGACCTCGGCCTGTGTCGCGACCAGTGCCTGGCCCTGTGGCGCCCTGGCTTCAACCGGGCGGACAACGAGCACGGTCGCCGGCTCATGGCATTGTTTCCGGCACTGCGGCTGATGGCCGAACGCCCCCTGGCCCAGGGCGACCACCAACGCCGGCACTGGCTGGAACAGCTCTCGGCCCGCCTCGGCTGTCCGGTGGTGGCCACGGGCAATGTCCTGATGCACCGGCGACGCCGCAAGCCCCTGCAGGATTTGGTCACCGCCATCCGCCTGGGCCGCTCCCTGCCGGAGGCCGCCGACCACCTCCAGAGCAACGCCGAGGCCTACCTGCGCCCGCGCGAGCGCCTGGAGCGCCTGTTCCCGGAAGCCTGGATCAAGGAAAGCCTGAACCTGGCCCGGCAATGCGATTTCAGCATGGATGAGTTGCGCTACGAATATCCCGGCGAGCTGGTCCCCGAAGGCCATACGCCCACCTCCTGGCTGCGGGAACTGGTGGAAAAAGGGCGCCACTGGCGCTTTCCGGAGGGTGTCCCGGAAACCATCGACCGCCAGCTGGACCATGAACTCGAGCTGATCGAGACCCTCGCCTACGAGCCCTTCTTCCTGACCATCCATGACGTGGTCCGGTTTGCCCGTGAGCAGGGCATTCTATGCCAGGGACGGGGCTCCGCCGCCAACTCCGTGGTCTGCTACTGCCTGGGCATCACCGAGGTGGATCCCCGACGGATTAACCTGCTGCTGGAACGCTTCATCTCGAAGGAACGGGATGAGCCCCCGGATATTGACGTGGACTTCGAGCATGAGCGCCGCGAGGAGGTCATCCAGTACATCTATGGCAAGTACGGTCGGGAACGCGCCGCCCTCGCCGCCACCGTCATCTGCTACCGCCCGCGCAGTGCCCTGCGCGACGCCGGCAAGGCCCTGGGGCTGGATCCCATGCACATCGAACAGCTGATCCAGGGTATCGACTGGCGCGACAGTGGGGATGACTGGGAACAGCAATTGCGCCGCAAGGAACTACTGGACGAACAGGGCCCGGCCCGCCACCTGCTGCCGCTGGCGCGCGAGCTCATTGGCTTCCCGAGGCATCTGTCCCAGCACGTGGGTGGTTTCGTCATTGCCTCGGAACGGGTTGCCGACCTGGTCCCGGTGGAAAATGCCGCCATGGCCGGGCGCACCGTCATCCAGTGGGACAAGGACGACCTGGAAGCCCTGGGCCTGCTCAAGGTGGATGTCCTCTCCCTGGGCATGCTCACCGCCATCCGCAAGACCCTGGCACTGGTGGGCGAACGGAGCGGCCCGGCCAGCCTGGCCGACGTACCGCCGGAGTGCCCGGAGGTCTACCGCATGCTCCAGAAAGGCCACAGCATGGGCGTTTTCCAGGTGGAGTCCCGGGCCCAGATGAGCATGCTGCCGCGCCTTAAGCCAGACAACTATTACGACCTGGTGGTGCAGGTCGCCATCGTGCGCCCTGGCCCCATACAGGGCAACATGGTGCATCCCTATCTCAAGCGCCGGAAGGCGCCGGAGAGCTTCGAGTACGCGGACGAACGTATCGAGGAGGTCCTCAAAGCCACGTTCGGCGTCCCTATTTTCCAGGAACAGGCCATCCGGGTTGCCATGGTGGCGGCCAACTTCAGCGCCGGCGAGGCCGACCAGCTGCGCCGCGCCATGGCGGCCTGGAAGCACCACGGGGACCTGTCCCGCTTTCGGGACAAGCTTATAGACGGGATGAAAAGTAACGGCTACAGCACTGAATTCGCCGAAAACCTCTACCAGCAGATGAAGGGCTTCGGGGGCTATGGCTTCCCGGAATCCCATGCGGCCAGCTTCGCCCTGCTGGTCTATGTCAGCGCCTGGCTCAAGTGCCATCATCCGGCGGCGTTTCTCTGTGGCCTGCTCAACAGCCAGCCCATGGGGTTCTATTCCCCCTACCAGCTGGTGCAGAACGCGCGGCGCGAGGGGGTCGAGGTCCGGCCCGTGGACATTAATCGCAGTCTCGAGTCACATCAGCTGGAAGACGGAAGCAAGGCCCCCGCCGTCCGCCTGGGCCTGCGACTGATCGACAACCTCACCCGGGAAGCCGCACTGCGCGTGGTTGAATGCCGCCCCAAGGGTGGTTACGCCAGCCTTCAGGACCTGCGGCGGCGCACGGGGCTTGGCAGTACCGACCTGGAGGCCCTGGCCGCCAGCGGCGCGCTGCAACCGCTCAGCGACAACCGCCACCAGGCCCGCTGGGACCTGCTGGAGCCGGATCATCCCCTGCCGCTGGCCGGTGAAGGCGCACAACCGCCGCGGGATTCCCGCTCCCGCATGCCCGCCCCCGATGAAACCCAGCGGACGCTCGAGGACTACACCAGCCTAGGGCTCACACTGGAACGCCATCCCCTGGCCCAGCTGCGGGACAGGGGCCAGCTCCGCCACTGCCTGCGGGCCGTGGACCTGGAGAGCGCCGAAAGCAGCCGGCCCGTGGCCGTTTCAGGACTGGTCACCGGCCGCCAGCGGCCCGGTTCCGCCGCCGGCGTCACCTTCGTGACCCTTGAGGACGAAACCGGCAACATCAATGTGATCGTCTGGCGGGACACCGCCCGCTGTCAGCGCCGCCCCTTGCTCAACGCCCGCCTGCTGCAGGTACGCGGCACGCTCGAGCGTCATGAAGGGGTCATCCACGTGCTCGCCGGGCGCCTTGATGACCTCAGCCATCTCATTGACAGGCTCAGCGTCAGAAGCCGAGACTTCCAGTAATTCCCGGCTTCCACGAGGCACCCATGGCTACCGATGCCAACGGTTACAATCCTGAACAGGACCTGACCATGATCCTGGCGCACTACCAGCCCAATTCGGTCGTACACAGTCCCGGTCTTGCCGAGCAGTGCCTGAGGGAATGGCCGGAGCGACCGGCGGAGGCCCAGTGCCTGCGTCTACCCCCTGACGATCCCAACAGCGCCTTTCCCCTGCCGGGGCTGTTCGACCTGGCCCTGGTCACCGACACACTGGAGGAGCTGCCACAACAGCAGGGCCAGAAGCTGCTTGGTCAGCTCCGGAACATGGGCGCCACCCGGATCGCCGTGTACGTGCGCGACGGCAGCCCCTGGCGCTTCCAGGATTTCATCGGCATGGGATTCACCCGTCTCTACCACTACACCGATCCCGTGAACGCCACACTGTTCGCCTATGACCTGGATACCTACAATTACGTGCGGGAATGGAACAATCCACAGAACTGGGCCAACCCGGAAATGTGGGACAAGGCCCGCTGGTAGGAGGACAACACTATGACAGAGACCTGCATCCTGGCCCGGGTCGAGGGCCGCGTTCAGGGCGTAAGCTTCCGTGACAACACCCGCATCCAGGCACAGAGGCTGGGCGTCACCGGTTACGCCCGCAACCAGCCCGACGGCAGCGTGGAAGTGCTCGCCTGTGGCGAGGAGAACGCCGTCAACCAGCTCGTGGACTGGCTCCACCAGGGGCCGCCCGCCGCATCCGTGAGCCGCGTTGAAACCCAGTCCAGTGACGCCACTCCCCCAACCGCTTTCACCATCGGCTGACCCCCTTTGACAGGGCCACCCAAACTGTATACATTAACAGTACCTGTACGGACAAACAGTGGCCCTGACTATGAACCTGACGCCAAGACAGCAACAGATTCTCGACCTCATCCGTGAGCACGTGCACTCCACGGGCTACCCGCCCACGCGGGCTGAAATCGCCAGCACGCTGGGGTTCAAGTCCGCCAACGCGGCGGAGGAACACCTCCGGGCCCTTGCCCGCAAGGGCGCCATCGAAATGGTCAAGGGCGCCAGTCGCGGCATCCGGCTCCCGGAAGTCGAGGAAAGCCCCGGCATCCCGATCATCGGCCAGGTTGCCGCCGGCAACCCCATCCTTGCCGAGGAAAACATCGAAGATCACTGCACCCTGGAGCCGGGCTTTTTCAATCCGGCGGCGGATTACTTCCTCCGGGTTCGCGGGACCAGCATGGAGAACGTGGGCATCCTCGACGGCGACCTGCTGGCGGTCCACCGGACCACGGATGTCCACAACGGTCAGATTGTGGTGGCACGACTGGAGGACGAGGTTACTGTCAAACGCTTCCGCCGGGAGGGCAGTACCGTCTGGCTGATTGCCGAGAATGACGAGTTCGACCCCATCCAGGTGGACCTCACTAACACACCGCTGGATATCGAAGGGCTGGGCGTGGGCGTCATCCGCCGCGGTGATCTGCACTGACCCACCCCACAGAAGATGACAGGAGCCCCATCATGGAACAACTGGATCTAACCCCACAGGAACAGCAGGACACCCCTACCCCGGCAGCATCTGCGGATACAGGGAATAGCGGCGACAGTCCAGCTCCGGAAGCGAACGTAACGGAGATCATCCTGCCGGAGGAGCAGATCGAGAACTTCCAGCTGCTGTTGCCGATGCTGACCCAGCTCAACCAGGAAGAACGCTGGCTGGCCTGGATCGATCCACCGGCAGGGCTGGTTGGCAAGTGGCAGCAGCATCACGGCATCATCCAGCACCAGCTGCTGATCCTGCGCTCTTCGACCCAGCACAGCGCTGAAACCCTGGCGGAGAAAGCGCTGTCAGCGGGAACCTGCCATGCTGTGGTGCTCTGGACCTCGGGGCTGAGCCGCCACAGCTATGGCCGCCTGGAAAACGCCTCCGTACGCGGTCATAGCCATGGGGTCATACTGCGGCAGAGGCAGACCCGTTCTCAGTGAACGGTCTGGTTGTAGGCGGGCGGCATGGTGTCTTCCTCTTCCATGTCCATGTCACCGATGTCATCGGTGGTGGAACCCGCTGCCTCAAGCCCGGCGGTGATCATGGCTTTAGCCACGTTCAGGTCGTTGTCCTGGAGCATTTCCTTGGCTTCGTCTGAGAAGCGGATCCGCACCAGGGGCGTGCTTTCGTCATCAGCCCGGCGCAGGGCGTACTCACCAGTGGGCAGCTGAATGATTTCCAGAAAGGATGTGGGCATAGACAACGCCTTTTACCATTGGTCATGACGTTCCACGAACGTCTCAAAATAATCCCTGAAATCACTGATCAGTGATCGAAGGGCGTCGGGAGAACAATCCGGTCCTGCCGCTGCAACAGCGATCAGCGTTTCGTCACGCGGCCGCGATGAACGCCTCCCGGGCTCCTGCTGACGCGCCAGCAGCACTTCCAGTCTCGACCACCAGCTGTTGCCGTCCGCGGCAGCAGCTGACAGCACCTGCACCTCGCCGGGCTGCTCGCCAACGCTTCTACGCAGCGTCTCCAGGGAATCGATCTCACCCGTGTAATCACTGGCACTTTCAGCAACCAGCTTCAGGAGAATGCTCCTGGCCTCGGCAAGCAGAGCAACGGTTCCTTGAACCAGCGCCTCTCCCGTCACCACCGTGTTCGGGTGGCTGGACTCCTCCGAGAGCCGTACCAGCTGGCCCGCAAGGGTCAGTTTTTCCCGGAGCAGTGAACACCTGTCGGCATCCGCCATCTGAGGCTCTCCAGCGCAATCACGTAGACCTATACTATCATGGACAGGGCCTGCTGACTTCCCCGCCGGCACCCCGTGAAAAATCCGTGGCGCCTGCTACCTTTTGGGGATACTGCCCTGAAACGGGCAAAGCATATCCTCACCCAACTTTCCGGAGCCCCGATGTCCACAGGCGTGATCATCTGCGACGACTCCTCCATGGCCCGCAAACAGATGGCCCGGGCCCTGCCGACGGACTGGGACACCACGCTGACCTTTGTCGAGGACGGTGATGCCTGCCTTGAGGCCATCCGCAACGGCAAGGGGTCCGTGGTCTTCCTGGACCTCAACATGCCTGGGTCCGATGGCTACGTGGTGCTTGAGTGCGTGCATCGGGAAGAGCTGCCCGCTCTTGTCCTTGTGGTTTCCGGGGACATCCAGCCAGAAGCTTACGCACGGGTCCGTCGACTGGGTGCCCTCAATTTCATTCGCAAACCCATTGACCCTCAGGTTCTGGCGCGGACCCTGAAAGATTACGGGCTTTACAGCCCCTCCGGGAGCGACCCAGGAGCGGCCACCACGCCCGAAGCCGCCGTCGCCGAGCAGGACGTCCCCTGGCAGGACGCGCTTCAGGAGACCGCCAATATCGCTATGGGCCAGGCGGGCGACCTCCTGGCGCGACTTTTGGATGTCTTCATCAAACTGCCCGTACCGCGCGTCAACATGCTGGCAGCATCCGAGCTGCGGATGGCCCTGAACATCACGGGTTCCACCTCCAGCTGGTCAGGTGTGTGCCAGGGATTCAATGGCGCCGGCATCGCGGGAGAGGCCCTTTTGCTTCTCAATAATGCCCGCATGGAGACCCTGTCTCACCTGCTCGGCTCCCCGGAGGAAGACAGCGCCAACCAGGACATCGAACCCCTCATGGACCTCTCCAGCATCATGGTCGGTTCGTTCCTGCGTGGCTTCGGGCAGCAGATGGACAGGCGGTTCGGACTCAGCCACCCGGTTGTTCTGGGCACACACCTGGACATCAGCGACCTTCTCGACGGTAGTCAGTATGCCTGGCAGCAGATCCTGACAATCGAACTCACCTACACCATTGAGTCCCACGACATCGAATGTGATCTGCTCCTGCTTTTCAGCGAGGAGTCCGTTGCTCCGTTGCGCGAGGCTCTCACCTGGCTTTCCGACGCCAGAACCGGGGTTCCAGCATGACAGAACCAAAGAATGAACTGCATGAATTCCATTGGATCATGGACATGCTGCAGACCATTGAGGTCGGGCTGGTTGTTCTGGATCGCGAATTCGAGATTCAACTCTGGAACGGCTTTATGGAAAACCACAGCGGGCTCAGTGCCACCCGTGTCAAGAGCCGCTCACTGTTCGAGGTTTTTCCAGATATCCCCCAAGGTTGGCTCCGGCGCAAGGTGGAAACGACTCTGACCCTGAACATGCGCACCTTCACGACCTGGGAACAGCGACCCCATCCGTTCCCTTTCCGCAGCGCACGGCCGATCACGGGCACCGAGCCCTATATGTACCAGAATATCACCTTCAGTCCCCTCACCAGCGCTTCGGGGGACGTGGACCATGTCTGCCTGCTGGTTTATGACGTAACGGACAGCGCCACTGCACGACTGCGGATGGAGCGCACCAACGCGCGCCTGGAACAGCAGAGTCAGACCGATGGCCTCACCGGCCTGCTTAACCGCCGGGCATGGGAATCACTCCTGGCCAGTGAATTCGAACGATTCCGCCGCTACCGCAGCACTGGAACGCTGCTAATGCTCGACATTGATCATTTCAAGCCCGTCAATGATACGTGGGGACACCAAGCCGGTGATGATGTGATCCGCGCAGTCTCGGGGATGATCTCGGAACGCCTGAGGCAGACGGACATTGCGGGTCGTTACGGGGGCGAGGAATTCGCCGTGATACTGCCGGAAACGGATATCGGAGGCGGTAAGATACTGGGCGAACGGCTGCGCCATTCGGTCGGTACGATGGAAGTGACCACCGACGCTGGCATTCTTCAATGCACAGTCAGCATCGGGGTTGCCCAGGTAACGGCAACCCTGGCCGACCACCACCAGTGGCTGTCACTGGCCGACAATGCGCTCTATGCGGCCAAAGACAATGGCCGCAATCAAGTCGCTCTGGCACAGGGCCCGGTCAGCCGCTGACGCCTACATGCACGGTGCTCTGTGCTAGATCCAGAAGCTCCCGCAACGCAACAGAGAACATGGCGTACTCCGGCGTGCTGTGGCTACGCAGTTCACCCATGATACCGTGCCAGCGCTCAATCAGACCGGCATGTTCACTGGCCCAGGCCTGGAGCGTGGCTTCAAGATCCGCTCCCGACGTGCCTGACCGCAGTATCCCGGTCGTCAGTGCCCGCTGCTGCCAGTTCAGGTCCTCGCGGAAGCTTTCCCGGGCCAATGCCTCCCAATGGCTGCGTGGCACCAGCGCGGATATGGCGCTGGCGAACCAGTCCAGCTCCAGCTCGTCTCCCACGGCGAAGTAGAGATGCGCTACCTCCTGGAGGTCCAGACCGGTCTCCTCGCGGGCGTCAATGATGCCCAGCCCGGAAAGCAGATGACCGGAGCCGGCAACAACTCCGGCAAGCGGCTCGGGTACGCCCTCACCCGTAAGCCGGTCCCGCTCTCTCCGCCAGACGTCCAACGCCCGCTCGCCGATATAGGACGGCAGGTCACCCGCCATGGCATCCAGCCGGGCCTGGAAACGCTCGATCTGGGTCTGCATGTCGATCTCACTCCGCCGGTTGCGCAGCAGCCAGCGCGCGCCTCGCCGCACGAGACGCATCAGCTCGCTCTGGAGCTCGGTCTGGAGACTGCTCGGGATCCGGTAATCCAGCGCCTCCACCTGCTGCCACCAGTAATCCAGACGGTAAATCCTCTTGGCGATCAGATAGGCCCTGGCAATGGACGGCAGCGTCGCGCCAGTGGACTGCTGGAGCCGCTCCACAAAGGTCATGCCCATGTGATTGACCAGGTCGTTGGCCACACGTGTGGCAATGATCTCGCGCCGCAGCTGATGGCGTTCAAGTGCGTCATCAAAGCGTTCCACAAGCTGTGAAGGGAACATCTCGCGGATCATCGGCTTGACGCCGGGATCCTCCGGCAGATCGCTGGCCACCAGCACCTGCTTGAGGTCCGCCTTGACCACCGCGATCAGCACCGACAGTTCCGGACGGGTCAATCCCTGCCCGTTCACCTGGCGCTCGCTCAGTGCCTCTTCATCGGGCAGATTCTCAAGCCCCCGGTCAAGCAGCCCCCGGTTCTCGTACCGCACCATCAGACGCCGATATTCCTCAAGCCTGTCGGCACCCTCCGAGTTGGCAATGGAAATCGCCTGGGTCTGGCGGTAGTTGTTCTCCAGAACCAGACGCGAAACATCATCGGTCATGCTGGTGAGGAATTCATTGCGCTGCTTAAAGGTCAGGTCTCCCTGGGCCACCAGGCGGTTGAGCAGGATCTTCATATTGACCTCCCGGTCGGAGCAGTCCACCCCACCGGAATTGTCAATGAAGTCCGTGTTACAGCGGCCGCCGTGCAGCGCAAACTCCACGCGCCCGGCCTGGGACATGCCCAGATTGCCCCCCTCACCTACAACGCGCGAGCCCAGTTCGGCGCCGTCCACGCGCAGGCCGTCATTGGCCTTGTCCCCCACATCGCCATGGGACTCCTGACGGCTCTTCACAAAGGTGCCGATACCACCAAGCCAGAGCAGGTCATGCTTCATTCGCAGCAGATGGGAAATCAGCATGTTCGGTGGCATGTGATCGGACCGGGTCCCGAGCATCTCCTTGACCGGTTGGCTCAGCGGAATCGACTTGGAGGCCCGGCTGAAAACCCCACCGCCTTCGGAGATCAGCGCCGTATCGTACTCTTCCCAGGAGGAGCCCGGCAGCGCGAACAGACGCTCGCGTTCACCGAAGCTCGCCTCTGTGTCCGGCTTCGGGTCCAGGAAGATGTGCTGGTGATTGAAGGCCGCCACCAGGCGGATCTTCCGCGACAGCAGCATGCCGTTGCCGAACACATCGCCGGCCATGTCACCAATCCCGACAACGCTGAACTCATCGGTATCGGTATTCACGCCCAACTCACGGAAGTGTCGCTCCACCGAAACCCAGGCCCCCTTGGCGGTGATTCCCATCTTCTTGTGGTCATAGCCGTAGCTGCCACCGGAAGCGAAGCCGTCCTCCATCCAGAAGCCGTATTCATTGGAGATCTCGTTGGCCAGGTCCGAGAAGGTGGCCGTGCCCTTGTCCGGCGCTACCACCAGGTAGTAGTCATCGTCATCATGACGGATCACATTGGGGGGCGGGACCACCTCACCGTCAATGAAGTTGTCCGTCACATCCAGCAGACCACGGATGAAACAGCTGTAGGCGGCACGCCCGGCGGCCTGCACCTCCTGACGGTCGGCGTCGCGTCGAATCTGCTTGGCCACGAAACCGCCCTTGGCCCCAACGGGCACAATAACCGCGTTCTTGACCTGTTGGGCTTTCACCAGTCCCAGGATCTCGGTGCGGTAATCCTCGAACCGGTCCGACCAGCGCAGCCCCCCGCGCGCGACCTTGCCGCCACGCAGGTGAACGCCTTCCACCTGGGGCGAATAGACAAAGATCTCGTAGACTGGCCGCGGGCGTGGCAGGTCGGCCAGCTGGGAGGGATCAAACTTCAGGCTGATGCAGCTGCTTTCACCGCTGCCGCCCTCCTGGTAGAAGTTGGTCCGGGTTGTGGCCTGCATCAGCTCAAGGAACAGCCGCAGAACCCGATCCTCGCTCAGGTTCGGCACATCATCCAGACCGCTGCCGAACTCAATGGCGATCTTCTTCTGGGCCGCTTCGCACTGGCGCTCGCTCTGGTAACGCTGGGGATTGAAACGCACATCGAAGAACTGCAGCAGCAGTGATACCAGATTGCCGTGCCGGGCCAGGGTTCCGGCAATGAAGTTCTGACTGTTGCTGATGCGGATCTGCTGCATGTAACGGGCATAGGCCCGCAGCAGTGCGATGGAGCGCCAGTCCAGGTAGCTGGCCAGCACCAGCCGGTTGAAATGGTCATTCTCCCCCTCGCCATTCCAGACCCGGGTGAACAGCGATTCAAAGATGGGCCTTATGCGCTCGATGTCAATGGACTTGCCGGAACGGGACCGCAGCGCGAAATCGTGGATCCAGTGGGTATTACCACGGCGGTCCGTGATTTCGAACGGATGCTCGCCGATCACCCGGAAGCCGATGTTCTCGAACACCGGTATCACATCCGACAGCGGCAGCTGCTCGTGCGGGTGGAACAGTTTGAAGTGAAGCGTATTGGCCGTCTCTTCAGGATCCCGGTAAAAGCTCATGGCCATCCGGCCGGTTTCATGGATGCGGTCCAGATATTCCACGTCGATCGCGGCTCGACGAGCCGAGAACATATCCCTGTAGCCCGCCGGGAAGGCATTCTCGTAACAGGCGGATAGCCTTGTCCCGATCTCTTCGCCGTGGTGCTCGACCAACGCCTCCTGCAGGGTGTCCTGCCAAGAGCGTGCCAGCTCTACCAGTTTCTGCTGCAGTTCCTCCACCGGCAGCACCCGGTTCTCCTGGGGCTGCACCCGTACCGTGAACTGGGTGCGCGCCAGTACGGATTCCGAGAAATAGGTGGTGAAATCAATACCCTCGGCATCCAGAGCCCGCACGATGACATTCTGCATGCTCACACGCAGCTGGGTTGAATACAGTTCGCGCGGCACGAACACCAGACAGGTCACGAACTGGCCATACACATCCTCACGCATGAACAGCCGGATCTTGCGCCGTTCCTGGATGTAGAGAATCGCCTTGGCAACATTCAGCAGCTCGTCGCTCTCGATCTGGAACAACTGGTCTCTGGGGTAGACCGTCAGAATCTGGTCCAGCTCCTTGCCAGCGTAGTCCTCACGCGGAAAACCCGACTGGCTGAGTACGTACTCGATCTTGCGCCGTAGAAGCGGAATCTCATCCGGACGCTCGTGATACACCCTCGAGGTGTAGAGGCCGAGAAAGCGCCGCTCCCCCACGACACGCCCCTTTTCATCCAGTTTCTTGATGGCGATGTAATCCGGATACGCAGGCCTGTGGATCCGCGAGCGCTGGGCGGACTTGCCAAAGATGAACAGGCTGCTGCTGTCAGTCATGGCCTGGCGCGTCTGGCGTGGCATATCCTTCATGCGGATGCTGCTGGGCCGCTCGTTGTAGGTTCGCAGGATCCCCAGCTCGGAATCGGCCACCTGCTGGATCTCGGTGCGCCGGTTCTCGCGCACGAAGTCATATTCGTCATAGCCCAGAAAGGTGAAACGGTCATCCACCAGCCATTCCAGGAAGGCCCTGGCCTCACTGATCTCATCCGCAGACAGGGTTTTCGGCGGATCCGCCAGCTCCTCCAGAATGGCCTTTGCCTTGTCACGCATGTGGGGAAAGTCCGACACCGCGATCCGGACCTCTCCCAGCACCTGTTCCACGTCCGCCCGCAGAGCGCTAAGCGCCGCACTGTCCGAGTGACGATCCACTTCCATGACGATCAGGGCTTCTTCCCCCGGCTCGAGCGGCTTCTTGACGGCTTCGTTGAGTCGCACCAGATCGCCCTTCTCATCCCGCTCGGGATTGAGAATGGTGTAATGAATGGTGTGGATGTTCAGTTCCCGGGCATTGACCTCCATACGCATGGAGTCGATCAAAAAAGGGATGTTCGGGTGCAGTACGAACATCACCGTGTGGCTCGACTCCCAGCCATCCTTCTCAAGATCCGGATTGAAGACCCATATCCGCGACTCCTCGCCAGCGCCCTGCTGGATGAACTCCCAGGCCGAAAGAACGGCCCCATAGGCATCCAGGAAGCGCTGCTGGACCAGCTCATCGAAAGGCATGTGTTCGAAATAGCGCTGGGCGAAATCGCTGATCCGGTCCGCCTTGTCGGCAGGAAGACGCTCCCTCAGCGTGTCGTCAAGCTTCTGCTGGAACTCCGCCATGGTGGAGAAGGTTTCGTCATTCATGCTGGCATCCTGTGGCCGTGGGTCTGCGTTCCCTCAGCATAGTCAAAACCACGCCCTGTGGCCCATGGACTTGCGGTAACTCCTTATGGCTGACCGCATTCAATTACGATTTGGACATAACCCGGCCGATCCGGAACTGTGTCCTGTTCCGTGGCTTGAGCCGCGGCTCCGGGTGCGCGAGGATGTCACACGGATTGCCACCCGGATCAGGAGCAACTGCGCTGTCATGCGGATCTGTCGGACTACCCTGTGCACCCTTGCCCTGCTGGCAATGCTGGCTGGCTGGAGCAGCACCGCGCTCGCGGAACTCACCGCTTCAGCAAATCCCAAGCGTCTCTATGCCAACGAACTGATCACCCTCACCCTCGATACCGAGACCGAGCTCGACTTCAGCCTGGGGTCGCTGCTCAATCCCACGGAGATGGACATTCCCCATCCGGATACCGCTCCGCTGGAGGACGATTTCCGGATACTGGCCCGCCACCAGCGCATGGCCATCCAGTCCGAGAACGGCGTCAACCAGGGCCAGGTCACATGGACCTTTCTACTGGCACCCCGGGAAGCGGGCGAGCTGACCATCCCCGCACTGCAGTTCCAGGACATGCAGAGCAACGCCATCGACGTGACCGTGATGCCCGGCGTGGCGCCCGCGGAACGCGCGGAACCGGAGGCACAGCTGGACGTCAGCCTGAGCGAGGAGGAGGTCTATATACAGCAGCAGATCATCCTGACCCAGCGCGTCTACTATGAGCCCCCCCTGGCGCAGGCGAACCTGTCCTCGCCCACGATTCCGGATGCCATGGTCAAGCCACTGGGCGAGCAGCGCGAATACCGGGCCGAGAGAGACGGCCGCGAATGGCAGGTGGCGGAACGGCGTTTTGTGATCGTGCCCCAGTCCGCGGGTACCCTGATCCTGCCGGAACAGCGCTTCGAGGCACGCAAACAGACCGAAGGCGGCGACCTGGTGCCCGTGATCGCCACCGCGCCGGCACAGCGCATCAAGGTGAACCCGCCACCGGAATCGTTCAGCGGCGACATCTGGCTGCCCGCGCGCAATCTGGAGCTGACCCAGGAGTGGTCGGATTCCCCGGATTCCGTGCGCGCCGGCGACAGTATACGCCGCGACATCCATATCCGCGCGGTGGGCGTAGCCCCCGAATCCCTGCCGCGGCTCACCATCAGTTATCCAGACAGCCTGAGGGAGTATCCCAGCCCCTGGAAGTCGGATTCACGGCTGACCGGAGACAGCATCGAAGGGCGGCTGCGCAAGCGCTCCAGCCTGGTGCCCATTGAGCCCGGTCGGATCACGCTTCCGGAAGTCCGTATCCCTTGGTGGGACGTAG
This sequence comes from Vreelandella halophila, assembly GCF_019903425.1. Taxonomy (GTDB): domain Bacteria; phylum Pseudomonadota; class Gammaproteobacteria; order Pseudomonadales; family Oleiphilaceae; genus Halospina; species Halospina halophila. The sequence continues at coordinate 2,625,809 of NZ_JACHUZ010000013.1, forward strand.
AGGCGGATAAACAGCGAGAGGCTGTTCTGGATACCCATGAGATGAAAGTTGAACCCGCAGCAGGGGCCGAGGGTGGCGATAGCGGCGAGAAGGACGTCAGAGAGGCGCTTTCCAAGATCAACCTGTCCCGCCGCGGTGGGGCCACCCTGCCTCCACTGTGGTTCTGGCTGGCGGTAGTGCTCGCATCCGGGTGGCTGATCACTGGCATTGCCTGGTGGCGCAATCGCCACACCAGCGACGACTCGCCGGGATTGAGCGCCGAGGAGAAAGCCAACCGGGAGCGCTTCCGCGCCCTCTGTGAACATGCCCGCAGGGGCGAGGCGGATACCCTGACCCTGCTGCCGCACTGGGCGGCGGTTCATTTCAACCGCCCGTCTCTGCGCACCGTCGGCGATGTTACCGCCTACCTGAATGACCCCCAGCTCACACGGGAACTCCAGGCACTGGAGCGCCACCTGTTTGCCAATCCGGATGAACGTGAGGTCTGGGAAGGGGATGAACTGGTGGGTGTACTGAGGCGGCTCGCCGGCCGCCCCCGCAACGGCTGCTAGCTGCCGGATTCGCCGCTCCGGCCTTCTTCCTGAAGAAGGTCTTCCGGCACCGGCTCTCCGAGCTCGGAATAGGCCGCCGCCACTCCCCGCCGGATGCTGTCGGCCTGCGGGTGATCCGGTGCAACCTCCAGAATACGTTCCCAGTAATCCAGCGCCTCGCGGTAGTCACCACCGCGGAATGCCTCAACACCGAGAAGCCCGAGGCTGTTGACCTCGTCCGGGTTCCCCTCGCGGGCACGACTGATGGCGTTCTCAACCTCAGAGGTCACCTGCCCCCGGTTGGCCATGAACAAGGCCTGGGCCCGCAGCCCCAGGGCCGACGCTGGATTCCCGTTGCCAGCACGCTCAATGGCGCGGGCCAATTCGCCATAGGCTTCGGCAGCCTCGCGGAAGCGCTCGAGCTGCATGTAGCTGCGCCCCAGCATGGCCCAGCCCTCCGGATTATCCGGGTCCGCTTCCAGACGGGTCTGCAGACGCTGGACCATGGCATCCACATCCGAGGCATCCATACCGTCCTGCATCATCTGCTGACGCTCGCGGAACTGCACCACCTGATCACTGGCCCCCAGCGAATCATAGAGCATGAAGGCGCCCACCGGCAGTGCCAGCGCTAGTACTAGCGTCGTGACCACGACACCGGCCCGCCCTCCGGGGCCACCATCACCGCCCTTGTCCTCCGCCTCAACATCACGCAGAAGACGCATCTCAAGCTCATCCTTGAGGGACTCGAAGCCGGACTCATCCAGGGCGCCTTCATCCCGTTCGCGTTCAAGCTCAGCAAGGCGGGTGCGGTAGGTGGCAAGGTTCTGCTCACGGTACTGCACCACGGGCCTGGAGCGGCGTGCGAACAGCATTGGATAGATCACGAAGACCAGCGCGAGGATGATCAGAAGTATGACGGCAAGCCAGAAATTCAGGGGCATGAAAGCTCACTCGGGTTGGAATTCATTCATCGCGCAGCCACTTCTCCGCGCGGCGACGCTCTTCGTCTGAAAGCGGAGTCGAATCAAGCTGCCGGCGGGCGCGATTGCGCGCCACCAGCACCAGAACCACGCCGACACCAATCACCAGCGCCACAAAGGGACCGATCCATAGTGCCCAGGTGCGCGGGGCAAACGCCGGCCGGTAGCTCACAAAGCTGCCGAAGCGCTCCACCATGGCCTGGCGGATCTCCTCATCCGTGGCCCCTTCCCGCATCATCCGGCGGACGCGCTCACGCATGTCCTCGGAAATGGGGGCTCCGGATTCGGCAATGGATTCATTCTGGCACTTCGGGCACCGGAGCTCGCGAGTGAGCTCACTGAAGCGCTCGCGCAGCTCGGGGTCCTCGAAGCGCTCCTGGGCCATGGCCGGCATCGCCAGAAACACCACAGCCAGCAGCAACAGCACGGCCTCAGCCGTCTTTACGATAGCGTTCATAGAGCGGCTCAAAATCGGACTCCCAGACGTCTTGATCCACCACGCCCACGTGGCGGTGGCGGACGATGCCCTCGGCATCGATCAGGTAGGTCTCCGGCGCCCCATAGACGCCGAGGTCAAACCCCAGGCTGCCCTCCGGATCATAGATCACCCGGCTATAGGGGTCGCCGCGTTCCTCCAGCCAGTCCAGGGCCGCGCCACGCTCGTCCTTGTAGTTGAGTCCAACAATGGGGACGCCCTGCTCAGAAAGCCGGTTGAGCTGGGGGTGCTCTACCCGGCAGGCGGCACACCAGGTGCCCCAGACATTCAGGAGCTGGACTTTGCCCTTGAAGATCGCCGGTCCGGCGGAGACTTTCGAATCATGCAGCATGGGCAGATCGAAAGACGGCACTTGCCGGCCCACCAGCGCGGAATCCAGTTCACTGGGGTCCTCGCCAAGGCCCCAGTAGAGCACCACACCCAGCGTCACCGCGAGAACCAGCGGCAAGAAAAGCCAGATCCGGTTCATGATGCGGCTCCTTCAGCCACAGGCTGACTGGCCCTGGGTTTCTCGGCCGCGGTGACCGTCTGCCTCTGGCGGACCCGGTAGCGCCGGTCACTGACCGCGAAAGCACCACCAAGCGCCATGAACAGGGCACCCCCCCAGATCCAGCGCACCATGGGCTTGTACTGGATGCGCACGCTCCAGGCCCTCTGGCCTTCGACATTCTCGCCCAGCGCCACAAACAGATCCTTGAGGACTCCAGCACTGATACCGGCATTGGTCATGACGCTGCCACGGACCGGATAGTGGCGTTTTTCCGGGTAGACGGTAGTTACCTTCTCACCTTCCCGGTAGATGTCGAATGTTGCCCGCTGAGCCGTGAAGTTCGGCCCCTGGCGTTCCCCCAGATCCACGAAATGCCACTCATAGCCGGCCACCTCGAGCCGATCTCCCGGCGCCATGCGCCGGTCCTGCTCTACCCCGTGTATGGAAACCATGGTGGCGCCGGCGATCGACATGGCCAGTCCCACATGACCCAGAACCATGCCGTTATAGCTGCGCGAAAGCCGGCGCAGCCCATGCCAGCGGCCCTGGCGGCTGGCCGTCTTATCCCACACATCCCTGAGCGTGGCGAAGGCAACCCAAGCTGCAACCATCAGGCCAATAACGCTGAGGGCACTGAGTTCTCCTACCATCAGCAGCGGCGTGGCCACGGCAACGACGACACTGAGCACAGCCGGCACCAGCAGCTTGCGCAGCACCAGATCCACGGGTGTGCGCTTCCAGCGCGTTACCACCCCGAAGCCCAGGATGACCCCGGTCATCAGGGCGATGGGTACAAAGGTGAGGTTGAAGTAGGGCTCACCCACGGACAGGGTGCCGCCGCCCATGTAATCCAGGATCAGCGGGAAAATGGTTCCCAGCAGCACCACAAAGGTTGCCACCACCAGGAACACGTTGTTCAGCAGCAGCAGGGCTTCCCGGGAGAACAGGGTAAAGCCGGTACGGCCCTGAACCGCCGGCGCGCGAATGGCGTAGAGGGCCAGAGAGCCGACCACGGTAACCGCCAGCATCATCAGTATGAAGAAGCCCCGCTCCGGATCGGTGGCGAACGCGTGCACCGAGGTCAACACCCCGGAACGCACCAGGAAGGTCCCCAGTATGCTCAGGGCGAAGGTCATGATGGCCAGCAGCACCGTCCAGCTTTTGAAGACACCGCGTTTCTCGGTCACCGCCAGTGAATGGATCAGGGCCGTGCCTACCAGCCAGGGCATGAAGGAGGCGTTCTCGACCGGATCCCAGAACCACCAGCCACCCCAGCCCAGCTCGTAGTAGGCCCACCAGCTGCCCAGGGCGATCCCGAGGGTGAGGAAGGCCCATGCCACGGTCGTCCAGGGCCGAGACCAGCGCGCCCAGACCGCGTCCAGACGCCCCCCGAGCAGCGAGGCGATGGCGAAGGCAAACACCACCGAGAAACCCACGTAGCCCATGTAGAGCATCGGTGGGTGGACAATAAGGCCGAAATCCTGCAGCAGTGGATTAAGGTCAGCCCCGTCCTGGGGCACATTCGGCAGCATGCGTTCAAAGGGATTGGAGGTAAGCAGCGTGAACAGCATGAAGCCGACACCGATAAGCCCCATTATCGAGAGCACCCGGGCCCGCATCTCATCCGGGAGATTGCGGCTGAACATGGCAACCGCCAGCGTCCAGGCTCCCAGGATCAGTACCCAAAGCAGCATTGACCCCTCATGTCCACCCCAGACGGCGCTGAACTTGTAGTACCAGGGCAGCATGCTGTTGCTGTTATTGGCCACATAGCCCACGGAGAAGTCATCCACCATGAACGACCAGGTGAGGCAGGCATAGCTGAGCACGAGCATCACGAACATGCCCGCCACCAGCGGCCGGTCGAAGGCCATCAGCCCCGGGTGGCGGATCGTCGCCCCCACCATGGGCACCACCACCAGTGCCACTGCCAGAAGCAGCGCCAGGATCAGTGCGAAATTGCCGAGTTCAGGAACCATCATCTCTCCTGCGTCAGAGTCACTGCCACCGGCACCTCAGGTGCCGCTGCTACCGCTGTTACCGTGATTCATCCCTTCCGCCGGGTAGTCGCCGCCTTCCTTCAGGCGCCCGGATTCCTCCAGGGCTTTCTTAACCTCTGGCGGCATGTAGTCCTCGTCATGCTTTGCCAGCACCTGGTCCGCCCTGAGCATGCCATCCTCGTTCAGTTCCCCCAGGGCCACCACGCCCTGGCCCTCCCGGAACAGGTCCGGCAGGATGCCCTTGTATTCAACCGGCACCCGTCCCTGGTTGTCCGTGATGACAAAGCGGACCTTCAGAGAGTCCGGATCACGCTCCAGACTCCCCTCAGCCACCAGGCCACCGGCCCGGATCCGCTGCTGCACCGGCGCCTTGCCGGTTTCGATCTCAGCAGGGCTGTAGAAAAGGTTCATGTTCTCCTGCAGGGCGACCACCGCCAGCGAGACGGCCACGGCAAAGCCCGCGAACAATGCCAGAACGATGGTGAGACGGCGTTTACGCACCGGGTGCATTATGTGTCTTTCCTCCACTGCCATGGCGTTGTGCCTCACTGCGCATGAGGCAGCGATGATGGGCGATGATCTGACGACGCTGGATCACGGTGGCGAGGATCAGCCCCAGGACCACCAGTATGAAGGCACCATAACTGAACCAGACGTAGGCCCCGTGGCCGCCCATCGTGATCAGCGCATGGAATGAATCGAACTGCATATATCGCCTCCGCGGCGCCCTATTGTGCCAGAACCCAGGCCCGAACCCAGCGTGCGCGACGTTCTCTTAACAGAATGTCATTACGCATGCGCCAGAGAATCAGCCAGGCCACCAGCAGATGGAAGCCCAGCAGGCAGATCAGAAGCGGCACCCACATGCTGGCCGGCATGGAAGGGGCTTCCGTCACCTTGATGGTTGCCGGCTGATGCAGCGTGTTCCACCACTCCACCGAATACTTGATGATGGGAATGTTCACTACCCCCACGATCACCAGTATGGCACTGGCGCGTGCGCGCACGTCCGGATCCTCCATGGCACCACGCAGCGCCATCACGCCCAGGTACAGGAACAGCAGCAGGAGCATGGAGGTCAGGCGCGCATCCCAGACCCACCAGGTACCCCAGGTGGGCTTGCCCCAGACCGCGCCGGTCAGCAGCGCCAGAAACGTCATGGCTGCCCCCACGGCGGTGGCGGAGGCGATGAAGGTATCGGCCATTTTCATCCGCCACACAAGCCCCACCACACCGGCGACGGCCATGGCCACATAGAGTGACTGCCCGAGATAGGCCGAGGGCACGTGGATAAAGATGATGCGGTAGCTGTCGCCCTGCTGGTAGTCGGCGGGCGCGAACAGCAGCCCCCAGACCACACCCACCGTCAGAACGATCAGCGCGGACCACCCCAGCCAGGGCATCAACCGACCGGCGATGCCGAAGAACCACTTGGGGGAGCCCAGCTTGTGAAACCATTGCCACATGCGGCGATCCTCAGTTCATTTCACCCATTGGAAACGCTGATGCGCAGCGCTCCGGCGATGGCCAGCGGTGCCAGCACCACCGCCAGCGACAGCATGGCCCCGAGCAGTGCCAGATGCCCGATGATGGAGGCGCCTTCCACGGCGGCTGTCACCGCGCCGGTGCCGAAGATCAGCACCGGCACATAGAACGGGGTCATGATCAGCACAAGCAGCACGCCACTGCCGCGCAGGCTCACCGTCAGCGCGGCGCCGATCGCCCCGACCAGTACCAGAACGGGCGTGCCCGCGAGCAGCGTCAGAACCAGAACCAGCCCGATCGCGGGCGTGAGGTGCAGCATGACACCCAGCACGGGCACCAGCAGCACTAGGGGCAGCACCGTCGTGACCCAGACGGCGGCGACCCGCGCCAGCGCCAGCAGCGCCAGCGGCTGGGGTGACAGTACCCATTGTTCCAGATGCCCATCCGCATAGTCATTGCGGAACAACAAGTTCAGCGACAGGAGTATGGACAGCAGCGCTGCCACCCAGATGATGCCCGGCCCGGCCTGGCGCAGGAATTCCGGCTCCGGGCTCACGCCCAGCGGAAACAGGGAGACGATGAGCACGAAGAACACCAGGGGATTGATCAGGTCCTGGCGGTTACGGAACGCAATAAGCCATTCCCGGCGCACGGTCTCGAAAGCCGCCCTCAGCCAGCCACCCTCCTGTTCCCGGAGGCTTACCGGAACCCTGGCTTCAGACCGCATCATGCCCCTCCCCCAGAGTCAGTGCCTGTACGCCCTCCAGCTCCAGACGGTGATGGGTCGTCAGGATGACCGCGCCACCGGCATGCACCCGGTTGGCCAGCAGGGCCTCAAGCTGGCTCACTGCCTCCCGGTCCACCGCCGTGAAGGCCTCGTCCAGGATCCAGAGAGGGGCGCTGGAAAGATACAGGCGGGCCAGTGCCACCCGCCGCTGCTGACCCGCGGAAAGCTGCGCCGCCAGGAGATCCTCATACCCGGCAAGCCCCGCGTCCGACAGTGCCGCCATCACCTGTTCGGGCACCGCGGGCGTGCGCATGGCCTGCCACCCGGCCAGATTCTCATAAGCAGTCAGGGAGGGTGAAACACCGGCATTGTGCCCCAGAAACAGCAGGTTCGCCTGGTACTGGGTCCTGACCCGGTGCACCGGCTCCCCCTGCCAGAGCAGTTCCCCCTCGAAAGCTGGATTCAGACCTGCCAGTATCCGCAGCAGAGTCGTCTTGCCAGCGCCATTGGGGCCCGCAATCCGCCACAGTTCGCCCCCGCTGACCCTCAGATCAAGGCCGCTGAACAGGGGACGGTCATCGCGCTCACAGTGGATCTTCCGGGCTTCGAGCAGGGTGCTGGTCATGGTCCATCCGGCCGGTGGGTTCTGCGGGTTGGGTCTGCCCCCGGCGGGCGCCTATTATATAGAAAACGGTCGGCTTTTGCCGCCATCAACGGCCACGGGGAATACCGTCGTGAAAGTGCCTGTTCTTTCGCTGCTGACACGAACCGCCAGCAGCCAGCCCACCGGGGCCGACCCAGCCCGTCTGGCGACGCAGCTTGAGCGCGCCGGCCTGCGTGAGGGCGAGCCGCGCCTGGCCCGGCTGCTCAGTGCCGATGGTGGCAGCCGCCCCGCCGGTGACGGCAGCCGGGCGGCCCCCAACACCCGGCTGCTGCTGGAGGTGGGCGGCCAGCGGCTGCCCGTGCGCAGCGACCAGGCGCTGGATACGGGCACCATGGTCAAGGTCATGCGTGCAGGGAATGAACTGCGCCTTATCGAGAGTCTCCAGCAGCCCTCACGCAGCACCCTGAGCCAGTCACTCGCCAACCGGATTCCTTTCCAGCACGACCTTGGGCAGGGCCTCAGCCGGCTCGCCGCCCAGACCAATGACCCTGCCCTGCCCCAGCAGATCCGTCAGGGCCTGGCCCAGCTGACCCGGCTCATGCCCCCGGCGCCCCCCTCGGCACAGGGAACCGGCGCGCAGGCCACTCCGTCTCCAGCAATGCCCGGGGTGGGGATGGCAACCGGGTCCGCGACGGCCGCCACCAGCAGTGGTACGGGCCAGAACGCGCTCCCGGCCCTGGACAGCATGAGCGGAGCGCAGGTCCGTGAATGGATCAGCCAGAGCGGGCTCTTCCGGGAAGCCAGCATGCTCCGCCAACCCCCGGCAGGCGGCGCGGAAAACACGGCCCAGCCCCGCGCCGACCTCAAAAGTCAGCTTATCCAGCTGGCCGCGCAGCTGCTGCCCCGGGTAACCGGCACCTCGTCAGACCAGAGCGGTGACAGCCTTCACCGCCTGATCGGCCAGCTGGGCCCCATGGCAACCTCCTCAATGGATGATACCGGCGCCCTGCGCTTTCCAACCTCGCCGGCCAGCACTTCCTCCACCAGCACGGGCACCGGCGCCAGCAACAGTTCCATGGGGGCCGGGGAGATGCTTCGGCTCCTGGCGGGGATGATCAACCGGCTGACGGTCAACCAGCTCCATTCACAGGCCGCCAGCGCCGGCACCGACGCGAATGCACCCAACCAGACCTGGATCCTGGAATTGCCCTGGGTTTCAGGCAATCAGGAAGTGCGGATCCTGCAGGGGCGGCTTGAGGAGTACGGCCCACGGGACACGGACCCGGACGATGACGGTGGTAACCGCTCCCTGGAGCGGGAATGGCGACTGACCCTGGCCCTGTCCTTTGACACGACGGGTCCGCTGTACTTTGAGGTCAACCTTCGCGGGCGCCAGCTCAGGACCCAGGTCTGGGCCGAGAAACCGGCCACTGTGGAGCTGATCGAGAGCACCCGGGAGCGACTGGAAACAGCACTTTCGAAGCTGGATCTGGATGTGTCACCGGTGGAGTGCATGGAGGGACAGCCTCCGGCCCGGATCACCCGGCTCACCCAGCAACTGGTGGATGAACATGCCTGAGAATAATGACCATGAGGCGGCCATTGCCCTGACCTATGACGGCACGAACGCGCCCACTGTCTCGGCCACAGGGCAGGACGATCTGGCCCGGGAGATGATCCGTATCGCGCAGGAGAATGGTGTGCCGCTCTACGAGGATCCGGATCTGGCAGCGTTACTCAGCCGGCTCGATCTCGGCGAGGCGATTCCCGAAACACTCTATCGGGTCATTGCTGAGATCCTGGCCTACAGCTTCTATCTACAAGGATTCACCCCGGAGGATTTCCGGGATGGGAGAGAGAAAAGCTAGACGACTTCGTCCGTTCCGGCATGCTCATGACCCCGTGTCTGGCCCTTGCGCAACGCGGATACCAGCTCCGCTTCCGGCCGGGAAATGCCGCAGGAGTTCATCAGGTCCTCGGTACCGGCACCCAGCTCCACCAGCTTGGAAGCTTCATCATAGGGCACCCGGAGAGGGTCGTTAAGGCGCATCTCCTCCAGGGCGCCACTGAGGCGGTGAAGGGACTGCTCGCAGGCCACAAGGCGACGCCCCACCCCCATGCTGCCGCTGCTGACCGCGTGCAGCTCCCGGCCCAGGTCGTCGCAACGCTGGCGCCAATGCGCCTCCATGCGATTCATCCGGATCCGGTTGGCGACGCCCTGCGCCGCAACCAGTGCAATGGCCAGAGCCGTAATGGCCCAGGGAAGAAGTGTGTCGATCATGTCCATGCCAGACTCCTGTCGCTGACCGTCTAGAGCGCCTCGATCTCGGCCCACTCCTCGTCGGTCAGCATTTTCTCGAATGCCACCAGAATCACCAGTTCACCCTCACGGTTGCAGACACCGTGAATGAAGCGGGCACTTTCCTCGTTACCTACATTGGGCGCGCTCTCGATTTCGCTCTGGCGGATGTAGATGACCTCGGCCACTGCATCCACCATGATGCCAATCACCTGCTCCTCGGCCTCAAGCACCACAATGCGCGTGGAGTCCGTGACTTCGCCATCCGGCAGACCGAAACGGCGCCGTGTGTCGATCACCGTCACGACATTGCCCCGCAGGTTGATAATGCCGAGAACGTAATCCGGCGCTCCTGGCACCGGGGCGATTTCCGTATACCGCAGCACTTCCTGGATCTGCATCACGTTCAGGCCATAGGTCTCATCCGCCAGCCGGAAGGTCACATACTGCAGCACCGGGTCATCACTGCTCTGCTGGGCCGCGTTCTGAATGCTCTGGGTCGCCATATCCGCCTCTCTGTCCGGGCAACTGTCAATATTTCATCATTGCGCACCCTGCACTATAGAACAGAGCACAAACTGTGCCACTCCCTGGCGTATCAGCGATCAAGATCCGGATTGCGCTCGGTTTCCGCTTTCTGCAGCAGTGTGGCCATCCGGGACACATCCAACAGGGCGCACATCTCCTTTTTGATTGTGCCTGCCAGCCACTGCCGACGGCCACCCTCACTGCGCCATTTAACCTCGTCCGGCTGGACATGGAAGGACTGGGCCACGTCATCGCAGGCCAGCCCCCAGGCGCTATCTCCGAGCTGGATGACAAACCGGTAGCCGTCCCGGAACTCATCCCGGTAGCGATCCGGCATGACCCAGCGTGCCGTATCGGCAACCCTGATGGTATGCCCGCCCACACGCAGCAATCCCATGAACCAGTCCGGCCGGCCGAACAGCGGCGTGAGTTCCCGCTCAAGCCGGTGGACCTGCCCCAGCAGCACCAACGGCACCGCCAGCTGAAGACCGGCCACCCGAAAAATAAGGCATTCAAAGCCTTCCTGTGCCCAGGGCGGGCGGCCATTGCGCCAGGTTCCCGTCTCCGCCACTGGTTCAGGGGATGGTGCCACAGCCTCAGAAATAACCTGTTGCGGCTCAGGCTCAGGCTCAGGCTCAGGCTCAGGCTCAGGCTCAGGCTCAGGCTCAGGCTCAGGCTCAGGCTCAGGCTCAGGCTCAGGCTCAGGCTCAGGCAGCGTATCCGTTTTTACCTCAGTCTCAAGCGCTTCGGGGACAGGGTGTGCTTCTTCTTCAGGGTCCGGTTCCAGGCCGGCCTCGGGTGTCTGCTCGAGACTCCGGATGACCGGACTCACCAGTGCCTGATTCAGAACAGGTCTTTCCGCCTCGGCCAGCTGGGCCCGACGGGCACGCGCCCGGCGGCGTTCCGGTACCCCACCATCACGTTCCTCCGCCCACGGGGTGTCATCACCGGGCGACAGGAGTTCATCGAGGTAATCCCCGATGATCGAATCCTGCCTGTTACGGTCACGCCCTGCCACTGTCCGGCCTCCTCCGCGGATCTACCGCGCCTCCGCAGTCTGGCGACTGCGCCCGTCATCACCCAGCTTCTCCTGCAGATCGGAAAGCAGGCGGCGATACGCGCGTATCCCCTGGGAATCCCGGGAGACAGCCGTCGGAACCACGCCTTTCTGGCTGGCATCCCGCAGGCGTGTATCCACCGGAATGGCGAACCGCCAAAGCTCATCGCCGTAATCCCGTCGCAACTGGTTCAGGCTCTGAACCGAGGCTTGGGTCCGCCGGTCGTACATGGTTGGAATAATCGTATAGCCCAGTTCGTTCTTCTGACTTTTCATGACCATCTGCAGCGTATTCAGCATCCGGTCCAGCCCCTTGAGCGCCAGAAACTCGGTCTGCACCGGCATAAGAAGGTGCTGGGCGGCTGCCAGCGCGTTGATCATCAGTACCCCGAGTGAGGGGGAGTTGTCGAGCAGAACATAGTCATAATCGTCCCAGAGCGTGGACAGTGAGCGTGAAATCACCAGCCCCATGCCAGCGACACCGACACTGCGGCGCTCAAGCGTGGCCAGGGCGCTGGAGGCCGGCAGCAGGTGCAGACCGGAATGGGCGGTCTCGGTGATCAGTTGCGCCGGCAACCCGGGCGCCACCTTGCCCTCATGCTGGAACAGATCATACACCGAATGCTCAATGGCATCCGGGTCATGACCGAAATAGGAGGTCACAGAGCCATGGGGATCCAGATCCACCATCAGCACCCGGTGCCCGGCATCCGCAAGCAATCCACTCAGCGCAACCACGGTGGTGGTCTTGCCCACGCCACCCTTCTGATTCGCCACTGTCCAGATTCGCACCCTTTACTCCCCTGACGTTCACGGTCCCCGCCGCGGCCAACCCTTGCCGCCGGAAACCAGGCCCGGCGGCCCTGTGCCGACGCTACCCCTTTATGAAGGGGACTCGCCGTCCATTTGACTGCTGACGACGAAAAAGCAGATTCCATGCCAGATTCAGCGCTGCCCCGGTGCGGCCGGGATGCTCCCCTGCGCACCAATGACTAGGGTTACACGGCGGTTACGCGCCCGCCCGCGTTCTGTATCATTGCGCGCCACCGGGTGATTGTCACCATAGCCGAGCGCGGCCAGCCGTTCGCCGTCGATCCCGCTGTCTTCAAGCAGGCGCACCACGGCCCCCGCACGCGCTGCGGAGAGTTCCCAGTTGGAGGGGAACCGGCCCGTTCTGATCGGCAGATTGTCAGTATGACCCTCGACGACGATGGCATTATCCTGCGATGCCAGCACCCCGGCGATACGCACAATTGCGGTCTGCGCTTCGGGGCCCGGCAACACCCCGCCACTACGGAAAACCAGGTCCCCGGGCAACGTCACTTCCATCCACTGGGCGCCTTCGCGGAACCGGATCTGGTCAGCCCCCACCAGCCCGTCCAGCGCGCTACCCAGCTCTTCACGCAACCCCGGATCGGAGAACCCCTGGGCCACGCTGCCTGATTCAGCCGGAGCGGTAATGGGTTCTCCGACCGGGATGGGTGTTATGGTGCGTGGCGTTCCCGTGAAAACACCCTGGACGGCGTCGGAAAGCTTCCGTACCTCATCCTGCTCCGCGGTGGAAATGGCATAGAGAAAGACAAAGAAACCGAAAAGCACCGTGACGAAATCGGCATAGGACACCAGCCAGCGGTCGTTGCTTGGTCCTTCGCTGTCACTGCGGCGGCGCCTCATGGTGAGCTCCTCAGCGGTGCATGAAACCCTGCAGCCGCAGTTCGATGGTGTTCGGGTTCTCCCCCTCCAGCACACTGAGAAGGCCGTCGATCATCATCTCCTGATAGCGGCTGCGGTAATGGACCAGACTCCGGAGCTTACTGGCCACCGGGAAGCACAGCAGGTTCGCCAGCGCGATGCCGTAGATGGTGGCCACGAAGGCGGTGGCAATGCCCGTTCCCACCTGGGCTGGGTCCTCGAGGTGTGTCATGACCTGGATCAGGCCCATAACCGCACCGATGATGCCGATGGTGGGCGCATAGCCTCCCATGGACTCGAACACTCGGGCGGCTTCCAGGTCACCCTGTTCCCGGGATTCCAGATCGGTTTCAAGCATGGACCGGATGGTTTCCGGTTCCAGACCGTCCACCAGCAGCTGAAGCCCCTTGCGGGCGAAGGGTTCGGTTTCCTGCTCGGCTACCGACTCAAGGCCCAGAATGCCATCCTTACGGGATTTCATGCTCCAGCCGACCACTTTCTCAACGCCGTCGCCCATACTGACGTCCGGGGGCGAGAACACCCAGCGCAGCAGAACTGTGGCCCGGCGCAGCACCCCGCTGGGCGTCTGAAGGGTGATCGCCGCAAGGGTGCCGCCTATGACGATCACCACAGCGGGCAGATTGATCAGCGAGCCCAGGGTGCCACCCTCGAGGACGGTTCCCCCAAGCAGTGCGGCAAACGCCAGTATGACCCCAAGCAGGCTGAGCGGATCCATCAGGTGACGCCCTCGGTCAGCCGGCCCGCGACCCGGTCCAGCGGCAGTACCTCATCGGTCAGCCCCGCCTTGGCCACGGCCATGGGCATACCATAGATCACCGAAGTTTTTTCATCCTGGGACCAGACCACGGACCCGGACTGTTTCATCAGACGGCAGCCTTCCTTGCCGTCCGCCCCCATACCCGTGAGGATCACGGCCAGGGTCTTGCCGGGATAACCGCGGGCGATCGAGCCGAAGGTGACGTCCACGCACGGCCGGTAGTTGAGGCGGCCATCGTCCGGTATAACCCGGATGCGGCCGACGCCACCCTTCTTTTCCACCAGCATCTGCTGTCCACCCGGAGCGAGCAGTGCTACCCCGGGTTCAAGCGTATCGCCATCCTGTGCCTGGCGCACCTTGATACGACAGAGCTTGTCCAGCCGGTCCGCGAAGGCCAGCGTGAAACTGGCCGGCATGTGCTGGACCAGGATGATGGGAGCCGGAAAATTCGCGGGAAGCTCGGCCAGGACTTTCTGGAGGGCAATAGGGCCACCAGTGGAGGTGCCTATGGCCACCACGTCGTAATGACGGGCTGGCGTCCGGCGCTGGCCACCACCACTGCTTTCGGCGGGCTCGGCAGCGGTGGTGCCCGCCTGGCGGGACTCGGGCCGCTGCCGGCGTTCCGGCACTGCTGGCCGGCTGGGCGCCTGTTCGCGGGCCGCGGGCGAAGCGGCGGCACTGCTCGCGCCAGCTGGCGCTGAACCGGCGCCAGGCCGAGTGCCTCCGCCGCGGCCGGGATGGCTCCGCGCCACCTCAAGCAGGCGCTTGCGCAGAATCTCCTGAAGGCGGCTGGATGAGCGGGCAATCTCCTCGAAGTTCTTGGGCAGGAAATCCACCGCCCCCGCCTCGAGGGCGTCCAGCGTCACGCGTGCCCCCTCGTAGGTGAGCGAGGAGAACATCAGAACCGGTGTGGGGCGGGTTTCCATGATCTNTCCTGAAGGCGGCTGGATGAGCGGGCAATCTCCTCGAAGTTCTTGGGCAGGAAATCCACCGCCCCCGCCTCGAGGGCGTCCAGCGTCACGCGTGCCCCCTCGTAGGTGAGCGAGGAGAACATCAGAACCGGTGTGGGGCGGGTTTCCATGATCTTCCGGACTGCCGTGATGCCGTCCATTACCGGCATCTCGTAGTCCATGGTGACCACATCCGGACGGTGTTTCTCCACCAGGCTCAGGGCCTCCTGCCCATTGGTGGCAGTGGCCACGACCTGCAGTTCGCCGGTGGCGGAGAGGATCTCTGTCAGGCGTTTTCGGAAAAACCCGGAATCATCAACAACAAGGACGGAAACCGTCATCCAAGACTCCAATCACTGGGTCCGGCCCTCGGTGCTGCTGCGCCGGTGAGACGGACTAATTATCAGGCGTAATGCTGGAGGAGGCTGGGCACATCAAGAATCAGCGCGATGGTGCCATCCCCGGTGATGGTGGCCCCGGCCATGCCCGCCGTTCCCTGGAGCATCTTGCCCAGCGGCTTGATGACCACCTCTTCCTGACCGATCAGCTGGTCGACCACAAAGCCCACGCGCTTGGTACCGACCGCGACCACCACTACATGGGCGTCGGTATCGTCGGTCTCGACGGAGGCACCCTCAACCAGCCATTTCTTGATGTAGAACAGCGGGTACACGTGATCCCGGACCACGATGCACTCACGCCCGTCCACGATGTTCTTCTTGCTGAGATCGAGATGGAAGATCTCGACCACGTTCACCAGCGGCAGCGCAAACGGCTGATTCTCGAGCTTCACCATCAGGGTTGGCATGATCGCCAGGGTCAGCGGCACCTTGATTACGATGCGCGACCCACGCCCAAGCTCCGAGTCGATATCGATGGAGCCGTTGAGCTGGTTGATCTTGGTCTTGACCACATCCATGCCCACACCACGGCCTGAGACATCGGATATCTCGGTCTTGGTGGAGAAGCCCGGAGCGAAGATCAGCTGGTAGCATTCGTTCTCCGTCAGGCGATCCGCCGCCTCCTGCTCGTACACGCCCTTCTCAACTGCCTTGCGCCGCAGGGCCTCAGGGTCCATGCCGCCGCCATCATCCTCGATCACCAACTGGATGTGGTCGCCTTCCTGCTCCGCGGACAGTGCCACGCGGCCGACGCGCGGCTTGCCGTTACGCTCGCGCTCATCCGGCATCTCCACGCCATGGTCCACGGCGTTGCGCACCAGATGCACCAGCGGGTCGGACAGGGCCTCGACGAGGTTCTTGTCGAGGTCAGTGTCCTCACCGCTCATGCTGAGGTTCACTTCCTTCTCCAGGCTGCGGGCCAGATCCCGGACAACCCGGGGGAAGCGCCCGAACACCTTCTTGATCGGCTGCATCCGGGTCTGCATCACGGAGGACTGCAGATCCCCGGTGACCACATCCAGGTTCGAGACCGTCTTCTGCACGCGCCCGTCTTCCAGCTCATCACTGAGGCGCTTGAGCCGGTTACGGATGAGCACCAACTCACCCACCATGTTCATGATGTCATCAAGACGACGGGTGTCGACCCTGACCGTGGACTCCGCGGCCGCGGCAGCCTGGTCCTTGCCGCCACCCCCGCCACCTCCGGCGGCGGGTTTCTGTTCGCCACCACTCCTGCTGCCACCACCGGCGCCTCCTCCCGCCGCAGGAGTCTGTCCTTTGGATGCGGTTTTTTCCGCAGGGGCCGAGGCGTCAGGTGCTGCCGGGGTTCCAGGAGCTTCCCCGGCGGCTGCAGGGGCTTCAGAAACTTCAGGCTGTGACGGCTCAGGCTGGCTGGTACTTCCGGTGGTCTCCGGCTTGAACTGGCCAGGGCCATGCAGTTCATCCAGCAGGGATTCGAATTCATCCTCACTGATCTCGTCATCATCACCCGAGGAGGACTCGTTCCCCGCACTGCCCTGATCGCCACCACTGCCAGAGCTCACCGCTTGCGGCGCGGGGGGCGCACCGGCGTGCTGGCCCTCACCATGGAGCTGATCCAGAAGCGCTTCGAATTCGTCCTCGCTAATCTCATCGTCACCACCGGAGGAGCTCTCCGACTGGGCCGGTTCAGCGGACTGTGACTCACCCTGGCCGCCCTGATCCTTAGGATCGATCGCATCAAGCAGCTGCTCGAATTCATCGTCGGTGATATCCCCTTCCTGATCCCCGCTCTGTGCTGCTGACTGCTGCTGGCCCCCTGCGGGCCGGGCGGTTCCAGTACCTCCGCCGTCCTCACTTTCCGGTTTCGCCAGCCGGGCCAGCTGTTCCAGAAGCTGCGGGTCGGCGGGTGTTGGCGCCTCGCGGCTGCGGACCTCGTCAAACTGGGTATTGACTACGTCCAGTGCCTTCAGCACCACATCCATCAGGTTGGAATCGACCGTGCGCCCACCGTTGCGCAGCGTATCGAACACATTCTCGGCCTTGTGGCAGCAGTCCACCAGAGCGTCAAGCTGCATGAAACCAGCACCGCCCTTGACGGTATGGAACCCCCGGAAAATGGCATTCAGAAGATCCGTATCATCCGGGTTGTTCTCAAGTTCCACCAGCTGCTCAGAAAGCTGCTCAAGTATCTCACCGGACTCAACCAGGAAGTCCTGGAGGATCTCTTCGTCCGCATCCAACGCCATGCAACGTCTCCTTAAAAGCCGAGACTGGACAGCAGGTCGTCAACCTCGTCCTGTCCGGAAACCACATCCTGCTGCGAGTCGTCGATCTGGGGACCCTCGCCCCTGCTGCTCACTGCGTCTTCCTGACTGCCTTCTTCCTGATCATGAACCAAACCAGTAATCCTATCCACATCACTGGCCATGACCATCAACTTCACCAGGTGATCCTCCACCTCCTTCACCAGCGAGGTCACACGCTGGATGACCTGGCCGGTAAGGTCCTGGAAGTCCTGCGCCAGCAGGATTTCGGAAAGATTGCCGTGCAGCCGGTCCGAGTCCGAAACGATACGATCCAGAAAAGCATCGATCCGCCGGTACAGTTCACGGAACTCGGAAGGCTTCATCTCGCGCCGGCGCAGCCTTCCCCAGTCCTCCCGGATGGCATTGGCCTCCTCGCGCAGGTTGGAGGCCACCGGCATGGTGTCCTCGACCAAGTCCATGGTCTTGTTGGCCGAGCGGCTGGTCAGCTGAACAACGTAATCCAGGCGGTCAGAAGCATCCGCCATTTTGGACAGCTCTTCCTGCTGCTCACGGTTTTCCGCCTTGATCTCAAAATTGCGCAGTGCTTCATGGAGGCTGCGTGTCAGGCGGCCAACCTCGCGATAAAGGCTGCGATCGCGCACCTCGCCCAGCTCAGCGATACGTTGCATGGCCTCGCTGATATTGCCCTGGTCAAGGGCTTCCTTGAGGCCAGTGGCGTGCTCTTTGAGCTCATCCGCCACTTCCTCGGTAATGTCTTCCCGGTTGAGCTCACTCATGCTGTCTACACCTGGTTCACTCGACACGTTCAAAGATCTTCTCGATCTTGTCCTTGAGGACCGCGGCCGTGAACGGCTTGACCACATAGCCGTTCACCCCCGCCTGGGCGGCGGCCACGATCTGGTCCCGCTTGGCCTCAGCGGTCACCATCAGAATGGGAAGATGTTTGAGATTCTCGTCCGCCCGGACTGCCTGAAGCAGCTCCATGCCGCTCATGCCGGGCATGTTCCAATCGGTCACCAGAAAGTCGAACTTGCCGTTGCGCAGCATGGGCAGCGCGGTATTACCATCATCCGCCTCCTCGATGTTGTTGAAGCCGAGGTCGCGCAGCAGGTTCCTCACGATCCGTCTCATCGTGGAGAAATCATCCACAACAAGAATCTTCATGTTCTTGTCCAAAACAGCCTCCAAACACTCCGGTTGTTGTCACGTCTGCCTGAGCGGCCCGTGCACCAACACTCACTTTCACAGTCTAGACGTTTGTTGCGATCTCACCAGTCAGCCTCCAGTGCGCTCGAGCATGCGCGCCCTCAACCGGGCCGCGGCCTGGCCGTGGATCTGGCTCACGCGGGATTCACTGACCTCAAGAACCGCTCCGATTTCCTTGAGGTTGAGTTCCTCCTGATAGTACAGCGACAGCACCAGACGCTCCCTTTCCGGCAGGCGCTCAATCTCTCCGGTCAGGGCGCTTCGGAAATCCGCATCCTGAAGTTCACCCTCGGGTCCGTCCTGTGGGGCTTGGTCATTGATGTGCTCGTTCTTCTCGGTCAGCTCATCCAGGCTGAACAGCCGACCGGTGGTCGCATCACTGGCCCGGCTGTGGTAATCGTCCAGCGATACCCCGAGTTCCCCTGCGATTTCCGCGTCCTTGGCATCACGGCCTTCACGCGCCTCGATGGTCTGGATCGCCTCCGAGATGCGGCGTGCATTGCGGTGCACTGAGCGCGGCACCCAATCGCCCCGGCGGATCTCGTCCACGATGGCGCCGCGGATACGGATCCCCGCATAGGTCTCAAAGGTCGCCCCCTGGCCGGACTCGTACCGGCGCGCCGCCTCCAGAAGCCCAATCATGCCGGCCTGCATCAGGTCCTCGAGCTGGATATGCTCGGGCAGGCGCACCATCAGATGCAACGCGATTTTCTTGACCAGCGGCATGTGGGTCTCCACGAGCTCGTCCACATCCGCCCGGCGGGTCTGCGTGTAGAGATCCAGCGGCCCGGACTGCGTCATGGTTTGGCCACTCCCGTAAGCCCCTGCTCAAGGATGGAACGCCCTGTCAGTCCTGCACAAGCCGTTCAACAAAAAATTCAAGATGGCCCCTTGGCGATGATGGCAGCGGCCACTGGTCCACCTTCCTGGCCAGCTCCCGGAACGCCTGGGAGGCCTTCGCCCCCGGGTATACGTCCATGACGGCTTTCTGGCGCCGCACCGCTTTCTTGACCGAGTCATCAAGGGGGATAGTGCCCACGTACTGCAGGGCCACATCCAGGAACCTCTCGGTAACCCGGTAAAGCTTGTCGTAGACCGCCTTACCATCCTGCTCGGTACGCACCATGTTTGCCAGAACCCGGAACCGGTGGGTGTCATAATCCCGGTTCATCAGCTTGATCAGCGCGTAGGTGTCGGTGATGGAAGTGGGCTCGTCGTTGACCACCAGAATCATCTCCTGGGAGGCCCGAAGAAAACTGACCACGGATTCCGAGATGCCCGCCGCTGTATCCACAATGAGTACGTCGATATCGTCGCCGAGTTCACTGAACGCGGAAATCAGCCCAGCGTGCTCCATGTGGCTGAGGTTGGTCATGCGCTGGGTGCCGGACGAGGCCGGTACAATGCGGATCCCCCCGGGACCATCGACGAGAATGTCACTGAGCGTACACTCACCGGCGAGCACATCGGAGATGTTGTAGGTGGCGGTGATCCCCAGAAGCACATCGATGTTGGCAAGACCCAGGTCGGCGTCAAGCACAACCACCCGCTGGCCCATCTCACAGAGCGCGATGCCGAGATTGACCGAGACGTTGCTCTTGCCGACGCCGCCCTTGCCACCAGTGACCGCGATCACCTGTACCGGTTTACTCATGCGGAATGGGCTCTCCCGTCCTGTTGCTGTTGCATTGTGAGGAGACGCCCGATCCCATGTCAGGCGCCTTCGGCCATGGCGCTTTCACCGCGGTTAAGCGCCTGGTGACGGCGCACCGCCTGCTTGACCAGATCCCCGGAACCCGCGCGGTGCAGGTCATCGGGAATCTTCTGACCGTTGGTGTAGAATGCGACGGGCAGCCGACTCTGCGCCGCAAAGCCCACCACTTCGCCCAGAGTCAGGGCCTCGTCTGTTTTGGTCAGGATGCAGCCCGCCAACCCGACTGCATTATAGCAATGCCACGTCGATTGCATAATGCGCGGCTGGCTTGTCGCCGAAATCAACAGGTAGGGCCGCACTGGATGGCGACTGCTAACCAGCTCCTCAATCTGCTCCTGCCAACCCCGGTCGGCCGCCGTGAGGCCCGCCGTATCGATCAGGATCAGCTTGCGGTCCGACAGATCATCCAGAATGGCGTCCAGGCTGTTGGCTTCGTCCACCACCCGCACCGGCACATTCAGAATGCGGCCGAATACGAACAGCTGCTCATGGGCTGCTACACGATAGCGGTCCGTGGTCACCAGCGCCAGCTGTTCCGCCCCATGACGCAGAACAAACTGCGCCGCCATCTTGCCGATGGTGGTGGTCTTACCGGAGCCGGTGGGCCCGAGCAGGGCATAGATGCCACCACGCTCCAGTGGATTCTCCCGCGCGGTTTCCACCCGGGCCGCAAGCGCCTTAAGCGCGCTTTTCCAGCCAGCGTCCAACCGCCCCTGACCATGTTCGGCAGCCAGCTCGCGGCCCTGATCGCGCGGCAGCCCCAGATCCTGGAGCCGATCCGACAACCGCTGCTCCACCACGCCCTGAGTCTTTTCACCGGGTTTCGAGGTGCCCTGCTGGCCACTCATCTGCTGCAGCATATCCCTCAGGGAATGGATCTCAGCACGCATGGAGCTCAGCGCATCCCCCGATTCACCCGGCGACCTGGTGTTTTCCATCTCAACCTCCGGCTCCGCGCCGCCCACGGCCGCTGGCCCCACCGGTTCCTGACTGTGGTGCGAGCGCTGCTGCACCTCGCTGATGTGGGCCCGGGATTTCGCCATGGCCTCTTCCAGCTTACGGTGTTTCTCCGCCTGAAGCTCAGCCAGACGCGAGGCGTTGGCCTTGTCCTCGTCCGCCACGCCCAGCTGGCTCCGCACCTCGCCTTCGTCGTAATCCAGTGCCGTCACGATTTCGACGCCGTCCTCAACCCGCTTGCTCGAGAGGATCACCGCGTCATCACCCATCTGGCTGCGGACCATCCGCAGGGCCTCGGGCATGGAAGGAGCAAAAAAGCGTTTGACTTGCATGGCAGGGAACCTCCGCCGCCGTCAGTTTATTGGCCTATGGACGACACAATCGTGACCTGCTTGTTCTCCGGGATCTCCTGGTAGGAAAGAACGTGCAGCCGTTCCACCCCGTACCGGACAAACCTTGCCAGTACCGGCCGCAGGGGAGCCGATACCAGCAGGATGGCGGGCTTGCCGACCGCCTCCTGTTTCTGGGCCGCATCCGAGAGTGAGCGCTGGAGTTTCTCCACCATATTGGGCTCCAGGATCATGCCGATATCGTCGGCAGTGCCGGATTGCTGACCCTGCTGTACAGACTTAAGCAACATCTGTTCCAGCTGCGGATCCAGCGTAATCACCGGCACCTCATTCTCGTTACCAACCAGCTTCTGGATGATCATGCGCTTGAGCGATTTGCGTGCCGCAGTGGTCAGCACGCCCGGATCCTGACTGCGTGGCTGAACGTTGACGATGGCTTCGGCGATACTGCGCATATCCCGGATCGGCACTTCCTCAAGCAACAGGTTCTGCAGCACCTTCAGCAGCAGGCTGATCGACACCGTGTTGGGCACCAGCTCCTCGGCCAGCTTGGGTGAGGCCTTCTCGAGCTGATCCAGCCACTTCTGAACTTCCTCATGACCAAGAAGCTCGTGGGCATGCTCCTGCAGCACCTGGTTCAGATGGGTCGCGACCACGGTGGAGGCATCCACCACGGTGTAGCCAAGGGTCTGCGCCTGGTCACGCTGGGTCGGCTCAATCCAGGTGGCGTCCAGGCCGAACGCCGGATCCTTGCCGGCGATCCCCTCGACCTTGCCGAACACCTGACCGGGATCAATGGCCAGCTCCCGGTCCGGATGGATCTCCGCCTCCGCCAGGGTCACGCCCATCAGGGTGATGCGATAGACGTTGGGCATCAGGTCCAGGTTGTCGCGAATGTGCACCGAGGGCATAAGAAAGCCCAGGTCCTGGGAAAGCTTCTTGCGCACGCCCTTGATCCGGGCCAGAAGCTGGCCGCCCTGGTTCTTGTCCACCAGCGGAATCAGCCGGTAGCCCACCTCAAGGCCGACAATGTCCACACTGACCACATCCTCCCAGGCCAGCTCCTTGGTTTCTCCGGTGCCACCACCGGGCAGTGCCTGCTGCTGGTCCTCGGTAATCGTCCGCTGCTGGGCGCCGCCGCCCTCGCCGCCTGCGGCCTGACGGGCCACCGGCGCGCTGCCGGCACCTTCCTCAACAACCTGCTGGCCGCGCTTCCAGATGAACCAGGCAACAGCCACCGCCATGCCCCCCAGGCCCATGAACGCCACCGTGGGCATGCCCGGGATCAGACTGAGCCCAATCAGGATGCCGCCGGCAATGCCGATGGCGTTCGGGGAGGAGAACATCTGCTCGACGACCTGGGAGCTCATCTCCTGGGACTTGCCCACCCGCGTCACGATGATGGCGGCAGCGGCGGAGAGCAGCAGCGAGGGGATCTGGGCGACCAGGCCGTCACCGATGGTCAGCAGCGCGTAGTTCTCAACCGCCTGACCGAAAGCCAGCCCGTGCTGGAACATGCCGATGCTGACGCCACCGACAATGTTGATGAAAAGGATCAGAAGGCCAGCAATGGCGTCGCCACGCACAAACTTGGAAGCGCCATCCATGGAACCGTAGAAATCCGCCTCACCGGCCACCTCGGCCCGGCGGTCCCGGGCTTCGTCCTGGCTGATCAGGCCGGCGTTGAGGTCGGCGTCGATGGCCATCTGTTTGCCGGGCATGGCATCCAGTGTGAACCGGGCACTGACCTCGGAGACCCGACCCGCGCCCTTGGTCACCACGATGAAGTTGATGATCATCAGGATGGCGAACACCACCAGGCCCACGGCGTAATTGCCGCCGATCAGCACTTCACCGAAGGACTCGATCACCTTGCCCGCGGCTGCACCGCCCTCGTGCCCGTGCAGCAGCACGATCCGGGTGGAGGCCACGTTCAGCGCCAGCCGCAGCAGTGTGGCCACCAGCAGCACCGTTGGGAAAGCCGCGAAATCCATGGGCCGCATGGCGTAGATCGCCACCAGGATGATCACCAGCGACAGGGCGATATTGAAAGTGAAGGCCACGTCCAGCAGGAAGACCGGAATGGGCAGGGTCATCATGCCCAGAAGCACCATGAGCATGAACGGGATCGCGACATTCCCGTCCAGAATGCCCTTCAGGCCCCTGAGCTGGTCGATTGCCACCGCCCGATCCATGACCGTCCGGTACCTCCAAGCGCTGATGACTGATCAGGGCGCCGTTTTTCTGACGCCACATCGGGTTACAGAATGGTTATTGCAAGCGCCATACCAGATCGGTCATTCATCGCGTTTGAGGTCGTCGGGAATCGGCAGTTTCGGCATGACCGGTTTCTTACCCCCATTGCGCCGGTACTGCCGGAGCTGGAACAGATAGGCCAGAACCTGGGCCACGGCCATATAGAGGCCTTCGGGAATGTTCTCGCCGATCTCCGTATTGTGGTAGACGGCCCGTGCCAGCGGCGGGGTGCGCAGTACATCCACCCGGTGTTCCCGGGCGATCTCCATGATCTTGGTGGCGATCTCGTCTGCCCCCTTGGCCACGACCATCGGCGCCGCCATACTCTTGCCGTCATACTTCAGGGCCACAGCGTAGTGTTCGGGGTTGGTGATCACCACGTCCGCGCTCGGCACATCCTCCATCATGCGCCGCTGGGCCATCTCCTGCTGCAGCTGGCGGACCTTCTGCTTGACCTCGGGCTTGCCCTCGGTCTCCTTGAACTCGTCCTTCACCTCCTGCTTGGACATGCGCATCTTCTTCTGGTGATCGTGGATCTGGAAGGGCACGTCGATTACCGCGATGATGATGGTCGAGCAGGACAGCAGGAAGAAGCTCCAGGCCAGCGTCCAGAGCGTGTGCTCGGTGGCCTGGTTCGGGGATTCGCTGGAGATGGCGAGCAGGTCCTCAGTACGTATATCCAGAATCGCCACGGCAATGAGCAGGACCAGCGAAACCTTGGCCACACTTTTGCCCAGTTCCACCAGGGAGCGGATACCGAACATCCGCCCCAGCCCCTTGATGGGGCTCATCCGGCTGAGTTGCGGTGCTATCGCCTTGCCGGAGAGGAGGAAACCACTGAGCATGATCGGCCCCAGGAACGCGGCCACGGCGAGGGCGATGAGCAGCGGCGTAAGCGCGACTGCGGCAGTGGTGGCGGACTGGCCCAGGTGCTGAAGCATCTGGGAGGTGTCAAAAATCTGACCCCGCTCCAGCGCGAAGTTGAACTCGAACATCTGCTTGAGTTCCCCGCCCAATGCTCCCCCGAACAGCAGCAATCCAGTAGCCCCTGCCATCAGGACCAGTGCGGTGCCCAGATCCTTTGACTGGGGAACCTGGCCCTCCTCCCGGGCCTTCTCAAGCCGCCTCGGCGTCGGGTCTTCCGTTTTCTCCTGGCTGTCGTCGCCACCACCTTCCGCCATGGAATACCCTCCGGATCAGGTCTGCTGCATCTGGCGCAGGAAGATGAATGTCTCGCGGCTGAGCTCCTCGAAATGCGGGGCCAGGTCCCGCACCAGAACCCAGTTGGCAAAGAGCCCGAACAGCAGCGCAATCGGAAAACCGATGGCGAAGATGTTCATCTGGGGTGCCGCGCGCGTCATCACGCCGAACGAGATGTAGACGATCAGCACCGCCGCCATGGCCGGCAACGCCAGCAGCATGGCGCTGGCGAACAGCCAGGTCATGCGGTGGGCCAGCTCCCGGAAGGACTCGATCGCCAGCCCGTCCGTCGCAATGGGAATGGTATTGAAGCTTTCAATCAGCACATCGAACAGCACCAGGTGGCCGTTCATCGCCAAGAAAAGCAGCGTGATGCCATTGAGATAGAACTGGGAAAGCACGGGCACGTTCACACCATTGGCGGGGTCGACCATGGAGGCAAACCCGAGCCCCATCTGCATGGCGATCATCTGCCCGGCAACCACGAACAGTTGGAACAGCATGTAGACAGCAAATCCCATGGCGCTTCCGATCAGCACCTGTTGGATGGAAATCACCGCCATGTCCGGGGAGATGGAGTCCAGTACCGGCACATCACCCAACATGGGCATCACCAGTACCGTCAGCGTCAGTGCCAGGCCCGCGCGGATCCGCATGGTCACCAGCTGGGTCCCGAAGATGGGGATCACCATCAGGAAGCTGGCGATGCGGAACAGCGGCCAGAGGAACTGCCCCAGCCACTGTCCGATTGCGTCCGGTCCCAGTTCAATCGGCATGGCCTAACCGATCATGTTTGGAATGTTGTTGATCAGCTCATTGGTGTGGTCCAGCAGCAGGGTCAGCAACCAGGGCCCCCACACGATCAGCACCAGCAGGGTCACAATGAGTCGCGGCAGAAAGCTCAGTGTCTGCTCGTTGATCTGGGTCGCGGCCTGGAAGGTGGATACCACCAGGCCCACCATCAGCCCCGGCCCGATGATCGCCAGTGCCATCAGCACGATCAGCCAGAGGGCGTCCCGCATCAGTTCTATAACCAGTTCCGGTGTCATCGGCGTCTTCCCTCTATATCCCGTAGCTGGCCGCAAGAGTGCCCATTACCATGGCCCACCCATCCACCAGCACGAACAGCATGATCTTGAACGGCAACGAGATGATGATGGGTGAGAGCATCATCATGCCCATGGCCATAAGCACGCTCGCCACCACCATGTCGATGATCAGGAAGGGAATGAACAGCATGAACCCGATCTGGAACGCGGTCTTGAGCTCACTGGTTACGAAGGCCGGCATCAGAATCCAGAAGGAAACGTCCTCGGGCCCCTCGTAGCTGTTCTCTTCGCCAGCGATCCGGACGAACATGTTCAGGTCCGTCTTCCGGGTCTGGCCAATCATGAACTCCCTGAACGGCTGACTGGCGTTCTCTACCGCCTCCATGGCCGCCATTTCCTCATTGAGGTAGGGCTGCAGCGCCTCTTCATTGGCGCGCTCGAACACCGGCGACATGATGAAGATGGAAAGGAAGAGCGCGAGTCCGATCAGGATCTGGTTGGACGGCGTCTGCTGGAGGCCGATGGCCTGACGCAGGATGGCGAAGGTCACGATGATGCGGGTGAAGGATGTCATCATCATCAGCGCCGCTGGCAGAAAGCTCAGCGCCGTCATCAGCGCCACGATCTGCAGGGTCACGGAATACTGCTGTTCACCATCCTCGGTGGTGGTAAGCGACAGCGCCGGAATGCCGTCAGGCGCCGCCTGAGCCAGCAGGGGGGCGAACAGCAGCAGTGCCCCCGTAATCCAAGCGCGCCTCGATGTCATGGATGATCCCCCTACACGTCATTGGAGTCTCCCGTTGTGCCGCGCCCCATCACCTGTTGGAGCTTGCGGGCGAAGTCACCACTGCCCGCGGGTTGCGAGGCGGTGACAACGGGTTCATCAAAGACATGCAGGGTTCGTACCGATTGTGGCGTTATGCCGATAAGTATCTGTTTACCGCCAACTTCCACCAGCGCCACACGCTCTTTCTGGCCCACGGAAAGAACCGCTACCACCTTGAGCGCCTGAGTATTGACGCCGCCCAGGCCCTGGACGCGACGGGCGATCCAGCCACTGAAGATAATCACCGCAAGCACCACGATCAGCCCCGCGCCCAGTGTGAGCGCGGTGGTCATGGTATCCGGCGCCCCGGCGCCCATGCCGTCACTGCTGGTTTCCTCCTGGGCTTCCTGGGCCATGACCAAAAGGGGCAGAAGCCCGGTCAGGCCCAGCGCCAGGCGGCTGAACAGTGCGGGCCGGCTCATTTGGAGAGCTTGCGGATGCGTTCGGAGGGGCTGATCACATCCGTGAGGCGGATGCCGAACTTCTCGTTCACCATCACCACCTCGCCGTGCGCGATCAGCATGCCGTTGACCAGCACGTCCAGCGGTTCCCCGGCCAGCCGGTCCAGCTCAATCACCGAGCCCTGGTTGAGCTGGAGCAGGTTGCGGATCGGAATGCTGGTGTTACCCACCTCCATGGAAATAGTCACCGGAATATCGAGGATCACATCCAGATCCGGGTGCTGTTCCCCTCCCGGCTCGGGCTCATGGGTAAAGTCCTGCATGGGCGCCTGACGGACCTCCTCTCCACCACCATTGCCGTTGCCGTCATCACTGCCGCCGGCTTCGGCCATGGCCGAAGCCCACTCATCACCCCGGGCATCCTCACCGCCCTCGCTTCCGTCTTCACCGGCCTCACCCATGGCCTGTTCCCATTCGGCGGCGAGCTTCTCGTCCTCGGTCATTTCCTCGCCGTTGCCGTTGTGTTCGTCTTCAGCCATTGTCGTGAACCTTCAGCTTGTTGGTGGTCTCGGGCCGCTTGACCTGTTCCGTCACCCGCAGCGCCATGTTTCCGTCACGGGTTCCCATCTGCCCCTTGTATATGGGGATGCCATTGGCGGTCATGGTCGCATCCTCGGGCATGTCGATGGGGATGATGTCCCCCGCCTCGAACTGCGCGACCTCACGCAGCGAAATCTGGCGCTCGGCCACGGTCACATTCACCGGGACCTCAACTTCCTTGATGTCCTCCTGCAGTGCATTGACCCAGCGTTCATCAACCTCGTCCACATCACTCTGGACGCCCGCGTCCAGAAGTTCGCGGATGGGCTCAACCATCGAATACGGGATGGCGATGTCCATCTCACCACCCCCACCGTCCAGCTCGATCTGGAAGGTGCTGACAATCACGACTTCACTGGGGCTGACGATGTTCGCCATGGAGGGGTTCACCTCCGACGACAGATACTCGAAGTCCACCTTGAACACTGCGCTCCAGGCTTCCTTCATGTCCTGGAAAACCTGCTCCAGCACCATCTGCACAATGCGCGTTTCGGTGGGCGTGAACTCCCGCCCCTCGATCTTGGCATGGCGCCCTTCCCCGCCGAAGAAATTATCGACCAGCTTGAACACCAGCTTGGCGTCCATGATGTAGAGCGCCGTACCCCGCAGCGGCCGCATCTTCACCAGGTTGAGGCTGGTGGGCACGAACAGGGTATGGATGTATTCACCGAATTTCATGATCTGGATGCCGGCAGCCGCTACGTCCGCATTGCGCCGAAGAAGATTGAACAGACTGATCCGGGTGTAGCGTGCAAAGCGCTCGTTGATCATCTCCAGCGTCGGCATGCGCCCGCGGACGATGCGGTCCTGGGTCGCCAGATCAAAGGTCTTGGCTTCGCCGGTATCCTCTTCGTCATCGGTGTCCACGTCGCCATCGTCAACACCGTGGAGCAGCGCGTCGATTTCATCCTGCGACAGCAGATCCTGCATGATTATTCCCCAGCCCGGGTCCGTGTCCCCGGGTCACTGCATGACAAAGTTGGTGAACAGTACCCGCTCAATCGAGGACGCGTTCTCAGCCTCAAGCACCGCGTTCACAGCATCGCGCATATCCTCAAGGAGTGACTGCTTGCCCTCGCGGGTCCGCAGCTGTTCAAACGACTGCTCCTGCAGCAGGCCCCTGAGCCGGCTGCGCACCGTGGCGCGGTGGCGTTCAAGCGCAGCCGACACATCATCCCCGCGCATAACAAAGGCCAGATGCAGCTGCAGATAACGCTGCTGGCCTCCGCTCACGGATACCACCAGCGGGTCCTCCAGCTCGAAATAGCTGGCGGGCTTATGGACTTCTTTCTGCTCCTGCTGGCCGTCGCCGCTGCCACCTCCGAAGCTGGATTTACCCAGAAACCAGAAGGTGCCGGCTACCGACAGACCTATCGCAAGAATCACAGCCAGTACTGCGATGATGATGGTTTTAAGCTTGCCGCCTTTACCGTTCCCGGCCATGCCGTATTCCCGTCGCTCAGTGACAGCTGCCCAGCGGCAGCAATTCGTGTGCCATCAATATAGTTGACCGGATCGGGTCAGGGCCAGCCCCGGCCTTACGCATAGGTATCAATGCCGTCGTCCAGGGTGATGGTGGATTCCCCTGTGACAACAGCTTCGCCCGCACCGCTGGCCAAGCCGGAGCCGTCGCCCTCACCGGATCCCCCTTCAGCGCCTTCGTCACCATCACCACCCGCGGCCTCGCCAGAAACATCGAAGTCAGCCAGATTGAGCCCTTCCTGTTCAAGCATTTCCCGCAGGCGGCTGCTGTTGAGTTCCAGCATCTCCCGTACCTGGCTGTTCTGCGCATTGACGGTCACCTGGGCCTGATCGTTCTGGACCGAGACACGGACCTCGATCGGCCCCATATCCGGCGGATTCAGCTGAATGTCCGCGGACTGGATGCTGCGCCCGGCCAGCCAGGCGATCTTGCCAGCGACCTGCTCACTCCACTGTTTCTGCTGTTGTACCGGCGTTTCCACGGTTGTGGTGTACTGGCGCAGAGTGGCGTCACGGGAGGCCTCGGAACGGGGGAAGGTCTGCTGTGTCAGCCCCGCTGCCTCACTGCTGCGGCTTCCTGATTCCTGGCCGCCACTGTTCTCAACCGCTACCAGACGCAGGCCCTCAAAACGCAGATCGGTGCTGCCTGAATCACTGCTCTGTGCGTTCTGGCCATTCAATGCCATACCGGAAAGCAGGTTCTGCAGAAAATTGCTGGTACTGTTGCGGGCACTGCCGCCATCACCGTTACCGGTCGCACCGGTTCCCTGCCCCAGGAGCTCGCCCAGCGGCAACGCATTGCCTCCCCCATTACCCGGGGATGATCCACTGTTACCCTGCAGCGCCTTCTGAAGATCACCCTGGATACCGCCCTGCAGGCCATTGACCCCAGCAAGTGCTGCAAGGACACCCTGCTGCTCGCCGCTGCTCAGGTTCTCAAGCTGCTGCAGCCAGTCCGCCTCGCCCCCGGACTCAGCACTGATGTCCAGCCCGCCCGAGAAAAGCGCCTGCAATGCCTCCAACCCGCTGCCCTCCTGCTCCTCCAGGAGGGACGACAGTTTATCCAGAGGAATACCTTCACCCTCGCGCCCCTCGAGCGCCAAACGCAGGTCGCCACCGTCGCCCTTCACAATACGGCCCACGACATTGCCTTCCGCATTGCGCAGTACGTCGCCGGGCTTCAGGCCCTCACTGCCGCCGCTGCCCATGAGGTCACGATGAAGTTCGCCGAAAGCGGAACCATCGGCCCCTTTGCCATCGGCACCATTACCGGAACGACCGGAAACAGACGCGGTATCGGAGAGAATATCGGGCATTTGCATGGCAGAACCTTGCCTCCTGAATGGATCAGTTCAAGACTTAACGCCATGCAAGCAATTTAGGGGCCAGATTAGAAAATCCGGGGTCCTATTGATTCCGGAAATGCGCCAGTGCCTGGCGGACTGCACCCAGCTCCGCCTCAATCGCACTGATGCAGGCATCAATATCGGAGAGATCGCCATCACGACCACGCTGCTCCGCAGTCCTGCAGCGATCGGCCAACTCCGGTGCCCCTATGTTGATGCAGCTGCCCTTGAAGCTGTGCGCCATTTTCCGGACCTCTTCGGCATCCTCCGACGCCGCACCCGCGCGCAGCTGCTCCAGGCGATCATCCGCATCCTGAAGGAAGGTATTCACAAGGATGACGAATTCATCCTCCATGACATCCCGCAGCTCCGCGAGCGCATCATGGTCAATGTGCTGGTGTTCACTCATTGCGGCTACCGTAATCAGCTTCTGCCAGGAATCTACCCGGCACGCCAGATGTATTCCGCTTCCACGCAGTTGCCGGTATGGTTCCAGCGTACGTCATGGCAAAGCGTCTGCACAAGCGCGATACCGCGCCCCGAGAGTCGCTCATGATCCAGCGAGGATGCGGTCTCACCGGGGTCGAAGCCGGGCCCGCTGTCGGCAACGGTTACCAGCAGGGTACCCCCGGCCCCGTCATCATGGGGCTGGTGGGCGAGGCCGATGGAGACCCAGCCTCTGTCGAGCTGGCCCAGAAGCCGCTCGCGCTCGCTGTAATAGCGCGAGAAGCCACTGGGTGAATCCTTGAGCCCCGAGGGCAGGCGCAGCACACCGTGTTCAAGGGCATTGGTGAACAGCTCGGCGATGATGGTGTATACATCGCCACTGCACAGGCGCAGGCCGGGCACGTCCATACAGACGTGCAGCAGCAGCGGTATCGGATTGAACTGGGCCAGTGTCCGGTCCTCAAGGTCATACTGGAGCCGCCACTGTTCCGGGCCCGCTCCGGTATCCGGAAGCACTTCGTGTTCCACGGTGCTCAGCGCCGACTCCGGAACCATAGCCACATCCAGGATGGTGATGTCATCCTCGCTGACCACCCCTTCCCCGAAACGATGCACAGCCTCGCGCAGGCATTCAAAACCTCCTTGCGGCCCGGAACGCTGGTTAATCGCGGCCACCGCCCGCTCTTCGCCGAACATAGTGCCGTCCACGCTGGAACTTTCAATCACCCCATCGGTCGCCAGCAACATGTGTTCGCCCAGCGCCAGGCTGTGGCGCTCACAGGCGGCGGAAAAGCGCTCAGCGGAGAGAATGCCGAGAGGCAGGTGACGCGAGCGCAGCTCGTCCTGACTGCCGTCATGCCGCAGTATCCAGGCCGTGGGCAGGCCGCCGTTCCAGACTTCCGCATGGCCTGACCGCAGGTTGAGGTCCACCATTGCCGCACAGCAGAAGAAGCCGGTGGGCAGGATGTTACGGAGCTTGCGGTTCATCTCCCGCAGGATATCGCTGACGGCGAAGCCCTTGGCGGTCATGCCGTAGAAGATCTCGGACATGGGCAGAGCGCCGATGGCCGCGGGCAGCCCGTGGCCGGTGAAGTCCCCCACGAACAGGTGCATGCCCCCGGAAGGCTTGGGCGAGGCGAAAAGCACATCCCCATTGAAAATGGACATGGGGGAGGCCTCGAACCGGATGTTGTCCGCCCCCAGGCAGCCCCGGTCAGCGATATTATCGAACACCCGGCGGGCCAGCGCCTGCTCGCGCATCATCTGGCGGTTGCGCTGGTCGGTGCGGTCGCGCTCCTGCTGGAGACTCTGGTGCAGGTCCCGCATGCGCTGGAAGGCGCTGATCTTGGCCCGGAGGATCACGCGGTTATAGGGTTTCGAGAGGAAGTCGTCACCCCCGACCTCGAGACAAGATGCCAGCGATTCAGCATCACTGAGTGAGGTCAGGAAAATGATGGGGACCAGATCCTCGCCAGCCGCGGCCTTGATCCGCCGTGCGGCTTCCAACCCGTCCATGTTGGGCATGAGCACATCCAGCAGAACCATCTGCGGCTGCTGCCGCTCAAAGGTGTCAACCGCCTGGGCACCATCCTCCGCCATGATCACCTCATGACCCTGCCGGGTCAGGATGGCATTGAGGATCATGCGATCCGTCTGGTTGTCGTCCGCGATCAGTATCCGGAGCGGCGTGGTGGAACCGGCGTCAGTCGTCAATCTGGAAAAGCTGCTCGAAGTTGGAAACCGTCAGGATACGGCGCACATCCCCGTTGCAGTTGACAATCCGGACATCGGCCTTTTCACCACCGGCATAATCCCGCAGCAGCAGAAGCATGCCCAGGGCCGAGCTGTCCAGGTAGGTGGTGTCCCTCATGTCGATCACGTACCGGGAAATACCCTGTCCCTCGCCCTCGTACGCATGACGGAACGCCTGATGAGAGCTGAAATCAAACCGCCCTTCGATCCGGATGGTCAGCTCGGAGCCATCCCCGGAACGCTCTGTGGTAATCGACATTGTTCCCCCTGTCGTGCACGACCACGTCATCCATCAGAGCATAGATCAACATACCCTGATGTCACGTGACCGGTTGCCACTATCCCTGACGCTGCATTGCACGGGCAAAACGCTGGTTGGCGGCCTCGTCCAGCGCCTTCTGCTCCCGGCGTTCATCCTCGCGGGCCTCACGCCGACGACAGGTTTCAATATAGCGTGCCATGCCCTCACGCCGCTGGCGCGTGATCTGCCACTGCTTCCGGGCCTCGTCCGCCGTGGCCTGGTAGCGGTCCACCTGCTGTTGTTGCTGGGCAATGGCCGCCACCAGCTGACTGATGAACTGCTGCCCGGCCTGGAGCCTGGCCGCCGAGGTGGTTCCGGAGGCCTCGGAGCGGATCTGGTGCTGGTATTCCTGATGGTAGCGTTCCAGCTCGTCGAGCCGCTGCTGCTGCTCCGCCAGCGCCTGCTGCGCCGCCTGGAACCGCTCCCGGGCCGCCTGCTCCTGCCGATCCTCCATATCGAGAACCACCTGCAGCCGCTGCGAACGCCGCTTCATGAATCACCCATTACTGCGTGCCTGTTTCCGCATTGCCATTCCCGTTCGCCTGCCCGCCAACAATGGCCTCCAATGCCTGTGAGGCTTCCGTGAAGCCTGCACTTTCATTAAGGCCCTGCTGTAGAAACTGACGCATTTCCGGCATTTTGTCGATAGCCAGATCCGTCTCCGGATCCGCGCCCTTCTGGTAGGCACCGACACTGATGAGATCCCGGGACTGCTGATAGCGTGAATACAGCTGCTTGAAGCGCTGCGCCTGGCGCAGATGGTCCGCGGACACCACGTGGGGCATGACCCGGCTCACCGACCCTTCCACGTCAATCGCCGGATAGTGGCCTTCCTCCGCCAGCTCCCGGGAAAGCACCATATGGCCGTCCAGAATGGCACGGGCCGCATCCGCAATCGGGTCCTGCTGGTCATCGCCTTCGGTCAGCACCGTGTAGAAGGCCGTAATGGAGCCACCGTCGCGCTCACCGTTACCGGCCCGCTCCACCAGCTGCGGAATACGTGCGAACACGGATGGCGGATAGCCCTTGGTCGCCGGCGGCTCACCCACTGCCAGCGCGATCTCCCGCTGCGCCTGGGCATAGCGGGTGAGCGAATCCATCAGCAGCAGCACCTTGCGACCACGATCCCGGAAGTACTCGGCGATACGGGTTGTCAACATGGCCGCACGCAGCCGCATCAGCGGCGAATCGTCCGCCGGGGAAGCCACAACCACGGACCGGGCTATGCCCTCGTCGCCGAGAATCTCCTCGATGAATTCCTTGACCTCGCGACCCCGTTCGCCGATTAGGCCAACCACGATGATGTCCGCTTCGGTGAAGCGGGTCATCATACCCAGCAACACGGACTTGCCCACACCACTACCGGCAAACAGCCCCAGGCGCTGGCCCTCGCCCACGGTCAGAAGCCCGTTGATTGCCCTGATGCCAACGTCCATGCGCCGGCGTATGGGGGTGCGGTTGAGCGGATTGATGACGGTTCCGGTAAAGGGCACGTAGTGCGTGGCTTCCAGTGGCCCATGGCCGTCCAGTGGCTCGCCGGCGCCGTCCACCACGCGGCCCAGAAGCCCCTCTCCCACGGGCACACGGCTGGCGCTTTCCATGGGCGTGACCAATGCGCCGGGCCGCAGGCCACTGATGGCTGTCAGAGGCATCAGGTACAGGTGGTCGTTCTCGAAACCGACCACCTCGGCTTCCACCTGGCGACCATCCTCGGCCTGGATCAGGCAGCGGTCACCCACCTCCATGGGGCAGCCCACGCACTCCAGGGTCAGCCCCACCATGCGGGTGAGCCGGCCGCTCAGCTCCGGGGCGCTGTCTTCAGGGAGGGCCTGGGCAAACCGACCGAGGCGGTCAGAGAGTGTCATCGTCATCACCGTTCCCGTCTTCAGGCTCACCGCCTGATTCCAGCACGTCCCGGTGGTAATCGCTCATCTCGCCCATGACCGCGTCCAGCTCCCCGTGATCACCGTCCCCACCGTCACTGAGCTGGGCTTCGAGCATCCGCTGGACCTGCTTCTGGAAGCGTTTCTCCACGGTGTAGTCCACCAGACTGCGGCTGCTCGCAACGATGCAGCCGCCCGGCAGAATCTGCTCATCCGGCGCCACGGTGGCGTGACCGGCGACACCGTCAATCGCCTGGCGCACCATTTCCGCGTCGTCCGGGTGCACGCGGATACGCATGTCAGTGTCGCTGTCGGGCAGGCTCTGTATGGCCCGGCGCACGATGCTGCCAATCTGGGAGCTGTCGAGCTGGAGTTCCCGGTGGATCACGGACCGGCTCAGGGCCATTACCAGATTCAGGACAGCCGCCTCGGTGGCCTCCTCTTCCTGGCGCAGGGGATGAGCCAGGGCATCCATGAGCTGCCGCAGCCGCTCCTGATTCTGGCTCACCCGCTCTCGGCCTTCCTCCAGACCCTGCTGCTCACCGGCTTCACGGCCGACGGCGTGGCCCTCGTCATAGCCAACCCGGTAGCCTTCGCGGGCTCCCTGGTCCATGCCTTCGGTCTTGCCGGCCTCGAAGCCGGCATTGTAGCCCTCGTCCCGCGCTTCGTTGTGGATGGCCTCCAGCTGCTCCGCGGTCAGCGGCTGGACTTCCTGCTGCTCCACATCCTCAACGCCCGCACGCCGCTTCCCGTTCTCGTCCAGCAGCGGCATTTCCCAGCGCTCATAGGCCGTGAGGTCGCCGGAAGGAATCCGGTCGCGATGCGAGTGGCGGGTCATCTAGAGCATTTCCTCGCCGGAACCACCCAGCACAATGTCGCCGCTTTCGGCCATGCGCCGGGCAACGGTGATGATTTCCTTCTGGGCCGCCTCCACCTCGGAGACCTTGACCGGCCCCTTGGCCTCCAGGTCGTCCTTCAGCAGTTCGCCGGCACGCTTGGACATATTCTTGAAGATCTTCTCCTTCACTTCGTCCTCCGCGCCCTTGAGCGCCACCACCAGTACGTCCGAGGAAACCTCGCGGAGCAGCGCCTGGATGCCCCGGTCGTCCACGTCCTTGAGGTTGTCGAAGACAAACATCAGGTCTTCGATCTCGCTGCCCAGATCCGGATCCATGTCCTTCACCGAATCCATGAGCTGACCCTCGATGCTGCGGTCCATGTAGTTCATGATATCCGCAGCCCGCTGGATGCCACCGATGCGGCTGGCCTGGCCACCGGCACCGCCCGAGAACTGCTTCTCAAGGATGTTGTTGAGCTCCTGCAGCGCCTGCGGCTGGATGGACTCCAGGGAGGCCACGCGCATCATTACATCCAGGCGCACCTTGTCATCCAGCGAGGCCAGAATCTCGGCGGACTGGTCAGGGTCCAGATAGGAGACGACGATCGCCTGGATCTGGGGGTGTTCATACCGGATGATGTCCGCAACCGCCCGGGGCTCCATCCACTTGAGGGTATCCAGGCCGGTGGTGTTGCCGCCGATCAGTATGCGGTCAATAAGGCTCCCGGCCTTTTCCTCGCCCAGAGCGTTGGTGAGCACGGACCGGATGTAGTCATCCGCGCCCACGCCCAGGCCGGTCTGGCCGCCCACCGCTTCGAAGAACTCACCCACAACATAGTTCACGTCGTTCTTGGGCACGTCCTGAAGCTGGGACATGGCCATACCCACCCGCTGGACCTCCTTGGGGCCCATGTGCTTGAGGATCTGCGCCGCATCCTCCTCACCGAGGGTCATCAGCAGTATCGCAGCCTGCTCAATGCGGCCCAGTTTGCGCGACGGCTGGGCACGACCGGCTGTGTTCTCTTCCTCACTCATCCGCGTTCACCCACTGACGGACTACCTGGGCCACCCGTGCGGGGTCTTCCGCAATCAGGCCTTTTACTGCGTTCAGCTCCCTATCATAGCTTTCACCGGTATCGGGCAAAAGTCGATCATCGCCACTGCCCATGGCCGAACGGATCGATTCACTGCCTTCAATATCGTCCAGACCACCAAGCCCTTCAAGGTCCGAGTCCCCAGAATCACCACTGCCCCCGCCGCCACCGGAAGCAAGCGTCTTGAGGGTGGGCCGGACCAGCAGCAGAGCCAGCGCAATGATCACCAGGCCCGCGATAACCGGGCGGATGCTCTCCTGGAACCAGGGTTGCTCATAGAAGGGTACCGGTTCAATCTCGGGCTCCGGCTGATCCGCGAAATCCGTGTTGACCACGGTCACGCTGTCCCCCCGGGCGGCGGAGAAGCCCACGGCATCCCGGACCAGGCGCGTGAGCCGCTCCAGTTCCGCCTGGGGCCATTCAACGCTGGTGGTCTCGCCGGTCTCGGGGTTGGTGCGCCTGAGATCATCCACGGCCACCGCCACGCTCATGCGGTTGACGGAACCCGGCTCCTCGCGGGTGAAGCTCAGCAGCCGGTCCACTTCGTAGTTGCGGGTCGAGGACGTCCGAGAACTCTGGGAGCCGCCCCCTTCGCCTTCGCCCTCACCGCCGGCCTGTTCCGGCGCTTCGGCTTCCCCGGGAGGCTGATTAGAGAGAGCACCCGGAATGCCGCCGGCCTCGCCCTGGCGATTGATCTCCTCCACGGTCTGTTCGCTGCGCAGCGCCTGCTGCTCGGGGTTGAAGATCTCCTCGGCCTGCTCCACCGCCTTGAAGTCCATATCCACCGAGACTTCCGCGTTGAAGCGGTCACGCCCCATGATCGGCGCCAGGATACCGGCAACCCGCTCCTTGAGCCGTTCCTCCATGCGCCGCTGCATCTGGAACTTCTGCGCCATCTCCTGGGCGTCCTCGTCGTTCACATTGGCGGACAGGTGGTTGCCCCGCTGGTCCACGACCGTGACGTCATCGCGGCTCATCTGGGGCACACTGCCGGCAACAAGATTGATGACCGAACGCACCTGGGTTTCATTCATGCGGCTGCCGGAACCAAGATCCACCATGACCGAGGCGGAGGGGTTGCGGTTGTCGCTGACAAAGACAGAATCCTCGGGGATGGCCAGATGCACGCGAGAATTGCG
Source organism: Vreelandella halophila (assembly GCF_019903425.1). Taxonomy (GTDB): domain Bacteria; phylum Pseudomonadota; class Gammaproteobacteria; order Pseudomonadales; family Oleiphilaceae; genus Halospina; species Halospina halophila. Next base: position 2,663,919 of record NZ_JACHUZ010000013.1, read on the forward strand.
CACCGACCCCATGGCCTTGATGGTGCGGGCCAGTTCGCCTTCCAGGCTGCGGTGGAAGCGGGCCTTCTCCATGAACTGGGAGGTGCCCAGGCCCTGGTCCTGCATGATGATCTCAAAGCCCATGCCCTGATCCTCGGTTACACCTTCCCGGGCCAGCGCCAGACGGGCTTCGTGGATGTCATCCGAAGCCACCAGCAGGGCGCCACTGCGGTGCTCAATACGGTAATCCACCCCAGCGCCGTCCAGCACATTGGTGAGTTCCGCAGGATCATACTCGCTCAGGTCGCCCACCAGGGGCTTGTAGTCCGTCCCCTGGGCCCAGAGCACCAGTGCCACGGCCAGCGCAATACTGGCGGCCAGACCGACGATAAGCCCCACCTGGCGCAACAGTGTCAAACGATTGACGCCCATCAGCAGGTTGCTGCCACCACCGGAAGCACCGCTTTCGCTCCCGCCTCCCCCACTGCTGGCCGGCGGGTTGGTCTGTTCCGTTTCAGCCGGTACGTTCGCCATTGTGCGCTCCTGTCACCGCACGCCGCCCCAGGGCGGATCCCGTTAACCGAATCAGATCGGCATGTTCATGATGTCTTCGTAGGCCTGTACCACGCGATTACGCACCTGGACCGTCGCCTCGAAGGCCACCGAGGCTTTCTGGCTTTCCACCATCACACGCGTGATGTCCACATCCGGGTCCCCCTGGGTATAGCGGGTCTTGAGGTCCGAGGATGTTTCCTGCAGCTCATTCACGTGATTGACCGCGCCCTGGAGCGTATCCATGAAGCTCGGCCCTTCCCCCTGCTGAGCCTCCCCGGGTTTCTGGCCCGGCTGCATCTGTTCCGGGCGCAGCTGGTCGGGCTGTATCTGCTGGCGCTGCTGCATCTGTTCGCGCAACGCGCGGATATCGGACAGCACGGAGTTCACATCAGCTCGTTCAACCATTGTCCTTCTCCCGGTGTTCGGGCCTGTGCCATGGGCAGTGTCATCTGGGGCACGTGAAAGCAAACACCGGGCCAGAAAGAAATTTCCTTTCCATTACAGATAATTGGGAATTGATTCAGGGACACTCCTGAAAAGAAAACCAGAGGCAACGGGTGGGTCGACGTGATTTTGACACAAAAAAGCCCGGGCCGGAGCCCGGGCAGGCAGGAGGAAGGCAGGTCAGACGAACGCCAGCTCCTCTTCAGGGTTGATGCCATGGTCCCGCATCTGGGCAAGCTTGTAGCGCAGGGTACGGGGGCTGATACCCAGCCGTTCGGCCGCCTGTTTGCGGCGGCCACGCTCATCACGCAGGGTCTGCAGGATGATCCGGAACTCACGCTTGCGCAGGTCATCCCCCAGGGAGGCATCCTGGGGCTCGCTGGCCGCCTCCCCGACTTCGGATTCGGGCACCCCGGCCTCCGGGCCGGCCTCGACAGATTCGCCCATATCCGCTTCCGGAGTGGCTGGTCGTGGTGCCGGTGCGGCGCCGGTAATACTCTGATCCAGACTCAGGTCCCGGTCGGTGATGACCTGCCCCTGCTGCAGAATCAGTGCCCGCTGGATGGCGTTATCCAGCTCCCGCACATTGCCCGGCCAGTCATACTGGTAAATGATCCGGCGGGCACTGGGGTCCAGCGTCACCCCGGTCATGTGCATCTGCCGGGCATGCTTTTCCAGCAGATGGTCCGCCAGCGGCAGGATGTCGTCGCGGCGCTCGCGCAGCGGCAGCCACTGCAGGGGGAACACGCCCAGCCGGTAGTAGAGATCCTCACGGAAACGGCCAGCGGCCACATCCTCCTGGAGATCGCGGTTGGTGGTGGCGATCACGCGCACGTCGAGCTGGATACTGCGGCGGCCACCGACGCGCTCCACTTCCCGCTCCTGCAATACCCGCAGCAGCTTGGCCTGGAGGCCGATCTCCATTTCCGAGATCTCGTCCAGAAGCAGTGTGCCGCCATTGGCCTGTTCGAACTTGCCCGGCGACGTCTGGTGCGCCCCGGTGAAGGCCCCCTTCTCGTGGCCGAAAAGGATCGCCTCCAGCATGTTCTCGGGAATGGCGGCGCAGTTGAGGGCCACGAAGGGCTGCGAGGCACGGCTGGATTCGTCATGGATGTAACGCGCCAGCACCTCCTTGCCGGTGCCACTTTCGCCACAAATCAGCACAGTGGAGTCCGTGGCGGCCACCTTGCGCGCCAGCTGGAACATCCGTCGGCTGGCGGCATCCTCGGCAATGGCCCGGTTGGCACCGGTTGCAGCAGGCCCGCCCAGAACCCGGGAAACAATGTCCGTAAGCACCTGTGGCTCAAAGGGCTTGGCCAGATAATCCACGGCACCGGCCTGCATGGCGGAAACCGCCTGCTCGATGCGGCCATAGGCGGTCATCAGCAGTACCGGAATACCGGGATGATGGCGCTGGATCTCAGCGAGCAGACTGATGCCGTCCATGCCGGGCATCTGCACGTCACTGATCACCAGGTCCACCGGCGCCGAAGCCAGTTTTTCCAGGGCTTCCTCGCCGCTGGCCGCCTCACTGACCCGGTAACGCTTCACTTCCAGGGTGGTGACCAGCGCCTCGCGGAGCTCCCCATCGTCCTCAACAATCAGTATCTTCTGTTTCGCCATGACTATATCTCCGATGATTCCCCGGGATCACCCTTTGTGCGGTGCGGCCAGCGGCAGCGTGATGATGGCGCTGGTGCCGCTACGGCCATCCGATACCAGTTCAAAACGCCCCTTGTGGGCCTGAACCACCGCTTTGACCACCGCCAGCCCCAGGCCGGTCCCGTGGGACTTGGTGGTCACAAAGGCCTCGGTCACGCGCTCGGCCTCTTCCGCAGAGAGGCCCGGCCCGTTGTCCGTGATGCAGAAACGAACCTCGCCATCCTGCCCGGAAACCTCAAGCGCCAGCTCATTCGCGCCCGCCTCTAGGCTGTTGTTGATCAGGTTCAGGCAGGCCCCGACCAGGGCCTCGCGGTTGCAGGCGATGGTCCCTTCGGGCCAGTGGCCCGGGGTGGTGAGCGTGGCCCCGCGTGTCTGCAGGGGCGTCTCAGCGTTCTGGACAACCGCCTGTATCCATTCGCCAATGCCCAGCTGTTCCGCGAGCCGGATATCACCCCGGGCGAAAATCAGCATGTCCCGGACCTGTTGCTCCAGATGCTGCAGGCGTGCCATCAGCTTGCCGGCACAGCGCTCGCGCATCTCGGCATCCAGGTCTTCTTCGTACAGATGGCCGGCATAGAGCATGGCAGCGGACAGCGGCGTACGGATCTGATGCGCCAGTGACGCCACCATACGGCCCATGGAGGAAAGCCGTTCGGAGCGCGCCAGGCGCGACTGCAGTTCGCGGGTTTCGGTCAGGTCGGTAAGCAGAATCAGCTGGCCAGGCTCGTTATCCATGGACCGGATCTCAATGTTCACCCGGCGGCCGTCATTGAGAGAGACTTCGTGGCCGTCATCGCGCCGTGGCGCGAAGGCCCGCTGGATCACATCCACCCAGCGCTCGCCTTCCAGAGGTTCGTCCAGTAGTTCCACGGCTGCCGGATTGCACTGGCTGATGACGCCCTGGCTGTCCAGCACCACCACGCCGGCCGGCAGCACGTCCAGAAGGGTCGAGAGCCGGTTGGCGACCTTCTCGCGCTCTTCCAGCTCATCGCGGCGCCGGCGCTCCTCGCTGCTGAGACGCCCCGCGAGCTCATTCACCCGCTCCTCCAGAGTCCGGTAGGAATCCGTGATCTGGCGCGACATCTGGTTGAACAGTTCCAGCGCCTCATCCACCGGACCGGTCTCCGGCTCCTGCCGGGCACCGAAAAGGGAGGTCACCTTATCATTGGCGTCCGCGGCCGCACTGTCGTGGGATGCGGTTTCGTTCCGCTCGGAGGTCTGCTGGCTCATGGGCTTCTCCCGTACCGACGCCGCGCCCCATGCGCGGGTTCTGTTCAGTTCGGGCAGATGCCAGCAGGTTTCATGCCATCCTGACTTTTTCTTTATGGATCAGGTTCTTGTGAAAACATCACCAAAAAGGAAGCCAAATTTTTGTCGCAGCCTCAGGTCTCTGTCTCTTCCCGGAGACCGTATTTCCTGACCTTTTCCACCAGCGTGGTACGGCGGATCCGGAGCTTTTCGGCGGCCCTGGCAACCACGCCATCCGTCTCGTTGAGCGCCTGCTCAATCAGGGTCTTTTCAAGATTGGACAGATAATCCTTCAGGTCCAGGCCGTTGACCGGCAGCAGCGCCGGGGCATCCAGGTTATTGATGCCCTCAATTCCGGCAGGCATACCAGAGTCCTCGGTTTCGTGGGACTCATCAAGATCATCCACGTAACGGAACTTGCGCGGCAGCTCCTGGACTCCTACCACACCATAGGGATGCATGATGGCCAGGCGCTCCACCAGGTTCGCCAGCTCCCGGACATTACCCGGCCAGTCATGGCGGCAGAGGCTCATGATGGCGGCGGAGTTGAGGCGGATGGAGCCACGTTTCTCTTTCTCCATGCGGGAAATAAGCTCATTGATGAGCAGCGGAATGTCCTCCACCCGCTCTCGCAGCGCCGGCATTTCCAGCGGGAAGACGTTGAGGCGGTAATACAGATCCTCACGGAACTCCCCGTTCTCGATCATGGTTTCGAGATTCTTGTGGGTGGCTGCGATCACGCGCACGTCCGTCTTGATGGTGCGGTTGCCGCCCACCCGCTCATAGGTGCGTTCCTGCAGCACGCGCAGGATCTTGACCTGCATGCTGAGCGGCATGTCACCAATCTCATCCAGAAAGAGGGTGCCACCCTCGGCAAGCTCGAAGCGCCCGGCGCGGGAGCTGATGGCGCCGGTGAAAGCCCCTTTCTCGTGTCCGAAGAGCTCACTTTCAAGAAGCTCTCCGGGAATGGCGCCGCAGTTGACCGGGACAAAGGGCTTGTCCCGACGGGGGGAATGGTAATGAAGGTTGCGTGCCACCACTTCCTTGCCCGTGCCCGACTCGCCGGTGATCAGGACGCTTACTTCCTTGTCCGCCACCTGGGACATGAGCTCGCGCACGTGCTGGATACGCCGGCTGGTACCCACCAGGCTGCGGAACAGTTGCACCTCGCGCTGCTGGGCCCGCTGCCCGTTGCGGGCATACTGCTCGCGGTACACCTGGGCCCGGTAGAGTGAGTCCACAAACTTGGTATAGTTCGGAGGCCAGGCGATGCGGGCGATGATGCGGGATTCCGCCTCTGTGCTGAGCCCTTCCAGACTGTGTTCGCTAATCTGCAGGAAAGGCACGCCGGACTGGCGCTCGGCCAGCTCATTGAGATGGCCGACCGCGGCATCACTTTCGCCATCGACGACCACCGCGCCCAGCGTCTCGGTCTGTTCAAGGTTAGAGATCCATTGCTCGGGATCGGCGGCGAACACCTCCTCACCGATGAATTCCAGGATCAGGCGGAGATCGTGTCGACGCTGTTCGTCGTCCACAACGAGAAATACAGTGGCAGTCTCAGACATCGGACCAGCAGCCTCGGGCCAGGCGTTTATGACAGCTCCATGAACAGTTCGTCATGGGATTGTCACGTATTTAAGACGCTGAGACTGCCGGAGTCAATTTTATGACGCTGTTTTTATAAACATCCTGTTGTCCCCTGGTTACTGATTGTCCAGATAGGCCTGTGCCGCCTTCTGGGTCCGGTTGTTGGAGCGCAGCGCTTCAGCCGCTTCATCGCGCTCCTTCTCGGAAGCTTCCCTGGCCTCGTTGTAGAGGGCCTGGAGCCGTTCCACGCCTGCCCTGACCCGCTCCTGCCCGAGCCGTTCGGCATCGGCAACGGCCTCGTCCACACACTGGCGGACCTCCTCATCAAGCGCTGCCAGAGAGGCCCAGTCCTTCGCGGCAACCAGTGATTCCACCCGGCTGACCATCTCCTCAAGTGCTGCCATAGCGATGCTCCCCCAATAACGTGACACAATTGGCTGCCACAGCAGCCGGTTTCCTTTGAAAATGGTCCGGATTGGCATTAATGTCGAATCCAACACCCTGTCTTTCCCGATGAGCAAGCGACCCGACACCACCATGCAAGACCAGCAGAACGACGCCTACATTGCCATTGCCAGAGCCTGCCTCAAAGCCATCAACCAGGCGGCTGATGACGGGCGTGACCGCGCCGAACAGATCCAGATGGTCTATCAGGCCATCGACGAAGCCTTCCAGGAACAGTTTGAACCCTACCGCCAGCAGCTGCGGGACTACCACTCCATTCTACAACGGATCGCCAGTGGTGGCATGAGCGCACAGCAGATGGTGGAACTGGCGGAAGCTGCGGTTGCTGACACCACCGAACGCGATCAGGATGATCCCCTGCACTGACAAGGAGCCCGACCATGACCGCTCGATTCCGATTCCACCCTGCCGCGCGACTGGCAGGGCTTGCTCTGGGCGCCGTCCTGGGCCTCACCGTGCAGTCCGCGGCTGCTGATGTCTCCCAGCGGATGTCACCGGAAACCGGCCCCGGTGCCACCGCGGACTACCGTTACCTGACACTGGAGAACGGCCTGGGTGCCCTGATGGTCTCCGACCCGCGGGCCGACAAAGCCGCCGCCGCGCTGGACGTGCATGTCGGCGCTGGAGCCGACCCGGAAGACCGGGCCGGGCTGGCCCACTTCACGGAACACATGCTGTTCCTGGGCACCGAGACATACCCGGATCCGGGTGAGTACAAGTCCTTCATCAACAGCCATGGCGGCTCGCACAACGCCTTCACCAGTGCCCTGGACACCAACTACTTCTTCAATGTCGAGCCCCAGTTCCTGGAGCCGGCCCTGGACCGCTTCTCAGAACAGTTCCGTGTGCCGACTTTTGCCAAGGAGTTGATCGAGCGTGAACGAAACGCGGTCAACTCCGAGTTCTCGGCACATCGGCGCAATGATGGGCGGCGTTTCTGGTCAGCCCTCAAGCAGACATTCCCCGAGGGACACCCTCTGGCGGGTTTCACCGTGGGCAACCTGGAGACACTCTCCAATGACGATGGTGAACTGCGCGCTGACACCGTCGACTTCTACGAACAGCACTATTCCGCCAACCTCATGGAGCTGGTGGTGATTGGCCCGCAGTCGCTGGACGAACTGGAGTCCATGGTGGCTCCCCGCTTCTCGCCGGTCGCCAACCGCGGCCACAGCGCGCCACGCTATACCCAGCCCTTTCTCGAAAGCGGCCAGCTGCCCCGGCTTCTGGAGGTGGACGCGATCCGGGACACACGCCAGCTCCAGCTGACCTTCCCGATCCCCTCCACGGAAAAGGACTACCGCAACAAGCCGTTGTCCTACCTGTCGCATCTGATTGGGCACGAAGGTAAGGGCAGCCTGCATGCCGTCCTCAAGGAGGCCGGTCTGGTGGACAAGCTGTCCGCGGGCCAGAGCATGGACACCGGCGACCAAGCCATGATGAACATCAGCATGTCACTCACGCCGGAAGGCCGCGACCAGTGGCGTGAGGTGGTTCGCCTGACGTTTGACTACCTGGACCTGATCCGTGAGAACGGCATCCGGCAGGTGTATTTCGAGGAACAGCAGAAACTCAACGACATTGAGCTGCGCTTCCGGGAACGGGACAAGCCGATCCACGAGGCCAGTTCCCTGGCAAGCCGACTGCACCGGGTGGCACCGGACGACGTGGTGATCGCACCCTGGCTCTACGAGACCTACGAGCCTTCCGTGTACCGGGAACTGATGAACCACCTGCAGCCTGACAACGCCCTGGTGTCCATACTGGCTCCCGTGGAGGAAACGGATGACTGGCAGACCACGCCCTATTACGACACACCCTACCGGCTGACGGATCTGGAAGCGGATCAGCTTGTCGGCGGGAGTGAGCGCAGCGCGCAGCTTGGACTTCCTGAGCCCAACCCCTTTATCCCGGAAGATCTCTCACTGGTCTCCGGGGATGACATGCCCCGGCCCCGTGCCATGGGCGATGGGCCACTGGAACTGTGGTACGCCCGCGACACACGGTTCGAGGCACCGCGTGCCAACGTCTACCTGTCGCTGCGCTCCCCGGCGGCCACAGGCTCCGCGCGCAATGTGGTGCTGACACGCCTGCTTGCCGAAACCGTCAGGGACGAACTCAACGCCCTCGCCTATCCGGCCCGGATCGCGGGCCTGGATTACCAGGTCTACAGCCACCTCCGGGGCATTACCGTCAAGCTCAGCGGTTACAGCGACAAACTGCCGCGCCTCATGGGGGAGGTCCTGGAGCGGCTGCGCCACCCGGAACTCGACCCGGAGAACATCCGCACACGGCTCCAGCAGATCCGGGATGACCTCGCCAACGCTGCCGAACGCCGCCCCTACGAGATCGCCTCCGGGGCCATCCACGAACAGTTGCTTGAGAACGTTTTCCCCCACGCCACGCGGCTTGAGGCCGCCAGGGAACTGGCCCCGGAAGATCTGGAGGCACATACCGACAGCTTCTACCGCGCCCTGGATCCGGTCATGCTCGTGCACGGCAACATGACGCGTGCGGCAGCGCTCAACACCCGTTCCCGGGTCTCGAGCCTGATCATGGAGGATGTGGACCCCACGGAAGTACCCCGTGCCAGCGTCCGGCGACTGGCCGAGGAAGAACAGACCCTGGATGTCAGCGTCCGCCATTCCGACCAGGGGTATCTGCGTTACATCCAGGGCGCGGACTCCGATTATGCCTCCCAGGCCCGGTTCCGCCTGCTCGCTCAGCTTCTGTCCTCGCCTTTCTACGAGAGACTGCGCACCAACCAGCAGATGGGGTATATCGTCCAGGGCACCTATTACCCGATGCTGGAGGCACCGGGGATAGGCTTCATCGTCCAGTCGCCCAAGCACAGCTTCAAGCGCATCGACGAAAGCGTGACCACCTTTCTGAAGGAGCAGGAAAAACGGCTGGCAGACCTGGACGCGGAAACGCTCGAGCGCCAGAAGCAGGCCGTGGTCAGCCGTCTGGCGCAGGACGACACCCGCCTGAGCGAAGTGGCCAACCGTTACTGGCAGGAAATCGACCGCGGGAACCACGACTTTGACAACCGCGAACGGCTCATCAAGGCCGTGAAAGCCATAGACCATGAGGCCCTGATGGCCACCTACCGGAATGCTGTTCTGGAGGATCCCAGAGCCCTGGTGATCAATGCCCACCGGGATGTGCCCCGGGAGGCCGAGTCACTCCAGAGCCTGGAATACGATGGTGGCTTCCCCAGAACCGTCAAAGAGACGGAATAAGCGACTCGCCATAGAACTGGAGATCCTGCAGCAGCAGCTGATCACGCCGGCTCAGGGAGGAGTCGGCCATGCGCTGCTGCAGATCCTCAAAGAAGCCCGGCAGACTGCGCCACCCCGGCCCGGGCTCCATAAGGCGCTGGTAACGGAACCGTTCCCACTGCTCCTGCTCCTCGGCACTCAGGCTCTGTGGGTAGTTGCGCGCGCGGTACCGGAAGAACAGCTCCCCCAGGCGCGGATCGTCAAAAGCCGGTTCCAGCTCGCCCATAACCCCTGGCGGTGTTTCCACAATCTCCTCGAGACGGCGCCGGTCCGCATCCCCGATGAAGCCTCCTGAATAGAGCGCTTCATCCGGATCCCGGGCCCCGCTTTCAGGGGCTTCGCCATAGACCGACCTGAGGCACTCAGCCAATCCATCCATCCCCCTGAGTGCATCAAGGTTCGCCCGCAGCGCCTCCCGGTCAAGCCCGAAGCGCTGCAGGCGCTCTTCCGGCAGTTCCTTCAGCAGTGCGGCCGGCGCCACCACAGGGCAGGTGTTCGCGCGGATCTCCTTGAGAGCCGGCCTTGGCCCATCGCTATCCGTGCGTTCCGCAGAGGGCTTGAACAGCTGCTCCCGGATCCGCTCCGGCGACAATCCCTCAAGCTGCCGCGGATCATGCCTCAGATCGAACACGATCACCGAGTTGCGGTTCACCGGGTGCGCGGCCACTGGCGCCACCAGGGCACAACAGCCCTGTTCGGACGGATACATGGACGAGACATGCAATACCGGCTTACAGCTCGATGTATCCAGCATGGAGAGCACTGAGCGCTTGTCGCGGTGCTGCAGCACATAGTCGAAGAGTTTCGGCTGACGATCCCGGATGAGCCGGGCAACCTCGATGGTTGCGTACACGTCCGCCATGGCGTCGTGGGCCTCGCCGTGCTCGATCCCGTTGGCGCGGGTGATATCCTCCAGGCGGAATGACGGCCGACCATCCTCGTGAGTCGGCCATTCCATGCCCTCGGGCCTCACCGCATGGGCGAGCCGCACCATGTCGATGATGTCCCAGCGGGAGTTGCCGTTCTTCCACTCACGGGCATAGGGATCACGGAGGTTGCGGTAAAGGGTGTGACGGGTCACCTCATCATCAAAACGCAGGCTGTTGTAGCCCACGGCACAGGTGCCCGGCTCCATGAACAGTTCATTGATCCGCTCAATGAACCCCGCTTCCGGAAGGCCTTCGTTGAGACAGTCCTGAGGCGTAATGCCCGTCACCAGAGTCGCCACCGGATCAGGTACATAATCCTCGGCAGGCCGCGCATACAGGGTGACGGGTTCCCCGATGATGTTCAGTTCCGGGTCCGTGCGGACACCCGCAAACTGCGCGGGGCGGTCATGGACCGGGTCGGCACCGAAGGTCTCGTAATCATGCCAGAAAAAGGACTGCAAACCGGTTTCTCCTGCTCAGTACAGCAATCGCTCAGGATAACACCGGATCACACCAGGGCAGAATGGCGGCTTCAGAACAGGCCTTCGCCACGGTCGATGTACTCGGTACGGGCACGGGGCGAAACCACATCGTTGGTCAGCTCCTGAAGCTCAACACGCATGGCCGTGGGGATATTCATGAAGACACCGGCATCAGCCTGAACCGACCCATCAGCACCGGGGGTGTCCCACTCCACCGCCTCGTTCTGGAAGGAAATGAAGAAGTCATTGGTGAAGTCGGCAGGACTCCCGTCGCCACCGTACTCGCCGATTTCCAGGGTTTCGAAAGCACTCAGGGCCGCACAGTCCGAACCACCGGTACTGCAGTCCGCGGAGTCTGCGAGGCCGTAGTGGGTAGCTCGCTGACTGGTGGCAGCACCATTCTCATCCAGAAGCTGCCCCTGCTGGATATTACCACTGCCATCTTCCAGCTCCAGACCCAGCCGTCCGGTAAGTGAGCCAATGTCACCGGACAGCGTCCCCCTGGATTCCGTAAAGCCAACCCGGAAACCGACAACATCACCGTTCTGGTTATCCGCAAGCTCCAGATAGGGATCGCGGCCAATAAAGGGAACAATATCACCGGCGTCATAGGTGCTGCCGTCAAACTGCTCCCCTGACTGACGCGCAATGTGACCGAAGGAAAGGTTGTCGACGGCGATATCCGTGCCATTGGTGGTCTCGCCGACGGCCAGTTCCTCCATGTTCATCTGGAAATCGGCTTCCAGGCCCATGGTATAGCGGGTGAAGTCCATATCCCCGGACTCGGTGACATCCAGGGCCAGCATGGACTGACCGGTAACGTCCCCCATCTCCTGATCGCTCATGGGCTCCATCTCGGCGTAAACCGCCGGGACGGGAGCAATCAGCAGCAGACCAATGACGCTTTCCCTGATACGCATTGGAAGTCCCATGCCTGAACGGTGAGTGGCAGTTGTCATGTCGCCAATCTAGCCCCTCAATACAGGCTGTACTGTGACCCTGATCATGCAGCGGGACCGGTCCAGGTGACCATTCATTAATCCGTGAAGCACATCACGGCTGCCGGGAAAGACAAAAAAAAGCCCCGCACGGCGAGTACCGGCGGGGCTTTGGGTGTAGGGGCCTGACGATGACCTACTCTCACATGGGATCTCCCACACTAC